>NZ_JAGHRO010000010.1 GCF_017743735.1 Shimia sp. R9_2
GGAGATTGCGCACGCCTTGCAGGATGGCGACGGGCACAAAACCACTGGCCCCATCCGGATTGATTTCCATCAGCGTGTCGCTGCCGGTGGTGCTGAAGCGTACAAAATCCGTGATGTCATCGGTCGCAGAGTTGTAGCCGACCAGTGCATCACTCACATCAATGAAGTTCCACCAGGCGTAGTCGGTGACCGTATCCACCGCGCCATCCACAACAGAGAACTTATAGGTGTCGTTGCCCTTGCCGCCGGTCAGCGTATCCGCACCGGCACCGCCATCCAAAGTGTCGTTCTGCTTCTCTCCGTACAGGCTGTCGTTGCCGGAACCGCCATAAATAATATCCGCGCTGCTGCCACCATAGAGGGCATCATCACCAATATTGCCATAAAGCGTGTCCAGACCATCACCGCCATAGAGCGTGTCATTGCCGGCCAGCCCGTCGATCGCATCATTGCCGCCAGTAAGGATCGGCAGACCGTCATCATCAGCATTTGTCAGTTGCGTCGCATTGGGATCAATGGTGTCCAAGCCTACTTGTACGACGGCCCATGCGGTATTGGATGTCTCACCATTAGCATCAACAACTGAGTACTCAAAACGGTCAACACCCACAAAATCTGCGCTATTAGGAGTGTAAGTAAAGACTCCAGAAGTAGGATCCTGGTTCAGACTTCCGTAAACCGGAGCTTGGGTAATGGTGATATCTAAATCGTCTAGGGCGAGACCATCTGGATCATAGTCGTTGGCGAGTAGGTCGAGCTCAATGGGGCTGCTTGTTTCGCTGAAGAACCAATCGTTTTGTGCGATCGCAGCAGTACGCGCAGTGAAGCTGACACTTTCGTAAGATGCCGTGGTGGACGGAGCAAAGTTCGGGTCCCCCATCCAGCTAGGTGTACCGTGCCAAATGCTCATGAATATTTGAGCGTCAGCAGTCGGTACATCCAGATCCATAGGGTCGACAACTGAATGTAAAAGAACGCCATCCGCGTACCATGAAATTGAGTCCGGCCCCCATTCAATTTCATAAGTGTGGAAACCAGCGGAGGAGTCAAAGCCGAGATCGACCACTGTTCCAACGCTGTCACCCTCAAAGTGGTAGGTCAGCCAGGCTTTTGTAGGATCTTCGCTTAGAAACTCAAAATCTATCTCTGTTTCCGGAGAATAGAGAAAAAATGTCGAATTTGCACCGCTGCCAGATGCGGTCTGCATTTCGACGGTATAACGCCCAAAACTATACTCGTTGATCGTGCGAGCTTCCCCACCGCTATATGATTTCCCGTCAGACGGTTGATCATCAAGTGTCAGGGTCAGCTGCCCTGCAGAAACAGCAACATTGCCCGGAGACCAAGCAGTGTCGATCCACCCTCCTGGCAGTGCATAATCTGAAATCAGCCAGACGTTCGAATCTAACTGGCTGTTAAAGTCATCAGAAAAATTAGACATGCATCCAAACCCATAAAATCCCACAAAAATACGACTTATTAAGGAACAAGAAATGTCGCTTAAATTGCTAATATAATTAAATAGTCTTGAACCTTGTTAACGCATTTATAACAAATGTCGAGAACCTAGCAAATCAACTCTACGTAAAGATAGTGAGAGTTGTTTCCGGAGCTGCAACAGTGAGCCGTCGAAGTTCGCATTGTGAGGACAGAGCGCGCATTTTGGGCGGATTTTGAGTCCGCCCTCGTCAGTAAAAAAGAATCAACGAACCGTTCAAAATTCAACGCGATTATTTCTTCAATTCTACAGCATGCTCGAAACCAATGTGTTGAATGATCTATTTGAATAACCCGTGAATGGCGCTTCTTCGAAGAACAAAGCAAAGTACTTTACTGCGTTGTAATTTATGGGTGGTGCATCTTCTTTGTTTTCGGCTCTATATGAAAACCTATAAGGCTCCGAGCCTCCCGGTAGGAACCGCCTAAACGCTGTGTTAGTCTGCCGGCATTCAAAACGTGCGACCCAATTCTGTTATTCGGCAATAATTGGAGGCAAAAATGCATATTTCTCGCCGGAACTTTCTGAAGTCGACGTCATCCATTGCCCTCTCTTCCCTCGCTCCATTGAGTGCCTATGCTCAGGCGGATCGCGATGTGCAATTCATTCCGCACGCCGGCCAAGCCGGTGTCTTCTGGGGAATGGTTGAGAATGGGGAATTGGTAAAAGCTTTACCGCGTACTGAATTTGATCCGCGCCCAACCAAAATGATATCCGAGGGAATTGTCAGTCGAACCTACAGTAAGACACGTGTTCTTTATCCGCATGTCCGTAAGTCTTATTTGGAAGCGGTTCAAAATGGCGTAGAAGATGTAAAACCAGAACGTCGCGCTCGAGAAGAGTTTGTGCGTGTCGATTGGGATACCGCCCTTGGCCTTACGGCTAAAGCCATATTGGACACCATTGAACAGCATGGGAATGAGGCGATTTTCTCAACTTCCTATGGTGGCTGGGCGCATGGAGGGGTGCTAACGCCCAATGTTCTGCAGGGCCGCTTCTTTAACCTAATTGGTGGGGCGTCTGTCACCGTCGGCGATTTTTCCGGTGGCGCCGGTCAAATCATCATGCCGCATGTTCTTGGAGACATGGAGGTTTATTCACGTCAGACCGCTTGGTGGCAAATACTCAAACACTGTGAAACCTTTGTCTTGATCGGTACCGACCCACACAAGAATGGCCGGGCTGAAGGCGGCACAACCGACCATTCAATGTTCCCAAGATGGGAAGTCATTAAAGAAGCTGGCGTTCGGTTTATTTCAATCAACCCTCAACGCACGACGACTGATGAATGGCTCAGAGCGCAGTGGTTGAAAATCATTCCAAACACAGACTCTGCGCTCTTTCTCGCGATGTCGACCCACGTCTATGAGAAAGGCACGTATGATAAAGACTTCCTTGAAACATATACCGTGGGTTGGGAGCGCTTTGTCGACTATCTGCAAGGCAAAGATGACGGCATTCACAAAACGCCTGAGTGGGCGGCGGCCATTACGGGAATTCCAGCCAATCGTATCCGCGCGCTGGCCAATCGCTGCGCCCGCACGCGCACGCAGTTTGCTGGCTCTTGGGCAATCCAAAGAGCACATCATGGCGAAATGCCCTACTGGGCGATAACAGCCTTTGCCGCGATGACGGGGCAGATCGGATTGCCGGGCGGCGGGGTTGGCTTCTCGTGGCACTGGGGGCAAGGTGGCGCGCTTTTTGCTCAGGCACGCGCACCAGGAGGCCTCCCTCAAGGGCGCAATCGCGTCGTGGGGATCTGCCCGGCCTCTCGCCTGAATGAGATGCTTCTCAATCCTGGGAAGGAATTCACACGCAACGGCGGTACTTTCACATTCCCAGATGTCCATATGATCTATAATGCCGGAAACAACTTCGGCTCACATCAACAAGACACCAACGAGCTCTTGAAAGCGATGGAGAAGGTCAAAACGGTTGTTTGCCAAGACCCTTGGTGGACAGCCGCAGCACAGTTTTCTGATATTGTTTTGCCTGCAACATCAACTGTAGAGCGCGATGAGATCAGCTCGGGTGGCACATACTCCAAGGATAAAGTGTATGCGATGCGAAAAATCATCGAACCCCTTGGTGAGAGTTTAGACGATTTTGAGATCTTTCGGCGGCTAGCTGCAATGTTCAATGTGGAAGAGCAATTCACGAACAAGCAAGACCGGATGGAGATCATCGAGACATCTTACGACAAATCGACAGCTTCCGAATATATGGATTTTGAGGAGTTTTGGGAAACCGGGGTGGCGCGCGTCCCTCAGCCTCCTGAAGAATTTGATTGGGTGCGGCACGGCGCATTCCGTACAGATCCCGCTGCAAATCCTCTTGCGACGCCTTCAGGGAAAATTGAGCTCTTCAGCCAGACGATCGCAGATATGAACTTAGAAGACTGCCCGCCAATGCCAACATGGCTTGAACCAGCAGAGTATCTTGGGAACGCGGAGCCGGACCAATTGCACGTTGTCAGCCCGCATCCTTACAATCGCATTCATTCTCAGTTTGCACAGTCCGATCTTCGTCATGAGCTCAATATTGAAGACCGCGAATTCCTATTGATCAACACTGACGATGCTTTGGATCGCGATATTCAAGATGGCGACCTTGTCGAGCTCTACAACGACCGCGGCGCAGTGATTGTTGGCGCACGCGTAACAGACAATATTATGCCCGGTGTGGTGTCGCTCTATGAAGGGGCGTGGTTCTCGTTTGACAGTAGAGGGCGCTGCAACTCAGGGGCTATCAATATGCTTACATCGAGTCGCCGCTCCTCGGGCCTCAGTCAAGCGACCACTGCCAATAGCTGTCTGGCGCGATTGCGAAAGGCTACAGATGTTGAGGGACCCAATATGGCTTACAACGGGCCAGCCACGATCTCGGAAGTAGTTTCACTGGATGTGGCAAGCTTTGGGTTAGAAAGGGCCGACGGACTCCAAGAAGAATTCACCTCAAACATGGATCCGGGTGAGAAGCTCTTCTATGAATACTGTACGCTTTGTCACGTACCTCAGGATCCCGCGGCACATACCAAGGCGCAATGGCGCAGCATTACCGCAAGCATGTTCCCCAATGCCGGGGTAGACGAAGAACAACAAGCGTTGATTTTGGAGTTCTTGGATAAATACGCAAAGCCGGATTGATATCATCTCAGTGGATCTCGTGGGCTTTGTATGATCCGGCGGATGTGGACTGTCGCAGCGCTAGCAATAATCAAACTAAGAAACACCGGAGTCGCTGCGAATTGGCGCCAAATTGCAACCGCAAACAGCGAAATTACAGGCGGTGGCAGCAGTTGCGGGTACGACGATAGATAAAAAACATTGCATCGCACGCGCAGCTTTCCCAACATCGCATTAGGTCATAATGGGAGGATAACATGACCAAAATGCGAAGAACTTTCGTGAAAGCGGCTGGAGCGGCGGCCTGTGCGGCGATCACAATGGGATTGTCAGCACTGCCTGCGTTTGCCGCTGACGTCACATTGCGGATGCATCAGTTCCTGCCTGCGCAGGCAAATGTGCCAAAGAATATTCTGGATGTTTGGGCGGACAAAATCGAAGCAGCGTCAGAGGGCCGGATCGAAATTCAGCGCTTCCCGTCGATGCAACTTGGCGGCACCCCGCCACAGCTCATTGATCAGGCGATTGACGGCGTGGCAGATATTGTCTGGACCGTTGCTGGGTATACGCCTGGGCGTTTTCCACGTGCCGAAGTGTTCGAACTTCCTTTCACGATGACCAGTGCAGAAGCGGTTTCACGGGCCTATTGGCAGCTTGCCGAAGAAACCATGATGGACGCAGATTTTAAGCAGCTCAAAGTGCTTGGTTTGTGGGTGCATGGGCCAGGTTTGATCCATTCCAAAAAACCAATCGAAAGCGTTTCTGATCTCAATGGCATCAAACTGCGCGCGCCAACGCGTGTCACCACACAGCTCTTTGGCTCCATGGGAGCAACATCTGTCGGTATGCCCGTGCCCGCTGTACCCGAAGCGCTTTCAAAAGGTGTGATTGATGCGACTGTAATCCCCTGGGAGGTCACAGGGGCTCTCAAGGTCAACGAGTTGGTGGACAATCATACGACTTTTGGAGACGAAACCCTCTACACAACCACCTTTATTTTCGCGATGAATAAAGATCGCTGGAATGCACTGCCCGATGATCTGAAAGCCGTGATTGACGCAAATTCCGGGCTCGAGTTTTCGGGTTTTGCTGGCAAACAGATGCAATCTGATGATGCCGGTCCCGCTAAGGCAGCCAAGGAGCGCGGCAACAATATCATCACACTTTCTGAGGCAGCAGTGGATGAATGGAAAGCTGCTGCGCAGCCCACCACGGAAGCTTGGGTAACAGAAATGGACGGCAAGGGTTTGGATGGCACGGGATTGCGCGCGCGGGCGCTCGAATTGATCGTCGAAAATTCCAAAAACTAAGCGCGAAGGCACATGCCCCCGTCTGTAAAAACGGGGGCGTAAATTGAGGATACGGGCATGTACAAATGGGTGGAACGCCTCGCGCGGCTGATGGCCGTGGCAGGCGGAGTGGTGCTCACGCTACTGGTTGGGCTTACTTGCCTGAGTGTTTTGGGCCGCGGGCTTAATACCTTAGGCCATTCCGATCTTCTTGGAAGCTTGTCGGAGAGGGTGGCAGGTGGGTTGATCAGCAGCGGCGTCGGGCCGATCAATGGTGACTTTGAGTTGGTCGAGGCGGGAGTGGCCTTTGCCATCTTTTCTTTTTTACCTATCTGCCAACTCTACAAAGCGCATGCGACGGTAGATATCTTCACCAATGGTCTACCTCCTAGTGCCAATCGAATTCTCACAGCATTCTGGGAACTGGTACTGTCCGCTGTGATTTTGCTGATCACCTGGCGCCTATTTGTCGGGATGCAGAACAAGCTCAGTTATGGGGAAACAACCTTTATCCTTCAGTTTCCGATCTGGTGGGCCTACGGCTTGAGCTTCATTGCTGCGTGCGTCGCCTCAATCGTGAGCATCTATTGTGCGGCCATGCGCTTGATTGAAATGTTTGCAGGGCGAGACCATTTGCTCGGCTCCGAGGAGAGCGGCCAATGAGCATGCTAGAGATGGGTTATCTGTCCTTTCCTGTCCTCCTTTTGATGATTTTTCTGCGCGCGCCGATTGGCTTGGCTATGTTCTTGTGCGGTATAGGCGGCCTCTATTTTACCATGGGTGGCACCAATATGTTCATGGCGCGCCTGAAAACAGAGACCTATTCCACCTTTTCCAGTTACTCACTGACAATTATCCCGATGTTCCTGCTCATGGGGCAGTTTGCAACGCTGTCCGGCATGTCCTCAGCGCTTTTCAAAGCTGCTGAGAGCTGGCTCGGCCATCGCAAAGGTGGGGTCGCAATGGCCGCGGTGGGCGCATGCGCTGGCTTTGGTGCGATATGTGGATCTTCATTGGCCACAGCTGCCACGATGAGCCGCGTCGCCCTGCCAGAGTTGCGTCGATATGGCTACTCAGGCGGGTTCTCAACGGCGACTTTGGCTGCTGGAGGTACGCTGGGCATTCTGATACCGCCATCAGTGATCTTAGTGATTTACGCCATACTGACCGAACAAAATATCGCGCAGCTCTTCTTGGCGGCTTTTGTCCCAGGCCTTTTGGCTGCGTTGGGATATATTGCGACCATATCAATCTATGTTAGGGTCAACCCTGATGCCGCTGGTACACGGCGGGCTATTCCATATGCAGATCGCATGAAAGCATTGTTGGACGTTTGGCCCGTCCTGCTGATCTTCGCGCTGGTCGTCGGAGGAATTTATCTTGGTTGGTTCACTCCAACAGAAGGTGCAGCGGTAGGTGCCGCAGGAACCGGTATCATTGCCTTGATGTCTGGCAGTCTCAGTTGGAAGGTCTTTGTTGATAGCATCATCGCGACGGCCACCAGTACGGCAATGATCTTCTTCATCATTTTAGGAGCCGCGCTCTACAATGGGTTCCTCGCGCTCACCCAAATGCCGCAAGAGCTTTCAAACTGGGTGGTGAGTTTGGGCCTTAGCCCCTGGATGGTGTTGAGCCTGATCCTCGTTTTTTATTTGGTATTTGGCTGCCTCATGGACAGCCTCTCGATGATCCTGTTGACAATTCCAATCTTCTTTCCTGTGATCAGCGCCCTTGATTTCGGCATGAGCGCGGAACATGTCGCAATCTGGTTTGGGATCTTGGTACTGATTGTGGTGGAAGTCGGATTGATCACCCCGCCTGTTGGAATGAACCTGTTTATCATCAACGCAATGGATCGATCTACACCGATGATGGAAACCTACAGATCTGTGCTTTGGTTTGTCTCCTCAGACATACTGCGCGTTATCCTGCTGGTGCTTTTCCCGACAATCACGCTGTTTCTGATACCTTAGTCAAAGGCGACAGGGCGGAACATCAATTTACTTTACCGCGATTGTTAACCAATATCTAAAGAAGGGGCAGGGAGGATAACGATGCGCACGCAGGTGGCCATCATTGGAGGAGGACCGTCTGGGCTCTTGCTGGGGCAATTGCTTCATGGTGCTGGGATTGACACCGTGGTGCTTGAGCGACAGTCCAAAGCGCATGTCCTAAGCCGCATTCGCGCGGGTATTCTTGAAACTGGCACCGTCGCACTGATGCATCAGGCGGGGGTTGGTCAGCGGCTTGAAAAAGAGTGCTTTCGTCATGATGGCACCGTAATCTGCCATGGTGAGATGCAATTTGGCGTCAACTTCTTTGAACGCGCGGGCAAACACGTGGTGGTTTATGGGCAAACAGAGCTCACGCGCGACCTCTACGGAGCCCGAGAGCTTGCAAACGCGAAAACCCTCTTCAATATTGAAAATGTCGCTATTTACGGCGCAGATACCGACACACCCTCGGTCAGCTATGAACAGGACGGGCTTTCACATACGATCAAATGCGACTTCATCGCCGGATGCGATGGCTTTCATGGGGTAAGCCGCAAAACAATCCCAGCTCAGCTGAGGCGGGAATATGAAAAGCTCTACCCTTTTGGCTGGCTAGGTGTTCTTTCCGAAACGCCGCCGGTTCATGATGAACTCATATATGCAGGATCTGACCGCGGCTTTGCGCTTTGTTCCATGCGCAATGCCAACCTGAGCCGCTACTACATTCAATGCTCCTTGACAGATAAGCCTGAAGACTGGAGCGATACAGCTTTTTGGGAAGAACTAAAGCGCCGGATACCAAGCGAATACGCAGATAAACTTATGACGGGTGTATCCATTGAGAAATCTATCGCTCCTCTTCGTTCATTTGTGAGCGAACCTATGCGCTGGGGTAGACTGTTTTTGTGCGGAGATGCCGCGCATATCGTACCCCCCACAGGCGCTAAGGGGCTCAATTCCGCGATGGGAGATGTTCACTATCTATTTAATGGATTTCGACAGCTCTATGAGGGGGGCGATAGCCGGGGCATCGACGAATATTCTGCCAAGGCCTTAGCACGTGTTTGGAAGGCTGAACGTTTCAGCTGGGCAACAACAAAGCTCTTGCACCGCTTTCCTGATGACAGCGAATTTGATCGAAAGATGCAGCAAGCTGATGTGGCGTTTCTGGCAGAAAATAGCGCGGCTCAGACCGTCTTCGCCGAGAACTATGTTGGGCTACCCTATTGAATTTGAAGTAAAATGCATGACGTTTTGGAGGAGGGAGGCCCGCTTTGGTGGACCGTTTTGAAGAAGGTATGACAGCGCGGCGCAAAGTCTTGGGAGACGCCCATGTGGACCAAGCTGAGCAGGACAAAACCGAATTCGACCATCCGTTTCAAACACTTATCACCGAAGCCGCTTGGGGCCATGTTTGGGCATCCGGTCGCATATCAGACCGCGAACGGTCCATGCTTACATTGGCATTATTGGCTGCGCTGGGAAACTTCGATGAAATCCCCATGCATATCAGGGCGACGGCCAACACAGGCGCATCGGAAGAAGATGTTTTGGAAGTCTTTCAACATGTGGCGATTTACGCAGGGGTGCCACGTGCAAATCATGCTTTGAAGCTTGCAAAACAGACTTATGCTGAAATGGAAAGCGATCCACCTGCACCTGTGCACAGTACGAACTAGTGAGCGAGGCCCAAACCCATGATCAAACCAGGGAGTTTCTATCAGAGAGATATGCAACGCCAACCGCCCGCGCGTGTAGAAGCATACAAAACCAGTGTCAGCCGTTCACCGAACTATCCCCGGATTGCTCTGGAAAATACGATCGGCGAAATGACTGGGCCCGTCTTTGGGCATCATGAAATCGGTCCGCTGGACAACGATCTGCTCCAAAATTTCGCTCAACACGGTGAAACCGCACTGGGCGAAAGAATAATTTTGCATGGCCAAGTGCTCGATGAGAATGCCCGACCTGTAACAAACACTTTGGTTGAAATCTGGCAGGCAAATGCAAGTGGCCGTTATCGACACAAGAACGACAGCTATCTTGCGCCACTTGACCCTAACTTTGGTGGATGCGGTCGAACCCTCACCGATGAGAATGGGTACTATGCCTTTCGCACCATAAAACCAGGTGCTTATCCTTGGCGCAATTGGGTTAACAGTTGGCGCCCGTCCCATATTCATCTGTCGGTATTTGGCACAGGCTTTGCGCAACGTCTGGTTACACAGTGCTATTTTGAGGGTGATCCCCTGATCGCCAAATGCCCAATCGTAAATGCCGTTCCTGATCCGGAAGCGATTGAGCAACTGATCGCACCGCTCGACCTCAATGCGGCCATTCCGCTTGATTGCTTGGCCTATAAATTCGACGTGGTGCTACGAGGACAGCGTTCTACGCTATTTGAAAATCGACTGGAGGGTAGCTGATGGTGCAAAAACTGACCTACTTACAGGAAACCCCCTCTCAAACTGCTGGGCCCTATGTCCATATTGGTTTCGCGCCTCGCGCCACCGGCATTGAAATCTACAATAAAGACCTGGGATTTGACATCGCTGGCCCAAATGCCGAAGGGGAACGCATAAGAGTAGAAGGCCACATCAAAGACGGCATAGGCGCGAAGGTTAAAGACGCGCTTATCGAGGTCTGGCAAGCCAATTCAAAGGGCAACTACGCGGGTTCTGACAGCGCCGTAGAAGAGGGTTTTCGGGGATGGGGCAGAGCGGTCACCGATTTTGAAACTGGCCTGTGGCGTTTTGAGACCATTAAGCCCGGCCAGACGCCAGCCCCAAATGGCAGAGTTCAGGCTCCGCACATCAATCTCTGGATCGTCGCTCGAGGTATCAATCTAGGTCTGAATACCCGGCTGTATTTTGATGATGAAGAACCGGCCAATGCGGCTGATCCTACCCTCAATCTGATCGAACAGGAAGAACGCCGCGCCTCCCTGCTTGCGACGCGCATTATTCAAAGCGATGCGGTGGTTTATAATTTTGACATCACGCTTCAAGGTGAGGGCGAAACAGTATTTTTTGACATTTAGATACCGGGTGTGAGGAGTGAGGGAGAGAAACACGATGCGCAAACCTTGCATCATTTGCTGCGCTATAACGGGGTCCGTGGCGCGGAAGGAGAACAATCCGGCAGTGCCGATCTCCATTGCAGAGCAAGTCGAGAGCACGCAAGCAGCTTTTGAAGCAGGAGCGAGTATCGTTCATGTACATGTTCGAAATGACGATCAAACAGCCACTTCCGACCCGGATAAATTCGCGCGTTTTCAAGAAGAGATAAAAAAGCACTGTCCGGGGCTCATCATTCAGTTCTCGACCGGTGGACGCTCCGGGGCCGACAAGGAACGCGGCGGCATGCTGCCCTTGTCACCGGATATGGCCTCACTCTCGGTCGGTTCTGTAAACTTCCCGACAAGAATTTATCCTAACGCGCCCGATCTGGTCGCCTGGCTTGCAGAAGAAATGAGACGGTACAAGGTGACACCGGAAATCGAAGCTTTTGACCTGAGCCACATCCTGCACGCAATCCAAATGAACGCTGAAGGCATGTTGCCCGGCAAGCTCTACGTGCAGTTTGTGATGGGTGTAAAAAATGCCATGCCAGTCGATAAAGACGTGTTCGATTTCTACGTTGCAACCATGCAAAGCCGCGCGCCAAACGCGGAATGGTGCGCGGCCGGGATCGGAGCCAACCAGCTCGTGGTGAATGAATGGGCGATTTCCGCTGGCGGTCATACACGCACCGGTCTTGAAGACAATGTGCGCCTTGATAGCAACACGCTCGCGCCATCAAATGCAGCGTTGGTCACCCGCGCAGCAGAACTTTGTGAAAAATACCAACGCCCCGTCGCCACATGGCAACAAGCGCGCGAGATGCTGCAACTCACACCTGTGTTTGCGTAACAAGCTCGGGTCACTGGGAGACCTCAAACATGATTTTTCAGGATCAAGATCACTGGTTATTTGGACTCTTTGATGACCACGAAACAGCCACTATGCTTTCCGGTCAGACCAGTTTGGATCATATGCTTGCAGTAGAACGGGCTTACTCGGCCGCTCTGCGCGCTAACGCCTTGGTTCCTGACAGCGCGGTTCAAGAGGCATGCGACGCTATAGATTCTTTTGTCCCTGATTGGTCGGTGCTCAAAGCTGGCACCGCGATTGACGGTGTTGTTGTACCTACGCTTGTCAAAGAATTGCGGTCTCAATTCCCTCAAAGGAGTCACGCCGCTCTGCATATCGGCATGACATCCCAAGACGTGGTGGACACCTCATTGATGATGACACTGGGCCGCCTTTGCGATCTCTTTGAGTACCGCCTTAATGAAATTGTTTCACTAGTCGATACGCTGGTATCAAAATTTGGAGATGCTCCTCTGATGGGGCGTACGCGCATGCAGGCAGCCCTGCCCATTTCCACAGAACATCGGCTGATGGAGTGGAGGGATGGATTGGCGGATTGCCTAAACCTTCTACACGCGCAGAAGTCCAATGGGTTTACTTTGCAGCTAGGGGGACCAGTCGGGGATCAAAGTAGCTTGGGAGATAAAGTCGATCAGATTTCGTTGCATATGGCAAAGGCACTAGGTCTAACCGTCCCAGAGCAGCCTTGGCATACCAATCGGAACAGCATTGTAGATTTCGCCAACCTGCTGTCCTGCATATCTACAGCGCTCGGAAAGATTGGCCAGGACATCACACTGATGGCGCAGCAAGGTATTGAAGAAATTAAGATTTCGGGTAGCGGCCGCTCCTCGGCAATGCCGCACAAACATAATCCGATACAAGCTGAGCTACTCGTCGCCTCTGCACAGTTTAACGCCACGCAGATGTCGGGCATCCACTTGGCGGCATTGCATGAACAGGAACGTTCTGGTGTTTCTTGGACATTGGAATGGATGCTCTTGCCCGACATGGCTTTGGTCACGGGAAGCGCGCTCAAAACAGCATCTGAGCTGTTAAAAAACGTTGAGCGAATAGGAGCGGCCTAACAGTATCCCGATCACACACGATGGCTGGTTAAGTGCGCAAGTCCACGAGTTGTCCTTCACGCAACTCCAGCGTATCTGGAGCCAGGACTTCGCGAAATGAGGGCGTATGGCTGACCAACAAAATTGCTTGCGGCAGCCCCTGAAGGATTTCCAGAAGCCGCGCTTCATTCTTCGTATCCAGTGCATTTGTCGGCTCATCAAGAAGAAGCGCCTCGGGCTCCATTGCAAGTACCGTCGCCAAGGTTACCAGACGTTTCTCGCCTCCTGAAAGCTTGTGCGTGATGCGATCGCGCAGATGCATTAGATCAAGGTCGGCGAGGACACGATCTACGATGGCAATTGCTTCGGATTTACTGCGCCCCAAATTGAGCGGCCCGAAGGCAATATCCTCAGCGACCGTGGGGCAAAACAGCTGGTCGTCAGGGTCTTGAAACACCAAGCCAATGCGTTGGCGCACCTCATGGAAATCGGCCTCGACACTGCGCTCCTTACCGAAAATCGTGACCGTACCTGCGTCTGGCTTCTGAAGGCCAAGCGCAATGCGAAACAATGTGGATTTACCAGCACCATTCGCCCCAGCAATGGACAATCGCTCTCCAGGTTCAAGATGCAGTGAGGCACCACTCAGCACTGGAGCGTGGCCAGGGTATGCAAAGTGAATGTCGTCGAGCCTTAGGATCGTCATAGGTGGTCCAGAATGAGAAGGCCCGCACAAAGCGCGCACATCGAAACGGCAAAGAGGCGATCCCGCCGAGTCAGTGCGTAGTCTTGTAGCAGGAAAAGCCGCCCTGAAAAGCCTCTGCACTTCATTGCCGAAAGGATACGCTCTGATCGTTCGATGGCCCGCACAAGCATCATACCTACCAGATAGCCAAAGCTTCGATATGTGTGCCAGTTGGTTCCCGGACGAAATCCGCGGATTTTCATGGCCCCTCGGAGCCGGAGATACTCCTCTCGCAGCACCTCAATATAGCGGATGGTGAACATCAAGAGATGAACCAAGACTTCAGGGCATCGCAAACGGTGGAGAGCATGCCCTAGGGTGACCGGCTCCATTGTCCCAACCAGAACCATGAGAGCAAGGATCACTGTGTTTGCTGTTAGTGCAATCTCTATTGCCTTCCAAAGCCCTTGCCAGCTCGCCGGAAAGCCAAAAACCGTGAACATCGCGTCGCCCGGCATTGAGAATGGCATTAGCACGAGCATGAATATGATGAAGCCGTCCATCATCGCCATGTGCTTCAAGGTTCGACGTTTGGGAAGGCCTGACAGAATAAGCAGGCATAGGGAGACCGAAAATGCAGCAACCAAAGTTGACAGTGTTTGCAAAGCGACGGTCACCACAGCAAAAAGACACACCGCTAGAATACGCACCCTAGGATCAAGCTCTGTAAGCTTGCCATAGAGACTGGCGCTGCCAGCCTCAGAGAGCGTTTTTGCTTGTGGTTCCAGTGCGTGCGCCATCAAGTTGCCAACTTTTTGCGTGCGGCAATATAAAAACCGAGACCAAACAAGCCAACAATATAGCCAATCCCCCCCAGAATGCTCTGAAAGTCATTGTGCTCACGATACGCGGCAATCTCGCGACGCAGTGGGCGCATCTCGTCTCTAACAGTCTGGGCAATAGCGGCACGTTCTTCCTCAGAAAGCGAGGCAACGGTCACACCGCTGACATTTGAGCCTGACAGGGCGGCTGGTGCTGGATCTGCTGTTTCTGCCGCAAGCCCCAAAATTTCCGCTACTTCTTCGGCAGGCATAGTGACCTCAGCAATGTGGCCTGCACCAAGATCAGCAAAAAAGGTATGCGCGACCGGGCTGCTTGGTGTGAACACAAAAAAACCATCTGCGTCAGTCATAGTGCGCCCCAATTCGGTGCCATCTGGACCAGTGACGACAACTTCTTGATCTTCAGCCATGTCACCGTTTGAAAAACCTAATTCTCCTTCGATCGCATCACCCGACGGGAACACTCCGGCAATCACCTTATGGGCCAGGGCAGGCAGCGGTGAAAGAACCAGCACACACATTAAGATCAGCTTTTTCATGCGGCTCGCCCCTTCAAAAATAGCTCGGGTTTGACTTTGCGGGCAAGCAAGATCGCAAACCCCGTGAGAACAGCCTCAATGACCATCACGGGAATATGGGCGAAAAACACGAGTTTCGCCGCAGGAATGAATTCCTTGCCTGAAAGTGCCAATGAAACGGCGACAAGTGCGGTTGTGGCCGCAATTGCAAAGGCGCCGCCGATCCCGCCCCAGATCGCCCCTTGAACAGGCGAGCCTCGGCCGATTAGACGGCCAAACAACATCCAGGCCAATACCGCAGGAAACGCGATATTGACGGCGTTGATCCCGAGCACGGTTAAACCGCCAAAGCCAAAGAATACCGCTTGCAAAAGCAACCCTACAAAGAGGGCGGGAAATGCGGCCCAGCCGAGCAAGAGCCCGGCCAGACCGTTCAAAATCAAATGCACAGATGACGGGCCAATCGGGACATGGATCAGAGATGCCACAAAAAAACTTGCCGACAAAACGCCAGCAGCGGGGATGCGGTCAAGGTCCAGCGATTTTAGCCCCATCGCGATGCCGCCGACTGCTGCGAGTGCGCCGCCGATGACAACCGGATTGGACAAGGCTCCGTCAACAATGTGCATGAAGCGTTACTCCAGATCCCAAGCGCGGATCCAGATCACCGCATCCTGGCTCAGCTCTTTGCCCTCATGCTCGGTTGCCGGCCCAGAACCCAGAGCGGCAAAACCCCAGTAACCTGCTTTTGGCACACCGAAAGTGAAGTAGCCATTGTCGTCAGAGATCGCGACGATTGCGCCGCCTGGCAGAGGCGACACAGTCGCTGCCTTGGCTCCGGTGCCTTCCAGATCTGGCTCCGCTGCCATATATTCGATCTCGATTTCAGCACCCGCCACCGGCTGACCTTCGCTCAGAACACGGCCCGTGAAGGTCGAACCCGCAATAATGTTGTACGGCTTGTTCAGGGGCAGGATCTCGGTTGCGAGCCCTTGGGGCTGATCCCAGTCGGTCGGCAGCTCGTTGCGGTTCAGATAGGTCTTGGTGATCTGCTGAATGTAGATATCCTCGGACTCTTCATAGTAAGGTGCAGGCACCGTCACAACGACATAGTCCCCCGAACGCTTTACCGGAACCGATCCC
Organism: Shimia sp. R9_2; assembly: GCF_017743735.1. Classification (GTDB taxonomy): domain Bacteria; phylum Pseudomonadota; class Alphaproteobacteria; order Rhodobacterales; family Rhodobacteraceae; genus Shimia. The sequence goes on from NZ_JAGHRO010000010.1 coordinate 16,073, forward strand.
AAAAATGCTTTTGCGCTGTTGTTAGGACCGTCAAAGGTGGTCTCTTCAAGCGTACCCAAGAGATCCGTTTTCTCACCGTTGTGGATAACGAAAAACTCTTCAGGCTTGTCCAAGGTCATCACATGACCCGCTTCGTGTGGATGCCAGAAAATAAGCTTGACTGGAACGTCACCGGGGCGCTCAAACATCGTGTCTTCGGTGTATTCCAGAAGAAAATGCGCTTGCGCCATCGCAGGGATGGAAAGAGCAGCGGTGGCCGCCAAAAGCAGCTTTTTCATTTGTTTGGTCCTTATCACGTTGCGCCTTCCCCGGCGCATTTATTTTTGTGTGACTTCGGAGAGCACGGAACCACTCAGCTTCCAAACCAAGTGGACCCGGCGCACACCCCGTCGCCGATAATGAACGCCCCTTCCAAGGGCGCATGTCCGGCAGGTCTCCTGACTTGCGGGTCAAAACACGATGCTGGCCTTCCCGGGAAACCCCAGTGGCGTTTTCAGCCGTGCTCGCCGCTTACAGTTGCGGGGGCAGTTGCAGATTTGGCACCGATATCGCCGCACTACATTCCCTATTGCTTCCGGGTTAACCCGGAACCGAACATGGCGCGTTCTTGCCAGATGCGGGGAGAGCGGGTCAATAACGGATTGCGACCTCAGCGGACACAATTGCGGAATCAAAGTAGATAAATATGAAACGGAATGGCGCGAGATTGCCCAAAAATTAATGCGTGCCGCGGTCAACGACGCTGGGATCGACGTAGACAGTCTCATCGTCTTTCACCGGATTGGCGAGTCGGCGCTCCAAGAGCGCAATGATCTCGCGCACGGAGGCGTCAATGGGGTTGCGCACCGTGGTCAGGTCAAACATCGGCCACTTGGCCATGTCGATATCATCAAAGCCAACAATCGCCAATTCACCCGGAACCGAGCGCCCCAGTTCGCGCGCAGCCGTCAGAGCACCGATGGCGGAGGCGTCATTGGAGCAAACCAAGGCATCAATGAAATTGGAAGCCAGCATCTCAAGCGCAATCTGGTGACCAGAATCCACGGTGTAGTCACTGAAAGCTTCACATTGCAGAGACAGCCCTGCTTCACCGAGGGCATCAAGCACGCCCTCTCGGCGGCCTTCAGCTGAATGAAAATCCTTTGGGCCTGCAATAAGTCCAAACCGTTTTCTCCCGCTGGCTATAAGGCGCTCTGTGATCCTCCTGCTCCCAAGCGCATTGCGACAGCAGACGTTATCAACTCCGGATGCATCTACTGGCCGACCCGAGGAGATCATCGGAATGCCAAAGCGCGCGCAATGGGTAACGATGTCGGCAGACATGCTTCCCCCGCGCAGAATGAGAGCGTCCAGCGGGTAGCGCATGATTTCGTCAATGGCCGCGGCTGCACGTTTTCCGCTGCCATCAATCAAAACCGGCCATTTGTCGATCCCATTGAGCTCTCGAACCAGCTGGCTGACAAACATGGAGTCATAGGCGCTGCGCATATTGCCGACAAAGATGGCGACAAGGTGGGATCTGCCTCCCTGAAGCCCTGCAGCCAAAGCGTTGGGTTGATAGCCCATTTGCGCGGCCATCTGCAAAATCGCCCGACGCTTCGCGTTGTCCAGATATGCACCTTCAGTAAATGCCCGGGACACCGCGGAACGAGACACTCCAACTGCATCTGCTACCGCTTGGGCGGTCACCCGGCGTGATTTGGGCCGCTCTTTGTCAACGCCATGATTCATCTCCGCTTGGTGCCTCCCGGGTGAAACTTAACAAAAACGCAAAATTCGCTTCACAGAACTGTCGCATATCTCCGCTACCTGAACACGTGTGCAGATATTGCACAACCCTCGCGCTGAGCAATCTGCAGGCGCACAGAATTTACACAGATCACCTTTGTCAGTGGGCAATGGGGGTCGGAAAACGCTGGTGAATCCAAACGGGGTTTGCCGACTCAACTGGAGACCGATTGTGAAACATTTCATGACAAGCACGGCTGCGGCCGCATTCGCAATGGCGGCAAATTCCGCCTTTGCTGAAACTGAAATCACCTGGTGGCACGCCATGGGCGGCGCATTGGGCGAAACTGTGAATGCCATCGCCGAAGACTTCAACGCGTCTCAAGACGAATACAAAATCACCCCGGTTTTCAAAGGCACCTATGAAGAAGCCCTGACCGCAGGCATCGCCGCTTTCCGCGCTGGCGAGCAGCCAAACATCCTTCAGGTGTTTGATGCTGGCGCCGCAACCGTCATCGGCGCCAAAGGCGCAACTGTTCCGGTGCAGGATCTGTTGACCGACAATGGTGTTGCTTTTGACATCAATGACTACATCTCCGGCGTGCGCTACTTCTATGCTGATGCCGACGACAAAATGATCGGTATGCCGTTCAACTCCTCCTCGCCAATCATGTACTACAACGTGCAGGCGTTTGAAAAAGCGGGTGTTGAGCCACCAAAAACCTGGGAAGAGTTTCAGACTGTCACAGCTCCGGCTCTGAAAGAGGCTGGCTATACCGCGCTGACGCAATCCCATCTGCCATGGATCTTCACCGAGAACTTCATGTCTCGTCACGATCTGCCTTTCGCAACCAACAACAACGGCTACGAAGGCGCTGAAGGCACCAAGATTCTCGTGAACAACGACGCGATCAAAGCCCATTTCACCGCTGTGACCGAATGGCAGGATGCGGGCTACTTTGAGTGGTTCGGCACCGGTTGGGGTGACAACGCAACCCCATTTGAAGAAGGCAAAGTTGGCATGTGGCTGGGCTCTTCCGGCTCTTTCGGTGGCCTGTCCAAGAAAGACCTGCCGTTTGATTTCTCCGCGACCTACCTGCCTTACTGGGAAGCTGTGACTGCCGAGCCAAAGCAAACCTTCATCGGTGGTGCATCTCTCTTCGCTATGGCTGGCCACGACGCGGCTGACAACGAAGCGACCGCGGCGTTCTTTGAATTCCTGACCCAGCCTGAGACCCAGTATTTCTGGCACCAGGAAACCGGATATGTGCCGATCACGGAAGCAGCCTATGAAATGGCAAAAGCGGATGGCCACTATGAGCGCGCGCCAGCTGCTGAGATCGGCATCAAACAGCTGTCCCTGCCAGCAGGTGACAACACCAAAGGCTATCGCATGGGTTTCTATGTGCAGATCCGTGACGTGATGAACCGCGAATACGGCCGCATCCTGACCGGCGAAACCACTGTGGAAGACGCCTTCGCGACCATCGAAAAAGAAGCCAACGATCTGCTGGCGAAATTCGCCAAGACCCAGAGTTAAGCTTCTCTTCCAGACAGATAATGGGCGGCCGCGCGAGATCGCGGCCGTCCCCTCTTTCAAAGGACACCTTCCATGAAACGCGCCGGTTTCACCACCAGATGGCTGCCAATCCTGCTGCTCTTGCCGCAGTTGATTATCATCGCCATTTTTTTTTATTGGCCCGCCGCCCATGCGGTGCAGTCGTCATTCTATCTGCAAGATCCCTTTGGGTTTGGCTCAACCTTTGTGGGGCTCGACAACTATACGGACCTCGCAGGCAGCGGCGAATATCTGAAGATCGCGCGGTTCACGCTGGTGTTCACGATACTGGTAACCTTTTTCTCGCTTGCCCTGGCGCTTTTGCTTGCTGTGAAGGCAGACAAAGTTCTTCGCGGAGCGCGCAGTTACCGGACGCTGCTGATGTGGGTCTACGCGGTTGCGCCACCCGTTGCGGGCTTTATCGGGCTGATCATGTTTGATCAGAGCTGGGGTCCTTTGACGGAACTTGCACGCAGCATCGGCTGGGATTTCAAACTAGGTGTAAACTTCAATGACACCGCAATCGCCATGGTGATCGTGTCCGTTTGGAAACAGGTGCCGGTGAATTTCATTTTCTTCCTCTCTGGGCTGCAATCCATCCCGAAAGCCGTGCGCGAAGCCGCCTTGATCGACAACCGCTCCGCCAGCGGCCGCTTCTGGGAAGTCACTTTCCCGCTGTTGGCACCAACCGGCTTTTTCCTGCTGATCATCAACATCACTTATGCACTGTTTGACACCTTCGGCATCGTCGACACGCTGGTGAAAGGTGAGCCCGGCAATAACCCAATGACGCTGGTTTATAAGGTCTACGTGGACGGGTTCCGCGGCAACGATCTTGGCGGCTCGTCTGCGCAATCCGTCGTGCTCATGGTGCTTGTGCTGGCATTGACCATCTTTCAGTTCCGCTTGGTAGAGCGGCGCATTCACTACACTTGAGGGCGCAGATTATGACAGATGTAACCCAAATCCAGACAACTACGATGCCCATGCGCAAGTTCCGCATCCGCTGGAGCGATGTGGGCGATCACTTGGTGCTGATCCTCGGCTCGCTCTTCATGCTGGTGCCTTTACTGATCGTGCTGCAAACCACCACAACCACCGATGTCGCAACCATCAAGAACGGCCCCGAGCTGGTGATCGGAGATCAGTTTGGCGTCAATTTTGACAAAGCCATGTTTGAAGCCTCCGGTTTCTCTGGCGAGAATACAGGCATGTCGATGCTGAAAAACTCGCTGATCCTTGGCCTCGGCTTTGCCCTTGGCAAAATTGCGATTGGCATGATGGCGGCCTATGCGCTAGTTTACTTCCGGCTTCGGTTTGCAACCTTCGCTTTCTGGCTAATCTTCACAACGCTGCTTCTCCCACTCGAGGTACGCATTCTGCCGTCCTATGAGATTGCGCAAAAGCTCGGGTTGCTCAACAGCTATAGCGGTTTGATTGTGCCGCTGATCGCCTCAGCGACAGCGACCTTCTTCTTCCGTCAGTTTTTCCGTTCCGTGCCTGAAGAGCTGGTGGAGGCCGCGCGGATTGACGGAGCGGGGCCGGTGAAATTCTTCATCGATATCCTGGTGCCTCTCAGCCAAACGATGATCGCCGCCATGTTCATCATAATGTTTGTCTTTGGCTGGAACCAATACCTCTGGCCAACAATGATCACGACCGAAGAGCACATGTACACGCTGGTGCGCGGGATCAAACAGATCACCCAAGATCTCGAAGGCACCAATATTCCCGAGTACGGCCGCGCCAATATGCTCGCATTGATTGCGATCCTGCCGCCTGTGCTCGTGGTGATTTTCTTCCAAAGCTGGTTCGTCAAGGGCCTCACGGAATCTGACAAATAAGGACAAGAGAAATGGCTCAAGTCTCTCTGCAAAACATCCGCAAAATCTATCCTAACGGCTTTGAAGCCGTCACCCGCACCAGCTTTGACATCGCCGACGGTGAGTTTGTCGTGCTGGTTGGCCCTTCTGGCTGCGGCAAATCCACCTTGTTGCGCATGGTCGCCGGGCTGGAAGACATCTCCGAAGGCCACCTCTCGATCGGTGATCGCGTAGTGAATGACGTTGATCCTGCGGATCGCGACATCGCGATGGTGTTTCAGAACTATGCGCTCTATCCGCATATGACGGTGCGCAAAAACATCGGCTATGGCCTCAAAAATCGCAAAACGCCGGCTGAAGAGATTGAGCGTAAGGTGGTCGAAGCGGCCAAGATGCTGAACCTTGAGCCGTATCTTGACCGCAAACCAAGCCAGTTGTCCGGGGGGCAGCGTCAGCGTGTCGCCATGGGGCGTGCGGTGGTGCGTGATCCGGCCCTGTTCCTGTTTGATGAACCGCTTTCCAACCTCGACGCTAAATTGCGCAACCAAATGCGCATCGAGATCAAGGCACTACAACGTCGCCTTGGGGTTACCTCGATCTATGTAACCCACGATCAAGTCGAAGCCATGACCATGGCAGATCGGATTATCGTGTTAAACGAAGGTCGGATTGAGCAGGTTGGAACCCCGGCGGAGATCTACCATTCCCCCGCATCAACCTTTGTTGCGAGCTTCATGGGCGCGCCTCCGATGAACCTGATCAACGCCCGTCTGGAAGGAGGGCAGGTGCTTGTGAACGGTGGTACTCCATTGGCCAAAGCGCCGGGGGCAGGCGCTGTGACGCTGGGCATCCGCCCGGAAGATGTCGAGCTCAATGCAGCAGGGCCGCTGGATTTTCACGTCGACATCGTCGAAGAGCTTGGTGCGCACCGTCTCTTGCACGGTCAGTTGGCAGAGCAAAACTTTACCATTCACGTCAGCAAAGAAATCGCGGCTGTTCCGGGTGCCACACGTGTGGCGCTGAAACCCGATGCGCTGCGTCTCTTTGACGTAGAAACGGGTAAAGCGCTATGATCACTCATACCGTTGAGACGCTGCCGAAAATCACCGCTGCTGAACAAAAACACCTTTTGGAGGCCCCTCGCACCGCACAAGCACATAGGACGTTGCTAGCGCAAACCCCCGCGATGAATGCCGTGCAAATTGGTGGGACCGCCGCACACTCCGTGCTGCCAACAACACTTACGGTCGCAGCGTGGAATGTGGAGCGTTGCCTGTTTCCGGAAGACACTGCCGACCATTTGAAAACGGTGTCGCCCGACATCGTGCTGTTGTCGGAGGTAGATCACGGTATGTCCCGCACAGGGCAACGCCACACAACTGAGGACATGGCTGCGGTTTTGGGCATGCAATACGCCTTCGGCGTCGAGTTCCATGAGCTGGATCTTGGCGGCCCAACCGAGCGGCAGTTCTGCAAAGACTCCTTCAACAGCCTTGGCTGGCATGGCAATGCTATTTTGTCTTCCGTTCCGTTTGAGCGCGTTGGCATGATCAGGCTCGACCAAGACGGTCATTGGTTTGCCGCAGATGCTGGCGCTTCGGATCCTGATCAACCTCGGCTCGGTGGGCGCATGGCGCTTGCGGCCATTGTGCCCACAGAGGCTGGCCCTCTTTGTGTCGTCTCCACACATTTGGAGAGCAATGCAAACGCCGCACATCGCCATACGCAGTTCGCGGACCTTTTGGCTGCGGTAGAAGAATTTGCCCCGGATATGCCCATTCTAATCGGCGGAGATCTGAACACAGGCAATCACATTCCCCCGGATTTTGACTGGAAGCGAGAAACGCTTTTCGATTTGGCTGAAACACAGGGTTATTCATGGGAGTTTACCGCCGAAGGGACGACCACACGACCAAGCCTCATAACCCCGCACCCTGATCGGGTGATGAAGTTGGATTGGTTCGCGGGCAGGGCGCTACACTGTGATCAAAAGGGCATCTTGCCTTCCGTTGACGCAACGAAACGCCCCTTGTCAGACCATGATTGCGTTTGGTGTTCTGTGAGCCTTAAACCTTCCCAGCCCAAGTAATCCCGAATAGCAAAGCCCCCCTGAGCGTCGCTTCCGGGCTTCGGGAGGCTTTGTTTGTTGATGCATTTGCTGCGTGCATGGTTTGTGCGCTTTTGTTTCGCGCGGCCCCAATAGAGGCTTTCACCAACAAAACTACGTAGAGGTTAAGCCTTCCAAACGGCTTTTCATCATTTCTGCACTGGTAATTGCCGGAAAAACACTAGAAGTAAGCGCCCGACTCTGGCGATTCAATAGATGATGTGCGTTTTGCGACTCTGCACGTTATCTTTGCGCCGCCGCCGGTTGCAACACTGGTGCGATTTCAAGCGTGCCACTCAAAGAAAGGTCACGATTATGGGTCTGACATGTTTTGATGTCATGGTTTCGCCCGACCTGCAGAAAACCATTCGTCCTGATGCAAGCGTTGCTGATGCCCTTGCGATCCTGAAAGAAACTCGTGCGCGTTTCCTGCCGGTGGTTGACGAAAGCGGAAAATACTGTGGTGTTTTCAGTGCTCCCACAATGCTGAAGCTGATCCTACCAAAAGCCGCGACCATTGGTTTGAACACGGACAGCATGCGTGTCTCCATGGACCACCTTGGTTTCATGAGCTTGGACAAGGATGACTTCCGCAACCAGATCGAGCGCCTCAAACAAGAGAAGGTTGAGGACAACATGTCCAATCCGAGCAACATTCCAGTGGCTGCCCCAGATACGCCGATTATGGAAGGCATCTTCCTTGTCTATAAATTCAAGCGTCATGTGATGCTTGTGGAGCCCAAAACCCAGCGTTTTGTGGGCACAGTGAGTGCAAACTCGCTGATGGACAAAGTCTTATAAGGTCAGCGCTGCCGCTGAGCCCAACTCACTGAAATCAAACGAAAACGGGACAGTATCTTGTCTGCACATTCTTCCTCACACTCTGAGGCAGGCTTTTCCTTGGCGGAAATGCTTGGGATTGATCCCCTGTGGATCGCTTCCGGTATTCTGGTTCTGGTTTATGCCGTACTCATCACCGAAAAAATCAACCGTGCCATCCTCGCGATGCTTGGCGCCTCGCTTATGGTGCTGTTTGGGATCTTGAACCAACAGCAAGCTGTAGACGGGGTCGACTCCAACACGCTGGCGCTTCTGATCGGCATGATGGTGGTGGTTGCGATCACCAGTAAGAGTGGCCTTTTCCAGTATGTGGCTATCAAATCAGCCAAATGGGTGAAAGCGGATCCCACAGGGATTTTGATCATGCTCACGCTGATCACCGCTGTGTTCTCCGCGATGCTGGACAACGTCACCACCGTGTTGCTGATTGCACCGATCACATTGCTGATCACTGATGCGCTTGAAACACGTGTGTTCCCGTTCTTCCTTGCTGAAATCCTGGCCTCCAACGTGGGTGGTACCGCGACGCTGATTGGCGACCCGCCCAACATCATCATCGGTTCTGCTGCCAACCTCAGCTTCAATGACTTCCTGTACAACCTCGCGCCCATCTCCGCGATCTGTCTGGTGGTTCTGACCGGCATCATCTACTTCATGAACCGCAAAGAACTGTCCAAGATCCCGCCGGAAGCCAGCGCGCGCATCATGCAGTTCAACGAAAAAGAAGCCATCACCGACAAAGTTCTGCTGGTGAAATCCCTGGCCGTTCTGGCGCTGGTGATCTTCGGCTTTGTGGTTGGTCACGGCTACGGCGTTCAGCCGGGCACCTCTGCCCTCGCAGGCGCGGCACTTCTGATGCTTCTGGCCTATGGCCACCAGCATGGCGAAGACCAGACCGAAAGCGTGCACCACATTTTTGGCGAAGTGGAATGGGTCACCATCTTCTTTTTCGGCGGTCTGTTTGTAATCGTGGCCGGTGTGGAGCAGGTGGGTCTGCTGGAGTACTTCGGTGAGAAAGTGCTGGAGCTGACACAGGGCGATATGATGTGGACCTCGTTCTTCATCTTCTGGGCGTCCGGCATTCTGTCCGCGATCCTCGACAACATCCCGTTTGTTGCGACGATGATCCCACTGATTGAATCCACCGCTGACACATTTGGCGGCCCGGAAGCAATTGAACCGCTCTGGTGGTCTCTGGCGCTGGGGGCGTGTCTGGGTGGCAACGGTTCGCTCTTGGGCGCATCTGCCAACCTGACTGTTGCAGCCTTTGCTGAAAAAGCAAAGCAGCCGATCGGCTTCCTGACGTTCATGAAATACGCGTTCCCCATCATGATCCTGACGCTCATGATTGCCAATGTTTACCTCTGGCTGCGCTATTTCTAAGTTTGTGTAAAAGTATTCGAAAAGCCCGGTGCATTGCGCCGGGCTTTTTGTTTATGGCCTGCCTACGGTGGGCCGCTCCGAAAGGCGGCTTAGTGGAAATCACGGCTGGGGAAGAGCCGTTTGGCCTGGTCACGGGGATGCATTGCCCGTGCGGGATAACGGGCCGCTTTGGGCGTATCGTCGGTGCGCTGTCCCTCGGTGGTCAAAGCTTTCGGCTCCGGATGGCCCAATTCTGCCAGTTTATAAGAGAGATCCTGAATGTCCTGCGCGATCAAATGCACCACGATCCCTTCGCGTTGCAGATAGCCTGTGACATGCAACAGCCGTCCGCCCATAACAATACGCCGGTACTGCTCATAGATCTTGGGCCAGACCACAATGTTGCTGACACCTGTTTCATCTTCCAGGGTGAGAAAAATCACCCCTGACGCAGTGCCCGGACGTTGCCGTGTGATGACCAGGCCGCACACGCTGTAGCGGCCCAGGGCGACCTGCGGCAAAGACGCATGGGTTATAATGCCCGGCAAAGACGGGCGCAGCAGTTCCATGGGATGCGCGCGCAGAGTGAGTCGGGTGGACACATAGTCCTCCACCACCTCTTCCCCCAAACGCATCGCAGGCAATATCACCTGTGGCTCAGAAACGCTTTCACCATCAATCGGATCATTGAACAGCGGTAGGGGTTTCCGGCTTTGAATGGCTTTGACCTTCCACAGGGCATCCCGCCGCGTCAGGCCAGTGTCTGCGAATGCATCGGCCTCTGCCAATCGCGCCAAAACATCAGGTCGTGCACCGGCCCTCAGCCAGAGGGCTTCGGGATCAGGGTATCCATTGCCACGGGCCGCAACGATCCAATTGGCATCCTCCTTTTTGAAACCTTTGATCTGCCGAAATCCCAACCGCAGCGCCAAAGCACCATCAGGGCGGCGCTCCAGCGTGTTGTCCCACTCAGAGTGGTTCACGCAGATCGGGCGGGTCTCCACCCCATGTTCCCGTACATCACGCACGATTTGTGCCGGGGCATAAAACCCCATGGGCTGGGAATTGAGGAGTGCACAGGCAAAGACAGCAGGGTGATGGCACTTCATCCACGCTGAGACATAGACCAGCATCGCAAAAGCGGCAGCGTGACTTTCGGGGAAGCCATAATCCGCAAACCCTTCGATCTGGCCAAAACAGCGCTCGGCCAACTCCGGAGAGTAGCCGTTGCTCAGCATCCCGGCGATGAATTTGTCCCGATGTTTGCCGATGGTGCCCATACGCCGGAAAGATGCGAGAGAGCGGCGCAAGTGATCTGCTTCTTCCGCAGAAAACCCTGCACCAACCATGGCAATTTGCAACGCTTGCTCCTGAAAGAGCGGCACGCCCAGAGTACGCCTGGTCACCTCTTCTAGAGCAGGCCCGAAAGGTTCCGGCTTTTCCTGCCTGTTACGTCGACGGATATAGGGCTGCACCATATCTCCCTGAATAGGGCCGGGGCGCACAATCGCCACTTCGATCACCAGATCATAGAACTCTCGAGGTCTCATCCGCGGCAAAAAATTCATCTGTGCGCGGCTTTCCACCTGAAAGACCCCAACGGCATCCGCGCGGCAAAGCATATCATATGTGGGAGCGTCCCCTTGTGGGATGGAAGCAATGCTATGACTGAGGTTTTCATGCTGGCGCATCAAGGCAAAGGCCTTTTGAATGCAGCTCAGCATACCCAAACCCAGCACATCGACTTTCAAAATGCCAAGAGCGTCGATGTCATCTTTGTCCCAGCAGATCACAGTGCGGTCTTCCATCGCCGCATTTTCAATGGGCGCAAGCTCATCCAATCGCCCACGGGTGATGACAAAACCTCCCACATGTTGTGAAAGATGGCGGGGAAATCCGATGATCTCGCCAATCAGCCGGAGGGTTTGCATCAGCCGGCGATCTTCGGGATTGAGACCCAACTCGCGCACACGGTCTAGATCAACACCGCCATTTGTCATGCCCCAGATTTGCCCGGACAGACCTGCTGTGACATCCTGACTGAGGCCCATCACTTTGCCGACTTCACGGATTGCAGCGCGGGTGCGAAAATGGATGACCGTTGCGCACAATCCCGCTCGATGACGCCCGTATTTTTCATAAATCCATTGGATCACCTCTTCACGGCGCTCGTGTTCGAAATCCACGTCGATATCCGGCGGCTCACCACGGTGTTTGGAAACAAAGCGCTCAAACACCATGGCGATCATATCAGGGCTGACATCAGTGATGCCCAACAGATAGCACAGGATGGAGTTTGCAGCGGAGCCACGTCCCTGGCACAAAATACCCTGCGACTTTGCAAATTGCACAATGTCATGCACGGTCAGAAAATAGGCAGGAAATTGCAGCTCTTTGACCACAGCGAGCTCTTTTTGCATTAACTCGACCGCCCTATCCGGTGCGCCTTCAGGGTAACGGCGCTCTAAGCCCTCTTTGGCAAGCCGCTCCAAACGCTCCTGGGGCGTTTCATCCTCTGTTTCTGCATGCGGATACTCATAAGACAGCTCACTCATGTCAAAACTACACCTGTCCGCAATCTCGAGCGTTCGACGCAGTGCAGCCGGGTAATCGCGAAAGATCCGCGCCATATCTGCCCCGGCTTTGATCCGGCGCTCTCCATTAGGTAAAGCGCGGGTGCCGATTTCATCAATGGTGACATGCTCACGCATACATGTAAGCACATCAGCGAGCTGTCGACGGCTTGCGTGGTGCATCAACACATCACCTACAGCCACCAGAGGTGCTGAGGATTTTTGGGCTGCGCACGCGCAAGCCGCAAAATAGTCTTGGTCGCTGCCGTCATAACGCGGCGCAGCGCCCAGAAAGACATGATTGGGAAACTGGCGCCGCATATGCTGGATATCTGCGATGCTTGCCTCCGGCCTGCTGTGTGGCAGGGCAATCAGGATCATGCCGCTACAGGCAGCAACCAAATCGTTGACATAGAGGACACATTGTCCTTTTTCAGCCCGACGTTTCCCCAGTGTCAGCAAACGGGTCAAGCGTTGGTAAGCCGCGCGGTTGCGGGGCAGGGCAATCCACTCAACAGCGCTGTCCTGCAGCACCAAGCGGCAGCCCACAATCAGCTTGGGGAAGGATATGATGTCCGATTTGGCAAGCGGATTGCTCTGCCCCACATCCTGCCGGGAGGAGGAATCCATTTGCTGTTGCGAGCGGATCTGCACCTGTTCCTGCGTTTCTCGCTCCAGCTCTTTTAAGGCGGACCACGCACGCACCACACCAGCCAAGGAATTACGATCAGTGATCGCGATGGCAGACAGCCCCAGCTCCGCGGCCCGCACAACCAGTTCCTCTGGATGCGACGCACCTGTCAGAAACGTGAAATTCGTGGTTATGCAAAGCTCTGCATAAGCCTGACCCGACATGCGCGGCGTTCGCGTATCCTGTTGCCGTTCCGATAGTGCCGTGCTGTGCTGGATATCGTTCATGCGAATTCCCCTTGCACAAACCAGCCTGGGTTCTGCGGCGTATGAAACAACCAAAGCCGCCGTCCTTGCGCGGTATATACCCGCCAGTAATCGCGCAGCCCGGAGTGCCAATTTTCATCCTGCATCCACCATTCCGGAGCGATGCGCTCCGGCCCGGCGATGCGCTCTGTTGTGAGAGGCATACGACGCCAGTGGAACCGGGCAGGGGGGCGGTGACCACTTCCCCCAATCGGCTCTGGTGGAAACAGGCAGATAGGGCGCAATTGCGTATGCCCCCAGCTCTTTGCCGGGTCTGAATAGGCTGCCGATGCAATCAAAAAACTGCGTTCGGGGATGTGGCTGTCCGCCGGCAGGACACGCTGTATGTGATCCAGCCCGACCCTTGTGCCAAGTCGCGAGATCAAGTCATCCAACTCATTCTTACCGCCAATGGCGACATGGCTGATTTGCTGCACGGGCAGTGCATCAACCTGTGTGGCCGCCAGCCGCAACATATCGATCCCAAACCCCGCATCGATCTCCATCAAGCCACGTTCAAACAGAGGCAAAATGCGTTGCGGATCTCGCAGGGCGCGCGCCAATTGTAGCTCAACCTGCTGATGATCTTGATCCACACGGCGCAGCGTAAGGCAAAGCCTACGCGCGCCTGTTTCCTGCGCCTTCAGTTTTGCACAGAGTTGAGCCAGCAAGCGCTCTGTTCCCGCCGTGACATCTGACAAAAGGCCAATAGGCTCTGGCAGGGTCATGCGTATGCTGTAATGCGGGGGATCGGTGCGCGGCGTAATCTCTTCGGCCTGCGCCCCCAGCGCCTGGTCAAGCCGCAGCAGCAAGCCCGGACCAAAACGGCGCGTGAGGGGGCCTCGGGCCGCCTGGGCCAGCGCCCCAATACTGCGCAGCCCCAATCGCTGCAACGTGACGGAGGTTTGCTCATCTATGCGGAGGGCCGCAACAGGCAGGTTGCTGAGCGCTGGCAACATCTCTCCAGGCGTGGCCACCCCCTCACCGTAATGCGCCAGGGCCCAAGCGGCACCGCGGGTGTCTGCGAGACCTATGCAAACAGACAGCCCGGCACGCATCAAGCGTGCACGTATGTCCGCCAGCAGGGCCTCTTCGCCGCCAAAAAGATGTGCTGACCCTGTGATGTCCATCACCAAGCCATCGCGACCTTCCAAGCCAACCCATGGGCAATAGCGTGTGGCCCACCGACACAGCAGATGCAGGAACCGCTGATCCTGTTCGGGATCCGCCACATGACTTTGTAGATCCGGGCAGAATGCCCGCGCATCTGCATAGGCCATGCCCTGATGCAATCCGTGATCTGACGCGGCTGCATTTAGGCAATAAATCCGGTTGGAATTCTGCTGATTCAACGTCAGCGCAAAGGGGCCGTCGACCGGGTGCCGACGCAGAACCCGGTCACTAGCCAACCTGGGGAACCATAATGAAACAATGCGACGCTGTATCCCATCGAACATGCCAGACACCAAATGTTCTCTATTTGTTCTAAATAGTCGATCTCCTATATGGAGTCGAGTCATGGCACGTGGCTAACAGAAGCAACTTGCGCCGAAGGCGAATGGCGGGTGAGGGAACATACGCCCACCATTATTCGATGCACGAATGTAAACAAACCACTTGGATGCCGCCCGCTCTAGGCTGTATGCGTGTGGGACAGGCCCACGAAACACAGAGAGATCATCCCATGTACATTGAACCATTTGGCGTAGAGCAATGGATGAACGAGTGGGAAACAAAATGCGGCCTGAACCTCGCTGAAACCTGCGTGGAAAGCTTGACAATCGAAGAACTCTTGCAAATTTCAGGCAAAAACAACACCGATTTGTCCGATCTACTGTCAATGAAGATGACATATGGCGACATCGAAGGGTCTCCACGCCTGAGGCAAGCCATAGCGCACACCTACGCACAGCAAACGCCCGCCAACATCATCACGACCCATGGCACCATTGGTGCGAACATGCTCGTGCATAAAGCTCTGGTATCGCAAGGCGATAGGGTGGTGGCCGTCGTGCCAACTTATCAGCAGCATTACTCGATACCCGCCAGCATTGGCGCGGATCTACAGGTTGTGCAGCTCAGAGAAGAAGATGACTGGCTGCCCAATCTGGATCTTTTGCGTGCAGCGGTGACACCGGATACAAAACTGATCGCGCTAAACAATCCGAACAATCCAACGGGCGCCCTGATTGATCGCAACATGCTCCTGCAGATCGTGGAGATCGCGCGCGAAGCAGATGCTTGGATACTTTGCGACGAAGTCTATCGCGGGACAGATCAAGCTGGGGATGGCACAACCGCATCCATCGCGGACCTCTATGAAAAGGGTATCAGCACAGCGAGCATGTCGAAGGCTTATTCTCTAGCAGGGTTAAGATTGGGTTGGGTCGCAGGGCCAGAGGCTTTGATCCACGGAATCGCCATCCACCGGGACTACGACACCATCTCTGTGGGCATGCTGGACGATCATTTTGCCAGTATCGCGTTGGAAAACAGGCATGCGGTGCTGGAACGCAGCCATGCGATCACGCGAGAGAACATTGCGATTGTAGAGCGCTGGATCGCGAAGGAACCACGCATGAACTGGGTAAAACCGCAATCTGGTACCACAGCGCTTCTGAAGTACGACCTGCCAATGACATCTCGCGCGTTCTGCGTTGCGTTGCTGGAAGATTGCGGGGTTATGCTTACACCGGGATCCGCATTGAATATGGAAGGTTACGTTCGACTTGGCTTCGCCAACAACACGAATGTGCTTTGTGAAGGATTGGAAAAGATTTCTAACTTCCTTGCGCGTCAGTGAGGCCGAGGCGAAGACAGGTTATCTGCGAGCTTGAGGTAAGTTCTTGGAGATTTCGGGCATAATTAGTGTTATGTCATTAAGGCGACTTATCACATACATCAAAGCCGTATCCAAACTCAACCGAGATCAAGCCGCATTAGCCACGCAGCGCGGGGTGTTCTTTGCGACTTTCTGCCGCCGTTTGAGGTGGCGCAAAACGTCTTTCTTGGACACCAATTTTCGCGCCCGTGCGCCATACGCACACTCCACCGGCTGACGGCGGATCGCTGGGATTACGTCCTCCAAAGACCGCAGACTCTCAGGTGAAAGCATCGCGCGGGCCATTGGCCCCGGATAAAAACTCTCGCTCGCTGCGCCATTGCCATAAACGACCTCATGGTGCTCAAAGAGCATGTGGAAATACGTCTCCTGACGCCGTCCGTTCGCCACCCGCACAGGCCCTGGCGCTTGCGCCAAATGCTTTGCCCGCACAAATGCTTCGTCCGGGTTGCCAGCAATATCTGGCATCAGCATGCAGTGCTGCGGGGAGACAAAAAGCGGACTGTGATTGCCGAGATACCCTTCAGGCAAACGTACGGAACGCCATTCCGGATTGGCCTCCAAAGTCTGCCGGTCCAAATGGGTATACGTGATCCATTTGATCGGCTGTGCACCGCGATCGCGTGTCATCACGAGATCTCCGGCGCGGAGGCTTTCAATTGGCACTTCACCGTTTGGGGTCAAGATTAACGTGCCTTTGGTGAAACAAGGAATGCCGATTGAGTTCAACTTGATCCCATTGTCCAGCTGATCCGGCGTAACGCCGCGCAACAAGACGGTTTCACCATTGGGAAACGTTAGCAGTGCGTTGCCATTACCGTCATCCCCAACCACCACATCGGTGGTTTTGACTGGATCGGAGTTCGCGTTGGTAAGCAGCGAGACGTCGAGCTGGTCGTTGGTGAAGCCATCGCCATCGTCATCACTCATGTCAAAGTCGGTGACAACGTCGTGCTCGCCAAGATCTGTGAGGGCAAAGGTGTCATCCCCTGCCCCGCCGCTGAGGGTGTCATTGCCCTGTCCGCCAATCAGCGTGTCTTTGCCAGCTCCACCAGACAAGACGTCATTGCCCTGCCCCAGATTGCCACCGCCGTGCAGCACGTTGTCATTGCTATCTCCGGTGATTTTATCGTTGCCAAAGGTCCCGCGAATGTTTTCGACGTTTGCAATCGTGCCGTAATCTCCGGTTCCCGAGGTGTAAGTCCCTTGGGAAAGATCAACATTCACAAAAGACGCGGTCCCCATGAACTCAAACGTCAGCGTGTCATTATCCGCGCCACCGTCGATGACTTCACCGCGCCCAAAGCCCCCGCGAATTGTGTCATTACCTGCGCCACCAAAAATGGTGTCAGCGTTTTTCCCTCCGGTTCCGCCGCGTTCAAACCCGCTTTGACTGCCACCAAAGGCATCGATAAAATCGTTACCTTCGCCGCCGGACAGGTAATCTGCGCCATCCCCACCTATGATAGTGTCGTCACCGGTGCCGCCATCAATTGTGTCGTTGCCTTTGTCCCCATTGATTGTGTCATTGCCACCGTTGCCTTCGATCCGGTCATCGCCAGTGGTAATGATATCTCCCCCGCCGTCTTCGGCGCCGGTTTCATCATTATACCCAAGGCCCATGTCCTCGCCGGTCTGTTCACCATCAACGGTGCCATCCGGAGGAGCATCAAAACGCACATTATCAATGAGGGTGTTTTCAGAAAGGCTACGCGCATCCGCATTGATTCCAAAGAACGCAAGATCGCTCATCACGGCTTCAAACTGTGCAGATGTGACACTGCCGCCCGACTCGGTCTTGAAGGTCGCAGAATCCAAATTAAACGAAACATTTTTTACAAGCGTGCCAGTTTCGGGCTGGAACGAAACAGAGGCAAAAAGCTTGGTTCCGTCATTCGCCACCAGCATCACATCAATGCTGCTGATCGGAGCGTCAGCCGTAAAGGGCTGCGCGTCTGCATTGCGGTAGGAGAAATCGACTGTGCCGCCAACGAGGGCGCTGTTGTCGCCTCCGAAATCGGTTGGCGTGGTCAACCAGGGAGACGGACCCGTTTCGTTGTCACCGTGTTGGGCGCCGCCAAAGAAGGAGTTGAACCGGGCCCCTCCAATGAAAGAGTCGGAATTGTTATCATAGACACGCCAGCCTTCATTGCTGCTGTCAAACGTGAATGTCTCTCTTGGCATCAGCCCACTCCAAGACATATGACAAGTACGGCATATGTCTCACCTAAAGTCCTTGAAACGGCTGAATCACCTAAGCAATCCAGCCGAACAGCAGAGCTAATTTCTGACCGTTAAATGCGGCCTAATTTGGTCGCAGTCTTAAAAAGTTTGAAAAACAATTAATTGGCGAAATTTTTTCTAAAACGCACCATGCCCTCGGTAGCGCGCAAAATGATCAAGGTGCCATTCATTGAAAAGACACTCTTGAGCAGCTAGATAGCGCACTCCAAATTCGTGAAGATCAACAGCGCGACAAGCGCTTGACACCTCAAAACTTTTAATTGATTAGTTCGCTCAGGATTTTACCCGACAGACTTTGTCGGGTTTATTGGAGGGAACGCGAATGTTCAAAACGACTTTGAAATTGACCACTGCGCTTGCAGTGTGTGCGGCGGCAAGCATTGCGAGTGCCGATACCTATGGCCCGTTTCCGGTGACCGTAAAGGGCTATGAAGGCGACAAGACCAACTCTGTTTCCTATTCCGGCCAAATCGCACGTCACGCGCTGCACGACAGCCTCAAAAAAGCAGCGGGCAAAGGCAACGGCGGCGCAAATGCAGCTGACGTAGAAGCCATGCTGCTGGCATATTTCAACGGCTCTGACGCAGACCTTGAAATCATGGCGCCCGCATCCAAAGATGGCTACCCGGTCAAACAAGCAACCGTAAACGCGATCTCCAAAGGCAAGAACATCTCCGGCAAATTCTACGACGGTGCGATGCCTGCGTGGCCCGGCAATGTGAGCGGCAAAGAAGCCATGCTGCACATGATCAAACACGCCGCGCAATCAAACGGTGGCTTTGACGCTGAGAACGGCTATGACTGGGGCCAGGTGATCTCCAAATACACCATGGGCGCCATGATGTATAATCAGGCGGTCGACAACTATCTCGACGAAAAGCTTGATGCCGACAACAAGCCAAACAACAAACCTTACAAAGACGGCGCTTACTACACCGGTAAAGAGCACTCTTGGGATGAGGCCTTTGGCTATTGGGGTGGCCCCGCGCACACTCTGAGCCTGAGCCCAGAGCAGGCCTACAGCATTGCCAAGCAGAAAGACCTGACTGCTGCAGACGCCAATGGCGACGGTGTGGTTGACCTGAAATCCGAGCACGTATTTGGCCCGGCTTACTACGCTGCCGGCGCAGACAAAGGCGGCACCAAGTCCACCAACTACATGCACACCATCATGCAAGCCTTCGTCGACGGTCGTCAGCTGATCGCGGATGCAAATGGCGAAGCGCTCACCGATGATCAACGTGCGCAGCTGAAAGGCTATGCGGAAGTCATCGAGAGCAACTGGGAAAAAGTGCTGGCGGAAGCCACATTCAAATATGCGGGTTCGGTCTACAAAGACATCGGCAAGATGGGTGAACTGGAAGGCGAAGAGCTGGCCAAAGCCTATCGCAACTATGTCAAGCACTGGGGTGAGCTGAAAGGTTTTGCCATGGCTCTGCAAACCGGCAAAAACAATCTGGGTGCGACTGCAACCGAGCTGAACAAACTGATCGGTTTTGGTCCGGTGACGCTGGACAACACCTATGTGACCGGTGTCGATGCGGACGGGAACTTTGTGCGTGAGCGTCGCAAAACCTGGAGCGACTACCAGCTGCAGATGCTTGAAACCCAGAAGCTTCTAGCTGACACCTTTGGCCTGAAATCCCGCGCCAATGATGCGCTTGCCGATCTGGAAACACTGGCAGGCAAGCTGAACTCTGCGGACAGCGCTGAAACTGACTAAACTTATCAGGGCGGCACCTGAGAGGTGCCGCCCGTTCTAACTCAATGGATTGGATACAGACACTTACGCCCTTCTTTGCTGATTTTGCCGACCCGAAAAAACGGATTTTTGTCGGCTACCTTGGGCTGTCTCTGCTGATCGCTTTCCTTTGGCTACTTTTTGTCAAACGCCAATCGTTCCGAGGCGCCGTTGCCCGCGTGTTTGATCGAAAGGTTTTCTTCTCGAAATCCGCTTTGGCGGACTACCAGATTTTCTTCATCAACCGCGTCTTTACGCTGTTTGTTTCTCCGCTGCTCATTACGCAGCTGGCCATCGCAACAGCAATATACTTTGCGCTGCACCGTCAAAGCTTCGTTGTGCCGGGTCTATTTGAAGACGCAAACAAACCGCTCGTGGTTGCTGCGTTCTCCACCGCGCTGTTTATGGTCGATGACTTGACCAAATACTGGCTGCACCGCTGGATGCACAGATGGCCACCACTCTGGGCCATCCACAAAGTGCACCATTCCGCCGAAACGCTCACCCCAATCACCGTTTATCGCGTGCACCCATTTGAAGGTGTGCTTTATGCATTGCGAAGCGCTTTTGCGCAGGGGCTTGTATTGCCAGTGTTTATCTTCGGTTTCGGCAATACTGTGGATCTCTATACGGTTGTAGGCGTCAACGTGCTGGTGTTCCTGTTCCACGTCACGGGATCAAACCTGCGCCATTCGCATATCAACATCAGCTATTGGCCGTGGCTTGAGCGCCTGTTGATATCCCCTGCACAGCATCAGCTGCACCACTCCACAGCCGGAAGACATTTCGACAAGAATTTCGGGGCAGCACTGGCTATCTGGGACTGGCTGTTTGGCTCACTACATCTCTCAGAGAAAGATGAGGATCTCACTTTTGGTCTTCCGGAAAAAGAGGCCAGCGCAACAGATCTGATCGATATCTACTTTCGACCATTTTCAGACATCTGGCGCTACCTCAAAAAACGTGGACAACGGTTGCTGAAAGTGCGTTGAGACACTCGGTATCAATGACAGAATGAGGCTTGCAAGGATTAAACATAAGCCTTGAGAGCAGCTAGGCTGCCCGACTGAAAAATCAACGCGTGCCAATGCGTAAATGCCTCAGAAAAAGCCTTGTTCTTCGACAGATCTCCATAAATCTCATGCATGCTAAGCCATGTCGATGGGTCGGCTTTGCTTCTTTGCGCCATTTCTGTAAGCCGGTCCCAATTGGGATCGTTTGGTGAGATGGTCTCGCCGTTTTCGCGGGCTCCCAGACACATACGCGCCCAAAGCGCTTCGACCAGAGCAAGGCCTGAAATAGAACCGCCAGCCGCCGCAGCATCTCTCACAGTCGGAAGCACGAACCCGGGATGACGTGAGGACCCATCAAAGGCGACCCGTCGTGTTGTGTCTTTTATTTTAGGGTTTGCGAAGCGAGCCTCAATCAGAGAAAGGTAGTCTGAGGGTGTCATCCCATCAACCCCCTCAACATGCGGCAGCACCTCTTGTGCCTGTACTTTGTAAAAAAATGCGGAGATTTCTGGGTGCGCCATGCAATCCGAGATTGTCGAAAGGTTCAGCACTTCCCCAACATTGGCAAGCATCTGGTGCCCGGCATTGAGCATGCGGATTTTCATGCGTTCATAGGCATGAACATCCTCGGTGATGGTGACACCGGCCTGCTCCCAAGGCGGGCGGCCAGCGCAAAACTCATCCTGAAGTACCCATTGACGAAAGTTTTCATGCGTAACAGGAGCGGCATCATTAATGCCAATGCTCCGTGTCATTGCCCTCTCGGCGTCGCCGGTAGCTGGCACGATGCAATCGACCATCGCATTGGGAAATGCCGCGTTTTTGTCGATCCAATCTGCGAGATCCGGATCAGACAGCCTTGCCAACCCAACGACTGTGCTGCGTAAAACATCACCGTTGTTTTGGAGATTGTCACAACTCTGCCCGGTAAACGGGAGCATCCCGGCTAAATAGCGGGCGCGATAGGCGGCAACTATGGCTCCGAACGCTGTCTTTGGCTGATCTGGGTGTGCAACATCGTGCATGATATCAGGATGCGCTGTATTCAGAGCGCCGTCCTCAGATTGATAATATCCCCCTTCAGTGACGGTGAGCGATACAATACGGATGCGCGCGTCACTCATTGCTTTGATTAGCGGTCCGTTGGTTGGGGCCACTTCCACAAAGTCAATCATAGGTCCAACGACCTCGATGGCTGAACTTTCGGGATCCAACTCAATCAGTGTGCTCAGACAGTCTTGTGCCAGCAGATTTTTTCGCATCTCTGCATCATTTGACCGAACACCTGCCCCGATGATACCCCAATCCATGGCAAGCCCTTGCTGCATCAGGCGGTGCAAATACCAAGACTGATGCGCTCTGTGGAAATTTCCAAGCCCGATATGAACAATCCCGGGCGTGATCGCGCTCCGGTCATAGGTTGGGGTGATGACGTTGGCAGGCAGGCGTCCAAGCGCACCATTGGTCAAATCAACTGCGGGCGTTTTTGAAGCCGGTGTCTTCATCAACTCATCCAATTCCCGCCATCAACATTGTAAGTCTGCGCAACAACGTAGTTTGCCTCTTCGCTGGCTAGGAAGACAGCCATGCCACAAAGATCTTCAGCAGTTCCCATCCGGCCAAATGGCACCGCATCCCCAACTTCTTTCTTCTTTTGTCCGAGAGGCTTACCTTCGTATTTGGCGAAAAGAGCATCTACGCCCACCCAATGCTCGCCATCGACCACACCAGGTGCGATCGCATTCACGTTGATGCCGTGTTCTATCAAATTCAGGCCAGCAGATTGCGTCAGAGAAATCACCGCGGCTTTGCTCGCACAGTAGACCCCCACTAGGCTTTCACCGCGGCGCCCGGCTTGACTGGCCATATTGATAATACGGCCCTTCACACCGTTTTCGATCATATGGCGTGCCACAGCCTGAAGCGTGAACAATGTGCCGGCAACATTGATGTCAAACACACGAGAATAATCTGCTCGGGTAATGTCGCAGATGGGCGCTGCGCTAAAGATCGCGGCATTGTTTATCAGTATGTCAATCTTGCCAAAGGCTTCAATTGTCGCAGCAACCGCCGCGTCAATGCTCGCCTGTTCTGAAACATCCATCTCAACGGGGATCGCAGCATCGCCAATGGACTGGGCTACCGCTTCCGCCAAATTTACGTCGATATCTGCAATGGCCACGCGAGCACCTTCATCGACATATGCTTTTGCAAATGCCAATCCGATGCCCCGCCCAGCCCCGGTAATCAAAGCGTTTTTCCCAGAAAGTCTCATCACACAATCCGCAGTCCATCAGCACCAAAGCGGTGAATCTCTTCGGCGCGCGGGTTAAGATGAATGGTGTCGCCATGTCTAAGGCTGACATCCCCGATAGCGCGCACCGTCAGTGTTTCCGCCAATCCCGTATTGTGGATGTGGAAAAACGTATCCGAGCCCAGATGCTCTGCGACACCAACGGTGCCTTGCCATTGGCCATCCGTTTCGACCACATCGATATGCTCGGGGCGGATGCCAATGGTATGAGCGTTGAGTTTTTGCGCTTCACTGCCCGTAAGAAGGTTCATTTTCGGCGAGCCAATGAAGCCTGCCACAAAGGTATTGCGGGGGGTTCGGTAGAGCTCAAGCGGAGAACCGACTTGTTCGATAACGCCTGCCTGAAGCACCACAATCTTGTCGGCCATCGTCATTGCTTCAACCTGATCATGCGTCACATAGATCATGGTAGTTTTCAGACGCTCATGCAGCTCGCTGATTTCCAACCGCATACCCACACGCAGCGCTGCGTCCAGGTTTGAAAGCGGCTCATCAAAGAGGAATGCGGCCGGCTCGCGCACGATGGCTCGGCCAATTGCGACACGCTGGCGCTGACCACCGGAAAGCTGGCCGGGGCGGCGGTCCAAATAATCACTAAGGTTCAGGACCGAAGCAGCCGCTTCTACGCGCTTGTCGATTTCCGCCTTTTCAAGTTTCGCCATCCGCAATGGGAAGGCGATGTTCTTGCGCACCGTCATATGCGGATAAAGCGCGTACGACTGAAAGACCATCGCAAGACCGCGCTTGGCAGGCACCACGCCAGTTGCGTCTTCTCCGTCAATATCGATATGTCCACTGGTGATATCCTCAAGTCCGGCGATCAGACGCAGCAAAGTGGATTTACCGCAGCCAGAAGGGCCAACGAAAACGGTGAATTCTCCATCCTGGATGGTCAGATCGAGTGGCGGGATCACCTCGGTGCTGCCGAAGCTTTTGGAGACTTGCTTGAGTTGAATTTGTCCCATGTATTAGCTTCCTTATTTAACAGCGCCGAATGTGAGGCCGCGGACGAGTTGTTTCTGGCTAAACCAGCCAAGAATGAGGATGGGGGCAATCGCCATCGTGGACGCCGCGCTTAACTTCGCAAAAAATAGACCTTCGGGGCTGGAATAACTCGCAATAAATGCCGTGAGCGGAGCCGCATTTGCTGCGGTGAGATTGAGGGTCCAGAAGGCTTCATTCCAAGCTAAGATAAAGTTCAGAAGAAGGGTCGATGCGATGCCAGGCACAGCCATCGGTGTGAGCACATAGAGCAGTTCTTCTTTCAGCGTGGCACCGTCCATACGGGCCGCTTCCAGTATCTCACCGGGGATTTCCTTGAAATATGTGTAGAGCATCCAGACAATGATCGGCAGATTGATCAGCATCAGCACGACCATAAGACCGCCTCGAGTGTCCAAAAGGTTGAATTCCACAAAGATGAGCGAAATCGGGTATAGAACACCCACCGCAGGTAGCATCTTCGTAGACAGCATCCAGAGCAGGATATCCTTGGTGCGCCTGGAGGGCACGAACGCCATGGACCAAGCAGCAGGGATCGCGATCAGAATGCCCAGAATGGTAGAGCCGCCAGCGATAATCACCGAATTCCAAAGGAATTTCATGTAGTCAGAACGCTCTTGCACAATGGCATAGTTTTCCAGCGTCCAGTCAAATGCAAAGAAAAGCGGAGGATCGTTGATGGCTTGGGCTTCCGTTTTGAAACTTGTCAAAATTGTCCAATAGATCGGGAAGAAGATGATCAGCGCAACAGCCCAAGCAGCAGCTGTGGTGACGATCTTGCGGTGCGGTGTTACAGAGCGTGCCATGTTGCGCCCCTCTTAAGCGTCGAGATTTTTGCCGACGATGCGCATCAGGAAGATCGCAACGAGATTGGCAAGAATGATTGCGTAAACACCACCGGCAGAGCCAAGGCCGATATTTTGACTGTCAATGACGCGCTGAAAGATCAGATAGGTCAGCGTGCGAGTTCCAAAGGCCCCACCGGTGGTAACAAAGATTTCCGCAAAGATAGACAGTAGGAAGATTGTCTGGATGAGTATCACGATCGTGATCGCCCGAGCCAGATGCGGCAGGATGATGTGCCAAAAGCGCTTCAAGGTGGGAGCACCATCCATTTCGGCTGCTTCAAGCTGCTCCCGGTCCAACGATTGAATCGCGGTGAGCAAAATGAGCGTTGCGAAGGGCAACCACTGCCACGAAACAATGAGGATGATAGAGCCAAGCGAAACATCTTGGAGCCACGCCACAGGCTCTGCTCCGAAGAACCGCCATAAATGTGCAAAAATGCCATTCACAGGGTCCATCAGCATGTTTTTCCATACCAATGCGGAGACCGTTGGCATGACAAAGAAAGGCGCAATAACTAGAATGCGGACCACGCCCTGCCCCCAGATCGGCTGATCCAGAAGCAACGCAAGCAGTATGCCCAAGGCAACTGTGATAAGCAGGACGCCGCCCACCATCACAAGCGTGGTTTGCACCGCAGGCCAAAATGAACTGGAAGAGAGAAAGCGGCCGTAATTGGCAAAGCCGACCCAATCCAACCCACGTTGGATGCTATCGCCTCTCAAAGGTAGATATTTTGTAAAGGAAAACCACAGCGTCATGATCAAGGGCACGAGCATCCACCCCAGAAGCAGGACAACCGCTGGCGCCATCATCACGCGGGCAGCAGATCTGGAGGCTTTGGTGGACATTGGATGGACCTCTCCTGTTGGCGATGATTTCGCCTGTGACCTTAGCAAATGTTAGGCAATTGATGAGAGAGATCAGGGGCAGCTGTGAGCTGCCACCTGAATGGGGAGCTTAACGGTAACCCGCAGCTTCCATCGCATCGTTTGTGAGTGCCTGTGCTTTTTCAAGCGCGACGGCAATGCTCTGCTGGCCAGCATAAGCCGCAGAGAACTCTTGGCTCACTTCAGTCGCGATGCCCGCAAACTCCGGAATTGCGGCAAATTGAATGCCAACGTACGGGCTGGGATCAACCGTGGAGTCGTTCGGATCGGCAGAAAGAATGGAGTCCAGCGTCATTTTGGCAAAAGGCACCGATTGGTAGTTCGGGTTTTCGTACAGAGATGTACGTGCGCCCGGCGGTACATTCGCCCAGCCTTCGTTGGCCGCAACCAATTCAATGTAGCTCTTTGAGGTTGCCCATTCGATGAATTGTTTGGCTTCTGCTTGTTGTTGTGTACCAGCCGGAATGGCGAGCGCCCAAGCCCAGAGCCAGTTGGACCGTTTGCCGAGGCCCGTATCCGGTGCGAGCGCAAAACCCACACTGTCCGCAACGGTCGAGTCTTTTGGGTTCGTCACAAAGCTTGCGGCGACCGTCGCATCGATCCACATTCCGCACTTGCCTTGTTGAAACAACGACAGGTTTTCGTTGAAACCGTTGGTTGCGTAGCCAGTTGGGCCCGCCGCATCCATCATGGTTTTGTAAAAATTCAGCGTGTTGGCCCAAGCTTCAGTGTCGAACTGGGCATTCCAGTCTTCGTCAAACCAACGGGCACCAAAGGAATTGGACATCGCGGTGATGAACGCTCCGCCTTCGCCCCAGCCCGCTTTACCGCGCAGACAGATCCCGTTGATTTCGTTGTCCCGATCGGTCATTGCAGCCGCGGCTTCAGCGATAAACTCCCAAGTTGGCGCTTCAGGCATGTCCAGCCCGGCTTTTTCCATCAGATCTGTGCGGTACATGATCATGGAGCTTTCGCCATAAAATGGTGCGGCATAGAGCGTACCGTTGTGGGAAAGACCGCCCGCCATCGCAGGCAGGATGTCGTCAACATCATATTCTTCGGAAAGATCATCCAGTGCGACGAGCCAACCGTTCTCGCCCCAAATCGGGGTCTCATACATGCCGATTGTCATGATGTCGAAAGCCCCACCTTTGGTGGTGATATCCGTTGTTACGCGCTGACGCAGGACGTTTTCCTCGAGCGTCACCCACTCGACGTCGATACCGGTCGCTTTGGTGAATTCGTCTGTATAGCCCTGCATGCGGATCATATCGCCATTGTTAACGGTGGCGATTGTGATCGTTTTGGAGTGGCCGTCTGCGAAAGCGCTGCTTGCTGTGATCAGCGAAAGCGCGGTCGCAGCACAAAGTGTGCTTTTAAAGGACATCCGGTTTCCTCCCTGTTTGGATGTGGAAACAGGCTAGCCCTCAACGCGACGCGGCGTCAATAAATTTTTTACGCGCGTAAAATTTAGCTCTCAAGCTGAATCTCGCAGTATGAGCTGCCCTTCCAAACGCGTGCTTTTCCAGGGAGATAGCTGGCCTTCTATGGCCAAAAACAAAGCAATTGCAGCCGTTTGAGACACCGCATCATAGTTGTGAGAAATTGTGGTGAGCGGCGGGCAGGTATAGCGAGAATGGGGATGACCGTCCTGGCCAGCGACCCGAATCGCACAGTCCTGTCCTCTTCCGACACGCACGCCCTGCTCGTAACATGCAGTCAAAAGACCAATGGCAAGGCGGTCGTTGCTGCAGAGAATAGTGTTTGTCGAAAACCATTTGTTTGTGAGCGCTTCATGGCCTCCGAGCCGTCCAATCTCCTCAAAGCCCCACCCCTCTCCTTCGACAGACACCACTTCGGGTGTATGGCCAAAGCTCTCCATAGCCGCGATATAAGCCTGGCGACGACGGTGCGCATTTGGGTTGGCTGGGGTCTTCATTTCAAAGAAACAGGGCGGCTCACCCGTCCGGCACAAATAATCCGTGATGTGCGTGGTGAATTGCACATTGTCTGATCCGACAAAGGAGAGTCCTATTTCCTCGACACTGCTGTCAAAAATGAGCGTCGGGACCTCAGCGCAAAACGCCTCTAACGCCTTATTGTCGGATGCCCGCCCCAATGGTGCCAGCAACACACCCGCAGGTTTCAATGAGCGTAAGGTTTGCAACACCTCAACTTCAAGCGCCGTATCGCCGTGCGAGCTGAACAATGTCGGGCGGTAGCCAGCCGCGATGCAGCGCTGTTCAAGATTGCGCGCAATTTCGGCAAAATAGGGATCTGAAAGCAATGGCACCACGATCCCGATGTTCTTTGTGAGCTTACGGTTCTGGTTCATCGCATAGATATTCGGGCGATAATCAAACTGCTCTAGCGCCGCCTCAATCCGGGAGCGCGTACTTGCTCTGACACTGGTTGGATCATTAAAGAACTTCGAAAGCGTCGGCCGAGAAATCCCGCTCATGCGTGCGAATTCTTCCATGTTTCGAACTTTCTCGCCTGCCATGAATTACACTCCAAATTCTTTGACAGGTAAGATACAAAAATTTCCAGATGCATCAAATTATTTTGCGCGCGGAAATTTTTAATTTGCCAAAATGTGCTGTTGTTCGCACTCACCAAAACCGGCGTCACAGGGCTTTAGAGGTTCTCAACGTCACCGCTTTTCCAGAACGTGCGGCATTTTGAATGGCATCTACCACGTGTAGACTCAGCAGACCTTCTTCTCCAGAAACGAGCGGCGTCACACCTTCTGCGATGACTTCGACAAAATGATCCAATTGATTGACTAGCGGGTCAGAGGCTTCGGTCAGATAGTACGTTGCCGATATAGGTGACCACCAGTCAGCATGTCCCTCATGCCGCCAAAGGCGCAAATCCGGGACAGATAGTGCTCCCTCACTTCCCCCAAAAGGTAGGTGCTTTGATCAGTCGCGGGATAAATCGGGTATTCTTTTGCAGTCAGTTCCCAGCTCCATGGTGACACGACACTGTCCGACACACTCAGCGTTCCCAGCGCGCCCTGCTTAAATCTCAATATTGCGCTAGCTAGATCTTCGTTTTCAAAGCCTCTCTTGGAAGGGGCGGTTTGAGCCTGAACGCATTCAATTTCACCACAAAGGTAACGCAACAAATCTATGTCGTGCACCAAGTTGACAGAAATTGGTCCAGCCCCGTTTTGCTTTCGCCAAGGGGCTTCTTCGAAATAGTCATCCGGCTTGTAGAACCAACAAGTGGCATGCACAGCGCGCAGCTCCCCGATTTTGCCTTGCGCGATAAGGTTTTTGGCCTGCCGGATGATGGGGTTGAACCGCCGGTGATGGCCGACCAATACCGCGACGCCTGCCCTTTTTGCGTCCGCTACAAGTTTTGCAGCTGCTTCGCGGTCGTCTGAAAGTGGCTTTTCTATCAGTACAGGCACGCCCGCTTTGACACATTCAATTGCTTGTTCAACGTGCAACTTGGTGGGCGTCGATAAAATGATCCCATCTGGTTTGTCGTCAGACATGAGATCCGCCAAGTTTTGATAATATCGCGCCCCAAATGACGTAACTTCCGCCGCCACGTCTTTACGAGGATCGACCACCGACACAAGAGTTGCCGACCGGCTGAACCCGTTCGCCGCAGCATGGCGGCGCCCAACCAAACCAAAACCTGCAATTGCTATTCGGGCCTTTTGCCCGTTTGTTGGCTGAGATTTCGCCAAGGCAGCTCCTAATCAAGGCAAATATTGCTCCCCATTAGTAGAGCGCTGCCAATGTTAAGAAGCGATATCTGGCAAATCAATAGAATCTGGCTCTTCAAGCCCTGCCAGTATCTGGCAAACATTCCCCAACGGCCCAGTACAGCAACGCCTAGCTCTCGATTTGGCAACCAACTGCAGTAATTTTCTGACCTCGAACCTGCCTCAAACGGAAACGCTGCTCAGCAATTCCTTACGGTTCAACTCCTCTTTGGCGCCTGAAAGCATCACCTCCCCGCGCCGCAGAACCACAAAGCGATCCGCCAGCTCGTAGGCAAAATCGAAATATTGCTCCACTAGAACAATGGCCATTTCACTTTTGTCACGCAGGAGTTTGATCACTTCGCCAATCTGCTGAATGATATTTGGCTGAATACCCTCTGTCGGTTCGTCCAGCAGCAGGAGTTTGGGTTTTGTGATCAGTGCCCGCGCAATGGCAAGCTGCTGCTGTTGGCCGCCAGATAGATCCCCACCACGACGTCCCTGCATTTCTTTGAGTACCGGAAAGAGCTCAAACATCTCTTCCGGAACAGCCCTCTCCCCCTTCGGCAGACAATTAAATCCGGTTTCCATATTCTCCCGCACTGTCAGCAGAGGAAATATCTCACGCCCTTGTGGAACGTAAGCGACGCCTTTGTGCGCAAGCCTCTGCGCGGGTAGAGATGGAAGGGTTTCGCCATCAAGCGAGAGCGACCCACCAGAACGCGGATGGGTGCCTGAGATGGCCTTGATCAAACTGGTTTTGCCCACGCCATTGGTGCCCATAACACAGGTCACCTCACCCTTTTGAGCCTCCATGGAAATCCCGTTCAGGATTTGAGAGTGGCCATAGTGCAGAGTGATATCTTTTAGTGTCAGCATCTTAGCGCTCCAGATAGACGTCGATCACGTTTTGATCGGAGGTCACATGGTCAAGGCTGCCCTCAGCCAGAACAGCGCCTTCATGCAAAACCGTCACTTTGCAATTGAGACGGCGGACAAACTCCATGTCATGCTCAACAACCACGACCGCTCGGGTCTTAGCGGCTTCCACCAAGATATCGGTGGTGTGCTCACGCTCTGCAGGCGTCATCCCTGCAGCCGGCTCATCAACCAGCAACAAGCGTGGCTCTTGCGCAAGCAACATACCGATTTCCAGCCATTGTTTTTGCCCATGACTCAATTCGCCAGAAGTCCGCGTCAGCTGATCACGCAGACCGATTTCCCCTGCCAGTGCATCGACTTTGGCGAGATCAGCGTCGCTCGGTCGATAGGTGAGCACTGAAAACCAGCCCCGGGGCTTTTTAAGCGCCATCAGCAGGTTTTCCTGTACCGTCTGTTCCTCAAAAACCGTGGGTTTTTGAAATTTGCGCCCAATGCCTTCCTGTGCGATCCGGGCTTCATTCATGCCAAGAAGGCTAATCGACTTCTCTCCCCAGATCACCCGACCTTCATCCGGTCTGGTTTTGCCGGTCACGATGTCCATGAACGTGGTTTTGCCCGCGCCATTGGGGCCAATCACCGCGCGCATTTCAGCCTCGCCAATCTGGAACGACAGATTATTGATTGCGCGAAAGCCATCAAAGGTAACCGAGACGCCGGAAACTTCAAGAAGTGTGCTCATTGGTTTGCCTCCTTTGCGGCGCGGCGCTCAACAACGATGTCAAAAAGGCCGCCAATGCCTTTGGGTGCAAATAGCGTCACGAGAACAAAAGAGAGACCCAGCAAAACCAGCCACCAATCGACCCATTTGATGGTGTAAAACCCAAGGTTAATGTCCGGAGCTTGCCCGCCAGTGAACCATGTGGACAGCAGGCTCACAAAAGCCGCACCAATGACAGCGCCATAGAGCCGTCCACGTCCGCCGATAGCGACCCAAACCGCAAGATAGATCGAAGCGATTGGTGCAATTTCTGCAGGGTTAATGATGCCTGCTTGCGGATAATACAGCGCGCCCGCGACTGCTGCGATGCAGGCCGTAAGCGTGAAAATCACCAGCTTGTAGGTTTCCACAGAGTACCCGAGGAATCGCGCACGGGCTTCGTTGTCGCGGATACCGCGAATGACAGATCCAAATTTTCCGCTTACCAGCCAAGCACACAACACGTAGCCTGCCCCCAAAGCTGCCGCAGATGCCCAGAAAAACCATAGCGACACATGGTCTTGTGAGGCGGTCACACCGGGCAGGTTTTGCAATCCGGAAAGACCATTATTGCCACGCAGGCCGCTGTCGTTTTGAAACAGATAGAGCGCAAGTGCGAGTGTCATGGCCTGGGTCAGGATCGACAGATACACCCCTGTCACCCGGCTGCGGAATGCCAACCAACCAAAGATCAACGCGAGCACGCCCGGCACCAGCAGCACAAGTATCAGCTGGATCGAAAGGCTGTCTGCAAAAGCCCAGATCAAAGGGAACTCGCTGGACCCGACAACGCCGAAAATCTGGTTGCCGATGGCATCGATAACTTCGCCGTCTGTGGGAGGGATTTCGGTGCTAGTGAGGCTGTCGACCACAATCAAACGGGTCCGCTCATACATCAGCCACATACCAATCATATAGCCGCCGAGGCCAAAGAAAGCGAAATGTCCGAGACTTAGAATACCTGTGTACCCCCAGATCAAATCCAACGCGAGGGCGATGAGGCACAGGCAAAGCGTCTTGCCCAGCGTCTTGATGAAGCTGGTGGAGATGCCCCCCACTCCAAAACCCTCAGACATCACAGTCACAAGCAGCGTGAACAGCGCTAGGATCGACAGGAAAATCAGAACGGATGGGTTTTTGGCAATGAAACTACGCTGCATGGTTTAGTCCCCCGCCGCGCGACCTTTGAGGGCTATGATGCCCCTTGGTCGGAATTGGATGAAGATGATGATGAAGATGATCATGTAAGTCTGCGCAGCAAGTGTGTTGGATGGGTTCATCCACTCGATGCCTTTTTGCAGGAAGCCAATCATGGTTGCGCCCGCAAGTGTGCCCCAGATATTGCCCACACCGCCTACAACAACAGTCATAAAGCTTTGCACGATATAGTCGCTGCCAAGCTCGGAGGTTACTTTGGCAAACAGGCCGATGGCGACGCCGGCGATGCCCGCGATCCCGGAACCCAGCCCAAAGGTCAGCATGTTCACGCGATCGGGATTGATGCCCATAGAGGCCGCCATACGCGGATTCTGGGTCACTGCACGGGTCTCAAGCCCCAAGCGTGTACGTTTCATGATGTATAGAAAGGCCGCGAAAAAGATAAGGGCGAGGATGAAAATCGCAATCCGGATATAGGAGATCGACACCACATCGTTCATGACCCAAGCACCGTCCAGCCAGCCCGGTGCCGTAAGTGGACGTGCCTGCGTGCCGAAGATGTTCTTTGCAAGCTGCTGAAGGGCAATCGAAATACCAAATGTGGCCAGCAAGGTCTCCAAAGGGCGGGCCTGCAGCCAGCGAATGACCAGCCGCTCCATTGCAACACCTGCGGCAAAGGTCACCGCAAAGGCGGTTGGGATCGCTACGATAATGGAAACCGTATGATCGGGAATGATCTGCTGTACCACGAAACCGGTGTAGGCGCCCATCATGATGAATTCGCCATGTGCCATGTTGATCACGCCCATCACGCCGAATGTGATGGCGAGGCCAATGGCTGCGAGGAAGTAGATCGATGCGAGCGACACTGCATCCAGTGTCAAATCGAGCATCTGATTGAGGCCCACCTTCAGCTTTATGTCTTTTAACGCTTCCGTGGCGGCATCGGTCACTGCCTTGGACGGTTCCAGATAGACATCAAAGAAAGTGTGCGCGGCAAGTGCTGCCTCAATTGCGGTGTCAGAGACAAAGGCGGGTACAGTGCCTGCCTCTGCGAGCGCATTGTAAGCCGCGAGACGGTTGGCATCGGTGTTGAGCTGCGCCACCGGCACACCGCCAACGCGCGCGCCGTCGATATGGGCGGCAAGCTGGGTGCGGATGTCATCCTTGCTGATGCGTGCGGGCGCGAGGTCTTTGGCGACAAGCATGTCATAGGCAGCGAGGCGATCAAACTCCCCCTGCCCCGGTCTCAGAAGCGCAGCGATGTTCGCGCCCTCTGGCGCAGCACCTACAACCACATCGCGCTTGGTTGTGAGCAGCGGATTGAGCGTTGCGCGCACATCCACGCCCAGATCACCCGACATATCGGAAATGGCGGCCAAACGCGCGGCCTCGTCTTCATCATAGCCAATGGTCAGCAACCGTTCGAGACGTTGCTTCTGTGCCTTAAGCGCAGCGTCCGTTTCCCCTTCAATCGAGGCGCGCAGCGGCGCAAGCAAACTGGCTTCTGGATCGCGCTCGATCGACAGGAGTGCCGCGCGGCGAGCCTCAATATCGGGATCGCTCAGCTGGAACTGCACCAATGCCGTGCCGATCAGCGCGCGAATGCCGCTATTAGGCTTAAGCTGTTTGAGGTCCGACTTGAGAAATTCACCGAGCAGCTCGCCGCTGTCAAAATCCGTCAGCGTGTAGATCTTGCTGTCAATTTTCTCACCAATGAAAAACAGGCCATCTGATTTACGCTGCCACATATTTTTGGCGGCCCAAACCTCAAGTACGGTCTGTGCCTGTGGCAAACCAGAGCTGGCCACGGCATTGATTGCCGGGCCAATGGTCTTGCGCGAGCTCTTCACAATAAGCGCCTGATGCTCTTGTAGTATGGGTTGGATCAAGGCGTCTTGCGCCTGCCCCAAGCCGGGCGAAATCAGGCAAGCGGCCAAGAAGGCAAGGCCCGCCAAAAAAAGTTGTCTCATGTGAGGAAGTCCGCGCGAGTGGTTAAGGGCGCGCGGGTCGTCGCGCGCCCCAAAAGGTCAAACCTTAGTAGTTGGACAGGGTCTGAACACAGGTTTTGGTTTCGGTGTTGTACATACCGCAATCCAGCTCTTTCCAGTCAGACACCAGAACTGCGGATTCTGGCAGGAAGTCTGTCCACGCGTCGCCCGGCACTTCTGCGGTCTGGGAAATGATGTCAAACTGACCGTCTTCCTGAATTTCACCGATCAGAACCGGCTTCGCCAAGTGGTGGTTTGGCAACATCACGGCGGTGCCGCCGGTCAGGTTCGGGAATTCTTGACCATACATTTCCGCGCGCACAGCATCCACTTCGGTGGAACCCGCTTCGGTTGCCGCGTTTACCCACATGTTAAAGCCGATATAGTGGGCTTCCATTGGGTCGTTGGTCACGCGTTCTTCGCCCATGGTGGCTTTCCAGGTTTCCACGAACTCCGCGTTCACCTCAGAGTCAGCGGACTGGAAATAGTTCCACGCCGCGAGATGGCCAACGAGGTTGGAGGTGTCCAGACCCGCCAGTTCCTCCTCGCCAACGGAGAAGGCCACCACAGGGATGTCATCGGCAGAAATGCCAGCTGCTGCCAGCTCCTTGTAGAAGCCAATGTTCGCATCGCCATTGATAGTGGAAATCACGCCCACCTTCTTGCCGTCCGCACCCAGCGCCACGACGTCTGCCACAATTTTGGACCAGTCAGAGTGACCAAAAGGAGTGTAGTTCACGAAGATGTCGTCGTCCGCGATGCCTTTGTCTTTCAGATAAGACTCAAGGATATTGTTGGTGGTACGCGGATACACATAGTCGGTGCCCAAGAGCGCGAACTTTTCAACGCCCAGCTCTTCGAGGAAGTAGTCGGTTGCCGGGATCGCCTGCTGGTTTGGAGCTGCGCCGGTATAGAAGACGTTTTTGGAGCTCTCTTCGCCCTCATATTGGACCGGGTAGAACAGCAAGCCATTCAGCTCTTCGATCACTGGCAGCACAGATTTGCGGGACACGGACGTCCAGTTGCCAAAGATCACGTCAACTTCGTGCACGGTCAGCAGTTCGCGGGCTTTTTCCGCAAACAGCGGCCAATCAGACGCAGGATCTACCACGACCGCTTCCAGCTGCTTGCCCAGCAGACCGCCTTTGGCGTTTTGCTGATCAATCAGCATCAGCATGGTGTCTTTCAGCGTGGTTTCCGAGATTGCCATGGTGCCGGACAGCGAGTGCAGCACGCCAACTTTAATGGTGTCTTCCGCCGCCATCGCTGCACCTGCGAGCGAAGCAAAAACCAGAGATCCGGCGAGCGTGGATTTCAGAAAGGTCATAAATTTCTCCCTGCGGGGATGGCACAGAAACGCTTGCGCTCAAGCGCGCGTTTCCATTACCTGATCCCGCAACTTTTGTTGCATCCGTGTGGCGGCTTTACCGAGGTCCAATTCGTGGGCCGTCACACACCCTCCGCTTTCTTAAGACATCCCGTCCTGCGGTTGGCGACATCACCCTTTGACACGCGCGGCGTGTTGGCAATTTTCACGCGGGTGAGAGGCAAAAATTCCAGTGATGTTGATCAATAATTGAGCAAACATCCGCGGAAAGCACAAAAAATGATCGCGCCAAGTGGCACACCGCACATCTTATGCGTGTTTTGACAGCATAACTGACGTAAGGACGCTAATTCTTCATCACTCCCGGTCAATCTCTGCTCGAACCTTAGGCCGGTCAATAAATCGTTCATCCACAAAAAAAGGCCCGTAGAAATCTACGGGCCAATCTTCGTATTGAATGGGGCGGTCGCAATCAGGTGTTAAACAGGAAGTGCATGACGTCTCCGTCTTTCACTTCATAACCTTTGCCCTCGGCCCGCATTTTGCCGGCCTCCTTGGCGCCACTTTCACCGTCGCAGTTGATATAATCCTCGTACGCGATGGTTTCCGCGCGAATGAATCCCTTTTCAAAATCACCATGGATCACCCCGGCCGCCTGCGGTGCCATGGTACCTCGGCGAATGGTCCAGGCGCGCGCCTCTTTGGGCCCGACTGTGAAATAGGTTTCCAGCTGCAAGAGTTCGTAGCCAGCACGAATGAGGCGGTCCAGACCGGCCTCCTCTAGCCCCATCTCCTCAAGGAACATGGCCGCTTCTTCATCTTCAAGCTGGCTGATCTCTTCTTCGATCTGCGCGGAAATGATCACATGGCTGTTGCCCTGTTTGGCGGCCATCTCTGCCACGGCTGCGGAATGGGCGTTGCCTTCTGCGGCTTCGCTTTCGCCCACGTTGCAGACATACAGGATCGGCTTGGTGGTCAGAAGCTGCAGCGTCTTCCAGGCTTTGGCGTCTTCGTCGTCAACCTCAACCACGCGGGCGGGTTGGCTGTTTTCCAGCGCTTCCTGTGCCATTTGCAGCAGGCGGTCCTGCTGCTGAGCCTCTTTGTCATTGCCCTTGAGCTTGCGCACTAGATTGGCGCGGCGCTTCTCAATGCTTTCCAGATCGGCAAGCATCAGCTCGGTCTCAATGGTTTCTGCATCCGCCACTGGATCAACGCGGCCATCCACGTGGGTCACGTCGCCGTCTTCAAAACAGCGCAGCACATGCGCAATCGCGTCGGTTTCGCGGATGTTGGCCAAAAACTGGTTGCCAAGGCCTTCCCCCTTGGAGGCGCCTTTCACCAGGCCAGCAATGTCCACAAAAGTCATGCGGGTCGGGATAATCTGTTTGGATTGCGCAATGGCTGCCAGTTTATCAAGGCGCGCATCCGGCACACCCACTTCGCCCACATTGGGCTCGATGGTGCAGAACGGAAAGTTTGCCGCCTGCGCAGCTGCGGTTTTGGTCAGCGCGTTAAAAAGCGTGGATTTGCCAACATTCGGCAATCCAACGATGCCCATTTTGAAACCCATATCCGGTCTCCTGATCTCTTGTTTGTGCTGCTCATAGGCAGAGTCCCGCGGTGACGCAAGCCACGTGACATAGCAGCCCTTCAAAATAACGACTTCTGGACAAAAATGGCGCGCTTTCAACGGGCGCTTCAGGAGCCTCCTTTCGAGCTCTCGACCCGCAACGACACCAAGTGAACTGATGCTTACGCTTAGAAATGAAACACTTAGCCAGCAGGCATCACACAACTTCAAGTCCACGTGATGCGATGCTTTTTCAATTTGACCTCTGAGATGAATTCTCGCACAGGTGACCTTGGGGAAGACAGGAGGCGACTCTTTAGACGGAAAGACACGCACATGAAACTTCTGGCACCAATAGCCGCTGCAATTTTAATCGCCACTCCAGTGGCTTCGCAGCAACTTGTCGTTGGATTGGGATACGCAGATTTCTCCGACGGCGCCGGGAACGATACGGTCGAACTCGACATTGAATATCACTTTGACCCCTTTAGAGATTTCGGTCGATGGACACTTGCCGCTGGCGGCGTCTTGACGGTGGATGAAGAGGGTGACGCTTTTCTAGGGGCTGGTATTTCCAGCGTCTATGACTTCAACGAAAAGTGGTTCGCTGAATTCAGCTTTATGCCTGGCCTTTATACCGATGGCGACCGGCGCAATGACCTCGGCAATACATTGGAATTCCGCAGCTTGCTTGCGGTTGGACGCAAGGTCACTGACATAGCCGCTATCTCACTTGCGCTTCAGCACAAATCCAATGGCGGCCTTGGGGATGACAATCCCGGTGTGAATACGCTGAGCTTGCGTTACCACTACAATTTTTAGGGCGACCTTGCGAACGGTCTTGCGTGGGATTGATTTCCCACGCACCTTCCGGCACATGAAGGTGACCGAAAAACAAGGATCCGCCGATGACTCGTATCGACGCCAAATTCGCTGAGCTGAATGCCGCAGGCAAAAAGGCCTTTGTGGCCTATGTGATGGCTGGAGACCCAGACTACGATACCTCTTTGGAAATCGTGAAAGGGCTACCGGGCGCTGGTGTTGACATCATTGAGCTGGGCCTGCCCTTCACGGATCCTATGGCAGACGGGCCAACCATTCAGTTGGCAGGTCAGCGCGCGCTTGATGGCGGCATGACACTCCAGAAGACGCTCGATCTGGCGGCTGAGTTTCGCAAGACCGATGACACCACGCCAATCGTATTGATGGGTTACTACAACCCTATTTATTCTCGCGGCGTTGAGGCGTTTCTTACCGATGCCAAAGCTGCGGGGATTGACGGGCTGATCGTTGTTGACCTTCCGCCGGAAGAAGACGGTGAGCTTTGCATTCCCGCACAGGCAGCAGGGATGAATTTTATCCGCCTGGCAACCCCGACGACAGACGACAAGCGCCTCCCTAAAGTGCTGCAAAACACATCCGGATTTGTGTACTATGTCTCCATTACCGGCATTACCGGTGCCGCAGAAGCAGAGGCCACTGATGTGGGCCCCGAGGTGACGCGCATCAAAGCCAGCACGGATCTTCCCGTCATCGTTGGCTTTGGTATCAACACACCAGAAAAAGCACAGAATATCGCCACAGTGGCAGATGGTGCTGTGGTTGGCTCGGCCATTGTCAGCCAAATTGGCGCAGGCAAATCCACAACCGAAGTGCTGGAGTTTGTAAAATCTCTGGCGGATGGGGCTCATCGCGCTTAATCCACCCTTCCAGGCCGCAAGTTTTCAGGCCTCAATTGACGCAACAAAAATCTTGGTGGGGGCCTAAGCCCCCGCTATTCTGGTTTTGCTCAAGTCAGCAGGCAGTGAGCTAAATCGGTGTGTGCCCTAACGGTCCTGACGCTACAGACCCGAAGGAGGAACACATGCCCGTCGACCAAAACACATCCCCCACCCCCAAAACGCGCAAGCGCCGCGGCCGTAAGTCCCCACCTGTCAGCAGGGCCTCTGCGGATGCGTTCAGCTTGGAGCACACCATCGGACCTCGCGCGGGCTTTGGTTTTCTCGACAGCGATCGCATGGAGACGCTGAAAGAGCGGGTTCTTGATCTTCTTTCAGAATACGGCGTCATGATTGTGCATCCGCTGGCACGAGAGACTCTTGTGAAAGCTGGCGCGCTAGAAGGCCGCGAAGCCGGACGCCTGCGAATGCCGCGCGAAATGGTGCAAGAAGCTTTGGCTGCGACGCCAAAATCCTGTCGCCTTGCGGGCAAGGACAGATCGTTTGATCTCACTGTACCTCGCATGGATCAGGGTTTCATTCTACGTACTGGCACGGGAGCCCACGGGTATGTCGATCCACGAGACGCGAGCTATCGCAATATGGATCTCACCGCGGTTAAAGAAATCACAGCGGTGGCCAACACTCTCAATCAGGTTGGATTTATTGCCCACCCTTTTGTGCATGGCGTTCCAGAGGTCACAGCGGACATTCACTCCTATGCAACCATCACCGCGCGCACTCAAAAGCACGTTTGGATGCAACCTTACCAGAAGGAAAATATCGACTACCTGCTGAAGATCGCAGCCATTGCGGCAGGAGGAGAGGAGGCCCTGCGCGCCAACCCGTCAACCAGCACGATCACCTGTTCATTCTCGCCACTTGAGTTCAAGTACATGGACACGGAGGTGATCATAGCTTGCGGCAAATATGGTTTGCCCGTTCACGCCTGCTCGCTGCCAAGTGCTGGCGGTACCGCGCCCCTTTCACCGGCTGCGTTGGCTATTGTGGCAGTTGCGGAAGTTGTCGGCATGATCACCATGGCACATGTGCTTTCACCAGGCTTGCCAATCATTGCAACCCCGCTAATGATTGCGCTTGATATGCTCACCGGAAGCGCCCTGCAATCTTCTGTGGAAGCGATGCAAGCAGCATCTCTGTCAATCCAACTCGTGAAGCATGGCTTCGGGCTGATGGCGCACACCTATGGCTCAGGGTCCGACACACCAGATTCAGACCACCAATCCATGGCGGAGCGGGCCATGTTGATGCAAACCGCAGCCCTGTCCGGCGCAGACATCTTGGGGGGGATCGGTCAGCTTGAGTGCGCTGCCGTATTTTGCCCAGTTCAGGCGGTGCTGGACAATGAAATCGGTGCGATGGCACGACGCCTGTTGCGTGTCCCCGACATCTCGGATGCCGCGCTTAATTTTGATGAGATGCTGAAGGTCCCCGTTGGCGGGCATTTTCTGGACAGTGACCATACGGTTTTGGGCTGTCGAGAACAGTTTACCCCCGAAGTGTTCCAACGCATTGGCCGCGACGATTATGAAGCTGGCGATCGCAAGGCAGCCTTTGAGTTCGCTCGCGACAAAGCCCTTTCCGCAATAGAAAAAGCCCCCGAAGCGCCACTGTTGTCGCGCGATCAAATGACAGAGATCAGCGAGCTCACACAGATGGCGGACAAGCATATCGTCGAAGTTTACTCAGGTAAGGTCGAGACCATCTAGGCGCCTCTCTTGCCCCAAGCCGACTCCCCTACGCGAACGCGGTGCCCGCGATCCAGCGGGTGGTTAATCTAACCCGCGCTGGCATTTTGCGAGTGCGGTTTTCATGGCGCCAACAAGTTTATCCCGGCTAATGGGCTTGGGCACATGCCCCGTCATGCCGCCATTGAGGTAGCCGGCCACCTGATGCACCATTGCATTGGCACTGACAGCAATGATCGGGATGGGCTCAAGCATGTTTTCATGCTCCAGTTCCCGTATACGCCGCGTCGCCTCCATGCCATCCATGACCGGCATGTTGATGTCCATTAGGATCATATCATACCGCCCGCGCTGCCATTCCTGCACGGCTTTTTCTCCGTCGTCGACAATGGTGAGTTTGGGTGGACCTGCCTTTTTGAGCATGTGTTTTAGAACTATTTGATTTGTACGATTGTCCTCAGCCGCAAGTATGCGAAGCCCTGCCAAACTGGCAGCTTGATCGCCTTCTGCGATGTGACCGGGCGCATCGTCGTGTGACTGGGCTTTCTCAACAAGAAGATTCGCCTGAAACTCCGCTCCCTGGCCCTCCTCGCTTCGCAACTTGATGGACCCACCAGTCAGCTCGCAAATATGCCGGGATATCGCGAGACCCAGACCGGTCCCACCATGCATGCGCGTTATGCTTGCATTGGCTTGGCTGAACCTCTGAAACAGTCTCGGCTGTTGCGATCTTGAAATGCCCCGCCCAGTGTCCTTGACCCGCAGAACCAGAACAGATCCTCCAGCCAAAGTCTCTCGCAGATCTATATGCAACGACACACTCCCAATGTCCGTAAACTTAATAGCGTTTGACAGAAGATTGCCTGCCACCTGCTGAAGCCGCATTGGGTCTGCACGTATTGTCGCCTGGGCCGCTTCAGACAGGCTGACATGAAAGGCCAGCCCCTTCTCCTCAGCGCGCAACCGGAAGTGCTGCAGCATCGCGTCACCGAGCTGTCTCAAATCATAGGGAATTGCCTCAAACTCCAGCTTCCCCGCTTCTATCTTTGAAATGTCGAGCACATCATTGATCAGAGATAATAGCAGCCCTCCACTGTCCTGAAGGATCTGCACCAACTGCCCTTGATCTTCCGACAATCCACTGTCCCGAAGGGCCTGCGCCATGCCCAAGATCCCATTGAGCGGTGTGCGGATTTCGTGGCTCATGGTGGCCAAAAAGACGGACTTGGCCTCGTTCGCCGATTCCGCAACGACGCGCGCCTCCTCAAGCTCCTGTGTCCGCTCCTTAACGGCGGTCTCCAAGGTATCTAGAAGCTTCTGCAACCTTTGGTTCGCCTCATAGAGTTCACGGCTTTTTGCCTCAAGAAGATGCTCAGCCTCCTCTCGCGCACGCATCTGTCGATTGTACCTGCGGCGCGATACTGTTTCGGTCGGCGCCGCAAGGTCGTCGCGTAAAAACATCACGCGGCTTTCTGCAGTGTGAACTCTGCTGTAAAGCGCCCGCCCTGCGAGCGATCCACCATTTGAAGATCAACCTCCTGCTGGAAATGCTCCATGCAGGATTGGATCATCCCCTTGCAGAAATGCTGGAGCGGACGCTCACTGTCGTAGACCATTTTGAACTGATCCACCGAAAGCCGCTCCGTGGTAAAACTTGGCAGCTCGACTTCCGGGTAGAGCTTGCGCACCTCCACATGGACCTCATCTTCGATGGACTCCAGCATGTCGAACCCGTCAGTCTTGCCCTCAAAGAACACTGGATAGCTTTCCACAAAGCGGGCAAACATCCATTGGCCAAATTGCTCATGCAAATCCTCTACAGGTACTTTAACCCGAGCGCCGATCGCCTCCACAATTGTAAGCAGTTCTCGGCAAGGGTAGTTTCCCACAACGCTAAACGCGCCATCGGTTTCCAATTCTGTTTCATCGAGAATCTCATCCACGACATCCTCTCCCAGAGCGGATTCAGCCATTCGGACCAATTCAACAAACACAATGCCTTTCATGGCAACCTCCGCGAAACTCAAAACCAACCAACGCGAACATGATGCGAACAAATGGTAAACAAAAATCTAAGAAACAAGGGGATTGCGCTTAGATCTCCATATTGGTAAAGAACCTTTACCAAATTACGGAGTTTAAGAGCGCATGACCGTGATCACCTGTATTGACGATCTCAAACGCCTGTATAAGCGCCGCGCGCCGCGCATGTTTTACGACTATGCCGAAACCGGCAGCTGGACAGAAAAGACTTTTCAGGAAAATACCTCTGACTTTGCTGACATCTACCTGCGCCAGCGCGTCGCTGTAGATATGTCGGGCAGAACAACGGCCAGCCAAATGATCGGGCAAAACGTCACTATGCCGGTGGCATTGGCCCCAGTCGGCCTGACCGGAATGCAGTGCGCCGACGGCGAGATCAAAGCCGCGCGCGCAGCAGAGAAATTCGGCGTGCCCTTCACCCTGTCCACCATGTCGATCAACTCGATCGAGGAAGTGGCAGAGGCCACCACCAAGCCTTTCTGGTTTCAGCTTTACACCATGACCGACGAGGATTTTGTGGCCCGCCTGATCGAGCGCGCAAAAGCGGCAAAATGCTCGGCACTGGTGATAACGCTGGATCTCCAGATCCTCGGGCAGCGGCACAAAGACCTCAAAAATGGCCTATCCGCCCCACCCAAACTGACCGCTTCGACCATTGCCAACCTCGCCACCAAATGGCGCTGGGGTATAGAGATGCTGGGCGCCAAGCGGCGCAACTTCGGCAATATCGTGGGCCATGTGCAGGGCGTGACTGATACTGCCGATCTGGGGGCCTGGACCGCGCAGAGCTTTGACCCGTCGCTGGATTGGGACAAGATCGCCAAAATCAAAGAGATTTGGGGCGGCCCGGTGATCCTGAAAGGCATTCTGGATGCCGAAGATGCCAAGATGGCGCTGAAAGTGGGCGCGGATGCGATTATCGTTTCCAACCACGGCGGCCGCCAGCTTGACGGGGCGCTGAGCGCAATCCGAGCCCTGCCCTCCATCATAGAGGC
Source organism: Shimia sp. R9_2 (assembly GCF_017743735.1). Lineage (GTDB taxonomy): Bacteria > Pseudomonadota > Alphaproteobacteria > Rhodobacterales > Rhodobacteraceae > Shimia. The sequence continues at coordinate 59,763 of NZ_JAGHRO010000010.1, forward strand.
CGTGGGCGATCAGGTTGAGGTGCATCTGGACAGCGGTATCCGCTCTGGTCAGGACGTGCTGAAGGCGCTCGCGCTGGGGGCCAAAGGCACCTACATCGGTCGCGCCTTCATCTACGGACTGGGCGCGATGGGCGAAGCGGGCGTCACCAGGGCGCTGGAAGTGATCCACAAGGAGCTTGATGTCTCCATGGCGCTTTGTGGCCGCCGCAGCGTGACTGATCTGGACCGCGATATCTTGCTGGTGCCGGAAAATTTCGAAGGCCGCTGGCAGGGCTGATCTAACGCTTTGACATTCCGCTGCCCGGCACGTCATAAACGGGCCGGGCAGAAGGACGTCTTGTATATGCTTGTCTTTTTCAAACAGAATCTTGCATTTCTATCTGTGCCGAAGACCGGTTCGACGGCATTTGAAAGCACATTGCGCTCAAGAGCGGACGTCATTTTCACCAAGAGTGTGAAGCATATGACAATCGGCAAATTTCACGCCAAACTCGCCCCGCTTTTGTCCGAGACCTACGGCATACATCCCGAGCGTGTCGCTGTGATCCGCGACCCGATTGACCACGCGCGCAGCTGGTACAAGTACCGCAGCCCTGAGCGTATGGGAGCAGGCAACCCCGCAAGCCATGGCGGCATCAGTTTTGACGAATTTGTAATAGATGCAATCAGCCCGTCACCGAGCAAAGCAGCCGGCATAGGGTCTCAAGCGTCTTTTCTGTCGCTCACGCCGGGCATTGTCCCCATCCATCACCTTTTCGCTTACGATCAGAGCGAGCTTCTGCTGGCCTTTTTATCGGCCCGATTTGAGGAACCAATCGTGCCTGGCTTGCGAAATGTATCTCCGGATGTGGCAGCCCCAATTTCTGAGGACGTCGCCGCCGCCTTTCGCGCTGCGCGCCCAGATGATTTTGCGCTTTATGACCGCGTCAAAGACGCAGGGGGCATCCTGCGCGATTTTCGCAGCGAGTAGCCCCGAATCCCCTTTGCATTTCAGCCAATCCGCGCTATAGGCGCGGCTTCACGTGGGGTTACAGCCTTGGAGGAACCCCACCCTTATTTATGGAGAATTCAATATGGCTGGTCAGATTCCTGATCTTCACGCCGAAGTACGCACGGGGACAGGCAAGGGCGCCGCTCGTCAAGCGCGTCGCGACGGTTTTGTTCCTGGTGTTGTTTACGGCGGCGAAGGTGAACCTTTCGCAATCCAGATCCCTTTCAACGTTCTGTTCAAGAAACTGAAAGAAGGCCGCTTCCTGTCCACGCTTTTCAACCTGAAAGTTGAAGGCCAGGAAGACGTGCGCGTGATCTGCCGCGGCGTTCAGCGTGACACCGTGAAGGACCTTCCGACCCACATCGACCTGCTGCGTCTGCGTCGTACTTCCAAAATCAACCTGTTCATCCACGTTGACTTTGAAAACGAAGAAGCGGCACCGGGCATCAAAAAAGGTGGCGTTCTGACCATCGTGCGCCCGGAAGTCGAACTGAACGTGACCGCGGGTGACATCCCTGAGCGTCTGGTTGTTGACCTGACCGGCAAAGAGATCGGCGACGTGATCACCATCAGCCAGATCGACCTGCCAGCTGGTGCGAAGCCAACCATCGACCGTGACTTCGTGATCGCCAACCTGTCCGCACCTTCCGGCCTGCGTTCCGCAGACAACGAAGAAGAAGCTGAAGGCGAAGAAGCCGCAGCGGAAGAATAAACACAACATCGGCCTGTACGGACTGTGTGAGCGCGGCGCCTTCAGGCGCCGCGTTTTTTTTGGGCAATGCGCGCTCTGCTTTCGGAGTAATCTTCCTGTGTCGTCCTTATAGGTCAAAGCAACCACAATCGCTCTCGTGAGAAGACTTGCATCATATCGCCTCAGACCACCTACTCGATTGCGAACACGTCAGAGCTTAGACAAAGCAGACATCAAAGGAGTGTTGGTTAGAGAACGGTATGCGCCTTCAAAACTTGTGAGCGCGCAAGTCAGGCAGAGATATATTGGCAACTTGCTCTGCAATAGGAGGTGTGGACAGGGGATGTGTATCAGAGGAAAACTTCTCCGGGTCCCGCATGGGATGCCATTGATTGGCGAAGTGGATCTCCAGACCGGAGAACTTCGCCTTATAAGCCATCTTCGCACTGCCCGGCACCCAATAGCCGAGATAGACATAAGGCAGCCCCGCTTCCCGCGCGATCTCGATGTGATCGAGGATCAGATAAGTTCCCAGTGATGCCCGACTCTGCTCCGGATCATAGAAGGAATACACCATGCTCAGGCCATCTTCGAGCATGTCTGTCAGGCACACACCGATCAAGGCATCGGTCTCCCGATCCGTATACTCCACCACGCGGCTGCGGATGGGCGTTTCCTCAATCATTGCGGCAAACTCGAAGACATCCATGTCAGCCATGCCACCGTCGGCATGACGGGTGTCCAGATACCGCCGAAACAGTTCAAACTGCTCTTCCGTTGCCCAAGGAGACGTTGCGCGACGCATCAAATGCGCGTTTCGACGCGCTGCACGCCGCTGACTCTTGGTGGGCTGAAACTTCGACACATCAATGCGCGCCGACATACAAGCAGTGCAGTCCGTACAAGAAGGACGATACAAAACATTCTGAGAACGTCGAAACCCCTGCTGCGAAAGCGCGTCGTTCAGAGCCGTTGCATTGTCTCCTTGCAAGGCGGTGAACAGCTTTCGCTCCATGCGCCCTTCCAAATAGGGGCAAGGCTGCGGGGCGGTTACATAGAACTGCGGTGCTATTGGCAGGGTGTGGCGCATGATACTCCATCAACTAGGCACGAGGACAAAGTTATCAACAGGATCTGAGAACGCGCAAGCCCCTACAAAGCGTTGCTACCCACTGTTTTTACACTGTTGGTTAAGATTTGAATTTCATTAACCGATTATTAACATCAACTTCGCGCAATCCGCCGCGCGTTTAAACTAGGTGCAACTTTCGATCAGTTTTTCCATGAAACGCTGTCCAGCTTCAAACTGAGCGACGGAGAGGAACTCATCCGGCTGATGTGCCTGCGCAATATCGCCGGGACCGCAGATCACTGTAGAGTAGCCTGCTTCCTGGAAGTGGCCTCCCTCGGTACCATAGCTGACAACGCGCGTAGCGTTGTCTCCGGTGAGCTGACGCACCAGAGCTTCCGCTTCGCCTTGCTCCTCAGGGGCCAGCGCCGGAACCATAAAGGACTCGGTCATCTCGATGTACGTTTCAGGCACCACCGCTTGCATCTCTGCCTCAATTTCGGCGGCCCTTGCACGTGCCCGAGACATCCAGAACGCATGATCCTCACCAGGGACAACCCGAAAATCGAGACCGAAGCGGCAATCAAGCGCGGTGATGTTATGCGCTGTGCCACCTTCAATCACCCCAACATGAACAGTGGTCCATGGAGGCTCAAATGTAGCGGACGTATCGCTAGGGGTCTTTGCCTGATTGGCGACATTCATTTCGTTAGCCCACTCAATCAGCTTGGCACCATACATGATTGCATTCACGCCGGTGTGCATCAGCGAACTGTGCACCTCAAAGCCGCGTATATGCACCATGAAGCCAGCTCCGCCTTTGTGCCCAGAAACCGCGCCCATCATGGACGGCTCACCAACGATCGTTGCACTGCCTTTCGGGAAGTGAGCATTCAGGCTGTTGATCAACGGCGGAGCGCCTGCGCAGCCGATTTCCTCGTCATAAGACAAAGCAAGCTGGATCGGCCGCTGAACATTGGCATAGTGCGCCTCAACCATCGCCCAGATGGCCAAAGCGTCGAAGCCCTTCATATCGCATGTACCGCGCCCAAAGAGCTTTCCGTCCCGCTCAACGACCTCAAAAGGATCACTGCTCCAAGGCTGCCCTTCAACCGGCACAACATCTGTGTGGCCCGACAATACGATGGCACCTTCCACCGCAGGCCCGACATGCGCAAAAACAGAAGCTTTGTCAGGGTCTGTTTCATGCGGGTGGCGGTGTGCTGCGATACCATGGCTCTTGAGATAAGCCTCGACCCAATCGATCAGCGGCAAATTCGTTTCACTCGACACCGTTGGGAAAGATACGAGTTTCTCAAGAATGGCGCGGGGCGTCAGTCTTTCCGCCATAGACTCAATACCCGCTGTCGGTGATCAGAACTTTATGGCCGGGACCAACCTCTTTGTACTCAGACGGCTGCGCCTCATAGCCAACCGGATGGATCGGGCTTGGGATTGGCTTAAAGTTCAGGTCTTTCTCAGACTTACGACGACGCGGATCCGCAATCGGCACGGCCTTCATCAATGCTTGCGTATACGGGTGCTGCGGGTTCTCAAATACCGCACGACGCGGGCCGATCTCGACGATGCGCCCCAGATACATCACGCCAACATGGTGGCTGACACGCTCAACCACAGCCATGTCGTGACTGATAAAGACGTATGAAATCCCCATCTCCGCCTGAAGTTCCATCATCAGATTCAACACCTGCGCCTGGACCGACACGTCGAGTGCAGACACAGCTTCATCAGCCACAATCAGCTTGGGATTCAGTGCCAATGCGCGGGCAATCGCAATCCGCTGGCGCTGACCACCGGACATTTCGTGCGGGTAACGACGCATGAAGCTGCGCGGCAGCTCCACTCGGTCAAACAACATCTCCACACGCTTTTGCAGCTCGGCACCGGAATGCGTCCCGTAGTTTCGCATCGGCTCCGCCACCTGATCCATCAACATCATCTGTGGGTTCAGGGATGCAAAAGGATCCTGAAAGATCATCTGCATATCTTGACGCGCAGCGTGCATCTCTTTCGGATTGAGCGAAATGATATCCTTGCCGTCAAACCGGACTTCCCCAGAGGTTGGCTCAACCAGACGCAGCAACGAACGACCCGCCGTGGACTTACCGCAACCAGACTCTCCGACAAGAGACAGCGTTTGACCTTTGTTGACGCTAAAAGACACATCTTCCACAGCATGCACATTCGCCACGGTGCGCCGCATGAGGCCACCTTTCACCGGGAACCGGGTGACGAGGTTTTTGACCTCCAAGATGGTTTCTTCCGTCCCGGGGATTGGATCTGTGTTGTGCGTGGTGTCCCCAAACAACTTCATCGGGCTTGGGACATCCGTACCCGTCATTTCACCCAGCTTGGGAACAGCTGCGAGCAACGCTTTGGTGTAATCATGAGACGGGTTCTCGAAGATCTCTTCGACAGTGCCCTCTTCAACCTTGTTTCCGCGGAACATAACGACCACGCGGTCAGCCATCTGCGCGACAACCGCCATGTCGTGCGTGATGAACATCACGGCCGTTCCGGTTTCCCGCTTCAAACGGTCCATCAGTGCCAGAATTTCCGCCTGAATGGTCACGTCAAGAGCTGTTGTAGGCTCATCCGCAATCAGCAAACGCGGCTCGCATGCCATGGCCATCGCGATCACAACCCGCTGGCGCATGCCACCAGACAACTCATGCGGATATTGTTTCAGGCGTCGCTCCGGCTCTGGAATCCGTACTTGTCGCAAAAGTTCTAAAGCACGAGCTTCTGCATCGGCTTTTGACAGTTTTTTGTGCAACCGCAGACCTTCGGTCAGCTGCCGGCCCACTGTAAATACCGGGTTTAGAGCCGTCATAGGCTCCTGAAAGATCATCCCGATCTCGTTGCCACGAATCGTCCGCATAAGATCTTGATCGGCTTTGGAGAGGTCCACATCGCCGTTGTCGCGCCGGTCAAACAACAGACGGCCGCCAGCAATATCCCCACCCCCAAACTCCACCAGACGCATCAGAGACAGGCTGGAAACGGATTTACCAGAGCCAGATTCTCCAACGATACATACGGTTTCACCCGGACTCACCTTGAAGGACACGTCCTCGACCCCAACCACCGGGCCGTCTTTGGTTTGAAATTCGACGCGCAGGTTCTCGATGGAGGCTATGGCGTTGTCCAGCATGCGGGTTACTCCCCTCAGTGTTTTTGTTTTCTCCTTGTCGCCGACGCTATAGCTGACGTTCCACAAGGTCAAACCGATGCGAACTTCTTTCTCGGAAAGCGACGGCAGGAAAAACAAACGAACCCTTGCAATTTTTTACCGACTGGTCTGTGATGCCCTCAGTCGGAGGGGAGTACGACACAAATCTGTGCATTGGGTTCTGTGCGATTCGCCACCCGCTCCTCTTGTTATGACAACCAAAAACGGGCGGAACCAATCTGCCTTTTTCGCACGAACGACGTGCCAACATGGAGTGAGATATGAAAGCAAAAACCCTGATGCTGGGCGCTGCAACAGCGTTTGTGATGGCCCCGGCGGCCATGGCAGAGCGCGGCGCTGATGGCCACGTAAACATCATCTATTGGCAGGCGCCTTCGATTCTGAACCCTTATCTGTCCTCCGGGACCAAGGACATCGAATCCGCCTCTCTCACAATTGAACCGCTGGCGCGTTACGACGAAACCGGCAAAATGGTCCCGTATCTGGCAGCTGAAATTCCAACCGTGAACAACGGTGGCGTTTCTGAAGACCTGACCTCTATCACCTGGACGATCGCAGACGGCATGGTGTGGTCTGATGGCACACCAGTGACCTCCGCTGACGTTGTTTTCACCGGCGACTACTGCATGCACCCAGAAGGCGGCTGCGCACAGGCCGCATTCTTTGACGGCGTTGAAGAAATCGAAGCGCTAGACGAAAAAACCGTCAAAGTGACCTTCAACCAGCCAAAACCAAACCCATATGGCCCATTTGTTGGCGGCCAGTCCCCAATCCTGCAGAAAGCGCAGTTTGAAAACTGCATGGGTGCCAAAGCACCTGAGTGTACTGCAGAGAACTTCGGCCCAATCGGCACCGGCCCGTTTGTTGTGACCGAATTCAAAACAAACGATGTGATCCAGTACGAAGCCAACCCGAACTATCGCGATCCGGCGAAACCAGCGTTTGCTACCGTAACCTTCAAAGGTGGCGGGGATGCGACTGGCGCAGGCCGCGCGGTTCTGGAAACCGGCGAGTTTGACTACGCTTGGAACCTCCAGCTGGCACCCGATGTGATTGCCAAGATGGAAGAAGGCGGCAAAGGCATCGCGATCGCGGGCTTTGGCCCACTGGTTGAGCGTCTCGAAATGAACATGACCAACCCGTCCTCCGACTTGCCTGAAGGTGAGCGTGCGACTGTTGCGCATCCACACCCGTTCCTGTCTGACATCAACGTGCGTAAAGCGCTGTCCATGGCAATCGACCGCGAACTGCTGGTGGAAATCGGCTATGGCAAAGCGGGCAAAGTCACCTGTGACCTCGTGCCTGTGCCAGCAAACTACGCCTCGGCAAACACCGACTGCTTCACCCAGGACATCGCAGGCGCAAACGCGCTTCTGGATGAAGCGGGCTGGGTCAAAGGTGGCGACGGCATCCGCGCCAAAGACGGCGTGAAACTGTCCATCCTGTACCAGACCTCTACAAACGCTGTGCGTCAGGACTTCCAGGCGCTGATCAAACAGTGGTGGAGCGAGATCGGTGTTGAAACCGAGCTGCGCAACCTGTCTGCATCCGTGTTCTTCGGTGGTGACCCAGGTTCCCCTGACACCTTCCAGAAATTCTACGCAGACGTGGAAATGTATGCGAACACTTTCAACGGCACCGACCCTCAGCAATACCTGGCGGCCTACCGTTGCGGCGGCGAGCCTAAGCCTTCTTCTCAGTGGCAGGGTGAGAACATCAACCGCTTCTGTGACCCAGCCTATGATGCTCTGATCGACGAACTGGCCCGCACCGGCGACATCGAGAAGCGCGGCGAGATCGCGAAGAAAATGAACGACATGCTGACCAACGAGAGCTTCACCATCGTGCCACTGGTGCACCGTGGTCGTGTATCCGCGCACGCCAACTCTCTGGGTGGCGTTGTGCTGAACACATGGGACTCCGAGCTTTGGAACATTGCCGATTGGCACCGCGTGAAGTAAACTAATGCTTAGGGCGGGCTTTCGGGGCCGCCCTATCCTCTATCGGTTCTGAACAGGCAGGTCGCTGCGCGGAGCCCACCAATCAAAAAATAGACGCACAAAGGCGCCGCTTTATGCTGACCTTCACAATACGACGGTTGATCCTTTCGATCCCGACGCTCTTTTTCATATCTCTTGTCATTTTCCTTCTGCTGGAACTGGCCCCCGGTGACCCGATGGCACAGGTGCCACTCACCGTGCCGCCAGAAGTGAAGGAAAAGATGCGCCAGGCCCTTGGTTTGGGCGAGCCTGGCTATATCCGGTTCTACAAATGGCTTGTTCAGTTCTTCTGGGTCGAGCCGCAAGTGCTGTTTGACCATCTCTTTGGCACCGCTTTCTCTGAAGGCAAGCTGCGCATCATCAGCTGGCAGACCCGCTCTCCGGTGATGGATGTGGTGGTGGAACGCCTGCCCCAGACACTGTGGGTTGTGGGCATGTCCTACATCGTGGGCATCCTGATCGCGCTGCCAATCGGGATCTACTCAGCCTACAAACAATATTCGGTGTTTGATCAGGCCGGCACATTCATCACCATGATCGGCTATTCCATCCCGCCGTTCTTCACCGGCCCGCTGATTATTGTGATCTTCTCGGTGAACCTTGGCTGGTTCCCTTTCATCTATGACACCACACATGAGGTGGTGGATTGGGACAGTTTTGTCTATCAGCTGCGACAGATGATCATGCCCGTGATGGTACTGGCGCTGCAGACCACCGCTCAGATCAGCCGCTACATGCGCGCCTCTATGCTGGACAATCTCAATCAAGACTACGTGCGCACTGCGCGTGCCAAGGGCCTAAGTGAGCGTGTCGTGGTTCTGGTGCACGTGCTGCGCAATTCGATGATCCCTGTTGTGACCGTAATTGCCTTGGGCCTGCCTGCAATCTTTGGCGGCGCAATCATCACCGAACAGGTGTTCTCTGTGAACGGCATCGGGGCTCAGTTGATCGGCGCCATTCAGGCCAACGACCTGCCCACCGTGCAGACGCTGACTTTTATGTTCGCTTTCCTGATCGTCTTCTTCAACCTGATCGCAGATGTGCTCTACGGCATTCTTGATCCGAGGATCCGCTATGACTGATACCACCAACACCGAACCGACCACACCGCAGCGGTCCCAATGGGTGGACGTCTGGCACCAGTTCAAGGCACACAAAGGCGCGCTTTTGGGCGGGATCATTTTCATTGTGATCGTACTGGGCGTCTTTATCGGCCCTTGGCTCTGGCCTTATGACGCAACCTACATCGATATCCGTTCACGCAACCAAGGCCCAAGCTTTGCGCATCCCTTTGGAACCGACCAGCTGGGACGGGATACCCTGGCGCGGATGATGGCGGGCGGGCAAACCTCGATTGCCGTGGGCCTCACCGCCATGCTGCTAGCATTGGGTCTGGGCAGCTTTGTCGGGATCACCGCTGGCTATTTCAAGAAACTCGACGGCCCGCTGATGCGGCTGACTGACTTGTTTCTGGCTCTGCCAATCCTGCCTCTTCTGCTGGTGATGATGATGCTCTTCCGAGAGCCCCTCTCCGCCGCTGTTGGTCCTGAGCGTGGTATTTTCATCCTGATCGTGGTCGCCATCGGCATCACCTCCTGGATGCCCACAGCCCGGATTGTACGCGGCGACGTACTTGCACTGAAGGAACGTGAGTTCGTACTCGCAGCCCGCTCCATCGGGACGTCAAACCACAACATGATCACACGGCATATCCTACCCAACGTGCTTTCGCCGATCATGGTTTCTGCAACACTTGGCATCGCCAACGCGATCATCACGGAATCGGCCCTTTCATTCCTAGGCCTTGGCTTCCCACCGGACTTCCCAACCTGGGGTCGCCTGCTGAATGACGCCGTACAATATCTGCAAGATTATCCGGAGCGCGTGTTCTGGCCCGGTCTAGCGATCTCTTTGACTGTGTTGTCGGTAAACTACCTCGGCGACGGCCTGCGTGATGCGCTTGATCCGCGTATTCGCGGCCGGTAAGTCAAACAATATCAACAGATAGGCCGGGTACATCGCCCGGCCTTTTCCATTTAGAGCGTTCAGTAATTTGAGACTTCAATCAAATTCTGATCTAGGTCGCTAAAATAGAGCGATGTGATCGGCCCCTTGGCACCGGTGCACACGACGGGCCCCTCCTCGATCGTGACACCCTGCTTTTCCAAATGCACAATCACCTCGGCCAGCGGTGTCGTTGCGATCAAACACAGGTCGGCTGATCCCGGCATCGGTTGCGCAGCTTTCGGTTCAAACTCACAACCAGCCTGATGCAGATTGATTTTCTGTTGACCGAATGTGAGGGCCATGCGGCCTTCTCCAAAAGTCTCGGCCCGAAATCCCAAAACCCGAGTATAAAACGCCACGGTTGCCTCGATGCTGGCAACTGTGAGCACCAGATGGTCCAGTCTTTCGATCTCGATCATTTGGTCACTTTCAGGATCTTCTCTCAAAAGCCGTCCAATCGCACATAAAGTTGTTCAGCTCACCACCAAATAGAGGCGGTAAAGGCCGTTTGCCCTGCTAGAGTTGCTGCAAACACCGCTGCTGACTGCAGAACGGAACTCAACGCCTCGATCAAATATAAGCTGATCGCAAAACACAAGGAACGCCCAATGTCTCAAAGTGACCGCGCCAAAGCCTTCGCCGACCTACACAAACCCGGCTCCCCTGTTGTGCTCTACAATATGTGGGATGCTGGCAGCGCAGCTGCAGTGGCCAAAGCTGGCGCATCAGCTCTCGCCACTGGGAGTTGGTCGGTGGCCGTTGCCCAAGGCTATGCAGATGGCGAAGACCTACCGATGGAACTGCTCTTTCAAATCGCAGGCCGGATCACAGCCACAACAGAGCTGCCAGTCAGCGTCGATTTCGAAGGCGGTTACGCTACCAACCCTGAAGAACTCTCGCTCAACATCAAACGCCTTTTGGCCACAGGTGCGGTGGGACTAAATTTTGAAGATCGTGTGGTCGGCGGTGAAGGCCTGCATGATACCGCGTCACAGGTGGCGCGTATCAAAGCAATCCGAGCGACAGCCGATGCAACCGGAATTCCACTCTACATCAATGCGCGCACAGACCTTTTCTTGCAATCAAAGCCGGATGCGCACGCCAGCTTGATTGACGATGCTCTCGCGCGGGCTGAGGCTTATACAAAAGCAGGTGCGAGCGGTTTCTTTGTGCCCGGCTTGACAGATCCTGAGTTGATAAAACAGATCTGTGAACAGGTCTCTCTGCCGGTGAACGTGCTGTGTCTGGACACATCTGCTGACATCACACCGCTGGCGGCGCTTGGAGTGGCGCGCATCAGCTTTGGCCCGGCTCCCTATCGTACTGCGATGAAAACATTGACAGCTCAAGCGGCGCAACACTATTGAGTTTTTGAAAGTTGGCGACGCTCAGGCTGTGTCGCCAACTGCAACCCAACTGGGCTTATCGTCCAAATGCTCTTGGAACTGAACTTGCAACCCGAGATCACTATCAAAGGCATTGGCGGAAATCGGGAAACTCTCTTCCTCTGACAAGATCTCTCCCAAAGACGTGCCGCAGATCTTGCAGAAACATCGCCCATATTTGAACGGTGCCTCTGGCTGATAGAGCGCTACCTGATCTTTGCCGGACACCCACCGCAGGCTCTCTTTCTTTACAAACACAATCGTGCTGGCGCCGGATTTGCGACAACGAGAGCAATGGCAGGTTCCCATCATTGTTGGTGCTGCGCTCAACTCGAATTGCACAGCCCCGCAATTACAACTTCCAGAAATCATTTTATGTCCTTGTACCTAATATCCAGAACGAGAACATATGCAGAACATGAATAAAGAAGCAAGCGCGCCGGAGGCAGAAAACCTCTGGCACCCCGCTTGAACAGCGACCGGCGGCTCCACACCGCCTGAACTTATTCGCATTGACCAGTCCCCGAATCTGGGTGGGGGTGGAGACCCCGCCCTGGGGGAGGGCCCTTAGAAATGGGAGGGGCTGGTCGGCTTCGCCGCCTGGTAGATAGTGAAAACTGCGCCCATCAGGACCTCAGGACGACACCCCAGAAAGAAAACCCCGCCATTCCTGGCGGGGTTTCCCAAGTCATAGAGCAAAAAGATCGGGTGATCTTACTCGTCGCCCTTGAGCGCTGCGCCCAGGATATCGCCGAGAGATGCGCCGGAGTCGGAAGACCCGTACTGTTCCACTGCTTCTTTTTCTTCTGCGATTTCGCGTGCCTTGATCGACAGGCCCAGACGACGGGTCTTGCTGTCGATGTTGGTGACGCGCACGTCGATCTTGTCGCTGACAGAGAAACGCTCTGGGCGCTGCTCAGCACGGTCACGGGACAGGTCGGAGCGGCGGATGAAGGATTTCATGCCTTCGTATTCCACTTCGATGCCACCGTCTTCGATCGCGGTCACTTCAACAGTCACGATAGAGCCGCGCTTCACGCCGCCAACCGCATCTGCGAATTTGTCACCACCCAGTGCTTTGATGGACAGGGAAATACGCTCTTTTTCAACGTCCACTTCGGAGACAACGGCCGAAACCATATCGCCTTTGCGGTAGTTCTGGATCGCATCTTCGCCACGCTCGTCCCAAGACAGGTCGGAGAGGTGCACCATGCCGTCGATCTCGCCTGGCAGGCCGATGAACAGACCGAATTCGGTGATGTTCTTGACTTCGCCATCGACCTCGGTGCCCTCTGGATGTGTTTCTGCAAACACTTCCCATGGGTTGCGCATGGTCTGCTTGAGACCCAGAGACACGCGGCGCTTGGCACCGTCGATCTCCAGCACCATGACGTCCACTTCCTGAGAGGTGGAAACGATCTTGCCGGGGTGCACGTTTTTCTTGGTCCAGGACATCTCGGAGACGTGAACCAGACCTTCAACGCCCGCTTCCAGCTCAACAAATGCACCGTAATCGGTGATGTTGGTCACGCGGCCTTTGTGCACGGACTCCAGTGGGTACTTCGCAGCAACCAGATCCCATGGATCGTCTTGCAGCTGCTTCATGCCCAGGCTGATGCGGTGGGTTTCTTTGTTGATCTTGATGACCTGAACCTTAACGGTTTCACCGATCGTCAGGATCTCAGATGGGTGGTTCACACGACGCCATGCCATGTCGGTGACGTGCAGCAGGCCGTCTACGCCGCCCAGGTCAACGAATGCACCGTATTCGGTGATGTTCTTGACCACACCGTCCACAGCCTGACCTTCGGACAGGTTGCCGATAACTTCGGCGCGCTGTTCGGCGCGGGACTCTTCGAGGATCGCGCGGCGGGACACAACGATGTTGCCACGGCGACGGTCCATTTTCAGGATCTGGAACGGCTGCTTCAGACCCATCAGAGGGCCAGCGTCACGTACGGGGCGTACGTCAACCTGGGAACCTGGCAGGAAGGCCACGGCGCCGCCGAGGTCAACCGTGAAGCCGCCTTTAACGCGGCCGAAGATCGCGCCTTCAACGCGTGCATCGTCTGCGTAGGCTTTCTCAAGGCGATCCCATGCTTCTTCGCGGCGTGCCATCTCGCGGGAGATAACAGCTTCGCCACGGGCGTTTTCCGCCGCGCGCAGGTACACTTCCACTTCGTCGCCAACAGCGATTTCAGGAGCTTCACCAGGGTTTGCGAATTCTTTTAGCTCAACGCGGCCTTCCATTTTGTAGCCGACGTCGATGATGGCTTGGCCCGCTTCAATAGCGATGACTTTGCCTTTGACAACCGAACCCTCGTTCGGTGTGTCCATTTCGAAGCTTTCTTGGAGGAGGGCTTCGAATTCCTCCATGGTTGCGTTAGCCATGTGGCGTTTACTTCCTTTACAAACGTTTTTTCTGGCCGTGCGGTTGTCTCCGCCGGTCTTGGTTGGCGTCCGCCTTCTGGCAGAACAATTTGGTCTTGGGCACGCCAACAACGAGAAAACACACAAAAAACAAAGAGGGCCGGTGCGTCCGACCCTGCTCGTCTCATTGTTTTATGGCATTTGCGCCTTATAGACGTGTGCTTCTTAACGACAATCACCTATGTGGGCAAGCCGATTCCGCGCACCACCCGATCTCGGCGTAGTGTCGCCTGTTCAATTGTATTCAGCCGCTCAAGCGCCGCCTCCGGATCTCGCGTACCGCCGGCCTTCTTCCAGATACCGATGGCGGATGCAGGGCTCCATGGCAACGCCGCCACGCTCAACCATTGGCGCAACTCGGGTGGCAAAGCATCATAGGCTTGCATCGTATTCCCCTGGCGTCGTCGCCCTTTCAAGCTGCTGTTGAGATTTTTTTGCATATCCACTCTGCCTTCACATCAATATGTTACGTTATTACATATCTATGAGAGTAAATAACAAGCCAGAAATGCAAATCAGCGGCGCCCAACCCGAGCACCGCTGCAATAGCGCTATCGCCCGCTATCAAGCGAGTGTTTTGACCAGAGTCTCTCGCGACTTACGAACTTTCGGCATCGGCAGCAGCCAATCCGCGCCTTCTTCGCGATAGCCAAGCGGCAACAGCGTAACGGATTTCAAGCCAAGCTCCTTAAGCCCCATGATCTGATCCACAGCATTCGCATCAAACCCTTCCATCGGGCAGCAATCCACTTCAAGTTCTGCCGCCGCCAGCATTGCAAACCCCAAAGCAATATAGGCCTGACGGGCTGCGTGATCGTGGTTTACGGCGGACTCGCGGGGCAAATAGGCGCCTTTGAGGTTCTCGTAGTACTGCGTGATCATCGGGTTTTCGCCGCGCAGTTCTTCCATATGCGCGCGAACCGCATCGATCCGCTCTGCGGAGTAATTGTCCCACGCAGCAAAAACGAGCAGATGGCTACACTCGGTGATCTGGCTTTGATCCCAGCCCACTTTGCGGATTTCTTCCCGCATCGCATCTTGCGTCACCACAAACACCTCAAACGGCTGCATGCCGCTGGACGTCGGCGCCATGCGGATTGCTTCCAAAATGGCCTCTACTTTTTCTTCAGAAACCGCTTTTGCAGGGTCCATTTTCTTGGTGGCATAGCGCCAGGACATCAAGTCTTTGAGGGAGGTCATTTTTGATCTTTCTTTCTCTTTCACCCCTCCTGCAGTCGAGCCGCCAGGGGTGGTATATTTTCGATACTGACGATATAGAAAGAACTAAATACCGCTGCAAGAAGTCACATTCTCGTTCCCCGGTCACACGAAGGGAACCACCCCAGGAGTCTCACATGCCAGATGCAACGCAAAAGACGCAGTGCCCGGAATGCCAACGCATCAACGAAGTTCTGAGCAGAGTTGGTGACCGCTGGTCTGTTTTGATTGTGATGTCGCTTGGCGAATACGGTGTCTTGCGCTTCAACGAGCTCAAACGCCGACTAGGTATTTCGCAACGGATGCTGTCGCTGACCCTGCGCGAGCTGGAGCGCGACGGGCTGGTCAGCCGCACATACCACCCAACGATTCCTCCCAAAGTGGAATACGCTCTAACAGATTTGGGGCATTCGTTTTTAGAGCCTGTAAAAGCGATGGGATACTGGGCGTTGGAAAACCTGCCCACCATTGATGCGGCACGGGAAATCAATGATCGGGAAGCGGCGCTGAAGGACAGTGCCTGAGGCCTATCAGCTCCGCTGCGCCTTCACCGCATCGATAGCTGCTTGAACCGCCGCCTCGATGGCCAAGTCAGACGTATCAATCAGAACCGCATCCTCCGCAGGCTTCATGGGCGCCTCGGCCCGCTCGGCATCACGTGCATCGCGCTCTTTCACATCAGCCAGAACAGCGTCTCGCGTCGTTTCGTGTCCCTTGCCGACGAGCTCAAGATATCGACGCTCCGCCCGCACCTCCGCACTGGCGGTCACATAAAGCTTAGCGTCCGCCTCCGGACAAATAACGGTTCCGATATCGCGCCCATCCAGCACAGCTCCCCCTGCCCGGCCGGCGAAAGCGCGCTGAAAATCAATCAGTGCCGCGCGCACCTCCGCTATTACCGCTACGCGGCTTGCAGCCTGCGCAACCTCTGGCGTGCGCAGATTTTCCGCAGCCAGGTCCTCCGCCGTCAGCGCTTTCGCTGCATCAATCGGGTCTGTGCCATCCAGTGTGCGCGCGCCCACGGCGCGATACAAAAGCCCGGTATCAAGATGCGCAAAACCGAAATGCGCAGCAATTGCTTTGGAAATTGTGCCTTTTCCAGCCGCCGCCGGTCCATCAATCGCAATGGTGAATCGCATCGCTTCGCCTTTTCGCATGCGCTCCTGACTAGCAGCAGAGAGCTTTGAAGTTGATGCGGGCCTACACCACAGCCACCTTGGGGCGCAAGCTGGCACGCCACCAAAATTCGCACCGCCAGCAAATCTTAATATTACAGAATATGAATTTCACGTGGGTTCGCCGCACCTCCGTTGACTTGCTGCAAGTCTACGACCAATACACCGCTAAATGAATTCAATGGCGGGGATAGCATGCGCGCAGCAGATGTGATTGCGAAACGGTTGTATGAGCAAGGATGCCGTTGGGCCTTTGGTATGCCTGGAGGCGAAGTGCTGACACTTTTGGATGCACTGGATAAAGCCGGAATCGAATTTGTCCTCTGCCGTCACGAAAACGCTGCGGGCTTTATGGCAGAAGCCACCTATCACCGCACTGGCGCACCAGGCATTTTGCTCACGACTGTTGGCCCTGGTGCCTTAAACGGAGTGAATGTCGTGGAAAATGCGCGTGAAGATCGCGTGCCGATGATTGTACTGACCGGATGCGTCGATCCGGACACAGCCCAAGTCTACACCCACCAAGTCCTGGATCAGACAAAGGTTTTTGAGAGTGTCACCAAGGCGAGCTTTACGCTCAACGCGAAGGCAGCCCATGTGATCATCGACAAAGCCATTGGCATCGCCACCGAAGGGCGCCCGGGCCCAGTCCACATTGATGTCCCGATTTCCGTGGCGAATGCGCCCTCTGAAGGGGAAGGCGTGATGCGCCGCCCGGCCCTTTCGGTCGCACCGGCAGGGCCCGAGCTAGATGCAGCCCGCACCGCTCTCGCAAACGCAAAGAAGCCACTCATTGTAGCAGGCGTCGACGCCCTGTCTGAGGCTGGAGCCAGCGCAGTCCAGCAGGCGGCAGAACTCTTAGGCGCGCCGGTCATCACCACCTACAAAGCCAAAGGGCTAATGCCCGAAGATCATCCGCTTGCACTCGGCGGTGCGGGCCTCTCCCCAAAAGCTGACAAGTTTTTATTGCCGCTTGTCAAAGAAGCCGATGTCATTCTCGCTATTGGTTATGACCCCATCGAAATGCGGATCGGCTGGCAAAATCCTTGGGATCCCGAGACGCAAGTGGTCATCGACATAACAGCCGAGCCGAACCACCACTATATGCATCAGTCCAGCCACAATATTGTTGGGGATTGCGCCGCCTCTGTTGCTGCGCTGCTTCCAGACAACGCGCGCAACGGCTGGTCAGGCTCCACAATCTCAGACACCCAAAATGCCTTGGCGGCAGCGTTTCCAGCCGGTGAAACCTGGGGGCCAGCACAAGCCATCTCAATATGTCAGCACGTTTTGCCGGCGGACACGCTGGCCACGGCGGACAGCGGCGCACATCGCATTCTTCTCAGCCAAATGTGGACATGCCGCTTCCCGCGCGCGCTCACGCAGTCCTCAGGGTTTTGTACCATGGGTTGCGCCGTACCGCTCGCCATTGGCGCTCAGCTTGTTGAACCGGATCGTACCGTGGTGTCCTTCAGCGGAGATGCAGGCTTTCTCATGGTCGTGGGTGAACTCGCAACAGCCGCGGAACACAACCTGAAAACCATCTTCGTTGTGTTCGACGACGCCTCCCTGGCTCTTATCGAGCTGAAACAACGCGAGCGCAAACTCGACAATGTTGGCGTGGATTTCAAAGGAACCGACATGGCGGCCGTTGGGCGCGCTTTCGGTGGCAACGGTGTGAGTGTTTCCAGCGAAGCGGAATTGCGCCAGGCACTGAACGATGCGCAATCCGCTGAAACTTTCACAGTTATTGCGGTTCAAATTGACCGGAAAGCCTATGACAATGCCTTCTAATCCTAATGCCCCCCGCGCGCTTGAAGGCGTATTGGTTCTCGATCTCAGCCGCATTCTTGCGGGCCCGACAGCCACCCAGCTTCTGGGCGATCTCGGCGCGACTGTCATCAAAATCGAAAATCCAATCACTGGCGGCGATGACACGCGCCGCTGGGGCCCACCCTACGCAGAAACGACAGACGGCCAAAGTGATCTGAGCGCCTACTTCATGGCCGCCAATCGCAACAAATTCTCGGTGGCCGCAGATCTCTCGACCACTGAGGGGCAAGAGCTTGTCAAACAGATCGCGGCTCAAGCTCAGATCGTGATTGAGAACTACAAGCCCGGGGGTCTCAAAAAGTATGGGCTCGATTACGCCGCGCTGAGTGAGATCAACCCGAGCCTCGTCTATTGTTCGATTTCTGGTTTCGGCCAGACCGGTCCCAACCGGGAACGGCCCGGCTATGACCTCATGGCGCAAGGTTTTGGGGGCATCATGTCCATCACAGGTGATCCAGATGGTGCGCCCATGAAGGTGGGCGTCGGCATCGCCGATGTCATGTGCGGCATGTACGCCACCGTTGGCATGTTGGCCGCTCTACGCCACGCAGAAGCCACCGGCGAGGGACAACAGATCGACTTGGCATTGGTGGACAGCCAGATGGCGTGGCTTGTCAATGAAGGTACAAACTACCTGACATCCGGCAAGACGCCGAAACGGCGCGGAAATGGGCACCCTAATATTGCGCCCTACAATGTTTTTGCCACCAAAGACGGCCATATCATCCTAGCCGTAGGAAATGACACGCAATTTCAATCTTTCTGCCGTGCCTTTAATTGCAGCGATTTGGCTGCGGATCCGCGTTTTGCAACAAATCCGCTGCGCCTGGAGAACCGCGTTGCGCTGGAAACCGCCGTTTCTGAAACAATTGGCGCCCATTCCTCGCAAGAGACCCTCGCAATGTTGCAAGCTCAGGGCGTGCCCTGCGGCCCCATACACACCGTTGAAGAAGCCCTCACATCGCCGCAGGCCATAGAAAGAGGCGCTGTTGTCAAGGTTTCAGCCGAAGCAACCAGCGCCGGTACCGTAAATCTGCTGGGCAATCCGCTCAAATTCTCTAAAACGCCGATTCAATATGCAAAAGCACCGCCAAAATTTGGAGAAGACACCGAAAATGTATTTGACCTGCTGTCGCAACACATGAGCCAAAGCCAATCACAATAGGTTGAGATCCAATCACCTTTTCGAGCCATAACGTTTTGGTGATGTGCGCGTATTTGGTGCCCAACCTATAATTTTTCAAACTGTCTTGAAGCGTCCGAAAGGTTTCATAATGCTGACCGATATCAGTGCCTGCGAGGTAAGTCTGTCTAACGAGGAGGCCTTGAGCGCATGGAACAATGTTATTCTTGGTGTCTTATCACATGGCCAAACAACCGGTGACCATCTCAACCGCCTGCTAACCCTGGCTCCTGATTTTGCGATGGGCCACGCCATGAAGGGCCTGAGCTGCTTGATGCTCGGCCGCCGTGAGCTGGTCAGCGTTGCGCAATCCGCGAGCGATGATGCGCAGCGTGCTCTGACGCAAGGCGGCGCCACAGAGCGTGAACGTCTTTGGTGTGCCGCACTGACGGATTGGCTGGCCGGCAAGCCTTCTCAATCTGTGGTGCGCATGGAGGAAGCGCTGCGCCTCAATCATGCCGACACGATCAGCATGAAGCTCTCACATGGCATTCGTTTTATGCTCGGCGACAGCCAAGGCATGCTGCGGTCGATCGAACGCGTGATCAGCGCCCACGGGGTTGCACATCCGCTCTACGGATACGCACTGGGATGTCACGCCTTCGCACTTGAAGAAAACGGTCGGTATGAGCGCGCTGAACACGTCGGCCTGCGTGGGCTTGAATTCGCCGCAGACGACGCTTGGGGTCTTCATGCTGTGGCGCATGTTTATGACATGACACATCAGACCGACAGTGGCATCTCACTCATCGACAGCAATCTCGATGCGTGGAACCACTGCAACAACTTCCGGTTCCATGTCTGGTGGCACAAGGCCATTCTTCACCTGGATCAGGGCGACATTGGCACGGTTCTGGACCTCTACGACACCAAAGTGCGCGATGAGAAAACCGACGACTATCGCGACTTTTCAAATGCAAGCTCCCTACTAATGCGCCTTGAACTTGAAGGTGTTGATGTGGGAGATCGCTGGGTTGAATTGGCCAACCTTGCAGAGAAGCGCTCTGATGATGGCTGCCTGACCTTCGCCGATATGCACTACATGCTTGCGCTGATCGGTGAAACCCGCCCTGACGCCGTCGCGCGCCTGAATGCCCGCGTGGCCGAAAACGCCAAAAAAGAAGATGAAATGGCACGCGTAATGCTCTCGCCAGGTGTGGCGACCTCCGAAGGTCTGGCTGCCTTTGGCGAAGCAAACTACGCGTCTGCCTTCTCCCACCTGCGCGCGGCACAGACCAACTTCCAATCCATGGGAGGCAGTCACGCACAGCGCGATATCTTCGAACGCCTCACCATCGAAGCCGGTCTGCGAGCTGGTCATTTGGCGGAAACCGAAGCGCTGCTGCGAGCACGCACAGGGCTGCGCGGCGGACATGAAGACGCATTTGGCGCATCACGCATGGCCCAAATCGCCGAGTTGCGCACGTTGGCGACCCCATCGACGGCAGCAAACTAAGTCTGGACGAGGACTATGAGAGTGGCAAACCCGACCTTTGCTCCCGCTACGGCGGCAGTGAATACAGCCGCACAGATCGGCGCCAAAACACGCGATATCCGTCTGGATTTTTTCCGGGGTATCGCGATGTTCATCATCTTGATCGCCCATGTCCCGGGCAATTGGCTGACCCTCTGGATCCCGGCCCGCTTCGGCTTTTCAGATGCCACTGAAATCTTCGTCTTTTGCTCTGGCATGGCGAGCGCCCTCGCCTTTGGCCGTGTTTTCCGCGAGCAGGGCAATATGATGGGCACTGTCCGGATCAGTTATCGTGTCTGGCAGATTTACTGGGCGCATATCTGTCTGTTTTTTGCAATTGCCACCGCCATGGTCGCGCTCAACGCGCTTCTGCCAGAGGGTCGCAACTACGTCGGCCAGCTCAACCTGCACCCATTCTTCAAGGACACGCCAACCAATCTGCTTGGTCTGCTGACTTTGACCTATGTGCCGAACTATTTTGACATTCTGCCAATGTATATGGTCATCCTCGTGATGCTGCCCGCAGTGGTGATCTTGGCAAAGATCAACAAGGCGCTGGCGTTTGCAGCCGTGGTCGCGGTCTGGCTGTGCGCGAACCTCTATGACCTTAACTTTCCCGCCGAGCCGTGGTCCGAGCGCCATTGGTTCTTCAACCCATTTGGCTGGCAGTTGATTTTCTTCACGGGATTTGCGCTCAATGCGCGTTGGCTCCCCGCTCCTCCCGTAGACAATCGGTTGTTTCTGGTGGCCGTCGCTGTGCTCCTGATCACCCTCCCGTTTGCTTATTTCCGTCTCTATAACGAGCTGTCCTGGGCATTGGAGTGGCGCAAAGAGTGGCGTGTGCTGATCGACAAGACCAACTTTGGCATCTTGCGCTATGTCCACTTCCTGTCGCTTGCTTATGTCGCTTGGGTGCTGGCTGGCCGCAATGGCGACCGCCTTCAGCCGCGTGACCCAGCTTCGCCCATCGGGCACATCTGGCAGCGCATGATCACCGTCATCCTGAAAGTTGGTCAGCAATCTTTGGCGGTCTTCATCGCCTCCATGTTCCTGGCACGCCTGATGGGAGCTTTGTTGGATCAGGTGGGCCGGACACATTTCACTATGTTCTGGGTGAACCTGCTCGGCGCGGCGATCATAGTCGGCGTGGCCTATGGCGCGTCTTACTACAAATCTCAACCTTGGAAAAAGCGGAGCGGCGCCAATGCTAAGACGTGAGTTCATCGCCAGCTTGGCGGCTTTGGCCGCAAGCCCCGCTTTGGCTGAAGCCAGCAACGAACCCGGTTTGCAACTGCATGCGCCCGTCTCATTTGATCCGAATGAGGTGATTGAGCGTGCCCGTGCGCTTAGCCAGAAGGACTACCAACCACCGAAGCGCATTCCGCAGGAATGGACAGAAATTGGCTACGAGGATTACGTCTCCATCTGGTTTGACGTGCGCAATGCGCTCTGGAGCAAAGAACCCGAGACCCCGCTCCAGTTGGACGTCTTCGCCCCGGGCCTATACTTTCCGCATCCGATCGACATCGCTGTTGTTGAAAACGGCATGGCTCAGCCGCTCAAATTTGATTTCGATGTCTTTGACAAAACTGACAAATTCCCTGAACTGCCTACCGATGACACGCTTGGCTATTCTGGCCTGCGTCTCCGAGCAGAATTGGCAAAGGCAGGGATTTATCAGGAATTCGCAGTATTTCAGGGCGCGAGCTATTTCCGTGCCATTGGGACCGGCAACATCTACGGCCAATCCGCGAGAGGTCTGGCCATAGATACAGCCTCACCTGAGGGCGAGGAGTTCCCGGATTTCCGCGCCTTCTGGATTGAGAAGCCTGGCCCCAAAGAAGAAACCTTCGTTGTCCATGCTTTGCTTGATAGCCCAAGTTGCACAGGTGCCTATCGTTTTGAGATAACGCCGGGCAAAGCCCTCACCATGGACATCACAACGCATCTGTTCCCACGTCGCGATATCGACAACATTGGCATCGCGCCTTTGACGTCGATGTTCCAATACGATCAAACCAACAGACATCGCTTCACCGACTTTCGTCCTGCGGTGCATGACACGGACGGTCTGCTGATCAGCAACGGCGCGGGCGAGTCCATTTGGCGTCCATTGGCCAACCCTTCCGCGCTGCAGATCAGCGCCTTCCAAGACAACAATCCCAAAGGTTTCGGCCTTCTGCAACGCGCACGCGAATACAGCGATTTTGCGGATCTTGAAGCGCTCTATCATCGCCGCCCGGGTGTATGGGTGGAGCCCAAGGGCGATTGGGGCGAAGGTGCGGTCACGCTGATCGAAATCCCGACCCAATCCGAGATCTACGACAATATCGTATGTTACTGGCGTCCAGCAGGCGGTCTGACCCACGGCACGGAAACCCAACTATCTTATCGTCTCACATGGAGCGAAGAGGTCAGTTATGGGCAAGGCCTCACCGTGCTCAACACGATGATTGGTTCCGCTTTTGAGAACAACGGAACCATCGTGCTGATTGATTTTGCCGATGATGAAACTGTTCCGGAAGATCTCTCCGAGATCGAAATTGTAGTGAACAGCAGCGCTGGCGAAGTGTCCTCTGGTGTGTTGCAACGCAATCCGGAAACCGGCGGCCCTCGACTGGCCTTCAAGTTTCATCCAGGAGACGAGACGCTCATTGAATTCCGCGCACAGCTTCGGCTCAAAGGCGCACCGCTGAGTGAGGTGTGGCTTTATCGGTGGACCGCATGACGCCTGAGCATCCCCATATGCCCCCGCGGGCACCGCTCGCGATGCCGGCTCAGACCTTTTCAGAAGTCGGCAGCAGGCGCTCCATGGAACATGCTGGGCGTCCGGGGCGGCACCTTTGGCGCCTAGCGGCCTTTGTACCAACCATCACGTTGACGACCCTGATCTGCACCTCTTTCTCAACGTATTTGAGCCGTGGCGGCGTATCGACGATTGATGCCATTGTCTTGGCGCTGATTGCGCTTTCGACCGTGTGGCTTGCATTTTCGGCAACCAATGCCTGTTTGGGACTGGTTAGCACAGCTCTTGGCGGCATGCGAATGACCCGTGGCAACGTGACCGGTCAATCCGCTCAAATCGCCCTGTTGATGCCCGTCTACAACGAAACACCTTGGGATGTTTTCGGAAATGCCTCCGCCATGATGCGAGAGCTTGCAGATGGTCCGGGAGAAGATTGCTACACACTCTTTATCCTCAGTGACACGCGCGACCCGCAAGTCGCCGCGATGGAAGAACGCGCCTATCAAGCACTAAGCAGCTCAGCACACCCAGACACCAAAGTTTTTTATCGCCGTCGCGAGGAAAACACCGACAAGAAAGTAGGCAACCTCACCGAATGGATCGAAAACTGGGGTGCCGCCTATGACTCCATGGTGATCCTTGACGCAGACAGCTTGATGAGCGGCAAAGCCATCCGGCAACTCGCGCGCGCCATGGCGGCTGATCCGGATGCAGGCCTCATTCAAAGCCGTCCAATGTTGATTGGCGCTCAGACACTTTTTGGTCGCGTGCAACAGTTTTCGAACTCAGTCTACGGCTGGCTGATTGCCGAGGGGCTGGCCTGCTGGTCGCAGCACGAAGGCAACTATTGGGGCCACAATGCGATCATTCGCACGCGCGCATTTGCTGAAAGCGCCCGCCTTCCGCACCTGAAGGGCTGGCGCGGCGCAAAACATCTTTTGCTGAGCCACGACTTTGTCGAAGCAGGTATGTTGCGCCGTGCGGGATGGGCCGTGCGTCTTCTGCCCCGCGTCACAGGAAGCTATGAAGAAACACCGCAAACCCTGATCGACTATGTCGTGCGGGATCGTCGCTGGTGCCATGGCAATATGCAGCATCTGCGAATTCTTACGGCACGCGGCTTCCATGTCATTTCTCGCTTTCACCTTTTACTGGGCGCCCTCGCCTTTCTGATGTCGCCCGCTTGGCTCGCGGTGATCACCCTTTGGGCCTTTGTCGGCGTCAGCGACGACACTCCACCCAGCTATTTTTCACCGGCGAACCCGTTGATGCCGATATGGCAGGAAACCCCAACCAGTATGGCCTGGTTCTACCTCGCTTTCATCTACGGCATGCTTTTGTTCCCAAAAATCGCCGGCGCTGTCATCTTTGGCCTGCAATCCAAAACACGCGCAGCCTATGGCTCACGTCGGGTCTTCATCGGATCAATGCTCGTCGAAGTTCTGCTCTCGGTGCTCTATGCTCCGATCATGATGGTCCACCACACCATTGCAGCGACCTCCGCTCTTCTGGGGCGCAAAAATGCGTGGGCGCCACAAGATCGGAGCGGGAACGGTTACGGATGGTTGGCGACCTTGCGGTTCCATTGGATTGAAACCGTGTTTGGCCTTGCGCTCATCGGAGGCATGATTTTCGCAGATATCTCGCTTTTGATCCTGCCGATCGCTTTCAGCCTTGCAGCTGCTGTACCCCTGTCAAAACTCAGCTCAGTGCCTGTCGCGAATGCCGCAAGCCGCGTGCTACGCCTCGATACACCGCACACACTCGTCGAGCCAAAGATCGTGTCGTTGGCGCGGAATGAACGGGCTTGGATGAAATCTGTACTGACAGAAACAGCTGCGCCGCAATCAATTGCGGCGGAGTGACAAGCGATAGATTATCGGCAACGCCAAAGCCAACAGCGGCGCAGCAAAGGCGCGATAGCTTATCTGCAAGTTAAATCCGAAATACGAGAGGTATGAGCCGTTGAACAACAACAGGCTCTCCTCAAAACTCGCACCGGCAAAACCACCAGCGGAATTGATCCCGACTTGTATCAGGAAAAGAACTGCTGCGCCGCCGACAAACCCATAAACGCCCCACCGTAACGGGAGCAAAATCCCGGTGACAAGCGCAGCAACTGATATACCTGCGATCAGCATCACAGCCCCTCAAACCAATCTACAACAAGATCAGACCAGCCCCTTGGAATGGCATGACCCCCAGGGAACAGTGCCAATTCCAATGCAGAGTCCGGTGCACAGCGGTCCCAGATACGCCGCCAGAATTGCCCTTCTGTGACGAAACGGTCCGCTTTCAGGTGCACACATTTGTTGGTCTCACGCCATAGAGACATCGCATAAAAAACATCGCCTTGCGCGAAAGCATCCGGATCGGTCACTGGCACCCGATTCACCACGCGGCCCTCCAGCGGAACTGTTCCATCTGTCCACCCATGCGTGTGCAACATCCGCACCTGGCCGGCACATTCTGTCGGGTGCGGGCGCCAAAAATTTCCGCCGACAGGCGCGTAGGCGGCAAAAGAACTGGGATCAAGACAGGCCGTATAGGCAACCATCGATCCGCCAATGGAAAAGCCAGCCAACACAATGCGATCCGGGTCCAAATCAAAGCGTTCGATCGCATCATCTCGCACAGCTTGTAGGTAGGCAATTTCCTCAAGCTGCCTGCCTGAATTTGGATGAAATCCCCAACTCCGCCCACTACGCCCTTCTCTGGGTACGCCATCTGGCGCAATCACAGCATAGCCACGCTCCAAAAATGCAGAGACCATCCCGCCATTGCGGAGTGCCCCCTTCCCGCTGCCCCCCCATCCATGGATGTAAACAACTGCGGGGGCTGGCTGTTCCTGCACTTCAGGCAAAGCGACATAGTAGGCCCGCTCCCCCACCTCACAGGGTGTCTCGTTAGAGCATGCCCACGCAGCGGAACCACTCATTGCAGTAAAGGCCAGAGCCGCCAACATGGTTCTTCGCATCACTATTCGGTCCTCACCGGCAATCCTGTTTTGAGCCATCCGGGGCCAGCACGGGACCCCAGCATACCTTCCGGCACATCAATAATCGGTGTCAGATTGGCCGCTTCAAGCTGCCGAGTGACCCGCGCAGAGCGTACTCCGCGCGCGCAAATAACGGCGACAGGCTGTGCAGGAAATGCGCGTGCATTTGACACTTGCTCAATGAAATCGTGCGCACGCATATCGATCGGCACCGCCGGCGCCGGTACACCAGTCGCCGCCCATTCATCAGGGCGGCGAATATCTACAAGCAGGATGTCACCTCTTTCTGCAGCTTGAAAAGCTTCCTGAGGTGTCATGATGTGCGCCACATCCGCACGCGAAGTGGGCAGCATGAACGAAGCCCCCACCCCAACTGCAGCCGCGCCTCCAAGCGCGAGCACAGACCGTCGTGAGAGCCTCATAGTATCGCCTTAGTTTGTCGGCGCAGGCGACGAGAAGTTAGGGATCGTGCTGTCTGACGCCGCTTTTGATTCAATACCACCCCAGTTGCCCTGTGCCAGCGAGATATTCCCCGGAATATCTTCTTCCCAGAAGCCTACCACATTTTTGGTGATGTTGAGATAGAGGTTACCGTCAACAATCCGCCACAGGTTCGGGTTGCCAGGAACCTTGCCGCCTTTGGACACACCATATGCGCAGTGGCCATCATATTTCGGAGCGTATTTTTCCGGATCCTTCAAGAAAGCCTTTTTGTTCTTCTCAGAGGCAAAAGCAAAGGTCGCGCCGTTGTAGTCAGCGGTGATGCTCTTGTTGCCAGGAACTGCTGCTGGCTGCGCGCTGCCTACAGGGGCCTGTTCAAGCCCAAAATAGGCTACAACATCGTAACCCGAAACGGCGTAGCCGGTTTCGTCAACATACTGCTCGCCAGCAAAGGCCATGGTCGAGGTCAGTGCCACAAAGGCAGGTGCAATTAGCCACTTCACGATAACTCTCCTAATAACGTGATCATTTCAGTTGAGATTAGCGTAACACAGCATCGTTGCCGCGCGCAGCCATCCTCGCGTGGGTGTGATGGGTTGTGTAGCAGCGCGAAGTTAACGCGGACATATCAACAGATACTTGTACATTTTTTATTCTAAGCCAATGGCTTGCCACAATAGCAGACTGTCACAAATTTCACTCATTGATTGCGAGTCTGTTACCACGGCTGGACCTTCTAGCAACAGAACCACTCCGCATTAGTGCGCTGCGCCTAAGCACATACTCGCTTCGGCTTCCTGGTCTGAAGGCCTCACACACTACGAGTCGCAGGAACGTTTGCGAGGCGTGACATCGAAACTCAAGGAATTCTTGAAAACGTGTTTTTGGGTCTTGTGTCCCGTCAGGCCTGCACATATACGGGTCCGCGGAGACGTGGCCGAGTGGTCGAAGGCGCTCCCCTGCTAAGGGAGTAAACGGGAAACCGTTTCGAGGGTTCGAATCCCTTCGTCTCCGCCATAAATCTCAATAAAATAAGAGACTTAGGCGATGCGCCGCTAGCCGCCAAGCGCTTGCCGCTTGGCAAAAACATCCTAGAACATCCCAAGAACTCTCTAGGTATTTTGGCAAGAAATTGGCAAAAAGGATTCGAGTTGGTTTGACGGATCAGAGACGTGCAACACCCCCGCGATAGACTTGGCCGATACGAGGTAGTTCCCAGCCCTGTAGCGGAACTAAGCGACACACAGTCGATATGGGTCTGCTGTGAGGATTATATCTGCACCCATAGCCGGGGCTTTTCGCGCGATCAGCTATTGGAGCTTTTAGGCCCCAAGGCCACCATGAGAGACATCATGTGGCGAATGATCTGCTCCCAATGCGGGCGTAGGCCATACAGCATGAGGCTGGTGACCAAATAGAGCCTTAAGTGTCGTCGCCCTGCTCTGGTAGCACCTCAGACAGCCTTTCAAACGCCTGCCCAGTGGCCATCAAACATGTCGCCCCGTTTGGCATTGTCATGGTGATGGTCCAACTGCCTGTTTCCTCGGAGGCGAAGATTTCCACCATGGCTCCCTCCGCGCCAAGACCTAGCGCCTGACGGGATTCGCCATACTTCTCCGCAAGTCTATCCACCACCTTGTCACGGGCAGCGCAGTTTCGCGCGGTCTGCGCTGCGGTAGGGCACGCCAACAGGGCCGCCAGAGCGGCAATGATCATCCGTTTCATGGGGAGTTCCTTTCTGCTGTGAGGTCAGGTCTCTTCGTCGGGCAACTCAAGCACGTAGCCGCCGCCGTAGATCGTCTTGATGGTGGGGGAGTTCTCGGTCTTCCGCAGGGCCGCCCTCACATGCTTGATCACGTTGCGGATATCCCGTTCCCGTGCGGCGCCGTTGAAGGCGTCGATTGCATCATCGA
Source organism: Shimia sp. R9_2 (assembly GCF_017743735.1). Classification (GTDB taxonomy): domain Bacteria; phylum Pseudomonadota; class Alphaproteobacteria; order Rhodobacterales; family Rhodobacteraceae; genus Shimia. Next base: position 88,531 of record NZ_JAGHRO010000010.1, read on the forward strand.
TCTGCACGTGATCCACCGGCTTCCCTGCCCGCTCGCGCAACAGCCAGAACGCGGTTGCGGGACCGCGCGCCATTCCAAACTCGTACTGGATCTGGAGAATGGCTGACCGGTCGCTATCAAGCAGTTGCATGGGGCTACTGCAGCCTGACAAGCGTCAGCAGGCTGTCTGATGCAGAAAGATAGACCGGCGCCACTACGGTCGTACCCCTGCGAGCCACAACCGAGATTTCTTGGCCTGTTGTCACCTGCACCAAGCGGCGCAATGTGTGAGAGGCTTCATTGTGGCCATCTGCGTTCCGGATGTAGCCTGTGGAGGTCAAGCCGCCGATGCGTGCACCATTCAAGGCGAAAGACACCTCTGGACCTGCGCGTTGACCGGAAGAGGTCCCGCGGATCATGGCAGATGCATCAACAACACCGTCGAAATTGCAGATAATCGCATGACCACTAGCCGCTATGCTAAAGTCAGATGAAGCAATATCTGCGGCCCATGCAGCGCTAATCAGCAGAAAATCAGTGCTCGAAGTGATGTTTGTATCTGACGTGCCAATAAACTGCGCGAAAGAGGAAACGCCAGAACCGCCGCCAGATCCTGCCGGACCGGTATCTCCCTTCAGAGAGGCAAGCCATTCCGCCTCAGTGCCGACAAATCCGTTCGTGACAGCAACCTCATACGCCGACGCTCCATCATCGCCATCTGTTCCGTTTGTGCCGTTCTGGCCGTCAGCACCCGGCGCGCCATCTGACCCATCTGCCCCCGCCGCCCCGACAAGAGACGCCAGCCATTGCGACACTGTGCCAGAGAAACCTTCTGCGACCGCCACCTGATACGCTGATGCACCATCCGAACCTGCCGCGCCATCAACTCCCGCGGCGCCCTGCGCACCCACGAGCGATGCCAGCCATTGTGACTGCGTTCCGGAGAACCCACCCGAGACAGCCACTTGATAGGCCGAGGCTCCATCTTGGCCGTCTGCTCCGTCCGAACCGTTCGCCCCGGCGGGTCCAACCAGCGAAGCGAGCCACTGCGTTTGAGTGCCAGAAAACCCTTCAGCTTGCGCGATTTGGAAGGCGCTATCCCCATCTTGGCCCGCCGCCCCATCCTGTCCGTCAGCACCGACAAGCGAGGCAAGCCATTCCGCTTCCGTTCCCACGAAACCATTTAGGGTCGCCACCTCATAGGCAGAATTACCATCCTGCCCACTGCCAGAGCCGTCACCCGAAGGCCCTACCAAGGAAGCCAGCCACTGAGCTTCAGTACCTACGAAGCCGTTTGCCAAGGCAACCTGATAGGCGGACGCGCCATCTGCCCCCACAAGAGAGGTAAGCCAAGCAGCTTCAGACCCAGAGAAACCGCCTGCGACAGCGATCTGATATGCCGAAGCCCCGTCTTGGCCATCCACACCATTTGCCCCGCTTGCCCCATCCTGACCGTCAGCCCCCCGCGGACCCTGAAGGGTTGCCAGCCATTCCGCCGCCGTCCCGGTGTATCCACCCGCAACCGCGACATCGTAGGCCGACGCTCCATCTGCGCCGGCAGCGCCAACCAAAGAGGCCAACCATTCGGATTCTGTGCCCACAAAGCCCGCCGCGACCGCGATTTGATATGCGGAGTCTCCGGGATCGCCTTTCGCGCCCGACCCCGACCCACCGTCGCCAGGCACAACAAGCGGGCTCACCTCGACAACAACTTCAATGGCGCCCTCAACGAGGACTTCTACAACATCGCTCATGCGTCACCTTCGTACTTTTTGTTTGTGGGTTTGGAGAGGTCGAAGCGATCTTCAGATATCATCCTCTCAAGGTCAGCGGTGAGGGGCGGCCGGCGCTCGCTTGAACCCTCATCAATATCAGACTCGCCGACTTGCGCCGCGCCCTTGGCCTGCTCAGTCATTGAAGCCGTGCAGCAGTTCGATTTCACCTTGCAGAAAGGTCCGCTCGCTTCCGTTGATCTGATGCTCCATCTCGTACTGGATGCGCGTGCCGGGGCGCACATCCTCAAACGTCGCTGCGGAGATCGGCACAATGATGCGCCCAGTCTCATCCTCGACAGTCAGTTCATTGCCGCTCTTGGACAGGCGAAGACGTGTCTCGTGGTTCCAGAAGGCATAGAACACGATGTCACCATCGGCAGCGGCAAAGGGCTCTGACGGGGAGAGACGGACAACGATGCCCTCCACATTCTGGACGGTGCCAGTGTTTCCCTGCTTCACCGTGAAGTCATAAGTTGGAATATCCATGTTCTCACCACCTACCGAGGACCGGCGTTTAGAATTTCGTCAATTGCCGCGAGCTTGCCGTTGGCACAGAGGCGGCCAGCATGTTCCGCTACCAATGCATCCGAGATCTGCCCTTCGTCTTGCGGGCGCGGCCCCAAGTAGCCGGGGCATGCTTGCAATAGGTCAGGCGGTACATTGTGCAGCTCAGGCCTGAGCGTCGGCTCATTCTGGCGGCCACAGGCGCTCAGCAGTAGCGCGCAGCAAAGGAGACAAAGGCGCATCGCGGCCCTCCATTTGTTGAAGCTCATTGCGGATTTCTTGGACTTGGCGCTCCTGATCGGCAGCACGCGCCAGATGGGCGCGATGAACCGCAGCGGCCTCTTCCGCGCGCTCAAGGCTGGCCTCTGCGGCGATGCGCGCGGCACGCTCCAGTTTAAGTGCGGCTTTGTCGTTGGCGTAGTCGCGCACCAACCAGATCAGCCCTGCAATCGAGCTAGCCGCCACCAAAGCAGCGCCGCCCCGCATAATGCTCCGGATCACACAAACACCCGTGAAGCGCCGCGCAGAATGGCATCAGCCAACAGCACCATTTCGTCATGCTCATCCGTAGCCGCCAGCCCTTTGGGCGATGAGCCGAAGAAAGGCTCAATCAAGATCGCGGGCGCGCGCCCCACGAACAGGCTTTTGCCGCCGCGATCCGTCCGTGAGACGGTCTTCAAGCCGCGATCACGCAACCCAAGTGCATCAAGCATTTCTCGCTGCACGGCTATCGCAAACTGTCGTGACAACGGCGTGCCGCTGGTCAGAGTTTCTGTGCCGGTCGCGCTGGTGGTGCTGTGGCTGTTGAAGTGCAGCTCACAGGATGCCTCTGCCCCCCACTCATCCACCTGACGGTAGACCTCGCGAAGCTCGCGGCGATAGCTGCCCACATCCTCACGAAAGAAGGTTCTCACAAACACGCCCGGAAAGCGGCCGGCGCGATCCTCGATGATCTCTGCAAGGCGGCTATTCCAAGAGAATTCTGTTTCACCCGTATCACGGCGCACAGCACCTTGGGCGCGGGCGTTGTGCCCGACGACAATGGCCAGTTTCATGGCAATCTCCGATTTTTGCTAAGAGGGTTTAGGCGTGAGTGACGGCGCTGTAGAGGAGCAGCGCCCAAAAAGCCCCGGCACAAATAAATTTGATTAGGCGGACCGTGCGGCTGCGCGCGATCTTCTGCGCCTTCAGGAGGGACGGTTTCATTTGGCACCCCCCAACTTTCCCAAGAACTTGGTGATAATCGTGATGAATGGTTCCCGGAATTCCGAGAAGAAGGAGTGCGCAACCCACCCGACAAGGAACGGAAGCAAGAAACTGGCTCCCAATGGAAGCATACTCAAATCCTGTTTGAACATGTGCAGCGCAATCGGCACGCCAAACGCCCCAACAATCGTATTGAACAACAAGAGGAGAAGTGCTTTGCGCACACCCCATGGGCTGAGATCAAGCACAGCAGCGGCAGCGCCCAAGAGCGCCGCCAAGACCATCGGCCAGGATGATCCGTTCGCGATTAGCCAAGACCCGGCCACGCCAAATAAGCCCACCGAAGCGGAGCCCAGAAGTTCATATTTCATGATTCATTGCCCTCTTTAAGTTGGCTGAAAGTCCCAACAGGCATCTTGGTGACGCCAATAAATTCCAAATACGGTGCGCCGCGCCTACACCTGAGCCTCAGCAGCCAGCGCCCATGCGGCGGTGATGTCTGCGTTTGAGATTTGAGCGTCTGGCATTAGTGCCATGACCTGATCGCGGTACTGATCAACCACCGCCAACGTCACAGAGAGGTGAAACTGCGTCTTTGCACGCTGCGCTTTCAAGGTCGCAAATGCCACCCGATCAGTTTCTTTGAGCGTTGCCATGAGCGCCTCCCAAACATCATCCAGCCCCGTGTAGGCAAGCAACCACTCAAACCGTACTGGCGACAAAACGGGCGCTATAGCTGGCGCGTCTGGCGGCTCATTTGCAATGGAAACCCCGCCACCTGCGAACTCGGCAACGAGATGCGCGGCAGCCTCATCGGCTGAGCCGACGAATGACCCTCGCAGCGCCCCTGTTGCATTATCGACAAAGAAAAACTCCTGCTGGCTCATTAGGATGCCCTCACTTTCAGTCGCCATTTTCCGAAGTCACTGCCGGTGATCGTTCCACGCACACCGTTGGCTGCATTCAGCACCGCAAGCCCGGCCGCGCCATAGACGACGCGGATTTGGGTGTCGTTGGTCGTGTACGCTTGCGCTCCCCAATTCGAGAACGCTTCGCCACTCGGAATGCGTACCTCATTTCCAACGCCGTAGCCGTGATGCGCTGTCTTGCAGACGAGAAATAGATCGATCTTCCGGGGGCGAGAGCCAAGACCGTGATTGAAGGTGACGGTATATCCTGCACCGACTGTCGTTTCCGGCGAAACATACTCTAGTTGATTGCCGTCATGATGGATCTGGTGCCCGTCCAAACGGGCGTTTCCTGAGCCGAGCAAGTCTAGAACTGCACCCCCGACATGCCCTAGCCTCAGGCGGTCACTGCGCGCCTGAAGATACCCGCGTTGTGTGACCAATCCATCGAAAATGGAGATCAAAGCCGACCTAGCGGCGCCAGTGTTGTGACCTATCCTGAGCTGCTCATCTGCTGGCACCTCAAGGCTAAGGCGTCCCAACATGTTTGCGGCAATGTCGCGGCGCAGGAATTGCCAGGCATGAAGACTATCTAGCAGGTCGGCATCGAGCCCAGAGGCAGCCCCGTGGTTCCCTGCGTGCCAGATCCGCCGCGATGTTCCTGCCGCGTCTTGCAAAAACCAGTCCAGCAAAACGTTCGAAAAGAACATATTTTGCCAGCGTTTTCCCCCATCATTCCAAAACTGAGCAACGCTTGCCCCGCCACCATCTCGACCAACGCGGAGCGAATTTTCAAATGTCACTACCCCTTGGGCAATGCTATCTATATCGGTGCGCAAGAACTTTGTAATAGCCTCGCCGCCAACAAGCTCGGCATTTGTGGCAACGGCACCCGAGTCTGTAAGCCTAAAAAGCGGAAGATCTACCGTTCCGGTGAAATACATCAACTCGTTGTTCGGCACTCCTGTCTTAACCCAAAGGGTGCCAGGCTGCGCATAGGTGGGTCTGGCTGAACCAGCATGCGTGCTGATCAATGCGTCCGCCCAATCGCCAAGAAGGTCTGCCAGATCGACCCCGGATGTTTGGCCGGGATCGATGTCGCTAAAGTCTGCTCGCGCCATGAAATGTCCTTACACTATCGTTCGGCCAAAGCCTTTGGCGACCCAATCAAATGTGCAGTTGATTGGATTGCCTTGTTGATCTTCATATCGCTGGTGAAACCCTGATCGCGTCACGTTGGTGCGAATAGAAACTGCCCCCGTGGGCAGCCCCTGACCATCGACTGTGATCGCTGGCTTAGCCTTGAACGGCAGATCGAAATCAACCTGCACCCCTGCCTGAGGGCAAATAACGTCATCGGCTCCAAGAACCCGATCAGGCATGTCGATCATAACCGAAAGTTGATTGATCCGTACTGCTACACCAGAGGAGAAACTCTTGAGATTGGCGCGGAACCGGTAGCCGCGGGCAATGTAGTCACCCACCTGCAATGGCTGCCAATCACTCCAAACCGCGCTGCCGGAATTTGGATCATCCCGCGTTATCGATAGCTCCACCTCTATGGACCAGGTGTCATTGCCCGTCCCTGTCAGATTGTCGAGTTCTGCCAGCGAGGTCCAAGAGGACATGACGTTGTCAACCAAGAACCCGAAGCCGCGCACATCCGCCGTAACACGGGAGGAATAGACCTCAGAAAGGTCTACCACATCGGCGAACTCATAAACCCCTTCCAGCGCGTCCCCGACACCATCACCCGTTGCATTGAGCAGGAGCTGGCCATCATCTCGGATAAGGCTTGGCGAAAGCGTTCCGGCGTAACTTGGATGCTCACTTACATCGAGCACCACATTGTGCGCGGCCAAACCGGCACTTTCTACCCGCAGCTCCGTTGCAGTGCGGCTTTCCCGCCCAAAGAGCGACACCGCTTTGATAAGATATCGGCCATCCCGCGCGGGCATCGAAAACTGATTGGCGATGATCTGATCATCAACCAAAGCTGACTGCCCCCAGCCGCCATCTGCGTCGAGCGGCAACCGTCGCAAGTGGTAGTGCGAAACCAACGCCTCACCAGAAGGCCATTTAAGCTGCATCTGATCACCGGAAATGTTGGAACGAAAATCTGACACATCTTCAGGCGTCTCGCCCGAGGCCTTGCGCTCAATCTGCGCAAATCCAGCGGAAGAAATCCCAGCGCGATTGCGCGCAATGATCTCGATAGAGTAGCGCCCCAATTCCGGAAGCTCGAAGCGAATGCCTTGCTCGGCGGTCGTTGCAATCTTGGAGCGATTGCCATCTGGCTCCGTCACATACACCAGGAAATCATCGGCGCTGAACGCCTCGCCCGGTATCCACTTAACCTTGCCAAACACCTGCACCGAGCGGTCACCTGCTTCATTGGCGCGAATTTCATTCTCCGCGTAGGCCTCGATGATGCGTGGCGCGAGAGGCTTCAAATTGCTGTTGGGCACCACTTTTGTGATCGTGGGCGTATAGGTTGGGATTGTGCCCTGATCGGCTTGCAAAACCGCAGGAGCCGCCGGAACCCCTACTAGACGGGCTTGGCCATTGGGTTGATGCTGGATCGACTGAACAAGCACTTCCATGCTTTCCTGCCCCACCTCTTCGATGACAACATGATCCCCGGGGGCAACAGCATCGCCCGACACAAAGTCCTGTACAGTCCAAACACCACCAAAAGAGCTTGGCGGGGCAGCAGTTACCACCACCTCATTCCCGAGCGCGGTGCGGATGCGCGCCCGAAAGGATGATCCGGTTGGAGACATGAATTCATCCAGAACGAAACTCGCAATGTCGCCGTTGCTGTGCGTGTTCACGCTTGCGATACGGCCCGCTCCAACCCCGATCAGCGGAACGTCATGCACAAGGCGCACTTTGTCGCCCATGTTGACGCGCAGGTGATCTAGGTCCGAGTTCCATTCAAAGGTTTCAGGCCTCAAAATAGCTTGGGCCAAATGATACCGTCCCAACCGCCACGCATTGCCGCCGTCAGCATCGCTTTCCGCCAAAACCACACCTTGGAGATCAAGCGTCTCAAACTCGGTGGCGTTGGTCGCGTCATATCCATCGGCATAGACAACGATCTCATCCTGCTGCCAGCCAAGGCGCTCAGAGATGCAGCGCACCCGAAATCCGTGGATCTCCTTCGGAAACGTGATTAAGCCTTGGAAGCCATAAGAGTTGCGCGGGCTGAATTGCTGCACTACCGGCCCATCAGCGCCATCCCGAATGATCGAGAACTTTAGATCACGCAGTGTTCGCCTTGCGCGGCCAGCACCGCAAATCAGGCTCAAGATCTCGCCAACCTGCGTGGGCTGGTCGATCACCATGTCACAGGTCCAATGTGGCTCCTCTAGATACCAATCCCGCAAATCCTGCAGTTGAAGCTTTGCCGCATTCTGAGGGCGGCTCAACATTGGCCCCATCAGCGTGCGCGCAAATATCCAAGCGGGGTGTCGAACAGGCTGCAGAGCGCTCCAAGAGGAGCCATCCCAGACCGGAGCCATCTGGAGAACAACACCGTTCAGCGTATCGATTTGACCGTTGAGCTGATCACTTGCTTTGATACGCAGTGCAATCTCGGAGATGTGTTCGTGGCTCGGCAACTCACCAGTTTGCACCGAACGAATAGCGGTCAAGAACGCGTCGTCGCGAACCGTGGTTTCGTCACTATCCCAAGTAATCCGCGTGATTTGGATTTCATATTCACCCTCGCTGCCGAAGTCGAAGGTCTTACTGAACCGCAAGTTAGACGTTGAGCGGCCTGTGTGCTTTTCTGTGCCAGCGTCAATCCAGGCAGTCGCACCCACAAGGCGATACGCAAAAGCGACCTCAACAGTGCGGTTATGGCGCCCACCTTTTTTGCCGATGGTTGTTAGGCCCTGATAGGTGATATCCACAGTCGCAGAAATCGCGCGATCTCGCGTTCTCCTGACCACCGGAGTGTTCTGTAGAAGCCTCACAGAATACCCATCTTCGGCGATATCATCCGGGTAAAGTGACATGTGCTGCGTGCCTGTGCGCCAGGCTTTCACCATGGGTGCAAGATCAGGCATGTGTTTCAGCGTTTCCGCCTGATCGACATTCAGGAACTCTATTTCGATGTCTTCAAAATCAGTGATCGGCGTGGTGCCAATCTTGAGAGTTTCCAGCGCAACAGGCCCATAGCCAAAGGTAAAGCGACCACGATAGTAGATGTCTTCTGGGCCACCCTCTGTGTAGCCGCGCGCGGTTTTCGGCGGATACATCAGGTGGCGGCCTAAAACCGTTGGATAGATGCCATAGCGGCTCTCTGCGTTTGACTGGCCAGTGATGGTGAAGTTGGGGTTGTCGTTGGTCTGCCCGGGCAGCGATGGCGGCGGGATCAGTGCGTTGATCAATAGCGACCCGACAATCGTCACACCTGCATAAGCCACAGCATAGGTCAAAGTGCCAGCCGTTAGACCCAATGCGGTTCCAGCAACAAAGCTTGCCGCACTTGGTAGCAGCGCCGCCAAGGCCGCCCCCGCCAGCGCACCGACCTGAGGCCCGATTTCAATGAATGCGCCTGCTTTCGGGCGCACCTTCGACCACTGATCCATCGGCACAATTGAGCGGTTCTTGCCCCTACTCAAAACCACCTGAACATCTGCCAAAAAGCGTTTTTCGATTCCGCAATCTCGCACAATCTCAGCGATGGTCACGCCTTCATGCATGGAGATCGGTCGGCGAAATTCCTTATCCGTGCGCAGTGGGTGCGTGTGCGCAAATCCCTCAACACGCCCGACGCTATCCAACATATCGATAGATCCCCTCAAGGTTCGCGCCCCATTTGGAAGTGGTGAAGTCCTCAAGCACACTGCCGCCGCTTTGCGCGCTGGTGTGCAGCATCAGCCGGGCGCTGACCGCGTAGCCGATGTGTAGTGGCCGACCGCGCACCCGAAACAACAAAGCGTCTCCGGCCTGCGCCTCAGAAACCTCGCGCCACAGCGGCTTGGATTGCTCAGCGATCTCATACCGCGCTGCCTCACCCACACTGCACAACGGGTCATAAATTTCTCGATCGTGCTGCACTCGTTGCAACTCTACGAATAGCCCCAAGCAGTCATAGCTATCAGGCCCCCTGCCAAGATCTTGGTAGGGGATGCCGATCCAATCATCTGTCCACATCAGAATAGCGCCGGTGCGTTTGCGGGGTTCATGACCATATGGCCAAATTGAAGCTCCATGACCGGCTCGACACTCATTGTGCCTGTCACCCTTTGCGCATCGTATTGAGCGGCGCGCATCTCCACCTCAATCGGGCCGATCTCGATATGGTCAGGGTTGCTCGCCAAGATCCAAACAATGCGCGCCTGCACTGCCCCGCGTACAAGGCGTAGCGCCTCTACCAGTCGGCGATCCGTGTTATCCGCAACCCAATTTAGAACCGGAATGCCCTCGGCCTCTTCATCTGGCAGGCCGATATCAAATGCGAGCGGGTCATAGCTCTCACCCATGTGGGTGATCTTCTCTGTGTTTGGCACAAGCCGGATGGCATCATCCCACCCGTCTTGTGTCAGCTTGACCAGTGGAAGAAACACCTCGCCGGTGGATTCCGAATGCATGGCATCGAGCATCTGAGGGCTGAGTGTTGACCTCATGGCAAGAGCTCCAATTCAAGGCGGATCGCAACCTTGTGCCCAGAGAACCGCGCTCGAAATGGTCGCCGAAAACGAAAATCCCCATCCACACCGGTCAGCGGGTGTTTGGCCGAAAACGCTAGAGCACCCCCGCCCAAGCTATTTCGAAACCATGCTTGGAGCTCGGCGTATTGAACATGTGAAATCGGCCGAAGATCGAAACTGATATTTGTCGGTACGGCGGTAAACCGACGCCGTGTTTTATCTGGACCGGAGTCCATTTGCGTTCTCAACACAGAGTCCTCAATTGTCTCGTTGAAAGTGCTCAACACGGGGCAAAACGGAATTCCACTAGGCCAATCTGCCATATTCAGCCCCCCAAACCACGAGTTCTAAGGCCATAGGTCTGCCCCATAGCACGCTGCCCCTTTGGCCCCGTAACCGCTTTGATTGCGGCATCTTCCAAGACAATATTGAGCTCCCGACCATCGGAAGATCGGCTTACCCTGTGATCACCCTCAGGAGCGTTGTGGATGTTCACAACCAAGTCGCCAGAAGCCGAAGGCTGCATGACCGGCATGCTGCCGCCTTCAGGCACCACCAGCTCACCCTTCTTCAGGATCGCGGGAACCTCCCCAGGCTTCAGTCCAGCGATCCCTCCTTCATGGTAGCGAGGAGCGCCCGACCAAGTGGAAGGCGAAAACGCTCGCCCATGACCATAACCATCACGACCGGCAACCCCACCACTGTGCAGAATGCCAGGGATAATTGCACCGCCCAACAAACCGCCCGATGCACTTCCCCCAGTTCCACCACCGGCCAACCCTGTGATCAGCCCGGAGATATCAAAATTAGCTGCGGCCCCGCGCACTGCCATTCTTGTGAGGTCCGCGACAAAAGCCCGTAGAGCATCGCTGCCCTTGCCTGTGCTGGTGACAAGGCTGGTGAATGCGTCCTCAAAGCTACGCCCCATCATCTGTGCAATCTTACCGACTTCTGTGGCACTCTCCTTCAGAGCGCCAATCGCCCGATCCCGCACGTCGCTGGTGATGATCTCTGGAAACCTGCGGTGCAGATCGTTGATACGCTCAAGTTCAGTCGCATACCGCTCCGCCTCTGTGCGCGTGCTTTCATAAAGCCTTTCTGCCTCACGCAGACCGCTGGTATCCCTGCTGGATCGCGGAGATTTAGTGCGGGTCTTCTTCTGGGGTTTTTCAGGATCAGGAAAGTACCGCTCTTTCCAGTAGGGATCATTTTCAAACGACCTTGGGTCTCCTCCACGACCGCCTGAAACTGAATTCCCTGAGAGCTTACTCGCAGCTGAGACCGCATCCCAAAGCTCCTGATTCAGGCTTTGAGCGGCCTGAATCGCACCGTCAAAACTAACACCGATGCCACCCGCCTCGTCCTTGATAAGCTTTACCGCCTCGCCCGCCTGATCAAATCTCGCTGCTGCCTGACGCACAACATCCTCAGCCTTGATCATCTCGTCGATGACCCCTTGATCTATATCATCCCCAATTTGCTGGAGAAGCATACGCACCGTATTCAGCCCATCAGCCACGCCAGAGAAATCAGCCTCATCAACAGCGCCCTTAAGCCGCTTACGAGCTGCATCAATGTCAACCAATAGCGAAGGATCTATTTCGATCTCAGATGCTAGGTCTCCCGCCGCTGAGAGGTCGCCATTCAAAAGCGCGAGCTCTTCCCGCATCTCTTTGAGCAGTCGATGCTCTGACGGATCAACGATGAGGCCAACACCTTCACGCTGCTCAATACTCGACTGCACTGCCAATATCTCATTTTCGAGCGCGGCAAACTCTTTGCGGGTGCTTTCGGCAACAGCGCCGCCAACACCCCCAAAGATCTTCTCTAATGATGCCTTGAAGTCATCCCCAAGCGCGTCATCAATGACCTCTCCCACCTCTATTTTTGCGGCTCTTACTTCAAGCTCGAGCAGGTCAGATTGCAGGTCACGGACTGCCTTTGACGCATCAGAGTATTTTTCGATCAGGTGCTCCAGGCCGCCCTCTGCGAGGTTGGACAGCGCTTTTTCGACGTCAGACAGAGCAGAAATTGCGGACCTGACTTTGTCGCCAAACTTCTCCGTCTCCTCCCCCGCCTCTTCGGCATTCTCACCAATGTTTAGAAACATGGCCGCTGCGGGGGCACCGATGGCAATCAAGGCGCTGATTACAGGCGCGACAGCACCTATGGTGCCCCCCAAAACCGCAAAGCCCGCGATGGTCTGCGGCAACTGTTGCCCAGCAATCCGCATCGCATCAGTGCCCATCTCCCACTGGACAGCCATATCGCTGATCTGATTGGTTGTGTTTTGTATCACAAACCTTTGCTGCTTGGAGACCGCTGTCAGTCGCTGCAAGCCAGTCGCCGCGCGGTTTGAATTCGCTGCAATCTGATTGCCCGCCTTGTTCCAAGCAGCCTCAGAGCCCCGCGCCGAATTGACCGCCGCCTTGCGCCCCTGCTCCATCTGCCGCTCAAACTTGCGCAGCGAAGCTTCCATGCGAACAACAAGAGCGTCTTCAACGGAACGGGTCATGCGGTTTACTTCTCTGGCTCATAGCGACGGAGAATGTCTTCAAATTCCTCCTCGCTCATGTGTGGGATTTTCTCTTCGCTGCCTGCGTTGAAGCCGCGGATCATATTCACGAAGTCTGCATACTCCATCGCCCGTAGATCGAGCGGGGACATGTTGAACACCTGACAAATCTGACTGACTTCAGAGAACACCATCGGGCCTTGCGGCTCGGTATCTTCGTCGCTTTCAGTAGGCTCAATCCCTGCCATCAAGGCGGTCAGGATTTCACCAGCTAGGGCCGCATTCTCCATGTAAGGCCGCAGGTCAAAATGGCCTTTGATCAGCATGTCAGCATCGACAATCCGCTCACCGCCGCCGATCAGCGCAAGGCGAATTGTGTGATACACGTAGGCCGCCTTGAACTGCCCACCGATCACCGCCAGGAAAATCGCGCCGATGCCCTCGCCAGCGGCCTGTTCGAGATCCATGACCTTCCCGAAGTCGAGCCGGAAGCACCGAGGCTTTCCGGCCCATTCACGAACAACTTCCGCCATCAGGTTGCGTCAGCCCATACGCGCTGACCGGCGCCACTGATGCTGGCCGAGAACGACACCTTGCCGCTGCTCTGCTTGTTGATCTCCAATTGCTGCAAAAATGCGGGCAGCGTCCAGTGGCCGCCGTTGTTTGCGGCGCTTTCATCGATATTCAGCCGGATGTTTTTCTCAGCGCCTGTATCGGCCCATGCGCGCCAAGTGGGCCACGACTCCATGGCAACCATGCCCGCAATCGTGACGCTGGTATCTTGGCTTTCCAGATGGCGCACAATCGCAGCTGGGACGTCCAGAGGATTGTCACAGTCCAAGACGACGTTTTCGCCGAGGTTGTTGGTGAGCGTCACGCCGAACGCGTTTGCGCCGCAGGTATGTGCAAAGACTTCTGGATCAGCGCCGTCGCCAAGTTGAATGACCAGCCGTGTGGTCTGTTTTCCCGTTCCCATTTCAATCTCCTTGATGCTTGGTTTCTGGGTCGAAAAGCACTGCATCCCCACGATTGATGAGGGCCTGTGCGGTCTTCTTTGGAAGGTTCAAAGGGTCAGGTTTCGCCTTGAATGACTGCGAAACCGCTGAAGACACGCGATAGGTCGTGTCGTTCACAATAATGACTTTCATGCGGAGTTCCCTCTTTGATGAGCGGACTTAACTCTCGCGGATAGCCTTGCTGATCGCGCGAGAAATACGGGATCTGACGTTTTTCCGGCGCACCCGCCAAACTGGGTAAAAAAACGGGTTTGCAGGCATATCCTGCGTCCCAAATTCCTGAAACCACGCATAGAATGCATCGCCCCCGCCTGCGAATATCGTGATGCGCATCGCGCCGTACTCGCGGCCGCCAACGGTTCCGATGGTTAAAGATCCAGCCGGTGCTTCCCCCCAGGTCCATCCGATGGAAGCCGCGAGAACACCATCATCATATGGCGCGCGCAACCACATCTCTTCCACGATGTCCGTGGCGGCATCTTCCATCGCGGCGCGCACATTGATACGCGCGTTTTTCGGGATCGACTTCCAGCGGCGATTGAACCGGTCAAGACCTTCGACCATCAGGCTTCTTCGATATCGGCCATCACGCTGACGACGCCGTGAGCAGTGAGGCCGTCGCGATCCAGAAACACGCGCATGCTTTCGACCTCAACCTTCACAAGACAATTCGTCGCGAGAGACAGATCCGCCAGGTGAAGCGCCGACTTGACAGCATCTGCGATCTCTTTGCACGGGCGAAGCCGCCCCCCGTCGCGGGACCAAATATCGATCTGTATCGTCTCTTCTCGGCCCGAGATGCCCTCCATATCATCGGGGCTCATATCCATCGGACCAAAAGTGATGCACGGATACTGAGTTTCGTCGGGACGGCCGTCGAATACCTTGTCACCCACCAGCGCAGAAACGCCTGCGTCCGCGATAAGGGTGCTGTAGACCAGAGATTGCAATTCTACGGAAGCACTCATTGCGCCACCCCACTTTCCACGGTCAAATAGACCCACTTCGGGTCAGTGATCGCGTCAACTTCACGGATGTTGTAGGTCTCGCTTCGACGTGTGTCGCGCATGCGCCAATCCGTCTTAATGACCCTTGATGCATCACACTGACGGATTTTGATTTTATAGATTGCGCGACCTTCCAAGCGTGCGGCCGAAACAGCTTCAGATCCCCGCGAGTAGATGAATTTGGCGCGACAGGAATAGCGCTTCACCCATTCGCGTTCATGACCGCCAGAGCCATCCGGAGAAAGCACCGGAGCATCGAAAGCTACGTTCTCGCGCATCATACGCGGGTCCACCGGTAGTTGCTGATGAGGCTCATGACCGATGCACTGAGATCGCCATTATCGCCTGACCGGTCCTCATAAAGACGGGTGACAATCTGATGAATTGCAACCCTGATGGGCTGGGGTACATCACCCGCTCCGCCAAAGCCCGCAGTGAACTCAACCCTAACCGGCGCCCGGTTGCCGGACTCCAATGCCGCAAACGAAAACCCGGACGAAATCACAACGAGCGTTCCAAGCGGCGCGGGGTAAAACTTGATACTGTCGGCTGGAATTTCCTGCTCAACGCCTTCGGCGTCATCATATTTGATCGAGACTGCGGAAACGTCTGGGACAGGCAGTAAAAACTCCCGCTGAAAGCATGGGAAACCCTGCTGCCACGTTTGGTTGATAATGCACCGCCCCAAGACACCTCTGTATCCATCGAGCTTTGCCATAGCCGCATCAATGTAGCCAAGGATCAGCGCATCGTCTTCGTTGAAGTCAACAACGGCATGCTCCTTACAATCGTGAACGGTGATGGGGTGCTCGGATGGAGGCGTGATCAAAATGGGGCGGAACATATATTTCTAGTCCTTCGATTTTGAGGACGGCTTGCCATAGGCGGCCGGGTCTAGGCCGCGTTTCTTCGCTTCCTCGGGGGTCATTGCGCGGCGAGGTTTCGGCTGCTGAACCTGGTCTTTGTCCGTTTTTTGCGTTGCCATTTTCTGTCTCCTGAAAGGGGTGAAATCCGCCCCAGGATGGGGCGGATCAATTGATTTACGCGTGCCGCAAGACACGCAGGCCGCGAGGATCGATCACAGCACCGCCCACACGCTTGGTGGTGTAGAACAGAACTTTTGGTTTTGCTGTGAACGGATCACGCAGAATCCGCACACCCCAGCGATCCATGATGCGGTAGCCGCGCTTGAAGTTACCAAAGCCGATCGAAAGCGCGCCGCTGGTCATATCAGGCATGTCAGGCATTTCAGTCAGCGGATGAGCCAGCAACTGAGACGGCTGACCCGCCTGACTGGAGGGCTGCCACAGCTGGCGGCCATCACCATCGCGCAACTTCCGTACTTTACCCATACTCTTGCGGTTCATGATGAAACGCGCGCCAGCCGAGTAAGAAGAAGGAATGTCGTAGATCATATCCAGCAGTTCGTCTTCGGTGACTACCGCAGCGCCCGCCGCCGGAAGAACCTCAACAGCGCCCAGAGGATTGCGGTTTGCGTTCACACCGCCGGTCGCGAAACTCAGGAAGCCTGCCGGTTTGTTGGTGCCGTTGCCTGCAACGAAAGCTGCGCCTTCCTGTTCCGCGAACTCGGTATCGACTTCGCCAGCAAGCCAAGACTCCAAGTCGATCTCAGAATCGTCCAGCATCTGCTGGGTGGCGCCCGGGTTGGCGTAGATTTCGCCATTGCCCAGAGTGAAGGCAACAAGGGTTGGTGTGGTCGTTTCTGGGCGTGCGTCAGTCTCGCCCACCCAACCGGAACCGGTGCCGCCTTGGTTGATCAGGACAGTAAACCCAGATTTGCCGACCTTCTGAACATCAGCGATCTGCCGCATCGGCGAAACCTCGGACAGGCGATCGATGATCGTGCGGTCCCACTCTGTAGGAGCAAGATAGCCACCTTCATCGTCGGCACCTTTGTTCAGCGCTGCCTGCACATCGCCTTTGCGCATGTGTGCCCTGAAGGACTCGCTGTACTCAGGATCACGCTCGCCTTCAGCGCCGCCATTCATTTCGAAAGCAGCCAGCTTGGCGTTGGCTTGATCCACAGCGGCCTGCAAATCCGAAACGCTGGCGTCGATGCGATCAAACTTTTCGGTCGTGACGACATCATCGAAGCGGTTTTCCACTTCTTTGTCTTTTTCAGCCTGCGTGTCTTTGTAGGCCTGCCAGTCCTTCTGCAGATTGGTCAGGATATTCTTCATATCGCCGGACGCATCAGCGCGCACGGCAACGATCCCGCGAGGCTTCGCGGGTGCGGAATGCATATTCATAATGCTTCTCCTTGGTTCAGATTTTGAAAAGGCCCTTGGCGAGAGCCGCGAGTTCGCCAGCGTCGTGCGTAGCGGTTGGAGCAGCGTCCGGCTTGCCCCCTTTTGCGTCGGAGAGAAGCGCACGGCGTTCAGTCCTCGGCATTCCAGATTTAGCGAGGAGTGCGTCGATGCGTCGTGTCGCGTTGACCCCCTCCATCGCCTTGGCTTTGGTTTGGTCCTCGGTCACAGCATCCGCTGGGAGGAAACCATCAGCCAAACCCACCTCAACGGCTTGCTCGCCGTTGAACCAGGTCTCGTCATCCATCCATGCAATAACCTTGGATTTCTCATCCCCAGAGCGAGATGCATATAGCGTCGCCATGGCATCATCAAAGGGCTCAATCGTTTCAGCGGCCTCAATGAGATCATGCCGGTTGCCTAGAGCGATGGTCCAGGCATTGTGGATCATCATGAACCCAGTTTTGCCGATCTGTATTTCATCGCCAGCCATCGCGATTACTGAAGCGGCTGATGCGGCGAGACCGATCACTTTCACCGTCACTTTGTGAGGGTGCGCTCTCAGCATGTTGTAAATGGCGATACCGTCAAAGAAGTCGCCTCCCGGGCTGTTGATCTCAACAACAACGTCTTGTGAGCCGATCCTGCGCAGTGCAGCCGCAATACGCTCAGAAGTCACCCCTCGGCCGGTCCAGTAGTCTTCGCCGATCACGTCCAGGATTGTGATGGTGTTATCGTCGCTGTCACGTGCTTGAACGCCAGCATTCCAACGCTCCAACGCGATGGGATCAGCCTCAAAAGCGCATACTGAAGGCAACTTCTTGACCTGGAGGTCAGGTAGATCACGAAGGCTCATTTTTAGCTCCTTTTCCTGTAAGGCCCGGTGGTGGAGGCGGCGCCGTATCGATTGCCGGCAGATCCATGACTTCGCGGACCTCTCGCCATTCCATCCAAGGTTGATGGCCGCCAGAACCGAGCGCCTTGGCGAAAAACTCCGCCTGATCCTTCATCGACCCGCGCAGCAGCGCACCGGGGTTGAACTTGGCTTCATAGA
Source organism: Shimia sp. R9_2 (assembly GCF_017743735.1). GTDB lineage: Bacteria > Pseudomonadota > Alphaproteobacteria > Rhodobacterales > Rhodobacteraceae > Shimia. Next base: position 106,425 of record NZ_JAGHRO010000010.1, read on the forward strand.
GATCCGCCTCTCGCTCGGTGAGCAAATCCCGCTCAATTGCCTGCTGCCAGGCTTCAAACCACGGATTGAGCCCATATCTTACGAACAACTGACCAAGGACATCGATACCTGAGCCCCAAGATGTATCGTCCATCCCAAGCAATGGACGGGGAACACCGAATGGGCGTGCGACCTCTTCAATTTGGTGCTTGCGGTTCTCGATTGCCTGACTGTCTTTGTTAGACTGGGCAGAAGGCTGAAGCTCCATGCCCTCCTCCAGAATCTTCCATTTATGGGCACCCTCTGCGCCTGCGTCCTCGTTCATGCTGGCTCGAAGACGCTCATACGCTTCGGGGCTCAGAGTTCCCGGATGTTTCAACGCGCCCCCAACGATCATCCCGTTACGGAACAAGCGGGCCGCTGCTTTCTCAGCCTGCAATGCTAGGCCGATAGCCTCTGCGGATTGTTTCACCAGCGAGATGCCGGAAATGCCGTCATCAGAAAGCCCGTAGCGAAGATGGAAGACCTCGCGCTGGGGCAGAACCATCGGAGACTTATCTCGGCGGTCCAGGCGGTATTCGAGAGACCAATCATCGCGCTGGCGCACGGTCACATGCGCCGGATTCATCGGGATCAAATACAGCAGCTTGTTGCCGCTGTAGACTTTTCGAGCATACGCGTCACCGTGCTGCAATGCCCTCTGCTCCAGCAAAGAGCGAAATTCAAACGCAGTCTGCCAGGGGTTTGGCCTTCGGTGAAGAAGCCGAAACAACGGGTGTTCTGTGGCGTTGCTCTTGTCATCTTTCCTCTGAAGATGAAGCGGCAGCATGCCTATAGAGAAGGATATCAGCGAAACACAACGAATGATGGTTGTGTTTCGCATTGCAGATTTGATGGTTACGGTCTCGCCGCTTTCGGTAAGGTTGCCGCCACCGGTACGGATGAACTCATAGAGCGCAGGGTCATCAAGGCCGTTGAATGCTGCAAGATCGCCCGCCATAGATTTCACCGACGAATGAGATGCCGCCTGCGGTTCGCTGCGGCGGAAAATGCTAAACACGCTCATTCAAGCTCCCTCACACGGTACGAATGCCGTGGTTTTCATAGATGCTCGGCTCAGTTGCCTTCACCTTCACCCCCTCAGAGGCGCCGGTGGCCATCGCCAGTGCGATCATTCCATCCATTCGGCCGCGCTGCCGTGACTTGTCGAACATCTGGTTTCCAATCGCATCCGTGCGGATCACAGTGTTGGCCGCGCAATATTGCGTCAGGCGGTTGGTCTCGATCACGATATCCCCGGTCAAAACCTTGTCGGTTAGGCGGGTGATCGAATGAGGCATGCACAAATTCCGCTCGCCAAACGCGACTTTCGTGCCCTGCGAATGGCGAACAACCTTAAGCCCCTCGCCTTCCGGCTCCTCTGGCCCTTCGTAAACCCAGACTTTCAGACCGATCTTCTCGCAGGCGTCTCTGAATTTCTCCCAGAAAGAGGGGTCAATCGTCAGGCTGTCAACATCGTGCTTCGAGACCAGGTCTTTGATCTGCATTGCTACGAATTCGTAGTCGATTACTGCGGACTCAGTGACGCTCAGCTCGCCTTTTTCGACATAGACCTTGTAAGGAATGCGATCCAATGTGGAGCGCCGCTCAAGACCACCCGGCGTGGTCCAGTACCAGAGTTTTGCGGCAAGCCGGTCATCCGCACCCTTGAAGACCGCGCCAAGAGCCGTGAGGTCGTTTTTCTCCGAGAGATCCAGCGACAGAAAGCACTTTTTGCCCTCTATATCCTGCTCACTGACCTCTCCAATGCACTTTCGCCACTCGGCCTCATCCACCCAGAAACCGCTGGAGCCAACGGGAATCCCGAAATACAGGCGCGATACAGTGAGCCGTTTGGCTTCATCGTTCCGAGCTGTGTTTACTTGGCCTCTTACGTTGTCGTATTCGAATGTGACGCCGAGAGCAGGCATGGCTTTGATCCAACAGCTCTCATCTTGGAATGGATCATCATCATCATCAACGCGCGCGATGTAAGCGAACGCCTCATCGTCTTCATAAATCCCTTTGAGCATGAGCTGGAAATATTCAGATTTTTCCGTACCGACGATCTGGTCAATCGCTGGCGTGTTTGTCCCCAGCAACATGAACGCCGATCCCGATTTTTTTGCGATGCCAGCTTCCCACAATTCAAGCGGCTTCATTGACTGGAACTCATGCACCTCGTCAGCGATCACGCAATCTGGCCGAGGGCCGGACAGGCTATCGGTTGTCGCTTTGGCTTCAAAAAACGATCCGTTGTGAGGAAACTCGATGCGCCAAGCGTTCTGGCCTTTACCGGAAACGGTAACATCTTGCCTTTTTTCCAGGCTCTCACCCAATTCTGGTATCGGCTCACGGCAAAGCGCCACCGCATCTTTGAATGGGATTTTTGCCTGATCTAGCTTCGAGGCGATGGCGTAGCATTGCGCTCGCGGTATGCCCCGAAATCCGCAGACATATAGCGAAATACCTCCCATCAAAGGTGATTTTGCCTGCCCCTTACCCGTTTCAATCCATGCCTTGCGGAACCTCAGACGCCCGTTCTTGTGCCATCCAAACAAAGACCCAACAACGAATGTATGCCACTCCAAAAGATGGAACGGTTCTCCCGCCTTGTTCCCGTCCGCGATGGTAAACATCGCCGGAAAAAACCCAATGGCCTCAGCCGCTGCTTCAGCATCGAAATACAATCCGCGCTCTGGCCCTGCCTCCAGATCTGAGAAGTGCCGCTCACAGGCCAGCTTAATGTAATTACCAGCCACAATCTCTCCATCGAGCACCTTGCGGGCGTATTCGCTAGTTGGGTCCAAGGCGATCGAGGAACTTTTGCGCTGGCGCATTTGTGTTTGGTTTTTTGGGGGCTTCATCACTCTTTGGAACCGTAAGTTTCAACGCCTCTTCGAGTTTCAGGATTTGGTCTTTGATCTTTTGGAGCGCGGACCATTCGCCACTGAAAACGTCGCCACCATTTGGCCCGACTTTGATGGGCCCATGCTCGGACACGACAGGATAGAGAAACTCGTATTCAACGCGCTCCCTCACCAGACGGTCGATTATGCGTTTGCGCTGCTCGTTTAGATGGCCGTTCGCATCAAGCGCTTCGCAAAGAGCCTTCCATTCAGCGTCAGCAAATTTGGCACGGGCTTCGCCGTCTTCAGCTTGGGCAAAGAGGCGTTTGTAAACCGGCTTCTTCAATTGACCCCCACCCCCCTTTGAAAACTGATCTGCGCGAAAATGAAGCTTGGGCGCGGGTAGCGGCCAACCGACCCTGTGGCACTTTTACCACCCCCCCCTGCGGCTGTCTGATGGCACTACCTTAAGCCCGAGGCGGCTGACCACCTGGCCCACCTACCGTCCCGTCCAGCGACACGAACCTGAACCTCATCTTCTCCGAAGCGATCCAGTCCGCTCCACGTGGCGTCCACTGACGTATGCTCCGCGCCTTATCCTCGATCCGTCTGCATTCCCTATCGTGGCAGTCCCTGCAGACTGACCAGAGGTTGTCAGGCTCAAGCTCTAGGTCTGGCCTAAGGTCATATGGCCTGATGTGGTCCACCACAGCTGCTGCCTTGTGGCGCCTGCCCTCACGGAGAACCACGCCGCACATCTGACAGGTCCAGTTGTCTCTGACTAAGATCTTGGGACGCAGCTTGCGCCATTGCCACGTTTGGTGGATGGCTGCCATATGACGTCTCAGTCTCTTGTGGTGTTTATGGCCAGGGTTTCGGCTCCGGTAGCGATCCGGTCACACAGCCCTGTTTCGTCTGCCAATCCGGCTGCAAGAATCCGCACCTACTCTCTTCGGTGGAGGGCCTCGGTTGCAGCACTGTACCCATTTGACGCTTGAGGGGCGCCCACCCTTTCGATGAGGTCTGCTGAGCGGGAGTTGGCAGGGATTCGAACCCACGGCACGTTGCTTATTGCCTTTCCAGCGGCAAACACCGTGTCTAGCTGGTCATGCCCTTCATAGTTCGGGATCAACAATAGACCTGACTCTGTCACAACTCCGCGCCCAAGGAGCACAATGCAGTCAGCGCACGATGCTCCGGACCTTGTCGCCGCCATACCCCTCGCGGGCTTCACGGGCGGCTTTGATAAGCCTTTCTCCAACAGTCATGAGAAGAACTCCAAACAAAAAGGGCGAGATCAGTTTTGTTCCTGATTCGCCCCATTATGTCATACATGACTCAGTAACTGACTCTCAGTCAACGGTTTTTTAATCACCCTCTTCGAGGGCCATCGCGCTAATTCGCGCACCATAGAGCAGCAGGCCATAGTCAGTGACCCCAATATGGCCCCAAGTTATTGTGTTGGAGGGGTCAGAGTAGACATAGGCAAGAGAGTCAATTTCTCCCTTTTTAGCTTTCTCCAACACCTCCTCCAGACGTGTAACCACCTCGTTCTTTTCTTCGGCCATCTTGTCTCCTTCCCGCTATCGAACTTACTTCGCCTCACCTCACCACAACCGTGAAGAACTGGTGCGGCACCTTGTATCCACCCTCTTCCCAAGCGTCTGAGATCATGTCGATGGTGTCAGCCAGAGCTTGGGAGAGGTGCTTGCGCTGGCGGTCTGGAACCTTGGGCGACTGCCACTGACCATCCTTTACCGGGATGCGAACCCAACCGAAGGTGATAGCGACCTGTGAGAGCGTGCGCTGCTGCGTGCAGACCTTGGAGGCCAGCTCTAGGCATGAGATCGGCTTGTGGTTGCCCATCACGCAGTTGCGGGCCGTTCCCACCTTGTAGGTGATCTTCGGGGCGGCCTGCAGCACCTTCACAGCACAGGCGACCATCTGAGAGCGGTACACAAGCCCCTCGGACACACCAGCGGCACCGGTAGGAGTGCTGTCCACCCTCTCACGCAGGATGTTGCTTCCCCTGCCACCTGCAAGCAGCTCTTGGGTGTATGCGCCAAAGCAGTTGCCTACGGCGCGCTGTGCGTCTGTAAGGGGCAATCTGGGGTCAAGCAGTTGGTGGACGTTGGTATCAATGCCCGCGGCTGTTTGTCGGTCCAAGCGTGCGCCCTGCTTGTCGTAGATCTCTGCCTTGGCACTTGAGAAGACGCGTTGCCCGCCTTTCTTCAGCTGCTCTCTGACCTGCCTGTTGGAAACCATCAGCGCTTCCTTCTCTTTCCGTAAAGCTCTTCTGCCTGATTGATCACCTGTTGGCGTTCCCAATCATTGTTGATGTCGTTGGGGTCGATCACAGCCACGCCCAGCTGGTGCCAGAGCCGCTTGCGTTCCATGTGGTTCCTGCGCGTTGCTTCTGCGCCCTGCGGAGCATCTGAGGGGCCTTTGTGGTAGATGCGGGAGACGCCACTCATGCTGTCACCTCTTCGAATTTGCCGACTTCGTTTCCGAAGCAATCCCAGCCCGGGCGCACTTGGCGTGAAAACAGGTCAAGGCGCTTGGTCGCCATTGGCGCCAGTGTTTCCGCGGCCGCATAGGCCTCTTCTGGCTTGCGGGAGTGCTCACGCGCTGGCGCCATCAATACCGATCTGACTTTCTTGGCATATGTCGGGCTGCCGATTGCGCCGATGATGAACGGCTCGCCCGCTGATCGCAGGCAATACCCAGTGCCGAAGTGCTGCTTGCCGGAAACCACGTTCTGATCACGCCAGTAGGAGGCCTTTGTGAACTTTGCCCAATGCCCTGAGGTGACGAACTTGAAGCCCCAAGCCTTCATGACATCGATCTGAACATCGATCAGGGGATTTGTGGCCCAAAGCCAGAGAACGCAGTCTTTAGCGGCGAAATCTGCCACCCTGAGTGCGCGGATGCCATCCTCTGGGATGCAATCATATTGGGATGTCGCGTTCTTCTTCTCGCCTTTCTTTGACCAGTTGCCAAAGAGCCAAGGCGGATCCGCCATGATCAGATCATAGTGAAACATCGGGATTTCAGAGAGGTTTGTAAATACCGCCATCATGCCGCCGCCCGTGCAGGGTCAAAGTCCCGCATCATCAGGTTCTTGAGATTGCGAATGTGGAGGTACATCGCCGGGCCGTGGCCCTCTCCGTCTTTCATCTTGAGCACTGCTGCACGCTCTTCGTTGGCAACCTGCTCCAGCTCTTTGGCTGATGTGCAGGCGCGCAGGCGATCCTTGATGCGGTTTGCTTCGGCAAGGGCATCCATCAGAATTCCGCCTCCATTTGCATTGGGGCAGCCTCGGCGGGATCAGAAATCGCGTTGTAGCCTCCCCAAGCCTCTGCGAACTGGACGTCTCGCTTGCAACGACGCGTACCATAGAGAAGCACATCACGCGTTTTCCAATTGAGCAGAGAGACCACAAAATCCTCTGACCCAGGGTGAACGGTGATGCCCAATCCGGGCTTATTGAAGAAGGCTGCAGAGTCGGCGATGTCATAGCCTGTTGGGGGCCTCGGCGTCCCTTCTGTGCTCATCTTCTTGGGGTGCGCAACAACGCAGATGTGGACTTCAAGTCGCTTTGCTAGGCGCCGAATGAACCGCAGCGCGAAGTTGATGTACTGCGTCATGCTTTCGCCCGGCTCAGGCAAGTGCTCCAATTCGTTCCAAGGATCGATGATGATCACCTTGCAACCATCTCGTAGAGCAAGCGTTTTAATCATGCTCTCCAACCAGCCTAGGTTGGTGTCGTTGTTGTCATCATCGGTGACGTGCACAATGCGCCAGATCTTATCGAGTTTATCTGTGAGCTGCTCACGCATTGCAGTCGGGAGCTTCTCCCAAGATTGGTGCGTCTCAATTCTCGCCAGCTGATCGCGGAACCTATGGGAATGGGTTTCGAAAGCGATCATGCCATTGCGAACACCCTCTTTCTTCGCAACTTCATGAGCCAGCCAAGTGACAAGAGTTGACTTTCCGCATCCGGGCAAGCCTGTCCAAACAGAAATCTCTCCTAGCTCAAGCGCGATCAGATCATCAAACGGATCTCTTCCAAGTTTCAGAACACGACGATTGGAGAGAGGTGGCAGATCAGAAAACCCTGAAATCAGACCGCCAGGAGGGTCAAGCCGCTTGGCAGCATTCAAGCGCGCTGCTACTTCGCCCTCTCCAAGGGTTATAAGCACATCGTTGGCGTCTTTACACCCCTCTGGCCATTCCACATAGCGCACATCGTGGCCCGCCAAGATATTTGCCATCGTTCGGGGAAGGCTTTCTCCCGCGGCATCATTATCACCAGCAACGATCACGTAGGGGGATTGCCTTAGATGCTCCTCCGCAGCCACCAGATCCTCGGTCTTATTTCCTTGCTCTGTCCATCCATCTGGAAGCGAGACCGCTCGTAAAAATCCAGACTGAATAACCGTGAGACAGTCAATCTCCCCTTCGGTTATGACAATCGGTAGCTCTTCGTCCCGAGAAAGCGCGTCGGCGTTGTACAGCCCCCTCTTCACGTCCTTGGTGCTGAGAAACTTTTTGTCCACCGTCCGAAACTTGGCCGCGTAGATTTCCCCCTCTTTGCGATAAGGGAACGCCGCCACCTGCCCGAGATGTTGATGATTGCGAGCCTCTACCCGCATATCCGCCAAGAGATCTCCGTCCAGTTTTCTGACTTCCTGAAGCCAAGTCATCACGTCTTTGCTCATAGAATTCGCCTCCGCTCCATCCGCAGTGCCAGCAGCACCATTGAATCCCGTCATCCTTGCGTGTGACGCTCAGACACGGGTCGGTCTTCTTGCGCCTGTGTGGGCTGCATTCCGGGCATGTGGTTCGGGCGCTGTTGCCCTGCCATCTCCGAACCGTGATCCCGTTGTCGTAAAGAATTTCGCTTTCGGATTTCATTGATCACCTCATCGCGTCGTTTTCCCTGAGCCTGGGCTGCCAGCGTCTCTGCCCGGAATCGGGAAAGCCCCCCGTCGAATTCCATGATTGCTGCGCGTTCCTCGAAAGCATCTAGGTCAATCATCAACCTTGCCCTCCCGTCCAGAAATCAGCACCGGCGAGCTGAGGTCGCTTCGGTGCCAGATCATCCAAGCGCTTTCTGATCCAGTTTCTCCAAGTCGCTGGCCAATCAAGCTTCACGCCCTTTTGGCCCGGCACGCTGTGCCAATAGTCGATGAACTTGGCGGCCTCCTTGCGGACATCTTGCGGCGGCAGTCCCTGATCAACCGCCCAATCACCCAGAGCTTTCGGCAGAACCCAATCCTCTGGCAGACGATCACCACGAGGTTTCTTTTTGGAAGAACCTTTAGGTTCTTCTTTTTTCTCTAACTCTGGTTCTAACTGGCATGGCTTTTGCATATGCGGATTGGATGCGTTCGCATTTTTCGGACCATTGTTTTTATTGGTTTTTTTCTTCCATCTTGCATCAGCTGCTTGCTTGGCTGATACAGACTTTTCAGTCACTTTTTCGATCTCTTTTTGCACTCGATCATTGAACAAACCCCCTTCGGTTTCGATGATTTTGCCGTCCGAAATCAGGTAATTGAGAGCCTTCACAAAGCTGGCTTTGGACTTACTTCCACACAGCCGATACAGCCGGTTATCATCGCGCTCCAATGGCCCAGCCATCTCATACATACGAGCGATCAAGGTGATGTAGACGCCTGTCTCCACATCTGACAAACCCCGCGTTCCAGCGAGCCAATCAGAGGGATAGAAGGCCACGTGAAGGATGCTCATCCGCTTACCCCTGCTTTCGAGAAATCTTGGTATGCCTCCGATTGAACAGAGGCGTGGAATGGATTGCGTAGGACCGGCACTGCGTTACGCAGGCCATGTCCCAGACCGAACCAGCATCGGCCTCGTCTTGCGTCTTGGGGGTCCAGCCGCGTGCCTGACACTGACGCCAGATAGCGAGCTTGCGCGCGTCCCTGCCCGCTCTCTGGGCCGCTCCGAGGAAGTTCTTATCCAAGGTGGCCACCTCGAAGGTGCGACACTCGATCCCGCGCAGGTGAGCCCAGCCACGCACGTTGGCAATCAGCCCATGGAGAAGCTCAACCTTGGCCTTGGTGTCCTTCCGGGTGAGGATCGGAGCCTCTATCCCGATGAACTTGACGCCCCTGTCTTGGATCAGCTCGTGCGCCAGTCTCATGACATTGGAGAAACGAAGGTCGTGGGTCTTCCCTTGCCCAAGGTCACGGGAGAAGAATTCCGGTGTCTGCCCTGGTTCCCCAAGGCAGACACCGGTTTCGGTTGCGATATCTAAGCCGCAAACAATCACGCCATAGCCCCCGCCATGTCGTCGGACTGCGCCGCGGCTTTGTCGAGCATGTCCTGCATCGCCTCCTCCCACTGAGGCATCAGGCCCTCAAACATCGGCCGGAATGAACGGAGGAAGTCAGCGCGCTTGTCATCGCTCATCCGGTCAATGCGCTCAACCATCGAGAGGGCGTCCTTGTGACAGCCCAGAGTTTCAACCTCTTGCTTACGCTGCTGGCCAAGGCTTGAGCTGCTTTCGGAGCTCGATGTGGCCTTACCGTGGATACGGTCAAGCGAACCACGAAGCTTCTGCAGATCGAGCGAGAACTCTTTGTCCTGCATGTCTTTCGGCATGGGTGTTCCTTTCAGAAAAAAAGGCCGGGACCGGATAGGGCCCCGGCAGGTTCAACAGGGAATGGTAGAGGCATTGACCCAAGCCTCAGGGGATCTCTGCGGGGCTTTGGGCGCCTGCCCCGCTAAGGTGTTCACGCATCCCCATGCGTGGCCCGTCCCGTGTCCGTGAGTTGGCTTCGGGGTGTTCAAGGTTGTGCCTCCTCATCTTTCCGGATGTCGGTCACGAGCTTCACAATCGGGCCTCTCGTGATGCCCAATCGGTCAGCAACTGCCTGTTGAGACAGGCCAGCATCCAAGAGTTCGAGAACCTTTAGGTCGCGCTCATCGCGTACACGCTGTGCGAGGATATTCATGACAAGAACTCCTCCACGTACTTCTGGTACGCCTCCAGCTGGGCGCGGTGCTCCTCGATCTCTTTGAGCGTGGCTTTCGCCTCTTCTGGGGTGAACCCATCGGGGTTCTGCGAAGCCTCAGAGAAAGCGTCAGCATGGCATTTCAGAACGTCGCTAAACTCTGACATCAGGGTATGAATGCACCCCGATTGGGTTTGCTCCCGACGCGGCTTAAACACGCCGCCAGATAGACGGGCGAAGTGTTCCGCGATTGGTGCGGCCGCCTCTGGCGTGATCCGGCACAAGCGATGGAGATAGTTCACTCCCAGACCGCCGGGTCTTGCCTCGTCACTTGCATCGATCGCACGAGAAAGCGCGGACGCTGATATGCCAAGATCATCAGCCGCGCATTCAATACCGCCAGCGGCGGCATAGGCGCCTCTGACTGCGTCTTGAATGGAGCCTGCCCTCACACGCCTCATGTCAAAAACCCCCTTGGGATTTGCCATGCATCGTGGCGACCTGCGCCCCATGTTCAGGACATGAAGTCATTTGAACGAAATTCATTACCGCCGCTGAGGACACAGTCCCGGTCTCAGCAATACGGAGCATGGAGGCGATGCCGATCATTGGGTCGCCTCCAAGCCTTCTAATCCATCAAGGAATTGGTGGATTTTTCCGCCAATCTTGTAGGTACAACTCCCGCCATTCGTCAGGCGGTCATAGAGGCGACTATTGCCAACTGCGCGCTCGCAGATAGTGGCTGCAGACAAGCCTGAAGCCTCGGCAGCAGCCTCTATGCGATTGATGAGGTTTTGCTGTTCATGGTTCATGAATGGCAAAGTGGACTTTTGTCCACAGTATGTCAATGGACTTTTGTCCGCTGTAAATTGGAACAGGTCAAATTGTATAGTCAGGCCATGGAGAGAACGTTCCGAGATGCTTTTTTGTCAGAGCTTGAGGCCACAGGAATGACTGTTGCAGAAGTCGCCCGGCGATCAGGTGTGTCTAAAGACCAGCTGAACAAGCTCAAGCAGCGCGCTTCAGCCAAAACCAATGTAGATGACGCTAAGCTAGTTGCCGGGGCTTTCGGCAAATCCCTTGATGACTTTCTGAATGGCTCCGAACCATCTCCACATCTGGAAGCAATCGGCCTTCTAGGGCAGCTATCAGAAAGTGAGCGTGATTTTCTGCTAGACGCAGCAAAAGCCGCTGTCGCTCGACGCCAGCAGGAACCGCAAGAATAGCATTGAGATCAGGGGTAAAGCCCAAGCTCGGTTCTTCGTTGGCATCTTCTGGCATCAGTTCACCTAAACATAAAATAACAGTCAATTAATTGTTCGGAAAACCACCGGCACAAACCTAGCGCGTTAACTACTACGCAAAACAAGGATAATCGTAAGGCGCGATTCGGCGGCGCGTCAACTGACGGTTTTCGACACCCCTAAACCATTGATTTTTAATAGATCAGCTTACTGAATTCGATGCTGGACGCTTCGGATGAGGGATTCGAAAACGGGCCATCCCTGAAGTGAGAGATCAACTCCGGCGAGTACCCAGTCTGGCTTCCAAACACTATATTCCGCGTCTCCCGCTCCAATCGGATCGTGATTTTTGAACCCTCTTCCGTAATGAGGTATCCATGCTCATTGCGTGAAATACAGCCATGCCCTTCGAGCTGCCTTAGCGTCTCTGAAACGGTGGATCTGGGGTGACCGACACGGGCCGCCATAGCTGAAGCGGTCCAGTGGCTACGGCTGGTAAGGAGAACTCTGAGCACGGCGCGTGTTCGCTCGTTGATGCCAAGAGTCAGTGGCGTACGCTCCATGCGCGACGCGATTTCGATTAGCTCCAGCTCAAGCGGAGTAGGCTTTGGCTCGTCATCCCATTTCACGCGCTCCCGTTACGTGAGGGGAAAAACCCTTTCAAGATCAGAACTTGCTAAGGTTAATTCCACCAGAGAGCGACCTGATAGAGGCCTGAGCAAAGAAAACCCCGCCTGAGCGGGGTGTTTGCATCATGGAGTGCCGGAAGAGAACAGGCTGGCTATCTCGCTCCTGAGAACCACTGCAATTATTCCGAATACATAAACAGCCAGCCACTTGTAGTCGATCTTTGAGTCAAGCTTGGCGTCGATGCGCGCAAGTGAGACCTCGATCGACGTCAGCCGGTCCGAAATCCTCTCGACACTTGCCTCAAGTTTTTCAACGCGCGCTTCCATGCCCCCATCATATGGGCCATCACCACCGCCGCGCAAGACTTGTAGCTCCTTCTGGAGCTCCTCAGCGCCGGGAAGACGGTAAACATTATCACTCATTTATCAATTCCTGAATGTAGTCGAGCGCGCCACTATGAACATCATTCAGTTTTTTGAGCGCTTCATCAATCTCCGTTAGGTCGCGCTTAAACACCCCTATGGACATCCTTGCTACTGAGGTGTCTGCCTCTGCAATATAATACATCAGCTTTACTAGGGCCACATTCTGCTCGCGCAGCTTTGCCTCCAAGGCTTCGACTCTTTCTTCAAGACTATCCACGTTGCCTCTCAACCGAATGATTTAGAACAAAGTCACCGCCTTATCACGATTCTGCAAGCTGTTGCTCGCGGAAATACCTACGGCACTAAGGCGTTATGACCGCAACGAGGTCGCCATCAACGTAGATCTTGTTGCGTATGAAAAGCTGCCCATAGGCAGAGCTTTGCTCGTATTCGGCTCTCACCAATGAACCGTTATATCTTCCATCCGCAGAGAATAGCACTTGTTCTCCAGGTGACTGCTGGGACCTAGAAATGTCCTCATTGATGACAACTTGTTCATCGATCTGAACAACGTACCTGACGCCGGATAGGCCGCTCCCCTGTGAAACGGTCGCGGTAATTTGGTGATTGCGGCCATCCCAAACTCCTACTCCTTGAGCCGGGGGTGGCGTGCATCCACAAACCACAAAGGTAGCGAGCAGAGTTAGAACTGAAAAAAGGCCTTTCAACATCGCTCAATATCCATCCTTAGTCTCTGGCGAAGAGACAGAAATTTTCTAAATACAATATGAGATTGATCACATCTCAAAAGGTCAATTGCAAGACCATGAGCTTGGTGCCGTTGCCTGTGTCCATTTTCCAAAAGGCAATCAGGACACCGAATTTGGCAACCAATACAAGCACTCAGAAGCCTCCGCTGTTGGCGTGTATTCTGTGTCCTTTCTTGAACGGACAGAATCACCGCCCAGAAACAACAAACGGCCTTGCACCTAGGCCAAGAGCTTGCGCGTGGACTTTTGTCCATATTTTTGTTGACGTGGACTTTTGTCCACTATAATCTCTCCTTAACAGCCGCCGAAGACGCACCAGCAGATCGCGGCACTTAGGAGGGAATGACAATGCAACAGACAGCAATCAAAGCACCGGCTTGGATCAACAACGAAATCACTTTCGACATGACCGATATGTGGAGTGATGCGTGTGACCCTGAGAACGCTGAGGGTGTTGTTGTCACCGCATACCTTTCCGAGAACAGCAGCGGCTTTATCGCGCTTGATGGGGTCTGCCTAGAAGTGCCCAACGCGAAGTCCTTTTTCGGCCCTGATTGGGCTGAGCGGGTCTTTGGCCGCAAGATGATCGGTCAAGTCGAGGAGTGGGCCGAGGAAATCGAGCCCGACACCATCGGCAACCGCGCAGATGCGGCTTGGTCGGCGCACTAAGCCCCACCCCACAGAACACCTCAGGCGCTCCCCATTACCGCCTGAGGCTACGGCCAGCGGCCAGACAACACCCCCAAACCCAAAAGTCCGTCGCCGCTGGCCGGACCCATCTGGAAAGGAACAGTCGTGCCTAAACTCTCGATCATAGAACTTCCGATCCACACCTATGTTCCCACGGAGCAAGGCCGGAAGTGCATTGCGCACATTGGTGACCTGCCCATGCGCTTTAAGGGCGACACCGTTGAGCAGGCAAAGGCCAACGCTGATGCTTGGCGCCATGGGGAATACGCCAAAGAGAAGAAGGCAAACGCCGACAAGGCCGCGCGTGCCGCAGCTATGAAGGCAGGCCGCCAGAACAAGGAGCAAGCCCATGCGTGACCTCCTTACCCACTCCGAAATCATCGACCTACCAGAGGGTGAATTGATCACTGAGCCGGGCTTCTACCGGATCAGCTTGGATCGCCACCACAATCAACCATGCGATGGCCCCAGCGTGACCTCTGGCGTGCTGCGCAAGATGGAATTGGAGACGCCCGCAGATGTTTGGGCGTTCCACAATCTGAACCCCAACCGCTGGGAGCGAGAGGAAACCGTGGCGCTGCGCATGGGGCGTGCGATGGCCTGCTATGTCGAAGGTGGCCCAGAGTTGCTTGAGACAGAGTTTCGGGTGCTTCCGAAAGACAAGCCAAAGCGGCCCACAGCAGCCCAGCAGACAGCCTATGACGAAGGACGCGGCACTGAGGCAGGCATTCGCTCTGTCGAGTTCTGGAAGGCCGTTGAAGAAGACCTGCGCGACATCGTCACTGAAGATGAATGGGATCTGATCTGCACTATGGGAAAGGTTCTTGCAGCGGACACAGCAGCGTCTGCGGTGATGGATGGCATCCCAGAGGTCAGCATGGCTTGGAAGGATGAAGCCACGGGCATCTGGTGCCTCGCGCGTCCGGACACAGTGTCATTCTCCGGTCTGGTCACCGACTACAAGAAGATGGCCACCCGTGGCACCCCGTTTAGTGACCGCTTGGTGGACAGCCGCATCACGCAGCACGGCTATGACATGCAGGGAGCCTTTGCCTGTGAGGGCTTTGAGCAGCTGCGTGATGAATGGCCGGGTTTCGGGATCATCGCCCAATGGGACAAAGCCCCTCACCACGTGATCCTTCGGGAAATCCCAGACGAAGACCTGCGCATCGGTCAATTCCGCAACCGACGCGCCCTCACCCGCTTTCGTGAATGCCTGGACAGCGGCCACTGGCCCGGACCCGGCGAAGTCACCGGCGCTTACCAGCGCCCCGCATGGCAGCGCGAGCTGCTGATTGAAGAAATGCAGCAAGGGAACACCGCACCATGAATGAGCAAGTCTCGCACCTCCCCGACCATGTAGCAGCGCCCGCACCGCGCTTTATGGAGAATGCAAAGCACAACAAGGGCGCAATCGCAGCTCTTGTTCCCGAAAGCTTGGAGGATGTGTTTCGCACCTCAAAAGCTCTCGCAGGCGCTGGCCAGATGGTGCCGGATCATTTCCGAGGCAACCCCGACATGATCATGGCCGCTATCATGCGCGGCATGGAGATCGGCCTCGCCCCTATGCAGGCGCTCTCCAACATCGCAGTAATTAACGGGCGCGCTTGTATCTGGGGGGATGCTCTTCCAGCAATGATGCAGCGCGCAGGCCATCACATTGATGTGGTGGTCGAAGGTGAAGGCGATGACATGAAGGCCATCGCCACCTTGGAGCGCGGCGACACCGGCAAGGTCATCACTCGTGAATTCTCTATCCGCGATGCTCAGAAAGCCAACCTGACCGGAAAGAAAGGCCCTTGGCAGCAATACCCCAAGCGCATGCTGATGCACCGTGCGCGCAGCTGGGCCGTTCGCGACGGGGCGGCAGACGCCCTGATGGGCCTCCAGATCAAAGAGGAGGTCGAAGACTATCAGCCCATGCGTGACGTAACGCCTGCGCCTGCCACCGGCACCTTTGCCACCCGCGCAGAAGCCGCCCGCACACAGCCAGAAGCCCCCGCCCTTGAGCAACAACAGACTGTTGACCCAATCCAGCAGGAAGAGCGCGAACCAGAACCGGCAGAGACAGCACAAGAGGGCCAAGAGCAGACATTTGACCGCTCTGCCCTCGAACCCCACTGGACCGACGAATACAGCGCCGATGATGGGTTCCCCGGGTCTGATGAGTTCAATGCTGGCGCGCTCGCTTTTGAGCAAGGCCAGCCTGTCACCGATTGCCCGCATCAGGAAGAACCGCAGAGCGCATCTGACTGGATCGGCGGCTGGAAGCAAGCACAGAAGGCGGCCAGCTGATGCCACGCCGGAAGCGCACACCGCTGCAACGGGCCGCGATCTTCCAAGCACATGATGGCACCTGCCACATCTGCGGCGAGAAGATCGATGGCACCCGCGAGAAGTGGGAGCTGGAACACATCGTTGCCTATGAGCTCACCCGTGATGACAGCGACGAGAACTTAGCCCCCGCCCATGTGTCCTGCCACAAGCAAAAGACCCGCAAGGACAAGGCGGCCATCGCCAAGGCCAAGCGTGTGAACGCCAAGCACATTGGCGCCCACCAGCCCAAGAGCAACTTGCCCGGCAGCCGCGCTTCCAAATTCAAACGCAAGTTAGACGGCACCGTTGTGCCGCGTGATTGAGGAAACAGTCATGGACGATGCAAAGAAGAAAAGCCGGTTCGATCTGCCTTCATATGCGATGCGCCCGAAGGACAATCCAACCTCTCAGCGCGAGACCACAAGCCGCGCTCAGAAGATCAGCGACATCGCCCGTAAAACGCCGGTGACGTTGAAGGACGCCCCGCCGTGGGCATCCCCAAAATCAGGAGGTGACGCATGATCCGTTTTCGCACCTCCCGTCGCCACCCTTTGAACCGCGAAACCCCGAATGCAGCTGACTCCTCCTCCCCGTCAGCGCATCGCACGGGCTGGGGGCTTCTCCTCCTCCTAGGCCTCCAGCTCGTGCAACAGACAACAAGGAGCGCGTAGTCATGGACAAGCACACACAGACCATTTCGACCCGTCTCGACGCCATGCAGGGACGCCTCAGCAAGACGTTGATCGCACTCAGCTGCGCCACAGCAATCTTGGCCTTCTTCGGCCTGTCTATTGCTCTTGCCAGCAAGGCTCTACCCGACACCGCCGCTACATCCCTGACCGCCCAAGAACAGGCGCAGGCGCACAGGGAGGGGTGGTGAGTTGATCGGCATGACGATGTGTTCCGGCATTGGCGCACCCGAAGTGGCCGCCCCTTGGGTCGATTGGCGCTTTGCCAGCGAGATTGAGGCATTCCCGCGGGAAGTGTTGCAACAACGCTTGGGTTACAAGCTGCCAGAGGATCAGAACCAAGGCGAACCCCTGCTTTGGGGTGATATGACCGAAATCACACCGGATCTGCTGCGCGCGAATGGTATCCCCCTTCCCGATCTCATTGTTGCCGGCACACCGTGTCAGGCGTTCTCTATCGCTGGCCTGCGCAAAGGCACCGCCGACGAACGCGGCAACTTAACTCTGAAATTCGTGGAGATCTGCCATGACATCGTCGCTGCTCGACCTGATGGAAAGCTCGCTGTGCTCTGGGAAAACGTCCCCGGCGTCCTCTCTGACAAAGGAAATGCCTTTGGGTGTTTCTTGGGAGGCCTTGTCGGCGCAGTGGATGCATTGCAGCCGCCTGGAGACGGAAGCTGGCCCGGTGAAGGTATGGTGCAGGGGCCAAGGGCACGGGCTGCATGGTGCGTTCTTGACGCACAGTGGTTCGGAGTGGCGCAGCGGCGCCGTCGCGTGTTCGTTGTCGTCGATTTTGGAAACTGCATCGATCCCGCAGCGATACTACTTGAGCCAGACCGCCTGCGCGGGAATACTCCGCCGCGCCGAGAGACGGGGAAAGGACCTGCCCGAGGCTTTGAAACTGGCCCTCACGGCGGTGGCTTCGCAGAAGTCGCCCCAACCCTAGACACATCCTGCAAAGATGGTCCTGTTAGAGCGCAGATCGGGGCGGGGGTGATCACCGCCCGAATGACCGCATTCGGAGAGTACGCTTGTGATGGTACCGCCAGCACAGTTAAGCAGCGCGACTTCAAAGACGCCACTGATTTGGTCGTCGGAGCAACCGGAAGAGTCACCCACGCGCTGACCGCCGAGGGCCATGACGCAAGCGAAGACGGCACTGGGCGCGGCACCCCTGTCGTGGCCTTCGACACTACACAGATCACCAGCCCACAAAACGTCAGTAATCCGAAACCCGGCGATGCGTGTCACCCCTTAGCGGCAGGAGCCCATCCGCCCGCACTGTTCCTACCCGCCGTGCGCCGCCTAGCACCCACCGAATGCCACCGCTTGCAAGGCTTCCCCGACGATTGGTGCGCGATCACACGAAAGGGCAAACCTGCCGCTGACGGACCGCAATACAAAGCTCTTAGCAACAGCATGGCCGTGCCAGTCATCGCGTGGATACTCGATCGCCTGCGCGTGAGCTGGGAGCAACACAGTTAACCGGGGCAATTCCGCCCCACCCCGTCCGGCAGCATTCCCTTTGCCGGGGCCGGACGGGTCATTGATACAGGAGAGAGACGGATGATCGAAGTTTTGCTAACCACAGGCGTCTGGGTCTGTGTCTACGAAGATGAAAACCTTACAACTGAAGAGCTTTCCGAGGAGGCCAACGACAGCGACCTGAAAGTCGGCACGCTTCATATCGCGGAGCTTCCAGATCAAACAAAAGTTGATTGCTCTAAAATCGCAGCAATCCGGTTCAACGCATGATCGCCACCATCACCATAGGCAAAGAAGGCCACCACAGCGTTCAGGGGGAGGTATCCGCATGAAAAAGTTCAACACCCACATCAAAGACCGCCACTTTCAGGAGATCCACCATGCATTGGGCTGCCCTTGGCCTGAAGAGGTCATGGGTGAAACCTACCGCAACTATTTCGCGGTGGGAGAATGCTCGGACATCGCAAAGCGCATGAAAGCCTCTCCACATTGGTCTGACGGCTGCTTCCGGTTTGGGAACCTGTCATTCTCTGTAACGACCGCAGGTCGCAAGGCCCTCTATGAATACATGACAGCGTCCCTCTATGTGCCTGCGCGCTTCGCGATCACCTTCCACCGCTATGAAGGCGAAATGGTAGTATCGGCCAAGTCGCGCTCCGCCGCAAAATATCGGGCGTATCTGAACAGTGATACCGATACGCCGTTTGGCGAGTTCGTTTCTGAAATCAAGTCAGTGAAGATCCGCAGCCGCGCGATCAACCCGGAGCTGGCGGCATGATCCACCCAGACCTCCCCCTCAAAGCCCTATCGATCCGCCAGCCTTGGGCATGGGCGATCATAAACGCGGGCAAGAACATCGAGAACAGGCCCCGCCGCTTTCACTACCGTGGGCCGATCTGCATTCATGCCAGCCGGTACGAACCCACCGCAGAGGACAAGCGGGTGTATCTTGAAACGGCAGTAGCGGCATACCCCAACTTTCGCGAATTCGTGGAAATTTGCCGATCTTCTAAGGGAGAGATTAAGGGCGGCATCATCGGCACCGCTGAAATCGTTGACTGCATCGATCAGAGCGACAGCCCGTGGTTCTTCGGCCCCTATGGTCTGGTGTTGGAGAACGTGACGCCAGTGGACTTCATCCCGGTCAAAGGCGCGCTCGGGCTGTTTGACTGGCGCAAGAAGCTGGAGGCCGCCGCATGATCGCCACCATCACCATAGGCAAAGAAGGCCACCACAGCGTGCAGGGCGAGGTATCCGCATGACCGGCTCCAAAGAGTGCAATCACGAACACGGCGCAAAGATCGACGCACTAGACTGCTGGGTCTGTGGCGTGTGCTTTGAGATGCTAGAAACCCGCCCAGTTAAGTATGGCGCTGGATGCAAAAATATACGTGGCGCTGATGGGCCTGGTGGGCATCCTCAAATTGTTACATGGGAGGCCGAGATTAGGAAGTCTCGCGAAGGGACTACGCTCAACTCGTTTCTTGCAGCCATGGCCCGCCGCTTCATGTCTCGCGCCAAAGGGCTTGACCCGCGGGAGGCAACAAAGCTGGCACTCGACCTCACAAAAGACATTGGTGCGCCATTTGCAGACCCAGACCATGACTGGTCGCGTACTGCCGCCATCGACATCGCCGATGAGGACATGTGCTATTGGGATTGCGATGGCGGGGAAGGTCGAAACTCATGACTGCCACCAGCAAAATCAAAACCATCTCAGACGGCGGGCGCGGACAGATCCAAGGCACTCACGTGGCCACCCTGCCAGACGGGCGGATCACTATCCGCATCGATAAAGCCACGGACATTCCCTGCAAGTGGAAAGCGGGTTTCTTGCACAACTACTGCTCTTACTGCGGGCGTGACGAAGGCGAGATGAAGGACTGCAAGTGGGCGAATACCAAAGATGAGTTCCACACCGGGAAAGAGATAGAGAGGACAGAGGGATGAAAATCGATTTTGCAGAATATCTGGCTCGCCAAGTTGCCGTAAGCCGCTGCAACTTTGGACCGTATGAGCGAACCGAGGGTGTGATTGATCACATCAAGAAGGAACTCAAGGAAGTTCAGGCTGAGGACTATCCTGAAGGCCGCATGAAGGAGTGGGTTGACGTGGCCATTCTCGCCCTTGACGGCCTGACACGTTCCACCCGCTCATATTTGGATAGCGTTGCGCCTGGAGCCACTGCAGATGAAGTCGCAGATGTTGCCGTCAAGCAAATCCTCAAAAAACAGCGCGGAAAAAACGAACTTCGGGACTGGCCCGACTGGCGAACAGCAGACCCAAACAAAGCCATTGAGCACGTGCGCGCCGCCACACAGGAGCAGAGCCATGACTGACGTCAGCAAAGACAGCCTGACGCAAATCGAGCAGCTCATGCTCTGCGTTGAAAACGATCTTTCTGAGCCGTGTCTCGATACGCTTTGGGATGAAGTCAAAGCCTTGACCGCTGACCGCGATGAATGGAAAGAGGTAGCCGTTTCTCTCAAGGCATCAACCGAAGCCCAAGCCGCCCGCCTACAGGAGCTAGGGGCCACGATTGAAGGCTGGGAAAGCCTGTGTGATTTACGCTTTGATGAGGCCGAAACTTGGAGAAAGAAGGCGGCGGAACTAGAGGCCATGCAAGGCGTCGTAAAGCCGCTGGAGTGGGACGATAACCGTGCACAAACAATGCTTGGAGTATACACTTACGGGGTTATAGGTCGGTGGTGGGAGGTTTACCTTAACGGAAGTGGGGTAATTGATGGCGATGAGGTGACGTTTTGCAAGGCCGTTAGGGCTGCCAAAGCCGCCGCCCAAGCCGACTACCAACGCCGCTACACCACTCCCCCAGCCGACGACACAGCAGAGGCGGAGGAGCGGGGGCGTAAGGAAGAGCGGGAGGCGTGCGCCAAGAAGTGCGACGAAGAAGCGGAGTTTTGGTTGACTGCTTCTGAGAGAAGCTCATCCGCTATTATCAAAAGCGAATACGCAGCCAAAGCATCGGCGATAAGAGCAACGGCCGCCACCATCCGCGCACGTAGGGAGGAAGCGTGATGAGAAAGCCGCCCTACGAAGTCAGCTATGAAGAAAAGAGCGGTCTGCGCTACTTGGCCTGGAATGGGCGCAAGAAAAGCTTGGCTGCAGCTCTTTGCCAGGCAAGAGGCCTCAGGAAATGGGGCCGCGCCAAGGACATAAGGATCACCGACACACGAAACGGGAAGGTATGGGAGATCAAACCATGATCCGCATCAAAAACGACCGATTCCACTTCGAGACTACAAAGGCCGCGCTCAACCATTCCGGCATAGCAACGGCCATCAACTGTGCGGCTCTGGCACTTGGCTTCTGGTTGTCGGATGGTGAACTGCTGGTCAAGGTTGCTTCCCTGCTCTGCGCCGCCGGTGGTGTATTCTATACGGGTCGCGAGACCTGTGACCTAGATAAGCGCTACGGCTGGAAACTAGGCCCAATCAACGACGATGGCGACCAATGGAACAGCGCAGAGCTTATCCTGCCGCTGCTGACCTGTGCGGCCATGGCGGGCGCTGTCTGGATGATGGGAGGGGTGTGAGGTGAGCAAATACCGAAAATCAACCTTCAGCGCGCGATGCATGATCTGCGGAAAACTCATGTTCAAGAACTGGCTCGGCCAATGGGTCTGCGAAGATCAGTTCAATCTGGCCCATCGCTATCCGCTGATTGGTGCCACCACGGCGCTAAGGAAGGAGTGAAGGCATGCCAGCAACAGCGTCAAAAAACTCTCCGCCACATTGGGCAGATCCCCCCCTAGACATCAAGCAAGCTGCTGCAGCCTTAGGTATCGGGCGCAGCACTCTTGATGAAGCACTGAAAAGGGCAGAAGTTGCCCCCGGCATCCACTACGAATTGCGTGGGAACCGGAAAGTCTTCTACCGTGAACATATTTTAGCGATGCGTAAGGTATTAACAGAATGCGCCTGCAAATCAGATGGAAAAACGGCTGGGCTTATGCCCACGGCACCGGCCCCGATGGTCGGCGAGTCCGACGCGCTCTTAAGACTCAGGACGCTCGCCGCGCAGAAGAACTCCGGGCGCACCTAGAAACCCAGCTTTGGCAGGTTGATCTCTATGGGGCGCAGGCTGTTGTGACCTTCGATCAGGCCGCTCTTGCCTATGCAGAAGATGGCGGAGACACCCGCTTTCTCGTGAAAGTCACAGAGCAGCTCAATGGCGTCTTGCTCAAGGAGATCACCCCTCGCCGCGTGAGAGAGGCTGCAAAGAAGGCATACCCCAGCGCGGCGCCAGCAACTCTAAACAGGCAGGGCATTACCCCCGCGCGCGCTGTGATCAACTATGCCCATGATCAAGGGTGGTGCGCGCCAATCAAGGTGAAGGCGTTCCCGACCACAAAGCCCAAACGGAAAGCTGTAGGGCCTGAATACCTCGCTGCGCTTCAGCCGCATCTCCCACCTCACACATTCGCCCTTATGCTGTTCTTACACACAACCGGCCGCCGGATTGGTGATGCGGTTGGGCTGCGCCCCGGAGACATAGATCTTGATCAGGGAATAGCCACCATCGACAAAACGAAAAACGGTGATGAGGCAGTCGCTCACCTAGTGCCGCTGCTGGTAGACATGCTGCGCGACCTAATGCCGGAAGATGAGGAGAAACCTGTCTTTGGATACGCTGACCGGCGGAGCGTGTACCCGACCCTCCGTAGGGCGTGCAAAAACGCCGGCGTCGAGTATCTAGGAACACATCAGCCTGGACGTCATAGCTTTGCAACTGCACTTGAGCGGCAAGGCTGGTCAGCGCGCTCTATCGCTGATGCCGGGGGCTGGAAATCGGTGCGCTTGGTCGATGAAACCTACATCCATTCAGACAACCCGGCTGCGCGCGCGACTGGCGCAATTGGCAACATTTTGGCAAAGGCTAATGTGAAGCGTAATTAAGTATTTGTTTTAATTGCGATTTCAAAAATCTCATTCCACCCTGCTAAGGGAGTATACCGGAAACGGTATCGAGGGTTCGAATCCCTTCGTCTCCGCCATCACCTTATGGCGAATTTTTCACCTAATAAATCAATAACTTACAAGATAAGATCAAACGCCATCACCACACGTTTTCACCACACGTTTTTTTCAATCTCTGTTGTTTAAGATACTCTTTGAGAGGCTGTTCTCATCGGCAGCAGCATTACCGCGAAAGCGTCTCCCTTGCTCATCCGGCGTCTGATTTAGTGTGCCAATCTGGCAACCCAGATCAAACCGCTCTGGCACTACCTACAATTTTGGGATCTGCTTAGGGCCATTCCAAAAAACTGCATGAGAAGTTCTGCGCCAGTCTACGCGCAAAACACTTTGGCAATTTGAGCGGAATGCAGACTTGGAAAAGCTTGCAGTCTTCGGACGCTTGGAGACGACCTGATAGCCAAAAGCGCCTTTTTGCCGATCTCGCAGAGAATGCCTGAAATCCAACTCTTTCAGCTTTTCACACCTGTTCCTATAATTCGCCAATGGCACTCCTATGGGATGGCCCTACCTAAATCAAAAACCCATTTGGGAGTAGTATGGATCTTTCTTAAGTGCAGGGTGGTCAACATGGAGGCTGGGAGCCAATGATGCGCTGCTGCCATTCTTCGCGACCGCTAGTAGGACCAAGACCTTCGGGAAGAAAAGCGCTTGTGGGAAGGTTTGATTTGCCGCCCTGATGTAGGCTTTGAGTGATTTATTGAAGCTCGTAGACTGACTAACATCTAGCAGATATTCGTATACATCATCAGCATCTGGCGAGTTCAGATCGCGAAGGAAATCAAGATAAGGGCCCCATTCGGCTTCACCAATAAATAGAGATGTCAGGCCTGCGGCTGCTCGGCTGAGCCAGTAGTCATCTGAAATTCGCTCGATGTTGTCATCTAGGAGCCTTTGTATTTGTGAGCGTGTAAGAAATCGCGCCGAGACGAATAAAGCGCTATGCAAGCCAATGTCGCCTGTCGATGCGGCGTAACTGCAAAACTCTTCTGCCCGCAACGTGCATGCTTTGGTCTTGCGAAATCTGGCGTGAAGCATGAAACCTGCCACATCCACGTAAGCAGCATCGTCAACGAACACACCATTTTTCACCATTGCAATCAGTTTCTTGAGGACGGTGTTACCTCTTCTTGTTCTCGAGAGATAGCGCAGCGCCGTTGGTCGCATCGAAGGGTTGTGCTCGACCTGCCAGAGGAGATCTTCGTCACTTACTGTACTTCCTGCGTCGTAGATCAAGCTCAGCACATGTTTGTGGATTTTTGGCCCGTTACCTCTAATGAAGAGCGAATTCTCCCCCGGCCCACCAGCAACGGACCTATCAAGCCAACCCTCATATTTCTCGGTCAGTATCGTTCTGGCAAATTTAAGGAAACGCCCTTTCTCGACGAATGTTTCTATCCGATTCAGCGATAGGTTTTCTGAGATGCAGAAATGTTTATAGGCTTCTTTTTGCGACAAAATTTGCGTTTTCGACGAATTCAGCCTGAGTTGGCGTGATTGCAGCGTCAGATCCATATCTCTCACAATGGCCTTCGCTTTTTGGATGGATTCCACGCCCACATCCATGTCATCCATGAATCTTGCGTAGTTGGCGACTGCTGAGTGCTCGCACAACTTGTCGACCTCGTAGAGCATTGCATTTGCCAAAACACGTGTGGCTGATGTCTCGATCTGAGGCATGCCCACTTGTGTCAAAGGCATGAAGTCTGGCGTCCATGTTAGGCGATTCAAAACATGGATTAGTAGATCGAGAGTCGACTCCCGGATATCTGCAAGCGACGAGACAATATTTCTTAGATGTTGGAAGTTGATGAAGTCATAGAAATTCGCGACGTCAGTAATCACGATGAAGTCGTTTTCCTTGGCAAAGCCAAAGATGCTCTTCTGGAATTTCTTCCAACTGGCGAATGATCCATACTCAAAATCACTTTGCTTAAAACCTTTTGCAAACTTGCCATCGTCCGGCTCAAAGAATGCCGATTTGCTCGGGGCTTTACGCTTCAACTCGAAGTAAACTGATCTGGAGAGCCTCTCTAGAACAAGAAGGTCTCGCGGGTGTATCAAGGTCATTTGACGACAAAGGCCGCGAGATTTCTCTGTTAGATATCTCTTTGGCATTCGTACCACGTAGTTACCTTCGCTGACCTCTCTGCGAACCCGGTGAAGAAGACGTGTCAAATCTTGGTCAATGTCTCGATACTCAATCGCGTCAAAAACGAGTTGTTTCCGAATTTGCGGCTTTGTGCGTTTCTTCCACTCCTCCCTTAAGAGTTTCACATCGAAAACGTCCTGAATATCACTTTTCAGAAACTGAAACTTCGGAGATTGCAAAACCGGCCTCGCACGTTTTCCCCTAGTTATCGGGCTGAGAGAGCTCGCTGGCAAGAGGGAGCAAGACCGTTTGGACTATACTCTGGGGCGAGGTGCCGAACCCGAACAAGGGGATGTGACGAGAGCGCAGAGTCGATCAACTAAAAGGCGACCACTTGGGCTTACACGCGACATGACCAGATTGAAAAAAACAGTGTGGTGATTTACAGGTATATATCTCCCTCCAAGAACCTGACGTGGCCCCCATGCCCCCCCCCACACAGCGCTTGCCTGTGTCGAGTGAGACCGCAGGAAGCTGCGACAAGGTAGGGCCAACACCTACCCTGTCGTTTGCGTCACAAGCCTTGTGTCGGGCGACCTTCGAGCGCTCTGATGCATTCGTGGCTCAGGTCTTCCAGAGCTAAGAGGCGACGGCCCTCACGGCGTCTTCTAGGGATCTATGGACTGAAACAACAGAAAAGTCTGGAGCCACGATATGCCAGCTACCGGCATGAGGATGGATGCCACAAAGGGGCTGGCCATCGCGCTCGACAGCGATACTTCGCGTTCCATCCTCAGCCACGTCCACATCAAACCTCATGCTCTGGCTCATGATGTTGCCCGGAGCGGCTGCTTGAGATGCATCTTGAGAGCGGTCTGGAAAACGAATGACGGTCATTGGTTTCTTCCTGTTGTGTCGTTGAGGATGCGGTAAACGGATGCGCGGCCAATCTCCAGACGCCTTGCGATTTCCGTGGGTGAGACACCTTGTGCCTTCAAGGCTCTGATCTCGTCAGCCTTGGCTCTCGCAGTGGGCTTTCTCCCTTTGTATTTCCCTGCCGCTTTGGCTTTTGCGATGCCCTCTCGTTGGCGCTCAAGCATGATGGACCGCTCAAACTCAGCGACACTGCCCAACAAATTGATCATGAGCTTGCCCGTGGCCGTGGATGTGTCGAGGTTGAGGTCCAGAATGGACAGCGATACTTGTTTGCTGTCGAGCTGCTGCCTGATCTCGACAAGATGGCTCATTGAGCGGGCCAGTCGATCCAGCTTCGTCACAACAAGCGTGTCACCCTGCCGCACAAACGACAGCGCCTCATCGAGCCTCTCACGCCGCCTCAGGTCCACTGACGACACCTGCTCTGTGAAGATGCGTTCGCAGCCTGCATTCTCAAGGTCCCTGATCTGTGCCTCAAGTCCTGCGCTTTGCTCAAACGTCGATGTCCTTGCGTATCCGATTTTCATTCTGTCTCACACGCTCCTTAGTCTTTGTGGGCAATGTGTCTCATAACCCCAAAGCCACTCCAATGAGTCATTCTGACTCAGGGGCGACAGCGTCTCACTGAACCGTGGCCTATCGAGCGCCTAACGATGCGTATTTTCAGCCCGCCAGTGGGGCCAAAAGTCGCCCTCTAGAAAGCTTCGAGTAGTTCACCCCTTACGAAGATCAATTCAGCTCTCACAGAAGCGACGATGGCACAGGTCCCGCGTCAGCAATGACAAGCGACAACTCCTCGTACCCGAGAAGCAAAAGACAAACCAAAGACGTGATGTGTCTTTGCCCCAAGGGCGTTGATCTCGGCTAAATCGTCATAGCCTCGAGAACCGTTCCTATCGTGGCCGCAAAACCGAAAGGCACTTGCTCGCCCCTGTCTTTTGCTTCTCTTCACCCATGACGTATCCGCCATCCTTGCGGATCGCTGGGAGGGCGCTGGTTGTCACCCAGTCCTTGAAGGCCATCGCCTCGGGCTTGCGGGAAGTGAAGATGAGTTCGTACAGACCCGCTTCGTTGATGCAGGTTGCACCACGGTTGGGGTAGCTAAGGCCCACGCCATGGGCGTTAGTCAGAGATGACTTGAGAAGGTGAGCCTTGTTGTCGTCGGAGACAACAGCCGTCACGGAAGTACGGGCTTTCTTGATGTCCAGCCCGTCACAGACATCCTTGGCGACAAACCAACGCTCATTGTCGATCTCGATGACACGGACGTTGTTGGTGTTGAAGTCGAAGAGGGAGAGAAGGTATGTGGTCTTGTGCCTCCCTCGCAGGGTTACCCTCTAGACCCTCAAGTATGTCCCTGCGTTAAAGGACCCATGAGGAGGGGGTTTATTCAATACCCCCCTTAAACAAGCAACCCGCAAGAAGACCCCTAAGGACAGTCACACAGACACTCATAAGGATATCATCAAGATATCGATTGGAGGGCTTCGCCCTTTCTCGAGTACGGGATTTAATTCAGCTACGATGTCGGTCTAAGGTTAGTGACGAGGGATCAAAGGGGCATCAGCGTCGAAAATAGTGGTGCCGGTCAACCACTCGAGAAATTGAAAACGGCAAAACGATGGAAATTGCAAATGAAAGAGTGCTGGCAAATCCGAATGCGGCAGAAGCTAGGGAAAGTCCAGTTGAGCTGGGTGCAAAGTCGTCAGCACCTATAAACAGGATTCCAAGTATGACGGTCACAACAAACACCGAAACCGCCAACTTTTGCCGAAAAAGTGTTCTCCCATTTTCCCATAGGATATCAGTCTCGATTTCAGTACGATCTTGCTTCTTTGGAACGGAAATTTCAGACACTTGAACAGGCGCGGAAGCAAATGAAATCAAAGCCAAAGACATACCAAAAAAGATACTTATTGAGGTAACGATCAATCCAGCTACAGCCTTAACTGGAGATGGGAAATTGAACGCGAATATGGCGACCGCTGCTGCAGCGACAACAACAGCGGTAATAAAGAACAGGTTTCTCGGTCCAGTTCGTTTCACTTAGGGCTCTCCGCCAAGCTCTTGATAGAAGGCAATCATCTTTTTATGCGCCTCTTGTACATCATAGCTTGTCCCATCCGCTGGCAATGAAACAAGCTTCTGCCAAAGGAGTGAGCCGCTTTTTATCGGCACGTCGTTGTTCAGAATGATGGTGTAGGCATCTATATTTTTGTCTTCTACAACCTCTTTTGCGATGCTGTCTAGCCAAATGTTCTTATCTTGTTCCAGAACCCCGAAGCCACTTCGTTTGAACATTCGACTTGAGAAAACGGCAATTTTGGCGACGTTTTCGCGCCTCTTCTTGATTGCTTCGCCGCTGTCACCTGTTCCAAAAAGTTGTTCAATGAGACCCCCTTTGAACGAACGTGGTAGAGAGCCAATGAGAGCCGTAGCATCCATTTCAACTCGCTTCACGCCAACTGATTTTATGGCCTTTAAGGTGTCTCCGTGCGGCATGTTTGTTAAATTGAAAGAAGTGGTATTGGGGATAATTTGTGCATTTTTTGCAAGGCGATACAGTGAAGTGCAGACGGTTGTTGTCCTCTTTCCAAGCCCACATGAGATAACGACATCGCCCACCGCGAAGAGCGCAATGTTCTTGTCTAAAAACTCCTCTCCTTCTTCTGCAGTTTGTGTACCAATTTCAATTTCTTCCTCTGAGTTTTGAAAGGACATCGTGCTAACCTGTCGACCAACAACGAATGTACTCAAGAGTACACCTGTCCCGAGATTACTGGGGTGAGAGAAGAACTTCGAAATCGCTACACTAGTGTCAGTCGAGTTGAGAGGTTCCAACAAGCGATCTGAGTGCTTGGGCAGGTTCTGCTTAAGCTGCTCCAAGATGTCTTGGAACGTGATTTTTGTTTCTTCACTAAATATGGCTCGATGGGCGCAGAGCCTTAATTGTTTCCGATCAGTTGCCATGGCAATTCCGTTTTTAGGTTTATCCCAAGACACAATCATAAAGAGCATCACATCGCAACAAACACCACTTTGAAGGACCTTTCTCCTATTCCAATGTCTCGAAAGTGGCGCTCCGTGACTTAGTTAGACTGGGCGAAAAAAGTCTTGCTCAAGAAAGGAGCGTTATCTCCCCCGAACTCGCTTACCTCGTTGAACATCTCCACTTGCCGCGTCCCTCAGAGGTGGACCTGATGCTTGCACAGGACGACGAACTGTCGATCTTGATATGCCTCTTGATGATGAAATGGGCTGAGATGTCAGGATTGGTCTACATGGGTCCCAAAAGAGACCGTGGGTATCGCGCAAGCTATCTCAACCCGACAGGAAAACCGTCTGACCGACCAAGATACGACATGCCAAGGAATACGGGGGCATAGCGCAGAGCCACGATCAGAGGGGGTACTGGAGCTTGCCGATTGCGCTGCGCTTCTGTTCCAAGCTTGGGCCATCACTGTATAAACCATATGTCAGAGAGTCGTTCTCGTGTCCCACAATAGACATGGTGATCTCCTCAGGCACATCCGCGCGTTGAAGCTGGGTTACAACCGTCTTGCGAATGCTGTGAAACGCCCACTGCCTGCCTTGATGGCCCAACGCGGTCTTGAGGTGGCCGAAGCGCTTGCCTACCGCATCTGCACGGTTGCCGTATTTGTTGGTTGTGAGACCTGACAGAACGAAGCCATCTGTCGATGTAGCGCACAGCTTGTCGATCAACGGTTGCAGCTCTTTGTGTATTGGGACCGTTCGCTCACCCGCACGTGTCTTATCATCGACCTCAAAGCTGTCTCCGTTGACGTCCGATACTCTGAGCAAGCAAAGCGACCCGATACGACACCCAGTCCACATCCCCAGCGTTATCAGATTTGCCAGAGTGTCATCACCTTTGTGGCGAGCGGCCCTCAGCAAGGTCACGACATCGACGTCAGAGAACGGCTTGTACGGCGTGGCTATGCCCACTCGGTTCTTGGACTTGTTTGTGTTCTTGAGCGCCCCTGCGAATGGATCGACATCGTCTGGAGCCAGACCCGCATCCTTGAGGTGCTGCCAGTATCCGCGAACCGCAGAGAAATTCCTTTGAAGAGTGTTGTCGCTCATTCCCTCAAGGCGCATGTCGGTCACCCAGTTACGCACCGCACGTGGGGAGACATCGGCCACGCGTTCGAACCGAGTACAGAACCGCTCCAGACTGGTTCGATACAGGTCTGCCGTTTTGGCTTTCAGGTCTCTCGACTTCATCGCGAGATACTCATCAAGCGACTCCGAGGTTCGGCTTTGATTGCCTTCCGCAGCCTCGACAAAGAGGTTTGCTAGATCGTGGGCCGCTTCATCCGTCGGATCGTCTGGGTTCACATACTCAGACGCAGCCTCCTTCATCTGCTCGAGGAACTTCCGGCGGGTCTGTTCGTTTGCCGCCGATGCAATCCTACGCCGCCACCATGCGGCTTCCTTGAGAACACGTGCCTCTGTGCTTTCGTGACTCTGAGAGTGTGCTGTCGGGCCAGCCTTAGCGGCTTGCAGTTTCTCAAGCCAGAAGACATCGAAAGTCGCAGCGACCCTTCGTGCCTCATCTGCATCCCCCGTTCCGGTGGACTTCAAGAAACGGCGTTTCCCGATCTGGCCTTGAAGCTCTGTTGGAATGTCTCGCACTGCATAGTAAAGCCTGCGTCTGCGCTCGAGTCTGGCCATCTCATCACCACACGTTATCACCACACGTTTTGCGCCAAATGACCCAATTTTCCTTGATACACAAGGGGTCCAGAGCGCCTACTCGGACACTCCCTTCGTCTCCGCCATAAACTGTTGAAAATAAACAAAAATACCACACGCTCACGCATAAATGCCGGCGCGAACGCCAGCCGGAGAATGCGTTTATTTACGTGCATTTTTTCCTAGATTCGTGCAAAATCTGTGCAGTTTGCATAATGGCATTCCGAGGTGCTGGATTGTTCACCAAGCACAAAAAATTTTTGACATGGCCGAGAGCTGCGTTCACCCGACCAGTGGGTGGGAAAGAACGAAAACGCTCACGATTACACAAAAAGAGTTTTCATTGAGGTTCTCAACTTCACATCGCCTGATCAGCCCCACCCAAGTGGTCCGGTTTGATTGTTAGTGCATGACTGGCCTCTGATCCATCGGGACGACGGTTTCCGGCGCTGGTGGGCGGTAACCCAGAGCACTATGCGGTCGTTTGGTGTTGT
>NZ_JAGHRO010000011.1 GCF_017743735.1 Shimia sp. R9_2
CCGGCAAGCACCTCAACCTGTCGTAACTTCGTGACAATTTCCTCGGGCTTGTGTCGCTTGTTTCCCATCGTGAATCCTCCGTTTTCCTAAACATAGCGGCGGACCACTTCAGTGGGGGAGGATCAGTGCCAAATACGCAGATGTCCCGCGCGTTGCGGCTGGATCACGATTATGATCAGACGCAGCGGTGTTTTCTTCCTAAGGTGAATGCAATGGGGGTGTCATCTCATCCGAGCATCAGCATCGCCGGAGACGGTGCCGGGATTGGCGGCGCGAAGGTTGCGGCCCTGTCTGGTGAAATTGCCGCATTTGGCGCCGCGCAGACTTTGGGGCTGGTTTCCGATGCAGAGGCGCTTTCCGCGCCATTGCAGAAAAAACGCGCCAAGAAGTTGGCAGTGCGGCCGTTTCTGGATCGCGCCTACCCCCCGTTTGAACAGTGCCTGTGGCCCGCGAATGACACCATCATATGCCGTTGCGAAGAGGTGACCGCCGGAGATATCCGCCGTTTCGCTGAGTTGGGCTGTAAAGGGCCCAATCAAGCCAAAGCCTTTAGGCGGTCTGGCATGGGGCCTTGTCAGGGACGGTTCTGCGGGCTGACCGTGACAGAGATTCTCGCGCAGGAAACAGGGCAGACACAGATCGAAACCGGAGCCCTGCGCATTCGGTCACCGCTTAAGCCTGTGACATTGGGAGAGCTCGCGGCCTATAGCCCGGATCAGGAAAACTAACGAAGAGCAATCGTCGCCTAACGGATGCGGGTCGGTCTTGGAGTTGAGATGAGGGCGTGTAGGGCAGAACAGTGGGCGCAAGTAGGTGGGAAGCTGCCAAAAACTTGCGCCCGTGTCCTAAGTTTTCACGTATGGTTGTGAAAACGTCCGGCGTCGTGTCTTCCGTGAGTGTGACCCGACCGGGTTTTGAGCCAACGTCGTAGTCGTCTCTTTCCACCGCATTTATGGTGGTTGTGAGAGCGCCGCTTCACATGGCGCTCCATGTGTTTAGCGCACCAGATATGCCAGATAACGCCGTTCTGCCTGTTTGAAGACTCGATCCACCAGGAATACAATCGCGAGATAGAGAACCGCCGCCACGAGCAGACCTTCATAGGCGAGGTAATACATGCCGTTCAGGGTCCGGCCGGCACCGAGGATATCGGTGATGGTGATTGTTGAGGCGATGACGCTAGCATGCAGCAAGAAGATCACCTCATTGGAGTAGGCGGGCAGGGCGCGGCGCAGCGCGCTTGGGATGATGATCCGGCGGGTCACCTTGGCGCGGGTCATGCCGATGGCCTGTGCCGCTTCGATTTCTCCCTGCGGGATCGCCAGGATGGCGCCGCGGATCATTTCACAGACATAGGCCGCGCTGTTCAGAGAGAAGGCAAGCACAGCACAGATTTCGGGGCGTTTGAGGGCAACCCAGAAGATAGATTCACGTACCGCCTCAAACTGCGACACTCCGTAATAGAGAAGGTACAGCTGCACCAAGAGCGGCGTGCCGCGAAACGCATAGCTGTAGGTGGCGGCGGCACGGCCGAGATAGGGAATTTTATAGGCCTGAAACAAAGCCAGAGGGATCGCCAGCACTGCGCCGATCAGCAGCGAAGAGCCAATCAACCAGATTGTTGTCCAGACACCTTCCAGAAAAAGGCCGCGATGTTCCCAGATCAGATCGTATTCCATCGCTTGCCCCTCATTTCAGCGCGTAGCGCTTGCCAAGCACGCGCAAGCCGACATCGGAAATCATGGTCAACCCCAGATAGATGCAAAACGCCATGAGGAGGAACAGGAACGGCTCCTGCGAAGTACGTCCAGCCTGATGGGCGTTGTACATGATGTCGTGGAGCCCAAGGATTGAGGCGAGTGCGGTTGTTTTCAGAAGCACCAGCCAGTTGTTGGTGAAGCTTGGCAGAGCCAAGGGAACGATCTGCGGCCACACGATCCGGATCATGTAGGTGCGTGGGGTCATGCCGATGGCTTTGGCGGCTTCGATTTGGCCTAGTGGGATGGACAGGAACCGCGTTAAACGGGAGCTATAACGCGACGGCCATAGCGAATAGATGGCGAGACATAGTGGCTCCAGTGAAGCGAAATTCTTCCCAACAGGGAATGCTTAGAATACAGAAGTGCGCCTTCACATTTGCATTAGTCGATGTGCGCACGACATCTAGGTCATTTAGAAGCTTTCCAAGGGGGACATCTCAGCCCGAGTATTGAAGCTCCGAAGTGTCCGTCAGTGCGGACATTTAGCGGCCCCAGTTTTGAAGCGATCATACGTTAGATTAATGGTCAGCCATCGCGCCAAGCTTGCGCTGCTGGTTCCTTCAATTCCAGAAAATGTGCCGCTTTATCAGGTCTGCAGGCCATGTTTTTTTATTTTGTTGTAGAGCGTGCGTGTGGTGATGCCGAGCTCTGCGGCGGTCTGGGCGCGGCGGAAACCGTTGCGGGCCAGGGCTTCGGCGATCCATTCCTTTTCGGATTTGGCGGTTGCGGGGAGCTTTGGCTCTTCGGGTATGGTTTGGGGCGTTTGCGGCTTGCTGCGCAGGAACTCGACCGCGCGCAGGTCGATGGTGCCGCCATTTGCATTTCGGATGGCGCGGTGCACGGCAAAGCCGAGTTCGCGCACATTGCCGGGCCACGGATGCTCTAAAAACGCCCGCAAGGCAGCGTTTGAGAATTTTGGTTCCATGCCGGTCTGTTTACGTCCCAGATGCAGGGCGAGCTCAGGGATGTCATCCACCCGCTCTCGCAGCGGGGGCAGGATGACTTCGTGACCGGAGAGGCGATAAAACAGATCGCGGCGAAATGCGCCAGTCTCAGCGATCTCGTCAAGCTGTTCGCAGGTGGTGGAAATTATCCGGGCCGACACTTCGCGGAGTGTGTGATCGCCGACGCGTTGCACGACCCTTTCGTCCGCGAATTTCATGAGCTTGCCCTGATGGTCCAAGGCCAGGGCTGAGACTTCGTCAAGGATCACCGTGCTGCCCGCCGCCTGTTCAAGCGCGCCTCGCTGGCTGCCGCTGCTGCCGCCGCCGCGTCCCAACAGATAGGTTGCGCCATCTTCTGATGTCAGGGCAGGACAGTCGACCACAACCGGCTGCCGCCGCGCGGTGAGGCCGCTTTCATGAAGGTGCAGTGCGGCGCGGCTTTTGCCTGTGCCGGTTTCTCCGACGAGCAGAACGGGGATATCCGCGTGGGCAAGGTCATTAAGATCAGCGCGGATGTGTTGCATGGCATGGGATGAGCCTACGAGGTCGTGACCGGAGCTTTCTGAGCTAGAGGAGCTGCGCGCCAGCGCGGGGATGGCAGTGAAGCCGCGCGTCACTTCGTTCAGGGTTTGCTCGACAGGCAAGCGGTCCAGCGTGGAGCCGGCCACAAAGCCTTCGACCCTGCAGATGCGCGTGACGGCCAGGGCCTCTTCGGGAGAGGTGATTGGGCCGCCGTGGCAGAGCTTGTCGACGGTGGCGGGCACACCTTCCAGCACCCGATCAATCAGCCGGGCGGCCGTGTCCAAGGTCAAATGGGTGCCGACCCCGGTCGCGCCGCTGGTAAAGCCGACATTCACGCAGATCGCCGTGGCGCCCGCATCAACCATCCTGCGCGCCTGTTGGTTCGTGCGTACATATGCAAAAGAGGTCAGCCCGGCCTTGGAGGCGAGGCGCACGAGGTCAAGCTCACGCGCAAAGCCCAAACCTTCTTGCTCCAGAACTTCGGAAATACGCCCGTCAAGCAGGGTTGTGGAGGGAAAATTGCAGATGCCGGAAAAGCCCAGATCGCGGGTGCGGCTGATCAGGTTTTCGATATCGAGAGTCGGGTCGCTGACGGAGTATCCGGCCGTCAACGGAGCATCGCAGCGGCCGAGCATTTCACGTTCGGCAAATTCGATCACCCAATCATTTGCAGAGCGGACCGGCAGGAAGCTGGTCAGTGATGATGCGCCTTGCACCCTGAACCGGCCTGCGTTGAGCGCAAGCAAGTAATCCGCGCCGGCTTTGTCCGCGGCTTTTGCCGTCAGGCCCGAGCCGACAACGGCTGCAAAAAGGAAGGGTTTTTCGGATGTGCTCATGGCGCGTCCCCAAACCAGATCACCCCGTCAGCGGTCAACGTGCTGAGTGGCAATGACCTTTCGTGCCATGCGGATGTGTAGACCAACACCTCGACCGTTTCGGCCTCAGATTTGAGCGCGTTGATCAACCTTTGCAGAGATCCGAGCACCATGTCTGGCGCGATGCCACCTTCTGAGACCAGCAATCCCGGGTGTAGCACCAACCGCTTGATACCGGCCTGCATGGCTGCACGCGCCTGTTGCAAGGACAGAAAGAACGCCATCGCACCCAACCCCGCGCGCTGCGCTGAAGCGAGGACGTCATATTCAAACTCCGGCGTGGCGGGGATTGTCGCCATTGTCTCTTTTAGGATGCCTTCCAAAAGGATCGAGGAGGGCCAGTTTGCCACGCCTCTATACCCCAGCTCTTTGAGGCGTGAGAAGAAGGCGGAGGTGGAGCCAAACGGATCGCTGGCCAGTATCGACGCCCAGTCGCCCTGGTTTGCCGTTTCGCGCAGCGCCCGGTTGTGATCCATGCGCGGCATCACAAAAGACAGATCCGCCTGACGGGGTGTCAGGCCATCAAGCGCAGGGCAATAGATGCGGCTTCGCGGGACAGGTGCTGTGGCGCAATGTCCGGTCAGAGTCAGTTTCTGCATTCCGATTTGTAGGAAGAAACAGGTCGTAATTGGAAGTAATTTCTGAAAATTTCTGATTTTTGCAGAGAGCGGCTCCTCGATACCTCTGTAAGATACTGAAAATAAAAGATTAATTTTTCGCGTGACAATTCATCGAGATCTGCGCCCTTGCAGAAAATTCCGGCATGGTCTTCGGCAACGGAGGACTCATGACACTTTTTCTTATTGTCACCTTGAACGGTTTGACGCTGGCAGCGCTCTACTTTCTCGCAGCCAGCGGTTTTAGCCTCATCTTCGGTCTGATGCGGACCGTGAATATGGCGCATGGCGCGCTTTTGCTGTTGGGCGGTTATGTCGGGTATAGCGTTGTTGACCTCACCGGTTCCTGGGCGCTTGGCGTCATGGGCGGTGGTGTTGCGGCGGCCTTAGCAGGGGCGCTGGTTCAGTTCGGCGTTCTGGGCTGGATGCAGGGCGATGAGCTGCGCCAGACGCTGGCTTCCATTGCGATTTCGATCATCATGGCGGACCTGATGCTGTGGTATTGGGGCGGCATCACGTATCAGGTTGAGCTGCCGGAGGCGCTGGCGGGTGGTCAGCGTTTGCCGGTCCTTGGCGTGGGTTATGCCAACATCCGGCTGGCGCTGATGGGCTTTGCCTTGGTGGCGGGCATTGCGCTGTGGCTCTTGATCCAAAAGACCCGATTTGGCGCTGTGATCCGCGCCGGCGTGGATGACCAAGACATGCTGCGGGCGCTTGGTTATCCGATCAATCGCATCTTTGTTCTGGTCTTTGCTCTTGGTGGTTTGCTGGCTGGCATGGCGGGCGTGGTTGCGGCGAGTGCGTTGTCGATTGCACCGGGCACGGATCTGCAATTCCTGCTGTCGTCGCTTGTTGTGGTGATCGTGGGCGGCATGGGCTCAATCGGTGGTGCGGCGCTTGGGGCGCTTTTGGTGGGGCTCGCCGAGCAATACGGGCTCGCCTATGCGCCGACCTATGGTGTCGTTTTCACCTTCGCAATCATGGTGCTGGTTCTCGCGGTGCGCCCGCAGGGGCTGCTTGGAAAGGCTGAACAATAATGAAACACGCTGCAATCCTAACCCCGCTTTTGCTCCTGCCTCTGATGCTGAATGATTTCTGGCTGACCCAGGTTGCGACCCGCGCGCTGATCCTTGGAGTGATGGCACTGAGCCTGAGCTTTCTGGCCACATATCTTGGCGTTGTCTCCTTCGCGCAGGCCACGTTGGCCGGCGTGGCGGGATACACCATCGCCTATTTCGGGCCGAACACTGTGGGTGTGGGCACTGAGCTGACTTTCTGGCTGACGGTGCCGCTGGCCTTGGTGCTAGCGACCCTTTCGGGCGCGATTGTTGGCCTGATCGCACGTCGGTCGCGCGGGATTTATGCCATCATGATCACATTGGCGATTGGCGTGGCTTTCTTCTACTTCACCCGCCAGAACTACACCTTCTTTAATGGCTGGACCGGTTTCTCGGGCGTGCGCGCTCCGATGATTGGCGACATGAGCCTGCGTGATCCTCTGCCGCTTTATCTTCTCTCATTGGCAATTGCCGTGATTGCGCTGGTGCTGGTCAATAGCTTTGTCCGCTCGCCTCTGGGTCTGGCCATTCAGGCCGTGCGCGACGCGCCGGGGCGCGTGCTCGCTCTGGGCATTTCAGTCACCACACCGATCGTCGCAGCCTTTGCCTTCTCGGGTTTTCTGGCCGGGACCGGCGGCATTCTGAATGCCTGGTATCAGGAGCGCGTGTCGTCCTTTTCGGTCGGGCTGGGGTCCATCATCGACCTGCTAATCATCGCCGTGATCGGTGGCCTGCGCCACCCCAGCGGGGCGTTTGTCGGAGCGGTGGTCTTTGTCCTACTCGACACCTTTGCCGTCGATCTGATTGACCGCGAACGCTTCAATACACTGATCGGCGCCGTTCTGTTGCTGATCGTGATCGCGGCGCCCAACGGGTTGCAGCAGCTTGTGACGGACTGGGGCACGCGCCTGCGCCCGACTCCGCCGCAGCCAGCACCCAAGACAACAAATTGAGCAAATCAAAAGGGAGGAACCTTAACATGAACAAGCTCAAACTCGCAGCATCGGTGCTCGCGCTCAGCGCGATGGCCATGCCGGCCTCGGCCGCCGACATCAAAATCGGAGTGATCTCGATCCTTGAAGGCGCTTTTGCCGCGCTGGGTCAGGATGGCATCCGTGGCGCCGAATTGGCGGTAAAAGAAGTGGGCGGTGAAGTGGACGGCAAGTCCATAGAAGTGATCACCATGTCCTCGGATGCAAGCCCTGACAGCGCCGTGAACGCGGCCCGCAAGCTGATCGAGCAGGATGGCGTTGACATGATCGTGGGCCCACTCTCGGGATCCGAAGGTCTGGCGCTGCGCGATCTGTCCAAATCTTACCCCGCTGTGACCTTCCTCAACGGCTCTTCTGCCGCACAGGATACCACGCTGCGTGACAGCTCCGAAAACTTCTTCCGCTTTGGTGGCGATGGTGCCCAGTGGATGGTGGGTGTGGGCGACTACGCCTACAACGAAATGGGCTATGAAACGGTGGCCGTGATCGCCGAGGACTATTCCTTCCCCTACACGCAGGTTCTGGGCTTTATGAGCGAGTACTGCAAAGCTGGTGGCAAGGTGCCTGAGAAGTTCTGGACCCCGATTGGGAACAAGGATTATTCCTCGGTTGTGTATTCGATCCCACAGGATGTGGACGCGATTTTTGTCGCGCTTGGCGGTGCGGATGCGGTCAACTTCCTGACGCAGTACAGCCAGGCGGGAGGCGACAAGCCGATCATCGGCGGCTCAATCACCATCGACCAGTCGATCCTTGACTCCAAGGGTCCGTTCAAGAAGCTGCTGGTTGGCGCGCCTGCGGGCACCCCGACGGTGAGCGACTATGACGGTGAGGAGTGGAAAGCTTTCACCGCCAGCTACACCGAAGCCTTTCCCGATGGCTTCTCGGCCCCGTCAATCTTTGCGCATCACTACTACATGAGCGCCAAGGCGGCGATGCTGGCGCTGGACGAGGTGGACGCGGATTTGTCGAGCGATCAGGAAGCGTTCCGCGCAGCTCTGACCGATCTGACCTTTGTCACCCCGACCGGCGGCACTATGCGTCTGGACGAAAACCGCAACGGCATCGTCGACAACTTTGTAACCGAAGTGTTTGAGCGTGAAGACGGCACTCTGGGCAACCGCGTGGTGAAAGTTGTGCGCGATGTGAACCAGCTGCTGGGGCAGGACAAAGAGACCTTCCTGGCCGCAGGTCCGGTGAGCCGGGACAATCCTTCGTGCCCGTAAGTGCTGCAAATACCACCGTCAATGCCCTGGAAGCTCAGGGCATTGGCAAGCGCTTCGGTGGGTTTTGGGCTGTGCAGGACATCACCCTGTCAGTCCGTCCCGGCGAACGCCGCGCGATCCTCGGTCCAAACGGGGCGGGCAAAACCAGCCTGTTTAACGTGCTGACCGGCGATCTGAGCGCTTCGACCGGCTCGATCACCCTCTTTGGGAAAGAGGTGACACGCGAGCCGATCAACAAACGTATTCGGCGTGGGCTGCGCCGGACGTATCAGCACGCCCATCTGTTCAATGGATTGACCGTTCAGGAAACTCTGTTTCTGGCGGTGGCCGGGGTGCGCGGCGGCTGGGGGCAGATCATGCCCGTGCGCAAGGCCGACGCACGCATGTTCGAGGCAGAGCGGCTGGCCCATGTCGCCGGCGTCGCCGATGTCCTGAGCCGCGAAGTGTCCGAGCTGAGCCACGGTCAGCGCAGGCAGCTCGAGATTGGCATTGCTCTGGCGGAGAACCCAAAGATTCTGCTCCTTGATGAGCCGGCGGCAGGCTTGTCCCCGGCGGAGCGCCCCAAGCTGAGCGCATTGCTGATGTCACTGCCCAAAGACGTGACTGTCGTGCTGATCGAGCATGACATGGATATTGCGTTGCAAACCTCTGAAAGCGTGTCGGTGCTCTATAACGGTCGGATGCTGGCCGAAGGCGCACCTGACGAGATCATGCGCAATGAACAGGTGCATGAAGTTTATATCGGGGGCGCACATGGCCACTGACGCTTTGCTTGAAATACGCGGGCTCGACCTGCGCTATGGGTCTAGCCATGTTTTGCATGGGGTGGATCTGAATCTGGGCGACAGGCCTCTGGGCATTCTGGGACGCAACGGCATGGGCAAGACCAGCCTTTGCAATACCATTCTGGGCCTGCATCCGAACTCAGCCGGGACGATCCGCTTTGACGGCGTTGATCTGTCCGGGCTGGCCCCGGAAAAACGCGCTAGCATGGGCATCGGCTATGTGCCGCAGGGACGGCGCGTGTTCCGCTCGCTGACGGTTGAAGAGCACCTGAAAATTGTGGCGCGCAAAGGCGGCGCGTGGACGATTGACCGGGTTTACGAGACCTTCCCGCGCCTTAAGGAACGTCGCCGGAATTTGGGCAATGCGCTCTCTGGCGGGGAACAGCAGATGCTGGCCATCGGCCGCGCGTTGTTGCTGAACCCGCGTCTGATGGTGCTGGATGAGCCGACCGAGGGGCTGGCCCCGGCAATTGTTTCGGATGTGGTGAAACTGATCGAATTGATCGCCCAAGAAGGCATCGCGGTGCTTTTGGTCGAACAGAACCTGCATGCGGCTTTGGCCTCGGTCAAAGATGTGGCGATCATGGTCGGCGGCGAGGTCGTCGAGCGGATGACCGCGCAGGCGCTTGAGGAAGATACTGCCATGCAAAAGCGACATCTGGGGCTTGAGCCTGGGCAGGCGGGTTGAGGCAGCGACAGGAGGAGAAGAACGTGAAGATGATCAAGAAAGCCTATGTCGTTGGCACGGCGGACACCAAAGCTGCGGAGCTGTCATATGTGCGCGATCTGATTGAAGCTGCAGGAACGCCGACAGTTCTGGTCAATGTCGGCACCAAAGGCGGCGAAGACGTGGCGGATGTCAGCGCGGCAACTGTCGCGGCCTGCCATCCTGAAGGCCCTGCCACGGTGTTCGTGAACGATCGCGGGCGCGCCGTGGTCGAAATGTCCAAGGCGCTTGAGGCTTATGTATTGGGGCAGGAGGATCTGGGCGGCATCATCGGTCTGGGCGGCTCCGGCGGGTCGGGCATTATTGCCCCTGCCATGCAGGCATTGCCCATTGGCCTTCCAAAGGTGCTGGTTTCCACGCTCGCCTCTGGCGATGTCTCAGCCTATGTGGGTGCGTCGGATGTGAATATGTTCCATCCGGTCACGGATGTGTCCGGGATCAACCGCGTGTCGCGCAAGTTGTTGGCCAATGCGGCCCACGCATTGAACGGCATGATGACCCACGCCATTCCTGAGAGCGCGGATGATCGCCCGGCTTTGGTCCTCTCGATGTTTGGCGTGACCACACCAGCGGTGCAGGCCATCACCGACGAATTGTCGAGCGCGTTTGATTGTCTCGTGTTTCACGCCACTGGCTCTGGAGGGCGCTCAATGGAGCAACTGATTGATCAGGGGGAGATCGCCGGTGCGCTGGACATCACAACCACCGAAATATGCGATCTGATTGTCGGCGGATTTCTGTCTGCGGGTGAAGAGCGGCTGGATGCCGTGGCCCGCACCGGAATCCCTTACGTAGGCTCTTGCGGCGCGCTCGATATGGCGAATTTCTGGTCGCCAGAGTCTGTGCCGGCCGAGTTCAAGGGACGCACGTTTTATCACCACAACGCCCAAGTGACATTGATGCGGTCCACAGTCGAGGAATGCGCCCAGATCGGACGGTGGATTGGTGAAAAGCTCAATGCCTGCAAAGGGCCGGTGCGCTTCTTGCTGCCGCTGCGCGGGGTCTCGGCGCTCGATATCGAAGGCGGTGCCTTCCACGATCCAGAGGCAAACGCGGCGCTGTTTCAGGCGTTGCGCGACACCGTGAAGATCACAACAGATCGCCAGCTCGTCGAGCTGGACATGCATATCAACGACCCTGCTTTCGCCGCGGCGGCGATCAGCAGTTTCAAAGAAATCTATACGGAAAAGGACAGCTGACATGGCGGTTACAGGACGCAAAGA
Organism: Shimia sp. R9_2; assembly: GCF_017743735.1. Lineage (GTDB taxonomy): Bacteria > Pseudomonadota > Alphaproteobacteria > Rhodobacterales > Rhodobacteraceae > Shimia. The sequence goes on from NZ_JAGHRO010000011.1 coordinate 10,730, forward strand.
CATCCTTGGTCGGTTGCGCGCAAAGATCGCGGCAGAGAAGGTCATCATCGGCGGCGGCGCGGGCACGGGTCTGTCGGCCAAATGCGAAGAAGCAGGCGGAATTGACCTGATTGTCATCTACAATTCAGGCCGCTATCGCATGGCTGGACGCGGCTCGCTCGCAGGCTATATGTCTTATGGCAATGCCAATGAGATCGTCAAAGACATGGGCCGCGAAGTGCTGCCCGTGGTGAAAAATACTCCGGTTTTGGCGGGTGTGAATGCGACCGACCCGTTCTGCATCATGGATGAGTTTCTCGATGATTTGGCAGGCATGGGCTTTGCCGGTGTGCAGAATTTCCCCACCGTCGGTATCATTGACGGCCGCTTCCGTCAGGAGCTTGAAGCGACGGGCATGTCTTATGAGATGGAAGTTGAGATGATCGCGAAGGCGCGCCAGCGTGATCTGCTGACGACGCCATATGTGTTCAGCGCCGAGAATGCGGCGGACATGGCCAAAGCGGGCGCAGATGTCATCGTGGCGCATTTCGGCCTGACCACAGGTGGCGCAATCGGCGCGGGCGATAGCGCACCGACAATCGAAGACTGCGCGCGCCTTTATAACGAATGGGCGGCTGCGGCTCGCGCGCACCGCGACGACCTGATTTTTATCTGCCATGGCGGCCCGCTGGCCGAGCCTGAGGATGCGCAAGCTTTCCTTGATCTTTGCCCTGACTGTCATGGGTTCTATGGTGCCTCATCGATGGAACGCTTGCCGACCGAGCGCGCCATTTCCGAGCAAACCGCAAAGTTCGGCGCAATGCGTTGCGGGACCGCCGTCAAAAAGGGAGTTGCCTGATGATCAAAGCTTATTCTTCTACCGTTATCGCCGTGCCAGTGGCGCAGGTCTGGGAGCGGGTGCGCGACTTTAACGGGCTGCCGAGCTGGCACCCCGCCGCCACGGACAGTAAGATCGAAGAGGGGCATGCCAATGGCGAGGTGGGCTGCGTGCGCAACTTTGCCCTGACCGATGGTTCTGGCCGCATCCGCGAGACGCTGCTGGCGATCTCCGATCTTGAGCACACGTTGTCATATGACATGCTGCCCAACGGGCCACTGCCGTTTGTGAACTACATCGCCAAGATGAAATTCACGCCGATCACTGATCGCAACGAAACTTTTGCGGAATGGTGGGCAAATTTTGAGGCCGGAGATGGTCAGACCCAGCATTGGCAGGATTTCGTGGCCAATGATGTGTTTATCGGTGGCTTCCGAGCTCTCGAGGACAGCTTTAAGAGGTGAGGTCTTGCTTGCTGGCCGGTTTTTTATCGGCTGGCAACACTAGCGTCTCTGTCGAAGTGCAAAAGTCACTGAGGTCAGGTGGCAGCGATGCGCGCTGGTCAGGTTGGAGACATCGCGAAATCTGTCGACCCGGCCCAGAGCGTGGCGAAGCACTTAGGTGTTGTCGGCCACTGCTTTGGCCTGCTGCACAGTGCCTGTTGGCAACCTGCGCTGCAATAATTTCACCCGACACAGCACACTTAGGCGGGCCAATGTCACTCTTCTTCGCTCGGTAGCCGCGCTGAGGTAGCCCTCGACGTGGCTCTTGATGTTTGTAGCGACCGAACGTGAAACCTTGTGAAGGTAACACAATACAAGACCGAACAGAGCTAACCTTTGATTGCTGGCTCTAATGTGGGCATTTCGACTTCGTGATTGTCACGAAAATTGGCTCATCCATAGAGCAGTTCAGGCAGCCAAAGCACCAGCTGCGGTATGAAGGTGAGCAGCAGGAGTACGCCAATCAGCGGAACTAAGAAGGGCAGGGTGGCCTTTACACACTGCTCAAAGGGCACCTTTGAAACCCGGGAGAGTACAAAGAGCACCATGCCCACAGGTGGCGTCAACAAGCCCAGCATCAGGTTCAAAATGACGATGATGCCAAGGTGAATGGGATCGATCCCGAATTGCGCGGCCACAGGCATCAAGACAGGCACCAGAATCGAGATTGCGGCGATGGTCTCCATGAAGAGGCCCACGATCAGAACGATCGCCATGATCAGCAGCAATACTACGGCTTTGCTGTCGGTGAAGGACAACACGAATTCAGCAAATTGAGTGGCGATCTGATTGGCCGTCAAAATCCAAGCAAACACAGAGGCTGCACCAACGATCAGCATAATCGCGGCCGTGGTTTCGATGGTTTCCAAAGAAATCACGGCAAGTTTGCGCAGAGTGAGTGTTCGGTAGACCAAAGTGCCCAGCACCAGCGCATAAGCCGCCGCGCAGATGGCTGCCTCAGTTGGTGTGAACGCGCCGGACACAATGCCACCGACGATGATAACTGGGGTCATCAGGGGCAAGAAGGCTGCCTTGAAGCGGGTGCCAATCAGGGTGACGCTAAAAGCAACGTCGCGGGGATAGGCGCGTTTGCGAGACATCCACCACACCATCACCGACAGAGCGCCCGCCATCATCAAGCCTGGCACAATGCCAGCGACGAACAATTGGCCAATCGAGACCGATGCCATGACGCCAAAGATCACCAAAGGCAATGAAGGCGGAATGATGGGGCCGATGGTGGATGACGCTGCGGTGACGCCCACGCTGAAATCGTCGTCATAGCCCGCTTCGCGCATGGCTTTGATTTCAATTGCGCCAAGACCACCGGCGTCAGCCACTGCAGCGCCGGACATCCCTGCGAAGATAATACTTGCGCCGATGTTCACGTGGCCAAGACCGCCATGCATCCAGCCCACAATGGCGCGGGCAAAGCCGAAGATACGCGCGGTGATGCCGGCAGAGTTCATCAATGCACCGGCAAGAATAAAGAAGGGAATGGCAAGGAGCGGGAAGCTATCCATGCCATTGACCATATTGTGCATCAATAGAACCGGCGGCAGGCCGGAATGCAGAATGTAGGCGAAGGAGGAAAGCGCGAGCGAGAATGCGATTGGCACGCGCAGCAGCATCAAACCAAAGAGCGATGCGAAAAGTATGAAGAGGCCCATGGATTCTTAGCTCCGTGTCGCGGATTTCAGTCGTGTGAAGATCTGTAGAATGATGATCAATGCATTGATCCCGGCCAGAGCCATCACGCCCGCGTAAAGGTAGTATTTGGGGAAAGGGAGAGAGACCATTTGCTGAAACGAAGTGCGCTGGATCAGCTCCCAAGCTGACCACAGGATGGTCGAAAACAGTGCAAAACTCGCCAGTAGAGCAAAGAGATGGACCCACTTCAGGTGACGGCCATAATACTTGTCTACAAATTCGAGTGCGATGTGCGATCCCATCACCTGACAGCGGATTGCACCGCAAAAACTTAGCAAGATCAGGAGATACCGGGCTGCTTCCTCCGTCCATGCGATTGAATCGTTGAGGACGTAGCGGGTGAAGAACTGCAGGAACACGACACAAAACAACGCCGCAAAGAGGGCGAGAAGCGGGTAATCGGCTATGCTGATTTTGAAGTTTTTGAAGTGCAGCTCGTCTTCTTGAGCCAGGGCGTCAAAATCGATTTCAGGCGCTTGGATCATGTCCTTCATCGGACCTTTCCTTTCCATATGTTGCTGGGCCTGCCGATCGAAATCGGCAGGCCCAGAACCATTTTTATTCTTTGATCGCTTGCAGGCGCGCGAAGATCTCTGGCGTCCAAGGCACATCTGCGCTGGTCAGCATTGGAGACACCGCATCCATGAAGGGTTTGCGATCCACTTCGTTGACGGTCACGCCCTGTGCGCGGAACCAATCAGCGAGTTCTGCCTCTGAGGCAACAATTTCATCAGAGGTGCTAGAGGCGGCTTCCGCCAAAGCGTTCAGAAGGGCTTGGCCGTCATCGCCCATTTTGCCGAGGGTGACCGGCGACACTACCATTGCCAGAGAGTTAGTGATGTGGCCCGTTAAGTTGATGTTGGACTGCACTTCATGGAACTTTTTAAACTGGATGGTTGGCAGTGGGTTTTCCTGCGCGTCTACAACGCCTTGTTGCAAAGCGAGATAGACCTCTGCGAAGGCCATTGGTGTTGGGTTTGCACCAGTTGCTTTTGGGAACATCTGATAAGCAGGCGCATTTGGTGTGCGGATTTTCAGCCCGTCCATATCTTCTGGCGACATGATGGGTTTGTTCGAAGTCACATGGCGCGCACCATAGTAAGTCATTGCTGCGATGGTGTTACCGGAAACCTTGCTATAGGCCTCGCTCATTTCTGCAAACAAGTCAGAGCCAACATAGGCTTTCCAATGGTCATACGAACGCATTGTGAATGGGTAATCAGAGATGCTGATTGGGCCATAAGACTGACCCAAGAAAGCAATGCCTGTGTAGATCACATCGACTGTGCCCAGAGACAAGGCTTCGTTCAGCGCAGCTTCTTTGCCAAGTTGAGAGGCTGGGAATACCTCCATCGTGTAGCGACCCTCGGTGGCTTCTTCCAATAGATCAGCTGCTCGTTCGGCTGCTGCGTGATACGGCGTTGAGGCTTCATAGACGTGACCAAAGCGTAGAACTTCCTGCGCCGAAGCGGTGGATACGCTTGCAGTGAGCGCCATAGTTGCGCCTAGGGCAACGGTGCGGATGTGATGTAGTTTCATTTTTTCCTCCCTGGGTATGTTTTGAAACTGTTGGCTAAAATGCTGGTGCGTTCGCTAAGGGCGGTGTTCTTACGGAAATCGAGGTTTTGTCCCGGCTTTTTGGAAGGGCGCTCAAATACAAACTGAGGAGGCCTTTGGAGCGATGGCGTGCTGCGCAGCTTTGCAACAAGCTGCGTTTTTTCGACGATTGCGCCCTGCGAGATGTCTCCAAATCTGGCATCAACTCACATCTTCCTCCCTGATGCGGGTTGAATGATTTGCATATTTGAAACAGTGTGTCAAATACGAAAGGGTGACGCATGACGAAATCGACTCAATCCTCCTATTCCGCACCAGCTCTCACGCGTGGGCTGAAAATTCTTGAGATTGTGAGCAAAGCGCCAGAGCCGCTAAGCACCCAGGACATTGCCGCCGAACTCGGTCGTAACCGAAACGAAGTGTTTCGGATGATCGCGGTTTTGGAAGCTGAGGGTTTTTTGGAAAAAGCAGGGGCGGGCTATGGGTATGTGACCACATCTAAACTGCTGGAGATGGGACTTAGTGCCCCAATTATAAAAGATATTTTTGAGGCGATTTCACCGATGGCGGACCGCTTTTCTACCCGTACAGGTGCACCATGCCAATTGGTTTTACCAAGCGGCGATGAGATGGTTGTTATGAAGCGATGGGAACCGCCTCTGCGGATGTCGATCAGCGTACCCATTGGTTCTCGCAGACCGTTGGAAGACTCGGCATCGGGTATCGTAATGCTCTGTGCAATGAACCCATTTCACTACTCAGAGACTGAGGCGCGCATTCGAGAGCGAAACCCAGAATTTTGCTCCGACAACTTGGAAGAATACCGCGGATCTTTGGCTCAGAATGGAGTATTGCGCTTCAACAGCCGTTTTATGGGCGGAGTTGTGGATCTCTCCGTGCCGTTGGTTTCTTTGGGCGGACAACTTCATGGAGCACTCACGGTGCCCTACGCCAACAACGCCACATGTGAGGCTGATGTGGAAGAGATTGAGGCCGAGCTTCTAAAGATCAGAAACACCATCGCGACTTCGATTCTACGCGCCTGACATGTTCAATATCAGTCTCGTCAGTCTGATTTAGGGCAGGACGCAATTGTTGTTCGCTTCCAAATTGGAGAGGTTGCGCAACCCGTGGGTTTTCGGCCTCTCAAAGCAAAAATTGATTGGAGAGTTCATACTCCTCGGCTAAGTCTCGCTCGGTAGCGGCGTTGTTTTCCCCCGAAACCAGCGAATAGCGCATGAATAAGGACAAATTTCACACTTGTTGCATTCTGCTACTGGCTTCAGTCTGAGCTAAGACGAACATCGAACTTAAGTGTTTGCGCTTGGCAATGTTGCTTTGCATTTGGCGTGCTTTGTGTGTCGGATGGGGCGGTGCAGTCAGTTAGCTAGGAGTATGAGCTGCAGTGCTTTTGGCACTGCCTTTTGGGTCCGTTCCTAGGCCCTAAGTGCGATTGCTTAGGACGGAACCGATGCTGATCGCCGCCAAAACTGGAATCTTAGGCAAGAGCTTGACCAGACTATCATCAGCGTGATCATGTCCACCACGGATTGGCGACGGAAAAGTTGCGATCAGACCCACATTAACGCAGCGATGTTAACGCGGTATTGTACTCTTTTGCGGCAGTTTAGTATCGGTGTTTGGTGAGGGAGGAAACGCTGTTGTATGAAATGTCACACTGGACTCTTGTGCGGCTTCAGCCAAGGCGCGCCAAAAAGGGTTTGTTTCCCACGCATTTGGTTGGGAAACTTGAGCATCTGTAACCACACCTTTTGTTTGGTCACTTGCCTATTGAGACAAATACCTTCATTTGCACTAAATAGGGTGCCTGGCCTGATAAGCTTCTCCGATGCAGAGAGACATTTGGCGAGTGTCAAGATCTCAAAACAATTTCACAAATGCAATACCTGGGCGCTCCTGACAGAAATTCTCAGTGGGTCCACCAATCAAAAGGCAGCGTGCTAATGGAATTTGCTCCAGCGAATGTACAGGATTTGCATGATCTTGTTGCACGCCAGACAGATCGACTTGCGACGGCAATGTGGATTTATGATTTCGACGCAAAGCGCGTCATTTGGGCCAATGCAGCCGCGTTACGTGTTTGGGATGCGGTGACGCTGGACGAACTGCGCTCTCGTGATCTGGGGGCAGACATGTCCGATACGGTCCATGCGCGTCTTCAGCAGTATCGGGCAGATTTGTCGAACCCTGACCTTGTGTTGAATGAATCCTGGACATTGTATCCTGATGGCAAACCTCAGCATCTGAATGTGACGTTGCTGGGCGTGACGTTGCCTGATGGACGTATTGCCATGTTGTGTGAAGGGACAAGTGATAAGCAGCGCGCGCCAACCACCGTTCGCAGTGCCGAAGCGCTATTGCATACACCGGTTGCGATCTCTCTTCATATGGAGAATGGTGAAACGCTTTATCAGAATCCTGCAGCACGAGAGACCTATGACCCAAAGAAATCTTTCTGGTCGCGGTTTGTGGAAGCAGACGTTGCCGATGAACTCTTGACAGAGCTTTGCGTGGGTGAAGACACGCGTAAGGTTGCGCGCGTGCAGACCACTTTTGGCGAACGTTGGCATGAGATTATCATGCAAAAACGGGTGGATGCGGTTGACGGTGATATCGTCATTTTGACCAGCGAAATTGACGTCACTGAGGTCAAGGAGGCGGAAGAACGCGCTGAAGCGGCAGATCGTGCCAAAACAGAGTTTCTTGCGGTGATGAGCCATGAAATTCGCACACCTTTGAACGGTGTGATCGGCACAACCGACCTTTTGGCGGATACAGCTCTGGACCCGCAGCAAAGCCAGTTTGTCGCGACCATCAACAGTTGCGGTACATCGCTTCTGACCATCATCAACGACATCTTGGATCTCTCCAAGCTGCGCGCCGGTCAGATGACAATTCAGGTACAGCCTTTTGCACTGACGCAAGTGTTTGAAAGTGTTGGTGCACTTATGTCTGCGCGTGCAGCCGAAAAAGACCTTGATCTGACAGTGCGGGTCGATCCGGTCTTACCCAAGACTTTTGTCGGTGACGCAGGTCGACTGCAGCAGGTGGTGCTGAATTTCGTGAGCAACGCCATCAAATTTACAGATAGCGGATTTGTGCGGGTTGATGTCACCGGAGCCTGCGACACGGATGGTCAATGGCGTCTGGTGTGCCGTGTGCAGGACACAGGATGCGGTATCCCGGAGCATGAGTTGGGCCGCGTTTTTGATGAGTTTGCCCAAGTGGACGGGACGTACACGCGCAGTCATGACGGGACCGGGCTGGGGCTGGCGATCAGTTCGACGCTGATCACCCTTATGGATGGGGACATCTCTGTCGAAAGCACTTTGGGCCACGGGTCGACGTTCGCTTTTGAAATCAACCTGAAAGCCGCTTCAGACGTAACGCTCGCACAGGATGCCAAGACGCAGATTGGCGGCAAAACTGTTTTGGTGGCGGATAATGACACAGCGCGGCGTGCCATCTTGGTGGAGTTGCTGACGGCCTGGGGCGCCGCGACACATGTAGTTTCATCAGAGAGCTGTGCGGATCATTCTCTTCCGCAAGCAGATCTCGCTATCGTGGACGAAAGTAGCCTGTCGGAATGGCAGGAGATGTCACACGATACAAACGGCGCGTTGCCGATTTTGCAGGTGAACTCTGTTCAGTCGACGCCGACGGAACTGGACATGCAAGCTGCTGGTGGGATTGCCCATTTGATGAAACCACTGCAGCCGACGCAACTGCGCAATGCCATGATGCGCCTTCTGAACCCAGAGCGTTTCAAACTATTGGCCGAAGCGCCCAAGCCTAATGCATCTAATAGCCCTGTTTCCGCGCCTCTGGTGGACCCTGCTGACGAGGGGGCAGCGGGCGCAGTGGACGTTTTGATTTGTGATGACAACATGACTAATCAGCGCTTGCTGATGGCGATTGTGAAAAAGCACAATTATCGTTTTGTAGTCGCTAAGAATGGCGTTGAAGCCATTGAGCGCTATCAACGCCACCAGCCCCGTATGATCCTGATGGATGTCTCCATGCCTGTGATGGATGGTTTACAGGCGACCCAGAAAATCCGCGAGTTGGAGGCGGACACATCCTCCTATACGCCAATCATTGCCGTGACCGCGCATGTGAACGAAGGTGAGCGCGAGAGGTTCTTGGCCTGTGGCATGGATGACTACCTCGCCAAGCCTTATCGAGCTGGTGAGGTGCTGGATCGGATAGCGGGGTTTCTTTCGCGATAGCGCAATCTGAGCTGCCTTACTTGACTGGTCTAGAATGCTTGTCGGTGCATTATCGATCTGGCCAAGCAATTTTGCCCACTGGTTCCTCACCGGATTGTAGCTCTGTGGAGATAGTTAAGCTGGTGTGTCGAATATGAGCGCTTTTAGCGGGCTGGTGTCGGACGCAGATCATTGCCTTGCATCTTGCGTTTTCATGAATGTAAGTGAGAGCAGAACTGAGCTCTGCGGGCATTGAGAGTTCAAGCGGACTTAGCAACGCCATTTGCGCTTCAATACAATCCTGTTTAGCGTCATTTATGCCAGACCACTCAGAAACGCTTCGGCGTTTTCTAAATGCTTCGCTTCTACCTCTGGTGCCATCTTTGCGCCTGTTCGGCACATCATTGCCCAGCGGGGGTTTTCGGCAAGCGCGTCGGAATGTTTGAAGAGGAAGCGCCAATATAGTCCGTCCCAAGTGTCGGACCAATCTCCTTTGGGCCAATGGCTCATTTTGCGAATGTAGTTTGACCCGGAAAAATATGGCTTGGTGGTGATCAGACCACCGTCAGCATGTTGGCTCATGGCATAAACATTGGGAACCATGACCCAGTCATAGCTGTCCACAAACATTTCCATAAACCAGCGGTAGACATCATCTGGCTTGATCTCACACAGAAACATGAAGCCGCCCAGCACCATCAACCGCTCTATGTGGTGGCAATAGCCGGTTTCCAAAATACGTTTGATTGTGTCGTCAATCGGGGCAACTCCGGTGGTGCCATCATAGAAGGCAGCAGGTATTGGCCGGCCATGACCCCAGTGGTTTGAGGTCCGCATGCGCGCGCCCAGATCCTCATAGGTGGCGCGCATAAACTCGCGCCAGCCAATGATCTGACGGATGAAACCTTCGACGGAATTGAGCGGAATATCTTTGCGCTTGGCGTATTCCAAGGTTGCGCGCAAAACCTCTTCGGGCGTGATCAAACCGATGTTTAAGGCCGGCGTTAGAACGGCGTGCCAAAGCCAGCTTTCTCCCTGAACAATGGCATCTTCAAAATCACCGAACTGCGCAAAGCGCCTGTCAAGAAACTGATCTAGCCAATCTGAGGCCGCGCTGTGTGACGTTGGATAATAAAGGGCGTTGAGATGTCCAGGCGCGATTGGAAAGTCGCTCAGAACGCTGTCTTTCGCGGCTTGATCGATATCGTCGTGATGGGGCCAGTCTATCCAGGGCAGGCTTTGCAAAAGCGCTTTGGGCACCTTCTTGCGATTGTCTTCATCAAAACTCCATTGACCGCCCAAGGGGGCATCGCCGTCCATCAAGACGTTCAAACGGCGGCGCTGGCTTTTGTAGTACTCCGCCATAAACCAGCGTTTGCGCCCGGCAGACCACGTTTGATTGTCGGCGCGCGTGTTCAGAAAGCCAGGTGATGGCAGGACTTCAAGTGCGAGCCCCACCACGGCGGCCGCCTGCCGCAGCCGCCTCTCAGCGATGAAATCGACGGGGTCGGCCATGACGACATGAGAGATCTGCTGGGCGGCGAGCCGTTCGAAGGCACGCAAGCAAGCTTTGGTGCAAGGTTCATATGGTATGAGCTCCACATCAAACCCTTTGGCCTCCAGTTCTTGGTGATATCTGGCCATGCTCGCCCGATGGAGCCAGAGCTTCTGTTTGTGCATCTGAGTGGGATATTGCGGATCGCCAAAGAACAAAGGGTCCTCAAACAAAACCACCTTCCGCAAGGGAAAATCAAAGGCGGGGTGCTGGGCAAACAATTGATTTGGAAGCACAAGAGCGGCGTATGTCACAGTGTTTCTCTGTTTGAGTGATGGGATCAGCGGACCAGATCCAGGTCACGCAGGATGGAGGGGATCTTTTTCTTGAGACCAAAGAAGCCCGCCTTGGCATGCGGCCAAGAACGCGCGTCGTAAGGGCGCAAAATCCGATGCAGGTGTATTCCAGCGGCGCGCAGTTTCGGCTCGGCGGCGTCCAGCCGCGCGCGGGCTGGGCCAACAGGGCAATAAGGTGTGACGATGGTGTTGACGTTACAGTCTTTGGCTGCCCTGATCAGGGGTTCCGCCCAATCCTCATGGGCCTCTCCGACCTTCCCAAAAGGCAACAATGCGCTATCCATGGCGTCTTTCGCGAAACTTGATGCCACATCGCCGATCTGGCCAGGTGAGCGGCCATGTGTCGCCGTTAAGCCAATCACATCGACGGGCGGACATGGTACGGTGTTTGCCGCCTCCATGTCTTCTTCTGTGATCAGGAGCAGATATGGCTGCGTGAGCGGCTGATTTGAACGGGCGTGGAGCGCGACGCGCGGATGCTGTTCCGTTTCAACCAAAGGTTCTGCGATATCGGCCAAACCTTGAGGCTGAAACCTGCCATTGGTGTATTTTGCGATATTGTCGGGGCGCGCCAGATAGGTCTTCCCCTTCGTATGAAGCCCAGCCACCCAGCGCCAACTCAACGTGTTTGAGGCAGGATCCCCGTCTACAAGATGGCGCATGAAGACATCCGCCCCCAGTTCCCATGGCAGCCTGAGCGTGAAAATCCAGATTGAGGCTACCCACATCCGCGCGTGATTGTGAATATAGCCGGTAGCGGTGAGCTCTTTCATCCAATGATCAAAACAATCGATGCCAGTGCTGCCGGAGATCGCATTCTGATACGTAGTGTTCAACGCGTCATCGCCTTCCAGCCGCTTTAGGCACGCCAGAAGGTTTCTCTGATAGTTGATCCAGACACTTGGCCGCTGTTCCAGCCAGCCCTTAAAATAGGGGCGCCAAAACACTTCTTGTATAAATTTCTCGGCAGCTTTCTCCCCATGGGCCGCCAGTACACGAAAAAGCACTTCTTCCTCGGTCACCAGGCGATGTCGCAGCCACGGCGATAGCACGGAGACGTTGTTGCGTCTGTCGGCCCCGAAATCATAATTCCGCGTGCGCGCATAGTGACGTCCCGTGCGGGATACAAACTGTTCCAGACGTGCCAAACCCGCCTTTCGGGCGGGTTCAAACCGCACCTGTTCCGGAGGGTCGTTCAGCTGTTCAAATCCCGAGGTCATGCGGCCGCCTTGCAACGTTGCGAACAGTACTTAACGTCTTCCCAGTCCCTCTCCCATTTTTTGCGCCACGCGAAGGGACGTTTGCACACAGGGCAGATTTTCTGCGGCAAATCGGCTTTCTTGCGCATTTTCATGTGACGTCTCCGAAGGGAAGGCTGAGTTGGGCTGGGCTCGTGGCGATCTTTGATTTTCGCTTGTGGGCGCGCCCGGATTTGCGGCTGGCGTGTTTGGCGGCAATGGCATGTGCCTGATCTCGAAACCCAGCTCCCCGCCGTACCGCCCAGACCTTTTCACGAGCGGCCTTTGCCGCCGCCAAGTGGTCAAAAACACGCATCGGATATCTTTGATCAATAACGGCATCGGCGTTTTCCGCATTCCATGGCTCATGGAGATCTTGATCTGCTATCTCGGCCAGCTCTGGCACCCAGCGGCGAATGAACCTGCCTTTTGGATCCTGATCCAAACCTTGCTTGACCGGATTGTAGATGCGGACCGTGTTGATGCCGGTTGTGCCGGATTGCATCTGGACCTGGCTCCAGTGAATACCGGGTTCATAATCCGTGAACATCCTCGCCAGATGCAACCCCGGTGCGCGCCAGTGCAGCCAAAGATGGTAACTCGCTGTGGCCATCATCATCGCGCGCATGCGAAAATTCAACCAGCCCGTGGCGCGCAAGGACCGCATGCAGGCATCCAGAAACGGATAGCCTGTTTCGCCTGACGACCACGCATGTAAAATTTCCGCTTCTGACTCTTTGGGGCGCAAGTCGTCATACAACGGGTGCAGATTGCGAAACTCGATTTGGGGCTCGTCTTCCAGCTTTTGAATGAAATGGCAGTGCCAGTGCAAACGGGCGGAGAAAGACCGCATCGATTTCTGCCAATCCTTGGCGTCTGCTGGCAACGCGCGTCGGGCGGCTTCTGTGGCCTGAGCAACTTCGCGGACCGATATTGCGCCCCATGCAAGGTATGGGGACAACCGCGAGCAGGCGGCGGCCCCTTGCAATGGGCTGGACATCAACCGTTGATAGTATTCGCCGCGCTTATTCAGAAAGCTGCTCAGAACCTCCAATGCCACTTTACGCCCTCCCGCCTGCCGGTGGGGGCAGGGTGTCTCTTGCAGTCCTAGGTCTTTAGCGCTGGGAAGCGTGCCAAACTCGAGGCCCAGTGGTGTGAGCTGCGGAGGTGATATGGTTGGTTGCACCATCTGTGCGTCCCAACGATTGGCCCACCCGTTTCTGGATTTCAGTCGACGAATTACGCCGTGGTTCTGAAGTTCATGCCAGGGCACGCCAGCTTCGCGGCACCAGGCTGCGACCACTTTGTCCCTGCGATAGGTCCAGTCGTTTCCTGTCTCTTCATGCGACCAAAGTGCATCCAGATGGCCTCGTTTTTTTAGAGCTGCCAAGGCCTCGATCACTGTCCCAACTCGAACAATGAGTGGCTGTCCGAGCCGTCCGGTTTCGTCGCGCAGTTCAGCAACGGTTTCGGCTACAAAACCCCACTGCCGCTCTGATGCGTCCGGTTGCAGCCAAAGTTCAGGTTCAACAACATAAAGCGGTAGCACAGGACCGCGCCATGCGGCCTGAGCCAAGGCAGCATGATCTGAGACACGTAAGTCTCGCTTGAACCAAACGACTTGCAAACCCGCGCTTCTCTTTGTGAGTTTTTGTTTGAGATCATACGCTTGATGTCGTGTAGCAGATCAGAAAAAGCGCTGATAGAGCGCGTTGATTGCTTGAAATTTGGGTGTGCGCTATTTGGATTAAGCCGCTGGTTGGGCAGCTGCTGCAGCAATATTTGACTGGGGGCTCCGCGGCCAAATTTGGCAAGTGGCTGAAGCTCTTGACTAAGGCCATTTCGCGGCTGAAGCCAATGCCGCTCATAAGGCAGTCTTTGGTGAAGGGGTAATCCCTTCCGTCACCTATTGCGATCCTGAGGTAGCATGGAGCGGTTTAACAGAAACAGGAAGCCAAAGCGCAGGACACCAATTTTAGAAACGACTTTTTGTGGATGGCATCGGGCCGATCATCATCCATGGGGCGAGAAGAGGAGCCGATCAAATCCCGATACCAAGCGGATTCTTGGAGGGGGTGTTGTTGGTCAGGGCGCGGGCGATCTGATCGCTGAGATCGCCTTGGCGATAGAGATGGGAGCGGATACAGAAGATATCGCATTGACCGTGCACCCTCATCCAACTTTGTCGGAGACAATAGGACTGGCTGCCGAACTGTTCGAAGGCACCATCACCGACCTTTAAGTATTGGTCGCCGCTCATAACCCAGCGACGCGCAGGAGGTTTGCAACCCAAGTATAATGCTCACCATTCTTGAAGCAGGTCGGCCAGGCCCAGTTTTCTGCGGTAAAGCTGGGCTGCAGGTCGCGGATCTGGCGGGCGTGTCTGCGGGCGAGTGGCAGGTTGTTTGCGTCAGCGGACAGAACGCACAACACCACACGCGCGCGTACGCTGCCTGGACTGACGCGCAGCACATTATGTGCGTGTTGCCATGCGCTCTGGTCGCCGGATAAGGCCAGCGCCATGGCCAAATTGGCCTCGATCCAGATGGGCGGGTGGGGGGTAAGTGCGAGGGCCTGACGGCACAAGGCGATCTCGCCGTCGAGTTGGTCGTCATACCCCAAAAGCCCTGCGTGATATCCGAGCAGTTCGGGACTGTTCTGAAACTGATCCAGAACTTGTTGCATAAGGCGGCAAGCCTCGCTGGTTTCGCCAGCGACATTGCGTGTAAACGCCTCAAGTGCTGCGCAATAAGCATCATTGGGGTGGCTTGCACGCAGAGTCTGGCAGGTAGAAATCACCTGATTGAGTGTCTGCTCAGGCGTGGTATCCATACCCAAGCGGATCATGTCCAACCGGCAAAACCCGATCGCGACGTGGGCAGGCAAATAGCCCTCATCCAACGACAAACAGATCTCATATTGTTGAATTGCACGCTTTAGTCCGTCCTGTGTGGTGTGGCTTTCCTGAATGCGTCCCTGCTGAAAGGCGGTCCAGATTTCGGTTGTGGTGGTGCGCGAGGACCAGATATCGGACCAGTGGCCGTCACGCAGGTTCAGCTGCAAGGCCTGTACGACCTGCATTGAGATTTCTTCGACGGCATTAAACGTGTCTTGCGCCTGAAACCGGAAACGTCCCGCCCAAAGACAGGTTTTGTTGAGTGACGAGGTCAACTGAGCAGAAACACGCATACCCTCGGCGCCGATGATCACCCGCCCGCTTAAGATATACCCCTCAACCGGGCCTTCCTGGCGGCTGGCATCCCGCAATTCAATCACATCGGAAAGCGTTCCGAGTAAGAACATGAGTTCGTCGTGGATTGAGCTCGCTGCAATATCCAATTCGGCATCATTGCCGACTTGCTCCATCTGTTCGACCATAACGGTGGGGCGCTGACGTCCCCATTGGGGTAGCCCTCTTGGCTGAAACGGCAATCTGTTAGGGGTTTCTTCACTTGTTTCGAGATCCCAATAGGCCTGCCGTTCTACGGTCAGCCAGTCCTCAAATTCCGGATCCGCGACGTCCAGTCCTTCGAGCAATTCAGAGCGGTCCGGCAATAACTGCTCATCAAACAAATCGACCTCAAGCGTGCCCAGTTTGATGGAAACGGTTTCTCGATCGATTTCCAGAAAATCGAGGCCGAACTTGCCGAAATGTTTGGTCAGCACGCTCAGCTCTTTGCGTAGTGAAGAGGCTCCCTGCGCCGGAGCGCTCGTGCTCCACAGCCGGTCCTGAATCCAGACCCGGCTGCGGACCGTGTTTTTTGACAATAAGACCAGCGCGATAAGCGCCTTGGCCTTGGTGCCGCGTGGCGTCGCGTCCCGCCCATCATCGCAGATGATCTGAAACGGGCCCGAAAGGAAAATCTTGGTTCGAGCTTGGCTCATGGTCATCCGTCAGACAGGCCGCAAAGCCTTTGTTACTTGCCGCACCCGCGGACCGAGATTCCACCCATAGCTTCGGCTGCGATGTCGCGCAGATCATACTCGTCCAGAGGGGAGGGTTCGGGTTTGCCTCTCTTTGAGGAGATATCCGGGATCACCACGTGAACCTGTTTTGGGCTATCGTAGACAAAAGTAATCTCCGGGTTCAGGGACTCGCCGCTTTCGCTGGTACCGGCGAACATGTCCCGAATGATTTTTTCGCCTGCTTCGCGGTTTGCACCTTGCGACTGATCGGACGCGGCCGCCAGTTCAAGAATTGCGTGGCCAAGTTCCTTAAGTGAGAAACTGTCATTCAGTTTCAATCGTGCCATTCCAAAAGTCCTTTTTTGGTTCAATAATAATAGTTAATAACCCCTTAAGCAGTTTGCCGGAACTGAAAATGACCGACACATTCATTCAAAGTGCCGAAACCGGGAAACTTATTTCCAAACCATCCTTTGCCGACTTTCCTGACAACGCCCCAATTCATGTGGCGTTTCGGCTGATCGAGCTGCGTGCGGGCAGCATTTCTCCGCCAGGAGCGATGAAGCGGCGGGTGGCTTTCGGGGTAGCGGATACTCCCGAACAGGCTGCGCGATTGTCGGGTTTTGAGGCAATTGAGCGTTACGCCCTGCAATACAGTTCAGATCAGGATCGGACCTGCCACAGTCTGATTGCGTCAGGTGGTGGTTCATACGAAATGCCGAGGGCGGCCTTGGCGATTGGGGCGCCAGACACCAATGGCGCCGTTACCTCCAAAGGGGCCGCAGCAGGACAAACACATGCTGATGCTGCTTTGCGCGCGGTCTATGAATGCCTTGAGCATGCCTTGGATCAGATGGGGGAGTATACTCACCGCGTCGCGCCAGACTGTTTGCCGCAAGCCCTAAATGCGTGGCTATCGCGGCATTTGCGCAAACTTGACATCCATGTGCTGCCGGTCCCCGACATTGGGCTATTTGTGCGCGCCGTGTGCAGTGATTTCGATGGCGGGCGGCCTTGCTATGGCACAGCTTTTGCCAACGACTTGGAACAGGGCGCGTTGAGCGCGGCAGGGGAAGCAATCGTGTCGTGGCGCAATATGGTCACTTTGGACCACAAAGGGGTCACGCCAAAGGATATGGACGCTGAGGAGGCGCGTTTCTTTGAGCTCTACCGTGGTGCGCGAGGGGATCGGCCGATGTCGCCACAGCAAGAGTTTAGCCGCGAAGCGTGGCAAATTCTGCCACCAGACCTTAGTCGCGCTCTGGAGTACGCGGCCAATGTCTTGGGCAAACCGGTTGCTGTGTTTGACATGACCGCCGCAGACGTACCGCTACCTGTTGTAAAGGCCGTGCCTGTTATGAGTTGATATGCTCATAAACCGGCCAGCGCTCTGTTAGCTTTCGCGCAAGCCCCGCGTGCCGGGAACCACCCCTAGCGGATTTTCATATTGATCCGCAAAGGTGGCAATCTGTTTGCATCGTTCATAGCTCGGCAGTCCCCGGGTAATTGAGGCACACGGTCGCGTGGGGATGTCGCGAAACTCATCATTGGCGATCGGGCGCGGCGTATCTCCGATCACAACCAGCGGTCCCACCTCGATCAAGCGCGCCAAAAGGTAGCCCGACACAACTGAGGTTCGCGCCCCGTTGGTCCAAAGCAGGTCATCCAGAAAATGCGGATCTTCGTCGCCGGGGCCGAACTCAAGCCGCATCATCATGCCGTCTGTTCCTCGAGAAAAGCGCCCCCATTCTTGTGGAACAGGTTCACCATCAAGGCTCAGATCCTTGGTTCTGAGCGCACGCAGGTAAACCCCCAAAGGATTGGCAAAGGCCATCACCCGCCCCTGAGGCGGGTTTTTGCCCCGTAAGAAAACCTGATCGTAGGCTGCCTGAGCTGCGCCGGCATCAGCATTACGGCAATAAAGATCTTCGCGATCTACCGACAGGAAGATTTCTTCCAGTTTGGCGCGTCTGCGTTTGCCATCCTGATGGACCGCATAGGGAAATGACCCGAAATGCACGACAAAAATCAGATCGCTGAGCCCGTTGATGTTTTCGGCCATGAACAGCACATGTTCCATATTTAGTGGGTGTTCAGGCGGTTGTGCCCTGCCGAACCCAACCAACCTTCTGCGGAAGGTTTCGGTGCGTGTTTTGACAGTTAAGCTATTCCATTGCTGCTCAGGGATGCCAAACAGCTCTTCGGCCTCATAACGTCGGCCAGTGATACTGGTCACACGCTGCAGGAAGTAAGGCAGGTCATAAACCGCCATCGCTTGCCACCACTCCATCAGTTCGGTTGTTGCAATGAACCGTTTGGGCCGCAGATTTCCATCGCTGTCAGGGCGCATGATCAGCGCATATTCCAGGTATTCATTATGCAGCTCTGCCCGTCCGGGCCATCCCCAGTCCGAAAGTTGAACAGCCAGTTCTTCGCCCAGACAATCCAGGGGTTCACGCGGGTTCGCTGGCCATTTGATAGAATGAGCGATTTTGCCATCAGCGATCTTCGACGGGTCAGTGACCAAAAAGGGGCTGGCTTTGTGCGAATTTATCTTGTCGAGAATTGTGTCGTTCCATACGGTAAGCACTGCATCGCTTACATCTGGGTCCGCGCGTCCTGGAGACTGAAAAATGTACATCGTTACGTCCCTTAAACAATTCGGGATTAAGTTTGTGCGGCCGCAAGAAAGGCCCTGCGGCCGCGCCGTCCCACAGAGCATAGATTGGGGCAAGCTCTGTTGGGGATGGTGAAGAATTCACCGGCGCTGCCACTTAGGCATTCACCGGTATGTCGTTTTTGCTCGCCTGTCACAATTGGGGTTGCGGTGGCAGGTGGCGGGTCCACCAATCACTCAGGCTACAGCCAGAAACGCGGATTTCAGAGCTGCCGGCCCCATTGCCAGAGATCGTTAGAACGTCACCATCGAAGGTTTCAATCGTCATGGTCACATTAGAACGGAAGGTCGCCATATGTTCCGCTAAGATGCCGACAGCAATCCGCTCGCCCATGCGCAGGCTGTCGAAACTGTCGCTATAATAATTCACACCGGCCATGCAGCCTGCAAGGGACATGTTTTCAGCCAGTTTGTTCAACTCACCGTTCAGGGTCAGCACGTCAGGGGCATCGTCACCCTTTGTTTCCTTTAGGTTCAGGCCTCCGTCTTCCGGCACAAATGCAGCGGGCGCACCCGCCTCTTTCAACGACGTCGGCCTCTGGTCTGCGCCATGGGTGCAGAAAAATGCTTTGAGCACAGTCACACACCCTCCAGCTATCGTTGCATGCCCGGCCCCATAGGACGGATGCATGGGCGATCCTCCCGGGGAAGCCATCGGCAACAATAGGTTGCGTGTCATTTGGGGCAGGCGGCTCCAAGAGCGGGTGCTGTGCTTGAAGCGTCGTTCAGAAGGAGCTGCAACAATCGCCTCAATCAGGTTGAAGTCATCGGTAGAGGCAGACCCCAGCTTGTCCAAATGCTGAGTGGCCATCGCCTCCGCCGCGCCAAGCTCTGCGCCGTAGCCGTTTTCAATCAAGCAAGCCACACTACCAAGCTTTTCGGGGCGGGCGCGGTTATGCGTCTCAAATTTCTGTTGCCAAGAAGCTCTATGCGCCCGTTTGGCGGTCTCAGACAACAGAGACAAAAGTTGCTCTTTTCCCGAGCCGTCAAAATGCCGCGTATCCTCATTTTGGGATAGGCCAAGATCACTTTTGGTTTCCCAATCAAACAGCAATGTGGCCGCATTAAGATAGGGCTTACAAGATGCATCAGTGCAGGCCAGTGTGGCTAGGTCACGCGGCGTTTCAATAAACTTTTTTGTGCCTTCAAAAGCAGCGCGCTCTTTTTTCGTATTGGCGCCGTTTTGAACATCCAGCCACTCTGCCCAATCGCGCAGATAATCCACACCGGGTGCGCGTTCGATGATCCGCGGGTCCCAACGCCCGATCTTAACTTGAGCGCTTTTTCCTTCTGGCGCCGCAGCCCCATGGAGCAAAAACTGCGAAACATAAGGGCCATCGGCGCAACCGGCGCTTGAACCGCGGAAAAGAGTTTGCGGCGTTAGGTTTTCGCCATCTCGCATGCGCCTGCTGGAAGAGACCATGCTGAGCGGATTGCCTTCGGCATCGGTTGGCGTTTGCTCAGGATCAAACCAAGGCATATTGGTCAAGGCAGCAGCGACCTGCTGAGAGGTCTTGCTGGTCCTCATGGCCTCAAAAGAAAGATCCCGGAGATACGCCATTGCATATAGCTCGGCCATTTCCGCTGCCAATTCATCTGACCCCAGGCAGGGCGCGGGCGCCAAGGCAACAGAGTTTGCTTCTGGTGCTTGCGCAACCAATTGATGGTACGCAAAAGGCATGTCCCAATTGCGCCATGAAAATTCGCTACCTTCCGCATTGGGGCGGGTTTGGAAGCTGCCGCAATATGCCGGTGAATCAAAAAGCGCGATCCGGTTCCCCATGTTGTCGGTGTAGCTAGGATCTGAAATTTCCTCAAAAAAGTTGTTGTAGGAATACGTTGTGACGATTCCGAAAGCATTGTGCTCCAATCCTTTGGAAAACCGGGTTGGCCATATGCCGGGAAATGCCTCCGCCTCGCCGTTGCAGCGGGTTTCAACGGCCAAAGCCCTCAGAGGAATGGCTGCCGCACGGCACTTGAGTGCCTCGACCACTTGACTTGATTCTGGAATTCTAGCGGTGGCGTAAGCAACATTTGCCTCTTTAGTCATGATGCCCTCCTTGGTGTGCAGAGGCATCAGGAACAGGCGGCATTACCGGATCGTTACCGATTTCACTGGGATCGTTACTCTGAGAAAAACTTGACGGAAACTTAGGACGGTTTTGGTATTTGTCTTTTTGCGAAAAGTCTTGTGTTTTGAGAGTGTAAGTAATCGATTAGCGGGTTAGTCAGGCAAGAATTGGCGGTGATAGAGCGATAGGCTATATGTCAAACCCAAAATTCAGGGTCCAAGAGACGCTCTGCTTAACCATTCACCAAGGTCTTTTTCGGCAGATGCGATGACTTCGGTATTTAATATGTGGATGCGCATCGCTTTTGACACTGCCCTGACGCGCTTGTTGATCGCTACATCAGCATGCGCCAGGGGCAGGTCGTTGACGTCCAACTTTTCATAGATCGACAGCAACCGGTTCTGCACAGTCCGTAGGGCGAGTTTGCGGCGCTGCGCTATGATCTTGTCCGGCAGTCCAAGCGCCAAATCAGAGAGAATTGCTAGCTCGACTTCGGTTAATGCTTCACTTGAGCGGCTCTGTTCGCTTTGAATCTGATGGATCTCGCGATCGACCATGATCTGGCCTTCGAGCAGCACCGCGCGTAGGGCCAGTTGCATGCGAGAGGGGCTCGCGGTTTTGAGCACGTATCCATAGGCGGCTTCTTTCGGGACGATCCGCGCAATACCACGCAGATAAGCTTCGTCAGAATAGTTTGACCAGAACAGAATGCGTGTGCTCGGTCGTTCGGCCCAAATCGTGCGCGCGGCTTCAATCCCGTTGCGCTCTTGCATGCGCAGGTCCATCACAATCGCTTCGACAGCATCGTCGCGAGCCATCTGTTCACCCTCGCGCCCGTTTGTAGCCAATTCCATTTCTATAGCTTCAGGCAGCGCTTCCGAGACCAGTTCCATGAGGTAGTTGGCATGCATGGCATCATCTTCAACCAGGAGGATCTTCATGCTGGCATCTCTTCCTTGCTGGTGCACTGTGATGTCGGCAGACAGACAATGACCTCGGTGCCATTGGAATAGGAGATATCGAACTGTGCGGCGATGAGCCTGGCGCGGGTGCGCATATGCATCAGCCCACCCGATGCCTTTGCTGGCTCCAGTTCTGGATGTGTTTGACCATCATCGTGTACCGATAAATACAAACCGTCGCGGCAGGCGATCTCGACTGTGATGGACTGCGCCTGCGCGTGGCGAACAGCGTTGTTAATCGCCTCTTGCGCGATCCGAAACAGTGCGATCCGTTTTGCTTGGGGCAACTGATCGACAAGCCCATCTGACAAATCGCGTACATCAATCTCCAGTTGCCGGTCCGGCCCTACGGCGCGCTCCAAATGTGTACGAACTGCGTGCTGAAACCCGAAAAGTTCCAACAGAGAAGGGATCGACATGTCTATGATGGTTCGCAAATCCTGAATGCATCTCTGCATATGGTCGCGCAAAGCGGCAATATCTCGCTGCGATTTGCAGCATTCCAACTCGCGGCTTATCCGCGTCAGGTCCGCCAGCGTTTGGTCATGCAGGTCCATGCCAATGCGTTGGCGTTCCTGTTCCAGCGCATCGGTCAGACTTGACGCCCCAAGCCGTAAGCCTTCTTCGCGCGCCTGCACTTCGGCCCGCATGATCGCCTCGCGTTTGGCCTGCTCAGTAGCGCGCAACGCATAAAAGTAAGGTGCCAAAATATCGGCAATATTGCGTACCTGTTCGACGGCGTTTTCATCGTAGTAGTCTGGCTGTTGGGATGAACAGTTGAGGGCGCCAATCGTGCGGCCCAGCACTTTCATTGCGACATTCACACGACTGCGCATCTGGTGCCGTATGATCGGCCCTGCATCTGCGCCTTCAAATATGTAACGGGGGTCTTCTAAGGCGTTGCCCGTTAGCAGGCTGTCACACTTGCCTGTCAGGATATCGCGCACAGGTGATACCGCGACCGGAGCACGCGTACGGCTCCAACTGGTGCGCAGGCCGACTTCGTAACTTGTGTTGAGCTGCCCGTTTTCATCGACGAGACATACATCCAAGTGATCCACATGCAAAATGCGGTCGATCTCGGATTTGACCGAGCGCAGCGCGGATTTGATATCGAGGTTTCCTGCCAGATGGTTTGAGATCCGCAGGTAATAGGCAAGATCAGCCATTTAAGACCCTTTGCAAAGCAGGCATTGAAACTATAGCCAGAGCGATACCGCGTGTCATGCGGGTTGCCGCAGCCTCTTTGCGGGAAGCCGCAAGCAATGCGCGCGGACTACTCTTACCCTTATCGCCGAAACTCGGAATCTTTGTCGCGCAGGCCCCTTTTGGGGGCAAGAATGCATGTGCGGCAGTGTGGCCGCTCTGGGAGGATACCATGAAACTTAAGGCCATTTTATTGGGTGCTACGACTGGATTAGCCGCTTTGGCTGCGACACCTGGCATAGCAGACACATCAGACAAACGTATTGCGTTGTCCAACAACTACGCGGGAAACTCATGGCGCCAGGCGATGCTTGAAAGCTGGCAGAAGAATGGTGACGCAGCGGTGGCTGATGGCGTCGTTGCTGCCGCTGACGCGTTCACGACTTCCGAAAACCAGGCTACCGAACAAGCGGCTCAAATTCAGAATATGATCCTGCAGGGGTATGACGCTATCGTTATAAACGCTGCGTCGCCGACAGCCATCAACGGCGCAGTCAAGGCGGCCTGCGATGCAGGCATTACCGTTGTATCGTTTGACGGTATTGTGCAGGAGCCCTGTGCATGGCGCATTGCTGTTGACTTTCAGCAGATGGGACGTGAGCAGGTAAAATACTTGGCTGAGCGCTATCCCGATGGCGGCAACCTTCTGGAGATTCGTGGACTTGCTGGGGTTTTTGTTGACGACGAGATCAGCGCGGGCATTCATGATGAAGTCAAGAACACGAAATTCGAAATTGTCGGATCGGTTCATGGTGATTGGGCTCAGGACGTGGCGCAGAAAGCAGTTGCCGGTATACTGCCCAGCCTGCCCGATATTGTAGGTGTCGTGACCCAAGGGGGCGATGGATATGGCGCCGCGCAGGCGATTGGCGCAACGGATCGTGCGATGCCGACCATTGTGATGGGCAATCGTCAGGATGAATTGCAATGGTGGGCTGACGAAAAAGCGGCCAACGGGTATCAGACCACTTCGCTGTCCATTGCTCCGGGTGTCAGCACACTCGCATTTTGGGTGGCACAACAGGTTCTCGATGGGTATAGCGTTCCCAAGGATTTGACCGTTCCCTTCCTGACTATTTCGGAAGCCTCTCTGGAAGAGGCGCTGAAAACCACACCTAAGGGGTCGGTCGCAAACGTGGAATACACGCTGCAACAGGCCAAAGATGTGATCGCGGCGGCCAAATAACTTATGCCTGATACTCAAACGATACCCGGCGCACTAGATGCGCCGGTTGTCTCGCTCGACGCGGCGGATATGTCCTTTGGCCTTGTTCATGCCCTGCGCCAAGCGACAATGGCCGTAGCCGCCGGGGAATGTGTTGGTCTGGTGGGGCACAATGGCGCGGGTAAGTCGACCTTGGCTAATGTGATCAACGGACGGCTTTCGCCGACAGGTGGAGGGGTGACGCATCGCTATGCCAATATCGCGATGACAAACAGTGAGAACGCGCGAAACGCTGGAATTCGTAGCGTGTTTCAAGAGCTATCCCTTTGTCCAAATCTTACCGTTCTGGAAAACCTGCGGATCACGTACTGGAATATGTCGCGTAGAAATTGGCGGCGCACTGCGAAGCAAAAAGTTACTGATGCGCTGGATTTGGTTTTTCCCGGGCATGACATCCGTCCACATGCCACCGTGGGTGCTTTGACCATTGCGCAACGGCAGATGGTTGAGATTGCCATTGCGTTTGCCGATCGGGATAGCGAACCCAGCCTTGTTATTCTGGATGAGCCAACATCGTCGCTCGACGCTGCGATTGCTCAGCAATTGCTGGCTCACATCAACCGGTTTTGTGCTGCAGGCGGGGCTGTTCTGTTTATCTCTCACATGATGGGAGAGATTTTTGAGGTCGCGACCCGGATCATCATCATGAAAGACGGCCAAATTGTTGACGATCAACCTGCTCGAGCGTTTACACGTAGCAGTATCGTGGATGCGATGGGCCATGTTGCACCAGATCATGATGAGGCGGTGGTCGATCGTGCTAACCGCCCGCTCGGAAATGAAGTGATCCGCGCCGAAAACGGCTTGAGCGCTCGTAAAGGTGAAATTGTAGGTCTTGCCGGTCTAGCCGGGCATGGGCAGGCCGAAGCGCTGGCGCAAATCTATTTTGATCATTCCCCCTTGTGGAAAACGACAAAGACACCGGAAGTCGTATTCGTCGCCGGAGACCGATCCCGTGACGGAGTGATGCCGCTTTGGTCGATCCTGCGCAACCTTTCACTGACCACCCTGAACGAGTTCAGCCGTAGGGCCATGGTGGATCATGGCGCAGAGGTTGGATTGGTGCAGAGCTGGAAAGAGCGGATCGGTATTCGCACCGATAATTTACGCAATCCGATCCTGTCCTTGTCAGGCGGCAATCAGCAAAAGGTACTGTTTGCCCGCGCGCTTGCCTCCGCTGCACCCATCGTGGTGATGGACGATCCAATGCGCGGTGTGGATGTGGGCACTAAGAAAGAAGTTTATCAGATGCTTCAAGATGAAGCTGCCAGGGGGCGTAGCTTTCTTTGGTATTCTACGGAAACGGACGAAATTTTAGAGTGCGACCGGGTGTTTGTGTTCCGCACCGGTAGAATTGCAGCAGAGTTGATTGGCGAAGAAATAACCGAAGAGAATATCCTGCGTGCTTCCTTCGAAATGCAGGAGGCCGCCGAATGACTGCTGAGCGGATGCGGTTACTACTGCCTGTTCTGTCACTGGCGGTGCTTTTGGGCGCCGTCTTCTACTTACAACCCCGCGCCATGAGCTATTTCGGGCTAAATCTGCTGTTCAATCTGGCGATCCCTGTTGCCTTGGCGACGATTGCCCAGATGATGATTATCATGGTCAATGATATTGACCTCTCCATCGGTGCCTTTGTCAGTTTTTGTGCCTGTGTGACAGCGACATTTGTGCATGACACGCCACTAATCGGCTACTCTATCCTGTTGCTTGCCATTCTGGGATACGCCGCGCTGGGAGCTTTGATACAGTTGCGCGGGCTGCCAGCCATCGTGGTGACACTGGGTATGTCTTTCGTTTGGGGCGGACTGGCTGTGTTGATCTTGCCTTCCCCAGGTGGCGCTTCCCCTGAGTGGCTGAAGGCTTTGATGGTTTTCAAAACACCTCTGGTTCCGATTGCGGTGATAGTACCTCTGATCATTGCTTTTGTGGTGCATGTGCTGATCAAACGTTCCTGGGTCGGCGTGGTCCTGCAGGGGCTCGGAGGAAATGAACGCGCAATGGAGCGGGCGGGCTGGTCTGTCGTCCAGTTGCGCGCGGGGGCGTATGGTTTGGCGGGGCTGTTCGGGGTGCTGGCGGGCATGTGTCTGGTTGGGCTCACGACAGCCGCCGATGCCAATATCGCGCTGCGCTATACGCTCTTGTCGATAGCTGGGGTGATCTTGGGTGGTGGCGAGTTTGTCGGCGGGCGCATTTCGCCGTTTGGGGCTGTGATTGGTGCGCTGACACTGACATTGGCGGCCAGTTTTCTGTCTTTTCTACGCCTGTCACCGGATTGGCAAATTGGTGCGCAGGGCGCGATCTTGATACTGGTTCTGGCGGTCCGGCTGCTGTTTGTACGCAAAGGGGTTACCGCATGACTGACAAGATGTTGTCTTTAGAACCAAGCGCCAATCGGCTTTCTGACCTGATCCGCAAACCTTGGCTTTGGGCTTATATTGCGGCGGCGCTGACATTTGCTGCGACCAGCTTGGTTGCAGGGTCCGCAGCCGGATCGCTTCTCTATGCGGCACTAACCTTTGCGTCTTTTTCGGCCATTGTCGGTATCGGGCAGATGCTTGTTATCACCATGGGCCCGGGCAATGTTGATTTGTCGATCCCCGCTTCTATGACGCTGGCGGCGACCTTGGCACTGAAATTCATGGACACGCAAACTGAGTTGATCCTGCCTGGGTTCTTGATTGCGATCGGTGTGGGCATGGGCTGTGGAATCCTGAATTTCGCTCTGATCTTGATGCTGCGCATCCCGCCGATTATTGCCACGCTGGCTGCGTCGTTTCTCTACCAATCTCTGGCGATTTGGTCGAACCGTGGCTTGCGGATCAAACCGCCCGAACCTCTGGCAGAATTCGCAACAGGGGGCACCCTGGGTGTGCCCAATGTGGCACTGGTCGGGATCGCATTGGCGGTTTTCGCATATGTGTTGTTGGAGAAGGCCATTGCGGGGCGTTGGATCTCCGCCATCGGGCAAAATCTGCGTGCTGCACGGTTGAGCGGCGTGCCTGTAAACATCGTACGCTTTGCCGTCTATGTGAACTCTGCTGTTTGCGCTGCGCTTGCCGGATTTCTTCTGGCTAGTTTTTCCGGCGGGGCCAACCTGAACATGGGGACAGAATACATGCTGATGTCGATTGCCGTCGTAGTCATCGGTGGATCCTCGATCGGCGGAGGTAATTCGAACGTCCCCGGTATCTGGGGCGCAGCGCTTTTCATGTTCCTGATCGTCTCGATGCTGAACTCATATGGTCTGGGGGCCGGGATACGACTGATCCTTACAGGGCTTGTGATTGTGTGCGTCGTCGCGCTTGCCAGTCGGAAAGGATACAACACATGATCCGTGCACAGCTCTATGACATCGTTAAGCCCGAGTTCCGTGATTTGATTCACGAAAATCTGAGCCTGACACGGATTTCGAGCGGACATGCCTGGACGGAAGGTCCCGTCTGGTTTCCTGCGCATAAGCAGCTTTTGTTTTCAGATATTCCGAACCAGCGCCTCTGCCGTTGGACACCGGATGGCGGGACCAGCGTATTTCGCGCACCCTCGAATTTTGCCAACGGCAACACACGCGATCTGCAGGGGCGTTTGGTGACCTGTCAGCACGGAACGCGTTCGGTGGTCCGCACGGAGTATGATGGAAGTCAAAAAGTCATTGCAGATGCCCATGAGGGGAAGAGGCTAAATTCCCCCAATGATGTGATTGTACATTCCGATGGCTCGATCTGGTTTTCCGATCCCACATACGGAATCCTTTCGGATCTTGAAGGCAGCCGTGCTGATCCCGAGCAAGAGGGTAATTTCGTCTACCGCGTGGCACCTGACGGGCAAGAGATCAAACCGGTCGCAACAGATTTTGTTCAGCCCAATGGGTTGGCTTTTTCTAGGGATGAAAGCCGGCTCTATGTGGCGGAGTCTGGCAGCAGCCATGATGCGTCAGTACCGTCAGTTCTAAAAGTCTATGACGTTATGTCCGACGGAGCGTTGGCAAATGTGTGCGACTTTTCGGCAATCGACAATGGTTTGCCAGATGGGTTGCGTGTCGATCATCATGACAACGTCTGGTGCTCAGCCAATGATGGCGTACACGTCTTTGCGCCAACTGGGGACCTGATTGGCAAGGTTTTGGTTCCTGAACGGGTCGCCAACCTTACCTTTGGCGGAGAGCGCGGGAATGTCCTCTTCATCACCGCCACAACCTCAGTCTATTCCGTTTTCGTGAATACCGGAGCGAGCTAAGCGTTCTCGTGTCGTCAATCAGATGGCGATTTGGGCTGCGGGTGACCGAGAGCACCCCACGGAAATCATCGTCGATAGAGCGTATCAAACAGGATTTCGCCCAAGCATTTTTGGTGACCGATGTCGTCAAGACTGCGTTATCCAGCGGCGATCTATATGGCTGGCTAATTCACCCTTTTTCAGCGCCTGACAGTGTTCCCGCACGCACGTATTTTTGGGAAGCAAGAAACAGCAACAGCACCGGTGCGATGACCAAAATTGCCGCAACAATTGCTTCCGGCTTGTTGATTGGAATATCGCTGGCCACATCATTGCCCAATGCGCCGGAACTGCTGACCAAGACGGCAAGGCCGATGGGCAAGCTGTAGAGCTCATCTTTGGTGAGCAGCACAAAGGCCAGAAAATAGTTGCTCCAATTGGCGAGAAAACTGAAGAAGGCGACCAGTGCGATCAACGGTTTGGAGAGAGGCAAGGCGACCTTGCTAAAGACTTCAAATCGGCTCGCGCCATCAATGCGCGCAGCATCTATGAGCCCATTGGGCAGCGAAGTGGCGTAGTAGATATAGGCGAGATAGACCCCAAACGGAAAAAACGCGGTGGCGATGATCATGCCTAGATAGCTGTTGTTCAATCCGAAGGCCTGCATCTGGAGGAAGATCGGCAGCGCAACCACGGTGTTGGGGGTGATCATCGCCACCAGCGTCAGCACCAAAATGGTCTTGCGCAAGGCGAAATCATAAGTTGCCAGTATGAACCCCGCCGGGAGCACCGCGACCAGTGACAGGCTGACGCCGCCGATGGTGTAAATGGCAGAGTTCAGGGCCCATCGGCCAATCTGAAAGTCATTGTAGGTTGTCAGATTGTGCCATGTCTGGGCCAACATCTCAAAGCGACCCAAAGAAAATGGCCCCGATGAAAACAGCGTGGGTTCGTCCCGAAAGGCTGCGAGTAGAAGCCACAGAATTGGTGTGGCGTAAAAGACAAAGGCAAGCCCGAGGCAGAGCCAAACGATGAACCATCCCAACCGGGCATTCAAAGGGGGTGTTTTCTGAGCAGCGGCCATGGGTCAATCCATTTTGTAAAACCGCGTGCCAAAGACAACGCAGAGAGAGATGAAGATCGCGACCCCGAGGAGCATGGTGCTCATCGCGGCGGACGCGCCAAAATCACCCAAGTTAAACGCATATTGGAACGCCAACTGGTTTACTGACCAGTCAGGGCGTGAATAGGTCGATCCTGCCAGCGACATAAGCTGGGGTTCCACAAACATCTGGATACCGTTTGCAAAAGACAGGATGGCCATCAGCGCAAGGGAACGCCAGACCATCGGCAATTTGACCCGCGTTGCAATCTGGAACTGGTTGGCCCCATCCACATGGGCGGCCTCAACCACTTCTTTTGAAATGCCTTTAAGCGCGCCGCCAATAACCACGATCCAGCCGCCGGAATAGGCGAGATAGGCCATCAAGGCAAAGACGACAGGGTAGCCGAAATGTGACACGACTTGACGGCGGTTCTCCCATCCAAGCGCTTCAAACAAAGCGCCATAGGGGCTCACGGCGGGGTCCAGAAGAAAGAGCCAGAGGATCACGATAGCGGATGATGTTATCGCGCCAGGTAAAAAGAACGAGGTTCGCAGTACAGACGCCGTGCGATCCGGCAGGGCGTCCAGCATCAACGACAGACCCGCTATGCCGACAACCATCATGGTTAGCCAGATGGCGACATAGGTGAACACATTCTGAATGGCTTCAATCAGGCGGAAGTCATTGAGAACAAATTCGTAATTTGTGAAGCCCCAGAACACCCAGTCGATTGTGTCCATGAAGCTGAGACCGATCGCATAGACAACCGGCGCAATCCCGAAGAAGCCAAGCAATGCCAGATAGGGTGCCATCATCGCGATGATGAACCAGCGATCCTGCCGGCGGCGTTTTTTAGGGTCTGAATTGGGCGCTGAGATTTGTGTCATGGATGCCTGTGAGCGAGCAAGGGGAGGCGGCGTGTGCCGCCTCCGAACAGGGTTAGTTTGCGATCTTATACCCGGCAACTTTGGCGGAGTTTTCTATTTCAGCTGCATAGTCTGCCAGCTTGTCCACGATGCTGTCGTCAGATGCTCCGTCGATCTTGGCAAAGGCTGCCATGATATCAAAGCGGTATCCGGCATATGAAGGATGTCCGTAAGGTGCTGAAGCTTCCATTTTGTCGTAGACATCTGTTGCGGCATACCAAGGATCGCTGGCGACGCGATCTTTCCAAACCGCGGAACTGTCCGCATGGGCAGGCATAGTGGTTGCTTTGCCCTGCAGGCCGGTGTCTGTGGTCATCCACTCAATGAGTTGCACTACCTCATCGGGGTGCTCGGATTTGTGGTAACCGCCAAAAACACCGCCACCCCAGCTCCAAGCGACAGGTTGCTCCTGATCCTGAAACTTCAGAGATTCAGAGGCTGCAACGATGCCGCCATCCAGCTCATAGAGAGGTCGCATTACGTGTTCACCAAACCATGTCGGGCCGTTAAACATCAACAGCTTGCCGTCTTTGACGTCGGTCACAAAGGACGGCTCAAACGGGCCGTGAGGGCTCAGGGCGCCATTCGCGCGCATCCGGTCCACCATGCCTGCGGCTGCAACGCAACCGTCATTCGCCATATCGATTTTGATCGTATCGGTGGATCCTTCCACCAGGAACCCAGGCTCACAACCGCCCGCAATCAGCATATTCATCACCGGTGTCGGTTGCGTACCTGTACCGACGATCATCCCGTTTTGTGCAGCCACCTCCCCAATTTTTTCAAACTCTTCCCAAGTTGCCGGGACCGCCAGTCCCAGTTCATCAAACTTCGGTTTGTTGTACCAAGTGATGAAATGGGCCAGATCGTTGCGCAAGCACAGGAGGCGTCCGTCTCCGGTTTCGCATGGCGAGAGTGAGCTTGGCAGGAAGCTGTCAACGACGGTGGCGTCTACCTTGTCGCTGAGATCCATCAGATAGTTTGAACGGCGGGTGGACAATTGCGCAATCTGCTGTAGCTCTGCCATGAAGATCACATCGGGCACATCGTCCCCTGAGCGCATCGCAAGTTGCAATTTTGCAGTCTGGTCCGGCGGGGCGACCGTAACAATATCGAGCTCAATGTTGTCATGGGCGGCATCGAACGCTTTGAAAGGCTCTATGCGCGCTGTGTCTGACCATACAGTCAACTTCACCGGATCTGCCGTTGCACTGCCCGCTGCAAGCGCTGCGGCGACGGTTGTCAGAAGTATCCGTTTCTTCATCTTGGGTCTCCTCCCTTAGTGACCGGATTATCGGATGGATTGGCCTGTGCCATCAAAGACGTGGAAGTCGTCAGGGGCGATTGAGACGGGTACGATATCGCCCCGTTTTTCGCTGGCTGAGGCTGGTAATTGCACGACCAGAGGTGTTTCGCTGCCATAGTCGATATGGGCGTAACTTACGTGGCCGAGCTGTTCTAGTGAGACGATTTCCCCTCTGAAATTCAAAGCGTCAGTTTGCTCGGTTCCGATCTGCACGGCTTCGGGGCGAATGCCGAGCGTCAGATCCGACTGTCCCGTCAGGTCGCACTGGTTCAGAGCAACGGATTTTTGCTCTGCCAGTTCAATCTGAACCAAGTTCGAGCCAGCCGCAGTCGCCGCGATGAAATTCATTTTGGGCGAGCCTATAAATCCTGCGACGAAGAGATTGTTTGGGTGATTGTAGAGCTCCAGAGGGGTGCCAATTTGCTGAATTCTGCCACCGTCAAATGCGACGATGCGGTCAGCCAGTGTCATTGCTTCGACCTGATCATGGGTCACGTAGACCATTGTAGCGCCGACATTGCGGTGCAGTTTTTCGATCTCAAATCGCATTTCAACGCGCAACGCAGCATCCAGATTTGACAATGGTTCATCAAACAGAAACACCTCGGGATTGCGCACAATCGCGCGGCCGATGGCAACGCGTTGGCGCTGACCTCCCGACAGTTGGCTGGGTTTGCGCTCCAGCAGTTCGGTAAGGCGCAGAATACGCGCCGCTTCGTGGACACGACTGTCCACCTCCGCTTTTGAAACCTTATTCAGACGCAGATTGAAGGCAATGTTCTCAAAGACAGATTTGTGCGGGTACAGCGCGTAAGACTGAAACACCATGGCGATGCCGCGCTCAGCGGGTGAAGCGTAGGTTACGTCATGATCACCAATCTGGATCTGACCCGCAGTGGCATCTTCAAGCCCGGCAAGAATGCGCAACATCGTCGATTTACCAGAGCCTGATGGCCCGACAAAGACCACAAATTCTCCTGGCTCAATGTCGAGATCAACACCAGCAATGACCTCAAGTGCGCCGAAAGACTTGCGAATATTGCGAAGCAGAACCTTGGACATGGATTAGTCCCGCCGCTGATCTACGACAGTTTTGGACAAAGCGGTCGCATCCAGTTTTTCCCGATCAAAGCGATGCCCAATACCCGGCTCCTGAGAGATGTTTAATTGTCCATCAATGATGGAGATCGCCCCCATGTCGTTGAGGGTGTGAATGTGGTCTTCGTCGAAGATGATCTGTTCATAAAAATCATTGTTTTCGATGGCTCCGCACAGCTGCGCGTTTTCCAGCCCCATGCCATGTACCTGTGCGCGCATACCGAAGCTATCGGACAGTTGCGCGATCTTCATCGAGCCCGTGAAGCCACCTTTGAAGTGGAAGCTCACACGCGTCATATCGAGCGCCCCAGCCTCAATCCAGCTTGCCGCGTTCCAGTGTACGCCGTCAGACGTTTCTGCTGCCAGAATGGGTATATCAAGCTTGTCCGCGAGCTTGGCGTAGGACCCGAGGTGGAATTCACGCATCGGCTCTTCGTACCACATGTACCCTTCGTCCTGCAGGGCCTTGCCGACGGTCAGCGCATCGGCGTAGTCCCAGCCTGCTGACCCATCAAACATAAGCGGCGCGTCAGGCCCAACCCATTTGCGTAGGGCGCGGATCAATTCGATGTCTTCTTTCACCAGCCCCCAAGCATGCAGTTTGTATGCCCCAAAGCCGACATCTCGGCAGGCTTTGATGTTGCGCTCATAGGTCGCCAGATCTTTCCAGGTCGCTGTGGAGGCATAGGCCGGGATAGACGTTCTGGAGCCTCCTAGCATCACATGAAGGGGCATCTCAGCCACTTTGGATTTGAGATCCCAGCACAGCATATCGAGGATGCCAAGTTGGCGCTGGTGGAACTCTTCCATGCGGTCGACTTCCCAAACGCGGGTCCACATGCGCTCGGTCATCAGAGGGTTGTCACCGATAAAATGCGCGAAACGGCGCCTGACGACGTCGAACACCGCGTCCCCCATTTCGACAGTGACAAAACCGGATCGACCGCACTCTGTCTCCATGAGGATAGACGCCAGCCTAGGACCTTCGCCGTCAGGTAAGCCGCCGTGCGACGTTGGCAAACCAAAACGCCATATGATTTGTGGCGCACGTGGTGCCTCATGAACCCAACATGTGAATTTGGCTATCTTCATTTTAATCCTCTTTTTTGCCACCTTAAAAATATTTTAAAGCCTGTAAAGAATATTTTTTGGCTCAAAAATTCTCCCTGGGGTTTTCAGGAGCCTGGTGTCAGTGCTAAAAGAAGCAAAAAATTGATCGGAAAAGCAGCGCATGACGGAGATGGTTTTGGATCAGGTTTACATCCCTGAAACGCTTGAAGAACTGCCAAAGCATTGGAATGCGGGATTTGAAAAGTTCATTCAGGCCGTCGGGACGGGCCAATTGCCACCGGGCACGACATTAACTCAGGCACAGCTATGTGATTTACTTGGTTTGTCGCTGACACCACTGCGAGAGACATTGGTTTTGCTGGAGGAATACGGCCTGATCGAAGTGAAGCAGCGCGCAGGTGTGACCATTCTAAACCCCGAATTGTCATTTGTTCGCGAAAACTATCAGTTCCGGATCCTCATTGAAGAGGAAGCACTTCGATCTTTTGCTGCAAGCGTGAATGACGACTGGCTGAAAGCTGTGCGGGATCGCCATTTGATGTTAATCGATTGCTTGGAGCGGGAACCGGACAACATGACAAACGTCGCTGCTTTTGTGGCTCTGGATCAATTTGTTCATTCAAGTTTTGTCGAGGCACTTAACAACAAGTCCATGCTGGCGACCCACAATCGGCTGCAACAGAACATTCGCATGGTGCGCTCAATGCAGAAAAATGCCGCCTATGTACGCAATTTGCTGAGTGCTGCGAATGAACATCTGGCGATCTTCGAACAGGTTGAAAAGAAAGACCACGATGGAGCAGCCCAGAGTTTACGCAGGCACTTTGAGGCGTCTATCTACCGAGCAGTGGTGTCTTACTAGCCTAGGCAATTTTGCGGATGCAAGAGGTCAGCATATGCAGCGAATGGGGATGGTGATTGGCATCAAGCCGGAGAAAATCTCGACCTATAGGGACCTACATGCACAGGCTTGGCCTCAAGTGCTGGCCAAAATGACTGAAGGCAATTTCCGTAACTTTTCGATCTTCTTGCACGAGGCTGAATGTCTTTTGTTCGGGTATTGGGAATATCATGGAAGTGACCTGGAAAAAGACATGGCTCTTGTTGCTGCCGATCTGAAAACGCAAGAGTGGTGGGCGCTGACCGATGAATGTCAAAGACCTCTTCCTGGTCGGGCGGAAAGTGAGCACTGGGCGATGATGAAAGAGGTCTTTTATCACTCGTAAGAGACTTGAATGCTTAGCACCGTACGAGATGGTCGTTCCTCATCTCTCACGGCTGAAACAGAGTGAGGCATTTTGGAAGTCTGGGCCAAGCGCAATTACTCCATAGAAACCCACAAAACCTGAGCATCTTCATCGCTGGTCGAAACGCACCCATGACCCATCGCGCTGTCGTAGTAGATGGAGTCGCCGGCCTTCATCGCCAAGGGGCGATAATGCTCTGACAGAAACGTAAGCTCGCCGCTGATGACATACATGAATTCCTCACCGGAGTGACGGATCCAGGTTTCAAACTCAGACACATCGCGCGCTTTGATCGTCGCAATGTATGGCAGCATCCGTTTGCTCGAGAGTTCGGTGCAGAGAAGCTCATGGGAATAAGTAGAGGTTTCCCGCCGTTCGCCCTGACCGGATGGGGTAAAGTCGCGGCGACCTGAAATCCCTGTCTGCCCGGACTGCACAAACAGTTGCGGCGGGTTCATGTCCAGTGCCTGTGTCAGCCTCCTAACGATGTCAAAACTCGGGCGTGTTTGGTTGTTTTCGATCTTTGAAAGCGTCGAACGACCGATCCCCGCCGCACGGCAAGTTTCCTCTAAGGTCCATCCTTTTGCCCGTCGTGCCTCACGAATCGAACGTCCAAGAGCAGCAACATCCTCTGCATCTTCGATGCCCGAGGCGTCGTGACGAAATTCGTCGTCCATAAAATATCCTCATTTTTCTGAACGTTACCACTTCCCTAGGGGGTCAGCAATGAATCTAAAAAGGGAAAGGATTGCAATAAGATACTAAATTCCCCTATAGGAAACTTAATTCCCTATCGTGGGCGTGACTGTTGGAGGAAATCATGTTCAAAACTTCGCTGAGTGACGCTGACCCGCTTATTGCTGCTTCGATTGCGCAGGAGGCCGACCGCCAAGCTGGACAGATTGAGCTGATTGCCTCGGAGAACATTGTCTCCAAAGCGGTGATTGACGCGCAGGGCTCGCTGCTAACCAATAAATATGCCGAAGGCTATCACGGTCGCCGCTACTATGGCGGTTGCGAATATGTCGATGAGGTCGAAGCCGAAGCCATCGCGCGTCTGAAGCAATTGTTTGGCTGTGGTTTCGCAAATGTTCAGCCGCATTCCGGGGCACAGGCCAACGGCGCAGTCAAACTCGCTCTACTCAAACCCGGTGACACGATTCTTGGCATGTCATTGGATGCAGGTGGCCATCTGACCCATGGTGCGCGTCCGGCAATGTCCGGTAAGTGGTTCAATGCTGTTGCTTATGGTCTGAATGATCATGGCACCATCGATATGGATCAGGTTGCTGCACTGGCGCGAGAGCATAAGCCGCAGATGATCATTGCCGGCGCATCCGCATTCTCCCAGATCATCGACTTTGCCGCCTTCCGCAAAATCGCCGATGAAGTTGGTGCTTACTTGCTGGTCGATATGGCGCATATCGCCGGGTTGGTGGCAACGGGTCTGCATCCGTCACCAATCGAACACGCCCATGTTGTCACATCCACCACGCACAAAACGCTGCGCGGACCACGTGGCGGTATCATTCTGACAAACGACGAAGCCATCGCCAAGAAAATCAACTCTGCGGTTTTCCCGGGTCTGCAAGGTGGCCCGCTGATGCATGTGATTGCTGCCAAAGCCGTCGCATTTGGCGAAGCACTCAAGCCGGAGTTCAAAGACTACATGCAGCGCGTTGTCGACAGCGCCGATGCGCTGGCAAAGGTGATGATTGAACGAGGCTGCGATATCGTGTCCGGCGGCACCCAGAACCACCTGATGCTTGTCGATCTCCGTCCCATCGGGGTGAAGGGCAACGCGGCTGAAGTTGCGCTGGAGCGCGCGGGTTTCACCTGCAACAAAAATGGCGTTCCGGGGGATCCTGAAAAGCCTACCGTGACCAGCGGCATTCGCCTCGGCACGGCAGCAGGTTGTTCACGCGGGTTTGGCCCGGAAGAATTTGTAACCATTGGCAACTTGATCAGCGATGTGCTGGACGCTCTGGCGAAAAAACCAGAGGGCGATGCAGAGGTTGAGGCCGCAACACGCGCCAAAGTCTCTGAGCTTTGCGCAGCCTTCCCAATCTACTGAGGGCGGCGTGATGTCTGACTTCGATCTTGTTGTCATAGGCGGCGGCCCGGGGGGCTATGTTGCCGCGATCCGCGCGGCGCAGCTGGGGATGCGCGTCGCCTGTGTGGAGGGACGCGGCGCGCTTGGCGGCACGTGCCTGAATGTGGGATGCATTCCGTCAAAGGCGTTGCTGACCTCTTCAGGTAAATATGCCGAGCTCTCGCATCTCTCCACACATGGGGTGTCTGTCGGGGAGGCCACACTTGATCTGGGTGCCATGATGGCGCGCAAGGACAAGATCGTCGGAGATCTGACCAAAGGGATTGGCTTTCTGTTCAAAAAGAACGGGGTCGAGCTGATTGAAGGATGGGCCTCCATTCCTGCGGCGGGTCAGGTCAGCGTGTCGTCAGACGAAGGCACGCAAACCCTCTCTGCCAAGAACATATTGATTGCAACCGGTTCAGAGCCAACCTCCCTCCCAGGCGTTGAGATTGATGAGGAGCAGATCCTCAGCTCGACAGGTGCTCTCTCTCTGGGATCTGTGCCTGAACATCTGGTTGTGATTGGCGCAGGCGTGATCGGACTTGAGCTTGGCCAAGTCTGGTCGCGTCTGGGCTCCAAAGTGACCGTGGTTGAATATCTGGATCGTATTCTTCCCGGTATCGATGGTGAGATCGCCAAACTGGCACAACGCGCCTTGTCCAAGCGTGGGCTCAAGTTTCAGCTGGGACGCAAGCTGACGGGCATCGAGAAAACCGATGCAGGGCTTGCACTGTCGCTGGAACGTGTCGGCAAAGACAAACAGGAAGCTTTGGAAGCCGACAAAGTGCTGGTTGCGATTGGCCGCCGGCCGGTGACACGCGGTCTTGGGCTGGAAGCCCTGGGCATCACTCAAGACAGCCGTGACTTCATCGAAGTGGGTGCGGATTTCCAAACTTCGGTTCCGGGCATCTATGCAATCGGCGACTGTGTACCTGGTCCTATGCTGGCGCATAAAGCCGAAGAAGATGGTGTGGCATGTGTTGAGACATTGGCCGGCCTGTCAGGGCACGTCGATTACGGGAAAGTCCCCGGTGTGGTATACACGGATCCGGAAGTTGCCTCTGTTGGTGCCACTGAAGAGGCGCTCAAAGACGCCGGAACGGACTACATTAGCGGAAAATTCGCCTTCATGGCAAACAGCCGTGCGCGCTCCAGCGGAGAGACAGACGGCGCCGTAAAGGTCTTGGCTGCACCGGATGGCACGCTTTTGGGGGCGCACATCTGCGGGGCACATGGTGGCGACCTGATTGCCGAGCTGGTGCTGGCGATGACCAAAGGCGCGACCATCACAGAGATCACGCAAACCTGTCACACACACCCCGCCATGGCCGAAGCCGTCAAAGAAGCCTGTCTTGATGCGCTGGGTCGCGCCATTCACGCCTAAGGGAAGATGCCATGAACGTTCCACGTCTACGCCATCCTGAAAAAGCCAAGAAAGTGGACAGCGCGATCCCGCGCAAGCCCAAGTGGATTCGCAAGAAAAAGGTTGAGTCGGAGGAGTATTACGAAACCCGCCGTCTCATGCGCGATCATGCGCTGACCACCGTTTGCGAAGAAGCGGCTTGCCCAAACATCGGCGAATGCTGGTCCAAGCGTCACGCCACGATGATGATCATGGGCGAGATCTGCACACGCGGCTGTTCCTTCTGCAACGTGGCCACGGGCCGCCCGGATGCCCTGGACGTTTTTGAGCCAGGCCGTGTTGCAGCCGCAGTCAAGAAGCTGGGTTTGCGCCACGTTGTGATCACCAGTGTGGACCGTGATGATCTGGCCGATGGGGGGGCAGAGCACATCGCTCAGACCGTGCGGGCTGTGCGTCATCAGAATCCGAACACAACGGTCGAAGTTCTGACCCCTGACTTTTTGGGCAAAGGCGCTGCGGCGGATGTGGTGTTTGGCGCAGGACTTGATGTGTTCAACCACAATCTGGAAACCGTCCCTCGGCTCTATCCAACCGTGCGCCCCGGTGCGCGCTACTATCAGTCACTGCGACTGTTGGATGACGCCAAGCGCGCGGACCCACAGGTTTTTACCAAATCCGGCCTCATGGTGGGATTGGGCGAAACCATGCAGGAAGTGCGACAGGTCATGGATGATCTGCGCGCAGCACAAGTGGATTTCCTGACGGTCGGCCAATACCTCCAGCCAACCGCCAAACATCACCCAATTGACCGTTTCTGGACACCAGAAGAGTTCGAGCAGCTGGAAACCATCGCTCGGGCCAAAGGATTTTTGCACGTATCGGCGACGCCCCTGACACGGTCGTCATTTCACGCTGATGCGGACTTCAAGACACTGCAGAACGCGCGCAGGGAGCGGCTCGCGCAACGCAGTTAACACCAACGCTAAAGGGAGGAAACCATGGAAGCGTTACAATCACTCGTGGGGACAATCAACGGATGGGCTTGGGGGCCTCCGATGCTTGTCATCATTTTGGGCGTCGGCCTATTCTTGCAAATTGGCCTGAAATTCATGCCAATTCGCAATTTGGGTCGCGGGTTCAAACTCATGTTCCAAGGCCGCGAAAGCGTCGGCGAAGGACAGATTTCACCTTTCAACGCCCTCATGACTGCCCTGTCTGCCACCATCGGGACCGGGAACATCGCTGGCGTGGCCACTGCGGTTTTCCTCGGCGGACCTGGCGCACTTTTCTGGATGTGGATGACCGCCCTTGTGGGTATGGCCACCAAATATTCCGAAGCGGTTTGTGCCGTTAAGTTTCGCGAAAAAGACGACCAAGGCAACTATGTCGGCGGCCCGATGTATTACATCAAAAACGGTCTTGGCGCGAACTGGGCGTGGCTCGGCGTAGTGTTTGCCATCTTCGGTGCGATTGCTGCCTTCGGCATCGGCAACGGTGTTCAGGCAAACGGCGTGGCACAAGTTCTGGAAACCAACTTTGGCCTGAACACGTCGCTGACCGGCATTGTTCTGATGGGCCTGACCGGCGCCGTGATCCTCGGCGGTATCACCCGTATTGGTGCTGTTGCTGGTAAACTGGTGCCATTCATGGCTGTCAGCTACATCTTCTTCGGTCTGATTGTCCTGCTGATCAACATCGGTGAAATCGGCAACGCTCTTTCGCTGGTCTTCACCCATGCGTTCACCCCATCCGCTGCAGAAGGCGGTTTTGCAGGGGCGGCAGTTTGGGCCGCGATCCGCTTCGGTGTGGCACGCGGTGTCTTCTCCAACGAAGCGGGTCTGGGTTCCGCGCCAATCGCACACGCAGCAGCCAACACCAAAGGTCCGGTAAACCAGGGTCTGATCGCGATGCTGGGCACTTTCATCGACACCATCATCGTGTGCTCGATCACCGGTCTGGCGATCATCGCGTCTGGTGCATGGACATCCGGTGAATCCGGCGCAGCGCTGACATCTCTGGCGTTTGAGACCTCCTTGCCGGGCTTTGGCGGCTATCTGATCGCTGTGTCCCTGTCGATCTTCGCATTCACAACCATTCTGGGCTGGTCCTACTATGGTGAGAAATGTGTGGGCTTCCTTGCAGGCACAAAAGCGCTGTTGCCATACCGCCTGCTGTGGATCGCAGCGATCTACTTCGGTGCGACTGCGGACCTCGGCTTCATCTGGCTGCTTGCGGATACGCTGAACGCGCTGATGGCCCTGCCAAACCTCATCGCGCTGGCCCTGCTGAGCCCGGTTGTCTTCAAAGTGACCAAAGAGTTCTTTGCCTCAAACGGTCAGACCGAAGAGCCCGGTGGCAACCCAGCCGAGTAACCAAAAACGTCCCGGGGCTGGGCTTGCTCAGCTCCGGGGCACAAATATCCAAAGTTTATCCAGGAGAGTTTCAATGTCAGAGGCACCGAAACGCACACCGCTCTACGATCTGCATGTTGAACTGGGCGGCAAAATGGTCGACTTCGCTGGCTGGGAAATGCCAGTCAACTATCCCCTGGGCATCATGGGAGAGCACAATCAGTGCCGTGAAAAGGCCGCGCTGTTTGACGTTAGCCACATGGGGCAGGTGATCCTGCGTGGCGAAAATGTCGGCGAAAAGTTGGAGACAATCGGCCCACAGGCTTACGCTACGCTGAAAGAAGGCAAAGCACGCTACGGTTTCTTCACGAACGAAGACGGCGGCATTATGGATGACCTGATCGTTGCCAATGCGGGTGACCACTTCTTTGTCGTGGTCAACGCCGCGCTGCGCCATCAGGACATCCCACACATGGAAGCCAACCTCGAAGGCGTCGAGGTCACAGAGATTTTTGATCGTGCACTTGTCGCGGTCCAGGGCCCAAAGGCCGAAGATGTCGTCGGAGCGCTTTGCCCACCGGCGCGTGAACTGAAGTTCATGGAAACCACCTTGGCCGAAATCAATGGCGTCGAGTGCCGCATTTCCCGTCTGGGTTACACAGGCGAAGACGGTTACGAGATTTCCATTCCCGAAGGCGACGCCATTGATGTGTGCCGTGCCCTTCTGGCGCATGAAGATCTTGAACCCGCAGGTCTGGGTGCACGTGACAGCCTGCGTTTGGAGGCCGGTCTCTGCCTCTATGGCAATGACATCGACCAGAGTACTTCGCCGATTGAAGCGAGCCTCGGCTGGGCCATTCAGAAACGCCGCAAAGAAGAGGGCGGCTTCCCGGGCGCTACGCGCGTGCAGAAAGAACTCGCCGAAGGCGCCGCGCGTACGCTTGTTGGCATCAAGCCGACTGGCCGCGCCCCTGCGCGTCAGGGCGTTGAGGTGCAATGCACCGAGGGCATTACAATTGGCCAGATCACCTCTGGGAGCTTCGGCCCCACCGTAGGTGGCCCGGTTGCCATGGGATACGTGTCCAAAGGGCACGGAACGCCAGGTGAGAAAGTGAATCTCATCATCCGTGGAAAGGCACAGCCTGCAGAGATTGTTGCGCTGCCTTTCGTACAGCAAAACTACAAACGCTAATTTGGGAGAGCCTTGATATGACCACTTATTATTCTGAAGATCACGAGTGGATCACCGTTGACGGTGACGTTGCGACCATCGGTATCACTGCACACGCGGCTGAACAGCTGGGTGAGATTGTCTTCGTTGAACAGCGTGAGACAGGCGAAGAATTCGAAAAAGGCGACGAAATCGGTGTGATCGAATCCGTGAAAGCCGCTTCTGAAATCTATGCGCCGATTGACTGCGAAGTGACCGAAGTGAATGGCACACTCGAAGAAAACCCAGGCGCGCTGAACGAAAGCCCGGAAGGCGATGCTTGGATCTACAAGGTTAAGGTCTCTGACGCGGCACAGCTCGAAGACCTGATGGATCTTGACGCCTACAAAGCTCTTATCGGCTGAGGAGACCGAAATGGCATTTGAACTGACAAAGTACGACCCATATGACTTTGCCAACCGGCGTCATATCGGTCCTTCGCCGTCAGAAATCGAAGAGATGCTCAAAACCGTCGGTTTTGGCTCTCTTGATGATCTGATCGACGCAACCGTGCCCCCTGCCATCCGGCAGAAAGAGCCTCTCGATTGGGGCCAGCCCGGCATGTCCGAGCGGGATGCGCTGTTCCACATGCGTCAGGTTGCGGATAAGAACAAGGTTCTGACCTCCCTTATCGGTCAGGGTTACTACGGCACCACCACGCCTGCGCCGATCCTGCGCAACATTCTGGAAAACCCTGCTTGGTACACGGCTTACACGCCTTATCAGCCTGAGATCTCTCAGGGACGCCTCGAAGCGCTGCTGAACTTCCAGACCATGGTCAGCGACATGACCGGCCTCGAAGTGGCCAACGCCTCTTTGCTTGATGAAGCAACCGCAGCAGCAGAAGCCATGGCGATGGCCCACCGTGGTGCGCGTTCCAAGTCCAACAAAGCGGCCTTCTTTGTCGATCAACACTGCCACCCGCAGACAATCGCCGTAATCAAGACCCGCGCGGAACCGCTCGACATTGATGTACAGGTTGGCGATGTGGACAGCCTTGATGCCGGCGCGGTTTTTGGCGCGATCTTCCAGTATCCCGGCAGCAACGGTCACGTGCGCGATTTCACCGATCAGATCGCGGCCCTGCACGAGCAAAAAGGCGTGGCGGTCGTGGCGGCAGATATTCTGTCTTTGGCCCTGCTGAAATCACCGGGTGAAATGGGGGCTGACATCGCGATTGGTTCCACCCAGCGCTTCGGTGTGCCGATGGGCTACGGCGGACCACACGCTGCCTACATGGCCACCACCGACAAGCTGAAGCGTTCCATGCCGGGCCGCATCATCGGTGTGTCCATCGACGCACGCGGCAACAA
This sequence comes from Shimia sp. R9_2, assembly GCF_017743735.1. Taxonomy (GTDB): domain Bacteria; phylum Pseudomonadota; class Alphaproteobacteria; order Rhodobacterales; family Rhodobacteraceae; genus Shimia. The sequence goes on from NZ_JAGHRO010000011.1 coordinate 53,984, forward strand.
GGCTTACCGCCTTGCGCTCCAGACCCGCGAACAGCACATCCGTCGCGAAAAGGCGAATTCCAATGTCTGTACCGCACAGGCGCTTCTCGCGGTGATCGCCTCCATGTATGCGGTCTATCACGGCCCAGAAGGCATCAAAGCCATTGCGCAGTCGGTCCACCGCAAAACCTCCCGCATGGCGACCGGCCTCGAAGAGGCAGGTTTCAAGGTGGAGCCTGAGGTCTTCTTTGACACCATCACCGTCGAAGTGGGTCACCTGCAGAAAACCGTCATGGACGCGGCTGTGCAGCGTGGCATCAACCTGCGCAAGGTCGGCGAAACCAAAGTTGGCATCTCGCTTGACGAACAGACCCGCCCGGAAACCATCGAGGCGGTTTGGGGTGCTTTCGGCATTGATCGCAAAGATGACAGCAACAATGTTGAGTATCGTCTGCCTGACTACGCGCTGCGCGAGACTGAGTATCTGGCTCACCCGATCTTCCACCAGAACCGTGCAGAGGCGGAAATGACCCGCTACATGCGCCGTCTGGCGGACCGCGATCTGGCGCTCGACCGCGCGATGATCCCGCTCGGCTCCTGTACGATGAAGCTCAACGCAACCATCGAGATGATCCCGGTGACCTGGCCGGAATTTGGTAACCTGCACCCCTTCGTTCCCGAAGATCAGGCGCAGGGCTATCTCGAAATGATCGACGATCTGAATGACAAGCTCTGCCAGATCACCGGTTATGACGCGATTTCGCAGCAACCAAACTCGGGTGCACAGGGGGAATACGCAGGTCTTCTGACCATTCGTAACTACCACATCTCCCGTGGTGAAGGTCACCGCAATGTCTGCCTGATCCCAACTTCTGCGCATGGCACCAACCCGGCGTCCGCTCAGATGGTGGGCTGGAAAGTGGTTCCCATCAAAGCGGATGAGAACGGCAACATCGACGTGGCGGACTTCCGTGAGAAGGCTGAGAAACACTCTGACAATCTCGCAGGCTGTATGATCACCTACCCATCCACCCACGGTGTATTTGAAACCACTGTGCAGGAGGTCTGCCAGATCACCCATGATCACGGCGGTCAGGTCTACATCGACGGCGCAAACATGAACGCGATGGTGGGCCTGTCCCGCCCGGGCGACATCGGCGGCGACGTGAGCCACCTCAACCTGCACAAGACCTTCTGCATTCCGCATGGCGGTGGCGGCCCCGGCATGGGCCCGATCGGTGTCAAAGCCCATCTCGAAGAGCACCTTCCAGGTCACCCGGAGTACGGGTCGGCACTTGGTCCGGTCTCAGCAGCGCCATTTGGCTCCCCGTCTATCCTGCCGGTCAGCTGGGCCTATATCCTGTTGATGGGTGGCGAAGGTCTGACACAGGCGACCAAAATCGCGATCTTGAGCGCGAACTACATCGCCGCCCGTCTGAAAGACGCCTATCCAATCCTCTACACCTCCGAAACCGGTCGTGTGGCACATGAGTGCATCCTGGACACCCGTCCTCTCAACGATGAAGCGCATGTGACCGTAGATGATGTGGCCAAGCGTCTGATCGACAGCGGTTTCCACGCCCCTACCATGTCCTGGCCAGTAGCCGGCACGCTGATGGTGGAGCCTACGGAATCCGAGCCCAAGGCGGAGATTGATCGCTTCTGTGATGCAATGCTCTCCATCCGGGCAGAGGCGCAGGACATCATCGACGGTAAGATTGATCCCGAAAACAATCCTCTGAAACATGCGCCACATACCGTGCGTGACTTGGTTGGTGAGTGGGATCGACCCTACAGCCGCGATCAGGCCTGTTTCCCTCCGGGCAACCTCGGCGTGGACAAATATTGGCCAGCAGTGAACCGGGTCGACAACGCGTATGGCGACCGCAATCTGGTCTGTACCTGTCCTCCAATGGAAGACTACGCCGAAGCGGCGGAATAATAATTGCGCTGCGGCCCTCAACGGGGGCCGCAGCCTTCCGGCGCCAGGCGCCGCCACCTTCTCCTCTCAGTATTCTAGCCAGGGATTTGCACGCATGTTCCTCAGCGTCTTTGATATCTTCAAAATCGGGATTGGACCGTCATCCTCCCACACCATGGGGCCGATGAAAGCCGCCGTGCATTTTCTGGATAAGCTGTCCTTAGGTAAAGGCGGCACATTTGACCCAGCATCTGCCGATCACATCACAGGATCACTGCACGGGTCTCTCGCTTTTACCGGCAAGGGCCACGCCACGGATCGCGCCGTGTTTCTGGGCCTGTTGGGCTTCCGTCCCGACGCAGTCGATGTAGATCTCGCGGGAGCAAAACTGGCAAAGCTTATGCAGAATCATCAACTGAATGTCGCCAATTGCGGTACCCTGCGCTTTAACCCTGTGAACGATCTGGAATTTGACTACGGCCCCGCGCTGCCGCTGCACGCCAATGGAATGAAACTCAGTGCCCATGACGCTGAAGGCAACACCATCTTGGCAGAAACATATTACTCTATCGGTGGTGGCTTCATCATGACCGAGGCCGAAATGCTCTCGGCCAATGATGCGCCTGATGCTGATCTGCATGCTGAACAGGAAGCAGCGGGATATCCCTATCCCTTTGGCTCTGCCGCAGAAATGCTGGCGATGGGGGCAAAATCCGGCAAGACAATCGCGCAAATGAAACGCGCAAACGAAGAAACCGCGATGTCTCCTGAGACATTGCGCAATCAGCTAAACGCTGTCTGGAGCGTCATGGATGGTTGTATCGCCCGTGGCCTCTCTCAGGACGGCATTCTGCCGGGTGGCCTTAATGTGAAACGCCGCGCCCGTGCCATTCATCAACGGCTGACCAATCAAACCGGCTCAAACAGCCAGCAACCGCACAGCATCAACGACTGGCTTTCGGTCTATGCTATGGCGGTCAACGAGGAAAACGCTGCGGGCGGGCAGGTAGTCACCTCGCCAACCAACGGCGCGGCGGGTGTCGTGCCTGCCGTCATTCGCTACTATCGCGACCATTGTGTCGGCGCGACGCGTGAAGGCATTGATGAGTTCCTGCTCACGGCCGCAGCCATTGGCGGTTTGGTCAAACACAACGCCTCCATCTCCGGTGCAGAATGTGGCTGTCAGGCCGAAGTTGGCAGCGCCTCGGCCATGGCTGCTGCCGGTCTCTGTGCGGCATTGGGTGGTACCAATGAACAGATCGAAAATGCAGCCGAAATTGCGCTAGAACACCATCTTGGCATGACCTGTGACCCCGCGATGGGGCTGGTTCAGGTGCCGTGCATTGAGCGCAACGGCATGGGCGCGATCAAAGCGGTTTCCGCCGCTTCTCTGGCACTGCATGGCGATGGCACGCATTTCATGCCGCTCGACAATTGTATTGAAACCATGCGCCAGACCGGTGTCGACATGGCAGAGAAATACAAAGAGACATCGCTTGGTGGCTTAGCTGTTAACCTACCGGAGTGCTGAATATTCCAAGGTGTCGTATTTGTCACGTAGCCCGAAGATTTTCCAGGTCTTTTCTGCTGCTAAGATAGCATTAGCGTCCAAGCCCAATATGGTACACGAGTAGCTCGCACACACTTTATAGTAGAATTTAAGTCAAATCATGCAGCGTTTTCTGTCAATATAAGCTCCGATACAGAGAATAAAGAGCATACAACAAGAACCGCTGCTTCGAACTGGGGCGCTCTGGGAGGTTGGATATAGCGAAAGCAAAATTCTAAGATATCTAAAGGATTTGCCAAATGGTGCTACCCGCAAGCGTGCATCGGGGACCCGAAACCGCCTTACTAATTGTGAGCGGGAAAAGCCTGCACTAGCGCTCAAATAGCTACACTAAGACTTGATTGATCAGTCTCCAGTAAAACATGCGTAGCAATACATTTGCGTTCATTTATGCTGCCAGTCTTTTGCAGATGCTAACGGATTGGTTGACAACCAAAATAGAAATTCTCTAGGGGAGGGCTATTCTCAATAGATTCTACCCCAAGCAATTCATACGACCGGAAATGGCTGCCCGCGTTCAATTTTGAAGCGGTTGCTTTTTTGGTTGCGCTCTTCGCTTGGGGACAGACCAAAGGCTTGCCGGTAGTGTTTTGAGAGCGTTGAAGAGCTGTTGTAACCTACGGAAAGTGCTACGTCAGACAGGCTGTTACGTGAGTATAAGACCTGTTGTCGGGCAGCGTTCATGCGCAACATGCGATAGTAGTTCAGTGGGCTTTGACCAAGGTACTTCTTGAATTGACGCTCAAGTTTGCGTGGGGAGACCTCTGCCTGCTCGGCGACATCTCCAATACTCACGGGCTCTTCTAGATTGTCGGAGAACACCGCAATCGCTTTGGCCAGAGGGGGCGGCAGATCCCTTGTCACACCCGCTGTTTTAAACGCAGGGACGCTTTGGCCAACGCCTTCTGTGCGTACCATCGGATGCTGGAACCAACAGGCGACTTCGGTCATCACAACGCTGTCCAACGTGTCTTCGATCATGCCCAACATCAGGTCAAACATGGCGGCTGCGCCAGAAGCCGTCAGACGGCGGCGATCAAGGACCAGTACATCATCGCTGACTGCAATTTCCGGGAAAGCCTTTTCGAAGGCAGCCCGATAGCACCAGTGCACCGAGCAGGTGTGTCCCAGAAGCAGGCCCGAAGCTGCAAGCGGGAAAACACCGCCACTTACCGCGCCGATTTGTACACCGTGGCGCGCCAAATACCGCAGATGCCCGTTTCCGGATGCAGGCATTGCAAATGCGCTCTCAGGGTCAGACAAGAGAAACAGATAGTCGAGGTTTTCGACATCGCGTAGAGAGCAATCTGGTTGAAAAACGACATTGGCGCTGGCGGTGACCGCCTCGCCATTTTCAGAAAGTACACGCCACGAGAAAGCCTCACGATCGGAGATTTCATTTGCCGCCCGCAACGGCTCGATGGCGGAGGTCAAGCACGCCATCGGAAAGCCCGGAAAAACCAGGAAACCAATGTTGGTTGTGTCTCTACGTTCCATGGTCTCTCGGTCACAACTCAGTCGCTAAGTCGCGTGCTATATGGCTGAAATTCTTGCATTACGTCTGGCGTTGAGGAAATTTGCTCAGCGCACGATGTAGACAGAACAAGGGGCGTGGCGGGCAATTTGGGCGGCATTTGGCCCAATAAGATAGTCCCTGAGATTGGGCTTATGGGCGCCCATCACGATCACCTGTGCATCAAGCTCCTCTGCCGTGATCAGGATTTCCTCAGAGGTCTTACCCATGCGGATCACATGCTTTGTTTCAGCGTCGCGACCGACGGTTTCCTCGATGAATTTATGGAGGGCCACCCGGCTGCCTTCTGCCATTTCGCGGGTATGCTCGTGAGAGAAAAAGGTACCAACGACGCTCATGCGAAAATCAGGCAGCACTGTGACAACAGACAGTCGCATACCTTCCAAATCGGCAATCTGGCGTGCTTTTGTAAGTACGGCTTTCTGATCCTCAGGTTGGGTCAGGTCAATCGCGGCGAGTACTGTGCGGGTCATGCGGGCACCTCTTGAGAGTCGGTTTTCGCTTTGCGGCGGCGCTGAACGCCAAACACAAGGCCAAGCAGCAACAGAGCAGGAAGATAGAAGATCTCTTGAGGAGGACGCGCAGCCTCCACTTCGATCTCAACAACTTCCCAATCAAAGTCGATCTTGAGCTGCTCTGCCGGGCCGCCGAAGTTCAGATTGTCCACCAAAAGCGTGCCATCTTCGTCACGGAACTCGATGCCCGCGCCATCCAACAGTCGTGTTTCACCATTTTCACCAGCCGTGCCAAGCGGGAGCAGATAGCGCGCATCTACCAGATCGCCTTCCAAGTTTTCTCCGGTAAGACGGACGCGAAGGGTACCATTGTCGGGCGCGGCTTCTGCCAGAGTGTAGAGTTCTGCGGGTGAGCGGACTTCGAATTCATCTGCGATCTGGTTCAGGAAGAAATCCGGACGGAACAAGATGAAGGCACAGAAGATCAGTACCGCGCTTTCCCACAGTTTTGAGCGTGTCTGGAAATAGCCCATGGTACCTGCAGCGAAGAGCAGCATGGCGATCAGCGCGGTGATGAAGACAACTATCGCTTGGACCGGGCCAACGTCGATCAACAACAAGTCAGTGTTGAAGATGAACAGGAATGGCAAAAGCGCGGTCCGGATGGAGTAGAAAAACGCTTGGAAACCGGTGCGCAGAGGGTCGCCTTTTGAAATGGCCGCAGCTGCGAAAGACGCAAGGCCAACCGGGGGGGTCACATCTGCCATGATGCCGAAGTAGAAGCAGAACATGTGTACCGCAACCAGTGGCACAATAAGGCCATTTTGAGCACCCAGCTCAACAACCACGCCGGCCATCAACGAGCTAACCACAATGTAGTTTGCTGTTGTTGGCAGCCCCATGCCCAGAATGATCGAAATCAGAGCGACGAAGAACAGCATTGCCAACAGGTTGCCGCCTGACAGGAATTCCACAAATTCAGCCATGACTTGTCCGATACCGGTCAGCGTCACCGCCCCCACGATGATGCCCGCAAGCCCCATCGCCGCGGCAAGGCCCACCATGTTGCGTGCACCGATGATCATGCCCTCAATGGTTTGTGCAAACCCGTGTGAGAAAGACGCGGTGATGGTGTTTTGATTTCGGAAAAAGGCCTTGAGCGGATCCTGGGTCAGCAAAATCAGAAGCATGAACATTGAAGACCAGAAGGCCGATAGGCCCGGCGATTTGCGCTCGATCATCAGCAGATACATCAGCAGGAGGATCGGCAGCAGATAATGCAAACCAGTCTTCAGAATAGTCCGAGCCGGGGGGAGATTCAGCATGGAGTCGATGCCGGTTTCCAGATCGGGTCGTGCTGCGGCATAGCGGACAGCTGCCACGTAGGCGATCAAGAGGCCAACCACAAGAACCGGTGTGGACATAGGCCCAATCAGGTTGTCGACGAAGGTCACGATCTGACCGGCAAGCCAAAGAGTTCCGCCACCGATCACGATAGAAATCGCGATAATGAAAATTGCACCGAGCATGAACTTGATGGGATGCATGCGGCTGGTGCCGGTCATGCCCATCTTCAGGGCCTCAAGGTGCACAATGTAGACGAGCGCCATGTAGGAGATCGCCGCAGGTACAATGGCGGTTTTCACGACCTCTACATAAGAGATGCCCACATATTCCGTCATCAGGAAGGCTACCGCGCCCATGACCGGCGGTGTCAGCACACCGTTGATCGAGGAGGAAACCTCTACCGCACCTGCTTTGGCGGGCGAGAAGCCAACACGGCGCATCAGCGGGATCGTGAATGTTCCGGTGGTCACCACATTGGCGATGGCGGAACCGGAGATCAGACCAGTGGCAGCAGAGGCGATAACGGCCGCTTTCGCGGGGCCGCCACGCAGGTGCCCTAGCGCAGCAAAAGCCAGCTGAAGGAAATAGTTGCCAGCACCGGCTTGATTGAGAAGTGCGCCAAACAGCACAAACAGAAACACAAAGCCAGAGGAGACCCCCAGAGCCACGCCGAACACGCCTTCGGTTGTTAGCATCAGGTGGCTCATCGCCTTATTAAACGACGCGCCCTTCCACTGAACCATTTCCGGCAGACCGTCCCAGGAGCCGAAAAAGACATATGCAAGGAAGAAAATCGCAACACCCATAAGTGGGAAGCCAAGAGAACGGCGGGCGGCTTCCATCAGCAACACAATGCCGATGCCTGCCATGGCGAGATCAAGCGTGCTTGGGATACCGGTCCTGGCCGCAACCCCTACATAGTTCCACGCAAGATAGGAGGCGCTGACTGCGCCTGCTATGGCGGTCAGCCAAGTCAGCGCGGGTACATGATGGCGCGGGCTAGAGCGGAAGGCTGGAAAAGCCACAAAAGCCAAAAAAACCGCGAAACCAAGGTGGATCGCGCGGGTTTGTGTGTCGTTCCAGACGCCAACCCCCAGGATGAAGGGAAGCGGGGAGGCGATCCAAAGTTGATAGATCGACCAAATAAGAGGAACCACCCACAAGATCTTGGCCGAAAACCAATTGTGCGGCATGCGCGCTCCGGTGTCGGACTCGGCAACAATATCTTCCAGATCGACCTGATCGGTCGGTGCAGATGTATCTGACTGTGTCGAAGCGTTGGTCACGGTTGTCCCTCTTGTTTGCGGAATTCTTTTTGTGAGCGAATAAAAAGGGCCCCCACCGATTTGGTGGGGGCAGTTGGGAGAAAATTACTTCCAGCCGCGTTCTTGGTAGTATTTCATCGCGCCTGGGTGGATTTCTGCGGTCAGGCCATCCGAAACCATTTCAGTTTCTTTCAGGTTGGCGAAGGCTGGGTGCAGTTTGCGGAAGCCATCAAAGTTTTCGAAGATGGCCTTTACCACTTCGTAGACAACTTCGTCAGATGCTTCAGCAGATGTCACGATGGTGGCTTTCGGACCCCAGGATGGCAGATCATCTGGGTTGCCAGGGTACATGCCGCCAGGAATGGTCGCAGGCGCATAGGCCGAGTTGTCCGCCAGCAGCTTGTCGATGCCTTCACCAGACAAAGGAATGATTTTCACATCACAAGTGGAGGTCGCTTCCTGAGAAGAGCCGTTAGGCAGGCCAGCAGCCCAGATGGTCGCGTCGATTTTGCCGTCACACAGCGCTGCGGCTTGCTCAGAGGACTTCAGCTCTGCTGCCAGAGAGAAATCGTCAACGGAGAGACCTTCATATTTCAGAAGTGTTTCCGCCAGAACGCGGGTGCCGGAACCAGGGTTTGCGATGTTAACGCGCTTGCCCTTGAGATCTGCAGTAGACGCGATACCAGCATCTGCGCGCGCCATCAGGTGCATTGGCTCAGGGTGTACGGAGAACAGGGAGCGCAGGCCGCTGTAAGGACCGTCTTCGGAGAATTGGTCGGTGCCGTTGATGGATTTCACCTGAACGTCAGACTGGATCACACCAAAGTCCAGCTCGCCCTGACGGATGGTGCGTGCGTTGTAAACGGAACCGCCCGTGGATTCCACGGAGCAGCGGATATTGTGCTCTTTGCGACCTTTGTTCACCAGACGGCAGATTGCACCGCCGGTAGGATAATAGACACCTGTGACACCGCCGGTTCCGATGGTAACAAAGGTCTGATCCGCTGCGGAAGCAGCACCTGCACCCATGGCAAGAGCCAGCAGAGCACCTGTGATTTTCTTGGTCTTGGACATGTTTTCCTCCTGTTGAATTACCATACGCCATATGCCCGCGGCCATAAGTCGGCAGAGGCGAGCATCAACGCTTTGTCCGAAAGTTGGTTACCAGCGAAGCCCGCGCCTTTGTGAGAGACAAAAAAGTTACGCTGTGACCGTAATTTTTCTGAGGGCTGGAAACATTGCCTTGGGCAAAAGCCGGTGGTTACAGTTCCACGTAACTGTGACGGAGCCTTCCAAATGAAGACCCTTTTGGCAAAAGCCATTCCTGTGTTGGCGGCTATTTGTTGCTGCGCCAATTTGGCGAAGCCTGGCAACGCCGAGGTTTGGGTCGTCGGGTCGATGGAGGGGTTTGCCCCGTTCAATTATACGGTCGACGGCCAGTACCGCGGGATCGACGTACAAATCCTCAATGAAGCGGCTGAGAAGATAAATGTTGAACTGGAGCACCGTCCCTTACCTTGGAACCGCGCCTTGCTGGATTTTAATGCCGGAAATCTGGATGCTGTTTTTCAACTTGCACCAACGAGGGAACGTTTTGAGAAGTGGAATATGGTTGGCCCATTGCGCCGCACAAAAACGGTTTACGTGACACTGATTGACAGCCCTATAGAGGACATCCGGTCACTTAACGAACTAGATGGGCTGATTGTAGGCGTCGTGTCAGGATTTACCTATGAAGACAGTTTTGACCGTCATCCCGACATTGCCCGCGAGATGTCCAAGGATGATTTCACCAATATACTAAAGCTCATGCTGGGGCGGTCAGATGTGATTGTCGGTGGTCGCGCCACGCTTGCGCATATCATTGACGACATGGGGTTGACCGAGAAATTGCGGTTTCTTCCAACACCCTTGGTCGAGCAAGAGCGCTATATTGCATTCCCACGAGACGGAGACGGGGACGACATGGCAAATCGCCTGCAAGGCTCTCTGAGCGCCATGCATTCTTCCGGCCGCATCCGTGAAATCGTTCAGGAGCATTTTGAAGAATGAGAGACATACGTCTGCATCGTTTGGGGGTAACTCCCAAGATCGCGATCGCGGCGGGCATCATTGGTATTCTCTCTGGACTCGTTCTGGGCGTTGTGACCCTTTGGCTTGAAGGAACACAGCGGGTTGACACGGCCCGTCAAAACGCTGACCGCATCATTCGTGCCACGTTGCCGCAAATCGAAAGCGCATATTGGGAAGTCGATATCCCCGACACGTTGGCCTTTATGGGGGGGCTATTAAAAGATCCGGTGATCACCGAAGCATGGATTGAAGATCCTCTGTTAAGCGACAGCTTGCGGGAAAGTGCGGGCATTGGTGATTTGTCGGTCGCTCGCACCACACAGGTAAAAGCGCCAAGCGTCGCACGTTGGTTTGGTTTTGGCGCAGATGGCGATGAAACCTACCGCTTTGCCCTGCACAGCAAGCGAGATGGGGCTGATATCGGGGCTCTTTTTGCCATTTACTCCTACCAGTCCATCGGGGCTGAAATGGTCGCCCGAAGTTTTGTGGTGCTTGGCTCTAGCATTCTTCAGACACTTCTTGTGACCAGCGCGATTTTCCTTTTGGTGCAGGTGACCGTTATTCGCCCAATTACTCGCCTGCAGATGGCAGCATTGCGCGTGCGAGATGGGCATAAATTCGAACTTACCGATCGCGACCGCCACATGCTTGATCCGCACCGCAGAGACGAAATCTCACGTCTTGCGCGCGCCTTTGGGAGAACCGTCGGCGAGCTGGAAGATAGCCGGGATAATCTGAAATCCATCGTGGACGATCGCACACAAGAGTTGGTGGCGGCACGAAATGAGGCCGTTGAGGCGTCGCAAGCCAAATCCGTCTTTCTTGCCAATATGAGTCACGAATTGCGCACGCCGATGAATGCCATCATTGGCCTGTCCGAGGTGCTGTTGAGGGACGGTTACAACGATCGAACGCCCCGCCACATTCAAGATATGCGCGCTGCTGCGACCCATTTGTCGCAAAATATCAATTCGGTGCTGGATCTCTCCAAAATTGAGGCGGGGGAAATGGCATTGGAGAACGTATGGTTCTCTGTTGATGAGTTTTTGGACAGCGTGATGATGCAGACACGCGCCTTGCTGCAACAAAAGCCGGTTCGCTTGATCTGGAACTACGCGCCGGACCTCCCTCGTGAGATCTTTGCTGACCCGCTCAGATTGCGGCAAGTGGTGATGAACTTCGCTTCTAACGCTGTGAAGTTCACAGACCAAGGAGAGATCTGCATCAATGCCAGTTGCGAGATGCTTGATCAGAACATAGGTCACCTCACTCTTAGTGTCCGCGACACAGGCATCGGAATTTCACCGGAGCAGATCGAGGAGATATTCAAACCATTTGGACAGGCAGATACTTCTACCACCCGAAAATATGGTGGAACCGGACTAGGACTGTCCATTGCTTTGCGCTCAGCGGAGCAAATGGGTGGGAACTTGAATGTAGAAAGCGAGACTGGCCAAGGTGCCTGTTTTTCATTTGATTTTGTTGTCCCCAGCAAGCCCGCGCTCTACGGACAGGACAGAAAACTGACGATCCCGGTTTTGGGGGAAGGTCACCAACGGGACGCGGTAGCTGCTATGGCGCAAAGAGTTGGTGGCCAGTTGGCTGAAGAGGTCGCAGCTGTTCGAGTTCTTGTGGACGGCGAACACGTTACTTTTTTGCGTGAAGATTTAAACGCTACACCGGCGATATCGATCGACCTTCCAATCACACACGGCGAATTTCTTGAGGCGGTGAAACGCTTTCAAAATCAAACCAATGAGCCCAAATCAACGCCAGATATTTTGGCAGGGCGCGATATCCTTGTTGTGGAGGATAATCGGATCAATCAATCGGTCTTTGAAGCGTTGATCGGCGGGTTTGGTGCTGATGTTCGAACGGCCGCCAATGGCCTTGAGGCAATAGAGCACGTGGCGAAAGCCATGCCTGACATGCTCTTGATGGATCTGCATATGCCCATGATGGATGGTCACCGCACCATGCAAAAGCTTCATGAGAATTACGGGGGTAAATTGGCCCCGGTCATCGCTACGTCGGCCAACGCCACCCCAGAAGAGTACCAAAAGTGTCGCGCTGCCGGCTTTGCCGAATTTTTGCCCAAACCGGTCGACCCTGCCAAGTTGCAAGCGGTGCTGGAAGAACACGTGCCAACTACGCAGGCGCCAAAGCATTTAGATCGCCAGCAGGGCCTCTTCCTCGCAGGGGGAAATCGCCTGCTTTATGAACAAAATTTGGTACGCTTTCGCGCGCAACTTAAGGGTTGGTGGCAAGCACTGTCGGGCGGAGGCGTTGCGCCCGACGACATGAACTCCACACTTCATGTCATTAAGGGATCTGCACGCACCGTGGGTGCTGTGCCGCTCGCCGAAGCGGCCCAGAAGACTGAAACTGATCAGGCGCATCTCAAATTTGTATTGAGCGAAATCGAAGTTTTGTCCGAAGAACTTACCTTGGAGGATTTGGGGTTAGAGGAGACTTCAACCCAACATCCTGCCAGTTGGGAGGCGCTAATTGAGTTGATCCAAAGTCATGATATGGCGTCTTTAGGCCATGCCAAGATGCTCCACAAACGCGAACACTTCAGTAAAGAGTTCGTCGAACTGATAGATGCACTCGAAAAGTTGGACTTTGTTAAGGCTCTTCGGCTGGCCAAAGATGCGAGTCCGCGATCTCACTCTGACCGATAAGCCTCGATCTCTTTGGCCATTTTTGTCAGCAGGTTTTCGGCCTTTTGCAATCTGTCCGCGCGACGTGTGAGCAGGCTTTCTAATGCGCTCCTGGACTGTCGCAGTTCGATTTGAGTACGGATGCGCGCACTCAAGACCGCGGGTACAACTGGGCGTGAAATGAAATCAGAAGCGCCTAGTTCCAAACCTTTGGTCTCATCTGCCGGATCATCCAAGTTTGTTACAAAGATGATCGGTATTTCCGCGAGACTGGCCGTCGCTTTGATGCGGCGGCATGCTTCGTAGCCATCCATGTCCGGCATTCGGATGTCCAATAAGATGAGGTCTACGCTCTCTTTGGACAAATAGGACAGAGCACCCTGCCCAGAGCGTTGCGCAATCACACGATAGCTCTCGCTGAGTAGCCCGTAAAGATGATGAATATTGTCGGTGGAATCGTCGACGACCAACAGAGTCGGCTTGTCATCGTGTTCCAGAGGCACCTCTAATAGCTCCACCTCAGGGGCTCGCTCATTCTCATTGGCCCCTCCTGTAAGCTCATTTGCAGCAGAAGCAATGGCCCATAGATTTGGCGAAACGGTTGCATAAAACTGCTGCCCCGTCAGGCCCATGGCGGCCGTATTTGCGTCTCGTTCAAACAACTTAACACCCAAATGCGCTTCTAAGGCGCGGATTTGGCGACTTACCGCTTCACGCGACACATTCAACTCTTCTGCGGCCGTGGTGAAAGACCCCAGCCGCGCAGCCGCCTCAAAGGCAACCAGCGAGGTCAAAGGGGGCAGCTGTCGTTTCAATTGCTTCATGCGAGGCATGTGAAAGGAAACGTTACCTCTGTGCAAGTGGGCGATCGTGCTTTTGTGCGATGTGACGGAAATGGAGCAATGGCTGACCAAAACGCGCCTGTGAAAACCAAACCACAACCGTCATTTTCGTCTCAAATAAGTGAGGATGCGATGCGTTACAGCGGATTTCGAGTGATCAAGGAAGCCCTGACGGGCCACAAGGGGTGGCGCCCAACTTGGCGCGATGCGGCTCCTCAACCAGACTATGATTTTGTCATCATCGGCGGTGGCGGCCATGGGCTTGCAACCGCGTACTACTTGGCGAAACAATTTGGTCAGAAGCAGATCGCGGTTCTGGAAAAAGGCTGGATCGGCGGTGGCAATGTTGGGCGCAATACGACGATCGTGCGTTCGAACTACATGCTCGACGGGAACGAGCCGTTTTATGAGTTTTCGCTGAAGCTCTGGGAAGGGCTTGAACAAGAGCTGAACTACAACGCAATGGTCAGCCAGCGCGGTATCTTGAATCTGTATCACACGGATGGGCAACGAGATGCGTTCCGGCGTCGGGGCAATGCGATGATCCTGAACGGCTCAGATGCCGAGCTTTTGGACGCAGAGGGCGTGCGCGCCATGTATCCCTTTCTGAATTTTGAGAACGCTAGGTTCCCGATCCGAGGAGGCTTGCTGCATCGGCGTGGCGGAACTGTGCGCCATGATGCCGTAGCTTGGGGCTACGCGCGCGGTGCAGATCAGCATGGCGTCGACATCATCCAGAACTGTGAAGTCACCGGCTTTCGTATTGAAAATGGCAAAGTCCTCGGCGTGGAAACGTCACGCGGATACATTGGTGCAAAAAAGGTAGCAGCATCCGTTGCTGGCAGCTCAAGCCGCCTGATGGCCCTTGCTGGCATGCGGCTCCCAATGGAGAGCCATGTACTGCAAGCTTTTGTCTCAGAGGGGCTAAAACCTACGATTCCAGGGGTGATTACCTATGGTGCGGGGCACTTCTATTGCAGCCAGTCTGACAAAGGTGGTCTTGTATTTGGCGGCGACATAGATGGGTACAACTCTTATGCGCAACGGGGCAATCTGCCTGTTGTTGAAGATGTGGTGGAAAGTGGTGTGTCCCTGATCCCAGCGCTGGGGCGCGTGCGCCTTTTGCGCAGTTGGGGCGGCATCATGGACATGTCCATGGATGGGTCGCCTTTCATCGACAAAACTCACATCGAGGGACTCTATTTCAACGGAGGTTGGTGTTACGGCGGTTTCAAGGCAACTCCGGCAGCAGGGTGGTGCTTGGCGCATCTCTTGTCGACTGACCGATCGCATGAAACGGCTCAGGCCTATCGGCTGGATCGTTTCCAAACGGGTCATATGATTGACGAAAAAGGGCAGGGTGCCCAACCAAATCTGCACTAAGGACACCACCATGATCAACAAGCTTGACCAGGGCCCGATCCCGCATTGGCTTCCCTGCAGCGAGGGCCTTGCAGTGCAATACGCCGTTTTTGGGCCGTTGGAGGCTAAAACATGCTGATCAATCATCCTCTTTTGGGACCACGCGATGCCTCTGAATTCACCTATTTGGGCGACGCCTCGTTGATGAACCGCCCCGATTGGCAGGCCGAGAACGCGGTTCAGGCGTTCCACGACTACCTCTATTTGCGAGACAATCCGGCAGGTCTGCATCGGGAACTCTGGTTTCACGAACAGGGTGATCGGTCATGGTTGCTCGTGACGCGCAACACACTGACACATGAAATTGTTTCCGTGGAAATGGCCAGCGAAACAAGACGATCGGGGGGAGCTGCCCAATGAGTGTCAACAGACTACAGGGCGGTCTGATAGACCACAACGCGCCGATAAATTTTACTTTTAATGGGCAGAATTATGAGGGCCGCCAAGGTGATACTCTTGCTTCCGCCTTGCTGGCCAATGGCGTGCGCCTCATGGGGCGGTCGTTTAAGTATCACCGCCCGAGGGGTGTCGTTACGGCTGGATCTGAAGAACCCAACGCGCTGGTCATGTTGCGCGAGGGTGGCCGTCAGGAGCCCAATACAAGGGCGACAACTATAGAGCTTTTTGATGGGCTCAGCGCAAAAAGCCAAAATCACATGGGGTCTCTCAAATATGACTTTCTTGGCATTAACGATCGGTTCGCGCCGTTCTTTGCGGCGGGTTTCTATTATAAGACGTTCATGTGGCCGAAAGCCTTTTGGGAAAAGCTCTATGAGCCTTTGATCCGCCGCGCTGCGGGTCTCGGCAGCATATCCTTTGAAGATGATCCTGATGTCTACGACAAAGGCTTTTTGCATTGTGACCTTCTGGTGATCGGTGCTGGGCCTGCGGGTTTGGCGGCTGCACTGACAGCAGGGCGCGCTGGTGCCCGTGTGATCATTGCAGAAGAGGACTTCTTACTGGGCGGCCGCCTTTTGGCGGAAACTCAAGAGTTGGATGGCGCGGCCGGGATCGACTGGGTGGCGAAAATCCAAGCAGAATTGGCCTCACTCGATAATGTACGTATTATGCCGCGCACCACCGTTGTTGGAGCGTATGACCACGGCATCTATGGCGCAGTCGAGCGTGTGTCTGACCATTTGGCAGCCCCGCAACCCGGTAAGCCGCGTCAGATATTTTGGCGCATCTATTCCAAGCGTGCTCTTGTCTGTGCTGGAGCTATTGAGCGCCCGATCGCATTTGAAAACAATGACCGCCCGGGCGTCATGCTGGCGGGAGCAGTCCGTGCTTACGCCAATCGGTGGGCCACGACGCCGGACCAAAGTGTTGTGGTCTTTACCAACAACGATGACGGACACCGCACAGCGGCGGACCTGCTGGCAAAGGGCGTTTCTGTGCCTGCGGTGATTGATACGCGGCTTAATGCACCATTTGCCACAGGTACAGAGGTGCTGGCGGGCGCTCAGATTATCGACACCAAAGGCAAACTCGGTGTTAAATCGGTGACTGTCAAATTAGCCAATGGAAAAACGCGCGTTATCCCTTGCGGTGCCGTTGCGGTTTCTGGCGGTTGGAATCCGAATCTGGGACTAACCTGTCATCAGCGTGGTCGGCCTGTGTGGGACAATCCAATTCATGCATTTGTGCCAGGAGGGGCGCTGCCCGTAGGCCAGTCCGTCGCAGGGGCTGCATGCGGTGATATGACCACCTCACAGGCTTTGATGGGAGGGGGCCAACGCGCAATGGACGCTTTGGCAGCCCTTGGCATCACCGCAAAGGAGATCGAGTTGCCGCAAGTTGCGGAGGAATCTCGCAACATCACAGCTTTCTGGCATGTCCAAGGTGCCAAACGTGCTTGGATTGACTTCCAAAACGATGTGACTGTCAAAGATGTGAAGCTTGCGCATCAAGAAGGTTTCCGCTCAGTCGAGCACCTGAAACGATATACCACGCTTGGTATGGCAACGGATCAGGGCAAAACCGCCAATGTCACCGGATTGGCTGTGATGGCCGAGATAACGGGAAAGTCCATACCGGAAACAGGTACAACCATCTTCCGCCCTCCTTATGTGCCGGTATCAATGGGTACCCTGGCTGGTCGTTCCGTTGGCGCTGAGTTCCATCCTGTCCGAAAAACTCCCAGCCATAAATGGGCGGAGGAGCAGGGTGCTGTCTTCGTGGAAACCGGCAATTGGTTGCGTGCGCAGTACTTTCCCCGCAAATGCGAAAGTCACTGGCGCGAAACGGTCGACCGCGAAGTTCTGACAACACGCGGTTCTGTGGGGGTTTGTGACGTAACAACTCTCGGCAAAATCGACGTTCAGGGTGCGGATGCCGCCGCATTTCTCAACAAGATTTACGCCAACGGTTTTGCAAAATTGGCCATCGGCAAAGTCCGCTATGGCTTGATGCTGCGCGAAGACGGCATCGCCTATGATGATGGGACTGCAGCCCGGTTTGCCGAGGACCATTTCGTCGTGACGACCACAACTGCAAACGCTGTGCTCGTCTATCGAAACTTGGAGTTCGCCCGCCAATGTTTGTTCCCAGAGATGGATGTCCAACTGATCTCCACCACGGAAGCCTGGGCGCAATACGCAATTGCGGGGCCTAATGCACGCAAGCTGTTGCAGAAAATTGTTGATCCTGATCACGACCTCAGCAACGAAGCTTTCCCGTTCATGAGCTGTGGTGAGATCACAATCTGTAGCGGGTTGCGGGCGCGTCTGTTCCGAATTTCTTTCTCTGGCGAGCTGGCCTATGAGCTGGCCGTGCCAACCCGGTACGGTGACGCTTTGATGCGCCGCCTAATGACAGAAGGAGAAGAGTTTGGCGTAACTCCATATGGCACCGAAGCTCTTGGCGTGATGCGAATTGAAAAAGGCCACGCTGTTGCAGCTGAAATCAACGGTACCACCACTGCTGCCAATCTCGGTATGGGGCGAATGGTGTCCAAGAAGAAAGACAGTATTGGAAGCACTTTGTCAGAACGTTCGGGGCTGAATGGGGATGATGATTTGCGCCTCGTGGGCTTGAAAGCTGTAGGAGACGGTGTGGTAACCGCGGGCGCTCACCTCATGAACGCAAATGGTCCTGTGGATGCCAAACATGACCAGGGCTACGTCACATCAGCAGCCTATTCTCCGGTGCTTGAGCGCTCCATTGGTCTTGGGTTTCTAAAGGATGGTGCCAATCGTATGGGAGAAACCCTTCGCATGGTGAACCCTCTTGAGGGCAAGGAGGCCACGGTAGAGGTGGTATCCGCTCATTTCATTGACCCTGAAGGAGGGCGTTTGCGTGTTTGATTTGAAACCCACCACCGCGCTTGGAGAAGAGAACGCGCGCATTGATGTCGTCGGTGCGTTCACCATCTCTGAAAACCCAAACTGCTCGCTTGCCTCGCTGGCTGCCCGCAAAGGGCAAGAAGCAGTTGTCGCTGGTGCCATTGAGGTTGCTCTTGGGATCGACCTACCTGGCCCAGGAGGTTGTGTGACCAAAGATGATCATCGCTTCTGGTGGTCCGGTCCCGGTCAGTGGATGATTGAAGCGGATCACGACACGCACCCTCTTCTGGCCCAAGAGATCAAAGAGATCGTCAGAGACGCTGGCGCTGTGACAGAGCAGACCGATGGCTGGTGCCTGTTTGATATCGAAGGCGCCAACCCAGAGGCCTTGTTTGAACGCCTCTGTGCAGTCGACGTGCCCGACATGTCCATAGGTACTGCGACCCGCACCAACATCCATCATATCGGTTGTTTTCTGATCCGCGAAGAGGCGCGCTTTAATGTAGTCGGCCCACGTTCGTCTGCTGGTTCGCTGCACAGTGCATTGGTCGAGGTCGCCGCAGGGTTGCCTTGACCTATATGGGTAAAGGTGAAGTTCTTCCGCTTTAGTTCATATCGTTTAGGAGACGACCATGTTTCCGGGTTTGCGCGAGCAGATCGCTTAGAGTGTGGCAGCCCCGCGCGGAGAGCATGGGCAGCATGCGACAAAGGACTTCGGCCGTGGCAAGGGCGTCTCCAAGCGCTGTGTGGCGGCGGTGGGGCGGGATTGTTACGCCAAGTCGATCACACAGAGCATCCAAAGTATGCTTCTCAGATGTCCCAAAGAGCACTGCGGAGAGCAATACAGTGTCCAAAATTGGATGAGGCCAGTCGATCTGCATTTCGTTGCCATGTCGATGCATAAAGGCCATGTCAAAGGGGGCGTTGTGCGCCACGATTACTGAGTCCCGGGCAAAATGGTGGAACTTGGTGACCAGTGTTTTGGGCGGTGGTGCGTCTGTGACCATTGCATCGGTAATGTGATGGATACGTGTGGAGGCTGCAGGAATTGGTCGGCCAGGATTGGCCAATTGGTCAATTTCTTCCCCATAGATGATCTGATTGCGGAACACGCGTACAGCTCCGAGCTGCAAGATTTCGTCTTTATGGGGCAGCAGCCCAGTGGTCTCGCAATCGAAAACCACAAATGGAGTTTGCTCCAACCTACGATTGTGCAATGCGTCTGATGTGCGATCTGACAATAGTTGGAAATCATACGTCAGATTGGCGACCGTAGCTGCTTTAGGCTTCTCCGGCGCCGGCTCCAAACAGATGAGATACCCAGTTTCAGAGCGTCGTTTCTGAACGCTTACATTGGAGACCTTCGCTCCATCCTGTCGGTTCAGCGTGATACCAGAAAGCAGCGCTCCGTTAGCGGCGCGCGACTTACTGACACGCCAAGTTTCGGCGTCAAAATAGTCAGACATGGCCGCGTTCAGGCGCATGGGGGCAATCTGTGACAGACCCGCTGCGGCCTCCCTGTTGTAGAGGACGATGCGGTCGTCATCGCCCACCACAAGTAGTCCTGTCGGCAGGTCACGGAGAACATCTGACATTTGTGCAAGTTCTTCCCGGATGACTTCGGTTTCATCCGCTACTTTCTGAGACATCGCCGAACGGGAGCTATCGAGTGTGCTGCTTATAGAGTCCGCGGCAGGTGCCAAATCGCCAAGATAGCGCGCGCCATGCGTATCCACTTCCCCTGCCCCCGCGTGCGCACGAGCGCGAAGCGTGGTGGCTAGGGCTTGTATGGGCTTGGCGACGTTCTCATCAAAGAGAAGCCAGATGCCAGCCACAAGTCCCAGAAAACCGAAGCCAGCAATCAGCCCGGCAGTGATGAAGCCATTTGAAATGCCATCAGATAACGCGCTTCGGAAACCTACGACCAGCGCGGAGGCTAGTATCAACATGCCGCCTATGGCCAGCAGGGCAAAGAACAGAAGAACACGCAATCTCAGAGAAAGTCGGGACAACATCAAGAAATCTCGCACATGGCCTCGATCAATGGGTCACCTTCGTCCACGCTCACCCAATCCGCACCATCTAAACTTCCGTCTGCAGCAAACGACACTGCATCTATGAGCGCTGCCCGGCGGTTGCTCGCGCAATCTGTGGCTACGTTCAGTCGGTTCAACGGCGACCAGCGGCCATAGAAATAGACCTGCCCAAGACGTAGATTTGGCTGCGCCGCATTGGTCTGGATCGAGGCCGTATCCACCGCCACGAAACGTTCGGTGATTGGCACCGCATAGGTCCAGGGCCGCCACATCGCGGAGGTCTCCACGGTCTCCACCACCTCCAGCCCTTCGGGCAGGGTTGCGGTGGTGCGGCTGAACCAGCTGTATTCCGAGCTGATGCTCACTGCGATCATCACCGCGCCCGCCGCCACCGGGGTCAGCCATTTCGGAAGCCGCCCGCCAGTCAGGCGAATAATTACCATCATCAACCCGGCCCCGGCCACACCGGCAAAAATCACGGCGAGAAGTTCGAGAAACATGGTTGGCCTCCTCAGGAATGGGCGTGTGACTTAGGTGCTGGCGCTGCGTCCATGACCCAGCGCGCCCTGCAGGGATTTTATCACGACAAAGGCATCGCGTAGATGACTGCGATCAAAGTCTGAGAGCGCGGAAGGTGCAAGGAAGTTATCCGGCGCGATGCCCGCGTGGATCTGGCGCAGCTGATGGCTCAGCCGCTCCTCCGCGATCAGATCATAGGCACTCAGCAGATCGGCAATGCCGGAGGCGGAAAATCCGGCGCGGCCATCGCTGGCGGCCTGCAGCCGCGCGCGGGTGTTCACGGCACTCAGCCGGCCTTGCAGGGCGCTGATCCGCGCCAGATCCACCACCGGCACAACGCCGTTGTGCTTCATATCAAGCTGGTGCTTGTGCTCGCCGGATTTGATGGTCACCAATCCGCGCAATAGCCCCAGAGGCGGGTGATGCTTGAGTGCATTGGCGGTCATATGGGCCACAAAGATCGAGTTCTGCGCCGCAGTGCGCAGGGTCTCGGTCTGCAACTCCTCAAAACCCTGCCAGGTTCCGGCAATCGGGCGCAGGTCAAACATCACGCTGGCCAGCATCTGCGCTTCGGGATTGGGGGTGTTGATCCAGCCCTGAAAATAGCTGCGCCAGACCCGCGCGGGCTGACACCAGCGCTCGGCGGTGGCCATCATGTCACCGGGGCAATAGACATAGCCACAGGTGTTCAGCCCGTCACAGACAAAGCGCGCAAGCTCGGCAAAATAGCCGCGGCGCATCTCCTCGGTCACCGCGTCATCCAGAATGAGACAATTGTCCTGATCGCTCACGCCGGTCTGTTCCTGTCTCCCTTGCGAGCCACAGGCCAGCCACAGATAGGGCACCGGCGGCGAGCCCAGCCGCGCCTCGGCCAAAGCCAGCAGACGCCGCGTGGTGATATCGGCCACATCGGTGATCAGCCGGGTGACAATGTCATGGCGGTGACCCGATCCCACCAGCTGCGCCAGCAGCTTGGGAATGCGCGCGGTCACCTGCGCAATCTCTTCGGCACTGTCGGCGCGGGTGATGTCACGCACCATTTCCACGCTGCTCACCGCCTGAAGCCGGGTCAGATCGGTCTGGGTGACAATCCCCACCAGCGCGCCGTTTTCCACAACCGGAATATGGCCAAAGCCGAATTCCGTCATCATATGCAGCACATCAGAGCCAATCGCATGGGGCGGGAGGCTGCGCGGCGCGGCGGTCATCACCTCGGCCAGCGCCGTGTCCGGGCTCAGATCCTGCGAGAGCACGCGGCTGACCAGATCGCCGGTGGTGACCAGCCCCTGAAGCGCGCCGTCCTCTCCGATCACACAGACCGAGGAAATTCCGGCCTCCGCCATGGTGCGCGCGGCGCGGCGCACGGTGTCATCGGCTTTCAGGGTGATGGGGTTGCGCGCCATAAATGTGGCGATGTCGGTATTGGCAATATCATTTTCCGCGGTGGCGCCGCGCCGCTCAGAGCCTGCACGGTCAAAAAACCGCCGCACGGCATCATGCTCTTCAATCAGCGCCAGCAGCGTGTCTTTGGGCAGCAAAAGCAATGTGCTGTCTTCTTCACAGCGCGCATGGGTGGCGGCCTTGCCATCGCGCAGCAGGCCGCGCTCCCCAAAGGAGTTGCGCAGCCCCAGATGGGAGACCACGCCGCCATGTTCATCAGAAATCTCCACGAGCCCGGCATAGACAAGGTAAATCCCCGCCAGTGGTGCACCATGCTGATAGACCGTATCGCCGAGGCTGTAGCTGTGGGCCTCAAGGCGGGTGCTCAGCGCTGTGGTCACCTCGGCAGGCAGGCTGTCATAGGGGTGAACAGATCTCAGAAAGCGGGCGATTTGAGCAGGGGTCAACGGCATGGGTGCGTCAGTTCCGTGTGTTTATATTGGGTCTGCCGCGCCAACATCGGTGGCACATCGGATCAGACCACATGTCCCGCCCGGAAAGACCCGGACGGGACAGGAGGAGAGCGCTGGCAGGGAGGGGAGCCCCCGCCAGCGCCGGGTGTCAGGACTTAGTGATCCTGAGCGGCACCTGCGCCACGCGGCACACGCACACTTTCGACCAGCGCCTTGATTTCGGCAGGGGTCTCTTTGGTCATGCCAGCCACAACATAGGCCACAGCAAAGTTCACCGCCGCGCCAATCGCGCCAAAGCTGGTGGATTTCACGGTGCCCAGAAGCGGATCCGCATCGGTGAAGGAGTTGGTGCCCGGAATGAACAGCCAGCCCTTGTGCAGGAAGATGTAGATCAGCGTCACAGTCAGACCTGCCAGCATCCCTGCCACCGCACCGGTGTTGTTGATCTTGGTGGAGAAGATCCCCATCATCAACGCCGGGAAGATCGACGCCGCCGCCAGACCGAAGGCCAGAGCCACGGTTTGCGCTGCAAAGCCCGGAGGGTTGAGACCCAGCCAAGTCGCCACCGCAATGGCCACAGCCATGGCAACAC
The DNA here is from genome assembly GCF_017743735.1 of Shimia sp. R9_2. Lineage (GTDB taxonomy): Bacteria > Pseudomonadota > Alphaproteobacteria > Rhodobacterales > Rhodobacteraceae > Shimia. The sequence continues at coordinate 77,339 of NZ_JAGHRO010000011.1, forward strand.
GCGCCGACAGAAGCTCACTCTTTTCAGAGATGTTCGGGTTGATCGCGCCTTTGATCAGGTCGTGAGACACGGCCGAAGAGATCGCAAGCAGAAGACCCGCCGCTGTGGACAGCGCCGCTGCCAGACCACCCGCTGCCACCAGACCAATCACCCAGGATGGCAGGTTGGCAATTTCAGGGTTCGCCAGCACGAGGATGTCACGGTTGAACTTGGTCAGCTCGTTGCCTTCCCAGCCTTTTTCCGCGGCCATCGCCTGAAGATCGGCATTGGCATCATTGTAGTACTGGATCTTGCCGTCGCCGTTCTTGTCTTCCCAATCCAGAAGACCGGTTTTCTGCCAGGTGGCCATCCAGTCATACTCTGGTTCGTTCTCGATCTGCTCAACCGTCACGGCTTCGCCAGAGATGCCGCCATTTGGCCACATCAGCTCGGAAATGTTCAGGCGTGCCATGGCACCAACCGCAGGGGCGGTCAGATACAGCAGCGCGATGAACACCAGTGTCCAGCCCGCAGACCAGCGCGCATCAGACACGCGAGGCACGGTAAAGAAGCGCATAATCACGTGGGGCAGACCCGCAGTACCGATCATCAGGCTCAGGGTGAACAGCACCATGTTGAACGTGTCGGCGTGGTGCGCGGTATATTCCTTGAAGCCAAGTTCGGTCACGACCGCATCCAGCTTCGCCAGCAGAGGCTCGCCGGAGGCTGCGTGCTCGCCAAACAGACCCAGCGCCGGAATAGGCGTGCCGGTCAGCTGCAACGAGATAAAGATCGCCGGAATGGTGTAGGCTGTGATCAAAACGCAATACTGCGCCACCTGTGTGTAGGTCACACCTTTCATGCCGCCAAACACCGCATAGGCAAACACCACACAGGCTCCGATCAGCAGACCGGCGGTGTTGGAAACTTCCAGGAAGCGGCCAAAGGCCACGCCCACACCGGTCATCTGACCAATCACATAGGTGGTGGAAGCCACGATCAGACAGATCACCGCCACAATACGCGCGGTCTGGCTGTAAAAGCGGTCACCGATGAATTCTGACACGGTGAATTTGCCGAACTTGCGCAGATAAGGCGCAAGCAGCAGCGCCAGCAGCACATAGCCACCGGTCCAGCCCATCAGGAAGGAGGAGTTGTCATAGCCGGTGAAGGCGATGAGGCCCGCCATGGAAATAAACGAGGCCGCAGACATCCAGTCTGCCGCTGTCGCCATACCGTTGGTGACCGGGTGAACGCCGCGCCCGGCGGCGTAAAATTCTGATGTAGACCCGGCACGGGCCCAAATCGCGATGCCGATGTAAAGCGCAAAGGACGCGCCCACAAACAGCAGGTTGATGGCAAATTGGCTCATGGTTGCACGGGCCCCTTATTCTTCGTCAACGCCGTGTTCGGCGTCGAGTTTGTTCATCTTCCAGGCGTAGAAAAAGATCAGACCAAGAAAGACCAGGATGGACCCTTGCTGGGCGAACCAGAATCCCAGATCCGTGCCGCCAACGGAAATGCCCGCCAGCATCGGACGCAGCAGAATGCCGAACCCGAAAGAGACCAGCGCCCAGATGACGAGGCTGATCAGGATGATGCGCACATTGGCAGACCAATATGCAGCGTTAGATGAGTTGTCAGACATAAATGCCTCCTCCCACGTTGTGATTATCCTCCACATCTGCGCGAAAAATATCCGCGCAGATGTGTCCCTTCACGCGCCCGCCTCAGAGACGATCGCGGCAAGTTCGTTGGCGATGGCGTCAATCTCGCCCATCGCATCCACAGGCTTGAGCACGCCTTTGCCTGCGTAATAGTCAATCAGTGGCGCGGTCTGGGCGTGATAGGCCTCAAGCCGCTGCACCAATGTTTCCTCATTGTCATCCGCGCGCACCGGCTGCCCTGCCGCCTTGGCCTGTTCGGCCCGGTTCAGAATGCGCTCCACAAGGATCTTGTCGTTGACCTGCAGCTCAATTGCCGCGCTCAGGGTCACGCCCGCCTCTTCGAGCAGGGCCCCCAGCGCATCGGCCTGCGCCAGCGTGCGGGGGAAGCCGTCAAAGATGAAACCTTTGGCATCAGAGTTGGCGAATTTCTCCTTGATCAGGCCGATGACAATGTCATTGGTGACCAGCTCGCCGCGTTCCATAACCTCGGCCACACGTTTGCCCAGCTCAGAGCCGCTGGCCTTGGCCTGACGCAGCATATCTCCGGTGGAGAGCTGCACCAGCCCATGGGTTTTCACGAGCAATTCCGCCTGTGTGCCTTTACCGGCCCCGGGAGGGCCAAGCAGGATCACATTCACCATCCGGGTGAGGGTTTCGCTATCTGCTGACATCTGATCTCACCCTTTGTTCATGCGGTTTTCGATGAGATCATCAACCACGGCGGGGTCTGCCAGCGTGGAGGTGTCCCCCAGCGCGCCGTAGTCGTTTTCGGCGATCTTGCGCAGGATGCGGCGCATGATTTTGCCGCTGCGCGTCTTGGGCAGACCCGGCGCCCATTGGATCAGGTCGGGTGAGGCAATCGGGCCGATTTCCGTGCGCACCCAGTTGCGCAGCTCGGTGCGCAGCTCATCAGAGGGCTCGCGGTCATTCATCAGGGTCACGTAGCAGTAGATGCCTTGCCCCTTGATGTCATGCGGATAGCCCACCACGGCGGCTTCGGCCACGGCGGCGTGCGCCACCAGCGCGCTTTCGACCTCTGCTGTGCCCATGCGGTGGCCGGACACGTTGATAACATCATCCACACGGCCGGTGATCCAATAGTCTCCGTCTGCGTCGCGGCGGCAGCCGTCACCGGCAAAGTAATAGCCTTTGTAATCAGAGAAGTAAGTCTTCTCAAAACGCTCGTGATCGCCCCAGACGGTGCGCATCTGGCTGGGCCAGCTGTCGGCAATCGCCAGCACGCCTTCCACATCATTGCCGCTGATTTCCTCGCCGGACTGCGGATCAAGCACCACAGGGGCGACGCCAAAGAACGGCTTCATCGCAGCACCGGGTTTGGTGGCATGGGCGCCGGGCAGGGGGGTCATCATATGGCCGCCGGTCTCGGTCTGCCACCAGGTGTCGACGATCGGGCAGTTCCCTTTGCCCACCACGTCGTTGTACCAGGTCCAGGCCTCAGGGTTGATCGGCTCGCCCACGGTGCCAAGGATGCGCAGGGAGGAGAGATCACATTTCTCCACATACTCATTTCCCTGACCCATCAGCGCGCGCAGCGCGGTGGGCGCGGTGTAGAACTGGTTCACCCGGTGCTTTTCGCAGACCTGCCAGAAGCGCGACGCATCCGGATAGGTCGGCACGCCCTCAAACATCACTGTGGTCGCGCCATTGGCCAGCGGCCCGTAGACGATGTAGCTGTGGCCCGTGACCCAGCCCACATCGGCGGTGCACCAGAAGATGTCGCCGTCTTTATAGTCAAAGGTGTACTCATGGGTCATGGAGGCGTAGACCAGATAGCCGCCGGTGGTGTGCACGACGCCTTTGGGCTGGCCGGTGGAGCCTGAGGTGTAGAGAATGAAGAGCGGGTCTTCGGCGCTCATCTCTGCGGGTTTGCAGTAGTCATTCGCCTCCATCGCCATCTCGTTGTAGTCATAGTCACGCCCGTCGACCCAGGTGGTCTGATCGCCGGTGCGTTTCACAACGAGACATTTCACCGTGTCTTTGGTGTGCAGGAGGGCCGCGTCGGTGTTGGACTTGAGCGCAGTTTTGCGGCCGCCACGGGGCGCGTGATCCGCCGTGATCACCACCTTGGCGTCACAGCCGTTGATGCGGGCGGCGAGGGCGTCGGGAGAAAAGCCTGCAAAGACAATCGAATGGATCGCGCCGATGCGGGCACAGGCCAGCATGGCATAGGCGGCTTCCGGGATCATCGGCAGGTAGATCACCACGCGGTCGCCTTTGCGCACGCCCATGGTTTCCAGCACATTGGCCATGCGGCAGACGCGGCGGTGCAGGTCAGCATAGGTGATCGACTGGGCCTGCTCGTTTGGATCATCCGGTTCCCAGATGATCGCGGCCTGATTACCGCGGGTTTCCAGATGGCGGTCGATACAGTTGGCCGCCACGTTGAGCGTGCCGTCCTCATACCATTTGATGTCGATATTGCCCGGCGCAAAGGAGGTGTTCTTCACCTTGGTGTAGGGCTTGATCCACTCCACACGCTGGCCGTGCTCGTTCCAGAACCCTTCAGGATCCGCCAGAGAGGCCGCGTACATCGCGTCGTATTTTGCTGCATCAATATGTGCATCTTTGGTCAAATTGGCTGACAACAAAGACTTTGCGGGTGCATTGGTATCCAGTGACATTGAGGCTCCTCCCTCGATGATAAAATACAGTATCTCCCCCCTCAGGCAGTCGCGCCCGAGGCCTCAGCTTCAAGAATACGGAGGTGAGAAAACAAGTGAACAAGTCTAAGAGAAAAAAGAAAAATTCTGTAAATAGGTTTCCCTGCAGGCATCCTATATTGTAAATAAATTCTCTGACACGCGGAAAAATTCCTGCACATTAAGGATTTAAGGGGAAACTCAAAGCCCCACGTCCGGCTCTCCAAGCTCGATGGAGTCGCGATGTTATCGCCAACATATGGTCGCGCCGAACTGTGGCAGATGGACTGCGACAGATAGTTGTGCCGCAGCACCACACTATTTACCTCTTTGAAAACTGCGTAGATCTGAAGCTGGAGGATCACCCCCGGCGGGTGACCGAAGCTGGGCAGCTCTATCTGTTCAGAGGTCTACCTAGAATAATGTGTTCCGTACCTTGGCGTGTCCAACTGCCTTACAGCCGGGCGCCAACGTGACCTAGACTCGCTCATACAAGCAATAGACCCACAGTCAATATTTGAAGTTGATCGCAAACTAGGCCTAACGCTCTCGAACTCAGTCAACATCTGCGAATTTCCCTTGGAGAAACGCGCTTGCGCCTTAAACTGTATAAAAGAGAGACCACAGATTTAAATTGTGAGAGAAACGTGACAGGAGCTGATAGGCTAAACCATTGGCTGATTTCGGAAGGCCGGTTGCTTGGGGATGAAGCTCAAATCGTGAAAGCCTATTGCGAAGGCTTGGTGAAATTGGGAGTGCCCCTGAGCCGTGCTCGGATTGCACAAAACTATGCCAGCCCACTGCTCAGTGCCTGGGGAATCATTTGGTCTCCCAAAGCCACCAAACGCTACACGGTCCCAGCTGCGGTCTTGGCCACCGGCTCTTGGCGAGGCAGCCCTTTCGAATACGTCGTCACACATAGCCGCTCGCTGCGCAAACGACTGAACCACCTAGATCTGAGCACCGAGCACCCAGTCTACGCTGAGCTTGCGCAATCCGGAGCTACCGACTTTCTGGCCGTCCCACTTGAGCATGGCAACGGTTCTATCCAAGGCACAAGCTTCACCACGAATGCAGAAACAGGGTTTTCGGAGCGGCACATTTTCTACATCGAAAATACATGCCATGCTCTCGCCGCGGCGCTCGAACCCATCGCAGTACGACACTCGCAAACAAGCCTATTGCAAACATATCTCGGGAGAGGCCCTGCCAAAGAAATTGAACGGGGGCATATTAAGCGCGGAGAACATCATACAGTCTCAGCCGCGATCCTCTTTGCCGACCTCTGCAACTTTACATCAAAGGCTCAGGCCTTATCCGAAGCAGACTCGCTGCTGATGATGGGCGACTACTTCGAACTGGTTGTCCCCTCTATTCAGGAGGCAGGAGGCGACGTGCTTAAATTTATGGGAGACGGCATTCTGGCGATATTTGACATCGACAATTGCTCAATTAACTCCTGTAAGGCTGCCGCTCAGGCTTCTCGAAAATCATTGATCCGCCTGCAAGAACACAACAGCACTGCCCTTGCTAAAGGCCAGGAGATCATGGAGTTTGCTATTGGTATCGATTTTGGACAAGTGACTTTTGGCAATATCGGCGGCCCCAACCGGTTGGATTTTACTGTTGTAGGACCGACAGTAAATGTGGCCAGTCGCGTGCAAGAGCTATACAAGAACCTCGACAAGAAGATCCTAGTGACGCAGAGCGTTGCGCAGCACTTGCCATCAAAAGTGCAATCCGCCGGTCGACACCTCATTCGTGGACTACCTGAAGAAATCGAAGTTTTTACTATTTAGGTAGATGTGCCTTGTGATGCGGAAAACAGCACGCTTATTACACCAGGCGACTTACCCAAAGAGATCCGTAGAAAGATACTTTAAACCAGAGTCACAGATGATTACGGCTACTGTCTGGCCCTTGTGAGGGCCTTCTAACAATTCGATTGCCCCAGCTACGTTTGCGCCTGCAGAGAAGCCGGCAAAAATCCCCTCTAGCCGCGCCAGGTCGCGCACAGTTTGGCGCGCAGTGTCCCCATCTACTTGCAAGAACCCATCCCACTTTAGGTCCCGCAAAAAATCGAGATCGGCCATTACATAGCCTCCACCTTGGATGGGATGATCAGGCTTTAACACATCTTGCCCTGCAATCACCGCAGCACCTTGAGGTTCGATTGGATAGCATTTGATGTTAGAATTTTTTGAGCGTAGGAACTTAGACGTACCTGCAAGAGTTCCCCCGGATCCGACAAAATCGCAAAACGCGTCAATTTGGCCGTCGGATTGCTCCCAAAGCTCGGGACCTGTCATTTGTTCATGGGATCCCGGATTGCCCGAACGGCGGAATTGATCTGCGCGGAATGCCTGGCGATCTCTGGTCAAGTCGGCTGCAACGCGATCTACTTCAGCCAGGTCAGCACCTGAAACTTCTGCCGGCCGACTACCAGGCAACTGATCCACCAGAACCACCTCGGCGCCGAGCGCGGCCATCATGCACGCGCGCTCAGGCGAGTTGCCTTTCGACATAACCGCTACAAAAGGATAGCCTTTTATTCCGCAAACAATCGCAAGGCCGGTGCCCATATTCCCACTCGTCAGCTCTACAACGGTTTGACCCGGTTTGAGGGAGCCATCACGTTCGGCGGCCTCAATAACACCAAGCGCTGCCCGATCTTTTTTGGAGAAACCGGGGTTCAGGTGGTCGAGCTTAGCGAGGATTGTTCCCTCGCAGCCATAATGCTTTACCAACCGGTCAAGCCGAACCAGCGGCGTATTCCCAATGGCCCCAAGAATGGAAGTGTGCGTGTTCGTCATCGTGTATCTCTTCAACAGCGTTTCTTAGGTCCAGTTCAGAACAACTTTGCCAGATTGCCCAGATTTCATTGCAGCAAAACCTTTAGTGAAGTCATCCACATCAAACTGGTGTGTGATCACGCGACTGACATCCAGTCCATTCTGCAGCATCGCAATCATCTTGTACCAGGTTTCGAACATTTCCCGACCGTAGACGCCTTTGATAGTGATGGCCTTAAATACGATGCGCGACCAGTCCACCGGCGACCTTCCAGGAGGAATGCCCAAGAGTGCAATCTTGCCCCCCATCACGAGGGATTCGATCATCTGGTCCAGAGCAATTTGCGAACCGGACATCTCAAGCCCCACATCAAAACCCTGTGCCATACCCAATTCCGAGATGACATCATACAGATCTTCGGTTGTGACATCGACGGCCCGGACAGTTGGCGCCACGTGTTGCGCCAGCTTTAGACGATCTGGGTTGATATCGGTGATGACAACGTTTCGCGCGCCTGCGTGGCGCGCTACGGCAGCGGCCATGATACCTATCGGACCTGCACCGGTTATCAAAACGTCTTCGCCCAGAAGGTCAAAACTGAGCGCGGTATGCACAGCATTGCCAAGCGGATCGAGGATCGCGCCAATCTCATCCGGAATATCATCTGGTAGCGGAATTACGTTGAATGCAGGCAACTTTAGATACTCCGCAAATGCCCCTTGTTCATTCACGCCAATCCCGCGCGTACCTGGATCCAAGTGAAATTTTCCGGCGCGGCTTTGACGGCTGTCGCTGCTTATAAGGTGGCCTTCTCCAGAGCATCGCTGGCCGATTTCAAGGCCGGTCACATCTCTGCCGATCTCAACAATTGTACCTGCGAATTCATGTCCTGTGATCATCGGGTAGGGCACAGTGTGGGCTGCCCAGTCATCCCAGTTCCATATGTGAATGTCTGTGCCGCAAATACCGGTTTTGTTAATGCGGATCAGCACTTCGTCTGGAGCGACTTCCGGAACCGGCGCCTGTACCATCCAAAGCCCTTCTTGCGGCTTGGATTTCTCTAGAGCCTTCATTGTATTTGGCTTCATGAAATGACTCCAAGTGCTCGGCCAACCTTTCCGAAAGCTTCCAGAGCGCGATCCAACTCATCTTTAGTCAAAGCTGCATTCATTTGTGTTCTGATCCGAGCTTGCCCGCGGGGGACAACAGGAAAAAAGAACCCGGAGACATATACACCTTCGTCAAACAGCCTGTTGGCCATCTCTTGTGCAAGCGTTGCCTCACCCAACATGACGGGTATGATCGGATGCTCACCGGGCAGAAGGTTAAAGCCCAATTGAGCAAGCCCCGCACGCCAATAGCGGGCGTTCTCAAAAAGCTTCTCGCGACGGTCGGCCCCTTCTTCGACCAGTCGGATGGCTTCTAGGCCAGCGGCGACAATGGCGGGCGGGAGCGAATTTGAGAACAAATAGGGCCGCGCCCGCTGCCGCAGCAGGTCGATCACCGGCTGCGGCCCAGCGATATAGCCGCCAATTGCCCCTCCAAGTGCTTTGCCTAGAGTGCCGGTGAGAATGTCCACATCAACGCCAAAATGGTCTGGCGTGCCAGCACCTCGCGACCCCATGAAACCGGTTGAGTGGCAATCGTCCACCATCACGACCGCATCATAGTCTTTGGCCAGCTTCGTGATTTCAGGCAGGTTGGCCAGATAGCCATCCATGGAAAATACACCGTCTGTGGCAACCATAATGTGGCGTGCGCCTTCATTGCGTGCGTGTTTCAGCGTTGCTTCCAGATCATTCATATCGTTGTTCGCGTAGCGATAACGCTTTGCTTTGCAAAGACGTACACCATCAATGATCGACGCATGGTTCAAACTGTCGGAGACAATTGCATCTTCAGGCCCCAACAGAGGCTCAAAAAGCCCGCCATTGGCATCAAAGCAGGCAGCAAAGAGAATAGCATCGTCCTTACATAGAAAGCCGGCCAATTTCTGCTCAAGTTCACGATGAATGTCCTGTGTTCCGCAGATGAAGCGAACTGACGCCATGCCAAAACCCTTTGGGTCCATGGAGTTTTTTGCAGCAGCGATAAGAGCTGGATGATCAGCCAAGCCAAGGTAGTTGTTGGCGCACAAGTTGATAACTGTCTTACCCCCGACCGCAATCTCACCGCCTTGAGGCGATGTGATCATTCGCTCGCGCTTGTACAAACCCTCAGCCTCGATCTGTGTGAGTGTGCTTGAGATATGGGATAGGAATGCTTCCGACATGTGCGACCTCCGTTGATGGAGGTACGTCTATCATAATGGATTTAAGTCCGAAATAGAGGATTTCTGTTTTGGTGGAAATTTTCCGCAAAACAGGAACTCAATCGAAGCTACATGTCGCTTCTGTTGGAAGATTTTTGGAAGCCCCTAGCTAGCACGCGCGCTTAAGAAAACCTGCCATCCAATCCACGCTTTTTGACGTGTCGTCCCTTCCCGTGAGCGACTCTAAACCCGTCGATGCCGCCGATCCCATGCGTTCCTTTCGACGATTGATAAGATCTGCATTGAGCTCGAGCGTGAAGTCAGGGTGCTGTTGGATTGCCAAGAAATGATCGCCAATTGTGAAGCCGCTGTTGGGGCAAAAATCACTGGATAAGAAGACTTCCGCCCCTCTAGGTAGGCCCGTCACTTGGTCTTGGTGCATTGCATGCAGCCAGATATCGGGCTCTTTTTTGGCCCACTCTGTATTCCGGATCACATCTACAGGCATCAAACCAACGCCCCAGCCTTTCGAGGAGCGGGCTACCTCGCCCCCAAGCGCATGTGCGATGGCCTGATGCCCGTAACATATGCCGATCAGAGGAATTTTGCCTGCGTGCAGACGTCGAATGAATGCAAACAGCTTGTCCTGCCACGGGAAATTTTCAAAAACTGAGTATTTGCCTCCAGTGATGAGATAAGCGTCAAACGCGAATGGGTTTGGCAGTGAACCTGTAACTGCACTTATGACCGTCCAAGTCGCATTGGGTAGATGCGGCTCCAGAGATTGTCGGAACCTCACCGGGGAAGGAGGATGCTTTGGTTTCTCGTTTGGATCACTGTGTCCGATGTGAAGTATACATATTTTCATAGTGTTTGACCGTGCTGACTGACAGGAGCGTGTTAGAGCAATCGTATCACCTGGGCGTGGAGTAAAAAACGGTATTGCCTAATTTGATAGGTCCATAAGCGCTCACCCTATAAGCTAAAATTATGGAGGGAGAGGGTAGGTCAATAAGCTTTTTTGGTTCTGCAACTGCCCGTAACCTTGGTTCAAATTTGCTTCAAACAAAGGTTAAGAGCTAAGCTATGTTGATAGAAACCAGCGAAGACACCGCGGCCCATCTATCCGACGTCGTGCGTGTGGTTGAGAAGAGCGCCCCCCTGATGCTATCGTTTCCGCATTCGGGAGACGTCTATCCAGAAGACTTTGGATTCGACCCCAAACTTACCTACGCAGAAATTGACCATCCGTCAGACAAGTACGTTGATGAACTCTTTTGCGGGGCAGAAACCTTGTCACTTAGCACCATCAAAGCGAACTTTCCGAGGGCCTATGTCGATGTCAATCGGCATCAGCACGACATTGACGCCAACATGTTAGAAGATCCAGAAAACTGGCCAGGACGATTTCTGCCAGGATCGGTTGATGTAGGCGCGACGCTGTTTTGGTCGAAGGCCTACGGCACACCGATCTATGATCGCAAGTTAAGCAATGCCGAAGCAAAGCGCAGACTTGCTTGCTATTTCATTCCTTATCATCAGACCATGACCCGTATGATTGAGCGCCTGCGCGACATGCATGGTGAGGTCTACATTGTGGATTGTCACTCGATGACTCAGTTCGACGCCGAGATGCGCGGGGGCAAACAGCGGCCAGAAATCGATATCGGAACGCGCCGCGGAACGTCTTGCGCCCCAGACATTGCCGAGAAAATGGCGGAGCTGTTTGCCGCGCGCGGGTATGATGTTGGCATGAACAAGCGCTTCATCGGCGGGGAGATCACGCTGCGGTACGGGTGGCCCGAGATCAATCAGCACATCTTGCAAGTGGAGCTTCGCCGCGACCTTTACATGACAGAGGCAACGCGAGAGCGAAATGAGAACTTCGCGAAAGTACAGGCGGACTGCGCCTGGGTTTTGCAAGAATTCAAAACATTCATTGAACACCGCACCGGCGGGGCAAAACAGCCCCATCCAAACAAAAAATGAGAGGAGGAACACCCATGAAAACGGCTTTGGCGATTATAGGATTGTCCGCTGCATTGACTCTACCCGCGGCCGCTCAGGCAGAAACGCTACGGATGGCATTCTCCTCTGCACCACGGTCCATTGATCCCTATCCCTTTGGCGGAACACCCACGGCTTCCTTGAAAGAACACGTTTTTGAAGCTCTGGTGGCTGCAGACGACTCTCCACTTCTGGCCAAGAGTTGGCAATGGACCAGCCCCACATCTTTAGAGGTGAAGCTGCGCCAGGATGTTGCCTTCCACGACGGAACGGCGCTGACGGCCCGTGATGTCGTCTATTCGGCGTGTCGGATGATGTACCTGATTGACGGCAAACGAAATTTGCTCACCAGTTCGATGGGGCCAATCACTGATGTGGTCGCGGCGGACGATCATACTGTCCGTTTTGATATGAAAGCGCCGTATCCGCTTTGGATCCAAAAAATGAAGTTCCTGTCGATATTGCCTGCGGCAGGTGCGGATACTCCCGAAGGGCCGATTACCTATGATGACCAAGGTGATTGCGGCGGTATCACCTATCCAACGCGAGCGGAATTTGAGGCAGGCGCCGCCGCGATTGGAACCGGGCCATACAAATTTGTGAGATTTGATAAATCCGGCGAAGCAGATTTGATCAAAAATACCAATTATTGGGGTGGTGCTCCCGAGTGGGACGAGGTGCAAATCAGAACCATCGGCAATGCCGGAGCGCGTCTTGCGGGCTTATTGGCGGGCGACTTTGATCTGATTGAAAATCCAACAACAGAAGATCTGCCAGGCTTGAAAGCCAATGAAGATCTGACTTACACCGCTGTACCGTCTTGGCGTTCAATCTTCCTAGTTCTGGATGTGAATGCAGAAGGCGCTAAAGGTGTACGGGCAGAAGATGGTAGCGCACCGCTGGCAGATCAGCGGGTGCGCCAGGCAATGTCGATGGCGATCAATCGCCAGGCGATTGCCGATAGACTCTTTGGAGGAGAAGCGACTGTCGCAAATCAGTTTTCTCCAAAGTATCGCGCTGGGGCGCCGGAACTCGCGGAGTTGCCCCACGATCCGGCTAAGGCCAAGGAGCTATTGGCAGAAGCGGGATATCCGGATGGCTTTGAAATCGATTTTTATGCGCCGTCTGATCGCTATGCTAACGGCGCGCGGGTAGCCCAAGCAGTGACGCAATATCTCTCGCGCATCGGGATTAAGGTGAACCTCAAGACTGAACCTTGGTCGGTATTCGCGGGGAAACGTCGTGAGAATGAATTGGGCGTCTTCATGTACGGTTGGGGACACCCTCAAGGGCCTGCGCAGATGATCTCCTTCGCATTCGCCTCAAGAGACAAAGAGCTTGGTTTGGGCTCATCAAACTACTCGAACTACCAAAATGATGGCTTTGACGCAGCGATGAAAGCTTGGGCGGTCGAAACAGATGAAACGCAAGCCAACGCCTATCTCGGTGAAGCGATGCGGATTGTCGTCGATGAGCTGCCCGGCATTCCACTCTACTACCAGCATACGATTTGGGCGCATCGCGCCGATCTCGAAGTGAACGGGCGTCAGGACGAGCGCACCAGCGCCACCACTGTTAGCCGTAAGTGATCACCTAGAACCGCAGTAGATTGCCGAGCCTGCTGTAGGCCCGGCAACTCGCGAACCGCCGGAGGGGGCATTATGTTGAGTTTCGTCACCAAGCGACTTGGGCAAAGCGCCGTGTTGGTGCTGATCATGTCGGCTCTGGTTTTTGTGGGGATGTATGTTGTCTCCGATCCGGTCGCTGTACTCGCCGGGGAAGACTTCACAGAGGAAGATCGCCTGGCGTTGGCGCAGGAACTGGGCGTAGATCGACCGCTCTTCCTCCAGTATCTGTCCTTTTTAGGGAATGTGCTGCAAGGCGATTTTGGGACATCGTTTGTCTACAATCGCCCTGTCATGGATCTGATTTTGGAGCGCTTGCCAGCAACTTTGGAGGTGGCCTTCTTTGCCATGTTCATAGGCTTGGTGGTTGGTATTCCACTGGGTGTGTACTCTGGGTTGAACCAGAAGAAACGCAGCACCAAAGCCATCAGTTTCTTCACCACCGTTGGCTACTCCATACCGAATTTTTGGCAGGGCGTTTTGCTGATCATGCTGTTCTCGGTTTGGTTCAAGGTTCTGCCTGCCTCGGGCAGAGGCGATACCGTAGATGTTTTCGGTGTGGGTTGGTCAGTGTTCAGCCTTGATGGCCTGAGCCACCTTATGCTTCCGGCCCTTAACCTGGCGATTTATACAATTTGCCTGCAGGCGCGACTTGCAAGGTCAGGCACGCAGGAAGTTATGTATCAGGACTACATGACCTTTGCGCGCGCCAAAGGGATCAGTCGGGAACGGATTATCCGCCGCCATCTTGTGCGCAACATTCTCATTCCAATTGTGACAATTACAGGTTTGCAGCTGGGTGGCCTCATAGCCTTTGCAACAGTTACCGAGACGGTTTTTTCTTGGCCCGGCATTGGCAAATTGCTTCTGGACAGCATCCACAATTCGGATCGCCCGGTTGTTGTCGCCTACCTGATCCTGATCACCCTCATGTTTGTCACCATAAACTTTGTCGTCGATGTGCTCTACGCGCTGCTCGACCCACGTATTCGTTATACTTGAGGAGAAAGAGATGCCTGTTGATACCACAACTGCTGACATTGGAAGCCCTTCTTCTCCAGATAAGCCGGAACCCAGATTTTTGGAAAATGTTGCCAAAATCTTCAGAGGCCATCCGGCAGCTATCTGTGGGTTGATTGGAATTTCAATCTTTATCTTTCTTGCGATTTTTGCCCCTCTGATTGCGCCCCAAGACCCATATGACCAGACACGACTGGATATTTTGGATGGCCTTTTGCCACCTGGCTCGACGCTTGGCGATGGCACGACCAGTCTGCTTGGCACCGATGCATTGGGGCGGGATATTCTATCAGCTGTTCTCTATGGGTTGAGAATTTCACTCTTTGTCGCGCTGGTCGCTGTGATTGTTGGCTCTGCGATTGGGGTTTTCATGGGGCTTCTGGCGGCAATGAAAGGCGGCTGGGTCGAAACCGTAATCATGCGAACCGTCGATCTGAAAATGAGCTTTCCCGGGATTTTGTTGGCGCTGATGGTGCTCGCAATTTTCGGAACAGGCATCGACAAAGTCATCATCGCCCTCATTATTGGTGCCTGGGCATCGGAGGCGAGGTTGGTCCGTGCGGTCGCTTTGTCAGAGTTGAAGAAAGACTACATTCACGCAGCCCAACTTGCAGGTCTGTCTGACTGGCGCATCATGGGACGGTTCCTTTTCCCGAACTCAATCTCCCCAGTTCTGGTGGTGCTACCTATGTCCATTTCGAGCGCAATCGGAGCAGAGGCAACCCTTTCTTTCCTAGGAGTGGGCGTGCCCATCACCGAGCCCTCGCTGGGTTTATTGATCGCCAATGGCAACGACTACATCTTGTCTGGCAAGTGGTGGATCAGTATTTTCCCAGGTCTCGTTTTGGTTGGCATGGTGCTTTGTATCAACGTGGTGGCAGATCGTTTGCGTGATCACGCCAACCCCTATCTACGCGGCAAGGAGTGAACCATGACTGATCAGCTTGTGCACGTCGAGAATCTGACCGTGGCCTATCCGATGGCGGATGGTGCAGTTTTCCGAGCGATTGACGGCTTTTCTATGGCCGTTAAGCGCGGACAAATTGTTGGCGTCGTGGGTGAAAGTGGTGCCGGAAAATCGACAATCGGCAAAGCGACGCTAGGTTTGCTTGATGAAAATGCAGTGATCGACACCGGGGGCGTCATGCTTGATGAGGTGATGGTCACACGGCTGGAAGAGCACGCATTTGCGGACATTCGGGGCTCCAAAGTCGGATATATTTATCAGAATCCCATGACCGCGCTCAATCCAGTTCTCACCATTGGCGAGCAGCTGATCGAAGCGATCGAGGCCAATACGAACAAACGTGGGCAGGATGCGCGTGCTTATGCGATTGATCTCTTGGAGCAAGCGGAAGTCCCTCTGCCTGAAGAAAGATTGAGCAAATATCCGCATCAACTTTCGGGTGGCCTGTGCCAGCGTATTGTTTTTGCCATCGCAATCAGTGCCAAACCGGATTTGATTATTGCGGATGAACCGACAACAGCACTTGACGTCACAGTACAAAAAGCTGTGCTCGGAACGCTTGTCAAACTCACACGCCAAGAGAATATCGCGATTATTCTGATTACGCACGATATGGGTGTCGTGGCCGAGATGTGTGACTATGTTTACGTTTTGAGACATGGGAAACTTGTTGAGGAAGGCAGCACTGCGCAAGTGCTGAGCAATCCCAGCGAACCCTATAGTCGGGAATTGATGGCGGCGATCCCGCGGATCGACCACAAAATCGAGCGCTTTGCTGTGCCAGGCGGCTTGGGTAAAGCGGAAGATCGCGAGCGCGCCATAGATTATCTGATGTCTCG
The DNA here is from genome assembly GCF_017743735.1 of Shimia sp. R9_2. Lineage (GTDB taxonomy): Bacteria > Pseudomonadota > Alphaproteobacteria > Rhodobacterales > Rhodobacteraceae > Shimia. The sequence goes on from NZ_JAGHRO010000011.1 coordinate 93,147, forward strand.
CAAGGCAGATGCGGGCGTTGAAGGGGCGCCCCTTTTGAGTGTGAAAAACCTCTCAAAGACATTTACGATGAAGGCCACAGCCCTAAAGGCAGCGACCGATTTCAAAGCAGTATCTGATATAAACTTCGACGTATTTCCCGGGGAGACTTTGGGGATAGTCGGCGAAAGCGGGTCCGGGAAATCGACGGTTGGCAAGATGATCCTAGGACTGCACAAGCCAGATCCCGGATATGAAATCACGTACAAGGGCCACAACATAGACGATCTGACATCAAAGGCGCAAAAGCTCGCTCATCGTCAGTCGCTGCAGTGTATTTTTCAGGATCCGTACTCTTCTCTCAACCCGCGCATGACGGCAGGGGATAACATCACTTATGCCCTTAGGGCTCATGGTGTACTCAGCCGCGCGCAGGCGCTTGAATTGTCTGGCGATCTCATGGAACTTGTCGGCCTGCCCAGAGCATCGGCTCGAAAAATGCCCCATGCGTTTTCTGGTGGAGAACGCCAGAGAATTGGCATTGCGCGGGCTCTGTCGTTCCGACCCGATTTCATTTTCTGCGATGAGCCGACCTCTGCTCTGGATGTGACTGTACAGGCGGAGTTGCTGAATCTTATGAAAGATTTACAAGACCAGCTTGGGCTCACACTGCTTTTCGTCAGCCATGATCTGGCTGTTGTGAGACAAATGTGTGATCGCGTTATGGTGATGCGTTCGGGGGAGGCTGTAGAAATTGGAGCCTGTGACAAAGTTCTGGTTGCGCCGGAACATGAATACACTCTGGGCTTGCTTGCCGCGATGCCAAGGTTCCGCCCTGAAGAGGTTGCATAAGATAGGTTTGAGATCTCCGTGTATCTGTGCTGGGATGCAATGGCAGCGTTGCATTGGATGAGGCGACACCATGGCTGACGGCATTAAGTCCAACCGGATTAGACGGCTGAAACATATTGAAGCCTTTTCAGCCGTCATTTCGACCGGTTCGTTTTCTGCAGCTGCGCGCCAACTAGGTGTTTCTCAACCTGCGATCAGTCAATTGATCAAGGTGCTGGAGAATGCCATCGGCGCACCGCTATTTATCCGCAGAAACGGTGCGGTTTTCCCGACAAGCCGTGCCGAGAGCTTGCGAGAAGATGCGGTGAGTTTGCTGGCACACCTGGATCGCTTCCAGGCGCAGTTGAGCTATGGGCGCACGGGCGTGCTATCAACAGTGCGGCTGACCGCGTCGATGAGTATTGCCAGCGAACTGTTGCCCAATATTGTGAGCGAAATCGTCGCGGATCATCCAGATGCGATGTTTTATGTCAGTTCGGTGCCCCTCTCCTCAATGGTTCAATCTCTCATTCAAGGGCATGTTGATTTCGCCTTTCATACCCGCCCGCTTGAGCACCCTGGGCTGCACAACGCAAAAGTTGGCGTTGCACCCCTAGTGGCAGTCATGAGAGCGGATAATCCATTGGCTGCGGCAAAATCTTTGAGCGTCCGCGATTTTGCAGGGCAGCGCATTATTTCCTCAACACGCAACGATCCGGCATTCCACTATTTTTCCAAACTGTGGCACGAAAATGGTGTTTCCATAAAAACAGTTTTGCAATCCCCGTTTGCTGGCTTCGCCATCCGCATGGTTGAGGCTTTGTCCGCAGTCACCTTCAATAACGCCTTGGTGGCAGAGAAAATCTGCGATCGAGACCCCAACTTGATCATGCGGCGTGTAGAAGGCGTGGACTTCGAAACGTCCTTTTTTCTGGCCTGTGCTGATTGGCAAAAGGGATCAGACACCCAAGAGAAACTGATCGCTGCCTTTGAGACCCTTGCCGTCAACACCTCAACGGAATGATTATAAAGTCAATCCAAAGTTCACTTCGGTTAGACACTACACTGCTAGGTGAAGGTTTCTCGAAGAGATCTGCTGTATGTCATTTTCCGTCGCTAAATACCTAGGCGCAGGCCAGTGTGAGTGGTGGTTGGCTTTGCAAAAAATCTGCGATCATTTGAATAGCTATGGGCGTGGTTGCGGCACTAAGATCGGCAACAGTCACTGCCGAACCGTACCCTTTACGAAGAGTCCCGATGTGCCCTGTAAAATCAGCGAAAGGCTGTTCTATGGCCAGCAGGTAGCTATCAAGCGTATAGCCGCTGATTGGGCGATACTTCTTTGTAAGCACGAGCTTTGCACCTTTAGGAACTTGCATCACTTGCTCCACGAATTGGGTTTCTCCACCCGGATTAGTCTCGACCAAAGTCAGATGGTTCGCCGCCTGGGATTTCAATGGGCTTAGATGCGTCTGGTAGTTGCTAGGTCGTTTGGCAACAGATCCGCCGAGCGCCAAAGTCACCGCATGAAATCCGTGAAAAACACCGATGGTTTTTATCCGTAGTCCGTTCAGTTCACGGACAAGGAAGTTTAGCTTCTGCTGATAATCGTATGAGCGCTTTCCTCGCCCACAACCCACAATAAAGTAGGCATCATACGCATCGGAAATAGGCACATTGCCTTTTGATGCGTCTAGAAGGCTCCACTCGGCATCCGGCAAATGAGGAGCCAGCGCATTGCATAGTCGATCCGTCTCGGGGAGGGAGAGAGGGGAGGTGTAAGGAACCTCGTTTCGACCAAAATAGACTAGGCAAAGTTTCATGCTGGCTCCTCGCTCGCAATATAAATTGACGTAGCGTAATTTTGGTGCCGTTCAAACCATATTGAACTAGATTATGGAGCCATAAGATTGACCCGCTAAAGACTATTTGGACTTCTGGACGTGGGACCAGGACGATTTTAGCTAGAGTAAATAGGCAATCGCTTCAGCGTTTAATTCACCACTCAACCCCACTGCTCAGGGCACCTAAAACGAAAAGAGCTACAGCTTTTCTGGACGAGATGGTGTCTTTGAAAATGGCCGTGTCTGGCCCCACTCTCTGTACTATCGGTTTTTGCATCTGACAGCGAAGCGTGCGCACTTCTATTCAGGGAATCTTTAGTGTCATGTGTGACATCAGGCCCCGGTATCATAGCAACTCCATAGGCCAGCCAATGCTCGCAGTATTCAGATCGGTTTCCGGCAAAGTTATTGCATCAATAACTGCTGTTTTTGTATTGGTGACTTTCACCTTCTCTATTTACACTGTCGTCAACGAAACCCGTGCGGTGAAAGCTCAAATTCTGGAAAGCGCGACACAACGTGGCAAAGAAGTTTCTCAAGGCCTGACCAGTCAACTTATTGAAGCCACGTCCGCGGCAGCGAGTCTTGCAGGCTCGCTTGCCAGCTACATGGAAAGCGGTGTCTCCGAAACGTCAAAACTGGTTGAGATTATGAGAGGGGTACCAGGCCAATATGACCTCGTTTTCACCTCTTGGTTTGCTTCTATTATTGACGGACCGACTGAGCAGTTCATTTCAGGAGAAGCAGGGCGAAATCCTGAAGGCGTGTTTGCACCCTATTGGCTTGAAAATGCGTCCGGTGGCTTGGACTTCAGCCCCTTCTCCTACGCAGCTGATACCACCGAGGAATGGTACGCGGCACCTCAGAGCAGTGGTCAAAGTGTTATTACTGAGCCCTACCTGTCTTCCGAGGGAAATCTGCTAACAAGTGTTTCGGTGCCGGTGAAGGTCCAAGACCAGATTGTGGGCTTGGCTGGCGTCGACATAGAGCTTGGGGAACTCTCCAGCTTTGTAAATGCAGCCTCTTTTTATGACGGCGGGCGCGTTATGCTTCTTGGTCAGGGCGGAAAGTGGCTTGCCAACAGCGATCCTGCTCTACTGACCAAAGAGTTTTCAGGAAAAGGTCGTGACGCATTCGACGCCGCAATCCGCACCGGCGAACCTCAAATCGCCAACGAAATGCCAAATGGAGCAACGCGCCTGTTCCTGCCCTTCAGCGCCTATGGAATGAACAAAACATGGGCGGTTGTTCTCGATGTACCGCGCGAAGTGTTTGTGGCTCCAGTGAGACAAAGACTCATTGAAAAACTGGTCGAAGAATTCATCATGATCGCACTCGCAATCTTGACCGTTTTCTTGTGCGTTCGTTCGATCGTCGGCCGTCCAATTGGAAAAATACTGAATGTCATCAGAGATTTGTCAGGCGGAAATGTGGCCAATCCCATTGAGTTGCCTAAGAGCCAAGATGAGATCGGCGTCATGGCGGAATCCATTGAAATTTTGCGCCAGGGCTTAGCGCAGAAAGATGCCCTTGAAGCGGCTCAGAGGAAAGAAAAACTGCAGCAAGAAGACGTCGTTCGCGCGCTGGCAAATGGCCTCCAGCTCCTGGCTTCCGGGCATTTGGACGCGCAAATTGCAGAGCAGATGCCTGAAGAATATGAGCGGCTGCGTGTGGACTTTAACAACACCGTAGAACAGCTCGCGAACCTGATCAGCTCAACCGATGTCTCCGCCTATTCCATCGACGCCGGGCTGAGAGAAATCACGACAGCGTCTAATGATCTTGCGCAGCGCACCGAGCAATCTGCCGCACAATTGGAAGAAACCGCTGCCGCGCTGGATGAGATGACCAAATCGATCACGAACGTTGCCCAAGGCGCGCAAGAGACAGAGCAATTGGTGGACCAAGTCAACCGCAGCGCCGTGAATAGCACGGCAGTGGCGCGCGATACGGTCAAAGCGATGGGGTCCATTCACGAGACGGCGGAGAAAATCACGCAAATTACCGGCATGATTGATGACATTGCGTTCCAAACAAACTTGCTGGCTCTGAACGCAAGTGTGGAAGCAGCGCGTGCTGGCGACGCAGGTTTGGGCTTTGCGGTTGTTGCTTCAGAAGTGCGGAGCCTCGCGCTTAGATCGTCAGATGCGGCGCATGACATCAAAGAACTCATCAACACTTCCAGCGAACAGGTCGGTCACGGTGTCGAACTGGTCGATCGCACAAGCGCCTCTTTGGAAGCGATGCTGAGCGCGTTCGTTGACATCTCAGATCATGTCAAAGACATTTCCAAACAGGCACGGGAGCAGTCTTTGGGAATTTCCGAGCTCAACACTGCCATGGGGCAATTGGAAAGTACGCAACAACAAAATGCAGTCATGTGCGAAGAGACCGCGGCGGCATGCGGGGTGCTCGATCGGGAGACCAGCAAGCTTTCCAAATTGGTGTCCGATTTCCGAGCGGATGAGGAGGACACAGAACTTCTCCTGGCCTCCTAACAAGGTCTGCCATTCCCAACTTTAGTTGTGTTAGAAGGAATTGAGGAGCCGGTTGGTCATACCCCTAATCACGGGCGTTTCCTTGAGGTCTTTTCAATTTCTGACTAGTTCAAAACGTCATCATTAAACGCGCGGGACGGAGTTAGAACGAACTAGCCCGAAACCATCGAACCCGCTGCAAGCCACAAAACGGAGAGAACCGCAGTGTTCAGAAATCTAAACTTTGCTCTCCTCAGCTTCGTCTTCTTAATTGCCGCTATTGGGGAGGGACGCGCCGAGCCTCAGGGTGCGACCATTCTGACCGTGACCGGTGACCTTTCACACGGAGAACAGGTCACCTTTGATCGTGATCAGCTGAAAGAAATTGGCTGGGAGACCATCACAACAGAGTCTCCGTTTTTGGAGGGAGAGCAAACCTTCACAGGCACGCCAATGTCGGCTCTCTTACGCTATCTAGATATTGAAACCGGTACGTTTGTGGCCTTCGCGCTAAATGACTATAGCATAGAGATCCCGTTGAGCGATGCGCGCAAATATCAAGTATTACTCGCGCTGGAACATAATGGACAGGCTATGCGAGTTCGTGACCGCGGCCCGATTTGGATTATCTATCCAACTACTAAGTCAGACTCTTTAGATGTTAACGCTGAAAGGCGTATGGTTTGGCAACTCAAGCAACTGGACTACACGCGCTGACGTCGTGTAACAATCAAGATGTTTGAGCGCCTCAGAAGCTTTATCAACCTGCGAAATTTTAGGACGCTGATTGCCCTCGGGCTATTGGTTTCTTTGATGTTTGTTTTCATTGCGAACCAAAGAGATATTGAAGGCCTACGGAAGCGTTCCCTTATTGGCAGCAGCGAAACTATTTGGCGTCTCAACGATGTAATCGTAGATACGCTTCACTTTGGATACTCCACTAGCCTCGTATTCACCGGGGACCCAAAGACCGTGTCGCTCAGTGAAGTAGATCTTCAAGATGTTATACTTAGATTCGAGTTACTTTGGAGCAAAGTTGACATCGCGCTAACTTCAGATCTGCGGTTTTTTGAAAGTTTCTATGATCCTCTCTACGCACTCAAATCGACACTGATTGAACTTGACCCCCTGCTTTTGGACGAAAGCGCTTATGATCCCGTGCAACTTCTCAGCGCAGCGCAGGATGTTCAAAGGCTTGGCTTTGTATTGCAAAAAACTTGGCAAGACTCATATACCAATCAGGTTTTTTCGAAGCGTGAACTTGAGCAATTGGCTAGGTCACGTGGGATCGTTCGCGAGCGCTTGGTGCTTGTGCTGATCGCCATACTAGTTGTTTATCTGTTAGCTGAAGCCCGCATCGTCTCTCGCGCCAAACGAAAAGAAGAAGACTTGCGCGCCGAAGCTAAGGCAGCCTCAATGGCAAATGAAGCGAAGTCACGTTTTCTTGCAAATGTAAGTCATGAAATCCGGACGCCGCTGAATGGGATCATTGGGATGTCTGGCGAGCTCCTAGAAACTCCGCTGAGCGAGGACCAGAGATCATGTCTCACCATTGTATCGCATGCCGGGGATTTGCTGCTGAAAACCTTGAACGATGTTTTGGATCTCTCAAAAGTTGAGTCCGGTGAATTTGAATTAGAAAACAGCGTGTTTGATCTACACCAAACTCTACATGCAGCGGTCGAACTCTACACAGCCAGCGCCCGTGAAAAGCAGATTTCCCTTGTTCTTAGCCCGTTGGATCAGTTGCCGCATTTTGTGCGCGGTGACAAACAGCGGGTAAGTCAAGTGCTGCACAATTTGATAGGCAACGCCATTAAATTTACTGAAAACGGCACCGTTTCGCTTCGAGCGTCATTCATCGACGATCACGCAATTTGCCGGTTTGAAGTGTGCGATACAGGGCCTGGAGTCGATCCAAGCGTACAAGAAAAAATCTTTGAACCATTCTCTCAAGCAGACAACAGCGTTACGCGTTCCAAAGGTGGCACCGGCCTTGGGCTTGCGATTTCCCGCAGCTTTTGTGAGGCGATGGGCGGGCGCATTGGGGTTGCGAACAATTCTAGCAGAGGTTCGGTATTTTGGTTTGAGTTGCCGTTAGCCGAGCAAGAAACACCAATTGAAGACAGCTCAAAGCAGGCACCTAAACTGGTAGAGGAGGCAGGCGAGCAGCCTTTTCTGCAAAAGAAGAGGCTCTTAGTTGTCGACGACAATGCGACAAACCGCTTCGTGCTGAAGCGCTTTCTCAAAGATACGCCGCTCCAGATTGACGAGGCTAAAGACGGGAAGGAAGCTGTAGAAGCTGCTTCCAAGACTACATACGATGTCATTCTCATGGACATACAAATGCCGGTTATGGACGGCATCACAGCCTCGAACGAAATCAGGAAACTGGAAATGGCCAACGGCGCGCAGGCTACGCAAATCATAGCGGTCACTGCAAATGTTATGACACACCAAATAGAGGAGTATCTCGCGGAAGGTATAAACGAAGTTCTCGGAAAGCCCGTTTCAAAACAAGAGTTGCTCGCCAAGCTCGCGGCACCTCAGTCGACTTAAAACATCTTCAAGTTAGCACTCTAGCGGCCACGATTGTCTGATAAAACTCGGACAACCGCGTTTGAAATGCCGCATGGCTGAACTCTTCTTTCACGCGCTCTTTGGCACGTGCGGCGAGAGCCTCGGCCGCTTCCGGATTTGCAGTCAAGTGCAGCAATCCTTGGGCCATCGCTTCAGGCGTCGGTGCAACCAAATGAGCGATATCTTGGCCTATCACCTGGGTGTGGGTCGAGAGGGCCGTTGCGAGCAGCGGGCGGCCGCTGTCTAGATATGAATAGACCTTCATCGGCGTGTTGACACCTTTTAAACGCGGAGACACGACGATGTCAGCGGCGCTCAGATATGCTCCGAGTGCAGAAATCGGACGCGGCCCCAAAAAATGGCTGACGTCGCCGATGCCGAGATCAGCGGCTTTGGTTTTATATCGCGTAATGTCTTCGCTGGCCCCGCCAATCACGACCAGATGCATCCGCCTTTGAGGGAGGGCGCGGGCAAGTCCTTCCATCAGCAGATCCAGCCCCTGGTAGTGTTCAAGATTTCCCACATACATCGCCACGGGAGCATCAAATCTGGCATCCGATGTGTCGACATCGTCCTGCTTTATCAAGGCTCCGTCGAGCAAGCTGACATCAGTGATAGTTTTGATGGGCAAATCTGGCGCATTGGCACGAGCAATGTCTTCCAGTGCCGGACAACAGGTGATTGCTGCAGTCGCGCGTCTAAGAGCGCCACGCTCCGTGGCCTCCAGCATGCGTTTGATGGGCCTCGGAAGTTTGTATTTCTCCTCGATTTGCATGGGAATAGAGGAGTCTAGGTCAAATACATAAGGCACGCGAAAGATCGGTTTGAGCCATCGCGCGACGTAGGCCATTTCCTCGACTGCGTGGATAACATCATAGCGGTTGCGCGATAATTTTGCGATGGCCATAGCTGTCATCAACAGGTCAGCGAAAGCTTTTTTTCCGGAAAAGCCGGGGCGAATGCCGCGCAATAGAGCCAGATCGGCTACCCGAAAAATATTGACCCCCTTTATTTCCACGGGATCACCCTCAGCGAAGGCGAGCATATCGATCTCATGCCCCTTTGCCGCAAGGCTTTCAAGCAGCATCAGCACAGCAATCGGAGTGCCGCGCAGAGAGAAAAATGGCTGCGGCGCTAGAACTAAAATTCGCATCAAGGCATCTCAAATTTAATACTGCTATTTCCGCCGAAATCTGGTGGCGTCTTGTCTAAAAAACCGCATTTTCTACCGCTAGGGCACCTGCAGTGAGGACCAGTCTCCAAACTCTTGCAGCATTTAGTCAAACCAATTTTGCCTGAACGTGCAAATTATTCGTCCTCGTTGTAGGAATTCCAAGCCTTACAAAGCAAGACTAGAGTGCTAACCATTTAGATAGACTGATGCATTCGCGCAATATAGCGGCGGCTTATTGGGGCGAGACGTAATTCGTTGTCGTTGCGATTGTGCCGTTAGGCAAAATAGTGATAAGGAATGATGTGTTAAGCTGATTAAATAACTATAATTTTGTTCATTTTTTAATTGCGCCGACAGTCACTCAGTTATGGGTCTATCGGTTCTGAGACTTTATGATGAAGAGTGACTTCGCTGAAAAAATCGGAATTGCCTTTGTAGGTTGTGGCTATGTTGCTGATTTGTATCAGGCCACCCTTAGCAATTGGACCGGGCTATTAGATCTCAAGGGCGTACACGATATTTCCCTGGCTCGGCAGAGGCAATTTGCCAGCCACTATGGCGCCCCGCAGTATGACAGTTTGGATGCGATCCTTACCGATCCGAACGTCCAGATTGTTGTCAATCTTACTCCGCCAGCGCAGCACTACACGATCTCCCAAAAATGTCTCTCTGCCGGGCGGCATGTCTACTCTGAAAAGCCGCTGGCATTGGATTTGCCTGAAGCCAAGCATTTGGTAGATTTGGCACAAGAGAAAGGGTTGTACGTTGTTTCCGCACCCTCGAGTTTTTTGGGGCCAGCAGGACAGACTCTCTATCAGGCGGTGCGCAACCGCGAGCAGGGGGTGCCGCGTCTCGTTTATGCTGAGATGGACGATGGCATGGTTCATCGTATCGGTTATGAAAATTGGAAAACGGCTTCTGGCGCATATTGGCCGGCGGAGAATGAATTTGAGACGGGCTGCACATTGGAGCATGCCGGATATGCCCTGACTTGGCTTGTTGGCATGTTCGGTCCTGTTCGACGGATGGTGTCTTTTGCAAGTTGCTTAGTGGCAGACAAAGGACCGGATACACCAACCAACTACACCACGCCTGATTTCACGGCGGCCTGTCTGGAGTTTGATGATGGATTGGTCGCACGGCTAACCAACAGTATTGTCGCGCCACATGACCACCAGTTTCGTATCATGTGCGATGACGGCGTTTTGAGCGTCGACGAAACTTGGGATTTCTCCTCACCTGTACGATCCACTCCTTTACCAACAACCCGTCTGCAACGCGGGGCAAAAAAGCTCTTGGGCTTGGATTTTGGCAAACGCTTACAGCCGGAGGCCTCGCGCGAAATTTCCACGGCTAAGCGTGGGTATCCGATGGACTTTGCGCTTGGTGTTGCGGAGATGGCGATGGCACTGAAGAGTGGTAATTCACCGCGTCTGGGCGGAGAGTTCTCTTTGCACATCACTGAAGTTTCGCTCGCGATTCAGCATCCGGAGATCTTTGGAGCAGAATATTATCCCACTTCAGCACCCGAAAAAATGGAACCGATGAAGGTGCTTGAGCCTTCTTGATCTCAAAAGGGGATATGACCTTGGGTATCCCACTTATTCTTGGCTGCTCGCGCTTGACCAAGCCAAAGGGTCCACCGAATCGCTGCGCTGTCTCTTCCGCATCGCAAAGATGACACCACCTGCAACAGCCTGAATTAAGACCATTCCAAACCCAATCCACGCGAGAGAAATGGCCTGTGGAGCACCAATCCCAAAAGCTCCAAAGAGGTACACAAAAATCTGTTCGCGGATGCCAATACCGTTGACTGAGGCAGGGATCATCATGACAAAAAGCGAGATCGGAATAATCCCAAAATAGATCCAAACAGGAACCTCAATGCCAAGTGCTACTCCAATCAAAAAATAATGCAGCACTACGTTGGCCTGAAACACAAATGAAATTCCCATACATTTGTAGACCGCTCCCATTTCGGACCCAAAGGCTCGAGATGTTTCACCAATCTTGCCAGCTATACTCTGGAGCTTTTGAGCACCGGGCAGACTAAAGGTAGACGTTTGACGCCGTTCTTTACGCATCAATGCAAGGCCAATACTGGCAATAAAAAGAAGAACAAAAACCGCCAAGAGCACCCAATGAACGCCGGTTTGAGCAAGAATATCGCGCCCCACGAAAGGCAGTGCGAGCGCAGCTAAGACGAGCAGCCCAAACATACCTGTAAGCCGTTCCACAAAGAGAATTAGGAAAGAGCGCGTATAGGATCCTACGCGGTCAGAAATGTCGTAAGCCCGCATAAAGTCGCCACTCATCAGGCCTGGCAAAAATGCGTTGAAGAATATTCCGATTGTGTAGGCACGGATCAGTACCATTAAAGGTACGTCAAACTTCTGAGCAGCCAAGAGAATCCGCCAACGCCAAGAGCACAGCAGATAACCAAAAACATTGAGGAAAAATGCCAGCAGAAGAAGCACAGGATCAGCGTGGCCTATGGCCTCCCAGATTTCATCCATGTTGTCTATTTGCGTGTACAGCAAATACGTCAGCAAGCCGATGCTAATGACCGCCTTGATCAAGAATGAGATCACCGCCCGAAGACGGCCCTTTCCAGCTGGCGCCTCAGACATTTTCTTCGGTACGCTTTCGAATGAGTTTCGCCGGAACTCCCCCCATAATGCTGTAGGGTTCTACATTCTGGGTCACCACAGCCCCAGCGGAGATGATGCTGCCATGTCCAATCCGCACACCATCGAGTACACGTACGCCTGAACCGAGCCAAACATCATCTTCGATTTGAATACCAAGACAGTTTACGCCCTGAGAGATCATAGGGGTGGTTAAGTCTGCAAATCCATGATTTCCGGCTATGATGTGGCAATGACCTGCGATCAGGGCGTTATCGCCAATGGTTAAGCCGCCGTGGCCATTCAATATAGTATAGGCACCAACAAAGCTGTTGCTCCCAACAGAGATGTGTCCTGCGTATCCAGTCTCAAACCGGACACCCGCCATAATTTGCGTCTGTGCGCCAACTGAAACGGATGCTTCTGTGCTCTTGATGTCAAAGACCGTGTTTTCGTCAACAAGGGTACTCTCTTCCAGGGTGAGACGTTGTGGACACCTCAAAGTAACGCCACGGGAAATCGCTACGCCTTTGCCAAGTTTGCCAATCAGGGCGCGGTAGATCTTTTGTCGTAGCAGTAGCCCAAGCGCGCCGGGCAAATTCATAAGAAATAGTGTGCAAGCTTCATACTTTAGCAGGTCAAAGAAACGTTCGCTCCCAACGATCCGCTGCTGGTAGCTTTTGAGTGCACTTTGTTTGCCTTGCTGCAATCTGTTGTTACTGAAATTTTGCGTCATTCGCCGCTTTCAAAAACTTATCTATGAGGGTTCCCAACCGGGGCCGAAACTAAGCACCGTTCCAAGAGGTAGCAGGGTTGGTAAGAAAAGGTGGGCGCTGTGGCTGAATACGAACACTACTGAATCGGGCATTTTGCTTAAATTTAGTCTCAGGCGTCTTCACCCGAGACATAGCTGACATTAATCCCCCGGTTATAAATAGCATGGTGAGCAGTGCAAACGGCGCGATGAAGTCAGACTCGGTCATACTACGAGCGAGTGAAACCGAGCAGACACAGAGGAAAAATACAGTTGGGATCGGATTGGTCTGGCTTCTTGCAAGCAGGATGCTTCCGATTGTCCAGAGAACCGTCAGGATGCAGAAGAAGAGACCGATCAGTCCTTGGTGTACAGCAATTTCAAAATAGGAATTGTGAAAAGAAAAGGTTGCATAGGTGGCCTTGTGGAACTCTTCATAGATGCGGCTAGCCTGAGACAGTTTGTCATAAGGTGTCCAAAAGCCGCCAGCCCCAACGCCGAGAAGAGGGTCGTCCTCTATCTGGCGTGTTGCATATTCCCAGAGCAGCGTGCGGCCGGTTAATGTCGTGTCTTTACCGAATGCGCCAAGAACAGCATTTATGGGATCAATGCTTTGCGTTGTAAAAAAGGCCGAGGCGCTTAGTAGGAGCGCGGCTACCGCAAGAAAACCCAGGGCATAGAACCAGCGGCGTTTTAGAATGCCCGTCTGAGGTACGATTGCGAACAAGAAGGCGATCACCGCGATGCCAAATGCCAAGAGCATAGCGGTGGCGGAGTTTGCCATGTAAATTTGCCAAGCGGACAAAACCAAAGAGAACATCCCGAAGAGCTTGCGTTTCTTAGATGAATCCGGATCAAAAACTATACACAAAGAGCAGAGCCATAGGATCACCATCGCTGTTCCCATGGCATTCTTGCTCGAAAACACACCACGGGCACTCGTACCTGTACCCAGGTAAGGCGCGAGAAAACTAAGTACGCCGTAGTAGGTCGCGGTCAGAGCCAGAGCTAAAATCAAATCACGGACCGTTAACCTTGTTGCAATGAAATAGCAGATCATGATTGTCAGGAGCAGTTGCAGGCCTGACCTTAGAATTAAGGTCGTCTCAACGCCCCATATTGCTGACAAAAGCCACCAAGCAGGAAAAAGGAAAAGGACGAAGCTGCGGGCAATCAAAGGGAAAATCTTCTGAAAATCTCTTATGAAGGCCCACGCGAAGTAGAGCGCCAGCGGGTAGAGTATGAGCTCGTCAAAGCGAAATTGTTTGAAAGTTACAAAAAACCACAAGGCAACAAGAACGAAATCCCGGCGGCGTTCGCGAATTTCCAAGACCTCCATCGGTGTCGCAGTAGCGGTCATTGCGTTACCTCACTCCGAAGGTGCCGTTTAAGGTGGTCTGCCAGCCGTAATGACATTGCCACAACCGAAAGCGTTGGATTGGCCTGTCCTGACACCGGAAAAACTGAGGCGGAGGCGACATAGAGATTGTCGGCCCCATGTACGCAGCAGTTGCTATCAACGACCCCCGATCCCGGTGTGGCAGACATGCGAGTAAGGCCTGCCTGATGATAGCCATCGCGAGCCTTGTCTTCGATGGCCTTCGCAAAAGCCTCGTCTTCCGGCAGCGTGATCTCAGCAACATTCGCTGCTTTGAGGCGCTTTGCCAAAAGCTTGTGGCCAGCCATTAGCGCATCAATTGTGCGCTGTCCGTATCGAAAGTCTATCTGCAACATGCGCTGCCCGAATTTATCTCTTTCTTCAGAAAGTGTAACCTGACTCTCGGGTTCTGGGAAATGTTCTGCGTGATAAGCGAGAATGTACGGCCCGCGGCCTACCAAGGCGAGACGTTGAGGGCGTCGCATCGAAGGCGGCAGAAACCGCTGTGCTGCCGAACGCAGGATGTTTGATGCACCAATGGGATCTTTGAGAACATTGGCGATATGATTGCCGGCATCTTCGAGACCCTTGGGCTTTTTGAGCAGTTTTTTAAGGGAGATCTCGCCGGAGCTTTGTCGGGGATCTTCAGGGTGCAGGTTTTCAAGCCAGAAAGCCACGTTACTTGGTGCGCCATTTGACAGGCAAAATCGGCGCCGATACGGGCTGCGACCACGACCACTTTGATAGCCGAATTGCTTGGCGAGTTGTGGATCAGTGAAAGTGATTTCAGCCATACCGCCGGTGAGGTGCCCCATGTAGTAGCGCCCAAGGGCATTTTCAGTGGAAGCAAAGATCTTGGGATGTGCAGCTTTTTCAAGCAGCAACATACGTGTGGTTTCAAGTCCGCCGCAGGCCAAAACGAGTTTTTTGCAGGGCAGGACACATGTTTGCCCTGCATGGGTTAATGTGAGTCCTCTCACTTGGTGTTTTTCAGAAGCTTCCCAACGAAAGGAGAGAACGCGTGTCCTAGGTAAAAGATCAATGGGCTCAAGCCCGTTTTTGAGTCGCTCTTGCAGATTGGTCGCTTGGTCTTGGGCATTCAGGAGCTCCACTTTCTCGAGACAGACGCCGGGAATGTCTGGGCCATTCGGAAGGGAGGAGTATCTAAATGTCGAATCTGCTTTGAGAAATTCCGCGGCCGGAGCGATCCACCGAGCATAATCATTGAAACTTATTGACCAAGGGTGCTTGTGGCGCGAACGGGCTTGCGCGAAATCTTCTGGGTCAAATGGCATGCATCGCCCGCCCCAGCCAAGCAATGTACCCGCCACTGCTTCGCGGTTTGTACGATGCCGTGGATCGTGAGTGTCGGTTGAAAGATGAAGGTCTCTACGCTCACTAGGATCAATTGTCCCCTCGTCAAACCCGCCTTGTTCGATGACAAGAACCTTCACCCCTGCTTGCCCAAGTGACAAAGCCAGTGCCAAGCCAGCAGCGCCCGCTCCAATAACGCAAACATCGTAGTTCTTCGAAAGGGCGGTTTGCAGCGTAACGGTCGTCATCAGGGCTTTGCCGCCTGTTCTATGGATACTGCATTCCGTTGACGGCGCTTCAAGCCAATCAGTTTTCTCAATGCAGTGATCGGAGCAGCTTGAATTGGCCCTAGGCGAGAACAGCTGCCTGTATCGTTTTGCAGGGCGCTCAGTCTTTCGGGGATGGCCTTGCTTGCATATTGCTGTGCCGCACGCTCACGGATATCTGTGCAGTTCTGCCGGATTGCTTTGACGTTTGAACGAAGAGATCGAACCAGATCATGAACGTCTGCCGGGTTGGCGTAATACGCCATCGGCCCAAACGTATCTCTTAGGCTTGGGCTCAGTACACAGGGACGCTCCATCAACATGGCTTCAAGGATCGTGCGCCCGAAGGCTTCGACCCATTTGTGGCTGTGGAAGTAGGAGAACACATCTAGACTTTCAACGAAACGGTCCACAGGTTCATTGTTGAATGGCACAATCTCCCAACCGTCTAAATTGGCGCCGAGAGAATTGAGGTGCGCTTCTGGGCACCCCATAACGCGTGTTTTCCAGCCCGCCTCCCATGGCGCAACATGTGCAGTAACCTCTGCTGCAGTGTCCGGCCACTTTAGCGGATCTTCGCGGCTGTGACGGCCAACCGTTGCAATGGGCCCATCAAAAATGGGACGACTGGACATCCAGTTGTCGGTATCAAAGGAGTTCACCCAATCGGCGTTTGTTAGCCGTATGAATGGCAGGAAACTGCGCAGATGTTTTCGGATGACGCCTGAGACTGGCGCCCACATAGGCCGAAGACCAAAAGACTGTTCGATATATCGTGTTATGGCAATCGGGTCATATTCAAGTGATCCATCACCGCGAAATGGAGGATGATGGCTCACCAAAACGGATGTGTTTGAACGAATTTTTGCGTTTTGTTGCACTTGATGTGCGAAAGTCAGCGGGTGGTGAAAGAAGGTCGTGTCAGCAACAACACATGCTCCCGGTTTGATGACTTTGACACCCGGTAAATCAGCCAGCGCCGCTAACGCTGTGTTTTTGTCAGTGCCCGCATCAATGAAAAATCCGGAAATCACTTCCAGTAATCCAATTGTCAAACCAGCTGTATGAAAAGCATGGGCGTCAGTCAAAATCGCGCTCGCCGTTCCCCCAGTGAATCTTGGGTCATATACAAGCAGGATATCTATGCGGCTGGCTGTCATTCGCTAAACCCTGGCCAGACTTGTGACAGATCGCGCCCCAACAGCTCTGATAACCCGGCATTTCTGAGCGACAAATGCCCTGTCAGGTATCTGGCTGTTTCTGACTTCATTGCGGGCGGCTTCTGAGCTGTGAGCAGGATCGGATTAATCCGCTTAAACCACTGATAATGAATTTTTTTTCTGATGGCATGAGACAAGCCAGATTCATGCCCCATGTGATTACGATAGCGGCGAGAAACGATTGGTTGGCCGAGATAATTGATCAGCTGTTGGCCCTTGGGCAGGGAGGGATAGTTGGTACGGTTGAACCAAGTTTTCAGCGTTTCTACGTCCATATTCGAGGCTCCAATATGGGCGGTAACACCGTCTAAATAAGCCTGTTTGTCGCTCAGAAAATCTTCAAACAGTGCGACATGCACATTATCACGGCCAAATACTCGAAAATACTCCGCAAGATGCGGCGCATAAGTGGAGCCGAGTATGATCGAGCTGTGCGCGCTAATGGCTGTTTCAAAACCACAGCTTAGACGGCCGCTGCAAATCAGATGCCAATACTGAGAGTAGGCGCGCTTGACGGGGTTTCTCAGAAGAAAGACCAGCTTCACGTCTGGCAATAGTCTTTTGATGCGACGCGCTGCGACCGCAGAAAAAAGATAGGTTGTAGAATCTTCTCCGACGAGCTGATGATTTTGGAACTCAGAAAAGCAAGACATATACCAACTCAAGTTGGGTGCGTTCTCTTGACTGGGGTCGAACCATTTAAGGCCGTTTTCGTTTTCAGTCAGAAAGTCGGGATGCGTGATCGGATCGTCCGCATCAAAGTAATGGATTTCCTGATCGGGGATACCGATTTCCGGATTTTGCCCCAGTATAAAATGCAACGATGTCGTGCCACATTTCGGCGCACCGCCGATGATAAAGTCAGGTAATCTTGTCAAAGTTCAATGACCTTGAGAGTCAGATAAGAAAAATAAAAAATGTCGATCAAAAGACATTAAGAGATTAACCCGAGTCGATTGTGGAATCTACAATTCGTATCTTTTTAAAGATGCGCCTTAGTGTTTGTGGCGTATTCGCCGCAATCAAAGGCGCACTTGCTTCTCAGATGCCCGCTCTCTAGGTGGCCGTTGCCGCCTGCAGCAGGCTCTGCGTTGTCGCAGGGGTCTCCACAAAAGTGCTGCGAGGGAGCGATAGTAATTGGGCCCGCAGCTTCTCTATTGGGGTGCGGTCTTTCAACAGTACCAATATTTCTTTTTCAAGAGCTTGCTCAATTGGTTGATTGAGAAGAATGCCACTTCCATGATCCTCAAGCCAGCGCGCAGTCTCTGTGCCCGCAGGGGCCAGGGCAGGGGTCGCAAAATATCCCCCCTCATAAATACGATTAGGCAATAGCCAGAGTGAATTGGCGCCTTCCTCATACCAATCGCCCGCCCAGACCAGATCGACATCAGCATACATTTCAGACAAATCGTCCGGGGCGTTATACCGGCCACCAAAAGAGACATTGTCATAGGGCCGGATTTCACCCTCAAAGTCTTCAAACACGCCCGGTGCGGGGTAGCCGCGCAATACGATATCGACGTCTTCCGGAAAATTCTTGGCCAACCCTAGCAACAAAGCGAGCGATTTACGGCAACGTAGATTGCCAAACCAGCCAATGCGGAGGCGCTGACGCTGCTTTGGCGATGGGTCATCATTGGTTGGGCGATCTGGGAAATTGTCTCCGTCGATCATCAGATTTTCGAGCAAGAAAGATCGATAGGCATTTGGGTAATGTACGGCGAAGTGCTCACTCTCAAAGCGAGGCGAAGAAATCACCACCAATGCGCAGTGTTTTAGTAGGCGCGCCTCTATACCACGCAAAAGGCGGGCGATTGCGGAAGTGCCAGTAAGGCGATGATGCACGTCTAGGCATTCATATATCAATGGAGTGTTGAGGCTGAGTTTTGAACGCGCGCGCGCAGCTGCCGCGAGCATATCAAGATTTCGAGCGTAAATAACATCAGCCCTGCCCAACTCGCGCTCGTGTCGCACTGCAATTTTAGCGCCTTTAAAAATAGAAAGCAGCCTTTGCCCGTAGGCGTTATCGGCAGTCTCTCCGAGGTCAACGAGCGGCCACCCCGTGTCTTGCTTGGTACCGCGATGTGGCATGAAGCCGATGACCTCATGACCGGCTGATTGGAAAGCGCGAGCGCGTCGACGGACTGCAGGTTCGTTTGAGTTGTGACCAAAAAATGCGATTGTAGACATAGGAAGTCTTCGATCCGCGATTATTCTGCAGGCTGCGGGGAAAATGTTCTGGGTGATTTCTTCATCAGACGTGAGAGAAACCCAATTCCCCAAGCAAAGTGCATGGTTGCTAAAGCAACGCTGGCAGCAAGGCCACAGATGGAGCGGTGCCTGAGGGCAATCAAAATCCCGCAAGACAGCATAGCTAAGGCATAGAACGCGGGCCACAGAAGTAGCAGGGACGTGATAGGTAGGGCAGCCAAGCTAACAGCACAGACTGCCGTGTGCACGGCTGGTATCATCTGACGCGGCGCGGGCTTGATGCTGTGTTTAAGACAGGTCCGCGCACGTCCTTCGCCGTAACGAAAATACTGTCGCCACAAACGGCTTGCGGTCTTTCTCGGAAAATACTTGATACGCACATCGGAATTCAGCCAGATACTGCCGCCAAAATCGCTCAGCCGCTTATCATATTCGGCATCTTCGTTGGTACGAAAGTCAACATCGTAACCACCGAGCTTTCGGAACGTCGACATGCGGAACGCTGCATGATGCCCATGCTCACAGTACCCGGAAACATTCCCGCCACGATGTGGGGAGCCTCCGGCGCCAAGAGGGGTATCCGCAACCCAGGCGAGCCCTGATTGAAAGCAGCTGTTGCTGTCAGCAACGGCATCCATTGGAACAACAACCGAGTCGACTTCTTTCTCTAACATACAGTGCACCAGATCACTGACGTAGCCCTGTGGATAGGCAGCATGGGCATCACATCTGATCGCGAAGTCGATGCCGTCGAATTCCGGCGACAGAAGCAAATTGAATGCAGCCGCTTGTATGCGTTGAGAATTGTGCCTCAAATGCAAATTGGAATGCTTGCTCATGAGGCGTGTAACAATGGCGCAGGTGTCGTCACTACTCCCACCATCTGCGACGATCACTGTGCAGCGAGAAGCGACAGCATCTCCATGCATGATCTGGCTCAGCACAGCCTCAATCTGATCTGCTTCATTCAGGGTCGGAATAAGAACGGCGACGCGCGCGGGGTCAATCGTTGTTACCAATTGTATGCCTCATGTGTCAGGTGGTCCAACTCAGACAGATGTGATGCAGGCATTCCGGGGCGCGGTCGCGCTCCGGATTGCAAAAGAAAAGTTGTAATTTTCGTGAGCAGTTCAAAGTCGCGATTGTTCAACGCCTCTCTTACGCGCCAAACAGATCCTCGTCCAAGTGCATTTAAAATTGTTTTGCCCGAAAGGCCAAATTGCGAAAGGCTCAATAGCTGTTTGCGTACCGGCGAAGAATACGCCTCGGCGTTACCGTGCTTACCGGCCATAGACCTCACAACAATGTCAATTTCAGTCGGTGTGAGGCCGTCATTTTCTGCCATTTGTGCTGCGGCTTTAAAGTCCTCAATGGCGCGCACCCAATCGCAACGCCGCGCGTAAACGCAAGCACGCTGCAAATGAGCTGCCCGTAAGGCCATGGCTGATTTCTCCGCCTCAAAAAACGATGCATAGAAAGAAATCGGCAATGTTTGGTAGAGATCGCGGAATATCTCCCGATCGGCAGAAAGCCAAACTTCTTCGGATTTTTTGGCCGCATGTTGCTGGCCTGCTGGACCACGTGAGCCGTCATGTTTGCGCTGGTAGAACAACACATCATCGATCATCTCGACCCGAAAACGCGTGCACAATCGCACAAACATCTCATAGTCAATTGAACGGCTTAAATCTTCGCGAAACGGCCCCACTTTGTCAAAACAAGCGTGACGCACCAAGCTGGCATTTTGGAAAAAGAAAATGTCTTCCAACAGATGACGAATGATGCTGCCTGACGATAAGTCTGGCCAATAACCTGTCCCGAAGAACTCTTTGTCATTCTCGGGCTCAACTGTCCTGAAGCGCGCATGTGCTCCCGCCACGATGCCCACATCGGTTGCGTCAAGCACTTCGGCCATTTTCTCCGCCGCATCCAGACAAGCGATATCGTCGTCATCGCAGATCCACACGTACTCCCCCCGCACTTCTTTCATGGCACTATTCAAAGCAAAAGATTTGCCCTGATTTTCGGCCCGGAAGTACTGAATTACCCCTCTTTTATCAGCGTTCATCGCTGATTTGACTATTTCAGGCGTCGCATCGGTTGACCCATCATCCCACACAATAATCTGAGCCACGGGTCGCGTTTGATGCAATAAGGCATCAATTGCCTCTTGAAGAAAATTACTCCGATTAAATGTCGGAATAATTGCAGAAATCGAACCTTGCAACGAGACAAGCCTTAAGTGAATAATTGTCAAACAATCGATGATTATTCAAACATGGGTATTTTTCTTATGTCTAGTTTTAAATGGAAAGTTCTGGTGGCGGTGTGATGTTCGGGTGTCACTTCGCTGCTCGGAAGGAAAAGAGCATTATTTGGGCTTTGCTGATTTCGTTAAGTTTTTTGGCTACTGCGTCTTTGGGGATTGCGCAGTCACTAGAAAATGACGGCATATATAGGCTCTCAGCCGGAGATAAAATCAGCCTTCGGGTTGTGATCTGGGATGAAGGTGAGCGGGACTATGTGATCTGGCGCGCTGTTAGCGGAGAGTTTTCCGTGCAATCTGAAGGCCGCGTCATGGTGCCGCTCGCGGGGCATCTGCCGGCGGCAGGGCGCACGCCTGAAGAGCTCGCATACGATGTCGCTGATGCTCTCAAGGCACAGGTGCGGAGCAATGATCCGCCGTCGACCTCTGTTGAGGTTATTGAGTACGGCGCGTTTTACATCCTCGGTGATGTGGATAATCCCGGGGCGTATTCGGCACAACCAGGTTTGACAGTGCTTCAAGCTTTTGCCCTCGCGGGTGGTGGTCGCCATCTCGATACAGTTAATGGTGATCCACTGTCCGTGTTGCGTGAGACAGGATCGCTTGAACAAATTCAGGCAGAACTGCTTCGTGCTCAAATAACCTCCCATCGTTTGCGTGCAGAAATTGAGGAGCATACTGAGCTGCGGTTTCCCGAAACGCTCGGCCGAGACAGCAGCGCTGATAAGCTCGCGCGCTTGCTGGATGAGGAGACGCGCATTTTCAGCTCTCGCAGAACAGCATTAGAACGAGAGCAGGCTTCGTTGATGGAGTTAATCGCGCTGCTGACGACGGAAATCGAAAACGTTGAAAAAAAGATTCAGAGCCAACAAGAACAGTTGCGCCTCGCGCAGGAGTATCTTGAGAACACGCAATCTCTCGTAGACAAAGGATTGGCTAAGGCTCCCCAGTTAACGCAAGCTCAGAAAGGTGTTTTTGATGTGGAAGCCAAGACGCTTGATCTGCAAAACACCTTCTTTCGAGCCAGCCAGAGTATCAAGGAAGCTGAGAGAGATATAGTTGCTCTGAGAGCGAACAGAGCCACACAAGCCGCTGTTGAGCTGCAGAACGTGAGCGCGAGAATTGAGTCACTTCTCAGTCGTCGCGAAACCGTGCGCCTGCTGTTGTTGGAGCGAGGTGCAACGAATACCGCAGTTGATGAGGATCTCCAGACAGAAACGATCTTCAGTTTGCAACGTGGACGCGGCGACGCTGCAAAAATGATCCCCGGCGCTGACACGATCGTGCTGCCGGGCGATGTGATTAACGTCGAGCAGCGTCTCGTCCCAGCGGACGAAGTGATCCCTGGCTAATCTAGAGCGCCTGCTGCTGCATGCGGCAGGTATCAATCATCGTGGCGGGCGACTTGCTGCTTGGACGAGCTTACTTGACGGCAACGAAGTGCCTCCAAAAGCTCTTCATTTGACATTTCGGGTTCAAGGCGTTGGACCGCATCTTGCGGGCAGCCTCGCTGCGCCTCGGACTTCTTCAGCATGTCAATTAGGGTCTCCGTAAATTCTTCTGGCGTATCGACGGCGGTGACCAGGCCATCCAGCATGTCGCTATAAGCTTCGAGAGTCTTTTTGAAAGTGACAACTCTCATACCGAGCTCAAGATAAGTGCCGATTTTGATGCTTATCCCACTCGTGACCAGCATGGGCGCAATGCCAATGGTATTTCCATCACCTAAAGTGCGTAGATCTTCAACAAAACCTACACAGCGTACACCGTCGTGTCTGCCTTCCACCCATTTTGAAATTTCGCCGACAATCCAAAGCTCCACGCCAGTTTCTTGCCAAACGCGCGGCCATATTTCTTTGAGGATCATGTCCAATGCGGCGCGATTGCCGCCGTGTTTTACGCCAATAAAAACGACGCGGGGCGGGGCGCTTGAATCTCCGGTGTTTTTTGTGAGCCGTGGGCGCATCCAGATATGTTCTGCATCTGGAAGATGGTGTTTGACTGCATCGGCTTCAATTTGCGAGGCGTGAATGCAAACATGCGCGTCACGCAGGCGCGCAACTTCTTGATCTAGCGTTATGGGGTTATGGTCTGGGCATATGCCGGACTCCTGAAAAGACACTGCCCTACTGGAGAAAAGGTCGTGCATCAAAACGCCACGCTTCTTAGCATTGCAGCCGCCGAGCAAGGGGGCGAGGGAAGAGTACTCGGCAATCACCAAATCTGCACCCAGAGCATTTGCTGCGCGTTGGACCTCTTCAGCCTCCCTATCTGTAAGCGTTTTGCCTAAAGCGCTGGGAAAGGAAAGTCGCCGCCCTCCGTTTAAGCCCTTGGTAAGAGACGTCACGCTGGCGAGGGCGCGGAGAATGAATTTTCTCCATACCCGCGAGCGGGTCGAAATATAAAGCCTACCCACCTTCAGACTTCCGGGCCAAATGACAGGTATGTCGTTGTCGCATAAAACGCGATCGGGGCGGCAAAATGGGATGTGTCCAAAACTGGTGGTCGGCGCAGCGACAATGCGAACCTGATAGCCTGCGTCAAAGAGGATTGAACAAAGGTACATAAGGTGCACACCGCTACCCGACTTGAGGTTGCTCAGGCGGCGATGCATCAATATCGTTGCATAAACTGGCGCAGAGGTCGTCAAATTTGAATCCACCTTAGGGTGTTCATCTCTTGAAGCTATACGGATTGATACGCGAGATATACCCTTAGGGATTAATTCTCAATTTATTACAAAACCACCAAGTGGCGCTATGCCTTTCAAGCGCACCTATATTTTTAAGTAATTCTATTCCTTATTGCCTCCAGCAGCTGATGCCCGACCATCGGAATAGCATGGGGGTGACGTGATAAGTGACGGCAGGCTGCACCCACTTGCCTAGCTTTCAACGCTGACATGATGCGTTCGGTTTCCATCATTTTTCTAAGGCCAATCTCTCTTTCGCTAAATAGATCAATCGCATGATTGCTGATATCGTTATGATATCTATCGACAAACTTACAATCTTCTTTGATCAGTGCTTCGAAGTGATCGGGATCTATTCGGTGAGAAATCGACCCTCTCCTAACAGTATAGAGGTAGTCAGCTTTTGGCCAAACGAGAACTCTCCCCCCCTTCGCCAACGCTTCAAATATCAGGTGGCAGTCCTCGCCATTTCTCAGGCTTCTATTGTATTCTAGTTCTTTCTCTTCGATGAAAGATCTACGAAGTACCGGCTTTAAATACCCCGTGCTTTTTGATTTTGGGGAAATTATATTATCGGAAACGTATTCCTCTAATGCAACTTTAGCGCCAATCTTAATTTCGTTATACCTTAGAAAAGTACCATCCTCGTATGTATGCCCTTGCTCATCGACCTTTTGGAAGTTTCCTAGCAAGACGTCGGCATCAAATTCCTCCGCGTATGTAATCATTTCTTTGAGGCGGTCTGGCTGCATCGTGTCGTCAGAATCAAGCACGCAAATCCAGTTTCCTTCGCAGTGATTTAGTGCTGCATTTCGTGCCGCGGCCGGGCCGCCGTTGTGAGCCAATCTCTCGAAGATCACGTCGTTTCGCACAGGAATTTGATCTGCAAAATCTTCATCTGACGCATCGTCAATAATCACGACGCGCGTTTTTACATCCCGCTGACCAAGGGCACTGCTTACTGACTTTTCAATCGTTGCTTTAGCATTCCATGCTGCAATTATTACCGTTGCATCGGTCATCTGGGTCTAATACGGTTCTATCAATTTGATTTTGAAATTAGTGGGTTAAGAACTTAAAGATGTTCGAAGACTGCCGTGCCTCAAAGAGGTTTGCAACAGATTACTCCGCATCAAGTCTCTATTTTTGTTGTGAGTTTTCTTTTTGGCAACAGAGATGCCATTTGCACAATCCACCTAAAGCAACGGTTGGCCGGACTTGACTGCCCCTAAAGATATACCATCTGTCTCGGTAATTATCCCTGCCTGGAATGCCGCTGAGACCCTCTCTCGGGCGGTAAGGTCTGCGCTAAATCAAGAGGGTGTCTCTGTAGAAGTCATTGTGGTCGATGACGCTTCTACTGATGAAACGCTGATTTGTGCTGAGAGGCTGGCTGCAGCAGATAATCGGGTTCGTGTTTTAAGGCAGAAGAATAATCAGGGTCCTGCTGCAGCGCGCAACCTTGCATTAGATGAAGCTCGCGCGCCTTACGTTACGCCTCTGGACTCAGATGACTTTATGGAGAAAGGGAGACTCAGAGCACTTTTGGCTATCGCACAAGAAACACATTGGGATTTTGTTGCAGACGACCTTTTCAAGGTGCCCGAAAGTGATATTGATGGCCCTCGGCAGCGTTTGATTTCAGATGAACCAATCAATGAACTCAGCATAGATTTCGCGGGCTTCGTCCAAGGGAACCTTTCAAGCGAACGTGGCGGGCGTCGGGAGCTAGGTTTCATTAAGCCGCTTATCTCCAAAACATTCCTAGAGCAGGCAAACCTTCGTTACGACGAAAGTCTTCGATTGGGGGAGGATTACATTCTTTACGCGTCCGCACTTTTGAGTGGCGCGAGATTTTGTCTGACGGATCCTTGTGGATACGTTGCCGTGATGCGGCCAACCTCATTGAGCGGTCAGCATTCTACGCGGGACTTGGGGGCGCTGGTGCAAGGCGACCTCTTATTGATGGCAAATCCTGCGCTAAAGCCCAAGGATCGGACCGCTTTGAAGGCGCACTACATTGAGACGCTCAAAAAATGGCACTGGCTTCGACTTATTGATGCGGTGAAATCTCGTAGCCCAATTGAGGCTATTCGCTGCTTTTATGCCCCCTTTCCCGTGATCGAGGAGCTGCTGAGAAATCTCCGTGAGCAGTTCATAATAAGGTGCAGCGCAAAGTGCAGGTTGTTGTTCGGGCGCGCTGCTAAGGCCGGGTCCCCCGGCGCTAAAGGCGGCAAATCATGAGCGGAGCAAAGATCCGGTGGGGAATTTTCGGCTCAGGTTCGATCGCGCAGCAGTTCGCGTGGGACATGAGATTTAGTCGCACGAGTTTACTTTCAGGCATCGCCTCACGATCAATGGAGAACGCCAAACGGCTTGCGGATGTTCATCCCGGAGCGAAGGTGTTTGCAAATTACGAGGAACTGGCGACGTCAGATGCCGTTGATGCAATATATGTCGCGACACCCAATGCGCTGCACAAAGAGCATTGCCTCATTGCTATTGCCGCAGGCAAAGCGGTTTTATGTGAAAAGCCATTTGCGACAAATTCTTCGGATGCGCGAGAAATCGTAGCGGCTGCAAAGGCCGCAAATGTGTTTTGCATGGAGGCGATGTGGACTCGCTTTCTTCCGATGTTGGCAAAGGCGCGCTGCCAGATCCGGAGTGGCGAGCTGGGTGAGATTGCGCACTTAAATGCGACGCTTGGCTTTGCCAGGGCAGAACGCCAAGGCGACCCAATCACCGATCCAGCGCTTGGCGGTGGTGCACTCAACGACCTTGGGTGCTACGGGCTTTCCATTGCTGAGTATCTTCTTGGACCGTTTGAGGTTGTTGGCGGCGATCTGCAGCGCTCGGAAAGCAGCTCGATTAGAACCGCGTCGATATCACTACGCCATAACACCAAAGGTGAACCTAGCCCACTTTCGGCAATAACTGTAAGTCATGCCACTCAATTGGAGAACACACTCACTATTGCGGGGACCAAGGCGCGCCTCTCTCTTTCAGCCCCCTTTATTCAAGCGCGCGAAGTTAATTTTTCCTCTGTGACATTTTCAAATTTCGCCAAAAGTCCAAGTTCTTTAAAATCTCGATTCGCCTCTTCTTATTCAGGTCAAAAATTAAAGAAAGCGATTCGGACTGTTTTTCCACCATCTAGGGCATTTTCTGCCTCATTTCGTGGCGGAGGGTTACAATTTGAAATAGATGAAGTTGCGAGATGTTTGACGGGGGAATTGGTTGAGAGTGACATAATGCCTTTAAGAACAACCATTTCCATCATTGAGGAGCTTGAGCGTATCGACAACTTTCGCAAATAGAGTGGAATTTCATTAGTGCGAAGAGACAAATTAATACGGACTTATTAGTCACAGTTTCGCCAAGGTCCGGGCGCCAATATGACATGTTGGAACTCTAGCTTGATCATTGACAGGTCGCTGCAAGCAGTGGCCGGCGTGGTTTCGGTTCCGGCATGTAGTTTATTGTGGGCCATTTCCAGAATATTGCCGGGCATTTTTATTTCAGAGGCTGGTCGAAGAGTTCGAGTAGGCGGATTATGGAATGTCCTTTTTCAGTTTCACGCGGGTTTTTGCCGATCTTTCGGCGCACTATTTCGCATTATGGTTCTGGTTACTTTTGCGCGCTACATCGGCAATGCAGTATCGAGACGGTACACCACTCAGCCGTTTCGAATTCACTACAGCACTGAAATCAGGGCGGTTTGCGCTGCTCTAATTATTTATGTCGGCCTTTTGGCTGAGCCTTTGGTATGCGAAACGACTGGAGACGAAATGAACGATATGACGCACACGATGGAGATGGATCACCATGCCGGGCATGGGGCCGGTGATGCTGGCCAGGATCTTATCGGTTCGGGTAGTATCTCTTTGGCAGAAGCCATCCAGAAACAAAAAGAAATGATATCTGGTGGGCATAGCGCCCATATGGATGATTCCGTGAAAATGGGCGAGCACACAAGCCTCGTCGATCTTTTTCCAGATGCAAGCGATCCAGACACCTTTGTAGCTATCAATGGCGGTTCTTGGTTTGACGCCGCGACATGGGCAAACGGTAAGATTCCAGGCGGGGGCGCCGATGTTTATATTCCGCAGGGTATCTCTGTTGTCTATGATGGTGTAAGCAGCGCCGAACTCAAAACTGTGGGTGTCGATGGGGGCCTTCACTTTGCAGTTGACACAGATACGCGCATGGAAGTGGAATCCATTTTCACTGGATCCAGCTCTATTCTGACGATTGGTGTCGAAGGAAACCCGGTTCAGCCGGATGTTTCTGCAGAAATTATCTTCACAGATGGCCCGATTGACCTGTCATCAGATCCGTCACAGCTAAGCCATGGCCTTGTCACGCATGGGCAGGTCGAGATCCAAGGTGCGTCTAAAGCTCCCTACCTCAAACTGTCGGATGAACCTTCCAAAGGTGACACCACCCTGAAACTTGAAGGGGATGTGGACAGCTGGCAGGTTGGCGACAAACTCGTTGTCATGGGCACAGAATATGTGGGCAACGACTCCAATGGAGTTCTGCAGACCCAAGACGAAGAAGTTACTATCGTAGCGATCAACGCAGAGACCGGCGTTGTGACCATTGATCGCCCTCTGCAGTATGATCACCATACACCTGACTATGTGGGCCGTGACGGCATCGACAATGAGTTGTCCGTTTATGTTGGCAACTCAACCCGCAACGTGAGCTTTGAATCCGAGAACCCGGAGGGTGTACGCGGCCACGTTATGTTTATGCATAACCCGGATGTGGAAGTGCGCTTTGCAGAGTTCCATGAGCTGGGCCGCACCGACAAATCAAAACCGATCAACACCAACGAACTCTGGGATGAAAATGACTGGTCCAATCGTGGCCCAGGCATCAAAAATGGCCCAGGCGAAGATGTTATCGGCACCGCGCGCAACCCTGGAGACGACAACGTCGAAGGGCGCTATGCGCTTCACATTCATCGTACAGGCGCAGCAGAAGACGCGACACTCGCGATCATCGAAGGTAACTCTGTCACCGGAAGCCCGGGCTGGGGCATTGTGCACCACGACAGCCACGCCGCCATTGACTATAACTTCGTTTACGGTGTCGCCGGCGCAGGGATCGTATCCGAAGACGCCAATGAAACCGGTCAATGGATTGGTAACTTCGTAACGTCCACCGTCGGGACGGGCCGTGACCCCAACTACGATGGCGCTGCCAATGTATTGACCCTGGAAAAGACAGGCGACTTCGGCATTGAAGGCGTGGCCTTCGAAAGCCAAGCACGCCAAATCGTTCAGCAAGACAACATTGCGGCGAACTCCAAAACCGCCTGGATGTTCAACACTTCGGAGACAAGTACTCAAGGCCCACTCGCGGATGTGGTGCAGTTTGACCCATCTGGTGAACCATTCGAAGAAATTGAACGCTACGATGAAGAAGACACCTCAATTGTTGGCTTCACCGGCAATCAGATGATCGCTGTCGAGCAGGGTGTTTTCACGGGACACCGCAACATCGACAATGCGACCGACATTCAGCAAACTTTCGAGGACCTTACCGGCTACAACATTCACAATGAAGCTGTACACATCTTCAACTACACAAACGAATATGTCTTTAAAGACACCCTGCTTGTGAATGTTGGTAAAGCTTTCAAAGTTGGCGACAAAGTCGAAGGTGTAAACCTCTCCAACGTACACGTCGAAGATTCATTCGAGGTTCTCTCATCACGTGGTTTCAATGCAGATGCCGTGTATGTCGATGTTACGTATCGCGATGTCAGCAAAACTTTGAGTGCGCGTGATGCGAACGGCAATCTCGTAAACGTCGCAAACCAAATCATCGACAGCAGTAAACTGAAGCCGGTAGAGCAGATCACGTTCAAAGCAGACTCCGGAACGAAGATGACAATCCGCGCAGGTGGGTCTGATCTCGATATTCGCGGCACCTTGACCGATACCGCAGGGGAATTCCGTTTCCATGCAAACACTTGGTACCGCCAAGATGTGCATACTTTTGACGGCCTGCAGACCACAATTCGTTCAAGCGAAATGGACTACGTGCTGGACAAGTTTGGCGCCATCAAGAACGCGGACGGATCCTGGGACCTCGGTTTCTATTGGTGGGTTGGTGACCGTGTGACCGGCGAAAACCAAGCGGTACACATTCCATTGAAGCTCGAAGGGTTTTCGAATTCCTATCTAGAGCAGTATCGCATTGACAAGTTCGTCGCGCCCTCCGGAGAAATCAAACACTATTACGAAGATGGCATTAGCTCCATTGACGATGATTTCTCCAATGAAACCGGCGGAGACCACGGCGGCCACACAGGAGGTGAGACTGGCGGTGATACCGGTGGCGATCACGGCGGCCACACAGGTGGTGACACTGGCGGTGATACCGGTGGCGATCACGGCGGCCACACAGGTGGCGACACTGGCGGCGATGCCGGTGGCGATCACGGCGGCCACACAGGTGGCGACACTGGCGGTGATACCGGTGGCGATCATGGCGGTCACACAGGTGGCGACACTGGCGGTGATACCGGTGGCGATCATGGCGGTCACACAGGTGGCGACACTGGCGGTGATACCGGTGGCGATCATGGCGGTCACCCAGGTGGCGATTCTGGCACAACTCCTGATCCCGATGCTGTTCAACTGACAGATGGTGACGACGACGGCCGTTCTTTGAGCACCGAGGGTGCAGACGTCATCGATGGCCTCGGCGGCAACGATGTCCTCTATGGCAATGACGGCGGTGATACGCTCTACGGAAGCATGGGCAACGATACGCTCTATGGTGAAGATAGTGGCGACACATTGTTCGGTGGATCCGGCGATGACTCGCTTTATGGCGGTAATAACAACGACATCCTTGATGGCGGCTCCGGTGCCGACATCCTGCGGGGCGGCAAGGGCAAAGACACCTTCAAGTTCTCCATGGTGGATGGCGCAGTCGACACCGTCAAAGACTATGCTTGGTGGAATTTCGTCGACGTCGGAGACGCTTTGATCGGTTACTCTACTGACGCAAATGACATCACAGATTTCGTGCGTTTCACAACCACGGGCGACAACACACTTCTGGAAATCAGCCCAGAAGGCAAAGCAGACGGCTTTGCAAAAGTCGCCATCCTTGAAGGTGTAAAAAATCTTCAGGGGACAGAGGCTGAAATGGAGGCCAATGGCTCCCTGCTGACAGCGCGCACCAACACTTCTCCAAGTGAAGGCAATGGCGGCCATGACGGCAGCGATACTGGCGGAGATTCCGGCGGTGATCACGACGGCCATACCGACGGCGACACTGGAGGCGATACCGGTGGTGATACAGGCGGCGACCATGGTGGTCACACAGGTGGCGACACTGGCGGTGATACCGATGGGGACAACGGCGGCCACACAGGTGGCGATACTGGCGGAGACAGCGGCTCTGGCTCACACGACCACGATGTGATTGGCGGCAACGGAGTAACCACACTGACCGATGGCGATGACAATGGTCGTGATCGCTCGACCGGAGAGGCCGATCTGATTGATGGATTGGGTGGCAATGACGTTCTCTACGGCGCAGATGGCGGAGACACGCTATTTGGCAACGCGGGCAATGACACCCTTTATGGCGAAGACAACGGTGACACGCTCTATGGTGGGGCCGGTGATGACTCGCTTTATGGCGGCAACAACAACGACATCCTTGATGGCGGGTCTGGTGCTGACATTCTGCGAGGCGGCAAAGGTAAAGACACCTTCAAATTTTCCCTGATTGATGGTGCCGTTGACACCGTCAAAGACTATGCATGGTGGAATTTTGTTGATGTGGGTGACGCTTTGATCGGCTACATTGAAGGCAGCAGCGATATCACCGACTTTGTCCGCTTCACCACAGCCCGAGATGACACACTCTTGGAGATCAGCCAGGAGGGCAAGGCAGATGGCTTTGTCAAAGTGGCCATCTTTGAAAATGTGCGCAACCTGGAGGGCACCGAAGCCAAGATGGTTGCCGATGGCAAACTGTTGACAGCAAAATCCACTCCCGGTGACCACGTTGCGACCGATGGCGGTAGCGATCACCAAGATGGTGACACGGGTTCACACGACGGTAGCGACACTGGTCATAACACCGGTGGAAGCGACGACAACGCATCTGATCCTGTGGATCAGGATGTTGTTGGCGGAGCAGGTGTCACAAAACTGACCGACGGTAACGACGACGGCTCTGCTCTCGTCACCTCGGACGCAGACCTGATCGATGGCCTAGCAGGGGATGACCTTCTCTTTGGCGGCGACGGTGGCGATACGCTCTTTGGCAACCTTGGCAACGACACGCTGAATGGTGGCGACAATGGTGACACGCTCTATGGTGGCGCCGGCAATGATGCGCTGGATGGCGGAAATAACAACGACATCCTTGATGGCGGATCCGGTGCCGACACACTGACAGGTGGGAAGGGCAAAGACACCTTCAAGTTCTCATTTGTGGACGGCGAAGTTGACACCGTTGAGGACTACGCATGGTGGAACTTCCTTGATGTGGGCGATGCACTTGAGGGTTACACCAAAGGTGCCGACAACATCAGCGACTTTGTCCGCTTTGTCGCTTCCGGATCCGACACCATGCTGGAAATCGACACAGACGGTGGTGCCGATGCCTTCGTCGAAGTTGCATTGCTGAAAAATACCAAAAACCTTGTGGGCACTGAAGCCCAGATGGAAGCCAATGGTCAGCTGCTAACGGTTGGCACAGATTCCATGGCAACCGATCTGGGCCTCAGCAGCTTTGATGACAGCAGCTTCATATTCTGAAGCTAGCATGAGATGGGCTTAGGCCGCATCTTCTGAAAACAAATATACCCGAGGCAGCACGAGTTGCCTCGGGTATATTTTTGATTCTGGCCAATATCTACCAAAACCAAGCTAAGTCCCTCAGGGCGTGACTACCCATAAAATTCGTTGTGCGGTTTTCGAAAACACCCGCGGAGCACTCCAATATGGAAGCAGCCCCTCAAAGCCCAGAATGTCAGTTTTTTCCTGTTGGAAATAGAAGCCAGCGTTCTCAATGAGCAATAAGAGATTTTGGCAATGCTTTTGCCCATGAGGCTGGCGGTTTTTCCACGTGTATCTTGCCGGGCACAAAATCCGTATATCGTGCCTGTCGCTATACTTCTAAGAGATAGCCACTTGAATGACAGGCGCGCGGGAGCCACAGGTTCATAAACGATCGCATCTTTGCTGATCGCCATCTGAAGGCCTGCGCGATAGTGGCGAAAGAAAAAGTCAATATCTTCGCCACCTGTCTTGCCAAAATCCAGCCGAAATCGCGCATCACGCAATTTAGGTTCACGAAGATCAAGCAAGACATTGCCGGAAAAGCCTGTCTCAACCTTGCCATTTAATTTCGAGGGAACGCTGGAGTGTATCTCATTGTCTCTCATCCACTTCGGCGCATCAGGTGGATAAACGGCATAGACTGGCCCAAAAACAATCTGCGCTTGTTCTCGGCTCGCTGTTTCTAGCAAGTTCATAACCCAGCCTGGCTCTGCTGTCTCATCATCGTCGATGAATAGAAGAAAGTCGGCCTCAGCGTTTTCCAAGCAAGCATTGCGCGCAATCGAGATGTTACGCGCAGGTGCGTGGACATACTTTAAGTTGACGCCAAGTTCTGCTGCCCATGCTTCGATTTCAGATTGCTTAACAGGCTGTTCATCATTATCGGAAACGATAATACGCAGCTGCCAGTGAGCTTGCAGATTTTGTCGGCTTAAGCTTTCAAGCGTGTCATACAAACTGTCTCTGCGGAATGTGCAGATGCCAATATCAATGTTCATTTTGTCACCTGCGTGGCCGGATTTTGCCAATAAGCTTGTGAAATTAAATAGAAGTACCAAATATGGTCAAAATATCTCAAGGTTGTTGTTAAGGCCACAAAATAACAAAGGTCACAGCAATCTTGCTGCCGAGTAGGACAATTTAGGCGATGATCATTTTAAAGGTGTTTTTTTCATCCGCAGCCACCATCAGTCTGTGCTTTTTGATGCATCTGTTCTTCGGTGGGTCTTGGGTTGTTTGGTTGATCGTCGGCTGGGTTTTGTCGGGGCCGATTGTCTTACTGATGTTTGCGCTTCATCATAGTGATACCGGCGACAGCATCATTCGGACTATCCAGAAGAAGTTTGTTGCATGGCGATCGAAGTCAGCTTCGACATACGACAGAGAGCCGCACCCTTAGCTTTCATTGACCAAGCTGTGCAGACATAGTGAGTTTGAATCTCTCCACATGGAGAGTGCTCTGAATAGGAGGGCAATGATCACTGCCCCCCCACTTATCCAATCACGGCCTACACAAACAAGAAATCGGTGTCATTCACGAAGGTCACCAAATCTGTATCGTTTGTGAGCTCGTATGTCCCTCCACCAAGGGCGTTTCCTTTAAGCAAGTCAGCGCTGGCACCATCCACTTCGATAGCTGCACCCCCAAAGGAAATGACAACTCCCGTTCCATCAGCTTGATCCGTTACAGTGCCCGCACCAAGAGAAACCTCGAACACTAGCCGGTCACTGCCAAGATCACCAAAGTCGGTTATCACATCGGCGGTGCTTGCACCTGTGGCAAAATCAGAAGCGAAGATGAAGACATCATCTCCTTCGCCGCCAGACACCTGATCCGCACCCTCACCGCCGGTAAGACGATCATTACCGGTGCCACCCGCCAAAGTGTCGTCACCAGCCAAACCACGAAGCACATCGTTGCCGGCTCCGCCATCCAACAGGTTCGCTAAGGCGTTGCCAGAAATTAGGTCTCCAGCATCACCACCGATCACATTAATCGCATCCAGCGCCATTGCGGAACCTTGGATAGTGCCATTTGCAAAGCCTATTTCTGTTTCAAGAAGTGCCGCCAAAGCCTCTGCGTATTTTGCGTCACCTGCGTCTGTGAAGTGCACCATATCTGGCAGCAGATCCACCTCCGTCAAAGGCGTATCAAACAAATGCAGAGTAGGATGATCTAGGGCTTCGGTGTTCACGAGCTGCCGGATCCCTGGGACATAGGTCCCGTTCCCCACATCACCGACAACGCGCGTGCCATCTACAATGCTGTAACCTTCATTGGTCTGGTCCACCAAAACACCAAGCTCAGGCTTCACAGGAATAAGGGAAATCACCAAATGACGATCTGCTGAGCCATCCAATGCAAAGAACTGGTCAATCAAGACCTGCATACCCGCTAAGATCTGATCCACCTTGGTAGGACCATTGAGATCGTTGGTGCCCAACATAAAGAGCGTCACGTCTGGATTGAGTTCATCTACTGTGAGCGAGAAGTTCATCTGGTCATTGGGATCATCGGTCAGTACCTCGGCCAAAGAATGGCCCGGAACCGCAGAATGGTCCTGATCCAGCATGCCTTCTGAGCCGCTGTTAAAGCGGCCGATGTAATCTATCCAGACATCTTCGGCCAAAAGGTTCTCAAAGAGGTCATCTCTGAAGCCGCCTTCGACCTCGGGGTTTCCAGTCTTGAACCCTTGCGTCAAAGAATCCCCAAACATCATCACAGTCGCCGCGTAACCGTAGCTTGCCTGGGCCAGATCAACCACCAGACCACGACCTTCTCCCGTAAAGTCTCGCTGACCGACTGCCAAATTCACAGCGCCTGTGTCTGTCGTTTTGCCATCGCTGATTGTGTAGGTGAAGCTGTCAGCTCCGGTGTAGCCTGCGTTTGGCGTGTAAATCACTTCACCATTCACAATAACAACCGTCCCGTGGCTCGCTTGCGATGTGATCTCTGTCACGTCCAGAGATGTGAGATAAGTGGCGTCTGGATCAACATCATTGGCCAAGACGTCCAATGTCCAATTGCCAGAGCTTTCCACGCTAAAGAAGTCGTCATTGGCGACGGGGGGCGGGTCTACTGTCACCATGCGCCCATTTGCTTCCATGCTCGCCTCGGTGCCTTGTAGATTACGCACGCCTTGCAGGATGGCGACGGGCACAAAACCGCTGGCCCCATCCGGATTGATTTCCATCAGCGTGTCGCTGCCGGTCGTGGTGAAGCGTACAAAATCCGTGATGTCATCGGTCGCAGAGTTGTAGCCGACCAGTGCATCACTCACATCAATGAAGTTCCACCAGGCGTAGTCGGTGACCGTATCCACAGCGCCATCCACCACAGAGAACTTATAGGTGTCGTTGCCCTTGCCGCCAGTCAGCGTATCCGCACCGGCACCGCCATCCAAAGTGTCGTTGTTGTTGTCGCCAGACAGCGAGTCATCACCAGAGCCGCCAAACAACATGTCACCACTGCTGCCGCCAAAGAGCGTGTCGTTGCCAACATTGCCATAGAGGCTGTCTGTCCCGCTGCCACCATAAAGCGTGTCATTGCCGGCCAAACCGTCAATCGCATCAGCGCCGCCAGTCAGGTACGGCAGGCCGTCGTCATCCCCGTCTGTGAGCAGAACCGCATTGGGATCAATCGGATCATAGAGCGAACCAACGGTCACAGACACATCTGCCGTGCTGGAGGTGGTCCCATCCGACACCGCGTATGTG
>NZ_JAGHRO010000012.1 GCF_017743735.1 Shimia sp. R9_2
GACTGCGCCAGCTTCGTCTTTGCGGAAGTTTTTGATGAACTTGATCATGGGATTTCTCCAGTAAAGGGGGGCAATAGAGCAGGGCGAGGCCCTTTAGGCTGTCCTGCTCCTATGAGAAGCTCTCAGGTTTTAGTTGGAGCTGCTGGTTGTTGCGATGGTGCTGGTTGTTGCGTCAGCAGAGGTCAGTGCCGCGGCTGCTTCAGTGGTCAGGCCGGAAGTTGTGGTTTCGATTGCAGTGAATGCTGCAACGGCCAGGCCAACAACGGCAGCGGTCAGAACAACCCAGTCTACGGTAACTGCGCCAGCTTCGTCTTTGCGGAAGTT
Organism: Shimia sp. R9_2; assembly: GCF_017743735.1. Classification (GTDB taxonomy): domain Bacteria; phylum Pseudomonadota; class Alphaproteobacteria; order Rhodobacterales; family Rhodobacteraceae; genus Shimia. The sequence continues at coordinate 325 of NZ_JAGHRO010000012.1, forward strand.
TTTGATGAACTTGATCATGGGATTTCTCCAGTAAAGGGGGGCAATAGAGCAGGGCGAGGCCCTTTAGGCTGTCCTGCTCCTATGAGAAGCTCTCAGGGATTAGTTGGAGCTGCTGGTTGTTGCGATGGCGCTGGTTGTTGCGTCAGCAGAGGTCAGAGCCGCGGCTGCTTCAGTGGTCAGGCCGGAAGTTGTGGTTTCGATTGCAGTGAATGCTGCAACTGCGAGGCCAACAACGGCTGCAGTCAGAACAACCCAGTCTACGGTGACTGCGCCAGCTTCGTCTTTGCGGAAGTTCTTGATGAACTTGATCATGGTGTGTCCCTCCAAAGGATCTAAGAATTTGTGCCACCTTGTCGGGGATGGTGGCAGCTCTCTCCTGTGCCGTCCCGACTTGGTATGGATGCAATATCCGCGTCGAATGGGGCGGGAATTGGGCGCAAGTGGCTCGATTTTGGATCATCTGGAAAATGTTGAATTTTCAGAATTAAGTTTATGTTTTTAAACGTTAAAAAAATTAACCAGCAGCTTGGATAAATCTTTGGTTCGCTGGTTGAGGGCGCGAATCCGCGTCGATTTGGGCGGAATCGGCTGTCTAAAACTGGTCCGCAGCTGTGAAATTTGCGAGACTGAAAGAAAATACGCCGAGCAGGATTGATAAATGGTTGATTTTAGGTGGGTAAGGTGCTGCGCACTGATGTGTTGTGTGGGATTTGCAACCGGTCTGGCGGCGGAGGCCCCCAAGCCCTTTCCTGATTTTTCCGCCAAAAGGGTGAAGCCGCCAACTCCGGGGCAGAGCAAGCGCATTACCGTTCAAATCACGCCTGCAGAACCGGCGCTTGCGGCGCAAGAGGCCGAGGGAGATGCGCCGATCGCCGCGCCAGCGGTACAGACCATGGCGTGGTTTTGGCAGGATATTTCACCTGATGTGACCGCGAGTGGTCCTGGACGGCTTGAGCCTGCGCTGCAGCGGCTCTCCAATCCGCCGGAAGGTGGGCGGCTGGCGACGCCGCGGTTGGCGACGCTGCAAGCGATTACGGCAAATCACGGCACAGATATTTTGCTCGCCTCAATCGGCACCACTGTTTCACCCGCATTGGCATTGGCGGTGATTGCGGTGGAGAGCGCGGGGCAGGCGGATGCGGTCAGCAAGGCCGGAGCGCAGGGGCTGATGCAGCTGATGCCGGACACCGCTGCGCGCTTTGAGGTGGCGGACGCTTTTGACGGGGCGGACAATATCGGCGGCGGCATTCGGTATCTGGATTTTCTGATGGAGAAATTCTCAGGCGATCCGATTTTGGTGCTGGCGGGCTATAACGCGGGGGAAAACTCCATCGCGACCCACGGCGGGGTGCCGCCATTTCCCGAGACGCGCGCGTATGTGCCCAAAGTGCTCGCGGCCTTTGAGGTGGCGCGGGCGTTGTGCATCACGCCGCCTGAGTTGATTTCGGATGGGTGTGTTTTTGTGAAACCTTAACGGCGCCACTCTGAGGCGGCGCCGGTAAGCTGATGTTTGAGCCGTGAGAAACGGGCCGTTTGGTGCTGCGTCAGCAGTTTGGCACGTTGACGGCCAGACCACCCAGAGAGGTCTCTTTGTACTTCTCGTGCATGTCCGCACCGGTCTGGCGCATGGTTTCGATGACGGAATCCAGCGGCACAAAGTGCTGGCCATCTCCGCGTAGGGCTAGGGAGGCGGCAGATACGGCCTTGATCGCGCCAAGGCCGTTGCGCTCGATGCAGGGCACCTGCACCAGGCCTTTGACCGGGTCGCAGGTCATGCCCAAGTGGTGCTCAAGCGCGATTTCGGCGGCGTTTTCCACCTGTTCCGGCGTGCCGCCCATCACGGCGCAGAGGCCTGCGGCGGCCATGGCGGAGGCTGAGCCGACTTCGGCCTGACAGCCTGCCTCTGCACCGGAGATTGAGGCGTTGAACTTCACCAGTCCGCCGATGGCGGCGGCGGTCAGCAGGAATTCTTCGACCCGGCTGGCGCTTGCACCTGGCACATGATCGAGCCAGTAGCGGATCACCGCAGGCATCACACCAGCCGCGCCATTGGTGGGGGCGGTCACAACCTGCCCGCCAGCGGCGTTTTCTTCGTTCACCGCCATGGCATAAGCGCTCATCCAGTCGTTGATTGTGTGGGGCGCGTTGAGGTTCATACCGCGTTCGGCCAGCAGCGCGTCATGGATGCCTTTGGCGCGGCGGCGCACATTCAGCCCACCGGGCAGGGTGCCATCTGTGGTCAGGCCGCGCTCAATGCAGTCGTTCATGACTTGCCAGATCCGGGCGCAACCCTTGGCAAGGCTTTCGGTGCAGCCGCGTGCGATTTCGTTGGAGCGCTTCATCTGGGCAATGGATTTGCCGGAGTGTTCGGCCATCTCCAGCATTTCTGCTGCGGATTTGAAGGGATAGGGGATTGGCGCGCCTTCGTCGGTGGCTGCGCCGCTTTCCAGCTCTGCTTCTGTCAGCACAAAGCCACCGCCAATGGAGTAGTAGGTTTCCTGCAGGATCACGTCGCCCTGCGCATCGGTGGCCATGAGGATCATACCGTTGGCGTGGCCCGGCAGGTTGGGGCCGAAGTCAAATTTGAGATCTTCGCGCGGCTCAAAGGCGAGCGGGTGCAGGCCTTCTGGGTGGACCTGGCCGGTGGTGCGGATCTGTTCCAGCGTGACTTCCGCTTTTTCGTGGTCATAGCTGTCTGGCAGAAAGCCTGCGAGGCCCAGAATGGTGGCGCGGTCGGTCGCGTGGCCGACGCCGGTGAAGGCGAGAGAGCCATGCAGGCTTGCGCGCAGGCCGTGGGCGTCAAAGGGGGAGGCGCGCAGCACATCAAGAAAGCGCGCGGCCGCAACCATGGGGCCCATGGTGTGGGAAGAGGAGGGGCCAACGCCCACTTTGAACATATCAAAGACAGAGAGAAACATTAGGTGGCAGATCCTTCTGGCGGTGCAGCTAGAGCGGGGTTGGTAAAGGGTGTCGGGCCCAGACCTTCGGCGATCTGAGCGGCATGGGTGCTGGCCCGCGCTTCGGCGCGGGTGCAAATGCGCAGGAGCGTGGGGTAGCGGTTGATGTCAAACCAGCGGTGATCGGGCAGATCGGCGTAGAGTTTGGTCCAGCGCAGCAGGCAGGGCACATAGATATCCAGCAAAGTGGGGGCCTCTGCGCCTGCGAGATCGGGCGTCTGAGTGAGGCCGTCTTCTAGAATCTGCAGGTCCTGCTCCAGACGTTGGCGGAAAATTTTGCGCAGCTGGGCCTGATGCTCGGGATCGTGGCCGATGAATTTTTCAGGATAGAAGAAATGCCGCAGGTCAATCTGGAAGGTGTTTGAGCACCAGAACATCCACTTGAGAAAGGGCGCGCGCAGCGGGGAGCCGGTTGGCGGCGCCAGTTTTCCAGTAGTCTCAGAAAGCCACATCAGAATGGCAGCGGTTTCAAACAGAACGCCGTCTGAGGTTTCCAGAACCGGAATGGTGCCATTGGGGTTCAACGCCAGATAAGCGGGAGAGCATTGCGCCTTGTTGCGCCGGTCCACGAGCAGTGTCTCATACGACAGGCCAAGCTCCTCCAGTGCCAGCCGAATGATCAGCGAGGCATTGTCTGGGGCATAGTGCAGGCGAAAGGTCTCTATCATATCTCTGTTTTATCCGTGCGGGCGGGGGAGGTGCGGCGCAAAAGCGACGTTTCCGATGGGAAACACGCAGCATCGCCAAGGTCAATGTCAGTGGCGACACCCGGAGCAGATTTTGGGCGCTGAAATCGCCAAAAGCACCGTATTGCACGGAATTTAGAGCAATCGGCTCTCGCCCCCGGCGGCCATCTTTTCTATAAAGCTGCAAAGTATGCAGGGAGTTGCCGCAATGACCGGAGAATTGTCGCCCATCGACAAGGCCAAATTTGTCGCCGCCAAACGCGCCACGGACTATGTCGAGGATGGCATGCGCGTGGGGCTGGGGACCGGATCAACCGCGGCCTGGCTGGTGCGGTGCCTTGGCGAAATGGTGCGCGATCAGGGTCTGCGGATCAAAGGCGTGCCAACCTCCACCCGCACTGCCGAGCTGGCGCGGGAAGTGGGCATCGAGGTGATCAGCCTTGATGAAGCCAAGTGGCTGGATGTGACCATTGACGGCGCGGATGAGTTTGATGCGGATCTCAATCTGATCAAAGGCGGCGGTGGCGCGCTGTTGCAGGAGAAGATCGTGGCCACCGCCTCTGATCAAATGGTTGTGATTGCTGATGTGGGCAAAGAGGTCGAGACGCTGGGCACGTTCCCTTTGCCGCTGGAGGTCGTGCCCTTTGGCTGGCAGACCACACAGGCGTTGATTGAAGAGACCCTCGTGAGCATGGATGTGCTTGGCCGGACAAGCACATTGCGGATGAATGGCGCTGCGCCTTTTGTGACCGATGAGGGCAATCACATCCTCGATTTGCACCTCAACCGGATCGGCGATGCACGCCAGCTTGCGCTGGCAATCAACCAGATGCCGGGCGTGGTTGAAAACGGACTCTTCATCGATATCTGTGATGCTGTTGTGGTCGGCTATGGCGACGGTCGCGTGGAAGTGCGTGACATCAATGCCGGCACAATCGAAGAAGCGATGCTGGATTTCGCAGAAACAGACAACCTGTTCACGGATCTTGTGGACTAACAAAAAGGCCAATCATGTCATTTGATTACGATCTCTTTGTCATCGGCGGTGGCTCCGGTGGTGTACGGGCTGCGCGTGTGGCGGCAGCCGAAGGTGTGAAGGTCGCCCTGGCCGAAGAGGACCGCTACGGGGGCACCTGTGTGATCCGGGGCTGTGTGCCCAAAAAGCTGATGGTGTTCGCCTCCGAATATTCCGGAATGGTGGGAGATGCGCAGGCCTATGGCTGGGACATCCAACTCGGTGATTTCAGCTGGGATGCGTTCAAGGTGAAGCTGCATGCGGAGCTGGACCGTCTGGAAGGCATCTACCGCAATCTGCTGAAGAACAGCGGTGTGGAGAGCTTTGACCAGCGCGCCAAGATGGTGGATGCCCACACTGTTGAGCTGGCCGATGGCACCCGCAAAACCGCCAAACATGTGCTGCTCGCCATGGGTGGCCGTCCGGTATGGCCGGACCTGCCGGGGGCGGAGCTGGGCATCAGCTCCAACGAGATTTTCCATCTGGAGAAGCTGCCGGAAAGCATCCTGATTGTGGGCGGCGGCTATATCGCCTCTGAATTTGCCGGTATCATGAACGGTCTTGGTGTGAAAACCACCCAGTTCTATCGCGGCCCGCAGATCCTGCGTGGGTTTGATGACGAAGCCCGCACCATGGTCTCTGAGGAGATGGTGCAGCGCGGCATTGACGTGCAGCTCAACACCAACGTGGCTGAGATGCGCAAAGAGGGGGAGCAGATCGCTGTCACCGACACCCACGGCAAGACCCATCTGTTTGATCAGGTCATGTTTGCCACAGGGCGTGCGCCCAACACCGAGAACATGGGGCTGGCAGAGATCGGCGTGAAGCTTGGCCGCAAAGGCGAAGTGGAAGTGGACAGCTACAGTCAGACCGGCGTGCCGTCGGTCTATGCGGTGGGCGATGTGACCGACCGCGTGAACCTGACCCCTGTGGCGATCCGCGAAGGCATGGCCTTTGTGGAAACTGTGTTCAAAGGCAACCCCACCGAGGTGGATCACGAGCTGATCCCGACCGCCATTTTCACACAGCCTGAAATGGGCACCGTGGGGCTGAGCGAGGAAGAAGCGGCAGCGCAGGAGCCGATTGAGGTCTATACTGCGAGCTTTAAGCCGATGCAGCAGGCCTTTGCCGGGCGCGCGGAGCGTGTGCTGATGAAGCTGATTGTCAGCAAGGCCAACCGCAAGGTGCTTGGCTGTCACATCGTGGCGCCGGGGGCAGGTGAGATGATCCAGCTTGCCGGCATCGCCGTAAAAATGGGCGCAACCAAAGAGGACTTTGACCGGACGGTGGCTGTGCACCCGACCATGTCAGAGGAACTTGTGACGATGAAGGTGCCCAGCCGCAGCACCTAAGCGGCGGATGGGTTGATTTTTTCGGCGCAGCCCTCAGGTTTAGAGGGTGCGCCAATGACGATACGTAGAGAGGGAAGATCCCGTATGGCAGGTAACAATGGCGGCCCCTGGGGAGGGGGCGGCAATAACCAAGGCGGCGGCGGAAATCGCGGCAACAACAATGGAAACGGCCAACGTCCGCCGCAGGGTGACGGGCCGCAGATCCCGGACATAGATGACCTGATGAAAAAGGGTCAGGATCAGCTGCGCGTTCTGATGGGCGGCCGTGGCGGTGGCGGAGGCCAGCGCAATGGCGGTGGTGCCGGAGGCCAAGGCGGCCCCGGTCTGACCAAAGGCACCGTTGCGATTGGTGCGCTGGTCGCTGCCGGTCTCTGGGCGATGGCGAGCTTTTACACCGTAAAGCCCGAAGAAAAGTCCGTTGAGCTGTTTCTTGGTGAGTATTCCGCAACCGGCAATCCGGGTCTGAACTTTGCCCCCTGGCCGCTGGTCACTGCCGAGGTTCTTCCGGTCACCAACGAACAGACCGAAGACATCCCGACCCGTGGCAGCCGCACGGATGGGCTGATGCTGACCGGGGACGAGAACATCGTCGACATTGATTTCCAGGTGGTCTGGAACATCTCTGATCCGGCGCAGTATCTGTTCAACCTGCGTGACCCGCAGGAAACCATCCGCGCCGTGTCTGAATCTGCGATGCGTGAAATCATCGCGCAATCTGAGCTGGCGCCGGTGCTGAACCGTGACCGTGGTATCATCACGGACCGTCTACAGGAGAGCATCCAAACCACGCTGGACACCTATAACTCCGGTGTGAACATCGTGCGGGTGAACTTTGACGGTGCCGATCCGCCCGAAGAAGTGAAAGACGCTTTCCGCGAAGTGCAATCGGCAAGTCAGGAGCGCGACCGTCTTGAGAAACAGGCAGACGCTTACTCCAACCGTGTGACCGCCGGGGCGCGTGGTGAAGCCGCGCAGATTCTGGAAGAGGCTGAAGCGTACCGTGCGCAGGTTGTGAACCAGGCACAGGGTGAGGCGAGCCGCTTCTCCGCTGTTCTGGAAGAATACGCCAAAGCGCCTGATGTGACCCGCAAGCGTCTTTATCTTGAGACCATGGAAGAGGTTCTGGGTGGCATCGATAAAGTGATCATCGATGAAAACACCGGGGATCAGGGCGTGGTGCCTTACCTGCCGCTGAACGAACTGCGCAAGGGGAACAACTGATATGAAAAAGACAACATATCTTCTGCCTGTTCTGGTGATCGTCATTGCCGGCATTCTGTCCTCCCTGTTCATCGTGGATGAACGCCAAAAGGCGCTGGTGCTGCAGTTTGGCCGTGTGGTCTCTGTGAAAGAGGATCCGGGTCTGGCGTTTAAAATTCCTCTGATTCAAGAGGTTGTGCGCTATGATGACCGTATCCTGAGCCGTGAAGTTGGCCCGCTGGAAGTCACCCCGCTGGATGACCGTCGTCTGATCGTGGATGCGTTTGCGCGTTTCCGGATTGCGGATGTCACCCAGTTCCGCCTGGCCGTTGGTGCCGGTGGTGAAGCGCTGGCGGAGCAGCGTCTGGACAACATCCTGCGGGCGCAGACCCGTGAGGTGCTCGGTTCTGTGCGGTCTGATCAGGTGCTGTCTACTGAGCGTGAAAGCCTGATGAACCGCATTCGCGACAATGCGATCTCTGAGGCACGTTCGCTGGGTCTGGAAGTGATCGACGTGCGTCTGAAGCGCACCGACCTGCCGCCAGCCAACCTTGAAGCGACCTTTGCACGGATGCGTGCAGAACGTGAACGGGAAGCGGCGGACGAGATTGCCCGCGGTGAAGAGGCTGCACAGCGTAAGCGCGCGCAGGCGGATCGTACCGTGGTGGAGCTTGTGTCTGATGCGCAGCGTCAGTCTGAGATCACACGCGGTGAAGCGGATGCGGAGCGGAACGCGATTTTTGCGCAGTCCTTTGGTGAAGATCCGGAATTCTTTGAATTCTACCGCTCGCTCAATGCGTACCGTGCGGCGCTGCAGTCCAACAACTCCACCATGGTGTTGTCGCCTGAGAGTGAATTCTTCAACTACTTCAAGGACGCGCAAGGCCGCTGATGCTGGGCGTTGCGCTTCTGGCCTTCGGGCTTGTGTTGATTGTGGAGGGGCTGGTGTACGCGCTGGCCCCTTCGATTGTCGAAGACCTGCTTGCGATGCTGCGCGCGATCCCCGAGACGCAGCGCCGCTATATGGGGCTTGCGGCAATGGCCCTTGGGCTGTTGTTGGTCTGGCTGGCCAAAGCGCTGGGCGCGTGAGCCGGTAAACTGAAACGCAAAAGGCCGCGAGAATGTCTCGCGGCCTTTGTGATTTTTGGGGTGATGTCTCAGGGGCGTTCGATGGCGATTGCCGTGCCTTCGCCGCCGCCGATGCAGATCGCCGCGACGCCGCGCTTCAGGCCGCGTTTTTCCATGGCATTCAAGAGCGTGACCATGATGCGCGCGCCGCTGGCCCCGATCGGGTGACCAAGCGCGCAGGCTCCACCGTTTACATTCACAATGTCGCGGCTCAGCCCCATCTCCTGCATGAAGGCCATCGGCACCACGGCAAAGGCTTCGTTGACCTCCCACAGCTCAACGTCTTCTTTCTGCCAGCCGATTTTCTTCAAAAGCTTCTGAGCCGCAGGCACCGGAGCTGTGGTGAACAGGCCGGGCGCCTGAGCGTGGCTGGCGTGCCCGACGATATGGGCGCGCACCTTGAGGCCCTGCGCTTCTGCAGCGTCCTCTGAAGCAATCACCAGTGCGGCAGCGCCATCCGAAATCGAAGAGCTGTTTGCGGGCGTAACCGTGCCGTCTTTGCGGAAGGCCGGTTTCAGCTGCGGAATTTTGTCGGGGCGCGCGTTGCCCGGTTGTTCATCTTCGCTGATTTCTACGGTGCCTTTGCGCGTGCTCAGGGTGACCGGGGCAATCTCGCCGTCAAAAGCGCCTGACTTTTGCGCCTCCAATGCGTTGGAGAGCGATTGCAGCGCGTATTCATCCTGCGCCTCGCGGGTGAACTGAAAGCTCTCCGCGCAATCTTCGGCAAAGGTGCCCATCAGGCGGCCCTTGTCATAGGCATCCTCAAGCCCGTCGAGGAACATGTGATCCACGACCTGCTGATGGCCAATGCGCGCGCCACCCCGCATTTTGGGCAGCACATAAGGTGCGTTGGTCATGCTCTCCATGCCGCCCGCGATCATGATGTCGCGGTCTCCCAAGGCGACGGTGTCAAACGCCATCATCGCGGCTTTCATGCCTGAGCCGCACATCTTGTTCAGTGTGGTGGCGGGCACCTCTTCGCCCAGCCCGGCCTTGAAGCCCGCCTGCCGTGCCGGAGCCTGACCCTGGCCCGCAGGCAAAACGCAGCCCATGAGCACCTCTTCGGCAGTCTCTGTCCCGGCGTCTTTCAGGGCCGCTTTGATCGCGGTGCCGCCCAGTTCGGCCGCCTCCACACCGTCAAAAGCCCCTTGAAACCCTCCCATTGGCGTGCGCGCGGCGCCTGCAATCACTACTCTCCGCATCCCTTCGCTCCTCCTCCGTGATGTCTTTCACTATGTGCTTGGCTTTGACGGGTAATCTTTGCAAGGATGTTTCAGGATGATGAGTCTGAAAAGGCACGCCGATAAACAATTTGGACCGGCCTCCGCTCATAACTTGGTAACGAATTCCGAATAGTGTTTCCTGAGGACGAATGTTGAAGGAGACGTCTTATGAATCTGTCGAGTAAGGCAGAGGGCGGAGCACTTGTGGTGTCAGTTCACGAAGCGCGCATTGATGCGTCTGTTGCGATTCAGTTCAAGGATCGTATGCGGGAAGAAACCGAGAATGCTGAAGGGCGCGTGGTGCTAAATTTGTCCGAAGTAGACTTCATCGATTCGAGCGGTCTGGGCGCGATTGTCGCGGCCATGAAGCAACTGGGCGGTGAAAACCCGCTGGAGCTCGCCGGGCTCAATGAGAATGTTGATAAGGTATTTCGTCTGACCCGCATGGATACGGTGTTCCGGATCCACGCGACGCTGGAAGAAGCCATCACCGAATAAGAAATCTTTGCAAAGTAGGGCACTCACACGCGTGACCAATTCGCAATCAGACATCCACATCGAGCTCGCAGGCACCCCGCAAGAGGTGCGAAATGCGCTCGAGACGCTGCGGCAGAAGCTGACAGCTGAGGAGTTTGCGGCCTGCAATGCGGGCGTGTTGGAATTGGTGCTGGCTGAAGTGCTGAACAATGTGGTCGAACATGCGCTGGCCGGACGCGAAGATGGCCAGATCGTGATCACCTGTAACTATGTTGAGCAGTGCTGGAACGTCGAAGTGCGTGACAATGGCGCGGCGATGCCGGATGGGCAGTTGCCAGCGGGCGTGATGCCCGATGTGGACGGTGCCATGGAAGAGCTGCCGGAAGGTGGCTTTGGCTGGGGGCTGGTGCGCACGCTCGCCGAAGACATTGATTACAAACGCCGAGCGTCCGGTCACAACGCTTTGCGCTTCCGCGTGCCCGACTAAGCGCGCAGCTTTCACGCACACTCCCATCTTTGATCAAAATCACGCGCCACTTTTTGGTGAGGCGGTTGCAAAGCGCGTCACGCTCCCTAACATCCGTTAACAAGTGAGGGAGAGTTCATGAGAGATTTTCATTTTCCGGGCCGGTCCGCTGTCATGGCGACCAACGGCATGTGCGCGACGTCCACGCCTCTGGCGGCAGAGGTGGCGGTCGACATCCTGCGCAAAGGAGGCAACGCGATGGATGCGGCCATCGCTGGATCTGTGCTGCTGGGGATTTGTGAGCCTGCGTCAACGGGGATTGGGGGCGATTGTTTTGCGCTGGTCTCACCGGCGGGCAGCAATGATGTTTTGGCCTTTAACGGATCTGGCCGCGCGCCTGCCGGGGCCAATGCCGCCGATCTGCGCGGGCGGGGGCTTGAAGCGGTGCCAATCTTTGGTGTGGAGGCCGTGACCATTCCCGGTGCGATTGATGGGTTTTGCACATTGTCTGAGCGCTACGGCAAACTTGGGATCGCCGACAGCCTCGCACCGGTGATCCGCTATGCCGAAGAGGGCATTCCGGTGGGGCCACGGTCGGCCTTTGACTGGCACCAGACCCAAGGCAATCTGCAAGGGCACGGGCGCCGGCACTACCTGAAAGACGGCAAGCCGCTGGTGAAAGGCGATATTTTCCGCGCGCCGGGACAAGCAGAGGTTTTGCGCCGCGTGGCAGCACAGGGGCGCGATGCTTTTTACACCGGGGAAATCGCCGAGGATATGGTGGCGACTCTGCAGGCGATGGGTGGTGCCCATACGCTTGAGGATTTTGCGGCCACCGCCGGAAATGACACAACCCCGATTGGCGGCACCTACAAGGGCGCTGAGCTGCTGGAGCATCCGCCCAACGGGCAGGGCGCAACCGCGATCCTGATGCTCAATATCCTCAATCATTTTGACATCGCGTCGATGGATCCCTTTGGCGTGGCGCGCACGCATATTGAGGCAGAAGCCGCCAAGCTGGCCTATGATGCGCGCGACCGCCTGATTGCCGATCCGGACACCACAGCCCGCACCGAACATATGCTGTCGCTGAAGACCGCAGAAAAACTTGCCACGTTGATTGATCCTAAGCGCGCGATGGCCGCTGCTGCGCCGCTGACGGAGGCGGTACATAAGGACACGGTTTATCTGACGGTTGTGGATAAAGACGGCATGGCGGTGTCGATGATCTATTCGATTTTCCACGCCTTTGGATCGGGCATTGCCTCTGACAAATTCGGGATCCTGATGCAGAACCGGGGCGGGGGCTTTACCCTGAAAGAAGGCCACCCGAACGAAATGCTGGGTGGCAAACGCCCGATGCATACCATCATTCCGGGCATGGTGCGGCGGGACGGCCGTGTGGAAATGCCCTTTGGCGTGATGGGTGGCCATTATCAGCCCAACGGGCACGCGCGCGTGCTGTCCAACATCGAAGATTTCGGCATGGACCCGCAGGCCGCGCTGGATGCGCCACGGTCCTTCACTGAAGATGGCGAGCTGAAACTGGAGCGTGGTTACAGTGATGCGGTGAAGCAAGGGCTCGCGGATCTGGGGCACAATGTGGTGGTGCCTGCGATGCCGATTGGGGGCGCGCAGGCCATTCGCATTCATGCTTCAGGCGTTCTGGAGGGGGCGTCTGATCCGCGCAAAGACGGCGCAGCAATCGGGTATTAATCATGGCCATCACACCAATCAAAACACTTGTGGAGAACGCCAAAGCGGACATTCGGACGCTGTCGCAAGAAGAGGCCGCCGAGATGGTGGCCGCAGGCGAGGCGCTGTTTGTTGATATCAGAGATCCGCGTGAGCTGGCGCGCGATGGACGCATTGAGGGCGCCTTTCATGCACCGCGCGGTATGTTGGAATTCTGGATTGCGCCAGACAGCCCTTACCACAAAGAGGAGCTGGCAACCGACAAGACACCGATCCTGTATTGTGCCAGCGCCTGGCGCTCTGCGCTGACGGTGAAGGCACTGCAGGACATGGGTGTCGAGAATATCGCAGAAATGGAAGGCGGCTTTGGCGCATGGAAGAAACGCGGCGCGCCGATTGTCACCGAGTAAACAAAAGCGCCGGGTCTGGTGGCCCGGCGTCGCTTCATGTGCGTTTGGCAGATTTCAGTTCAGCGCGAAGTGCAGCGGGTAGGAGCCATCTTCAAACGGGCCGAACATCTCATCCAGATCCGGATGGGTCACAGGCTCGCCGGAGTAGTCCGCAATCAGGTTCTGCTCTGACACATAGGCCACATAGTAGCTTTGTTCGTTTTCAGCCAGCAGATGATAGAAAGGTTGCTCTTTCGCAGGGCGGCTGTCCTCGGGAATGGCTTCGTACCACTCTTCGGTGTTGGCAAATTCAGGATCAACATCAAACACCACACCCCGGAAAGGATGCTTGCGGTGACGGACCACTTGGCCAAGGTAATATTTCGCGCGTGTTTTTAACATGTGTTGCAGGCCCTACTCCTCAAAGTTAGACCCTGCAAGGGGGCTTTGTCCAACTTTAGCCGAATTTTAGCGGGAAACAGTCTGTGAACCTAATCTTAACAGTGTTGGAAATTGTCGCGCCGGTGTTCCTGGTTGCGGGGGTTGGATTTGCCTGGGTCAAGGCGGGTTTTGAATATAGAATTCAATTCGTTACGCGCCTTGGCGTGAATTTGGCGGTGCCCTGTCTGATCTTCACGGCGCTGATGAAAACGGAGGCGGATCTTGGCGATTTGGCGCGCCTGACAGCGGCTGGATTTGCGGGATATTTTGCGACCGGCGCGCTCGGTTGGCTGCTCCTGAAGCTGGCCGGATTGGACCTGCGCACCTATCTTGCACCCTTCATTTTTGGCAATACGGGCAACCTTGGTGTGCCGCTTGCGCTCTTTGCCTTTGGGCAGGCCGGGCTTGAAGCCTCAGTCGTGCTTTTGGCGGTCACGGCGCTCTTGTCCTTCACCTGGGGCATCTGGATTGTGGCGGGTGAGGGGGCATTGGGCAAAATGGTGCAGGAGCCGATGATCTGGGCCACTTTGTTGGGCGCGCTGTTTCTCTACATGGGCTGGGAAACGCCCGACGTTATGACCAACACGCTTGATTTGATCGGGCAGATGGCCATCCCGCTTATGCTGCTGACACTTGGGGTTGCCGTGGCGCGGCTGACACCCGGGCGGGTCATGATTGCGGTCTGCCTGTCGGTTGTGAAGTTTCTGGCCTGTGCTGCGATCGGTTGGGGAATCGCCTCGCTGTTCGGACTGTCGGGCCTTTTGCTGGGCGTTCTGGTGCTGCAGATGGCGATGCCTGTGGGGGTCAGCAGCTATCTTCTGGCGGAGAAATATGAGGCGGATGCGGATGCGGTTGCGGGCTTTGTGGTGGTTTCCACTGTGGCGTCGGTGATTGGGCTGCCGCTCCTGTTAACCTTGTTGTTATAACGTCCAATTGTGATTTACCGCCGCACTGGAAATCCGGTAGACTGACAAAAAAGACAATATGAAATAGCGAGAGGCAGATGAGCAGACTTCTCTTCGCGCTGGTGCTTTTGGGCTTTGTGGCTGCGTGTAGCAGCACCGATACCCGCGCGCCCAGCAACTTGGAAAACGCTTGTGCGATTCTGAAAGAACGGCCGCACTTCAAGCGCGCGTTCACCACCACCCAACGCAAGTGGGGGGTTCCGGTGCATGTGCAGATGGCTGTGCTGTATCAGGAGAGCAAATTCATCGGCAATGCGCGGACACCGCATAAATATGCGCTGGGTGTGCTGCCGATGGGCCGTCAGAGCAGCGCCTATGGTTATGCGCAGGCGCTGGATGGCACGTGGGATGAGTATAAGCGCGAGACCCGCAGCCGGGGCGCGCGGCGCGATGACATTCGCGATGCCACTGATTTTATGGGCTGGTACATGAATGAATCGCGCGACCGCAACGGCGTGTCTCTGCATGACGCGCGTGCGCAGTACCTGAACTATCACGAAGGTCATACCGGCTACGCGCGCGGCAACTATCGCAATAAGCCTTGGCTTACGCGGATTGCCGATGACGTGGCCAGCCGCTCGGCGCGCTACCAGCAGCAGCTGAAGAGCTGTTCGCGGATCTGGTAAGCGAAGCGCCAAACTTTCAAGCAAGACACACGTTTCACAGCGCCTTTCGGGGCGCTGTTTTGTTTGGGTGGCAGGGTTTAATTTTGAAGCATTGACAATTCCGACTAAAATAGTCAGAAAGAGGTCAGCCACCCGATGGGAAGCCGAACACCGCAATTGATGGAGCGTCCCATGACCATGCAAACTCAGACCACCGACTACACAAATGCGATGCCAGTGCACGATGCGCGTATCCTGACCGGGGAAAACGGCCTGGCGCACATTCGCCTGAATGACCAGCTCTATACGCTGCGCATCACCCGCGCAGGAAAATTGATTCTGACCAAATGAGCGGCGCGATGACACGCGGAGCGCAGCGCGTCGGGTTGCTCGAAGATCTCAACGATGTAGAGCGATTGGCCGTGCGGTGGTTGCGCCATTGGGAGCGTGATCCCGAGGGGCAGGCCGCTTTGCAGAACAGTTTGGGTATGGCTCTGGGGCCGGAGCGCGCCCGCAATGTGAGCGGTGTGTTTGCTGATTTGATGCAGGTTGGTCACCAGTTTGGCCGTCGTCCTCTGTGCCGTCACGGGCTCTATTGCAACTGTCTGGGGGCCGATGAGGCGGTGTTTGCGCATCTGATCGAGGCCGCGTCAAACGGAGAAAACGAAGATGCTGCGCTGCTGGCGTCGCTGATCGTGCGCCCGGATATGGCCCTTTGTTTTTCGGGACTTGCCGCAGAGTTTGGCATTGCGCTGGCTGCGTTCACACGGGCCGTGCCCAAGCCAAAGCGACGCCCTGTGCCCAAACGGCCTTCGCTGAAGGCAGAGACGCAAGCGGCTGCCTCTCACACTTTGCACTGATGTCGAAGGGCTCAGCCCTTCGCCCTTCCTAAAATATCACGCCGGTTCACGGGCAATTGTGCCAACGCGGCGGTCAGGTGGTTGAATCCTGCCCCCGAAGAGCACATGCTTTGTACAGACGACAGGCTTGGCCTGTCTGGTTATGAAACACCAAAGGAGAACCGACCGTGTTTTCTGACACACTCACGGACACACGTCCGACTCACGCCTTTTGGCGTATGACCTGGTTGATGCTTCTGGCTGCTGCGCTCTATGTGGCGCAATCTCTCACTGCGCTGGCTCAGAACGACCGTCCCGTCAGCTTTGCAGAGCTTGCCGAACAGATCAGCCCTTCTGTGGTGAACATCACCACCTCCACTGTGGTGGCTGGGCGCACAGGCCCGCAGGGCATCGTGCCTGAGGGCTCCCCGTTTGAAGACTTCTTCCGCGAGTTTCAGGATCGCCAGCAGGGGCAGGGCGACCGTCCGCGCCGCAGCTCTGCATTGGGTTCGGGGTTTGTGATCTCTGAAGACGGCTTTGTGGTGACAAACAACCACGTGATCGAAGGCGCAGATGAAATCCTTGTAGAGTTCTACTCCGGCGAGGAGCTGCCCGCCAAAGTGATCGGCACCGACCGCAACACCGACATTGCGCTGTTGAAGGTCGACTCTGACGAGCCGCTGGAATTTGTGGAATTCGGCAACAGTGACGCGGCCCGCATTGGCGATTGGGTTATGGCCATGGGCAACCCGCTGGGGCAGGGCTTCTCTGTGTCGGCTGGCATCGTGTCGCAGCGTGGCCGTGCATTGTCCGGCGCTTATGACGACTACATTCAGACCGACGCAGCAATCAACCGCGGCAACTCCGGTGGCCCGCTGTTCAACATGGATGGCGAAGTGATTGGCGTGAACACCGCGATTTTGTCCCCCAATGGCGGCTCGATCGGCATCGGCTTTTCCATGGCGTCCAACGTTGTGACCCGTGTGGTGGATCAGCTGCAGGAATTTGGCGAAACCCGCCGCGGCTGGCTTGGTGTGCGCATTCAGGATGTGACCGAAGACATGGTTGATGCGGTTGAAGGCCTGAAAAACGCAGCCGGTGCGATGGTCACGGATGTGCCGGAAGGTCCGGCGCTGGAAGCAGGGATGCAGTCCGGTGACGTGATCCTGAGCTTTGATGGCGATGAGGTGGCTGATGTGCGCGGTCTGGTGCGCAGCGTTGGCAACACCAATGTTGGCAAAACCGTAGACGTTGTGGTGCTGCGCGATGGCTCTGAGGTGACGCTTGCGGTCACTCTGGGGCGTCGTGAGGAAGCCGAAGGCGCGGTGCCCGCGAGCCAGCCTGCCCCGTCTGAGGAGCCGAAGGAAAAAGAAATCCTTGGCCTCACCGTGACTACGCTGACCGATGAGATGCGCACCGAGATGGAGCTGTCTGACAGCACCGAGGGCTTGGTTGTGACCAATGTGGATGAGACCTCCAAAGCCTTTGAAAAAGGGCTGCGGTCTGGCGATGTGCTGACCGAGGCTGGCCAGCAGAAACTGCGTTCCATTGATGATCTGGAAGATCGCATCCAAGAGGCGAAAGACGCCGGGCGCAAATCTCTGCTGCTGTTGGTGCGTCGCGCGGGTGAGCCACGTTTCGTTGCGCTCAACATTCAGGACTAACGCAACTCACAAAAAGCTAAAGGGCGCCCGCTGCGGCGCCCTTTTTTGTTGCTAGGACGCTTCAAGCGTCTCGCGCGGTACCGCGATCAAGCCAAGCCGCCGAGCGCTCTCAATGGAGAGGATGGCGCTGTCGAGCCCTCCGGCCTTTTGGTAGCGCTGGATCGCGGCGCGGGTGCGCCCGTCAGGGGTCCCGCTGATGCCGCCAAAATAGAGCCCGCGCACTTTCAGCGCGCGCTGAACAGAGGCGGTGAATTCTTCGGTCCAGACTTCAGGGCAGGGCGTTTCAAACCAAAGCTCGCGCCGCTCGCGCACGATACGCTGTTGGGTTTCGGTGCGGAAAATGCCGGGGGCCAAGACGGTGCCATCGGCAAGCACCTCGGGCGGTTGCACCATGATCTGATTGCTGACCGTTTCCACGACCGCCGGGGTGACATCACGCCCCCAGCAACTTCCGGCCCGTGCACTGGGCGGTGTGCCGCTTTCTCCGGCGCGAATGATCTCCGGCGCGCTGCGGGCTGCGAGGTAAGGCGAGTCCACAGCACTCGGATCGCAGCCGCCGTGAAACATCAGCGCGCTGAGGGCTGTCGCCAGGGCGACAGGTCTGAGAGTTGTGAAAACGGGCATGCTCGGGCCTCTTTGTTTGCCCCCTTTGTAACCTGTTTTGCGGCTTAGCGAAACTCTGTCCTGCGGCGCATAGGCGCGGCCCTGTGGCATTTCGCGCGCAAACAGATGAGCAAAATGCATGATATGCCTCAAAGGCATGCATTTTATGGCGCGAAAGGGGCTAGAAGCAGCGCCCGCCGTTGACTAACTAGGGATGCGAACAGTTTTTGAGAGGAGCCGCCAGACATGGCAAAAATTACCTATGTCGAGCATAATGGAACCGAACACGTGGTTGAGGTCGCCAATGGCCTGACCGTGATGGAAGGCGCACGCGACAACAATATTCCGGGCATTGAGGCAGACTGTGGTGGTGCCTGCGCCTGTTCGACCTGCCATGTCTATATTGACGACGCTTGGGTTGAGAAGCTCCCCGCGAAAGACGACATGGAAGAAGACATGCTGGATTTTGCCTTTGAGCCAAACCCAACCACCTCCCGTCTGACCTGCCAGATCAAGGTGACCGATGCGCTGGATGGCCTTGTGGTCAAAATGCCGGAAAAACAGATCTGATGTCTGCTGTGATGTCTGTCGCGGCACAGAGGGGGCAAAAGCCCTCTTGGCGCGCGCTCTGCGGCTCTCTGAGCTTGGTGGCAACACTGATCGGCGCGGGCAGCGCTGCGGCGGACATCACCTCGGCACGTTACACAGATGAGACCACGCGTTACGCGCATGGTGTTCTGGGGGATGCCATTGAGTATGGCGCCCTTGAGATGGTCACGGACGCGCAGAAAACCCTGCGCATCACGCTGCCTGAACATCTCGTTTTTGAAGACATTGCACCGCGACTGGTGGATGTGGATGGAGATGGCAGCCGCGAAGTCATCGTGGTGGAGAGCAGCCAGACCAAAGGCGCGCGGCTGGCGATCTATGATGCTACGGGGCGCATAGCTGTCACTCCGCATATTGGCACACGTAACCGCTGGCTGGCCCCGATTGGCGCTGCCGATCTTGATGGGGACGGGCATGTGGAAATCGCCTACATCGATCGCCCGCATCTGGCCAAAACGCTGCGCGTGTGGCGGTTTCAGGATAATCAATTGACCGAGGTTGCCACGCTGTCAGAGCTGACCAATCACCGCATCGGGGAGGACTTTATCTCCGGTGGTGTCAGGGACTGCGGCGAAGGAGTTGAGTTAGTCACCGCCGACGCCACATGGCGCAAGGTTATGGCAACGCAGCTCATCGGTGCGAGCCTTCAGACCCGCGCCATCGGTGCTTTCAAAGGTCCTAAGTCCTTTGAGGCTGCACTGGCCTGCGCACCCCTCTGAGCCGCTTGCCGCGGGCGGGAGGCCTCAGCGTGCGCCGAGACCCATCTGCATAAGCGTTTTACGGACCGGACCCATCGCATAGAGCGCGTTCAGGCCCATGGCGCGGGCATTGCGCAGGGGCTGTGCCTCGGCCATGGAGGCGCGGTTCAAAAGGTCAATGCCCTGCACCCGCAGCTTGATCTCCGTGTGGCGCTTGCGGTGATAGCTTGCCAGCATCGCGGCGCTGCCGAGATTCGCAGGATCGGATTTGGCCAGATCAAGCAAGACACGCATGTCCCCAAGGCTCATGTTCAGCCCCTGAGCGCCGATGGGCGGCACCACATGCGCGGCTTCGGCCACAAGTGCCAGACGTTCGCCGTCCAGACGTTCTGCGGATTGGGAGATGATCGGCCAGATGGTGCGGTTTGATGCCAGCGTGAGCGGGCCAAAGAGGCCACAGCTGCGCTCGGTCATCTCCGCTTCAAAAGCCGCTTTCTCCATGGTCAGCAGAGCATCAGCGCGCGGGCCGCGCTCCATCCAGACGAGGGCGGAAGAGGGCATGCCGTTGTAGTCCGGCAGCGGCACCAGGGTGAACGGGCCGCCGGAGCGGTGAATTTCGGTGGAGACATTGGCGTGGGGGATCGGATGTGTCACCGCCAGAGCCAGCGCTTTCTGGCCGTAGCGGATGGTTTTCACATCAATGCCCGCGGCCTTGCGCATGGGCGAATTGCGCCCGTCTGCAGCAATCACCAGTTTGGCACGGGTCTGGCTGCCATCGGTCAGGCCGACGCGCGCTTCATTCGTGCGGGTGAAGAGGCTCTTGGTGCCACAGCCAAGGCGCAGATCGACATTTTCGAGGTCTTGCAGGCGGGCGAGCATCTCGCGGCGCAGCAGCCAGTTTGGCAGGTTCCAGCCAAAGGGCAGATCAGACAGGTCTGAGGCGTCAAAGTCTTTGACGATACGCGGCTCGGCAACCTCGCCACCTGCATCCACGATTCGCATGACCTGAAGCGGGGCGGCGTGATCTTCCAGCCGCGCCCAAAGGCCGGCTTCATCCAGAAGGCTGCGCGCCGGCTGCAAAAAGGCTGTGCTGCGCATGTCGGCACCAGCCGCATCCCGTTCTGTGATCGGGGGCGTCGGGTCCACACATTGCACGGAGAACCCGGCGCTGCCAAAGGCGGCGGCTGCGGTCAGCCCGGCGATGCCGCCACCGGAAATAAGAATGTCCACTTGGGTGTTGTTGGTCATGGCTGCGCCTCCTGGCGCGCACCATACGCTCGCGCGGAGCGGGTTCCAAGTGGGCGGGTTGTCACCCTCTGGAGATCAGAACCAGCGCCAGGAAAATCACTGGAACCGCACCCACGGCCGGGATGTAGAGGCCCGGAATGCCGAACAGGGCGATGGAGGTGCCCCAAAGCACAACCAGCAGCGCAACAATGGTATAGACCCAGCCCGCACCGGTGATTTCGGCACCGTGGTCGTCGGCATGGGAGTGGGTGGTCAGATCGGAGGCATCTGCAAGGCTCATGGAAGTGTCCTGTTCACGACTGCCGCAGGCGGCAGATAAATTGGAGGAGGTGCGCCGCAAAAACGGCAGCGATTGCTGCGAAACAGCAGGCATCTTTCCAAAGTCTGGAAATCTGTCCGGGAATCTGTCCTGTCGCGCCGTCTGACATATGCATCCCGGGATCGGACGAAAGCGGTCAGAGTGTCGCAGGTGAAGCGCTCAGAGCAGCTTTGCAAGGAAGGCGGTGAGGTCGTCCGTGTGGAAGTGAATATGAGATTCTTCCAAAGAATCAGGGGCTACATGCACGGTGCGCATGCCCATGTCATGAGGCGCCCGCAGGTTTCGCGGGTCGTCTTCAAACATCGCAGCGTCATGTGTTGTGAGGCCATCTTTGCTGAAAATTGTCTCAAACGCCGCGCGCTCGGGCTTGGGCAGAAAGTCGGCATGCTCCACGCCGTAGATGGCATCAAAGTGCCCCTCAAGGCCACGGGCGGCAAGCACGCGCTCGGCATAAGGCGCGGTGCCATTGGTGTAGACGATGCAACGGCCCGGCAGCGCCTTGATATGGGAGGCCAACGCCGCGTCCGGCTCCAGATGGTCCAGTGAGATGTCGTGAACATCCACAAGATAAGGCGCAGGGTCCACGTCATGCTCGCGCATCAGGCCTGTGAGCGTTGTGCCATAGCGCGCCCAATACTCTTTGCGCATCCGGTCGGCGGTGCTGCGATCCACCCCTAGCGTCGTCATGACATAGTCGGTCATGCGCACTTCGATCTGATCAAACAGGCGCGCCTGAGGCGGATAGAGGGTGTTGTCGAGATCAAACACCCAGGTGGTGACATGGGAAAAAGCATCTTTAGGCATAAAGGCGTGATACGCGCGGGACGTCCTCTGTGCAATGGGGGAGCGTTTGTCGCCTTTGGCGGGGTTGCATCACCTTGGGGGCTGCGCGATGCTGGCCCGCACAACGAAGCAAAGGAAGCTGCCCGATATGTCCCAAAGCGCTCGCCCGAATAAGGACGCCTACACGCTTATTCTGGAGGCCATTGATGTGGGGGTCTACAAACCGGGGGACCGGCTGGTGGAAAGCGATCTGGCCGAGAAGTTTGGCATGTCGCGCACCCCGATCCGTGAGGCGCTGCAGCGGCTGGAGACCCAGTCTCTTCTGGCGCGCGATGGGCGCAGCCTGATTGTGAACTCACTGGATCACAACCAGATGGCGGAGCTTTATGTGGTGCGCAGCGAGCTTGAGGGGCTGGCGGCCCGTCTGGCGGCGCGTCACGCCACCCAAGAAGAGGTGCGCGTGTTGCGAGACATGGTGGAGGCCGATCAGGCGCGGGTGGATGACCCCTCTGCCTTGGCGCGATCCAACCGGCGGTTTCACAAGCAGATCCATCTGGCCAGCCACAACCGGTATTTGGTGCAGCAGCTCGACCTTGTGCATCGCTCTATGGCTTTGATGGCGACCACCTCCATTGCCGTAGAAGGGCGGGGTGAAGACACGATTGTGGAGCATCAGGCCATTGTGGATGCGATCACAGCGGGTGACGGGGACGCGGCAGATGAAGCGCTGCGCGCGCATATCTCAACGGCTTTTGTCACGCGCCTGAAACAGGAAAACGAGAGCTGATTTAGATCTCCGCTGTGTCTGTGCCCTGGGCCGGTGTCTCGACCCCGTGGGAGATGCCTTCCGCGGTGCGGCCATGGCGGGTTTTATCCCAATAAAACGGCGCCACGGCGATTTCGATCATGCCTTTGAACGCCGCCAGTGTGGCGAGCGGGAAATAGATCAGCATCGCGAATATCCATTTGTAGAGCCGTGGCCGTTTGGTTTTGGCAACAGCAGCGACCCAGATGGCACCATTGGTTGCGGCGGCGGTCAGCAAAAGCGCTGTGATGGCAGTTTGCATGCTGGCGGGCAGATGGTCGATCAGCGGCGCAGGCAGGCCAAAGGCCGCCCCCCAGAGGAGCCAGAGCAGCGGGGCCAGCAAAAATTGGCTGAGGCTGCACAGGAAGATCAGCTGGAAACCTATAAAGCCTAGTAGCCCCAAGGACTGCAAAAGCTGCCGGGGCTGGCGCATGTGGACAATGTAGGTGGCCGCATAGCCCTTGAGCCAGCGGGACCGCTGGCGAATCCATGCGATGGGCGCGCAATTGGCTTCTTCCTGGGTGACGCTATCGAGCAGCTCGGTGCGGTAGCCGTGGCGGGCAAGGCGGATGCCGAGGTCTGCGTCTTCGGTCACATTGTGGCTGTCCCAGCCGCCGAGGTCATCGAGAATGGCGCGCCGGAAAAACAGCGTGGTGCCGCCCAGAGGGATCGCAAACCCCAACTTTGAAAGGCCGGGCAACACCAGCCGGAACCAGGCTGCATATTCGATGGTAAAGCAGCGCGAGAGCCAGTTGGTGTAGGGGTTGTAGTAGTCCAGCGTGCCTTGCAGGCAGGCCACATCCGGGGCCGCGTGCGCGAAGTGGGCCGCGACTTTTTCCAGTTGATCACTGGCCGGGGCATCCTCGGCGTCCCAGACACCAATGATGTCGCCGCGACAAAACGGGAGCGCGTAGTTCAGCGCGCGGGGTTTGGTGGTGATGCCGGAACCTGCCGGGACTTCGACAACGCGCATCCAACGGGGCAATTGGGTTTTGGCAATGGCGGCGCGGGTTTGGGTGTCTTGCTCTTCCAGCACCAGCACGATTTCCAGCAGCGCACGGGGGTAGGTGAGATGGGTGAGCCTTTGGATCAGGGCGGATGCGATTTCCGGCTCATCAAACAGCGGCACCAGCACAGAAATGCGGGGGAGAGGTTGCGGGATCGCGGTTGGCGGGGCGGTTTCGGGGAGCGCGTTTTCAGCGGTCGGGTCGCGCGCAGAGACGGCCGCTTGGTAGAGGGCTGCAAGGCGCAGAAAAATCGCGCCCATCAGGGTGAGCAATGTCCAAAAGAGCAGCGTGTCGCGCAGAAGTGACGGGAATGCCGCCGCGAGCGCGACGATCAACGTCAGGATCGCCAGCAAGATCGCTGTTTTGCCTTTGCGTGCATGCCCGAGCGTGCGGCAACTGTCTGCCTCCGCCACGCTGGTTTCTGCACGATGGGTCAGAGATTTGCGATGAAAGAGTGCGATGTGATGTTCAATGTCGCGACGGCCCGCAACAGCAAAGAGCGCGGATTTCAGAGGATCGGGCAGGGCGGCGCGCAGTGTTTCCAGCGCTTGCGGGCGGCCTGTCAGAAGGATCACCGTTTCGCCAAGCCGCGCCCATGGCAACACGCTGTGCTGCAGACAAAATTCCGGAGGTAGGAGCGTGGCCAGCTCCGCAGCGGGCGGCGTTCGACTGAGATCGACCTGCCGCAAATCATGGCGTTCGGCCAACAGGGCGCGCATGTCCGGCTCTGAAATCCAGCCGCGTGCTGTCAATATTTCGGGGAGGGAGGCGTCCCACTGGGCTTCGTGTTGCAGCGCGTAAAACACCTGCCACGGTGTCACCGTATTCCGCTCGATCAGAGCACGCGCCAGGGGAAGGCGCGCGCTCTGTCGCGTGAGCGGTGGTGCCGAAAGTTTTTGCAGTCGTGCGGCTGCCATGTCGCCCACCTGCTTTGTTTCGCAGTTTCAGGCTGCGCCTTTATGGTTAACAGGTGGTTAACGAGATCGTCTTTGACGGGCAAAAAGTTAAAAAACCCGACCTGCGGTGCAGATCGGGTTTGAATGTTTTTAAGAGCTTTGGGGGCGAGGTCAGGCGCGGGCCGCCATGGCTGCTGCAAAGTTCTCAAACAGATAGAAGCTGTCCTGCGGGCCGGGGCTGGCTTCTGGGTGGTGCTGCACCGAGAAGACCGGACGGTCGGCCATGCGGATGCCACAGTTTGAGCCGTCAAACAGCGATACGTGGGATTCCACCACGCCTTCGGGCAGGGTTTGGCCGTCGACAGCAAAGCCGTGGTTCATGGAGGTGATTTCCACCTTACCGGTGTCATGATCCTTCACCGGGTGGTTTGCGCCGTGGTGGCCGTGGTTCATTTTCACGGTCTTGGCACCGAGCGCGAGGGCGAGCATCTGGTGGCCAAGGCAAATGCCAAAGA
The DNA here is from genome assembly GCF_017743735.1 of Shimia sp. R9_2. Taxonomy (GTDB): domain Bacteria; phylum Pseudomonadota; class Alphaproteobacteria; order Rhodobacterales; family Rhodobacteraceae; genus Shimia. The sequence goes on from NZ_JAGHRO010000012.1 coordinate 24,910, forward strand.
CCGGGATGTCTGCTTTCAGAACGTCCTGGATCATCGGAACGGCATATTCCCCTGTGGCGGCCGGGTCACCCGGGCCGTTGGACAGGAACACACCGTCCGGGCCATGGGCCAGCACTTCTTCGGCGGTTGCGGTGGCGGGTAGGACGGTGACGTCACAGCCCACAGAGGCGAGGCAACGCAGGATGTTGCGTTTGGCACCAAAGTCCACGGCAACCACTTTGTGCTTGGGCGCAGTCTGGGTCGGGTAGCCGTCTGGCCATGCCCACCGCATTTCGTCCCAGCGGTAGCTTTGTGCGCAGGTCACTTCTTTGGCGAGGTCGAGCCCTTCAAGACCGGAGAAGGCGCGTGCCTTGGCGATCAGGGCCTCGGTGTCAAAGTTGCCATCCGGGTCATGGGCGAGTGCCACATGTGGCGCGCCTTGTTGGCGGATTGCGCGGGTCAGGCGGCGGGTGTCGATGCCGCCAATCGCGATGCGGCTGCGTGCGGTGAGCCAGTCGGAGAGGGTTTCAACAGAGCGCCAGTTGGAAGGCGCGGTCGGGTCCCATTTCACAACCATGCCTTCGGCCACAGGATCCCCGGTTTCATCATCTTCCGGGTTCACACCGGTGTTGCCGATGTGGGGGAAGGTGAAGGTGACAACCTGGCCCGCATAAGAGGGGTCAGTCATGATTTCCTGATAGCCGGTCATCGCGGTGTTAAAGCAGAGCTCCGCGACAGTTTCGCCGGTGGCCCCAAAGCCACGTCCGTAAAACAGAGTGCCATCAGCAAGCGCGAGGCAGGCGGTCGGGTGATCGGGGGTCGATGCGGTCATGGGCGAGTCTCCGGCTGGCAAATTGGCCGATGCATATGTCGCCGCACGGCGGGCGTCAAGCAATTCTATGGCGAAGCGAAGCCCTTGTTTTAAGGGGTTTGGACAAAAAATTCCCGCTGTTGCGAGTCAGTTTACGTTTCTGTAAGGTCGCAGGCTTGTGTTTGACAGCAATTGGCAAGATGAATGGCACTCAGAGACGACATCAATAGCGCATTGAAACAAGCGATGCGCGACCGAGCCGCTGACCGGCTTTCGACATTGCGCCTGATCATGGCAGCGATCAAAGATCGTGACATTGCAACGCGGGGCGAAGGTGACGACAGCGCCGGTGTGGGCGACGGGGAAATCCTGTCGATCCTGGTCAAAATGGTCAAACAGCGTCAGGAAAGCGCGCGCACCTATGAAGAAGGCGGGCGTCTGGATCTGGCAGAGCGGGAACTGGGCGAAATCCCGGTGATCGAAGAGTTCCTTCCCAAACAGCTCAGCGATGACGAGATCACCGCGGCGATCACGGCTGCAATGTCCGAAGTGGGCGCTGAGTCGATCCGTGACATGGGCAAAGTCATGGGCGCCTTGAAGGCCAAATACACCGGCCAGATGGATTTTGGCAAAGCGGGCCCAAGAGTGAAGGACCAGCTGAGCAACAGCTGATCCCTGTAAACTGTTTCGCTAAGTCAGATTGGCTTAGCTGCGAGGCCAGAGCATCGGGAACCAGTCTTCCCGGAGTTTCTGGCCTTCTTGCATCTCGTGGCCCGGAAACGGCGGTGAGGTGCGGCCCGGACGCTCGACATAGCGCGCATCATCCCCCAACAGACGGAGCGAAAAGGCGCGGCGACGGGAGGTGGCGGTGTTGCCACGCGCGCCATGCAGGATGTGGTAGTTGAACGCCACCGCATCGCCCGGCTCCATTTCCCATTCCAGCACGCGCATGCCTTCGGCATCCGGATCGGGGATCGGCATATAGTCGTCTTCATTGGGGAAAAAGCTTTCCTCAGAGACCCAGCGGGTGGGCAGGACCGGCTTCTCCCATTTGTGGCTACCTGCTACCATGCGCAGGGTGGCGTCTTTCACCGGATCCAGCGGCGACCAGAAGCTGATGGTCTGGCTGCCCTCGACAAAATAGTAAGGCCCGTCAGTGTGCCATGGGGTCGCCATGGAGGTGCCGGGTTCTTTCACAAGCACGTGGTCGTGAAACATCTGCACGGTCTGTGACTGCATCAACTGTGCGGCGATCTCGGCGGCCTGGGAGGTTTCGATGACCTCCTGAAATTCCGGAATGCGCCGCCAGTTGCAATAATCATCAAAGAAACGACCGGTTTCTCCGGCTTTCTCATTGTTGGAAGCAAAGGGGCCGGGGGCGTCCATATTGCGGGCCACGCCTGCGCGCAATGCCTCTACATGATCGGCAAACAGCCCTCTGATCAGCACGACACCGTCGGTCTGAAAAGTGTCGATGTCGGATTGGGTGATCTCTGCCATAGGGGCCTCCTGGTAGTCTTGCGCCCGCACGGTGGTGCAGGCGCTCAGAAGGGTCAAGCGGATTTCAGATCTGGGTGGCGTGCAGGCGCAGAGACTGCGCAATTTCCATCAGACGCGGGGCCAGATCTTTCTCCATCCGCTCTCGTGTCAGGAAGGGCGCGGGGCCACCCAAGTTGAGGGCCAGATCCGGAGAGGCATCGCTTTGCACCGGGAAGGGCACGGCAATGGAATGCACGCCCTCGTGCCAGTCACCATAGTTTCCGTAAAACCCTTTCTCGGCAATCTGGCGTTCCGCGTCTTTGATGCCCTCAAGGATCGACGGCCAGCGTTCGGGACCATGGTGGATGGCCAGTGTTTCCAGAATTTCGGCGCGTTCTTCGGGCTGGCATCCCGCAATATAGGCGCGGCCCATGGCGGAGCGGGCAAGAGAGATACGCGAGCCGACGCCGAGTTGCAGGGACATCATCCCTTTTTCCGCGCGAGCGCAGGCCAGATAGGTCACCGTGTGCTCGTCGCGCGCACCCAGCGCCACCTGCACCCCGTCACCAGCGTAGTCGGCGAGCCGCTGCATATGCTCTTTGGCGGCATCGCGGATGGGCATGCTGCCAAGGCAGGCAAATCCGAGGCTGAGCGCAGGCACCCCGATACGGTAGCGCCCGGTTTGCTCATCATAAAGCAGATAGCCGGTTTGCAGCAGCGTGTAGGTCAGGCGGGAGACTGTGGAGTTGGGCAGGCCGGTGCGCTCGGCCAGCTCTCGGTTGGACAGCCCCATGCGGTCGCGCGGGCGGAAGCAGCGCAGCACCTCCAACCCTCTGGAGAGGGCGGTGACAAACTGGCGGTCGGCCTCGGGCGCTTGGCTGGTGTCGCTGGTCGCTAAGGAACGTTTTCTCATGCAAAGGGGCCTATTTCCGCATTGTGGAATTTTCTATGCGTCATGTCAGGTCTTTCCACAAGACCTTGCCTGCGCCTGATTTGGGCAACGCGTCCACAAATTCCACGATAGAGGGGCATTTGTAGGCGCTCATTTGGGTTTTGCACCATGCGATCACGCTTTCCTCGGTCAGCGTGCCGCGTGTCTCTGGCAGGGCGACCACCACGGCTTTCACGCATTCGCCGCGCCGCTCGTCTTTGGCGCCAATCACGCAGGCCTCGGCGATATCCGGGTGGTGCAGCATCAGCATTTCAATCTCGGCGGGCCAGACTTTGAAACCGGCGGCATTGACCATGCGTTTGACCCGGTCGACCATAAAGAAATAGCCATCGGCGTCGCGGTACCCAATGTCGCCTGAGCGGAAGAAAGGCACGCCATCAATCTCGACAAAGGCCTCTTCGGTTTCGTCAGGGCGTTGCCAATAGCCGATGAAGTTTTGCGGGGCGTGCATGACAATTTCGCCAACCTCGCCATGGGGCAGTTCAGTGTCGCCGCCAATCTCCAGCACGCGACTGTCGACCTCAAAAATCGGCTGTCCCAGACATTGGCGTTTGGGAGCGTCAATCGGGTTCACATGGGTGGCGGCCATGGTTTCAGAGAGGCCGTACCCTTCGACATAGTCCAAGCCTGTCATGTCATAGAGCTTTTTGGCAATGGCTTCGGGCATGGCCGCGCCGCCGCCGCCGACCATCTCAAGGCTTGAGAGGTCATAGCTGTCAAATTTCGGGTCGTTCACCAGATCAATGGCCATAGTGGAGATCGACCGCCAGCGGGTGATGCGATAGCGCTCAATCAGTCCCGCAGCCAGCGCAGAGGACCAGCGTGGCAGGATGACATTGCGCCCGCCGGTGAGGATCGGCCCGTGCATGCCGTTCATCATGCCCGTGACATGAAAGAAGGGCAGGGCACCCAGATGGACGGTGTTTTCATGGATCGGGTTCCAGATCACCCCTGCGACCAGTGAGGCCATGACGGTGCGGTGCGTGTGCACACAGCCTTTGGGTTGGCCGGTGGTGCCGGAGCTGTAGGGGATGACAGCGAGGTCATCGCTTGTGGTGTCGCGAGGGCGTGGCGTGTGCGCTTGGTCTAGCGCCTTTTGAAAGCCGACCATCCCGAGCGCTTCGGCCTCGTCCTCTGACATGGCCGCAGCGAGGTTTTTGGGCACAAGGTCAAAGCCCTCTTGCCCCATATCGGTCATGCGTGCGCCGATCAGCGTGGTTAGCGCGCCGCGTTTGAGGGCGGGGAGAATGTGGTCGGATAGCTCCAGCGCGCAGACGGCGACTTTGGCGCCGGTATCGCCGACGAGATAGTCGATCTCGGCCTGTTTGTTCATTGGGTTCACGGGCACCACCGCGCCGCCCGCGCGCAGGATGCCGTAAAAGGCAATGATGTATTGCGGGCAGTTCTGCGTATAGAGCAGCACTCTGTCGCCCTTTTGCAGCCCGGCTTCGTGATGTAGATACCCTGCAAAAGCTGTCACACGCGCCGCGATGTCGGCATAGGTGTAGTCTGCGCCATTGTAGGTCACCGCGATACGGTTCCCCCATTTCTCAACGCTGGCCTCAAGGTTTGCATCCAAAGGATGGTCCGGGCGGTCAAACGTCCAGCGTTTTCCGGCTGGCCAAAAGTCAGGGATGCGGGCGTTGGGATGTGGCATTGGCGTGTCCGGTCAGCTCGTGTTGGGCGTTATTGGTGCGGGTTAGCCTAGCGGCAACTTGGTCTGCGTCATGAGGATTTTGCCCAAAGTCACGTCGCGTCGCAAATCACGCGCTTTGAGCGAAACCGATTTTCAGGTGCGGCTGCGCGGCCCTAGACTGTTGCCAACGAGGAGGAGGCCGCGATGTTTGATTTGACGGGGAAAGTGGCGCTGATCACCGGTTCCAGCCGGGGCATCGGCCGCGCGATTGCCGAGATGTTTGCTAAAGCCGGCGCGCGTGTTGTGGTCTCAAGCCGCACGGCGGAGGCCTGCGAAGAGGTGGCTGAAGCGATCCGGGCACAGGGCGGCGAAGCGCTTGTTGTGCCGTGCAACGTCAGCCACCGCGAAGAGGTCGAGGCGCTGGTTGCGAAGACCAACGAGGTCTGGGGGCAGATTGATGTCTTGGTGGCCAATGCGGCCATCAACCCGGTCTATGGTCCCATGTCGGCGTTGGATGATGCGGCATTCCATAAGATCATGACGGCAAATGTGCTGTCGCCTCTGCAGCTGTGCAATCTGGTATTGCCGGATATGGCCCAGCGGGGTGGCGGCAATGTGATCATCCTGAGCTCGATCGCAGGTATTCGCGGCAACCCTGTGATTGGCGCCTATGGCGTCTCCAAGGCGGCAGACGCCGCGCTCGCGCGCAATCTGGCAGTGGAGTGGGGGCCGAAAGGCATCCGTGTGAACGCCATCGCGCCGGGGCTTGTGAAAACCGATTTTGCCCGCGCGCTTTGGGAAAACCCGGAAGTGCTTGCCAAGGTTGAAGGACAAAACCCGCTGCGCCGGATCGGCCAGCCGGAAGACATTGCCGGGACAGCGCTGTTTCTGGCGACAGGCGCCAGCGCCTATATCACCGGACAGACGATTGTTGCCGATGGCGGTGAAACCATTTGCTGAGATGTGCCGCCCCGCGTGGGCGGCGTTGAAGATTGAGGGAGGCTCCTGATGAGCGATAAAAAAGTCAGCGTAGAATTTGTGGATGATGTGGCTTTGATTTGCATCGACAACCCGCCGGTGAATGCCAGCGGGGTTGCGGTGCGCCAAGGTCTTGTGGATGCACTGGAAGAGATCCGCGCGGCGGGAACTGCCAAGGCGATTGGGCTTTACTGCGCCGGGCGCACTTTTGTAGCGGGGGCCGACATCACCGAGTTTGGCAAACCGCCGATGGCACCGGGCCTGCCTGAGGTCTGCGATATTCTTGAAGCCAATGAGACGCCAATAGTGGCGGCCATTCATGGCACCGCGCTGGGCGGGGGGCTTGAGACCGCGATGGGCTGTCACGCACGGGTGGCTGTGCCAAGCGCGAAAGTGGGCCTGCCGGAGGTGCTGCTTGGCCTTCTGCCAGGCGCTGGGGGCACGCAGCGTGCGCCACGTCTGGCTGGCATCCCCAATGCGCTTGATCTGATCCTCTCTGGCCGTCATGTGCCCGCAGCGGAAGCTCTCAAGATGGGGTTAATTGACCGCATTGATGACGGTGAGCCGCGGGACGTGGTATTGGCGGCAGCGCGTGATGTGGTGAGCGGAGTGCTGGCGACTCGGCGGACCTGTGATCTGACCACAACGCCGGATGAGGCTGCGATTGAAGCCACGGCGGCGATGATTGCAAAGAAGCATCCGTATTTGATCTCGCCGCAGAAATGTGTGGAGGCTGTTGCTGCCTCGACGGGTGATTTCAAGGAAGGTCTGGCGCTCGAGCGTGAGGCCTTCATGACCTGTTTGGCCTCGCCGCAATCCAAAGGGCTGATCCACGCCTTCTTTGGCGAGCGCGCGGTGGCGAATATCCCTGAGAAAAAAGCGCAGGCCCGCGATGTGGCCTCACTCGGCGTGATCGGTGGCGGCACGATGGGCTCGGGCATTTCCACATCTGCGCTGATGGCGGGGCTGCCCGTGACCTTGGTCGAGGTCACGCAGGAGGCGCTCGACAAAGGCGTGGCAACCATCACAGGTAATCTCGATGGCGCGGTGAAACGCGGCAAGATGAGTGCCGAGAAACGCGATGCCGCGCTGGCGATGCTGACAGCTTCAACCGCGCTTGAGAGCCTTGGCGATGTGGATCTGGTGATCGAGGCCGTGTTTGAAAACATGGACGTCAAGAAAGAGATCTTTGGCAAGCTTGATGGCATCTGCAAAGAGGGGGCGATCCTGGCCTCCAACACCTCTTATCTGGATATCAATGAGATTGCGGCGCAGACCAGCCGCCCAAGTGACGTGCTGGGGCTGCATTTCTTCTCGCCCGCGCACATCATGAAGCTGCTTGAGGTGGTGGTTGGCGAAAACACCGCTCCAGAGGTGGTCGCGACAGGTTTCGCGCTGGCCAAGAAGATGCGCAAAGTTGGCGTGCGCGCGGGCGTTTGTGACGGTTTCATCGGCAACCGGATCTTGGGGCATTACCTGAAAGCGGCGAGCTATCTGGTCTTGGATGGCGCGCATCCCGATCAGGTGGACAAGGCACTGGAAGGCTTTGGCTTTGCCATGGGGCCGCATCGTGTTGGCGATCTGGCGGGGCTGGACATCGGTTATATGACCCGCAAGCGGCTGGCGGCGACGCGGCCTGCGGAGGAGCGCTACGGCGGGGCCATTGCGGACCGGCTGAGCGAAAATGGCTGGAACGGGCGCAAGACCGGCAAGGGCTATTTTGTCTATGAGGGCCGCGAGACGCAGGAGAATCCGGATCTCAACGGCATCATTGAGGAAGAGCGCGCCAAGGCCGGGATCGCGCCACGCAGCTTTGACGATGAGGAGATCGTGGAGCGCTATATGACCGCGATGATCTCCGAAGCGGTGCGGGTGATCGAAGACGGCATCGCGCTGCGGCCTGTGGATGTCGATGTGGTGTTCCTGATGGGCTACGGCTTCCCACGGTTCCGCGGCGGACCGCTGCATTATGCGGACACCATCGGTGCAGCAGAGCTGGTGAAACGCATTGAAACCTATGCCGCCGAGGATGCGTATTACTGGCAGGTGCCGGCGCTGCTGAAGAAGATGGCAGATGACGGCTCCACATTTGCTGATCTGAACAAAGGGAAGTGACGCCATGGATCTGAGTTTTTCCAAAGACGACCTCGCGTTTCGCGATGAGGTGCGCAGCTTTCTGGCCGATAACCTGCCGAAAGAGATTTCGGATGCGGTGCGCGCAGGCGGTGAGCTGACCAAAGCGATGATGGAGGAATGGCACGCCATTCTGAATGCGCGCGGCTGGCTGGCGACGATCTGGCCCAAGGAGTTTGGCGGCCCCGGTTGGAGCCCGGTGCAGAAACATATCTTTGATGAGGAATGCTGTCGCGCCTATGCCCCGCGCATTGTACCCTTCGGGCTGAATATGCTGGGTCCGGTGCTGCAGAAGTTTGGCTCCAAAGAACAGCAGGACCACTACCTGCCGCGCATTCTGGATGGCACCGATTGGTGGTGTCAGGGCTACTCGGAACCGGGGGCGGGCTCTGACCTTGCAAGCCTCAAAACCCGCGCGGAGCGGGATGGCGATGAATGGGTCATCAATGGGCAGAAAACCTGGACCACTCTGGGCCAGCACGCCGACTGGATCTTCTGCCTGTGCCGGACTGATCCGGATGCAAAACAGCAGCAAGGCATCAGCTTTATCCTTGTGGATATGGCCACGCCGGGCATCGAGGTACGCCCGATCAAGCTGATCGAAGGCGGCTATGAGGTGAATGAGGTGTTCTTCACCGACGTGCGGGTGTCGATTGGCAACCTTGTGGGCGAAGAAAACAAAGGCTGGACCATTGCGAAATTCCTGCTGACCCACGAGCGCACGGGGATTGCTGGGGTTGGCTCCTCGATGCAGGCGCTGGAAGAGGTGAAATCCATCGCGCGCAAGACCATGCGCGGGGGGCGGCCTCTGATCGAAGATCCGCTGTTTGCGGCCCGGATTGCGAAGGCTGAGATTGATCTTGAGGCGATGAAAATCACCAATCTGCGGATGTTGTTCAAAGCTCAGGAACAAGGCGCGCCGGGGCCAGAGACCTCTTTGCTCAAAATCAAAGGCACGGTGATCAATCAGGAACTCAAAGACCTCGCACGCCGCGCGCTGGGCCCTGCGGCCGCGCCATTCCCCGGCCATGTGACCGAAGGCAACTTGATGTTTGGCCCCGCAGATACCGAACACAATGCGGCGCGGTATTTTAACAACCGCAAAACCTCGATCTTTGGTGGATCCAATGAGATCCAGCGCAATATCGTCACCAAAACCATGCTGGAGCTCTGAGAGATGGACTTTAATCTGACCGAAGATCGCCAGATGCTGGCCGATACGCTGGGCCGTTTTCTGGCGGATCAATACCCTGTCGAGCACCGCATCAAGGTGGCTTATGAGGCACCTTACCATGATCCCGCCCTTTGGGAGCAGATGGTGGAGCTGGGCGCGCTCTATGCGCTGGCACCTGAAAGCGCAGGTGGCATGGGCGGCACCGGCTTTGACATCTCCGTTGTGTTTGAGGCGATGGGCAAAGCGCTCTGTCCTGAGCCACTACTAGGCGCTTTGATGGCGTCGCGTCTGCTGGCCGCAGCAGGTGCGGATCAAGAGGCTTTGCTGACCGGTGCCACAACATATGCGGTGGCCATCACGGAAATCGACGCGCCCTATGAGCTTGATCAGATTGCCACGCAGGCCAAAGAGGCAGGTGCCGGGTTTACGCTCTCAGGCCGCAAATCCACGGTTTACGGCGGGCAGGTGGCGGATGTGATCCTGGTGGCCGCGCGCCACGGTGCAGGTCTGGGCGTGTTTGCCGTGCAGGCGGAGGACGCCAACGTCACCGGCTATGGCATGATGGATGGCGGCGGCGCTGCCGAGGTGCTGTTGGATGACACGCCAGCGACACTGATATTGGCGGATGCAGAAGCGGCGCTGAAAGACGCGATCAACGCGGGCATTGTGGCGCTCTGTGCTGAAGCCGTGGGCGCGATGGATGTGGCCCATGCCACCACCGTGGATTACTTCAAACAGCGCAAACAGTTTGGTGTGCCGATCGGTAAGTTTCAGGTGCTGCAGCACCGCGCGGTGGACATGCTGACGGAAATCGAACAGGCCCGTTCGATCACCATCAAGGCAGCGGCAGAACTGGGGGGCGATGAGGCCTCAAAATATGCCTCGATGGCCAAAAATATGATTGGCCGCGCCGCGCGTCTGGTGGCGGAAGAGAGCATCCAGATGCATGGCGGTATCGCGATGACTTGGGAATATGCCGTGAGCCACTATGCCAAGCGGCTGACCATGCTGGATGCCCAGCTTGGGGATACGGATTACCATCTGAGCCAAGTGATGAAAGGCTATGCCGCCTAAGACGGTTTGAGATTGAGGAGAGGGCGCATCTTACCGTGGATGTGCCCTCTTGATTTTGGATTAGCCGAGAATGCCGGGCCAGTTGGCCAGACCAGCCTTGATGTTGCCCGGAATGTCCTGACGCCACAGCTCCATCGCGCGCATGTTGGCGTTGAGATAGAGTTTGCCTTCATAGATGGTCCAGGCCTCCGGAATGGTTGGGGCGAGGTAGCCCTTGGATGCGGCAAACGCGCAGTAACCGCCAAAGATCGGGGCATAGGCCTCAGGATTGGCCTCGAATTTTGCCGCGTTCTGAGCGGTGGAAAAATGCCAGGTCGCGCCATTCCAATCAACGCGGTTGGCGGCGTCCCCTTTCACCGGCTTCTGCTTGGTAAAATAGGCAACCGGATCAATGCCGTTGATGGCGAGCGGGTTCTGGAACACCAAGGGCTTGGCGGCCAGGGCTGCATTGGGAGCAAGTGCAAGGGCCAGAGGTGTGGCGGCGAAAAGGCCAAGAGCGGCGCGACGTGTCAGCATAATATGTCTCCTTTGATGATTTCTAGATATCCAGAGAAATCCGCAGCAGAAGACCTCGTCACTCCACTGTTATTAGATGAAACAAATCGGGCGCTGCTGTCGCGCCGGTTGAAGGATCGGATTTGAGCGCAATTTGTCCAACAATGCATGGATATTTTGCGAATTTTGCCCTCCAAACTCTGCCGCTTGAGAACCTTTCATTTACATGTCTGCTGCAGCGTCGCGGGGTGACCACTTGAGACCTTACCTTGGAGATTTTTGCAATGTTGAACCGAGTTCTGTGCGCCGCCGCTTTTGCCTGCGCGTCCCTCGCCACTGCCACTTCCGCTGAAACCATTCGCCTTGTTCAGGACGAAGCCTATGCGCCTTACATGGGCGTTGAAAATGGCGCGCCAACCGGGATCTGGGTGGACGTCATCACCGAAGCGCTGAGCCGCATTGAAGGCCAGTATGATGTCGAGATCGACGCTGTGCCATGGTCTCGCGCCGTGAATCTGGTGGAAAGCGGCCAAGCGCACGGTCTGATCGGGACATATGTGCGCCGTGAATCCCGCCCTTGGATCGGCACCTATTCCACCGCGCCTATCACCGAGAAAGTGTCCGTCTATTGCCGCAACGGCGTGGCCGATGCTGGCTGGAGCTATCCAGAAGACTTCTCAGGCTTGACCTTCGGAAACAATGCGGGGTTTGGCACACCTGGCGACGCGTTCTTTGACATGGTGTCGGGTGGTTTGATCTCGCTGCAAGAGGCGCAGACCACGGAGCAGAACCTGATGAAGCTCGACCGTGGCCGGATCGATTGCTACGTGCAGGAGCAGCTCGCGGCAGAGATGGTGATCAACGACAAAGGCCTGAAGAACGTAGAGCGCGTGCTGGACACCTCCGCTGAGACTGCACACGTCGGCTTCCGCGGCGACTGGCAGGGCGCTGAGGCCACCGCATTCATGGACGCCTTTGATGCTGCGGTGCAATCCATGCTGGACGATGGCACCATCGATGCGATGGTCGCAGAGACAGTTGGCAGCTGATTGATCATCTGAATTTAAAGACGCGGCGCTTTGTGATGAAGCGCCGCGTTTTTCTTTGGTGATGAGGGCTTATAGCACCTCAAACAGGCCCGCAGCGCCCATGCCGCCGCCCACACACATGGTGCAGACCACATATTTTGCACCGCGACGTTTGCCTTCGATCAACGCATGACCCACCATACGTGCTCCTGACATGCCGTAGGGGTGGCCGATGGAAATGGCACCGCCGTTCACGTTCAGAATGTCGTTGGGAATGCCGAGCACGCGTGCGGAATGCAGGACCTGGCAGGCGAAGGCTTCATTGAGTTCCCAAAGTCCGATGTCATCCATGGTCAAGCCATGCGCTTTCAACAGTTTTGGCACCGCATAGATCGGGCCGATGCCCATTTCGTCGGGCTCAAGCCCCGCAGCCATCACGCCCACATAGCGCCCGAGCGGCTCAAGCCCCTGCTTTTCCGCCAGTTTTGCTTCCATGATGACCGAGGCCGATGCGCCATCTGACAGTTGGGAGGCGTTGCCTGCGGTGATGAATTGGCCTTCTGCCACTTGCTGACCGTCTTTGAAAACCGGGTTCAGGCCCTGCAGGTTTTCAAGCGTCGTGCCGGGGCGGTTGCCTTCATCCTTCTCAAGGGTCACTTCGCGGAAAGAGATCTCCTTGGTCTCTTTGTCCATAACACCCATTGTGGAGGTCAGGGGTACAATTTCATCGTCAAACTTTCCGGCGTTCTGTGCTGCAGCGGTGCGCTGCTGGGATTGCAGCGCATAAGCGTCCTGATCTTCGCGTGTGACGCCATAACGATCAGCGACAATCTCAGCGGTTTCCAGCATGCTCATATACAGCGCCGGTTTGTGCTCTTTGATCCAGGGATCGGCCAGCCGGTCGCGGCGCATTTTTTCGTTTTGCACCAGCGAAATACTTTCCACGCCGCCGCCGATGGCCACTTCCATGCCGTCATGGATGACCTGTTTGGCGGCTGTGGCGATGGCCATCATGCCAGAGGCGCATTGCCGATCCAGCGACATTCCAGCAACGTTCACGGGCAGGCCGGCACGCACCACGGCCTGACGACCGATGTTGGAGCCGGTTGAGCCCTGCTGCAGGGCAGCGCCGATGATGCAGTCTTCGACTTCATGGCCTTCAAGCCCCGCGCGGGAGACCGCATGGGAGACCGCGTGGCCGATCAGCTCCTGAGCCTGCGTGTTGTTGAAAGCGCCGCGGTAGGCTTTGCCAATTGGCGTGCGGGCGGTGGAGACAATGAGTGCGTCGCGCATGAAAGAATTCCTGAAACTGAGGGGCGAGGGCGCGTCTGTGGCGCAGCTGTTTCGCGTTTGTTGTGCGTCGGAGCGGTGCCGTTCTTACCCGGCTTTCTTGAAGCTGGTGGCGTCTTTCTCAAAGCGCAGGTTTTTCCATTGTGCCACAAGTGCGGGTTTGTCCTCGCCCTTGATTTCGACGGTCACATTCCACTGGGTTTCAATCACACCGGGCTGAGGCTCGGCGTATTTGGCGAGCGTGAAGCGGCCTCGAATGTCCGCACCTGCCTTGACCGGCGCCACAAAACGCACGCGGTCAAAGCCGTAATTGATGCCGGTGCTTTCTGCTTCGGTGCGTGGCACCGCATCCGCGATCATTTGAGATAGCAGGGACAGGGTCAGGAACCCATGCGCCACGGTGCCGCCGTAAGGCGTGTCCCGCGCAGCATCCGGATCGGTGTGAATATATTGCTCATCCCCTGTGGCTTTGGCGAAGGCATCAATCATCGCCTGATCGATGTGGATCCATTTGGACAGACCGTATTCGCAGCCGACGCCATCTTCGAGTTTTAGAATGCGAGAAATCATGTGACGGGCCTCCGAGCCAAAAGTTCTGTGTTGGCGCTTAAATTTTGCAATGCAGAATTTTATTTTGCTTGTGAACAGAAAACGGGATTCGCCCCTGTCTGTCAATATGCAGAAAGAAATTCCACAATGCGGAATAATGGTGCTATGCGGTGGTCAGAGGCATGTCGGATTTGAGCCGTATTTACGACCTTCGTGCGCTTGCGGCGCAGAGAGCCTGAGCCTAGGTTGGCCGAAAGTTGGGCCAGTTGGCCGAGGCAAAGGGGAGCGCTGCCATGCATATGAGTGACCAGAGAGAGATTGCCGCACCGGTGGCCGAAGTATGGGCTGCGCTTTTGAGTGCGGATACGCTTCTGGCCTGTGTGCCGGGTGCCAAAGAAGTGACCGGAAACGCGGAAGAGGGCTTTGAGGCCACCGTGGTTCAGAAGGTGGGTCCGGTGAAAGCGACCTTCAAAGGCAAGGTGGAGCTGTCCAATCTGGTGGAAGGGCAAAGCTTGACCTTGACCGGCGAGGGCAAGGGGGGCGCTGCGGGCTTTGCCAAAGGCGGCGCGGATGTGACACTGGCGGAAAGCGAGACTGGCACGCTTCTGACCTATGAGGTTGAAGCAAAGGTTGGCGGGAAGCTCGCACAGCTTGGCAGCCGTCTCATTGACGGTTTTGCCAAGAAGATGGCCGACCAGTTTTTCACAAACTTCCAGAGCGCGTTGGAAGGTCCGGCAGAGACAGAAGAAGACAGTGCTGATGCTGCTGAGGAGACCGGTGAAAAGAAAGGTCTGTTCAAGCGATTGACCGGCGGCTAAGCGCGCGTCTCATTGATTTCAACCGCATCGGTGCAGAAAGTCTGTGCGCCGATGCACATCACAGTCTCGTGAAATTGCACTTGGCCTGACGGCACCGCCTGTTAGGTTGTGGCCTTCAATGGAGAGGGGGCCGCGATTGTGATTGTAGAGATTGAAGACCTGCGCAAAACCTATGCTGGCGGTTTTGAGGCCCTCAAGGGCATCACCCTCAGCATTGAGCGCGGAGAGATCCTGGCGCTTCTGGGACCAAACGGGGCGGGCAAGACCACTCTGATTTCCACGATTTGCGGGATCACTATGCCGGGGGCGGGGCATGTCCGAGTTGGCGGGCATGATGTGGTGACCAACTACCGTCAGGCGCGCGCGATGATTGGTCTGGTGCCCCAAGAGATCAATCTGGAACCCTTCAACAAAGTGATCGATACGGTGACCTATACGCGCGGCCTGTTTGGCAAGCCGCGTGATCCGGCCAAAATCGAAGCGATCCTGAAGCAGCTGTCACTATGGGACAAGCGCAACTCCCGTGTGATGGAGCTCTCCGGCGGCATGAAGCGGCGGGTGCTGATCGCAAAGGCGCTGAGCCATGAGCCGGATGTGCTGTTTCTGGATGAACCAACGGCGGGCGTCGATGTAGAGCTGCGCAAAGATATGTGGGACATCGTGGCTGGCCTGAAGGCGCAGGGTGTCACCATCATCCTGACGACGCATTACATCGAAGAGGCCGAGGCGATTGCCGACCGTGTGGGTGTGATCAACGGCGGCGAACTGTTGTTGGTTGAAGAGAAAGACGCGCTGATGGCGCGGTTGGGGCAGAAAACCTTGCAGGTCGACTTGCAGGAGGCGGTTGCTGCGGTGCCTGAGGCGTTGGCGAGCTATCAGCTTGAGCTGGTCGAAGGTGGTGCAGCGTTGCGCTACACCTATGACACGCGCGGGGAGAGCACGGGGATCACACGGTTTTTGAGTGATTTGTCCGCTGCCGGGTTGTCCTTACGGGATCTGCAGACCCAGCAGTCCAGTCTTGAAGATATTTTTGTGGGTCTGGTGTCGGAGGGCGCAGCATGAATTGGGCAGCAGTCTGGGCGATGTACTACGCGGAAATGACACGGTTTTTCCGCACCATTGCGCAAAGCTTCATTTCGCCGGTGATTTCCACATCGCTCTATTTTGTGGTGTTTGGCGCAGCCATTGGCAGCCGGATTGATCAGGTGGAAGGTGTGAGCTACGGCGCGTTTATTGTGCCGGGGCTGATCATGCTGTCGGTGATGACGCAATCTCTCTCCAACGCCTCCTTTGGCATCTATTTTCCAAAATTCATCGGCACCATCTATGAGTTGCTGAGCGCGCCGGTGAATTTTCTGGAGATCGTGCTTGGCTATGTCGGCGCGGCGGCAACCAAAGCGCTTTTCATCGGTGTGGTGATCCTTGCCACGGCCATGCTGTTTGTCGATGTGCCGATCCAGCACCCCGGCGCGATGATCCTGTTCCTAGTGCTGACATGCCTGAGCTTCTCGCTGTTTGGCTTTATCATCGGCATCTGGGCCGGAAACTTTGAGCAGTTGCAATTGATCCCGCTGCTGGTGGTGACGCCATTGGTGTTCCTTGGCGGATCTTTCTACTCGATTTCGATGCTGCCCCCGATCTGGCAGAAGATCACGCTGTTCAATCCGGTGGTCTATCTGATCTCGGGCTTCCGCTGGTCGTTCTTTGGCACCGCAGATGTGCCGATCGGCCTGAGCCTGTTGGCGATTGGCGGGTTTACGGCGGTCTGTCTGGCCGCGATCTGGTGGATCTTCAAAACCGGCTGGCGCATTCGCAATTGACGCCACGGCGCTGTGCAGGCGGGTAAGTTTTTTGGCATCAAACAGCGCTTTCCTTGGGGGCTTGCCTTGTGAAAGGCAGATGCGCGTTCTACATCCGATCAGATGAAACGCTTGAACCCTTTTGCCAAAAAACCGCCTGTGGTCGCCGTGATCCGTCTGCAAGGCGCCATCGCTGCGGGTACGCGCGGGCAACTGAATGATGCCACGCTGGCGCCAGTGATCGAGAAAGCCTTTAGCAAAGGCAAGCCAGCGGCTGTGGCGCTTGAGATCAACTCGCCCGGTGGCAGCCCGGTGCAAAGCGCGTTGATTGGCAGCCGCATTCGCCGCCTGGCGGAGGAAAAGGGCATCCCCGTGATCGCCTTTGTCGAGGATGTTGCCGCCTCCGGCGGCTATTGGCTCGCGGCCGCAGCGGATGAAATCTACGCGGATGACAGCTCCGTGGTGGGCTCAATCGGGGTGATTTCCGCAGGATTTGGCGCGAGTGTGTTCCTGTCCCGCCAGGGCTTTGAACGTCGTGTGCATACGGCGGGCAAAAGCAAGTCGATGATGGATCCGTTTCGCCCGGAGAAGCCCGAAGATGTGGCGCGGCTGAAGCAAATGCTCGAGCAGATCCACGAGAACTTCATTGAGCATGTAAAAACGCGGCGTGGCAGCAAGCTGGCGGATGAGCCGGAGCTCTACACCGGAGAGATCTGGATTGGCCGCAAAGCCAAAGAGGTTGGCCTGATTGATGAGATCGGTCATTTGGTGCCGGTGCTGAAGGCGCGATTTGGCGAGAAGGTGAAATTCCGCCGCTACGGCGTGAAGCGTTCAGTTCTACAGCGCTTCGGCGCGACGCTGGCGCAGGATGCGCTGGCCGGGATCGAAGAACGCGCGGAATTCGCGCGCTTCGGATTATAGAATGCTGGTAAAGATCGTTTCCTTTTTCCTGATCGGCATGGCGGTTCTGGCCATGTTTGGCAAGCTGCGCTTGCCGGGGCAGAAGCTCTTGGGAAAGAAGCGGTTGCAGTCAAAAAAATGCCCCAAGTGCGGGCGCTTCCAAATTGGCAAAGGGCCGTGCCCCTGCCGAAAGAACATGGGGTAACACATGGAATGGCTGCTGGTTGGGCTTGGGCTCGTGATCCTGCTTTTGGCAGGCGATGCGCTGGTACGTGGCGCGGTGAATGTGTCCTTGCGGATCGGGATCCCGGCGCTGATCGTTTCGCTGACGATTGTGGCGTTTGGCACCTCTGCCCCTGAGCTTCTGATCTCAATTGAAGCAGCGTTGAAAAACGCACCGGGCATCGCACTGGGCAATGTGGTTGGCTCCAATATCGCCAACGTGCTGCTGGTGCTGGGCATCCCGGCGCTGCTCGCGCCGATCCAGACCAGCCATTGCAACTCGCGGCGCAACTATGTGCTGATGATTGCCGCCACGGTCCTGTTTATCGGCGTGGCGAGCGCAGGCTTCTTCACATTCACCAGCGGTTTGATCCTGCTCGCTGGCCTGACCATCGCTTTGGGCAGTGCGTTTTATCAGGCCCGCTGTCACCGCAAGGCCGAGGCGGCCTGCGCAATGGAAGACGAGGAAGAGGTCGAGGGCGCAGACCCGGATATGCCCTGGTGGCGCATCTTTGTGTTCCTGATCCTTGGCCTGATCGGCTTGCCGCTTGGCGCGGATCTGATGGTGGATAACGCCGAAGTCATCGCCCGCCGCTATGGCGTGAGTGACACTGTGATCGGCCTGACCTTGATCGCGCTTGGCACCTCATTGCCGGAGCTTGCAACCACAGTCATGGCCGCGCTGCGCCGTCAGGCGGATGTGGCTTTGGGCAATGTGATCGGCTCAAACCTCTTCAACCTTCTGGCCATCATTGGTGTGACCTCGCTCATCCATCCGATCCGCGTGGATCCTGACTTCTTTGAGTTTGATTTCTGGGTGATGCTGGCGTCTTCGCTGCTCTTGATACCGTTTGTGTTCCTACGACAGGATCTCACACGTATTTGGGGTGTTGTCTTTACCGCGCTCTATCTGATCTACATCGCGGTGACGTTGACTTAAGGCGGGAGAGCACAGTGCGGGCATTGGTGACAGGCGCTGGGGCGCGACTGGGACAAGCCATGGCAGTCTATCTGGCGGAGCGCGGCTATGATGTGGCTGTGCATTATGCCAGCTCTCGTGTCGGCGCGCTGGAGACCGTTGAAGCCATTGTGAAAGCTGGGCGGCGCGGCGTCACGCTGCAGGCCGACCTGCTGGACGAGACCCAAACGCAAGCACTCTTGCCGCAGGCCTCTGAGGCGCTGGGTGGGCCGATTACTTGTCTGATCAACAACGCTTCGATTTTTGAGCAGGACAGCCTGCAGGACGCCACGCGCGAAAGCTGGGACCGCCACATCGAAAGCAACCTGAGGGCGCCATTTGTGCTGTCACAGGCTATGGTGGCGCAAGGCCTCACAGCGGCCTCAGATGAGGCCGGAGAGCCGGTCGCGGCTGGTCTGATTGTAAACATGCTCGACCAACGCGTGCGCAAGCTCACACCGGAGTTTGCGTCCTACACCATTGCCAAGATGGGGCTTTGGGCGCTGACCCAGACAGCGGCACAAAGCGCTGCGCCTCATGTGCGGGTGAATGCCATTGGTCCGGGACCCACATTGCAGGGCAGCCGGCAATCTGAGGCGGACTTTGCTGCGCAACGCGCGAGCACCGTTCTTCAACGCGGGGCTGATGCGTCTGACATATGCGCCGCGCTGGGGTACCTGCTGGATGCAAAAGCCGTGACCGGGCAGTTGATCTGTGTGGATGGCGGCCAGCATCTGGCCTGGCAGACGCCGGATGTTTTTGCCAGCGAATGACGCTTTGGCGCGCAGAGCCGATCATACTTTAGGAAAGCACCTTTGAAGACATTCGTAGCTTAGAATGGTTCTGAGCCGCGCGAGTTGTGCACTGTTCACAGAGCTGTCATGTTTTCGTTACTTTTTGTTAATGATTTCAATAATTTGTGCATCGCAGAAAATAAAAACAAGTAAAATCAACCGCTTGCATATATGCTTAAAAAATAGGCACGGTAACAAGTTGCGTTAAAAATAAGGGATTTCTTTACGGCTGAGAAAGATATCTCCAGAGTTATCCACAGTTTCCGTGGATGTAATTCTTCTTGCCCCGCGGGGCTTAAGATTGCAGGCCGACCAAAAGAATCATATTTGTCGGTCATGACGTCTGACATCGAAATTCCCTCTGCCGGCCCGACCGGTCACGCTTGTATTCAGAGCTATCTCAAAACCTTGGATGGTTCCCCCGGTGTGTACCGGATGCTCGATGCGCAGGCGCGGGTGCTCTATGTTGGAAAGGCGCGGAATTTGCGGGCGCGGGTGTCTAACTATGCGCGGCCCAGTGGGCATTCGGGGCGGATCGCGCGGATGATTTCCGAGACCGCGTCGATGATGTTTCTGACCACAAAGACAGAGACCGAGGCGCTGCTGCTGGAGCAGAACCTGATCAAGCAGCTCAAACCCAAATACAATGTGCTGCTGCGCGATGACAAAAGCTTTCCCAATATTCTGGTCAGCCGCGCCCATGGGTTCCCCCAGATCAAAAAGCACCGGGGCGCCAAGAAAGAGAAGGGCAGCTACTACGGCCCGTTTGCCAGCGCCGGGGCGGTCAATCGGACGTTGAGCCAGCTGCAGAAGGTCTTTCTGTTGCGCAACTGCTCGGATGCGATGTTTGAAAGCCGCTCGCGGCCCTGCTTGCTGTATCAGATCAAGCGCTGCTCTGGGCCGTGTGTGGGGCGGATCAGTGAGGCGGATTATGCGGAGAGCGTGCGGGATGCGGAGCGGTTCTTGTCGGGGCGCTCGACCCAGATCCAAGAGGCGCTGGCAGCGCAGATGCAGGAAGCCTCTGATGCGATGGAGTTTGAAAAGGCCGCTGCGCTGCGGGATCGGATCCGGGCGTTGACGACCGTGCAATCGGCGCAGGGGATCAACCCGCGCGGGGTGACAGAGGCGGATGTGATCGCCCTGCATCTTGAGAACGGGCAGGCCTGTGTGCAGGTGTTTTTCATTCGTGCACATCAGAACTGGGGCAACCGCGATTTCTATCCGCGGGTGGGCAATGAGATTGATGCGGCTGAAGTGCTGGAAGCCTTTATCGGGCAGTTCTATGACGGCAAGGAACCTCCACGTCAGTTGATCCTGTCTCATCCCATTGAAAATGAAGAGCTTATGGCAGAGGCCTTGGCCACGAAAGCGGGGCGTAAGGTGGAGATCCTTGTGCCGCAGCGGGGCGAGAAGGCAGAGCTTGTGGCCGGAGCGGCGCGCAATGCCCGCGAGAGCCTTGCGCGCAAGATGAGCGAGACCGCAACGCAGGCCAAGCTGCTTTCGGGCATGGCGGAAGCCTTTGATCTGGACGGGCCGCCGCAACGCATCGAAGTCTACGATAACAGCCACATCCAAGGCACCAATGCCGTTGGCGGCATGATCGTGGCGGGGCCGGAAGGCTTTATGAAAAACAGCTATCGCAAGTTCAACATCAAAGGGGATGACCTGACGCCGGGTGATGACTTTGGCATGATGAAAGAGGTGCTCACGCGGCGGTTTAAGCGGCTGCTGAAGGAAGACCCAGATCGCGATCAAGGCATGTGGCCTGACTTGCTGTTGATTGACGGCGGAGCCGGTCAGGTGAGTGCGGTGCATGAGATCATGGAAGAATATGGCGTGGAGGACATCCCCATGGTGGGCGTGGCCAAGGGTGTTGACCGGGACCACGGCAAGGAAGAATTCTACCGGATCGGCAAACGCCCGATGGCGCTCAGACGCAATGATCCGGTGCTCTATTTTGTTCAGCGCCTGCGCGATGAGGCGCATAGATTTGCGATCGGCACTCACCGCGCAAAACGTGCCAAAGCCGTGGGCGCGACCCCTCTGGACGATGTGCCCGGCGTCGGCGCGACGCGAAAACGGGCGCTGTTGGCACATTTTGGCAGCGCAAAGGCGGTCTCTCGCGCCAATCTGGCGGATTTGAAAGCCGTTGATGGCGTCTCTGACAAGCTGGCTGAGACAATTTACGACTTTTTTCACGAACGGGGATGAAGCGGCCGCGCGGTGTGTGTTGCGCCGCAAGGCGTGCTCTTGCTGCCGCAGGTGCAAGGTGAGGGCTTTTGATTGCGGAGAAAAGTGCTTAGGAAGTGGCTATGACTTGGAACATTCCCAATATTCTCTCCGTTCTCCGCCTGATCGCCGCGCCCATGATTGCGGTGATGTTTCTCTATTTTGAACGGCCCTATGCGGATTGGTTTGCGCTGATGCTGTTTCTTGTGGCTTCGGTCACCGATTGGTTTGACGGCTATCTGGCGCGGCTCTGGAAGCAGGAGACGCGGCTGGGCGCGATGATCGACCCGATTGCGGACAAAGCCATGGTGGTGATCGCGCTGATGGTGATCGTGGGGTATTCCTCCATGTCGCCCTGGCTGGTGCTGCCTGCCACCGTGATCTTGTTCCGCGAAGTCTTTGTGTCCGGCCTGCGCGAGTTCCTTGGCGATGTGGCCGGAACACTGAAGGTGACCAAGCTGGCGAAGTGGAAAACAGCGACGCAAATGGTTGCGATTGCTTTCCTTTTTGGCCAGGGCGTGTTTGAGCACTACCTTGGCATGTCGGCCTGGGGCATGGATCAGGCGATGGTCGATCAGATCATGCTGGGCGAGATCGAAGACCTGCAGGGGCTGCGCTGGAAACATGCGGGCATGGTCTGGTCCGGCTGGATGGGACTTTGGTTGCTCTGGATTGCGGCGGCGCTGACCGCTATCACTGGGATTGACTACTTCAACAAGGCCAAGCCGCATCTAAAGGATTGATCGCTATGGATGTTCTCTATTTCGCATGGGTGCGTGAACGGATCGGGATCCCCAAGGAAAAGGTGGAGACCACAGCCAAGACCGTGGCGGAGCTGGTTGAAGAACTCAAGGCACGCGAAGAGCGCTATGCGGTGGCCTTCTCCGATCTGAGTGCCCTGCGGGTGGCTGTGGATCAGGAGCTGACCGACTTTGATGCCTCCATCGAAGGCGTGCGTGAAGTGGCATTTTTCCCACCAATGACAGGCGGTTAAGAGGAGCAGGCCATGCGGGTTGTTGTGCAGGAAGCGCCGTTTGACTTTGGCAAGGAAGCGCAGGATTTTGCCAGCGGCCACAGCAATATGGGCGCCATTGTCACCTTCACCGGTGTGGTGCGCGATGCCGACAAGGGCGGCATGGATCGCATGGTGATTGAGCACTATCCCGGCATGACCCAGAAGGCGCTGGAGACCATCGCCGAAGAGGCGGTCAGCCGTTGGAATCTCGGCGATGCTCTGGTCATCCATCGCCATGGTGAGCTGCGTCAGGGCGATATGATCATGATGGTGGCCACCGCGGCGCGCCATCGTGTGGATGCCTTTGAGGCAGCGGAATTCCTAATGGATTACCTGAAGTCCCGCGCGCCGTTCTGGAAGAAAGAATACACCGCAGACGGGGCCGAATGGGTGGCCGCGAAAGATGCGGATGAGGACGCGCTGAGCCGCTGGTGACCTTCACTGAGCACAGCGGATTGTCGGGCCGTTAACCAAAAAATTCTGCCAAAACCGCACGTCGGTATCGCGTCGGTATCCCTACGGTATTGCGTCGGTGCAAAATTCCGTGTCGGCCAAATGGGCAAGTGTGACCTGACCGTGCTGCGCAACGGGACGTGCGGCAACAGTATTGCGCGCCACAAGCCGTGTGTTTTCCAAATCGAGAACGAGGCGAACGTTGCTTTCTGGGTTTGGGCTCATGATCGTCGGCGGGGGACTGGTTGATTGTAGGCGGTTCAATGGCTGTCACACTGCATTCGTTCTCTTGGGAGTTGGAGTGGGAGTTATGGCTGAAAGGTTTATTCTGCTGACTGGATGTTCGGGCGGAGGCAAATCGACCCTGCTGAGTGCCTTGGCCGCGCGCGGTTGTGCGACCGTCCCAGAGCCGGGCCGACGTATCATCGCAGAGCAAGTGGCAGGCGGAGGCAAAGCGTTGCCTTGGGTCGATATGGAAGCTTTCGCACGTCGGGCCATCGAGGTGGCGCGGTCTGACCTTGCGGCCGCCCAGAAGCTTGAGGGGCCTGTCTTCTTTGATCGCGGTCTGATCGACGCAGCTGTCGCCTTGGAGCATTGTGGTGGCCGCAAGGCGCGCGACACATTTGGCGAGGTGCTGCCCTATGCAAGGCGTGTCTTCGTTGCGCCGCCGTGGCGGGCGCTGTTTGTCAACGACGCGGAACGCCAGCACAGTTTTGAGGCAGCGGTCCAAGAGTACATGCGCATAGCGTGGTCATTGGATGAGCTCGGCTATGAGCAATATGTGCTGCCCAAGATGTCGGTGACGGCGCGGGCCGACATCATTTTAAAGCAATGCGGGTTGTAAGGGGCGAACTGCCTTTGGAGACCGCCTTGGCGACCAACATCTGTTATTTGGCCTGATGCCTCGGACTTACCGCCCGAGCTGGCCGCGGAGCTCTTCGGCTTCTTGGCGGGCGTCGCGCAGGCCGTCCATGGCGGCGGAGAGTTCGGCTTCGGTCTGGGTGAGCTGGTTGGTCAGCTCCGCCTCGCGCTGCTGCAGATAGGTGATCGCCTGATCGCGGGTTTCCTCGGCTTCGTGCAGCTCCTGGCTCATGCGTTCCAGCTGGTCCACATCCGACTGGGCCACGCGGGTGAAACGGTGCACCAGCCAATTGGCAAACCACCCCATGCAAAAGGCCACAAACAGGATCACGGCTGTGGTCAGGATGAACTCAATACGCGTCATTGCTCTTCTGTCTCCTCGCCGTCGTTCTGCGCGGCGTTTTCGGTGGATGGGGCCTCTGCTGCTGCCTCTGGCTGGCCCTCAACTTCGGATTCTTCGGTTGTCTGTTCGGCGGTTTCTTCGGTGCTCGCTTCCGGCGCGGCCTCGGTTGCTGCGTCGGTGGCTGCCTCAGAAGTGGCCTCGGACGGGGTTGCCTCTGCGCCTTCAGCTTCGTTTGCCTCACCCTCTGCGTCAGCGGCCTCAGCAGTTTCCGCGCCTTCGGGCAGGATGCGGACAAATTCGATGCGGCGGTTGGCTTCGCGGCCAGCCTCTGTGCCGTTGTCGGCGATGGGCTGGCTTTCGCCATGGCCCACGGCGACAAAGCCGGAGGTGAGCACGCGGCGGTCCTGCAGCGCGGTCAGAACGGCCTGGGCGCGGGTCTGGCTGAGCGCTTGGTTCATGGACTCGCGGCCCTGACTGTCGGTGTGGCCTTGAATTTCGATGCGTAGGTCGGGGCAGGCTTCGAGCTGACGGGCCAGCTCGTCGATGATCGGATCGGCGCTGGCGTCGAGCGTGCCTTTGCCCGGCTCAAAGGCGATCTTGGTCTCGTTTTGAAGCGCCTGAATATTGGCCATGCATTCCTCGGCGGTGGGGATGCCGGCCAGCGGGTCAAGCGCCTCTAGATAGGTCACGTTGATGGCGAAGTGGTCTGTCTGGCTGAGCTTGTCCGCCAGAAGCTGGGCGATGCGGGCGTTGGCCTCGGTGCTGCCGGTGTTGCCGGAGACAGAGACAGCCTCAGGGGTGATCTGCAGCACGCCGTTGTGGAGCAGCGAGAGTGCATCAAGGCCAGCCATCACACGGAAGGGCCAGGTGCGCGGCAGGGTTTCGTCCAGACGGGTCGCCATATGCACGGTGTCGCTGCTGAAGCGGGCGCGGGCATAGCTTTCTGTTGTGTCACGCGCGATTTCATTGGGCAGGCGGCCACGCAGTTGCAACAGGCCTTCGGGGCTGAGCGTTGCGGTGAACTCCTGTGCGCGGGAGGCGTCGTCGTCCTGCTGCGGGGCAGGTGGCAGGATGGCGAGCAGGGCGAAGGCTTCGGGCAGAGCGGCTTCGGTTTCGGCTGCGACTTTGTCAAACAGGGACTGACCGGTGCCCTGCGGCGCGGTGAGGGTCACATCCGCATCAGAGATGGTCAGCGTGCCGCCGCCAAGTTCGGCAAGGCCTGCGAGAGAGGCTTCCACCGCTTCCGCCCAGCGGGTGGAGGGCACGCCGAGGCCGATCACACATTCGCTCTCAGCCTCCATGCCTGCGGCGCGGGCGGCTTTGAGGATGCGGGCCTGGGCGGCTTCGGTGTCGGCAGAGCAGGCGTCAAAGCGGGCGCCGTCTTCATTGAGCACAAAGCGCAGGGTGAAGGGGGTGATCACCGGACGGGGCGCGGAGATGGCGAGGTTCACCTCCACGGTTTTGGGGGCACGGCGCATCAGGTCGTGTTCCAATGCGGCGCGGGCCTCGGCGCTGTCGGCCATGGCGGTTACATCCACGCGGCCTGCCTCAACAGAGATCTTGGCGCGGGGCAGTTCTTCCAACGCGCCCAGAGCGAAGCGCACCGCGGGGCGCCAGCCAGCGGGGGTGGCGTAGTCTGCGGTTTCCAGAAAATCGGCCACGTTCTGTGCGCCGGAGGCCTCTTTCAGATCGTTGATGATCTGGGTGCGGTTGGCGTTTTTGGGGATCAGGCCGATGAGGGAGATGCCCGCATCATTGCGTAGGATTTCCACGGAAAAGCGCGGCGGGGCGATGGCGGCGGTGGCCGGGACCTGCATGTTGTCGATCACGCGGGAGGCGTCGACAATGCGGCTGGCGGCAGACACGGCGCGGAAGCGGTCGGCCTCGGTGGGGGCCACACCGGCGAGGAAGATCTGCAGCCCTTCGGCATAGACCTCGGCCCAGTCCATATTGTTCTCGGCCAGCTCACGCTCCACGGCGGTGCTTGAGGTCTCTTCTATGAGATCGGCGGAGAGGCTGGCGGCGACGAGGCTGAGAAGGGCCGCAGTTGCGAAGGTGACAAAGAGGATCAGTAAGGAAGAAAGTCGCATTCAGAGGTGCAGTCCGGCCGTTGGTTGCCAAGGTGATACGACGCTGCGCGCGCGCTTGCAATCACAGGAAAATTGCGGTGGCGAAAAACAGCAGAGGGATCAGCCCCGCGTCGCGGTTTGAGCGGAACAGCATGACCAGCCGTTCGGCGTCATCGGTCTGCAGCATCCGCAATTGCCATTGCATGTGCCAGCCCATGGCCACCGGCCCCATCAGGGCCACGGCCAGTGCCAGCGGGGAGTGCGGCAGCGCTGCCATCAGCGCGGCCAGCCCCATCAGGGCCACGGTCGCGATCAGGAAACCCTGCAGCCACTGCGGGCTGTTCTCGCCAAAGAGCCGCGCGGTGGATTTGATGCCGATCAGCGCGTCATCCTCGGTGTCTTGATGGGCATAGATCGTGTCATAAAACAGTGTCCATGCGATGCCCGCCAGATAGAGCACCACGGCGGGGGCATTGAGTGTGCCGGTGTGGGCGGTCCAAGCGAGCAGCGCACCCCAGTTGAAGGCCAGCCCCAGAAACACCTGCGGCCACCATGTGAAGCGTTTGGCAAAAGGGTAGATGGCGACGGGAATCAGCGAGGCGATGCCCAGCAGAATGGCGGTGAGGTTGAAGCTGAACAGAATGAGCGCGGCGATCCCGGCCTGTGCCACCATCCAGACAGCAGCCTTTTTGGCGCTGACCTGACCGGAGGGGATCGGGCGGGAGCGGGTGCGCGCCACCTGTGCGTCAAACTCGCGGTCGGTGATGTCATTCCATGTGCAGCCCGCGCCGCGCATCAGAAAGGCGCCAAGCGCGCAGCCAACAGCGATCCAGAGATCGTGCCAGGAGGCCTGTCCGTCCCAGAGCATGGCCAGCAGCAGGGACATCCAGCAGGGCAGCAACAAAAGCCAGGTGCCAATCGGGCGGTCGGCGCGGGACAGCCGCAGGTAGGGGCGGGACCACGCGGGCGCAAGATGGTCGACCCAATTGCCGCGCACGGCGTCAGAGACCTGACCTTTTGGTTCTTCCTTCGCGGGCGTGTCGGCCATATGTAGGTTCCTATGAAACAGGCAAAAGTCAGACTGTATGTAGAGCAGGGGCTGGGGGAAGGGCAAACCATTCCTCTGACCAAAGAGCAGGCGCATTATCTTTTCGGGGTGATGCGGATGGCGGTGGATGATCCGGTGCTGCTGTTTAACGGGCGGGACGGCGAGTGGCGCTGTGTTGTGACCGTGGCCAATAAGCGCAACGGCGAGTTGGTGTGTGAGTTGCAGACCAAGCCGTTGCAGATGCCCCCGGACCTGTGGCTGTGTTTTGCGCCTATCAAAAAGGCGCGTACAGATTTCATCGTCGAAAAAGCCGCCGAGATGGGCGCGGCGCGCATTGTGCCGGTGAACACGGATTTCACCAACAGCGAACGCATCCGGCAGGACCGGCTTCAGGCCCATGCGGTGGAGGCCGCAGAGCAATGTGGCGGCACCTATGTGCCGGAGGTTGCGGAGCTGACCAAGCTCGAGCGGCTGTTGGCCGATTGGCCTGATGGGCGGCAGCTGATGTTTTGTGATGAGGCTGAGGTGGGCAGCGCAAAGCGCCTTGCGGCCTCAGAGGGTGGACCCTGGGCTATTCTGATTGGGCCAGAAGGCGGGTTTAGCGAGGCGGAGCGGGCCAAGCTCAAGGCGCTGCCCTTTGCCCATGTGGTGAGCCTTGGGCCACGGATCTTGCGCGCGGATACAGCGGCGGTGGCGGCAATGACGCTCTGGCAGCAATCCTTGGGGGACTGGGGATGAGCTGGCGGGAGATTGACCAGAGTGATCTTGCGTGGGTGGAAGCTTTCCTGAGAGAGCACATCCAGAGCTCGATGTTTTTTCTGGGCAATCTCCGCGACTATGGTCTTGGCAGCGCCGCGCCACGTGGGTTGCAGATCTGGGCGCGCACCGAGGGCGGGCCGGCGCTGTTTGCGCGCACCAATGAAGGCATGATTCTGTTGCAGGCGCCTGATGCCGGTGCGGTTGACTGGCAGGCAGTGGAGCCGTTGTGGCAGGGCCGTGCGGTCTTGGGCGTGCTTGGTGAGACGCAGCAGGCGGCGCTGTTTCTTGAGGCGTCGGGCCTGAGCACGCGGCCCACCACGATCAGCCGACCGGAACCGGGATACCGGCTGGCGCTGGGCGCTATGCGGATGCCGGATTGCGCCGGGTTTGCGCTGTGCCCGATCTCGCCGGATCTGCAGCATCTGGCCGAAGATTGGCGCGCGGATTACAACGCGGCGGTGATGGGGCTGAGCCGATTGGCGGCGGAGCAGACGGCAAAACAGGATATTGCCGCCTATATGGCGCGCGACAGTCACCGCATTCTGTTGCGTGAAGGCGTGCCTGTGGCGATGACCGGCTTTAACGCCAGCCTGCCGGATGTGGTGCAGATCGGCGGTGTCTACACGCCGCCGGAGCAGCGCGGGCAGGGGCTGGCGCGGCGGGCGGTGGCGTTGCATCTGGAGGAAGCCAAGGCGCAGGGCGTGACACAGGCGATCCTGTTTGCCGCCAGTGCGGCTGCGGCGCGGGCTTATGAGGCCATAGGGTTTGAACTCAACGGGCAGTTTACGATGGCTTTGTTTGCGGATGTGGAAGCGCATGCGGGGTGAGGTTTCATTTGAGTCGTTCCCATCGAGAGGGCAGGGCCCAGCCGCGGGTGGGAAGCGAAGCGCCCGCCCATGGGGGCGGTTGGGCGCTGCCCGGCGTGCCGCCGGGCTAGGGCTATGAGGAGTACACGATGAGTTTCTTTCGACCGGAGGCGCGGGCGGCTTTGGTGCAGTGGCGCGAGACCTTGGTAGGCGCGGCGGTTTTGCTGCTTGGGCTGTGGTGGGCCAGCGGCTTTGGCCTTCTGAAATGGCTGGGCATCGGGCTTGTGGCTGTGGGGGCTGTGCTGATCGTCAGCGGCATTCAGCGAGCGCGGTTTCGGATTGGGCAGGGTGGGCCTGGCGTGGTGCAGGTGGATGAGGGTGAGGTCGCCTATTTCGGTCCGCTCAACGGCGGCAGCGTGGCGATGCGCAGCCTCAGCCGCGTGGTGCTGGATGGCCGCAGCCAGCCGCCGGTCTGGGCGCTTTACCAACCCGGGCAGGCTCCGCTGCACATCCCGGTGAATGCGGCGGGGAGCGACGCGCTGTTTGATGCCTTTGCCAGTCTGGACGGCATCAAGACCGAACATATGCTGGCGCAGCTGAAGGCCGCGCCTGATCACCCGGTTGTGATCTGGGCAAAAGAGGATCGCAGGCTGCATTGACACGGCCTGCAAAAAACCCCACCACAGACGCCTGAAACCAGTCTCAGGAGCAGAGCAAACGCCATGTCCATTCCCCAGTCCGGCGGCGGCCCGATCGAGCATCATGACCAGTTGGCTGAATACCTCAGCTCCGGCTGCAAGCCGCGCGAAGACTGGCGGATCGGCACCGAGCATGAGAAATTCGGCTACTGCAAGGACAGCCTGAAACCCCTGCCATATGAGGGCGAACGCTCCATTCTGGCGGTGCTGGAAGGGCTGCGCGACGGCCATGGCTGGGCCCCTCTGGAAGAGGTCGGCAAGCTGATCGGTCTGGAAAAAGACGGCGCCAATGTGAGCCTTGAGCCCGGTGGGCAGCTGGAGCTGTCCGGCGCGCCTTTGGAGAACATCCACCAGACCTGTGACGAGGTGAATCAGCACCTCAAAGATGTGAAAGACATCGCCGACAAGATTGGCGTGGGCTTCATCGGGTTGGGCTCGGCCCCGATCTGGAGCCATAACGAGATGCCGGTGATGCCCAAAGGGCGTTACAAGCTGATGACCGATTACATGGACCGTGTGGGCACCATGGGCAAGGTCATGATGTATCGCACTTGTACTGTGCAGGTGAACCTCGATTTCTCAAGCGAAGCGGACATGGTGCAGAAGCTGCGCGTGGCGCTGGCGCTGCAGCCGGTGGCCAATGCGCTGTTTGCCAATTCGCCGTTTCTGGATGGCAAACCCAATGGGGTGAAATCCACCCGGGGTCTGGTCTGGCGGCATCTGGATGATGCGCGCACCGGCATGTTGCCCTTTGTGTTTGAAGAGGGTTTTGGCTTTGAGCGCTGGGTGCAATATGCGCTCGATGTGCCGATGTATTTTGTCTACCGCGACGGCAAATATATTGACGCGCTGGGCATGAGCTTTCGCGATTTCCTCAAAGGCGAGCTGCCTGCGCTGCCCGGTGAGACGCCAACCCTGAGCGATTGGGCAGACCATCTGACCACCGCTTTCCCGGAGGCACGGATCAAGAAATTCATGGAGATGCGCGGGGCCGATGGTGGCCCGTGGCGGCGACTCTGTGCGCTGCCGGCCTTCTGGGTGGGGCTGATGTATGATCAATCCGCGCTGGATGCGGCCTGGGATCTGGTCAAGGGCTGGGATGCGGAGACCCGCGAGGCGCTGCGTGTGGCCGCGAGCGAGCAGGCGCTGCAGGCCCAGGTGGGCAAGATCAACATGCATGAGCTGGCGCGTGAAGTGCTGAAGATCTCTGAGGCGGGCCTGAAGGCGCGCGGGCAGGCCGGGGCTGGCGGGCTGGTGCCGGATGAGACCCATTTCCTCAGCGCGTTGCAGGAAAGCGTAGAAACCGGTCAGGTGCCCGCCGATGAGCTGTTGGCGCAATACCACGGGGATTGGGGCGGCGATCTGACCAAGATCTACGGCGAACACAGCTACTGATTTTAAGGGCTGCCCTCTCAGGTGAGGGCGGTCGCCGGAGGCGCATCTACAGCAGATGCGCTTCTTTCCGGCAGGGTTCGGGGAATTGGGCGATCTCTTCGTCAGAGAGATCGAGGATAGCAAAGACCTCAGGATAGCCCTGCACAATCATGACATCGTTGTCGTATTGCATGGCCTGCGCGAGGTCGATGAACATATCGGCAAAGCCGGTTGAGGCCTTATCCGGCGCAATCAGGCAGACGGTGATCTTGTGGCCGTATCTGGAGTGGATCTCTTGTGAGGTCTTGGCAAAGGCGAGCAGCTCGTCAAAGCCGATGTCAAAGTCGGTGACCGCGCTGAAATCCACAACCTCATTCATGCCGCGTTTGAAATCCGGAGAGGTGTAAGCCTCGCGCCAAGGATCTCGAAGACCCTCAAGTGTTACACGGCCGGAATACATAACATGCACCACGGAGAGGTCTGTGAGGATATTGGCTTTGGAGGACATGTTGTCGGTTCCGAAAATATCTTGTCTCCGGTCAAGGCGGAGGGCGTGAATAATCTTAGCGGCTGGTGTGCCCAGCTCTAGAAGTCTGATCTGCACAGGTGCAGTTAAACCTTTACTAAAACTATAGCTACTTTTCGGATCTCAAAGAAAAAAGAGTAAATTGAATGCAAATTTCTTTGCCGCAAGCGCTGCGTCGCGTTCCGGGCGGTCAGGGAAGTTTGGCACGCATACAGCCTTGGGGCGAATGCGGGCAGGCGCGATCTTGATTTGAGCCAGTGATCCACGGCCCTGATGCGGCGCATAAGCGTCGGACGCAAGGCAAGGTGATACCGATCCGGCCATTTTTTGTCTGACAGGCCAAGCCTTTGCGGATTTTAGGCATTTGCCTGTGTGAAAAGGGCGCGTGTGGCCGCTGATCCTACTGCGCACATCTGGGGGCTGTGCGGTGCCGGTGTCGGGACCGTTTCAGCATGAGAGATCTGGCGAATTTGGCAGCTCTTTCAGCCGCGTGTCTTGGATGTCGCGATGGACTTGGGCGCTGTCGCGTTAGTGTCTCGTAAATCAATCTGTGGGCATCTGGGAGGGACCAGAACAGAGCGCAGCCCGTGAGGTCAAAGGACGTCAAAGGCGCGCGTCATGCGGTCGCTTGGGCCGCTTGGACTAGCAGAGAGAACAAGAACAATGGGCGAAGCCGTAATGAACCTTGTAAGTCACTCCGTGCCGACACTGCAGTTGTCGGATGCGGCGCTTGATATTTATGAGGCTGTGCAGGCGCTGCCAATTGTTTCGCCGCATGGGCATTGTTTGCCAGAGTGGTTTGCAGAGAACCGCCCGTTTTCGGACCCGGCAGAAGTCTTCATTGATCCGGATGTCTCCGTGATCCGCATGTTGCTGAGCCAGGGTGTCTGGCTGGAGGACATCGGCATCGGTGTGCCCAGAGAGGCGCGCAATCCGCGTGCGGCGTTCCAGCTGTTTGCGAACCACTGGCACAAGTTCCGCGGCACGCCGAGCCATCTGTGGATTTCCCATGCGCTTGTGCATGTGTTTGGCGTGGCGATGCCGCTGAACGCGGAGACCGCAGACAGCATTTATGATCGCGTGGATGCGGAGCTGAAATCCTCGCGCATGCGGCCTCAGGCGCTGTTGCAGAGCTTCAATATTGATGCGCTGGCCACAACCGACAGCGCGCTTGATGATCTGACCAGCCACAAGGCGGCGCGCCTGCAGAAACTGCGCGGCAAGATCATTCCCACATTCCGCCCGGATTCCGTGCTGGACCCAACCCATCCGGATTTCCGCGCCGATGTTGCGACGCTGGGAGAAATCACCGGTGAGAACACCGCGAGCTTTGCCGGATATCTTGAGGCGCTGCGTGAGCGGCGGGCCTATTTCATGGCAAACGGGGCAACTGCAACGGATCACGAAGTGGGTGAACTGGCGACCTGCTATCTGACGGAAAAGCGTGCGGCGACGCTGTTTGCCAAGGCGCTGGCCGGAACGATCACACCGAAAGAGTCGCAGGGTTTTTACGGGCATATGTTGACCGAAATGGCGCAGATGTCAGTGGAAGACGGGCTTGTGATGCAGATCCGTGGGGGTAGCATGCGCAACACCAACAAGGTGCTGCACGGAAAATACGGCCCTCAGGTCGGGGCGGACATGCCGGTTGGCGCGAATTGGGTGCGTGGTCTGGGTGCGCTTCTGGCGCGGGTGGGCAATGTGCGGGAAATGAACATCCTGCTCTTTACCCTTGATGAAAGCGCTTTTGCCCGCGAGCTCGCGCCGATGGTCAGCCATTGGCCAGCGCTGCGCCTTGGCGCACCTTGGCGCTATTCGGACAGCGCAAACGGCATCGCGCGGTATCTGGATCAGGTTGTGGAGACCGCCGGGTATTGGAACCTTGCCGGGTTCAATGATGACACGCGCGCCTTCATGTCCATTCCTGCGCGTCACGATATGTGGCGGCGCGGCGTGAGCCAGCATCTGGCGCAGCAGCGCGCCCGCGGTGTGCTGACCCGTTCTGATGCCAATGAGATCGCCCGGCTGCTGTGTCGTGATCTGGCGATCGATGCCTATAAGCTTGGCAGTGTTGTGTGATCTGTAGGCCGCCCGCTAGGCGGCTTTCTCTTTGCGCGGTTTCGGCCTGAGCGTGTCTCTGATTCTTCCCAAGTGACTTCTGCGGCCTGTACCAGAGGCAGTTTTTGCCCTGTAGCTCGTGTTTTGGGGCAGGTTTGAAGGCGGTATTTGCCTCAAATGCGCGAGATTTGAGTCAACTTTTGTTAAGGGTTTGGCGGCTGGATCAGGGGAGATTTCGAGGTTTTTCGGAGCGTTGGAGCGCGTACTCTAAGGTGGCGTGAAGCCTGCAATGTACTTAAAAATATAGGAAAACTGCACTTCTCTTCCTTGGGTTGCAAGGCGGGCGCGACGCGATGGAGCAGCATGCCTCGGCCTGAGTGTCGACGAGGGACTGCGGTACTGCCGCCTGCCGCAGGGGCAAGAAGGCGCGCGTTGCACAGTCTGTGCCCCGAATTCTGCACAAGTGTTATCAGATCAGTAACCACTTTCGCCAAAAATGGAGTCACGGAGACAAGAAATGGCTTCGTGATCGCCACCGTACAGAAGTGCATTTGGCGACAATGGAAAAAGTCCATTTGTACCATTGGGTTACGCCCGTTGGGCGCGAAACAGAAAGTTGACGACCAAAATGGATACAGACGTAAGAACCGCTGGTCTCAGGCATCATTCCGAAGAGCTTTCGGGATGTGCACTGGGCGGTGCGGCTGGGGGCGCTAACCTGATCGGGCAGGGTGCCCCTGAGGGTGCATTTGGCAGGTTGGCCCCCAAGTCTGGCCCTGACGGCACCGGCCAGCCGATGTTTCGCTCGCAACGGGTGGCGCAAACCAGCGCATAAAGGCGACGCCTGATGAATTTACACCCTCTGACACGTCCGCTTTGCACCCCTCGGGTCTCTTTTTTGCTGCTGTCTGGCGGCGTGGGCGCGCGGGCGGAACATCATGAACCCAAACAGTTTTACAAACTCGCAGGCCACCCGATGGTGGCGCATTCGCTGATTGCGGCGGTGCGCTCGCCACATGTGGCCGAGGTGCTGATCAACGCGCCGGAAGGATTTGAAGAGCGCACACAACAGCTGATGGAGGCCTATTGCGGCCGCCTGCCGTTTCAGGTGGTGCCCGCCGGAGCAACCCGTCAGGAAAGCTGCGCGGCGCTGGCGGCGGCGGCGTCTCACGATGTTGTTGTGCTGCATGAGGCGGCGCGGCCGTTCATCAACCCCGAGATGCTGAGCGATCTGATTGCCTGTGAGGCCGAAAACGCGGGCTATTGCCATGCGATCGCCTTTTCCATGTGCCGGATTGATACCGAAACCCGTCAGGTGCGGCGCGGCGTGTCGCGCGATAGGGTCTTTGACATTCAGCTGCCGCAGAAATTTGACCGCGCTACGCTGCAAAAGGCGCATGTTGCCGCGCGCAACACCGGTGCGGTCTACAATGAGGACAGCGTCATGGTCGTGGAAATGACCGGGCAGCCAGTGCAGGCGCTGGAAGGGTTCAGCCGCAACCGGAAAGTGACGACGCCCGAGGATTTTGTCATCGCGCAAGAGATGATGAAGGGGTTTCACAGCAACAGAAAGGCCGCTGCCCATGACTAAGACTGTTTTGATCAGCGGCGCCTCCAGAGGCATCGGTCTGGCCACGGCGCGGCGCTTTGCCCGCGGCATGGATGATGTGGCCTGCATCGTGATGGTGGCGCGCCGCTCAAGGCATTTTGACGATGCGGTGACAGAGGTGCGCGCGATTGCTGGCAACCGTCAGATTGTGGCGGTTGAGGCGGATCTCTCTGATCCGCAGGCGGTGTCGGATGTGTTTGACCGGCTCGCGGCGGAAAACATCGCCATCACCGCTATTGTGAACAACGCAGGTTTCACCAAGCCGGCGTCGATCAATGAAACCGATATGGCGGATTTTCAGCGCACGATGCAGATCAATCTCTATGCGCCGTTCCGTTTTGTGCAAGAGGCTCTGTTGCGCAGCCATCCCCTTGAAAAGGTGATCAATATTGCCTCCACGGCCGGTGTCAACGGGCGCTCTGGCTGGATGAGCTATTCCACCTCCAAGGCGGCGGTGATCAATATGTCAGAGGTCATGCGCGAGGAGCTTGCGCCTTACGGCATCGATGTGGTCTGCCTGTCGCCCGGGCGCTGCGCCACCGATCTGCGCAAGACTTTGGCCCCGGATGAAGATCCCAGCACGATCATGCAGCCGGAGCATGTGGCGGATGTGATCGCGATGATGTCCTCCCCAGCGGGCAAGATGCTGATGAGCGAAAATCTGGTGGTGCGCTTGTGATCTAATGCTTCTGGCGCGCACTCCCAATCCAGATATTTCCCCCAAAAAGCCTGCCGCCGCGCCGGAGCTTCAGGATATGGAGGCGGGGCAATTGCGCGTGTCCTCGGCTCCCGATGGGCTGCCGGATCAGGCGGTCTATCTGGACAGTCCGGTGCTCTCAGCGGTGACACAGATCCGCCCGTTTTTTGAAAGTGGGGCTTTTGGCGTCACCGATACGCCTTTGTTTTTGCGTCAGAAACCCCTGCTGCGTTTGCAGCGCGCCTTGGGGCGGTTGCCTCAGGAATTGGATGTCAGATGGATCAAGAGACGGGCCGCGCGCCTGCCGGTGGCGGCGGGCGGGGTGGTGTTTTACCCGTTTAATGCGCGCTCCAATCTGCAGACGGTCACCCGGCGGGATATTCGCCATGTGCTGACCCTGCATGGGGAGAGCAACAAAGGCGCGTCGATGCGCCCGGCCGCACGGATTTATGATTATGTCTCCATCGCCGGGCCACTGGCGCGGGACCGCTACCTGAAGGCGGGGATTTTCACCGCTGATGACGTGGACAGAGGGCGGCTGGTGATGATGGGCGACACCTTTGTGCAGCCCATGCCGGAGATCCGCGCCGCGCGCAGCTGTGATGCGGATCCGGCCCTGTTTTACGCACCAACCTGGGAAGGGTTTGGCGGGCAGGCAGACAATTACAGCTCGCTCTCGGGCCTGCGCGGCATTGCGGCGGTTTTGGCGGCGGCTGACGCAACAGGCCTGCGCCGCGTAGTGATCAAACCGCACCCTTATCTGGGCCTGCTGCGTCCTGCGATCATCCGCAGCTTTGTGGCCGGGGTGCGTCAGCTGCGGCAGGCGGGGCTGCGGGTCTCGGTGATGATGGAAGACGCCAGCGTGCCGCTGCGCCTTGCGTGCCTGCGCGCGTTGCGCAGGGCGCAGCATTTTTTGCCGGATCGCGCCGCGCCGCTGCCGGTGGCGCTGGGGCTGTGCGATGTCTCCGGAATGGAGGCGATCTTTCTCAAGCAACGCATCGCCCATCTGGTTCTGAGCCGCGAAGACGCGGTGCCGCGCGATATGGCCTCGCTCTATCTGCGCAAGGCGTTGTTGCCGGAGAGTGATGTGGCGCGGGTGATGACGCGCTATCTGGCGGAGGGGCAGGAGATCGACGCCGCCCACCGCGCACAGGTGTTTGGCTGGACGGAGCCGTCGCTGGCAGACCGGCCAACCTTTGCCGCGCGCGGCTGGCTACTGGAGTATGTGAAACGTGATCCGTTCTGGCGTGTGGCAGGCGGGTGAGACGGCACGAGTGGGCAGGATTTGTGGGCGCATGTGGAGATGCTGACATTTCGTAAACCCTTCGGGCGTAAACTGGGCAGTAACCAATGGGGCGGGGGCCTCACATTCCGCCAGAAGGGGCCAGAAAGGGACGGCATGGCTGAAATCAAATTGCTCAAACCGGTGCCTGCGTTTGATGGGCCTCTTGGCGTTGTGCAGGCGGGGCCGAAAAACGCGCCGCACCGGCGCAAGCGTTGGGGGCTGCTGGCCTCATTTGTGGCGCTGTTTCTGTTGCCGGTGGCCATGGCGGCGAGCTATTTCGGCTTTGTCGCGACAGACCGTTACGCGGCCAGCGCGAGCTTTGTGATCCGCTCTCTTGATGGCGGCGGCACGCCGGATCTGATGGCTTCGGTCACCGGATTTCCCGCCAGCAGCAGCCACACCTCTGACAGCTATGTGGTGCGCAACTATCTGGAAAGCCCGGACCTTCTGCGCGAGATCGATGACGAGCTCAATCTGCGCGGCCATTTTTCCCAGGACCATATTGATACGATTGCCCGTCTGAGCCCGGAGAGCAGCTTTGAGGATATGGTGGAGTATTGGCAGTGGCGCATCAGCACGAGCTATGACAGCACCACCGGCATTGTGAGCTTTGAGGTGCAGGCCTTTGATCCCGGCACGGCGGTGCGGGTGGCGCGCAGCGCGCTGGCGGCCGCCGACCGGCTGGTCAACGAGCTTTCTGAGACCGCGCGGCGGGATTCAGTGCAATTTGCCGCTGATGAGGTGGCCCGTGCCGAGGCGCGGGTGCGCGATGTGAGCCTCGATCTGGTGGCCTTTCGCGCAGAAAGCGGTGCGGTGGACCCGATGGTCAATGCGCAATTGGATGCGGAGCTGGTCTCGTCGCTGGAGGCCAACCTGGTGAAAGTGCAGTCCCAGATTGATGAGGTGGCAGGCTCTGTTGGGGAGAATTCGCCCATCCTGAAACAGCTCAATCGTCAGGCCAGAGCCTATCGTCAGCAGATTGCAGAGCGCAAAAGCCTGATCGGCGCGGCCGGGCAGGCGGCAAGCGCCAAAACCGCGGAAACGCTCGCGGGCTATGAGGCGCTGGTGATTGAAAAGCAATTTGCCGAACAGACCTATGCCTCCGCCATGGCCTCACTGGAAGCGGCGCGGCTGGATGCGGACCGGCAACAGCGCTATCTCGGCGTGTTTGCCCGCCCTTTTGTGCCCAGTGAGCCGGCTTACCCGCTGCGGCTTCGGGATTTTCTGCTGATTGCCGCCGCCGCTTTTGCCGTCTGGGCGATTGCCGCCCTTGTGGGCTATGCGGTGCGCGATCATATGCGGTGAGGGCAGGGGATGCTGCACGCGATCTGGATGCAAATGCGGGTGGTGGCCGCGCTCACCCTGCGCGAAACGCGCATGACTTTCGGCACCTCGCATGTGGGCTATCTGTGGGCGATTGCCCAGCCGGTGATTTCCGTGGGCTTTATGGTGGGGCTGTTTTACCTGATCGGACGACAAGCGCCCTTTGGCGCGTCGCTGGCGCTGTTTTTTGCCACCGCCGTGCTGACGCTGGATCTTTATAACAAGCTCTCCGTGTCGCTGATGCGGGCCTTCACCACCAACAAATCCCTGCTGAGCTACCCGATGATCAAAGAGCCCGACACGCTGTTTGCGCGGCTCACATTGATCGCGCTGACCTTTCTGGTGATCAATGCGCTGGTTTACGGCGGGCTGATGATCGTGGGCTGGGCGGAGCTGCCCGCCCATCCGGAGCGGTTGCTCTATGCCTTTGGTGCAACATGCTTTTTGGGCTTTGGCGTGGGCGCGATCAACGCCATGCTCTATCAGCGCACCCAAGCCTGGCAGCATGTGGAAAAGCTGGTGGCGCGGCCGCTGTTTTTTCTCTCTGGTGTGTTTTACATCCCGTCCGCCCTGCCGCCCGAGGCGGTGGCGGTGCTCAAATGGAACCCGCTGCTGCATATCGTGGAATGGACCCGCGAAGGATTTTACGCCAACTACCGCAGCGATGTGCTCAACATTGCCTATCCGCTGTCGCTGGCCGCGGTTTTGGTGATCATCGCGCTGTTTGCAGAGCGGATCACCCGCAAACAGAGGGCGTGAGCCGTGATCGCCTTTGAGCATGTGACCAAGGATTATCACGTCAAAGGGGTGCACAAACGCATTCTGGAGGACGCCAGCTATCAGTTTGCCGAGGGTAAAAACATCGCGCTGATGGGCCACAACGGTGTGGGCAAATCCACCATGATGCGGATGATTGCCGGGATCGAGCCGCCCACATCCGGTGCTGTGAAATGCACGGAAAAGGTCAGCTGGCCCATGGGGTTTTCCAAAGGGTTCAATGGCTTGATGACTGGCGTGGAGAACGTGCGCTTTGTCGCGCGGGTCTATGGCTGTGATACGGAACAGGTGCTGGCGCAGGTGCAGGAGTTTGCCGAACTCGGGCCCTCGCTGGATTTACCGATTGAGACCTATTCCAGCGGCATGAAGGCGCGGCTCGCATTCGGGCTTTCGCTGGCGATCCGTTTTGAGTGCTATCTGGTGGATGAAATCACCGCCGTTGGCGATCAGCGGTTTCGCAAGAAAAGCGAGCACGCTTTGCGTGAGCGGATTGAGGCGTCTCGGGTGGTGATGATCTCACATTCGGAGCGCACCATCCGTGAATTTTGCGACGAGGGCGTGCTGGCCTACGGCGGGAAGCTCTATCACTATGATGATCTCAATGCTCTGATCGCGGACTACAAGCGGTTCTGCTAAACGAAAGATTAGGCGCGGCTCAAGCTGTCAAAAGCGCGTTTTGAGCGTGTCTTTGGTTTCACTTTGCCTCGCAAAACGCGCCTGAATTGTGCAGATTCGTGAAACTCTCTTGGTGTTTCTTTCGGTTTGATCTAGAAATCGAAAGAAACGGAGGGGAGATGATGAGGGCACGTGCCAAGACACGCGCGCGTCAGGAGGAGATCCTGAAGCTGCTCAAACAGGCCGGGCGTGCCATGGTTGAGGAGCTGGCGGAGCGGCTGGACACCACGCCGCAAACCATCCGAAAAGACCTGACCATGCTGGCTGAGGACAACCAGATCATCCGCTTTCACGGCGGGGCGACGCTGGCGGCGGGCACGGAATATGCGGGCTTTGATGTGCGCAAGGAAATCATGCGCGATGAGAAGGATGCCATCGGGGCCACCATCGCCGCTCAAATCCCAAACCATGCCAGTGTGATCCTCAACGGCGGCACCACCACCATGGCTGTGGCGCGTCATCTGAGCCATCATGTCGGGCTGAGCGTGGTTGTGGATTCTGTGCATATTGCCAATATTTTAAGAGAGTTTCCCGGCGTTCAGGTGATGATCCCGGCTGGTGTTGTGCGGGGTGTGGATGGCGCCATTCTTGGCGCCACAGCGGTTGATTTTATCCGCAAATTTCGCGCCGATATCGCCGTTGTCGGGGCTGCGGCCATGGGGCGTGACGGGGATCTTGTGGACTATGATCTGGAGGAAAGCGCGGTCAGCGCGGCGATCATTTCCAGTGCACGCAACGTGATCCTGGCGCTGGACAGCTCTAAGTTCGGAAGCTTTGCGCCGGTGTCCTTTGGCACGCTGGCAGACGTAAACTCTCTGGTGACCGATGCGCAGTTTGATCCTGAGATGAAGGCTCTCGCCACGGCCCATGATGTGGGCTTTGTGGTGGCGGGGTGAGTCAAATGGGTTGACGTGTAGCTTCGTTTTGTGACCTAATCGAAAAAAACGAAATTACTTTCGATAGAAATGTGGTTTCGGCGCGATATTTTTGGGAGGATATATCGCAATGATGTTGGTCTTACGGCCTTTGGCGTGGGTTAATACCCACATTTTGCGCCTGTGCAGACGTCTGGGGGCTTTGGCGCTGGCGCTGATGGTCATCGTGATTCTGACACAGGTTTTCTGTCGCTATGTGCTAAACAACGCTCTGGCCTGGCCGGATGAGGCGGCGCGGTTTCTGATGTTGTGGCTGGTTGGTCTGATGGCGCCATCGGCGATGCGTTGGGGCGGGTTTGTGGCGATTGATACGCTGCCCAACATGCTGTCACGGGTGCCGGGGCTGGTGCTCAATCTGGTGCTGCTGTGTTTCTCCTTTGCGGTGCTGATGATCGCGGTGCAGCACGGTCAGGCGCATACGTTTGGTTTTGGCGGCAACTTTGACAGCTCTTCGCTGCGCGTGCCGCTTGAGTGGGTTGGCGGCGAGGGCTTCAAGATCAAGCTGCGCTACATGTACGGCTCACTGCTGTTTTGCGCGGTGATGCTGAGTGTGGTCACCGTAGAACTGATCCTGCGCACGATTATGGCGCTGATCAGCCCAGAAACCGAGCTTCCTGACACCGATGAATTTGCAATGGCCATGGGGGCGGCGGACTGATGCTGGCGTTTTTTCTACCGCTTTTCCTGATCTTCCTGATGATCGGCCTGCCGGTGTTTTTTGCGCTGCTGCTGTCACCCGGATTGCTGTTGTGGCTCAATGGGCAGGAGCGGGACATCGCGCTGCTGTATCGCAATGTTTACAACGGCATGGACAGCTTTCCGCTGATGGCCCTGCCGTTCTTTGTGCTTGCAGGTGAGTTGATGAACCGGGGCGGTATTACCACACGCCTCGTGGAGTTTTCCCAAGCCCTGATGGGGCATCTGCGCGGCGGGCTGGCGCATGTGAACATTCTGTCCTCGATCCTGTTTGCGGGCCTGTCGGGATCGGCTGTGGCGGACACATCGGCGCTGGGGTCCACGCTCATTCCGGCGATGGAGAAGAACGGCTATTCGCGCAAATTTGCGGCGGCGATCACGGCGGCAAGCTCGGTGATCGGGCCGATCATCCCGCCCTCGGGTATCATGATCATCTACGCTTATGTCATGGGCGAGAGCGTGGCCGCGCTGTTCCTTGCGGGGATCGTGCCGGGCGTGCTGGTGGGCGTCGGCCTGATGGTGATGGTGCGCCTGATGGCGGACAAATACGACCTGCCCAAGGCGGAGCGGATCGTGACCGCCGGGCAGACCATTAGCAAGACCGAAGCCGGTTTCAGCTTTGTGCTGTTGCGGATCAATTTTGCCGGTGTGCTCTTTGGTTTGTACTCGGCGATTGCGGCTATTCTTGCCTCCTCCGGGGTGAACATCGCGGTGAACGGCTGGCTCGTGTTCCTTGTGTTCCTGCCGATCGCCCATGTGATCCTGCTGCGCATTCGCAGAACGGTGAGCGCGGATTTCCGTATCATCTGCAAAAAGGCGGTGGTGCCGCTGCAGACGCCGATCATTATTCTGGGCGGTATTCTGGTGGGGGTGTTCACCCCGACCGAAGCCTCTGCTGTCGCAGTGGGTTATGCGCTGGTGGTCGGGCTGTTCATTCTGCGCCTGCTGAAGGTGCGCGACCTGCCGGGCATTCTGATGCGCGCGGGGCTGGCAAGTGCGACTGTGCTGCTTCTGGTGGGGGCGGCGGTGGCCTTTAAGACCGTGGTGTCCCTGAGCCATGCGCCGGAGACCATGGCGGGCTTTATTTTGGGCCTGTCGGAAAACCCGCTGGTGCTGCTGTTCCTGATCAACGTGCTGCTGTTTGCGGTGGGCATGTTTTTGGATGCGGGGCCGGCGATCATCATTCTGGGGCCAATTCTGGGGCCAATCTTTGTCGATCTGGGTGTGCATCCGGTGCATTTCGCTATCATCATGAGCGTCAACCTGACCGTGGGTCTGGCGACGCCGCCGATGGGGCTTGTGCTGTTTGTGGCCAGTTCGGTTTCCGGGGAGCGGGTGGAGACCATCGCCAAGGCGATTCTACCGTTCCTCGCAGTGGAGGTCTTTGTGATCTTCCTCATTACCTATGTGCCTGCCATTTCCATGACAATTCCAAGATTAACAGGGTTTGTGCAGTAACATCAAAAGCTTGAACGATATCAGGGAGGATAATTATGTTCAGCAAAACCTTTAAAGCGGTGGCGACTGCCGCGCTGGTCGCCAGCAGCGCGATCGCCGCGCAGGCGGCGGATTACACGATCCGCGCGACCGCCAACTCCAATGAAAACGACGAGGATTATGACGGCCTCGTGGTGTTCAAAAACTTTGTGGAAAGCGCGTCCAACGGGGCCATCGAGGTTGAGCTGTTCATCGGCACGCAGCTCTGCTCCAAGGGGGCGGAATGTCTGCAGGGCGTGGCTGACGGCACGATTGATGTCTACATCTCCACCTCCGGCGGCGCGTCGGGCATCTTCCCCTATGTGCAGGTGCTGGACCTGCCCTATCTGATGGCCAATGACCGCATTGCAGAGACCGTTCTGGCGGGCGATTTCACCCGCAAAATGCGCGAGATGGCGCTGGCGGATTCCGGAGACAGCATTCGTCTGATGACCATCGGCAACACCGGCGGCTGGCGCAACTTTGCCAACACCAAACGCCGCGTGGCATCCCCATCTGATATGGAAGGCCTGAAGATCCGCACCGTGGTGGCCGACCTGCCGCAGGAGCTGGTGCGTGCGCTGGGCGCGTCCCCAACCCCGATCCCATGGCCTGAGCTCTTCACTTCGTTCCAGACCGGTGTGGTTGAAGGCTCCAAAAACGGCATCACCGACATCATGGGCATGAAGTTCCCGGATGCGGGCCTGCAGTATGTGACGCTGGATGGGCACGCCTACATGGGTGCGCTGTGGTGGATGAACAACCAGAAATTCCTCAGCATGCCAGAAGACATGCGCCGTGTGGTTGTGGATGGCTTCTCCGCGTTGCAGCAGGCGACTTTTGCCTCACCAAAGCGCAAGTCGATCAAAGCTTATGAAGATTTTGTCGCCGGTGGCGGGGATCTCTATGTGCCGACACCTGCGGAAAAGGCTGCGTTCAAAGAGGCTGCCGCACCGGTTTATGACTGGTTCAAAGGCAACATCAAAGGTGGCGATGAGATCTTTAACGCGCTGACATCTGCGGTGGCCGAAGCTGAGGCGGATATCGAAGCTGGTATGGCGTCTGACCTGAACTAAGGTATTGATCTAACGCAAGATTGGTGTCGGGCCGACGCAGGATTGCCGCGGCCCGACACCCCAAAATCACCGGAATGGATAGAGCCAGGTCCGGTAGTCATCCACCAGAATATGGGCTTTTTGAATTTGCTCGTCCGTCATCTTTTTCACCACTTCCTCAAGGGAAATGGCCGCATCAGGATCGCCTCCGATCGCGGAAAGTGTGTACCACATGTAGGCGCGCACGAGATCGGGCGCGGGCATGCCCCGGCCGACCTCGTAGTACCAGCCGATGCCGCTTTGCGCGCCGGCGTGGCCCTTGAGCGAGGCGCGCAGGTACCACTCAAATGCACGGACGTCATCACGCTCCACACCCAGCCCAAGCGCATACATCACGCCAATCAATTCCTCGGCTTCGGCATTGCCGCTGTTGGCGGCTGGCAGAAGCTCCTGCATCGCTTTGGTGTACTCTTTGGCATCCATGTAATCCCGGCCGGTTTCGATCTCGGCCAAAGCGGGTGTCGTGCTAGCCAAAAGTGCAGCAAAAACAAAGCGTTTCATTCTCTCTCCCTCATCGCAGTTCTTGGCGCTCTCACGTGTGCGCCCGCGTATGGGAGCCCGCTTCCGCAGCCGTTGCAAGAGGATGATTTCATCCAGTTTGATCCGCGTCAGGCCAAGATCGGGCAGCTGCTGTTTTTTGATCCGATCCTGTCGGGCAACCGCAACATTGCCTGCGCCACCTGCCACCATCCGGAGCTTGGCTCTGGCGACGGGCTGAGCCTTGGGATTGGCGAGGGTGGCGATGGGCTGGGGCGGGAGCGGACGCCGGGCACAGGCGACAGCCGGATTGTGAAACGCATCCCGCGCAATGCGCCCGCGCTGTG
Organism: Shimia sp. R9_2; assembly: GCF_017743735.1. Taxonomy (GTDB): domain Bacteria; phylum Pseudomonadota; class Alphaproteobacteria; order Rhodobacterales; family Rhodobacteraceae; genus Shimia. Next base: position 69,630 of record NZ_JAGHRO010000012.1, read on the forward strand.
GAATCTGGCGGCGAAAGAGATCGACATTCTGTTTCACGACGGCCGCCTGTCGGTGAGCGATATTTACGAGACCGGCTTTGACAGCCCGGCACAGGAATGGCTGCCGGATGGGCTCAATTCGATCCTTGCAGCCCAAGCGCTGTTTCCGATGACGGCCGAGTTTGAGATGGCGGGCAATCCGAAGGAAAACCAGATCGCAGGGGCGGTGTATGACCGGATCGACAATGTCTGGCCGATTGTGGCCAAACGGGTGCGGATCATCCCGGAATATGCGGAGATGTTCATCGCCGCCTATGACGATGTGGATCAGGCGCTCGACATCAATATCACCCATATTGTCAACGCTTTGGCCGCCTTTGAAGGCACGGAATTCAAGAGCTATGACAGCCCGTTTGATGCCTATCTGAACGGCGATACGGCGGCGCTGAATGCCGAACAAAAGGCCGGTATGGATCTGTTTTACGGCAAGGCGATGTGCAGCAGTTGTCATGCGGGGCCGCTGATGACGGATCAGAAGTTTCACGCGCTGATGCTGCCGCATTTTGGGCCGGGAAAGACGCGGCAATGGGATCCGATTGTGCGCGACGTGGGGCGCATGGGGGCGTCTGACCGGTTGGAGGATGCCTACCGTTTCCGCACGCCCGCGCTGCGCAATGTGGCGTTGACGGCGCCTTATGGCCACAACGGAGCCTACGACAGTCTTGAGGGCATGGTGCGCCATCACATGGACCCGCGCGGCGCCTTTGAGGCTTGGGAAAAGGACAATGCGGTGCTGCCGGAGGTGCCGTGGCTGGCGAAGGTGGATTTTCTGGCGTTCTCTGACACACGGGAGCGGGCGCGTTTGGCGTCGCGCACCGATATCGAGCGGATTGAGCTGGATGATGCAGAGGTGGCGCAGATCGTGGCGTTTTTGCATGCACTGACGGGGACGGAGAGCATCAAGGGGCGGCTGGGCGTGCCGGACAGCGTGCCAAGCGGGCTGGAGGTGCCTCAATGAGCAGGATTCTGTGCGTCGGCGCGGCGGTGGTGGATTTTGTCTTTCACCTGCCAGCTTTGCCCAATCGGGCGGAGAAATACGGCACCGAAGAGGCGGATATCGTGGGCGGGGGCTGTGCCGCCAATGCCGCCGTGGCGATTGCGCGAATGGGCGGCGCGGCTGTGCTGGGCGCGCGGCTGGGGGAGGACAGCATCGGCGATATGATCGTGGCCGATCTGGCGCGCGAAGGCGTGGATGTCTCCCACGTGACGCGCACGGCGGGGGCGCAGAGCTCTTATTCCTCAGTGCTGATAGACGCGCAGGGCGAACGTCAGATTGTGAATTTCCGCGGGGCGGGGCTGGCGCTGAAAACCGACTGGTTTGACGGCCTCACTGATTTGGGTGCCGTGCTGACGGACACGCGGCGGGTGGATGCGGCGCTGGCGGCCTTGGAGCTGGCGCGCGCGCGCGGCATTCCCGGTATTCTGGACGGCGAAGCGCCGATTGATCCGGCGCTGATGGGGGCTGCAAGCCATGTGGCGCTGTCGATGCAGGGGCTGCGCTCGCTCTATCAGGAAGCCGATATCGAAGACGCGCTTTTACAGATCGCGGAAGAACACGGCTGCTGGGTCTGTGTGACCGACGGCGCGGATGGCGTTTGGTTCACCGAAGGCGATGCGGTGCGCCATGTGACGGCCTTCCCGATCATCCCGATTGATACGCTGGGTGCGGGCGACGTCTGGCACGGCATTTTTGCGCTGATGCTTGCAGAGGGTATGGGCGCTGAAGAGGCAATCCGTCACGCAAACGGCGCGGCGGCCCTGAAATGTTTGACAAAAGGCGGGCGGGCCGGGGCTCCGAGCCGCGCTCAGCTCAACGACTTCCTTAAGGAGACGAAGGTATGATTTCCCTGACACCCGGCAAGCTGAGCGGCATGCGCCGCATGGCCGATGAGAACGGCATTTACAAGATGACCGCCGTAGATCAGCGCCCGCCGATCAAGGGCCCGATTGCGAAACATCACGGGGTGGAGACCGCGCCGTGGGAGGAGGTCGCGAAGTTCAAAGGCATGTTGGTGGAGACGCTTCAAGGACATTCCACCGCGATGTTGCTCGACCCGCATTATGCCATTCCCTACAGCTTTGATGCGCTCTTGCCGCACAAGGGGCTGGTGGTCACGCTGGAGGACAGCCTTTTCAAGGAGACCCCCGGTGGGCGGCTGTCTGACAGCATCGACAATTGGTCGGTGGGCAAGATCAAGCGCATGGGTGGTGACGCGGTGAAGGTGCTGGCCTGGTATCGGCCGGATGCCTCTGATGAGGTCAATCAGGCGCAGAAGGATTACGTGAAGCAGGTGGGCCAAGCCTGTGCAAAATATGACATTCCGTTTCTGTTTGAGCTGCTGGTCTATCCGCTGGCGGCGGATGCGTATCAGACCAAGGAATACGTGGAGATGAAGGGCAAGAAGGCTGATGACGTTCTGAAATCGGTCGAGGAATTTGCCAAGGCGGACTACGGCGTGGATGTGTTCAAGCTGGAAAGCCCGGTGAATGCGGCGGATGCGGATGGCTCTGCTGAGGTGCAGGCGGTGTTTGACGAGATGGGGCAGCTTGCCGGGCGGCCATGGGTGATGCTGTCGGCGGGGGCTGGCAAGGCGGAGTTCCGCAATGTGCTGGAGCATGCGTTCAAAGCGGGCGCGAGCGGCTTTCTCGCGGGGCGGGCGATCTGGCTCGATGCCTTCAACGCCTATCCGGATTGGGACGCCGTGCGCGCCGGGCTTGAGGGCGATGCGGTTGATTACATGAAAGACATCTCTGCCTTGGCGGATGCGCAGGCGGCCAACTGGGCGCAGCACAGCTGTTATGGTGACGGCGGCGCGCGGCTGTTGGCCGATGATGCCAGCTTCCGCAACAGTTACGCAGACATCTGAGGGCTTAAGCGCATGAAACTCGGCATTCTTCCATTGGGGCGTCCCACCTTTGACGTGCCCTTTGCAGAGGAAAACCTAACCGCGATGCTGGCCGCGCTCGACGCTACCGGCCATGAGATCGTTGGCCCGCGTGAGCTGCTGTTTGACGAGGTGGCGACCAAGGCAGGCATTGCGGCGTTGAAGGCTGCGGAGGTGGATCAGGTGATGATCCTGCAGGTCACCTTTACTGACGCCTCCATGACCGTGGCGATTGGCGCGGCGTTTGCGCAGCCTTTGTCGATCTGGTCGATCCCAGAACCTCGGTTGGGGGGACGGCTGCGGCTGAACTCCTTCTGTGGGCTCAATCTGGCGAGCCATGCCTTGGGTCTGAATAACCGTGCCTTTGGTTGGCTTTATGCGGACCCGACAGGCGATGTGGCGGCGGACCTGACCGCCATGCTCGCGGGCGGGCGGCCTTCGGGCAAGCTGACGCTGGGCGCGGTGCCGGAAGCCACGGAGGCGGGCCGGGCGATTGCCAAAGCGGTCAACGGGCAGCGGATTGCGCGGATTGGCGAGCATCCGGCGGGGTTTGACACCTGCGCCTATGACAAGGCGGATATGAAGGCGCTGTCTGGTGTTGAGGTGGATGAGCTGGCGCTGGAGGATCTGTTTGATCTGGCCCGCGCTGTGCCTGCCGAGGCCGCCGCCGAAGTGCGCAAACAGGCGGATGCGGAGCTGTCGGGGCTGGATGAGGTGGACCCGGAAGAGCTGGACCGCTCCCTGCGCCTGAAAGTGGGGCTGGATACGCTCAAGGAAAAAGGCGGCTACGGGGCCTTTGCCATTCGGTGTTGGCCGGAGACCTTCACCGAATATGGCGGCGCGGTCTGTGGTCCGGCATCGATGATGGGCGAGGCGCGGGTGCCCTGTGCCTGTGAAGCAGATGTATACGGCGCGCTTACGCAGATGGTTTTGTCGGCGGCGGCGGATGCGCCGGTGTTTCTGACCGATCTGGTGGATATGGACGCGGATGATGACACCGGTGTGGTCTGGCACTGCGGGCAGGCCCCGATTTCGATGATCGAACCGGGTGTCGCGGCTGAGGCAACAATTCACACCAACCGCAAACAGCCGCTGCTCTATCAGTTTCCGCTGAAGGCCGGTGAGGTCACGCTGATGCGGATCAGTCAGGCGCATGGGCGGCCCCATATGGTTTTGAGCCATGCCATGATGCTCACGCGGCCAATGGCCTTTACCGGCACCTCCGGGGTCTTGCGTTTTGGGCGCGGGGCGGGTGATGTGCTGAGCGATATCATCGCGAGCGGGCTCGAGCATCATATGGCGCTGGCCTATGGCGATCATCGGGACGCCCTGCGTGGCGCTGCGGGGGCCATGGGGCTGCCGCTTTTGGAGATTTAAGATGACGATACGATATGGCCTGATCGGGTCAGGCATGATGGGGCAGGAGCACATCCGCAACCTCACCCTGCTAGAGGGTTGTGAGGTGACAGCAGTGAGCGACCCGGATGCGGGCATGCGCCAGCTGTCGGTGGACAGCTCGGGCGGAACGGCCAAGGCCTTTGGTGACTATAAAGAGATGCTGGGGTCCGGTCTGGTGGATGCGCTGTTGATTGCCGCGCCCAATGACACGCATCATGAAATCCTGCTGGATGTGCTGCAGACACCGCACCCGATTTTGGTGGAAAAGCCGCTGTGCACCACATCGGCGCATTGCGCGGATGTTTTGGCAAAAGCAGAGGGGCGGGCGGCGCCGGTTTGGGTGGCGATGGAGTATCGCTATATGCCGCCGGTTCAGCGCCTGCTGAAGGAGTTGAGCAATGGGACCGTGGGCAGCCCGCGCATGATGGCGATCCGCGAGCATCGCTTTCCGTTTCTGGAAAAGGTTGGCGATTGGAATCGTTTTAACGCGCGCACGGGCGGCACATTGGTGGAGAAATGCTGCCACTTCTGGGATTTGATGCGGCTGACGTTGCAGAGCGATCCGGTGCGGGTCTATGCCAGCGCGGGTGTGGATGTGAACCATCTGGATGAGGCCTATGACGGCCGCACGCCGGATATTCTGGACAATGCTTTTGTCACAGTGGAATTTGCCAATGGAGCGCGCGGGATGCTGGATCTGTGTATGTTTGCGGAAGGCTCCTACTGGCAGGAGACTATTGCCGTGACCGGCGAAAGGGCGCGGGTGGAGGCGAAAGTGCCGGGGCCAGCGCGGTTCACCCATGACGGCAAAGAGCGCCACAGCGAGGTGGAGATTAGCTTTCGCGCGACCAAAGAGGTGGTGCGCGAGGAGGTCGAGGTGGATGAAAAGGTCCTGCAGGCGGGCGATCACCATGGCTCTACATATTTCCAGCACGAACGTTTCCGCGATCTGGTGCAGAGCGGGCAAGGGAAACCCGAAGTGAGCCTTGAGGATGGGCTGTGGTCGGTGCGCGTGGGCGAAGCGGCCGAAGAAAGCGCGCGCAGCGGGCAGGCGGTGACCCTGTGAGCGAAGTTTGGGGCCATATGCTGGATGGCAGCGCCGTGCATCGGATCACGCTTAAGGGTGGCGGGCTGACCGCCCATCTGCTGACCTATGGCGCGGTGTTGCAGGATTTGCGGCTTGCGGGCCATGACGCGCCGCTGGTGCTGGGGTTTCCTGAATTTGCGCCCTATTTGACCCATTCGCCTTATTTCGGGGCCACGGCGGGGCGGTTCGCCAATCGCATTCGGGGCGGGCATCTGGAGCTTGACGGGCAGAGCTATCAGCTGGATCGCAACTTCATCGGCAAGCACACGCTGCATGGTGGGGCGGACAGCATGGGCAAGCGGCTTTGGGAGATTGTGGCAGAGGCGGAAGACAGCGCCACCTTGCATATCACGCTGCCTGACGGCCATATGGGCTTTCCCGGCAGCCTGACCGCGCGGGTGAGCTTTGCGCTGCTTGAGGGGGGCGTGCTGGACATTCGCATGAGTGCCGAGACGGATCAGACCACGCTCTGCAGTCTGGCGCATCACAGCTATTTCAAGCTCGACAGTGCAGAGACGATCTCAGACCACAGTCTTGATATTGCCGCGCAGACCTATCTGCCGGTGGATGCGGAGTTGATCCCGACCGGCGCGCAGGCACCTGTTGCGGGCACCGGCTTTGACTTCCGCCAAAGCGCGCCGGTGCAGCAGGCACATCCGGTGGACCATAATTTCTGTCTCTCCGCCGCGCGGGAGGCTTTGCGCCCGGTGGCGACGCTTAAATCTGCGGCATCCGGGGTCACGATGCGTTGTCTGACCACCGAGCCGGGCTTGCAGGTTTACGATGGGGAAAATATCAACATCGCACTGCCCGGTTTGGACGGGCGGCCGATGGGGGCCTATGCCGGGATTGCGATGGAGCCGCAGGTCTGGCCCGACGCCCATCACCATGACGATTTTCCACAGGCCGTGCTGCGGCCTGGCGAGACCTATCAACAACATACGCAGTTCGTCTTTTCGAAAGGTCAGACATGAGCAATTTCAACGGATTGATGCAGCAAGCCAACCTGATTGGCGGCCAGTGGGTGGGCGCTGATGATGGCGACACCACAGAGATCACCAACCCCGCCACCGGCGCTGTTCTGGGCACGGTGCCCAACGCCGGTCACGATGAAACCGAGCGCGCCATTGCCGCCGCATCCCAAGCATTCAAAAGCTGGTCCAAGACCTCGTTGGCGGAACGTGTGGGCCTGCTGCACAAGCTGCATGACGCGCTGATGGACAATCAGGAAGACCTCGCGCAGCTGCTGACCGCAGAGCAAGGCAAGCCGCTGTTTGAGGCGCGCGGTGAGATCGCGATCGGCGCGGCCTATGTGCGCTGGTTTGCCGAGGAAATCCGCCGCACCAAAGGCGAGATCATTCCGGCCCCCAGCAACGACAAACGCCTGCTGGTGACCCACCATCCGGTGGGCGTGGTTGGCATGATCACCCCGTGGAATTTCCCAAGCTCCATGCTGGCGCGCAAGATTGCACCGGCGCTGGCAGCGGGCTGTACCGTGGTGGCGAAACCCGCGCCACAGACGCCTTATAGCGGTCTGGCCTGGGGCAAGCTGTGTCAGGATGTGGGCTTCCCGGATGGGGTTGTGAACATCGTCACCGGCGATGCGCCCGCGATTGGCGGCGCGATCATGAGCAACAAAGAGGTGCGCAAAGTGACCTTCACCGGCTCCACCAATGTGGGCAAGCTGTTGATCCGTCAGTCTGCGGATCAGGTGAAGAAGGTCTCCATGGAGCTGGGCGGCAACGCGCCGTTCATCGTGTTTGACGATGCCGATCTCGATGCCGCTGTTGAAGGCGCGATGATCGCGAAGTTCCGCAACATGGGGCAGACCTGTGTCTGTACCAACCGCTTCTACGTGCAGGCGGGCATTCATGATGCCTTTGTGGCCAAGCTGAAAGACGCGATTGCGGCGATGAAGATTGGCGATGGCACCGAGGATGGCGTGGTGCAGGGGCCGCTGATTGACGAGAACGCGGTCAAAAAGGTGGAAGGCATGATTGCCGACGCCAAAGCCAAAGGCGGTGAGGTTGTGCTGGGTGGCGGACGCCATGCGCTGGGCCAGACCTTCTTTGAGCCGACCCTGATCACCGGCGCGACATCGGAGATGCAGTTCACCACCGATGAGATCTTTGGCCCGCTGGCGGCGATCTACAAGTTTGAGGAGGAAGACGATGCTGTGGCGGCGGCCAATGCCACCGATTACGGCCTCGCGGCCTATGCCTACACCAAAGATCTCGCCCGTGCGTTCCGCATGAACGAGGGGCTGGAATACGGCATGGTGGGCATCAACTCGGGCCTCATCACCACCGTCGAAGCGCCCTTTGGCGGCGTGAAGGAAAGCGGCATGGGCAAAGAGGGCGGCAGCCAGGGTTTGGAGGACTACCAGATCACCAAATACACCTGCGTGGCCGGGCTTTAAGCCAAACTGGGAAGGAGGCCTCTGATGATATTGATCACGGAGTTCATGGATGACACGGCGGTGGGGCGGCTCAAAGCAGCCCACAGCACCACCTATGCGCCAGAGCTGGCCGATGCGCAGGGCGATATTCCTGCGCAGATGGCCGGGGTACAGGCGCTGATTGTGCGCAACCGCACGCAGGTCACCGCCGCGCTCTTGGAGGCCTCCCCCGATCTGAAATGTGTGGGCCGTCTGGGTGTCGGGCTCGACAATATCGACGTGGCGGCCTGTGAGGCGCGCGGCGTGGAGGTCATGCCCGCGTTGGGGGCCAATACGCTGTCTGTGGCGGAATATGTGGTGACCAATGCGCTGGTCCTGCTGCGCGATGCCTATCACGCCAAACATGCGATGCTGTCAGGCGACTGGCCGCGCGCGCAATGTTCCGGCCGTGAGGCGGGCGGGCGTGTGCTTGGCCTGCTGGGCTTTGGCGCCAATGCGCAGGAAACCGGCCGTTTGGCGCGCGCCATGGGGATGACGCTGGTTGCCTATGATCCGTTTTTGCCCACCGACCATCCGGCGTGGCAGCACGCGGAGCGCGGCGAGATCGCCGATATGCTGGCCAAGGCGGATGTGGTGAGCTTGCATGTGCCGCTCACCGATCAGACCCGCCATATGATGAACTCTGAAACCTTTGCGCAGATGAAACCGGGCGCGGTGGTGATCAATGCGGCGCGGGGCGGCGTATTAGATGAGGCAGCGCTGGTGGCGGCCATGCAGTCTGGCCACATCGCAGGCGCGGCGCTGGATGTATTTGAGACGGAACCTCTGACCCAAGATGCGGCAGAGATTTTCAAAGGGGTCAGCAATCTGATCCTGACCCCGCATATCGCGGGGGTCACGCAGGACAGCAATGTGCGCGTGAGTGCGATGATTGCCGATCTGGTGCTTGACCGGTTGGCGTAGAGCTTGAGTTTAGGGAGGAACAATGGCCACACAAATGGATCAGCAGATCGTCAATGATCTGAAGGCGGCGGGGATCGACTATGTCACCTCGGTGCCGTGTAAACAGCTGGCGGGCGTGATTGAGGTGCTCGATGAGACCTCGGAGATCATGCACATGCCCTCCAACAAGGAAGACGAAGGCATGGGGCTTTGTGCCGGTGCCTATATGGGCGGCATGAAGCCCTGCATCGTGATGCAGAACACCGCGCTGGGCGTGGTGGTGAACACGTTGGCGACGCTCATTCAGTTCTATCAGATCCCGCTGCCGATGCTGATTTCCTATCGCGGGGAAGTGGGCGAGCCGGTGGCCTGTCAGGTGGAGATGGCGCTGCACACCAAAGCGATCCTGAACCAGCTGCACATCCCGACCTATCACTTCCACAAGCCTGAGGATGCGGCCGAGCTGCCGGGCATTCTGGAATATTGCCAGATGTCCTCCAAGCCGGTCGCCATTCTTTGTGATGCATCTTTCTGGAGGGCTTCCGCATGATCCGTAATGACGTATTTCAGACGCTGAAACCGATCATCAGCGAGCATCTTGTGGTCTGTAATATCGGCGCACCGAGCCAGGAGCTGCATGCGATGGACGATCAGCCGTCCAATTTTTACATGCTGGGCACCATGGGGCTGGCGTCGTCTATTGGTCTGGGGCTGGCAGCAGCGCAGGACAAGCCGGTGATCGCGATTGACGGGGATGGCTCTGTGCTCACAAACCTCGGCACGCTGGCGACCATTGGCAACAACGCGCAAGGCAACTTCACGCTGTTGATCATCGACAACGGCTCTTATGGCTCCACCGGGGATCAGCCGACCTATGCAGGCATGAACACCGATCTGGCGGCCGTGGCCCGTGCCTGTGGCGCGCAGAATGTGCAGACTGTTTCGGCGGAGGACACGGCTGCGGCGGTGCAGGCGGCGATTGCCAGCGACGAGATGACCATCATCGTCTCCAAATGTGAGAGCGGCAATGTGAAGGTGCCGGTGATCAAGACCAATCCGATCGTGATCCGCGAGCGCTTCATGGAAGAGGTCCGGCGCTGAGCGCTTGGTTGGCTGATTTACTGGCTGAATAGAAATTCACCGAAACCCGGAGAGGCGCCGATTTTGGCGCCTTTTTTCATTGGGTCGGGCCGATTTAGGTCCAGAATTGCTGAAATAAGAGGCGGTTGTGGCTTGATAATTCCCGCGTGGACGTGGATCATCGCGCCACCAACTTTATCAGGGGAGTGAAATTGATGAAGTTCAAAACAATGATGCTGGCGACCGCTGCCATGGTGGCGATGCCAATGCTGGCACAAGCTGAAACCCTGCGCTGGGCGCGTGCGGGTGATGCGCTGACACTTGACCCACATGCACAGAACGAAGGCCCAACATCGGCGCTGGCGCACCAGATCATGGAAACGCTGGTGATGCGTGATCATTCCGGTGCGATGGTGCCGTCGCTGGCCACCGAATGGGGTCCGTCCACGGACAATCCGAACGTCTGGGTGTTCAAACTGCGCGAAGGTGTGACCTTCCATGATGGTGCGACCTTTGACAGCGAAGATGTAAAATTCTCGCTTGACCGCGCGATGACCGAAGACTCTGACTACAAAGAGCTGCTGGCCTCTGTGAAAGAAGTGCGCGCCACCGATGCCTATACGATTGAGATTGAGACCAACGGTCCCAACCCGATCATGGCCAACAACCTGACCAACATGTTCATCATGGACAAAGACTGGGCAGAGGCCAACAACGCCACCAAGGTGCAGGACTATGAAGGCGGCGAAGACACCTTTGCAGCCAAGAACGCCAACGGCACCGGCCCTTACAAGCTGGTCAGCCGCGAGCCGGACGTGAAGACCGTTCTGACGATCAATGAGAACTACTGGGGCAAGGATGAGTTCCCGCTCCAGGTGACCGAGATCATCTACACCCCGATCCAGAACGCAGCGACCCGTGTGGCGGCGCTTCTGTCTGGTGAGGTGGACTTCATTCAGGACGTGCCTGTGCAGGATCTGGGCCGTGTGGACAGCACCGCTGGTCTGGACGTGCGCACAGCGCCACAGAACCGCGTGATCTTCTTCGGGATGAACCAGGCGGCGGAAGACATCGTGAATGACGATGTGGACGGGATGAACCCGATGTCTGACGTGCGCGTGCGCAAGGCGATGTCCATGGCGATTGACCGCAACGCGATCATGAAGGTTGTGATGCGTGGCCAGTCCGCCCCTGCGGGCATGATTGCGCCGCCGTTTGTGAACGGCTGGAACGAGGCGATGGACAGCTCCTCCACCACCGACATCGAAGGCGCGAAGGCGCTGATGGCGGAAGCGGGCTATGCAGATGGCTTTGGCATTACGCTGAACTGCCCGAACGACCGCTATGTCAACGACGAGAAGATCTGTCAGGCGGCTGTGGGCATGCTCGCGAAAATTGGCGTGAAGGTGAACCTGGACGCCAAGCCAAAGGCACAGCACTTCCCGCTGCTGAGCAATCTGGAAACAGATTTCTACATGCTGGGCTGGGGTGTTCCGACCTATGACTCCGAGTATATCTTCAACTTCCTCGCCCACTCCAAAGGCGAGAAGTATGGCTCCTGGAACGCAACCCGCTTTGCGGATGCGGATCTGGACGCGAAGATCGAAGCGCTGGCCGGTGAAACCGATCTGGAGAAGCGCAACGGCATGATCAACGAGATCTGGCAGGTTGTGCAGGATCAGCAGCTTTATATCCCGATCCACCACCAGGTGCTGAACTGGGGCATGAAAGAGAACGTCGGCACCATCGTGGAACCGGAAGATTCTCCGAAGTTCAAATACTTTGAAATGAACTAAGCCCGCGGGTTTAGGAGAATAAGAAACCCCCGCAGTTTGCGCTGCGGGGGTTTTTCTTTTTTTTGTTGTGATTGGTGCTCAGGATTTGGCCCAGAGCGCGCGGGCGGCCTCGGCAATGCTCTCGCGTGACGGCATGGTGGCGGCGTAGGCCGGGCCGGTGGCGATAAAGCTGTCATGGGCGGCGATGCGGGCGTGGGGCAGGGTGGTCTGCTCATGCAGCAGCGCCATCAGCGCCTCAGACTGGCTGCCCGTGGTGCGGCATTCATCCACCACCAGAACCTTCTCGGCCCCTTCAAGCGCGGCAAGGATGCCCTCGGCAGGCAGCGGCGCGAGCCAGCGCATGTCGATCACGCGGGTCTGGATGCCCTCTTTGGCAAGGTCGGCGGCGGCCTGTTTGGAAAGATACCGCCCGTTGCCATAGGTCAGAATGGCCAGCGGGCCATCACCCTCAACGCCAACCTCGCCCAGAGCGATGGATTGATCCGGCGCCGGATAGGTGGCCATCCAGCCGTTGTCTTTGTCTTCCAGCCGGTCGCGCATCGGATAGAGCGCGATCGGTTCCACCATCACCACGACGCGGTTTTCCGCATGGGCCAGCCGCACACATTCGCGCATCATCTTGGCCGCGTCATCGCCGCGTGAGGGGCAGGCGATGATGATGCCGGGGATGTCGCGCAGCACGGCCAGCGAGTTGTCATTGTGGAAATGCCCGCCAAAGCCCTTCTGATAGCCGAGCCCAGCGATGCGCAGCACCATTGGGTTGGCGAATTGACCGTTTGAGAAGAACGGCAGCGTCGCCGCCTCGCCGCGCAGCTGGTCTTCGGCGTTGTGCAGATAGGCGAGGAACTGGATTTCCGGGATTGGCACAAAGCCGTTGTGCGCCATGCCGATGGCGAGGCCAAGGATGCTCTGCTCATCCAGCAGCGTGTCGATCATACGGTCCGCACCAAAGCGGTCCTTGAGCTTTTGAGTGACGCCGTAGACCCCGCCTTTGGTGCCGATGTCCTCGCCCATCATCACGATCTCGCCGTGCTCCAGCATCAGATCGGTGAGCGCCCAATTCAGCAGGCGCGACATGGGCTGGGGTTTGTCCATCTGCTTGAGATCCGCGCCAAAGGCCTTTTCGCGGGCCTCCGGTGTGGGGCCGTCGCTGGCGGCGATCTCGCGGGCCGGTGGCACCAGCGATGCCATGACCTCAGCGGCATTTGAGAGGCGCGGGGTTTTCACGGCCTTTTCCGCCAGTGCGGCGCAGCGGTCCTCAGCCTCCTGATAGACCGCCAGAGAGGCCTCAGGCGTTTGCGCACCAGCCTCTGACAAGAGGCGCACGGAATGCAGCAGCGGATCATCCGCTTCCCAAGCCTCAAAGGTGGCTTTGGGCAGGTAGGCCTGCTGCATGTCAGAGCCGGCATGGCCGTAAAGCCGCACGAGCGTCAGGTGCAGGAAGGCTGGTTTGCGGTGTTTGCGCACATAGTCAGCGGCCTCTTGCGCGGCGCGGAACGTGTCATAGATATCAAGCCCGTTGGCGGTGAAATACTTCAGGCCGGGTTTATTGGCAAAGTTGGCGTTGATCCAGCCGCCGGGTGTGCGGGTGGAAATGCCGATGCCATTGTCCTCACAAACAAACAGCAGCGGCATGGGGGCGGATTGATAGGCCGTCCAGCAGGCGGTGTTGATCGCACCCTGCGCGGTGGAGTGGTTGGCGGAGGCATCGCCAAAGGAGCAGATGACGATGCTGTCATCAGCCAGTTGTTTGTGCTCGGGCGCGCGGCGTTTGGCGAGGCCGATGGAATAGGCGGCCCCCACGGCCTTGGGCAGGTGGGAGGCGATGGTAGAGGTCTGCGGCGGGATGTTGAGCGCCTTGGAGCCCAGCACCTTGTGACGCCCGCCGGAGATCGGATCCTCCATCGAGGTGCAGAAGCTCAGAAGCATGTCCCAAGCCGCATCTACACCTTCGACCTGCGTTGAGCGCATGGTCTGAAACGCGCCGTCGCGGTAATGCAGAAACGCCATGTCATCGGGGCGCAGGGCCGCAGCCACCGCTGCCATGCCTTCATGGCCTGAGGAGCCAATGGTGTAATACCCATTGCCCTCAGACTGCATTTTGCGCGAGCGGCGGTCCAGATTGCGGCTGAGGCACTGCGCGGCAAAAATCTCGCGGGCGCGCGCGTCCTCCAGCGGCCCAGATGCGGCGGCCCCCTGCGGCAGGGCTCCTTTGGTCAGGCGCTCTCTGAAAGCCTGATCGACAATATCGGCACGGTCCATTTGCTCTCCCCGTAGTTGTTGGAGAATGCGTAGCACCGGGACTGTGCAAAGGCCAAGAGCCTCTGTTTGGGCAGGACGTACAGTCTTTTGCGGTATTGCGGAGAGACCTGCATCCAGAGCGGCAGTGGGGTGGCCAGAATTTCGCCTCAAAAGAACCCGATTTTGCCCCAATCGGCGTCCTGTTCGAGACATCTTTACATTTCATTAATGATTGACGAGACGCCCAGCAGAAGTTGGGACGCCGCAGTTTCTTGGGGGCGGCAGTACGAGGTGAAATAGACCTATGAGACATGGGTTTCGTTTGGGAGATTTTGATCCGGAGCAGCCGCAGGATGCGGTTTTCGGAGGCAAGGACAGCTTGGATGGACCGCCAAGCGATGACCGTCGTTTGATGCGTGAGGCCAAGCGCCGTATGGGGCGATTGTCCCTGCGCAAGAGCAAAACGCCAGAACTCTCGAATGTAGACCGTGCCATGCTGCGCAATGCCCCTGACCTTGTGTCGGCAGAAAAACGTGCCTTGGCGGAGCCGGAGATGGCTGACTGGCGCAGACGCTGGCCGCGGCCGCGTCTTTTGGCGCTGATTGTGGTGATCACACTGGCAGCCGTCGTGCCCTCGGTGGCCATGCGCCTGATGATCTGGCTGGTGATCATGCTGCTTCTGACCGCAGTGCTTCTGGGGCCGGAACGTGCCCGGGATGCGGTGCAGGCGGTGGCGATTCACTTTGCCCATGTCTGGGGGCGGGAGATCGGCGTGCTGCGCAAGCTGCTGGCGCGCAGCGACTCCTGAGTTTAAATCCTAGCGAGAACGCCGGGCAGCGCTTGCATCTTCCGGGTGGTGCGACACCGGAGTTGCCACATTTTTTCCCAAGTTTGACCGCATCAATGTCGTGATGGCCTTTGATTTTAGAGGGCTACCGCACCCTCAGTTTGGTGCACTGGTGATCTAGTAAAGCAGGGTAGAGAGATGAGTGAAGATCTGACACTTGCACGGCCCAAGAAACCGAATCAATTCGGCGAGGATATCATTCAGCCGGGCGAGCCCTACACAGACGCGACCTTGGACACCATCCGCGCCTTGTTGGCGGAATCCAATCCGGTGCCGGAAGCCAAGCCTCTTTCACCAAGCAACCCTTTTGCAGCCCGACCGCAATACACTGGTGCAGGCTATGAGCCGCCCATGCGCGCCGCTCCGCAGTCGTCCACAGAACGTGTGGCGCAGGCTGTAGCAGAGCCGCAATCAAGCGCGTCGCAAGAGCCTGAGTCCATTTATCCGGATCCCTACATCGACAATCTTCAGCCCGTGAAGCGCAGTTGGCGCAAGATAGAGGTGGTGGAGGGCCGCACCGGGCGCAGCCTGCGCCGCGTGGTCACCTCTCCGCGCATGATTTCTTTCATGTTTCTGTGCAGCGTGGTGATCTGGCAGCCCTGGTTCATTCCAATGCTGATCCTCAGTGTGATTTCTGCGGTGCTGCTGATTGGTGCACTGATTGGTCAGGACCGCATGGCGCGGATCGTGCTCTATATGCTGAAACGCTATGTCTGGGCCGATCAGTCCCGCGCGCGCTTCCTGCAACGGATTTTGCCGCGCCGCTGGCATGGCATTCTCAACCGCCCTGTGACGGAGGCCGATGCATGGGACGGGTTGGTGGATCCGAGCTTTGAAGCACGGCTGGCGCGGATCAGAGGCTAAGCCCCAGCCAATTGCCTGCGCATTGCCCCCGCTTGGGCCTTGAAATTGCCGCAAGCCCCAAGTATGTCAGCCTTTGATCAAGGCAAAGAAGAAGCGTCATGGCGAAAACCAATCCGATCACCTTTATTCAGCAAGTCCGCGCGGAAGTTTCCAAAGTGGTCTGGCCGACCCGTCGCGAAGTGCTGTTGACCACTGTGATGGTCTTCATCATGGCAGCGCTGACTGCGGCCTTCTTCTCGCTGGTGGACATTCTGATCCGCTCCGGCTTGCAAGGCATTCTGGCGCTTTTCGGCTAATCCCCACAGGCCTTCGCTCGCCGGTTGTCCCTTGAATTGAGCGGGCAAGGGCGGTAGGGACTGCTTCTACAAGATGCATGGCGTGTGGCGATTCGAGTTGCACGCCGATTTTTTGTTCCTGATAGTCTGATTTGAGACTGCGAACATAAACGACACTCCGGCCAGACGCCGGCAAGGACGGGAAGAACAACAGATGGCGAAACGGTGGTATTCGGTTAGCGTGCTTTCGAACTTCGAAAAGAAGGTCGCCGAAACAATTCGCACGTCGGTCGAAGAGCAGGGGCTTGAGGACCAGATTGACGAAGTGCTGGTGCCGACCGAAGAAGTGATCGAAGTGCGTCGCGGCAAGAAAGTGACCACCGAGCGCCGCTTTATGCCGGGCTACGTGCTGGTTCACATGGAAATGAGCGACCAGGGCTATCACCTGATCAACTCCATCAACCGCGTCACCGGCTTCTTGGGCCCACAAGGCCGCCCGATGCCAATGCGCGACGCCGAAGTTCAGGGCATCCTGGGCCGCGTTGAGGAAGGCGAAGCCGCACCGAAGTTGATGATCAGCTTTGAAGTGGGCGAGAAGGTCAAGGTCAACGACGGTCCGTTTGAAGACTTCGACGGTATGGTTGAGGAAGTGGATGAAGAGAACCAGCGCCTGAAGGTGACGGTCTCCATCTTCGGCCGTGAGACCCCGGTTGAGCTGGAATACACGCAGGTGACCAAGCAGATGTAAGCTGCTGCACTTTGCAGAGACAAAAAAGCCCCGCATCCGGTGATGCGGGGCTTTTTCTTTGTCTGGTGGTTGCCTGAGCCTAGAGCATCGTCGTGAAAATCTGAAACACACGGCCGCCAATGCGTAGGAGGCGAAGCCGACCAGCCGCACCCATCTTAACGGGCCCTCCCCATGGGAGGGGGCTTTACCCCCACCCAGGGTCGCGGGCTGGTCTATGTGACACGAAACAGTCGTTGCAGATTTGTTTGGCGATCAGGCTTCGATCATGTCCACGCGGGTGGCGTGGCGGCCGCCTTCAAACTCGGTGGAGAGAAAGGCATCCACGATCTCAAGCGCGAGGCCTTCGCCCACCACGCGTGCGCCAAGCGACAGCATGTTGGCGTTGTTGTGCGCACGGATCATTGCGGCGGAAAACGTGTCAGAGCAAACACCGCAGCGGATGCCTTTGACCTTGTTGGCGGCCATCATGATGCCCTGGCCGGTGCCACACAGGAGGATGCCAAGATCAGCCTCGCCAGCGACAACGCGCTCAGCGGCGGCCTGGCCGTGTTTGGGGTAGTGGGTGCTTTCGGTGGTGGTGGGGCCTATGTCGAGAACCTCATAGCCCTGGGCGGAGATGTGATCGGCCACGGCGCGGCGCAGATCAATGGCGGCGTGGTCGCTGGAAAGCACGATGCGTTTTTTGGAAGTCATGGGAGGCCTCAGAAGGTTGCAGCGGAGATATAGAGTGCGGCGCGCTTGAAGCAGGTGAGGCGGGGTTTGTCAAATTTCGGAGTGGGGCGTGCTGGTGCGCGCCAGCGGCTAAGCGCGCGTTTACAGGAACGTGATTGGGCGAGGCTGAGCGCTCTCTGGTAGGGCACGCAATTATACCCATTGGAGAATATTGCATGAAACGGACCCTTGCATTTGCCTGTGCGTTTGCCGCTTTCGCAGGTCAGTCGGCTTTGGCCGAGGAAAAGGCGCTGTCAACGGCGCAGATTGAAGAGCTGCTGGTTGGGAACACTGTCGAAGGCATTCACTTCGGGGCACACACCCGCCAGTATTTTTCGCAGTCGGGCCTGACATTGTGGATCAAGAGCGGCGACGCGGCCCCCTCGGAGGCGCGTTACAAGATTGAGGACAACGCTTATTGTTCCAGTTGGACGGGCCTGTGGAGTGAGCCCGAGTGGGGCTGTTTTGCCATCCACTATGACGAGGCGCAGGGCCTTTATTACTATATCGCGGAGAATTTCCGGGCGCCGTTTGTTGTTGGCAGCGCCTTCTCGCTTGACGCGGAGTGATCCTGTGGCCATTGGCATGGCAGTCACGCGCGGGCAGGGCATGTGCCAAAGGTTGCTCCGCCCCCTTGCCAACGCCCTAAAACAGGCGTAAACGCCGCCTCTATCGTCTTCGGGCGAGATTCTCTCGTGGGAGGTCTTGGGCATCGCGATGCACAGATCGGACCACGCAACACAAACCGGGCAGATCGCGTTCTGCCTATGTTGAAAGGAAAACCAAATGGCTAAGAAGCTTGCTGGTACAATGAAGCTGCAGGTTCCTGCAGGTCAAGCCAACCCGTCCCCGCCCGTAGGTCCGGCGCTGGGTCAGCGCGGCATCAACATCATGGAATTCTGTAAGGCGTTCAACGCCAAGACACAGGACATGGAGCCAGGTGCGCCTTGCCCAACCGTGATCACCTATTATCAGGACAAGTCCTTCACCATGGACATCAAGACGCCTCCTGCGTCTTACTACCTGAAAAAAGCTGCCAAGCTGAAATCCGGTGCAAACCTGCCAGGTCGTGAGACCGTGGGTTCTGTGACCGCTGCCCAGGTGAAAGAAATCGCCGAAGCGAAAATGAAAGACCTGAACGCAAACGACATCGATGCTGCAATGCAGATCATCCTTGGTTCCGCGCGTTCCATGGGCATCGAGGTGAAGTAATGGCGAAACTTGGTAAGCGTACTGCCGCCGCGCGTGAAGCGTTCGCAGGCAAAGAGAACCTGAGTGTCGAAGAAGCTGTTGCACTGGTCAAAGGTGCGGCGACTGCAAAATTCGACGAGACCGTTGAAATCGCTGTTCAGCTGGGTGTTGACCCACGTCACGCAGACCAGATGGTCCGTGGCGTTGTTGGTCTGCCTAACGGCACCGGCAAAGACGTGCGCGTTGCAGTATTTGCACGCGGTGCAAAAGCCGAAGAAGCACAAGCAGCAGGTGCCGACATCGTTGGCGCAGAAGACCTGATGGAAACCGTTCAAGGCGGCACCATCGACTTCGATCGCTGCATCGCGACCCCTGACATGATGCCTGTTGTTGGCCGTCTGGGTAAAGTGCTTGGCCCACGTAACCTGATGCCAAACCCAAAAGTTGGCACCGTGACCATGGACGTTGCTGACGCTGTCAAAAACGCCAAGGGCGGCGAAGTTCAGTTCAAAGTGGAAAAAGCCGGTGTTGTACACGCAGGCGTTGGCAAAGTGTCTTTTGACGAAGGCAAGCTGGTTGAGAACGTGAAAGCCTTCATGGGCGCAGTTCTGAAAGCCAAGCCTGCTGGCGCAAAAGGTGCCTACGTGAAGAAGGTTGCTCTGTCCTCCACCATGGGCCCAGGCGTGACCATCTCCGTGGACGCCGCTGCTTCTGAGTAAGCGCAACACTTTGCAGAAGAATTTGAGGGCGTCCCGGTTGGGGCGCCCTTTTTCGTGGACAGGCGGCGCCCTGCAGGATGTATTGCGCAGCGAAGGTGGCGCCTCACCGAATGGTAACCCAAGCGGTGCATGATGAGGTCACATAAAGGGAACGACAGCCTGAAGGTCGATGTGACAGAGAGCAACGCCGAAAGACTTCTGATTTATGCGCCCGTGCCGCTTTATCGGGCGGAGGGGCAGTTGTTTCTGGAGGATCAGGCGCGGGTTGGCTTGCGGCTTTGGGCGGATAATTTTGCCACTGTGGCCGCGATGATGCCGGTGATTGATGCGCCCCCGCCGGTGGGCTGGAGCGCCTATCAGCCCGCCGACCTTGATCGGGTGACGCTGCATCCGCTGCCTGCGGCCTATTCTTTCGCTGGTTTTGCAAAGCATTACCCCGCCACGCGCCACAAGATCCAGTCGTTGATCAAAGAGGCGGATGTCCTGTCCTTTGCCATTGGCGGGCTCTTGGGGGACTGGGGCGCGGTGGCCTGTTTCACTGCCAAAAGCGCCGGGCGTCGCTTTGCGGTCTGGACCGATCGGGTGGAAAGCGAAGTGACCCGCCTGACCGCCACGCAAGGCCCGTTGCGGACCCGGCTGCGCAAGTGGCTGACCGCGGGGCCGATGTGGGCGCTTGAGAAAGCGGTGATCCGGCGCGCGGATCTGGGGTTGTTTCACGGGCGGGAGACCTTTGACACCTACGCGCCTTTCAATCGCAATCCCCATGTGGTGCATGACATTCTGCTCGACCGCAGTTTTCAGATCGACGCGCCGTGTTTTCAGGCCAAGCAGAGCGCCCTGCAGCAGGGGCCGCTGCAGATCGTCTATGCCGGGCGCGCGGATGCGATGAAGGGGCCGCTGGAATGGCTCAGCGTTTTGCAGGGGCTCCGAGACGCGGGGGTGGCGTTTCACGCCAGCTGGCTGGGTGATGGCCCCATGCTGGCAGAGATGCGGCGCGCGGTGGCCAAGGCGGGGCTTGGGGCGCAGGTCTCTCTGCCAGGCTTTGTGCAGGACCGCGAGGTGGTGATGTCTGCCCTGCGGCGCGCGCATATCTTCCTGTTTTGCCACAAAACCCCGGAAAGCCCGCGCTGTCTGATTGAGGCGCTGATGTCGGGCACGCCGATTGTCGGCTATGACGGCGCCTATCCGCGCGAGCTGGTGGCGGCCCACGGCGGTGGGTGCTTTGTGCCGCGTGGCGATCTGCAGGCGCTGGTAGAAACGGTGAAGACCTTGGCCCATAAGCCCGAGGCGCTTTTGACCCTGCAAGGGAAGGCCCGGCAGGACGGGCAAGCCTTTGATCAGGACAGCGTGTTCCGCCACCGCAGCGCGATCCTGAAGCAGGCTTTGGGCGGCGCGTGACCCTGCAATCACCGCTTTCTTCTGGACATGAGCGTTTTCTCGCGATGTAGTTGAAACCATTAGAACAACCGGCGAGCAGCGCTGGTGGAAGTGACTTTGGGGGAGCGGGATATTGAATCGCATTTTGACCGTGGCAGCCCTGTGGCTGGCCAGCGCGGAAGTGGCGGCTGCAGATTGTGCTGAGGCGCGCAGCATCTGGGGAGATGTGAAAGACAGCGGCTCGGCGCAGGTTTTCGAGGAATATCTCTCTGTATTTGGGGATTGCGCGATCTATTCGGGATTGGCGCGCGAAAAGCTGGCGGCTTTGGGCAACGTCCAGCCCTCAGCGCCGGTCTCTGCACCGGAACATGACCCGGAACCCGCAGTGGCCGAAAATGACGAAGGGCAGCTCACGGACTGGGAGGTGTTTGAAATCGAAAACGCCTGTATGCGTGCCGCCATCGCGCCCCTGCATGTCGAGGATTACATGGGCAGGGCCTGGGACGACATCGTCACCGAAGAAGCGCTTGCCGCCTGCGCTCCGGTGATGGATTTGGACGATCCGGACCCAGAGGCCATGGCGGCCTATGGCCGGGCGCTGATGAAGGCTGAGGACTACAAGGAGGCGGCGGATGTGAGCCTGGCCGCAGCCATGTTGGGCAGCGGGCTTGGGGCCAACAATCTGGGTGTGCTCTATGAAGACGGAAACGGCGTGCCGCAGGACTATGGTGACGCGCTGCTGTATTACACCATCGCCGCAGATTACGGTTCTCCTTTCGGGCACATAAACGTCGGGGACCTCTATCGGGATGGTAAGGGTGTTTCTGTGGATGCCGCGCGGGCCATAGACGCCTATGAGGCTGCAGCCGACTTGGAGTACGGGCCTGCCTATGAGCGCCTCGGCGATCTCTATCGGGACGGGGACATTGTGCCTCAAAGCAGCTCGAAGGCGATCTATGCCTACAGCTCGGCCCATGAGCTGGGGGAATACGCCTGCGGCAATGAGATTGCCTATATCTATGAAACGGGTCAGGGAGATCAGCCGCAAAATGAAAGTGAAGCCTTCAGTTGGTATCTTGATGTGCTGCTGAAAGGTGTCACCGAGGAATGGGCGACCTACCGCGCGGGGCGCATGATGCTGGACGGGCGTGGCGTTGAGGCGGATGAGGAAAAGGCGCGAAACTGGTTTGCCCTTGGCGCGCATGGTGGCCATGCGCCGAGCCAGCGGGAGCTTGGCCGTCTGTTGCACCGTTGGGGTGAAATTGATGAGGCGGAGACCTGGCTGCGTCAGGCGGCAGATCAGAACGATGAGGACGCGCAGGCTTTGCTGGCGATCTGGTTCTGAGGCGTCAACGCAACGCGCGCCTGCGGCACAGCGGCTCTGAGCGGACCGCTTGTCTCTGCACAAATTTCAAATGGCCGAGCGCGGGTTTGAAGGCCATGCGCCGGTCATCGCGCGCCATATAATCCAGGATCCGGTAGATGTTGATCGGCTGCTGCTTGATCAACGTCAGGAGGCGCTCTTGCGCCTCTTCCGGCGGGTAGCTGTCGATCAGCACACAGGCGCTTTGGGTGGGCGTCAGTATGTAGAAATCCTGCGGCCTGCGTTTGGTAAAATGGGTGGCGTTGAACGGGGATTCGCCAAGCGCACGGAACTTGGGCATGACCATCCGCATGTCAGCCGTGGTGTGCGCGATGACATGGCCGGTGATCTGCTCAAACCCCAGCGGTTTCAGCTTTTGCATCACATGGCTGCGCATGGGGCCGGCCAGGGCATCAACATCGGCGCGGTCATATCTGAGATCGCCAAACACTGAAATGATCTGCAGATCCCAGTCGACCACATAGAGATAGGGATCCTTATCGAGCGCCCGCAGGCTGTCTTTGAGGTCAGTGAGGCTTGGTGCCGCAGTTGGGACTTCCACGCCGCTTGCGGGCGGGGCGGCGGGCGCTGATGCAAAGGCGGAGGTGATCCGCCTGATAAAGCTGCTGGCAAAGCTGCGCGTGGTCATGGGCGTCGTTCTCCTGCTCAGAGGGTAGCACAGATTTCATACGGTGCGGGGCAGGGGGCGGCTCACTTTATCGGCAGGGCGCGCGGTTTTGCGTCATCCCTTGATCGCGCCGTTTCGTATGCGCATCTAAGAGATGAGAGAATTGCCTCAGGAGGGCCAGCCATGTTGCAGGAAAAGCGGAAAGATCTGGATGCGGAGAAGCTCAAGAAGTTGCTGCAACGGCTGGTCTCAGAGCTGAGCGGGCTTTATCCGGATCTCTATTATCAGCCCACCAGCGAAGTCGCCGCCCTGATCCTGCGCTATGTGGCAGGGGAGGCGAAGCTCAACGCCGATGAGCACGCCTTGCTCAAGCCGCTCAGTCAGCGCGACGTTGAGGTGCTGCTGAGTTTGCATTGAGGGCAGGGGCGCCTTTGAAAACAGATATATAAAGATACTTCAACTAAGTGGCGAGCTGTGTTAGCAAACCTGTGCCTCCCCGAGAAGGCTGCCTGGTTCGCGGAAAGCACGGTGTGCATCTCCTTGACAATATGAAGCCGAAGTTTCGGATTTCTCTGCCCGATTTAGCGAGCCGGCGGGTGTTTTGGAGGAACCGATGACACACACGGTCGACCATTTACGTCAACAAGCTAAAAAGCTCCGCCACCGCTTTGAAATGGGGGATCCCGAAGCGTTGCAGCGTGTGGGGCGGTTTATCAAACCGCAAGAGGCACCGCTGAAGCATGCGGACTACTTGCATGTGATCGCCAATGAGAGCGGTTTTGACAGCTGGCCCAAACTGAAATTCGCGCGGGAACAGGCCGCGATGGATTTTGCGCAGAAAGCAGCGCGTTTGGAGCAGGCGCTGTATCACGGGCAGTTTTGGGTGATTGATGCGCTGTTGTCGGAAAGTCCTGACTTGGGGCATGCCAATCTGGGGTTGGCCTGTGCACTCTATGATCTGGAGAGCGTCAGGCAGCACTTGTCCAAAGATCCGGAGGCCGCGGTGCGGCGCATCAATGGCAGGACACCGCTTCTGCATTTGACTTTTTCCAAGGCATTCAAGCGACAGAATAAAGCGGCGGAGATGCTTGGGATTGCGGAGATGCTGAAGGATCACGGTGCAGATCTGAATGACTGCTACGCCTATGGCGGTGATAACAGCTCTTCGCTTTCTGCGCTTTACGGAGCTTTGGGGCATGCAGACAACATCGTTTTAGCACGCTGGCTTTTGGAAAACGGCGCGTCGCCAGATGACAATGAATCTCTCTATCATGCGACGGAACTCGGGCATCTTGAGGGTTTGCGACTGATGCTGGCGCATGGCGCAACGATCGCTGGGACCAACGCGCTTGCACGGATGTTGGACTTTGACAACATTGAAGGGGTTCAATTGCTATTGGAGGCGGGGGCGGATCCCAATGAGGGTGCGCAGCCTCATCCCTCCGGCGAACCGAGCTATGCGATCAGTGCTTTGCATCACGCGGCGCGTCGGCGGAGTTCGCCTGAGATTGCGCGGCTCCTGCTCCGTCATGGGGCTGAGGGGCGTACTCTTCAATTCGGTCACAGTGCTTATGCACTGGCCATGATGTATGGCAACAACGCCTTTGCGCATGTGCTTGCGGAAGCTGGGCAAAGCACGGACATGAGCGCAAGCGAAGCTCTGATTGCAGGTGCTGCAACGGAAGGCTCTCAAGGTAAAGTTGACGCCATCACCCTGACCAATGAACAGCGGCGTATGCTGTGCCGTATTGTGGGCTTTGATGATCCGCTCTCCCATGTGATGCGTTTGGTTGGCATCGGGCTTGATCCGAATGTGCGAGAAGAAATGGGTATGCCCGCCATTCAGGTAGCTGGTTGGGAAGGGCAGGCAGCCGTCGTGGAATACTTGTTGACCCTGTCACCTGACCTGACATTGAAGAACAACTATGGCGGCGATCTTTTGGGCACAATTATGCACGGCGCCGGGCATTGCCCCAAAGCTCCTGTCCGGGATCATATTCTGTGCGCCGAGTTGGCGCTGGAGGCCGGAGTGCCGCTCCATAGAGGGGACATTGAGCATTGTGCCGACGCTGAGATGCGCGCGTGGCTGCAGCAATGGGCCTCGGCGCACGCGGATCGGGTGATTTGACAGCGCGGCTGGGGATATGTCCGGAGGCAGAGTCGCCTGCCTCCGGTTTTGCATTTATTGAGACATGCCGCCTTCGGTGGCGATTTGCTCTTCGACGTGGTCCTGATTGGTCACGGCGACACCGCGTGGCGGGAAGTCCTCAAAGGTGGTCAGGTGCTTCTGGACCAGTTTTGCCGCAGGACCGAAGGCCCACATTTTGTTGCCCATCCAGCGGGTGTACATGCCGGATTCATCCGCCGCCTTCTCGTAGGGATCGCGCCGCAGGTTGAAGAGCAGTGGGGCGTTGAGCTCCTCTTTGGGGCCGGCCCAGCCTTGCGTCTGAACGGTGAAATGCGCTTTCCAGTCGCGGTAGCGCACCGCCTGAAGGTCTGGCCCCTCATAGTAGATGATCTCATCGCGGTTGCTGTCGCCTTGTCCGGTGATCAGGGACATCTGGTTGTAGCCGTCCAGATGCACTTGATAGCCTTCGTGGCCTTCCAGCAGACGCTCTGGCAGGTTGTCGGGGCCACCAGCTGCGGCAACAAGGGTCGGCATCCAGTCAAGGCCGTCAAAGATGCCGTTGCTCACCGTGCCAGCGGGCACTTTGCCCGGCCAACGGATGATCGCAGGCACACGGAAGCCGCCTTCCCATGTGGTGCCTTTCTCGCCGTGAAACGGCGTTGTGCCGCCATCCGGCCAGGTCATGGTTTCAGGGCCATTGTCTGAGGTGAAAACAACGATGGTGTTGTCGGCAATGTTGAGCGTGTCCAGATGCGCCAGGACTTTGCCGACATTGTCGTCGAGCTCTTTCATCACCACATCCTGCAAGCCGCGCCCGTCGCCGAGCATGGCTTCATATTCCGGGCTGAGGTGGGTCCAGACGTGAGCACGCGCAGGGGCCATCCAGACAAAGAACGGCGTTTCGCTGTCCACGGCGCGGTTGATGAAATCCAGCGTGTGGGCGGTGACCTCGTCATCAAGCGTTTTCTGGCGCTCCGGCGGGGCCGGGCCGTCATCGACGATGCGCTGTTTGCCCACGGGTCCCCAGCGCGGATCGACGGTTTCATCCGCGGTTTCGGTGGCATAGGCGTGGATGATATTGCGCGGGCCAAAGGTGTCGTTAAAGGTCTGATCCTTTGGCCAATCCGGGTCAGACGTATATTCCATCGCGTTCAGGTGATAGAGCCAGCCCCAGTATTCATCAAAGCCTTTCACCGTTGGCAGAAACTTGTTCATGTCGCCAAGGTGGTTTTTGCCAAACTGCCCGGTGGTGTATCCCAGTGCCTTGAGCATGTTTGCCAGGGTTGGGTCATTTTCATTCAGACCTTTTTCAGGATCGCCCGGCAGACCCACCGTATGCATCCCCGTGCGCACCGGCAGCTGACCGGTGATGAAGGCTGAGCGCCCGGCGGTACAGCTGGGCTGGGCGTAGTAATCTGTCAGGCGCAGGCCGTCAGCAGCCAGTTGATCCAGATTGGGGGTCTGGATGCTTTTGACACCCTGATGGTAACTGCCGAGGCTGGCCCAGCCCACGTCATCGGCCATGATCACCAGAATGTTGGGTGGGGGCGTTTCCGCCCAGATCGGGCTGGCGTAGAGCGTGGCCGCAGCCACGGCGCTGGCCGCCGCGAGAGACTTCAGTTGGTGCATTTTAGACCTCACACTGGTTAGACATCACGTAAAGCGTGTATCGTCGATGGTGTTTCTGCATAGCGATCAAGCATTTGATGCCGCAACGGGGCTTTACCCAGATTTCAGATTGTGAAACCTAGAGGTTGAAAACTGAAAGCAGGTGCGCCCGTATGATCCCCGAAAACGCATTGACCGCTTTTCTCGCTTTGGCTGAAAAGGGCAGTTTTCAGGGCGCAGCGCGCGCGATGGGCGTGTCAAACGCTTCATTGTCCCGCTACATCAATCAGGCCGAACAGCACGTCGGGACACCGCTGTTTCACCGCAGTCGCAACAGCAGCACGCTGACACGTGCGGGGCAGGAGTTTCTGCCGATTGCTGAAGGCCTGCGGCAGGATCTCAACCGCTATGCCACCCATGTGGCGAAACTGCGCGACAGAGGGCCGGGGGTGTTGCACATCGGCTGTGGCCCGCTGACCACCAGAACCTTGATCCAGCCCGCGATCCGAGCGGTGAGCGCTGTCCTGCCTGATTTGCGGTTTAGGGTTCTTGTAAGCGCCTATGGCCGCCCGCTGGATTTGTTGCAGGCCGGGCAGTTTGACATTTTCCTCGGGGATCTGACCTACACGCCGGAAGCGGACAATGTGGAAATCATGGTGATGCAGAAACGGGTGATCCAGTTCGTTGCAAATCGCGATCACGCCATTCACGACGGTGGTCCGCGCACACTGGCCGAGGTGTTTGCTTATCCGTTTGCCTCACCTTACTTGCACAAGCATTGGCGCAGCACGCTGACAAAAGCTCTGGGCGGAGATGTGCAGGCGGAGGCAACAGTGCGCGCGCTGCCGCAGATCGAAAGTGACGACTATCATCTGCTGACCGGGCTGCTCAGTGAGCCTGAGTATATTGTTGGCGGGGTGGCGGAGAGCTTTTCAGAGATCATGCCAACCGGTCAGGCAAAACCTGTGTCGATGGCGCAGGAGATTTCGTGGAACATCTGCGCGGCACGGAAGGTGGAGAACACCTCCTTGGGGCTGGAGGCTTTCTGGGAGGCTTTGGCCGCACACAAGATCTAAGCGCAATGGCGCGCTCCTAACTTTCCTGTGGACAAACCCGCGCGCCCCTTCTAAAAGCCCGCTTGCCCACCTTGGGGTGTCGCGTAAGCGATTCTTCTGAGGTGGCCTGTCCAAGACGGAGGGTTCCGGCAGCCGCCTGAATAATTCCTTCCCGAGATGGGGTAAGAGACAAGAATTCTAAGAAGGCCCTTTCCGGGCGCTTCGGCGATCTTGGTTCCCAACCCTTTGTTTGGACCTAAACGCATGCCGCTTTGCGGTGTGCAAAACTGAGCCGGGGTGCAAGCCCCATATTTGGAGTAAAACTGTGGATAGAGCACAAAAAGAGAAGGTGGTCGAGGAACTCGGCCAGATCTTTGAAAGCTCTGGCGTTGTAGTGGTTGCCCACTACGCGGGTCTCACGGTTGCTGACATGCAAGACCTGCGCGCACGTGCGCGTGACGCGGGTGGTGCAGTACGTGTCGCCAAGAACAGGCTCGCCAAGATCGCCCTGGAAGGCAAACCATGCGAGAGCATGGGTGACCTTCTGTCGGGTATGACCGTTCTGACCTATTCCGAGGACCCTGTGGCAGCCGCCAAAGTGGCCGAGGACTTCGCCAAGACGAACAAGAAGTTCGAAATCCTTGGCGGTGCAATGGGCGAGAACGCTCTGGACCGTGCCGGTGTTGAAGCCGTGTCGAAAATGCCTTCCCGCGACGAGCTTATCGCTCAGATCGCTGGCATGCTCGGCGCACCTGCTTCCAGCATCGCCGGTGCAATTGGCGCACCTGCTTCGAACATCGCATCCATCCTGTCTACCATCGAGGAAAAGGCAGAGGCTGCGTAAGCAACTTTTTGAACCGCGTAGGGTGAATGCCCAACGTTGGAACACATATCTGATAACGGAAAGAGTCTAAAATGGCTGATCTGAAAGCACTCGCAGAAAGCATCGTGGGTCTGACCCTGCTGGAAGCACAAGAACTGAAAACCATCCTCAAAGACGAGTATGGCATCGAACCAGCCGCCGGTGGCGCGGTTGTAATGGCAGCAGCTGGCGGCGACGCCGGTGGCGCAGCTGAAGAAGAGAAGACTGAATTCGACGTGATCCTGAAATCCGCAGGCGCATCGAAAATCAACGTCATCAAAGAAGTTCGCGGCATCACAGGCCTGGGCCTGAAAGAAGCCAAAGAGCTGGTCGAAGCTGGCGGCAAAGCAGTTAAAGAAGGCGTGTCCAAGGACGAAGCCGAAGACATCAAAGGCAAGCTGGAAGCAGCTGGCGCTGAAGTCGAAGTTAAGTAATTCGGTTTTTGACCGATTTGCTGCAGGCGTCCCATTCGGGGCGCCTGTTTTTGTTTGGGCAACCTGTTGCGGTTGCCATTCATACCGCGTTAATCCCTTGGCTTTGGCCATCTAGCGGTTGCCATCAGGCGCACAATGGGCAATCACAGAACCGAGAGCGCCTGTCAAAAACAGCGCCAAGCAGCAAACCTGGCCCCCCGTTTTGCTTTTTGGGGCCACAGATAAGAAGTCGACTATGAAACACTCCATTCCCCTGACGGCACTTCCTGAGAATACAGTTTTTGGCGCGGGCGATGTTTTCGTCCTGTTTGGTGAACTCTTCGGGCGCGGCTATGCGACGGGTCTGATCGAGGCGGCGAAGGCTGCTGGCATGGAGGTGATCGGCATCACCGTGGGCCGCCGCGAAGACGATGGCGCGCTACGGGCGCTGACCGATGAGGAGCACGCAGCGGCAGAGGAAAACCTCGGCGGCAAGATCATCAACATCCCGCTGATGGCGGGCTTTGACATGGACGCGCCTGCCGGTGGCGAAACCCCGACCGACATGCTTGGCGACATGACGCTGGACAACTGGCAGGAGTACAAGCTCGACTGGGCCAAAGTGGACGCCTGCCGCGAGATCGGCACTGCGCGTTTCACCGAGGCGCTTGGCCGCGTGATGGCAGAGCTGGAAGGTCTGATCCCTGAGGGCAAGAACGTGTTCTTTGCTCACACCATGGCTGGCGGCATTCCACGCGCAAAAGCGTTTCTGGCGATTGCCAACCGCATCTACAAAGGCCGTGGCGCACGTCACATGCCGTCTCAGGCGCTGATGGACAGCGATCTGGGCAAGCTGATCCTGCAGAACTTTGATGAGGTGACCGCCAACAGCTTTGGCCATCTGCTTGAGCAAAGTGCCGCGCTGCGCAGCAAGATCGAAGCGGGCGGCGGGCAGGTGCGTTACTCCGCATATGGCTACCACGGCACCCGCGTTCTGATTGATGGCACCTATCAGTGGCAGACCTACACCAGCTACACGCAGGGCTATGCCAAGATGAACCTGGAAGCGTTTGCGCAGAAGGCTTGGGAGCAGGGCGTGAAGGCAACCGTGTTCAACTGCCCTGAAATCCGCACCAACTCTTCGGATGTGTTTGCCGGGATCGAGCTGTCGCTGGTGCCGCTGCTGGAAGCTTACCGCAAAGAGGGCGGTGGCGCCTGGGTGCAGGGTGTCTGGGATGAATGTCAGGCGCTGCTCAAAGACGGCGAAACGCTGGAAGCCATTCTGGAGACCGTTGGGGCCTATCAGCAGAACCCGGTGATGCAGTCCTTCTATAACTTTGAAGCCTGGCCGATGCAGAACAGCCCGGAGCAAGTCGAAATGACCGTGGGCACATCCGCTGACATCGTGGCGCTGCACAAGAACCGCAAAGAGCTGGTGAGTGACGTGCTGAGCGCCCATGTGGTGAGCGCGACCGGCGCTTTGATCTTTGGCGCCTCCAGCAATGCCGATGGTCCGGTTCTGTGGCTCGACCACGATCTGGTGGCACAGCAGCTGATCGCAGCGAACAGCTGATCCTGCGCATTATCGCAAGCTTTTGGCAGGCGTCCCTCGGGGCGCCTGTTTTGCGTTTGGGCGGTGCCGCCTCGCAAACACGATTGTGTCAGTCCCTTGTTTTTTGCAGCCACTTCGCTGACGCTGCTGGGAAATTCCAGAAGAGACGCAAGAAAAGACGGAGACCACAGCCACAAAAAGGAGCGGCGGAATGTGCGATATATGTGTGATCAATGCGGTCAAAGACAAAATGCTGTCGCGGCGGGAGTTCTTCCGCGCGGGCGCGGCAGCAGGGGCGGTTGCCGCCGTCGGGGCGGCCAGCGCAACCCCGGTGCGGGCGCATAATCACGGGGGCATCACGGATTTGACCTACAGCCTGTCATCGGAGTTTCCCACTTGGGGCGGGGAGCCGGGCTTTGCGGCGGAGCAGGTCTTCAAGATTGCCAAAGATGGCTTCAACCTGCTGAACCTCACGATCAACGAGCACACCGGCACCCATATCGACGCACCGCTGCATTTTTCTGCGGATGGCAATTCGGTGGATGAAATCCCCGTGGAAAATCTGATCGCGCCAATCTGCGTGGTGGATATCGCCGCACGTGCGGCGGAGGATGCGGACACCACGGTGACGCCGGATGATCTGAAGGCCTGGATTTCTGCGCATGGGGATATCCCGGACGGAGCCTGCGTGGCGATGCATTCGGGCTGGGGCGCACATGTGACCACGGAGAAATTTCGCAATTTTGACGGTCAGGCCCAGCACTATCCGGGCTTTCATGTTGAGGCGGCGCAGATGCTGATGGAGGAGACCGGCGCGGCCTCGCTGGCGGTGGACACCCTGTCGCTGGATCCGGGCAATTCAGCGGATTTTGCCACCCATTACGCTTGGCTGCCGTCAAATCGGTTTGGCATCGAGAACATGGCCAATCTGGACAAGCTGCCAGCCTCGGGCGCAACCGTCTTTATCGGCGCGCCAAAGTTTGCCGGCGGCACCGGCGGCCCGGCCCGCATTATCGCGATGGTGTGACGCGGGACTTTAGGGCAAGTTACGCAGCGACCCCATAGAGTGTCGCGCCCGGTCTTGGGCGCGGCGCTCAGGTCGGGCGAAGGCCTTTGTCCAAATGTCAAGCCCTGAGGGGTTGCAAAGGCACGGGCGATTCACTATTCGGTAGTCTCTTGCGGTTTCGAGCGATTCGGGGCCGCTTTTGCCCTATGCGGACACGTTGTGGCCGGAGTGGCGCGGACAGAATGGCGAATAGACAGCTAGGGCAGGGCATAGGGGCGGCAAACCCCGCGATCAGATCAGACTGACGGAAGTTACTACACGGACCTTAAAAATCGACGAATAGCCCCGGCTTGGTAAGCCTCTCGGGGTGCGATCTAGGCGCACATGAGAGGTTTTCCAAGGCAGGGTTTGGAACGGGAGGCTCCCTTTGGGACGGGGGCCGGGAATTGTCCAGATCTTGACCGTCTCGTATGGGCGTGGTGCCGGGGACCCGACGGCACTTGCGTTCGGTGAGAAATGAAAGGTGACGATAGTCATGGCTCAAAGCTTTCTTGGCCAGAAACGTTTGCGCAAATATTACGGCAAGATCCGCGAAGTGCTGGAGATGCCGAACCTGATCGAGGTTCAGAAATCCTCATATGATCTTTTCCTGAAATCCGGTGATGCACCGCAGCCAACCGCTGGCGAAGGCATCATGGGCGTGTTTCAGTCGGTATTCCCGATCAAAGATTTCAACGAAACCAGCATTCTGGAATTCGTGAACTACGAGCTGGAAAAGCCGAAGTACGATGTTGAGGAATGTCAGCAGCGTGACATGACCTACAGCGCGCCGCTGAAGGTCACTCTGCGTCTGATCGTGTTTGATATCGACGAAGATACCGGCGCGAAATCCGTTAAAGACATCAAAGAACAAGACGTCTTCATGGGCGACATGCCTCTGATGACCCAGAACGGCACCTTTGTGGTGAACGGCACCGAGCGCGTGATCGTGTCTCAGATGCACCGTTCCCCTGGTGTGTTCTTTGACCACGACAAAGGCAAAACCCACTCCTCCGGCAAACTGCTGTTTGCCTGCCGCATCATTCCCTACCGCGGCAGCTGGCTGGACTTTGAGTTTGACGCCAAAGACATCGTCTACGCCCGTATCGACCGCCGCCGTAAGCTGCCTGTGACCACCCTGCTGTATGCGCTGGGTCTGGACCAGGAAGGCATCATGAATGCCTATTATGACACGGTGAACTTCAAGCTGGAGAAGAACAAAGGTTGGGTCACCAAGTTCTTCCCTGAGCGTGTGCGTGGCACCCGCCCTGTGATGGATCTGATCGACGCCGCAACCGGCGAAGTGATCTGTGAAGCAGGCAAGAAAGTCACCCCGCGTGCGGTCAAGAAGATCATCGACGAAGGCACCATCACCGAGCTGCTCGTGCCGTTTGACCACATTGTGGGCAAATTCGTTGCTGAAGACATCATCAACGAAGAAACCGGTGCAATCTACGTCGAAGCCGGCGATGAGCTGACGCTGGAATATGACAAAGACGGCGATCTGATCGGCGGGTCCCTGAAAGACCTGATCGACGCTGGCTTCACCGACATTCCGGTGCTGGACATCGACAACGTCAATGTCGGTCCATACATGCGCAACACCATGGCGGCAGACAAGAACATGAGCCGCGACACCGCGCTTATGGACATCTACCGTGTGATGCGTCCGGGTGAGCCACCCACCGTTGAAGCGGCAAGCGCGCTGTTTGACACCCTGTTCTTTGATTCAGAGCGTTATGACCTCTCCGCGGTTGGCCGTGTGAAGATGAACATGCGCCTTGCTCTGGATGCAGAAGACACCCAGCGCACCCTGCGCAAGCAAGACATCATTTCCTGCATCAAGGCGCTGGTTGAGCTGCGTGACGGCAAAGGCGACGTGGACGACATCGACCACCTCGGCAACCGTCGTGTGCGTTCCGTTGGCGAACTGATGGAAAACCAGTACCGCGTTGGCCTGCTGCGCATGGAACGTGCGATCAAAGAGCGTATGAGCTCTGTTGAGATCGACACTGTGATGCCGCAAGACCTGATCAACGCCAAACCGGCCGCAGCGGCTGTGCGTGAATTCTTCGGCTCCTCGCAGCTGTCGCAGTTCATGGACCAAACCAACCCGCTGTCCGAGGTGACCCACAAGCGTCGTCTCTCCGCGTTGGGCCCAGGCGGTCTGACCCGTGAACGTGCGGGCTTTGAGGTGCGCGACGTGCACGCGACCCACTACGGTCGTATGTGCCCGATTGAAACGCCGGAAGGTCCAAACATTGGTCTGATCAACTCGCTGGCAACCTTTGCCCGCGTGAACAAATACGGTTTCATCGAAACGCCTTACCGCAAGGTTGAGAACGGTGTGGTCTCCGACGATGTGAGCTACATGTCCGCAACCGAAGAGCAGCGTCACACCGTTGCTCAGGCAAACGCGGCGCTGGATGAAAACGGCAAATTCGTGAACGAATTCGTCAACACCCGTCAGGCTGGCGAATATACGCTGGCAGCTTCGGAAAACGTCGACCTGATCGACGTGAGCCCGAAACAGCTGGTGTCTGTGGCGGCCTCGCTCATTCCGTTCCTTGAAAACGACGACGCCAACCGCGCTCTGATGGGCTCGAACATGCAACGTCAGGCGGTTCCGCTACTGCGTGCTGAGGCACCGCTGG
This sequence comes from Shimia sp. R9_2, assembly GCF_017743735.1. Lineage (GTDB taxonomy): Bacteria > Pseudomonadota > Alphaproteobacteria > Rhodobacterales > Rhodobacteraceae > Shimia. Next base: position 103,536 of record NZ_JAGHRO010000012.1, read on the forward strand.
TGGGTACCGGTATCGAGGAAAAAGTGGCGATCGACTCCGGCGCGGCCATTCAGGCTAAGCGTGCGGGTATCATCGACCAAGTGGATGCACAGCGTATCGTGATCCGTGCCACCTCCGATCTGGAGCTGGGCGACGCGGGCGTGGACATCTACCGTCTGCGCAAGTTCCAGCGCTCCAACCAGAACACCTGCATCAACCAGCGTCCGCTGGTGAAAGTGGGCGATACGGTTGCGAAGGGCGAGGTGATTGCTGACGGTCCGTCCACCGATATCGGTGAACTGGCGCTTGGTAAAAACGTGGTCGTCGCCTTTATGCCTTGGAACGGCTACAACTACGAAGACTCCATCCTGATCTCCGAGCGCATCGCGCGTGACGACGTGTTTACTTCGGTTCACATCGAAGAATTCGAAGTCGCCGCACGTGACACCAAGCTTGGCCCAGAAGAGATCACCCGCGACATTCCGAACGTCGGTGAAGAAGCGCTGCGCAACCTCGATGAGGCCGGCATCGTTTACATCGGTGCGGACGTTGAGCCGGGCGACATTCTCGTTGGTAAGATCACACCGAAGGGCGAAAGCCCGATGACTCCGGAAGAAAAGCTTCTGCGTGCCATCTTCGGTGAGAAAGCTTCTGACGTGCGTGACACCTCGCTGCGCGTGAAGCCGGGTGACTTCGGTACTGTTGTGGAAGTGCGCGTCTTCAACCGCCACGGTGTGGAAAAAGACGAGCGTGCGCTGCAGATCGAGCGTGAAGAGATCGAGCGTCTGGCGCGTGACCGTGACGACGAACTCGCGATCCTGGATCGTAACATCTATGCCCGTCTGAAAGACATGATCCTCGGCAAAGTGGCTGTCAAAGGCCCGCGTGGCGTGAAAGCAAACTCGGAAATCACCGAGGAACTGCTGGCAAGCCTGAGCCGTGGTCAGTGGTGGCAGCTGGCACTCGAAGATGAGGCCGACGCACAGATCGTTGAGGCTCTGAACGAGCAGTATGAGATCCAGAAGCGTGCGCTTGAGCACCGCTTTGAGGACAAGGTCGAGAAAGTCCGTCGCGGCGACGATCTGCCACCGGGTGTGATGAAGATGGTCAAAGTCTTCATCGCTGTGAAGCGTAAGCTTCAGCCGGGCGATAAGATGGCCGGTCGTCACGGGAACAAAGGTGTTATTTCCAAGGTTGTGCCTATGGAAGACATGCCGTTCCTCGCAGACGGTACGCCGGTTGACTTCTGTCTGAACCCACTGGGTGTACCTTCGCGTATGAACGTTGGTCAGATCCTTGAAACCCACATGGGTTGGGCCGCACGTGGCCTTGGTCTGAAGATCGACGACGCGGTTCAGGAATATCGCCGCTCCGGCGACCTGACACCGGTTCGCGAAATGATGCGTCTGGCTTATGGCGAAGATGTCTACGAAGAAGGCATCGCTGGCATGGACGAAGGTCAGCTTCTGGAAGCGGCGGGCAATGTGACCCGTGGTGTTCCAATCGCGACCCCGGTCTTTGACGGCGCCAAAGAAGGTGACGTGAACGACGCTCTGGTGCGTGCTGGCTTCTCTGAGAGCGGTCAGTCCATCCTGTTTGACGGCCGTACCGGTGAACAGTTTGCGCGTCCGGTGACCGTGGGCATCAAGTACCTGCTGAAACTGCACCACCTGGTGGACGACAAAATCCACGCGCGTTCCACTGGCCCATACTCCCTCGTCACACAGCAGCCGCTGGGTGGTAAGGCACAGTTTGGTGGTCAGCGCTTCGGGGAGATGGAGGTCTGGGCTCTGGAAGCTTACGGCGCCGCCTACACCCTGCAGGAAATGCTCACCGTTAAGTCGGATGACGTGGCAGGCCGGACCAAGGTCTACGAAAGCATCGTCAAGGGCGAGGACAACTTTGAAGCGGGCGTGCCAGAATCGTTCAACGTTCTGGTCAAGGAAGTCCGTGGCCTCGGCCTGAATATGGAACTCTTGGATACGGAGGTGGATGAGTAACGGTGCGCCCTCAGGGCACACCCTACGTAGGGTGCGCAGTTTCTGCGCACCGTCCCCTCTGCACCCTCTAACCTTTGAGGTACCAAAATGAACCAAGAATTGACGAACAATCCGTTCAACCCGCTGACACCGCAAAAGGCGTTTGACGAGATCAAAGTGTCTCTCGCGTCTCCTGAGCGGATCCTGTCGTGGTCCTACGGTGAGATCAAAAAGCCGGAAACCATCAACTACCGTACGTTCAAGCCAGAGCGTGACGGCCTGTTCTGTGCGCGTATCTTTGGCCCGATCAAAGACTACGAATGTCTCTGCGGCAAATATAAGCGCATGAAGTATCGCGGCGTTGTCTGCGAGAAATGTGGTGTTGAAGTTACCCTTCAGAAAGTGCGCCGTGAGCGTATGGGCCACATCGAACTGGCCGCGCCAGTGGCACACATCTGGTTCCTGAAATCGCTGCCATCCCGCATCGGCCTGATGCTGGACATGACCCTGCGTGATCTGGAACGTGTGCTGTACTTTGAAAACTACGTTGTCATCGAGCCGGGTCTGACCGACCTGCAATACGGCCAGATGCTGACCGAAGAAGAGTACATGGATGCGCAGGACGCATACGGCATGGACGCTTTCACCGCCAACATCGGTGCTGAGGCGATCCGTGAGATGCTGGCGCAGATCGATCTGGAAGCCGAAGCCGACCAGCTGCGCGCTGATCTGGCCGAAGCCACCGGTGAGCTGAAGCCCAAGAAGATCATCAAGCGTCTGAAAGTGGTTGAGAGCTTCATCGAGTCCGGCAACCGTCCAGAGTGGATGATCCTGACCGTGATCCCTGTGATCCCGCCAGAGCTGCGCCCGCTGGTGCCGCTGGACGGTGGCCGCTTTGCGACCTCTGACCTCAACGACCTCTATCGTCGTGTGATCAACCGGAACAACCGTCTGAAGCGTCTGATCGAACTGCGTGCGCCTGACATCATCGTGCGTAACGAAAAGCGTATGCTGCAGGAATCCGTGGATGCGCTGTTTGACAACGGCCGCCGTGGTCGCGTGATCACCGGCGCCAACAAGCGTCCGCTGAAATCGCTCTCTGACATGCTGAAAGGTAAGCAGGGTCGTTTCCGTCAGAACCTTTTGGGTAAGCGCGTCGACTTCTCTGGCCGTTCGGTGATTGTGACCGGTCCGGAACTCAAGCTGCATCAGTGTGGTCTTCCCAAGAAGATGGCGCTCGAGCTGTTCAAGCCGTTCATCTATTCCCGTCTGGAAGCCAAAGGTCTGTCCTCCACTGTGAAACAGGCCAAGAAACTGGTGGAAAAAGAGCGTCCCGAAGTTTGGGATATTCTGGATGAGGTGATCCGCGAACACCCTGTCATGCTGAACCGTGCGCCAACGCTGCACCGTCTTGGCATTCAGGCGTTTGAACCGGTTCTGATCGAAGGTAAAGCGATCCAGCTGCACCCGCTCGTATGTTCTGCGTTTAACGCGGACTTTGACGGGGACCAGATGGCTGTTCACGTGCCGCTGAGCCTTGAGGCACAGCTGGAAGCCCGTGTTCTGATGATGTCCACGAACAACGTTCTGTCGCCGGCCAACGGTGCACCGATCATCGTTCCGTCTCAGGATATGATCTTGGGCCTCTACTACACCACCATCATGCGCGAAGGCATGAAGGGTGAAGGCATGGTCTTCTCCTCCATCGAGGAAGTGCAATACGCGCTGGATTCCGGTGTGGTTCACCTGCACGCCAAGATCCACGCCCGTATCCCGCAGATCGACGAGAACGGTCTGGAAGTTGTTCAGCGTTTTGAAACCACCCCGGGCCGTGTGCGTCTGGGCGCACTTCTGCCGCAGAACAACAAGGCGCCGTTTGAGCTGGTGAACAAGCTTCTGCGTAAGAAAGACGTGCAGAACGTGATTGACACCGTCTACCGCTACTGCGGTCAGAAAGAGTCCGTCATCTTCTGTGACCAGATCATGACCATGGGCTTCCGTGAAGCGTTCAAGGCGGGTATCTCGTTTGGTAAAGACGACATGGTGATCCCCGACAACAAGTGGACCATCGTGGATGACACCCGTGATCAGGTGAAAGACTTCGAACAGCAGTACATGGACGGCCTGATCACTCAGGGCGAAAAGTACAACAAAGTTGTCGATGCGTGGTCAAAGTGTAACGACAAAGTCACCGACGCGATGATGAACACCATCTCGGCGGGTCAGACTGACGAGAACGGGGCCGAAGCGGAACCAAACTCCGTTTACATGATGGCGCACTCCGGTGCGCGAGGCTCGGTCACTCAGATGAAGCAGCTGGGTGGGATGCGCGGCCTGATGGCGAAGCCGAACGGCGACATCATCGAGACCCCGATCATCTCGAACTTTAAAGAAGGCCTGACCGTTCTGGAGTACTTCAACTCTACCCACGGTGCCCGTAAGGGTCTGTCCGATACGGCGCTTAAGACGGCGAACTCGGGTTACCTGACCCGTCGTCTGGTGGACGTTGCGCAAGACTGCATCGTGCGTATGCACGATTGTGGCACTGATGCTGCGATCAACGCCGAAGCGGCTGTGAACGACGGTGAGGTTGTCTCTTCGCTGGCAGAGCGTGTTCTGGGCCGTGTTGCGGCTGAGGACATCATGAAGCCGGGCAGCGATGAAGTGCTGGTGGCCCATGGTCAGCTGATCGACGAACGTATGGCGGACGCCATCGACGAAGCAGGTGTTCAGAACGCCCGCATCCGCAGCCCGCTGACCTGTGAGGCCGAAGAGGGCGTCTGTGCCATGTGTTATGGCCGTGACCTCGCACGCGGCACCATGGTCAACACCGGTGAGGCCGTTGGCATCATCGCGGCGCAGTCGATTGGTGAACCTGGTACACAGCTGACGATGCGGACCTTCCACATCGGCGGTGTTGCGCAGGGTGGCCAACAGTCGTTCCTCGAAGCGAGCCAAGAAGGCACGATCGTCTTTGAAAACGCCAACATCCTTGAGAACGCCAAAGGCGAAGCTCTGGTGATGGGCCGCAACATGAAGCTGATCATCCAAGGCGAAGACGGCGACGAGCGCGCAAACCACAAAGTGGGTTATGGCTCCAAGCTGTTTGTCAAGGACGGTCAGGTCATCGCCCGCGGCGACAAGCTGTTTGAATGGGATCCATACACCCTCCCGATCCTCGCGGAGAAAGATGGTAAAGCGAAGTTCGTTGACCTCATCACCGGCCTGTCGGTGCGTGACGAAACCGATGACGCAACCGGTATGACCCAGAAGATCGTGTCTGACTGGCGCGCCGCACCGAAGGGCAATGAGCTCAAGCCGGAAGTGATCCTTGTGGACGCGGATGGTGAGCCTGTGCGCAACGATGCTGGCAACCCGGTACACTACCCGATGTCCGTGGACGCCATTCTGTCTGTCGAAGACGGTCAGGACGTTCAGGCCGGTGACGTTGTCGCGCGTATCCCGCGTGAAGGCGCCAAGACCAAGGACATCACCGGTGGTCTGCCTCGTGTGGCCGAACTCTTTGAAGCGCGTCGTCCGAAAGACCACGCAATCATCGCGGAAATCGATGGTTACGTGCGCTTTGGCCGCGACTACAAGAACAAGCGCCGCATCGCGATCGAGCCGTCTGATGAAGGCCAGGAAACCGTGGAATACATGGTGCCCAAGGGCAAACACATCCCTGTGCAGGAAGGCGACTTCGTGCAGAAGGGTGACTACATCATGGACGGTAACCCGGCACCGCACGACATCCTCTCCATCATGGGTGTTGAAGCGCTGGCGGACTACATGATCGACGAAGTGCAGGACGTGTATCGACTGCAGGGTGTGAAGATCAACGACAAGCACATCGAGGTGATTGTGCGCCAGATGCTGCAGAAGTGGGAGATCCAGGATTCTGGTGAAACCACGCTGCTCAAAGGCGAGCACGTTGAGAAGGCCGAGTTTGACGCCGCCAACGAGAAGGCACTGGCCGAAGGCCGTCGTCCTGCTCAGGGTGAGCCGATCCTGCTGGGTATCACCAAGGCGTCGCTGCAGACCCGTTCCTTCATCTCCGCGGCATCGTTCCAGGAGACCACCCGTGTTCTCACCGAGGCCTCTGTCCAAGGTAAGAAAGACAAGCTGGTCGGCCTGAAAGAGAACGTCATCGTGGGTCGTCTGATCCCGGCCGGTACCGGTGGGGCCACGCAGAAGGTGCGCCGCATCGCGTCTGAGCGCGACAATGTGGTGATCGAAGCCCGCCGTGAGGAGGCAGAAGCCGCCGCACGTCTGGCCGCGCCAACCGATGATGTGACCGCCGAGGACGTGTTTGACAGCGGTCTGGTGGAAACACCGGAAAGCCGCGACTTCGACTGAGACCTCTCAGACTGAATGATGATTAAAAAGGGCCCCCGGCATCGAGCCGGGGGCCCTTTTGCCTTCGGCGAGGATATTTGGGGCAAGAGGAACCCCCGGGGTTGGCAAATCCCGCGCTCGGCCCTAACGTCGCGCGGTTGCTAAACGGGGAGGGCGGTCCATGGCGATGTCAGACAACACCAAGGGCGCGCTTCTGATGATGTGCTCCATGGCGGCCTTTACGTTCAACGACACCATGGTGAAGTCGCTGGGGCCGGATGTGCCGCTGTTTCAGATGTTGTTTCTGCGCGGTGTGGTTGCCAGTGCGCTGATTTATCTGCTGGCCAAATCCCTTGGCAAACTGCGTTGGCAGCTGTCGCGCCATGACTGGGGGCTGGTGGCGCTGCGCACGCTCTCTGAAATCGGCGCGGCCTATTTCTTTATCACGGCGCTTTATCACATGCCGATTGCCAATATGACGGCGGTTTTGCAGATCCTGCCGCTGACCGTAACCCTTGGCGGGGCGCTGTTTTTTGGCGAAGCGGTCGGCTGGCGGCGCGCCTCGGCCATCGCCGCCGGCTTTTGCGGGATGCTGCTGATTGTGCGCCCCGGGCCGGATGGCTTTGATCAATACGCACTGTATGCGCTGGTGGCGGTGGGGTTTGTCACGCTGCGCGATCTGGCGACACGCAAGATGTCTTCTGATGTGCCCTCATTGACCGTGACCCTTGTGGCCTCGCTGGGAGTGATGCTCTTTGCCGGAGTGGCGAGCCTCGGCTCTGAGTGGGTCGTGATGGATCTGCGCCAGTGGATGCTGCTCACCGGAGCGGCGGTGTTCATTCTGGGGGGCTATCTGTTTTCGGTGCTGGTGATGCGCGTGGGCGAGATCAGCTTTATCGCGCCTTTCCGCTACAGCAGCCTGCTGTGGGCGCTGATGCTGGGCTATGTGGTTTTTGGCGACTGGCCCGATCCGATCACCCTGACCGGGGCCGCGATTGTGGTGGCCGCCGGGGTCTTCACATTGATCCGCGGGCGGCGTCTGTCTCAGGCAAAGAGCGCGCGCACCTGATCCGCATCCACCGCAAAGCGCAGGCGGTATTCTTCCTCCTGCGCGGCGCTGAGCGGTTCCACCGGCACCGGTTTCACCTTTTTCTGGCGGCTGTCGTTATAGCCGTTGTGGGTGCGCAGCCACATGGGCGCGTCGGTGAAAGAGACCGTGGGCATATGCTGGTTCATGATGCCGTGGCGAAAGTTCATGATGGTATGGGAGACGCCGCCGCGCACATACATGCCAAGAGCGGCCACATAGAGGTTGCGCACTGTGTCGGTGGCTGCAATGCCAGCCGCACTCATCTCCGCGATGTAGCCCCGGTTCCAGTCAAACGCCACGGTGGCATTGTCGCGCAACAGCCCCGGCACATCGTCCACCGCCGCGCGCAGCCGTTCAAAGAAATCCAACGAGATGGCGTCATCATCATCATGGCGGAACTGCAGGCAGGGCGCTTTCATGTCCTTGCGCGCGCGGTTGATGATCTCTTTCATCAGCGGGCGGTGCGGCTTGGGCGGATGGGCCTCAATGCGGACCTGCGGCAGGTCGGCGGTGATGTCATGCAACCGTTCTTTGTGGCGCTTGGGCAGGCTGTCACCAATCACCACGATCAGCTCGAAATTCTGGTCGGTCTGTTCCCGCAGGCAGGGCAGGGCGATGGCCTCAAACAGTTTGAAGCGCTCCTCCAGCCGGTGCTCCTGATAGAGAAAGGCAATGCGGTCCTCGATGCTCTCATGTTCCACTTGAAACCCGCCCAATGCCGGGTATGAAAACCGGCACAGGCCAATCACCTGCATGTCTTTGCTGTGCATCTTACGCGCCTTATTTCCTGCTGGCCGCACCTTGGCAGCAGCGGCGGGCCAGCGCAACAGGGGGGCAGCTGTTGACAAGTGCTCCGACTCCCAATATACGCGCGCTCATCCGGCAATGGGAGCAGTGTGCCCAACGCCGTTTCATACCTGTAGTGGTCAAGTTCCGGTCTACTTTGAAGGCCGCAACCTCTGAGACTCCACCGCGTCGTTCGCCTCGGAATGGGAACGAATGCGGTTTTTGCGCATGTGGCAACATCATGTGCAGAAAAAACGAAAACCGTGTGGGGCTCGCCCCGCGCATAATGGAAGCAATAGGAAAGAGACCCTATGCCAACGATTCAGCAGCTGATCCGCAAACCGCGTCAGCCTAAAATCAAGCGCTCCAAGTCACAGCACCTGGAGCAGTGCCCTCAGAAGCGCGGTGTATGTACACGTGTGTACACCACCACGCCTAAGAAACCGAACTCCGCTATGCGTAAAGTTGCGAAGGTGCGCCTGACCAACGGTTACGAAGTGATCTCTTACATCCCAGGTGAAAGCCACAACCTTCAGGAACACTCCGTGGTTCTGATCCGTGGCGGCCGTGTAAAAGACCTTCCGGGTGTCCGTTATCACATCCTGCGTGGTGTTCTGGATACCCAAGGCGTCAAAGACCGTAAGCAACGTCGTTCCAAGTACGGCGCGAAGCGTCCTAAGTAAGAAGGAGAGGCTGATATGTCACGTCGTCACGCCGCCGAAAAACGCGAGATTCTGCCTGACGCCAAATTTGGCGACAAGGTACTGAGCAAATTCATGAACAACCTGATGATCGACGGCAAGAAATCTGTTGCCGAAAAGATCGTTTACAACGCGCTGGACCGCGTTGAAAACAAGGTGAAGCGCGCCCCTGTTGAAGTGTTCCACGAAGCACTCGACAACATCAAACCATCGGTTGAGGTTCGCTCCCGCCGTGTGGGTGGTGCCACCTATCAGGTTCCGGTCGAAGTGCGCCCTGAGCGCCGCGAAGCCCTGGCCATCCGTTGGCTGATTGGTGCTGCGCGTGGCCGCAACGAAAACACCATGGAAGAACGCCTGGCCGGTGAACTTCTGGATGCCGTGAACTCCCGCGGTACCGCCGTTAAGAAGCGCGAAGACACTCACAAGATGGCAGAAGCTAACAAAGCCTTCAGCCATTATCGTTGGTAAAGCCCAGAGGACATTAGACCAATGGCACGCGAATATACGCTCGAACATTACCGTAACTTCGGTATCATGGCGCACATCGACGCAGGTAAAACCACCTGTTCCGAGCGCATCCTGTATTACACCGGCAAATCCCACAACATCGGTGAGGTGCACGACGGTGCAGCCACCATGGACTGGATGGAGCAGGAGCAGGAACGTGGTATCACCATCACCTCCGCTGCGACGACCACTTTCTGGGAGCGCACCGAAGATGGCAAATCCGCTGATACGCCAAAGCACCGTCTGAACATCATCGACACCCCTGGGCACGTTGACTTCACCATCGAAGTTGAACGTTCTCTGGCGGTTCTCGACGGTGCCGTCTGTGTTCTGGACGCCAACGCTGGTGTTGAACCTCAGACCGAAACCGTGTGGCGTCAGGCTGACCGCTACAAGGTTCCGCGTATGGTGTTCGTCAACAAGATGGACAAAATCGGCGCTGACTTCTTCAACTGTGTGAACATGATTGAAGACCGCACCGGTGCAACCGCTGTTCCAATCGCTTTCCCAATCGGTGCAGAAACCGAGCTGGAAGGCCTGGTTGACCTGGTCACCATGGAAGAGTGGCTGTGGCAGGGTGAAGATCTGGGCGCGTCCTGGATCAAGGCACCTATTCGCGACGAACTCAAAGATCTGGCCGACGAATGGCGCGGCAAGATGATCGAGAACGCCGTCGAGCAAGACGACGATGCCATGGAAGCCTATCTGGAAGGCGAAGAGCCTGACGTGCCAACCCTGCGCAAACTGCTGCGCAAAGGCACTCTGTCTCTGTCTTTCGTTCCGGTTCTGGGCGGTTCTGCGTTCAAGAACAAAGGTGTTCAGCCTCTGCTTAACGCTGTGATCGACTACCTGCCGTCCCCACTGGACGTTGTTGATTACATGGGCTTCGCACCGGGTGACGAAACCGAAGAGCGTAACATCGCGCGTCGTGCAGACGACGACATGGCGTTCTCCGGCCTGGCGTTCAAAATCATGAACGACCCGTTTGTTGGCTCCCTGACCTTTACCCGGATCTACTCCGGTCAGTTGAACAAGGGCGACACGCTCCTCAACTCCACCAAAGGTAAGAAAGAGCGCATCGGTCGTATGATGATGATGCACTCCAACAACCGCGAAGAAATCACCGAAGCATTCGCAGGTGACATCATCGCTCTGGCGGGTCTGAAAGACACCACAACCGGTGACACGCTCTGCGCGACCAACGATCCGGTGGTTCTGGAAACCATGACCTTCCCGGATCCGGTGATCGAAATCGCTGTTGAGCCAAAGACCAAAGCTGACCAAGAGAAAATGTCTCAGGGTCTGCAGCGTCTGGCAGCCGAAGACCCATCCTTCCGTGTTGAGACCGACATCGAGTCCGGTCAGACCATCATGAAGGGTATGGGCGAACTTCACCTGGACATCCTCGTGGATCGTCTGAAGCGTGAGTTCAAGGTTGAGGCCAACATCGGTGCGCCGCAGGTGGCATACCGTGAAACGATCTCCAAGGCGATCGAGCACACCTACACCCACAAGAAACAGTCCGGTGGTTCCGGTCAGTATGCTGAAGTCAAAATGGAAATCATGCCGACTGAAGCGGGTGAGGGCTACTCTTTCGAAAGCCGCATCGTTGGTGGTGCTGTTCCGAAGGAATACATCCCGGGTGTTGAAAAGGGCATTCAGTCCGTCATGGACTCCGGTCCTCTGGCTGGCTTCCCTGTGATCGACTTCAAGGTTGCTCTGATCGACGGTAAGTTCCACGACGTGGACTCCAGCGTTCTGGCCTTTGAAATCGCAGCTCGTATGGCAATGCGCGAAGGCATGAAACTGGCCGGCGCGAAACTGCTTGAGCCGATCATGAAAGTGGAAGTGATCACTCCGGAAGAATACACCGGTGGCATCATTGGTGACCTCACCTCCCGTCGTGGTCAGGTGTCCGGTCAGGAGCCTCGCGGCAACGCCGTGGCGATCGACGCATTTGTGCCTCTGGCCAACATGTTCGGTTACATCAACAACCTGCGTTCGATGTCTTCCGGCCGTGCCCAGTTCACCATGCAGTTCGACCACTACGATCCGGTTCCGCAGAACATCTCCGACGAGATCCAAGCGAAATACGCATAACGAAATTTGGGAAGCGGGCTGCCCGCTTCCCTTCTCAACATCAAGGAGGCCATCATGGCTAAGGAAAAGTTTGAGCGCAGTAAACCGCACTGCAACATCGGCACCATTGGTCACGTTGACCACGGCAAAACCACGCTGACCGCCGCGATCACCAAACAGTTTGGTGACTTCAAAGCGTACG
>NZ_JAGHRO010000013.1 GCF_017743735.1 Shimia sp. R9_2
TATCCACAGAATAACCCACAGACTCGTGAGGGACTCGGCAGAGAGTCAGTCAAAGACTCGCCACAAAATGAGGACGATCTCCCGAAACACACCACGCAACGCCAAACACAAACGTCGGTATCGCGTCAGTAACGCATACGTTTCGCAGAGGTGGAATAATCGGACTGTAAGAGCCAACGAACGCAAAGACGCAGAATCCGCAACGGGGGGGCTGGCACCGCGCCCACTGCCGCAAAAGATGTTTCCTTCTCCAGGACTCCCGCTAAAAGTTTTCGGTGTAAATTTCAGATCTTTGGATCGCTGCGAACCGGTGAAACTAAATGATACCTGACTACCAAACCCTGATGCGCCCCGTGCTAGAGTGTGCCCGCAATGAACCCAGAATGATCTCGGACGTCGTCGACGATATCTCAGATCACTTTGATCTGAGCGGCGACGAGCGGCGACAACTTCTACCGAGTGGCAAGCAGACAACCATCGCAAACAGGGTGCATTGGGCACGCTCTTACCTGAAACAGGCCGGATTGGTTAGGAACATCCGACGTGGATGGTACGAACTGACTGAGCGCGGCAAGTTGGCACTCGAAGATCCTTCGATTTCCTTGGACGTAAAATATCTAATGCAGTTCACCGAGTTCCAAGACTTTAGGTCACGCACCAAAGAGAATGACGAAATCACACAAGCAGAAACCGAAAACGATACGCTCGCCTATACACCTGACGAAGACCTGCAGGCGGCACATCAAAAATTGGACAACGCTCTTGCGGCATCCCTATTGGAAGCCGTCCGATCTTCGTCTCCAGCATTCTTTGAGCAACTGATTGTAGATCTGTTCATTGCCATGGGATACGGCGGCACGTCAGAGGACGCGGGGCGCGCCTTAGGCCAATCCGGTGACAACGGTGTAGACGGCGTCATTGATCAGGACCCTCTAGGCGTTGACCAGATCTATTTACAGGCCAAACGCTATGGCGCGACGAACAGTGTTGGCCCGGCGGAAATACGCGATTTCTTCGGAGCACTCAGCCTCAAGAAAGCCTCCAAAGGAATCTTTGTTACAACCTCGCAATTCAGCAACGCGGCTCAGCAAACCGCGAAGGATTTGGGAACACGGATTGTGTTGATCAACGGCGCGCAGCTCGCCAAGTTGATGATCAAGTACAATGTTGGGTGCCGTGAAAAAGAAGTTTTGCACATCAAACAGATTGATGAAGGCTACTTCGAGGAAGTCACGACTTGACCAACTAGTGACGTCAAGCCACGTGATACCGCTTGCGCTGAGATTTGATCATAAGCGCAAGCCAATATCTCCTTACAGCAACCTTGATGGGCAGCTCGCCTATAGAGAGGATAGCCCCCCCGGAGGCCCCCTACCCGCCCGTCACAAAATGCACGGTGTCAAAGCTGTGGCGCCAGTCTGCGACTTCGGCGGCGACTGGTGCTCCCTGTAGGCCTTGTGTGATCAGAGAGGCGAGGCGGGGGGCGTCGGCCGAGGTCATGCCCCAGCGGACAAGCTCGGGGGTGCCGATGCGCAGGCCGTTCATGTCTCCCGCAACCTCGGCAATCGGCAGGCCGATGCCGCAGGCGAGGAACCCCGCCTTGCGCAGTTGTTTGGAGGCGGCCTGCCCTCCGCCAAAGGCTGCAGCCTCTATGGCGAACTGGTGCGACTGGGTGAACTTTGCAGGGCCATCGGCGGCCGGACCTGAGAACACCGGCAGCCCCAGCCCTGCCAGCTCATCCGCCAAAGCCTGCGCCATGGCGATCATCTCTGCGGCATAGGCGGCACCGCAGTCTTTCCAATCCAGCATGGTCACCGCCAGCGCGGCGGTTTTGGCGGCGTCAAAATTGGCGGTCATGCCGGGAAAGGCGATGGCGTCCAGACGTTGAGCGATCTCGGCATCATCACTCACGATCAGACCACCGGCCGGGCCACCAAGGCTTTTGTAGGTGCTCATGGTCATGAGATGCGCGCCGGCCTTCAGCGGATTGGACCACGCCCGCCCAGCGATGATGCCGCATTGATGGGCCGCGTCAAACAGCAGCTTGGCCCCCACCTCATCTGCGATGCTGCGCACTTCGGCCACGGGGTGTTCAAAGAGGTTGAGGCTGCCCCCGAGGGTGATCAGCCGGGGCCGCTCGGCCAAGGCCAGCGCGCGCAGCCCGTCCAGATCGACGGTATAGCCATCGGCATTGACCGGCGCCTCTATGATGCGCAGGCCAAACAGCCCGGCGCAGCCCGCCATATGGTGGGTCACATGCCCGCCGATGGAGGCAGGCGGCGCAATGATGGTGTCGCCGGGCTGGCAGATCGCCATGAAGCCATAGAGATTGGCCATGGCTCCTGACGCCACCCGCACCTCGGCAAAGCGCGCATCAAACACCTCGGCACAGAGGGTGGCCGCAATCACCTCGATTTCCTCGATTGCTTCCAGCCCCATTTCATATTTGTCCCCCGGATAGCCCAGCGAGGGGCGCGAACCGATGCCGGAGGAGAGAAGCGCCTCGGCCTTGGGGTTCATGACATTGGTGGCCGGATTGAGATTGAAACACTCCTGCTCATGGATCTGGCGGTTTTGCTCGGCCAGTTGTTCGATGCGCGCCAGAAGTGTGTCAGACGTGGCTGCCGTGGTCTGCTGCGCAATACGCTGTACCAAGGTTTCGCTGGTGGCGGGCACCCAGTCTCTTTGTGCGAGGGTCATTGATCGCTCTCCTGTTTTGGGCAGTCTGGCCGTGCGCAGGTGACTTCGCAAAACAGAATTGATATTTCTTGGCGTAGAAAAACTAAGGCTATAAGATGAGTGTTGCGCCCAAACGGCCCAAGGGCCCTCCGTTAAATGCCATGCGCGCCTTTGAGGCGGCGGCGCGGCATGTGAGTTTTGTCGCTGCCGCAGAAGAGCTGAATGTGACGCCCGGGGCGATTTCGCAGCACATCAAGACATTGGAAGGCTGGGCGGGCACGCCGCTGTTTTTACGCAATGCCCAAGGTGTGGCGCTGACGGCAGAGGGGCAAGCGCTGGTGGCAGATTTCACCGCCGCCTTTGACCAGCTTGCCGATGCGGCGCGGGCGCTGCGCAATCTCACGCCCAATCCCGATTTTCATATTGCCGCATTGCCTGCGGTCGCGCAGCTCTGGCTGCCCAAGCGGTTGCGGCAGGTGCGGGCGCAGTTTCCGGAAATCACCTTTTCGGTCACGGCCATGGAAACCCCGCCAAGCCTTGCGCGGGAGATGTTTGACCTGTCGATCTTTTTCGGGGTGCCGGATGGGGCCGCAGATCAGATTGCGGTTTGCGCCGATGCGATCCTGCCGGTCTGTGCGCCGACGCTGTTGCCTGAGGCCAAAGAGGATCTGACTGCGGTGACCCATCTGCATGACCAGACATGGGAGGAGGATTGGGCGCTTTGGGCCGCGCATAGCGGAGCCGAGGTGTCCCAAAGCAAAGGCGGGCCGCGGTTTTCCCTCTACAGTCTGGCGATGGAAGAGGCCAAGGCGGGGGCCGGTGTGCTGATGGGGCATCTCTGTCTGATCGAGGAGGCTGTGGCATCCGGCGCGTTGGTGGCGGTTGAGGAAACGCCCTGCCCCACCGGTCGGTCGCTGTTGATCGCGCAACCGCATCCCGCGCGGCGGCGGGCGGAAACGGCGGAGATTGTGGCTGTGTTGTCGGGCTAAGGGCTTCCAATCTCGCTCTGGGGCGCACTGTGGGGCGGGTTTCGGGCAGGCCATTACATTTCCTGCCACCTCAAATGTTCTATTTTTGTTCTCATTGTCTTATATTGGCGGCATGACAGATTCTTTGCCGCCCCCTCCCCCTCTGGCCAAAGGCCGTGTGCATGAAGCCTTCGGCCCTGGCGGGCCGGTGTTTGCCTTTGTGTTGGGTCATCACTGTCGCGGGACCATCATCTGGGTGCGCGACCGCTGGCGGCGGGACCGGCTCGATCCCAACGGGTTTAAGGCGTTTATCGATCCGGCGGAGCTGTATCTCTGCAAGACCAAGGATCATGCGCAGGCCCTTGGCGTGGCGGAGGATGCGCTGCGCTCCGGCGCGGTTGCGCTGGTGGTGGTGGAGCTCAGCAAGGAGGTGACCCTGACGCAGGGGCGGCGGCTGCAACTCGCCGCGCGGGAGGGCAAATGCACGGGGCTGGCGCTGATCTCTGAGGGGATGGGCAGCAATGCGGCGGAGACCCGATGGCGGTGCAGGCCGGTGTTTGATCCCCATATCGCGGTGATGCACCAATGGGATCTGGTCAAAAACAAATCCGGCGCGCAGGGCAGCTGGCGGCTTTGGTGGGACAGCGAGGCAAAGCAGGTGCGGGTGGTGTCCCATGCCCGCGCCTGAGCGCGGGGTCGGTCACAGGCGCGGGCCTGCGACCGCTGTTTCTTAGCTCTCGTCCTGATCCTGCGTCTCAGATTGTTCCTGACGGCGGCTCAGCGCGCCGACATAGCCGGACACAGTCTGCAGGATGCGGAAGGCGGTTGAGGCGTCGTTTTCGACCACGGCCATAAACTCGGTTTCCCCAAGGCGCAGCATTTCCATATCGGTCTTGGCGTACATATCCAGCGCGCGCTTTTCTTTGCGCAACAGCGCCAACTCGCCCACCAGTGTGCCCGCACCGGCCTCGGCGACCTCATGGGACTCCCCGTCCGGTGTGTGAAAGCCAAGCCCGGCGGTGCCTTCAAGGATCAGATAGGCGCCATCGGCCGGATCGTCACCCTGATGGAAGACATAATCGCCCGCCTTTTCCTGATGCCACTGCGCACCAAAGGCCAGAAGGCGCATCTGGCGGCGGGACAGGCCGGCAAACATGTCGGCAGAGGTGAGCGCACGCATCTTGCGACGCAGGTCGGCGCTGGCGGCGTTTTCGGTGTCTTCAATGTCCACCGCCTCGCCGTCTTTCAGGCGGCCGTGCTCCAGCTCGAGCAGCATGTCAAAGCTGTCCTGATCCTCAAACTCTTCTTCCAGAAACACCATGGTGGTGGTGGGCAGAAGGCTGCGCAGGCTTTCGATGATCTTGGCCGCCTGCCCTTCCTCATAAGACGCCAGACAGCGGTTGAGGATCAGCAGGTCGGGCTTTTTGATCGCGGCGCGGCTGATCGCCAGCGGCTCGGCAAAGGCGCCGGGCAGATTGGTGCCGCCGATACCGGTTGGCACCGCAAAGAGCAGCTCGGCCACCTCGTCTTTCACGCCCGCATCGCTGAGGATCTGGGACACGATATCGCGCAGCTGCTCGCCGCGGCCACCGGCGGAGGCCGAGAGTTTGCCGTAGATCGCATTCTCCAGAACCGTCAGACCCGGCGCGTAGCGGGTTTCATCCAGGGGCGCGAGGAAAGCGGTCATCCATTCCGCGAGCTTCTCCGCCTCATTGTGGCGCAGCTCCAGAATGGTCTGCTTCAGCTCGTCGCCAAAGCCCGGTCCAATGCGCTCTGCTGACACGGAGAACGGCAGGTTGAGCATCTGGCCCAGTTCCTCACGTGCCATTTCCGAAAGCCCCACCTCGCGGCTTTTGCCGACCAGCTCTACATTGCGGGTGAAGACCTCAGCGTTCAGGCCAAGCTGCTGGAACAGCGGGTGATCCGTGCCGTCCACACCAAAGGTCTGGTTCAGCATCTCGATCACTTCCTGCGACATGCGCAGGATGCCCTCCTCGATGCCCAGCTCATGCAGCAGATCAAGGAAGCCCATGACCTCTTCGGGGTCGGGCTCCTGAACTTCGCGCAGCGGTGTGGCAAAGAACAGGTTCGCCGCCACAGGCATGGCGGGGTTATAGGCGTCCGGATCAAAGCGGTAGTAGGCTTTCTCAAGCCCGGCCTTGGCCAGCGCCTCCTGAATTTTGGGGCGCAGGCTGACCAGTGTTTGCGCCAGTTCCGCGTGATCCTCTTCGTTGAAGACCTGATCCAGACCGCGCCGGAACAGCGCGTTGCCCGCGCCTGTTGCGTCCATCAGCTGGACCCAGAAGCCGTGCACCGCGTCCTCATCCGCAAGATCGGCCAGATTTGGATCCACCCAATCGGCAAAGAGGCGGTCCGTGCTGTTGCCGGTGCGGCGGCTTTCATAGGCGCGCTTGCGGTCTTCGCCTTCGCCCTGCGGATCGGGACGTTCCGAAAGCGGTGCGCGTTTGAGCGGCATCATCACGTTGTCGCCAAAGGTGCCTTCAAAGACATAGGGCGACGGATCGGCATAGCCGATGCGGGAGGCGATCACGCGCTGGTGCAGATCGCTGAGCTTTTGCCCGCCAATAGAGAGGCTGCCGCTCATCGGCAGGATTTCTCGGGTGAAGAGCTCCGCCAGTGCGCGGCGTTCTTCGGCGTCTTGTGAGCGAATGCCCATCACCGTGCCCTGCGGCACGGTTGCGGTGATGTTTTCCAGCACGGTGCCGCCATCGTGATCGCGCACATAGACCTTATCCAGCGCGATTGCGCCGGTCAGGCGTGGGATCTCTTCAGGCTCGCCCTCAATCAGCGCTTCATCCACCATGCCGCTTGGATCAAAGCGGTCACCGATCAGATGCCAGCGCAGCGACAGATCCGCCACGCGGTTGTAGTAGTTCAGCAGCTCTTTCCAAGGAGAAGACAGGTCTTTGTAGGCGGCCAAGGCAGCCACAAGTGCGCCAAGGGTCACCTGCCCCCGGATCACCAGAAGCCCCCCAACGAGGTAGAAGAAAAACGGCGTCAGCTGGGTGATGAAGTTGTTGAGGAACTTCATGAAGAATTTCTTCTTGTAGATCGACAGGCGGATCAGGAAGAGCGTGCCCAGACGGCGTGTGGTCTGTGCCATGCGGAAGCGCCAGCCACCGTTCACGCGCAGCTCCGGCGCACCCGCCGCCGTTTCGCCGATCTCTGCTGCAAGCTTGCGCACCTGTTGGATGCGGTCCTTGTTCAGCAGGTTGATCTGGCGCTGCAGCTTGGGAATGAGCCAGGCCTGCACGGGAATGAGCGCAATCGCGGCAAAGCCGAACCAGATGTTTTGCAAGAACAGGAAGGTCAGAATGGTGATCATCTGCCCCGCCTGCATCACCGGCAGGCTGATGGCATCGCCCATCATGCCGCCCAGCGGCTCGGATTCTGCGGTGATCATCGACACCAGCTCACCCTGCGAGGTGCGCCGCAGGTAGGGCTGCGGAAAGCGCGTGATGCGCGAGATCAGCGTGAAGCGGTAGCGGCGCAGCATCCGCTCAGAGAGCACACCTTTCATGGTGTTGATGCGCATTTTCATCAGGCCGTGAAACAGCACCGAGAGCAGGAACAGGAGGCTGAGCATGATCAGGAAGTTTTCCTGTGTCATCTCAAAATCGAGCACGTCGATGAAATCCTGATCCGCGTCAATCGCGTCGTTGATGATCCGCTTGGGCAGCTCCAGCGTCAGGAACTGCAGAGGAAACAAACAGGCCGTCAGCGCCAGAAGCACCATCTGGTCGCGCTTTGAGAATTTCCAGATGAACGAAAATAGCGAGCGTTCTATGACCTCAACTCCCGGTCTTAGGCAACGGGCCGAAACCCGGACTTTCAGCAGATGCTATCAATGCATCCACCCTGTGTTCAAACGGTTTCTTAATGCATCTGCCTTTAACTTGAAGCATCAGACAAGGCAGCGCGCGCGAAACCTCAACAGGTCACGCCATGCGCCGGCAAAGGCTGAGATCCACGTTTTTGGCGGACCACTTTGGTCGGGAAATGATATAGGCACAAAACATGGGTTTGCGGTAGCTGAATTCTGAGTCTAGTCTCAGAAAGTCAAATACATCATGGGGCTTAGGTCTATGGACCAAATCACGACCATACTTTTGCTGGTCGCTGCGTTTCAGATCAAACATCTGGTGGCGGACTTCTTTTTGCAGAACGCCAAGATGATCATGGGGCGCGAGCGTTACTGGCATATGGGCCGGGCGCAGCACGCGGGCATTCACGCTGTTTTCTCGGTTGTGGTGCTGGCTCTGTTTGGCTCCAGCCCGATGGTGATTTTCTGGATGGTTCTGGCCGAGTTCATCGTCCATTTTCACATTGATTGGGGCAAGGCGCGATTCTCTGTGGATCGCGGGCTGACCCCTGAGCAACCGATGTATTGGTATGCCATGGGGTTTGATCAGGCGCTGCACCAGCTGACCTATCTTGTGATGAGCTGGGCCTATTTCGCCTGCCTCACCGCCTGAGACTGCCCCTAAGACTGCCCCGTGAGTCGGAACGCCCGTCTCAAGTCCACCTGTGCGCGACACACTTCTTTCTACAAATCGCTGCTCGAAAGCGCAGAGCGTAAAAATGCGCGTAAGGATCAGGCTTTGGCGGCAAACACGTCGATGATGGCGTGCATCTGATCGGCCTCTCCCACCACAAACACCCGCGCCTTTTGTGTCGCAGCCCCGGCAAAGGGCGACAGGATACAGCGCACTGATGCGCCCACACGTGCGGCTGAGAGGAAACGCGCGCGCACATCAGATACATGCAGGCCGGTTGCCGCACGCAGACAGAGCGCTTCGGCCATGGCGCAGAACAACATGCCCGGCACAATGGCGCCGTCAAATCCGGCCACTTTGGCCATCACATCATCGGTGTGGATCGGGTTGTCGTCATGGGCCAGTGCGAGATAGCGCGAAACGGCCTGCGGGCTCAAAGGGGCCAGAGACGTTGTCTCTGCCTGTGGCGGGGCCATGCGTTCAGCAAAGCTTGGCGGGCGCATCTCGCGGATCTGGGGTGCGGTGAGAAACTTCACCCGGGTTTCCATCTGCGCGCCGCTGTCATTGAGGCCAAAGCGGAAGCTTGCGGCGGCTTCGCTGCGCTCCTGATGTAGGACAATCTTGTGACCGGCCTCAACACGGGCGGTCTGACAGCCCAGAAAGCTCTGGCTTTCCTGCACCGCATAGGTGCCGGTGGGCGCGCGCAGGGCAGCTTTCACCTCCCAAAGCGCCGGATCTCCAAGCAGTAGGACTTTGCCGGTGATCGGAGCTGGCAGCGACTGCGGCGCGCCTGCGAGTTCCGCCAGAAGCGCGGCCAGCGCCGCCTCCTGCGTCGCGTCCACACCGCGCTCCAGCGTCAGGGTTGTCACCGCTGTGTCCTTAGACATCGGCTGCAAAGGCCTCGGCAATCAGCGTTGCGTTGATGCCGCCAAAGGCGAGCGAGTTGGACATGACCGCCTTCAGCGGTGTCGCCTTGGCCGCGTTGGGCACAGGCTCCAGCCCGATTTTGGGATCAACCTCGGTGAAGTTCAGCGTCGGCGGGGCCGATTGGCGCAAAAGCGCGCCGATGGCGACGATCAGCTCCAGCGCACCGGCCGCGCCAAGCGCGTGGCCATGCACCGGTTTGGTCGAGGAGATCTCAACACCCTCAAGCGTGTCGCCAAACACCGCGCGCAGGGCAGAGACCTCGTTCACGTCATTGGCCACCGTGCCCGTGCCATGGGCGTTCACATAGCCGATGTCGCGCGCATCCAGCCCGGCCTGACGCAGCGCCATGCGCATGCAGGCCGAGGCGCGCTCGGGATTGGGGCGCAACAGGTCACCGGCGTCTGAGTTAGTGCCAAAACCGCTGAGTTCGCAGAGAATGGTCGCGCCACGCGCCTCTGCGGCCTCAAGGCTTTCCAGCACCAGCACACCCGCGCCTTCGCCCAGGATCATGCCATTGCGGTCTTTGCTGAAGGGGCGGTTGAGATCTGCGGTCATCACCCGCAAAAGCTCCCAGACGCGGAACACGCCGGCCTCAAGACAGGCTTCTGAGCCGCCCACAAGGCAGCGCTCCACTTGGCCGGAGGCAATCATCTGCATGCCCATGCCGATGGACTGGCTGGCTGAGGAACAGGCGGTTGCCAGACAGAGCGCCGGGCCGGTGGCGCCAAACTCCATGGAAACCCAGCTGGCGGCGGCGTTGTTCATGATCTTGGGCACCGCCATGGGATCAAGCCGCATGGAGCCTTCTGCGCCAAATTTCAGATAGTTGCGGTCCAAAGTTTGCGCGCCGCCAAAGCCTGAGCCGATGGAGACGCCGCAATTCTCCCCGAAATGCGCCTCTGTGAGGCCCGCCTGCGCCACCGCCTCACGCGCGGCGGCCAGCGCATATTCGGCGACGGGCTCACGCATGCGGTGGGGCGTTTCGCCGAGGATTTCGGCCAGATCACTGTCGGCAATCTTGCCTGCGGTTTTGACGCGCTGAATGTCGAGCGCCTCAAAGCTGATCGGTTTGACACCGGAGGTGCCGGATTGCGTGGCCTCAATCAGTGCATCCGCACCGATGCCACATGCGGAAACGGCGCCGAGGCCGGTGACGACAACTCGGGTAGAAGCAGGTCGCGCCATGGGGTGGCTCACGCCTCCTCAGCTTGGTGCGCTTCGATTTTGGAGATCGCCAGATCCAGCAGATCCTGCACGGTCACAACATCGGTCAACTCATTGTCGACCGAGACATAAGCGCCGTATTTCTCTTCGATCGCCATGAGGATCATCACAAAATCCGCAGACTGGATGTCCAGCTCTTCCAGCGGGCGCTCCGGTGTGATTTCGGAGGCATCCACCATGCCCTCTTCAGCCACCATCTCCAGTAGTTCCCGCGTCAGCGTCTCGCGATCGGTGCTCATCAGCGTCCTTCCAGTCGTAAAGTCTTTTGGTCAATTCCCCCGCTACCCGCAGGGCCTTGAGAGAGACTTTAGGTGGCCTGCCGCAAAACATCCAGCCGAAGATCGCCGCAAAAGGGCGCAAATCCGCTGTCTGTATCGCGTGGGTCTCACGTGCCTATGGGAGAGGCATAGCGAAGAGAGAATGCTGGCGCGTTTTGGTGACGCGGCACAGCGGGGTGCAGCCAAGAAAAAGGCGCCAGACACAGGAGGGAAATGGACACAACGCCCCGCCCCTCGCGTCTCTGACGCCTTCCTTGAACGCGCGCTGATGAGACAGCAGGCCGCCCGAAAAAGAGCGCCCCAGATCCCAGCACCGCCATTCGGTGCGCGCCAACCAAGCATGGCCCCAGAAGGGGTTCGCCGAAACGGCTCATAGAGCTGAGCCCCATGGCAAATGATCGGTGCTGCGGGATACGGATATCGGCACGCGGGCCGAGGCCCAAAGCAGAGATCCGCTCCCCCCTACCAACAGAGGCTGTGCTTTTCTGATAAAAAGCACCCCACTGCCAGCCTACGCTCAGGCGTTTGCCGCCGTCCTGCCTGCGTCCCTCGTCACAATGCTCCGCCCCGTGATCCCCGTGGGGTCGTGAGAGGAGCCATACGCAAAGAGTCTCAGCCAGTGTGGCAGGCGATCCGGGCCGAGTGGTGGCAGTTGAAACGCCGATGTCTCGGCCCCTTCCCCTACCGGGCCCCGGAAGACCTCAGCGTCCCGCGCCGGATCGTTGCGACCCCTTGCGTTGAGAAGGATGCTGCGCCCTGAGGGGGCGGTTTGGCAAGGAAAAACGGGCGTTTGAGAGGCGCGCGCTGGGGGTAAGGCGCGGGGCAAGCCTGTGGGTTTCCTGTGGATAGGTTGGGGATGGGTTTGGAAAGGTCAGCGATGCGGGGGTTTTGGGGGAGGATGGAATTATTTTGTGGGGTGAGCGGCCAATGACAAAATCTATATGTCCCGCTCACCGCGACAAGTGCGAACCATATTCTCCAATCAAAAGGTCCAGTTCACAAAAATCACGGCGCGCTCACGCTAGAGTCACGGCGTAGGGATAGCCTACCACTCATTATTAGTATGTTTACAAGTAAATGGTGAGCCAAATGCCTGGACCTACCCCCAATGTCATTGAACAAAAATTCAAAATCTCTGAAATCGAAGCAGATCTTAAGGAGCTGCAAATCGAAGCGGCAAGCCGGCGCCCACTTGAGGAAATGGTCAAGTATGGCGCGGCAGCCTTCTTTGCTATAGGTGCCGCACTATCTTTTTTTGGATACTCGTCCATAAAGGATATTGAAACGCGACTTTCAACCAGCATGGACCAGAAGCTTAAACAACACATATTGGATGAAACGCTGGTCACAAGCCAAGAACTGGCAAGTTTCTATGAGTTTGTGCGACAAAGCGAAGAAAATATTGCCGAATACAACGCCCTTCTTGAGGGGTACAAGGAAAGAATGGGCGATATCGACAACGTACTTCAAGTCAGCGAATTGGAAGACATTGAAGGCGAAGTGAAACGCATTTCACAGGAGATCCAGCTTCGAGACCAGTTTTTTCAATTGCACGAAGCTTCAGCATTCAACAAGCTCACCGCAAACAGTCTTCATGCGGACGAAGTTTTTGCTGGCTCGCTTTTGGACAAAAACTGGCGCATAGGCGTTGTTTCTCGAGTTAGAGATTTCGCGAGATCTCCCGACAAAATCGCGGAAGTTTCTCCAGACGTCTGGTTTAACTTTATTCAAGATATGCGGAGCGTTCACATGCAAGCCCCCTTGCTTGAGTTAGCTGCCGCTTTGCCGAACGACCCTGCGCGGCCTGACGTTATCGCTGTCAAACACTCAATCCGTATTGTTAGTGAGACGGATGAGGCAAGAGAAGCAACTTATCAGAACTTGCTCAACTTGGTAGTGGACGTCGACGCTCGCTCACCGCATATCGTGCTCGCAGAAGCGTGGAATGCCACTGAAACCTACAGACGGTATTCGGATTTCATAGAGGCCTTGCATTTGGCGGCTTCCAAGAGAGAAACGGAAGAGGAACCTCCAATTTCCTACATACATGTCCTTTTATCTGAAAGTTACATGCGGCGGGGGTTCGCCGGCGATATTCAGCTGGCAACACAAGAATTGCAAACGGCGCAAAAGATCCTTGCAGCAGAAAGTCCGATGAACCAATGGTACTCCAGTTCCTCATCAAAGCTCGCAAGCCTAATTACGCTCTTAGATGGAATGGTCCAACCGAACGCTCTGCACAATACTCACTTCCCAATCGGCGATAACTGAGTGTGTTGTGCGCATCGGGTCTAAACACGTCGCTAAAACCATCCCATCGAAGATGAATACCAGACCGAAATAATACACACTCAGGCGAATGAGATCGCAGAAGTATGCTCTATTGCATGCGAGAACCGTGGGAAGGATGCACGCGATGCCGGGACGGTACAATGAAAAGGCCGCTCAGTTGAGCGGCCTTTGTGTTCTTGGCCGGCGTTGCGTGCCTTAAATTCCGAGGTGCGCACGCGAAGGCTGCGCCGTTCGCTTTCGCGCACTGCTTAAAGATGGACTAGTCGTCCATCTTCAAGGCTGAGATAAACGCCTCCTGCGGGATATCCACTTTACCAAACTGACGCATCTTTTTCTTACCGGCTTTCTGCTTGTCCAGAAGTTTGCGCTTCCGGGTGGCGTCGCCGCCGTAACATTTGGCGGTCACGTCTTTGCGCAGCGCGCTCAAAGTCTCACGGGCGATGACCTTGCCGCCGATGGCCGCTTGGATCGGGATCTTGAACATGTGGCGCGGGATCAGGGTTTTGAGTTTTTCACACATCGCCCGTCCGCGCATCTCTGCCCTGTCGCGGTGCACCATCATGGAGAGCGCGTCCACCGGCTCGTCGTTCACCAGCACGGACATCTTCACGAGGTTGTCTTCGCGGTAGTCCTCCATCTGGTAGTCAAAAGACGCATAGCCTTTGGTCACCGATTTCAAACGGTCGTAGAAGTCAAACACCACCTCGTTGAGCGGCAGGTCATAGACGCACATGGCGCGGGAGCCGGCGTAGGTGAGATCGAGCTGGATGCCGCGGCGGTCCTGGCAGAGCTTGAGCACGTCGCCGAGGTATTCGTCCGGCACCAGGATGGTGGCCTTGATGCGCGGCTCCTCAAGGTGGTCGACCTTGGACATGTCGGGCATGTCGGCGGGGTTGTGCAGCTCGATCTTCTCGCCGTCTTTCATGTAGACGTGATAGATCACGGAAGGCGCCGTGGTGATGAGCTCGATGTTGTATTCGCGCTCGATCCGGTCGCGGATCACTTCGAGGTGCAGGAGGCCGAGGAAGCCGCAGCGGAAGCCAAAGCCCAGCGCGGCGGAGGTTTCCATTTCAAAGGAGAAAGACGCGTCATTCAGCGCCAGCTTGTCGATGGCGTCGCGCAGGTCTTCGAACTCAGCTGAATCCACCGGGAAGAGACCACAGAAGACCACCGGCTGCGCAGGCTTAAAGCCCGGCAGGGCCTCTTCGGTGCCGTGGCGGTCATTGGTGATTGTGTCGCCCACGCGGGTGTCGCGCACCTGTTTGATCGAGGCGGTCAGGAAGCCGATCTCGCCGGGGCCGAGGCTGTCGACCATCTGCATTTCCGGGCGGAAGACGCCGACGCGGTCCACCGAATGCAGGGTGCCGTTGGACATGAATTTGACGCGCTGGCCCTTTTTCAGGGTGCCATCCATGATCCGCACGAGAACGATCACGCCGAGGTAGGCGTCATACCAGCTGTCCACCAGCATGGCTTTGAGCGGGGCATCCAGATTGCCGGTTGGCGCGGGCAGGTCTTTGACGATGGCCTCAAGGGTCTCGTGGATGCCGACGCCGGTCTTGGCGGAGACCTGAATCGCTCCGGTTGCGTCGATGCCGATCACGTCTTCGATCTGTTCGGCCACACGGTCACAATCAGAGGCCGGCAGGTCGATCTTGTTGAGCACAGGCACCAGCTCGTGATCGGCCTCAATGGCTTGGTAGACGTTGGCCAGGGTCTGCGCTTCCACGCCCTGGGTGCTGTCCACAACCAAGAGCGAGCCTTCGACCGCTTTCATGGAGCGGGAGACCTCATAGGCGAAGTCGACGTGGCCGGGGGTGTCGATGAGGTTGAGAACATAGGTCTCGCCGTCATCAGCCTTGTAATCGATGCGCACGGTGTTGGCTTTGATGGTGATGCCGCGCTCGCGCTCAATGTCCATGCTGTCCAGCAGCTGTTCTTTCATATCGCGGTCTTCCACCGTGCCCGTCTCCTGAATGAGGCGGTCAGCAAGGGTGGATTTACCGTGGTCGATGTGGGCCACGATGGAGAAATTGCGGATTTTGGACAGATCGGTGCTCATGATGCGGGATATGATGCGGAATCTTGTGTTGGTCAAGCAGCGCTGTAGGGTGCGGGGCGGGATATTTGGCGGAAAGGGCTATTTGAGTGGACGACAACGCTGCAATCGACGTCATTGATGAAATTTTCCGGGAATTTGATGCCCAATATGCCACGCTAGACCAAAAAACGCGCGAAGCCGTTCTGCTACGTTGTGCGCTTCGAGACCTTTTTAACCCTAGCTCTAGTTCAAGCCTAGACATCAGCGCCCGCTATCTACTGCCACAATGTCGCGTTCTTATTCAGAGTCTTTGCTTGCGCCAGGCAGCGCCTCGCGGCTTCAAACAGCTTTTGAAACTCACGCGCGAAAACATACTTCTCTCCGACGATATGATGCCTTTCGAACACGCCACGCCCGTTAAGGTTGCACGCCTGGTGCTGTTTCCAAACTTAACCGAAGAGCTGGAAGCAATTCACGATATGGGCGTTGGTTTCGCGAGCTTCGCGCGTGAGCAAGAACTTCAAAGCGCCTGGACACTGGCAGATCGTGCCAATGACGAATACGACATGGCTGCTCAACATATTGCCAAAGTTGCACTACGAGATTGCAATCAAAGTAAGACAAATGCATTGGAAGCCAAACTTTGGCACGACCTCGGGAGACCATTTGAGAGTTCAGAAAACCTGCGAGCATATGGAGCCTACAATAAGTCTGCGGCTTTCTCTTTCTGGCGCCGGTGGTATCAAGGTTTCCTCGACGGCAAACCACTCAACTGGGAGCTCCAACGCCGCGTTGCTTTGATCGCAGATGACATCTGGGAAGCTGGCCCTGAGGCGGTTGCTGATGAAATCGAACGCATCCAAGTCCGCTATCTCGCAGATCATCTTCCTCTTGCAGAAACCATCGACCTAAACCCTGACACAGGCAAATTTCGCGCCATCCCTACTCCGATCGAAAATGCGCCTTTGATGTCAGCCTTACTGACGCAAATTTCTGACGATTTGGAAGACGCCATGGCTGGGCACAACGGCGTCACCGAAACTTCAAGCGAAGCACGAAAAATTCGGCGGGTTGTCACGCGATATGGCAATGATCCTCAGCAAGCAGAGCTAACGCTGACATCTGTGGCGAAGGGCCTTCGCCGACAACTGTACGAAACGGGCGAACTGCCGGACAGCGGGGATAATCTCGCCCTCCTCAACTCAGTCGAGGAAGGTGTTCGCGGCATTCGGGCGAACCACCCTGAAGTCGCGGCAAATCGCGAACAACTGGCGCAGCTCGCCATTCAGGAACTGAGCGCTGAAGATCGCGAAACTCTTGAAAATGCTGCGCCGGTTCTGTCAGCCATCAGCGAAGGCGCTCTGGCAGAGGATTTTGCCGAGGACATTCCGGAGCTGATCAACGACGCATTGCTGCCCCTCCCATCTGGTGCACCAAGACTTCCGGGCGCAGACGCCAGCACAAGAGTTTTCGGGCGCTCTGCCAAAATGCGAGTGAAGCTAGGGGCGACTTCAGAACTGACGAAGAAGGGCGCTCAAGTCTTTGATAGCGATACAATAAAAACGCTTAGACTGATCGGATTTGTCGGCGCGGGTGGCGCTGCGGTTCATCATTTCGTTCTCAAGCACTTAGATAGCATTGTGGAAATTGGTCTACGTGTGCTGGGTGTCATCTAAAATTAAGAGCCGCGCCTGCCCCTGGGAGGAAGCGAAAGCGCCCTCACACTTTGTCGGCGGCAAACCTCCGGTTTGACGGGAGGGTCCCTTTCGGGACTTTGCGAGGCAAAGCCCTGTCGGGCAGTGGGGCGCGGCTCGGCGGGGCCGAGCTGGTTGGGGCGTCTGTTGGTGAGTAGCAACAGAGGATCGCACCCGGCACCGAGGGCGGCTTTCGGTTTGGCATATCCACATCCGCAAATCTCTACGTCTCGTCTAACTCAACCATGGCAAAATCGCACCCGCCCTGGGGGGCGGGGCCACTCTCGGGACTTTGCGTTGCAAAGCCCTGCCGTCAGCGGGGTGCGATCCGGATCACAGGTGATCCGGGGAAGGGTTAGGGTTGCGGGCGAACACCAAAAAACACCCCCAACAGCAACCACACCCAAGGCCATACCGCCGCCCCCTCCCCCCTCACCATGCCGCCACCGCTGCGCGTGGTTCCCCTTGCCCGATCTTCAAAATCAGTGTTAGCTGCCTCAATTGCACTTTGACTGAAGCCTGAATGCCATCAGTGAGGATGCTGACGTGAGATATGTACCCATCGTTGTTGCGATGATTTTTGCCCCGGCGCTGAGCGGGGCGGGCTGGGCGGCGGAGGCTGATATCACCGCCGGAGAAAAGCTCTACAAAAAGACCTGCCGCAGCTGTCATGGACCGACGGCCAAAGGACTTTCGAGCTATCCATCGCTGCGCGATCAGTCTGCGGAGTATCTGGCAGACAGGCTCACGCGCTACCGCGCGGGGGAGAAATTCGGGCCCAACACACCTTTGATGGCCCCCAATGCCAAGAAACTCTCTGACGAAGACATCACCAATATCAGCCACTTCATCACCTCGCTGGAGTGACTTGGTGTCTCCGGCGCAGGACAACGGGTTTTGGCACGGACTTTTTTGAACGACGCAAGCCGGGCACGGACGGTTTATTGATAGGCCCGGCATCAATTTGGCAGGTGACACCGCAGATTTGAGCCTCTCGTGCAGCGATGACTGCAATCACGTTGGGAGGACGTAATGAACATGCGATATCAGATGAGCGCCGCGGCTTTCGCGGTGGGCGCTGTGACGATGGCTGTGCCTGCTTGGGCGCAGAACACCACCAGCCTGAGCCACACTGTGGTGCTGGAGGATCTGGAAAACCCGTGGGACATGGCGTTTCTGGACGATGGCACCATGTTTTACACCGAGAAATGCAAAGGCCTGTCGGTCTTGATGCCCTCAGGTGACATAACCGCACTTTTAGGGATGGGCGGCGTGGACGGCTATGCCGCCACCGCAGAGGATCTGTTCTGTGAGGGTCAGGCGGGGATGATGGGCGTGGCCGTGGACCCGGATTTTGCCAACAACCGGCGGATCTATGTCTATTCCACCTCCAATATGGTGACGCCGCACACCAACCGTCTGATGCGGATGGTGGTGAGTGAGGATTTCTCAACCGTGTCAGAGCGCATCGATATTGTGGAGGATGTGCCTTATAAAATGACCGCCACGGATCACCCCTTTGGCGGGCCGGGCGCGCATAATGGCGGGCGCGTGCGGTTCAATCCGGCGGATGGCTATCTTTATCTGACCACCGGAGACACCCACAACAGCGCGGTGCCGCAAAGCCCCTCGCTGATGGGCAGCAAGGTGATCCGGATCGACACGGACGGCACCCCTGCGGCGGGAAACACCCCGCCTGTGGGCTTTGACAAGCGCACCTATACCTATGGGCACCGCAATGTGCAGGGCATCGCCTTCCACCCCACCACCGGGGCGGCGATCACCGCAGAGCATGGGCCATGGCACTCTGATGAAATCACCGTGCTGCGCAATGGCGGCAACGCCGGATGGGATCCGCGCCCCAATATGGCGGGCCGGGACGCCTGTCCGGATGACTATTGCGGCTACAGCCCGAACCAGATGGTGGGTGACAACCGCTTTGCGCGGGCCTCGTGGATGCCGATGACGGATTTTGCCACCTACCCCAACGCCATGCCCCCGATCTGGACCAACAACGGCTGGTCACAGGGCACCTCGTCTGCGGCCTTTCTGGAAGGCAGCGCCTGGGGCGACTGGGAAGGCGCGATGGTTGTCGGGCTGATGGGCATCGGCTTTGGCGGCACCCCTCTGGGGCAGCGGATTGACGTGATCCAGCTCACAGAGGATGGCACCGAGGTGATGGATGTCACGGAGATGACCCTGCCGATGGAGCCGGGGCGGTTCCGCTCGCTGGTGTCTGGGCCGGATGGCAGCCTTTATGCGGCAGTTGATGAGGGCATGATCTATAAGATCACGCCGTAAGCCTGCACTACGACTTCAGGTAAAACATTTGAGGCTGCGCGGCGCTCTGCGGCGCAGTCTTTTTTGAGGGGGGGGGTCAATTGCCGAGAACAAAACTCTCAGGGATTTCATAGCGCTGATCGTCGACCCGGATCTGAAACAGATCGCCCTGAAGTGACCAGTCGGTGTCGCGCCCGGCGCCCGACATGGTAGCGCTGGCCGAGGTGAAGGCGCCTTCGGTGAAGTAAAGCTTGCGGGCAAAGCCGTTGGGGAAGGTCACAACAACCGTGGCCGCGCCCTGCCCCGCCCGTGCCACAGCCGCGTTGCAGCTGCCGAGGTTCTGGCCAAGCTCCTGCGCGCAGGGAATGAGGATTTCCGCATCAAAATCGCCCTTTTGGGCGCGCTGTTTGCTGAGCTTGACC
This sequence comes from Shimia sp. R9_2, assembly GCF_017743735.1. Taxonomy (GTDB): domain Bacteria; phylum Pseudomonadota; class Alphaproteobacteria; order Rhodobacterales; family Rhodobacteraceae; genus Shimia. Next base: position 19,323 of record NZ_JAGHRO010000013.1, read on the forward strand.
GCATCCCCGCCCGCCACAGGCAGCGGAGACAGCACCGGCGCGGCCGGAAGGGCTTGCACAGAGCGCTGCGCGGCATGGGCCTGCAGGGCTGAGGCTGCGACAAAGATGCACATCAGCGCGCGCCCGAGGTTTTGAGCGGTGAAAGCCGTCACAGTCATGTTCCCCTATTACCCAAGCCCAAAGCGGCCCCAATGATTTAAAACACAAGGCGCACAGGCGATCTACATTTCAGATGTGACAAATGCCAGTGCCCGACGCAGCGAAACCGTTTCAAATGCCAGATAGCCTCAAATCGCGGTGATCTCGCAAGAGAGAAGGCACAGGCACCCTTGTTTTTTGAGGCAAAAGAAAATACAAACTCTTGCTCTTGAACCTGCTGCCTGCAAACCCAAGATTCAGGACCAATCTAAAGACGAAATTCATACCCCCAATACACGCGTGTACGGGCAGGTATACTTCAGGGAACTCGCAGATGCGCCGTCGCTTGACCACATTGATGTGTGCAGATTTGGTGGGCTATTCCACCCTCATGGGCGAAGACGAAGCGCTTGCCGTGGCCTCTGTTCAGGAGCTGCGCAACGAGCATTTGGAGCCTGTGGCCAAGACCTATGGCGGCGAGGTGCTCAAACGTATGGGCGATGGCTGGATCCTGTCCTTCCCCGGCGTGGAAGCGGCGCTGGATTGCGCCGAAGAGGTGCAGAGCAACCTTGTGGAGCATGAGGTCATCAAGCTGCGCATCGGCTGTCACGTGGGCGAGATTGTCGAGGATGAGGCGGATTTTTATGGCAATGGTGTGAACATTGCCCAGCGGATCGAGACCGAAGCGCCTCCCGGTGGGGCGATGTTCTCCGAAGATCTGTTCCGCCAGCTGTCTGAGGCACGCCAGAAAGAGCTGAGCGATGTGGGGATGTTCAACCTCAAAAACATTGCAACACCGATCCGTCTTTATCAGTGGCGCCCGGCCAACCTGACCACTGCGCCCAACAAAGGCTCCCTGCCCTCGATCGGGTTTGAGAATTTTGTGGCCGCGCCGGAGACACCGGACAGCGCGGCGCTGGCGCAGGATCTGCACGACGGCATGGTGCAGATGTCGATGAAACGCACCGGCATCACCACGGTGGATGCGGGCAGTGTGGAGACCACGCCAACCCTGTTTCTGACCCATGGGCGGCTGCGGGTGTCTGGCACACGCGCGCGCTTCACCGTATCGCTGATCTTGCGGCGGGATATGACCACGCTCTGGACCCAGAGCTATGACGGCGATCTGACCGACCCCTTTGCCTTTGTCGATGAGATCCTGCCGGTGGTGAGCTCGGATCTGCGCTTGCAGACCATTCAATACGACGGCAACCGCCTGGCGCATCTGAAAAACACCCAGCTGAGCGTCTCTGAGCTGCGCGCGCGGGCGGCGGGGCTGTTCTTCAAACAGACGCTGGAATCCTGGGAGGAAGGCTATGCGGCGCTCGACCGTGCGGTGCTGCTGAGCCCGACGGACGGCATGTCGCTGGCGATGCGCGCACAAAGCCGCCTCAACCTCAGCAATATCAAATATGAAACCCTGAGTGACGCGGAGCTCGCCTCGCTTGGGCGTGATCTGGATGTGGCGATTGCGGAATCCCCCAACAGCGATTTTGTGTTCTGGGCGCGGGGCGCCTATCGGCTGCGGGTGCTGCGCGACCTGAAAGGTGCGGCGGCGGATATCGAGCATTCGCGCCGGATCAACCCGACATTCCTTGGTTTTGTCGACCTGATCACGCAGCTTGCGCTGCTGGAAGGCAAACCGGAAAAAGCCATTGAGGCGCTTTCAAGCTTTGTGCAGATGACCAGCAGTGATCCCTTCCGCGTGACGCGGATGGCGTTCACCGCGCGGGTCTATCTGGCGGCCGGAGATTTTGCGATGGCCCGCGTGACTGCACGCGAGGCGGCGGACCTGCGGCCGATGGATCGCGGCTTGCAGCTGCTCAAGGCGCTGGCCTGCCAGAAGGCCGGAGACACGCGCGGGTTGGAAGAGGCGCGCGCGGCGGCGGCCAATCTGCCGAAAAAACCCTCCATCGCGATCAACCAGCTGACCCTGCCTGAAGAGATGGGCTGGATCAACGACGCGCTGCATCCGCAGGCTGACCCCGCTTAAGCGCAGCGCGGTGTGGCACACGCCGGATGCCTCCGGCGGGGATATTTTTTGGCAAGAGGAAGCTTAGGAGACGCTCCGCAGCCGCTTCGCAGCCCACCAGCTGAGCGCAGACATCACCGCGGCGGTGAACAGGCAGAGCCACAAGCCGCCGATCTGATAGCTGAGACCTGAGAGCAAGGTGCCGAGCAGCCGCCCGGCGGCGTTGGACATGTAGTAGAACCCCACATCCATGGTGACACGCTCATCTGAGGTGAAGGCGAGGATCAGGTAGCTGTGGACCGAGGAGTTCACCGCAAAGACAAAGCCAAACACCAGAAGCCCTGCAATCAGAAGGACGGTGAGCGTGGTGGAGGTGTCAAGCAGCAGCACGCCGCCGGTGAGCACCAGTGGGATCAGGGTGAGATAACCAACCCAGTTGATCGCTTTGCCGACCACCTCATCGGTGCTGGCATTGGCGGCTTTCAGGATGCGCGGGGCGTTGCCCTGCACTGCCCCGTAAAGGATGATCCAGACCGCCATGAAGATGCCGATGATGAAGAAGGCTTCGCGGCGGCCTTCGGCGGTGCCATCAGAGAGCACCGCGTTGAAGTAGACCGGGATGCCGACCACAAACCACACGTCGCGCGCCCCGAACAGGAACATGCGGGCGAGTGACAGCCGGTTCACATTGGGGTCTTTGGAAAAGACCTGCGAGAACTTGGCCTTTTTGGAGCCCTGCGGCAGGCCTGAGGGCATGAAGGTCACCACCCCTGCGAGGATCATCGCGAGGATGATGGCCATGCCCCAGACCGAGGCCTGAAAGCCCCAGAGCGCCAGCAGCGCAGCGCCCAGAAAGAAGCCGCAGCCTTTGACCGCATTCTTGGAGCCCGTGAGCAGCGCCACCCAGCGGAAGAGGCCGCCGCCCTCTTTGGGGGCGAGCAGTTTGACCGCCGACTTAGACGACATCTTGGAGAGGTCTTTGGCCACGCCGGACGCCCCCTGCACACACATCACAAAGATCACGGAGGCGGTGACACCCCAGGCCGGGTCAAGCTGTGCCAGAGCGATCAGGGCGGCGATCTGGATGGTGAGCCCCACATAAAGCGTGGAGGTCAGACCAAAGCGCGCGGCAATCCAGCCGGCGGAGAGGTTGGTGACGATGCCCATGACCTCATAGAGCAGGAAGAGATAGGCCAGCTGGATCGGGGAGAAGCCCAGCCCGTTGAAATGCAAAAGCACCAGCATCCGCAGCGCGCCGTCGGTCAGCATAAAGGCCCAATAGGCGGCGGTGACGGTGATATAGGCGGCGAGGCCGTCTGGTTTCTGGGGCTGTGCGTTGGTCATCAAGATCACTCAGGGGCGCGTCTGACCTCGGGAGGAAGCGAAGCGCCCTACAGTTTGGTTGTGGCGCGCCTTCGGCGCGACGGGGAGAGTCTGGCGCGGCCCGTGCCTGCGGCACGAGCCAATAGAGTTAGAGGCTGGCCAAAACCATGCGGGTGACATCGGCCAGACGGAAGGCATAGCCCCACTCGTTGTCATACCACGCATAGACTTTCACATGGCGGTTGTTGACCACACGGGTGGAGAGCGCATCGACGATGGTGGAGCGGTCATCATTGGTGAAATCACAGCTCACCAGCGGGCGGGTTTCATAGCCCAGAATACCGTCCAGCTCCCCTGCGGCGGCCTCGGCAAAGAAGGCGTTGACCTCCTCGGCGGTGGTGTCACGGCTCACGTCAAAGACGATGTCTGTCAGCGAAGCATTCAGGAGCGGCACGCGCACGGCGTGGCCGTCGATCTTACCGTCCATATCGGGGAAGATCTGGATGATCGCCTTGGCGGAGCCGGTGGTGGTCGGGATCAGGGAGTTGAGGGCAGAGCGCGCGCGGCGCGGGTCTTTGTGGGCGCGGTCCACGATGGTCTGCGTGTTGGTCACGTCGTGGATGGTGGTGAAACTGGCCTGCTCGATGCCAAGTTTCTCGCGGATCACCTTGACCACCGGCGCGATGCAGTTGGTGGTGCAGGAGGCGGCGGTGATCACCTTGTGGGTGGCCGCATCATAGGTGGCCTCGTTCACGCCGTAGACGATATTGGCCACATCGTCTTCTTTCACAGGGGCGGAGACCACGACCTTTTTCACACCTGCATCAAAGTAAGGCTGCAGTTTGGCGTTGGTTTTGAACACCCCTGTGCAATCCACCACCAGATCAACCCCCAGCTCTTTGAGCGGCAGCTCCTCGATCGACCAGGCTTCGGTTTTGCGCATCTTCTGGCCGTCGATGGTGATGCTGTTTTCGTCATAAGCGAAGTCGGCGCGCCAGCGGCCGTGCACTGTGTCAAACTCCAAGAGATGTGCGTGCAGCTCGGCGTCGCCGGAGGGATCGTTGAGCAGGACGATTTCGGCATCCAGACCGAGGTCAAAGAAGCTGCGGATCACCAGCTTGCCCATGCGGCCAAGGCCATTGATTGCGATTTTGGTCATTCGGATCATTCCTTTAACAGAGGAGCGCGCCAGACCCTGGGTGGGTGCCAAAGGCGCCCTCCCGTGGGGAGGGTCGGGCGCGGTCCGGGCTTGCAGCCCGAACCAAGGTTACGGTGAATTGGGAAACCAGCCGCGGGTGCGGTTGGCGAAAGCGACAAGGCTGAGCATCACGGGCACCTCCACCAGCACGCCCACAACGGTGGCAAGCGCTGCGCCGGAGCCAAGGCCGAAGAGCGAGATGGCCACGGCCACCGCGAGCTCAAAGAAATTGGACGTGCCGATCAGCGCGCAGGGGGCGGCGACCTCAAACGGCACTTTCCAGAGCCGGGCCGCACCATAGGCGACAAAGAAGATGCCGTAGGTCTGGATCAGCAGCGGGATGGCGATCAGCAGGATGTTGAAGGGCTGGCTCAGGATGGTCTGCGCCTGAAAGCCAAAGAGCAGCACAACCGTCAGCAAGAGGCCACCCACAGAGGTGGGGCGCAGGCGGTTGCGGAAGGCCTCAACGGCTGCCTCACCGCCCTGCCCCATGAGGCGTTTGCGGGTGATGTAGCCAGCCACCAGCGGCAGCAGGATGTAGAGCACGGCAGACAGGATCAGGGTTTCCCATGGCACGGTGATATTGGTCACGCCAAGCAAGAAGGCCACGATGGGGGCAAAGGCAAAGACCATGATCACGTCGTTCACGCTCACCTGCACCAGCGTGTAGTTGGCATCACCGCGCACGAGATTTGACCAAACAAAGACCATCGCCGTACAGGGCGCCGCGCCGAGAAGGATAACCCCTGCGAGGTATTCACTTGCGGTTTGCGGGTCGATCCAGGCAGCAAAGATATATTCAAAGAACAAAACGCCCAGCGCCGCCATGGAGAAGGGTTTGATCAACCAGTTGACAACCAGCGTGATCACCAGCCCTTTGGGTTTGCGCCCCACATCGGCAAGCGCGCCAAAATCAATGCCCACCATCATCGGGTAAACCATGGCCCAGATCAGCACGGCCACAGGCAGGTTGACCGACGCAACCTCAAGGCTGGCAAGGGCACCAAAGAGAGCCGGCATGAGGAGGCCCAAGGCAAGACCTGCGGCGATGGCGAGGGCGACCCAAAGCGACAGAAGCCGCTCAAAAGTACCTAGGCCTGCGTCCAGTTCTGCGGCGTGATCAGACATCCTTCTGCTCCCTGTAGCGGCGCATCGCGCTGAGAATATCGACCGGCTCCGATGTGCCCAGATCGTCCAGTTGCTGCCTGAGGGACACGGCATCAAGACGCCCCATCGGCAGGTTCACAAAGATCGAAATGCGGTTGTAGAGCATCCGGTAGGCTTCGGCGAATGCGACACGTTTTTCGGCCTCAGAGCCTTCAAAATTGCTGGGATCCGGGATGCCCCAATGGGCGGTCACGGGTTGCCCGGGCCAGACCGGGCAGTCTTCTTTGGCGGCGCGGTCACAGACGGTGAACACAAAATCCATCTCCGGCGCGTCTTTGCCTGCAAATTCGTCCCAGCTTTTGGAGCGGGCAAACCCTGTGTCGTGGTTGAGGCCTTGCAGCAGGTCTATGGCGTATGGGTGCGGCGCGCCTTTGGGGTGGGAGCCCGCGCTGAAGCCGCGAAAGCGGCCCATGGCCTCGCGCTGTAAAATCGCTTCGGCAAGAAGGGAGCGGGCGGAATTGCCCGTGCAGAGGAAGAGGACGTTGTAGCGTTTATCCGACATGGGACCGGCTCCTTTAGCATCCACAGGTGAGGTCTTCGATCAACGGCTGGCACAACTCGGGCTGTCCGCCGCAGCAGTCCTCCAGCAGGAAGCCCAAAAGCCCCCGGACGCCGTCTGTGTTGGCAAAATAGCGAATGCTGCGCCCTTCACGCTGATTGCGCAGCAGGTTGGCCTGCAACAGCACGGAGAGATTTGCCGAGAGGGTGTTCTGGCGCACATCCAGCGCATCGGCGATTTCTCCGGCGGTCAGACCGGCCTCGCCCGCCTTGATCAACAGGCGGAACGCATCCAGGCGCGTGGATTGAGACAGGGCGGCAAAGGCCGTGAGGGCTGACAATTTATCCATATATCACGAATTATGGAAATATAGAGCGCGATGCAAGTGAGTCTCTGCCTACAGTGCGTGAAACTTTGATGACAGATGGGTGCCGGATCAGCTTCGCACGTCAAGCGGGCGGTCTTCGAGCATGGTTTCCATGGAGAAATAGCCGGTGACCGTATCAAGCTCAAAGCCGGTTGTGAGGCGGCGGTAGACCTGATCATAGCCCGCCATGCCCGAGGTCACGATCTTGAGCATATAATCCCAGTCTCCGCCAATCCGATGCATTTCCAGCACTTGCGGGATCAGCGACACATGGCGCTTGAAGCTCTCTGCCCACTCCACGGAATGGTTGCGGGTGCGCACCATCACAAAAACCGTCAGATCAAGGCCCAGCGCGGCAGGATCAATACGCATGCGCGCGCCCTGCAACACGCCCTCCTCTTCCAGCCGTTTGAGGCGACGCCAGAGCGCGTTTTGAGAGAGGCCCACCCGCTCGGCCACCTCACGCTGAGACAAAGAGGCATCGCGTTGCAGCACATCAAGGATATTTCGATCAATTTGGTCCATGTGGCTCCCTGGTTAGATCATATGACAACAAAATACGATCCATTTCGCAAAACAAGGGGCAATTTCCACCGGAGCAACGAGGTAAAACATCTCAAACACATGGATAAGAGGCTCAAAATGTCCAAGCTCACCGCCCCCTTTGATCACTTTGCTGCACAGCTCTCCTCCGTCGCAGCGCCGATGGACAGCTTGCGCGACGGGCTGGTTGGGGCGGATTTGCAGATCGACACGCCTTATGGTCCGCGCAAGCTGATCTATGCGGATTATGTCGCCTCTGGTCGGGCGCTGCGACAGGTGGAGAGCTTCGTTCTGGAAAACGTACTGCCTTACTATGCCAACACCCACACGGATGCCTCTTTCTGTGGGGCGCGGATGGGGCAGCTGCGCGAAGGGGCGCGGGCTGTGGTGGCGCGGCACTGCGGGGCGCGCGAAGACGAACATGCGGTGATCTTTGCCGGATCGGGCGCAACCACAGGGCTGAACCAGTTGGTGCATATGCTGCAGGTGGGCGCGGGCGACACGGTGCTGGTGGGGCCTTATGAGCATCACTCCAACCTGTTGCCCTGGCGCGAAAGCGGGGCGCAGGTCATTGAAATCCCTGAAGGTGCCCTGCCCGGCCCGGATCGCGCGGCGCTCACACAGGCACTGGCGGAGCACAGCTTGAACGGGCGTGTCATCGTGGCGATGAGCGCGGCGGCCAATGTCACCGGCGTCTGCACAGATGTGGCGGCCGTGACGCGGCTGGTGAAAACCTATGACGCGCTGATGGTCTGGGACTATGCGGGCGGCGGACCCTATCTGCCGATGCAATTGACACCAGCGGAGGGCGCGGAGGTCGATGCGCTGGTGTTCTCAGCCCATAAATGCATTGGCGGCCCCGGCGCGAGTGGCGTGCTGGTGGTGCGCGAAGATGCGGTGCGCGCAGCGGTGCCCTATCGGCCCGGCGGTGGCACCGTGGCTTTTGTGAACGCGCATCAGCATGACTATGTGGCGGGGCTGGCCCAGCGCGAGGAAGGCGGCACCCCCAATGTGGTGGGTGACATCCGCGTGGCGCTGGCGTTGATCGTGAAAGAGGTGATTGGTAAAGAGATGCAGAGCCGCAATGCGGCCCTCACCGCCAAGGCCTTTGCGGCCTGGGCGGCAAATCCCAATCTGCACCTGCTGGCAGCGGATCGGAGCGAACGGTTGCCCATTCTCTCCTTTGTGCCGCTCGATAGCGCTGGCACGCGCATTGACCACAACGCCTTCACCCGCGCGCTGTCAGAGCGCTATGGCATTCAGGCCCGGGGCGGTTGCTCTTGCGCGGGGCCGTATGTGCATGCGCTGCTGGATATTGACGACGGGCAATCCGCGCATATCCGAGATGACATTCTGCAAGGTCCGGGCGCAAGCAAACCGGGGTTTGTGCGCCTGAACCTGAGCGTGCTGATGTCTGATGAGACCGTGGATTTCATCCTTCAGTCGGTCGCGGAGCTGGCGCAGGGTTGGGGTGCGGAAACCCCGCAGGCTCTGGCGGGTTGATCTCTCAGGTCACAACGTGGTGGCGCGGTATTTGAAGGCGCCGGAGCCGCGCGCAATGATCTCTCCGGTTTCATCGGAAATCGTGCTTTCGGCAAAGAAGGTTTTGGCGCCGCCCCCTGTGCGCCAACCTTCGGCAATCAGCCCCTGCCCCTTGGGGCGGCTGAGGAAATTGGTGGTCATCGACAGCGTGAGCGCCAGACGTTTGTGCGCCGGATCACCGGTGTAGCAGCCCGCAAAGCCCATCACCGTGTCGAGCAGCGTGGCGTAGATCCCGCCGTGCGGAATACCCGCGCGGTTCATCAGATGCGGTGCAATGGGCAGCTCCAGACGGGCGTAATTCACATCCCAATGGGTGATGCGAAACCCGAGGTGCTTTTGCAGCTCATAGGGGGTTTCTTCCAGAGCAGGATCGAGGGGTTTGTGGGTCATGGTGAAGCTTTCAAACGAGGGGCAGCGCGCGGCCGCGGGTGGGCGCAAAATCAGATGTCAGTCTGGCAGTTTATCCCGCGACTTCAACGCAACTGCCAGAAATTGCCGCGACGTTGCAAAAGCACACGCCCAAGGGGGCGGACGTGCGCTGCCCCGGCGGCGCAAGCGCCTTGCTCCGGGGCTTAAGTCAGACCGCTGTCAGACCGCCATCAATGGCGATCGCCTGTCCGGTCATGAAGCTGTTTTCGGGCGCATTGATCCAGAGCATGGCCTGCACCACCTCCTCAGGCTTGGAGACGCGCCGCATGGGCACGCGGCTGGCAATATGTGTCATGGCGTCCTCACGGGACAGGCCCGCGCGCTCCCCCACGATGCCGGCCATTTCATCCACCATCGGCGTGGCTGAAAACGAGGGGCAAAGCGCATTCACGCGAATGCCGCGGGTGGCGTTCTCATCTGCCGCCGCCTTGGTCAGCCCCACCACAGCATGTTTGGCCGCCGCATAAAGCGACAGATGGCCCGAACCCACCAGACCAGCTGCCGAGGCCACATTCAGGATCGCGCCGCTACCGGCCTTCTGCATCAGCGGGATCTGATGCTTCATGCAGAGGAACACCCCTTTGGCATTCACATTCATCATCAGATCAAAATCCTCGGTGGTGAGGAACTGAAGCGGGCGCACATCATGGCCGATCCCGGCGTTGTTGAGCCCCACGTCGATGGTGCCAAAGGTCTCTGCAATATGGCTGACATGGGCGGCCACCTGCGCCTCATCTGACACATCCACCGCGGCAGAGACCAGCTCAACCCCTTTTGCGCGCAGGGTTTCTGCGACATTGGCCAGTTGATCACCGTGGATGTCAGACAGGCCGAGTTTTGCGCCCTGTGCGGCGAAGCGTTCTGCCGCCATGGCCCCAAAGCCGCTGGCCGCGCCGGTGATCATCACCACTTTGTCCTGAAACATCTTATCCACGTTTTGCGGCCTCCAGCCCTGCCATGGCGAACATCGGCACAAAGCTGCCAAGCTTGGCCGCGCGTTCGGGATCAGAGGCGTTGCCATCGAGCGCGCGCTTCTTCACGCCTTGGATGATCGCGCCCATGCGGAAGAAACAAAACGCCAGGTAGAAGCCGAATTTCTCAATCCCCGGCAGGCCCATGCGGGCGCAATACTGGGCGATGAACTCTTCATCGCTGGGCAGACCAAGGGCTGCGCGGTCCACACCGGCGAGCCCGCGACCCTCATGGCCCGGCGGCATCTGCCACTGCATGATCACCGCCGCCAGATCGGCGTAGGGATGGCCAATGGTGGAGAGTTCCCAATCCAGTACGGCCACCACTTCGGGGCGGTCCTTAGCAAAGAGCATATTGTCGATCCGGTAGTCGCCATGCACCAACGTGCGCTTGCCGTCATCGGCTGGTATATTGGCCGCAAGCCAGTCGATCAACTCATCCATTTGCGGAAGGGTTTCAGTTTCTGAGGCGCGGTACTGCTTGGTCCAGCGGCCCACCTGACGCTCAAAATAATTGCCTTCTGGGCCATAGTCCGACAGGCCCACAGCGGTGATATCGACCGAATGGATGGCGGCCAGCACACGGCCCATTTCGTCGATCACGGCGGCGCGGTCTGCGTTGCTGAGGTCTTTGAGGCGGGGATCGTCAAAATTGCGCCCCTCCACATAGTCCATCACGTAAAAGGCTGAGCCGATCACATCATCGTCTTCGCAAAGCAGATGCATTTTGGCGACCGGCACATCGGTGTCGGCCAAGGCCTTTTGCACGCGGAATTCGCGGTCCACCGCATGGGCGGATTTCAAAAGCACCCCGGGCGGTTTGCGGCGCAGCACATATTGGCCTGATGGCGCATCCAGCCGGAAGGTCGGATTGGACTGGCCGATGTTGAATTTGGTGGCCTCAATGGGCCCCGCAAAGCCATCCAGATTGTCAGACAACCAGCGCGCAACGGCGGCGGTGTCCAGTTGGGTTGCGTCCATAGTTTCCTCCCTTTGCATCAGACACGGCGCGGTGCCCGATCTCGAAACGCGCGGCGGCGCTTCAGAATGGCCGGGGTGCGCAGCAAACCGGCCGCGCCCGACCTCCCCCATGTTCTCTCTCAGCTGTAGGTCAGCATCTCTTTCTCGTTGCACCCGTCAATATGCGGGGTTTCGTTAAATCCGTTGAGCCACTCCTGCCCCTTGGCCATCACGATGCGCGCCACGGCGCAATTTTTGACCTGCAGTTGCAGCAGAATCATCTGTTCGGCAGGGGCATCGAGCACATCGGCCACCGTGCGCCCGATGGCACCACCGGAGCTGACCGCCAGCGGGGTCTTGGCCCCGGAGGCGGCCACAATGGCGCGGGCTTCGCGCACGCGGCTCGTGAAAGCGGCAAAACTTTCGGGCGGGTTTGCGATCTCGTCGCGCTGCCACTCCAGCACCGTGTCGCGGAGGATGCGGAAGTGGGTTTTGCGGTCTGTGTGCAGATCCGCAGGCTTGTCGGCGCGCCCTGCAAAGCGCGCCTCCAGAAGCCCTGCGAAATCAAATTCGTTCCAGCCCGGCACAACAATCGGGGTCAGCCCCGTGCCCAGCGCGCTTTCGATGCCTTCCCAGGTCTGGCGGTGGCGTTTCTGCCCGCCGATGAACACCGCATCCGGCACCACACCCTGACGTTTGAGCGCCGCGCCAAGGGCGGCGGACTGGCGGTGGCCCAGCTCCGAGAGATTGTCGTAATCCGCCGCGCCAAAGCTGGCCTGGGCGTGGCGGATCAGGTGGAACATCTGGCTCATGCCATGCGGTCCTGCAGACGCTGGTAGGCGGTTTTATATTCGCGCTCCAGCCGGTCCACGAGGCTGGCCACAGTGCCCACCTCTTTCACCGCGCCAATGCCCTGACCGGAGCCCCAGATGGTTTTCCACGCTTTGGGTTTGTCGCGGTCGGTGCCAAAATCCATGGTGGAGACATCGCCCACCGGCAGGCGATCCGGATCCATGCCCGCCGCCTCAACGGAGCCTTTGAGGTAGTTGCCCCAGACGCCGGTGAAGAGCGAGGAATAGACAATGTCATCCGCGCCGCTCTCGACAATCATGTCTTTGTAGCCCTGCTCCGCATTGGCCTCTTTGGTGGCGATGAAAGGCGATCCGATATAGCCAAGGTCTGCGCCCATGGCCTGTGCGGCCAGCAGCGAAGAGCCGGTGGCAATGGCACCGGAAAGCAGCACCGGGCCGTCAAACCACTCACGGATTTCACTGATTAGCGCGAGCGGGGATTGGGAACCTGCATGGCCACCGGCACCGGCGGCCACAGCGATGAGGCCGTCCGCGCCTTTCTCGATCGCCTTCTTGGCGAATTTGTTGTTGATGATGTCGTGCAGCGCGATGCCGCCGCAATCATGGGCGGCGTCATTGACCTCTTTGCGCGCGCCCAGCGAGGTGATCCAGACCGGCACCTCATGTTTGTGGCAAAGCGCAATGTCGCGCTCCAGACGTTCGTTGGAGCGGTGCACGATCTGATTGACCGCAAAAGGCGCGGCCGGTTGATCGGGATTTTCCTGATTGTGACGGTCCAGCTCTTCGCGGATCTGCGTGAGCCAGGTGTCCAGAAGGGGGTGGTCTCCCGCCGCCTCACGGGCGTTGAGTGCGGGGAAACTGCCTATGATGCCTGCCTTACACTGGGCAATGACCAGTGCGGGTACGGAAATGATGAAAAGCGGAGAGGCCACTGCGGGGATGCGCAGGCCCTGAAGCGCTTTGGGAAGGTGGCGGTCACCAGACATAAAAAACTCCTGTTTTCTCAGCGCCTTGCCAATCTCTGCGGACACCGGAGCACGACGCGAGGCAAAGCAGCCTATGCGGGCTGTGTGCCACTCCCTCTCCTCCGGATGCCGCGCAAAACTGCACGACGCCTTGGTGGCAGGATAAGGCCGCGTGCGGGCGGCTCAAACAAGAGGATGGCAAAGTAACATGACGTCACAATGGGCTTGCCTTCGCGGAAGGCGGGGATGCGCGGCCATGTCCGGATGCCTCCGGCGGGGATATTTGGGGAATGAGAAGCCGGGGCTTAACACAGAAACTGCAGGATGTGGCGGGCCACCTCAGTGGGCTTTTGATGCAGGAGCCAATGATCTGCCCCCGGCAGGGTGACGCGGGTGAGATCGTCGCAGAGATCCTCAAGGCCCGCATGGCATTCCGGCAGGAGCGCGGTGTCCTCTTCCCCCCACAAGAGCAGATGCGGCATGGGCACGCGCAGGGCTTGGGGCGGCAGTTTGGGCAGCGCTTCGGTTGGCAGCGGCGCGCCGGGGTCTGCGACCTGAAGGTTTGAGGCGCGATACCAGTTGACCATGCCGCGCACCTCTTCGGCTGTGCCCCAGGCGGCGCGGTAGGCGGCCAGTTTGCTCTCGTCCATCCAGGACATGTCCATATGTTTGGAAAAGATGCCCATCATGCGGGCGTGATCGTTTTCTGCGAGCCGGTCCTCGGAGCCTTCGGCGCGCAGCCAGTTGATGTATTGGCTGGCCGCAGATTGTGCGCCGCCCGCCGCCAAAGCGCGCTGAAACGGGATCGGATGCACCCCATTGGCGATGATCAGGCGCTCAAACAGATCGCCATGGCGGAAGGCCAGACCATAGGCGATGGCCGCGCCCCAGTCATGGCCGAGCACCGCGACGGCAGGCCGGTCAGAACAGTAGTGCTTCAGGATGGCCGCTGCATCGGCGACAAGCGCAGCAGGCGCGTAGTGTTCCACCTCTGCCGGTCGCCAGCTTTGGGCGTAACCGCGCTGATCCGGGGCGACGAGGAAGAAATGCTCCTCCAGATGGGGGATCAGATCGTCAAAGGCGCCGGAATATTCGGGAAAGCCGTGCAGGCACAGGAGCACGGGGGCCTGAGGGTCGCCGGCCACGCGCACATGATACGCGTGACCGTTGAGTGTTATGAACTGGCTTTGCGCCAAATCACACCATGTCGGGCAGTTTGTAATCGGCAAACTGCTTGCGCAGGGTGAGCTTGGAGACTTTGCCGGTGGCGGTCATTGGCAGCTCGTCCACAAAGACCACATCATCGGGCAGCTGCCACTTGGCGAAGTGCTCCTCTAACAGGGCCATCAGCTCGCTGATCTCGGGCTTGCCTTCGGCAGAGGGCACCACAACCATCAGCGGGCGCTCGTCCCATTTGGGGTGGGCCACGGCGATCACCGCGCAGTTGGCCACATTTGGGTGCGCCATCACGGTGTTTTCCAGATCAAGCGAGCTGATCCATTCGCCGCCGGATTTGATCAGGTCTTTGGCGCGGTCGGTGATGGTGAGGTAGCCGTGGCCGTCAATCGTGGCCACATCGCCGGTGCCAAACCAGCCATCCGCATCAAAGGCGCCTGCGTTGGCCTCTTCGTTTTCAAAGTAGCCAGCGGTGATGTTGTTGCCGCGCACAAACAGTTCGCCTGCGGCTTCGCCGTCATGGGGCAGACGCTTGCCGTCTTCGTCCACGATTTTCAGATCCACGCCAAAGATGCGGCGGCCCTGCTTGGATTTGATCGCCACGCGCTCTTCGAGGATGTGGTCTTCCAGATGCACAGGCAGGTTGCCCATGGTCCCGACCGGGCTCATCTCGGTCATGCCCCAGGCGTGGCAGACGTTGACGTTGTTTTCCTCAAAATAGGTGATCATGCTGGCCGGTGCGGCGGAGCCGCCGATCACCAGATCTTCGAGACCTTTGGGCATGCGGCCCTGTTTCTCCATCTCACCCTGCAGGCCGAGCCATACGGTGGGCACGCCCCATGCGGAGTAAACGTTTTCGCCTTCCATCAGCTTAAACAGGCTTTCCCCGTCAAGCGCGCCGCCCGGGAAGACCAGCGAGGCGCCGGTGAGCAGCGCGATATAGGGCAGGCCCCAGGCGTTGACGTGGAAGAGCGGCACTACCGGCAGGATGCGGCGGCCCGGCTGGCAGACTTTGGGCAGCGACAGGCCCACAGTCATGGCATGCAGCACCGTGGAGCGGTGGGTATAAAGCGTGCCTTTGGGGTTGCCGGTGGTGCCGGAGGTGTAGCAGAGACCTGCGGCGGTGTCCTCGGGCAGCTCTGGCCAGTCAAATTCCTCAGATTCCGCCTCAAGCAGCTCTTCATAGCAGAGGAAATCGCCCTCTGGCATATGTGCGCGGTCGGTCATGACCACCACTTTGAGACCTTCTGGCCATTGCGCGCGCAGGGCGTTGACCAGCGGCACAAAGGTGGTGTCCACAAACAGCATCGTGTCCTTGGCGTGGTTCACGATGTAGCTCATCTGCTCGGCAGACAGGCGCGGGTTGATGGTGTGACAGACGCCGCCAGCACCGGAGATCGCGTAGTAGAGCTCAAGGTGGCGGTAGCCGTTCCACGCCAGCGTTGCGATGCGGTCACCGACCTTCAGGCCCTGTGTTGTGAGCGCATTGGCAAGACGCGCCACACGGGGGGCCATCTCAGCATATGTCTGGCGGTGGATATCCCCCTCGGTGCGCACAGAGACGACTTCTCCGGTTGGGTGGATTTCGGCTGCAAATTTGAGAATATCCGCGATGTTGAGCGGACGCATCATCATAGACCCTAGCATTTAGGCCTCCCTGCCTGTGAATGTATTGTCGCGCGCGACCATACGCGCAAGGCCAAGGTAGAGGAAAGGGCGGTTGAAATATGCCGCTACGTCGCTCAACCTAAGCTGTTGCACTTGTTAAGTTTATTTCTGTGCAGATCCGCACAATGAGCGCGCGGTGCTGGCGATTTTCAGGGCACACCGCCTGCCCTACCTTGGGGAGGAAAGGAGAGACATCATGTCGATCAGACCTGTTTTGGAAACGCGCAAAGCCATTCCTGTCCGGGAAGGGGCTGGCGTGCATCTGCACCGCGCCTTTGGGTTTCAGGATCCTGAGGAGCTTGATCCCTTCCTGATGATGGATCACTTCCGCAACGATGATCCCCGGCTTTATGAGGCGGGCTTTCCGTGGCATCCGCATCGCGGCATTGAGACCATCACCTATGTGATTGACGGCGCGGTGGAACATCAGGACAGCCTTGGCAACACCGGCAATCTGGGCGCGGGGGATGTGCAGTGGATGACGGCAGGGCGCGGAATTTTGCATCAGGAGATGCCCACCCCCGGTGCCAATGGGGTGAACCACGGCTTTCAGCTCTGGGCCAATCTGCCCCGCGATCTGAAGATGACCGATCCGCGCTATCAGGATGTGACTGCCAAGGAGATCCCGGAGATCTTTGAGGATGACGGCACCAAAGTGCGGGTGATCATCGGCAGCTTTTGGGGCCAGACCGGCCCGGTGGATGGCATTGCCGCTGATCCGATGTTTCTGGATGTGACCGTGCCTGCGGGCGTAAAAAAGACCTTCCCGATCGACACACGGCGGCGCGCTTTTGCCTATGTGTTTGAAGGGGATGCGGCCTTTGCCGATGCCAGCCAGCCCACCGGCATTCTGCTGGAGAAAGAGGTGGCCGGAGAAGAGGTCAATATCCGCGATATGAGCGGCGACCGCACGCTGGTGCGCTTTGGCAATGGCGATGAGGTCACGGTGCAGGCTGGCGAACAAGGCGTGCGCTTTCTGCTGATTTCAGGTCAGCCCATTCAGGAGCCGGTGGCCTGGCATGGGCCGATTGTGATGAACACGCAGGCAGAGCTGCAGCAGGCCTTTGCCGAGCTGCGCAACGGCACATTTATCAAACCGGCGCATTGATCAATACGCCCGAACAAGTAAGCGGAGGGGGAGACCCCTCCGTTTTTTAGGGGCGCTGCCCCTGTCACCGCAAGCGGTGTAAGGGCTCCGCCCGTTCGCCGCTGAATGTGTCCACTGGACACATTCCGAGACGCGGCTCACCCCCGGGATACTTTTTGAATGAGAAGCGCTTAGGGGGGGAGGAAGGCAGAGCTGTTAGGCGGCGATGCCTACGGCTTGGCGCACCATATCCCAGTAGATCTGCTCCACCTCGGAAAGCGACAGGCGGCCGCCTTCGCGGAACCATGTGTTCACGCCGGTCAGCATGGCAATCACGGCCATGGTGGTGATCTTGGGGTCCGCCACGGTGAAATCACCGCTTTCAACGCCAGCGCGCAGGATCGCTTCGAGCTGGTCTTCATAAGCGCGGCGCAAAGCTTCGACTTCGGAGAAATTGTCCGGGCTGAGATTGCGCAGCTCCATATAGGCGATGAACACCTCATCGGGGCGCTCTGAGTGAAAGCGCAGGTGCAGACGGGTGAAGGTCTCCAGTGCCGCCACCGGCGAGGTAGGGGTCTCAAGCGAGGCGCGGGTGGCCAGAAGCTCGTCCATATGGGTTTTCATCAGATCAAACAGCAGCGACTGCTTGTCCGGCGTGTAGTTATAAAGCGCCCCTGCCTGCACGCCGACCTCACGCGCAATTTGGCGCATGGAAACAGCGGCATAGCCGTGTTGGGCAAAGAGCGAGAGCGCGGCGGCGCGCACGCGCGGGCCGGTGATGCCGGAATGTGAGCCTTGAGTTCGTGCCATAGGCGCAATTTAACTGAACGTATGTTCCTTTAAAACCCCGCATAAGCAGGGCTGAGGCGTGCAAGTTGGCTTGTGTCGCCAGCCCCGACTGGGCCATAAGAAAGCCGGGCAACAAAAGGGCCATTCGCGTGACACGACAGACCAAAGCAAGCCTCTTGATGATCTTATGCACGGGCGTGCTGGCCAGCTGTGGCGATGTGCCGGGACTGGATGCCGCTGTTTCCAAAGAGGTGGAGGCTGCGCCCTACCCTGAGCTTCTGCCTGCGCACGCGCTGCCTGCCGCGCCGGAGCAGCGCCTGACGGAGAGCAGCGAAGAAGAGCTTGCCGCCCGTGGCGCCCGCCTCAACCGCCGTGCGCGTGAGCTGCAGTAAGCCCTGCACCATGCAGACGCGTTGCACCCCCCTGCAAGAGCCGCTACACGGCAAAGCAACACAGCAGACCATACCAACACATATTCGAGGTAGTGCTTCATGACCGATGCGCAGATGAGCAACCCCAACACAACACCGCTCCGTCTTGGGATTGCCGGCTTGGGCACCGTGGGCGTGGGTGTGGTGAAGATCGTGCGCCAGAAGGCCAACCTGCTGGCGGCCCGCACCGGGCGTCCGGTGGTGATCACCGCCGTGAGCGCGCGCTCCAAGGATAAGGATCGCGGCGTGTCGCTGGCGAATTACGCCTGGGAAGAGGATCCGGTGGCCCTGGCCAAGCGCGACGACGTGGATGTGTTTGTCGAGCTGATGGGCGGCGAAGACGGCCCCGCCAAAGACGCAATCGAGGCTGCATTGGCGCTAGGCAAAGATGTGGTCACCGCCAACAAGGCGCTGCTGGCCCATCACGGTCAGGCGCTGGCCGAGACCGCAGAGGCTAAAGGCGCGGTGATCCGCTTTGAAGCGGCTGTGGCAGGCGGCATTCCGGTGATCAAATCCCTCACCGAGGGGCTGGCGGGCAATGAGATCACCCGCATCATGGGGGTGATGAACGGCACCTGTAACTATATCCTCACCCGGATGCAGGACGCGGGCCTGCCTTATGAAGAGGTTTTTGCCGAAGCCGACGCGCTTGGCTATCTGGAAGCGGACCCAAATCTGGACGTGGGCGGGATTGACGCAGGCCACAAGCTGTCGCTGCTCTCCTCCATCGCCTTTGGCACCAAGGTGGATTTCGCAGGAGTGGAGCTGGAAGGCATTCAGCGCATCTCCATTGAAGACATTCATCAGGCTGCCGAGCTTGGCTTCAAGATCAAGCTGCTGGGCGTGACCCAGATGACCGGCCGAGGGCTGGAGCAGCGCATGTCGCCCTGCCTTGTGCCTGCTGACAGCCCGCTGGGCCAGCTCAAGGGCGGCACCAATATGGTGGTGATCGAAGGCGACGCGGTGGAGCAGGTTGTGCTGCGCGGCCCCGGTGCCGGTGAAGGCCCGACCGCCAGCGCGGTGATGGGCGATGTCTGTGACATCGCGCGCGGCTTCCGCCTTGCCACCTTCGGCATGCCCGCCGAGCAGCTGACCGCTGCCAAGGCGGCGCGCTCCAACTCTCCGGCGCCCTACTATCTTCGCCTGACGCTGGAAGACCGCCCCGGTGCCATGGCCAAGATTGCCACCGCGCTTGGCGACAACGGGATCAGCATCGACCGCATGCGACAGACCCGCCACAATGATGAGCTCGCCCCTGTGTTGATCGTGACCCACAAAACCCAGCGCGCCGCTCTGGATGAAGCCATTGCCGCCATGCAGAGCACCGGCGTGGTCGCAAGCGCCCCTGTGGCGTTGCGCATAGAGCAGGTTTGAGATTTCAATGGCGCGCCCCTCTTGTGAGCGCGCCGCCGCTGCGATAACCGATATTTAAGCAAGCACATAAGGATCACCCCATGTCCCAAACGCCGGAATTTCACGACCGTATGCTGTCTCTCGGTTTGGCCCGTGTGGCCGAACAGGCAGCGATTGCCTCCGCAGCGCTGATTGGCAACGGCGATGAGAAAGCCGCAGACCAAGCCGCTGTGAACGCCATGCGCGAGCAGCTCAACCTTCTGGACATCGCCGGTGTTGTGGTGATTGGCGAAGGAGAGCGCGACGAGGCGCCCATGCTGTTCATCGGCGAAGAAGTGGGCACCGGCAACGGCCCCGGCGTGGACATCGCGCTGGACCCGCTGGAAGGCACCACGCTGACCGCAAAAGACATGCCAAACGCGCTGACCGTGATCGCCATGGGCCCACGCGGCTCCATGCTGCACGCGCCGGACACCTATATGGACAAGCTGGCCATCGGCCCGGGCTACGCGGAAAACGTCGTCTCACTGGAAATGAGCCCGAAAGAGCGTGTGGAAGCGCTGGCCAAAGCCAAAGGCTGTGACACCTCTGACATCACCGTCTGCATTCTGGAGCGTCCGCGCCACGAAGACATGATCGCCGAAGTGCGCGCCACCGGCGCCTCCATCCGTCTGATCACCGATGGTGACGTGGCTGGCGTGATGCACTGCGCCGAAGCCGAAGAAACCGGCATCGACATGTATATGGGCCGCGGCGGCGCACCTGAGGGTGTTCTGGCAGCAGCAGCGCTGAAATGCATGGGTGGTCAGATGTGGGGCCGTCTGGTGTTCCGCAATGATGACGAGCGCGCCCGTGCTGCCAAGACCGGCATCACCGATCTGGACCGCATCTACTCCCGCGACGAGATGGTCACACAGGATGTGATCTTTGCCGCAACCGGCGTGACCGGCGGCTCTCTGTTGCCGCGCATCAAGCGTACCCCGGGCTGGATCGAAACCGAGACCCTGCTGATGCGCTCCAAGTCCGGTTCCGTGCGTCGCATGACCTACCGCGCGCCTGTTGATCAGACCTCTTGATCGCGGCACGCTGCACTGATTGACTGGGCCAATGCGCCCCTTACGGCCCGCCTCTTTGGCGGGCCTTTTGATAAGATGAAAGCCCTGCCCATGACCGACTTCCTTGGTGTATCCGAAAGCCTGACCGGACGACGCTGGCTGGGGCCGGATGTGGAGGCCACCCGCGCCGCCGAACTGCTGGCGCAGGAGACCACCTTGCCCCCCGCACTCTGTGCGGTGCTGGCGCGGCGCGGGGTGAATGCGGCGGAGGCGGAGAGTTTCCTTGAGCCGCGGCTCGCCGAGCTGCTGCCCGATCCCCGCACCGTCAAAGACATGCAGACCGCCGCCGCGCGGTTTCTGCAGGCCGTGCGCAAACGTGAGCGCATCGCGGTGTTTGCCGATTATGACGTGGATGGCGGCACCTCTGCGGCGCTGCTGATCACATGGCTGCGCCATATGGGGCTGAAGGCGACGCTTTATGTGCCCGACCGCATTGATGAGGGCTATGGCCCCAATGAGGCCGCCATGGCGCAGCTGGCCGCCAACCATGACCTGATCATCTGTGTGGATTGCGGCACGCTCAGCCATGGCCCGATTGCCGCCGCCAAGGCAGCAGATGTGATTGTGCTCGACCACCACCTGGGCGGCGAAACCCTGCCCAACTGCGTGGCCGTGGTGAACCCAAACCGACAGGATGAAAGCGGCGATCTGGCGCATCTCTGTGCGGCTGCGGTGGTGTTTCTCATGCTGGTGGAGGCCAACCGCCAGATGCGCGAGGCCGATGGCACGCGCGGGCCCGATCTGATGGCGATGCTTGATCTGGTGGCGCTTGGCACGGTGGCCGATGTCGCCCCGCTGGTGGGGGTGAACCGCGCATTGGTACGTCAGGGGCTCAAGGTCATGGCGCGGCGGGACCGCACCGGGATTGTGGCGCTCTCGGATGTGAGCCGCATGGACAGCGCCCCCAACAGCTATCACCTCGGCTTTCTGCTGGGCCCACGTGTGAACGCAGGCGGGCGCATCGGACAGGCAGACCTTGGCGCGCGCCTGCTCTCGACCGACAACGAACAAGAAGCTAAGGCGCTTGCGGAGCGACTGGATGAGCTCAACACCGAACGGCGCGACATTGAATCGGCGGTGCGCGCCGCCGCCATGGCACAGGCCGAAGAGCGCGGGCTGGATGCACCGCTGGTCTGGGCCGCTGGCGAAGGCTGGCACCCGGGTGTGGTCGGCATTGTCGCCTCGCGCCTGAAAGAGGCCACCAACCGCCCCGCCATTGTGATCGGCCTTGACGGCGACGAGGGCAAAGGCTCCGGCCGCTCTGTCTCTGGCGTGGATCTGGGGGCCTCGATCCAGAAACTCGCCGCAGAAGAGCTGCTGATCAAAGGGGGCGGGCATAAGATGGCCGCTGGCCTGACCGTGGCCCGTGATCAGCTGGAGCCTGCGATGGCGCGGCTCACCGAGCTGATGGCCAAACAGGGCGCGGGCGACATGGGGCCGGCGGATCTGAAACTAGACAGCCTGCTGATGCCCACTGCGGCCACCGTTGAGCTGATCACCGACATCGAAAAGGCTGGCCCCTTTGGAGCAGGCGCCCCTGCCCCGCGCTTTGCCTTTCCGGATGTGGAGATTCGCTTCACCAAACGGGTCGGTGAAAGCCACCTCAAACTCACCTTTGGCGATGGATTCGGAGCGCGCATCGATGCGATTGCCTTTGGCGCCTATGACACCGCGCTGGGGACGGCCTTGGAATCGCATGGCGGTGCGCGATTCCATCTGGCGGGCCGCCTGGAGATCAACACCTGGGGCGGCCGCCAATCTGTGCAGCTGCGTCTGGAGGATGCGGCCAAAGCCGCCTGAGCCGCACCAGAGCCTTCTCATTCCCTCAATATCCTGGGGGAATCGCGGCTCTGACGCGATGGGGGCAAAGCCCCCGCATCACGCCCCAAACCCGCCAAAACAGCTTTCTGAAAAAAATCGTCACAAAGGCTCAAATTTCCGCTTGCGCCCACCCGCGCCATTCACTAGATACGCCTCACGCTTCGGCACGGCCCGTTCGTCTATCGGTTAGGACGCCAGGTTTTCAACCTGGAAAGAGGGGTTCGATTCCCCTACGGGCTGCCAGTCGAAGCGAGATTTTTGAGAAGACATCTTCATGAAAATCGCCACAGTGGCCCGTTCGTCTATCGGTTAGGACGCCAGGTTTTCAACCTGGAAAGAGGGGTTCGATTCCCCTACGGGCTGCCACTTCCTTCCGAAAATTAGATAAGTCCCACACCGCAAGCCGCTTTGCCTGTGCGCCTTTCTGCGCACCCAGCGCACGCTTAAGATGTGAACTATTCATCCCCACATCTTTCGGGCGCAGACTCTTCGTTAACCAATCCCCGCTAAATCTGGGTCTCAACGAAGGTCTTTTAACGGAATCGGATTCGCCGCAGCCATGGCTCGTCTCCGAAAACCACATGTGGGGGTAAAATGAGTAAGACACATCTGTCAGTTTGGGTGCTTCCCAGAAGCGCACGCCCGGCCACCTCGCGGTCCGAGCGTATCAAGGCGCGTGCCGGGGCCTTCATCCTCGCCTCCTGCAAAGATGCGGACCTCGCGTTGATCCCGCCGCCGTCCGGCAATCTGAACCGCCGTATCTGGCCGCATACGTCGCCCAACGGCCCAACCCTGAAGATCCGCGCCTGACAGCGCCGCAGAGAGCCTCAGCTGCTCTCTCGACACCCCGTGCGCCTCCCCTACGCTTCTGTGCGCCCTAGGGCAGCGCTGGCGGCACATCCACCGCTGGTGCGCTGGGTTTGATGTCCAACAGCGGTGTGCCGTCAAAACAGTCGATGGCATCAATACCAATCCTGCCCGCCGCGAGATCCAGTGATGTGATCCGCACCGCCGCCAACGATATGGGATTCGGGCGATTGGGAGAGCGCAGCGCAAAAGTGCCTTGTGCTTCGGTTTTGTGACGGGGCCGCTGGGTGATCAGATCGCGCCGCGCCTGATGCATCCAGTAAAACAGCAAAATCCCATCCCCCACAGACAGCCCTGTGAGACCTTCGGCAAATCCCGGCTCCAGCGTGAGCGACGCCCCCTGCCCACTCTCACGAGCGCGGGTGACATTCTTGGGGCAATTGCCGCGCTGCCAAGGGGTGTGGATGCGCCCAATGAAGCGCAGCTCTACATCCACGCGCTCCAGCGGATCGAATCCCAGCTGGCTTTCTCCATCACGCAGTTCAGGCAGGGTTTCAGACATGACGCTCTCCTTGGATCTTGGCGCTCATCCTGCCCAAGACCTCAGAGAGGTGCCATAAAAAAGCGCCGCTCGATGGCGGCGCTTTCTGCGGTTCTTTCTGGCGTTTAGACGATCTCGCCTTCAAGCCCTTCGGTGGAGAGCCCCTCAAGCCTTGGCATGAGGCTCAGAAGCTCCTGCGTGTAGGCCTGCTTTGGGCTGGCAAAGAGGGTTTCGGTGTCAGCCACCTCAACCATCTGCCCCTGACGCATCACGCCCACACGGTCACACATCTGACGCACCACCGGCAGGTCGTGGCTGATGAAGAGCATGGTCAGGCCCAGATGCTCTTGAAGATCCTTGAGGATGTTCAGAATCTGCGCCTGAATGGAGACATCGAGCGCCGAGGTCGGCTCGTCACAGATCAGGAAGCGTGGCTGGGTAGCCAGCGCACGCGCAATCGAAATCCGCTGGCGCTGACCGCCGGAGAACTCATGCGGGTATTTGCGCCCCGCCTCAGAGCCAAGCCCGACACGCTCCAGCAGCTCATCCACGCGGTGCTGAATGGCGTCGCCTTCCAGCAGCTTGTGGTGACGCACCGGCTCCGCAATGATCTCATCCACCCGCATGCGCGGGTTGAGGCTTGAGAAGGGATCCTGAAAGATCATCTGGATCTGACGGCGATAGCTCTCCAGATCCTTGGCGGTCTTGAGGCTGGTGACCTCCTGATCGTCAAAGAAGATCTTGCCGCCATTGGTCTGATAGAGCGTGGCAATCATCCGCGCGACGGTGGATTTGCCCGAGCCGCTTTCGCCCACGATGCCAAAGACCTCCCCTTCGCGGATGTCAAAGCTGACCTTGTCCACGGCGGTGAAGTATTTGCGACGAGATGGGATGATCGACCCGCTTTGCAGGAAGGTCTTGGTCAGCCCTTCGACCTTCAGCAGCGTGCCGGATTTGGTCGGCTCCGGGCGCTTCCAGTTGCGCGCCAGATCTTCGATCTCAAAGGTGATCTGACGGCCCCCGTACGAGAGCTGCGGGAAGCGATGCACCTTGAGTGTCGGGCGTGGCACGGCGGCAATGAGCGACTTGGTGTACGCATGCTGGGGCGCACCCAGCACCTGCTCGGTGGTGCCGCTTTCCACAACCTCACCCTGATACATCACGGTCACCTTGTCGGTGGTGTCCGCGATCACACCCATGTCGTGGGTGATCAGAATCACGCCGGTTTGACGTTCCCGCGCGAGTTCCTTGATCAGCTCAAGGATCTGCGCCTGAATGGAAACGTCGAGCGCCGTGGTCGGCTCATCCGCGATGATCACATCCGGCTCTGAACACAGTGCAAGCGCAATCACCACCCGCTGGCGCATGCCGCCGGAGAACTGGTGCGGATATTGATTGATGCGCTCGCTCGGGTTGGGGATGCCCACCCGATCCAAGAGCTCAATCGCACGCGCCTTGCTGTCGGCGTCGGAAAGCTTGAGGTGGAACTGGATGGTTTCCACCAATTGCTGGCCAACGGTCAGAAGCGGGTTCAGCGAGGTCAGCGGATCCTGGAAGATCATGGAGATCTTGGCCCCGCGCAGCGCACGCATGCCTTCGGCATCCCGCCCGCTGATCGCTTCCCCTTTGAAGCTGACCGTGCCGCCCGCGATATGACCGGGACGTTCCAGCAGGCCCATCACAGCCGCACCGATGGTGGATTTACCAGCACCGGATTCGCCCACAAGACCGTGGATTTCGCCGGGCTCCACCGCGAGATTGGCTTTGTTTACCGCCACAAAAAGCTTGCGGCGGGTCGGGAAGTGGACCGACAGGCCCTCGATATCTAGAAGTGTCTCGCTCATCACTGCAGCCTCGGGTTCAATGCATCACGCAGCCAGTCGCCCAGCAGGTTTACAGACAGCGCCAGCGCCAGAAGCGTGGCGGAGGGGAAGAGGATGATCCACCATTCGCCGGAGAACAGGAACTGTTGCCCGATGCGGATCAGCGTACCCAGCGACGGTTGGGTCGGCGGTGCGCCCACCCCCAGGAACGACAGCGTCGCTTCTGCGATGATGGCCAATGCCAGAGAGATGGTTGCGATCACCAACACAGGAGACAGCACGTTTGGCAGGATGTGACGCAGCATGATGATGCCACGGCCCCGGCCAATCATACGTGCGGCCTGCACATATTCCTTGTCTTTCTCCACCAGCGTTGCGCCGCGCACAACACGGGCAAACTGCACCCAATCTGACAGGCCAATCGCGAGGATCAGCACCCAGATCGCCATCGTGTCCTGATGCTCAATCGGAGTAATGCCCTTGGCGATGCCAAAGATCAGCATAGCCACCAGAATGGCGGGGAAAGTGAGCTGCACGTCAGCGGCGCGCATGATGATGGTTTCCACCCAGCCGCCAACATAGCCGGCAATCAGCCCCAGCGTGATGCCCAGCACCATGGCAAAGAGCACAGCAGAGAAGCCCACAAACAGCGAAATCCGCATGCCGTAGAGGATGGTTGAGAACACATCGCGGCCCTGATCGTCGGTGCCCAACCAGAAGGTGTCCCCGGTGAAATCATTGGGCGCCATCGGCGCGGTGAAACCGTTCATCAGATCCAGCGAGGCCGGATCAAACGGGTCATAAGGCGCAATCAGCGGGGCAAAGATGGCGCTCAGCACCAAGAGCAGCACCACAAGGAAAGACACCACAGCCACCGGCGAGCGGCGGAAGTTGTAAGCGAAGTCGCTGTCCCAGGCTTTGGCCAGACGGGACTGCGGCGCGGTTGAGGTTTGGTCAGACATCAGTGCGCCCCCTTACCATCCGTGCGCAGGCGCGGATCAATTGCAAAATAAAGAAGGTCAACGATCAGGTTGATGGCCACAAACATCACCGAGATCAGCATGAGGTAGGCCGCCATCACAGGGATGTCGACAAACTGGATCGCGTTGATGAACAGCAGGCCAACACCGGGCCACTGGAAGACCGTTTCGGTGATGATCGCAAAGGCGATGATCGAGCCAAGCTGCAGACCTGTGACGGTGATCACCGGCACCAGCGTGTTTTTCAGCGCATGGCGGAAATTCACCGTGCGGGCCTTAAGCCCACGGGCACGGGCAAAGCGCACATAGTCCTGACGCAGCACCTCAAGCATCTCAGAGCGCACCAGACGCATGATCAGCGTCATCTGGTAAAGCCCCAGCGTGATCGCGGGCAGAATGATGGCTTTCAGGCCTGTGGCGGTCAAAAGGCCGGTGCTCCACAACCCTATCTTCACCACATCCCCACGCCCGAAGGACGGCAGCCAGCCGAGCTCCACCGAGAACAGATAGATCAGCAGAATACCGATCAAGAAGGTGGGCAGAGAAACCCCGATCAGCGAGACCGACATGATCGCATTGGCCATGAACCCGTCGCGCCGGATGGCGGTGAACACGCCCAACCCAATGCCGATGGAGATCGCCAGAAAGCCGCTCACAGCCGCCAGCTCCAGCGTGGCAGGCGCGCGCTCCAACAGGATCTCCCCCACCGGACGGCCCTGACGATAGCTCACGCCAAAATCGCCCTGCACGGCCCCTTCGAGGAATTTGTAATATTGCACGGGGAATGGCTCATCCAACCCCAGTTCCGCCCGCAGGCGGGAGATGTCGGCGTCCGTGCGTTCCTGACCCAGCATGTTGTCGATGGGATCACCGACAAATCGGAACATGCTGAAAGCAACAAGCCCCACGATCAGAAGCACAAGCGCGGACTGTAACACTCGTTTAATGACATACGTCAGCATCACTGCGTCCCTTTGTTTTTATGGGGGTTCCTTGCGCCCTTCTTCAGATGGGGTCAAGCAGAGCAAATGAGGCGTCGGAGTGTTGCCCGACGCCTCATTTTTCAGCAGTTTTATTGCACGTTTACCCAGCGCAGAATAAAGAAGTTATCCGGCCGTTGGGTCAGCGTGACGTTGTCGCCTGCGCCCCAAACCAGAGGTTGCACATACATCGGCACATAGGCGGTTTCATCCTGCAGAATCTTGGCTGATTCATCGAGCATCATCTGGCGTTTGCCGTCATCAATCTCCGATTGGATCATCGGCAGAAGCTCATCAATGCGGGCATTGGAGTAGCCGCCGAAGTTCCAGCTGCCGAGCTTCTTCTCCGCATTTGGCGTGGAGGCCAGGAAGCGGATCGGGTGCTCTGCGTCAAAGGTGCCCGGGGACCAGCCCAGCAGGTACATGTCAAAGTTATCGGCGCGCAGCTCCGGCCAGTAGTTCTGCACCGGCATGGCGTCAAGTTGCGCCGTCACGCCAACTTTGGCCAGCATCGAGGTCACCGCCTGACAGACCGCCTCATCGTTCAGATAGCGGTTGTTGGGGCATTTCAGGCCAAACTCAAAGCCGTCTGCATAGCCGGCTTCCGCGAGCAGCGCCTTGGCACCGTCCACGTCAAAGGCCGGACGTTCCGAGTTGGCGCCGGAGAAGCCGCGCATGGCCGGGCTCACCAACTGGCTGGCAGGCTCGGCATTGCCGCGCATGATGGTTTGCAGGATCGCGTCCACATTCACCGCCTTGGCCACGGCTTCGCGCACGCGCGCATCTTTGAACGGGTTAGGCTTGCCCGCATCCGCACCGTATTTCAGCTCGTCCGCATCCTGCGCAAAGCCCAGCATGATCACGCGGGCTTCGATGCCCTGAATGATCTGAACGCCGTCCTGGCCCTGCAGACGCGCGGCGTCTTGGATTGGCACAGGGTTGATCATGTCGACCTCGCCAGACAGCAGCGCAGCCACAGCGGTGGCGGCGTTCTGGATCGGGGTGAATTCCGCTTTGGTGATGTTGTGGGTGGCTTCGTCCCACCAGCCGTCATGCGGCGCCAGCTCGGTGCGCAGACCGGGCTCACGCGCGGTGACCTTGAAGGCCCCGGTGCCATTGGCGTTGAGCGTGGCGTAGTTGCCGTTTTCCTTATCAGGCAGCGCGGCGCTGTTGGCCTCCGCCCAGCCTTTGTCCATGATCATCCAGTTGGCGATGCTGTCCGGGAAGATCGGATTGGGCGCGCTGGTGAGGATGTCGACGGTGTAGTCATCCACCACTTTGACTTCGGACACCGGTGCAAACCAGCTGCGGGTGTCAGACGCCTCATTGGAGGCGCGCTGATAGGAGAACAGCACATCCTCAGCGTCAAAGCTTGCACCATCATGGAAGGTCACCCCTTCACGCAGATGGAAGCGCCAGCCTGCGCCCTCGCCAATCGGCTCCCAGCTGGTGGCCAGCGCAGGTTGCACGGACATATCTTTGTCGCGTCGCACTAGCCCTTCATAAACGTTGTTCAGAAAGCCCAGAACCGGCGCGGAGTTCACCGCATGCGGGTCCATGGTCTGCGGGTCGGTTGTGCCCGCCCATTTAAAAGTCTCGGCCATAGCAGGCGCAGCGCAGACCGCCGCAGCCAAAGCCGCTGAAAAGACGCGTTTCATAATAGTCCCCTGTTTTTCCTCTCGCCTTACACCAGCGAGCCTGTTTGGAAGTCTCACCCCAGAGGGGGGGTGAAAGCAAGAGGGCAGCGAAATTTATGAACTTGTTAAATCGAGAAAAACCCGCAATCCGCGCAGGCGCGCAAACAGGAGGCAGCGGGCAAAATCAGGCCGGTCATGCACGCGCCAAAGCAAAAGGGGGCGCCAAATGGCACCCCCTTCCGTGTCAAAAATCAGAAGGTCTGATTATTCGACGATTTTGGACACAACACCGGAACCAACGGTGCGGCCGCCTTCACGGATCGCGAAGCGCAGGCCGGCTTCCATTGCGATCGGTGCGATCAGCTCAACGTTGAAC
>NZ_JAGHRO010000014.1 GCF_017743735.1 Shimia sp. R9_2
TACAACACCAAACGACCGCATAGTGCTCTGGGTTACCGCCCACCAGCGCCGGAAACCGTCGTCCCGATGGATCAGAGGCCAGTCATGCACTAACAATCAAACCGGACCACTTGGGTGGGGCTGATCAAGCAGCTCGGGCCATATAGACGATAAATTCATCGATGCCAGCTAAGTCCAGATCGTGTCATCGGTAGCCGAATGACCGTCAAAATGACAATTCCGAATGGTGCCTTATTTTTAGTGCTCTGTGATGGGCGAGAAGTCTACGTGGCAAATCGATATACCTCTTGTTTCAAACCTGTCGTTTCGAGGCTGGATGAATCAGTGAATTTGTAAGCTTTCTAGTTGGATAGGATAGGTTTGGCACCGCTTGAGCACCAAGCCTGCTTGTATACAAGCCAAATTTATTGGCTCCCCAACATCGGGGATTAGGAATGGTCGCGGATCAATGTCAGGCCTAATCTCGGAAACGCCCCAATCTCCTGTTTCGGTTTCTCGGAACACGACGGTGGCTGTCTGCAGACCAGGTAAAATTCTCAGAATTTTATCACACGCAGACTTAAGATCTTCGGTGAGCTTTACGTCCGCGTTGATGGCACTCAACATACGAGCGTAGGTTCTCGGCTGAGGGAGAAACGTGCCCCTTGGCAGCACGTCGTCAGGAGCCAAAAGCTCCCTTCTGGATTGCCTTTGAGACAAAGAGATCGATCCGCGTCGAAAGAAAAGGGTTCTCTCGAGTTGCTCCAATGTACTTTCTTCGCCGGTCGCACGCACTGGTCGGTATTCAAGTTGCGCAGCGGCGATTGCTGCGCCTCCCATAATGGCGACTTCCAAGGAAGAGGTGGTTTCGAAGGGCTGAAAAATGATTTCCCAATCAGAGTAATTCTTCGTCAGAGATCGAAGACGATTTGAATCTTCAACCCAATGAGTTTTCATCTTATGCCGACGCTTAAGTGTAAATGCTCGGCCAATGGGACTTGCGCGATCATGCCAGGCGATTTCGGTATGATCCAAGGGAAAATGCGATGCCACATTTACGCCATTGGCATCGAGCGCATCGCGGAGAGCCAGCCAACGCCACGGCGCAAGCGCACTTCTAACAGCGCTGGAATTCTGTTGTAGAGAATAGAAATCGGCAGCAGCAGACCTTTGCTTTACAAGGATCTTGGGCGTTAAGAGCTTTGTTCCAGCGCTCGACGCCATGATGGCATCTGCGACTTGTTTATCAAACGCATCATTTACCTCCGGCGCATAGGAAACGCTGACTTCTTTCTCGGTACAGGGAATGGTCTGATCGCCAATGTTGAGCGTTTGGTCAAACACGCTTTCAAAAAAAGGTACATGCGAACCATGTGTCGCGTGTCGGAAAACGCCACCGACGGGTCTGCTGTTCATTTCACATATAGATGCGTTTTTTTCAGTAAGAGGCGCGGCAAAGTCTTCAGAGAGTACGTCTATGCCCCAAAATGCCGTAGGATCGACGGCTCGCGCTGCGTCTTGTGCCATTTGCGCGATATCTGGATGGATTTGGTTTGTGATAGGTACCAGGTCAGCGCCATCAGTAAAATTAGGCGAAACTCCAAGCAAAACCAATTTGCCGCGTTGGGGGACATCATCGGGTTGCAGTCCTTGTAGCGTCAACAGCCGTCGTTGGCTGATGTTGAGCTCGAGCAGGTGCGCATCCTGTGTAGCCGGCAGAGTTGCACGCGCCGCGTTTTTGATTTCAACAAGCTCGGAAATCGTTCGGATCCCATCTCCGACAACATGCGCAGGCAGCCGTAAGTAGGCCGCAACGATTTTGTCACCAATCAATAGAATTCTGATATCGACGCCCTTGACGTACTCTTCAACTATCACCGGCCCGTTTCGCGAAACCGACTTTGCGTATTCAAACGCCTTTTTAAGTCCGTGGTGCGACTTAATGTTTGTTGTCACGCCTTTGGCTTCAGTTCCAAACACAGGCTTCACAACCGCATCACCACGCAACTTGTCAAAGGCGTCATGAGCTTGCGTCAAATCGTTGCAAACCTTTCCGTAGGGAACGGAGATACCCTGCGCGCTCAGAACAGTTTTGGTCAGAAACTTGTTGTTGCTAAATTCTTCGGTGATTGGACTGACCCAAGAAGGGCGAGTAACATCCATCCCGAACAAGTCTCCGTCGGTTTTGCACAAAAAATTTGGGGGCGATTTGGGGCCCAAATAAGTGAGCTCAACGCCGAATTTTTTTGCGGCCGCATCAATTTGCCCAAATCGCCAACGGGTTGGCTTTGATTCATATTTGGTAAATTCGCGGCACTCAGAAGGGAGCGCATCGTAGGCGCGCTGACACGCTTCCAGGTATTCTGGATGGAGCTCGTAAACCAAGTCATTCACTTTCTCAGCGGTCAATGGTCCATCGGCTTTCTCAGTGAACATGCGAAAGCTTTTTGGCCTTGCCTCCTTTACAACCAACCGAGCAACGCGCGCGTTTGCAGGGCCCTCTTCAAGAGCACGGCAGAACGGTTTCAACTGATCTTCGGTACAAGTGACCATTGCCTCTACACGGCCGTCTGGTCGGTTGCGGACCCACCCTTGAATGCCCAAAGTAGCAGCTTTTTGTAACGTCCACTTGCGAAAGCCGACTTTTTGAACTTTGCCGTAGACGAGGAGGTGGTAGCAGTCACGTTCAGACATACGGGATATCATTGAGGCTAGGCACCGTTAGATCCAGCAGTGCGGCATATGCTTTGTCATTCCTGCGTAATTTTAAGGGCAACTGCATAGACAAAGACAAGAGACGCCGGTCAGCGAAGGGATTCATATAGAACTGATTGGGAAAACCATGCCAACGCGCACCCTGGCTATGTGGAAGCGTTATGTCCAGCCATGCGAGGTCATGCACCTTGTTCTTTCCTTGAGGGGGCAGCGTTTCATACCATTCCAGAAAGGCATTAAACCAAAGCTGAAAGTCCCGTTGTGTTTCATCCGGCCCGTAGATTCTAAGCCGTTTGACGGCGTGTTCTAAATTCAAGCTGCCTTCACGTTGCCGAGCCCAATTTGTCGCCCGAAGTATGCCCATAATATTCCCTCTCAGAACAACAAATCCTTTCGGCAGCTGTTCGTGTACAGCGAGAGTCTTCACTTCTGGCCCAAAAGTGGCGTAGCCATTCGATAGAAAATAACGTTGCCGATGTTTGAAAGTCGTCTTCTGAAAGCTGTAGAGTTGGTGGCGGATGCATAAGCGTTCACAAATCTTCTGTGCAATATTTGCGTCTTGGCCAGATTGCTTGTGAAACCGCCATGTAAACGCAAATTCGGCGCTTTGGACATCTTCAATCCCTGCACCAAGCAAACATCTGGAATCCCGCCCACCGGAAAGCGGCAAGATGCACTTATGGTTCCTAAGCAGTGCCCGTAAATTTTGAGATAGCCGCTCATTGATGCTTGCCACAACTTCGTTGACCTGATCTTCAGGCCTCGTTTCAAGATCTGTGTCATGCCGGGGCCAGAAGCGTTTGGGACGAAAATCACGCAGGCCAAGATAGTGGTTCCCGAGCAGCCGTTTCACTCCAAAATCTCTGGTATGGCCCAGCGAATACTGTTTGCGGCGCCCTGTAATTTCCTGCCAGGGAAAAATGGGATTCGGGTGAATTTCTCGATCGAGACAAAGGCACAAAGAGGATGCGACGATGCGAGCATCCGGATCATAGACCACAGCGTAGTCGGCAACCGGATCTGTATAAACTCTTTGAGCGTCGTTGGTTAGAAAGATCGCAACATAGCGGCCAGCGAGCCCTATAACGTAACGCTCAACTACATCCCAGAAATTCACCGAAGTTTCTTCGCAAGGCAGTGTTTGAGTACCGTCGACGCAATGCCCATCACTGTCGACTGCGACTCCTAGGATAAAGCCAATAGGCAAACCCGTGGCAGACACGACTTTTGCTACGGGTAAATCCTGACAGTGCTTAAGGTGCCAGCCGTTGAGGCTTTTCTCCGTCCATTCGGGTACATCTAGAGTTCTGTTCTGGGTAAGAAGGAACTGGTTTCGAAACGTAGCCTCAAACGAAAAACTGTTTTTTTCGCATAGTTTCTGCGCGATTAGCATGACTTGAACCCGATATCGGCTTTTTAAAATTTCGAAAGTGAACCGACAATAGTAGATGTGAGCCCACTTCCAAGTCTAAAAACACTCAAGCCATCTCGGGGACTGCCAACTTGTTGGCACGTGTTCGAGGGGGTAGACGGCTTTGTGAAGACACCGACCTAAATGCCGCGCCTGAGAGGCTTCTGTGTCCCACGCAAGGTTATTTCCTAAGCTGTTTGGACTCACGCCGTTTTGCTCTTTGTGCGGCGGATGCTGAGGATCTGATTGCCAATTTGTCCAAGTCTTTGAACGATCCCGCGACCAAAGCTGAGGCCACGAGGATCATCCAGTCTCTGTTCGAGAACACTGACCTTCTGCCCAATACGCCCGGCGCTTTGGACATTGAGTTGGTTGGCAAACTGGCTGGTCTCTTGTGTTTGGGGGCATCCTAAAACGAACAAAGCCGCCCTGCGGCTGTTTGATGTTCTAGAGCACTGGTTGCGGGGCACGCAATTACTGATAACGAACAAAACGGGACTGCAGAGCATAAAGACTTCGCGCCGAACACCTTCATCCTGCCACGCCAAATCGATAGACAAACAAAGCGCGTATTTTCTATCAGATGCGGCTCATTCAATGCGCACTCCCTGAATCCTGGATACTGCTTTAGAACAATCCATCGTAAAAGGTACCGTCAGCGAAGACGAAACTATCTACCTGCCCATCTAGGAAATCCTGCAGCCGGTCTGCATCGCCATAATTACTTCTGGCTTGTGACGTACCCAAGCGCCAAGGCTTGTGATTTCAACAAAGTCATTGACGCCGTCCAGCACCGCGGCGCTCGGCCCAAATTGAGCGCCACTCCTGGCAAGTGCGGTGTTCCCGGCAATCAGATCCGTGCTATCACCATTGAACTCCCATTGACCAAGCAGATTGCCTGACGGCTCTGGATCCACAGTAATTTTCACTGTCGCGGTAACCAAACCCCCGTTGCCATCTGAGATCGTATAGTCAAACGTCTCGACCGCCGCGGCTGTCGAACTCAGGCCCGCAAAGGCGCCATAGCAGAAGGTGCCTCTGCATTCAGCGTCACGAGCGTACCTGAAGCCAAGACTGTCGCCACACCCAGCGTGGCGCCGGCGGCGCAAAGGTTGGTATCGCGCGGGAAGCGGTGGTGTTTGAATGGCGATCTACGCGGGATTGGCAACTCAAATCACTGAACGTACCCAATGTTGCTATTAACGCAACAGCCACCCTTTTGCAGGGCCAAGACAGCCGAAAGCAGCCCTCTGAAATCGGTGCGCCCTATGAGGCAGACAGAGCCTAAAAAGCCCCCAATTTCGACGGAATTAGAAATTGCAGACCAAGATACCGCTCCGCCGCTTTCCATTCCAAACCACTGAACGAAGAAGCGGCCTACTGCTCCATAGACCTCAAGCAGCGTGTCACGAGGGCATCCGTATCCAAAATCAGCACTGAGTTCAGCGTGCCAAACGTATTGGTGTGCTGTATGCAGCCTGCCACATCTTCTGCAACGCTCCTTTCGGTGTTCTGCTTATCGATGGGTTTGAGTGCAGCAATCTGGTTTTCAGTGGTCATGATGATCTCATCCACGGAGTCCACCAAAATCCCAAACCTCTGCCCATTGTGCTTGAAGATCAAAACCTTTTGGTCGGCTGTCTTGGTGGGAGGCATGCCATAGAGCAGGCGTGGATTGAGCAGGGTGATCAGATCGCCTCTAAGGTTAATGATCCCTTCTACAAATTTCAGGGCAAAGGGAGGCTCCAGCAATTCCGCAGGCCGCTCAATGACTTCGCTGACCTTTGATGTTTCAAGCGCAAAGCGTTTGTCGAAGGTGAACTGAATGAAGGTGCGGCGGGTGTTCCCGCGGAGCTGCGCCGATGTTTCGCTGTCCTCCGTTTCTGGGGGATAGATCTCCTGGCATGCCTTTGCGGCTTCCATAAAGCCTTTGTCTTCTTGGAGCATTTCCGGCTTGATCATCATCACGATGCGATTTTCCTGATCAATCAGACAGCCTTCGACCAGATCCCCACAAGGCAGCGCAAGTTTTGCAAACGGAAGAATCTCATCTTCGTAGTACGGCAGGATGCTGTCGATGGAATACACCATCAGACCAACAGGCCCTTCTGGAGTCTCAATCACCAACATGCGCCGTTCTTGTGGCGGTTGGGTGAATTCGATCACCGGCTCATCGCCGAGAAAGCTACGGAAATCGATCACCGGCAAAATGACTCCGCGCAGATTTGCGGTGCCCAGAATATGGCCATGCGCAAAAAGCGACTGATCCAGCTTTGGCAACTCTCGCACTTCCTTCACGAACCGAAGATCAATGGCACAAGAGGTATGACCGGTCTGGAACGAAATGCAGGAGTGGCGTTTGCCCCGTGAAAATGCCTGACGGCTCGCTTCTGCACCGCTGTTGCTGCGCGGCAGTTTCTCCAGGTTCAGCAGCTCCTGAGGATCAAGGATCTGGACAAGCCGGTCTCCGCCCTCAAACTTTAGAACGCCTTCGATAACGATATCTTTGATGCCGCGATCGTTGGGTTTGAAATCAACCCGCGCTGCATCCTTGCCGTTAAGAACTTCGCTTGTACGATCAAACAACAGGCCAATGCTATGTGCCCCATGTTCGATAATCGCAACTTTGCCAGCCTTGTCCTTGGGTGCATCCGGGTATTCCAACAGCTTGCGCAGATCTACCACCGGCACGATCTTTTCGCGCAGATTAAAGAGCCCGAGCATATAGTCAGGGGACAAAGGGACAGGTGAAATGTCTTTGGGCTCGTTCACCACTTCTTGGACCGATGACACCGGAATGGCGAATTCGGTCTCTCCGATCATGAAGGAGCCGTAGATCGCTTTTTGTTGCTTCTCTTGCCCTCTCCGCGCGGGTTCCGGCGGTGAGGCAAAAGACGTCGGTTCCGTGGCTGGGTTTGGCTCTTGCCCAATCGGAGCCAGACCATCGGAGGTTTTCGGCGCTGTAGATAGCTGATCCAAAGTCAAATCCATATTCTATTCTCCCAGTCGCGGGATGTGTGCGACGGTGAACTCCCCGCTGGTGCAGTCAATCGTCACCTGCCGCCCCTGCAGGCCACCGACGTCCTCATAAATGTTGCGCAGCCCCGCCTGACGAAGAACGCCATAGGCAAATTTGGCGTTGATGCTCCCAACCAATCGAGCGGGATCGGTGTCCGCAGGCATGGTCATATTCGCACCACCAACAATCAGTGCCTTCACCTTGCGAATGTTGGAGGCGTTGAGATCCATCATTGATTGCAACGACCAAAACGCCTGATCAACATGCCGGCCGCTCAGCTTTTCACTTTTGGTCCCGGACTTTGACAGCAGACAATGCGCCAAACCAAAGATGCCCTCTGCCGGGTAAAGTAGGCCCAAGCCAATACAGGATCCGAGGATGGCCGTGAGAGATTGCCCCTCTCGACCGACTTTGACCTGCCCGATCTGGACATGCAGTTTTTCGTTGGCGGCCGTCGTCATTCCGCCCCCACGCGCGCTGTGGGTTGGTAAATGATCGGAGCGATTTGAGAAAAATCGGTGCTCAGGTTGGTCAGTGTTTCGCTCTCTCCAATATAGAGAACACCGTCGGAGCGGATCATGCGTCTGACATGAGCCAGTATTTTCTCCTGATCTTCAGGGGTGAAGTAGATCAGCACATTGCGCAAAAACACCACGTCAAAACCGCCCGCACCGCTCATTTTTTCGAGCAGGTTGTGCAGCTTGAACTTCAGCCGTGATCGAACCTGAGGTACGGCCTTATAGCCTTTGGCGTCATCCCCTTTCATGTGTTTCTGAAACAGCTCGGGCTGCGCGGTACGGAAACGGGCGATTGCGCGCCCGTTGTAAACCCCGGTCTGGGCAATATCCAAAACACGGGACGACACATCCGTGCCTAGTACGCTGTAGTCAAACCCCGAGTGCTGAAGGCGTTGCTGTTCCAGAAACACCCCAACCGTATGCGCTTCCTCACCTGTGGACGCAGCAGCGGACCAGACCCGCATTTTTCGCCCACCGGCTGTCTTGTGGAACTCCGGCAGGAACGTTTCTATGAAATGATCCCAGACCCGGGGCGTGCGATAAAAATAGGTCTCGTTTGTTGTCACCCGATTGGTGAGTTCTTGCATCTCGCCGGGGTCATTGGCGAGCCGGGAGATGTAGGAGGAGAAGCTCGGCTCCTCCACCTCACGCAGGCGTTTGCGCAAGCGACTGATCAGCATCGACCGGCGGTTCTCCGCAATCGTGATGCCTGTCGTCTTATGCACAATTGCGCGCAGTTTTGAGAACTCGCTGTCGCTCATGCTGGTTTCTGCAACATGTGATGTCATCAAAAGCCCTTTCCTTGAGTGGTGCGACGGATCAGCCGCCCAGCTTCGCAACTTCCGATTTGAGCTCTTGAGCCCCGCCGCTCAATTCCACTGTCGCAGCAGCAATCGCATCGGAGGCCACAACGGCTTCCTCAGATGCGTCAACAATGCTCTGAATGGCTTCGGCCACATCCCGTGCAGCAGTCTGCTGTTCATTCGCAGCAACAGATATTTGCGTGATGGAGTCCGTTGTTTCCGAAATCCCCGAGAGGATTTTGGTGAATGCGGCACCGGCCTCTCGGGAGACTTCGCTGCCTTGCGTCACGCGCTTAACAGTGTCGTTGATCAGTTTGCTGATTTCCTTGGTAGATTGCGAAGACCGTTCGGCCAGTTTGCGCACTTCATCCGCCACAACAGAGAAGCCGAGGCCATGTTCGCCTGCGCGGGCCGCTTCGATCGCTGCGTTGAATGCCAACAGGTTGGTTTGGCTGGCAATTTCGCTGATTGTCTTCACAATTTCGCTGATTTCCTCTGAGGAGGAGTTGATCAGATCCATCGCCTCAATGGACCGTTCGATCGCTTTTGCACCCTGATCTGCTTCTTCTTTGGTCTTCTGCGCAATTTCATCAGAGCGGTTGCTGTTTTGGGCAATCGAGTCAATGGAGGCGCTC
The DNA here is from genome assembly GCF_017743735.1 of Shimia sp. R9_2. Taxonomy (GTDB): domain Bacteria; phylum Pseudomonadota; class Alphaproteobacteria; order Rhodobacterales; family Rhodobacteraceae; genus Shimia. The sequence goes on from NZ_JAGHRO010000014.1 coordinate 9,081, forward strand.
AATTCCTCTACAGAGGCACTGATTTCTTCCGTGGTGCAGCCAAGGGTTTGCGCCCCGCTGGCCACGGTTTGCGCTTGCTCCGAAATCCCGCTGGATTGATCCGCAAACCGCGTTGCAATGCGGGTGACCTCTTTCTCCACCTGTTTCGCGGCAGTGATGTCAGTGGCGAATTTGACCACTTTCACCGGTTTGCCGTCCGCATCAAACACCGGATTGTAGGAGGCGTTGATCCAAACTTCGGCGCCGTCCTTACCAAAGCGTTTGTATTCCCCTGCAGAGAACTCACCCGCAGCCAGATCTGACCAGAATTTGGTGTAGGCTGGAGAGTTTACATAGGCAGGCTCACAGAACATTCGGTGATGGCGCCCACGGATCTCTTCCATCGAATATCCCACGGTTGCCAGAAAATTCTCGTTGGCAGTCAGGATTGTGCCATCCAGCTCAAACTCGATCATTGCCTGCGCCCGGCTGATGGCCGCCATCTTGCCATCCTGCTCTGCCGTGCGCAGCTTTTCTTCGGTCACGTTGGTAGCAAATTTCACGACTTTGAAAGGCTTGCCATCGGAATCAAAAATCGGGTTGTAGGAGGCGTTGATCCAAACCTCGGCACCGCCTTTACCAAACCGCTTGTATTCGCCGACCGCAAACTCACCAGCGGCAAGGTCTTCCCAAAATTTGCGGTATTCAGCGGTGCTTACATAATATGGGTCGCAGAACATCCGATGATGCTGGCCGCGGATTTCATCCATAGCGTATCCGACCGTAGCCAGGAAATTTTCATTGGCTGACCGAATGGTGCCATCCAGATCAAATTCGATCACAGCCTGCGCTCGGCTGATCGCAGCCATCTTACCGTCCTGCTCTGCAATCCGGCGTTTTTCTTCGGTTACGTTTGTGGCGAACTTCACAACTTTGGTGGGTTTGCCGTCCGCGTCGAAAATTGGGTTGTAGGACGCATTGATCCAGACTTCGGCACCGTTTTTGCCAAGCCGCTTGTACTCACCCGCGAAGAATTCTCCGGTCGCAAGGCGCATCCAAAAATCACGGTAATCCTCCGAAGCTGCGTAAGCTGGCTCACAGAACATACGATGATGCTTGCCTTGTATCTCGTTCAACTCATACCCGACAGTTGTCAGGAAATTCTCATTCGCGTTGATAATGGTCCCATCGAGTTCGAACTCGATCACCGCCTGCACGCGATTGATCGCATCCACAACCCCCTGCAGATCGACATTTGTATCCGTTGCCCCAGTCGCTGTACGCGCACCCATGATTTGGCCCTTTCAGAAATAATCCCGGAGCCGAAAATGACGGGAGACAGGTTAAGATTTGGCTATTTGAGGTTGTTTTGCGGGGAGGCGTATTCTTAAAATAATCCGCAAATGCCCGTGCGTTTTTCATTGTTTCTGAGAGGGTTTTAGGGTCAGGACTCATAACCAATAGATAACGAACGCTACCAGGGCGATTGCTGACAGGAAGACCTTCGGGCACCTGTTATAGCGGATTGCCACACGCTGCCAATGTTTCAACCTGCCGAACATGCTTTCGATCCGGTTTCGCCGTTTGTAACGACGCTTGTCGTACTTAACCGGCTTCTTTCGCTGCTGCAGGCCAGGGATGCAGGCGCGTATCTCTTTGCCTCTCAATGCTTCCCAGAACCAATCGGCGTCATGGCCTCGATCCCCGAACAGCCAACTGACATCGGGCAGGCCGCTCAGCAGTACCCGCGCACCAATGTAATCGCCGACCTGACCGGCGATGATGATCAGGTTGAGAGGATGCCCCCGGCTGTCGCAGATGGCGCGCAGCTTGGTGTTCATGCCGCCCTTGGTGTGACCGATCAAGCGTCCACGTCCCCTTCTTACGCCCGAACTGGTCGCGGTACGGTGGGCCTTTAGGTAGGTTGCATCGATCATCGCGATCTTCTCTTCACCGTGTTCGGCAGCCAGATCAGCCATCATCTGGGCAAAGATGCCTTTGTCGTTCCACCGCTTCCAACGGTTATTGAGCGCTTTGTATGGGCCATAAACCGAAGGGGCACCGCGCCATCTCAACCCACTACGATTAATGAAGATAATGCCGCTCAACACACGTCGATCATCAACGCGTGGTTTGCCGTGGGACTTGGGGAAGAAAGGCTCAAGACGTGCCAACTGCGCATCCGTCAACCAAAAAAGGTCAGACATGGTCACCGCGTGATTTTCGAATCGTAAATCACGCAACCAAGCAGAAATCAAAGGGTCCTGACGCTAGCGCGAAGTTCCAAACCGTTCTTTCTGCACATTCGAAATGTTGAACTCATGCAGTATGTGCGGAAAATCGTGTTCGCTGCGGTTCGCGAGAGTGTCTGCTGTTTGCACAATGCATAAGGGGCAGCTGCGAACTTTAGCCGTCGTCAGTCAAGGCGCCCGTCGCTACTACGGTTTCGAAGTACTCGACTTTCAAATCGAACGATTTTAGGAGCTTTTGGGTGCTTGGTTTGACCACTGCGTCATCAAAATCGCCTTTCTCGAAGTGCCCTGCAGAAGCGAGGTCAGACCAAAGGCTCGTAACCACAAGTTCGTTGTGTTGACCGTTCACTTTGACCGCAAGGGCAGCCCCTAAATGTCCTGGAAGCTGTGCCATTTCAACGAACGTCGTTCGTTTTAGATGATCAGCATATTGCTCCAATACGTCATCAGTTCCTGCCACTGCTCGCCACCAACGGATAATCATGTTGTCCTCGCTTTAATTTACTTTCTGTCGCCGCCAAAGCCGCCGTTGTTTTAAGCCGATGCGTACTTGTCGCCTACGTCATTACGCACGGGATGTGTCATAAAAGATCGGTAAAGACGCAAACCTGCCACTCTCAGAGAAGTTGAAATAGTCTACGCCCTGAAAAACGATCTGATCGCCGTTCTTCAATGTCCAGTCATACTCAAAATGTGTGGTAGCACTATCTCCGTATTCGCCGACAAGAACATCAAATACTGTGAGTTTGCTCGCAGAGGAGGTGTCGCCCAGCTTCTTGAAGAAGTCAGCTAGGTTCATCTGGCCAATAAACGGGGACACCACGTGTGCTTCCGTGTCAAAAAGCGATATGATGCAATCGATGACCGATGCCGTGAGAAGCTCGAAATATCTACGCACGTGCGCGGTCTTTTCCGCTGATGTCACTATAGATCTCCTTTTTCATTGGTCATGCGAACAAATGGACTTTGCTTTTTCTTCTTTCAGCCGCCTGCTTTGTAATGCGACATGAACATCGCAATACAGTCGTCGCGTACTTCTTTTTGCGTCGAGTTTTCACCAAGAAAGAACTCAGGCCAGAAATAGAAGTTTTTGACAATAGCAAGCAGTTGGTTGGTCGCGAATGCCGGATCCGCCTTGCGAAGCGCGCCCGCGTCCATGCTTCGCTGATCAGTAGCGTGACGGGATAGTCGTGTGTTTCGCTTTCACTAAAAAACGAACGAGAGCGGTCAAAATCCCGGATCAACTCTGACAGAACCATGCGGTTCAAACCGATTGCGGTCTCGTCAGTTATGACTGTGATGTACCGCCACAGCGCCTCCTTGCTCTCGAAGTGATTGTAGAACGTGCGACTCGAAACCTGCGCTTTTCTGGCGATTGAGGTGGTCTTGGCCCCTAGAAATCCCTGCTCTCGGAACTCATCGATCGCCGCATCGATAATATCTTTTCTTTTCAGTGCGTTTCACGATTTTCGACCTCAAAAGTAAAATTATCTGTTTACAAGGGAAGCTCACTCCACCTAAGTAAACACAACGATTTACTTTAGCAAGGTGAAACACGATCCTGGAAACCAGTGGACCACGACAATGACCAACCTCTCAAGACGCCACCTCATCCAAACCGCCTCGCTTGCCTCCCTGATGTCCTTCGCGGGCTGGGGCGCAGGCGCGAAACAGACATCCCTTCCCATCAACGCAGGAGCCTCTGAAATGTCCTTCAAACCCGGAACAAACCCCGTCACATTCAAATCCTTCGGCCTCGATCTTGTGGGCGATCTGTATCTGCCCGAAGACTTCGATCCGGCCAAGACGTACAAGGCCATTGTCGGTGCCAGCCCCTTCCCGCAGGTCAAGGACCAGATCCCAGCGACCTACGGCCCCGAAATGGCCGCGCGCGGTTTTATCTATCTTGGCTTTGACTACATGGGCATGGGCTCCTCTCCGGCGCTTCCCGGCGAACATATGAAATCACGCTACATGTTCCGGCTGATCGAAAATACCTGGGATGCTGTCTCCTATCTCGGTACACTTTCATTCGTAGACGAGATCTATGGTCTTGGCGTATGTCAGGGTGGTTCGATCATTGCCTCTGCATCAGTGACAGATCATCGGATCAAGAAGATCGTCACAGTTTCCGGCATGATGGCAGCTGACGCTTTCCAATGGGGTGATCGTGGCATGGCCGATCAAGTGATCGCTGCAGCAAATGCCTCCAAGCAAAGAATGTATGAAACCGGCGCAGCGGATTACTCTTGGCCAAATGTCCTGGACGACAGCATGACGCGGGAAGAATTCAATGCGTTGGGGATTCCAATGTCGAACGACACCTACAACTACTATGGAAAGGATGGCGTTGCAGGCCCTGGAAAGGTCAAGAACTTCACCAATGAACACATTGGCGACCAGTCCATGCAGTCTTTGATTTCGATTGGTGAGCATTACGCAGACAAGATCACCCAACCGACGATGGTGATCTACGGGCCGAACGCGGCGACAGCAATCTGTTCAACCAATTTCATTGATCGGCTGACAAACAACCCAGAGGTTCGTGCTTTCGATGAGTTCAGCCACGTTGACTTCTATTGGAAGCCAGAGGCCGTCAAAGCGTCGTGCGACGCAGCGGCGGAATTCTTCAACAAATTAAGTTGAATAGCCAAGGGACTAAGGATCTGGCGCCCGTTGTCGCCAGGTTCACGTGTCAAGAGAAAGGCCCGGAAGATGGCAAAGGCATCCCTGTGGAACGTGGTGAGTGGCATTCCAAAACTCATAATCGGAACCGCCATTCATCCATTATTGCGCACCTTGAGAGGTCCAATGGAAGAACCTCAAACACAATCCGAGCTGGCTAATTTGGTCAATCAGACCCGTTTTCATGAAATCCGTGCCGGGTATACCCACCGTTTCATCCGCTTGATGTTTGTGACCGTAGATGATCGCGTTTTCTGCCGCCGCTACCAGTATGGCGAGCGTTCATGGCACAGCGTGTTCCTCTCTGATCCAGGCGGACAGCTCAGATTGGACGGTGTTGTTGCAAACATCGATGCTGCCCCGCCGAAGGACATGGATGAGATCATCCCTGCAGTGGATCAGGCCTATGCCGATGCTCTGAAAAAGCTTGGAGCCAGCTTCATGCTGTCTGGCGCCATCGAGAAACGGGCGCAAGACAGTACCATGGAGATCTTTCTGACTGACGCCCCCGTTGTCACTGCAAAGACGCTTAGCAGAAGGTAGGCAAAACCGATGAAATGGTATCACTATCTGGCCGCTTTTGCCGTCGGCTTCTTCTTTGGAAATGCAGTGCCACATTTGGTGGCTGGGGTTATGGGCAGTGCTTTTCCATCCCCATTTGCCACACCACCCGGAGTGGGTTTGTCTTCACCACTCGTCAACGTCCTTTGGGGGCTGACGAACATCTTGATCGGCTACGTGATGCTGCGCCTAAGCAGGGCTCAGATGTCGCACGCCGGTTCGATGGTTGCCATGTTCATGGGATTAGCGGTCGTCAGCGTCATGACCAGCATTCTGTTTGGGAATGCAATGGGCAGCCCAAGTTTCTGAAAAAAACTACAAGGATATCTCCAATGACCCATCCAAACCCTTTCGGCCCCAAGGGCTGGACCCCCGAACGTGTTGGCGATCTGACCGGCAAGAATATCGTCATTACTGGCGCCAACGCGGGTGCAGGATACGAGGCGACCCGGATTTTCCTGTCCAAGGGCGCAAGCGTCGTCATGCTGAACCGAAGCGCACCCAAATCTGAGGCTGCAATCGCCACGTTGAAACAAGAGTTCGGCACCCAGGCCGATGTTCGATTTATCCCTATGGATCTGGCCGACCTGGCCTCGGTTCGCGCCGCAGCCGATCAGGTATTGGCTAAGGTGCCGCAAATTGACGTTCTGATTGAAAATGCCGCCATCGCTCAGGTTGCGACGCAACAGTTCACCAGGGATGGGTTCGAAAGCCAGCTCGGCACGAACCACTACGGCCACTTCTTGTTAACTCGGTTGCTGTTTGACCGGCTGGTGGACAGTCATGCGCGCATTGTCGTCGTTGGCAGCAACGGCCACAAGATGGGGCTTAAGCGGGTGCAATTCGAAGACATGAACTTTGACGGCAATTACAATCCGCATATCACTTATTGCCATTCGAAATTCGTGCAGATGATGTTCGCGTACGAACTGGAAAGACGTATTGCCAAAGCAGGCATTCCGGTCTCCATCCACGTCTGCCACCCAGGCGCGGCACGCACAACTCTGTCCAAGGAAGAGGCGAACCGGATGACCAAATTCTTGTTCATCCTGCTGTCTCCATTGGCTCAATCCGCCGAGAGGGGCGCTTGGCCCGAAGTGTTGTGTGCGACTGAAGAGAACCTCAAACCCGCCGCATACTACGGCCCGACCAAACGCGCCGAAATGGTTGGTCCGGTTGGCGAAAGCAAGTTGGAAAAGAGCGTGCTTGATCCAGTGCAGGCCGTGCAGCTTTGGGAGCTTTCCGAAACGGAGACCGGCACCAGCTGGGCGATCCAGAAACAAGAAACCGTCGCATAAGGAAAGTATACAGTTTCGACTCCTTGTTTCTGTAGCGTAACAAAACGAACGGTTGATCAATCGTAACGAACGCTGGATTGATTTCAAATGAATCACCATGCAGAAGTTGGCGAGACTATCCTCGAGGAAGATACGGGAGGCCGCGCCTACCTCAATGTTAGTTTCAGCTCATATGCTTGTCGAAGAACCTGATCATCGTTTCGGGGTGCTCACCGAAGAAGTTGTAGCCGATGAAGCGGCGCGTATCGCCGTCTTCGATCCAATGCAGCTTTTTGTTCGGGTTCGGCAGCAGGTCAAAGGTGGTCTGCACGTCCTCCGAGACCGTCCAGACATCATCTTTGTTCTGCACAATATAAGTCGGCATCTTGATGTTCTTGGCGAACAGATGGGGCGTCATCTCATTCAGGTTCAGTCCCCTCACGTTTTCGACTTCTTGCACAAACGTGTCGTAGAACTCAACGAGCCCCATGCCCTTCAATGCTACCTTCGACATGATGTTAATCGACGCGGGTTGGGCGCAAACAAACGCTTTCACGTCTTCGAAGTACTCCGGGCGCTCGGACATGGCGTGGATCGCTGCGCCACCACCAGCACAGGGGTTGAACAGGCCAACTTTCATATCTCGCAAGTATTCCCGCGACTTGACGTAGTCAAAGGCCGCGATGACATCTTTGTACTCGTCGGAGAATCCCTGTCCCCAAGCATTGTCCGGGGCGGAGTCGCTTTCGCCGTGGTTGCGAAGATCATAGGCTAGGACGTTGTAGCCCGCGTCGTGCAATGCCTTGTGCACCTTGCCGAACTTCACCTCGACATTCTGAAAATTGCTCCAAGGCTCTAGATGACCCGGAAAACCATAACGATTGAGGGTGGCCGGATGGTTGCAAATGATCAGCTTGTCGGACCCTTCAGCAGGGATGAACCAGGCTGCTAGTTTGATACCGTCATCGGCAATGAACGTAACATCTTCGTATTTCATCCCATAGTCTTTGGGTGTTTCCAAGATGGGTGCACGTTCGCCATCGATCGACACATAGCCGCGCGCGACCGCTTTGAGGGTTGCAAGCTGATCTGGGGTTGGTTGAGCAGTCATTTCTGTTCTCCTTGGATTGGCGTGTTTGATTGTTCGGGGCCGGTCGTCCGAGCCCGCTGGAAGTGGTTCGTGGTGAAGGTCGTTTGTGAGAAGCGGACCCTAGGTGCGGATTGGTACCTTGTCCGGGCTGTCCGAGAGGCGTGAACGCCACTCTGCCGGGGTTTGGCACTCCCACTTCAGGAAGGCTCGATAGAACGATCCCTGGTCCTCGTATCCGAGCAGGTATGCGATCTCGCTGATGTCGAAATCGGGCTCGTCGAGGTACTCGCAGGCCAGTTGATGTCGCGTGTCTGACAACAGCGACTTAAAGCTGTGACCTTCGCTCCTTAGATGGCGCTGCAAGGAGCGTTCACTGATGGCCATGTCACGCGCGATGCTGCGCAGTTCTGGACGACCGGCGGTCAGAGCGCGACGTAGATGCCAACGGACTTGATCGGTTAGTGATGTCGTGTTCTCGACCTTGTTCAAATCGGCTTCGAGAGCAGCGTCTAACATCTTCAGAAGCTCGCTGTTGTAGCTTGTGAAGGGTAACTCCAAATCTTCTTTGTTGAAGGTAATTCTGGCGTGCGGAGCGTTCCATGTGATCGCGCAACCGAACCAGGTCTCAAGCCTTTCGCTTAGGCCACGCCTAAGTTCGACGGATTTGGGCGTGATCCTTTCCCCAGTTCCTGCCCGCACCATGTTCACGAGGAACGTGAACGTCGCATCCGTGAGCGCGTCGGGTTCTAATTGATTGGCATATGTCCAAGCTGTCGTCACGACGCACCCGTCATCCTCTACGGCCATCCGAAACTCTTCAGGTGCGCATAGCGCCTTGAATCGCGCGAGACGGTGTAAGGCTTCACCAACATTCTTGGCGTGGAATGCGACAAGAAAGGACGGCGGCAAGGTTGCTTCGTGCATAGTTTCCGTTAGTGCGAGGCCAATATCATCACCTCCCAGAGTTTGGAGGGCCTCCCACATTGCGAAGAGTTGCTTCGTTGTCATACGCCCTTCTGACGAAAACACGCTTGAGGGCAGTTTTGCATCTCGCAAGAGCGCAGCGCGGCTGATCGACAGGCTCTCAATCGCTTTCCAGAAAGTGTCGGGCGTCTTTATTCGGTCGGGCGTCGGCATCATTTTGTCCTCGGTGTCGAAGTAGAACATAGCCTCCGACACCGAGATAGTTTATAGCACCACCCGCCAAACTCGTCGCATAACGCGCCAAAAAATATGGTTCACAGATTACGAATAAGCGGTCATCTGTCTGTCATGCTTTGGCTCGAAGGCAGGTGGGCTCACATAGGAACGCAACCGTTTATTTTTCAGCCAATTTTGGTGGGTAGTGGTTCCATCATTTGCTGGCTTGACGGGCGCGCGGCCATCATCTCACGCCAGCGCTGAACACTCTCCAGATCAGGACGAGTCAGCCATGGAATGACAAAGGACATCGGCGTCATGAACGCATTCATGAATGGGTCAAGAGTGCTGATTGGAGAACTGATGCGGAGCCCAGATTTTGCCAGCCGGGTCAACAAGGAGTTCGCATTTATCGATGCGCCGCTCGCGGAGTTTTTGACAGGCGCCATGGCCTGCGGCCAGTTGAAGAAAAGCGATCCTAACGTCGCGTCTGATCGCCTATTGGCACTCTTCAAGGCGACGATATTTGTTCCTCTTTTGACGCACGAAACTTCCGTCACCGCGCCTGAAAACTTGCAAAGCGTTGCCAGTGAGAGCGTCGACATTTTCTTGCGGCAGTTTGCGGTTGGCTAGCATGCCGTGCTTCTGCCTATGGACGCAAAATGATCAGTCACAAAATCATCTATAACCTTTGCGCCGTAAACTCTTGGAGAGGCCAGATAAGATCGGTCTCACTCTTGCTCAATCTTCGGCGGAGCGGAAATGGGTATTGGACGCAGCATTCATAACTTTGGGCTCATAGGGGTAGTTTGCTGAAAGCGGTGGAGATGTCTGCTTAGGGTCGAAAGATGGAGGACAAAGGTAATGCGAGTGAATATAAGCGGCCGGTAAAAATGGTTCGGTATCGTTGGCTGCGTGCTCCCGCAACCATCGATCAGAACGGCCCGAAGCAAACGCTCCGAGCCCGTTTTTGTTTGGCCTAATGCAATCAAACCAGCCAGCTCCCCAACAAGCTCTATCTCCATGGCATTTGTGTGAGAGGTAAGCTGGATCTCCTCCAACAAAGACCGGATGATCGTCGTCGCTTCGGCTTTGGTCGCAGGATTGTTCAGCGCCTCCGTCAGATTGGCGACCTTGCTACGGTAGACCTCGGAGATGTTAGGGTGAAGTAATACAAGTGACAGGTCGACATTGGAGGAAAAAAGGGCACAAAATGCATTTGTACGGTACCAATTTGCGCTGTTCCATCTCTCAACAACATCTATTCCATCCAGCAAATTCAGACGGACCAAAGACTCTCATATTCAATCGATTGCCCCGCCGAGGTAAATCACTGCATGGCCCTTGGTCCTTGTACCAACCGAATGTGAAACACTACGGCGGTAACGAAGTCCAAAGCTGAATAGTGGTAACTTAGAACGCTGACTCTGGTATGAGTAGCGCAACTTCGTGATATGCCTCATCCATAGAGCAGTTCAGGTAGCCAAAGCACCAGTTGCGGAATGAAAATGAGCAATAGGAGCGCGCCAATCAGCGGAACTAAGAAGAGCAGAGTGGCTCCTACACACTGCACAAATAGCACTTTGCAAACGCTAGACAGTACAAAAAACACCATGCCAACAGGTTGCGTCATAAGCCGATACCGCCGCCCTGGGGCATTTTAAGCCCTATCTAAACGTGCTGAATTGCGCCTGGTTATTAATGTTCTTTGATGGTTAGGAGGTTGATGTGACTATGCCTGTGATCTGATCGGGCGACTTTATAAGCGCAGGATGCGCGCCAATAGCCCCCGCGCGCCGAGATGTGCTGTAGCATACACGCTCATCACTACAGATCCGTTCCTTGTCACCTCGATTTGGAGACGTTGCAGAAACTTCCGACGAGGAACAAATAGAGGGTGGTGGATTAGGGTAGGCTATCGTCTATTTGTCAGGCGTGGGCTTCAGAGGGTAGGAGATTGCGCTCTTCCAGAACTTTTCGCGCAACACGGAAGCACTCCACTCCTTGTGGCACACCGCAATAGATGGCGATCACATGGATTGCAGCGCGGATTTCTTCGAATGTGACGCCGTTGTTGATCGCGCCGTTCAGGTGTAGCTCCCATTCGTGCATCTTGCCCAATGCGCCGATCATCGACAGATTCATGAGTGATCGTGTGCGGGCGTCAATGGCCTCGTCACCCCAGCCAAACCCCCAGCACCATTCGGTCATTGCCTCTTGGAAGGGACGGGTAAATTCATCCGCTGCGGCAAGGTTATTTTCCACATAGTCAGCGCCCAGTGTTGCCTTGCGTTGTTTCAGGCCGGTCTCGAACAGATCGGTCATGTCTTATCCTTTCAAAGAGCAAATCTGGAGCTCAGTCGAGCCCTTCAATAATTGCGATATCGGCTTCGCAGGCCTCGGCGCGGCTGGCGCGGGCAGCGCGGTATTCAGCGCTGTCGTAGCATGCTCGGGCGGCATGGATGCTGTCGAATTCTATTACAACGCGACGCTGCCAGTCTCTGCCTTCCAGCGTTTCAGCCTCCCCGCGCGCCAGAAAGCGCGCGCTGTGGGCGGCAAAGGCAGCGGGGGCCAGCGCCTGATATCCGGCATAGTTTTCCGGGTCGGTCACGGTGACATTTGCAATCCAATAGGCCTTGGGCATGGTCAAGTCTCTTTGTCCTGTTCCGCCAAAAGCCGTTCGGCAATGGCTCGGGTGTCGCTGAGGTGATGGCTGACTGCAGTACAGGCGGCGTCTGGATTGCCGGACGTGATGGCGTCGCAGATGGCCTGCATATGTTCCGCGCCTGAGCGTTCACGGTCGTTCGAAGACAGAGTCATCATACGAAGTCGGCTGATACGGCCATTGAGACGTTGCACGATCTCCCATGCAATATGATGGCCGGCCCCTTCGAAAATCTCGGAATAGAAATCGGCTGAGGCGCGAAATAGCTCGCCCGGGGTGGCACCGTCGCGTTCCCGTTGCAGCCGGTTCAGCGCCGCCTGCAATCGCTCGGCGCGTTCGGGCGTTATGTTGCGGGCACAGCTTTCGGCGGCCGAGGTTTCCAGCATTAGGCGGATGTCATAGATTTGTCGCGCGTCGTCCCGGCTCATTGGGGCCACAATCGGGCCGCGACCGGGGAGGATGTCGACCAATCCCTCTGCCTCAAGATAGCGGATGGTTTCGCGAATGACGGTACGGCTGACCCCAAGCTGTTCGCATAGCGGGCGTTCGACCAGACGTTCCCCCGGTTTGAAGTGACCTTCGATAATTGCCTCGCGCATACGCTCTTGCACCATGTCGCGCAGAGTCGCCGGGGGCTGTTCGATCGGGGAAAGTTTCGTTTTGCTCATAATGGTTTGGTTATCAGGGCAGGGGGGTGGTCGCAAGATATTATTGACTAACAGTCTTATGGTATACCATGTTGTGCTCAACGAATCACAACGAAGGTGCTCTCATGCCTGCTGAAATCCGCAAAACGCTCTTGCATGTCGAAGAAACCCTGATCGAAGGGGGGAAAGCCGCAGAGACCCCGTTGAAGATGATTGCTGCTATTGCCGTGATTAAAAATCCCTGGGCCGGTCAGGGCTTTGTCGAAGATCTGCGTCCAGAAATTCACGACTGTGCTCCGGGTCTGGGTGAATTGCTTACCAAAATGGTACTGGATGCCGCCGGCGGCGGCGACAAGGTCGAAGGTTATGGTAAGTCAGCCATCGTTGGTGTGAATGGCGAAGTCGAGCATGCGTCAGCTTTGATCCATACGCTGCGCTTCGGAAATCACTACCGCGAGGCGGTTGGCGCGAAATCTTATCTTGCGTTTACCAACACACGTGGACCAGCGAACGCGCCGCTGCAAATCCCGTTGATGGATAAAAATGATGGCGGCAAACGCAGCCATTACCTCACCATCGCGCTGCAGGTGGCTGATGCCCCTGGTCCCGATGAGATCGTTGTGGCTCTGGGCGCTTCGATTGGCGGGCGCCCACATCACCGTATTGGCGACCGGTATCAGGATCTCAAGGAACTGGGTCATGACGTTGACAATCCTGCCGCCCTATAAGACCTGCGATCTGCCAGCTGGCACGTTGGCCTGGCGTGAGACCGGATCCGGCACGCCGGTTGTGCTGATCCATGGGGTCGGTATGCAGTCCGCCGCATGGGGTCCGCAATTCGCAGCGCTGTCGGCAAACCACCGCGTGATTTCACTGGATATGCCTGGGCATGGTAAATCTTCCGCATTGCCCGAAGGTGCGCAACTGCCTGATTTCGTCGAGTGGCTGCGTGGGGCGCTGGATGTTCTGGAATTGGATGATGTAAGCCTTGCAGGTCACTCTATGGGGGCGCTGATTTCTGGTGGGTTCGCTGCGACCTATCCAGAGCGACTTGAACGGGTGGCTTTGCTGAACGGCGTATATCGTCGCAGCGAGCAGGCCCGCGAAGCTGTCATTGCCCGTGCCGACGTGATCCGCGCGGGCGGGTTTGATCTGGAAACGCCATTGGCCCGCTGGTTTGGGGATGGCGCTGAAGATCAGGCAGCGCGTGTACATGTCTCAGACTGGCTGGGTCAGGTTAATCTGGACGGATATGCCACGGCCTATGGGGCTTTCGCGCGTGGCGACGAAACCTATTCGGATCGCCTTGGCAACATTACCTGTCCGCTTTTTGCAATCACTGGCGACGGAGACCTGAATTCTTCACCTGCCATGGCAGAGGCAATGGCCAACGCCGCTCAGCTTGGGCGCGCTATTGTCATCAAAGGCCATCGTCACATGGTCAATTTGACTGCGCCAGACGCTGTCAACGCCGTTTTGCTCGACTGGCTTGCCACAACAGCCGTCGCAACAGCCCAAGGAGAGACATCATGAGCGAGATCGATCCCCGCGCCCTGCGCAACGCGTTTGGCGCTTTCATGACCGGTGTGACGGTTATCACCACCAAAGATGCAGACAGAAATCCTGTGGGCTTCACCGCGAACTCTTTTACGTCTGTGTCGCTGGACCCGCCGCTGGTGCTGGTTTGCCTGGCCAATTCGTCATCCAACTACACCACGTTTTCTGAGGCAGAGGGATTTGCAGTCAACATTCTGTCCGAAGGGCAGATCGACGTGTCCAACACTTTCGCCCGTCCTGTAGAAGACCGGTTCGCAGCCGTTGATTGGCGAGCGGGTCCGCATGGGTCTCCGGTCTTTGACGGCACATCGGCATGGTTTGATTGTTCTATGTTCAAAACCGTGGACGCGGGCGATCACTTGATCCTGATCGGTAAAGTTGAGGCATTCGAGAACGAGACAGCCCCCGGTCTTGGATATGCCCGCGGTGCTTACGTTACCCCAGCCGCCGAAGTAGAAGCCCTGAGCAATCAGGCCGATCTGATGGTTTCGGCTCTGATTGAACATGAAGGCAAGGTACTGCTGGTCGACAACGGCGCGGGCCGTCTCACGCTGCCCGAGGTTGCGGTTCGCAAGGACGGTGCATCTGCTGCCCTGATCCGGTTGATTGATGATCTCGGAATTACCGCCGAACCTGGGTTCATCTACTCTGTTTATGAAGATGCAGCGCGCGAACATCAGCACATCTCATTCCTCTGTCAAACCGCCGAAGGTACGCCTTCGCGCGGGGTCTTTACCGAGCTGACCGTCTCGACCCTGATGGACATCGCGGATCCTGCCATGTGCACCATGCTCGAACGGTTCGCCGAAGAGAGCCGCATGGGCAATTTCGGTGTGTATTACGGCAACCAAGTGAGCGGCGAAGTACGACCGCTTTCGCAAGGGAGTTAACCCCAATGAAGTTTTCGCTTTTTGTGCACATGGAGCGCATTTCTCCTGATCAGGATCAGAAGCAGCTGTATGACGAGTTCATTGAGTTGTGCAAAATCGCCGATCAGGGCGGTATGCATGCTGTCTGGACGGGCGAGCATCACGGTATGAATTTTACCATCGCTCCCAACCCGATGCTCAATCTGGTAGATGTGGCGCGTCATACGAAAAACGTACGCCTTGGCACCGGCACGGTGATTGCGCCGTTCTGGCATCCGATCCGCTTGGCCGGCGAGGCGGCGATGACCGACATTATCGTCGATGGTCGCCTGGAGCTGGGTATCGCGCGTGGTGCGTACTCTTTTGAATACGAACGGATGATGCCGGGTATGGACGCCTGGGAGGCCGGTCAACGCATGCGTGAGCTGGTGCCCGCCGTTCAGGCGCTTTGGAAGGGCGATTACGAACATCAGGGCGAGTTCCACCAATTTCCGAAGACCACTTCGGCTCCGCAGCCGTTGCAGCAGGACGGCCCGCCGATCTGGGTTGCCGCGCGTGATCCCAACAGCCATGAGTTCGCTGTGGCCAACGGCTGTAACGTGCAGGTGACGCCGCTGTGGAATGGAGATGGAGAGATTGCTGACCTGATGGGCAAGTTCAATGCGGCCTGCGAGAAACATTCGGACCAACCTCGCCCCAAGATCATGCTTCTGCAGCACACCTATGTGGCCGACAGCGACGAAGATGCCAAACTGGGCGCGGTCGAGCTGAATCGCTTCTACTGCTACTTTGGCGCGTGGTTTATGAACAAGCGTGACATTACTCAGGGTTTGATCGAGCCACTGAGCGATGCTGAAATCGCCGCACATCCGATCTATTCGCCAGAAGCGATAGAGCGCGATTTGGTTATCGGCACATCGGACAAGGTCATTGAACGGCTGAAAGGCTATGAAAAGCTGGGCTATGACGAATACTCGTTCTGGATCGACAGCTCGATGACCTTTGAGCGCAAGAAGGCGTCGCTTGAACGGTTCATCAACGACGTAATGCCAGCGTTTCGGTAAAGCGCCCTGAAAGGACAAGAAGAATGCAGCAATTTCAGCACTATATCGGCGGCGCGTTCGAAGATGCCTCGGCACAGTTCGACAGTCTTGATCCGGCCACTGGCAAGGTTTGGGCCAAGATGCCAGCGGCCACACCCGAGGATGTGAGCCGCGCCGTTGATGCGGCTGAGGCTGCGTTCTTCTCTGCCGAATGGGCGGACATGACAGCTACCGCGCGGGGCAAATTGCTCACGCGGTTGGCGGATTTGATCGCCGAGGCAGCACCACGTCTGGCGGAGCTGGAAACCCGCGACACCGGAAAGATTATCCGCGAGACCAGCGCACAGAGCGCCTATGTGGCGGAGTATTATCGCTACTACGCTGGTCTGGCAGATAAGATCGAGGGCGCACACCTGCCCATAGACAAACCCGACATGGAGGTGTGGCTGCGTCGCGAGCCGGTGGGTGTGGTTGCCGCTGTGGTGCCGTGGAATTCGCAACTGTTCTTGTCAGCGGTCAAGATCGGTCCCGCTTTGGCGGCGGGGTGTACGGTTGTCCTGAAAGCCTCCGAAGAGGGCCCTGCGCCAATGCTGGAGTTCGCGCGCATCTTTGATCAGGCGGGTTTCCCCAAGGGTGTACTGAGCGTTATCACTGGCGGACCCGATGTGGGCGCAACCCTGACCAGCCATCAAAAGGTGGCGCATGTCGCCTTTACCGGCGGACCGGACACGGCGCGTCACATTGTGCGTAACTCGGCTGAGAATCTTGCCTCGACCTCTTTGGAGTTGGGCGGAAAATCACCGTTCATTGTGTTCGAGGACGCTGATCTTGAAAGCGCTGTAAATGCTCAGGTCTCGGGTATTTTTGCGGCCACTGGTCAAAGTTGCGTTGCCGGATCACGGCTGGTGGTCCAAGAAAGCATCAAGGACGCGTTCCTGGCCCGGCTAAAGGAAAGGGCTGAGGCAGTGGTGATTGGTGCACCGGATGACGTTGCCACCGAAGTCGGGCCGCTTTGTACAAAACGTCAGCGCGACATGGCGCTCGATCTGATCGCGCGTTCGGTCGGGCAGGGGGCCAAGGTGGTTACGGGAGGTGATGTGCTGGATCGTGAAGGCTTCTATTTCCCGCCAACGATCCTTGATTGTGACGACGCACGTGAGGCGGACAGTCTGACCAATGAATTCTTCGGTCCAGTCCTGTCGGTTGTCAGCTTCAAGGATGAGGCAGAGGCCATCGAGATTGCCAATAATACGCGCTTTGGTCTGGCATCCGGTCTGTTTACCCAGAACCTGACCCGCGCCCATCGGATGATCCGGGCGATCCGGTCAGGTATTGTCTGGGTCAACACCTATCGCGCAGTCAGCCCGATTGCGCCTTTCGGAGGGCATGGCCTGTCCGGACACGGGCGTGAAGGCGGCATTGAGGCCGCGCTGGAATACACCAAGACCAAATCTGTCTGGTTGCGTACATCCGACGATCCGATCCCGGACCCCTTCGTGATGCGCTGATCCATCCGACAATTCGATTTTTTTTGCAGCCTGCCGCATATGTGTCAGTGGGCTGCCTCATCCTGTCCATCCAAAGGGAGGAAACGCGACATGGCACAGGAGCCAATACCTAATAACCAAGGCCATTTGGTCTCGGACAAAGGGTTCTTCAAAGGCCTACATAATGGCATGAGCATTGCCTCAAAGGCGATGGTTGCAGCCTTTGTAGTCTTTACTATTCTTAACGTGGACTTTGCCGGCCAAATTTATGGCGGCGTCCGGTCATGGGTCGAAGGGGCGCTAAGCTGGTACTATATCAGTTCAGTTATCGTGATACTTTTCGCCTGTCTCTACCTGATGTTTAGCCGCTTCGGCTCAATTCGTTTGGGTGATGATGACGCCAAGCCAGAGTTCTCGAACTTTGCATGGTTCGCGATGTTATTCTCGGCCTCAGTGTCCATCGGTATCATGTTCTTTGGCGTGGCAGAACCGCTGTTCTACTTCGACAACTCTGCGGGTTGGGGCTACCCCAACAACCCGTTTGCGGACATGGCAGGTCATGCCGAAATGGACATGGCGCGGGCGGTGGATGCAGTGCGTGTTACCAATTTTCACTGGGGTCTGCATGGCTGGGCAATTTACACTCTGACCGGTTTGGCGCTGGGGTATTTTGCATTCCGAAAAAAACTGCCGCTTACCTTCCGTTCGGCACTGTACCCCATTTTAGGCGAGCGGATTTATGGTCCCGCTGGGCACGCGGTTGACCTGTTGGCCGTGTTCGGAACAGTCTTTGGGATTGCAACCTCTATGGGTCTCGGCGTGACGCAGATGGCTCAGGGGATGAACGTGCTGTTTGGAGTTGATCCGGGAACTGCGACGCAAGTTGTGCTGGTGCTGGTGATCTCGGTCATTGCGACGCTGTCGGCTGTGTCCGGTATCGGCAAGGGCATCAAGATCCTTTCGGAGTGGAACATCGTTCTGACCATCCTTTTGATCTTGTTCTTCTTCGTCGCAGGGCCGTCGCAATGGCTTGCCGGTTTTTTCCTGAACTCTGTGGGTGACTACGCGACCCAGTTCCTGTCTATGGGCTTCTGGACCGCAACAGACGCCGGCGATGTCAAATGGCAGGGTGGCTGGACCATCTTCTACTGGGGTTGGTGGCTGAGCTGGGCGCCCTTTGTAGGTATGTTCATCGCCCGTATCTCGAAGGGCCGAACCATCCGCGAGTTTATGTTCGGCGCGATGCTGGTCCCGACCACAATGGCGTTCATTTGGATATCGATCTTTGGCGGCAACGCGCTGTTCATGGAACTGAATGCGGAGGGCGGTGTTGGCACAGCTGGTCTGATCGACATGGTCAACAACTGGAACCTTGGTGGCACTCTGTTTGGCACGATTGATCGGCTGACCGACGGCGGAACACTGGCGTGGATCATTTCGGCGTTGACCACCTTCCTGCTGGCCACTTGGTTCATTACCAGTTCGGACAGTGGCACATTGGTTGTCACCACGATCCTGTCGATGGGCAATGCTCATCCGCCGAAACAGCACCGGATCATCTGGGGTCTGGCCCAAGGTCTTGTTGCTGCTGTGTTGCTGATTGCCGGAGGTCTGTCTGCCCTGCAAACCGCAGCCATTGCCGCTGCGCTGCCGATTTCGGTTCTGGTGGTGATGATGGCATGGGGGGTGATCAAGTCGCTAATGGAAGATCCCTCTGCGGTTGATGCTGTTGCCGCAGCCGCGCCGGATGGTACGGCGCTGGATGGAGACCTGCACGCCTGATCCGACACAAATCTTCAAAACGGGCGGGGATAGCTCTGCCCGTTTTCCTTGCCGATTGATACAACCGAAGGAGAGAAACCATGCTTACCCTCAACCGCTCCGACCTGCTGATCGAAGACGCCTATCTGGATGGAGGCTGGTATCAGACTGAAAATCGTTTTGCTGTGACCAACCCTTCGACACACGAAACTCTCGCCAACGTGTCCGATTGCACCGTAGCGGATGTGGATACGGCAATCGTCGCTGCCGGACACGCGCAGGTCAATTGGGCTGCGCGTACTGGTAAGGAACGCGCAGCCATATTGCGCCGCTGGTATGAGTTGATGGTGGAGCACGCGGATGATCTTGCCACGATCCTGACCGCAGAAATGGGCAAACCACTGGCCGAAGCCAAGGGCGAAATTATTTATGGTGCGTCCTTCATTGAGTGGTTCTCCGAGGAGGCGAAGCGGATCTACGGGGATACCATCCCTGGCCATCAGCGCGACAAGCGTATTCTCGTGCTAAAACAGCCCGTCGGAGTGGTTGGCGCGATCACGCCTTGGAATTTTCCCAACGCAATGATCACCCGCAAGGCCGCTCCGGCCCTGGCGGCCGGTTGTGCCATGGTCGTACGCCCCGCTTCAGAAACACCGTTGTCCGCGCTGGCCATGGCCAAGCTGGGCGAAGAAGCGGGCATTCCCGCGGGCGTTCTGTCGGTGCTACCTTCGACCGACAGTGTTGGCGTGGGCAAGGCCTTTTGCGCACACCCACTGATGCGCAAGATCAGCTTTACCGGATCAACTCGCGTAGGCAAAATCCTGATGCAGCAGGGCGCGGAACAGCTCAAGAAACTGTCTTTAGAGCTGGGCGGCAACGCGCCATTTATCGTGTTCGACGATGCCGATCTGGAAGCCGCTATTGAAGGCGCAATCCTATCTAAATTCCGCAACGCCGGACAGACTTGTGTCTGTACCAACCGGATTTATGTGCAGGACGGCCTGTACGATGCCTTTGTTGAAAAACTGACGACTGCGGTTTCTGCTTTGCCTGTAGGGGATGGTTTTGCTGAGGGTACTGCAATCGGGCCGCTGATCTCTGAAAACGCCGTCGCCAAGGTACGCCAACATATTGCCGATGCCACCGCCAAAGGTGCCACCGTTACCCTTGGCGGTGCGGATCACGCATTGGGAGGTACCTATTTTCAGCCTACTGTGATTTCCGGTATCACGCAGGACATGGCGGTTGCGCGCGAAGAGACCTTTGGTCCGCTGGCACCGGTCTTTCGTTTCTCGACTGCCGAAGAGGTTCTGTCCATGGCCAACGATACCGAGTTCGGTCTGGCATCCTATGTCTATACCCAGAACCTGTCTCAGGTCTGGCAAATGATGGAGGGGCTGGAATACGGCATGGTCGGTGTCAACACCGGCCTGATATCGACCGAGGTGGCGCCGTTTGGTGGTGTCAAGGAAAGTGGCTCAGGCCGCGAAGGCTCAAAATACGGGATCGAGGATTACCTTGAACTAAAATACTGCTGCTTGAGTGTATAAAACGGTATCGCCAAATGGTCGCTCGATCCAGCAGCAAGCAGATTTGTCTTGTTGTCATGCGGCCATTTGACGTTTCTAAGCAATGACAGGGTAATTGATCTGGCGCCTGCCCCCTTTGAGACCACGTGGTGAATTGTAAGACTGCAGCTGTTTCGAAGGGGGTGGCGGTCGAAAAATTCCCGCTTTTGACTGAATTTAAATGCGAGCTCTACGTTTCAGGTTTCTGTCTAATTCGTCAAATACAATAACCTAGCAATGCCATCAGGCCCCTTAGGCCGAAGCTCTCTACCCAGCTATGAGGCTAGCTGCCTTCTCCGCAATCATAATTGTTGGAGAGTTGGTGTTGCCCGAGGTGATTGTCGGCATGACAGATGCATCGACAACCCGCAAACCTGCTATCCCCTTCACGCGCAGTTCAGGATCGACCACAGCCTTGTCGTCCGGCCCCATTCGGCAAGTGCCGGTCGGATGGAAAATTGTTGTTCCAATATCGCCCGCTACCTTGGCCAGATCTTCGTCTGACTGGTAGGCCGCGCCGGGTTTGATCTCCGCAGGATTGTATTTCTTCATTGTATCTTGCCCAGCTATCTGCCGTGCCAAGCGGATTGCGCGCACCGCCACTTGCTTGTCAAATTCGGTGGAAAGGTAGTTCGGATCGATCGTTGGCTGAACTTTGTGGTCTGGCGAACTGATATGCACTGTCCCACGGCTTGATGGACGAAGCGGTACGACGCTTGCGGTAAAGGCCGGGAAGGCATGCAAAGGATCTCCGAATTTCTCAAGAGACAAGGGCTGAACATGAAATTCTAAATCCGCTGTGCCGACTTCTGGACTAGATTTTGCAAATATACCAAGCTGGCTGGGAGCCATCGACATCGGCCCCGAACGTCTCAAGAGATATTCCAGGCCAATCCCCATACGTCCGAGGAACGATCCCGCACGCTGATTAAGGGTTTTGACACCCTCAACACGAAATGCGCAACGGATCTGTAGGTGGTCCTGCAAGTTTTCGCCGACGCTATTGTTCCGGTGAAGTACTTCTATTCCCTGAGCTTTGAGGTAGTCTGGATGCCCGACCCCTGACAATTCAAGCAATTGAGGGGAGCCTATCGCACCGGCCGACAGAACCACTTCACCCTTTGCCACAAAGCGCGTGATCTTTCCGTTCACATCGGCCTCTACTCCGACAGCGCGCTTCCCGTTAAACAAAACCCGCCGGGCCTGCGCATCCGTGACGACCCTGAGGTTCCCGCGTTTCAGAGCTGGGCGCAAAAAACCTTTGGACGTATTCCATCGCAAGCCCCCACGCTGATTGACTTTGAAGTAGGCTGAGCCCTCATTATCACCCCGATTGAAATCTTCGACTTTGGCAATGCCTGCTTCTTCAGCCGCATCACGGTAGGCATCTAGAATTTTCCAACTCAAGCGTTGATTTTCGACGCGCCACTCTCCACCAGCACCATGCATATCATCGGCGCCGGCATGGTAATCCTCTGATTTTTTGAAAAACGGCAACACATCATTCCAGCCCCAGCCAGCGTTGCCCATCTGCCGCCAAGTGTCGTAATCTTGCGCTTGGCCACGCATATAGATCATTCCGTTGATCGAGGAGCAGCCTCCAAGCACTCGGCCGCGAGGATACGCAAGCGCGCGACCATTCAGACCCGGCTGTTTGGTCGTTTGAAACCCCCAATCCGTGCGTGGATTACCCATGCAATAAAGGTAACCGACCGGGATATGGATCCAGATGTAGTTGTCTTTGCCACCCGCTTCTAAAAGCAGAACTTTGTTTCGCGGGTTCTCAGACAGACGATTGGCCAGAACGCATCCCGCTGAACCACCACCCACGATCACATAATCGTATTCTTCTGAGTTCGTGGACATGTTCTTCCTTTCGCGTTGCTTTTGGCCGCGCCGACCCAAGTGTTACTTCCCGCGCGAATGCCAACTCGGACTGTGATCCTTGTCGACCAATACGGCGCGAATTCCCTCGACCAAATCTGGGTGGCGCAACGCCCGTTGCATGGCTTCAAACTCATGTTCAAGACATTCAGAGAGCGATCGTTCCCTCCCGTTTCTCACAAGCGTCAGCGTCTCCTGAAGGCTGCGTGGGGAGGCTTGTTTCAAAGCCGACAGAGCGCGCTCTTTTGGTTTGGTCTGATAGCGCTCAAGACAATCAAAAATTGTACATAGCGTTGGCTGATCGAAACACATCGTCGTGTCTGACAGCATCAATACGCTGGGCTGATATCCTAACGTTGCGCATAGCTCAGAAAGAATATTCTCAATATCCCGCACGCCATAGCTCAGTTCTTCGAGCAATCTGGGTAGGGATTCTGCGACCGTCAAATGGGTCGAAATCCCAAGCCCATGCGCATCAAACCCCCGGACAGAGGCGCCGGTCAACCCCATCCAAATACCTGATTGGTTGGGCATCCTGGAAAGAAAATGGCTGCCCCCAACATCAGGAAAGAACCCAATCATGGTTTCAGGCATCGCAAACAATGCACGTTCGGTGGCTATGCGATAGTTGCCATGGACGCTCAGGCCCATGCCTCCGCCCATACACACCCCATCTATCAACGAAATATAGGGTTTCGAATACTCCGAAATCCGTTCAATCAGCGCGTATTCTTCTTTGAAGAATTGCTCAGCCTCATCGAAGGCCCCCGCCAACACAAGTTCGCGAATGCGCCGCATATCGCCCCCTGCACAAAACGCGCGCTCTGTACAGGAGGTCAGGATGACACAGAAAATATCTGGATCATCCTGAAACTGTGTCAGAGCCTTGTCTATCAGACGGATCATTTCGAGTGTCAGTGCGTTCATCGCTTCAGGGCGGTTTAGGCTGATAATGCCTGCGCGTCCCTGCTTTTTGACGTTTACTTGTGACACTTCGAAATCTCCCATCGGGTTCAGCGATTGCGGAACACCGGTGCCCGCTTTGCGATAAAGGCCGCCATGCCTTCTTTTTGACCATCAGTGGCGAATGCAGCTTGGAACAGTCGACGCTCATGCAGCACACCAGGTGTCAGGCCGGTTTCCAGAGCGTGGTTCACCGCTTCCTTGGCCATGGTCACGGCAGGTGCATTATGTCCCGAAATCTGATGCGCAGCTTCCAATGCGGTTTGCAGGAGGTCCTCGCCAGGCACAACACGGGCCACGATGCCGGATTCCTTGGCTTCAGCAGCGCCAATTGTCCGGCCGGTCAGGATCAGATCCATCGCAAGAGCCTTGCCGATCGATTTGGTCAGTCGCTGAGAGCCACCGATACCTGGCAAGATGCCCAATCTGATTTCAGGTAGACCAAATTGAGCGTCGGTGCTTGCGATGATAAAGTCGCACATCAAGGCAAGTTCAAAACCGCCACCAAGGGCAAAGCCACTTACAGCTGCGATCACCGGCTTCTTAATAAACCGCATCTGGTCCCAGTCGGCAAAGATGTCGCTGGCCAGCAAATCGACCAAATGCTTTTCCGCCATTTCTTCGATATCGGCGCCTGCCGCGAATGCACGCGGGCTGCCAGTGATTACAATGGCGCCAATGCGGTCATCCTTGTCGAATTCTTTCAGAGTTTGCATCACCTCAGCAGCCAACTGCAGGTTCAAAGCGTTCAAGCTCTTGGGGCGATTGAGTGTGATCAAGCCGACGCTTTCGCGGCGCTCAACGATGATTTCTTCAAGGGCCACGCGAGGCGTCTCGCTCGATTTGGCTTCGGCATTCTGTTCGGTTGCGCCCTTGGATTTGGCTTTGCTGTTGGTCATGGGGTTCCTCCCGAAATCTTATTTCAGCTTTTCAGACCAAAATCGGTCCAGATCGTGCCCTCTGCGGGCGCTTCCGTTTCTTGCTTCGCCTGCGCTGAAACGTTGTGATCATAGGCTTCGAAATCTGCCATCTTCTCGGCTAGTATGGCCTCGCGATGTTCATTTAGGCCCGGTGCCGCAAGCGGCGTATTGGGGTCAATTTCCTTGTAGGCGGACAATTTGATCGGATTGCCAGCTGTCCGGAATGGCTTCTTGCCCTGTCCCTCAACCTGCACAATCATGCTACGGGACAGCAGTTGCGGGTGGTCGAGCAATCTATCGATCGTATTGATTGGACCGCAGGGCACACCCGCCTCATTGAGCGCGTCCAGCCAATGCTGAACAGGCTTTTGAGACGTTACCGCATCAATCGCCTTAACCATCTTGGGCCGATTTCGAACGCGTAGATCGTTGCTGGCGAAATCAGGATCCAAAGCCAGCTCAGGCGCATTCAACGCGTCTGCCATCAACAGGAAAAGCTGGTCATTGCCTGCCGCAATCACAAAACGCTCATCCTCTGCCTGGAATGTCTCGAAGGGGGCAAGTGATGGGTGACAATCCCCTGTACGGGTTGGAACAATGCCTTCGACATCATAACGTGCGAGCGCAGTTTCCATGAGTGCGGCCTGGCAATCGAGCATTCCGATATCGACCCGCTCACCCTGCGCGTTTTTAGTGCGTTTGTAGAGCGCTGACAAAATACCGATAACGCCAAACAGCGCTGCACCGAGGTCCCCAAAGCTTGTGCCGACACGGGCGGGCTGCTCTCCGGGCCAGCCCGTCAGGCTCATGACACCGCCCATAGCCTGCACAACCATGTCATATCCCGGCAGATCAGTCATCGGGCCGGAATGCCCGAACCCTGAAATGGATGCATAAATCAGGTGGGGATGGGTTTTGGCCAGACGTTCAGCACCGTATCCCAGCCGATCCATAACACCTGGACGGAAGTTTTCCACCAGAACATCTGAGGTGTTCAGGAGCCGCTCCAGCAACTCGCGATCTCGAGGAGATTTGACATCCAATACGATGCTTTCTTTGCGCCGATTAAAGCACATAAAGTATGCGCTTTCTGCATCCACAAAGGGTGGGAAGGCGCGCGTGTCGTCGCCTATCCCAAATTTTTCCACTTTAATAACCCGCGCGCCCAGATCGGCCAGCACCATGGTGCAGTATGGCCCCGCCAGAACGCGTGAGAAATCAAGGACCGTAATGCCGGAGAGAGGCCCTCCCTCCAGTTTTTCGTCTTCGGGTTTTTGCATGGTTCTCCCTCCTATTTACGGCTGGATTACTTAGCGACCGGCATTGTAAATTCTGCACCTTTGGAGATGCTTTCAGGCCAACGCTGCATGATCGACTTTTGTTTGGTGTAGAAGCGCACACCTTCTTCGCCGTAGGCGTGCATGTCGCCAAAGAGGCTCTTTTTCCAGCCGCCAAAGCCATGCCAAGCCATTGGGACTGGGATCGGAACGTTGACGCCGACCATGCCAACCTGAATTTGTCGACCAAACTCGCGTGCGGCGTTGCCGTCGCGGGTGAAGATCGAAACGCCGTTGCCATATTCGTGGTCGTTGATCAGCTGGACACCTTCGGCGAAGCTGTCGACGCGGACACAGGAAAGGACGGGGCCAAAGATCTCTTCTTTGTAGATCGTCATCTCCGGGGTCACATTGTCAAACAGAGTGCCACCTAGCCAGTATCCTCCTTCGTGACCTTCAACGGTGTAGCCACGGCCATCTACGACCAGATCGGCACCTTCTTCGACACCTTTGGCGATATAGCTCGTGATGCGTTCCTGCGCTGCTTTGGTGACGATTGGACCCATCTCTGCGTCGAGCTCAACGCCATTCTTGACCTTGAGGTCTTTCAAACGCTCTTTGATCATAGGAACAATTTTGTCAGCCACATCGCCAACCAAAGTCGCAACGGAAATGGCCATGCAGCGCTCCCCAGCAGAACCGTAGGCCGCGCCCATAAGCGCATCTACCGCTTTGTCCAGATCGGCATCTGGCATCACCAGCATGTGGTTCTTCGCGCCACCAAGTGCCTGAACACGCTTGCCGTGGCGCGCGCCCACTTCGTAGATGTAATTCGCAATCGGGGTGGACCCCACAAACGAGACAGCTTTTACATCCTCATGTTCAAGAAGTGCATCCACCGCAACTTTGTCGCCCTGCACAACGTTGAACACGCCATCAGGGAAGCCTGCTTCCTTCATAAGTTCTGCATATAGCAAAGACGGCGTTGGATCGGTTGGTGATGGTTTGAGAACAAAGGTGTTGCCCGCAGCGATCGCAACGGGGAACATCCACATCGGGACCATTACCGGGAAGTTGAACGGCGTTACCCCTGCCACAACACCCAGTGGCTGACGCAAGGTCCAGTTGTCGATGCCGGTGGAAACCTGATCCGTGAAATCACCTTTCAACAGCTGCGGGATACCGCAAGCAAACTCAACAATGTCGATCCCGCGTTCAACTTCGCCACAGGCGTCGGTGAACACTTTTCCGTGCTCAGCCGTTATTGCGTGAGCGAGCTCTTCCTTGCGTTCATTTAACAATTGCAGGAACTTATTCATCAACCGCGCCCTGCGGATTGGCGGGACATTCGACCATGCAGGGAACGCCGCTTTTGCTGCGGCAACGGCTTTATCCACATCGGCAGCAGAGGCAAGGTCGACCGTGCCAGTCAACGCACCGGTAGCAGGGTTAAATACATCTTGGGTGTTAACGCGTGCGCCGGTATACACCGCGCCATCGATGTAATGGCCGATTTCGCTCATCGTCATAGGGGTGCCTCCTCCTTGGCTTTCCGGCCAGCATCGGTGAACTGTCCCCCATAAATCCAATGACTAATCGAGTCTCATATTATAAATAGCATTAATATGAGGCCCATATCTGATATTCGCATCCTGAACGCTTTTGTCGCGGTTGCCCAAGAGGGCAATATATCCCGCGCGGCAAAACGTTTGCATCTCACCCAGCCCGCTGTGAGCCTTCAACTCAAAAGGTTGGCACAGGACACAGGGCTGAACCTGTTTGTGCGTACTTCCAAAGGTGTTGAACTGACACGTGATGGGGAAACGCTCGTCGCCAAAGCAGAAAAGGTCCAGGCTGCCCTTGATGAGTTTGGGCAAACTGCGCGGCGTATTAACGGGAATGTCCGGGGCACACTTAGGCTCGGGACAATTGTGGATCCTGACTTTATTCGGCTTGGGGCCTTTTTGGCTGCTCTCGTTGATGGATATCCAGATCTACGGACGAAATTGCTGCATGGTATCAGCGGCGATGTCGTACATCGCCTGATTGACGGCCAAATTGATATTGGCTTCTTTCTGGGAGACCTAGATGGCTTTGAACCCGAAGTAGCAGGGGATGGCGCTGACTCTCTCTTCTTTCAACGTGAACTAACCAGATTCACATATCGTGTTATCGCCCCTGCGGGTTGGGGTAAGCGTATAGCTGGAAAATCATGGCAGGAATTGGCAGCTATGCCTTGGATAGGCACACCCAAAAACTCTGTACACAACCGATTGCTAAAACGTATCTATCCAAACAAGGAGGAGGCGCCGGACCCGGTGTGTTTGGTGGATCAGGAACCCTCCATGCTTGCCATGGTGCGCTCCGGTATCGGCCTCAGTCTCTGTAGAGAGTCGATCGCATTGGAGGAAATGCAATCTCGCGGGTTGGTCATTTCTGACACGGCCAAAGTCGATACATCACTTCGATTTGTAACTCTCGCCTCCAATAAATCCGATCCCAATATCCTTGCAGCATTCGATGCACTAGAATCCGCTTGGATTTAGTATCCTCTCATTGTTCAAAGGCTCCGACTTGCGTAGTCAGATTCTTGAAGCCGTTTTGCCAATATAGCGCGACGTTTCGGAACCATGTCTGGTCGTATCAGGTCGAATTTTAGTGATGCGCGGTCAAAACACTTCAGTTAGCGAAAAACTGTGTACGATTGGTCACCTTCAAAATTTGTAGGCTGACGGTTTTTCGTTTTCTGCCACCGGTAGCGGTTGTCTCTATGGCATACGTTTTTTTGTGGGGGGTAATGTATCTGGCAGCCCAATTTTCTAAGCTTCAAAAATATAAGTGCAGTTTTACTAAATACCGGCTGTTTTCGAGCCGGCGACCGGCCAGGTCCTTTACCCAATATTTCCGTGTTTCAAAGACAAAAGCGATATGATGTACCATGTTGCTTTGAGACCGGCTTTGATTGCCATTGGGTTGTTTCTGCTCGCACTCTTTATCTCAGTGTGGATGGCGTTTTTTACGTATCGCCAAAATTCAGAAACCGTATTTGCTGAATTTGATGCACGGGCCGATAGTTTGGCCGCACAAATCTCTCGAGAACTCGACATTACGGTGGCGACAATAGAAGCCAGCGCCTCTGCATTGAGTCTGGGCGGAAGTGTGGACGGTAGCGTGCTCAAAGAACAGCTCTATACTTACTTGGAAAAAGGGAACATTCTTGCGAGTTCACCTGCGATCAAAAATATCGGGTTGGTGATGAATGGTGGGTTTAAGGATGTCTCTACGCCCAGTCCTAGTTTTCCTCTCATCGGTGTTTATCCTGATACAAGCAGCAAAGCCATCGGTGCTGATCTTTCTTTTAGCCCGGAACGGATTGCCGCGATCCATTTTGCCCAAGACACTGGCCGTGCGGGGGTTGGCGACCGGATCGTTCTCCTAACGGGTGTGCCCGGTGTGTTCTTTGCTTTTCCAATCTACGCTACGGAGATAAGCTCGGTCGATTCAGGTGCGCGCCGAAAAGAAACCGTTGGATTGATTGTAGCGGTTCTTGCAACAGACAGCTTCATGCTAAATGCCTTGAGCGACATCGACTTAAAGGGAGTCGATTTTGAGGTACATGATCTGGGCTCTGATACCAGCGCTTCACCCGTCCTAGGTGCTCAAACAGTGCTCGCAAGCAGTCGTTTAGAAGCAATCGATTACTCAGATTCCTCGAGCGACGAATTGCTTATCTCATCTGCGTCAGACGTGATTACACGTGACGTTGAGGTCGGTGGGCACGTTTGGCGGATTTTACTTGCTCCTAAGCCAAACGCGACCAATTCTTTCGCGGTCCAGGTGTCGTGGGCAATTGCGCTGGTCGGGCTGCTTATCTCGGCTTTGGTGGGCTTCGCGACCTATCAGCAATTAATTCAATCGGTCTCGTTAAAACGGCGGGTTCTAGAACGAACACACGCCCTTCAGACCGCCAATTCTCTGATCAGCAAACGCGCAAACGAAGATGATTTGACCGGCTTGGGAAATCGCAGGTCTCTTGCAAATGCGATCGATCAAATGATCGAAGAGCACGCGCCGGCCGAACTTTATAGTATCGCTGCAATCCATATCGATTTGGATCGCTTCAAGCAGATCAATGATACGATGGGGCATGCAGGGGGCGACTTTGTACTACGCCATGTCGCGAAATTGATTACTTCTTCTTTCCCCGATGAAGCCTTTTGTGCGCGTGTCGGCGGAGACGAATTCACAGCAGCCTTGATCATTGAAAGCGGCAACGAAATTGCGCTTCAAGATGCTGCGTATGGCTTGATAGAAGCCTGCTCTCTGCCGGTCGCCTTCGAAGGGCGTCCATGCCGCTTTGGCGCGAGCGTAGGGATCGCTGTGCAGTCGCTCCCTGAAGTCGATCCTAAGGCATTGTTGGTTGACGCTGACTTAGCGCTCTATCGTGCAAAGGAAGACGGTCGGGGACGTGTGCAACTATTCTCTCCCGAAATCCATGCCCAAGTGATCGCCTACAAACATCGTTCAGACGATATCTTGCGCGCAATTGAGGCCGGAAATGAGTTTATTCCCTACTTACAACCTCAAATATCTTTTAGCGACGGGCAGCTCTATGGGGTCGAAGCTCTTGCTCGCTGGAAACATCCTGAATTGGGAGTTTTGCCACCCTCCGAGTTTCTTTCAATTGCGGAGGATCTTGACGTAGTTGCACAAATCGATCGCAGCATTCTGGAAGGGTCCATCGATATCGTTAACCGATGCCAGGAGTTGGGGTATTCTGTGCCGCATTTAAGCACGAACTTGAGTTTCTCGCGATTGATGGAGGAGGAGTTTGTCGCCTCGATATCAAACCTGCCAGCATGTGACAGTTCGATTAGTTTCGAAATTCTTGAGTCTATTTTCCTTGATGAAGAAACAGGTCCAGCGATGTGGAACATAGACAAAATTCGGAGCGCGGGTTTTGATGTCCAGATCGACGACTTTGGCAGTGGGCGTGCTTCGGTAGTTGCTTTGACCCGCGTCGCCCCGAGCAGAATGAAAATCGACCGAGAACTCGTTGCTCCTATTGCTGATCACGACGAGCGTCTCCAACTGGTGAAGTCCATAGTCGAGATCGGCAAAGTACTTGGCATTGGCGTTACAGCTGAGGGCGTGGAAACACAAAAACAAGCTCAATTGCTAGGGCAAATGGGCTGTGATGTCTTGCAAGGCTACCTTTTTGCAAAGCCACTCAGCGAAGGCGATCTCTTGAAGTTTCTTCGTTCTTTTCCAATCAGTGGGAAACTGGCCTCTTAGTAGATGGCCAGTTTAACTGGCTTCCTCGAAGATACATCTAGCCGAATGTTGATACGTCTGTTCTAGACGCGATCTTGCTATTGGATCTTCCAGCCTATCGCGTCTGTTAAGCATTTCGTAACATTAACTTGCGTACTTAAATAAAACTAAGGGTGCTATTATCAAAAGGCTGTGGGTTGATGGATCTAGCGTTTGCCGGTGTCCAGCTGGGCGTGAGAAAAAAGATCACTATTTGGAAAAATTTTGCCCAATCCTACAACAACCAAAATAGGTCTCTACCTTTTGTTTTGTTGATCGGACTCTCTCTTATTATCAGCGTTGTTGTCGGAGCGTTGAGCTATCAAAGCGGTCAAGAGAGCTTCAAGCAGCGGAAAGAAGAGGAAAAGGCGGCGATTTGGAAAGTTACAGCCGCGTTCTTTGAGAGCTATGCGAACCATCTAGACACGCAAGGCGCTCCAGAAATGCCGTCCCCACAAAAGCTTCGCGCCGAAGCGCTACATTTGTTTAGCGAATTGCAATCGGAAGAGGATGGCTCAGTTGCCATCGCCGTGGGGCGACAAGGTAGAGAGATTGGTGTGTCTCCCGATGCTCAAGCCGAAGAGACGATGTCGATGTTAGCCGCAGATCCGACGATTGAGACCTGGTCAGAATACCACAATAAAGACGGCGAACTTAGTTTGCGCATCATCAAGCCGATCTTCGCCAATCAACAAAATTGCGTGAGCTGTCACAACAGGATCCAATCGCTCGAACCCGCTTGGGAGGTTGGAGATTTGATGGGAGCGTTTGTAGTAGATGCGCCCACAAAAACGGCTTTCTCTGCTTTGCGCAACGAAGCTTTTATGGTCGGGGTTGCGATTTTCTTAACCGTGTCTTTGATGGGAAGTTTGCTGCTGAAACTTCAAATAAATCTGGTTACCGCGCGCAATGACGCCAAACATCAACGCGACAGAAAAGAAATGCTCAGGGAGATGAAAGAACTCGCGGAGTCTGCGAATAATGCTAAATCTGCATTTTTGGCGAATGTCAGCCATGAAATCCGCACGCCGATGACGGGCGTTATTGGGATGTGTGATCTCTTAGGTGAAACAGATCTCACCGAGGAGCAGAAGCAGTATACGAGTACTATAGCGACCTCTGCGAACGCTCTGCTTTCTATTATCAACAGCATTTTAGATTTTTCTAAGATGGAAGCGGGTAAGTTCACCATTAAGCGCCAATCGTTTAGTCTCTACGATGTGGTGTACGATGTAACGCACCTCTTGACGCCAATTGCTCGGCAAAAAGATCTCGTGCTGTCGGTGGTCTATTCTCAAAATACGCCGACGCAATTCTATGGCGATGAAGGGCGTATGCGGCAGATACTTATGAATCTGGTGGGCAATGCCATCAAGTTCACAGATGCAGGTTCTGTGACGCTTTCGTTAAACGCCGATCTTCCTGGCGATTGCTTGAATATTCAGGTGAAAGATACAGGTGTTGGCATCCCGCCCGACCGTATCGATACAATCTTCTCTGCCTTCGAGCAGGTGGACAATAAGGCAACGCGCTCGTTTGAGGGCACAGGGCTGGGCCTTGCAATCACACAACGTCTAGTGAAGCTGATGGATGGGCAAATCAGGGTGTCATCGCAGTTAGGTAAGGGTTCAATATTTTCGTTGGAGCTGCCAATCTCAGCCTCAGAGAAATCAGTGAAAGCACGATCTGGTCCAGAGGTGGTTTCTTTCGACGATCAGAAGACGGATCATGTTTGTTTCGAAAATCAAAAGATATTGATTGCAGAAGACAATCAGACAAACCAAATGATGCTTCGAAAGATGCTGCAGCGGACCCAAGCAAAATTGGTGTTTGTGCCCACGGGCAAAGACGCCCTAGAAGCTGTCGAAACAACTGTGTTTGATCTCATACTGATGGATGTTTCGATGCCCGAAATGGACGGGTTAGAAGCAACATCGCATATTCGAGCCAGAGAACAGCAAAACGGCCTGGAACCATGTCCAATCATCGCTCTCACCGCCAATGTCCAAGACAGTGATAGGGACTTGTGCCTCAACGCGGGTATGTCCGACTTTATTGGTAAGCCTCTGCGTAAAAAGCACTTAATCTCGGTAATTTCACGCTGGCTGGCCTGAGAGGGATGAGACCCATTCAAGTTTGGCAAATGAGCATTCCAAATGCATTCCAAGACCTCAGATTTGCTGCCAGGCGATGATCCCCATGGTGGCGGCCACCAACCCGGACACCGTCAAGCCTCCAATGCTATCCACGTCAGCTTCTGGCATGATCTCAACAAAATCGACGGCAGCAATCAGGCTAGAGGCGCGTGATGCCTACCTTCGATCCTCCGCTTCCTATCCATAACTATGAGTTCAAACCTCTCCAGCGGCCAAGCATCATCACAACGCATTCCTTCAAAACGGCAACGGCCGTTTGATAAAGTGACCGATCCAAAAATTTCAGCCTTGCAGTTAGGACGAAATTCATGTTTCAGATCTGGCCAGATCGGAGTGCCGCTGCTTAGCCATTGCTCGTTCCTGTCATGATTTTGCATGAGCGCGCTAAAATGAAGGAGGATGCCGTTGATAAGTTCAAAAGACACATCGCAGCTCCCAGAGCGTGACACGCAAAAAACACAACAAAGTAAAAAGCTTAGCTTTCTAAAGCGCCTGCGTGAAAAATACTCAGAGCTTCCAGGCAGCGAACAGAAGATTGCTGATATTATTCTGGATACCCCAAGTGATATCGCAACCTATTCAGCAACCGAATTGGCGGAACGCGCTGGCGGTTCCAAAGCGGCGATCACGCGTTTGATTCAGCGCCTTGGGTATGAAAATTACGAAAGTGCCCGGCGTGACGTACGCGATTCTCAGGCGTGGGGATCGCCCGTCTCACTGGCACGACGGCAAGATGAAGATGGGGATTTCGCAAGCCGGTTGCGCAGCCAAATTGATCAGGACATAGGCTGTATACACGACGCATTTGGTGACCTGACGGAAGAGGATGCAACTGAGATCAGCGACGCTTTGATCCAAGCGAGGAAAGTTTGGATCATTGGATACCGCAGCAATCAATTCCTAGCGGGCTACTTTCGCTGGCAATTGATTCAGGCAAGGCCAGACGTGCACTTGCTGCCAAAGGCGGGTGAGACACTTGGGGAGTCTTTGGCCGACATTGGAAAAAAGGATCTGCTGGTCGTGATGGGATTGCGCCGGCGCACGCCCCTTATTGACACCGTTCTAAACTGGTCGGAGCGCAATAAGGTGCGCAGTTTTCTGATTACGGATCCAACCTCTCGCGCCACTGGCTCACCGACATGGACGCACCGCTGTGATGTGCGCGGTCGGGAGGTGTTGGATCGCTACCAAGGAGTCATGTCGCTTCTGCACTTTTTTAGCATGTCTGTCTTGGATCGTGCGGGGGCGCAGGGACGAAAGCGTTTAACACAACTTGAGGAAATTCATGGCGATCTCGACCAGTTTGTCTGAGGCCTCCAACGGAGCGCTGATGAGCCGGTCGGATGCGGTGGGTCGCCTCTGGATGCTGTTGAAATAGAAGAGAAAAACGATTGCATGTTGGGTGTCGTGGCAAGCGTTGCTTTGGTCGATCTACTGAACAAAGAGACTATTAGCCACCATTCCCGGCGTGTGA
Source organism: Shimia sp. R9_2 (assembly GCF_017743735.1). Taxonomy (GTDB): domain Bacteria; phylum Pseudomonadota; class Alphaproteobacteria; order Rhodobacterales; family Rhodobacteraceae; genus Shimia. Next base: position 43,649 of record NZ_JAGHRO010000014.1, read on the forward strand.
TTGGAAATTTAAATGTGTCTCTAGGGGCACAACATGGGGAACAGAATGCGTATTGCGGCAAGTGTAATGTCAATGGCTCTCTCCGGAGTGGCCTTTCCAGGGTTTGCAGACGAGTTTACCGTCACCGGGTCAACCACCGTCACCAATGGCGGTAATACCATTGATGGCGATGACACTCTTACAGTCGATGATGGGGCTTCCATTGTGACCGCCGGAAGTTCAGCGATTGTCACGACTGGTGACAATAACATCATTATTAACCGAGGGCTGGTCTCCAGCGACGTGAACGCCGTTGATCCCAATGGGGACGACATCACCATCACAATCGTCAACCACGGCACGATCAGAAGCAATGCAGATGCGATCGATGTCCAGAACGACGACTCTGTCGATATCACAAACTACGGCACAATCTCCGCCCGGACCTACCCCATCGATGTGTTCAATAGCCCCTCGGTTGTCGTGCGCAACTTTGGCACCATTCTCAACGATGAGACCTCTTCTGCGCGGCACGTCCTGGACTTGGACGGCGACAACAGCGCTGGTAGCTCAGCCTATGTCTATAACGCCGGAACGCTCACAAACGGTGCCGTCGATGCGGCTATATATCTGCGAGATTTCGATGAAGTTGCTGTGGTCAACAGCGGCACGCTTACCCGCGTGGGCACACCTACAAACAATCAGGGTCTCATCGAAGTGGTTGATGCTGCGGATGGGCTGACACTACACAACTCGGGCAGGATTTTGGCGCTGGGAGGCGGTGTCGCGCTCGAATTGGTAAACGATGGTCGGTCAGACATCTATTTTCATGATGGATCGGTGATCAGCGGCTCCACCTATTTTAATGGAAGGATCGAAGAGGCGCATTTACACTTCGGCACAGGAGTGTCTGGCCGCTACCAATTTGGCGGGTTCTCCAGCACAGGCTTCGTAAGCACCCCCGGAAACCAACCGGGTGATCTGGCCTCGATTGACGTGGAAAACGGTGTTTACGTGATCGACGGTGACTATCTGAATGTTGTCGATCTGAGCCTGAAAAATGCGACCACCCGAAATCTGGTGGGTCTGCTGGAAGGATTGCAGCATGGAGGGGTGTCCGCTGGGCGCGGCAGCACCAGCTCCGAAAGTACCGCTGACAATGGGAAATGGTTTAGCGCCTTTGGGTATCATACCGACGGTTCCGCAACAGAATTCTACCACGATTTCCGCGGAAACGGTGTTGGCGTTCAGCAAGGTGGCCAACTGAGCAATGGTTTGGACTACTATCTGGGCGTCACGGCGTCGGATATCGAAAGCGACGCGGACGTTGGTTTTGACAGCACCGGTTACGGTGTGATCGCGGGCATCGCTCAGACAAACACATCCGGGATCGGCTGGAGCCTTGATTTCGGTGTGATGCATCTGAATTCTGAGCGTACCATAAATGACACCATCGTTGCAGCCACAGGTTTGGACAGCGCAGAAGAGGATTATCTGGTTGGCTATATCTCCCCAGCTCTGCGGTTTCACAACAAGCTCAACTTCGGGGAGACCATTTCGCTTCGCTACGCAGCGATTGTGCAAGCGTCACAGGACTATGCATTTACCTCGACGACCCAGAGCGTTGGATCCTCTGTCGCGCACTATGTCTCCGCTGAGTTCGTGAAAGCAACAGAGCTGAAAAACGGCATGATCCTCGACTACGGCTTCAATGTTGGATCCGTTAACAACAATGGCACGGATATTCGCGTCGACGGTTTCACCAGCGAAGCCAGAGGCCGCTCATGGGTCGAAGGAGAGGCGATGGTTGGTCTCACGATCGGCCAACTCCGCTCCGAGCTGCGTCGATCAAGTGAAGGTAGAACCGCACTGAGCTGTGATTGGCGGCGGACTTTCTAGCGTGACGACTTAGGGCTGTGATGTTGCGGGCTGGGCTGGAGGCCTCAAAGGCCGATTTGTTCGCAATGCTGTAGTGCGCTGCAGGCGTGGCGTACTGCTTCTTTCAGTTTCCGGCGTTTGCCTTAGGGTCGCGAGCGATTGAGAAGTTTAGACATTAAAGCGCAGTATCGGTTGTGTCGTACGATGAACTCATCGATGGCACATTATTCCAGATCGTGTCATCGCCAATCGAGTGATCGTTAACGCAACAACTCCATGCAATGCACCGCCTCCGAAATTTCCAATGCTACCGACTTGTTTCCCGAATTTTCCAAGGCAGACCCGCGCTTACCAGCTCGGTGTGTGTTCTAAGGCGACGGCTCGTAGCGCAAACAGACTTTCCGGATCCACTGCGCTTTATTTTTGACCAATCCGAAACCCTTTCATCTGCTTCGCGCTAAGTTAGATTCGCTGGCCACCACGTTTGCCAGGCGCGCTTCAAATTGCGGTGCGGCGGCGAGAACTTTCCCACCCCGCTCCAAAAACGTTGGGACTTGGGCGTGATCAGCCCCACCCAAGTGGTCCGGTTTGATTGTTAGTGCATGACTGGCCTCTGATCCATCGGGACGACGGTTTCCGGCGCTGGTGGGCGGTAACCCAGAGCACTATGCGGTCGTTTGGTGTTG
>NZ_JAGHRO010000015.1 GCF_017743735.1 Shimia sp. R9_2
GCGCCAGATCGCTGACCTGTGTATGCGAGCAGTCGAGGCTCTGCAGTTGGGAGAGACCGCTTAGCGGCGCCAGATCGTTGACCTGTGTACTCCAGCAGTCGAGGCTCTGCAGTTGGGAGAGACCGCTTAGCGGCGCCAGATCGCTGACCTGTGTATGCGAGCAGTCGAGGCTCTGCAGTTGGGAGAGACCGCTCAGCGGCGCCAGATCGCTGACCTGTGTAAGCGAGCAGGTGAGGCGCTGCAGTTGGGAGAGACCGCTCAGCGGCGCCAGATCGCTGACCTGTGTAAGCGAGCAGGTGAGGCGCTGCAGTTGGGAGAGACCGCTTAGCGGCGCCAGATCGCTGACCTGTGTATGCGAGCAGTCGAGGCTCTGCAGTTGGGAGAGACCGCTCAGCGGCGCCAGATCACTGACCTGTGTATCCGAGCAGTCGAGGCTCTGCAGTTGAGAGAGACCGCTTAGCGGCGCCAGATCGCTGACATTGGTGTAGTCGAGTGTGACAGAGACCAACTTGGTGAGCTGAAAAATCAGCCAGATGCTAGCCAACCTTCTGTGTCCGACCACTACCTGCTCGAGGGCGGTTCCATACAGTTCCACAGTACGCAGAGTACGCTCATTGCCCGAATAGAGCTTGCCATCTGGCGCTACTTCATTCCCAACACTCAACCGTGTGAGGCGGTGACACTTCTCAATCGTTGCCGGAAGCTCTTCCAGAGCAGCAAGATCAGAGAGGTAGAGCCAGGTGGCGGCGTGGTCCGACAATGTCGCCTGAATGCGTCTATCGGCCTCGTCGTAGGCCGCTTCCGCACTCTGCCGCCAAATCTTCTGTCCGTAAACAATGCCCGTCGCTGCGTTCAAAATCGCCACCCAATATGCCTCATCTGCGATGGCAAGCTAACTGTTTTGTGAATGGGAGCAACGGTTTTCTACCACCCGCAGGGTGAACGATCTCTATGGGCTTTTGATGCTCAGGCTTGCGGCGCTGCATTGCCCCTATTAAAACTGATATTTCGCCCCAGCCTTCGCGATCCGTTCTGCGAGTGGCCGTGGATGCTCTGCGGCCAGCCGCTCCAACGCCTGCACATGCGTTTCCATAAACTCCGCAAACCCTTCCGAATCTACCCCTGATATCGCCGCCCGCGTCACAAACAACCCAAGCAACTGCGCGTCCAGTTCACGCATCTTGGCCATGCGGTTGGCCTTCACCACGTCACACGGCAGCACACCCGCGCAGTTCTCGTGTAGGTCGTTGCCAATGACATCTTCAAACTGTCGCCAGAGGCCGTGTACGGGCCATCTGGCGCGGTTGCTATCTTTGGTGGGTTCGCTGTACCGCATACGGCTCAGCGCGTCTGAGAAGGCGTCTCCGATGATGTTGTGCACATCTTCCCAACTGCGCATCTCAAATCGGTTGCGGAGCTGTTTGGACCCAAGCCGCATTTCAAAGCGCCAGACTTGGCTGGTGTCACGGTCTTTCAAATCCAATGGCGGTTTGTTTTGTGCCTCAAGGGTCGCGTTCCAAATGGTCAGCCACCCCATTTTGTTTTGCTGAATGACCTCTGCGCGCTTGTCGTATATCGCAAGTTGACGGTTGGCGACGGCACCGGCACGCAGGCCAATCACGCGTGCCCCGCTGGAGACTGTCGCCGTTTCAGCGACGCCGGTATATTCCGTGATCTTGGTGCCCGGTGGCACAACCAAAGCCTCTCTGTCTGGCTCAAACCATGGGGCAAGATAGTCCACCGCAAAATCCGCGCGTGCCACGCGGAGCTGTGTTTCCACATAGGGAATGCCAAAGGCGGACATGCAGTCCCGGAAATGCCTCTCTGCGCCCTCTAGGCCGCCTGTCGCAAGCCCAAAGGCCCGAAAGTCTACAGTGATGCCGGGATTGTTGGGAATGCGATCTTCTGGATCTTGGAATAGCCACACAGCGCCATGATCCCCTGTGTGGGCGGTAAAGCCTCGTGCGCCTTTGTTGGTGACTTTGAGGGTGATGTCTCCAAACGCCAAGACACAGTCGCCAAGGGTCTCTTTGGCATGGGCTTTGGCAGAAAGCAGCTCTTCGCGGAAGCTGGCCGGAATGTCGGTGCTCAGAGTGAACTTCAACCCATCAAACCCAAAATGCAGGATCACCCCGTCCATTTACGCTCTCTTTCGTTTTCGTATTCGTGGAGGGGGGTGTTACAAGACCCCCCTCTCTCGCGGCATATCGCGCCGCTGTTTGGTTTTGAGATGTTGGGAAAAGAAACGGGGGCCTTGTGGCCCCCTTTGTGCCTCCGGCGGGGCAGCATATGTTTTGGGGCCGGGCATGGCCCGGCGCTGGGTCACTTTGCAGTCAGTTGACGGCCAATCCAGATTTCAGCGCGTTCTGCGCATTTGGCCAGATTGAGCAGGTCGGAATGATGGAAACTGTTGGTGTTGCGCCATTCGCCGGTATCGGATTTGTAGCTGCGGGACAGATCAACAGAATAGAACCCGTCATTCTGCCAGACGGTGGCCGTGATCAGGCCGATTTTGAACTTATGTGCAGGCTGGTTTGCCATGGGTGATGTCTTTCAATTGGTTTGTGGTTTGAGCGGGGACACAGGACCGTTTCGCCTGTGTCCCCAAGAGCCATCCGGCCCCAAAATCCCGCGCGGCGCTGCCAACCCCAACGCGGGCAAAACTCATGCGGCGGTGTAAGCGCTGGTGCTGCCAACGCGGCGGGCTTCGCCCCAAGCCAGAAGATCGCGGCGGCGATAGCGCACGGAACGGCCTGATTTGTAGAACTTCGGGCCGTAGCCGGTGACGCGCCACTTTTGGATGGTGCGGACACTCTGGCACAGGAAGTCGGCGGCCATTTTCTCATCAATGAAGCCGTCGAGGTAATCTTGCGCCGGTGCGTTGTTGTCGTTTGCGAATGTTTGCATGGAATGCGCCCTCACTGTTTGCGTTGCGATACGCAAAACCTAAAGGCGAATGGCGTGCTCTTTCGAGCGAAAGCGCTGGCAAAGTTCGGGTGTGAATTGGCCCCTAACTTTGCCAGATTAGTTACGTTTCTCTTTGATGAGATTTTTCATCCCGTTCATAATCCGGGATACCGAATACGCAGGCTCAATGATCTGAAAGGCATGAACGCAAAACCGCCCGGCCTGTGTGATCGGTTGTCCGGTGCTATCCACATCGCGGGAGAAACGGGACTGGCTCCAAATCGGCCAACGCTCATAGATATTTGCCAGCCAAAGACGCAAACCATAATCAGGGATCTTGCCCGCGCTGCGTTTCGGCAGAGTGTCAGGGGCTTTCGTGGTGATTTCCTCTAGACGCCCCAAAATCACTGCCAAGGACTTGGTTGTGACAGACACGCCAAGCAAACCCGGGTTCTCCGCTAGGTGTTCCGTTGACAACACCATGGATGAGTGTTCCGGCGCACCTTCGCGCTTTGAAATGATGCGCACAGCGTCCATTTGGACACCTTGCTCGATGGCCCATTCTGTTTCGTGACTACAGTTTTGCAGGCTCTCTTTCAGGCGTGCCGCTTGCTTGGCAATTTTGCTCAGTTCCGTTGACGTCTCTTTATAAGATGGAAGGTTTTGGTATTTCCCATTCTCCCAGCGATACACAGCCGCAAAGCTCTCCAGATCCTTTTTGAACTTTGCCAGATCGAGGTCTTTGAACTCACCGATTTCGCAAAGCGCGTCGATGTCTGCATCTGAATATGTTTGTTTGGCGGATGGTGTCGACACGGGACGAAAGATCTCAAAATCGGTTGCTGGGCGCTGGTGGCTTGATCGGGGATTATGGGATTTTGTCGGCGGCGTATACCCGGGGTAGGGGTGTCTCTACGCCGCGTATACTCCGCGTAGGGAATAATCGGTTTCCTGTGTACCGTATTTAGCGGAGATTTTGCCCTACGTAACCTAACCTACCAGCGCACTCAGACGTGCGGCGTTTTCCTCAGCGGCGCGCCGTACCGGATCATCCGCCAGATGCGCATAGCGCATTGTTGTCTGAATTTGCGTATGCCCAAGCAAGCGACCCACCATCTGAATGGGCATGCCAGAAGACACCGCATTGGAAGCGTAGGTATGGCGCAGGTCATGAATACGCACGTCGCAAAGACCCGCGCGCTTGCGAATGCGACGCCATGGTTTCTGCATGTCTGTGGCATAGCCCTCCGGTTGCTTGCCGATGATCACATAAGGGTTGTCAGGACGCCGTGGCAGGGCGCTTAGGATGGCGCGGGCGGCTTGGGGTAGGGGAATGAGCCGCGCGCCTGTCTTGCTGTCTGGCAGCTCCATGCCGCGATCTGTGATATAGCTCCAACGCAGGGTTTGTATCTCACCCAATCGGCATCCGGTCAGGATCAGCAAGCGAAAGGCTGCGACCACATGGGATGTCTCTGTGCCATCGTGTTCCGCTTCCGTCAGCGCCGTGCCCAGCCGTTGCAGTTCAACTTGGCTTAAGTAGCGCTCGCGCTTCTGTTCGCGATACTTCGGGACATGGCGGCAGGGGTTTGAGCCATCAGGGCGTAGGCCCCAGATTTCCGCCAGATTGAACATCTTAGACAACACCCCGAGGGTGCGATTGGCCTGATAAGGTTTGTCGCGAAATTTGTGATGCAGCTCCGCAATGTCTTTGCGCTCCACATCGACAATTTTGAACGAGCCAATGGCGGGATTGATAAACAGATCAATGGCGCGGCGATACTCGCCCTGTGTGCTGGGTTTGCAGCGCTCTTTGGCATGTTCCTCAAAGAACCGTTCACATAGCGCCGCCACAGTCGGCGCGCGGCGGTGCTGCGCGATCTCTTCAACCGGGTTCTCACCTTTGGACAACTCGCCCATGATCTCTTTGGCGCGATTGCGGGCTTGTTCTGCGGTGATGTTGCCATGCCGCCCAATGGACGCGCGCCGGGTGCGGCCCCCTTTGCGATATTGCACCTGATAGGTCTTGGTGCCCGAAGGCATGATGCGCACCCCAAACCCTTTGATCTCGCTGTCCCATTCAAAGTAGCTCTTGGGGCGCACTTCAAAGGCATCAACGCTGCGTTTGGTCAGTTTTGGCATCGTGTTTTTCTCCGTCTCTGGCCCGTTTGTGGAAGCACTTTGGAAGCAGTTAGGCGCAAATCTTGGAGTAAGGCGTAGAGTTGAGGCGCAATCGCAGTCAATTAAAAAATAATAGATTCAATAAGATAGGGTAGATGGGCGCAAGAAGGCGTAGTCCGTGCAACAACGCCTAAGCTCTCTCATAACCTGAAGTTCGTAGGTTCAAATCCTACTCCCGCAACCAACACATTCCTTAAATAAAAAAAGACATGTGAGCCGTTTTACTTCCACTTGGGCGTGAGAGCCTACTCCAGCCTGTGTTAAGCTACGCAGCAAAAGCAAGCAAGGTCGTGACGGTACCCCGCACTGCGCCAAAGCCGCCCAAGGGTGGCTTTGGCGTTTGTAATGCCGGAAACTGGAAACACCGTGGAAGTAAGTGGGGCGGGAAATGGCGTGCGTGACGCCGCATTTTGTTTTGCGACGTTGGCGCAGGTAGATAGGCTTCCAGAATGGAAGCGTCTTCTGCATCGCTAGCGGCAGGCATCTGCGCTCCTGCTGAGAGCATCTTGGCACGCCATCTTGAACAGCGCTCCATTGGAGTGAGCAGCGTTTCCGAGCGCATACTCTTTCATGCGTCGTCGATTTTCGGTCAGAGGATCACTAGCAAAACACTCAACAATGAGCTCTCGAAGATTTTGCGCATCAGCTGACACCAGATAGCCTGCTGAAACGCTTGGATAAGTCTCAAGCTGTTTTGTCGTGTAGCCGCGTGGATTGGTCACGATGTATGGTTTTTCTGTCGCCAGAAAATCAATCACCGTTGATGATATGTCGCTGATCAGCAGGTCGCCTTCAGCATAGAGCGCCATTGGATCTTCCTCTGGGTGCGCCATGCGGTAGGCGACACCTTCGGGGAGATCCTGGGCAGTCTGCTCGATGCGGGTGGAGACCTCTGGCCATTTGGCATCTTTAAAGGTCAGCGGATGGGGTTTGAAAATGACATCAACCTTGAGGCCAGAGTGGAAGACCTGATGCAAAATGTTATGGGCTTGGGAGAGAGAGCAAAAATTACTGTCCTCAAACATACCTTCCCAAGTGGTCATATAGAGTATGGTCTTGCGCGTTGGGTCTTTCGGGCGGGTCTGTTTCGACAGAGTGATTTGGGGGCGTCCGACGATGCGGAACTTTTCGCGGGGGATGTGAACGCCATGCCGGGCATATCGATCAATCGCCATTTCGCCTGCCACGAACAGATGATCGTAGATCACCGACATTGGATTGTAGCTGGGAGGTTTATCGCTGTCGCCATGCAGCAGCTGTACGTGGGTGACCTTTGGGTTGGCCGCAATTACCGGGAGATTGGACATGCTGTTGTTTACGTAGAACAGGACCTCGATGTTGGATGGCAGAAAGGCGGTTTGGCTGGGGAAGTCTTCGACCACTAAGACTTCAAGGAGATCGGACTTCGGGAAGTGACGGAGGTGCTTTCGTTCCCTTAGAATGATGACGAAAGGCTCATTCAAAGACAGCAATGGTTTCAGCCACATGGTGACTTGATAGGGCGTTGCCAGTCTCGGTTCCGAAAAATAGAGCGCCATGCGAGTGCGCCGAATTTTTGGATGTCGGAGGGCTTGCATGTAGCGAGGCAGTTGGCAGCGTTTGGCCTCAGTGACTGCAAGTTGCATCACGCCGCAGCGGACCGCTACGCAGAGAGATGTCGCACCTAGTGTGAGCCACATGGCGTAGTCGCTGACCATACCGATGGCCGAAGCAACTAATCCGAAAAGGCATAGACCATGGCCCGCCAGTTTCAGCGGCGGCGAAGTTTGATGCACGGTCTCTGGTAAAGAGCAAACTGCGGATTTGGCTGTGACGCGAGCCAACCGTTTCTGTGACCAGACTTCAGTCGCTATAATCAGCGCAGCTACTAGCACGTGCACTATGAGAGCCATGGTCAGGCTGCCTGCTCAGGTTGGGGCTCGCCGCGGGGTGGGGCACCATGGAATGCGGAGTGGTTGGTCACAATCCGCGTTGCAATATCGCCAAAGGCGGAGGCGCGCCATTGTGCGGCTTGTGCCGCGCCGCGCGCGATAATCTGGGCATAAAGCGCTGTGGTTTTGGGCAGCTGCTCTGTGGTTTTCAGCGTAGAGAACTCCGTCACCAGGACATGCTCAAACCGTGTGTAACGTGTGAAATGGCTGTTTTTGGGGTGGTCATTGGCATAGAGGATCGTCCGGAGGTCAGGTTGCGCGCAATGATGCAGGGCGGAGAGTTTCTCAGCGCGCCAAAGATGCCGCAGATCCAGTTTGCGTAACTCTTCGTATGCGGCTTGCTCTCGGACAATCAGAACATATGCACGCCCAAGGTCATCGAGTTTTGCGCAGAGTGATTTGGTAGCGTTCAAGTGGGCCCGGCCAGTGCCTGCGTGATAGATGGCCACCGATGCCGGTGCAGCTTGCAGCTGGTGGGACAGGAGGCCAGATATTTCCTTTGCAAACACCGCATGGTTGGCGCGATCTACGCGTTTGGTAAGTGCCGCCAGGAATACCGCAGCAGCGCCTGTGAAACCTGGCAGAAGCGCCCATGTGTAAGGCACGTCAAGGCCAGCGACATGCATCATCAGCGCAGCTATGGACAAAGCGGCCATGGCGCAGCGCAGCAGGTAGAGGTATCGCTTGCTGAGATCAGCGATGTAGGGGGTCGGTAGAGTGTCTGAGTGGCAAATCTGGGCTTGGAGGTGTTTGGTGTGTCGGTCGCAAAGGCGCACGGCGACATAGCAAATGCAGATTGCCGCTATTGCTGCTGCGCCTGCCAAGACGAAGCCTGCTGAAAAGCCAAAGGTCACACCCAGAAAAGCCCAGCAAACCCCGAGAAGTGGCGGCAGCAGGATTTCCGGATAGGTGTTGAGTACCTTCGATTTACTGGTGATCAGCTTGCCGTGTTGAGAGACCGGAAGGAGCACTGGAACGTGCACGAATATCGCCAAAAAAATGGCGGGCAAGTTCTCCGGTGCGCGCGCTGACGCGGGCAGCCACATAACACCGCAAACTGCGATCAGTGTCAGCACAGCAGGCAAGAAGAGTTTGAACGTCATGGCAAGCCTTCTGCTCGACGCGCAGCGGTCTGCGCCGGGGATCCAAAGACAATTTGCCCAAAATTGGTGTGTATTTCTTTAAAGCCACGACGATCATGATGGTGGTGAAGGGGGCAGGCTACCTCTCATCACGCGCGAGTTCAGGATGAAGATAGGCTTCCGGGTAAGTTATCGGCTTATTCGGGCCAAGCGGGATGACGTTGTTCCAAGACCGGCCAAAATACCCTTGGCGGCAATGGATAAGTGAGCTGCTGTCTGCAACGCCGGGCAGGTTGTAAACCCGGCACAGCCAACGCCAGAGGTGCGGATAGTCTAGGATCTTAGCACCATTAAGCTTCATGCGGATGTAGTAGACGGGATCGTGGCGGTAGAGCGTTGGAAACAGGCGCAGGTCTGCTTCGGTGAAATGCTCTCCCATCAGGAAAGGCTGATTGTCTGCTGACAGGTGATCTTCGAGTGTTTGAAGGGCGGAGAAATAGGCGGTGTATGCCTCTTCATAGACGTCTTGGCGCGAAGAGAAGCCTGCTTTGTAAGCGCCGTTGTTGATTGCCGTGTACGTCAGGGAGTTGAGTGTATCGATCTCCACGCGCAGCTTTGTACTTTCAGGGTACAGATCCGGCCTTTGGGCGATGGGGACTTTGCTGCCGAGGGCCGCTGCATGGGCGTTGAGCATCCGGATGATCTCTGCGCTTTCATTGGAGACAACGCGCTCGGTGCGTTTGTCATAGAGGATTGGCACGCTCTTCTCGCTCGCCCCTTCAGCGGCATAGATCTCGGCGGCGAGACGGAAATTTTGCGTACTGCCTGTGTCGTCTGTGCATTCAGGAAGTGGCGCGCCTGTGATCGGGGAGATGCGATCAGGATTGAACTCCCACAGATTGGGGCCAGCCGGATCAGAGTCCCCGGTGCGGGTTGGGAAGGCGACACTCATCGAAAGTGTGTCCTGCAGGCCGAGGATGTTGCGGGCGAGGGTCACGCGGTGGCACCACGGACAATTGAGCGCAACATAGAGGTGGTAGCGGTCAGCTTCGGGTGGGAAGTCACCGTCAGGATCAAGCCAATGGCGAAACCCGCTGAGGCCGCGCACAAATTCACCTGACGCACGGCGGGCCGTTGCGTTCTTCTGATCTTCTTCGGTTGTGATGCTCTTGCCAGCCATTATGCCACCCTGTTTGCATATGAGGGCGCCGCTGAAGGCGGCGCCCATGGTTGTTACTTTGCCCTATCCACGCAGTTTGTGGTGCAAAATGATGGGCACGGCGAGGTCTTCCTCATCACCAAGGTGTCGTGCAAGAAAAGCCTCAATGGTTTCAGCATGCGCGTGAACAGCACCTGCCTCCTCATACATCGCGGCTTCATCGAGCTGGCTGAGCTTGATGGTGCGGTTTGCGGATTTTGTGAAACCGTCCAGAACCTGATCGAGGTCGTGGTGGTCCTTCTCCAAAATCTCCAGTCCGGCATCAAAGCGCGGGTCCGCTTCCGAGAGTTCGGGGAAGTAGCGATGGTCTTCCCAGCCGTGGTGGCCATGCAAGTTGCGCACCAAAGCATTTCCATAGTAGGCCAAGCGTCCGGCATACTCCTGAGTTTCACGTTGGCCATCGAGATAGAGCTCTGCATCAGCGCGGATAAGCTCGCCGAGCTGGCGAAAAATCTGGTGTGCGCCAAGCCAGCGGCGGGTGGCATCCTTAAAGTTGGGATGGGCCTCCCAGGCTTCACGCGGATAGGCATTGAGCAGGCGCCGCATGTCATCAGGCATCGGCGTAGTTCTGATGTGGGACAATTCAGTCATGGCGTCCTCCTTTCGTGACAAAAGGTAAGCCGCCTTGGAGGGCTTTCATCTGTACACACGCGCACAGAGGGGCTGCGAATTTGAAGGGGTCTTTGAGGGCGCTTAAAGCGTATTGGGGTCGTCGAAATCGACGCGCAGGGCGCGGATGCGCGCGCGTTGCCCTGCGATGATATGTGCTCGCATGGCTGCTTCGGCAGCGTCGCCATCGCGTGTGACGAGCGCGTCCAGAATCGCCTGATGTTCCGCAAGCGCATTTTCGTAGCGTTCTGCATCGGCCAACGTGGTTCGGCCCAAAATCAGCATGGCCTTTTGCAGGCTGAGCATGGACTTGGTGAGAAAACGGTTCTTCGCCGCGTTTAATAGCGCCAAATGAAATTGGCGGTTGAGACGCGATGCCTCTGTGCCTGCACCACTTTGCGAAAGAGCGTCGCTGATCGCTCCAAGTTCCGCGATCTCCACGTCAGAGGCGGCACGGGCGGCCATGCGCGCGGCCGTGCATTCCAGCACTACCCGCATTTCATAGAGCTCCATGACTTCAGAGTAGTCCAAGCGCCGGACGGTTGCCCCAACACGGGGCAGGTGCGTCACCAGCCCATCCGCCTCCAATTGGCGAATGGCCTCCCGCACCGGTGTGCGGCTGACGCTGAAGCGGGTGGCGAGATCAGTTTCTCGCAGGCGATCACCTGGCGACAGACGCCCCTCTCGAATTTCTTGCAACAAGGCGCTGTAGGCCGCGTTGCCTTGAAGCCCATCTTGAGAGGAGGAGTTATCCATTTCGGTCCGCCAGCGTTGCCTTGAAATATTGTGTCCAAATGTATACAAAAGGATGCATATCGTCAATCACGATAGGAATCACCCGTGTCTCTTTTGCGTATTCGCGCGTTCACCTTTGCGGTGGCCGCATTTGGTACTGTTGCGTTCTGGGCCGTTGGCCTGCCTCTGCCGTTTCTGTTTGGACCAATGGCGGCTTGTTTGGTGACAGCCCTTTCCGGGGCCAAGCTGGCTGGATTTGGCCAAGTCACGGCGGCGGCGCGCACAATCCTTGGCGTGGCTGTTGGCACGTCAGTGACACCCGAGGTGATGGCCGAGATCCCGAATATGGCCGCCAGCATCGCGCTGGTTCCGCTCTATATTGCTGTGATCGGGCTTGTCGGGGTGCCTTTCTTTCGAAAGGTCTGTGGATTTGACGCTGTCACGGCTTATTACGCGGCGATGCCCGGGGGCCTTCAGGATATGATCCTGTTTGGCAAAGAAGCAGGAGGAAACGCGCGCATTTTGTCCTTGATCCATGCGACGCGGGTTCTGGTGATCGTGACTGTGGCTCCGATCCTGTTGATCTCCATCTATGGGGTCGGTCTATCCAACCCAATTGGTCAGCCGGCTGCAGATCTGCCGCTCGGAGAGATGGCGCTGATGGTTGGCGCGGCAGTCGTTGGATGGAAAGGTGGAGAGCGCATCGGACTTTTGGGCGCGAGTATTCTGGGGCCATTGATTGTCTCTGCCGCGTTGACGCTTGGCGGCTTCATCCATTCCCGCCCACCGGCTGAAGCGATCCTTGTTGCGCAATTCTTCATCGGCGTGGTGATCGGCGTGCATTACGTGGGGGTGACCCTGCGCGAGCTGCGCTCCGTTGTGCTTTCCGGGCTGGCGTTTATGTGCGTTCTTGCGGTGCTCGCAGCGTGCTTTGCCGAACTGGTGACGCTGTTGGGATTGGCCCCGTCCATGGAAGCCTTTTTGGCCTTTGCCCCCGGCGGACAGGCGGAAATGACCATCTTGGCCATCGTGACTGGCGCGGATCTGGGGTTTGTCATCGCGCACCACCTGACCCGAATAGTTGTAGTGATCCTCGGGGCGCCACTGGTGGCACGCCTGCTGCGCGCGCGGAGGTAGGTGGATGCGACTATTGTCTAGGTGATTTGGAGGATTTTACATTCTATTACACCGTGGCTCTCAGTATGGTCCGCCCGCGTAGCAAATGAGGTCGCCATGACGCAAGACACCCCAGCCACGGTTTTACTTGATCCGCATGGAGCCGAGTTCGCGGCTGATCCGTATTCGACTTATGCGGCTCTGCGCGCATTGGATGGACCTTATTATTATAAGGAAATCGACACCTGGATGTTGACGCGTATGGCAGACGTGGAGGCTGTGGCGCTCAACAAAACCATGTTGCGCAACAACGAAGCCTTTATCTCTGAGGACGCGCGTCTGGCTCAGCAACGGGCGATCAATTTCCACGACATGCCGCATCATGAGCGTTTTGTGCAGGTGAACCTGTTGGAAAGCGAAGGCGCAACCCATGATCGACTGCGCAAAGTAGTGTTTCGCGAGTTCACCCCTGCGATGATCGCGCGGCAACGCGAGGCGATCCAAAGTTTTGTCGACCGTTTGCTCGACAGCCTGAGCGATCAGGACGAGGTGGATTTTGTCGGCGATTTCGCCGCCCACGTCCCCGGCCATATCATTGGCCGCATCCTTGGTGTGCCTGACGAAGACTGCCCACAGCTGCGCCATTGGTCAGAGGAAGTGGTGCGCTTCTTTGATCCCGGTCGCGGCGATGAGGACAAGGCGCGGGCAGAACAGGCGACTAAGGAATTCTACGAATACCTTCTGGATCTATTGGCGGAGCGCGAAAGAGCGCCGCAGGATGATCTGCTCTCGCGCCTGATCGGTCACCGCGACGGGGGACGGCTCAG
The DNA here is from genome assembly GCF_017743735.1 of Shimia sp. R9_2. Taxonomy (GTDB): domain Bacteria; phylum Pseudomonadota; class Alphaproteobacteria; order Rhodobacterales; family Rhodobacteraceae; genus Shimia. The sequence continues at coordinate 12,605 of NZ_JAGHRO010000015.1, forward strand.
CCAAGACGAGCTGATCTCCACCGCCATGTTGATCCTGATGGCAGGGCATGGCTCCACCATTGATGTGCTGGGCAGCGGCATGCATGCGTTGCTGCGGTATCCGGAGCAGCATGAACGCTTGCGCGAAGATCCGTCGCTTATGAAGACAGCGGTGCAGGAGATGTTCCGCTATGAGTCTCCACTGCCGTTCTTTCATCGTTTCGCGACAGAAGAGACCGAAGTTGGTGGAAAGCTCTTTCCGGCTGGGACGCGGTTTGGCCTGCTTTATGGCGCAGCGAACCGTGATCCCGCGCGGTTTGAGAACCCTGATAAATTTGATGTCGGACGTACCCCGAACCGGCACATGGCCTTTGGTGGCGGGGGGCATTTCTGTCTCGGCAACCATTTGGCGCGACTGGATATGGACGTCATATTCTCCACATTGAACACCCGCTTTGCCGCGATCTCTTTGGCAGAGGAAACCCCTGAATACAAACGCGGTTTGTCAGTGCGTGGCCCCAAGGCGCTGCGTGTGGCTTGGCAGCGCGCCTGAGCGAGACGGAAAGAAATAGCAAATGATCAAAGTGACCTTTGTCGAAGCCAATGGAAAACGGATTGAGGCCATGGCCAAGGCTGGCGATACCTTGATGCAGGCTGCAGTTGGCGCAGGTGTTGCGGCCATTGCCGCTGAATGCGGGGGCGCCTGTGCGTGCGGCACCTGCCATTGCGTTCTGTCTGAGGACTGGTTTAGCCGCGTGCCTGCTCCGGCGTCTGATGAGGCGGATATGTTGGATTTCGTCATCGACCCGCAGCCCACCAGCCGGTTGAGCTGTCAGGTCGTTATCGGCGAAGACATGCAAGGGATCGAGGTTCAGGTTCCAGACTCTCAAATATAACACCCCATGACGACAGCTGCGGAAGACACAAAGATTTACTTTGCCACAGGGCAGGGCGGTGAGTCCGTTTGGCCCTACCATGTGCCCGTAGGCGGGCGCACCTTGGCGCATCAAGACACCGGTATGGTGCGCCGAAACTACAATGAGCATGTGTTGATCTACACGCTCTCCGGCACTGGGCATGTGGACATTGGCGAGACCCGGCATGCTGCCGTAGCTGAGAGCCTCGCCTGGATTGATACAGCGCGCGCCTATGCGCATGGAGCCGCAGCGCAGGCACCCTGGCGCTATGTTTGGCTCTCTATCCGGGGGCATGGGGTGGATGCTCTCTTTGAAAGGTTGGAGTTTGCCCAAAATCCCGTGGCGTCGGATCTGTCTCACCTTGCTGGGAACTTTGAGCAGATCTTGCGTGAGCTTTCAGCAGAGGCAGAAGGGGAAAGTGCCACCATCAACGCCGCGGTGTCGCAAATTTTGGCGCAGCTGTTTGAGCGTCGCAGCAATGCGGCTGGAGTGGCCAAAGATGAGCCGATGGCCGCGCTAAGGGCGCACCTTCGCCGGGATTTGCAACGGGCTTGGCGTATTCCGGATATGGCGCAGATCACCGGGTTGAGCCATTCGCAGCTTTTTCGCCGCTTTCGGGATGAAGCAGGGGTGAGCCCGATCGTTTGGCTGCGACGGGAGCGCATGGCGGTGGCGGCGTATCTGTTGCGCAGCACAGATGAGCGCGTTGCGCAAATCGCGGCGCGCTGCGGCTATCCCGATCCTTTCCATTTCAGCCGTGATTTCAAGCTGGAGCAGGGCTGCGCGCCGCGAAACTACAGAGCACAGTTTCGCGCATAAAAAGAGCCGCGTGTTGCGGCTCTTGGGCTTAGGTGATTTCCGGCAAACAGGATTCGAAGATCAGCCGCCTGTGTGGCTCATATGGCGTGACATCTGACCATCCACCTGTTGGCGGGAATAGTCAAAATCGTGCCCCTTTGGCTTGAGTGCAATTGCAGCACGAATGGCATCTTCGAGCGCCGCATCGCTTTCACTGCCACGCAACGGAGCGCGCAGGTCAGCCATATCCTCTTGGCCCAGACACATGAAAAGCTGTCCGGTACAGGTGAGACGCACGCGATTGCAGCTTTCGCAGAAATTGTGGGTCATGGGCGTGATGAAACCGATTTTTTGTCCAGTCTCTTCCAGTCGCACATAGCGGGCGGGACCACCGGTACGCTCAGGCAAATCTGTCAGCGTATAGCGCTCGGCCAGTCGCGCCCGCAGATCCTTGAGGGACCAATACTGGTCAAGGCGATCTTCATTGCCCAGATCGCCCATGGGCATCACTTCGATCCAGGTCATGTCCATGTCGCGCGAGGCGCACCATTCTGCGAGCGTGAACAACTCATCCTCATTGAAGCCTTTGAGCGCCACCGCATTGATCTTGATACGCAGGCCCGCATCTTGGGCGGCGTCCAGACCACGCAACACTTGTTGCAAGCGGCCCCAGCGGGTGATGTCGGCAAACTTATCTTCGTCAATCGTGTCTAGAGAGACATTCACGCGACGCACACCACAGGCATAAAGCTCTTCGGCAAAGCGCTCGAGCTGTGAGCCGTTGGTTGTCAGCGTCAATTCTTTGAGTGTCCCGCTGTCCAGATGGCGCTTCATGCCTTTAAAGAAGGTCATGATGTCGCGACGCACCAGTGGCTCGCCACCTGTAATCCGCAGCTTTTCAACACCCAGCCGAATGAAGGTCGAACACATTCGATCAAGCTCTTCGAGCGTCAGAAGTTCTTTCTTCGGCAGAAAAGTCATGTTTTCCGCCATGCAATAGACGCAGCGAAAATCGCAACGGTCGGTCACGGACACACGCAGGTAGTTTACGGCGCGGTGGAACGGATCAATCAAAGGAGCTGTCATGGGGAGAACGTAGTCACGCGGCGCGGGCAGGGCAAGGGCGGCGAAAGTTGTAGAGATGTATTTTCTATACGACTTTGGCGCGCGCCCAATCAGCCAAGGTGTTTGCTGGCTTCTTTTCTGGCAAATGGCTTCATTTTTTCGCCATGGTTTTCCAGAAATGCACGCACACGCGGTTCATCGTGCTTTGACAGGTCGCGCAGCCACCAAGCCACGGCTTTCTGGATGAACCACTCTTCATCAGAGACATACTCCGCAGCCCACCCCAAAATACGGTCCCGAGCCTCAAGTTCACCCGGTTTTGGGTTGTTCTGTTTGGTCCACGGCAGCGTGATCACCAAAGCCGCGCGCCGGGTCCACATATGCTCTGCTTTGGTCCAGCTTTCGACGGTATCTAAGCGTGATGGATCGGCGATGAGGCGGCGTTGACCTGCCATGCAGGCATGATCGGCAATCGCCCAACTGTCGAAATCCGCGACCCAGCTGCATATGAGCGCCCAGGCACCTTCATCGGGACGCAGGCGTGCTTGGGTCAGCATTTTGGACGCGACGATACGCGCTTCAAAGATATCGGTTTCCCAAAGGGCCTGCGCCAATGCCACCCGGGTTTCAACCGAGAGCGTCTGTCGCCAGGTTTTGGCAAGATCATTGAGAGCCGGGTTTGAGATGCCCAGCACGTCCCGTGTCTGCTTGTGGTAGGCTTTCATGCCGTCTGCACGCCCAGGCTCAACAAGGGCGTGCAGATGTTCAAGGGCGTCTTCGAGCGTCATTCCACAGTCACAGATTTTGCGAGGTTGCGTGGCTGATCGACGTCAGTGCCTTTTGCAACCGCGGTGTGGTAGGCGAGAAGTTGCGCGGGGATGGCGTAAAGAATGGGAGACAAGACAGGCGAAACCTGCGGCATCTGCAGGGTTTCCCAAGCCCCCTCGGCGCCTTCTTTCATGCCAGTGGAGTCTGAGATCAGCAGCACCTTTCCAGCGCGCGCCATGACTTCCTGCATGTTGGAGATCGACTTATCAAACAGCTCGTCATGTGGGGCAAGCACCACCACAGGGACCTGTTTGTCGATCAATGCGATCGGGCCATGTTTCAGCTCGCCGGAGGCATAGGCTTCTGCGTGGATGTAGCTGATTTCCTTGAGTTTGAGTGCGCCTTCCAGCGCGAGGGGGAACATGCGGCCTCGACCCAAGAACAGAATGTCACGTGCTTCGGCGAGTTTGCGCGCGACCGCAGCGACCTGTGCCTCACCGCCAAGCGCCTGATTGATCAAGCCCGGTACACCGCGCAGATCGGTCAAATTCTCTGCCAGTTCAGCATCGTTCAGTTTGCCGCGATCATGGGCTGCCTTCAGCGCGAGCATTAGAAGCACGGTCAATTGGCAGGTGAATGCTTTGGTGGAGGCCACGCCAATCTCGGCACCGGCCAGAATAGGGAGTACAAGATCGCTTTCCCGCGCAATCGAGCTCTCTGGGACATTCACGACCGACACAATCTGCTCCGCTTTGCCGGCGCAATATCGCAGTGCAGCAAGCGTGTCTGCGGTCTCGCCTGACTGAGACACAAACAAAGCAACGGTGCCCTCGGTGACAGGAGGCTCGCGATAGCGGAATTCGGAGGCCACATCGACCTCGACTGGTATGCCTGCGACCTGCTCAAACCAGTACTTTGCAGTCAGGCAGGCGTAGTAGGCCGTGCCACAGGCGACCATGGTCAAACGGTCAATTTTGGTGAAGTCCAGGCCAGCGTCTGGGAGAGAAACGGCCTTGCCGTCTTTGGACAAATAGTGATCGATGGCTTGGCCAAGTACGGTTGGCTGCTCTGCAATCTCTTTCGCCATGAAGTGTTTGTGCAGACCTTTGTCGACCTGAGCCTGGTCAACATTGATGGTTTTGCGCTCACGCTCAACGATTTCGCCAGCCTCATCGCGGATCACCAACGATGTTCGGGTCAGGACCGCGCTATCGCCTTCCTCAAGGTACGTGATCTGATCGGTCAGCGGCGCAAGGGCAATTGCGTCGGAACCGACATACATCTCACCTTTGCCGTACCCAATCGCCAAAGGGGATCCTTTGCGCGCTGCAACGATCAGATCGTCTTGACCTTCAAACAGAAAGGCGAGGGCAAAAGCACCATCCAGACGTGACAGTGTTTTTAAAGCCGCATCAACGGGCTGCATACCGGAGCTGATGTAGCTTTGCGTCAAAAGCGCAACGGTTTCTGTGTCGGTCTCGGTGACGAACGAAAACCCGTCTTGAGCCAACTCTTCACGCAATTCACGGAAGTTTTCGATGATGCCATTGTGGACAACGGCCACGGGACCCGCGCGATGCGGGTGCGCGTTGGTGACGGAAGGCGCACCGTGGGTCGCCCATCGGGTGTGGCCGATCCCGGATTTGCCTCTGAGAGGTTCGTGGACCAGCAAATCAGAGAGATTTACCAACTTTCCCACGGCACGGCGACGTTCCAGTGCGCCGTCATTCACGGTCGCAATTCCCGCGCTGTCATAGCCGCGATATTCGAGCCGTTTCAGCGCTTCAACAAGGATGGGCGCTGCCTCGTGGTTTCCGAGGACACCAACAATTCCACACATTATTTGGTCTCCGAGATTTGTTTTTGTTTTTTTTTCTTTAATAAATCGAACAATTTTCGCGCTACGCCGGGTTTATTGACCTGATCGGCGCGCGACAGGGCCAAATCCGTGGCGGGAACGTTCTTGATGATCACCGACCCCGATCCCGTCATCGCCTCGTCACCAACAGTGACCGGCGCAACCAGCATCGTGTTGGAGCCGATGAACACCCGGTCTCCGATGGTGGTGCGGTGTTTCATCACCCCATCGTAGTTGCAGGTGATCGTACCGGCACCGATATTGGTTCCGCTCCCCAGCGTGGCGTCGCCGATGTAGGACAGATGATTGACCTTGGTGCCTTCGCCAACTTCGGCGTTTTTGATTTCCACAAAGTTACCAATGTGCACGTTTTCAGACAGCTCAGCTCCGGGGCGCAGGCGTGCGTAGGGGCCAACGGTTGCACCGCGGGAAACATGGCAGCCCTCAAGGTGAGAAAACGCTCGGATGCGCGTGCCGCTTTCCACCGTCACATGGGGCCCAAAATAGACGTTGGGCTCAATCACGGTGTCCCTGCCAATCACAGTGTCAAAGGACAGCATGACGGTCTCTGGCTGTTGCAATGTGACACCAAGGTCCAGCAGCTCGGCGCGGGCATTTTTTTGGAAAATGCCTTCGGCTTCGGCAAGGTGCGCGCGGGAGTTGATGCCTAGTGTCTCGGCCTCGTCACAGGACACAGCCGTAACGTTCAGCCCTTTTTCGCGCGCCAGCCCCACGATGTCAGTGAGGTAGTATTCACCCTGCGCGTTGTCTGACGAAATAGCGCTGATCAAATCAAAGAGCGTCTTGCTCTCAACCAGCATCACGCCTGAATTGCAGAAAGTGACGGCCCGCTCATCTGCTGAAGCATCTGCAAATTCGACGATCCGCTCAAGCTGATCGCCATTCATAATCAGGCGGCCGTATTTTCCGGGATCTGCAGCGTCAAAGCCAAGCACCACGACCGCGTTCTGCTCTTTTGCTGCGACCATGTTCTCAAGGGTTTCAGCGCGTACAAATGGGGTGTCCCCGAAGAGGACAATCACATCACCATCAAAATTAGCGAGCGCCTCTCGGCACATGTCCACTGCGTGGGCTGTACCTTTTTGCTCTTCTTGCAAAACCACTTCGGCGTCAGGATCAAAATCAGAAACTTCTTTCGCGACAAGCTCGCCACCATGGCCTGCCACAACCAGCGTTTTTTCCGGAGACAAAGCTTGGCCGGCCTGCATCGCATGGATCAGCATCGGGGCGTTCGCAATCGGGTGCAGCACCTTGGGCAGGTCCGAATTCATCCGTGTGCCTTTGCCCGCGGCAAGGATGATGAGGGCTATGCTCATTTGTTTTCTCTTTGTATTTCGGTTGTGCCCGTTTTATCGGAGTGCAGGAAGGGTGCAAGGCCGACAAGCTTCAATTCAGGTTGCGCCTTGTAACAGCCGTGGGCGGGAACTCGCGCATTTTAAGGGATAAGCGGATGAAAACAGTGGTTTTTGATCTGGATGGAACTCTGGCGGACACAAGTGGGGATCTGATTGCAGCGGCCAACCATTGTTTTCGGAACATGGGGTATGGCGACCTTTTAAGCGTTGAACGGGATGCAGGCGTTGCTTTGCGCGGTGGGCGGCGGATGCTCACAGAAGGTCTCACACGTATGGGCGCGATGAATGAGGCGACGATAGATCGCTATTATCCAGTTCTGCTTGAGGCTTACGGTGGCGCTATTGCCGAGCACACCGTGCTTTATGATGGTGCGATGGAGGCGGTGGAGCAGTTGAAAACGCTTGGCTATGGCGTAGGCATTTGCACCAACAAGCCTGAAGCGCTGGCCCAACAGCTCTTGATCGCGCTAGGCGTGCGCGAGGCCTTTGGGGCCTTGGTCGGAGCAGATACATTGCCTGTGCGCAAACCTGATCCCGCACCTTTGATCGAAACCGCGCGCCGTTTGGGAGGCGATCCGGCAAAAACGCTCCTGGTTGGCGACAGCGATACAGACCGCAATACAGCCAAGGCAGCTCGCGTGCCGAGCGTGTTGGTGACCTTTGGACCCAGTGGAGAGGATATGGCGGCGCTCGACCCTGAGGCGCTGCTGCATGACTACGCTTCATTGCCGCAGGTGGTGGATACTCTGCTGGCAGATCCCGTCAGTTGATTGCGGCGGCATCCGATCTCTCGTAATGCTTATGCAGCGCTAATTCATTGAGGCCCCAATGAGCGAAGTTTTTACCGGCAATTTCACCCAGCAGGAACCCATCTCTGAGGAGGCGATTGCCGCTGCCGTAGAAGTTATGCGGACGGGGCGTCTGCATCGCTACAACCTGACCGAAGGGGAGGTGGGCGAAGTCTCTTTGTTGGAGCAGGAATTTGCACAGAGTGTGGGCGCGAAATACTGTCTCGCGGTGGCCTCGGGTGGCTATGCGATGGGTTGCGCCTTGCGGGCAATGGGCGTTGGCGCAGGGGACAAAGTGCTGACGAATGCCTTCACGCTGGCTCCGGTTCCCGGTGCGATTGCGAGCGTGGGCGCTGTGCCGGTGTTTGTGGGTGTGACCGAAGGCTTGGTGATTGATCTCGACGATCTGGAAGCCAAGGCGGATCAGGCGGACGTGCTGATGCTTTCGCATATGCGGGGGCATATCTGCGACATGGATGCGCTGATGGCGATTTGCGCCCAACACGGCATTCGTGTCGTCGAAGATTGCGCCCACACAATGGGCGGCAGCTGGCGCGGCATCCCGTCTGGCCGGTTTGGGGCGATGGCGTGTTATTCCACGCAGACCTACAAGCATATGAATTCGGGCGAGGGCGGCTTTCTGATCAGTGATGATGCGGAGCTCATGGCGCGGGCGACCATCTTGTCCGGTAGCTACATGCTCTATGGTCGCAATGGAGCCGTGCCCGAGGCCGAGGTCTTCGAAGGCGTGAAGTATGACACGCCAAATGTGTCCGGCCGTATGGATCACCTGCGCGCCGCTATCCTGCGTCCGCAACTGCGCAAGCTTTCTGACAGCGTCGCGGCCTGGAATGCGCGGCACGATGTGATCTTGGATGGGCTGCGCGATACGCTCGGGCTGACTGTTGTGGAGCGGCCTGAAGGCGAAGGCTACGTGGGCAGCTCGATCCAGTTTCTGCTACTGGATTGGTCGGTTGAGAAGATCAACGAAGTGCTGAAGCGCTGTGGTGCGCGCGGTGTGGAGTTGAAGTGGTTTGGTGGCGCTGAGCCCGTGGCCTTCACGTCCCGTTACGACAGTTGGCGCTATGCCCCGAGCGTGCCGATGCCGAAATCTGACCGGATCTTGAAGGGCATTGTGGATATGCGTATCCCGCTGACGTTTTCTCTTGAGGATTGCGCGCTGATTGCGCGGATCATCAAGGCAGAAGTCGGCGCAGTGTTTCAATCTGGCTGATTGGTGTCGCTTGAGCGCGAGGATAGTTCCCGCGCTCTCAAAGTGCTTGAGCGCAGCTATCGCAGCAGCTTAGAGGATTTCCAGAACCGCTTCCGGAGGCCGTCCGATGGCGGCTTTGTAATCTTTAAGCACAATCGGGCGTTCAATCAGGATCGGGTTTTCCGCCATAGCCGCGCGCAATTTGGCGTCGTCGTCAGACTTGCTCAGGCCAAGTTCCGCAAAGCGCTTTTCCTTGGTGCGCATCATGTCGACGGCTTTGACGCCCAAGAGTTTCTGAACCTCGGCAAGCTCTTCCGCGCTGGGCGCGTCTTCGAGATAACGACGCACAGTGACGTCGCCTTTTTCTTCAACAAGAGCCAGAGTTTGGCGTGATTTAGAGCAGCGCGGGTTGTGCCAAATGGTGATCACAGCCAGTCCTTTCGTTTGCTTCCAACAGCTTCTGCGACATTTGCAAAACCGTCGCGTTCCAGCAAGCTGTCCAACTCTCGCACGATGGTCTCTGCAAGTGAGAACCCGCCGTAGACAAGCGCTGTATAAAGTTGCACCGCAGAAGCACCTGCGCAGATCTTGGCATAGGCCTGTTCTGCAGATCCAATTCCACCGACCCCGATGAGTGGCAGAGCGCCGTCCGTCAACGCGGACAAACGCGCCAGCACACGGGTCGATTTCTCAAAGAGCGGCGCACCTGAGAGACCGCCAGCCTCGCCCTTGTGAGCGCTGGCCAGGCCATCACGGTCGAGAGTTGTGTTTGTCGTGATGACCGCGTCCACGCCAGTTTCCTGAGCCACCTCTGCGATCTCACCAATTTCTGCATCAGTGAGATCCGGTGCGATTTTCAGGAAAACCGGGATTTTGCGGTTCAGGGTGTCGCGGGTCTGCATGACGCCGCTCAGAAGGGCGGAAAGCGCGGCCTTGCCTTGCAAATCACGCAGCTTTTCAGTGTTGGGCGAGCTGACATTGACCGTTGCGAAGTCCAAGTGCGCGCCACAATGTGCCAGCACGCGGGCAAAATCCTCGGCGCGGTTTTCGCTGTCTTTGTTGGCGCCGAGGTTGAGGCCAATCACGGCATCTTTCGGACGCTGTGCCAGGCGCGCGCCGATGGCCTCCATACCGTCGTTGTTAAAGCCAAAGCGGTTGATGGCGGCTTGATCTTCGGTCAGGCGAAACAAGCGCGGTTTGGGATTTCCTGGCTGAGGTCGAGGCGTTGCTGCGCCGACCTCGACAAAACCAAACCCCGATTTGGCAAGGCCAAAAAGCGCGGTGGCATTTTTGTCAAATCCGGCAGCAAGACCAACGGGATTGGGTAGATCAAGGCCCGCGAAAGTGGTGCGCAGGCGCGGTGAGGTGATTTGCCCAGGCGCATTGGCGAGGCCCATTTGAATGGCGCGGATCGCCAGACCATGGGAGGTTTCCGGATCAATGCTGCGCAAGGCTTTCATGCCCAGCGTTTCAAGAAGACGGCCACCGCTCATGTGATCAATCCTGCCGGAAACTGATGCGCGCCATCGACGAGTGGCAGGGGCTGTGCCCAGAGGACATCTGAAAGCGCGAAAGCCCGGTAGAGATGCGGGAAGAGGGCGCCGCCGCGAGAGACCTCCCACTTCAGATCCTCCCCAAGGGTGTCAGCCTCAACTGCAAGCAGAAACAGGTTTTCCTCTCCGGCGAAGTGTTTGGCGGCGGTTTCCGCAGCCTGTTCCGCTGTCGAGAAATGGACAAAGCCATCTGCAATATCCACGGGTGCGCCTGCCGTTTGGCCCTCGGCGCGCAGAGTGGCCCATTCCTCGGCCCGAAAAATCTTGAAAATAAGCATGGCTTGCTCATGCAACGGGCGGGGCGCAAGGTCAAGCTGTACAGCTTTTGTTAAACCTTTGACATGCGCGTCATTTAAGCGGCACGATATTGACTGAATGATAAAAACGAGAAGGGATTCTCCATGATTGCGCGTTTGATGACAGGGGCCGCAGCGCTCGCCGTAACCGCCGGTATGGCAGCAGCCGACTATACTTTGCACATTGTTCATATCAACGATCTGCACAGCCGTATCGAGCCGATCAACAAGTATGACTCGACCTGCAAGGCAGAGGACAATGCAGAGGGCAAATGCTTTGGCGGCTATGCGCGTGTGGCAACCAAGATTGGCGAGTTGCGCGAGGAATTGGCTGGTCAGAACCTCGTGGTTCTGGATGCTGGCGACCAGTACCAAGGCTCTCTGATGTACACGACCTACAAAGGTGATGTGGAAATCGAGATGATGGAGAAGATCGGTTTTGACGCCATGGCCGTGGGCAATCACGAATTTGATGATGGTCCGGAAGGCCTGCTCAAATTGGTCGAAGGTGTGTCCTTCCCGGTGATTTCCGGCAACCTTGATGTCTCCCAATCCGATGTTCTTGCCGGAAAAGTGACCAACCATGTGGTGTTGGAAGTTGGCGGTGAAAAAGTTGCCATCATCTCCGCGCTCGCCACGGACACGGCTGAAACCTCTAGCCCCGGCGAAGCAGTGATCTTCCAGGACGAGATTGAAGCCCTGCAGGCGGATGTGGATGCGCTGACCGCGGAAGGCGTGACCAAGATCATCGCGCTGAACCACGTCGGTGTGAACAAAGATATGGAGATCGCAGGCGCTGTGTCTGGCGTGGATGCGGTTGTGGGTGGCCACTCCCACACCAAATTCTCCAACACCGAAGAAGGCGCGATGGCCTATCCCACCATGGTTGGCAATGTGCCAGTGGTGCAGGCCTATGCGTATTCCAAGTATGTTGGCCACCTGACCCTGACATTTGATGATGCGGGCAATGTGACCGCTGCAACTGGCGACACCATTCTGCTCGACGCTTCTGTGGCGGAAGATCAGGAGATCGTGGCGCGCGTGGCAGAGCTGGCTGGTCCGATTGAGGAGATGAAATCGCGTGTTGTCGCTTCGACCGACGCGGCGATTGATGGCGACCGTGGATCCTGCCGGGCAGGCGAGTGCGCCATGGGCAACCTCGTTGCAGGCGCGATGCTGGATCGTGTGAAAGACCAAGGCGTTGAAATCGCGATCCAAAACGGTGGCGGTCTGCGGGCGTCCATCGACGCGGGTGAAGTGACCATGGGTGAGGTGCTCACGGTGCTGCCATTCCAAAACACTCTGTCCACCTTCCAAGTGACCGGCGAAACCATTGTGGCCGCTCTGGAAAACGGTGTGAGCCAAATCGAAGATGGTGCAGGCCGCTTCCCGCAGGTTGCGGGTATGACCTTCAGCTTTGATGCAGCCGCAGACGCAGGCAGCCGCATCAGCGACGTGATGGTTGGCGGTGCGCCGATTGATCTCGCCAAGGTGTATGGTGTTGTGTCTAACAACTATGTGCGCAACGGCGGCGATGGCTACAAAATGTTCCGCGATGCTGAAAACGCCTATGACTATGGCCCTGACCTTGCGGATGTGACCGCAGAGTATCTGGCGAAGAATGGCGCGGGTGCGGCGGCTCTGGATGGCCGAATTAGCAAAAAGTAAGCGCCTGATTGCTTGACGTTTCTAACCCCCGCCGGGAAACTGGCGGGGGTTTTGCTTTGAGGGCGTTATGGATCATCCGCTGATCGATCTGATCAATCAGAAAATTCGCGAGGCTGAGGAGGCTGGCGAATTCGACAATCTGGCAGGGGCGGGAAAGCCTTTGCCGAAGGAAGAAGATCCTGCAAACGCTCTGATCAACCGACTGGTGAAAGAAAGCGGGGGCGTGCCTGAGTTTGTGTCCTTGTCCCGTGAGCTGGCGAAGCTGCGGGAAGAGTTGCGAGAAACGGGCGACCGCACCAAGCGGCGCGACATCATGAAGGACATGTCCATGATGGAAGCGCGGATCGAGATGGCGCGGAAGGCCCATCGCTGATGTGTGGACGTGTGGCGGTTACCCTGCCAAATGACGCCATGGCGCAGATGTTTGCGGCCTCCCCGGCCAACAACCTGCCGCAGGTGCCAAATTACAATGTTTGCCCCACCACGCAAATTCACGTGGTTTTGGGAGGGGCTGATGCGGGGCGCAAGCTGATCTCCATGCGGTGGGGCTTTCTGCCCAGCTGGTACAAAGCCCCGAATGATGGCCCCTTGCTGATCAATGCGCGGGCCGAAACCATCGCAGAAAAGCCTGCCTTTCGAACGGCTTGTCGGGAGCGGCGCTGTTTGATCCCGGTGACGGGGTTTTATGAATGGACCAAGGATTCCGAGGGCACTCGCTGGCCTTGGTATATTCATGGTTCAGAGACCTTGGCGCTTGCAGGCATCTGGCAGGAATGGGGCGTTGAAGGGGAGCGCATCGCGACCTGTGCGGTTGTCACCACATCTGCCAATGAGACCATGTCCCAGATCCATCATCGCATGCCTGTGGTGATTGATGAGGAGGATTGGGGCCTGTGGCTTGGGGAGAAGGGGCACGGTGCCGCGACGTTGATGAAAGCAGCAGGTGAGGATCTCTTGTCCTTTCATCAGGTGGATCGCGCGGTGAACTCAAACCGGGCATCAGGGCCAGAGCTGATCGAACCATTTGAGTGATCTTCAACTTCGGACACAAAGCGTCGGGGTATTTTCAAGAAAAGCGCAACACTCCTTCAGCTCATAAAACCCGCCTTCTGCATTGGCCTGAGCGGAGAGTTTGGCAATGATGGGCCAAGACTTTTCTGGAGGGTTTTCATGACCAAAACACCGTATTTCGCACCGCAGGGCGGGTTGCCGCCTCAGACACAGTTGCTGACGGATCGGGCGATGTTTACCGAGAGTTTTGCCGTGATCCCCAAGGGCACGCTGACGGATATCGTCACCTCCAACCTGCCGTTCTGGCGCGACACACGTGTGTGGGTCATTGCGCGCCCGATGTCCGGGTTCAGCGAGACGTTCTCGCATTATATTGTGGACGTTGCACCAGGTGGCGGCAGCGACAAGCCAGAGCTTGAGGCGGGCGCACAGGGCGTTGTCTTCGTGGTGGAAGGCGAGGTGTCTCTGTCTATTGAAGGCAAAGATCATACTTTGTCTGTAGGCGGCTACGCCTATCTTCCGGCTGGATGCGACTGGCGCCTGACCAATCGCTCGGAGCAAAACGCCAAGTTTCATTGGATTCGCAAGCTTTATGAAGCGGTTGACGGGATTGATGCGCCGGAGGCTTTTGTCACCAGCGATGCGGACACACCCATCGGGCATATGCCGGATACCGATGGCGCTTGGGGCACCACGCGGTTTGTGGATCCCGACGACATGCGCCATGACATGCACGTCAATATCGTGACCTTTGGGCCGGGCGGCGTGATCCCCTTCTTGGAGACACATGTGATGGAACATGGGCTCTATGTGCTTGAAGGCAAAGCGGTTTATAAGCTCAATCAGGATTGGGTCGAGGTCGAGGCAGGCGACTACATGTGGCTGCGTGCCTTCTGCCCGCAGGCGTGTTACGCCGGTGGTCCGGGCAAGTTCCGTTATCTGCTCTACAAAGACGTCAACCGGCACATGAAGCTCCGTTGACCGCCGTGACGTGACGGCATCGCAGAAAACCACGCGTGGTAGCGGTAACGGGTTAAATTGGGTCGTTTTTCTGCAGAATTGGGGGTGGCAATTGACCGGCAAACCGGATCAATTGGCGTTCCAGAGGACTCGCAGGATCGCAAGATGATCGCAGATCGCACCCGTATTTTCATCAATGGGTTTGGCCGCATCGGCCGGACCGTTTTGCGTATCCTGTCAGAAGGTGGGTATCCCGATATCGAGATCATTGGCATCAATGACATCGAACCGCTGGAGACCTGCGTGTATCTCTTTGAATATGATAGCGTTTTTGGGACGTATCGCGGTAGCGTTGAAGCCGCTGATGGCGCGCTGATCGTGGATGGAAAGCGCGTTCCGTTTCATGCGCAGAGTGATCTTAGCAAGCTCGACCTCAGCGCCGTTGATGTGGTGCTGGAATGTACAGGCATGGCGGGCACGCGGGCGATCGCGGAGCGGGGATTGGCGGCGGGTGCGCGATCTGTGCTGATTTCAGGCCCGTCTGATGAGGCTGACGTCACTGTGGTGCTTGGCGCCAATGACGCCGACCTAAAGGAGCAGGTGATTGTCTCCAATGCCTCCTGCACGACAAATGCTCTGGCGCCGCTGATGCGCGCGCTGGATGCGGAATACGGGCTGATCTCTGGGCATATGACCACGGTGCATTGCTATACGGGCAGTCAGCCGACTGTGGACAAGCCGCGTGGCGATCTGGCGCGCAGCCGGGCGGCGGCTTTGTCGATGGTGCCGACCACCACTTCGGCGCAGAGGATGATTGATAAGGTGCTGCCGCATCTGAAAGGGCGGGTTGAGGCGCGGGCGATCCGTGTGCCCACGGCCAGCGTGTCAGCCATTGATCTGACGATCCAGACAGAGCGGGCAGTGACCGCTGAGGCGGTGAACACACTGTTGCGCCAAGAGGCGGAAAACAAAGGAATATTAGGGTGGACGCGCAAGCCGCTGGTCTCCACAGACCTGCGGGCGCGGCCGGAATCCCTGATTGTGAGCGAGCGAGAAACCAGCGTTTCGGTGGGCGGGCTTTTGCGCGTCTTCGGCTGGTATGACAACGAATGGGGCTTTTCCAACCGCATGTTGGATATGGCTCGATTGATGGGGCGGCGATAAGCCGTGCGAGGGGACTTGGGAGATAGAAATGACAAATACCAAAGATCATGACCGCGCCCGCGAGGCCGCGCTGAAATATCATGAGTTTCCAAAGCCCGGTAAGCTGGAAATTCGCGCGACCAAGCCGATGGCAACCGGTCGCGATCTGAGCCGTGCCTATAGCCCTGGTGTGGCTGAAGCCTGTATCGAGATTGAGAAAAACCCGGCAGATGCAACGCGTTACACCGCGAAAGGCAATCTGGTTGCGGTGATTTCCAACGGCACGGCGGTGCTTGGCCTTGGCAATATCGGGGCGCAGGCGAGTAAGCCGGTGATGGAAGGCAAGGCGGTTCTGTTTAAGAAATTCGCCGGGATCGACTGTTTTGACATTGAGGTGAATGAGCCTGATCCGGAGAAGCTGGCGGATTTGGTGTGCCGTCTGGAGCCGACCTTTGGGGCGGTGAACCTTGAGGACATCAAGGCGCCGGATTGCTTTCTGGTGGAGCGTCTCTGCAAGGAGCGCATGAACATTCCGGTGTTCCACGACGACCAGCACGGCACTGCGATTGTGGCAGCCGCGGCAGCCTATAACGCTTTGATTGTGGCCAAGAAAAAGGTCGAGGACATCAAGGTTGTGGCGCTGGGCGCGGGGGCGGCGGGGATTGCCTGTCTCAAGATGCTGATGACCATGGGTGTGCAGCACGAAAACATCCTGATGCTGGACAGCAAAGGCGTGGTGCATAAGCAGCGCAACGACCTGACGCCGGAGAAGGCGGAATTCGCGCAAGCCACTGAAAAGCGGACCACAATGGAGGCCATGGAAGGGGCGGACTTGTTCCTTGGCGTCTCGGGTCCGGGCCTTCTGACCAAAGAGATGGTCGAGCAGATGGCGGACAATCCGATCATCTTTGCGCTGGCCAACCCGACACCTGAGATCATGCCGGAGGAGGCGCGTGAGGCGGCTCCAGGGGCGTTGATCGCCACGGGGCGGTCGGACTACCCCAATCAGGTCAACAACGTGCTCTGCTTCCCCTTCATCTTCCGAGGGGCGCTTGATGCGGGTGCAACCGAGATCAACGACGAGATGAAGCTCGCCTGTGTGGAGGCGATCGCGGCTCTGGCGCGGGAAACCACCAGCGCGGAAGTGGGCGCGGCCTACAAAGGCGAGGAGCTGACATTTGGTCCTAACTACCTGATTCCAAAGCCGTTTGATCCACGTCTGCTGCCGACCATTGCGGTGGCTGTGGCACGTGCAGCGATTGAATCCGGGGTGGCGACCAAGGAGCTGGACCTCTACGCCTATGAGGACAAGCTGCAGGCGCAGGTGTTCCGGTCTTCGATGATCATGCGTCCGGTCTATGAATCTGCCAGCATGTCGCGTCGCCGGATCATCTTTGCCGAGGGGGAAGACGAGCGGGTGCTGCGCACGGCGCAGGCGATGCTGGAGGACACGGTGGACACGCCGGTGTTGATCGGACGTCCGGAAGTTGTTGGCCATCGTCTTGAAAAGGCTGGATTAAAAATCAAGCCGGGGGTTGATTTTGAACTGATCAACCCGGAGCAGGATGAGCGCTATCGCGACTATTGGACCACCTATCACCAGAAGCTGCGGCGCAATGGTGTTAGCCCGGACAGTGCGCGGGCGATCCTGCGGACCAACAACACGGCGATTGCCGCCATTGCGGTGGAGCGCGGGGATGCGGACAGCATGATCTGCGGCACCTTTGGTGAGTATCGCTGGCACCTGCGTTACGTCACAGATGTGTTGAAAAACAATGAGTTGCACCCGATTGGCTCGCTCTCTCTGATCATTCTGGACAAGGGGCCGCTGTTCCTTGCAGACACCCATATCCACATTGAGCCGACCTCTGAGCAGATCGCGGAGACGGTGATTGCGGCGGCGCGGCACGTGCGGCGCTTTGGGGTGGATCCGAAGATTGCGCTGTGTTCGGGGAGCCAGTTTGGCAACCTTGACAGCCACTCCGGCCGGGTGATGCGCGGGGCACTGGATGTGCTGGATCAAACCGAGCATGACTTTGAATATGAAGGAGAAATGCACACCGATGCAGCGCTGGATCCGGAGCTGCGGGAGCGTCTGTTCCCCGGTGGGCGGCTCAATGGCAAAGCCAATGTGCTGGTCTATTCCAACACCGATGCGGCGGGCGCGACCCGCAACATTCTGAAGTCGGTGGCGGATGGGCTTGAGGTTGGTCCGATCCTTATGGGGATGGGCAACCGCGCGCATATCGTGACGCCGTCTATCACTGTGCGTGGCCTTTTGAACATCGCCGCGCTGGCGGGCACAGCGGTGTCGACTTACGGCTAACAAGCCAAATATTTCACAGCACGCAACAGCCTCCGTTAACCATGGTTTTCGGGGGCTGTTTTGCGTCGGTATCCCGTCGGTATTGCGGAGGTGCGATTTTCGGGCCGCGCGAAAGGTGAAGGCAACGCGCGGTGCAGGGCGCAACGGAGGGGCGCGCCTGACCCTGGGTGGGCGCATGTATGACGAAAGATGCCTGCGGGCGCTTTCCACCAAAAACGCACGTGGCTTTATGGCTCGCCGCTGGCAAAGCGCCCTCCCGTGGGGAGGGGCGGGCGCGGCCCGGCTATGCCGGGCGATTGGTTTACAGCGGCCAGAACACCAGAATGGCGGGGATCGACACGGCGACCACCAGGATCTCCAGCGGCAGGCCCATGCGCCAGTAGTCGCCAAAGCTGTAGCCGCCGGGGCCGAGGATCAGCGTGTTGTTCTTGTGGCCGATGGGGGTGAGGAAGGCCGAGGAGGCCGCCACGGCCACCGCCATCAGGAAGGGATCGGCGGAGACACCCAACGCCTGTGCCATCTGGATGCCGACCGGGGCGGCGACGATGGTGGTGGCGGTGTTGTTGAGCACATCGGAAAGCGTCATGGTCACGAGCATCAAGACCGTCAGCACGGCCCAAGCGGGCAGACCGGCGGTGAGGCTGACAAGGCTGTTGGCGATCAGAGCGGTGCCGCCGGAGCTGTCCAGAGCCGCGCCTAGCGGGATCATGGAGCCGAGCAGGACCACCACCGGCCATTCGACGTGATCATAGAGTTCGGAGAGCGGCACGATCTTGGCGAGCACATAGGCCACGACCACCAGACCCAAAGCGATGGGCAGGTAGATCAACCCGAGTGAGGCGGCGGCGACCGCGCCCACAAAGAGGCCAATGGCGAGCCACATTTTGCTGTTGGCGGTCACCACAAGGCCGCGGTCTGCGAGCGGCAGGCAGCCGAGCCAGTCTGTGACATCCGGGCCGCGGTCCTTGTGAACGAGGATCAGGAGGATGTCGCCGGGCTGCACCACGGTTTTGCGGATCTGGCTGCGGATGCGGCGGCCTTCGCGTGAGATGCCCATGAGCACCGCGCCTTGGCGCCACGCAAGGCCAAGCGCCTGTGCGGTCTTGCCTGCGATGCGGGCGGTTTCTGGCACCACAACTTCGATGATGTCCAGACCTTCGCCTGCGGCATTGAGGTGCTCCTCGCGTTTTTCATCTGAGAAGTTAAGCGAGAGGGCTGCGCGAAATTCATCCAGCGCGTCGGGGCTGGCTTCGAGCACCAACGCGTCGCCTTCGCGCAGCACATTGTTGCGCGCGGTGCCATACATCCGTTTGCCGCTCCGCATCAGGCCGAGGAGTTGCACATCGGCATCTTCGGCGTTGGGCTCAAGTTCTGCCAGACGTTTGCCGATGAGCTTGCTGTCTGCGGGCACGGTGAGTTCGGCGATATATTGGCCAAGGTCTGAGACCTTCTTGCCTGCGTCCTCGCGATCCGGGATCAGGCGCCAGCCGATAAGCGCCACAAACAGCAGGCCTGCAATGGCGGTGAGGCCGCCGACAGGGGCGAAGTCAAACATCTTGAAAGGCGCGCCAAGCGCATCCTCGCGGATCGAGGCGATGATGATGTTAGGCGGTGTGCCGATGAGCGTGGCCATGCCGCCAAGAATGGTGGCAAAGGACAGGGGCATGAGCGATTTCGCGGGGCTGCGGCCTGCCTTGCGTGCGGTCTGGATGTCCACTGGCATCAGCAGGGCCAGCGCGGCGACATTGTTCATGAAGGCCGACAAGAGCGCGCCGATGGCACCGATGATGGCAATGTGGCTGCCCAGTTTGCGCGCGCTGTCCACCAGTGTGCGGGTGATCAGAAACACCGCGCCGGAACGCACAAGCCCTGCGGAGACAATCAGCACCAGCGCCACAATCAGCGTGGCCGGGTGGCCAAAGCCGGAAAAAGCTTCTTTGGTGGGGATCACGCCAAGCACGACGCCGAGCAGCAGGGCGGTAAATGCCACCAGATCATAGCGAAACCGCCCCCAGAGCAGCATGACAAACACGCCGCCAAAGAGGGCAAAGAGGATGATCTGGTCGGTGGTCATGAAAAGCGCCTGTGGTCAAAGTGATGCGATCATCTCAACCGTAGGGGGGCAGGAAACGCAAGCCGCTTGCGGATTTTGGCCGCTCTGACGTATAGAGACCCCTGATATAGAACATCTGCCATAACAGACCCGGAGGCGAACCATGGCCGGCCATAGTAAATGGGCAAACATTCAGCACCGCAAAGGGCGTCAGGACGCCGCGCGCTCCAAGCTGTTTTCCAAACTTTCCAAAGAGATCACCGTTGCCGCGAAGATGGGCGACCCGGACCCGGAGAAGAACCCGCGTCTGCGTCTGGCCGTGAAAGAGGCCAAGAGCCAATCCGTGCCCAAGGATGTGATCGAACGCGCGATCAAGAAATCCGTTGCCGGTGACGGGGATGACTATGAAGAAATCCGCTATGAGGGCTATGGCCCCAATGGCGTGGCGGTGATTGTTGAGGCGATGACCGACAACCGCAATCGGAC
Organism: Shimia sp. R9_2; assembly: GCF_017743735.1. Taxonomy (GTDB): domain Bacteria; phylum Pseudomonadota; class Alphaproteobacteria; order Rhodobacterales; family Rhodobacteraceae; genus Shimia. The sequence goes on from NZ_JAGHRO010000015.1 coordinate 32,863, forward strand.
CGCCTCCACCGTGCGCTCGACCTTCTCCAAGAATGGCGGCAATCTGGGCGAGACCGGCTCTGTGGGCTTCATGTTTGACCGCAAGGGCGAGGTGACTTACCCGGCGTCTGTGGGTGATGCGGATGCTGTCTTTGAAGCGGCCATCGAGGCGGGGGCCGAGGATGTGGAGAGCTCTGAGGATGGCCACATCATCTGGTGTGAAGACACCGATCTGAACGACGTCTCCAACGCGCTGGAAGCGGCGCTGGGCGAATCTGACAGCACCAAGCTTGTCTGGAAGCCTACCACCACCACCGAGATGGATCTGGAAGGCATGCAGAAGCTGATGAAGCTGATCGACGCGCTGGAAGATGACGACGACGTGCAGCGTGTGACAGCAAACTTTGAAGCCTCTGACGAGGTGATGGAACAGCTCTAAGCGGCTGCGTCCCCGAGATGTAAAAAAGGCCCGCGGCGGGGAGCTGCGGGCCTTTTGTTTTGCGCGCTGGGAGGAGGTTAGCGCGCGGTGATGACGCCGCAGGCGATGCGCCCGCCGGAGCCACCGATGGGTTGGGAAAAGTGATTGTCCGGATTTGCGTGGATCACCAAGGTGGAGCCGTCCTCATCGAGCACTTTGCCGTCGCCCTGATCAAGCATCAGAAGATTGGTATAGAGCTCGACCTCTGCGGTGCCGTCCGCGCCAACGATCAGGTTGGGCAGATTGCCTGCGTGCGGGCCGTCAGCGTTGAAGAAGCCGTGGGGCAGGTTGCCGGGCATGATGTGGCCATGGGCGCCTTTGAAAGTGTCAAGCGGGGCGCATTCTCCAACCGCGTGAAAATGCATGCCGTGTTTGCCCGGCGGCAGGCCTTCGACCGACAGCGAGATCAGAATGCCGCGCGGGCCTTGCATGAAGCTGGCGCTGCCGATGGGGGTGCCTGCGTTGTTGATCAGCGTGGTCTCTGCTGTTGCGGTGATCTGCGGGGCTTCGGCTGAGGCGGCCGACGCGCTGGCCGCGACGGGCGTGATCGCGGCGGTGGTGAGCGTGGCGGTCAGGAGGGCGGGAAACAGGAGGGATTTCAAAAACTGCATCTTGGTAGTCCTTCGCTTTGGTTGTCTGCGTGACACTGTCAGGGCGAGGTGGGCAGACCGCGCGGGCGCTCTCTGTCTGTGCGGCCTTCTGGCGACAAGAGAACGGCGCTGGAAAAGCTGTGCCTCACTACATCAACGCGGCGCACGGGGAATTTATGCAAATTTTATTGAAATTGGTTTTATGCGCGGTCAGCGCGGCGGGGATGTGGATGGCGATGTGAGCGGGGATGTGGGCGGCAGGGTTTGCTTGGCCACGCGCTGAACCGCCTTGCTGAGCGCCCCAAGTGCGGGGGCGAGCAGGCGGCTGGATTGCCAGAACAGCGGGGTGTCATAGGTGGTGTCAGGGATCAGCGGCACCAGCGCGCCGCTTTGCAGATGCGGGCGGATCAGGGGCTCCGGGTTCATGCCCCAGCCAAGCCCCAACAGGCTGGCCTCCACAAAGCCGGTGGAGGAGGGCAGGCGGTGGCTGGGCGGTGTGGGGGTGACGCCGAGGTTCCGGGCCATCCATATCTGTTGCAACCGGTCCTTGGCGTCAAAGATCAGGACAGGCGCGGTGGCAATCGCCTCTGCCGTGACGCCGGTGGGAAAATGGCGCGCCATATAGGTCGGGCTGGCGGAGGCGACGTAGCGCATGGCCCCAAGCGGTGTGCTGTCACAGCCCGCAATGGGCGCCTCATGGGCGGTCACGGCCGCCACGACCTCGCCGCGGCGCAGCCAGTCTGCGGAGAAATCCTGATCATCCACCACCAGATCAAACAGCAGATCAGGCACCTCGGCGGCGGCTTTGAGAAACCATGTGGCCAGGCTGTCGGCGGTTACGGCAATGCGCAGGCGGGCGACGCGGGGTGACAGCGTTTCCAGATCTCGCGCGAGCGCGCCTTCCAGCAGGCCCACCTGATCCAGATGCGCGGCCAGACGGCGGCCGGTCTCGGTGCCCTCACACGGGGTGCCGCGCAGCACCAATGGCATGCCCACGCGCTCCTCCAGGGTTTTCAGCCGTTGGGAAATGGCGGATTGGGTCACGCCCAACTCCTGAGCGGCAGCCTCAAAGCTGCCGGTGCGCAGGATCGCGGCAAGAGCGGCGAGATGGGCGTAGTCGAGTTGCATTAGTTGCCCTAATGATGTGGCAGATGTTTTAATTTGAGTAATTTTAGAGGGCGCTTTAGTCAATCCGCAAGCTCAGGAAGGACAGCAGATGGTTGAGACAGGCGTTGGGACGGGGATTGAGGCGGGCATTATGGGCCCCGCAGCGGCAGGGTTTGTGCTTGGATTTTCGCTGATCATGGCGATTGGGGCGCAGAATGCCTTTGTGCTGCGCCAAGGCCTGCGGGGTGAATATGTGCTGCCCTTGGTGCTGACCTGCGCGATCTCTGACACCATCCTGATCACCCTGGGTGTGGCCGGATTTGGCGTGCTGATTGCGGCCAATCCCAGCGCGCTGGATTTTGTGCGTTATGCAGGAGCGGCGTTCCTGTTTGTTTACGGCGCGATGAATTTCCGCGCGGCCATGAAGGGCGGCGATGCGCTGGAAGAGAAGGGCCGCACAGTGGGCAGTCTTGGGGCGGCTGTCACCACCTGTTTGCTGCTGACCTGGGCCAACCCGCATGTCTATCTGGACACGGTGGTGCTGCTTGGGGGGATTTCGGCGCAATACACACCCACCTGGGCCTTTGGACTGGGAGCTGCGGTGGCGAGCTTTGCGTTTTTCTTCTCACTGGGGTTTGGGGCGCGGCTGTTGCGTCCGCTGTTCACCAATCCACGCGCCTGGCAGGTGCTGGATGTGCTGGTGGGGATGACCATGTGGGCGATTGCCGCCAAGCTGATCTGGGGCATGTAGGGGCAGCCGGTGTTTGAGGGCGCTGCCCTCGCCCCAACAGGTTGGGGCTTCACCCGGGATATTTGGGGAATGAGAAGGCGGGCTGGCGTGGGAGGCGCCAGCGCTGCGCCGAGGCTGCACAGAGACTGTGCGCGGGTCGCGGTTTGTCGCAAGGCGGTTTGCGGCTAGGTTTGTGGCAGCTGTTGTCTGAGGAGACCCGCCATGAGTTGGAACCCCGCCCTTGAGCCTTCTTGCCCTGATGCTGCGACGCTGGACAGCATTGAAACCGTCATCATTCCCCGTGCGCGTGATCTGGGCGGGTTTTCGGTGCGCCGCGCCTTGCCAGCACCCAAGCGCCAGATGGTGGGGCCGTTTATTTTCTTTGATGAAATGGGACCGGCGGAGTTTCTGACCGGGCAGGGCATAGATGTGCGCCCGCATCCCCATATCGGTTTGGGCACGGTGACCTACCTCTATCGCGGGGAGTTTGAGCACCGCGACAGTCTTGGCACCCATCAGATGATTTACCCCGGAGAGGTGAACTGGATGGTGGCGGGAAATGGCGTGACCCATTCAGAGCGCACCAGTGAGATGACGCGGCAATCGCCGAGTTCCCTGTTTGGCATTCAGACCTGGATTGCCCTGCCGGAGGAGCGCGAGGATGATCCGGCGATGTTTGAGCATCACGGCAAAGAGGCGCTGCCGGTGCTGGAAGGCGAGGGCAAAGAGGTGCGGCTGATCCTTGGGGATGCCTGGGGGGCGCGTGCGCCGGTGACGATGCTGTCTGAGACCTTTTATGCCGATGTGGTGCTACAGCCCGGTGCCAAGCTGCCGATGCCGGACAATCATGAGGATCGTGGGCTTTACGTGCTGCAGGGCGCGGTGGAGATCGCGGGAGATGTGTTTGAGCCCGGGCAGATGATGGTGTTTCGCCCCGGGGATGCGATCACGGCGGTGGCCGGGCCGCAGGGCGCGCGGCTGATGGCGCTGGGCGGGGCGACGATGAACGGGCCGCGCTATATTTCCTGGAACTTTGTCAGCTCCAGCAAAGAGAAGATTGAGGCCGCCAAGGCAGATTGGTCTGCTGGGGACTGGGCGCATGGGCGCTTTCAGCTGCCGCCGGGGGACACGGAGGAGTTTATCCCACTGCCTTAAGGGGCAGCGCCCTTTGGAGGGAAGGCCGGGGCTTACATGGCCTGAGGAAGCGGCTGGCCTTGAGGTGCAGGTGCCATGTCCAGAAGGCTCAGAGCCTCACCGCAGAGTTCGATGTTTTTCTGTGAGCCCTGCACCGCGGCTTGCGTGTTGTCTTTGATGCTGCGGATTTCGGAGACAATCTCGGAATAGAGCGGAAGCTGGCGGCGGGTCTCTTCGCTGCTGGCGGTGATATTGGCGACCAGCCCGTCGATGTTTTCCTGAATCGAGCGGGTCAGGGTGCGGCAGGCCTCGCCGCGCTCAAGGCTCTTTTCGGCGGCGATGGCGACTTTGCCAACGGTTTCAGACAGATCGGCCTGCGCCTGTTGCAGCCCTTCCATGCGCTCCAGAATGCGGGAGATATCCGCATCCGCCATATCGGCAAGCTCGCGCACTTCGCCGGCGATGATGGCAAAGCCGCGGCCCTGCTCGCCGGCGCGGGCGGCCTCGATGCCGGAGTTGAGCGCCAGAAGGCGGATGCGGTCGGCCAGCCCGCGAATGGCTTCGGAAGCGCTGCCGACCTCCGCAAGGGTGGTTTCGATCTTTGCCACCGGGGTGGCGATGTGGGTGATCTGTTGGGTCGTGTCTGTGGTCAGATCCAGAAAGCCGTCCACCTCCAATGTCACATCGCGCACGGAATTGCCGACCTGCGCGGCTTTCTGGGCTGCGCGGTTGGCGCCTTCGCTGAGGGTGTCAAACACCACGCCGAGGCTTTCGGCCTGAGCGATGAGGTTGGAGATGAACTCCACCCGTTCGCGGGAGGTGCGGTTCACGTTGGAGGCGTTGTTGCGGATGGTCTCGACCCGGGCGGTGGCGTCCTGCAGGCCGTCCGGATAGACGGTGCGCTCTTCCACCACGGTGCGGATCTCAATCTCCGGCGCGCGCTCTGCCTCGGTTTCCTCGCTGGGGCGCGCTTTGGGCTGCGCAAAATAGGTCGACAGGCTGCTGACGCAGAAGGGGATTACGGCGGTCAGGCAGGCGGCCAGAGGATCAAAGGTGGCTTCGCCAAAAAGCGCGGGCCACTGGTTGATGAAGGTCAGGAGCGGGCCAACGATGCTGGCCGCGATCAGGCCGCGTTTGAGCGACAGGCGCACGGCAGGAGGAAGAGACTGTTTAGAACGCATAAAAAGACCACCTTGTTCCAGCAGCTATGGTTTAGGCCGCGCGTCCCAATATTTTGTAAACGGGCTGCATCAAATGCCGGGGTCAACGGGCTGACCACGGGCAGGGCCGGGCCAAGAGTGGGGGCGGGGCTGCCTTGGCGCAAGAGGCTCGCGGGCAGATGACGGAGTTTTGAAGGTTAACCTGTTTGCTATCTCGACTCTTGGGGCAGCGCGTGCCTAAGTGAGGCCATGACAGATGCAGCTCAGACAGGTGCGGAGGCGGGGTCTCCGCTGAAAGGCGTGTTTTGGATGCTGGCCACGGGGCTTTGCTTTGTGGCGGTGACGGCTTTGGTGAAGCTGGTGGGCACAAGGCTGCCCGCCTCTGAGACGGCCTTTCTGCGCTATGCGTTGGGCGTGGTGTTTCTGATCCCGATGATCCGGCCCATTCTGGCGGCCAAGCTGAGCCGCCGACAGGTGGGGCTGTTCACATTGCGAGGCGTTTTGCACACGGGGGCCGTGGTGGCGTGGTTCTTTGCCATGGCGCGGATACCCATCGCCGAGGTGACGGCGATGAACTATCTCTCACCGGTCTATGTGACGCTGGGCGCGGCGTTGTTCCTCGGAGAAAAGCTGGCGTTTCGCCGGATTGCGGCGGTGATTGTGGCGCTTATTGGCGTGGCGATCATCCTGCGGCCTGGATTTCGCGAGCTGAGCCCCGGGCATTTTGCCATGCTGTTCACGGCGCTGGGCTTTGCCGGGGGCTATCTGATTGCCAAGAAGCTGAGTGAGGAAGTGAGCCCGACCGTGGTGGTCGGCATGTTGTCTGTCACGGTCACCATCGGGCTTGCGCCGCTGGCGCTGTCGGTCTGGGTGACCCCCACGTTTGAAGAGCTGGTGATCCTGTTTGCGGTGGCCTGTTTTGCCACGGCGGGCCATTACACCATGACGCTGGCGTTTAAGGCCGCGCCGGTCACCGTGACCCAGCCGGTGAGCTTTTTGCAGATGGTCTGGGCGGTGCTGCTGGGCTGGCTGGCCTTTGGCGAGCAGCCCGATGCCTGGGTGCTGGTGGGGGCGCTGGTGATCATCGGGGCGATCAGCTTCATCACCTGGCGGGAGGCGGTGTTCAAGCGGCGTCAGATCACGCCATTGGTGGGGCAGACCAAGATGTGAGCGCTC
>NZ_JAGHRO010000016.1 GCF_017743735.1 Shimia sp. R9_2
AATGGGGCCGACACCTACCGTTACACCTTGGGTGACGGCAACGATGTGATCACTGACTTCAGCTACTTCTCAGACAACGACCGCATTGTGCTGACGGATCAGAATGCAGCAGATGTTACCTTCTCGCAAAATGATGGCCACGACTTAGTCATCACCATGAACAATGGCGATACACTGACAGTGATCGATCATTTCGCCAATGTTCAAGAGGACATGGAGCAGATCGAGTTTGCTGATGGAACTGTTCTGGATTTCGCTGGAATCTCGACTAAAGCGATCAACGATCAGAATGGTTCAGGCGACGACCTGGTGCTTGGAAGCTTTGGTAATGATGTGTTCTCGGGTGGCCTTGGGAACGACACGCTGAATGGCGGTAATGGGGCCGACACCTACCGTTACACCTTGGGTGACGGCAACGATGTGATCACTGACTTCAGCTACTTCTCAGACAACGACCGCATTGTGCTGACGGATCAGAATGCAGCAGATGTTACCTTCTCGCAAAATGATGGCCACGACTTAGTCATCACCATGAACAATGGCGATACACTGACAGTGATCGATCATTTCGCCAATGTTCAAGAGGACATGGAGCAGATCGAGTTTGCTGATGGAACTGTCCTGGATTCCGCTGGCATCGCCGCAAAGTCGCTAATCGGTGGGATGGGCAACGACGTCATTAAGGGCTTTAACAGCAACGACCGGTTGCTGGGAAAGGCGGGTGATGACCTCCTTACTGGCGGCGGTGGAGCAGATACTTTCCAATTTAACGCCGGCTTTGGGAACGATACGATCAGCGACTTTGAAGACGGGGTCGATATGATTCAGTTCAATGGCGGACCAGACAGCTTTGCTGATTTGACGATTTCCGAGATTGACGGGAACACCGAGATTGTATCGGATGATGGTGCAAGCGTTACGCTGACGAATGTTTCTTCAGCACTCCTTTCGCAGGATGACTTCCTTTTCCAATAATAGAAGCCGAATGCGCTCCTTTCTTGGGGCGCATTCGTTGGCTCTAAAATCTTGCGAGCGACGATTAGAGTAGTGCCACTTACGGGCAAACAATACCCATCGCCTTAAATTTCCAACTGAACAAAGAATGCCGTTACTCCAAGAAATCAGTTAAATTAGCACTCTGAATGACAAACTCCGCCATCAAATTTGACAAACTTTGTCATTTTTGCTATTCTATTCGCATGACTGAGGAGCTTTTGATGGCCACTATGAACGTATCGCTGCCGGACCCAATGAAGGACTGGGTGGAAACCCAGACCGCAGATGGGACCTATGCCAATGCGAGCGATTACGTGCGCCATTTGATCCGCCAGGATCAAGAGCGCAAACAAGCGGTCGTGGCGTTGCAGTCCGCCATTGATGAAGGTCTGCAGAGTGGGGCAGCACAGCCCTTCGATATGGCAAGCTTCAAAGCAGGGCTAAAAGGTCAGCATGGGCCAGTCTGATCGGCTCGCTCTTCATCTCACTCCCAAAGCGCAGGCCGATCTGGAAGATATCTGGCTCTACACCCGTGACACTTGGGGAGAAGACCAGGCCGACAACTACCTAGATAGCATTCAGCATGTGTTTGACGCGCTCTGCGACATGCCAGAGCTGGGACGGCTTTATGCAGAGTTTCAGCTTGCTGTGCGTATTCATCCAAGCGGTCGGCACGTGATCATCTATTTGCCGGAAGCAAATGCGCTTAACATCATACGTGTTCTTGGTGCGCGCCAAAACTGGCGGGCCATGCTGGATGCTCTCGACAGGTAAATCCGCGCCCTACCCCTTTCTATTCCACCACTACCACTGAGCTTTCCTTTGGAAAGCCTAGCGTCGCGGACACTCGCAACTTTCTAAAAAAGGAGAGTGTCATGACTTGGCACAAACACCCTGTGGCCACATTGGCCGCAACCGCTTCACTCTGCCTGCTCGCAGACCCGACGGCGGCGCAATTTTTTACCAACGATACTTATGGCTACAGCAGCTACGGCAATTCCTACAGCAGTTATCTAGCGGGACTACGGATCGCGATGATGATTTGTTCTGTCGGGCTGGGTTTCAGCATTGGCTGGTTTCTGTCCCCCAGCGCACGCCATCTGCGCCAGCTTTTGTTCTGGTTACTGACTGGCGCGGTGGTCTTTCTTGCCATCATCAATGACGGACTGCTGGGCTGGGGCTCCGCCTGGCTTGTGTCTTTCGTCGGTTTTTTTGTTGCTCTTGGCTATTGGCTTGGCCGCGCCATCAAATCCCTTGGCGAAGTTCCAACCACCTTCGGTTCCAGCCGTTGGGCCACTGTTGAGGATATTGATGACCACAGCCTGTATACGGATGATGGTGTGAGATTTGGCTCAGTAATCTTGGACAAGACCGTTTACGGGCTGGCCTATCCAGGAGATCGCCACCTTCTGACCATTGCACCAACACGCTCTGGCAAAGGCACAACCCAGATCATTCCCAATCTACTGACCTATTTGGGCTCTACATTGGTGATTGATCCAAAAGGCGAGAACGCTCTTGTGACGGCGCAAGCGCGCAAAGACATGGGCCAAGAGGTGATGATCGTTGACCCTTGGGGCATCGCCAAAGTCAAAGGCATCAAGACCGCCAAATTCAATCCATTGGACTGGCTAAAACTCGATGACATCGACATCACTGAGAACTCCATGATGCTGGCAGATGCTTTGGTTGTGAAAGGTCAGAACCAAGATGCTTTCTGGGACAAAGAAGCAGTCGCCTACCTGCAGGGCCTCATCCTTTATGTGGCGACAGATCCCGAGGAGGAGGGCAGACGCACACTGACACGGGTGCGTGAACTGACCCTGCTGGATGGGGAAGATCAGGAAGCCCTGTATAACCGCATGCTGAACTCGCCGCATCATATCGTCGCCAGCACTGGTGTGCGGTGTCTACAGAAAGAAGAGAAGCTGTTGGCCAGCGTGATTGCCACCGCACAGTCCCATACCCACTTCCTGGACAGCCTGCGCATTCAGGAGAACGTCTCACGGTCAGATTTCAAGTTCGAAGATTTGAAGCGCAAGAAGATGACGGTCTATCTTGTTTTGCCTGCAGATCGCTTGTCTACCTTCGCCCCCTGGCTGCGCATGTTGGTCCAGCAAGCCCTAACGGTGAACGCCCGCAATCTTGATCAGAAACCAGAAAAACCCGTGCTCTTCATTCTGGATGAGATGGCGGCCCTTGGTCGCCTGAGCATGGTGGAGCAGGCCTATGGCTTGATGGCGGGATACGGCATCCAGCTTTGGGGGATTATTCAGGACCTTAATCAGCTTGAAAAAATCTATGGGAAAGGTTGGCAGAGCTTCATCTCCAACACGGGCATGCTGAACTACTTCGGCTCCAGCGATGAGATGACAGCCAAATACTTTTCAGCGCTTTGCGGGGAGACCACCGTGTGGAACCTGAGTTCCGCAATCGCACGTAGCTTTGGCACAAGCAGTGGCCAAGGGGGGATCACCACCAACAGCAGCACGACCACCACCAGCACAACGGCTGCATCTCAGCGCAAGCTGGCCTACCCCGACGAGTTGATGCGCATGCACAAGGACAAGCAGCTTGTGTTTATTGAGAACATGCCGCCGCTGATCGCGCATAAATCCCGCTGGTTTGAAGATCCGGCCCTCAAAGAGCTGGGGGTAGATTTGCATAGCGAGCCTGAGACCGAAGAGGCCCCAGCTTAAAGCGTTCAAACAAAAATGGCGGCCCAAGGGTCGCCATTTCTCATTGCAGAGATGGAGACAACAATGTCGGACGAAACGAAGCGCAGCTTTAACGCCGCCGCAGATGGCACTCAAATACGCGATAAGGACAACGCAAACCCAAAACTGGAACCCAAGCTCGCCAAAAAAGAACCCACGCCCAATCTGGCCCCTATGGGCTCTATGGGTATTCGACGTGGATTGCCGACGCCTCAAAAACATCAGGCAGCCAAGCGGTTCTCCTTAGGCAAGCCCAACACAATGAAGCAAGAGTTCAAATTTGCCGTAAGGCAGGCGCCGGAAAAAGACAGGTCAAGAGGGCGCTAGGAACCTCTTGGCATGGCGCTTGCATCGTTCAGCTAATCAACAAACAAGGCACACAAAACATGACAGATAAGCGTTTCAAACTGGGTACGAGCGACACCGCAAAATTGCGCGCGCAACAAAGTACATCTGAAACCATCACCCTGGAGAACAACGACATCAACTATGGTGGCTGGACCAAAGGCAGGCTCAAATCTCAGCCAGAATATAGCTTTTCTGCGAAAGTGTTTCAGCAACCTTCGCGCTTTGGGATCGATGGAGGTCTGATTTCCAAACTTGAGGTCAGGAAAAACGGCGAGAGGATCGCGAGTTTTGATCGCGGTTGGGATATTGAGCCGCAAAATCACTGTGATCAGGAAGCTCTCAAAGAAATCAGGCAAGGTCTTGGCGAAGAGAAGAGAGATCGAGCTAGTATTTCGCAGGATCTGCGCGAAAGCCGAGGTCGATGACAGTGGCAAGAACCTGTTGGAAGAAAATGAGCGTTCTTGCCGATAGAAATTCCCAGAAATCGCCTATCTTACCCAGCTCACACCTCCCACTAAAACCGCAAGTCAATATGCATTTTTCTCTAGATTTTTTCGTACAAACTTTTGGCCAATAATGTTCGTGCATTCGCCGAACAAAGGCGCTTGGTCCTGCCGTCGCTCAGGAACCAATTAAGCAGCACGTAAACTATCCGGCGGGGAATATTCGAGAATGCACATTATAGTTACTCTCTCATGTGCCTTACTAGGGTGGTACCTTTGGCAGCTTGTTTACTCGACAGCCATTGAAATTGGTGGCGCTCTAGGATTTATGCTGTCGCTAACTTCGCTAGCGTGGGGGATGATTGGAGCGAGCCTTATCGGTTTCGCTCTTTCAAACCTCTTTCGGTTGACGAATAAACAGTCCGAGCGAGCATTGTATATCGTTCTTCTGACTTCACTCGGCAGCTGTGCAGGAATGTTTACCAGCCCTGACAGGAACGAAGCAACCAAGCTGTTGTACGCACCCGTTTTGTCTTCTTTTCCCTCAAACACAACCTCTTCATGGCTGCCGAATTCAATGCGCTAAAGCGTGATCCAGTTTTGCCTTGAAGCCAGTTCAGCCAAGAACCACCCAAACTAATAGCACCATTTGACTGTCAATATGTAGATTTCTGCATATTGCTTGCCCACAATTTTCCGTTCACGCAAACACTCAAATTTCGAATTTGAGGCAAGCAAGATGAACGATTCTGAAAGAATTTTGTACCGAGATTTCAAAGATGACGACCTCAAGCTTTTTGGGAAAGATGTAGGTATAACAATAAATACCACTTTGAATCGGGTAATTCTGTTTCACGGCCCGAGCTTTCAAAAGCAAACTCTTCTTCAAATTTCAGACATGAGATCGATAGAATGGACAATCCCTGAAGCCGTCCAACACTATTCGATAGGAAATCGAGGAGCGGCAGATGCAATCGGGCAAAGTATAGGCCGAGCATTTCTCAATTCTCACCAAAGACACAAAGCGCGCAAGGGTATGGGGATCGAACTGTGCCTTAGATCATTGGAACATCCCGTTGTTTTTTTTAATATTCAAGACGAGACTATACTTCGCAGAACATACGAAGCCCTAAATCAAATTATGGAAGACCATAGTTTGGACCAGGAAATGGGAACGATTCCGAGCCACGTCTTGAAGCACTATTCTCACACACTTGATGAGATTGAGCGTGAGAAACAGAAAGTCAAAGAAAGGCATGCTAAGAATTGGAAGAAGTCGTTCGTTATCGGGGCGGCAGTGTGTGTAGCTGTTCTGATTTGTGTTACTGCAATAAATTTTGCCGACGCAGTCAAACACAACCGAGCAAAGGCGTTTTATATTGATACCGTGCAGAACCGTAGAGTGGCCGAAGTCTTGAACAGCCCGGATTGCGACAAGCTATTTTTCGGACTAGAGTCATTCAACTCTGACACGCGCATGTCCCCAAATCTCCTAATAACACGCCCAGTTAGAGGTGGAAGCGACGCGACTAGTATCTTGGCCGGAGATATTGTTCAGCTAGTACCGGGAGATCTGGCTAGCGGCTCGAAAGCAGTAAACTTCAAGTGGGTTTATCAGTACGCTGAAGACAGAAGAAGAGCCATTGTCGTTAGACTCGAAGATAACTCCGCATTTGAAGAGATTCCAAAAATTCGTTGCGACTGAAGTTGTAAGCTGAAACAGGATTCCATCGCTGATACAGGAGCCTGTAGATCAGTTAAGCAAATGCATAGCAGAACGCCTTTGCGTGATCTGCATATCGACTTTCTTCCGCAGCCATTCTTCCTTTGAGATCGAATAAAGGACTTCGCTGTTCCCAAGTTCATCAAGCGCTGTTTTAGCGCTATCAGACCATTTGAGTGTTGGTTCGTCTATCCTTTTAGCCATCCAGTCCTCTCGTATTGTGAATTGCCCGCACAAGCGTCTGTGGTGACACCCCAATACGTCGCGCAAGTTCAGTAACAGGCGTGCCGACATATTTGATCTCTCTGGCAAGCTTTCGCGCTTGTTCTGCGGTGATCAGCCTCGGCCTGCCAACATGCTTGCCACGTTTCTTTGCCGCCGCCATGCCTGCCTTGGTCCGGTCACTGATCTGCTCGCGCTCAAATTCTGCAAAAACCGCAAGGAGGCCATATAGCATGCGCCCAGCAGCGTTATTTGTGTCGATGCCTTGTGTGAGCGCCTGAAAGAACACACCGCGATTGCGAAGCTCGATCAGAATTTGGTTTAGATGGATGGCAGACCGTCCCAGCCGATCTAGTTTCCAAACCACAAGCGTATCGCGTGTCTCAAGGTCCGCAAGTACATCTGTCAGTCCTTTTCGGGTAATCTTCGCGCCGGACACACCAAGATCACCGTAGACGACATGACACCCTGCGGCTTCCAAAGCATCAAGCTGCAAATGCTCGGTCTGATCATGATCTGACACTCTGACATAGCCAATCTTGCGGCCTCGATTTGTGGTTTCCTCCTTTAAATCCATAACTCTATGGTCTCATACATTTGCGATTGAGCAAGCCGCGATTGACGCGGCTTTGCCATTGCCAAAAGGGTTCCCTTTTGAACGCAGTGTGAGAGCGGTTTTGCTGTGGTTGCGACGTTCCAGATTTCTGTGGAAAACTTGGCGGTTGATGACTTTGGACGGGATTTATGTCATGTATATCAAAAGGGAAGCCTTTTGACGCGCTCAGACCAAAGGACTCCCTATGTCTGCGTCAAACACTGAACCAAAAGCTCCAAACGAACCGATTGCCACCCTGCGCAGCTTGATTGCCGTGATCACCTTGATTGGCTTGATGTTTGGCAGCACGGTGCTTGCCGAAGTCTTCGATAGTGACTTTCCGACCTACTTTGGAACAGCGGCCATGTGCCTTCTGCCGATAGCCGTGCTGTGTCTTCTGTATTTTGGTCTTGAGCTGGTTTTCTTCCGAATTGGACTTTGGCTTACACGCCGACGTGGTTAGGTGGAATGACATACAAACATATTTTGCTCGACCTGCAATCAATGGCCTGAACCCAGTTTCCGTGCGTGCGGCGAGCCAGTTTAAGAGCTTGGCATCCCTTGGTTGATCAAAAGCAGCGCACCATTGCCTTTCGCTGCGCGGTTAGCGAACAGGCGAGACGCGGGACAACGCGGTCATTGACCCAAAGTCTGCTTCAGCGCGGTATTCCCGGCAAACCTTAGCCGAAAAGGCGCTCTAGGTGATCCCATGGTTTGATGATGTGGCAATCGCGCGGAGGCCCTGCTTGGTGGTCACGTTTGGTTCGAGTGTTGCCTTAAACATCAGGTCTGATGGTGCTAGCAAGTACACCATACTCGAAATTCGCTCCGGCTTTCAGCCTAGCTAAGATCGTCTGAAAACCATCTATTTGTTCGATCATAAAATCGTCGTCTTCGCTTTTCTTTCCCGTCAATTTCGTGATTTCATCTTCTGACCTGTTTCTTTTCAACTGATAGCAGTAGATTGGATACGCGTATGGAAGTTCCGGTTCATCTTGTTGGCCAAGCCGCACCCCAAACATATCGAAGCGATTATTTTTCTTTGTATCTGAACGATCTAGCGGCTTGAGTATTGTGGCTCTGAAACCGTCACGGAGGCTAGATTTTCCAAATGAGTAGAAAAGCCCATTGCTTGCAAAGATAACACCCTCCACCTCTCTAGGAACTCCATCATCTCCCTTCCTGATGGTTTGAAAATACGGCAGCGGCGAGGCGATCGAAGCTCCAAAGACCTGCATAAACGAAGAGATGATTCCTCCCTTCATATCTAATCGAAGAATGAGAAATTTACCGTTTTCGCCTGAACGTTTCTCGATTTCTGGTGGGTTTTGAGCATAGCTACCAAGCCAGTGAGACATTGCGTTTGCAGGGTGCAAGTTCGGTGCTGTGATCCGACGTGCAAGCGAGGCGTTCTTAGAAGCAAGTTGTCGCCAATCATCATCGTTCATTGTGGTGCTTATAAAACTGAGAAGCCCGCCAATCTTTTCCTGGCTTAGTCTAGGGGAGCGCTCCTCTGATTCTTGCCCACGTTCCTGCATTGTTCGAGCAAGATCTCTTTCAGAACAAACCTCTTTGCCTTGTGCATCGGCGTTAGCTTTTAGTGCATCGTAGACTGCGCGCACAGTCCACTTTCGACTAGACTTAATAATTCTGAGTATTTCCCCAATTTCTTCGACGCTTATGAGGTCCTTTGAGAAAACATTCTTGGTCATGGTTCGAAGGCCTGTGTGAACGATCATCACAGATCAGTACAGATATCTGCTCCTACGTCCATTTTTTTGTATGAGCTTCGGCTTTCTTGAGTCCAAATTTTTGAATGTATGTACATGGCGTTGGTCGCTTCTGCAGCAATGTGAAGCCAGTGTCAAAGTTATGTAAACTATTGTATTTATGTAATTTTTCCCCAAATATCAAACTAGCTCTAGGTTGGGAGGAATGCATGGCAAGTGGTCAAACAAGTGCGCTGATGAAGTTGCTTTTTGGAGCCGGTGTCCTGGTCGGTTCGGTGTGGGCAGTTTCTACCTACTTGGATGTTGCAAGGATGCATCGAGCAGAGTTCATACTAACTGCCCATAGTTCTTCTTTCTCAGGTGAAGGTTTGCTAGGTGAGTACGTCAGCTCGGCAAAGGCGGACCTGCTTCGGGACATTCGTTTTGAGCAACCTATCCGACAAACTGCTGCCTTCTTTGAGAAGCCCGGTAGAGCCGACTTGAAATCGGGTTTGCGTGCGAACTGGGCTTTTGACCAATTGGAGCCCGCTCCTGCGGAAGTGTCTGAAATTGAAGCACTTCAGGAAGTAGTTTGGCTTGATGCACGAGAACGCCTCAGGGAAGCGCTGGAGAAGAGCACCAATGATGTTGTTGCTCGACTTGATTGCGTCGAGAGTGGCCTCTCCAACTTTTATGGCATCCGATCAGCAGCTGAGGTGGATAACCGTAACAGGTGTTCTTACGATGCAACTCTAGAGCAGCGTACTGATCGCCAGATGCGCGCAAACTTCGTTCAACTCCACGAGATTGCTGACGCACAAGCAGCTGTTTGCCAAAAGCTTGTGCCAATAACCCCTCTAACAGATCAAACTTGCTTCGAGAGGGAGCACCGTAATGCAGAACAGACTCTGAGGGCTGCATTAGCTGATCGTCCATTTTCAGCCCGACGCTTCATGTTCTACGATATGAACCCGGAGAAAACGTACGAGTTTGCCACACAAGGTTTAGTGGTCAGCTTCTTCTCTAAGCGACAGAGGCGGGTGAACGTATGCGACTCTGCTCCATTCGACGGTATCATCGCTGTCTACACTGATGGACCGAATGATGTTGTCGAACCGCCAGTAGTGCGCCGTGTCGCGGCGGGGGAATGTCTAGATGTGGCGGTTCAGCATGGCCTAGTCGAAGGACAGCAGCGATGGCAAGACGTGTTCATCGGTTATGTTCCAGTAGCGAATTCAGCCAGTTTTATTGCAGCTATGAGGGAGTCATCGCGGTCGGCTACTCTATGGGATCAGGGCAGGAGTTCCTTTCACCCATCAGGCGCACAATTGCGTGGTTGTATTTCCAACCAGAACCGACTGAGTATTGTGCGTGGCAATGCAGGCAGTTGTTCTGGAACCCCGATAACACTTGGAAAACTGGAAGGTCCTGCACCTGAAATTAATGATACCCCGTCGGGGCGGGGACTGGAACGCCATACGCATCTCTCATGGTGGGAAGCCCACGACCCAGTAATCACGCAACGGTTGGAGTGGGGCGACCTTCGCCCAACCCAACGGTCGATTCAATCTGCACAGCTTGCGCGTGCGTTATCGGCCCGAAGTGGTGTGCGGACCTCACCGATAATTCTGGGAGTATACCCCTGCGAAAACGATGATCCGTTGCGTCAAGGAGTGTCGATTTGTGGTAATGTTAGCCCTATGCCACACGGCTATGCTGCGCCGGCAGGTTCCGGCGAAGTAATAATGAGCCTAGCAGGACAACCGGTGTATTCCGTTGTCGACTTCCATCGTATCCTCGGCGCACTGCACAGTGCGAACGGTCAGCAGTACTCATCGGCCGCAATAAAGATAAGGGTTGGTGTTCAGGGTCGAGGAACTCGAACAGCGGTTCCAATATGGAATGCTAACCATTTCCGCAGCTGTCCACTTGAAGCACCAGGATGGAGCGCATTCTTCAACTCCCTTTTGATGGGAGCACCTGAAGCGATGGACGACAACGTATATGGTCAAATGCTTGCTGCAAAACAGTTCTGTTCCGAAGAGCGTTTCTGGGGCGATATCGCTGGTATGTTCGCAGGGGTGTCCGGCACAGTTGTCCGAGGAGGTGCTCGTCTATTGGGGCGCGGAGCTGGCCGCGCTGCAAGCCGCTGGGCAAGCAGGCCTTGGGCTCAGATGTTACTGCAAGCAACAGACGAGGCCATATACACGATCAACACAGCACCGCCCTTACAGACTGAAAAAGAACGTATTGCCTCGGTGACAGAGAACGTCGCCTTGGGAGCCGGTGTCGGCATCATTACTAGCCGATGGACTAGATAACACGACAAGGAGATAGATATGAGCTGCAAATATACATGCAAAAATGCCGTGATAGCAGGTCTTGGAATAGTCATTGGCGCTCTCAGTTCAGCGTCATCAGCATACGCCGACCGCATGTCCACTCTCACGGGTGCTTTAAACCGCGCGGACCCAATTCAGAGCGTCACCCCGTCGCGAGCGGATGATCCATATTCGGCGCAACTGCATTGGAAAGATGGATCCACGCAGAAATTCAGTAAGGTCCCGGAAAACCCTGCGATGAGCCACGTGACAATTCACAACGGTCAACAAGGGAACCATTATTCTTTCGACCACAACACGCTGAACGGAACATTTTCGGGTGGTCATTGGACCAATCACCGCACCGGAACAACACACGGTGTCGACTAAGAGTTCGGCGGTTGTCTCTTTAATCGTAAGAGAAGAAAACACCGGCATTCTCGTGCGGTAAATCCGCGGCATCTTGAAATATCATTGCCAAACGCCCAACTCATATCAGGAGGAAAAAAGCCAATGAAAACTCATTTCATATTGTCCATCGGCCTAATAGTAAGCCTGTCCGCTCCTGCATATGCAGATCGTGTCTCGTCTTTGAAGAGACAGTTTGACAATGCGGCAAACCCAACTGTTCCACCGCGAACAGCTAATCCTGAGTACAGGTACAATCCTCCAGAGTATATACCCGGAGGATCAGCGCATTGGAGTACTGGGTATGCTGGTACAGTCAATTCAGGCACCTTTTCTCCGTCTCTAAGCAATTCGTTTAACGATGCGTCACAGCCGTCACTCTCCGGAACTTTCAGTCGTTCGAACTAACCTAGCAATCGGCTTCAAGAAAGGCGGTACCTTAGTGAACCATGAATACCGCCCTTTCAAAGAGCGTCGCATTCCTCGTCAATGATGGTCCTCGTCCGCTCTTCTCTGGTGTCGATCACATTGTGACTTTTGCTCTTTGAGGGTGGAATCGGTCTGTACGCGATACGACGTTCCCGTAATGAGCGGATCATGACATCATGGCTCGGGAAACAGACAAGGATATTTGGGACAAGTTGGAGATCGCAGGAAAGGTCACCGGTGCTGTTCTTGTGCCCGTGACAATCGCTTATAGTGTTTACCTGTGGAATGCTGAGCGCTCAGCCCTTCAAACGTCGGCTACCATGACAGGGATTGCCGTGTCTGTACTTACTGCAGAGAATATTGACGGAGTTCGCAATTCGAGCGCGCTAAAGGATTGGGCAATTGCCGTGCTTGAGGCCCCCGAGGACCCACCGCGATTGAATGATGAGGCCGCTCAACAACTACAGGGCCTGGCTGCCTCTGAGGCTTTCGATTTGGGGATTGCGTCCAGTTTTATGCTCGGGCTGTGACCAGACAGGCAGCAGCTGAACGAACTGGGTCTTGATCATCTTCAGGTCCCATCGGAGTAGCGACGTGAAGCTGATGTATGGCGACTACCAAGGCACATTGAACCGCGCGGGGTTTGTTCTCACCAAATAGACCGGTGTCTAAAACGGTCGTTTTTGATGCCACGTAAGCAACTACACGGTGCAAGGCTCTGTGGCGGTTCAATAACCCCGGTCAAAACTTCCCGGGTTCTTAACCGTTTTTGAGCCGAGATTTGAAGAGCCGTCGTTCGCCGCAACGCATCCGAAGAACAGATTGGGCTCTCTGGGCACCTTCGCTGCGAATTGCGCCAAGGGCCGCTCTGGTATGGATCGACTTTCGCTGCAACCCTCGCTAACCGGGAAGCTGCGGGACATTGCGCCCGTTCGCTGCGGTGCGAAGGGCTCGACAAGGATGGCCGTCTAAGGTCCGAAGGGCGGTCGTTCGCTGCACAAGAAGCACCAAGGGGCGAGGCTTGAAGAAGCCGACGCTCAGGATGAGCCGGGAGCTTTCATGATCGAGTGAATTCGGTCTGAGGGACTGCTGAACTTCCGCACCAACGTGTATACGCATCCATTATGTCCAGTGGGAGGGCGCGTTCCAGCGCTTTCGAAGACCCATGCGTTCAATTTTTGCCTTAGTCATAGCGACAGACGCCAGTTGACCATTGGTTCGCCCCACCGTGCTAAGGAGGGAAGCACTTTTCCCTCCCGCGAATCCAATTCCAGCACCAAACAACGAGCCTTCAACGCCCGAAATCGCTGCACCGAGCGCTGCACCGCCCAAGGTAGCGGCAGCCTCAAGAGCGAACGCTGAGCCATGTATGAACCGTTGCCGGCCGACGGACGCAGCTACATCCTCTATTTCTTGTCTTATTTTCTCACGGACCTCTGTAAGTCTATGAACGAGTGATTTAGCGTCAGCAGATGTCATGTTCAGGTTCTCAGACTGAACCATTGAGCTTAGGTAGTCCGAAACTGAACGGCGAAGGCTGGAGTATTCATTTCGGAAAGCTAAGAAATCAGACACCGATAAGCGGCCAATATTGTCTGGAACAAAAAGATCAAGAGAAGCTTGCATGAGTTCCTGCTGGGGACTGTTTAGCAGACGCTCTTCGTCCAGCAGGTGGTCCATGTAGTTTGCTCCGCCGAAAGTAATGCTCGGCAATGCCTCTGCGAAACTGGCTTGTCGAGCCATGCGGCACAAAACGAAATCTGCAAGCAGTGGGTGGCAGATCACACCGTTATTTTCAATCGTTCTGCCTGTCGTTTCGTCAGTGTATTTTCCAGCTCTTGCTGCACAGTTGCTCTCAAAGACCGCGGCATGGACTTGGGCAGGAAACTTTTCTACCGCAACATACTTCCACCCGTAAGTCGATCGGAG
This sequence comes from Shimia sp. R9_2, assembly GCF_017743735.1. Classification (GTDB taxonomy): domain Bacteria; phylum Pseudomonadota; class Alphaproteobacteria; order Rhodobacterales; family Rhodobacteraceae; genus Shimia. Next base: position 13,841 of record NZ_JAGHRO010000016.1, read on the forward strand.
GTGCCTAACAGCGCTTTCTTGGCCAGATTCAATGTTTCCAAAGCTGTCCTTCTTTATGAGCGGAACTCCATCCTTGGACATGCCGTCTGACGCAATTCGTATGATATTCTGAATTACCTCCTGAATACCAGCATGGCGCGCCCAAGCATCATATCTGAATTGCGGGTCTATTAATTCAATTAGATTCGAGTCGAACTCGATTAGGGGCCTAACGTGATCGCGCATTCTCACGCCCTCTTGGTCCCCCCCAGGCACAAGGAGAGTAATCTTATCATTGAACAAAAGTATGGAACGCAGGTGTTGAGCGCTTGGTGTGTAGTGAGGGTAATATATCAATTATTCGGCCCCTTGGAACTGTGTCCGTCTAAGGGTCTCCTTCTTTTTCGGAAGGATCAAGCGAAACACGCTGAACAATCCGGATTCGATGTCGTTCTTTGCGAACCGCTCGGGGAGGAACCGGCATCTGATGCCGTGCGCGGTCGGCTCGCTCCGTCCACATAGCTGTCTCCTGCGTGGTGGTAGATGCTGCGCGAGGGCGCCGACGTCCACTTTCGGTAAGCCCGCTGCGGCGCCAAGGCACCGCATGAATGTCGGCTCAGGGCCGTTGCTTTGATCTGCACAAGCGAAGGCTTGGATGGTGATCAAGGTCCGCTGTGGGCTCTTTGTTGAATGCGCTGCACATTGTCTGAACGGCTGGTCTGGAAAACGGAGGACTTCCAGAGGCCACGCCATTGCCGACCTCCCGACTTGAGGCCTTAGAAAACTCTGTCCTGAAATCACGACTGAATATCTACGCTCAACGAAGTAAATTGAAGATGGGTAGTCAGACAAGCGCAGGCATCGGAAAATAATCTGAAATTCCTATTCGCCTTTTATGTGAGCCGGAGCCTATGATTGCAAGCTCGTTGCAAACAATGTGGGTCCATCCGCAGGTATTCCGGGTTTGGGGTGCTGGATAGATGCAAATAATGCGGACCGAAAGTCAGGATGATTGCTGGTTGAACTGCTTATGTTTGCAGGTCATGACAGCTAGGACTGAAGACTTACTATTCAATGCTCACCCGTTGTGGGCCGTCATCATTCATATCCCGTCCAGCCGCCAAATTGCCTTTCCGACGCTTGTTTTCGCCAAACGCTTTGTGACCACCAGATGCTGAACCCCGAATTCCCCCGAGTATCTGGTTTCCAGCAACCACACCCGCTGCCACCACTTCACGTGATCCATTGATGGGGTCACTTCGGCTGTCACTAAATGGCGTGATGCCCGCACCCAACCAGCGCAACATGCCTTTGGGCACATCATCTATCATTTTGAAGCACATCAAAGCGATGTTGTAGATCAAGAACACATAGATGATTGTGTAAACAAACACGCCAAAAGCCCCGATGGAGTTGTTGGCAATGTCGCTTTGCGTGATGGCCGTGGCTGCATTAAACAGCGTTGAGAAGAAATAGACCGCAGCCCCAAAGAGCACGTAGCCGCCAATCAATCCAAATATGATCAAAGCGGGACGTAATAGGATCATCAGCAAGAGTTGATATCCTCCAAGCGCCGCTGGCCCGGGCATACCACCTTCTTCAATTCTCAGATGTGCCAAAGCCCAAAGTGGCATAGCCACGATGGCTTCAAATATTTCCAAAACCCAGCCCATCACCGCGAAGGCAAAGTAAACAAAAGGGATGATTGGCAAAATGTAGGCCAAGAAGATCCCAGCAACCAATGCAATTGCAGCAAGGGCAAAAACTATGGACGCTGCAGAAGCCGCAAGATCACCAACAAAGGCTACGCCAGCTTTGGCTGGACCGGATAGTGTTGGCATTGCACCTGCAACATTGCCAGCAACTGCGCCACCAACACCCAATGCAGTGCCCAATCCCAAAAAGGCAAACGAACGGTTGAGCATGCCATGTCCTGCAGCAGCCAGACGCACCATCGGATCTAAGGTTGGATTGTCCTTCAACTGATAAATATGTTTTGATCCGACAAGAGAAATCAACGTTTTAGACAGCCAGCCTGTCTCTCCCGCCGCATTGGCTTCTTCCAATCTGGCGTCTTTATAAAGCGGCGAATGTTCTGGAACGCTGTCCACAATAGCGTCGCTAAAGTCATTGGCTGCACGTGTGATGGTTTCTTCGATCTTGCCTGTGATTTGTCCTGGCAACCGGTACCGGCTCACACCAAAGAACTTACCAAGAGCGCCGCGTTCATTACTCTCCACATCTGTGGCTTGAAACAAAATATCCAAGGTCGGAATCGCAGAAGCCACCGCATCCATATAGCGCTGATTGATGGTGCCCAGCGTTCCATACCAAAGTCCCGCTGCGCCCCAACCGCGATCCACCATAACATCATAGCCGCCGCTCTTGGCGTATTCCGCCTGCGCAATAGAGTCATAAGATGCCAAGATCTCCAGATTGATGTTCTCATGGGTCTGCTCGCTGACCTCTTTGAGCAACTCAGGGATAAATTCCAAAGTGCTCTCGTCACCATACCCAGGCTGCTTCCGCACGGGTATGTTATAGGCCGCAATTGCTCCTGCAGCCGGTTTTACCGCGTCAGAGATCCGTTTGATCTCTTTGAGATATACCTCTTTGATCTGCTGGTGCACCGTTCCAAGACGCTGTTCCATATCTTTGCCAACCAGAGGCAAATTCCACCACCAGCGTTCTTCTTCCAAAGTCACGCTGCTTCCATCTGCAAAGACGTCAAACTCCGTAATGGAAACACTGATGCGTCCACATGTAAAATCTGTGGCCTTCTTCCCAGCGGGGTTGCGTGACCACGACAAGACTACATCATCATTTGCCGCGCGCGCCGTCTCAACCATGACAGACGGGTTGGAGAAGCTGGGTTCAACGGAGGTACGTCGTCCCGTCACCTGCAGGATCTTCACCTCTTGGGTGTCAGAGGCCGCCGCCTGATTATATGCAGCAGCACAGACTTCATTCAAAAATATGCGTTGCACCAAAGCAGAGGTGCTTTCTCCTGCGGGTTTGTTCACGATGTTCTGTCCAGAGGTGACAGAGCCCACAAAGGTTGTCCAAGCCTGTGTTCCAAGACCTGATCCCATCTTAGCAACCCACAAGGTGAGATATTGTGCGGAGTTCAATCCGCTGCCAAGCGGCACCAAGAGGCCTAGCGCAATGACAAGTCGCACCGGTGCCCAAAGACTGTCGAAACGACGACCAAAAGGCGTGCCGGTCTTCGCGGCTTCCCCTACCACCGTCATCACAAAATAGATAACGATAATCACAGCAATGACCATGGTGGCGGCACTGTAGAACCCCAACATGGCTTGTAGTGCGGTGTAAACCGGTGTTCCCATCGGTTGAGAGGCAGCCCCAAACACACCTAGGTTTGGGCCAAAGACCTGTTCTAAAAAGATGAACACCACATCAGTGCTGACATTGTCAGAAGGCGTTGAGAAATAGCCACCAGAGGCCATCGCAGGGCGCACATCTAACACAGCTATGGCAGCGATGATGAGCAGTTGTACGAAGATCATGACAATCCCGGCGACAACCGCACAGAAGATCATGATCTGATCCAGATACGCCCATGACCATGTGAGGTGAGAGGCAGCTTCCGCCAACAAGTGTTTTACGCCAAAGCGACCGATATTTTGGCTCTTCAAGGCTGGATGATTGGCAGGAAGGAGACGTGCGGATCTTAAAACAAGAGCAAGAAGATAGGCGAAATAGCCAAAGTGATATCCAAGGGCGCGCAAACGCGGGATAATCTCTGGTCGAGTGGCATAGCGCCAGACTGCCTGCGCTGTCGCCTTGTTCATAATCCCCTGATCAGAAAATACTCCATCTTTATTCATAATGCCTCAATTCAATTTATTTCTTATTTTAATATTAATTTTCTAAAAATTGGTTAATAATATATACCAATATGGACAATTCAAGAATACTTAATATCGCAAAGACCTTATCTAAACAGATCCCCGACAACTTAAACGCATCTGAACGTGCTGATCTATTTGCCTATTTTGCGGTTGAAATGAAGCTCATCCACCTCTTGCGACTTGAAGCCAGACCGCCCAATCCAAACTACGTTCCAATCCCCGCTCTGGCGCCGGAAACCTATCGCCGCCGCGAGAACAAACGCGAGAAACCACCTGAGTTTATCGCACGCGTCTATAAAAAATGGTTGGGGAAAGGCCTCGCTCGCAATCACCTGCTCAATCTAGATCGCCCGCTGTATGATGCGCTCTACAACTGGCTCAAGAAAAACAAGATGCCGGAAGATTTGGATCTCCCCATGCTCAAAGAGCTCAATGACAGACAACTCGCAGAGTTGGGCATTGAGGATGGAGAAACGCTCCCCCATCCCTCGTTCGGACTATCGATGCGTGATGAATTGCGTCTGTATCATGCGTCCATGACACGTGCGCGGGCAAAGGGGAAAGAAGACAAAAGCGCGGAGAAGCAAGATACAGATTAGACCTCGATCCAATTGTTGGTCAGTGCCTTCGCCAAAGCTTGCTCTTTGGTTCGCACCCTCAGCTTTTTTTTGAGCTGTGAAAGATGCAAGTTCACCGTTGAGTCCGAGATGCTCAGCTTATCCGCAATGCCACCAAGCTGGTATCCCGCAGCGAGGAGTTGCAATATCTCCCCTTGGCGTTTGGAAAGAGGTGACGCGATATGCTCCTGAACGATGAGTTGTTGCATCCGACAATGAGCCGTATATGTGGCAACCGACAAAACACCGCTGATTTCGTCCATTCGAACTCGAAACAAGCGTTCATCTTCTTCAAAACCTAAGCCTGCGCCAGCTCCGCAAAATGCTCCGTGCTTGTTTGGTAAAGCAAACGAAACCGCGTTGCGTTGACCAAACAGACGCAAGCGTTCCAGGCCAATATGCTTTCCTTCTGGTGTGGCTTTAGGATTACTTCGGTCAATGTCGGCACCCCAAAAGAACATCGGCACTCCTGCGCGGACGGCTTGCGGCACGTGCGAGTGCCGAGCCACGTCTTTAGTACCTTCAGCTTTGACGACCCAATCAGGAAGCGTTGTTGCTCGAAAACTGCTCTCTTCCGCACCAAGAAACACATGCGTGACGATTGCACCTGCATCCTGTGCAAAATGCAAAAAGCGGTCGCCAGCCTGACGCGCAGTCTTGGCACCCCCCACACCTTCGACAAAATCCATCAACTCATAGTTCAATCGGGACATGGTCAAATTGATATCCATCCATGCGTCAGAGCAATAGCTAGCGCTTGCTCTTTGGTCCGTGTCCCAAGTTTCTTTTTCAGCTGAGAAAGATGCAGGTTTACGGTGGAGTCGGAAATGCTGAGGCGATCAGCAATCGCCCCAAGCTGATACCCAGTTGCAAGCAACTGCAACACTTCGGTTTGCCGCTTGGAAAGAGGCGAGTCTTTGACCTCTCTTGAGAGCAACAACTGAATGCGACTGTGTGCTGCGAAAGAGGCTACTGCCAAGCTTCCACAGATCTCGTCCATGTTCTTTAGGAAGGCGTCACCACGGTCTTCAAACCCAATGCCGACGCCAGCCCCGCTGTACCGACCCCCTCCATCGGGCATCGGGAAAGTCACAGAGCTTCTCTGCCTGCAAGCGTCATGGCGAAATCGACTGATTTCCCGATCCACCTCAGGCAGGTTCGAAGCATCTTTATCCAGGTCAACGCCCCAAAACACACGCGAAACACCTGCTTTAACTTGCGCGATCACCTTGGAGCCTTCGAGCCCCGCCTGTGCATGTTCATGGTCCAATAGGGCGGAAGGGAGAGTTGTCGCACGAAAGCCACCTGGTACGGTCTGCATAAACATATGCACAACCGACGCGCCCTGCGCTTGGGCAAATTTAGTGAACTGCTGCCCAGCCTCAAAGGCGTTAGACGACGACCCCAGCTCATCGACAAAATTCAACAAATGCAAACCTTAAGCACCAATGCAATATAGAGATTTCTCTATATTTCGCGATTTCGCCGATTGAGGCAACACACTTCCATGCTCTGAAGAACCTGAACGCACAGGAGGTCAAAAATGCATGTTTGTCCATTTTGTAAAATTGGGCTCAAGCCGGCTGCCACGGTTTGCGCCGGATGCGGGGCGCGTGAAGGATGTGCAGACAACAACAAACGCGGCCTTCATACTAAAGCGAGCCTGATTTCCCTCTCGATTTTCCTCTTCATCGTGATGGTCTTGGGGTTGGCCTTCCGCAGTTTCGGTTGCCTTTTGTTAAGCATAGCACATCAGCCCCATCGGAGTCCGTCATCGCTGTTTTCCAAAGATATTTTGATGGATTCTGAACTGCCAAAACCATTCTCACAGCCGCTTTCAAAGGGACCCCTTTTGAGCGGGCATCACTCAAACGAGGTTTCAATGATCTATCTTAAAACTCACCGAAACAACCATGCGGGGGGCAACGCATGACCATGCAAGACGCAACCATCTACGTTTTAGGTAGTAGTATTGGGTTATTGGTCGGTCTTTTCATCTGCCATTGGTTGCTTGGGGACGGTTGGGCATTTCACCTAGTAGGTTTTTTGGTGTTGCTATTGGCTCTCAGAGGATGTGTTGAGCCTTTTTTCCACCCTGTCCGCTAAACTTGCCGCACTTCAAAGGAAGCTAGTCAGCTCGGTAAATCAACATTTCGCCTGCGATCTCGGTTTCTGTGTAGTCATGAGAAAGGTCGCAGGCGATAGCGTCTAAATCAATGTAGCGTTCCAGTTGTTCGGGAATGTCGCCAAATAGACCTTCTTCGACCATCTGTTCTGCCAGCTCTTTCATGTTATCTAGGTGATACAGATCCACACCAAATTCTTCTGGATAGACGTCCTCAGGATCAAAGCTGTGCCCTGCCTCACCAACAGCGATGATGAAGATTTTCTTCTGGTAGTCTTCCCACTCGTCGCATGCTTTGAAGTAACCCCCAATACTCGCCTGATTGACGCCCCATGCTTTGGCTAATGCAAGGTCAATGTCTTCACCATCGATGAACTGGATTTCGTACTCTTCGACCACCTCACCAAAGGCCTTGCGGTTCATCTTCGCCTTGTTGGCGTAGTCTTCAGTGCTTTCAAAATAAAAACCGTTTGCGTCTAGGTCATATGGTTGTGCGTGTAGCTGCGGCATGTGTCTATCTCCTCTCGTCTCTGACGGGTTGCATATGCAACCGTCTGGCTTCCGCCGAGGAGCGGGGGTGCAAGGATCAAAGGTGCCGCAGGCAGGACCAGAGCCACGCGCAGGTGCAGCGCAGCGAACCGAGCATGGCGAGGACCCACCCTTTGAACCGCGCGGGGGCGGCAGCCCTAGTCTGTCATGGGGTATTGGGGAGAGGACATATCTCCCCAATTGCGGGTCAAACGCGCAGATCGTTTTGTCGGATTCAGCTTCGACAAGCTGGCGGCATTCAATCGGCGGACGGTTGATCAGGGTTCTTAGGGGCAGGAACGCCCTTGATGTTGATGGGTGCAGGGAGAACGAAATCTCACCTGCGAGGGATCAAACACCGATATGTTTGCTGGCTGAGGAAAGGGTCAACACCTGACATCAGCCATAGCTGGAGGGATGCAACGGGAGCGCGCAGCGGGCTCCTTTGCCAAGATGTGTGGTACTACCACACACATCTTGCACCAACACTAAGATCCATTGAGAAGAGTAAAACGGCCGGAAGGCAGCAATTCTCTGCGGCTGCGAAGTTTCCCCAACGCGCGGTGAATAGGCGGCCAATCACACCTATTCAAGCCTTAGACCCTGTGCCGTGTTCCATACAAATGTCAGCTATGCGCAGAAAGCGGTCTTTGCAAAGTCAGGGTCGTAGGGCATGGCGGACCCACGTGACTGGCCCTTACCAACCATTCGTCATATCCGGCCACACCGCAGCGCGGTTGCCCCAACCGGATCTTCGACAAACAAGCAGCCGCAATGCAGCAGTTACCAGATCGGTCCTTGGCAACTGGGTGCATAGTTCGCCCCTAGAATGCTGCAGGTGCGAGATCTTTCCTGGTAGTCAGTGACCGACATGCGGCCTCAAAAACAACTTTAACTTCCGTCGCTGAAGCTACCGCAAGTGTGGCACCAAGCTGTATCGTAGTCTTCGTTGCCGTCTGACAGTACATTGCCTGGGCATTCGTCTTGGGGACATTCATCACGCCGGACAGGGAAATTTCTCTCACACATCCAACACCCTAGGGTGGCGCTGTCTATAAGGTGGGCGGTTTTTACATTGCCATCATATGTCCAGTCCGACCATTTTGTTCGTGCTTCTTCCACACAGTCATAGCAGAAGTACCTCCGCTTTGACTTAGCCTCCCCGAAGAGCCTCTTGAATTGACCTTTTCCAAGAAGGTTTACAATAATTGGAAAGTACTCAAAAACGTCGCTATGTGCGCTTGCGATGCGTCCGTCATGGAAAAAGGAGCGGCGCCCGCTTGAAACGCTTCGAACCCACTCTCCGAGCCAGCTTCTCTCCGGCCACAGTTCGCTGAAAAGGGTCACAAGGCTTTCAACCAGATAATCGGTCGAAAAATAGCTATAAGCATCACCCAGGTGGATCGCTTTGTTTCGGAGGCGCCGCAGGTGGCCGAATTGCTCAATCAGCTTGTCAGAAATCGGAGTGTCACAAAAGGTGTTGATTGCTCCAGGTAGATCGACCGCATGGACAGTCCGCAGATCCGTAAAGTCGACTTGCTCACTGGATGTCGAGTAGCGGGCTTCCTGACCGAGAAGCAAGAGAAACGGACTCGTTGCGCAGAGCTTGGCCTTCAGTGCTAGCTCTGCAGACTGGGAGGCAAGATTGGTTATGGTTTCAAAGTCTTTTTGAGAAACGTCAAGATACTCTTGCCATTCAGTAGGCCATTGTTCTTTCCCGCCTTCAAATGAGCTGTCAAAGTCTTCAAAAACTTCAGCCATACGTGTCCAGGCTTGGAAATAGAGGATCAGAGCAAAGTCATTCAGCTTGTCCGCTGAGGGTGTGTTCACGATAGGCATCTTACCGGAATCCAGTCGAGCTGTGAGGTTGATCGTCCGATAGTGTTTTGCGCGCTCTTGCGAGCTCCAAGATCGGGTTAGCGAAAGCTTAGATGTCGTGAATAACTGAGCACGAGAGCGCCCAAGCGCTCAACATGCACCTTTCGACCTACCTTTACTTATTGCTGTATCCACTCCTCAGGAACTAAGGCAGGCGGTTTGGTCCACGGGTCTTCTACCAACGCCTTTTGAAACCAATCATCTCTTAGGTTCGCGTGCTCGGTTACAATGATTTGAAAACCGGGAACGTGCTCCTGAGTGTAGTCATAAAGCAATCGGAAGAGCCTGCGCACGGTCTCCATATCCGCGTCGCTCTCCGTTTTTTCGATCGAGCCTCCCAGCGCCTCATAAATCTCTTCACTCGGAAAATAAACTTGAGAAGGCTGGTCGATCATCAAGAAGCGAGGAATCGGATGATCGCCCTGCGAAGCAAAACGATGAAGAGAAAGGAGTGCGCCCAAATGGTAGGCAAGGTGGTTTTCACCTCCTCCGGTACGCTCCATATACGTTAATCGGTCAGGCCGGTCGAACACGATCGTCAAGTTGCGTAAATCAAACCTTGCTGGAAAGTGGCCGAATTCACCACCTAGTTCTGTTACATACCCTGAAATCATCGAAGAAATCCCGTTGATAACAGAGAGCAACCTTTCCTGGGTATCGTCGCGTCCAATTTGCCTTTCTAGGGCCGCTATTCTGTTCCTTAAACGCGACTGAACTCCTTCGAGCTTATACAACTCTTCGTCTGTCACGAAGTTCTCTAAGAACAGACTGATGCGACCAACAACTCGAGCCGCAGCAGTATTTCGGCTTCCCAGCTCAGCAATCTGCTCGTTTGCAGAAATTGCAGCCGCGAGCTCCTCTTCTTTGGTTATAATCGTCTGACTCAACCGGTCAACTTCGGCCTCCTTCTCGATCACAAAGGCCTCCAGATGCGGTTTCTCAGTCTCAATGGCTTTCATTTCGTCATCAAGGGACTCCAGCTCTTTAAGCAATGTTTGTGCAACCGGAGTATCCAGCCCCAAGTCTTTGCTCGCAAAGGGCCATTGCCAGCTTCCGTCTTCTCTCCTGGGTAGAGCGCCAATCGAGGCCAGCCGATCTCTTTGCTCACCAGCTTCGAACTCAAAATCAGAAGCCCGAAGCGCGAATTTCTTCGCACTGTCGATCTGCTTACGGATACTCCGGCGGTCCTCGCGCAGATTCACAAGCTCCTGTTCTAGACTCGCAATTCGGCTCCCATCTTCCTCAGGAACAGGTGTTGGTCGCCATTCTGAGGCACGCTGCAAAACTTCGATTACCGAGTGTTCATCAACTTCTGAAACATCAAGAACGCCCACAGATCTAGCTTCGGACAATAGGCTCAGGCTCTTATCCGTCGATTGCTCTACATCTAATTTAGCTTGGTCTAGGCTCTTCTGGTTAATACGAGATTGCCTTTGAAGAGAGCGTAGTTCGGCGGTCAACTTGAACTTTTCTACTGATGCGGCACCGAACAGGATTGGGAAGGTGTCTCTGATCGATTGAGGTTGGTGGTCCTCGTTTTGTCGATAGAGAAGCTGATCCTTGCTCGCGACAAACCCTTGTTTTTGAAACAGATAATAGTGTGTGTGCTTCACGTTTGCATCAAAGCTTACACGAGAATGTTCCATTGAAACATCAGTCGTGTTCTCTGGGATGCCCAGCAATCGCGACAAAAGAGCTTCAACTCCAGTGTCGTTGTCATTGACTTGCAGATCGTCAAACAGAGGAAATGGTAAGTTTTTTCCACGCTTCACCATAGCGGTGCTGCACTCAGTTGCACCTGTTTTGGGAGCAGGCTTTGCGACAAGTACTTGCTCACCCTCAAATTGATAAATTACTGCATACCACGAAACGTTCTCTTCAATTACCCCGTCGGGCACATTGAAGGTTGAGCGGCCCATGCAGTACTCGATTATCTCGGACAAGGCGGATTTCCCGGTCGAGGATCGCCCAGTGATTACGTTAAGACCGTTTGCATTGAATTTTACGTCACGCCTGACGCCAAGCTTATTAAAGATATGGATTGAAGAAATTTTCACGGTCGCACCCCCAAAGAAGCATAAATAGTTGCCCGATCAGAAATACGTGCGAACTGACGCCCAAGATACTTGGCAACTCGCTGGCACTCTCGGTTCTCTTCTGTTCCAGAAACTGCCTTTCTAACGGATCTTGGCCTTATCATAAGTGTGCCGAATTCGCTTACATCCAAGCAACCTTTGCTCGCGAGAAGTGACAGGCCCTCTTGGCAAAACGGAAACATGTTCGTCGCCCGAGCAGGAAAGTCGACCAATAATTGCGGGCGCTCTTCAACAACCTTGAGAAAGTAGCTCTTATTCGCTGCGGCTAAGATCAGGCGCGTGTTTTTGTGCAAGCAAAGCGGAAGAATGAGCAGCGAAAGTGAATACGGCATCCCTTTTCCACACGTCTCCTCATGCTCATTAATCGCCCTGGCGAGCAGAAGTCCACAAAACGCTGGGTTAAAGAGATTTCTAATTTCAAAGGGGCGCTGATCCCAGGGCTTCAATTTGTAGTCTCCAAAATTCCCTCAATCCTTTCTAAGAATCTCGGGTGCCAGTGTACCTTCGGCTTAGGTCGAGCGTTCGCCAAAATGTGAAAGGCTCCGCGAACGACAAAAGGTTCTGCCACACGTTCTCGAATTCGTAGGTTTCCCGTCTCGAACTCCACCCACTTGAACAACTCTTTGCCAGCGGCCACCAACTTTTCTTCTGGAGAATCTTCGCGCAGAGCCTCAAAAATCAAGCTCTTGTAGCGTCCCCATTCTTCGACCAGGCGATCCTCGTAATCTTCCATCTCATCCTGCACCAGCAAGTCCTCACGCGCCCAGCTCGATCGTTGTTCGAACGCGCGGTAGTAATCAATGATGGCGGACTGAATACGTTCGGTGGATGTTCCAATGCTTCGCAACTGCCGCACGAACATCCGATCGTCGGTCTCTGGGCTAATCCCTTCTGGCTTCTTTTTACGGAATGTGATTGGCAAATTGTCAGATCGGTACTCTTCCGCGATTGCGGCCAGTTTGTCTGATACCTCGGCTCCATAAATCGCCTCAGTTTTTTCGCCGGAGATTTGGCGGATCGTTATGTCATTCCACCAACCCTCAAGACGCTCCATGACTGCCGATCGATACTCGCGCCTAACTGTTCTCAAGAGACGGTCCGATAGGAGATCAGCGATTTCTGTAATACGTGGGCTCGCATCGAAGATAGTAATCCTGTCGAGAAAGTCCGCACGTTCCTCTTCAAGCAATTCTAGGTATTCTTCTTTCACTTCGCCAATAACCTTGGAAGTGCTAACGTTCATTGCCGCTGCGAACTCTTCGGTTTTCGGTTTGGTTGCCACATAAGCGATTGATAAAAACGCTCTCAAAAATGATTGCTCTGAAACAGACGCTGTCGTGAACATGAAAAACTGCAACTGACAAGCTGACCTTCCTGAGGTCTTAAACCGATCTAGCCATATCCTAACCGATTTCCAAAAGTCAGTACTCAAGTCTGTCAGCGTACTCCCAGAAGATCTGTGCTTAAGCGACGCTAGCGAGCGATTATCACCGTCTCCTACAAACTCCAAGTCATCTTGGCCTTCTATCAAGACGCCAGTACGCTCAGGCTGCTCAATGAGTTTGAGTAGCGCCAACCTTGGCTGGTACATGTACCCTAGACCCTGTGGTCCAGCGGAGAACTTATCGCCAGTTCCCATACTCAAGGTTCTTTCTAAATTTCAAAACAATCCAGAAGCGACTTCGACTTCGATCAATATCGCCTAGATATGTACCCCTAAAAGTTGAGAGCTGTAAATTGAATTTTTGAACTGTCATGATCAATTGCCGAGGAGCCTCAATGGTAGAAGTCGTCTAAACGAAGGAAAACCAAGCCGTTCGCTGCGATCTTGGCGCAGGCTATTCAGATCACTCCAATCGGTAGGGGAACGCGAATCTGGGACTAAATTGCAAACGGTTGACTAGGCTAACTCCAACAAACAATTTGGGTTTTAGCTGGCTTTACATCCGTGACGCGACAGCTAGCTTTGCTACCAACAGATGGAGACTATGACTATGAAGGTGGCATATGATCTGCTGAGGTTGGTTTGATTTGCGGATGTCTCGGTCTCAGCGTTCACCCGATCATCAGCCTTTTGAAGCGACCATCGCAGCCCTCAAAACTGCGTACCTCCACGATGAGGCAGACATAGCACTCAGCTTCTCCCCCATGGCAGCGCTAAACGCCAGTGCTAGCGCCGTCGCAGGCGGCTACGCCATTCATCTCGCGGACACGTTCAAAGATCGTTTAGACGATCTGTTCAATCAACTCTTGAGACAATCCGACGTGATGGATTGGATGGAAGAGCCGGATGCGGTCGGCACTATCGAAGACCTACCCGAAGCCCGCCGCATTACGGCAACCTACCTTAGCAAGCTGTGCCTGGATTTCATAGTCAATCATGAGTTGGGACATATCCTCTGCGGTCACTTGGAGGCACTGACCGATCTCGGAGAAGACAGTCAGATCGCCGAACTTAATGTTGTAGAGCTTGCGGGTGGCACCGAAGACCCGCTCAAACAAATCTGGGAGATCGACGCAGACCTTGTTGGAGCGTCTCTATTGCGAGCGCAGCTCGACGAACTTATCCGCATAGTCCTCAATTCAGAGATAGGCAGCGTCACGCGTCATATATTTGGCCCACCAAAGATCGCCCGAGAACACTGCATTTCATTGGTGACGGTTGCGCTCTACTGTCTGTTTCGCTTTCTTCGCGATGCTGCTGAACAACTCAACATGAAGGGTGATCACCCTGATCCCCTCGTAAGGGCCTTCTATATCCGCAACGCACTCGTCCCAGCCGCCTTAGAACGGCACGAGATCGATTTGGATATGTTTGACGAACTCTTCACTGCCCGCTTTGAAGAATTCGATGATGCTTTGGAACACCTCGGTTTTTCGTCGACGCTCACCCAGAACGATTTGGGTATTGCTGCGATCAACGACGCTGTTTCTGAGCTGCTAAAAAGCCGACGCGAGATCAATGATCCAGCAAAAGACCATCGCCGCATAGAGTGGCCTGCAGAATAGGTCAGACCACAAATTGAATCGTGGTCTCCGTCGCGACCGCCTTCAGCACATCTTGTTTTTTTGTTATCCCTTCAATACTCGGAATGAGATCCCCGGACGCTGAGTACACAAAGACAAATCGCTTCGGCACCGCGCCTTTGTGCTCAACCAGATACTTAGGCTCTAACTTGCCGTTTCTGGGTAAAACAGATGATCCCGCAATGGCTGGCACGCGCAAACGGCGCTGGTCATCGCCAAGCGGTATAGAGTGCCATGCGCCTTCATCTTCCTGGAAGGCCACCACAAATCCATCCAATGGCGCGTCAATCTTGAAGTAGAACTTTTGCCCCAACCGAACATAAGGTGCTTCGGATTGTGTTTCATCTGCGAGCGTTACGACGCCCAAAGATGGCTTGCTATCAGAAGCCTGTTTGACAATCTCGATAGAGCCTTCTTGCAAGTACCGCTCCAAGAACGCATCCCAATCTGACGTCCTTGGCACTTGGAACAGTTCTGGATACTTATTTTGCGCTGCTTGGAAGTGGTTCTTCGCAAGCCACTCATGGATCTTATGTGCCTTCTTCCAGGCGTAGTTCCCACGGGAGAAGTTCTTGTACCACTCAGGATGATCGCTGACGGTTTCGCCGGTTATTTCGATAACGAGCTCCCTGAGCTTGTCGCTGTCAGTCCCACAGAGATCACGCATCAGGTCATAAAGTTGCCGGGTCGGCTCATTGCGCTCCACAGAACTTGCAGCGGCCCAATCCAGCTCATGGAACTCATGCATTTTCCTACCCCTGACTATCCTGCCCTTACCACTGAACTATAGGCAGAACGGGACTAGTGTCACGCATGCGTATGTAATCATTGAGTTAAATTTCTTGCGATTTCTCAATCGTTTGTCATAGGGTGAGCGCTTTGCGTTCCAAAGGGTGGAACGAGGAAGCAATAATGCCCTGTGGGTAGAAAGGAAAAAACCGTTGACCGAGCGCCGTGACACAAGCGAGACTCAAGTAAGCTCAACCCAACCAGTGGCTAAAGGCCAACTGGAGGAGTTGGTACGCTTCCTCGCGCGGGCAGCAGCGGAAGCGGATTTCCAGGAATTTGTACTCGCACCCGCAGAACCTGACTGTGGAACGCAAGACAATTCGCGCTGCCCGCAGAAAGGACGCCCTACATGAAGGACATAAACCGCAAGCGCGTTGCGATCTACGCGCGATACTCATCAGACCTACAAACCGATAAATCCATCGAAGACCAGATCCGCGTCTGCCAACAACGCGCCAGCCAAGAAGGCTGGGATGTGGTCGAATGCTACACAGACCACGCCCTTTCTGGGGAGAACCTATTCCGCCCAGGCATCCAAGCCCTACTGAGCGCTGCTCCAACAGGCCAATTCGACATTGTGCTGTCAGAGGCCTTGGACCGTATAAGTCGTGACCAAGAAGGCGCTGCAAGAGTCTTCAAGCAACTGCGCTTTAATGACCAACAGATATTCACCCTATCGGAAGGGTTCATAAATGAGCTGCACATTGGGTTCAGCGGAACCATGGGCGCCATGTTCCTCAAAGAGCTGGCCAACAAAACTCGCCGGGGTCTGCAAGGCCGCGCCGTCAAAGGTAAGAGCGCAGGTGGCATCGTCTATGGCTACGACGTGGCCCATGAAGTCGGCTCAAACGGCATAATCGAGCGTGGGGGCCGCAAGATCAATGAAGCCCAGGCCAAAGTCGTCGAACGCATCTTCAAAGCCTATGTCACTGGTCAATCTCCAGCGTCGCTCGCCAAACAACTCAATGCAGAGAATGTGCCTGCCCCCAATGGCGGGGCTTGGGGGCCAAGCACAATCTATGGCAACCGGGAACGTGGCACCGGCATCCTGAACAACGAACTCTATATCGGGCGTCAGATCTGGAACCGACTGCGCTACATCAAAAATCCTGAGACCGGCAAACGCATCTCCCGTATGAACTCCGAAGACCAATGGGTTATCACAGAGGTGCCAGACCTGCGCATCATTGACCAAGACCTCTGGGACAAGGTCAAAGCGCAGCAGGGCGTCCATAACAAGGCCGACAAGCCACTGCATCAGCGCAACCGCCCGAGCTACCTGCTTTCCCATCTGGTCAAATGCGGCTGTTGTGGTGGCGGCTACGCCATGCACAACAGAACCCACCTGTCTTGTTCCACAGCAAAGAACAAAGGCACTTGCTCAAATAAGCTGACCATCAAACGCGAAGATCTGGAAGCCAAAGTGCTTCATGCGCTCAATGCCAATCTTATGGATGAACGCCTCGTGGAGATCTTCTGCCAGGAATATACCAAACGCATGAACGAGCTGCGCCGCGAACAAAATGCGGCACGTTCGTCCTTCGTCAAAGAGCAAGTCAAGCTCACACGTGAGAAAGATAAAATCGTGCAGTCGATCTGTGATGGCGTCCCAGCAGAAATGCTCAAAGACCGCGCTGTTTTCATCAATGACCGCCTCAAAGAGCTTGAGACGCTTCTGACCGCGCAGCCTGAACAAAAGGTGATGTTCCACCCCAATATGAGCGCGCGCTACAAGCAGGAAGTCGCAAACCTCATGACAACGCTCAACAACCCTGAGCGACGCGTAGAGGCGTCACAGCACCTCAGAACGATGATCGATAAAGTGGTCCTCACCCCCGATGAGGGAGGTGACGATCTCACCATCGATCTCATCGGTGACTTGGCAGGTATCCTGTCAGTTGCCACCTCGTCAGAAAGCAGCCGCGTCGCAGCGGAGCTTTCTAAACTTCAACCTTTGCAACAAGACCTTAGCTCTCAAACGCACACAGCCCCGCAACGGGGCTGTGTGTATGCGCTTACCTCGCAAGAGGTGCTGGTTGCGGGAGTAGGATTTGAACCTACGACCTTCAGGTTATGAGCCTGACGAGCTACCGGGCTGCTCCATCCCGCGACGCTTTTGATCTTGGGCCTTTTTTGGCTTTAAGATCTGTCGCCCTTCAG
>NZ_JAGHRO010000017.1 GCF_017743735.1 Shimia sp. R9_2
TGACGGACACAAATGACGCCGTCACAGGTCTCACGCTGGAGACGCAGACCGTTGCGGAAAACGCCCGCGGGGCGGTGGTTGGCCAGTTGACGGTTGCGGATCAGGATGTGGCGGACACCCACAGCTATACCGTCTCAGACGACCGTTTTGAGGTGGTCGATGGTGCATTGAAACTGAAAGACGGCATCGCGCTGGATCATGAGGCGGCCGCGCAGGTCGATGTGGAGGTCACGGTCACAGATGCGGCGGGCAGTGCGCACACCGAGAGTTTTGCGATAAGCGTGACCGATCAGGCAGACCTATCGGTCTCTACCGGCTTTCAGGCAAAATACTTCGACGTTGACCAAAGGCTGCGCGCTATCAGTGATGTCGATTGGGATGCTACCCCCACCCATCAAGAACTCGTCTCGAACATCAACTACACCAACAGTGCAGGCTCATTCTGGGAAGGCGGCGCGAGAGACACCTTTGGCGCTGAGATCAGCGGGACAATCGAAGTCGAAACAGGCGGTGTCTATCGTTTTGATCTAAGCGCGGACGATGGCGCACAATTGTTCGTCAATGGACAGCAGGTGGTCGATAACGACGGCCTGCACGGTTATCGACTGAGGTCCGGTGAGTTGGAGTTGCCTCCTGGTTCTCACCACATCGAAGTCCGGTATTTTGAAAACTATGGCCACGCTGGGTTAAAGCTTGAGTGGGATGGCCCTGACACAAACGGGACAGAACCCGTGATCGCGCCCGATGTGTCTGATGCGCAAACCGTCTCAGGCATGCCCATCGCCCTATCCGTATCCCACCCGGATACAGCCAGCGGCGAGCCGACAGATCTGATACTGGAAGGTTTGCCAGTTGGCACGTTGGTGGAAGCTGCGGGGCAAACATTTGTCACAGGTAGCGCAGGCCGTGTGGACATCACTGGCTTTGACGGCGACTTGATAACGGTGAACCCGCCAACTGACTTTTCAGGCCAGCTTGATGCGGTTGTGACAATGATCAACTCTAGTGACCCCTCTGGCGGAGTCGAAATCAGCCAATCTATCGGGATTGACGTGAACCCAGCGAATGTTGTGGCGCCATCTGCGCAACTGGTCACTGGTTTCAGCGTCGACTACATCGACATGGATCAGCGCATTCGCAACCTCAACGATGTCGATTGGGATGCAGAGCCGAGCTATCAGGATCACAGATCAGAAATCGACTTTCAGAACAGCGCGAACTCTTTCTGGGAGGGGGGATCGCGTGACACTTTCGGTGTACGAATAGAAGGCCAGATCACCGTCGAGGGTGGTGGCTCTTACGAGTTTTTCACATCGGCGGATGATGGCGTCGCGCTCTATGTAAATGGCGAGAGGGTCATCAATGACGATGGCAACCACGGCTATCGGACCCGATCAGGTCAAATAGATCTGGAGCCAGGAACGCACAACATCGAGATGCGCTATTTTGAGAACTATGGCCATGCGGGGTTGAAACTGGAGTGGCAAGGGCCTGACACAGAGGGGCGTGAAACGCTGCAAGCTGATCAGGGAACGGCCATTGATGTGAATGGCACTCTCGACGTGGGCATCGATCTCACCGGTGCAAGCCCCCCCGCAAGCCTGAGTATGACTGGGTTGCCCGCCAATACGATTTTGATGAGCGGGGATGATGCCCTTCTTACAGATGGCGGTCCAGCGGACCTTTCAGGTTGGAACATCAACGCTTTGGAAATCTCGCCCCCCGCTGGCTATGAGGGAACGATCAGCGGCGATATCATCCTCAGCGACACGGCCTTTAACGGTGCGCAGACCACATCCATCAACAGCTACGAGATTGTCGTGGGCAATCTCGTAGCCGCAGAATATTCAGACCCTGGCGCGGGCGATCCCAGCCCTTTTGGCGCTGAAACCAGCCCGCAATCTTTGGCATGGGATGCAGTGCCTGAAGGCCGCGATGAGGAAACAGATGAGACAAGCGCGAACAATAAAGATGTGCTTTCAGAACCCGTTGTCGTGCAAGTGAATGGTGAGGTCACACAAATCGGAACGGATACGTATGAGCGTGTGGATTGGTAGACTGATCGACCTTGGCTTTGGTGGGCACAACAGAGTTGGCCTCGCGTCGGTTGTTATCAGTCGGATTTATCCGGGCCTCAGGCAGCCAGGAGGCCAATGAGGCGCTCGTCGCCCTTCTCGTAATCATTGCAAATGCCATCGCGCACTCACTCCGACCATATGAACAAAACTTTTTAGTAGATCCGAACGCGATCTGACCAGCCCCCTGAACGGGGGCGGAGAGGCATGACAGCTGCAATTCCACTGATCGGGGTGCGCAGTGGGGCGGCGCTTTTGTGGTGACGATACCTCCCCAATTGCGGGCGAACCGAGCTACCGCAAAACACACCGCATCATCGGCACTCGACCCAGCCTGATATCGCGTGCTGGACCACCCCTAGTCACACAGCGCAGATGCTTTGCCTAGACACTTGACGCTTCTAACGGGACTTGATCAGAGACTTTCGCGACCCATCAAACTTCGGACAATCCAGCCTCTATCTGAAGGATCAGTTTCTCGAATTGCAAATCCGCAGGGGTTTTCTCCAGCCGCGCGTTCTCATCTTGCTCCCAGTTCTGATCCAACTGCCACGCTTCCCTTTCCAAGTACTTATGGCGCCGTTTCAGTTGGGGGAATGAAACTCACGCGTTACCCCTAAAACTGGACACCCTTAAAGAAGTTGATCAGGTTCTCATTCCCCGGTCAGAGACCATTTCGATACTGTTTGGGTGTTTTTCCTGTCCATCTACGGAATGCCCGGTGGAAGCTGGCGGCGTCTGAAAAGCCGAGAACAAAGGCGATTTCTTGAGTGCTGAGTTCTGCATCACGCAGGTACTTTTGAGCAACCTCTAGGCGGGTTGATGCAAGTATGTCGCTGAAGGTTGTGTTTTCACGCTTCAGAAGTCTCCTTAAAGTGCGACTTGTTAGCCCGATGTTGTGCGAAATCTGATCCATGTTGGCGTCAAAAGAGGCTCGGCGAATTAACTCTCCGCGAACTTTTCCTGAAATGGGGCCTGAGCCACTGTGCAAAATCTCGGATAACTCCTCTTCGCAGATTTCAGTGACCTGCTTATAAGTTCTGCTGTTACCCAACTCGAGCCTGCGGTCATTCCATACCAATGGAACGCAGAACCGGTTATGTTCAGCCCCGAGCTGGTAAGCCTCAGCGGCGTCTTTATCTACTGTGTAGAAACTATTCTGGTGACACCGCACTTCAATCAGGTTTGATTTGAATTCTTGGCCCAAAACATCCTGATGCAATGACAAAAATATCCCGACCTGGAGGCAAACAAGAAAATCATAAAAATCAGGCGAACTTGCGGCCGCCTCGACCGGCTCGAACGTCCATCCTTGCAGCTCAGAGTCAAAAACAAATGCCATTTCGCTCGTAGGAGCCGCAAGTGAATGGAATTTTTGCGCAAATTTGACGGTATCTGGGTACCGTGTTCCACTCAATACGGCGTACCCATACAGCCCATAGTCGGAAATGTGCAGTGATCTACCAATTTCATATGGAATTGCCGGGTGCCAGCGTTGTTCGGCGATGTTTCTCAAAACACTGAGAATTTGGTCCAATGAAACAGAGTAGTCTTTGTCTGAAAGCTTGGAGCGATCGACGCCAGTCCCTTTAAAAACACGTTTTTGGTCTAACCCGCGACGCTTTAGTATGCGAACTGCTGCGTTAAGTTTTGAAGTAGTGTGGTGCTGGTCTTTCAAAATGCGCCCCTCTGTTTCCACAAGCACTTGCTGTCTGGCTTTACGGACAGACTGACCCACATAGCCTAGTCTGTTCAATACTAGGGGCTGACAAAATCAAAGAGGTTCAGAGGGCCTTGCTTCAGCTTTTGGTGAGGTCTACCGGACGCAGACCAGAAGGCTAGCGCTCAACAACGCAACAATCAGGTGGCAATCACATGGTTGGCGAATGATCTCCGCTGAAAAAAACGGCCCACGACACACCCGACAGCATTCGCGAATGAATGCCGGGAGAGAGCCGCGGGCATGCTGGCCTAGAACGAGCTGCCAGCTCTTGAGCAAGAAAAAGACGTCGCGTGGCGCCTTTTCCTCAGTAAATTCGATCTATCTAACTTCGACGGATGAGGAGAATAGATACTCATCCAAAGCGCTCTGCACCGCCGAAATGTCTGAGCGGTTCTGTTCCGGCAGAGTGACCGCCACATGCATCCCGCGCGTGCCACCGTCGGTAACTGCGATCTTGGCCTCGGGGAGCTTATGATCGTACTGGATCAGTTGGGATACGGCGCGTTTGGCCGCCTCAAGGCGCAAGCTTGGCTTGTAGATTTTGCCAACAGTGGTCAGCGGAACCTCTTCCATAATGTAAATATGTTTGGGCCAAGCCGGGCGTTCGTCAATATGCGCGTGGGCATGTTTCTGTAGCGCCTCCACGGTGACCTCAGCCCCTTCGTGCAACTGTACGAAACACACAGGCAGCTCTCCGGCATAGGCATCGGGCATGCCCACCGCTGCCGCTATGGCCACGGCAGGATGCTCGGTCATGGTGTTTTCGATCATGGTTGGGTCGATATTGTGACCACTGCGTATGATCAGATCCTTGGACCGGCCTGCAATGTAGATCCGGCCGTCTGCGTCTTTGTATCCCAGATCGCCCGAGTTCAAATAGTCGTCTTCGAAAACGCCTGTATTCTGCGCCGAGTCTCGATGGCCGGGCGAGATATGTTCACCACGGATTGCGACTACGCCGATCTCATCAACCTCGCAGGGATCACCTAGCTCGCCATCTACGGTCAGGCGCAGAATATCTACCTGCGAATACGGCAGCGGCCAGCCGACTGAACTGACGGCTCCTGCGCCCGACAACGGATCAATACTAACCAGCCCAGAGGTTTCGGTCATGCCAAGAAGTTCAAACAGTTTCGCGCCCGTCACTTCGTGAAAACGGGCCCCAACGGAAGGCGGGAGCAAGGCTGCACCGGTTAGCCCTGCGCGAATGCGGCTAAGGTCATAGTCTTCCGCAGGAATTTGCAGAACAGCGCCTAGAGCGGTGGGAACTCCGCCGACAAGGGTCACCTTGTGCTGGTCTACAAGGCGCCAGAACCCTGAGACAATCGCGGGCGTGCGCAGGCCGCCCGCCGACATCACCACCAATTCTACTCCACACATAAAGGCGCTGAGGCCAGCGGCAATCGTTCCCGCGACGTGAAAAAGCGGCAAAGTCGCCGTCAAGACATCGTCTGAGCGGTACCCGCACATGGTTGCCCCACCGAAGGCCGCGACCAGTTGCCCGCGATGAGTATGGGCCACCAGCTTGGGCACGCCGGTGGTGCCACCGGTATGGAAATAGGCCGCAATGTCGTCACCTGAGCGGGCGTCGCCAAATGTCAGATGATCCATGGGCTGGCTTTGGATCGCCTCGCCAAAATCCACCACACCCTCGACTGACGGCGTCCCCGGAGGCGCGATGCGCACTAGGGTCAGGCCGGGAATCTGGCCGCGTATCTTCAGCGACTTTTCCCAGATATCCAGCTGCGGGTGCGGCCCCAGCGTGACAAGAATTTTTGTATCGGAGGCCCGCAAGAGGTCAACGATGCTTTCCACCTGAAGCAAGAAGTTGATTGGCACCGCATAGCCAGCGGTCTCGGCACCCCAGAGGGTCACATAGGTCTCGATCAGTGAGGGCAGCATATAGGCAACGCCGGGCGCAGGGCCGCCGAGATCCGCAAACATGTTGGCCGCGCCACGGATTAGACCCAGCAACTGAGCATAAGTGACGCGGCGCGCCTGCTCGTCTTCGGCACCGGTCATCAACATGGTGAGAGCGGTCTTATCAGGGTAGGTGGCTGCGCTCGCCTCGAATACCTCAAGAATGCTGCGTTCCGGCAGACGTTGATCTAGGGTCAGATCAGATTCCAGACGCTTGATATCCTCAAGGCTCTGGATGGGGTGATCGCTGAAAACGGCCATGGTGTGCTCTCCTCCAAAACACGGTGTTTTTGTCAACCAGCAGCTTGACGCCACTGGGGTATCTCTTGGTCAATGCACCCGGTCACAGGGACCCAGTTCGAGCCACAGAGCGACAGTGCCCCTAGAATTCTCAGCAAGGGGTGCAAGGATCGCCGCGCGCGCGGGCTGGGTTGCGTCTAGGGTTTTTTGAAGCGGCGGAGCTGGAAATTAACCAGCAGCTTGAACATCTTGTTGTCCCACGGCGCGCCGACAAACTGGTTGCCGTCCAGCTTGCCTTTGCGCACGACGCCTTTGGCTTTCGAGAAGTTCAAAAAGCCTTCTTTGCCGTGGTAGTGTCCCATTCCAGACGGGCCGACGCCGCCAAAGGGCATGTCATCAACGGCCACATGGGTGACGACCTCATTGATGCAGACGCCGCCCGAGTGGGTCTCGTTCAAGATCTTCTCGCCACGGGCCCTATCCCAATCGAAGTAGTACAGCGCCAACGGGCGGTCGCGATTATTCACATAGGCAATCGCCTCGTCCAACGTGTCATAGGGAATGACCGGCAGGATCGGGCCAAAGATCTCTTCCTGCATCACGCGCATATCCTCGGTCACATCTGTCACCAGATACATGGGCAGTTTGCGGGTGCCGTCGAAAGTGTCATTTGACGGATTGAGGATCGTGATTTTAGCCCCTTTGGCCTTGGCGTCTTCAACATTCTCCAAAAGTCGATCGCGCTGACGTTCAGTGATGATGGAGGTATAGTCTTTGTTTGCCGCGAGCGTCGGATACCGCGCCGAGAACGCCTTGGCGAAAGCTGAAACAAAGGAGTCAACCTTTCCACGCGGCACCATCACGTAGTCGGGCGCCACACAAATCTGGCCCGCGTTCAGGCCTTTGCCAAAAGCAATGCGTTTGGCAGCTTCCTCGATGTCAAACTCATCATGAACAATGGTGGGTGATTTGCCCCCAAGTTCAAGTGTCACAGGTGTCAGGTTCTCGGCTGCGGCGCGCATCACGATGCGGCCCACGGGGGTTGAGCCGGTGAAGACCAAATGGTCGAAAGGCAGCTTCGTAAACTCGGTCGCAACATCAACGTCGCCGTTGATCACCACAACCTCTTCATCGGTGAACTGTTTTGTGATCATCTCGGTCAGTGTGTCGGCGGTTTGGGGCGCAAATTCCGAGGTTTTGATCATTGCCCGGTTGCCCGCGGCCAGCGCCCCCACCAGCGGTGACAGGCCTAGAAAAATAGGGAAGTTCCAGGGCACAACGATGCCAACAACGCCTAATGGCTAATAGTGCACCTTGGCATGTGCCCCCAACAGCATCAGCGGCAGGTGGCGCTTGGATTGCCCCATCAGCTTGCGCAGGTTCTTGCGGTAGTATCGGATGCCTTCCAGAATCGGCAGAATTTCAGCCAGCATCGTTTCCGCGTGCGCGCGGCCGTTGAAATCATGATCGACCGCCGCGATGAGCTGGTCTTTGTATTCCATCAACCCAGCGTGCAGACGGCTTAACCGGTCTACGCGCTGTTCATAAGTCGGGGCGGGATCAGCTTTGTATGCGGCTTGCAACTTGCTGAGCACAACCGGCAAGTTGCGATCCGTGTTTTTGATTTCAACGACGTTCTGAATTGACATCACAGTCTCCTGTTGGGTTGAAACATCCGAGACGCGCGACGGAGTTGGTAAAAATTTAGTGTGCGTGCTTACGGCAGGAAATGTTCCGAGGGGACAAGATCTTTGCAGTTAAGGACCGCTTTACCTCTCCGGATTGCGCACATTGATGCTCAAATACCCGAAATCGGTGATGAACCAGACAACAGTTAGATGACCGAAAAGCTCAATTTCGCTCAACGGGTTTGTTGCAGCGGTTTCCCAAGTTTGTCTGGTTTTTCTCGCAGTCAGTGGCCCTTTGTTCACTGCGACCTGCGCATTGTTTCGCTTAGTCTCGAGAGAGTTTACGCTCCAACCAAGCGAGGCCCGAGGGCACGCATTACGCCAGGACCTGAAACCGAATGAATCTTTGTTAATGGTTCATTGGAGGGCAGTTGTAGGGCTCAATTGGTGCAGAACACTGGGCGCCAAGTATACATTGAGGATGAGCTTTGACCTCCCGCAAGGCGAGAAGGGCAAGGCATCACCACAGCCAGATGATGCCTTGCTGTTCAGTTTAGCGATTGGCGCTCAGGAGTGTTTCCGCGGCCAGACGTCCAAAGTTATTGGCGGCTTTTGGGCTTGCGCCTGTGATCAGTTTTCGATCAATGTGGCACGCCGCATCGGCTTTTTTGTTCACGATCTCGACCCCCAAAGACGCTAGGCGCTCACCGAATTTCCAGGGCATATGGCCGGGCAAATAGCCGATCATTGGGGTTTGTTTGTCTACAGCATCGGGGAAGGCTGCGATTTTGTAGCCTTTGTAGATGAAGTCAGCTTCATTGCCTGCAGCCAGCAAAGCAGCTGGCCCGTGGCATATCGCAAGCGTAAACAGGTCTTGATTGTGCGCCCAGCGGAGCAGTTTGCCCAGATCATCGCTCTCCGGTAGGCCAAGCATTGCGCCGTGTCCGCCCGGCATAAACACTGCAACGTAAGGCGAAGTATCTGTCAGGGATGTCGCCACAAAATCCGCCAAGCTGCCGGGGTTTTGCAATGCGTCTGCATAGTCCTGGTATAGCTTCATCACGGTCGCGTCTTCGCGCGGCATCGCCCAGTCCTCGACAACAGCAGGCGCACCTGTGGGTGTGACGATATCAACCTCAAACCCCGCTGAAAGAAGATGCAGCATTGGCAGACCCAGCTCCACCGGATGGTTCCCGGTTGAGAATTTTTTGCCATTGGCCATCTTCATGTTGCGTTCTTCGGTGCAGACGACCAACACCCGTTTGTCGCTCCCTTGGTAGGGGCTGGCATAAGTTCCGCCGTCAAAATCGGTTTTTGGCGACGTGGCAAGCTTCAGCGAGAGCGGTGAGGGCTCATATGCGCCATCGCTGGTGGGCGTCGGAGCTGTTTTGAGCAGCTTTTTAAGAAAACTCATGGAAGTAATGCCTGTGCTCAGTTGATTTCAGTTACGAACGTATCGCGGGATTTACGTACCTTCGGCATCGGCAGCAGCCAATCGTTAGCTTCCTCTCGGTATCCGAGAGGCATCAGGATCACGGAGCGTAGTCCACGTTCTTCCAAGCCCAGGATTTCGTCCACGGTTTCTGGATCAAACCCTTCCATGGGAGTGCTGTCGACTTCTTGTTCAGCGGCGGCAATCAGACCGATGCCAAGTGCAATATAGGCTTGCCGTGCTGCGTGTGCGTAGTTCACTTCGGCGTCGCGTGGCACATAGGTGGCTTTGAGGTTACCGTAGTAATCATGAATCAGCGGCAGATCTCCGCGCGACTGAACATTTAGATCTACGACCTCGTCGATGCGGGCGTCGGTGTACGTATCCCACGCGGCAAAGACCAAGAGGTGGGACCCATCGGTGATTTGAGTTTGGCCCATAGCGGCCTCGGCGATTTTGGCGCGCAATTCCGTGTTTGTGACGACGAGCAGCTCAAAAGGTTGCGTGCCACTAGATGTGGGTGCCATGCGGATCGCCTCGACGATGGCATCAACCTTATCTTGAGGCACAACTTTGGAGGGGTCCATCTTCTTTGCGGCGTAGCGCCAATTCAAGTGGTCGTTAAGGGTCTTTGAAGTCACGATTTGATCCCGTTGTAGGTGTCTGAGTAGGCCGGTATAGAGTAGTAACCGACTAACTAGGAAGAACTTGAGGCGGCCACAAGAAGGCACATGAATGTCTCTCGGTCACAAGATGGGAACCACTATGCTAGACGATAAACACTGCCCAGATAGCCAACGCATCAATGAGGTTCTTTCGCGCGTGGGGGACCGCTGGAGCGTGCTGGTCGTCATCTCGTTGGCGCAATATGGGACCATGCGTTTCAATGAGCTCAAGCGGAACTTGGGGATCTCTCAACGGATGCTCAGCTTGACCTTGAAAGAACTTGAGAGAGATGGGCTGGTCAATCGCACTTACCATCCGACCATCCCGCCGAAAGTAGAGTATAATCTCACTGAAATGGGTGAGTCTTTTCGCGAGCCTGTAATGGCGCTGGGATATTGGGCGTTGGAGAATTTGAGTAAAATCGATGCCGCACGAGAAGCATACGATAAAGGCGCGAGAAGCTAAGGCGCGGCACTCGCGAGATTGGCAGTCAAAACCACAAAAACCTAAGATTGAGACAGTGGGATCTTGATTCACTTTGGGGTGATCGCGAAGCGATTTTGGGCGAAATTTTGTTGGTCAATCTGATCAAAAAGTGCCGGTGAATGTTCTTTTGATGAATTTTGGATGCTATAAATTCTTATGGCTTCAACGAACCGATATAGATCTTCGACTTCGCTGAAATACTTGTGCGAGGCGGCTTCCAAATTTGGCATTGATGCAGCTGAGTGCCTTGGCGGGACTGGGTTGTCCTACTTGGACATTTCTGACCCGAAAGCACTCCACACAACGGATCAGGAGATCAAGGCGATACAGAATTTGATCGCCCTTGCACCAAGAGACGTTGGATTGGGCTGGTCTATGGGGCGAGAAATGCATGTCAATGCATTTGGGATTTGGGGCTTTGCGATCCTAACAAGTCCGACACTTCGTATGGCGATTGAGGTGGCTATCGCCTATGCGCGGCTGTCTACAATCGTGGCGGCGATATCATTTGAAGAAGGCCAGAGGCAGGCTTTTTTAACGTTTGATATGGAAGGGTTGCCCAAGGATGTTCATCGTTTCTTATTTGAGAGGCATACTGCAGTTGCCGTGAATTTCATAAGCGAGTTGTTTCAGGGCGCTTCCGCAATTGATTTCGAAATACAGACACAGGAAACAGACCGAACTTACGCTGCGGAGCTATCTCTTATCAGCAATATCCCTGTTTCAACGGGAGGTGATACGAATTCTCTCTTGTTTCCAGTGGCTATTCTCGATCAACCCTTGGCAAAGTCAGATCCAGCGTCTCTTAGATTTTGTTTGGATCAGTGCAAAATGTTGTCTGATCAACCAGATGATGACGTTTCCCCCTGGTCCGAAAAGGTAAAAAACGAAATTCTGACCAACGTTTCGCATGACCACAAGATTGAGGAAATTTCCAGTCGGCTGACTGTAACGGAGCGTACCTTGCGTCGGAGACTGACCGAAGAGGGGACGAGCTTTCGAGAACTCTACACGGATGTCCGGATGGCTTTGGCCTATGAGCTTTTGGAAACTACGGGTTTGAACGTGGAAACTGTTTCGTGGCGGGTTGGCTACTCTGAAGCAGCAAGCTTCGCGCGGGCATTTACAAAGAAGTATGGCAAGGCGCCAAGCGCGGTGCGGAACGATGGTGTGGGGCGTGTTGCATGACACCAAGGACATCTTCTGCAAAGCACTAACGATGACCTTTTTCCGGTTTTGGGAACCACCGGTCTCGGAAACACCGGGCTGCGAAAACAAGCGAGAGTATGGCTTGGTCTTGTCGTTTCGACTATGCGGCCTGTTTTTGCCGATGCAAGTGTCTCGCTTCGAGCGACTGATGTTTGATCGTCTTTTGATATCTCTGGTGGCTATAGTTATCAACTAAGGCTTCGATTTGGGGTCAGACACTTGGCGTGGTTTTCCAAATGCTAGTGTTTGGACAACCCAAGTCGGCGCCAGCGACTATCGCCAGGAGAATTCTCCGTTTTTGCAAAATGCATCAACTACCGAGGCGCAATCACAACGCGGTGGGGCAGAAGGTCAGACAAACGTGATTGGTTTCCGTCCAAAGTCTACGCACTCGATTTGTCGAATTTTGGGGAACCGCTTGAGCGCCGTGGCTGCTCATGTGAACATGGAGGCTATGACTGCCAATTTTGCGCGGTGGATGTTCCTTCGACATTGGGAAACGAACTCGCATATGAGTTATTGGAGCGCGGCGAGCAACGGAGTGCATGGGACTTCGAAAAAGCCATAGTGGTTCGTTGTGATCACTACTTTCGCCGACGGTCTGCTTGATTTCGCACTCAAACAGACATCGCGCCTCTCGCAGCATCGGTCAGAAATGGACACAATTGAGACTTGACCGCAGTGTCGATCAATGGCCGCGATTTCGATTGGGTCAAAAATGCTTGAGGTTTGGGTCAGAATTGAATGACGCGATTTACACGTTTATTTAGATTTTGGCTGCGGATTGAGTCAAATATCAGTGACGTTCCACATCAAAAATTGTGAGACGACACATAGTTCTGCCATTTGCGACAGAACCTTTCCATTCTCATTGCTCGATGTTGAACCTTACACGACTTTGACCTTTGCGTGATAAACTGACGCAACATCTCCATTTTGCTCCCGCAGGCTGTTTCGATTGATCTGACTTCCCTTTTCGGAAAATCAGGGCTGATTTACAGGTTCAGTCGGCGAAGTCGCCTGCTCCTGCTGATCTGCCACGTGGCGAACGCGGATGGGGGCGAGGCAATGCTATTCGACAAAAGTGGTGCGGCCCGCAGCGCAGAGCGCGAGGACACGGTTTTGTCTAATTGGATTGCCCGAGGGGGAAGGCAGCGTCTTCCCCCTGACGGCCAGGGGCGTTTGGCTCGTCCAAATCCCGCTGGCCCAACAAACAAGAGCGGCGGGGCCATAAGCCCCGGCTCCATAGCGGGCATTCGATTTTAGAGATTGAAGTCACGGGAGGCGGGACTTTCCGATCATTCTCCGCATTTGCAAAAGGCCCAAAAAATCGGCCGTCTCAGTCCCGCAGGGCGGAAAGTGTGAATTCGCTACACTTTGCGCAAATGGCAACAACGCGGACAAAGCGTCAATTCGCTGCGGCTGCGCCAACGGCCGCTATGAGAAATCGGACAAAGTCAAAAACGGTGGATCCTGGTGAAGTAAACCGCCGGTCTTCGGTAAGGTTTTCACTGTATCCTTGGTGGAATACGCGACATTGAAATGGGCCGACTGGTTCAACAACCGCCGACAACTGGAACCCATCGGGAACATCACGCCAGCATAAGTCGAAGCAAACTTCTACGCTGCTATGGAAAGATCAGATAGGGCAGCGTGACTAAGATCAATCATCATCCCGTAAACTCGGCGCCCTTCATACACCTAACAAACTTCTACTGATCAGCCCCACCCAAGTGGTCCGGTTTGATTGTTAGTGCATGACTGGCCTCTGATCCATCGGGACGACGGTTTCCGGCGCTGGTGGGCGGTAACCCAGAGCACTATGCGGTCGTTTGGTGTTGT
>NZ_JAGHRO010000018.1 GCF_017743735.1 Shimia sp. R9_2
GGCCACACCCTCGACTTCGCCCCTGATGCTTCCACAGAGCTTCCTCGGCTTGCGCGGAAACGCCAAGAACCGCCCGAAGGCGGCGCGTAAATATTTGATCTTGCTGATATATTTTTGGTTGCGGGAGCTCGCTTTGGCCACAATTTGTCGGATGAACTTTTTGATGAAAAGTTGCCTTTAACACCTGCGCAAGCTGCGCTGGTTGCGGGGGCTCGCCGTAAGCGCTCCTTGTTGCATGTCGCTTGGGATATAGCGGTGGTTTCGCGACCTAAATTGGAGATCGATTATGATGCTCTCATGGGATTGAAGTCGCCGTCTCTCCCTTAGAGGACAACATGGCAAGCCAAGTTCGTAACAAGAGACCTGCACCTTTATCCATTCGTCTGACCGAAGCTGAACGAAAGCTCTTGAAGGAGCAGTCAGGATACATGCCGCTGTCCAGCTACATTAAATCTGTGGTGCTAGAGGGAAGCGCTCCATCTTATAGAAAACGTCGGCGCACCCCAGACCAGAACGATAAGCTGCTTGGTCAAATTCTGACTCGTCTTGGAGCCTCTCGTGTGCCGAACAACCTAAACCAAATTGCTAAGCACCTTAATCAGGGAACGTTGGTGATTGACGAAGCGCTGGAACAAGATTTGCGGGAGGCTGTTGAAGTTGTCGCTTTCGTTCGAGCCACTTTGACACAAGCGTTGGGGGTTGACAGATGATCTTGGTTGGTTCCCAACGTTCAGGCGCAATCGAACTGGCAAATCATTTGCTGAATGATCGCGACAACGATCATGTGACATTATTGGAAACCCAAGGCTTCATGTCCGAGGACCTACACGAAGCTCTATCGGAGGCCTATGCCGCGTCCAAGGCAACGCGTTGCAAACAGTATCTGTTTTCTCTCAGCTTAAATCCGCCCGAGGGTTACGAAGTCAGCGAAGAAGAGCTTCTGAAAGCGATCGAACGCGCAGGGGAAACACTCGGCTTGAGCGATCAACCTCGTGCTGTGGTTTTGCATGAGAAAGAAGGCAGAAGACATGCACATGCTGTGTGGTCTCGGATTGACGGCGACCAGATGAAAGCTATCAATATGCCGCATTTCAAAAACAAGCTGCGAAATCTGTCCAAGGAATTGTTTTTAGATCATGGGTGGCAGCTACCCAAAGGACTGCAAACTTACGGCGACAAGAGCCCGCTGAACTTCACATTGGACGAATGGCAGCACGCCAAACGTGTCGGTCTTGATCCACGCGAATTCAAACAGATGTTTCGAGAAGCTTGGGAGCGCTCAGATAGCCAGGCCGGTTTCAAAAACGCTCTGGAGGAAAAAGGGTACTTTCTGGCTCGTGGAGATCGACGCGGGTTCGTTGCAATGGACACGGAAGGGAACCTGTTCTCGATTGCAAAGTGGACCTCTGTAAAGGCCAAAGACGTGCGCAACAAACTCGGCTCACCTGAGAATTTGAAATCCGTTGATGAAACAAGAGCCTATCTCGATACCCGTGTTAGTGATCAGATGCGTGGCTATCTCAACCAATTCAAAGCGCGACAGAGGGAAGAGTTCTCTTCGCTTCATGCAGAGGTTAAAGCCATGACCAAAGCGCATCGTGTTGAACGTTACAAAATGCAGGTGGGTCAGGAGAAGCGCTGGCAATCGGAAGCAAAGCACAGATCGGATAGGCTGAACAAAGGCCTGCGAGGATTATTTGATCGTCTGACTGGAACAGGGAGGAAAACCAAAGACAAAAACCTACGTGAAGCCATACGCTGCGCCAAGCGGGATAGAGACCAACGTGATCGCTTAGTTATGGAGCAGATGAGAGAACGCCGTAAACTCAAAGAACGTCAAAAAGAGCTGAAAGAGAAACAACGAAAAGAAAGGCATTTGATGATGCGTGACGTTGTTTCCAGCCTCCGACGGTTGCGATCCGACACCGATAAATCACAAAGGCGCACGCGTCGCAGAGGCGTTGATTTGTCGTTGTAGATAGTGGAACTCTAGAACCTGAGTTTGACAAATTTTGTCAGATTCAGGCACAATGTTCGAATGAAAGTAAATCGAGTAGAAGCAATCGATAAAATTCAGAAAGCTATAGCTGAAGGTTTGGAGAGTGGGGCGTTCAGTTCATTTTCTATGAGAAGTTTTCTTGCCAATATCAAAAGGAAAACCCCTGATCTGCACTCAATTAGGAGTCGTAAGATTTAAAATCCTCTTTCCCATTTGTTGAATTTTGTAGCTAGGCTTGTTCTTGAATGGAGGATGACATTCACATTCTTGAATGTTGCCAGGTTTTTCGACCTGAGCAGTTTCACGATCCATAACGTTTTTGATCCCGAGTGTTAATTGCAGCGCAACTATTACAAAAATAGTGATGCCTGATCCATAAAACTGAAATTCAAAACTTGGCCCCTTATTTTCTTTTGGTGAACAATGTACACCTCCCTGTGTTAACATAAAATTCCTTTCTGAAAACAAGAAGATAACATAATGCGTGATAATTATGCAACATATATTTCTTTCACACTTGGAACCTTGCTTTCAGCTATTCCACACATCGTTGGTGCCTTTGATGCCGAACATCCGCTAGCTCAATCTGATCTGTGGGCTGTCTTTGCAATCGCTGGCATGATTTGCGCAGCTTCCCCAACTGTTTTTCGTACTTTTAGAGAGCAAAAAGAACTTCGAACGAAAATCGATGTACTGCTGTTTCAAAACCTGGAGGAAAGCTATCTTGGTTTTGCCAAAGTCGCGGATAAACAAATATTCCGCGATCTAAGAAACGCGAGAAAGGTTCAAAACACTTTCGTCGGTTTAAGAGCAGGCTCTGAGCAAGAAGATACACGCATCATTTCAACTTATAAGGGCTGGCTCAGACGAGCAGATACAGAATTATGGGAAGATTTGATCAGCATTAGGGAGTACTACTCTGGGCGTTTTAGAAAGATCAAAGTGCGGAACTACCATCTGGGAAGACACAGGATATTTGTACTCAAAGATGGGGTTACGCCTCTAAACTTCATTATTCAGAGAGACATGGCAGATGGCTCTGCCGATGTAGTTTACTTTGGCTGGATTCCAAATTTGGAACGCGAGAAAACAAGAATTTTTAAATCTACGGACCCAAATTTAATCCAGATGTTTAGTGATTACTTTGAGGCGCTAAAAGCTCAAAGCTGGAACACCGAGCTGGATTCATCTGATGAGCACTATAACGGTTTTGCGCTTGATCACAGCACAGACGAAATAGGCAAACTCGACAACGTGATATCGAGCCTCGTAAACAAGCAGGGTAAGTGGATGACCGTTGCTTTTGAAATGGGTG
Organism: Shimia sp. R9_2; assembly: GCF_017743735.1. Lineage (GTDB taxonomy): Bacteria > Pseudomonadota > Alphaproteobacteria > Rhodobacterales > Rhodobacteraceae > Shimia. The sequence goes on from NZ_JAGHRO010000018.1 coordinate 3,315, forward strand.
AAGAAGGTAACTTTGAGCAGATTCAAAGCGTATCGTTTTTTGAGCTTAAGTTTGTAGGCCCAAAAGTTCAATTACATCCTGAAATATATGATTCAGAAGGAAATAAGCTGCCTGGCTTTCATACTAAGGAGCCATCTTTTTATAAGAACAATGTATATTTTAACTACCACGTTCGGGATAACAATGCTCATGGTATTTGCCACTATCGCTTTTCCAGGCATGTATCTCTAGGTCCTATTTTAACGGGCGTTTTTTGCGATTCCGTCTCAAACAAAAGGCATGCACTAGTAGGATTTAACACTCAGTTTAATTCACGCGCGGTTCGAAACCTCTCGAAAGAAGATTTAAAACAACATATCGACGTTGCAAAAGAATTTTTCAAAGACAGAAGCGCTCAGGATATCAAACATCTCATTGAAGTATAAATCAATTCTTGCCCGTTGTTTTACACTTGTGACTCCGAGGGCTAGCCTTAAGAGCTAGTTATCGACTGTCGCTTGGGGTATAGCACCGGTTTTTCGACCAAAATGTAAGCGGTCGATGCAATTGCCCTCTTAGGGGTTCTCTAATTTCGGTTAGTGCTCGCTTAGAAGGGTCGGCACTGGAGCGATAGAGATGTAGCAGTAGCGTAAGGACAGGAAGTGGAGCGCTGACGAGAAGCTCATTTGATTAGCCCCCCTTAGTGGTTCAGTTTGAATATTAGTGCATGATTGGTGTTCATCCCGCTTTTGCTCCAGGCTTCATGCGACCCTTGAAGACTATTTACTTTCAATTTTGTCGATAGTGCTTCCAGTGCTACAGTATTCCAAAGGTGTATTGATTCTGACGCAAGCCGCTTTTCTACTAGATACTTAGCTGTATATCACCGTTTAGTTGTTTTCTGCTGCGCTTAGATTTGAAGCGAGCTTCAGCGTCTTAAAATTAGCCCCTAGGGCAGTGTTTTTGAGGTGCAATTGTGAATAATTTTTTTGATACATTCGTTGTTGAAGCCGCAACCAAACGTTACTTCTCCCAATTGACCGATCCAGTATCTGCATTCGAGGCGGTCATAAATTCAGAAGACGCGAAGCAATTGAATGCAATGGATGATATGTCACGCTATGTGAACCGCTTCATCCAGATGGGGCGCGCCGATCTTGCCGCCGAGTTTGTCAAAGATGCTTCCAACGGGGAAGTGCCGTCAGTTTCTGCGCTCGAGCGCATTATTGGGCACAATGAGCTGATGGGTGCAGCGTTTTTTTCGCGTGGTGCAACAGCGTCTCGAACGTTGGGGCGGATCGTCATCCGCGATGCCTCCCATCGAGTTCGCGGATATGGATCAGGCTTTATGATTTCGCCACGCCTGTTGATGACCAACAATCACGTTCTAAGAAATGCTGAAGTCGCCGCCTTAAGTTATATCGAGTTTGACTATGCCCTCGGAGTTGACGGAAGGCCCATGACACCTGTTCTGTTTGGCTTTGATCCACAGGTCTTTTTTGAGACGAGCCGGGCGCTGGATTTTACCATTGTCGCAATGGAACAAGTCAGTTCAAATGGAGAAGAAATCAGCAGCCGGGGATGGATGCACCTTATCTCAGACAGTGGCAAAGCGGTAGCTGGAGAACCAATAAACATTATTCAGCATCCGGGCGGACAAAGGCAACAGATTGCAATCCGAGCCAATAAGATTCTTAGGCCTATTGATGATTTTCTACTCTACACGACAGACACTTTGGGGGGGTCATCCGGATCGTTCTGTGCCAATGACCAATGGCAAGTAGCGGCATTGCACCATGCAGGTGTACCGGACAAAGACGAGTCAGGGCGCTGGCTAAAAAAAAATGGATCGGTCTATCAGAGAGGGGTCGATAACCCTAATACTATTAACTGGATCGCCAATGAAGGTGTGCGTATCAGCAGTATTGTTGCAGAAATGCGTTCACGCTCACTTAGTGCTGAAGAAGACTCACTGTTTGCTGCCGCCTTTGATCCGGCTCCAAGTTTTGAGACCCAATTCTTAGCAAACTCAAATTCTCCCGCACTAAGTTCCGAAACTTCTCCGCCTCAGCAGGGTATATCCATTGGTCAAGACGGGGTTGCTCGCTGGAATTTCCAACTTAGCTTCGGGCCAGTCGGGGACCCCAAGCAAAAAGCCAATTTCATAAACCAAAGCCCAATTCCTGACTCGCCACCCGCCCCTATCCCAGCGTATCAGTTACCCCTTCAGGCAGAGCAAATCGAGAGCGTTTTTGATCCTCGCGGTACGTACTACGACTCGGCTTCAGACAAGAAAAACGTCGACCAATACTATGAAGAGCTATCAGAGAAGTTGTCTAAGAAAGAATTGTTTTGGGCGCTGAACAGCCTTCTCAAAGACACGCACCACACGTCGCTCAGCTATTCCGATGCACGCCATAATCATCTGTATCCTTGGATTGACAGACACGAGGATGAAACCCTGCGGTCCATCTATTCGAACGATATCATGGCAGAGGAACTGTTCGTGGCTGAACGGGCGGCATTGGAAATTGCATTGACCCAGGTTGCAAGAAATAGTGAAATTACGCTTTTAGAGCTTACGCCGGAAAGAATCGATCTTGAGGACGCCGAACTTGAGGCAACCAATGTGTTCAACTGTGAGCACGTAGTGCCGCAATCCTGGTTTAAGGGCGAGGCAGAGCAACGCAAACAAAAGACTGATATGCATCATCTGTTCGCCTGTGAGAGCGGCTGCAACAGCTTCCGATCAAATGTACCATATTCCGAATTCTCCGAAAAAGAAGGGGCGGACCTTCAAGGAAAAGAAGTTTCGCTGGCCGAAGCATTAGAGGATCCGGACTTGGAAGCCTTTCGCCCCATGTGCGGATTGCGCGACAAGCGGCGATTTGAGCCCTCCGCCGGAAAAGGAGCCGTCTCTCGGGCAACTCTCTATTTCTTATTGAGATACCCAGGCGTGATCGGGGATGTAAAATCTGGAAGTAAAAAAGAGCTCACAAAATCGAGCGTGGGCATCCTGCTGGATTGGGCAACATCCGAACCACCAACACTCTACGAACTTCATCGCAACGCTGAGATTGCGAAGGTCCAAGGCAACAGAAATCCACTCATTGACCACCCCGATCTACTGCTGAAAATCGCTTTTGAGGAAGGGTTCGGGTGAATGGCGTAGGCCACCCTGATTGGAAAAATTACTCGCTCGACCCGCGTTTAAGTTGAAGAGACTTTGATTTGAGAAATTAGATATGTCGGTAAAAAAAATTTTTGGCGGTATGCTGGCGGCGCTCTGCGTGGCAACCATAGCCGTAGCACAAGACATTCGCATTGTAAGTTACAATGTCGAGAGTGACAGCGACACCAATGTCAACCTTGTAGCGCGTGATATTAAGGAGATAGGCAGCGCAGATATTTGGGGACTTCAGGAAGTAGATGGCTTTGATGCGATCTTCAAACTTCGCGAAGCTATGGATGCGCCCGATCGAGAAATGTGGTTTGAGCTCGGTCTTTCAGGCAAGTCCGACCGCCTTGCAATTGTTTACGATCGAATGCGCTTCAAAGCCGTAGAGGGGCCTGAAGAAATCACTGATGTCGGTGGGAGTCGCCCTCCGCTTAGAATGAAACTTGTCGACATCGAAACCGGCGTCGCTTTCAATGTGATCGTAAACCACTTTAATCGCGGCAATTCTAGCTTGCGTCGAGAGCAGGCCAAGAGGCTCCGCGATTGGATCAAACAAACGGATGAGCCAACAATCGCCCTGGGCGATTTTAACTTTGATTTAGAAGTTGAAGACTGGAAGCTCGGCCAACTCAATGGCAATCGAGCCTTTCACATATTCACGAGCACACCCTCTCCAGTCCTTTGGGCTCAGCACGAACCACAATTGACGACCCAATGCAGCCATCAATACAACAGCGTTCTGGATTTCATTTTTCTTGGAGGCTCCGCGCGGCTTTGGGATGCAGAGGTCACTTTGTTCTTCGCAGATGATGTTGATTATTGCCCCGACGAAAAGAAAGGTGGCGCAGATCACTATCCATTGATTGCGACGCTAAGCCCGACAGAGGTTTCAGGATTAGATTCTTCCAATGCTGACTTACTTAAGGAGATCTCACGTATCCAAGAACAGCTAAATTTGCTCCAGCAACGGGTTCAATCGCGCTAGTTGCGTTCGGATCTCTACTGCTTGATGATGAAGATTCATCGCGAGCCTAAAATCATAACGTTTGCAAATAGGAAATAAACCATTTTGGATTGCTTTTGGTCGTTTCGGGAATAGCAGAAAGCTCTCTTTTGTGAAAAGCACTGCGATCCAGTGCATATCCGTTGCTACTTGGGAATTCTCTTTTAGATCGATCGTTAGCATCGATCCGCGTGTGTATCGGCGAAGGTCGAAGCGTCCTGCAGACAAGGAACTGCGTACCAAGATGAAAGAGCTGGCGTCCGAGCCGCGTCGGTATGGTTATCGCCGCCTGCACATCCTGCTGAAGCGCGAGGGCTGGGAGGTAAATTGGAAGAAGCTGTACCGGATTTACCGCGAAGAAGGGTGAACGGCTCGTAAACGCGGCGGTCGCAAGCGCGCAGTCGGCACCAGAACACCCATGGCGATCCCATAAGGCCCAAACCAGCGGTGGTCGCTCGACTTCATGTCGGACGCGCTGGAGGATGGTCGTCGGTTCCGCGTTCTGAACGTCATCAATGACTTCAGCCGGGAATGCCTAGCCGCCGTGGTCGACACATCTATCGGCGGTGCGCGTGCCGCCTGCGAACTGGACAAGATCGCCGAGCTACGCGGCTACCCCTGTATGGTGGTCTCGGACAATGGCACGTAACTGACTTCGAACGCGACGCTGAAATGGCAGGAGGAGCGAAAGGTCGGCTGGCATTACATTGCTCCCGGCAAACCCATGCAGAACGGCTTGGTGGAAAGTTTCAATGGAAGGATGCGCGAGGAATGCCTGAACGAACACTTGTTCCCGTCTCTGCACCACGCCTGCCATACGATTGCGGCATGGCGCAACGACTACAATCACAACCGGCCTCACTACAGCCTCGCTGATCTGACGCCATTAGAATATGCTAACCGGTCAGAATAGGACCAAAACCTGAACAGAGCTAACTGAAAAACGCGGTCTCTATGGGGAGCAGGTCAACTTCAGTTTACTATCGAGGACTTGTATATCACAAAGACACGCGAGGCGCAAAATTATCCTAAACGTGTATTTTTTACTGAACATTAAATTTAAGATTGCACAACACCCTTGCTCTCGTTACGTTCCAACCGAACACGAACCCAAATGCAGAGGTTCGAACTAAGTGCAGCGCCGAGATGTGGCTTTTCTGGTTAGAGATGCGCAGTTGGGAGCAGCTATTTGTGCGATGTTGAAAGATCAAGGCATTCCAAAGATGGACAAAACAAAAGTTCTTTCTCAAATCGCGGGCACTTACGACCTTCCAACTAAGAGCAGATGGTTAAAATTGTGCTGGTTTCTTTTCCTAAGCACCTCAATCTCCCTAACCGCCATGTTTGTTGCGTTTATTGGTGAGCCGGTGCCAGTGATGGTGGTTGTAGCTATTATCGTGCTGTGGTTGACTAGCGCATCGATTTGGATCGGCATTAAAAACGTCAAAAGGATAGTAATCTCACCTAACGAGATTTGCTTTCAGCCCGTCAATATTGCCGTTCAAGACAATGACATCGTGCTCATAAAACAATTCGATCAGCTTGGAACACGTTCGAAGTGTGTAATGCTCGTATCTCGGTCTGAGTGGAAGATTTACCTTGGGGCCCTCTATTGGGCCGGCAAAGAGCTTTCGTTTTGGATCCCAAGATAAATCACAAAACTCTAAATAGAAATTCGACTTAGGAGGCATCTCTATGCCCGCAGGATATTACTTGAGCGCTCTAGTGGGCTATGCAACGAGAAACCTTCCAAGTTTGGTCAAGATGTCACCAAACGAAGCGCTAGGTTTTCAGATAGGGGCATACACCTCTTCATCTGTGACAGCCCTTACTTCGGCATTAGACGCGGAAGATTGGGCATCTTCTGGAATGACGAAGGGTGACGCAACCGCTCTAGCGCTTGGCATAGCCGCTGGTATCATAACAAGCGCCTTGCTTGCTGCTGGCACTCCGGTTGCTGTTGGAATAGTCGCCAGCACCGCCGCCGCGCTCGCTACTGAATTTGCTGCAAGCCAATTTATCAAGCACGTCTATCCAAAACTCCATGCCGCTTGGGAAGGGCTGGTGGACATCTCCTCCGACTTCCTTGACGCTTCTGTGGATTACTTAGCCGGAGTTTCTGACGGAATTGCCGAAAAAATCGCCTCGTCAAAAGAAGCAATTGGTAAAGCACTAAACAAATTTTCGGAATACATAAGCGATATTATCGACAACATAGACGAATTCCTCGAAGAAGCCACAGAATGGGCGCAGGACGCTTGGGGGGATGCATCCGAGAAAGTCAATAGTTGGCTCGACGATCTAGATTCGTTGTTCAACCCACCACCTCGAGATCCATTAGTGATCGATTTAGATGGTGACGGCATCGAGTTGACATCGCTTGCTGGATCAAGCGTATTTTTTGATCTGGATGGCGATCAATTTGCCGAGCGAACTGGGTGGGTTAGCCCAGATGATGGTTTGTTGGTTTCTGACAGAAATGACAATGGCACCATCGATAATATTTCGGAACTAATGGGATCGCAAAACGCGACGGGTTTTTCTGAACTCGCAGAGTTTGATACAAATGGCGACGGGGTGATTAACCAGTCGGATACGGGCTATTCCGACCTGAAAATATGGCGTGATTTAGATGGCGACGGAGTCAGCGGCACGGGTGAGCTTTCGACTTTGAGCGATGCTGGCATTTCAGAAATCTCATTAAACAGCGAAGAAGTACGAGAGGTCGTAAATGGAAACGACATCGTAGCGAAAGCAAAAGTCCGCTTTGAACAAGGCCACGAAACAGAGGTTGGAGAAGTTCTGTTCGATTTGTCCCAAGCTGAAACCTCTTTTAAGTTAAGTGAAGACTTCAAGTATGACGCTGAAGTATTTTCTATGCCTATGTTACGTGGATTTGGTGAGATTCCTGACTTAGCCATTTCCATGTCTTTGAACGGTGAACTTAAGCAAAGTGCAAAGGACCTGATCGCAAACGTAAGGCATCAAGGGCTGGCAAACCTTGACCAAAAATTTGGTGACTTTCTCATCGAATGGGCAGATGTTGAAGATGCTGAATGGATGAAAGATACAGGCGATTTGACGGCCGCGCTTGTCTTTGACCTCGACGACTATGACAGTTACAATTTAGGCTGGGCAAACGGCGATAGCCCAGCAAGACCGGAAATAAAAGGCTACATCTTTTTTAATCCAAATACCATTTTCTCAAATAGCGGTGATGAATTTCGAACATCAGCATTAGAATGGCTTATTGACAATGGCCTTTATGCCCCGACGATAGAACAGGGCCCTGTTTTATTGTCAGGAGTAAGCTCTAACAATTCAAGCGGTCGACTTACGCACATCGACACAAGTTTAGTTGCACCTACGGTAAATGGTGAAAGTGATGGCGATCAAGGGCCACAAAGGCCTATTGATTTCATACGAATTACAAGTTCCGACCTTGCGATCGATGGCTCACCCAACATTTCTGGGGGCTCCATTGCTATTGCAGTTGAAGAGCACTCCCCTCCACTAAGCGCCGCTGAGTTAGCCTTTTTACAAAAACTAATGGGACAAGATTATTCCCGCGGCTTCGGGACCGGCAATGTACTATCTGAACGCAATGTCATGCTATATGACACAGAAGATGACCAGTTGGATGATTTAGCGAAGTCTTTTGAGAATGCCCGAGATCATATGTCATCTCGCTTTTTGGTACAATCCGCAAGAAACATTGTTGCAGCCGAAGGGGAAAATGCTGATCTTGGTAATTTGGCTCCATTTGCAGCGTTGGAAGTCAATCCGTATCAAAACGACAAAATCGTAGGCGACGCAGCAAAGTTCGTACGAGATCTCATAGAGATCCACAGAGACGGAAGCTCGAGTACTGATGGCGATGCGCTAAAGATTTTGGCGAAATTCGTGAATGATTTGCCGGAAATTGCCGCTGAAGTACTACTGCAATTCCCCGATATCTCGGAAACTACAGTGAAAGATGTTCTCGGAATAAAAGGAGACATTAAGCGTGGATCTACCGACGGCGATACTCTCCAGGGCCAAGGCAACGATGTCATATTGTCTGGAGACGGAAATGATCAACTACACGGTTCCAATGGATCCACACTAATCCATGGCGGCCAAGGCGACGACACAATCATGGGAGGTGCGGGCTCAGAGACTATCCTGTATCACCTAGGTGACGGTAATGATGTAATATCTGATCACACCTATGTCGAGAGATGGGCTGATACGCTGTTCTTACAGAATGTGTCGGTAGGAGATGCTTCGTTTGCGAATGCAGACGGTGGAAATTTGGTAATTTCATTTGAGAACGGCCAACGCATCACTGTTGTCGGCCACTTTTTAAATCGGGTACAAGACATTGAATTTATAGAGTTTTCTGATGGGACTGTATTGGACGTATACACGATCTCGCAAAAAACCTTCATCGATACGAATGGTGACGGAAATGATTATGTCAGAGGGGGCTATCTATCCGAGACTATTTCAGGCGGAACCGGAAACGACACGCTGAATGGCGGTGATGGGGCCGACACCTACCGTTACACCTTGGGTGACGGCAACGATGTGATCACTGACTTCAGCTACTTCTCAGACAACGACCGCATTGTGCTGACGGATCAGGATGCAGCAGATGTCACCTTCTTGCAAAATGATGACCACGACTTAGTCATCACCATGAGCAATGGCGATACGCTGACTGTGATTGATCACTTCGCCAATATTCAAGAGGACATGGAGGAGATCGAATTTGCTGATGGCACCGTGCTTGATCTCGCAGGCATCACTGCAAAATCCATCGCTGATCAAAATGGGGAAGGAGACGATCTCGTTCTGGGGGGCATCGGCGACGATGTGTTCTCAGGCGGAACCGGAAACGATACGCTGAATGGCGGCGATGGGGCCGACACCTACCGTTACACCTTGGGTGACGGCAACGATGTGATCACTGACTTCAGCTACTTCTCAGACAACGACCGCATTGTGCTGACGGATCAGGATGCAGCAGATGTCACCTTCTTGCAAAATGATGACCACGACTTAGTCATCACCATGAGCAATGGCGATACGCTGACTGTGATTGATCACTTCGCCAATATTCAAGAGGACATGGAGGAGATCGAATTTGCTGATGG
>NZ_JAGHRO010000019.1 GCF_017743735.1 Shimia sp. R9_2
TGGTTGCGGGAGTAGGATTTGAACCTACGACCTTCAGGTTATGAGCCTGACGAGCTACCGGGCTGCTCCATCCCGCGACGCTTTTGATCTTGGGCCTTTTTTGGCTTTAAGATCTGTCGCCCTTCAGGACGTTTTATTTGTTCTGAAGGTATTTTTTGTATCGTTTTGAGAGATTTTGTTGAGCTATTTTCTAGGTTTGGCGATGACCTACTCTCCCACAGCTTAAGCAGCAGTACCATCGGCGCTACGGTGCTTAACGGCCGGGTTCGGGATGGGACCGGGTGTTTCACTCGCGCTATGATCACCAAACCGAGGAAATAGCTCGGTTTATGTGTTGTCCAAGTCAGTATACTTTGTTTTGTGTATGCTTTTGTGTCCGTAAAAGTCTTTCTTTTACTGGATCAAATCAAGCCTATCGGACCATTAGTACCGGTCAACTGAATGCATTGCTGCACTTACATCTCCGGCCTATCGACGAGGTGGTCTACCTCGGTCCTCAGGGATACCTTGTTTTGAGGGGGGCTTCCCGCTTAGATGCCTTCAGCGGTTATCCTGTCCGATCATAGCTACCCTGCACTGCTGCTGGCGCAACAACAGGTCCACCAGTGGATCGTTCACCCCGGTCCTCTCGTACTAGGGGCAACTCCTCTCAAGTATCCTACACCCACGGCAGATAGGGACCGAACTGTCTCACGACGTTCTAAACCCAGCTCACGTACCTCTTTAAACGGCGAACAGCCGTACCCTTGGGACCTGCTCCAGCCCCAGGATGAGATGAGCCGACATCGAGGTGCCAAACACTGCCGTCGATATGGACTCTTGGGCAGTATCAGCCTGTTATCCCCGGCGTACCTTTTATCCGTTGAGCGATGGCCCTTCCACTCGGGACCACCGGATCACTATGGCCGTCTTTCGACTCTGCTCGACTTGTCAGTCTCGCAGTCAGGCTGGCTTCTGCCATTGCACTCAACGAGCGATTTCCGACCGCTCTGAGCCAACCTTCGCGCGCCTCCGTTACGCTTTAGGAGGCGACCGCCCCAGTCAAACTACCCGCCACACAGGGTCCCGGATCCGGATAACGGACCGCGGTTAGACATCAAGCAATGCAAGGGTGGTATCTCAAGGGAGGCTCCACCAAAACTGGCGTTCTGGTTTCAAAGCCCACCACCTATCCTGCACATGCATGGCCTGATGCCAGTGTGAAGCTGTAGTAAAGGTGCACGGGGTCTTTCCGTCTAACCGCGGGAAGCCTGCATCTTGACAGGCAATTCAATTTCGCTGAGTCGATGTTGGAGACAGCGGGGAAGTCGTTACGCCATTCGTGCAGGTCGGAACTTACCCGACAAGGAATTTCGCTACCTTAGGACCGTTATAGTTACGGCCGCCGTTTACCTGGGCTTCAATTCGGAGCTCTCACCCCTCCTTTTAACCTTCAGGCACCGGGCAGGCGTCAGACCCTATACGTCGTCTTGCGACTTCGCAGAGCCCTGTGTTTTTAGTAAACAGTCGCCACCCCCTGGTTTGTGCCCCCAGCCAATACTTGCGTAGAAACTGGGCCTCCTTCTCGCGAACTTACGGAGGTATTTTGCCGAGTTCCTTCAACATCGTTCTCTCAAGCGCCTTGGTATGCTCTACCAGTCCACCTGTGTTGGTTTAGGGTACGGTCTCATGGAGGGCTATTTCCAGGAACCAATCAGCGGCCCACCCAATCCGATAAGGGGGGACAACCTTCATGATCCGTCACATCCTCCTGGCCTAGGAATATTAACCTAGTTCCCATCGGCTACGCCTTTCGGCCTCGCCTTAGGGGCCGGCTTACCCTGCTCAGATTAGCTTTAAGCAGGAACCCTTGGACTTTCGGCGAGAGTGTCTCTCACACTCTTTGTCGCTACTCATGTCATCATTCTCACTAGTGATCTCTCCACCGGATGGCTCACGCCCCGGCTTCATCGAAAGCTCCATATCCTGCGCTATATCCCGGAGGATATAGAAGAGGATTGGAACTATGTCACACTACGCTCTGCTACCGATGCTTACGCATCCCTAGACTTCGGCTCATGGCTTGAGCCCCGTTACATCTTCGCCGCAGGACAACTTATTTAGACCAGTGAGCTGTTACGCTATCTTTAAAGGATGGCTGCTTCTAAGCCAACCTCCTGGTTGTTTTGGTCGTCCCACCTGCTTTCCCACTTAGCCATGAATTAGGGGCCTTAGTCGTAGGTCAGGGTTGTTTCCCTCTCCACTACGGACGTTAGCATCCGCAGTGTGTCTGCCATCTAGTACTCCCGGGTATTCGGAGTTTGGTTAGGATCAGTAAGCCTGTGGGGCCCCATTACCCATCCAGTGCTCTACCCCCCGGGGTATTCGGATGACGCTCTACCTAAATAGATTTCGCAGAGAACCAGCTATCTCCGAGTTTGATTGGCCTTTCACCCCTAGGCACAGCTCATCCCGATCTTTTTCAACAGATGTGGGTTCGGTCCTCCAGTGCGTGTTACCGCACCTTCAACCTGGCCATGCCTAGATCACTCGGTTTCGGGTCTGATCCATCTAACTCATGCGCCCTATTAAGACTCGCTTTCGCTGCGCCTACACCTAACGGCTTAAGCTTGCTAGATAGACCAAGTCGATGACCCATTATACAAAAGGTACGCTGTCAGCCCTCAAGGGGCCTCCAACTGATTGTAGGCGTTCGGTTTCAGGTACTGTTTCACTCCCCTCGTCGGGGTGCTTTTCACCTTTCCCTCACGGTACTGGTTCGCTATCGGTCAGTAAGGAGTACTTAGCCTTCGAAGGTGGTCCTCCGATCTTCAGACAGGATTTCACGTGTCCCGCCCTACTTAATACATCCTTCAGAGCTTCCTATACGGGGCTGTCACCCACTATGGCCCGTCTTCCCAAACGGTTCTAGTCACTCATCAGGCTTGGCTGGTCCGCGTTCGCTCGCCACTACTAGCGGAGTATCAATTGATTTCCTTTCCTCCGGGTACTTAGATGTTTCAGTTCCCCGGGTTTGCTCTTAAGACCCTATGTATTCAGGTCAAAAGTACCTGGTTAAGAACATTATAAATTACCGAGGTAATTATAATGAACTTTCAGGTGGGTTCCCCCATTCAGAGATCCATGGATCAAAGCTTATTCTCAGCTCCCCATGGCTTATCGCAGAGTATCACGTCTTTCATCGCCTCTTACTGCCAAGGCATCCACCAAACGCCCTTCTCGCGCTTGATTTGATCCAGAAAGAGAAAGACCAGTTAGTGTCCTACCGCGCGGAGCGCTACTTGAGGACCTCGTCTCTCGTGATCGCAAAAGCTGGCATGCTCGCAATCCTGTTTCTGAACCAAAAGTCATACTTTCCCGCTCTTTGCCTTGGAACCCAGACTGCCGATGTCGGTCGGCCCCATCTGGAAGACAAAGAACTTATGCAAGATCTCTCGATCTTGCGGGTTAGTGTACTTGACTTGGACAACTCTGTTCGTTTCAGCAGGGATACGAAGGAGAAGACCGAGGAAACAGTCTTCAATATCGCCTCTCCAAAAGGAGACCTGACTGAGATCATCCCCGTACTTAGGGCGATCAAACAGTGTTGATTGTTATTCTCAAAACCTCTCATCACTGAGCTGTTTTGGAACAACTTGTATCTCTCTAAACGATGTCAAAGCTTCTTACGAAGCTGATGTCCGATTGGACGGCTAAACACTCGCAAGTGCTTAGCGATCTAATCGAGGGTAAATGGCTTTCGTGAGCTTTGCTTGCAGCAAAACCACTGTCGCCATCACTTCCAAAGGAAGTGAATTGGTGGAGCCTAGCGGGATCGAACCGCTGACCTCCTGAATGCAAATCAGGCGCTCTCCCAGCTGAGCTAAGGCCCCATTATCATCCCGAAGGATGGTGGTGGGTCGAGGAGGACTTGAACCTCCGACCTCACGCTTATCAGGCGTGCGCTCTAACCACCTGAGCTACCGACCCAGACAGGCCGGCAGGCCTGATGTATTCCTGAAGAGATATGGGGACGGCCTGGTCCGTTTGATATAGATCGGCAAAGGTACCGATCTGTTGCTAAGTGCATCCACGAAGTGAGAAAGAGAACTTTCTTACTTGCTAGGTGCATCCTTAGAAAGGAGGTGATCCAGCCGCAGGTTCCCCTACGGCTACCTTGTTACGACTTCACCCCAGTCGCTGATCCTACCGTGGTCCGCTGCCTCCAAAAGGTTAGCGCACGGCCGTCGGGTAGAACCAACTCCCATGGTGTGACGGGCGGTGTGTACAAGGCCCGGGAACGTATTCACCGCGTCATGCTGTTACGCGATTACTAGCGATTCCGACTTCATGCCGTCGAGTTGCAGACGACAATCCGAACTGAGACAGTTTTTTGGGATTAACCCATTGTCACTGCCATTGTAGCACGTGTGTAGCCCAACCCGTAAGGGCCATGAGGACTTGACGTCATCCACACCTTCCTCCCGCTTATCACGGGCAGTTTCCCTAGAGTGCCCAGCCGAACTGCTGGCAACTAAGGATGTGGGTTGCGCTCGTTGCCGGACTTAACCGAACATCTCACGACACGAGCTGACGACAGCCATGCAGCACCTGTCACTAGGTCCCGAAGGAAGGCTCCATCTCTGGAGTTGTCCTAGGATGTCAAGGGTTGGTAAGGTTCTGCGCGTTGCTTCGAATTAAACCACATGCTCCACCGCTTGTGCGGGCCCCCGTCAATTCCTTTGAGTTTTAATCTTGCGACCGTACTCCCCAGGCGGAATGCTTAATCCGTTAGGTGTGTCACCGAATAGCATGCTACCCGACGACTGGCATTCATCGTTTACGGTGTGGACTACCAGGGTATCTAATCCTGTTTGCTCCCCACACTTTCGCACCTCAGCGTCAGTATCGAGCCAGTGAGCCGCCTTCGCCACTGGTGTTCCTCCGAATATCTACGAATTTCACCTCTACACTCGGAATTCCACTCACCTCTCTCGAACTCTAGGTTGCCAGTATTAAAGGCAGTTCCGGGGTTGAGCCCCGGGATTTCACCTCTAACTTAACAACCCGCCTACGCGCGCTTTACGCCCAGTAATTCCGAACAACGCTAACCCCCTCCGTATTACCGCGGCTGCTGGCACGGAGTTAGCCGGGGTTTCTTTACCTGCTACTGTCATTATCATCACAGGCGAAAGAGCTTTACGACCCTAGGGCCTTCATCACTCACGCGGCATGGCTGGATCAGGCTTGCGCCCATTGTCCAAGATTCCCCACTGCTGCCTCCCGTAGGAGTCTGGGCCGTGTCTCAGTCCCAGTGTTGCTGATCATCCTCTAAAACCAGCTATAGATCGTAGACTTGGTAGGCCGTTACCCCACCAACTATCTAATCTAACGCGGGCCGATCCCTCTCCGATAAATCTTTCCCCCGAAGGGCGTATAAGGTATTACTCTCCGTTTCCAGAGGCTATTCCTTAGAGAAGGGTACGTTCCCACGCGTTACTAACCCGTCCGCCGCTCACCCCGAAGGGCGCGCTCGACTTGCATGTGTTAGGCCTGCCGCCAGCGTTCGTTCTGAGCCAGGATCAAACTCTCAAGTTGAAACGCTGTTACCAGCGTATCCTTGACGTTCGAACCTCTGCACATCTCATCCAGGAGGCTAATCCCGAATGAACTCAAACTGTTTAATGTGCTCAGGTACCAAAGGTACCGAAAGCCACCAAACAGTGAAGCTGTTGTAAACTCTATTATCAGCCGAAGCCTAAGAGCCGATATGCAGGTGTTTGTTCATCGAAAGAACCAAACCGCCCTCATATCTCTTCAGTGTCATCACAATGTCAAATAACGTCGGAGCCCAAACAAGAACCCCAGAGACAAAACCACCAGACCGCGCCGAAAAACTTCCTAGCGCAACCCGCTGATACTGCTCAATATTTCCAGAACTTCCCAACCCAGAGCCTCGCTCCCTGCCAGTCCGTCCCGCCGTTGTGCGCCTCAGCGCCGCCGGTGAAGGGGGTTCTA
>NZ_JAGHRO010000001.1 GCF_017743735.1 Shimia sp. R9_2
GAAAAACTTCCTAGCGCAACCCGCTGATACTGCTCAATATTTCCAGAACTTCCCAACCCAGAGCCTCGCTCCCTGCCAGTCCGTCCCGCCGTTGTGCGCCTCAGCGCCGCCGGTGAAGGGGGTTCTAAGGTTATCACCCACCAGCCGCAAGCGCTTTTTTCACTTTTTCCCCAAATTCAAAAACTTTCTTGCAAAAATAAACAATATCAATGACTTAACCACACGCAACCACGCCAGAAATCCCACAAACCATACCCAAATCCCAACAAATCAACCTTATCCACAGAATAACCCACAGACTCGTGAGGGACTCGGCAGAGAGTCAGTCAAAGACTCGCCACAAAATGAGGACGATCTCCCGAAACACACCACGCAACGCCAAACACAAACGTCGGTATCGCGTCGGTTTCCTAACGGTATTGCGGAGGTGGAATAATCGGACTGCCAAGGCCAACGAGCGCTGAAAGGCGAAAACCGCAACGGGGGTCAGAATGCAAAAAGGGCTGCCCCGCTCTATATGAGCGAAGGCAGCCCTTGGCGCCAAACTGGCGGCGGCTGGGGGAGGGATACAGCCGCCGTCCGGGTTATGGCTGCTGACGCGTTGCGGTGATCACCACGTCGCGGATGTTCACGCCCTGAGGCTGGGCATACATAAAGGCTGCGGTGCGGGCGATGTCATCTGCTACCAGCACGCCACCCATGCTGTCTTTCCAGGCTTCATAACCGTCGATGATTTCCTGATCGGTGGTGTGGCCCAGAAGTTCGGTCTCCACGGCACCGGGGCAGAGGCTCATCACACGCACATTTGCATCGGCCACTTCTTCGCGCACGTTTTCACTGATCGCGGAGACCGCGAATTTGGTGCCCACATATGCGGCGTGGTTCGGGAAGGACTTTTTGCCCGCAATAGAGGAGACGTTGATGATGGTGCCGCTGTTGCGCGCCTTCATGTCGCCGAGCACGGCCTGCATGCCGTTGAGCAGAGCAACAACATTGAGGTCATACATGCGTTGCCATTCAACCGGATCTTGGGTGTCGATCTGACCCAGCAGCATCACGCCTGCGTTGTTGACCAGACAATCCACCGGACCATAGGCGGCCTCTGCTTCGGTGATCGCGGCACGGAAAGCGGCGGCATCGGTCACATCCACTTTGCGGCAGAGCGCATTGGGCAGACCCAGCGCTTCGATTTTTTCCACGCGACGCGCAACCAGCAGCAAAGGGTGGCCCGCTTCGGAGAAACGCTTTGCCATGGCGGCCCCGATACCGGAGCTGGCACCAGTGATAACAATAAGACCTTTGGTGTGTTCGGACATTTCACTCTCCATATGATGTGCGGCTCTGGGCCGTTTGTTCTGACAGGGAGATAGGATCATTGGCGCATTTGGTGAATGATGCATTCTGTCGAAGACTTGCGCATTCCTATCAATTGGGCGCAAAAGCCCCGAGACGATCCGGCAAAACATGATCTATTGCACCTCAGGCATATGAGGTTTGGCACAAGGAGCCAGAGAATGCAGCATTTGGAAGCGGTGAAAGCACAGCATGGCTTTGGCCCCGGGGCGGGGTATGTGGCAACGCAGCTGCCGCAGGTGCAGTTCTTCTGGTCGACCCAGACCGTGCCGCGCGCGCCGCTGATCTATAATGCCGGCATTGTGCTGATCCTGCAGGGTCACAAGATCGGCTATCTTGGCGATCACGTCTTTACCTATGATCCGGATCATTATCTGGTGGTCAGCCTGCCCACCCCGTTTGACTGCGCCACCTTTGCCACCGCAGAGGACCCGATGCTGGGGCTCTTCATCAATATTGAGCCTGCGGAACTGCGCAGCCTTGCACCTCTGGTGGACAGCGACACATTGAGCCCGACCGCCGCGCCTTTGGGGCTGTCCCCTGCCCCTGCAGATGCCGAGCTGAAAGGATCGGTTGACCGGCTGCTCAAGGCGCTGTGCTCTGAGGCGGAAAGTCAGGCACTGGGCAATGGCATTGTGCGCGAGATTCTGTTTCACGCGCTCAAAGGCCCCCATGGTCCGGCGTTGCAGGCCTTGGCCAAGTCTGATTCACATTATGACCGGGTGGCGCGCAGCATCACCTTGATCCGCGAACACTACCCCGACAACATCAGCGTGGATGCTTTGGCGGAAACCGCAGGCATGAGCGCGCCGGTGTTTTACCGCGCGTTCAAGAGCATCACGGGATCATCCCCCTTGCAGTATCTGAAGGCCACACGCCTGAGCCGGGCCAAAGGGCTGTTGCTGGAAGGCGGCATTGGCGTGGCCGAGGCGGCCCATATGGTGGGATATGAAAACGCGGCCCATTTCAGCCGCGAATTCAAAAAGCATTTTCAGGTCAGCCCCAAAGAGGCGCAATCGTCGGGCTATCATCCGATTGATCTGTGATCGCCCGACGGTGATCTGAGTGGGCCGCTTTAGAACTCCGCCCAGATGTCGGCTGCCGCGCTGCCATCATCAAAGGTGATCGCCGGAGCTGCCGCCGTCGCCGTTGCAGCCGCCGGGGCTGCGGGCTTGGGCTGAGCGGTTTTGGCTTTGGCCTTAGCGGGCGCGGGTTTCGGCTTTGGCAGCGGTTTCGGTGCTGAGGCCGCCTTGGCGGGCGCATCATTGACTGCGGCCGCTGGAACCTCTTCAGCAGCCTCCACAACTGGGGGCGTCGGACGTTTGCGCGCCGCTGCATCAATATTGAAACGGCCCACCAGATCCGCAAGCTGCGTCGCATCACCTTTGAGCATATGGCCTGCGGCGGTGGCTTCTTCGACCATGGCCGCGTTTTTCTGTGTGACCAGATCAAGCTGGGAGACACCGGCGTTGATTTCACCCAGACTTGCGGATTGCTCCACCGCGCCTTCGGCAATGTCAGACACCATCTGGGAAATGCTCGCCACACGTTCGGTGATGCTGTTGAAGGATTCGCCACCCTTGCCCACCAGCTCAACACCCTGTGCCACCAGTTTGGAGGAGTCTTCGATCAGGTTCTTGATTTCCATCGCCGCCTCAGAGGAGCTGTGGGCCAGGTTGCGCACCTCGGAGGCCACAACCGCAAAGCCACGGCCCGCATCCCCGGCGCGCGCGGCCTCGACCCCGGCGTTCAGGGCCAGCAGGTTGGTCTGAAAGGCGATGTCATCAATCACCGAGATGATCTGTGCGATCTGGCTGGAGCTGCGTTCGATTTCGGTCATGGCCTGAACCGCGTTCTGCACCACGGCGCCGCTGCGTTCAGCCTCGGATTTGGCCTCATCCATGGCGCTTTCCACGCTGCGGGCGCCTTCGGCGGCGGCTTTCACAGAGGTGGTCAGATCATCCAGCGCGGCGGCGGTTTCTTCCAGTGTGGCCGCCTGGCTTTCAGTGCGTTTGGACAGATCGTCAGAGGCCTGACTGATTTCACCAGCACCATTGCGGATGGAGCCTGCGGCCTCGATCACCTCGGTCATGGTCTGGCTGAGGTTGGCGATGGAGGCATTGAAATCTGTCCGCAGCGCTTCGTAATGCTCCGGGAAGGAGGTAGTGATGTTGGCCGCCAGATCCCCTTTGGACAGGCTGGAGAGATGGGCGGAAAGCGTCTGCACCACTTCGCTCTGGGCGGCATCGCGGCGTTTTTGCTGCTCTTCCAACTCGCTTTGGCGCACCAGCGCATCGCGGAACACGGCCACCGAGCGGGCCATATCCCCCACCTCGTTTTTGGTCTCTGTGAACGGGATGTCGCTGTCGGTGTCGCCTTCCGCCATGGTTTCCATGCGGGTGCTGAGCTGATTGAGCGGGCGGGTGACACTGCGGGTGATGAAGAAGGCTGCAAGCCCCAAGATCAGGAGTGTGCCCGCCAGAACCATCAGCGCCTTGTTGCGCAGCAGAGCCAGATCGGCCTCGATGTCAGAGACATAGGCGCCGGTGCCGATCGCCCAGCCCCAGGGCTCAAACTGCAGCGCATAGCCGAGCTTGGCCTCGGGCTCGTCGCTGTTCGGTTTGTTGAAGTGATAGAGCACGCTGCCGTGGCCGGTTTCAAAGGCGGCGTTGTAGAGCGCCTCAAACAGGCGCAGACCGTTCACATCCTCCAGATCGCGCTGGCTGGTGCCGATCCAGTTGGGCCGGTGGGGGTGCACCTGCATGATGTAGTTCTTGTCAAAGACAAAGAGATAGCCGGTTTCATCATAGGAAAACGTATTGAGACGTTCGCGGCCGATGGCCTGTGCCTCCTCCAGCGTGTAGGCGCCGGATTGCACGCCGGCGTGCAGATCGTCGAGCAGGCTCGCGCCGATTTCCGTGATGTGGTGCAGTTCCTTTTCGCGCATGGTCTCGATGGAGCTGCGCATGTGGGTCTGCAGGATGGTGGTCAGGCCAACGGACAGGGCAAGCGCCAGCACCGCAAGCGCCACGATGCGGGTGGAGAGTTTGGACAGGAAGGTTGGCATAATTTGGCGGCCCCAATTTAGAAAAGAGTGTGCTTACTTTTTTGGTAGGACCGCAGAGGTTAAGGCCGACTTACTGTGTGTCATTGAGCAGGGCATTTGGGGCTCGGATGGGACGATCCGCAGCAAAGTGCACAAAAAACGCGCAAAGTTGAGACGCGGAAAACCGCGCGATTTCAAATGATTAAAACATCTTTGAGTTGTGCACCTCTCGCCCTCACCTCAATACCTAAAATTCTTCCGATTTCAGGTTGTTTTTGCGGTTTGGGCGCGGGGGCTAGCGGAATGCCTTTGGGTGGCAAGGGGGATGCAAAGAAAAACGCGGCCCCTGAGGGACCGCGTTCTTCGTGGTGTAGGAGAGCAGAGGGTTTAGAATTCCGCCCAGATGTCGGCCGCTGCATTGCCATCATCAAAGGTGATGGCCGCCGGTTGGCGCGCAGGCTCGGTCTTGGCGGGCTGCTCTGCGGCGGGTTTGGGCGCTGCCGATTTTGGTGCTGCAGCCTTTGGTTTGTCGACGGGTTTCGCAGCCGGTTTCTCGGACGAGACCACAGCTTTCGCCACAGGGCGTTTGGCTTTGACGGCACCGAGGTCGAAGTTGTTGACCAGATCCACCAGACGCGCCGCATCGCTTTTGAGCAGGTGCCCGGCGGCGGTGGCCTCTTCGACCATGGCGGCGTTTTTCTGGGTCACGTGATCCAGCTGAGACACACCGGCGTTGATTTCGCCCAGACCGGTGGATTGCTCCACCGCGCCTTCGGCGATGCCTGACACCATCCGCGAAATCTCAGTCACACGTGCGACAATACTGTTGAACGATGTGCCACCTTTGCCGACGAGTTCGACACCCTGCTCGACCTGCTTGGCGGATTCATCAATCAGATTCTTAATTTCCATGGCAGCTTCAGAGGAGCTATGGGCCAGATTGCGAACTTCGGACGCCACAACCGCAAAGCCACGGCCAGCGTCGCCAGCGCGGGCGGCCTCAACACCGGCGTTCAACGCCAGAAGGTTGGTCTGGAAGGCGATGTCATCAATCACCGAAACGATCTGAGAAATCTGACTGGAGCTCTGTGAGATTTCATTCATGGCGCGCACAGCATCGCCCACAACCTCTTCACTCGCCTTCGCTTCGCTCTGAGCTTCGGCAATGGCGACTTCAACATCGCGTGCGCCGGTGGCGGCGGATTTAACTGAGTCGGTCATATCATCCAGCGCAGCGGCGGTCTCTTCCAGCGTTGCCGCCTGGCTTTCCGTCCGTTTGGACAGATCGTCAGAAGCCTGGCTGATCTCATCTGCCCCGTTGCGGATGGAGCGGGCCGACTCAACCACTTCGGTCATGGTCTGGCTGAGCGTGGTGATGGAGGAGTTGAAATCGGCGCGCAGCGCTTCGTAATGCGACGGGAAGCGCTCGATGATTTTGGCCGACAGATCGCCTTGAGCCAAACGTGACAGATGGCTGGAGAGCGTGGTCACAACTTCGCTTTGCGCGGCGTCGCGTACTTTTTGCTCTTCTTCCAGTTCTTTCTGACGCACCAGCGCATCGCGGAACACACCTACGGTGCGGGCCATGTCGCCCAGCTCGTTCTTCGTTTCGGTGAACGGGATGTCGCCGTCGGTGTCACCCTCGGCCAGATCAGTCATGCGGTTGCTGAGTTTGCCCATCGGGCGGGTGACGCTGCGAGTCAGGAAGACAGAGGCCACAACCAGAAGCACCAGTGTGATGCCAAGCACCATCAGCGCCTTGTTGCGGATCACCGCGATCTCGGCGTCGATGTCGGACACATAAGCGCCGGTGCCGATCACCCAGCCCCAAGGCTCAAAATACCGGATAAAGCCAATTTTGGCTTCCATCACATCGCTGCCCGGCTTGATGAAGTGATAGATCAGCGTGCCGGCGCCGGTGGCGCGGGTGGCGTTCTTCAGCTCCTGATAGACATAAATGCCGTTGGTATCCTGGAAATCCTTGCGGTTCACACCAACGGTTTCTGGTGCAACGGGGTGGGCCTGAATGACGTAGTCGTCGTCAAACGCGTAGACATAGCCATTCTCCCCAAAAGCCATGTTCGAGAGGCGTTCGCGCGCCAGATCTTTGGCCTCATCTTCTGTGTAGCGACCCGCTTGAACATCGCTTTCAAGATCTTTGAGCAGGTTCACACCAATTTCGGTGATCGCGTGCAGCTGCTGGTCACGCATGCTTTCTGCGGTGCGGGTGGCCTGATTTTGCAACACGATGGTCAGCACTATCGACAATGCCAGCGCCATAGCGGCGAGTGCAGCGATACGCGTGGAGATTTTGTGAATGAATGGGGGCATGATTTCGGGATTCCTACACCAACCGATACTTTTGGAGGCGGGAGATAGGGGGGAGCGGGTTAATGTTCGCTTACTGCAGGCGGGCGATTTTTGCGGCGCGAATGGCGAATTTGCTCGGCGAGACGGCAAAAACCTATTGGTGCCTCAAAACGACCCGTGTGAAAGCCAGTGGCAACAAGGGCTTAGGCCGAGGTAAAGCGGGCTGAAGAAATAGAGAGAATGCGAGAGGAATTCTCAGCTCTGCACTGCGATATTGCGCGCCCTTCAGTTCAGGAGCGAGCGAAACTGCTTACCCGGCAGACAAGCGCTGAAACGTCAGGCGGCGCTGCGCAGGGGGCCTTTTTTGGGGTGGCGCATCTGGCGTTTGGGCAGGCGGCGCAGGGCGATCAGGCCAACAATCACGAACAGATAAACATAGGGCTCATACTGAAAGCTCTTGATCTGCATGATGTAGTGGATGCCGCCCAACAGCACGGCGAGGTAGGTCGCCTTGTGCAATTTGCGCCATTTGGGGCCGAGCTTGCGCACGGATCGGTTGTTGGAGGTCACCGCAAGCGGCAGCAGGATCAGCAGAGAGGCCATGCCCACAATGATGTAGGGGCGTTTGGCGATGTCCGCCCAGACCTGGCTGAGGATCTGAACATCGAGCACCATCCAGACCAAAAAGTGCAGCAGGATGTAGAAAAAGCTGATCACCCCAAGCGCGCGGCGCCAGCTGAGAAAGTTCAAAGGGGTGAAACGGCGCAGCGGGGAGACCAGCAGAACCGCCACCAAGACCTGAAGACCCGCCTTGCCCAGCGCGTGCTCCATCGCCTTGACCGGATCCACGCCCAGACCGCCGGTGAAGCCCGCATAGAGCAGCCAGACCGGGTAGGCCGCCCCGACAAGATAGAGCAGCCAGCTTGGTGTTTTGCGAATGGCGGTATTGAGCGCGTCAGTCATCGTCACCTTCCCCGCAGGTTTCGCCACGCTGGATCGGCGGGCATGGCGCGGTGCCGTATGAGCAGAACACACAGCAATCGCCGGGCAGCGGTTTGATCAGCCCGTCGCAGGAGGGGCATTCCAGAAAGAAAAGGCAGCTGTCCTCAGGCATCTGATGTGCCTCCTCATGACCGCAATGCGGGCAGGTCACTTGGGATATGAGGATCAGCCCCTGCATCCGGCTTAGTAGTTCTTCCGCAGGTCCATGCCTTCATAGAGGCCGGCCACTTCTTTTTCATAGCCGTTGAACATCAGCGTCGGAATGCGCTTGGCAAAGAAGCCGCCGCCGATCGGGCGCTCAGATGCCTGAGACCAGCGCGGGTGATCCACCTGCGGGTTCACGTTGGAATAAAAGCCGTATTCGCTTGGGATCGACTTGTTCCAGCTGGTGGGCGGCTCTTTGTCGGTGAGCGTGATGCGGACAATGGATTTGATCGACTTGAAGCCGTATTTCCAAGGCACCACCAGACGGATCGGCGCGCCGTTCTGGTTTGGCATGGGTTTGCCGTAAATCCCGGTGGCCATCAGTGTGAGCGGATGGTTGGCCTCGTCCAGACGCAGACCTTCGACATAGGGCCATTCCAAAAACGGCTGACGCTGGCCCGGCATTTCCTCAGGACGGTAGAGCGTTTCAAAGGCCACGTATTTTGCACCGGACTGCACACCGGCGAGATCCAGCAGGTCTTTCAGCTCAAAGCCGTTCCAAGGCACCACCATCGACCACGCCTCAACACAGCGGAACCGGTAGATGCGCTCCTCAATGGTCATCTTGGACAGGATGTCTTCCAGCGCGTAGTCGCCCGGATTGTCCACCATGCCGTCAATCTTGATCGACCAGGGTTTGGTGGTCAGCGCAGCGGCGTAGCGGGCCGGGTCTTCCTTGCGGGTGCCGAACTCATAGAAGTTGTTGTACTGGGTGATGACGTCAAACGGGGTTGGCTCCAGCGTCTCCGCGGCGGCCTGTGCCTTGGGCGCGATGGTTGCAAGGCCAAGACCGGCCATGCCTGCCATGATCTGACGGCGGTTCAGATAGGCGGACTTTGGGGTCACATCGTCATGTGTGAGGTCGTTGGTCCAGCGGTGGGCCATGTGGAGTCTCCTTTGTCTTGAGGAGAGACATAGCGCATTTGCCCCCCCAATCGCCACAAAGACAGGCCACACCAGCGGTCACGATGATGTGGGCGGGCTGTAATGTTTTGGTGCGGCCCTCGTCTGCCCTGCCAAACAGGAGGACAGGCGCGCGGCTCGGTCAGACGCTCTCGGGGCGCGGGAAGACCTCGTTCATCGGAACGGAGCGGCCGTTTTCCTGCACCAGACGCACGTGGCGGCGCCGCAGTTTGCGCGGATCAGACACGCCCACGGAATGCGAGAGCACCTCCACCTCTTTCACGATGGCTTTGGCATAATTGGCCACGCGCGGAGCCTTGCGGTCCACCACCAGACCTTTCTGGAACCGCGGGTCATGGGTGGTGATGCCGGTTGGGCAGGTGTTCTTGTTGCACTTCAGCGCCTGAATGCAGCCCAAGGAGAACATGAAGCCGCGCGCAGAGGTCACAAAATCCGCGCCCGCCGCCAGGGCCCAGGCCACATCACCAGGATTCACCAGCTTGCCTGACGCAATCAGGCGCACGCGATCCTGCAGGCCGAACTCTTCGCGCAGATTGGCCACCAGCGGCAGCGCTTCGCGCACTGGCATCCCCACCAGATCCATCAGCGGCATGGGGGCGGCGCCGGTGCCGCCTTCGCCGCCATCAATGGTGATGAAATCGGGTGCAAAATCTGCGCCGCGCCGGGTGATGGCTTCAAAGAACTCCCGCATAGTGGTTTCCGCGCCCACCACCGTTTTGATCCCGACCGGCTTGCCTGTGATCTCGCGCACATGGGTGAGCATGTCGATCAGGTGATCAAAGCTGTCGATTTCGCGGTGGCGGTTGGGGGAGATGCCATCCTGCCCCACTTTGAGGCCGCGAATGGCGGCGATTTCCTCGGTCACCTTCTCGCCGGGCAGAATGCCGCCTTTGCCGGGCTTGGCCCCCTGCGCCATTTTAATCTCAAACATGCGGATGGCCTCGTGGCTGGCGACCTCTGCCAGCTTGGCATCATCCAGACCGCCGTGCTCATCGCGCACGCCAAACTTGGCCGTGCCGATCTGAAACACCAGATCGCAGCCGCCCTCATAGTGGAATGGCGACACGCCGCCCTCCCCGGTGTTGAGCCAGATCCCGGCCTGCGCCGCACCCTGGCTGAGCGCCTGAATAGCGGGTTTGGACAAGGCACCGTAGCTCATGCCCGAGATATTGAAGAAAGAAGGCGCCAGATAAGGGGTGCGGGCGGTTGGCCCGATCAGCAGAGGCGCTGATTTGGCATATTGGTCATCGAGCGGCGGGAAAGGATCATTCACAAAGATCGGCGTGCCCGGCACGCTGAGGTTGCGGGTGGAACCAAAAGCAATGGTGTTGGATTTGCCTTCGCCGGCGCGCCCGACCCATTCCCGCTGCGCACGGTTGAAGGGCAGCTCTTCGCGGTCCATGGCAAAGAAATACTGGCGGAAAAATTCACCAAGCTCTGAGAAGATATGCCGGAAGCGCCCGATCACCGGATAGTTGCGGCGGATGGCGTCTTCGGTCTGGCTGCGGTCGACAACAAAGAGGACAAGGGCCAGAAGCACCAGAGCGGCAAAGATCAAAACAAAGACGAGACCCAGCACTTCGACGATGTCAAAGGCGGTTTCCATTGAGGCTGCCATTTCCATAGGTGGCGCTCCTTATGATTATTTTGGCCTTAAAGTGATCTTATGTGGCCCAAGGGGCAAGTCACGATCAGACAACAAATGCGTGTGTTGGGCGACAAACAGCGCGCCACGTTGCGAGGTCAGGCGTTTCGATCTAAGCTGATCTTACTGTTTCTGAGCCCGCAAATCCTGCCTTTCTGCCGCTCCATTAGGATCATTTATGAGATCACTGTGGTGGGCCTGCGTATTTTTACAGGATGTTGGGCCATTTGTGCGCTGCGCGATATTCAGCGCTTTGTTTATTGAGTGGATGTGTCTCATGTTATTTATCACCAATCGTTTCCCCACCCAAAGCATTCGCAGCCGCAAGGGCCGCCGCTTTACCTTTGATCTGGACAACAACGCGCCGTCCAACTCGGTGTTTTACTGCGAGACGGGCGCGGATGGGCACCACACGGAGATCACCAGCGATGAGCTTCTCAAACGCGTGCGCGAAAGCCAGCGCCGCCAGATCCTGCTCTATGTGCATGGGTTCAACAATCTGCCGGATGTGGTGTTTGAGCGTGCTGCCGAGCTGCAGGCGTTTTGTGATGCGGCCAAACCCAAAGAAGTTCTGGTGCTGCCGCTGATCTGGCCCTGTGACAACGGGCTGGGTGTCGTGCGGGATTATTGGGATGACCAGAAATCCGCCGACCAGAGCGGCTATTCCTTTGCGCGGGTGCTGGAGCGGTTCATGAAATGGCGCAACAGCGCGGACAATGAGCCGGAGGTGGCGCCATGCCTGAAGCGGATCAATCTGATCGCGCATTCCATGGGCAACCGGGTATTGCGCCAGACGCTGGTCGCCTGGGATCAATATGATCTGGCCGCCGGCGTGCCGCTTTTGCTGCGCAACACGTTTATGGTGGCCGCCGATGTGGTGAATGAGACCGTGCATGAGGGCAAGCCCGGCGCGCTGATCAGCCATGCCTCGCGCAATGTGGTGGTCTATTACGCCTCAGACGATCTGGCGTTGCGGGCCAGCAAAGCGGCCAACCTGCGCAATAAGGTGGCGTCGCGGCGGCTGGGGCATACGGGGCCGGAAAACATCGGCCGCACGCCACGCAATGTGTTTCAGGTGGATTGTGACGATGTGAACACCAGCTATGACACCCCCACCGGGCATATGTATTTTCTCGACGACGGGGGCGGCAAGAAGCCCGGCAAAGTGTTCAACCACATGTTTGACTGCATCCTGAACGGGCGGGTGTTTCCCGATGACCCCGATCAGCGGTCGATCATTTTGAAGTAAGCCCCAGCAGGCCCGGCAGCGCACGCATATCGTCAAAGACGTCGTCACAAATCGGCGTGAGGCGTGTCGGGTCTGTGTCTGCGGTGAAGCCCAAGGTGCGCATGCCTGCCGCTTTGCCTGCGCGGGCACCGCTGGGGCTGTCCTCCACCACCGCGCAGTTTGCAGGGGCAATGCCCGCATCCGCCGCGGCCTTGAGATAAACGTCAGGTGCGGGTTTGGGGTTGGGCACATCTTCGCAGGAATAGATGCGGCCTGCGAGACGTGAGGCGATGCCGCAGCGGGTGAGCGTGATCTCCATTTTGGCATGTGGGCCGTTTGAACAGACCGCATAGGGAATACCTGCCGCATCCAATGCATCGAGCGACTCAATGGCGCCCGGGATCGCGGTGACCTCGGTAGCAAGGCGCGCAAACATCTCCGCGTAGATCAGATCAACCCAATTGTCCTCAAGGGTGGCCCCAAGACCGCGCGCCGTTTTGGCAACGCCCGCGATGGTGCCGCCGACCAAGAGGTCAATGACACG
Organism: Shimia sp. R9_2; assembly: GCF_017743735.1. Classification (GTDB taxonomy): domain Bacteria; phylum Pseudomonadota; class Alphaproteobacteria; order Rhodobacterales; family Rhodobacteraceae; genus Shimia. The sequence continues at coordinate 12,257 of NZ_JAGHRO010000001.1, forward strand.
GTCATGGGACACTTGCAGGCCGCGCGCGGCGAGATTTTCCACAAGCAGCGCGTTGGTGACAGGCTCGCTGTCCACCAGCACGCCGTCACAATCAAAGAGAACAAGATCTGGGGTCATGGGCATGTCAGGCGGTGCCCGAAACCATTTGGGCGGAAGCAATGGCGTGGCGGTCTGTCATGCCGGAGACAAAATCGGTGATCCCATGGGCGGCGGTATAAGGATTGCTCACGTCACGCAGATCCAGACCAAGGGCGCGGACAAGTTGCGCCTCGTAGCTGGGCAGCGCATCGGCGTTCCAGCCGTTTTGGCGCAGCGCTTCATAAACCGGCAACACGCCATCAAGCACCCGCCAGATTGCGTTACGGCCCTGAATTTCCAGCCGCGTTTTGCGTGGGGCGGTAAACAGGCGCTCTCTTGCGGTTTCCTTGATGCGCGCGAAGGCTTCATTTTTGTCCGACACAGCAATCAACTCCCCTGAGAACTGGCCGGACAAGATGGCATCGTGATGGGCGATGAAGGCGGCCACACAAGCGTCAATCGCGCCGCCAATGGCGCGGGCGCGCAGATAGCTGATGCGTTCATAAGGCGTGTAGGCGGATTGGTCTCGGTTGGTCAAGCGGCAGAGCGGCGCGAGCAGCTCCTCCACCCGCTCAAGGCTGAGGTCGCCGGCAGAATAGCCGTCTTCGAGATCCACGATGTTGTAGCAAATGTCGTCTGCCGCCTCGACCAGATAGACCAGCGGGTGACGCCGCCACCAGAGGCTGCCATCAGGTGCGGTCTCTTCGGGCAGACCCAGCGCCTGCGCCACGGTTTTGAGCGTGTCATATTCGCTGTGGAAAGCACCAAACTTCTTCGCCCCCACATAAGGTGCCTTGCCGCCATTGGCCGCTTTCAGCGCCGCAGAGGTGCTCGCCGTCATCGGGTATTTGGTGAAGGCCCCAAGCACCGCATTGGAGAGCCGCATGCCGCCCTCGTTGCGATACATTTCCAGCCGGGTGACGATGCGAAAGCCCTGTGCGTTGCCTTCAAGCGGGGTGAATTCTGCCTGCTTGGCAGGGTCAAAATCCGCAAATAGCCCCGTGTTTGCGTCAAATTTCTCCGCAAACCAGCCGCCCATGGCCTCTTCGCCTGAGTGGCCAAAGGGCGGGTTGCCAATATCGTGTGCCAGACAGGCAGCGTGGACGATGCCCGCGATCTTGGGCGCTTCGCCAGCGGTCAGATGCCCCTGCTCTTCCAGCCAGCTGCCAACTTTCATGCCCAAGGTGCGGCCCACGCTGGCGACCTCGACCGAGTGGATCATGCGGTGGCGCAGGTGATCGTGCTCATAAAGCGGGTGGACCTGTGTTTTGTTGGCCAGCCTGCGAAACGGCGCAGAGAAGGTGATCCGGTCGGCGTCCTGTACGAAGTTCTGGCGCAAGGGGTCTTCCTGTTTGCCAATGTCAGAAGCGCGGTCGGTGTTGATCAGGGTGTGCCAGTCCAAATGTGAGGTCCGTTTGTCTGTCAGTGAAGTCTGTGGATGAAAAGAAAAAGCCCGCTGCGGACAGCGGGCTTTCTGGAAGATTTCAGATCAATGCACAACCGCATCATCCGGTTTTGGCTGCCCTGAGGTGCCAAGCCGGTCGCCGATGATCAGCCCATCCGCCCCGGCGCTGACCGGGATGGTGTCGCCGTCTTTCACGTCGCCTGCCAGCAAAGCCTCAGCCAGCGGGTTTTGCAGGGCGCGCTGGATCACGCGTTTGAGCGGGCGGGCGCCAAAGACCGGATCGTAGCCTTCATCGGCAAGCCATTTCTGCGCGCCTTCGTCAAGCTCGATGCCGATCTTGCGGCCTGCGAGACGTTTCTTCAGGCGGGCGAGCTGGATCTCGACGATGCCATCCATATCGGCGCGGGCGAGCCGGTCAAAGATGATGGTTTCATCCAGACGGTTGAGGAATTCGGGGCGGAAGTGGGCGCGCACCGCATCCATCACATCGCGACGCGCGTCGGCTGCGTCCGCACCTTCGGGCAATTGGCTGAGCGCCTGTGCGCCGAGGTTGGAGGTGAGGATGATCAGCGTCTGCTTGAAATCCACCGTGCGGCCCTGACCATCGGTCAGCACACCATCATCAAGCACCTGAAGGAGCACGTTGAAGACATCCGGGTGGGCTTTCTCGACCTCGTCAAACAGCACCACCTGATAGGGACGGCGGCGCACGGCCTCTGTTAGCACCCCGCCTTCGTCATAGCCGACATAGCCGGGAGGTGCGCCGATCAGGCGGGCGACCGCGTGTTTCTCCATGAATTCGGACATGTCGATGCGCACCATGGCGCTGTCATCATCAAAGAGGAAGTCGGCCACGGCCTTGGTGAGCTCGGTTTTCCCCACGCCGGTTGGGCCGAGGAAGAGGAAGCTGCCAAGGGGGCGGTTTTCATCATTGAGGCCTGCGCGGGCACGGCGCACGGCGTTGGACACGGCAGTGACCGCTGCGTTCTGACCAATCACGCGGGCATGCAGGTCCTCTTCCATGCGCAGGAGCTTTTCGCGCTCGCCTTCAAGCATCTTGGAGGTCGGAATACCTGTCCAACGCTCGACCACCTGGGCGATCTGTTCCGGGCGCACGGCTTCTTCCACCGTCATTTCACCCTCGCCGTTTTCCGCCGCATCGAGCTGTTTCTCGAGATCCGGGATCACGCCATAGCTCAGCTCACCTGCGCGGGCGAGATTGCCTTCGCGTTTGGCGATGTCCAGATCGGCGCGGGCCTGATCGAGCGCTTCCTTGATGTGCTGCGCGGAGGCGAGTTTGTCACGACCGGCCTGCCATTTGGCGGTGAGCTCGGCAGACTTCTCCTGCAGATCGGCGAGGTCTTTCTGCAGGGTTTCCAGACGGTCCACGGAGGCGGCGTCATCCTCCAGCTGGAGCGCCTGTTCCTCGATCTGCAGCTGCAGGATCTGACGGTCAAGCGCGTCGAGCTCTTCGGGTTTGCTGTCCACTTCCATGCGCAGGCGGGAGGCGGCCTCGTCCACAAGGTCGATGGCTTTGTCCGGCAGGAAGCGATCGGTGATGTAGCGGTGGCTGAGCGTGGAGGCGGCGACGAGCGCTGAGTCAGAGATGCGCACGCCGTGGTGCAACTCATATTTTTCCTTGATGCCGCGCAGGATGGAAATTGTGTCTTCCACGGTGGGCTCTTCGACCATCACCGGCTGGAAGCGCCGCGCGAGGGCCGCGTCTTTCTCCACATATTTGCGGTATTCATCGAGCGTGGTGGCGCCGATGCAGTGCAGCTCTCCACGGGCCAGAGCCGGTTTGATCAGGTTGGCCGCATCCATCGCGCCCTCTGATTTGCCGGCGCCCACAAGGGTGTGCATCTCGTCGATGAAGAGGATGATTTCGCCCGCGGCCTCGGTAACTTCAGTCAGAACGGACTTGAGGCGTTCCTCAAACTCGCCACGGTATTTTGCGCCCGCGATCAGCGCGCCCATGTCGAGCGCGAGAAGCTTCTTGTTGCGCAAAGACTCCGGCACGTCGCCGTTGACGATGCGCAGGGCCATGCCTTCGGCAATCGCGGTTTTACCGACGCCGGGCTCGCCGATCATCACCGGGTTGTTTTTGGTGCGGCGGCTCAGCACCTGCATGGCGCGGCGAATTTCATCATCGCGGCCAATAATCGGGTCGATTTTGCCTTCGCTGGCGCGTTCGGTCAGATCCTGCGCGTATTTCTTGAGCGCCTCATAGCCGTCCTCTGCCGATGCACTATCTGCGGTGCGGCCTTTGCGGATGTCGTTGATCGCAGCATTGAGCGCTTTGGCGGTGACATTGCCGGCCTCAAGCGCGTCGCGGGCTTTGGATTTCACCATCACCAGCGCCATCAGGATGCGTTCCACCGGCACAAAGCTGTCGCCTGCCTTTTTGGCAAGGCTTTCGGCCTCAGAGAGCACTTTGGCGGAGGTGTTTTCCAGATAGGGCTGGCCGGTATCACCCGACACCTGCGGCTGTTTGGCAACGGCGGCGTCCACCGCTTCGCGCACAGCTGTGGCGTTGCCGCCTGCGCGGCTGATCAGGTTGGCCGCAAGCCCCTGATCGTCGTCCATCAATGCTTTCAGAATGTGTTCGGGCACCAGGCGCTGGTGATTTTCCCGCATCGCGATGGTCTGCGCCGCTTGAATAAAGCCGCGTGACCGCTCCGTGAACTTGCTCAAGTCCATGGGTTTTCTCCTTCTCATAAGCGCCCGATTGCCGATAACGCCCGCTTTGCGGCACGTCAGGTTGTGGGCCTCGGTAAAGATGTGGGATCTTGCGTGTGTCAGGTCAAGATTGCCAGACAGGAATTTAAATCTGTCTCAACGGATGCGGGATTTTCCAGGGCGAAAAGGGCACAAAAATTCCCCTAAATTGAGACAATTTTCGCCCTATTTTCGCGCCAGACTGAACGTCGAACAGAATGTTTATGGGGGTGGCATGCCATGCATGTGACAGAAATTCAGATCACCAACCCGATGTATCGACAGACACTGGGCGAGCTGACCGCTGTGGTGAGCCTCAGCAGTGCATCGCGTGATGTGCGGGTGCATTGCGCAGTACCGGCAGAGGACAGCACCGAGCCACAGAAAGGCGCCGGACGGCTGGCGTTGATCCGCGAAGCGCTGCGGCAGCTGCGCCGGATGCCAGAGATGCGCACCGGCCGCGAAGAGCTTTCCTTTGCGCCGGGTGTGTTGCCAAGCGAGGGCTGATCCGCCCTAAAGGCGATCTATTGAGCCTCCCGATGGGGAGGCTTTTTTGCGTTTCTGGGGCCTGTCCTGAAGCGCGCAGGCTTGCCGGAGCGGGGATGAGGCGTTAGAAGGCGCACGTTTGCTTTGTGCCACCCTAAATTGCTGGAGACCTCCCATGAGTTCAGACGACCGCCTGATCGTAGCCCTTGACGTGCCCAACGCCCTGCAGGGTTTGCAGCTTGCAGAGCAGATTGGCGATGCCGTGTCTTTCTATAAGATCGGGCTTGGCATGCTGACCGGAGGCGGGCTGGCGCTGGCCAATGAGCTGAAAGACGAGCACGGCAAGCGCATCTTTCTGGACATGAAGCTGTTTGACATCGGTGCCACCGTTGAGGCGGCGGTGCGCGGGCTGGCGCAGTTTGATCTGGATTTCCTCACTGTGCATGGCGACCCGCATGTGGTGGCTGCGGCCAAAGAAGGCGCGGCGGGCAGCAATCTGAAAATTCTGGGCGTGACCATCCTGACTTCACTGGATCGCGGTGATCTGGACAACTGTCTGATCAAAGAGGGCGAGATCAAGGACTTGGTGCAGGAGCGCGCGGGTCGGGCGTTTGACGCGGGCGCGGATGGCGTGATTGCCTCCCCACAGGAAGCTGCGCTGATCCGGGCGCTGCCGGAATCCGAGGGCCGTTTGATCGTGACCCCCGGCGTGCGCCCCGCAGGCGCAGTACTTGGCGATCAGAAGCGCGTGGCCACCCCGGCCAATGCGGTGGCAGACGGCGCTGACCACATTGTGGTGGGTCGCCCGGTCTGGACCGCTGAAGACCCGCGCGCCGCAGCGCAAGCCATTGTGACAGAGCTGGCTTCTGCACAGGCCAAGCGCCCCAACCGCTAAGCCAAAGCCTGCGCGCCGCCCCTGTCAGGCGGCGCGACTGCTGCTATATTGAGGCTCCGAGACTCACACGAGAGACGCGCGGATGCCCGCATTTTGCCGAGACTGCCTGACCGAGAGCCAAAGCGCGGCGCGCTGTGGCCATTGTGGCAGCATGCGCATGATTTCCCATCCGGAGCTGTTTGATCTGTCCATCGCGCATATGGATTGTGATGCGTTTTACGCCAGCGTTGAGAAGCGCGACAATCCGGAGCTGGTGGACAAGCCGGTGATCATCGGCGGCGGACGGCGCGGCGTGGTCTCGACCGCCTGTTATGTGGCGCGCATTCGCGGGGTGCGCAGCGCCATGCCGATGTTTCAGGCGCTGAAGCTCTGCCCCGATGCGGTGGTGATCAAGCCGCGCATGTCGGTCTATGTGGAGGTCAGCCGCGCCATTCGTGCGATGATGGACGAGCTGACGCCGGTGATTGAGCCGCTGTCGCTGGATGAAGCCTTTCTCGACCTCACCGGCACCACAAAGCTGCATGGGGCACCGCCAGCGGTGATGCTGGCGCGGCTGACAAAACGCATGAAAGACGAGCTGGGGATCACAGGCTCTATTGGGCTGTCGCACAACAAGTTTCTTGCCAAAGTGGCCAGTGATCTGGACAAGCCGCGTGGCTTTTCGGTGATTGGCAAGGCGGAGACTGCTGATTTCCTGAGTGACAAGCCGGTGCGGATGATCTGGGGGATTGGCCCGGTGGCGCAGGAGAGCCTTGAGCGCGCGGGCATTCGCACCTTCACCGACCTGCTGCGCTGGGATCAGGAAGACCTGATCGCGCGGTTTGGCAACACGGGCTTTCGGCTGTGGCATCTGGCGCGGGGGCAGGACAAGCGCAAGGTCTCCGCCCATGCACCGATGAAGAGCATCAGCAATGAGACCACGTTTTTTGAGGACACCGCCAGTTTGGATGTGCTCGACGGGCACATCTGGCGGCTGTCGGAAAAGGTGTCGGATCGGGCGAAGGCCAAGGATCTGGCCGGGCGTGTGGTGACCTTGAAGCTCAAGCGCGCCAATCACAGCACCATCAGCCGCCGAGTGAGCCTGCGGGACGCGACACAGATGGCGGACACGCTCTATCGCACCGCGCGCGGGCTGTTTGATCAGGTCGGCAATGAGGGGCCTTACCGGCTGATCGGGGTGGGGCTGGCAGATCTGGTGCCCGCCACGCAGGCGGATCTGTCAGGTGACTTACTCGATCCGCAAGCGGTGCAGCGCGCCAGGGCTGAGCGGGCCACCGATGCAATCCGCGCACGGTTTGGCGCGGATGCGATCCAGAAGGGGCGTGGGATTCGGTAGCGCCCAAACAAGGGCTGCGCCTGCCTGGGGAGGTGCGTATGCACCTGCCGGGGGGCAGGTAGGTGCAGCCCGTGCCGCAAGCGACACGGGCGTTGGTTTTGGATCAATCGTATTTGCGCTGGTCTTCGATGACGATGCCGTCTTTGGGCAGGCTGCCCGGCGCGACGATTTCCACGGTGCCTTTGAGCTTGAGCGCATCCACAACGGAGGCCCCATAGGCCGCTGCATCACCGCCGGGGGATTCAATCTGCACTGTCATCACATCCATTTCACCGGAACGCGTGGCGATGACGCGCGCCTTTGCGATCTCGTCATGTTTGGCCACCAGTGCCGCAACCTGCTCTGGCCGCACAAACATGCCTTTGATCTTGGCGGTCTGGTCGGCGCGACCCATCCAACCTTTGATGCGCATGTTGGTGCGGCCACAGGGGCTTTCGCCCGGGAGGATTGCGGAAAGATCGCCGGTGGCAAAGCGGATCAGCGGGTAATCAGGGTTGAGCGTGGTCACCACTACTTCGCCCACCTCGCCCGGCGCGACTGGGGTGCCGGTGCCCGGCGTGACGATTTCGACAATCACGCCTTCGTCGATGATCATGCCTTCCATGGCCTCGGATTCATAAGCAATCGAGCCCAGATCGGCTGTGCCGTAACCCTGAAGACAGGTGATGCCGCGATCGGCATATTCCTGACGCAGCGAGGGGAAGAGCGCGCCGCCGCCGACAGTGGCTTTGGTGATCTGGAGTTTTTCGCCCATCTCCTCAGCCTTGTCCAAGATGATCTTGAGATAGTCGGGCGTGCCCGCATAGGCAGTGGTGCCGATGTCCACCGCGGCGCGGACCTGCATTTCGGTCTGCCCCACACCTGCGGGAAGCACTTTGGCACCCACGGCGCGGGCGCCGCTTTCAAACATCATGCCCGCCGGGGTCAGATGGTAGGAAAAGCAGTTGTGCACAATGTCAGATGCGCCAATGCCCACCGCATGCAGCACGCGGCCAAAGCGGAACCAGTCGTGGCTGGTGCCACCGGGTTCATAGATCGGGCCCGGAGACTGGAACACATGGGCGATGTTGGGATTGCTGAGATCGGCAAAGCCGCCCAGCGGGCCCGCAGCTTTCTGCGCAGCGCCAAGCTCTGATTTGCGCAGCACGGGGAGGTCTGCCAGCGCCTGAGCCGAGGTGATCTTGGCCGGATCCACATCCGCCAGACTGGCCGCAAAGCCCGGCAAGGCCTTGGCGCGGGCCAGCTGCGCAGGCAGGGCTGCGCTCAGATCGGCGGCGCGCTGATCGGCGCTGCGGGTTTCCAACTCATCAAAAAAGCGGCTCATGATGCCATCCTTTATGTGCTCTGCCGCCATGCGTGCGGCCAAAGATTTCTTGTGCGCGCGCTGAGAGAGAGCGGCGCGAGACGGGAAGTGGGTGCCCGGTCAGACCGGGCAGACAGGGAGGCTGAGGTCAGCTCAGCCAGCGTTTGCGGCGACGGTAGGAGCGCACGTCGCGGAAGGATTTGCGGCCTTCTTCAGACATGCCGAGATAAAATTCCTTCACATCCGGGTTTTCGCGCAGTTCGGCGGCAGGGCCATCCATCACCACGCGGCCGGATTCCAGAATATAGCCATAATGGGCAAAGCGCAGCGCCACATTGGTGTTCTGCTCTGCCAGAAGGAAGGTCGCGCCTTCTTTCTCATTGAGGTCTTTCACGATGGTGAAGATTTCTTCCACCAGCTGCGGTGCAAGGCCCATGGAAGGTTCATCCAGCAGAATACATTCCGGGCGGCTCATCAGCGCGCGGCCAATGGCGACCATCTGCTGCTCCCCGCCGGAGGTATAGCCCGCCTGCGATTTGCGGCGCTCTTTCAGGCGTGGGAAATAATTGTAGACCATCTCGAGATCTGCGGCGACTTCGCCACCGCTGCGGGTATAGGCCCCGGTCAGCAGGTTCTCTTCGACCGTGAGGTGCTCAAAGCAGTGACGGCCTTCCATCACCTGAATGACGCCCTTTTTCACCAGCGCTGCCGGATCAAGATCGGCCACAGGTTCGCCGCGATAGTTGATCGTGCCTTTGGTGACCTCGCCGCGCTCGGAGTGCAGCAGGTTTGAGATGGCCTTCAGCGTGGTGGTTTTGCCTGCGCCATTGCCGCCCAGCAGTGCGGTGATGCCGCCCTTGGGAACCGAGAGGCTCACGCCTTTCAGCACAAGGATCACGTGATTGTAGATCACCTCGATGTTGTTGACCTCCAGAAGGGTCTCTTCGGTGCGACCAGCGTCAAGCATAAGCGTTGTCTTTCGTCTCAGGATCAGGGTGCCCCGGCCAGCAAGTTCCGGCCGGGGCGGTTGGGTTTGAGCGGGGCTTACTTACAGGCCGCTTCGATGTTGTTTTCAGCGGCGTAGGCTGCGGAATCTTCCGCCACCAGCGCGCCGATCACCTCACCGTCGGTCTCTTTAAAGTCAGAGATCAACGACCAGGTCTGATTGGCCGCGTCCCACTGGGTCACACCAACGAGGCCCGGGCCACCGTGGTTCTGACAGGAGACGTTGAAGGCCGGACCAAAGTTCGGCATGCCGAGCGCGGTCATTTTGGCCTCATCAATTTGCAGCGCTTCCATGCCGTCACGCATCTGGCTTGGAGTGATGTCGGCTGTACCGTGGATGCCTTGAGCGGTTTTGGCCGCCTCAGCTGCGAGCATGGCGGCATACATGCCACGGTTATAGAGCACGTTGCCGACCTGATCGCCTGCGCCTGCCGCTTTGCCCGCATCAACAACATACTTCTGGATGTCGTCAAAGATCGGGAAGTCACGGCCCACGTTGTGGAAGGTCAGCGCCTTGAAGCCATTGGCCTTCGCGCCCGCTGGCAGCACGTCATGCTCTGCACCGGACCACCAGATGCCGATGAAGTTTTCCATCGGGAAGCGGATGTTGGCGGCTTCTTGAACCGCAACCTGGTTCATCACGCCCCAGCCCCACATCAGCACAAAGTCCGGACGTTCGCGGCGGATCTGCAGCCACTGGGATTTCTGCTCCTGACCAGGGTGATCCACCGGCAGCAGGCTCAGCTCATAGCCGTGCTTTTTCTGCAGCTCTTCGAGCGTGCGGATCGGCTCTTTGCCGTAAGCGGAGTTGTGATAGACCAGCGCAATTTTCTTGCCCTTCAGGTCACCACCATTGGTCTCAAGCAGGTAGTTCACCGCACCGGAGGCACCATCCCAGTAGTTGCCGGGGTAGTTGAACACGTGGCTGAAGACTTCGCCGTTGGCGGCAGAGGTCCGGCCATAGCCCATGGAGTGGATCGGAATGTCATCCGCGGTCGCTTTGGGGATCAGCTGATAAGTGATGCCGGTGGAGAGCGGCTGATAGACCAGCGCGCCTTCGCCTTTGGTGGATTCGTAGCATTCCACACCTTTGGCGGTGTTGTAGCCGGTTTCACATTCGATCATGCGGATCGGAACGCCACCAATGCCGCCATCACGCTCGTTCAGCAGAGTGAAGTAGTCTGCGTAGCCATCCGCGAAAGGAATGCCGCCTGCAGCGTAGGGGCCTGTGCGGTAGCTGAGTGATGGGAACACCAGATCGGCCATTGCCGGGGCTGCCGCCATCACCGCGCCGAGCGCCATGGATGCGAATTTCAATTTCATCGGGTTTCTCCTCCCTTGGTTTTTGTCCGATGGTGAGCGCAGGGCCTCCCCGCCCCGCGCGCTGGTCATGGCCCCGCCTTAATGCGGGAAGGGCCACAACCTCAGCTTCTCCTTGGCCACGCGCCAGAGCTGCGCCAGACCATGGGGTTCTGCGATCAGGAAGACGATGATCAGCGCCCCCACGATCAGGAATTCGAGGTGTGCGGCAATATCGGTCGGCCAGCCAAGGCCCCCCACCAGCACGTTTTTCAGCAGGACCGGCATCAGAACCAGGAAGGCTGCGCCGGCAAAGGAGCCGAAGATCGAGCCCAGGCCGCCGATGATGATCATGAAGAGCACCAGGAAGGACTGGTTGATGCCAAAGGCTTCGCCCACTTCCACCGCGCCCAGATAGACCGAGAAGAACAGCGCGCCCGCAACCCCGATGAAGAAGGAGCTGACAGCAAAGGCAGAGAGCTTGGCCTTCAGCGGGTTCACACCGATGATTTCAGCGGCGATGTCCATGTCGCGGATCGCCATCCATTTGCGCCCCTGCATGCCGCGCGTCAGGTTGCGCGCCACAATCGCCAGCAGCGTGAGGATCACGAGGCAGAAGAGATAAGGCGCCCAGGCTGTGGTATTCGGGCCGGTCACGGCGATGCCGAACACGGTGCGTTCCGGTGCGGAGATCTGACCGGAGGCGGAGTAGTTGTAAAACCACGGCACCCGGTTAAAGAGCCACACCAAGAAGAACTGTGCCGCCAGCGTGGCCACCGCCAGATAGAAGCCTTTGATGCGCAGCGATGGCAGACCAAAGAGCACCCCGACCAGCGCGGTCACGCCACCCGCCAGAAGCACGTGGATGAAGATATTGATCTCCGGGAAAGAGGTCATGAGCTTGTAGCAAGCATAAGCCCCCACCGCCATGAAGCCCCCGGTGCCCAGGCTGACCTGCCCGCAGTAGCCCACGAGGATGTTCAGACCAATCGCCGCGATCGCATAGATCAGGAACGGCAGGAAGATCGCGTTGACCCAGTAGTCATTGATCAGGAACGGCACCGCGCAGAAGGCAAAGAGCATCACCGCATAGTACCGATAGCGATCAAAGCGGATCGGGAAGGTTTGGTTGTCGTCGGCGTAGTTCGTTTTGAAGTCGCCCGCTTCACGATAGAACATCAGCTGTTCTCCTCGTTATATTCTCTTTCAAGATGGGACCGGTCCGCCCGGTTCCCCTTTTTCGCATAGCCCGTGGCCTCTGAGTGCCGCACAAGCTTGAGGTAACACCACACTCCCAGCGCTCCCCCTGTCGCCGCGAGGACCGCGGCGGTGGTCATTTGCCCCGCATCAGCCGGGTCCGCCGTGATGGCGAGGTAGCCGAAGGCCCAGAAGCCGGACCAGGCGATGACGTTCAGGATGGCTAGAAGTTTTGGCATATCCTGTGAGACCTTTCGTTTCAGACCCTCTCGATGATTTTTTCCCCAAACAGGCCCTGCGGCCGGAAGACGAGGAAGACGAGTGCCAGCACATAGGCGAACCAGTTTTCGGTTGCGCCGCCGACCAGCGGGCCGATGGTAAATTCAAAGAGCTTTTCACCGACACCGATGATCAGGCCGCCGACAATGGCGCCGGGGATCGAGGTGAAGCCGCCCAGCATCAGCACCGGCAGCGCCTTGAGTGCGATCAGCGACAGCGAGAACTGCACACCGGATTTGGCACCCCACATGATGCCCGCGACCAACGCCACAAAGCCTGCCACGGACCAGACCATGACCCAGATGAAGTTGAGCGAGATGCCCACCGACAGCGCGGCCTGGTGATCGTCGGCCACAGCGCGCATGGCGCGGCCCTGTTTGGTGTACTGCGAGAACAGCACCAGTGCGATCACGAGAATGGTGGCGATCACCGTGGCAACCAGATCGAGCTGATCCAGGAAGAAGCCGTAGAAGTTCTCGTTGCCCATGCCGAGCCACTGGGTGTTTTCCTCAATCCAGAAGCTGCCACCCTGGGGCAGGCCCACATCCAGCGTCTTGATGTCAGAGCCCCACATCAGGTCGCCAAAACCTTCGAGGAAATAGGCGAGACCAATGGTGGCCATGAACAGAATGATCGGCTCCTGATTGACCAGATGGCGGAACACAAATTTCTGCACCGCCCAGGCGAGGAACACCATAACACCCATGGTCAGAAGGATCGCCAGGATCGCGGGCACATGCCAGCCAAAGTGGTGGATTTCCGTGCCAAGCGCCGCGTTGATCAGATGGGCAAAAGGCACCTGCCCTTTCATGATCCCCACAAGGGTCGCCGCAGAGAACAGCGCCATCACACCCTGGGCGTAGTTGAAGATGCCGGAGGCTTTGTAGATCAGAACGAAGCCCAGCGCGACGAGGGCATAGAGCACCCCTGCCATCAGGCCGTTAAGCACAACCTCGGTGCCGTAGAGAAGACTTTCAGGCATCACAAACGCCTCCGAATTTTTCTTTGAAGTCAGGGGTTTGCTTAGTCATGAGCCACCCCCAGATAGGCGTCGATCACATCCTGGTTGTTGCGCACCTCATCTGGTGTGCCGTCCCCGATCTTCTTGCCGTAGTCCATCACCACCACGCGGTCGGAAAGATCCATAACCACGCCCATATCGTGCTCGATCAGCGCGATTGTGGTGCCAAATTCATCATTCATATCAAGGATAAAGCGGGACATGTCCTCTTTCTCCTCGACGTTCATCCCGGCCATGGGCTCATCCAGAAGCAGGATAGACGGTTCCGCCGCCAGAGCGCGCGCAAGCTCGACCCGTTTCTTCAGACCGTAAGGCAGACGTCCCACCGGTGTCTTGCGGATGTGCTGGATTTCAAGGAAGTCGATGATCCGCTCCACAAAGGCGCGGTTTTCCACCTCTTCCTGCTCGGCTTTGCCTTTCCAGAGCGCCTGCTGGATGAGATTGGCGTTCATCTGGCGTAGACGGCCGGTCATCACGTTATCCAGAACGGACATGCCCTCAAACAGCGCGATGTTCTGGAAGGTGCGGGCGATGCCCTGTTGCGCCACCTGATAAGGTTTCATCGGCGGACGCTTGGCGCCTTTGTACCAGACCTCGCCTTCCTGCGGCACATAGAAGCCGGAAATCACGTTCAGCATTGAGGATTTGCCCGCGCCGTTGGGGCCGATGATCGCGCGGATCTCGCCTTCGCGGATGTCAAAACTGATGTCGGTGATCGCTTTCACCCCGCCAAAGCGCAGAGTGATGTTTTTCATTTCCATCACCACACCGCCAATGGTGCGGCCATCGTCGGTGACGAAGCTGTCGTTGCTCATATCGTTCATTCTGCTGCCACCTTGCTGGCCACGGGCACCACTGCGGCGTCGCGCAATTCAAGCGTGGCGCGGATGCTGCCTTTGCGGCCGTCTTCATAGGTCACTTCGGTTTCGGTTGAGACCGAGCTGGCGCCGCCATAGAGCGCATCCACCAGATCCTTGAACTTGTCGGCCACAACCGCACGGCGCACTTTGCGGGTGCGGGTCATTTCGCCGTCATCCGCATCCAGTTCCTTGTGCAGAATGAGGAAGCGGTGGATCTGACAGCCGGCCAGCATCGGGTCATCGGCCACGGATTTGTTGACCGTTTCCACATGGCTTTGGATGGACTCAAGCACCTTCGGATGGCCCGCGAGCTCCTGATAGGAGGCATAAGGCACGTTGTTACGCTCTGCCCAGTTGCCCACCGCCGTCAGGTCAATGTTGATGAAGGCCACGCAGCGATCCTTGCCGCTGCCAAAGAGTACCGCTTCGAGAATGTCGGGATAGAACTTCAGTTTGTTCTCGACATATTTGGGCGCAAACATGGAGCCATCGGCCATTTTGCCCACGTCTTTGGCGCGGTCGATGATGCGCAGGTGGCCAGTGTCTTTTTCAAAGAAGCCAGCATCACCGGTTGCCACCCAGCCTTCCGCGTCCTTGGTGGAGGCGGTGCTTTCGGGGTTGTTGTAGTATTCCACAAACACACCGGGGCTGCGGTAGTGGATTTCGCCGGTGTCGTCGATTTTGATTTCCACGTCCGGGCTTGGCACACCCACGGTGTCCGCGCGCACCTGACCGTCCGGCTGGGCGGTGATAAACACGGTGGCTTCGGTCTGGCCGTAGAGCTGTTTCAGGTTGATGCCGAGGGAGCGGTAGAACTCAAAAATCTCCGGACCAATCGCTTCGCCCGCGGTGTAGCCGACGCGCACGCGGCCAAAGCCGAGCGTGTCTTTCAGCGGGCCGTAGATCAGCATATCGCCCAGTTTGTATTTCAGGCGGTCCATGAAGGGGACGGGGTTGCCGTCGAGAATGTCGCCACCCACTTTTTTGGCGTGCTCCATGAAGTTGTGGAACATGCGGCGCTTGAGGGAGCCTGCGTCTTCCATACGGATCATGACGTTGGTGAGCTGGGTCTCAAACACGCGCGGCGGGGCGAAGTAGTAGGTCGGCCCGATTTCGCGCAGGTCGGTCATCATCGTGTCGGCGGACTCCGGGCAGTTCACGCAGAAGCCTGTCCAATAGGCCTGACCAATGGAGAAGATGAAATCCCCGACCCATGCCATCGGCAGATAGGCGAGGATCTCTTCGCCCGCTGTGAGCTTGTCAAACTCGGAAGAGTTCTTCGCGCTCTCGATCACATTGCGGTTGGAAAGCACCACGCCTTTGGGTTTGCCGGTGGTGCCTGAGGTGTAGAGCATCACACAGGTGCTGTCGTAGGTCAGCTTGCCCCGGCGCGCCTCAAGATCGGTGATCCATTCATCCCGTGCCGCGAGGCCCTGTGCCTGAATGTGGCTGAACTCATGCAGCTGGTGGTGATCGTACTTCCGCAGCCCGCGCGGATCGACATAGATCATATGTTCGAACTGATGCAGGCTGTCCTGAATGTCGATGATCTTGTCGACCTGTTCCTGGTCTTCGACAATCGCATATTTGGCGCCGCAGTGACCGAGGATGTATTCCATCTCCTCTGCCGCGCTGTCCTGATACACAGGCACCGGCACCGCGCCCACGGATTGGGCGGCAACCATCGACCAGTAAAAATAGGGGCGGTTGCGTCCGATGATGGCGACAAAATCGCCCTCCGACACGCCCAGATTGATCAGGCCGAGCGCGAGCGCTTCGATTTCTTCTGCTGTCTTTGCCCAAGTCCAGGTCTGCCAGATCCCAAACTCTTTCTCCCGGTATGCGTCTTTATCCGCAAATTGGGTGGCGTTCCGCTGCAACAGCGCCGGAATGGACGCGAGTCCGCCGGTCGCCTGTGACGACTGTGCCAAATTTCTTTCCTCCCTAAAGCTCGCCCTATTGGTGTTTTGAGCAAGCCAAAACCGTCGAAACGATTCCTCCCCTCACAGTGGGGCTCAGAACAGGCTGCGGGTCAACTTTTTCCTTAACATTTCCTAAACCTTACGAATTGTAACAGCGCGCATTTCGGACTTTCGCTGACCCCGAAACCGGTGTTAGCGATAAGAAAAGGAGAGCTGCATGGCGCATGTGAAAGGGGAAACGCAGGCGATGACCGTCGCCGGGCTGAACCTGATCAAACAGGCTCTGTCGATCTATGACAGCGAGCTGAAATTGGTTGTGGCCAATGCGCGCTTTCGCGAGATGTTCTCTATTCCCAAAGGGTTGATGCAACCCGGGGCGACCTTTGCCGACACCATCGCCTTTCTGATTGAGAATGGCGAATACGGGCCCATTGCGGAGGCTGAGAAGGCAGCGTTCATTCAGGACCGTGTGGAGCGGGCGCTGGCGTTTGAGCCGCACTACTTTGAACGGAAACGCGCGGACGGGCGCTGGATCAGTGTGGAAGGCTCGCCTTTGCCTCAGGGCGGCTGGGTTGCGGTTTACACCGATATCACCTCCACCAAACGGCAGGAGGCGCTGCTGCGCGCGCGCTCTGAGGAGCTGTCAGATCAGGTGCTGCAATATGCCGAGGAGCTGTCTGCCACCAACCGGGAGATGGAGAGCACCGTGAACACGCTGGAGGAGGTCAAACGCCAGCTGACCGAAAGCGAGGCGCGGATGCGGCTGACGGCGGAGATGATGCCGGCCCATATCGCCCATGTGGGGCCGGACTGGATCTACACCTATTCCAACCGCCGCCTCAGCGCGGTGATCCCCGGACGCCCCTCAGATATTGTGGGCATGCGGGCGGAAGAGGCGCTTGGCGAAAGTGCGTTTCGCGCGATCCGCCCTCATCTTGAGGCAGCCTTTCGCGGCAAGGCCTCGGTGTTTGAGTTCAACGAACATCCCAGCACGCGGCGGATCCGCGTGGCCTTTACGCCGGATGACAGCGAGGGTGCGGCGCGCGGGGTCTATGTGCTGTCGATGGACATCACCGAGGAAACCCAGACCCGCGTGGCCCTGCAGCAGACCCGCCGCCGTGAAATCGCAGCGCAGATGACAAGCGGCCTGGCGCATGATTTCTCCAACCTCTTGACCATCATTCTTGGCACCCAGCGCAAGCTGCAGAAGATGGGCCTGCCGGAGGAGGCGCAATCGCTGATTGAGGCCACCTTGGGCGCGGCGCGGCGCGGGGGCACGCTTCTTGACAATCTGGCCAATGTCACCGGTCCGCGTGTGCCCAAGCTTGCCGCCACAGATATGGCGGCGTTTCTGTCTGATCTGGAGACGCTGGCGCGCCCGACGCTCGACAAGAATGTGGCGCTGATCATAGAAAACAACATTCCTGACGGCGCACTGATGGTGGATCCGGCGATGTTGCAGGATTCTCTGGTGAACCTGCTGCTCAATGCCGCCCATGCCTGTGGCGCCGGAGGCACGATCCTCTTGATTGCGGAGCTGGTGCAGAACACATGGGTGCAGTTCACGGTGCGCGACACCGGGCCGGGCTTTTCTGAGGAAGCGCTCAGCCGCGCGCTCGATCCGTTCTTCACCACCAAGGGCGCGGATGGATCGGGCCTTGGGCTGGCGATGGTCTATGACATGACCAAGCTGGTGGGGGGCGACATCAAGATCGGCAATGCGGTGAACGGCGGGCAGGTGATCCTGCGGCTGCCGCTGCGCCGGGCGGTGCAGGATGCCACGCCCGGGCTGGCGCTGCTGGTGGAGGACAACCCCGATCTGCGCGGGCTGATCCGCGACATGCTGACCGATATGAAACACACGGTGATCGAGGCCGCCAGCGTGGATGAGGCGCGGGTGCTGCTGGATCAGGTGCCCGAGATCAAGCTGGTGCTTTCCGATATTTCGCTGGAGGGCGAGGCCACAGGTGTTGACCTGATCCGCGAGGTCGGGCGGGAGCGTGTGCCAACTTACCTTATGACCAGCTTGCCCCAGAGCCACACGCTCTATATCGAAGGGGCGGCGCGGGCGCCGGTGCTGCCCAAACCCTTTACGGCCAAACAGTTAGACCAATTTTTGCACCCGAAGTGAGGCCCTGTTTATGACTGCTCCGCTTGTCACCATTCTGGACGATGAACCGGATATCCGCATGATTTTGGCGGATGCGCTGGAGGATGCGGGCTTTCGCACCATGGCGTTTTCGCGGGCCACCGAATTTGAAGCTGCTTTGAAATCCACCACGCCGGATGTCTGCCTTGTGGATCTGGGCTTGCCGGACAAAGACGGGCTGACGCTGGTGCATCGGCTGGCGCTGGAGGTGGGCGCGGCGGTGATCATCATTTCCGGGCGCGCGCAGGTGCAGGACCGGATCACCGGGCTGGAACTGGGGGCGGATGACTACATCATCAAGCCTTTTGACCCGACCGAAGTGGTGGCCCGTGTGCGCGCACGGCTGCGCAAAGACCGTGCGGCTGCGCCGGTGGCGGTGGCCAATACCGCCGAGTTCAACGGTTGGACCGCCTATTTTGACCGCTATGTGCTGGAAGATGAAACCGGCGCGGAGACGACGTTCAGCCATGCGGAAGGCGAGGTGCTGCGGCTGTTTCTGGACAGCCCCAAACGGCTGATCAGCCGGGCGCAGATGCAGGAGACTTTGGGCGGCGCGGCGGGCGAGAGCTTTGACCGGGCCATGGATGTGCGGATTTCACGCCTGCGCACCAAATTGCAGGAAGACCCCAAAAACCCGCGCCTTATCAAAACGATCTACGGTGCCGGATATATTTTCCTTGGGGATGTGAGCTGGCACTGATGCTGCGCATGTAGGATCTCCGCACGCGATCTACACTATATGTAGATTTTACACCCAAAATAGCGTAGACTGATATCAGGCGGCAACCAGAGGCCGCAAAATGCGGGCTGCTCTGCATAATGGGGCAGACAGCGCGCGCACAGGCGGGCTGGGAAAGCCACCAACGGGACAGCCGCGACACGCAGGGCGCGGCAGCACCTCGGGGACAGTTACAACAAAAAGGTCACTCCCGCCTTCCCCGCAGACCAGACCATCGGCTGCGGGGAATTTTTATGCGCCTCATGGTCTGTTTTGCGGTCAGCCCTTTCGCTTTCAGAAAAGAAAAGGCGCGCCTGATGACGCGCCTTCCTAAGTCTATGTGCCTCAGGCTTATTTCACCGCGAGGGTTTTCCAGCCGCCGTTTTCCACAACGGACACCACAACCACATCCGCGCCGCGGTGGTCATCCGGGCCGTAGGTGATCTGCACATCGGTCAGCTCATCGGCGTAGTCCAGAGACTCCATGGCAGCGAGGAAGCTTTCATGGGTGAGATCGGCACCGGCGGCTTCAAGTGCGCGCACCACTGTGTCTGCGGCGGAGTAGCCAAGCATGGCAAAGCCCGAGGCGGGCTGGTCAAACTTGGCTTTGTAATCCGCGATGAATTTGGCCGGCACCGGATCGGCCGCGCGCTCATACAGATCACGCCAGCCCGCAGCGGCATAAAGCCCGTCGGTCACGCCGCCCGGCACCTGTGCCACCGGCTCCAGAAAACCTGCGGAGGTGTTGAGGAATTTCACATCGGTCCAACCGAGCTTTTTGGCGGTGCCCACCACGGTGATGCCCTGACGCACGCCCAGCGCCATGGTGACGATGTCACATTCAGCCGCCTTAAGCTTGGTCAAGGAGCCGACAAAATCCAGCTCATCCGGCTTGTGGGTGGTTTCCCCCGCCATGGTGAGGCCCAGCGTTTCGGCCGCATCGGCGGTGGACTCCGCGATCTCCTTGCCGAAGTCAGACGGGATATACATGGAGCAGACTTCTTTGGCGCCAAACTCCTCTGCCAGATAGGTCACGCCCACCTGCACCTGATCGTAATAGCTTGAGAAAGCGATGAACTTATTGTCGACCGGATCCTGCAGCATTTGGCGCGCGGCCGAGAGCGGGCCGATGTTGGGAATGCCTTTGGGGTCCAGCAGTTTGAAACCTGCGGTGTTCATCGGCGTGCCGAGGCTGAGCAGCATGGCAAAGACCTTGTCGCGGTTGAGCAGCTTGTTGTAGCCCTGCATCGCGCGCGGGATCTGGTAGCCGTTGTCCTCCACAACAAACCGGATCTGACGCCCGTGCACGCCGCCGGCGCTGTTGGCTTCTTCAAAGCGCATGTTGGCGCCGTTCACCGCCGGAACACCCACGGCGGCAAAAATGCCGCTGAGGTCATTGACCGAGCCGATCACCACTTCGCTGTCGCTCACGCCCTGCGTGTCCGCAGCGACCTGAGACGCCAGCGCCGCCGCGCCAACCGCCAGTGCAGTCGTCAGATGTTTCATAGTTTCCTCCCGTTAATCTGTGGTCTGAGGCCACATGAATGCGTGGCAGTTTGCGTTTAACTTGAACCGCTTATTCGTTGCCTCTCCCGAGTGGTCGAATGCGAAAAGCGATCCGCATGCCTGAGATAAAACGCGAACTGCCTCAGTACATCTCCTCAATCAGGCTTGCGTGTTTCTTCTCCACGAAGCTGCGCTTGAGCTTCATGGTGGCTGTCAGCTCTTCGTCCTCTGCGGTGAGCAACACGTTGATCAGACGGAAATCCTTAATCTGCTCGACGCGGGCGAACTCTTTGTTGACCGCATCCACCTCTCCCTTGATGAGGTCGACCACATCCTGCGCCGCGCAGAGTGAGGCAAAATCGGAGAAGGGCACTTTGCGATCCTGGGCGTATTTCTCCACGTTTTCCTGATCGATCATGATCAGGCAGCTGAGGTATTTGCGCGCATCGCCAATCACCACCGCATCGGAAATATAGTGGCTGAACTTCAGACGGCTTTCGATCTCAGCGGGCGTGATGTTCTTGCCGCCAGCGGTGATGATGATGTCTTTGAGACGCCCGGTGATGGTGACAAAGCCGTCCTCATCGACGCGGCCCACATCGCCCGTGCGCAGCCAGCCGTCAGCGGTGAAGGTCTCTGCCGTCTTTTCATTGTTGCGCCAGTAGCCCTGAAAGTTGTTGAGCCCCATGGTCTGGATCTCGCCATCCTCGGCAATGCGCACCTGAAAGCCGGGGCAGGATTTGCCCACGGTGCCGATCTTGTTTTCATCAGGCAGGTTGATGGAGCAAAGCCCGGCGTTTTCGGTCATGCCGTAGCCCTCAAGCAGGGTCACGCCAATGGCCCAATACCAGCGGATCAGCTCTGGGGAAATCGGTGCGGCCCCAGTACCGCCTCGGCGCATTTTGTCCATGCCAAGCATCCGGCGCAGGTTGCGCAGCACCAGAAAATCCCAGACCGCATAGTTGATCTGTGTCCCCATTGGCACGGGTTTGCGTTCCAGCAGATAGTCCGCGCGTTTGAGCCCCGCCTTGACCGCCATGGAAAAGGCAAAACGGCCAATGGGCGTGGCCTCTTGCGCCAGTACGAGAACGCGGGAATAGATCTTTTCCCACACGCGCGGCACGGCGGTGAAATGCGCGGGCGAGACCTCGCGCAGGTTGTCAAACACCGTCTCCGGGCTTTCGGCAAAATTCACCGTGGCCTTGCCGGCAATCGGGAAATAGGCCGACACATTGCGCTCCAGAATATGACAGAGCGGCAGGAAGCAGAGCTGTTCGTCTTTGTCAGAGGTCGGCAAGGCGTGCGCGCCAGAGACACAGGCGGAGATGATGTTTTCCTGAGACAGCATGGCCCCTTTGGGCATGCCCGTGGTGCCGGAGGTGTAGATCAGAAGCCCGGTGTCATCGGGTTTGGCCTTGGTGATTTCGGCCTCAAACATGCCGGGATTTTCAGCCGCAAAGGCGCGCCCGGTGTCATAGAGATCATCAATGAAGACGCATTTTTCGTGGCGCAGGTCGTGCAGCCCGTCCTGATCCAGAATGATGACCTTCACCACATGGCTGGCCTGATCCTCGATCTCCAAAAACTTGTCGAGCTGCTCGTCGTTTTCCACAAACAGGAAACGGCTGCCGCTGTCGCGCAGAAGGTATTCGAGCTGGCTGGCGCTGTCGGTGGTGTAGACCCCTGAGGCGATGCCGCCGACACATTGAATGCCCATGTCGGCATAGAGCCATTCCTTGCGGTCCTCGGACAGGATCGAGACCACCTCGCCGCGTTCAAGGCCCAGCGCGCGCAGGCCCATGCCGATCCATTTGGCGTGCTCCCAATAGTCACGCCAGGAGTAGCTTTGCCAGATGCCGAGGTCTTTTTCGCGGTGCGCCGTGCGGGTGCCCAGCTGTTCGCAGCGTTTCTGAAACAGGCGCACCATGGTGTCACAGCCGTCCACAAGCGCGGGGCGCTGACCGGGAATGGCGGAGACAATCACCCCGTTGATTTCAACCTGTTCCGGCGGGCGGGATGTGTTGTGAATGTTCATGTCCAATCCTCCCTCAGCGCCACGTTTTCTTGCGTTTCCAGCGGCGCTCACCGCGCGCGCCTTCTTCCTGATGGCCAAGATAGAAGGCTTTGATGTCTTCGCTTTCCATCAGCCGGTCGGCGGTGTCGTCCATCACGATGCGGCCCACCTCCATGACGTAGCCCACATCAGCCAGCTCCAAGGCGACTTTGGCGTTTTGCTCCACCAGCATCATGGTCACGCCCTCATCTTTGTTCAGGCGGCGCAGAATTGCAAAAATCTCCTGCACCAGCAGCGGAGACAGGCCGAGGGACGGCTCATCCAACAGCATGATCTTGGGCCGCAACATCAGGCCGCGCCCAATGGCGAGCATCTGTTGCTGACCACCCGATAGCGTGCCCGCTTCTTGGCTGCGGCGCTCGGCGAGGATGGGGAAATAGTCGAATACCATCTGCCGGTCTTTTTCGATCTCAGCCTTGTCAGACCGGGTGTAGGCCCCGAGCGAGAGGTTTTCATCCACCGTCAGCAGCGGGAAGACTTCGCGGCCCTCAGGCACATGCACGATGCCTTCCTGCACCACCTTGTGCGGCTCCATGCCCTGAATTTCGCGGCCCTCAAAGACCACTTGGCCTTTTTCAGGGTCCATGATGCCGGAGATGGTTTTCAGAAGCGTGGATTTGCCTGCGCCATTGGCGCCAAGCACGGTGACCACCTGCCCTTTTTCCACCTGAAGCGAAACACCACGGATCGCCATGATCGGGCCGTAGAAGCTCTCGATGTTTTTGATATCAAGCACGGTTTTGTCCATCACGCCGCCCCCGCGCCCAGATAGGCCTCAATCACCGCCGGATCAGATTGCACCTGCGCGGGCGTGCCTTCGGCCAGTTTGGCGCCATCGGCCAGCGCCAGCACGCGGTCTGACACGCCAGAGACCAGCCCCATGTCATGCTCCACCATCAAAACGGTGATGCCCATCTGTTTGCGGATGTCGTCAATCCACCAGCGCATGTCCTGGGTTTCTTCGACCGACAGCCCTGAGGCGGGTTCATCCAGCAGCAAGAGGCGCGGGCCAGAAGACAGCGCGCGGCCCAGTTCCACCACCTTGCGCACACCATACGGCAGACCGGCAATCATCTTGTCGCGATAAGGCTGCAGATCAAGGAAATCGATCACCTCTTCCACCGCCTCGCGATGGCGTTTCTCCTCGCGCCGCGCCTTGGGCGTAAAGAGCATCTCCTGAACCATATTGGTCTGACGATGGCGATGCCGCCCCACCAGAAGGTTTTGCAAAACGGTCGCGTGGTCAAACAGTTCGATGTTCTGAAAGGTGCGCGCGATGCCGAGATCAGCCACCGAGTCTGCATTGCGCGCCAGCAGGTCGTTGCCATCAAAGCTGATCGATCCGGCATAGGGATCGTAAAACCGCGAGATCAGGTTGAAGACCGTGGATTTGCCAGCACCGTTGGGGCCGACAATGGCGTAGACCTCGCCTTCATCCACCGAAAACGTCAGATCATTGACCGCAACCACACCGCCAAATTTGAGCGTTGCGTTGGTGATTTCCAAAAGATGGCTCATCTCAACCGCTCCGTCTTCAAATAACTTTTTTGGCGTTTGAACATGTCTTTGCGTGCAAAGGGGAAGAGCTCAAACCAGATGCGGATTTTCATCCAACGCCCGTAGATGCCCATGGGTTCAAACAGGATGAAAAGGATGAGGATCATGCCGAAGACGCCGGTTTCCAGCCCCGGAATGGCAACAGAGCCGCCGCCGATCAGGTCTTTGGTGATCGACAGAAACTGCGGCAGGAAGGCCACCACCACCGCGCCAAAGAACGCGCCGTGGATGGAGCCAAGGCCGCCAATCACAATCATCATCAGGAGCGTGATGGAGATCACGATACTAAAAGTCTCGTTGTTAAAGGCCCCGGCGTAGAACCCCATCAGCGCGCCCGCGAGGCCGGTGATGGCGCAGGAAATCCCGAAGGCCGCCGCCTTGGTGCGCGCGATGTGTACCCCCATGGCGGTGGCGGAGACCTCGCTGTCGCGCACCGCGGCAAAGGCGCGGCCCAGCGGCGCGCGCAAGAGGTTGCGATACCCCAGCGTGCAGAGGATCGTGACCGTAAGCACCAGCCAATAGAAGCGGTCCGGTGTGGTCCAGCGCTCAATCTCGATGCCGAAGATGGTGATCATCGGGGCAAATTTGCCCGACACCCCGTCGGTGACCGGCTCCATCAGCACGATGATGTCATCAGCCAGAATGGAGAGCGCGATGGTGGCAATGGCGAGATAGATGCCATGCAGGCGGATGGCGGGAATGGCGATGATGGTGCCAACAACGCCGGTGAGGATGCCAGCGGCTGGGAAGGCGATCAGGAAGGGCCAGCCCTGCTCCATGAAGATCACACAGGAATAACAGCCCAGCGCAAGAAAAGCGGCGTGGCCGAGGCTGGCCTGTCCGGTCTGTCCGGTGAGCAGCATCAGCCCCAGACCGGCGATGGCCCAGATCAGCACGTTGGTGACTTCGCCAAGGTAGAATTCGTCAATCAGCCAGGGCAGCAGCACGGCGATGACAATCAGCGCGGCATAGACACAGAAGCTCCAGAGGTCCGGAAAGAGGCGGATGTCATGGTCATAAGAGGTTTTGAAATGTATCCGCATCGGCTCAGACCTTCTTTGTGCGGACCTGTGAGAACAGGCCGTGGGGTCGGAAGACGAGTACGAAGAGCAGGAGCGCATAGGGCGCGATCTGGCTGTATCCGGCGGCGAGATAGCGCGCAGCGAAGGGTTCGATCACCCCCACAATCAGCCCGCCCATGAGCGCGCCGGGCAGGCTGCCAAAGCCACCGATGACAGCGGCGGCAAAGGCTTTGATGCCCAAAAGCCCGGCGTTGGGGTCAATCGCACCCTTGGAGGCAAAGAGGATGCCAGCAACCGCTGCGGTTGCGCCGGACAAGCCCCAGATCATGCCCTGCACCCGTTTCACCGGAATGCCCATGAAGTAGGCCGCCATCTGGTTCTGGCTGGCCGCCTGCATGGCGAGCCCCAGTTTTGTGCGTTGAAAGAACTGATAGAGGAAGAAGGTCAGAAGCACGGTGACGACAATCACCGCAATGTCGGCCATGCCAAGCACCACGCCACCCACATTGAAATCACCAATCGCCAGCGGGCTTTCCAGCGTCTGGGGCTCGTGGCTCCAGATCGCACCGGCGACAAAGCGGATCACAAAGCCCAGCGCGATGGTGAGGATCACCACGGCGACCTGACTTTGCCCGAAGAGATGGCGCAGCACAAAGAAATCAAGCAGATAGCCCAGCACCGCCATGATGGCGATGGCCAGAGGGGCCGCCACCCAGAAGGGCAGCCCCATGTAATGCGCATTCGTGAGGCCCAAAGTAATAAAGGCGCCGAGCATCATGAAATCGCCTTGGGCGAAATTCACCTGTTCGGTCGCCTTATAGATCAGCACGAAGCCAAGCGCGATCAAGCCATAGACACAGCCGTTCGCAAGCCCGCTGACGAGCAGTTGCACAACTTCCAATGTTTCCTCCCATGCCGACATTTTTTTGTCAGCTTTCCAGGATCAGTGTTCGGAGGTAATATTGTTGCGTCAAGCCTCCCGTTTGACGAATTCTTGAAAAACTCCGTTACATCACCCTATTTTTGCATACGCCTCCGTAGGTTAGCGCCTTTTCAACCCTTGCTAGATACCGCGGTGCCGCAAAAGCCATTCGGTGTGGCAACCTGCGTCGCCGAGAAACTCGGTCAATGCGCGGTCCCGTTTCATGAAAAGCCCGAGGTCCATCTCGTCGGTCATGCCGATGCCGCCATGCATCTGCACCCCCTCTTCCGTGGCCTGCTGCCCCACATGGGCCATCTTGGCTTTGGCGGCGCGGCTGAGCGCCTCGGCCTCATCGCTGCCCGCCTCAATGGCGTTGAGTGCGCGGGCGATCAGCGAGCTGGTCTGTTCCAATTCGCAATACAGATCCGCCGCGCGGTGCTGAAGCGCCTGAAACTGGCCAATCAACAGGCCAAATTGTTTGCGGGTGCGCAGGTATTCAAAGGTCTGCTCTGCGGCGGCTTTGGCCACCCCCAATTGCTCTGCGGCGGTCACCGCACGGCCCAGACAGAGCGCGTGATCCAAGGCTTTTTGCGCCGCTGCGCCCGTGGCAAGAACCGCCTCTTTGGGCACAGATACCTCGTCCAAGTGCACCAACGCCGCATTGCGGTGATCCAGAAGCAGCTGTGGTGTGATCACACACCCTTTGGCCGCCGGATCCACCAGCACAAGCGCCAGCCCTTCCACAGACTGGGCCACCACAATCAGACGGTCTGCGCCGCTGCCATCCACCACAAAGCTCTTGCGGCCGGTCAAAGTCAGACTGTCGCCCGTTTGGGTCAGCGTGGTTGTGATCCGGCCGGGGCGGTGTTTGGCCCCCTCCTCCAGCGCCAGCGCCACAATGGCAGCCCCGCTTGCAATCTTTGCGCCCCATTCCGAGAGCGCCGTGCCGCCGGTCTGGCGCAGCAGGGACGCCGACAGAACCGCCGTGGACAAAAACGGTGCCACTGTCAGGTTGCGCCCGATCTCCTCGGCAATCACGCCTGCAGCCCGTGCGCCAAAATCTGCGCCGTCGACCTCTTCAGGCAGAAGAATGCCCATCCAGCCCAGCTCGGCGAACTCGGTAAGGATCGCGCGGGTATCACCCTGCGCAGCGCTGTTCTCGCGCAAGGCCCGAAACGCCGTGATCGGGTGGGATTTGCTAAGATAGGCCGCGGCGGCATCGGCCACCATCTGGTGATCGTCATTTAAGATTTCCATCTCCGCCCCCTCAGCTTGGCAAATTCAAAATGGCTTTGGACAGGATGCCCAGCATCACCTCAGAGGTGCCGCCTTCGATGCTGTTGCCTTTGGAGCGCAGCCAATCCTGCGCCGCCTGCCCTGCGTCATTGGCAGGGCCTTCCCACACGAGATCATCTGCGCCACCCGCTGCGACCCGCAAGCTTTGGCGGCGCTTGTTGAGTTCGGTGCCCAGATATTTCAGCTCCGCAGACCGCGCGCCCAGCTCGTTGCCCGCCCGCATGTAGGCTCGAGTCATGTCCACATGGGCGTCAAAGGCCATTTCATCCACCAGAAAGCGCCCCAGCTCTGCGCGCATCATCGGATCATCCAGCCGCCCGGTGTCATCGAGGCCAATGGCCTGCGACGCGTCAGCGATCAGATCGGTTTTGGCAAAGATCGCTGCATCAGAGCCGCCGATCATCTCGCGCTCATGGGTCAGCAGATATTTGGCAATGGTCCAGCCCTGCCCGCGCGCGCCGACGATCTGACCCTTGGGCACCTGCACCGCATCAAAGAAGGTCTCGCAAAACGGCGATGCGCCGGAGATCAGCTTGATCGGTTTGGTGGTCACCCCCGCGCTGGCCATGTCAAACAGCAGGAAAGAAATCCCGGTGTGTTTCTTGGCGTCAGGCTCGGTGCGCACCAGACAGAATATCCAATCCGCCTTATCGGCATAAGAGGTCCAGATCTTCTGGCCGCTCACCTCAAAATAGGCACCCTTGTCCTCACCTTTGGTCTGCAGGCTCGCCAGATCAGAACCTGCGCCCGGCTCGGAATAGCCCTGACACCAGCGGATCTCTCCCCGCGCGATTTGCGGCAGATAGTGGCGCTTCTGCTCTTCCGTGCCAAAGTGCAGCAGAGCCGGCCCCAACATCCAGATGCCAAAGCTCTGCAAAGGCGGGCGCGCATTGATCCGCGCCATTTCTTCGGCCAGCACCTTCTGCTCAGGCCCGGACAGGCCGCCGCCGCCATAGGCCTTGGGCCATCCCGGCACGGTCCAGCCGCGCGCCGCCATCACATCCAGCCATTCCTTTTGCGCGGATGACTGAAACACAAAGTGACGCCCGCCCCAGCAGATGTCATTCTCGCCCATCGGCGTGCGCATCTCGGCGGGGCAATGGGTGGCCAACCAATCCCGTGTCTCTTGGCGGAATTGCGCCAGATCCGTCATTTCAAATCCTCCCTGCTCAGCCGCAGGCTTGAAATGACAGGTGCCCGGCGGTGATCTTGCAGGGGCGATGCAAACATACTACTTAGTATGTTGTCAATTCAGCCCGTGACGCCGACGTAGCGTCAAGCCAGCCGCGCAGGAGCCTCTCTTGAGCCCGACTTCGCCCCCAATCAGCCGGTCAAAATCCGAAATACTGGACGCGGCTGCGCATGTTTTTATGACGCTGGGCGCAGATGCGGCCTCCATCGACGATGTGGCGCGCCACCTTGGCGCCACCAAAGGCCGGATCTACCACCACTTCCCTTCCAAAGGCGCGCTGCTGGGCGAGGTCTGCCTGCGCGCGGCGGCTTTTGCCCATGAGGCGGTGGCCCCGGTGATCGACACGCCGCTCCCGCCAGAGGACAAACTGCGCCAGATGATCCTTGCGCATGTGCCCGCCGTGCTTGGCACGCTGCCCTATCACAAGGTGATCATTCAGTCCTATCTCGGCATCATGCAGAAATCGACGACCGCACAGGAACGCGCACTTTTTGACGGGATCCGCGCAGAACGCGCCGCCTATCAGGATTTGTTCCGCGCCGTCATTGCGGAAGGCATGGAAGCGGGCCGGTTCAAACAACAGAACCTCTCCATCGCACTGCAATCGCTGCTGCTTTTGGTGAATGCGCCGGTGTTCTGGTATCAGCCGCGTGCCGATGAGCCTGAGGAGTTCATTCCTGATCTCGCGGCACAACTGGCAGATATGGCGATCGCCTCTTTGACGTAGGCTGCGCCCACCGTTAGGTGCATCTGCCCCCTCAGCCTTGCATGAAGACGCCAAGGACGCGCTTTGGATGTTTGGGGAATGAGAAGCCTTTTAAGACAATCTTAAACTTGCGTTACCAAGATGTTCTGGCGGTACAGGCTGGGAAGCCGATGGCCGTGAATGAGAAGCGCCTCAATGTCCTGCGAGCCGCGCGCGTGGCGTCTGGCGGTGACATTGAGGCGCGCTTGGCTTCTCATTCTCAAAATATCCCCGCCGGAGGCATTCCGCAAAATGCCACCAGCGGATGGGTCTGCGATGGCGCGTCAGCCGATCAAACCGGCTTTCTGGAACAGGGCTTTCACGTCTGCCTCCGGGCGCGCGCCATAGTGGCTGATCACCTCTGCCGCCGCGATGCAGCCCATTTTGCCAGAGGTTTCCAGCGACTGTCCGGTGGCCACACCATAGAGGAAGCCGCAGGCAAATTGATCTCCGGCGCCGGTGGCATCGACCGGCACGATTTCGTTCACAGAAACGGTGGCCTCTTCTGCGCCGCTGAGCAGCACAACGTCTTTGCCCGAGCGGGTGCAGACCACCATGCCCGCGTCCTGTGCCGCCTGCTCAAGCGCGGTGCTGAGGTCGGTCTGATAGAGCGAGGCCCATTCGTGCTCATTGCCGATCACAAAATCCAGCTCTTTCACCAGACGGCGGAAATCGTCGCGGTGGCGCTCCACGCAGAAGGGATCAGACAGGGCGATGCCCGCCTTGCCGCCGCCATCGCGGCAGAGTTTGGCGGCGCGCTCAAACGCTTCTTTGCCTTTGGGCTTGTCATAAAGGTAGCCCTCAAGGAACAGGAGCTGCGCCTGACCGGCAACATCGTCAGAGACATCATCCGGGCCTACCTCAGAGGAGATGCCCAGATAGGTGTTCATGGAGCGCTCGCCATCCGGGGAGACAAAGATCATGGAGCGCGAGGTCGGCAGCTCTCCGCCCGGCACAGGCGGGTTCACAAAGTCGGTGCCGCCAGTCTCCATGGATTGCGCATAGAACTGGCCCAGCGCGTCATCATGCACACGGCCAATGAAGGCGGTGGACAGCCCCAGCGCACCGAGGCCCGCGAGCGTGTTCGCCACCGAGCCACCCGGCGCCTGTGTGCGGTTGGTCATCGCCGCATAGAGCATCTCGCCGCGCTCTTTTTCCACAAGCTGCATGATGCCTTTCTCGATCCCCACAAGATCCAGAAAGCTGTCATCCGACTGGCTGATCACATCAACAATGGCGTTGCCGATGCCGACAACCTGATAGTTTTTCATAGGTTTTTGTCCTCAAAAAGGCAGAGATCGCGGATGAGACAGGTGCCACAGAGCGGCTTGCGTGCTTTGCACACATAGCGGCCGTGCAGGATCATCCAATGATGGGCGTGGAGTTGAAAATCCACGGGTATATGGTCTTCGATGGCGCGCTCAACCACCACCACATCTTTGCCCGGGCAGACGCCGGAGCGGTTGCCAAAACGGTAGATGTGGGTGTCCACAGCCTGGGCCGGATATTGCCACCACATGTTCAAAACCACATTGGCGGTCTTGCGGCCCACACCAGGCAGGCTTTCCAGCGCGGCGCGGGAATTGGGCACCACGCCACCGTATTGGTCCACCAGAATGCGGGAGAGCTTGATCACATTCTTGGCTTTGTTGCGGTAAAGACCAATGGTCTTGATGTGCTCGATCAGAGCGTCTTCGCCCAAATCCAGCATTTTCTGTGGGGTGTCGGCCACCTTGAAGAGCTCTTTGGTAGCGCGGTTCACACCGGCGTCGGTTGCTTGCGCAGACAGCGCGACAGCCACCACCAATGTATAGACGTTGACATGGTCAAGTTCGCCTTTGGGGTGGGCCTCAGCTGCCTCAAACCGGGTGAAGATCTCGCGGATCGTGTGGTAATCAAGTTGCTTTGCCATCGCGGCCTGTTTTGCACGGGCCTGCGCGGTGAAACAACCCCGCAGAGGGCGGGCAGGACACGCGAAGGAGAATCGCCGCACCTGTTTCAGGTTGCATTGCCGCTCCTTCAGACCGAACACAGGGTGAGGGCACGGCAAATCTGACGGGGCAGTATTGTGCCCCGTGCATATGATGGAATTCTTGGCGATTCCCTTTTGGAGCCGCCGCAGTGCAGAACCCCTGTGGCTGGCAGGCCACAGCAATCCGGGGTCAACACACCTCGAAACAAGGGAAAAACACAGCATTTGTGATGCCGCACTGCCGACAACGAAAGTTTGTATAAAATACACGTATTAAGGGAGAGTGAATCCGCGGGCATTTGAGCCAATTTGGAATTTTCATTACCAGACAGGCACTTATCCACCTGTGGATAGATTCTTTTTCTGAATCATCTGAGTCAAGATCGAAGTTCAGTTGCCCGCGTGAGCACCAGCTTGCTAGTTTCTCACAGCGATTCACATCGCCTTGGGGGGGACAGACGCTGACACATTATGGCTTTGCCATGCCAGCCTGCTGATCCGGTTACATCGTAGATGTAACTTTATCAGTTGGCAGGGTGCCTGCTGTTCCAACAAATCTGCGCTTGCGCATTTAGAGAATCTCAACCGGGGAATAGGGACCCCCGGAACGGTTGAGGTTTGTCTAATTTGTTGCCGTTTTGGCCTCCGGACGACGTGATCTCGGGACAAAACTATGACTGGGCTCAGCCCGGCGCGACGGAACTTTTGAAGGAACACGGGGACAGATGACCGAAGATAAATGGGGCGATATTCAACAGGACCTTCTCAAGACGGTTGGCCAAAACAATTTTAAAACCTGGATCGAGCCCGTCGATCTTGCCGACCTGAACGAGGGTGTCGCCACCTTCCACGTGCCGACCAATTTTATCGGCAACTACGTATCGCAAAACTATGGCGATCTGATCATGCACCAGCTGAACCAAGCGGGCGCAGGCGTTCAACGCATGCAATTTAAAGTTGCAGATCGGCAACCTCGTCGCGCGACTGCGACGGCCGCCGCGGCACCTGCTGCGACGCCTGCAAGCGGTGCAAACAGCCTGGGTGCGGCTGCGAAGGCCGCAGCGGGCTCTGACACCGAAATGACCGGTGCCCCTTTGGACGCGCGCTTCACATTCGACAGCTTTGTGGTCGGCAAACCAAACGAATTGGCCAATGCCGCTGCGCGCCGTGTGGCCGAGGGTGGCCCGGTGACATTCAACCCGCTGTTCCTCTATGGTGGCGTGGGTCTGGGTAAGACACACTTGATGCACGCAATCGCCTGGGAGTTGCAGGCGCACCGCCCCGATCTCAACGTGCTTTACCTCTCTGCCGAACAGTTCATGTACCGTTTCGTGCAGGCGCTGCGCGACCGCAAGATGATGGATTTCAAAGAGCTGTTCCGCTCTGTGGACGTTTTGATGGTGGATGACGTGCAGTTCATCGCTGGCAAAGACAGCACGCAAGAAGAGTTCTTCCACACCTTCAACGCGCTGGTGGATCAGAACAAACAGATCATCATCTCGGCCGACCGCGCGCCCGGTGAGATCAAGGATCTGGAAGACCGCATCAAGAGCCGCCTGCAATGTGGCCTCGTGGTGGACCTGCACCCGACCGACTATGAGCTGCGTCTGGGCATCCTGCAGAATAAGGTGGACAGCTACCGTCAGCAATATCCTGAGCTGCAGCTCGCGGATGGCGTGCTGGAATTCCTGGCGCACCGCATCTCCACCAACGTGCGCGTGCTGGAAGGCGCGATGACCCGTCTCTTTGCGTTTGCCTCACTGGTTGGTCGCGAGATCACCATGGAGCTGACGCAGGACTGTCTGTCTGACGTGCTGCGCGCCTCTGAGCGCAAGATCTCTGTGGAAGAGATCCAGCGTAAGGTGGCCGAGCACTACAACATCCGCCTGTCTGACATGATCGGCCCCAAGCGTGTACGCACCTTTGCGCGTCCACGTCAGGTGGCGATGTATCTGTGCAAACAGCTGACCTCGCGCTCCCTGCCGGAAATCGGCCGTCGCTTTGGCGGACGGGACCACACCACGGTCATGCATGGCGTGAAGCGGATCGAAGAGCTGCGCAGCTCTGACGGGCAAATCGCAGAAGATCTGGAAATGCTGCGTCGGGCGCTGGAAGCCTAAGCGGCAAACCCGCATCAAACGCCAAATACGTTACCAAAACGCCGCGTCCGCATGGGCTGCGGCGTTTTCATTCCCCCAATACGCTTGACGGCCCTTTCGAAGTGGCCGACAAAACCAACAAAACACTTGTGTCGGCAAGGGATGTCGCTAATTTGCCCTTCCCGGCAATCGGAGGACGATGGGATGAAGATCAGTATCGAACGCGCCGTGCTGCTGAAAGCAGTGTCGCAAGCGCAGTCTGTGGTAGAGCGTCGCAACACGATCCCGATCCTGGCAAACGTTCTGATCGAGGCAGAAGGGGACACGGTTCAGTTCCGTGCAACCGATCTGGACATTGAGGTCGTGGACAAAGCCAACGCCATGGTGGAGCGCGCCGGCGCAACCACAGTGGCCGCAACCACCTTGCATGAGATTGTGCGCAAGCTGCCCGATGGCGCGCTGGTCACGCTGACCGATGACAGCGCCGCTGGCCGCCTGACCGTGGATGCGGGCCGCTCCAACTTCTCGCTGGCCACGCTGCCGCGTGAGGATTTCCCGGTGATGGCCTCCTCAGAATATAGCGCAAACTTCTCCGCACCGGCTCCGGCGCTGCGGCGGTTGTTTGACAAATCCAAGTTTGCGATCTCCACCGAGGAGACCCGCTATTATCTGAACGGTGTCTATATGCACGTTGCGGATGCAGACGGCGGCAAGGCGCTGCGGGCTGTGGCAACGGACGGTCACCGTCTAGCGCGGATCGACACCGATGTGCCTGCGGGCGCGGCGGATATGCCCGGTGTGATCGTGCCGCGCAAAACCGTGGGCGAGCTGCGCAAGCTGCTGGATGACGATGAGATGGAAATCGCTGTCTCCGTCAGCGAGACCAAAGTGCGTTTTGCCACACCGGATATCACCCTGACCTCCAAGGTGATCGACGGCACCTTCCCCGACTACAGCCGCGTGATCCCGCAGGGCAACACCCGCAAACTGGAAGTGGATGCCGCTGAATTTGCCAAGGCGGTTGACCGTGTGGCGACTGTTTCCTCAGAGCGCTCCCGTGCGGTGAAGCTGCAGCTGGATGAAGACCGTCTGGTGCTGTCGGTGAACTCGCCAGACAGCGGCGCGGCGGAAGAAGAGCTGGCCGTGGCCTATAATGACGAGCGTCTGGAGATCGGCTTTAACGCGAAATACCTGCTGGAAATCGCCAGCCAGGTGGACCGTGAAAATGCTGTCTTCATGTTCAACTCCGCAGGCGATCCAACCCTGATGCGCGAAGGCAATGACACCTCCGCAGTCTATGTGGTTATGCCGATGCGGGTTTGATCGGTCTTGGCGTTAAGGTACCATCCCAAACAGGGCTCACTGGTACTGGTACGCTTTGATCACGCGTTCAAACCGCCAGAAATGGTCAAAAGCCGCCCCTGCGTTGTCATATCCAAACGCATGAAAAGCCGGCCGAACCTCGCGACAGTCGTACCGCTCAGTACGACTGCGCCTCAACAGATTATGCCCTATCACTGCGAAATTTCGATTGATCTCGTGCTTCCCAAAAGATGGTCTTCTCCAACCTGCTGGGTGAAGGCGGATATGATCTATTCGCTCAGCTTTGAACGCATGGATTTATTCAGGATCGGCAAAGGTCCGGACGGTCGAAGGATTTACCAAACCGACACAGTTTCCGACGATACTTTTGAGAAAATCAGCCGATGCGTAAAGGCCGGTTTGGGCCTGTGAATCTTGACAAATAGGCCTTTTTCACCCAATTAGGTGAATGACGCGGCTCTGGAAACATCCGCTTCAAGACCTCTATTGAGGCCAACAGGCCCTCCAGCGATACCAAGCTGCGACCTGTTGCAATGCAAGGCTCCGCTCCGGCGGGGCCTTTTTTCTTTATGGCGTAAGCGCAGTAATCCGTCTAATTCTGCAGCATGGATTTGCACTTAGCCCAAATCAGCCTGTCTCACTTCAGGTCTCACAAAAAAGGCGCTCTTCAGTGTGATGGGCGTCCTGTGGCGCTGTTTGGGCCCAATGGGGCTGGCAAGACCAATATTCTGGAAGCGGTGTCGCTGTTTTCGCCAGGTCGGGGCATTCGCCGGGCCAGCGCCGAAGAGATGACCCGACGCCCGGAGGCGATTGGCTGGAAGATCTCCGGCCTGCTGCAATCGGGGCAGACCGCCTATGAAATCGACATCCGCTCTGAGAATGGGGCCGCGCGGCAGGTGCAGGTGGACGGCAAAGCCGCGCCACAGGTGCAGCTGGGAAGGCTCGCGCGGGTGCTGTGGCTGATCCCGTCGATGGACCGGCTGTGGATTGAAGGCGCGGAGGGGCGGCGGCGGTTTCTGGATCGCATGACGCTGAGCTTTTTCCCGGACCATGCGGAGCATTCGCTGGCCTATGAAAAGGCCATGCGGCAGCGCAACCGATTGCTGAAAGAGCAGCTCAACGATGCCCATTGGTACATGGCCCTTGAAAAGCAGATGGCCGAGAGCGGGACGCGCATTCACGCCGCCCGTCAGCAAACGGTCGAGAGGTTGAGCCTTGCGCAGGGCCAAGCCGAAACCGCCTTTCCCACGGCCGAGCTCGAGTTGATCCAGTCAGAGGGCAGCATGCCGGACAGCCGCGAGGATCTGGCCGAGGCGCTGGCGGAAAGCCGGTTTCGTGACATTGCCGCCGGGCGCTCGCTGGTGGGGCCGCACCGCACCGATATGCTGGGCACCTACCTCAGCAAAGGCGTTCCGGCAAAAGACTGCTCCACGGGCGAACAGAAGGCGCTTCTGGTGTCGCTTATTCTGGCCAATGCGCGGGCGCTGGCCGAAGACCTTGGCGCGCCGCCCCTGCTGCTTCTGGATGAGGTGGCGGCCCACCTTGACCCCAACCGCCGCGCCGCACTTTATGACGAGATTTGCACCCTTGGGGCACAGGCCTGGATGACCGGCACAGAGCGCAGCCTGTTTGACGCTTTGGGCGCGCGGGCGCAGTACTTTGAAGTCACTGACACAGATGGGATTTCCCAGCTTTCCGAGCACACCTAGCCCGCACCGCTTTCGTTGCGGAAAATTTGGCCATTTGCGTGACAACCCCGCCCAAACCCGATATAAATTCGGGAAATCAAAAAGGGCGACATGAATGTCTGACAACGCGCAAAATCCCGAGCAATATGGCGCGGATTCCATCAAAGTTCTCAAGGGTTTGGAAGCGGTCCGCAAACGGCCGGGCATGTATATCGGTGACACCGATGATGGCTCGGGTCTGCACCATATGGTTTACGAGGTTGTCGACAACGGCATTGATGAGGCGCTGGCCAACCACGCAGACCATGTTCGGGTGAAAATTCACGCCGACAGTTCGGTCTCTGTCTATGACAACGGGCGCGGCATTCCGGTGGATATTCACCCCGAGGAAGGCGTCTCTGCAGCCGAGGTGATCATGACCCAGCTGCACGCAGGCGGTAAGTTTGACAGCAACTCCTACAAGGTTTCCGGCGGTCTGCACGGCGTGGGGGTTTCGGTTGTGAACGCGCTGTCGGTGTGGCTTGAGCTGCGCATCTGGCGCAACGGCAAAGAGCATTACGCCAAGTTTGAGCACGGCGATTGCACAGAGCATCTGCGCGAAGTGGCGGAATGTGGCGATGAGACCGGCACCGAAGTGCGCTTCATGGCCTCGACCGACACGTTTTCCAACATCGAATACTCCTTTGACACGCTGGAAAAGCGCCTGCGCGAACTGGCCTTCCTGAACTCCGGTGTGCGCATCATTCTGGAAGACGAACGCCCCGCAGAACCGCTGCGCACCGAGCTATATTACGACGGCGGTGTGAATGAGTTTGTCAAATATATCGACCGCCACAAGACGTCGCTGATGGAAGCGCCGATCTATGTGAAAGGCGAGAAAGACGACATCGGTGTTGAGGTAGCAATGTGGTGGAACGACAGCTACCACGAGAACGTGCTGCCCTTTACCAACAACATCCCGCAGCGCGATGGCGGCACGCATATTGCGGGCTTCCGTGGCGCGCTGACCCGCACCTTGCAGAAATACGCGCAGGAAAGCGGTGTTGCGAAGAAAGAGAAGATCACCTTCACCGGCGATGATGCGCGTGAAGGGCTGACCTGTGTGCTTTCCGTGAAAGTGCCGGATCCGAAATTCAGCTCCCAGACCAAAGACAAGCTGGTGAGCTCTGAGGTGCGTCCGGCGGTTGAAGGCCTGATGAACGAGAAGCTGACCGAGTGGTTTGAGGAAAATCCCCAGACCGCGAAGATGATCGTTTCCAAGATCCTTGAGGCGGCCCATGCGCGGGAAGCGGCGCGTAAGGCGCGCGAGCTGACGCGGCGCAAGACGGCGATGGATGTGAACTTCCTTGCCGGTAAGCTCAAGGACTGTGCCGAGAAAGACCCATCAAAGACCGAAGTCTTCCTCGTGGAGGGGGATTCTGCGGGTGGATCTGCACAGACCGGTCGGGACCGGATGACACAGGCGATCCTGCCGCTGCGCGGTAAGATCCTGAACGTGGAGCGCGCGCGCTTTGACCGGATGCTGAGCTCTCAGGAGATCGGCAACCTTGTGATGGCGCTTGGCACCGGCATTGGGCGCGATGAATTCAACGTCGACAAGCTGCGCTACCACAAAGTGGTGATCATGACCGATGCGGACGTGGACGGCGCGCACATCCGGACACTGCTGCTGACCTTCTTCTATCGTCAGATGCCGGAGCTGATCGAGAAAGGGCACCTCTACATCGCGCAGCCGCCGCTTTACAAAGTGGCACGTGGCAAATCCGAGGTGTATCTGAAAGATCAGGGTGCGCTGGATGATTATCTGGTGAATCAGGGTATTGAAGGCGCGGTGCTGAAGCTGGGCAACGGCATGGAAATGACCGGTCAGGATCTGGCCCGCGTTGTGACCGAGGCGCGGCAACTGAAACAGGTTCTGGACGCCTTCCCAACCCATTATCCGCGCCACATTCTGGAGCAGGCCGCCATTGCGGGCGCCTTTGTGCCGGGCGCGGTGGACAGCGATCTGCAGGGTGTGGCCGACAAAGTGGCCAAACGTCTGGATCTGATTGCGCTGGAATATGAGCGTGGCTGGACGGGCCGTATCACGCAGGATCACGGCATCCGTCTGGCGCGTATTCTGCGCGGTGTGGAAGAGGTGCGTACGCTGGATGGCCCGATGCTGCGCTCTGGTGAGGCGCGCAAATCCGGCAGCTTCACAGACAGTCTGCAGGAAGTTTATGGCACCCCGGCGACGCTGGTGCGCAAGGACCGCAGCCAGATCATCCACGGCCCGCTGGACCTGCTGAAAGCCATTCTGGCAGAAGGCGAAAAGGGCCTAACGCTGCAGCGCTACAAAGGTCTGGGGGAAATGAACCCCGATCAGTTGTGGGAGACCACGCTGGACCCGGATGCCCGCACGCTGTTGCAGGTGAAGGTGGAAGATATGGCCGAGGCCGATGACCTCTTCACCAAGCTGATGGGTGATGTGGTGGAGCCACGCCGCGAGTTCATCCAGAAAAACGCGCTGAGCGTAGAAAATCTGGATTTCTGATTCAGTGTAGGGATCCCCATAGCACTGCGGATACCCCATAGTTTTGCGGTATCCGCCCATAGTTCTGCGGATTGGGCGGTTGGTTTTGAGCCGACGGCTCGGCGTTGCAGTGTCTTCATCACGTCGGCCATACTGCATTGCAGGCGAGCCAGTTCGTATCGGAAAGTGACTACAAGGAAACCGCCCGATATCCACCTGATGGCAGATCGCCCGCCGTTCTCCATGGGATGCAAGCTCGGTGTGAGGTTGGAACGGCTCTGGAGGAAAGCAAAGCATTCGCCCACGGGTGTCTATGCGAGCTCAATCGGCCAGCATTCGCTCGCTACGTGCGACAAGGAGCGCCATGACAAGATCGTCGTGGACTCGAAATGATTGCTCTCCGATTTCGAGCCGATCAGCCCCAGGCACATCAAACCAGGTATCTGCATCAAGGTCAGACATAGTTGCGTCGTCCCGAGAGCCGTTGAAGAGAATACTGTAAGCGTTGCTCTGCGGGTCAAGGAACCGACGTGGCCACCATTGATGGCCGATGCTCTTAGATGAAATATGCCAAACATACCCTGACTTGCTGTAGGCGGCGAGAATGCAGGGTTCCTTCTCCATCTCAACGAGCCGATAGGCCATGGCGGTCTTGCTGGTATTGAACGTGCTGGCGAGTTGCCGAACAGCATGCATGTTGAACCTTCGGTAGTCCCGAAGGATCGGTTTGAGCATGAATTCCGGCATCAGGAGCTCCGCGGCGAATTGGTTCGCGGCCTTCTCTCGTGAAACCCCGTTCTTTCGGCTACCAGAACCGCCGATGTCCTCCTTGCTGCAAACCAGCAGCTGACCTCTATGTCGCTCCCAGTGACCGATTTCGTGCGCCAGGGAGAACCGTTGTCGGAGAGGGTTTGCGCGTTCATCGATTGAGATGATCGCACGGCCGAGCGTTGCGTCAGCCAGGAGATAGGCCTCACATCCGTCGAGTTCCCTATACTTGACCTTGGCGCCCTGACAGAACGCAATTTCCTCCAGGTCGATCTCTTCAGGGGAGCAGATAGCCAAGCCTCTGAGTATATCCTCGGCAGATTGAGGGCGATGCATCATCAGTCCTTATCGCTATGATCGTCGTTCCAAGCGTCATCATTGAAGAGTTCGTTCGCATCTTCCTCCATGGCTTTCTTGTCGCGCTCGGAGAGCTTCTTGCCATGCCGGGCCGCCATAGTATCTGGCTTATATGCTCTACGCTCCTGCTCACGCTCCGGTGTAGGCATTCTTACAACGTTCGCCGTGCCAGCATTTCGTTCCTGCTCGAGGCGAGCACGTGCTTCAGCACGACGAGCTTGGCCAGCTTCAGTTTTTGCTTTCGACACGAACGCACGCATGCGGGCCGCAAATTCTGCTGGATCACGACCTTTGGCGCGAGCCTCCTCCAAAAGCTCCTCCTTCGGGGTCTCAAGAATCTGCTTTTCC
Organism: Shimia sp. R9_2; assembly: GCF_017743735.1. GTDB lineage: Bacteria > Pseudomonadota > Alphaproteobacteria > Rhodobacterales > Rhodobacteraceae > Shimia. The sequence goes on from NZ_JAGHRO010000001.1 coordinate 52,309, forward strand.
ATTTCCTCTTCCAGGCGGTCGATCCCGGTCTTCTTGTCCTTAGCCATGGATCATCTCTTTCAGTTCTGGGTGCTTCGCCAGCTTTCGCCGAATGCGCTTGCACACCGTGTCATACTTAGTTGTGTTTCCGTCGAACAGCGGGAGAAGATCCACCTTCTCCATATCCTCGAACCACCCCTCGACGATCAAGATTGCCTCATCGTCGTCCTCGAAAAGAGCCATGAGATGGACCTTAACTTCCTTCTCGAAGAGCTCGCCATGGGCCCCGGTTCGTTCGCAGACGATCTCCTGGTTATCGCCGCTTTCCCCGGGATCTTCGGCTGCTTTTTCGATCCACTTTGAGACGATACTCTTCATGACACCGGAGACGAAGGCTGCAAAAGCGAGACCCCTTGGCCACTTTCTCTTACCGGACATGATCCGCAAAAGCGCTTCATTGAGGGCTTCCTGCTCGCGGCCAGGAAAGCGAAATCGGCAGCGGTTACGTGCCAACTGGTTAAGTTGCTCCCAGTCGCCGTCATCGAGCGCCTCAAGCGTCTCATGAACCTCCGAAATGGTGTGATGTTCCGCTACGCCTGCCTGCTTATCCATATCACGTCCTCATTTCTTATCACTTAGGTATGCGCGTGGTCGGAGCGACCGCGGACAAAGAACCTCGAAATTTTTTTTAATGCTGCTGTCCGTAGAGCCGCCCACCACGAGCATACCCTTGTGAAGGCGCCCGATAGGCGGGCGTCGAGCAGTAGAAAAAAGGTATAGCTGCCATGAATACCCCGCTGAAAATCGAAGACATTCTTGCCTGCATTCAAGAAGGGCGTAAACCCCGTGACCACGGTCCCTACAAGATTCAGGTCGGTGACCCGGATCTGAATTTCACCGGTGTCGTCATCGATGATCCGATGCCGACTGGCCGACAGATCATCGAAACCGCTGGCAACCGGAAGGCCGAAGAGCACCTCGTCTTTCAGGTTCTCCGTAACGGCGAACTTGAAGAGCTGAATTTGGAGGAGACCACTGACCTCCGCGCAGCCAAGGTCGAGCGTTTCTTGATCTTCCACAGCGCCGCCTCCTACCGGTTCGACATTGACGGAAAGCGCTTGGAATGGGGGCACAAGGTGATCAGCGGTCGCGTGTTGAAACGGCTGGCCGGGGTTGACCCGGCGAAGTTTGGTGTTTGGCTCGAGGTCCGCGGTGAGGAAGACCGCCCGATCGCCGATAACGAGCTCGTCCGGCTCGACGATGAAGGGCTCGAGCATTTCTTCACCGGGATCTGCGAGACCACGGAAGGGGGTGCGCAATGAGTATCTTGCCTTCCAAGGATCGCCGCTACCTCAGTGTACGGGGCATCGCCTACCGCGAAGTCGAGCAGGGAGGTCAGAAGGGAGTGATCCTGACGGGCTTCCCGTTGCCTGACGGTAAGTTCCAGGTCTCGCAGGCCAACATCCTCATCGTGTTGCCGCCAGGGTACCCTGACGCGCCGCCTGACATGTTCTATGCAGTTCCGCACCTGCTCCTGGTTGCCGGAAAGCGCGCTCCTCGGGCAACCCAGGTGCAGATGAACTTCGTCGGTCAGAACTGGCAGCGATGGTCCCGCCACAACAACCAGTGGCGCCCGGGCGCCGATGGCCTATGGACCATGATCAAGCGCATCGAAGTAGCGCTGGAGGTGGCAGCATGAAACGCACAGATATCATTCTTCAAGAGCGACACCGCGATGAGCTTCGGAAACTGATTGTAGATGAGAACGGCGCAGAAGGCGCCGCCTATGTCCTTTTGGGCCGGAGCGTGATTGGCCGGGACCCGCTGAACTGCGAGCCGCGCAGCCGCTACACTTCGTTTGAGGTTATCCCGATCCCGGACGAGGACCGGGTTTCCGCAAGCGATCGGCACGTTACCTGGAGGACAAAGTCGTTCGTCAACCTCTGTCGCCGGGCCAAGGAGGAGCAGCTCATTCCTGGGATCGTGCACAGCCATCCAGGAGGCTTTGATGGCTTCTCCAAGCAGGACGACAAGAACGAGCTGGAACTATTCACCCTGCTTCGAAATCGGAACGGAGAGGGCGTTGAGCTCGTGAGCATGGTCGAGGTTGGAGGAACACTCTATCGCGGCCGCGTTTGGGTTGAAGGTGCGAAACCTCCCAATTGTGAGCGTGTAAGCGTGGTCGGACAAAACGGCATTTCGATCCAAGGAGGCAGCCTCCCTCCGGGCGATCCTGCTTTCAATCGCCAAGCCTTGGCATTCGGTGATGAGGTCAACGGGTTGCTCAGGCAGCTCACCATCGGCGTGGTGGGTTGCGGTGGAACCGGAAGCGCCGTGGTCCAGCTACTGAACCGGCTCGGCGTAGGGCGGATGGTTGTGATCGACGATGACGTTGTCGAGGTTTCCAACCTTAACCGACTGCACGGGGCCACCATGCAGGATGCTCTCAAGAAAGTGGCAAAGGTCCGTGTCGTTGCCGACGAGGTGCTCAGATCAGGCCTTGATGTTGGAATTCACCCGATCGAAGGCTGGGTGGACTTGAAGGATGCACGTGACGCGCTGAGATCGTGCGACGTGATCTTCGGTTGCACAGATGATCACTCCGGGCGGATCTTCCTGAACCGTCTTTCACACTTTTACCTGATCCCGGTGATTGATGTCGGTCTGGCACTCATACCGAGGTCCGATGGAAAGCCTGGCCTACAAGAGATGGCTGCACGCGCAACAGTCCTATTCCCTGGAGCGCCGTGCATGATTTGCCGTGGGATTGCTGATCCGGTCCGGGCGCGCGACGAAGATCTCAAACGTCGCAACCCGGAAGAGTTCGAGCGTCAGAAGGCCGAGGCCTACGTGGTGGGCGCCGGCAATCCCGCCCCGGCGGTGGTAACATTCACCACCGAGGCAGCCACGATGGCGGTCAACGAGCTGCTCCAGGGCCTCGTTGACTACCGTGGCGAAGGTAAATGGGCCTACAACCGCTACAGGCGCCTCAGCACGGCGGAAGAGCGTCGGCAGGGTGTGAAACGCCGCGAGGACTGCTCGATCTGCGGGGACCTGGACAACTGGGGCCGTGGCGACGTCGTCCCCTTCCTTGACAGGGTGGGGTGATGGAGATGATACGAAATTTCTTCCGGAAGATCCTCGAGACTCTCCGACTTGTCCCACGCAGCAATCTTTCGTGTCGGATTTTTTCCCGTCACCCCTCACCTGACCAACTCGTCTTCGGCGAGGTGGCCATAGTGCGTGATCCGAAGGACAAATGGGCATGTTTTCCTTGCCCGTGCGGGTGTGGAGAGGCCACCAAATTGTCATTGAATCAGGCGAGGAGGCCACGGTGGCAGATCACAATTGATTGGCTGAACCGTCCGACGATCTCTCCCTCGGTTAGGCAGACGTCCGGGTGCAGGAGCCACTATTGGGTCAGGGATGGCAGCGTTGAATGGTGCAAAGATTCTGGCCGCCGAAGTAGATGAGCGGATCTCACGTGATAACTGTCATCATTGGCTGCGGCTCAAGAGCTGCAGCCGCACAAGGATAGTATTATTCTTGAGGAGCGTTCTGCGCTTCCTGGTCTTTCGTTTGTTCTGTCAGTTTTTTGAGCACTGAATAGGCGGCAACGTCTTCTCGATTTACGTGGAGATTGTCTCTTTGGGCTATGCGGGGGCGAGGTTCGCCTTCATACCACTCCAGGACTTTGTTACCCTTCCTGCGCTTGCCTTTGCGGAAGATGTCCGGATATCGAGTAGGGGCAATTCCTTCAAAGTGTTCAAATGCAACCTTCCCATTGTGCACACCATCAATTGAGATTGCATCGGTGTGAGAACTGGTCGCCTTACTTTTAGGATATGGCTCTATGTAAACCACTCGATCAATTCCGGAGGCAACTATGTGCTTCGCGCAATTGTGACAGGGAAATGTGGTCACGAATATCGTGGTGCCCTGAAGTGAGCGCCCCAGGCGAGCCGCATCACAGATTGCAGTCATTTCCGCATGTGTCATCCGACCGTATTCAGTAATATCTGAGATCAGAGCATCATCGACCGCGGCATCCAGCTTCTCTTTCATTTCGGGTGATTCGAGATTTTCCTGAAGGGTCACAAATCCCACACTGCTTAATTGCTGGAGGAAATCTACGATGATCCTCTGCTTCTCAATGCTGTTTTGTTCTGTCCCACGTTCGATGTCACGATCAATCGGGTCGTCCTGGATCCAGTAATTTCCGCCTCCCGCTTTTGGCACTTCGTTGCACCCGACAGAAACAATGTCCCCAGACTTTGTCGTTATTGCGGCCCCAACTTGCCTCGAAAGATCCACTGTTCGAAGGGATGCAGAAGCTGCCATGAACGCCCCAAACTCATCTGGATTGGGTGATTTGGCGTTGTCGCCAAAAAAGGCCCTTATGAAGTGCAGGGATTTCGCAGCCATTTTTGTCTTGTCTCCGGCGTGGACGAAAAAGTCACCAAGATGAAAAATGTCACCAACTTGTTGTCCGAAATCATCCCCTTCTTCATGTTCATCCACTTCGATCAGACGCCGAGCTTCAGCTTCGCATTCGTGCTGTTTCATATGTGGATGGTCCCTTGAAAGCTTCGAAACCAGGTTTTGAACACGAGCGTCCTTTTCTAACGAAACCGATATTTGAAGAAACTTGTCACCATAGAGATTTCTCAACAGCTTGATTTCGTCAGCGCGTTTGAGCTGGCGAATGATATAGGCTTGTTTAGGAATTGCAGGGATTGTGCCCCCTTCAGCGGCCGCTTCCTGGGTGTTGGCTTCTCTGAATTTTCGGATCTCTGCAATCGCCACACCAGCCAATGCAGCACCGTTCTCAGCTGTCCGGCAGAACAAGTTGGCAGTTTCGATCTTCTGCCCGTATACCGTTCCAGGATTTGGTCCGATCAACTCCCTTTTGGATCCAATCACTTCAGTAAGGTGGATTAGCTTGGTTTGATATCCAACTTGCTTCAACGCTTCAGCAAGGCTCGCTTGGACGTCATCCATATTGACGCCAATTGGACCTACCAACCCAAAAATCAATTCAGGATGGGTTACGTCGTCCAGGATGTTATTGCGTTCCAAACTCTGGCTCCAAAAAAATCTCTGTGGCGAATGGCTTCAAAACGAGAGCCACAACAATGAACTCCTACAAGCGAGTATGGTCAACATGATTTTCTCGCTCCAGATGTGTGAAAGAGGCCCTATCAGAGCTTGGAAGCGAGAACACGGGAGCGACTAAATCTTCTCTTTGGGGCATTGACCTATCCAACCCAATGGAGGATTAGCGCTTGAACCGATTCAGCGTCTGATTCATGCTGAGGGAAACAGGGAGAGCACAATGCAGCAACAACAAGCGCAAGCCATACAAGTTCCTGAACCTTCGCCGCGTTATCAACCCAATGAAGCTTTCCTTCAAGTCATTGAAAAACTTGAAAAAGAAGTAAACTCCAAAGATGAGTATGTACGTCGACAGCTCGAAGCGGTCTTCCAGCCAAGGTAAATTTATCGTCCTAAACTGAGTGGTCACGCAGTCTTTGGATGGTAAAGCCTTTCCTGGGCGTCCTTTCTAAGTTTCGATGGATCCAGGCGAAAGCCCCGGTTCCTACAATGCCAGTGCATCCGATTTGTAGTGTGGTTTCTGGTCTTGGTGCAATGACAGCAAGAGCAACGGAAGCTGCGCAGTCTTACCGGCAAGGGACCTCTTGATACCCGGCTACCATGTTGTGATGACTGAAGATGCAGGATCGATGAACTGCAAGCATGGTTTGATCAATTTTCGATCTGAACAGATATGGGCACCGTTTGATGCCCTTGAGACATGCATCCTCCTTTCAGAATCACCCGTCGTGACACCGCCGAATCGCCTCTGATTCCGTACGAGAGAGCCATCGTATTGGTTCAAAGACGGTTAAAACATGACACACCCTAAGGGAGAAATCGCGTCATTTGATACAATCATATGCGTATAGTCGGAAAAAACTTCAGAGCAAATTTCCGAGTTTTGCCTCTCGTAGGCCGCTGATTCAAAAAAGTTTTTCGACCACCTTGATTCTGGTTCGGTTTTCAGTACCGAACATGGTCCATGAAATTGGACAAAGAAGCCCTCCCTACCGCGCGTCGGGTTCATCAGCGCGGCATGACCAAAAAAGCGAACTGGCTTGCCGGTCCCAAAGTCGTGGGCTTGATCCAGACTGAGAGTATCCTGGAATCGACTTTGGCGTTCTGCGCCATGATCGATCCGCGCGTTCAGACGATTGAACCACAGCCAGAGACATTCGATCTATTGTCCGGCAAACGATACAAATCCAAGGACGAGCTTTTGCGCGCCCATTCTGGGGGTGGCTATCAGCCGAAGCCCTACACTCCAGACTTTCGTGTTCAGCTTCATTGCGGGGGTGAGCGATTCCTGGAAGCCAAGCATCAGCGCTTCCTTGAGGAGAAACCCGAGTATCTGGCTTACCCCGGCATCTTCCTGGAACTCGGCCTGAAGCTTGTTCTGGTGACCGATGAGTTGCTGCAGGGTCCCTTGGAATATAATGCTCGCCTGCTGAAACCGAACCTTAACAACCAACTGCCGCCTGCGGTGGCAAATAGTTTCGCCTCAATCACAGATGAAGCGGTGGAGTTTCGTAAGCTCCTCCAATCGTTCTCCCAACGAGAAATCCTGACGGCGATCTTGCAGGGCCTTTTCGCTGTCGACTTGGTCGGCTCCCGCATCGGGCCCAAGACTATGCTGACCTGTGCAGGCGGTGAAAAACAACATTTGGAGGTCCTGGCGCTATGACACCGCTTGTGAAGCAGTATGACGGCCGCATCCTCATGATTGATGAACAAGCACATGAAGTGCTCGGGCCCGTGCATGGTCGTCCGGCAGTCAGTTTGCGCGCGCCGGATGGAATTCAGCACGAGATCTCCGTTCAGGACTTTCAGTTTCAGGTGTCGATTGGAAACGTCTTGGACCCGGAAACCGATGGTCTCCGGAACCGGCTCCCGAACGCTGAGGAGCAGTTCGAGGTGGCCTTCAGAAAAGCCGTGATCGAACAAACCGTTGCTTTGGAGGCTGAGGGGGTAACCTGGCCGCAGCGTCTTCTCATCATGAGGGAGCGTTTCGAGCGGGATTCGAAGTTTTCAAAGCGCCAGAAGAAGTTCCCAAGCGAACGGACGATCCAAGTCTGGATGAAACAGAACCTCCGCCACGGTGTGCACGGGCTGAGAGACCGGACCTTTGAATCTGGAAACCGTTCAAGCCGTCATGATGCTCTCTTCGAAGAGATCCTATACGATATTCTGGAAAAGCATTATCTCAGTTCTGACCGCATCACCGAAACGCTCGTGGGTAAACTGGCTGCTGCGCAGTATCGTGAAAAATGCCGAACTGAAGGCATCAAACCAAATCCGCATGGGCCCAAAGTCGTCCGCAGGCTGATTGAGCTCCTGCCGCATTATGATGTTGTGAAGCGGCGCCTTGGCAGCAAGGAAGCTCGCCGAAACATGCTTCAGGCGGGCAAGATCCAGCTCGTAGAGTCGCCCTTGGAACGCGTTGAAATCGACTGCACCACTGCTGATGTCTTTTGCGTCATTGACGACGCTGGCAATGTTGCCCGCCCGACAATTTGCGCAGCAGTGGATTGTGCCACCGGGTTGATCGTGGGTTTGCAGGTCTCTCTTTCGAGCCCGCACTCGCTTCTCGTTGCAAATACGATCAAAGAGATCATGAGCCCCCATGAAGAGAGGTTTTTCAAGAAACACAAAATTGAGAAACGGTTTCAGGCCATAGGCAGGCCTTTGGCCGTTGTGGCCGACCAGGGAAGCGAAAACAGCGGGGATCTGATCGAGAGAGCAATCAAGACCACGTCTTTCGAACTCAGGAAGAATGTACCTGGAAACCCTGACAGAAAACCATTTGTCGAACGCTTGTTCCGGTCGATCAATGAAGTGCTCACGACCCTGCCGGGAGCGACGCAAAGCAAAGAAATAGCCGCAAAATCCCGAACCAAACGCGCAATGGAAGAGGCGCGACTGACTTTCGAAGATGTCGAGTCCTTCCTGCAAAAGTGGCGTTTCGACGTTCACGCACATCGGTCACAGCGGCGTATTCAATCCGCGTTGCGTACGCGTGAAGCACCTTGGGCATGTTGGACACGCCTGCAGGAAGATCATTTGGTGCCCGAACCGCCCACTCCGATGGAACTCAAGCAAATGTTCTTTGCAGGTGCAGCCACTCGCAAACTGCATCGGTACGGGATTGAATTCGAGGGAATTCAGTATTCATCGACTGAACTGAGGAAGCTTTTCAAGGAAATAGGCTCTGGTCAAGAGATCGAAGTAAGGTTTGACCCCACGAACATCCTGGAGATCGCGGTTCGAAACCCGCTTTCTGGCGAAGACTTGTTTGTTGGCGCGAAACACCAAGAATTGCCAGCGATCTCATTTGATGAGTTGAGACGCTTACGCAAGAAGCACAACCCTGATCCCGGCGAGGACCTGAAGGTTCTGGATATTCTGGATGGGATGCTTGAACAGCACCACAAAAAACCTGTCAGGAATCCAGGGACGAAGCACCGTCAAGCAAAACGCGCTACTGTGAACTGGCGTGCTGACCAAGCTGCTGTCGATGATGCTCGCGCCAAAGAACAGGCCGCGAGGATGGTTGCGGAGCAAGAAGCAGCTCCAAAGAGGCTGCGCCGCCCTGACAATCTGCCTGAAACCTCGAAGAGACCTGACTGATGTCGCCAGAGATTGACCCAAGGATCCTTGATGTCCGAATTCAGCACAGACGCCACAATGAAGTGCTGGCTGAGCTCAAGAGCCTCATCGCAGTTGCAAAGTCCTATGGCGGCGCGATCATACCCCTTCTGGGGCCCACACGGTGCGGAAAGACTGAAGTTCTTGGGGATGCCAAAACTCAATTTGGTAACGTTCGGAGCGGTCCTGGATCTCTCGTCGAAACCAATTCCTTTGCTGTGGGCTGCATACCACCCAAGCCGAATGATCGGGACATCTACCTGGCCATGCTTCGCGCTGTGGGCCATGGATGTGCTCCTCGTGAGAAGACCTCCGCGGTGCGAGAGCGCTTGATCACCGCTATTCGAGACGATGGCATTGAAATCCTCGCACTCGACGAGTGCAGTCATTGTGTTGAAACAGGTGCAAACCTGTCATCAAGAACCGCCGTGGATCATTTCAAATCGCTTGTAGACGCGACTGGTATTGTCCTCGTCCTTGGCGGCTTACCCAAGTTCCAAAAACTGATTCTGGGCAATGAGCAGGTTAGAGACCGTTCATTGAAGACGATCGAGTACCACCCCTACAGATGGACCAAAGAGGAGGATGTGGAAGCCTTTGTTGGCGCATTCTTGGCGGCACTCGAAATAATCCAAGCGCAAGGTCTGAAGATCGAATTTGACGACATGTACATGGCCCGCAGAATCTATGGGGCCAGCGGCGGCCGTGTCGGAATGATGCTGCGGATCTTGAAGGCATCCCTGTTCCAAGCCAAGGAGGGCACTTTGACGTTTGACGCGATTGCACGCGGCTGGGAACTTGGTCTGCAGGGCAATGGTGATGTCGAGCCATTTTTTGCTTCTGAAGAGCCATCCGACACAGCTCTGGTACGATCCTATGCTGCAGTGATGCAGGAAGCTGACGTCAGGATTGCTCCGGCGACCCTGGATGAATTTGAAGCTGCTCGGCTTGTTCCTCTTTCGAAATGAATTTGCGCTCGACGACACCCGAGGACGGAGAAAGCCTCCTTGGCCTTTTACGTCGCCTCGCGGCGATGAACGCCTATGCACACCTTGGTGATTTTCTGTCCCTGGTTGAAGTGCGATACGGCCGCCCAATGCTGGAAGACCTGCCGAGTCTTGCAGGAAAGCTCGGAGTTGATGTTGGCGTCCTGGAAAGAATAGCGCCGCATTCCAATCCTGACTTTGCAACGCTGGACTGGCGTTTCCAGCGCAGTGAGGTGGACCCATTCTGCCCGATATGCATCCAGGATGGCCGTGTTTGGAAGCAGTCCTGGCGGCACTGCCTGGTTTCAGCATGTTCTGAGCACGGGCTTGCGTTGCAGAGCCAATGTCCACGGTGCGGCGTGACGCTGTCATCTACAAATGGTGGCTTTAGAACGTGTGAGTGTGGATACCAGCTGCAAGATTTCCAACGGGTCGAAGCGACTGCAGGAGAAGTCCATATCGCCCGCCTCATCGAGGCTGCAGGCCGTGAAAGCCTGGAAGCGAACATCGGCCCATGGAAAGCTGACGTGCCTGGCGATATCAGCAGGTTTCTGTTCTTTCTGGCAACATCTGATCATTCCACGCGCTCAGACAAACCAGGCAAGGTGGCTTTGCCGCGTACACTTGAGGCGACACGCGATTTCATGGTGCCGGTCCACGATCTGTTGGCTGATTGGCCGCGCGCCTTTGATCGCAATGTCGAGAAACGCCTGAACTCAGGTCCGCAGGAATTCAATTCTGCGCCCGCCCGTCTTGGAAAATGGTACCAGCGTTTGATGTCGTTTCGCGGTGCAGCTTTCGATCCGTTCCAGGAACGGGTCGGAAAGACTGTTGGAAGAGTTTTTGACGGTAGCTACGCGGGCGCGCTGACGCCAGATGAAGCGCGGGAGTGGATATCCGCTGCCAAAGCAGCGAAGTTGCTGCGTATCCGGGCCGAACGGTTGGTTTCTGCAGTTTCAGCGGGGGAGGTGAAGGGTAGGCTTCATCATTCCGGGCATGGGCACCGGCACACGACGATCTCCATGGATGAAGTGGATAGGTTACGCGACCTTCGAGCGCGTTTTGTTTCTGCAAAGGACGCAGGCGAGTTCCTGGGTGTTGCCAAGAAGCAGTTTTTGCTTCTGATCGAATGTGGCTTTGTTCAAACGGCATCAGAGGACGCCAAGCATCCGCTCGTGGATGGCGGTGTTGATCTCCTTGCTCTCATTGCGTTGGTTGACGGGATCCGGGATAAGATTGCGCCTGCTCCACCAAACGGAGTACAGGTGCGCTTCCGCGATCTCAACTTACGCCGCACGACGGATCGGAAAGCCCTGTTTCAGCTTCTTCGTCAGATCAGAGACGGTCAAATCCGCCCCGTCGCCGCATCAAAGGATGATCCGCTCGCAGACTTTGCATTCTGCGGAGAGGAAGTGGACCGCTTCATAAAAGGTGTATCTGACCCGGCACCACTTACGGCCAGGGATGTCGCCGAACTTACTGGCTGGAAGCACGAATGCGTGACGCACTGGTGTAAGGAAGGGCTGCTCAAGTCTTCTCATGGGCGCCGAGGTGGTGCTGATACCTATTTCATCCGGCACCAGGATTTGGTCGAGTTTCAGAAGAGGTTCGTTGTTGTCTCGGACGTGGCCAAGAGATCTGGTTCAACTTCCAAACATATCATGGCTCGTACATCGCAGGATGGGATGGTGACTGTTGGATCCAAAAAAGCTGGTACCTCCTCCAGATGTCACCTCTTGGAAATTGACATGCTTCTTTCCAATTAAGGGCTGTCATAGTCAGTGACTGACCGATTTTCTGGAACAGCGCAACACTGCATCTTACTCGAATTATTCCAAAATGATGTGTGGGACAAAACGCGAAAGGTCCTGAGTGATCTCGCTGGTGTCTTCACGGGTGCAAAGCCCACAAGCGGTATCGCCAATGATCCAGGACCCGAGCATTGCATTGTCGTCGCCAAAGCGCGCAGGCGGACAATAGTCCTGGAGAATGTTGCCTTCGCTGCCATATTCACCCGGTGTCGAGAGGTCATCCTGCCCGGGTCGACGCAGCGTGACATTGGCGCCTTCCCGGCTGAACAATGGTTTGATCACATGTGGGGCATCCTTCGCCTCCTGTGGTGCCTCGTCCTGAAACCAGGCGGGCAGCAGGTTCGGGTGGTCAGGGAACATTTCCCACAGCAGCGGCAGAATCGCCTTGTTCGACAGAAGTGCCTTCCAGGGTGGCTCGATCCAACGGGTTGCCGCCCTGGGCAGGGCCGGGCCGTATTCCTCGCGGAACATGTCCTCCCAGGGGTACAGTTTGAAGATCGCCTCGATCACCGTGTCCTTATTGTCGGCAAACCGCCCCTGTCGATCCAGACCGATGTCCTGAATCGCCACGAATTCTGGGATCAGTCCGGCCTGGCGCGCGCAGTCCTCCAGGTAGCTTACGGTTGCTCTGTCTTCCTCACTGCCGCGTACGCTGGCGAAATGCAGGGGATAGCCGCGCGTAAACATTCGGCCCAGCCGGTCAATCAACTGATCCTGGACCGAGTTAAACTGGTCCGTGTCAACTGGAAACACACCAGCCTCGATCTGCTGCTCCAGCCAGACCCATTGGAAAAAGCCGGTTTCATAAAGCGCGGTGGGTGTGTCGGCGTTGAATTCCAGCATCTTTGCCGGACCGCTGCCATCATAATGAAAATCGAACCGGCCATAGAGTGAAGGGTCGCTGCGTCGCCAGCTTTCGGCGATCCAGCCGTGGAAGGCTTCGGGGATTGCCATGCGGCGCATCAGAGCGGGATCGACCACAGCTTCGGCGACCAGCTCCAGGCACATCCGCCACAGCTCTTCGGTCGGTTCCTCGATGTCGTCTTCGATCTGGCGCAGCGTGAAGACATAGGCCCGGCTTTCGTCCCAGTAGGGCGCACCATACATGGAGTGAAAACCGAACCCCAGGGATTCAGCCAGAGCGCGCCAGCCTGGGCGCTCTGGCAGCAGACGTCGTTCCATTCTGATTACAGCTTGGCCAGAATGGCCTGAACGTCGTTCTTTGCCGGGTTCTCCAGCGCTTTGATCTTATCCTCCAGCGTTTCGCCAGAGATCTGCTGTGCCTCTTCCTCGGCAGCGCTCAGCACTGCCTGCTGATGGGCCTGGCGCTGCTCCAGCCGTTCAAGGCTGGCCATGGCATTGGACAGCCGCGCATTCGAGGAGCTGGCATTGACCGATGTCGCCTTCTGCGCGTCAAGTAACGCCTCATTTGCCTTGGCCGCTTCGATCTTGCGTTGCAGCGTCTCGACACGGGATTGCGACTGTTTCAGCGCGTTGTCCATGCCTTCTTCGGTCTTTTTGTACTGGTCGGCCAGTGCCTGATCCGCTTCAACCTTGTCGCGCAGTTTCAGAACGCTTTCGATGATTTCCACCGCCAGCGCCTCGTCGCCTTGCTGTTTTGCGGTGCGGGCGGCTTCGGTGCGCCGTTCGATCTCCGTCATCATCTCGGCGACCGATTTTTCCTTCATGATCTTGTTGGCAGTCATCCGAGCCTTCTCGTCTCGGGCCTTTCCAATGGCGTCTTTTGCCTCGCGCATTTCCTGGTCGAGGATCTTCATAAGATTTGCATCGACCACGGCTTCCGCCGCTTCGTTTGCGGATCCCTTGATCGCGGTGACGAGCTTTCTCCAGACGCTCATGCCACATCCTCCCGGTTGATTGTGCGCGGGCCGATATCCCGGGCCAGCTCAAGTGCGCTGTCAGCGATGGCGTGGAATTCGGCGAGAATTTCCGCCAGCGGTGCCTGTCGGGAAATAGCTCCGAACAGTTCGTAATACTCGCGTCCGTCGATGACATCGATTGATAGAGCACATAGCGGCAGCAGCGACTTATGGCTACGCAACATCATCGCTTCGAACCCGGCTGAGTCTTCCTGAGCGTCTCGTGGCCACAGGATTGCGGAGGTCAGGATTTGCTTTTCTCCGACCGAGACGTGCAGCAGGAAATCCCCTGAACCCGCCAGCGTTACCTCCAGAACACTCGCCCCGTCGGCTGCGGCGCAGCTGATGCCGCCGTCTTTCCCGTTTTCTTCAAGCGCCGCCTTCAGCGATGCGACAGTCCAATTGCTGCCAGTATCCGGCATAATAATCTCCACAAGGATAAATAGCTGCAACTATTGGTAGTCACTGGTTATGGCTGTTTCAAGCAGATCAGGCGTAAGATTTTGTCTTCGCTGTGGGAATTGACAACCCTGTGGTGAGCAGCCATGTTCTGCGCTATAAAAAATGACGACAAAGGCAATTTTAAGTGCCCATTCTTTATCGGCTTCTGGTCAAATTTTACCGGGAATTCCTGGAGCTGAAGTGGTGGTTGCTGTGCCTGGCTGCAATAGCCTTCTTTGCTGTCTCGTGGTTGCTTTTCCACTTTGCCGGTGAAGAGGAATTGACCAGCAACTTCTCTGTATACATTTATTTTGCTGCGACAACTGCCTCGACTGTTGGTTACGGGGATTACTCGCCACAGACAGAGGCGGGGCGGCTGGTTGCAGCCTTGTGGTTTTTCCCGGGCTCGCTGCTCATTTTCTCGGCCGCCTTGGGCTGGCTGGCAGGATCGATGGTGGAAAGGATCAGGCGGATGGCCGAAGGGTATGGCAACTATGAAAGCATGAAGGGCGCGACGGTGATTGTCGGTTACAACCGCGATCACACGCAAGTCATGATTGAGAACCTGATTGCTGGGCAGGATGGTGATGACAAGATTGTTCTGCTGACCAAAAGGAGCGACGCTGAGCTGCCGGAAGAGGTTTACCTGGTCAGGGCGGAGCGGTTGGATGCGCTGGCATCCCTGAAACGCGCGGCTATCCCCCAAGCCAACAAAGTGCTGGTGTACGCAGGTTCAGACGCTGAAACGTTCAATACCTGTCTGGCGATCCGGGAGCTGAATGAATCCCTGCATATCGCCGCGTTTTTCGACGACCGTGATACGGCCCGACGGGCGGCTCGGATTGCCGGTTTGGAAGCCATCGTTTCCAATGCCTCCGAAGCCTTGGTGCGGGCTGCCCAGGATCCTGGAGCGGGCCAAGTTCTCATGGCGCTGTCGGCAGCCAATGTCGGCGCGACGATCTATTCGGCCACAGTCGATGGCGGCGTTTCAACACCAGTCCTGACGGCAGCTTTGGCTGACAATGATGCAAGCCTGATTGCTTTGTCTGAGCCAGGCAGCTCCGATTTCAGGTTCCTCCCGTTTCCGGAGCAATTGCAGGCTGGGGGATCGTTCTATTACCTCTGCTCGACACGTTTGACAGCAAGTCAGATTTCCAAGGGGCTTGGTGATGTTTCTGTCACTGTTTAACCGAAAAAAAGCCCCCAGCGTGCCAGAGGTCGCCGGGTTGACCATCGGCCGTAGTGTGACCATCGATCCGATCGAGCTGAAACTGCTTGGCGCAGACACGCTGTTGGATCCGCCGCAGACCGGTTTCATGATCTGTGCCCAGGGTCATTGTGATCTGGGTGAGCAGTCGCATCTGCACCGTTTTTATACTGATGACGACCGCTATCTGCTGCAGATCCAGGGCGGCGACGGGGTTGAGGACAACCGGATCGACGAAATCATGCTCTGGTATGCCTATGATGTACAGTACCCGTCCCGCGACGCCGACTGGAGCGATCTAAAAACCCGACAACGGCAGAGTCGGTTCGACTTGCAGACAGAAACGGGCAACGTCACCTTCGAACGCGCTTGGTTCAACCATTCCGACGCGGATGAAGACCCGATGACCTATTGGGAAGACGTGCGCGAAACCCGAGACAGTGCTGCTCCCGCTCGAATTTTCCAGACGGCGATGCTGTTCGGGCGCGGCCTGAGCGATGGCCGCGACGAGATGCTTCTCGTTAATCTGGAAGAACCGGAAGGCGCCGAACGCGCGGCCTCATTTCTCATTGGCCGGGGTCTGCCGCGGCACGCATTGATCACGTGACCCACAAAAGGACTGCACCATGACACTTCTGACGGCCACTCTCACGGGGATTGTTCCCTTCCTGATGTATTTTGCAACAGCCTTGATCCTGCTGATGCTCTTCATGGCGCTATACATGCGTATGACACCAAATGATGAGGTCGCACTGATCAAGGAAAACAATGTCGCAGCATCAGTGGTGCTGAGCGCGGCCTTTATTGGGTTTTCGTTGCCACTGGCCAGTGCTGCGGCAAACTCGATCAACCTGATTGATTTCCTGATCTGGGGCGTCATCGCCGGTATCGCACAGCTTGCTGTCTATCAGATCTTCAAACGTTTCTACCCACTGCTCTCGGAACGAATTTCCCGTGGTGAGATTGCTGTCAGCATCAAGCTTGCTGGTATTTCGGTCACAGTTGGGCTGCTGAATGCAGCTTGTATCACTTACTGAAACGTCAGGACAACGAGGGAGATCCCGGATGAAACGCTCAAAATCGATCAAACTCCTGACCATGGCCTCGGCTACGCTCGCCTTGACCGCCTGCCAGG
Source organism: Shimia sp. R9_2 (assembly GCF_017743735.1). Lineage (GTDB taxonomy): Bacteria > Pseudomonadota > Alphaproteobacteria > Rhodobacterales > Rhodobacteraceae > Shimia. The sequence goes on from NZ_JAGHRO010000001.1 coordinate 68,490, forward strand.
AAGAAGTTGACACCGAAGGGGAACTCTATCGCTCAGTTCTGGAGTGCGAGAACGCAGATCTTGTACCCAATGAAGACTGTGAACCTTTGCTGGAGGAAGGCAGAAGAATCCACGCCAATACAGCTCCGCGCTACAACAGCGCCAGTCTTTGTGACCAGGAGCATGGTCCCGGTGAATGCAAGTATCAAAGTGGAAGCGATCCCAGTTACTATGCCCCCTCACCCTACGGATATCTGGTTGTCGGAGCGCTCGCTGGCAGTGCTGTTGGCGATCTGGTGCGTCCGATTTATCGAACCAAAGACAGACGAGGATACTATTCGACCGGCGGAGGCTATGTCAGCTACCTGGGAAATGGCCGGTATGGCACAAACCAAAAATCCATCCGGCAATATAACCCAAGGGTGACACAGGTCACCCCCAAAATCCAGACACGCACCACAGTGGCGTCCAGGGGTGGGTTCGGCTCACGGAGCGGGTTTTCTTTTGGAGGTTGATTGGCCCGGGTCCACACTATTGGTGGCCGTCAAGTGAATCGCATTTCTGACAGCGATGATTCAATCTTTTCAGAATTTTACATGATATCCTGAGGTCGAAAATTGACGTCATCTTCGCTGTCAGGAGATCACTGAAGCTTCTGGTTTTGGAAGCAAGTTTCTATGGGAATGGACGCGCCGATGGCGTCGCCCTTTGTTCGCCGCAAGTTCGTGGATACCCGCGTGCAAATCTTCCAGGAATGGTGCTGTATCGCTTATGCAAAACCCATTACCCAGAATTGTCCTGATGATATAGTTCGCGTGGGTTTAGTGGAGAGAGATGAGTCATGGATGATAGAGCGCGGATTTACGAAATTAACAAGATTCTGAAGATGCATGGTCTTGATCACGGCAAGCGAGAGGCAGCCTTTGACGTCCTCTGGGTCGTATTGCACCCAAAGTCCAAATCGACATTGACCAAGACCATGTGTGACGATGGAAGCGTCCGCAGATTTCAGCGCTGGACACTGTCTAACAATGGACGCGACAGCGAAATGAAAGTCGAATTCTCATGACCTGTTGCCCGCGAAATCCCTCAGCAAGATGTAGAGTCTGCCCACCCCTGAAAACCTGATATGCTCATTCTGCAAAGTGGTGTGCTGATGCATGGTTACAGAGAGCGAGGTGAAAGGTGACATTTTTTCAGAATGTGAGCTACGTGGATTTGGCAATCATCGTCGCAATGGTCGCTGTAACACTGGTCAGCCTTGCGGTCTTGCGCAACGTGCTGAAGACAACAGGAAGGGATTTCAACGACGACCCGGCGCTGGCTGAGCGGTTTCGTCGAGATGCTCCTTACCATCTTCTGCAGGACGTGATGACGCCGGACGAGGCGTAGTCATTTGGTTTGGTGGTTGTACAAATGGAGTTCAGCTGATCCGCTGAAATTCCGCCGGCCAGCACAAACTCAAACAGGCCTGGTATGCCTGGAGACAACGAATGCACAAACTTTAGAAGATTGGCCAAATCGCTCTTTTCCAGAGGAAAAAAATGTGGTTTGAATCAGATGTAGGGGCAGAATCTTGCCCACTGCGGGACGTGACTGGTGTCCGCAATACATCAGGGATGAACCGCAGAACTATGCGCAGATTTGGCGCAAAGCTTTGGGCGGCAAATGCTGGATTTTCTCTTGCGAATGAATAAGGGTCCCGCAGCGCTTCGGGCGGCCCTACATTCAGATATCAGTCACAAAAAAACGCGGGGCCTTGGCTCCGCGTTTTTGTTTGGCTGGTTGGAATGGCGGCTGCGCCTTAGGCCGCGCGCTCTTCCTCTCGCACCGCAGCATGTGACGTAACAGCGCCGTTTTGTGAGAAGAAGGCCACCGCCTCCATCAGGCGCGCCGCGCTTTCAGACAGCTGATCTGAGGCCCAAGCGGTGCCATCAACCAGATCCGCATTCTCACGGGTCATTGTGTCGAGATCCCGGGCATAGGTGCTGAGTTGGCGCAGGCGTTCGGATTGGGTCTCGTTCATCTCAACGATCTCCACCAGAGTCTGATCTACCGCGTTGTTGGCGGATTGCACGTCGACGATCGAGGTCTTTGCTTCCTCAACCTCAGAAACACCTTCGGCCACTTTTTCCACGTTTGAAGCCACCAGTTCCGCGACCTGAAGCGCGGCGTCGCTGGTGCGTTGGGAGAGGTTACGGACCTCAGAAGCCACAATGGCAAAGCCCCTGCCCGCGTTGCCCGCGCGCGCGGCTTCGACCGAGGCGTTCACAGACAACATGTTGGTCTGAAAGGCGATTTCGTCAATCAGCGTGATGATGCTCTTGATCTCATTGGTGCCCGCCTCAACACCCGCCATGGCCGCGCTGGCGTGAGACACCACACCCACGGTTTCCTCGGCGCGTTTGTTGGCACGGCGTCCGGTCGCCATGGCATCCTGCGCGGCGGTGACATTGGCCCCAACGGCATCGCCGATCCCGCGCATCATATCGGTGCTTTGCTCCACGATCTGGGACTGGTATTTGGTACGGTCAGAGAGGTGGCGGGTTTCCTGATCGAGCGTCTTGGCGGTTTGGGCCACATGCTCGGCGGATTGGTTGATGACCTGCACCGTTGCGCTCATGCGCGCGAGGCTGGCGTTCAGCCCTGCGGCCACTTCACCAAAGCTGCCAGAGTAATCCCGCTCGATGCGGCCGGACAGATCGCCTTTCGCAAGGCTTTGTGTCACGCTCTGCGCATCGGTCACAAAATCGCTCACCACGGTGCAGAGATCATTCACGGTTTCGATCAGCGGCGCATTCTCTGAGGCGACCTGTGCGTCGGAAATCTCGATGCGTTTGTCGACTTGGCCTTGCGCAAAGGCGCCCACGACCGATTTGGCCTCCCCGAGCGCAATGTCAGAGCGCGCAACCCGCGCGGTTTCCTGTGCGATGGCCTCCTGTTCGACTTTGCGCGCCGCCGCTTCGCGCAGCTGGAGCCAGACAAGCCCCGCCACCACGACACCCGCCAAGACAAAGCCAATGGTCACGCCTGCGATCAGATCATTGTTCAGATCCGCGCGCACCACATAGGCGCCCATGATGTCGCCCAGCTGCCAATTTCGGGAGGGTACAATCCGGTTGTGGCAATCCACACAGGCCTGAGACTGCGCGACACTTGGGTAGATCGACAGGGAGGACAGGCCGTCCTGATCCCAGATCAGGCGCTCCACAATCTCGTGGTTTTGCGTTTCCTGAAAGCCGGTGATCACGCCACGCACATAGGGGTCGTTTTCGATTGTGACCACCTCATGATCGGGCAGGCCCGGCATGGTGATTTCAAAGGCTTCGCTGCCATGCCCGCCGGCGGCGTTGAAGTTCGTCAGACCTTCCTGACGGAAGCTTGCAGGCACTGCTGAGCCGTCACCGCGATTGGTCACATAGCTTTTGAAGAAGGCCTGAATGACCTCAACCAGCGCGGCCTTTTCGGTGTTTGACTCATGATAGGCGCTGTAAATCGACATGCCGGTGCACAGCACTAGGATCGGAAGGGCGGCAAACACACTGAGCAACACGGTCCGGAAAGGCCCGTGTCGGTGATTGGCATTTTGTTTCATCAACGTCCTCTTTGGCAGGCCGCATTGGCTGTGGCGGCCTTACATTCGCGAATTTCTGGAAGGTGTGTTGGTGAAAAACCTTAAGAATCCGTTCGGCGAAAAAGGGCGTTCAACCCAAGGATGCAGCGCATCTCAAGTTACGATTGGCATCGCAAGAACGTTCGCCAATTAATTGAGCATATCCTGCAGAATCGCTGCGAAGACCCCTAGATCAAAACGCAAAGGAGAGCTGCAGATGGGCGGTTTTACCAGTGATCTGTTCGATGGTTTTGCCAAGGCGCTGCTCGGCTTGCAACACCACTTGGGCAGCGGCGCGTGCGTCTTCGCCAGCGTCGTGGTGATGGAACTCCAGACCCAAGGCTTCCTTGAGGTGGCCAAGCCCATGCCCGCCATTGCCGCGAAACTCCGGCCAGGCTTTGCGGGCGATTTTCACGCTGTCCGCCCAATGCAGTTTGGGTTTGCCAAGGTCTGCGGTGAGGCTGGCGGCGGTGATGGCCTTCTCGTCAAAGCCGCTGTGCTGCACCAAGAGATGGCGCGACAGCACCGGAGCCATCAGCGGCCACGCCTGCGCAAAGGTGGGCGCGCCGCGCACGGTGGCGGCACTGATGCCGGTGAGTTCAGTGTTGAAAGGCGCAAAGGGCTCTTCGGGGTCGATGTAGGTGGCGAAGGTCTCGATCATGCCGTCCATACACACCCCGGCGAGGCCGATCTGGCTGATGCTGTGGCGGTGGGCATTGGCAGTTTCCACATCCAGCGCAATAAAGCGAAAGAGGCCCTCAAGCATCGGCTGGTCAGGGAGAAAGGCGGTCATGAGGCGGCTCCGTAGAGGCATCGGCGCAGATGCGCGATGAGCTGGTCCGCTGCCTTTTGAAGCTGATCGCGGCGGGGTGCAAGGCGCGCGTAGGACCAAAGCCCCTGCACCGCCGTCATTGTGTAGTGGCCGAGGGCTTCGAGCTCTTCTGTGCTGAGAGGATTGCCCACCTGGGCATTCTCGCGCGACAGCGCGGCGGTGAACCCAGCGGTGAGCCGGTCGGCATGGGCCAAGAGCTTGGCCTTTATGTCGGCCTCCTCTGCACTGACCTGCCCCCAAGTGCTACAGACCAGACAGCCGGTCACGCCTTCATTTGCGCCCCCCTCCTGCGCGATGGCTGCAGAGAGATAATCGGCTATGGCTTCCAACCCCGCATCCGCTGCCTCTACTGGGCCAAAAAGCGGGGTCACAACATGGGTTTGGTAGTGATCCAGCACAGCGGAAAACAAGGCTTCTTTGCCGGAATAGTCACTATACAGAGAGCCGCGGCTGACCCCGGTTTCGCGCACCAGATCCCCCACGGACACCGCCCGATAGCCGCCTTTCCAAAAGGCCATCATCGCGTTGGTCAGCAGGTCTTGGCGGGTCTGGGACTGTGGTCTTGGCATTTGAACTCTTGTTTTGGAACGATCATTCCATTACGCTAATTCTGTTTCTCAAACAAGGATCAACAGGGGAGAGGCCCATGTCTACAGCGTTCCGCGAGAAAAAGAAATTTGCCACGGTGCTTGGCAAACAGATGGCCTATATCGAGGAAGGCGAAGGGGATCCGATTGTCTTTCTGCATGGCAACCCGACCTCGTCTTATCTCTGGCGCAATGTCATGCCGCATCTGGCCGGCAGGGGGCGGCTGATCGCGCCGGATCTGATTGGCATGGGCGATTCCGACAAGCTCGATGACAGCGGGCCTGAGCGCTACACTTTTGTGGAGCACCGCCGCTATCTTTATGCGCTGCTGGAAACGCTGGGGGTGACGGAGAATGTCACTCTGGTGATCCACGACTGGGGCTCCGCCCTTGGGTTCCACTGGGCGCATAGCAATCCCGAGAAGGTCAAAGGCATCGCCTTTATGGAAGGTATCGTCGCGCCTGTGCCAAGCTGGGACAGCTTCCCTGCGGCGGCGCGCCCGATCTTTGAGGCGATGCGCTCTCCGGCGGGGGAAGAGATGATCCTTGAAAACAACACTTTTGTGGAGGCGATCCTGCCCGGCTCTATCCTGCGGGATCTGAGCGAAGAAGAGATGGCTGAATATCGCCGCCCCTTTGCCAATGCCGGAGAAGATCGTCGCCCGACGCTGACATGGCCGCGCCAGATCCCGATTGAGGGCAACCCGGCGGATGTGGCGGAGATTGTGGGAGCTTATTCCGCGTGGCTTCGGGAAACTGATCTGCCCAAGCTGTTTGTGAATGCAGAGCCCGGGGCGCTGATTTCCGGACCGGTGCGGGATTATGTGCGTACCTTCCCTAATCTGAGCGAAGTCACCGTGGCGGGCAGCCATTTTATTCAGGAAGACAGCCCCGATGAGATTGGCACCGCAATCAAGGACTGGCACGCCACGCTCTGACCGCTGCCACGCGCACACAAAAAAGCCGCCCCGGAGACCGGGGCGGCTTTTCTTTTGGTATCTCAGGCCGATTTAGGCAGGCACGGCCGCGCCGGAGGCTTTGGCCGCGGCCATCTCGCGCCGTTCATCGCCGCGGAAGAACACCAGATAGAACACCGGTGCCGCGATCAGCGTGAGGATGGTGGCAAAGGCCAGCCCCCCCATGATGGTGATCGCCATCGACACAAAGAAGGCATCAGACAAGAGCGGTGCCATGCCAAGGATGGTGGTGACCGCCGCGAGCATCACCGGACGCAAACGCGACACGCTGGCCTTCACGATGGCTTCGCGCAGGGGCAGGCCCTCTTCGCGCACGAAGTCGATCTCTTCCACCAGCACGATGCCGTTTTTGATCAGCATGCCGGAGAGGCTCAACAGACCCAGAAGCGCTGTGAAGGTGAAGGGCATGTTGGTGCCCAAGAGACCCAACGCCACACCGTTGACGGACATAGGCACCAGCAGCCAGATGATGATCGGCTGACGGATCGCGTTGAACAGGAGCACAGAGATCAGCACCATGATCAGCAGGCTGAGCGGGAGCTGCGCCGCAAGGCTTTCCTGCGCCTCAGAGGAGTTCTCAAGCTCGCCGCCCCATTCCATCGTGTAGCCCACCGGGATCGGCATGGCCTCAATCGCGGCGGTGACTTCCGCCTGCACCTGTGCTGCAGTGAGATCGGGCGGAATATCCGCCCCAACGGTGATGGTCGGCAGCCGGTCGCGACGGTGCAGCAGGGTGTTCTGCGTCTCATGCACAAAGCCGTCCACCATCTGCTCAACCGGCAGGAAGGCATTGGTGGTTGGGGAGTAGACCAACTGATCCATCAGGCCGTAATCCCCTTCCGCCGGACGGCGCAGGATGATCGGGATCAGGCGATCGTTCTCGCGGAACACGCCGGTGGCGATCCCATCGGTGGAGAACTGCAGCATGCCTGCCAGATCTTCGCGGTTCACGCCGGCGGTCTGGGCACGTTCTGTTGCGTAAAGCGGCTTGATCACCACCTCCTGCTCGCGCCAGTTGGTGCGGACACTGAGGATATTGTCAGAGGCGTCTTTCAGAACCTGCTCCGCCTGAGTGGCCAGCGCGCGCAGAACTTTGGGGTCACTGCCGGAGAAACGCACCTGAATGGGGTCGCCACCGCCCGGACCAAAGATCAGGCGTTTGGTGCGGAATTCCCCCTCCGGCAGATGCGCGGCAGCAAAGGCCTCCAGATCCGCTTGCAGCGGCGGGATGGCCTCAAGGTCAGCTGTACGCACGATCAAATGCCCATAGCTTGGGTTTGAAGGCTCAGACTCATAGGTCAGCAGGAAGCGGGTCGCACCCTGCCCGACCACAGTGGTAAAATTCTCCACATCGTCGCGCTCAGAAAGCCAGTCTTCCACCTGCTTCATATGGTCAGAGGTGGTGCTGATCGGCGAACCTTGCGGCAGCTTGTAGTGCACAAAGAAGAGTGGCGTGTTGCTGTCCGGGAAGAACTGCTGTTTGACCAAGCCAAAGCCCGCATAACAGGCCACAGTTACTGCCAGCAGACCGGGGATCACGAGCCAGCGCAGCTTCAGCGCCAAGCGCAGAGACCAGCCGTAGATGCGGAAAATGAAACCGCCATAGGCGTCTTCGCCCCCCTCTTTCCCCTGTTTGAACAGATAGTGCCCCAGCATCGGTGTGACGGTCAGCGCCAGAAGCCAGCTCAGCAGCAACGATATGCCGATCACCGCAAAGAGCGAGAACAAGAATTCGCCGGTGGCGTCTGGGCTCAGACCAATACCCGCAAAGGCCATGATGCCAATGATCGTGGCGCCCAGCAGCGGGATCTGGGTTTTACCGGAGGCTTCGTCCGCAGCGTCGCGGGAGTTTTTGCCCCGCAGCATTGCAATCTGCATGCCTTCGGCCACCACAATGGCGTTGTCCACGAGCATGCCCATGGCAATGATCAGTGCGCCGAGCGAAATTCGCTCCATCTCGATGGAGAACATGCCCATGAAGAGGAAGGTGCCGACAACCGTCAAAAACAGGGTGACGCCCACCACAACCGCGGCGCGCCAGCCCATGAAGACCGCAAGCACTAGGACCACGATGGCCACCGACATCGCCAGGCTGATCAGGAAGTCGTTGGAGGCTTTGTCCACCACCAGATGCTGTTGATAGATCGGGTGCAACTGCACACCGGCGGGGATGTCTCCGGCCATCTCGGCCAGTTTGGCATCCACGCGGTTCCCGACCTCGACGATGTTTTCCGTCGCGATCCCGGCGACACCCAGCGTAAAGGCCTCTTCTCCGTCAAAGCGGATCACGACGTTGGGGTCGGTCACGCGGTCGCGTGACACGCTTGCCATGTCCACGAGGTTCACCACATGGCCGCTTTGGCCCAGCGACAGACCTGCGATCGAATTCACCGTGTCCGAGCCGTCAGGGCGGATGATCCGGGTTTTGGAGGTGTCCGTGGTCACCGAACCCGCAGCCGTAACCGCATCGGAGTTTGCGATGGCGTTGGAGATGGCGGCCAGCGAAATGTTCTGGTTCACAGAGAGCGCCAGATCCGGCTCCACAAAGATGGCCTCTTCGGGCAGACCCAGAATTTCCACATCGGCCACGCCGTCAACTGTCAGAAGTTCGCGCCGCAGGAAGGTGGAAAGGTCGTGTTTCTCAGCGTCGGTGTAGCCTTCGGCCGTCACCGCAAAGAAGATGCCAAACACATCGCCAAAGGTGTCGTTCACCAGAGGCTCACTGACGCCGGAAGGCAGACCGCGCGAGGCATCGCGAATGCGCGCCCGCAGCCGCGTCCAGATATGTTTCAGATCCTCGCCGCCGTAGGTCGATTTGATGTGTACATCAATCCGTGAGGACCCCGGCTGGTTGGTGGAGGTGATATAGTCGATCTCCTCCATCTTCTGGATGGCGGATTCCAGCGGTTCAGAGACCTCTGTGGCCACCTGTTCGGCAGTGGCCCCCGGATAGGAGGTGATCACCACCGCCTGCTTGATGGTGAAAGCCGGATCTTCCAGACGTCCGAGATTGAGGAAGGCCACCGCCCCCCCAAAGAGGAAAATCAGGATGATCATCCATGTGTAAATCGGCCGGTCAATGGAGCCGCGTGCAATATTGGGCATCATGGCGGACCTCAGTTCCCAAAGCCAACAAAGCGGCGCACGGTTTGGCCATCTTCAAGGCCGGAGCCGCCGGTCAGAACAACTTCATCACCGTCTTTGAGGCCAGAGGTGACGCGCAACATACCGTTTTCCGCCGGAGTGGTCTCGATTGGGGTCCAGGTGACTGCACCCTCAGAGGCGCCCACAGGATCAAAGCGCATCACGCCGATCTCGCCCGCTTCGTTGATGACGATTGCGGTGGCTGGCACAAGAATGCCGGCAAAAGGCTCGGTGGCTTCCACATGGACCGTGACCGAAGAGCCCGGCAAAATTGTGCGGCCCTCTGGGTGCGCCATACCAAAGTTGATGCGGAAGGTCTGACCAATGTCGGAGGTTTCCGCGTCATATTCGCGGATTTCGAGCGGGTGCTCTATGTCACTGCCCGGGAATGTGGCGGTGATCACGACGTTTTCCTCTTCGCCGGCCCGCTGGAACAGGATTTCGGGCACATCGACCTCAATGCGCAGCTCGCTCAGATCGTGGATACGCACCACCGGGGTGCCGCTTGAGACGGTGGTGAAGAGCTCAACGTTGCGGCTCGAAATCAGCGCATCAAAGGGCGCGGGCAAGGTGGCGTGTTTCAGGGACCATTCGGCGTTGCGCACCGCGATCGCCGCAAGCCCGGCCTGCGTTTCCGCGTCATCCAGCGCCACCTGGCTGACCGTGTTGCCACGCAGCTTTTTCAACCGGCTCACAGTGCGGTCGGCCTGTTCTTTCTGCAGACGCGCCTGATCGAGGTTCAGCTCGAAAATCTCCAGATCAAGGCGGGCAATCATCTCGCCCTTTTTGATGTTGAAGCCTTCGGTCACCGGGAACTCGACAATCTGCCCGCCCACCTGAAAGGCCAGATCCACACTCTGGCGCGCTTTCACACGGCCAAAGAACTGCCGCTCAAAGGCCACGGGAGCTTCGGTCACCTGCAACAGTTTGACCGGTTTGATCGCGGCATCCTCTTGCGCCACAGAAGCGCCAGCGCTTCCCAATGACAGCGCCATCACCAACGCCGAAAAAAGTCCTGCACGTTTCATTCGTCTCTGTCCTTCATCAATCCCGCCTTCACGGCTCCGGGCATGGATTTGATTGCCAATGCGGCAAAAGTCTTAATTTCCTCTGGAGTCATGTCGGAAATCTCCCGAAAGCTGTTCACAACCAGCGCCATCAACGCCTCTCGCGCAGCCCTTCCTGCTTCGGTCAATTCCAAGAGCATCGCCCGCCGATCCTGCGGATCCGGAATGCGTCGCACAAAGCCGCAATTTTCCAGCGCATCCGCCGCAGGGGTCACTGCGGATGGCACACAGAAAATGTCCTCTGCGAGCGCCCCCATACGTTTGGGGCGGTCCAGAAAGACCAGGATTTTCCGTTCCATCTTAGCCAATGGCGGGGAGACGTTGATGTGCATCATCTCCGCCTCAATCTGATTGGCCAGTGCAAACACACCAAGCATCGCCCGAATCTCAGCGGGCAGATCGGTGTTTGCAAACATCTCTTCGGTCACGCGCGAATCCTCAAGATACTTCACTTCCAGAAATATCCATTTAGCGAACCAAAAATTAGCTGCAAGTGCCACCGCCGCAAAAATGTATCCGAGAAGAGGAAAATTCATGAGGTGCTCAAATCTGAAGCGTTCCGACACCACATCTGCTGCCACCACCACAGCTTGACGCAAGGTCACTTCACTAGACCCGACGAATTTGGCCGATAATGTCTAGTGCAAAATCATTGGTTAACTGGTCCACATTACGGTCTGCACGAAACAGCCAGACACCACGCTTCTATGACCGCGCATTTTCCTATCGATTCCCAAGAGCCACTGCACACAGACGACCGGCTGCGTGGTCGACTGACACAATATGCGGGTGAGCGTCTTGCCACATTAAAGCGCCGGGCTGTGATCTATTTCTTCGGCTGTATCTTCATGATGTGGGCCACAACCCCACTTGTCGGTCTTGGTTTGACGCTGGTCATATTGTCAGGCGAACTGGTGGACTGCCTCTGCCTCTTGAGGCTCAGGCGGCGGCTTGAACAGGGCGCAAGCTACAAGGCACTCCATCGGCTTGCGACCGTTGGCGGGCTGACTCAATGTCTGGCAATCACCGCTGCTGTCACGATCTATGTCTTCTCCTGGGGGCAGGATGGTACAATCCTAGGGGTGGCCGCGGTTTTGGGTATGGGAGCGATCAATGCGACGCTGATCCTGCCGACCAATCCAAAGATTGCGATCACCAAGCTCACGGTGTTTGGCATCACACCAATCTTGTTGTTTCTGGTGCAGATTTTTGTGTTCCGCGCGCCAAATGCTGCGGCACATCTTGATGCACACAGCATGATGGCGCTGATGTGCATGGCCTACATGTGCTACTCTTTTTCGCGCGCCTCCTATGACAATGCGGAGAAGACAGAGCACCTGAGCAAGCGGGAGCGGGACCTCTTTACCGCCAACGCCAAGCTCAGAGCCCATCAGGATGAGCTGCTCAAACTCTCGATGGTGGCGCGCCGCACCAATGACACTGTCGTCCTGATGTCCTCTGATCGCACAGTGGAATGGGTCAATGAGGCCTTTTCCAAGCTCAATGGCATCCCGGCTGAGGAGGCCATCGGCCGTAATATCTACGATCTGATCCGGATCGCTGGCGGCAAACCTGATGATTTTCTGGATATCGCCAAAGCCACGCAGGGCGGCGATCCCTTGCGCACAGAAATCCACAACACTTTGCCCGATGGCAGCCCGCTCTGGGTCGATTTTCAGCTGCTGCCAGTGAAAAATGATGAGGGCAAAATAGATTTTCTGGTGACCATTGCGCGCGACATCACAGCGGTCAAAGAACACAGCGAGTCCATGCGCATCGCGCGAGAGGCTGCAGAGGATGCGGCCAAAGCCAAGTCGCGTTTTCTGGCCAATATGAGCCATGAAATCCGCACACCTCTGACCGGTATCATCGGGATGGCGGATCTCTTGGCGGACACGGAGCAGACGGAGGATCAAGAGGTCTTCACCCAAACGATCCTCAGCTCCTCGCGCAGCCTGCTGACCATCATCAACGATATTTTGGACCTCTCCAAGCTGGAGGCAGGCAAACTCAGCCTGTCGGAAACCGCCTTTGAGCTGCGCCCCTGTTTTGAGGAGGTCGCCCGTCTTTTGACCCCAGCGGCGCAGGAAAAAGACATCGCGCTATCGCTGGACATTGAAGGTGCGGTGCCCGCGCAAGTGATCTCCGATGATGTGCGCATTCGTCAGATCGCGACCAACATCATCGGCAATGCCACCAAGTTCACGGAACAGGGACGGGTGGATGTAAAGGTCTGGACGGAGGGGGCCGAAGGCGCGTCTGAACCGCAAAAGGCGATGTTGCATTTTGTGGTGAAAGACACCGGCATCGGCATCCCCGAGAAGAAGCTTCAAAGCATCTTTGAAGAGTTTTCGCAGGCAGAGAGCTCCACCACACGCCGTTTTGGCGGCACAGGTCTTGGCCTCGCCATCTGTCGCAGGCTGACCACGGAGATGGGCGGTGAGATTGATCTGCAATCTACCCTCGGTGCCGGGACCACGGTGCATGTGACCCTGCCCGTCACAATCCCTGCTCAGGCCAACGACACATCCCCCACCCCGGTTGCACCTCTCAAATATGACGCAATAGACCTCGCGGGTTTGAAAATTCTGGTGGCCGAGGACAACAAAACCAACCGGCTGCTGATCCGCAAATATCTGGAACCTCTTCCGATCACGCTGCATTTCGCTGAAAATGGCTATGCCGCGGTCGAAGCAACGCTGCAGCATGCGCCGGATTTGATTTTCATGGATATGTCGATGCCTGTCATGAGCGGTATTGAGGCCACCGAAGCCATTCGCGGTGCTGATGTGAAACAGCCCAGCATTGTGGCGCTCACTGCCAATGTCTTTGACAGTGAAAAAGAGGCCTGTCTTGCGGCCGGAATGAATGATTTCCTGACCAAACCAATCCGCCGAAATGAGCTTGTGGACTGTATCCAGCGCCATGTGGGCCATCGCAATGTGCCGGGCTCTGCTGTGCGCTCGGCGCTTGACGCCTAATCCTACCTGCTTATGGCAGTTTGCGTTTGGCTTGAATCGCTTGTTCGCTGCCTCTCCCATTCGGTCGAACGTGAAAAGCGATCCACTTGCCTCATATAAAACGCAAACTGCTTTAAAGGCACAAAAAAGACCGCCCCCATCAGATGCGGCCTTTCGACATTGTCTCTGAAGGGTAAGATCAGAGGCCCGGGAACACGTTGAGCAAGCCGCGCTTGCCAAAGGTGGTGCCGCGGTTTGGACCGAAGTTGTATTCGATGCCCAGACCAAAGAAACCTTCGGAATCTCCGTCACCGTCAAGCAGGCCCAGATCGGCGGTCAGAGTGGTGTTTTCAATCAGGTTGTAGCGCACCCCAAAGGTGAAGAGGTTTGCATCCGCTGCCGCGTTCAGGCCGCCAACGTCCACGTAGTCATACGCAGCGGTCAACACCAGCGTCTCGCTGACATCCCAGCCGCCCATGACGCCCAGAAGGGTCAGGTCCACATTGTCTTCGTTGTCTTTCTGAAAATAGGCCTCAGCATAGCCCAGACCATAGTCATAGTGGCCTTCGATACCGAAAGACTGGATGTCGTTGTTGACGTCGGCGCGTTCATAGTAAACACCCAGAGCCAGTTGCTCATTGGCGTTGAAGATACCGTGCAGAGCAACTGTGTTGCCGCTTTCGCTGAGCAGGCTGAAATCATGGCGCGCCAGATCCAACTGCACGCCAAAGCGCTGGGAGAACGCAAATTCCGCAGAGCCATCAAGGGTCGAGGTGGCCACCGACTCGTTGTTGACTTCGTCAAAGAAGCTGGAATAGCTCAGGCCGATTTCTGCGCCTTTGAATTCGAATGCCTGTGCGGTGCCCGCGAGAGTGCTCAAACCAACAATAAGAGACAGAGCTGTTTTCATTTTTGTTCTCCAGAATAGTCACAATGCAGCCAGGAGCTGCGTGCGCCCGTATCTAGAATCCCACTATGATTGTAAAACAGACTTCAAATTCAGCCAAAACGGGTTGCATAAATGAAACACACCAACCTTAAGGCGCTGATTTAAATAAAAGAACGGCGCCCGAAGTTGGACGCCGTCGCTTGCTTTCTTTCAATGTCGGCAGCTTTACCGCACGATGAACTCCGCATGAAGCGCGCCGGCGGCTTTGATGCTCTTGAGAATGTCGATCATGTCGCGGGGCGCAACACCCAGCGCATTGAGACCGGCAATCACTTCGCTCAGAGAGGTTGTGGTTGGCACTTCGGCGAGGCCAATACCCGGTTCCTCTTCGATCGCGGCTTCGGTGCGTGGGACCACCACGGTTTGCCCATCGGCAAAGGGGTTGGGTTGCACAACCAGCGGCTCTTCGGTGACGCGCAATGTGAGCCCACCCTGAGAAACGGCCACGCGGGAAATCCGCACGTCTTCGCCCATCACAATGGTGCCGGAGCGCTGATCCACCACCACACGCGCCTTGCGCTCAGGCTGTACCAGCAGATTCTCGATCTGGCTCAGCGCATGGGCCGGGGAAATTTGATTGGTGCGGTTGATGTCCACTTGTACGGTGCCTGAGTCCAGCATCAAAGCGACCCGGCCTCCGTAGTTGCGGTTGATGGCCTGCTCGATGCGGCCAGCAGTTGTAAAATCCGGCTCCCGCAACGCCAAACGCATATTGGTCAGCGATGAGAAATCGAAGTCGATTTCTCTTTCTACGCGGGCGCCGGATGGGATCACACCCGACGTTGGCACGCCCTTGACGACGCCACCGGCGTCCCCTTCGGCTGCCACGCCCCCTGCGATCACCGTGCCCTGCGCGACTGCGTAGATCTCACCATCCGCGGCGTTCAATGGTGTCATCACCAAGGTTCCGCCCAATAGGCTGCTGGCATCGCCAATAGCCGAAATGGTCACATCCACCGTGCCGCCTGCACGGGCAAAGGGTGGCAGGGTCGCTGTCACGAAAACCGCTGCCACGTTCTTAGGCCGCATCTGTTCGCCGGTGATGTTCACACCAAGGCGCTCCAGAATATTGGTCATTATTTCTTCGGTGAAGGGCGCGTTCCGCAGCCCGTCACCGGTTCCGTTCAGGCCGACCACAAGACCGTAGCCAACCAGATCATTGCCCCGTACACCGTCAAATTCTACCAGATCTTTGATCCGGATCGGCGCTGCTGTTGCCATCATTGGCATCAGTACGAGGAGCATCAGCATTCTTGCTAAGCTCAAGAATTGTTTCATCGTATGTAATTCGCCAGTGTCAGTTGGGAAAGACGGGCGGTGATAGTGTACACCAATTCTAGTTGTACCTGAACCGCCTGAAGTTGGCCGGCAACCTCGGTGGAGTCTGCCGACAGAAGATCACTTTGTGTCATCAGAAGCGCGCTGCGCTGAGCCGAATTATTGGCCTGCGCGTTTTCAATGCGCTCCTGATTGAACCCCAGATCGGCACGCACCTCGACAATCTTGTCCTGATTGCTCAAAAGGCGTTCACCCACGGTCCGCATCAGCTGCTGCTTTTCGGTCAAGTTGAGGCTCAGGGACGGCTCATCTGCAAGCGCGGCAAGTGCCGTATCACGCATCGCCTGACGCAACGCTGTATTGTCTGCTCGAATTTCATAGTCTGCCGTTTCCGTTTCATTCAGTCGGAAAGGTGTCAGATTGTTTGTCGAACCGACATAGGCGCTGGTCTCAAACCCACCTCCAGCCGTCATGAAGTAATCATCCACTGCAGCAACAATATCTGTCACAGTGACCGCACCAGCGGCGGTGATCGCCGCATTAATTTGCGTCATCATGTCTTCTGAAGAGACCAAAGCGCCAGCATCCGTGGCTGTCCCTGCAAAAAG
The DNA here is from genome assembly GCF_017743735.1 of Shimia sp. R9_2. Taxonomy (GTDB): domain Bacteria; phylum Pseudomonadota; class Alphaproteobacteria; order Rhodobacterales; family Rhodobacteraceae; genus Shimia. Next base: position 84,484 of record NZ_JAGHRO010000001.1, read on the forward strand.
TGCCCGATCCCCAGCACGACCATTGAGCGCGCTGACGATGGCGTCAAAGTCATTGCGGGCGTTCTTGGCCACACTGTCCACCGAAGCGGTCAAGCCAGAGCTACTGGCTGACATCAGATCGTTGCCAAGACCGCCAGCAGTTTCCTGAATCATCTTCAAAGAGGACTGTGCCACCTCGGCAAAAACTTTGGCGTCGTTAGAAGCGACCTCGAACCCTTCGAGTACGGTCAATTGACGCTCGACCCCGGCCAGCATGTTGAAATCGCCTCTCAGCGATGCGGCCACATCTGATTTGCGCCCGGACGCCAGTTCTTGTGCCAAACGGTCAAGATCATTTTTGACCGATGTGGTGCGGCGCGACATCATCATCTGCTGCGCCATGTCTCCGATAGAAGTGATCATTTTACAACCTCAGCAATGCGTCCATCATTTCATCCGCAGCCTGGATCAGGCGCGCGTTGGCCGCATAGGCCTGCTCCACCTGCATCAAACGCTGCAATTCCTGGTCGGTGTCCACGCCGTCCAAAAGTTCCATATCTTCCAGGCTGTTGAGCTGGGCAGAGGCAAAGACAACCTCCTGATCGCTCTGTACACGCGCGCTGGAAATGCTGGACAAAAACTTGCCGCTCAGCTCGGTCATAGAGACGTTCTTCGGGCCAAAACCACCTGATACTGGAGCCAGAGGCTCGCGCATGGCGTCCAGCAAGCGATTGAGCTGTGCTGCCTCGCCGGAATCACCGGGCGCTGCTGCGCCGAGGCCATCCCGAAAACGCCATGTTTCTCCAGCACCGTCGATATCGACAAGATCATTGAGCTCAAGACGACCGGCCAGCCCAACTTCATCCACGGTGTTAAAGGCCAGCCCCGCATCCGTGAAAATGCCAGCATCTCCCGGATTTAACGTTGGATCCGTGGTGGTGTTCTGAAACCGCTCTACGAGACTGCGGGCGGCGGCGTCCAAATCGGCCTGCGCGCTCACTGCCAGTTCATCACGGATTGCAAATTGCGCGCCGATTGCGCCACCAGCAAGCGCGCCTTTGTTTGAATCAATCCGCATCGCATAGCCATTGATGGTGATGCCGCCCAGCATGCCATTGGCTTCGGTCATATGCGGTTGAATGGTGCCAACCTCATTGAATTCAATCTCCGCCGCTTTGCCATCCAGCAGCACGGCGCCATTGGTGGTATAAAGCGCTACCCCGCCGCGATCCCGTGGCACTGCACGGACCGGGACCAGCTCGCCAATGCGGTCCAAAAGCTGATGGCGGGAGTCTTCCAGACCGGCGGTTTCCTGGCCCTGGTTGATGGCTAGTGAAATCTTGCGGTTAAACTCTTCGGTCTGCTGCAGCAGGTTGTTGAGCTCATCAATCTGACGGCCAATTTTTGTATCTGCTTCAGAACGCATGCCCTGAATGGCGTCAGATGCCGCATTGAAAGCATCTGCGATCCGAGCCGCATCCTGAGAAATATTGGCTAGGCGCACATCGCTGTCTGGTGCACCTGTTGCGGTGGCCAATGTGCTTTCAAAGCTGGCCATAAGACCGGACAGGCTATCGGCTTGATCCGGCGTGCCCACTTCACTTTCAAGGCGGGTGTAGAAGGCATTGGTGCCTGTGGCGAGCTGGCTGCCCGCATCCGCGAGCCTCCGCTCGGCAATGGTCACCGGGTTCACGTTGCGCATGACCCCGTTCAGCTTCACCCCGCCAGAATAGCCATATTCGGAAGCTGACTGGCTGAGCGTGCGGCGACCGTATCCTTCGGTCGACGCGTTGGCGATGTTGGAAGACAGAACTTCCGCGCTGCGCGCCGAGGCGGTCAGACCGCTCAAAGCATTGGACAGAGCGCTTGAAATACTCATGACTTATCCTTTCTGGCCTAACGTGGCCCCGGCGCGGTTATCAGCGTTTGATGTTGGTGGTTTCCTGCAGCATCTCGTCCACGGTCTGAATGACCTTGGCGTTGGTGCTGTAGGCACGCTGTGTCTGGATCATGTCGGTCAGTTCCGCCGCCACGTCGGTGGCTGATTCCTGACGGACATAGGACAGGATCTCACCAGTTGGTCCGGTGCCCGCATCCCACATGAAATACGGCCCGCTCTCGTTGGAGGGGATGTATGTCTGGAAGTCGAGAGAGATATCCAGACCGTTGGGGTTTGGCACCTCAACCAGTGGAATCTGCGCGATGGTGCGAGTGATGCCGGTGTTAAAATATGCGGTGACAAAGCCGTTTGCGTCGACTTCAACAGAGGTCATAGTACCAACCGGCGCGCCGTCCTTATCAACTTTCAGCGGAGCATAATCATCCCCCAGCTGGGTCATGCCGCCGGTGGCGCCGATCAGACCAATGTCTACTTCCATCGGGCCGCCAGCCACGTTCAGAATCGCGGTGCCGGTGGTCGGATCATAGGGGCCACCCGGTGCGTTGGAGGTAACCGCAGACAGACGGCCACCGGTGGTACGGCCATCATCAAATGTCAGGTCAAAGTTCCCGATCACCGCGCCGCCAGACGCCGAATCGCGAATTTCCATAGTCCAAGCGTTGGATGCTCCGGTCGCAGGCACAGTTGGCGTGAAGGTGATGCTCAGCGTTTCCGCCTGCCCAAGGTTGCCGTAATACTCGATGGTCAGGGTTTCCACGTCACCTGGCGCGCCAGCCACGGTAGAGGTTGCTGGCAGGTTGACGCCCAACTCAACTGCGGTGGTTGGAGAGCCCACAAGCTCGGTGGTCAGCAAGCGAATCGGCTCCAAACCGGTGTCAGCATCACGTGGATAATTTGGGATCGTGCCATCGGCATTTGCCGGCCAACCCATCATCGACAACCCTGCTTGAGACACCAGATAGCCATCTTCATCCGCCCGGAAAGACCCGGTGGTTGCCAGCATAAGCTGAGGGCTGGTGTCGCCAGCCTTGATCGCGGTCGCGGAGGCCACCGGAATAAACCCACGGCCCCGCACAGCAAGGTCGGTCGCGTTGGTGGTTGGGGTCAGAGAGCCGCCTTCGTCGATCAGTCGGCGGCTGGTCGCCTGAACGCCCCCTGCCGAATACTTGCCGCCACCCTGCGAGCCGCTGACCATGGACTGAAAGTCCGTTTCTACGCGGCGATAGCCGTAGGTGGCGGAGTTCGCAATGTTGTCGGAGATGGTCGCCAGGCGAGTCGCATTAGACGACAACCCGGCCACACCGGCATTAAGCGAAGAGGAAATCGACATGGTACGCCTTTCTGCTGTAACCCTTTGTTCGACTTCCCTGTTACGACGCTCCAACTTAACAGCGCACTAACGCGCCACAAAGATTTCCCTCAACTCACTGATCTGATCGCAGCAAGATAATCTCAATGCGGTTATTTCTCAGATCCCGCGGGATGTTTGACACCATTTCGCGGTCAGCATGTCCGGTCACACGGGCGACCCGTTCCTTCTCCAGACCGAAAGTCTCCATCAGCTGCCGCATGGCATCGGCGCGAATCGAGGACATGGACCAGGTTTGCGTGTTGCGCACCGTCACCGGCTCTGACCGCACATGTCCTTCAATCGCCACATCATTGCTCACATAGCCCGCAACCTCGACGAGCACTTCCGCCAGATCCAGCAACAGCGGCATGGGTTGCGCTGTGCCTTCCACAAACAGGCGCTGGTTTGGCGAGTCAAAGAGCTCGATCACCAGACCTTCGTCCGTCACACGTGTGACCACATGTTTCATGAGGTTGTCAGACAGGAAGCTTTCGCCACCGCCGCCGATCAAGCCATCGCGCAGGCGTTCAAGCTCGTCTTCTTCGCCTTTGCCAGCGGTTTCAAACTCCACCGGATCTGGCTGTCCCTCAATAGAGGTTGGCAAACCGCCGGTACCCTGATGCGCCAGAATGCGTTCCGTCAACACGCTGTCCCCGCCGAACATCGCACTTCCCCCACCGGAAGTTTTGTTCAGCGGCACAGACGGGTTGAAGAACTCCGCAATACCGAGCCGTTGTTGTTCTGTTGTCGCATTGATCAGCCACATCAATAGAAAGAACGCCATCATTGCGGTCACAAAGTCCGCATAGGCGATTTTCCACGCCCCACCATGATGTCCGTCACCGCCGACCACTTTCTTGCGTTTAATGATCACCGGCGCGTTGGAATTATCTGCCATCGCACGTCACCTTTTTCTCACCCAGGATGACAGTTACCCAGCAGCCCTTACCCGGCCCTTAACAAATGGGATTTTAGACGTATTACGCGCGCTTTCCCGGTGCTGATCGCCTTAACCGCGCAGCGCGGCGGACAGCTGCGCCATAAAGCTGCGGCGATCCAGACCAGCCGCAATTAGCGCGCCAATCTCCACCTTTATGACACCGGGATATTTAAGAAAGGTGCCATAAGGCCAGCAAGCCCCGGAATTGATGCGGATCGGAACAGCCGCAACACCTGCAAGCTGATAAAGCACACCCACCCCGGCCTGAATCTGATCGGCCTGAGACAAGCGCCTTGTGCCACTTGGGAAGATCAGCAGGTTGCGGCCTTCCTTGACAGCCGCAGCCCCGGCGCGAAAACCGTCGCGCATGGCGTCACCGCTGGCGCTGGTGGAGACCGGAATATGCCCGAGCTTACGCATCAGCGGACCAAACACCGGATAGGAGAAAATCGGCTTTTTGGCATACATCACCGGGCGCTTGAGCAGCAGCTGGTAAAAGAGCGTTTCCCAGGTGCTTTCATGCTGTGAGGCCATCAAGACCGGCGTGTCGGGCAAATGATGCGCCCCTTCGAGCTGATAACGAATGCCGCAGATCACCCGCAGCAGCCAAAGTTGCACCCGCAAATACCGATCAATCACGGCGTAGACCCGATCCCGCGACAACAACAGACCTGGCCAGAGCAGCAGGAACGGCAAGGCCGCAATCAGTGCGGCGACATAAAACAACACACTACGCAGCGCGATGACCGGCAGCCAGAGGCCCCTTCGCCCCACCGCATGCTCTCTGCTTTCGTCCTGCATTCGCACAAATACGCCTTTGCTTTCCGCATTTTGCCATATGGCCAGCGAGTCCGGCTTGGGCTACTCTAGCTATGACAGGCGAGGCAAGTGCTTCACCACATTGTTTTTTATGAAGTGTTGTTTTGAAGCATTGGGAGATTAGGTTGCGACGACGTGTGAGGTGGCATCGCAAGCTCAACGGTCTGCCATGGGCCGCGATGATGATCTGCGGCCTGTCCTGTTCCGCCGCTCAGGCCTTTGAAATCGATTTCCGCACCGCAGGGGGCGATGAAACTCTAGGAGATCGGCTTCAGGCCGCCTCTTTGCTGACGACTGCCAAAGAAGAGGGCACCACAGAAGGCCAAGACATCGTCGCGGCGGCGCAGTCAGACTACAAGCGCCTGCTTGGGGTGCTCTACCGTGCGGGCTATTTCGGCCCGTCGATCTCGATTAAGGTCAACGGGCAGGAGGCGGCCAATATCTCGCCTTTCGCGCAGATCAACACGGTTTCAAATGTCAGCGTGTCGGTGACACCGGGCAACAAGTTCCGCTTTGGTCAGACCTCTATCGCGCCAATTGTGCCTGAGACCGAACTGCCCGAGGAATTTGCCCCGGCTGCCCCTGCCGACCTGGGCGCTGTGGAGGCCGCTGCGCGCGCGGGCGTCAGTGGCTGGCGGGATGAGGGTCATGCCAAGGCAAAGGTTGCGGCAGAGAATATCACCGCCGATCACCGTGCCTCTGAGCTGGATGTGGATGTGGCGCTTGATCCCGGCCCCAAGCTGCGGTTTGGCAAGCTGATTTACAAAGGCCAATCCACCGTGCGCCCCGAGCGGGTGGAAGAGATTGCCGATCTGCCCACCGGAAGCCAATTCAGCCCCGAAGCCGCGCGCCGGGTCACCGCGCGTTTGCGGCGCACCGAAACCTTCCGCACCGTTGACCTGCGTGAGGCGGAAGAGCCCAACCCAGATGGCACGCTGGATATGGAACTTGCGCTTGTGGACAGCCCGCCGCGCCGATTTGGCTTTGGTGCAGAGCTGGAAAGCACGCAAGGCCTGAGCGTCTCGGCCTTCTGGATGCATCGCAACTGGAATGGTGGCGCTGAAAACCTGCGGTTTGATGCGGAAGTGGAAAACATCGGGGGGGACGGTGGCGGAATCAACTATCGCCTCGGCACGCTTTACTCCCGCCCGGCCACATTCAACTCCGACACGGCCTTGATCGTTGGGGCCGAAATCAAACAGGAAGACGAAGACCTCTATTTCCTGCGCCAGTTCGGGGCGAGCGTCGGCTATAAACGCATTGTCTCTGAACGATTGGAAACCAGCGCCGCGCTGACCGGGTTCTACTCTGATGTGCGAGACAATTTTGGCGACCGTACATTTCAGGGCATCGGGGTCTGGGCACAGGCCAAGCTCGACCGCCGCGATGTGATCGTGAACCCGACCAGCGGCTACTATATTCAGGCCACCGCCTTCCCCTATGCGGGGTTCTCCGAAACAGAGCCTGCGCTCTTTCTGGAAGGCGACCTGCGCGCGTATCAGGGATTTGGTGCTCACAACCGCTTTATTGCGGCGGGCCGTGTTCTGGTTGGAAGCATTCTTGGCCCCTCGCTCAGAGGCACCCCACCAGATCTGCTGTTTTATTCAGGCGGGGGCGGCACCGTGCGCGGGCAACCTTATCAATCCGGCTTTGTCACAGTGGACGGCATCGACAGCGGTGGCCTCTCGTTTCTGGGGTTCAATACCGAAGCGCGGGTCAAGATCACCGACGCAATCACGACGGTGGCCTTCTTTGACGGCGGCTTTGTTGGGGAGACCTCTAATCTCTTTGACGATGGCAGCTTTCATTCCGGTGCCGGGCTTGGCGTGCGCTACAACACTGGCTTTGGCCCGATCCGACTGGATCTGGGCGTGCCGGTTTCGGGCAACACCGGCGACGGTCTTCAACTCTATATAGGCATAGGACACGCCTTCTGATGCGGTGGTTTGCGATCATACTCCTCTGGCTTCTGCCCATGACGGCAACCGCGCAGCAGGCTGAGGAGGCCAGCGACGAAGACAAAGGCATGCTGACCCGTTTTCTGGAGGATTCGCTGTCTGGTGCGGGGCGTGAGGTCGAGGTTATCGGGCTGCGCGGGGCGATCAGCTCCAATGCCACCATCGAAGAGCTGCGCATCTCTGACGCTGATGGGCCCTGGCTCTCGCTCAAAGGCCTGTCGCTGAACTGGAACAGGCTGGCGGTGCTGCGGGGCAATGTGAACATCAACGAACTCAGCGCCGAAGAAATCTCTCTGGCGCGCATTCCCAAAACCGATCCCAGCCCGACAACTGCCGAGGCCAAACCCTTTGCGCTGCCGGAACTGCCGGTCAGCATCAACATCAAGGCGCTAAAAGCGGATCGCATTTCGCTGGGAGAGCCTATTCTGGGCGAAGCAGTGGATTTTGCACTGGATGCCCGCCTGATTCTTGAGGGCGGCAACGGGGATGTGCTGTTGAGCGCGACGCGTCTGGGTGGCCCTGCGGGACGTTTCTCCGTGGATGGGGCCTATTCCAACGACACCGAACTGCTGCGGCTGGATCTGCAGGCGGCAGAGGATGCGGGCGGGCTGGTGGCCACGCTGGCGCAGCTCCCCGGAGCGCCACCGCTCGGCCTAACCGTGCTGGGGGAAGGCCCGCTGAGCGATTTTATCGCTGATCTGCGGCTGACAAGTGATGGCGAGGAGCGTCTGGCCGGACAGGTGGAACTGTCCACCGAGCCTGCACCGGCTCCTGATGCGGCCCCCGATTCTGGTGGTGACAGCGCATCTGACAGCGCAGAAACCAAGCCCACGCAGGTGATCCGCGTCGACATTGCGGGCAATATGGCGCCGCTCTTTGCGCCGGATTACAAGGATTTCTTTGGTGAGAGCATCGCGCTCAACACGCTCCTGCGCCGGTTTGGCGACGGGCGTACCACGCTGGAAAACCTGAGCCTTGTCTCCCGCACGCTCAATCTGGATGGGCAATTGGCGCTGACCGCCAAAAACCTGCCGGAAAGTTTTGATTTGGATATCACCCTGCGCGATGACACGGGGGCGCCGGTTCTGCTGCCGGTGAGCGGCCCGAAAAACTACGTCCAAAGCGCGCAGCTGAAGGCGCAGTTTGATGCCACAGAAGGGCAGATCTGGACGCTTGAGGGCGATGTGACCGGCATTGAGACCGAGAGCGCGAAATTGCAATCCGTCGTGCTGGACGGCAGCGGTGATATTGTCGCTGATCCACAGCGGCGGGTCACCGCCGAGATTGCGCTCACCATGGCCGGGTTGGCCTTGCCCGATCCGGCTTTGACCGAGGCACTGGGCGACAGCGCCAGCATGGCTGCCAATGTTGACTGGACCGAAGGCGAAGGCGTGCGCCTGTCCGATCTGACGGTGGATGCTGCGCAAGCCTCCCTGAAAGGCGATGCCCATCTGACAGGTCAGGGCCAGGATATGAACATCGCCACCAATGCCGACCTTTCCGTGCCCGATTTGGCAAATCTTGCCGGTCTTGTGGGCCGCGATCTGAGCGGCGCCATCATGGCGCAGCTGTCTGGCGACATTGCCCCGCTCAGCGCGGGCTTTGATCTGGACCTGACCGCAGGCGCCATGGATCTGGCCATTGGCGAGCCTCAGGTGGATGCGCTTCTGACAGGCGAAAGCAGCCTTGCCCTATCCGCACGGCGCGATGAAACCGGCCTCACGCTGCGTCAGGGCGATCTCACAACCTCTCAGCTCACCGCTTCCGGCAACGGCACGCTGGCCAGCGAAAACAGCGATCTGCATTTTGAGGCCGCGCTTGCAGAGGTGGCCTCTGTTGCGCAGATCGAGGGCCTGGACGGCCCGGCAACCGTGGAGGGCAACGCCAAACAAACTGGTGCAGACTGGGCCTTTGATCTCACCGCCACCGCGCCTGCGCAAAGCCGCGCCGTGATCCGAGCGACGCTACCGCAATCCGGCGGCATTTCTGCGGACTATGATCTGGAGATCGGCCGCGTGGAAACCTTTGTTCCCAGCCTGCCGGGGGCGGCCAGCATCAAAGGCACGGCGGCACAGTCAGACACGGGTTGGGCTGTCGATTTTGACGCGGCAGCGCCGTTTAACACCAAAGGGCGCGGTCAGGGTGTGATCGATCCAACAGGCACGGGCACCAACTTTGCGGTGGCCGGGGATTTCCCGCTCGCCGCCGCCAACCCGGCCTTGCAGCCCAATGCGATACAGGGTCTTGCCCAATATGATCTGCGCATTCAGGGCGCGTTGGAACCGGCCAGCGTGACCGGCACGGTCTCGATGTCTGGCGCGCGCTTTGCCATGCCGGATCTGCGCATCGCACTGGAAGACATCTCCGGCACCATCGGGCTTGCCAATAATGCGGCACAAATCAACCTCAACACGCAGTTTTCCGGCGGCGGAGACATTGCTGTTGCAGGCTCGCTTGGCCTCGCCCCGCCTTTCAACGCCAACCTGCCCGTGACCCTGCGGGGCCTACAATATCAGCAAGGCCAGCTGTTTGAGACCACCGCAGACGGCACCATCACGCTCTCTGGCCCAGCCACTGGGGGCGGCCGCATTGCCGGGGACATCAGCCTCAGCCAGACCAATATCCGCATCTCTCCTGTGGGCCTCTCTGGTGGTGGCGCTGTACCTGAGATCACCCATCTGGCCGAGCCGGGCGCTGTGCATATTACCCGCGACCGTGCGGGGCTGATTGCGCGGGAAGAGGCCTCCTCCGGGCCCTCCGCGCCGCCCTTTGGTCTGGATGTGGCGATCAACATTGCCGACCGCATCGCCGTGCGCGGGCTTGGCCTGAACGCGGATTTCAACGGCGGCATGCGCATCACCGGCACCACCAATGACATTCGGCCAAACGGCGAGCTTGATCTGATCCGGGGTCGGCTCGACTTCCTGTCAAACCCGTTTGAGCTTGATGAGGGCAATATCGCGCTGTTGGGGGATTTTGTCCCCACCATGCGCGTGCAGGCCACCGCAGAGCAGCCGGATGCAACCATCTTCATCATCATCGACGGCCGGATGGACGATCCTGAGATCAAGCTGGAGAGCGACCCGGAACTGCCTGACGACGAAGTTCTGTCGCAACTGTTGTTTGGGCGCGATCTGTCCAGCATCTCGCCTCTGCAGGCCGCACAGCTGGCCGCCGCGCTGGCCACGCTTTCCGGACAGGGCGCGCGCGGGCCGCAGCTTGGCAAAAACGCAGGGCTTGATGATTTTGGGCTGACCTTTGACGAGGATGGCGCGCCGGGCGTGCGGGCGGGCAAATACCTTGATGAGAACATCTACACCGAGGTGGGTGTGGACAGCGAAGGCAAAAGCACCATCAGCCTCAACCTCGATGTCACCGACAATCTGACCGTCAAAGGCAAGGTTGGCTCAGATGACGAAAGCGGGATCGGGATATTCTTCCAGCGCGACTATTGAGCGGGGTGTGCGCGGTCAGGCACCGGCCTGCACGCTGCGCAAACACATGTCCCGCAGCTGCGCGCGGGTTTCATCGCTGAGCGGCTTGCCCTGTGCGCGCTGCCATTTCAGGGTGTTGCGGATCGCCCCGCCGATAAAGCCGCCCATAACGCCCGGATCGCCTGCAATAGAGCCACCTTCGTCCTGCAGTTGCCGCAGAACACCCGCGATAAAGGACGCCGACTTTTCAAAGCTGGCCATCACATCCGCACCCGGCAGCAGGGGCACGTTGGACAGATATTCAAACAGCACCGCCCGGTCGGCATCCTGCCAGATGAAATCGATGTGGTTGTCGATATAACGCTCAAGCCGCGTGAGCGCGGGCTGGCTTGGATCATCGCCCGCCGTGAGCGCCTCTGCCATCACCGCGGCGAGATCGTCATAGACCGCGCGGATCAGCACATCCTTGTTTTCAAAGTGATTGTAGAGCGATCCCGTCGCCACCCCGGCGCGCTGTGCGATCTTGGACATGGACGCCTGTGTCCCATGCGCAACCAGCATTGCTGCGGTGGCTTCCAGAATTTTTTCACGCATCCCGTGTCGTGTCCCTGCGCTCGGCCAATAGCCATGTCCCCAATGAACTCTCGTTCAACTGGGCACCGACCCTAAGCGCAGGGCACGATTGAGACAAGGGTTTGTGCGCGCTCTGCCTGTCAGCAGCCCTGCTTACAGAGGCAAAAAGCGGAAGGTTTCCCCCTCTGCAGCAACTTTGCCCAATCCTGGAAAGGCAAAATGTGTGGCGGCAATGGTGGTGCCGGATGCTGCGGCCTCAGCCAACAGGGCGCGCCGCGTGGCCGCCGCCTGCGCCGCATCCCCATCCAGGGCATAGGTGACCTCGGGATGGGCAAACTGCACCGCCTCTGAGATGACCGCATCTCCAATGATTAGAAGTGTCTCATTGCCACTTTCAATCTGTACACCCGAATGCCCGGGTGTGTGACCCTGAAGCGGCACCAAACTGATCCCTGATATCAGACTCTGTTTCGGCTGAAAAAGCACCACCTGGTCTTTGATACCAGCGGCAACACTCTGGATCATCTGCACCATCGGGCGGGTGTCTTCATCCACCGCGTTCAGCAGATCCGGGTTGGTCCAGAACGCCCACTCCTCTTCGGCAATGTGAATAGTTGCCTCTGGAAACACATCGCCATCCAAAAAGCCGCCCAGATGATCTGCATGCATGTGGGTCAGCACGATGTCTGTGGGGGTTTCGCCTTGCAGAGGCTCCCAGGCCTGGCCGGTCTGCGGAAACCTCGCCTGAAGCGCTTGGGCAGAGCCTGTATCGACAAGGATCACCCGGTCTTGTCCCCGCACAACCCACAGATTTGCGCCGATCTCAACTTCATCGCCCAAATCGACGTCTTCAGGCACTTGGGAGAAATACGCGGACGGCAGCACAAAGCCCCCGTCGTTGAAGGTGGTCACCTCAAAATCGCCAATGGTCAGGCTGTGTGTACGCTCTGTCATAATTTGCTCCATCACTGTTTCCCAAAGCATATGGTGGCGAGCGCTGGCTGTGCTATTGTCGTAAATGACAAATTATTTGCTGATAACGCCAAACACATGCCTTCCAAAACCACCACCATCCTCGCCTATCCCGGCGCTCTGCAATCTGCGGTCTTTGGGCTGCAGGACTTCTTATCCCATACGGGTCTCAATCCAAAAATCGTCACTAATTCAGCTGAATTTGGCTTAAAATCAGATACCATTCTACTTCCACCTGCCACGCAATCTGTGGACCCGAAAACGCATCCAGAGCTCTTGGATGGGCTGAAAGCCGCAGCAGAGAGTGGCGCGTTGATCTGTTCCGCCTGTGTGGGCGTGACCTGGATTGCCGCGGCAGGGCTGGATGCCGGACGCGCGGTCACCACCCATTGGAGCGTTGCGCCGCAACTGCGTAAAGACTGGCCTCAGCTCCATGTGGACACCGATCAGCTTGTGATCGAGCATCAAAACCTTGTCACCGCAGGCGGGATGATGGCTTGGGTGGATCTGGCGCTGATCGTGATCGAACGGCTGGCGGGCCATGAGGTGATGCTCAACACCGCCCGGCATTTTGTGGTGGAACCTGTGCGGCGCGACCAGAGGCGCTTTCAGCGGTTTCGCCCCATCCTTGACCACGGAGATGCGCAGGTGCTGCGCACGCAAACATATCTGGAACGGGTGCTTGATCAGCCCATATCAGTCTCTAATCTAGCTCAAAACGCAGGTCTATCCGAGCGCAGTCTTCAGCGTCGCTTCAGCGCGGCCACGGGCTTCAATCTCACCCGCTACTTACAAAACCTGCGTATGGAGCGTGCAAAATCTCTGCTGGCGGACAGCCGCATTCCCGTGGCTGAGGTCGCAGCGCAATCAGGCTATAGCGACCTTCCCGCCTTTCACCGCGTATTCTCTCGCATCACGGGGATGACGCCTGCGGGCTTTCGCAAATCGGTCTGGTCGCAACCCACAACGTCATAGCGAAACGCCTCCGCATGAAGCCGAAACAGTCTCTAATTCACCTGGAATCAGTGAATCTGATTAGGCATTTTTGACAATCAGAAACACCCGCGCGGCCTGTGTCGCCTCAATGGCGTGTGCCACGTCTGCCGCATAGCGCGCGGTGTCACCCGCCGCCAACTCCTGCTCGGCGGTGCCACTGTTGATCCGCACCGCCCCTTCCAACACCGTCAGCTGCTCTTGTGCGCCGCGCTTGTGAGGCTGGCTTTTGAGGCTGCCACCCGTCTCAAAACGGATGTCATAGACCTCATGCCCGCCCACATCCTCAGGCGGGGAGAGAATGCGGATCACGCAACGGTGCCCCATATTGTCAAAGCTCGGCACATCGCTGTCGCGCAGCACGTCTATTTTGTCGGCTGTTTCTTCATCCAGAAGCCCCGCGAAATCCACCTGCAAGGCACGCGTTAGGTTCCAGAGGGTCGCAATGGTCGGACTGCTTTCGCCACGCTCAATCTGGCTCACCATGGAGCGACTCACCCCGGAGAGTTTGGCCACCGCTTCCAGCGACAGCCCCTGTTCGCGCCGTGCCGCGCGCAGACGGCCGGGCAAAAGTTGAAGTATCGACAGATCGTTATCCATCTCTCACAGATGCGGCCAAGCCACTGCCTTTGTCAATTGCCGCGCGCTTTGCCACATATCTCACAGCAACTGTGACGCGCCGTTCCTGCTGACTCGCCCTTTCTGCATCTGCATAGTGCGCGACAAATACGACTGAGAGGAGATGACCCATGTCGGATATCGTAATTCTGGGCGGCGCCCGTACCGCTGTTGGCACTTTTGGCGGCTCTCTCGCCAACACCCCACCAATCGAGCTGGCCACTGCTGTGTCCAAAGCCGCGATCGAGCGCGCTGGCGTGCAAGGCGACCAGATCGGCCACGTGGCATTTGGCCATGTCATCAACACCGAGCCGCGCGACATGTATCTGTCCCGCGTTGCTTCCGTTGAAGCGGGCGTGCCAAACACCACCCCGGCGATGAACGTGAACCGCCTCTGCGGCTCCGGCCTTCAGGCAATCGTGTCCGCCACTCAGTCTCTGATGCTGGGCGATGCGGACTTCGCACTGGCCGGTGGTGCCGAAAACATGTCCCGCTCCCCTTACATCCTGCAACAGCAGCGCTGGGGTCAGAAAATGGGTGACGTGAAAACGCTGGACATGATGTTGGGCGCACTGAACTGCCCGTTTGGCACCGGCCATATGGGTGTGACCGCGGAAAACGTTGCGGATGAGCACGATGTGACCCGTGAAGACATGGACGCTTTCGCCCTGACCAGCCAAGAGCGCGCCGCAGCCGCCATCGAAGCAGGTTATTTTGACGAGCAGATCGCCCCGGTCGACATCAAAGTGAAGCGCGACATGGTGCCATTTGTGCGCGACGAGCACCCAACGGCCTCCACCATGGAGTCTCTGGGCAAGCTGCGTCCGGTCTTCAAGAAAGACGGCCGTGTGACCGCAGGCAACGCATCCGGTCTGAACGACGGTGCCGCCGCCATCGTGCTGGCGCGCGAAGAGGCTGCCAAAGCCGCTGGACTGACACCGAAGTTCCGCGTTCTGGGCTATGCCCACGCCGGTGTGCGCCCAGAAGTGATGGGCATTGGTCCAATCCCGGCTGTAGAGAACCTGCTGACGAAAACCGGCCTCTCCGTCGCCGATTTTGACGTGATCGAAAGCAACGAAGCCTTCGCCTCCCAAGCCATCGCCGTCAACAAAGGCCTTGGTCTGGACACCGACAAAGTGAACCCGAACGGCGGCGCGATCTCTCTGGGCCACCCGGTTGGCGCAACCGGCGCGATCATCACCGTGAAGCTGATGTATGAACTGGAACGCACCGGCGGTTCCAAAGGTCTCGCGACCATGTGCATCGGCGGCGGTCAGGGCATCGCGCTGGCGATCGAGCGCATCTAAGCCGCTCAAAAATTTCGGCGGGTGGCCAGAGGTTCATTCCTTGGCCATCCGCCCCACCGGCACCAGTCGCAATCGGGCCGCAACACAGATGCGACGCCAATGTTTCCCAAAATGACAGATCTTGAGCGCTAGTCGATCCAGACTGTGATGCGATCAGATTGTCCGCGCGCATCAATCACGGTGATTGTCGCGCTGCCGCGCCCCGTCGCGGGCAGGGTCACATCCCCATGACGCACTCCGCTCGCCACAGGCGCCCCGTTGGCCAATACAGTCATCGGAAAGGCGGCGTTTTTGACCTTGATTGTCATGCCGTCCCGCGCGCCGGCTAGTCTGGCACCTTCCGGAGGAAAGGCCACTTCCAAGGCGTCTTCGCTGCGCTCAAAGACAGCGTTGCGGCCGCGAAATGTTTTGAGCGGTTCAGGCAGTGCGGCGTTGCTGACAATCAGTGTTTCCGGCGGTGGGGCTGGCAAGGGATCAAGCGTGGGCTTCACCCGCTGAAACACATCAAACAGCACAGGAGCCGCGATCTCTGCGCCAAAAGCGCCCGGCACCGGCGTGCCATCGGGTCGCCCGATCCAGACACCGGCCACATGACGCCCATCAAAACCGATGGCCCAAGTGTCCCGATGCCCATAGCTGGTGCCGGTCTTATAGGCCAGGCCACTGCGCGGTGCGCCTGCGGGTGGGGCAATCTCCGAGAGGATATCGCCCAAATGCCATGCCGCCGATCTGCTGATCACGCGCTGCTGTCGCGGAATGTCCTGCCCCGCCTGCCAGATCAGAGGTTGCGCGACACCGCCTTGGGGGATCATCGCATAAAGCGTCACCAGCTCTTCCAGCGAGACCCCAACACCGCCCAGCGTCACCGCGAGGCCCGCTGTGCCGCCGGGCAGCTCCGGAGCCATGCCCGCAGCCCGCATCGCAGCCATCAGATTGGCGGGTCCCAATTCATCCGTGAGCATAACCACCGGAATATTCAGCGACTGCGCCAAGGCCTCCCGCACGCGCAGCTCGCCGCGAAACCGGCCGTCAAAATTTTGCGGCGCATAGCGACCAAAGCGGGTGGGCACATCGGCAATCAGGGTTTCCGGATGGGCCAAACCTCGGTCAAAGGACAGCCCGTAAACCAAAGGTTTCAGCGTTGATCCCGGCGAGCGTTTGGCGCGGGTCATGTCAATGAATCCCTGCCGTGCGCCCGCCTGTGTCAGACCTGCGGACCCAACAGAGGCCAGGATCTCACCGCTGTGATGATCTGCCACCACCATGGCGATCGATACGCGCCCCTCAAGGCCGCGCAAAGCCTCCTGCGCCAATGTCTCAAGCGAGGTCTGCAAAACGCGATCCACCGTTACCTGATGCCGCGCGGCCTCCGGGGCAGTCGCCTTGGCGCGGTCCGCCAGATGCATCGCCACGGCGGGAAAGGCCCGCCGCACTTTTGGCACAGGGGTCATCAAAGCCGCGTCTACGCCTTCCTGATCCAGCACCCCAGCGGTCTTTGCGCGCCAAAGCACCCGTTCCCGCGCAGCCTCAGCAGCCTCAGGGTTGCGGTCAGGCCGCCGCGCATTGGGGCTTTGCGGCAGGGCAACCAAAAGCGCTGCCTGCGCAGGTGTCAGCCTGTGAGGCTCTTTGCCAAACCAAGACAGGGTGGCCGCGCGTATGCCTTCGAGATTGCCGCCAAACGGTGCATGGGTGAGATAGAGATCAAGGATCTCGCGCTTGCTCAGATGCTGCTCCAACGCAAGCGCCAGTCGGATCTGGCGCAGCTTTCCCGCCCAAGACCCAGTGCCGGAATCCTCAATCAGCCGCGCCACCTGCATGGTCAACGTCGAGCCTCCGGACACCACCCGCCCGTACCACGCAGATTGCGCCACGGCGCGGGCCAGCGCCCAAACATCTACCCCCTGATGAGACCAGAAGCGCTTGTCCTCATAGGCCAGCAAAACCTCCACATAGAGCGGGTCAACCGCGTCGCTCTGCGCGCCAAGCCGCCACAGCCCGCCGTCCACCGTATAGGCCCGCAAGAGCTGCCCATTGCGATCCACCACTTCGACCGAGGTATCGGCCAGAAGATTCGGCAGCTCTGTCTCTGCCACCCATTGATCTAAAGCGTCCCGCGCCCCTGCCAGAAGCAGGAGCGTGAACACCAGAAAAACAGGCAGTATCCGCATGTTATTCGGTCACGAGCAGACGAGATGCGGCGGTGTTGGCACGGTATTGCGGGCGATACATGTCCTCCACAGAGGCCGCCGGGTGGTGGTAATCGCCGGGGCTTACTGCGCGCACCATATAGGCCAGTTGGAACGACTGCGCCGAGCGCCAGTCGACAGCCGCCAAGAACCGATCCGCTCGGAATTCGGTGTTGGCGGCCTCGACCGGTTGCAGCCAGTCCATGTTGCGCAGATCACCGCCTGCCAGCAGGTTGGGATTGTCGATTTCAAAGCCCGCAGGCAGCGGATCGTTTACCATCAGACGCGCTCCACCCTCACCGGATGGTATCACCGTCAAAACCGCGACCAGCCGTTCACCTGCCTGCACCTGCCGCACGTCAACCGCCTGCCCTTCCACAGAGAAATACTGCCGCTCGATGCGGTAGCCATAGCTGCGCTCCTCAGCCGGGTAGGTTGGCACGCCAAACGTTGTCAGCGTCACCAACTGCGCGGCCTCTCCTGTGTTGGTCAGCGCGATCTCCTGAGACAGGTCTTGGTCCGTGAACCGCTGCAACAACGGCCCGTTCAGCGGCTGCCCGTTGAGGGTCAATCCGCTCGGCCGTTCATCCTCGATCAGCGCATGCGCCGCCATCAGCGACCAGGCCGCCTCTTGGGTGGAGGGCGTCTCACTGCCAAAGGCAACTTGCTGCGCGAGCCCGTTGGCATCCAGAGCCTCGCTGCCCGCTGCCACGGCCAGCGCAACGGTGCCTGCGATATCGCGCAAATCGGTGCCATAATCTGCCCGCCAGAGCGCGGCCTCTTCGCGGCCGACCTGCGTTTCGATCTGGCGCGCAGCGGTGCGGAACATATCATCCGCCCGCGTCTGATCGCCATAAAGCGCAAGTGCCGCGCCAAGTTGCGCCGCTGCCAGAGGCGTCGCAAAAGCATCACCCTTCACATCCGCATAGTAGCGCAGATCTCCCATGGCTGCCGCCCCTTCGCGGGCCAGAACCATGAGTGCATAAGCCAGATCCTCGCCGCCTGTGTCAAAGTCCGGTGCATAGTTCACACGGTTGCGCAGATTATTCATCGCCTGTTTGAAGGCGAGATCAGGCACCGCGTGCCCCTGTGCCCGTGCACGAGATAGGAAATCGCTGACATAGGCATCCAGCCAGAAATCGCCGGACTCAGGACGCCAGAGACCAAAGCTGCCATTGCCGGCCTGCCGCGTCAGGACCAGCTCGATGGCCTCTGCGATGCGGTTGTCCAGATCGCGATCCGCGCCCATGCCCAGCGCGCTTGCCACATCTTCAAAGTAGAGAAGCGGCAGGGTCTGGGAGGTCACCTGCTCTGTGCAGCCGTAGGGATAGCGATCCAGCGTCTGCAACAGACCCGGTGCATCAAAGCGCGCCAAAGCACCAGTGGACAGGACCGCCTCAGCAGAGCCTGCGCGCAGATCGGCAAACACATCTGCACCAAGGGTGAGGCTGTCGCCGGACGCCAAGTTGATCTGGCGGGTCTCACTCACAGCCGGATCATTGGCCCGCACCGGCAAGGTGAGCGATTTGACCAACTGTTTGCCACCCGGCGTGGTGAGCGCAATGCGCAGGCTGTGATCTCCGATCTCGCCTGCGACAACCGGCACAGAGAACCGCGCAGTGCCTTTTGCTGCCAACTCAAACCCTGAGGGGATTTGCACAGCATCCAGCGTCACGCCCTCTGCCACAACATCCAGCCCCATCCGACCCGCAGCACCCTCTGCGTGGACAAATTCCAACAGCAGGCGGCTCTGATCTCCGGGGGCAAGGAAGCGCGGCAGGCTTGCGGTGACCACCACCGGATCGCGCACCAGCACTTCCGCATCGGCCTGCCCCACACCGGTTTGCGACCAGGCCACCGCCATCAGGCGCACTGAGCCGTTAAATTCGGGGATATCAAACTGCACCTTTGCGGTGCCATCTGCGCCGATCTGAATGGGGCCTTGAAAGTAGGCCGCCAACTCTTCGGTGGGGGGAGGCGCGTCAAACCCTGTGGCCGCAGTGGCATCCCCTCCGGAACGCAGGCGTCCCATATTGCCGCTCAAACCGTTGATTAGGCGGCCATAAACGTCGCGCATTTCCATGCCCAGACGGCGCTGGCCAAAGTAATGCGCCGAAGGGTCGGGGCTTTCAAAACTGGTGAGGTTGAGAATGCCCACATCCACCGCTGCCAGAGTGACAAAGGCGGTTTCACCGGCGCTCACGCCGTCGACCTTCAAAGTCACATCCAAGGGGCCACGCGGGTCGATCACTTCTGGTGCGGTGATGGAAACCGCGAGCTGCTTCTCCTCTGGATCAACCTGCGCATAGCTCAGCCCAAGGGCGCGGGCCGGGTTTTGTCCTGCGGGCGCATCTGCGGCGCGGATGACCGAAGCGGTCACGTAAGCTCCTGCGCCCCATTCATCGGTCACATCCAGATCGATCAGGTTCTCGCCTTCCTGAACAGCGACGGTTTTCATCGAGATCAGACGGTTGGACATCACCGAAATCAGCGCGGTTCCCGGGTAGCGCGGCACCAGCCGCAATTGCGCGGTGTCCCCGCTGCGATACCGCTCTGCATCAAGTGACAATTCGAGGGTGTCCGGCGTTTCTGTGGCATCCGCAGGGGCATACCAACCGGCCTCAAATGTCATCGCGCTGGAGATATATTCCCCACCGTCTTGCGTGACCACCACCTCAAAGCGGCCCCAATCCACATCTGCGCCAATTTCCAAGGGGGCACCGTCCAGTGTGGCGGAACCGCTGGCAATGGTTTCGCGCGTGGTGGTGGGCTCCCACTCCCAACCGCCATTGAGCTGATACCACTGATAGCGCGTGCGCAGGCGGTTCACGGTCCATGTGACCGGCATTGCTGTGGCGCGCAGGCTTGGATCTACTGCGATGATTTCAAAGCTGGCGTTGCTGCCTTCTGGCACCACCTCTTCGTCAAAAAGCGGTTTGATCCCGATCAGCGGTGTGGCAGAGGCCACAGGGTGTGTAATGCGCCGCTCTACCGGACGGCCAGAGCCCTCCAGCACACGCAAGGCCACATCAGCGACAAGCGCGCGGCCCTGTGCCTCCTGTACAGGCAGGGACAGATAGATGTCTGCCTGACCGGCCGCATCTGTCTCATCCCCGGAAAAATAGGCGGTTTGACCGTAAAACGGCGCATCATAGCGCCCAAAACGGAAGCCTTTGAACCCCTCCAACGTGTCACGGGCCTTCAGGGTTACTTGCCCTTCGATCTCAAGATTGGCCGCAGGTGCGCCAAAGAGATAGCGCGCCTCAAGTGACACTGCCGCGGGGTTGTTGGCGTCAAAAGGTGCCGCAGGCGGCGTGAGCTCAAAATCAATCCGCTCGGGCAGGAAGTCTTCGACCAGCACTTTTGCACTCGCCAGAGCCGGCGCCTCCAGATCGGACTTGAAATCCAGAGACCAGCGCCCGCGCGGCACAGTTGCCCCAAGTGGCATCGCAAAGACATGTCCGCCCGCCGCGCTGTTGGTGGAGACCTGTCGGCTGTATTCCACCCCGTCGGGGCGGGTCAGGATCGCGGTGATCGGCAAGGCAGGCAAGGCCTGCGCCGTTGCGCCACGTGCCAAGGCGGTGACATGGATGGTCTCGCCGGCGCGATAGGCACCCCGGTCTGTGGTGGCAAAAACATCGATCGGCGGTGCGGCAGGCCGCCCTTCCACGCCCCGGTCAGAGAGATCAAAGGCCGGATCGGTCAGCGACAGGAAGGAGAAATCCTCCCCCTTTTGCACCATCACCAGCGCCGGGGACGCGCCGCCGGTGCCACGCGTCAGCCCCGCATCAAAGACCGCATAGCCCTCCGCATCGCTGACCGTTTCTGCCAGCACGCGGTTTGCGCGCGACAACAGGCGCACATTCGCCGCGCCCAGAGCTGCGGCATCTGACAACTGGCGCGTAAACACATGCAGCCCGTCGGTTCCGCTCAGACTGGAGATGCCAATGTCTGACAGCAGGAACCACTGTGTTGTGGAGGATTCATCATATTTATCCGCCCCCGGCAGATCGGCGGTGAGCGCATAAACCCCCGCAGGCTGCCCCGCCACCAGCTCTGCCATCGGCAGGCGTGTTGTCATCGTCTGGTTGAGCGTGTTTTCAACCTCGCCACGGCCCGTCCAGACTGTTTCAGCCACATCGCGGTCGAAGTCTTCCATCTGCCAATAGCTCAGCGGTTGCCCAAAATAGCCATCCTGAATGGCGCGCAGGATGTTGCGATCATTCACGCGCTGCAAGGTGAGCGCCACTTCGTCCAAATTTACGGTCTCAATCGGCAATCCGGCGTCCGAGCTGCGCGGCAGCACATAGGCGCGGCCTGAAAATGCAACCTTTGGGCTGCGGTCGCGCACATAGGCGCGCACATTGGTGTCGCGCACCAAGGTCTCCCCGCTTTTGGCAGGCAGGCCAGCGCGGAAGGTGACTTGGACGTCCTGACCATGTGTCAGCCCTTCGACACAAATGCGCTGTTCCTCGACATGCAAGGCAAGGCGGGCATCCGGCAGTTTCACAAACGGGGTGTAGTCCTGCCCGGTTTCAATGAGTGCCTCATTGAACTCGGCACATAGGCGTGGGGTCTCGATATCGCTCTCGACCTGATGATCTGAGACGCGGAAGCCGTATTTCCCGATGGCAACCTCTAGCTGTGTGATCACATCGTCACGCGGGCTGATGGCCTCTGCCAAGCGCAGACTGCGCAGCACCGCTTTGCCCCGATCCTGATCTTCAAGTTGCTCAGACATCAACAAAAGCGCGTTGATACGTTCAGGATCCGACTGCGCCCGCAGATAGGCGTTCATCGCCCCTAAAAAGGCGCGCTCTTTGTATTGGCGGGTTTCCGACGCCCGGTCGCCCTGAAGATTGGCATTGAGCCGCGCATATTCCAGCCAGAGATCGCTGCGATCGGCTTTGCTCAAGGCGGCCCCCGTCCAGCGCATCGCGCTCAGCAGGTTGCCCTCTGCCCGACGCTCTCTGGCGGCGGTGAGCATCTCTTCAACGCCCCAGCGACCACCGGCATGGGTGCGCCCGATGTTGGCCGCCAGTTCCTTGGCCGCCAAGAGGTCTCTTTCTCTGAGAAAGCTCAGATCCTTGGCGCGGTTTTGTGCGGTGCTCAGCAATTCTTCAGACGCGTTGAAGATCTCCGCAGAGAGCGCCCCGTCATAGGGTTGGCGCTCGTTGATTTCGGATTTTGGGAAGCAGGCGTTTGAGCGGCGGTTGAACGTGAACGCGACGCATTGCGGGTTGTTCAAGCAGGTCTCCACACAGGCCGCATATGTGGTGTCAAAAAGGTTCTGCAGGTCTGCGCCGTAGAAATCGACATCGCGACTCACCACCACCCGACGGTCGGGCACATAACTTTCCTGCGTTGCCGCCGCTGTACCGGTCAGGGCGAAAAGCCCAATCGCTAAAATCCGAAGCATTCTAATCTCCAACAATCAATGGCTTGATGGTGCCACGGCGCAATCACGCATTGCAACGGCGATAACGCCGCGGCGGAGTTAAGCAGATGTTCACGGACAGTCTGAAATATGGCTGTCAGGAAAATACGGCTTGAGGATCGGCGAATGTCGCTGACGCAAAAACTTGCTGACGAACGGCGCGCCCGTTTGGCTGCAGAACGTTTGTTAGAGTTAAAAAAGCGCGAGCTTTATGCGGCCAATCGTAAGCTGGGCAAACATGCTGCGCAGCTGGCAAACGAGATTGTCGAAGCGCGCGAGACCGTCAAGACCGTTACCAAAGAGAACAAAAAATTCCGCACGGATCTGGAAAACGCCCAAGAGCGCGCTGAACAGGCAGAGCACAGGCTCTGGCATTCGCTTTCCACCATCCGCGATGGCTTTGCCTTCTTTGACGAAAACGGCAAGATGATTGCCGCCAACCCAAGCTATCTGGCGATCTTTGAAGGCGCGGAGCACATCAAGCCCGGGATTTCTTACAACGAAATCATGGAATTTGCGGCGCATGAGGGCCTCTTTGTGCTTGAGGACACCTCGCCGGACGACTGGTGCAACATGATGCAGCAGCGCTGGCACCACGAAGAGCCTGAGCCGGTGATTGTGCAGCTGTGGAACGAGGAATTCCTCAAGCTGATTGATCACCGCAACATTGGCGAAGATCGTGCCAGTCTTGCGATGAACATCACGGACACGGTGCGCCAAGAAGCGGAACTGGAGCGAGCGCGTCAGGAAGCGGAAGCTGCCAGTCAGGCGAAATCTGCGTTTCTGGCCAATATGAGCCACGAGCTGCGCACGCCGATGAATGGTGTTGTGGGCATGGCCAGCCTGTTGATGGACACCACGCTCACCGAAGAGCAGCGTCTGTTTGCCTCCACCATCAAGAACTCCGGCGAAGCGCTGCTGTCGATCATCAACGATGTTCTGGATTATTCCAAACTCGGGGCGGAAAACGTCGGTCTGCGCAATGAGACCTTCGATCTGGAGCGCTGCATCCACGAGGTCATGACCCTGCATCAGGTCTCCGCACGTGAGCGCGGGCTGGAGCTTCTGGTGGATTACGACCTCTTCCTGCCAACCCAGTTTGTGGGCGACGTTGCGCGGCTGCGCCAGATCCTCACAAACCTCATTGGCAATGGTGTGAAGTTCACACACACCGGGCACATCCTTGTGCGTGTGGTTGGGGTGATCACCAACGATGGCTCAAACGCCGTGGTGCATGTGACCGTTGAAGACACCGGAATCGGGATTGCCGAAGAGCAGCTCGATCACATCTTTGGCGAATTCAATCAGGTCGACACCAGCCAGAACCGTGAGTTCGAAGGCACCGGCCTTGGCCTTGCTTTGACCAAACAGCTGGTCAATCTCATGTCCGGCGAAATCTGGGTGGAATCCACCGTGGGCGCGGGCACTTCCTTTGGCTTCCGTCTGACCCTGCCGATCGACGAGAACTGCGATCACCTGCCGGTGCCGCTGCCGGACAATGTGCAGCATGTGCTGGTGGCATCTGACACCGAGGTGAACAGCGACCTGCTGAAGAAACAGCTGGAACAGATGGGGGCAACCGTCACGATCTGCACCGATCAATCGCAGGTCATGCTGTTGGCCCAACATGTGGATTTGATCCTGGCCGATCACGCGGCTGGCGGTATTGATGCGCAGCAGCTGAACACCGAACTGAGCGCGCAGGGGATTGCGACACCAATTGTCGCGTTGAGCTCGGACCCGAAAGCCTTCGGGGATGCCGATGATCTAGGCTTGATCAAGAGTGTTCTGGCCAAACCCGGCTCGCGCGCGGAGCTCAACCTTGGCATTGCAAAAGCGGCAGAGGCCAGCCCCAAGAACACCAAAGGCAAAGCAACCGCGCGCCGGCGCATGCGTGTGCTCTCTGCCGAAGACAACAAAACCAACCGTCTGGTGCTTGAAAAGCTGCTCAAATCTCTCGATCTGGAGCTGATGTTTGCGCACGACGGTGTCGAGGCGGTGGAGCAGTATATCTCCTATTCGCCTGATCTGATCTTCATGGATATTTCCATGCCGCGCATGGATGGCACCCAGGCCACGCAAAAAATCCGCGAGCTGGAAGCCAACAACAACAATCGCCGCACGCCGATTGTCGCCCTCACCGCCTTGGCCAATGAGGGCGATGAGGAGCATGTGTTGAGCCACGGGTTGGATCGATACCTGACCAAACCCCTACGCAAGGCGGAGATTTTCAAGGTGATTTCAGAGATGCACCCTGAAGAAACCCTTGATCCGTTTGAGTCAAATTCCGAGGCGATTGCGAGCTGATCTGATCAGCCCGCTTCGGGGTAGTCGCGCAGAAAGACCCAGCGGTCGCCTTCGGACATATCTTCCTGGAAGCGATACCCACCGTAGTCGAAACCTTTGAGGCCTTCTGGGTCCTGAATGCGGTTGTGGATCATGAAGCGCGCCATGGAGCCACGGGCCTTTTTGGCAAAGAAAGAGACGATTTTGGCTTTGCCGTCGCGCTCTTCCATGAAGACCGGAGTGATCACGCGCATCTTCAGCGCTTTCAGATCCACCGCCCCAAAGTACTCTTGGCTGGCGCAGTTGATGAGCGTGTCGGTGTTCATGGCCTCTGCCTGCGCGCGCAGCGCCTTTGCAGGAGCGGTTCGCCAGTAATCATAAAGAGATGATCCGCGGCGGGTCTTCAGACGGCTGCCCATTTCAAGACGATAGGGCTGGATCGCATCCAGCGGGCGCAGCACACCGTAAAGACCGGACAGAATGCGCAGATGGTCCTGCGCCCAGGCCATTTCATCCTGTTCCAGACTGCCAGCATCCAAACCCACATAAGTGTCACCGGCAAAGGCGTGCACAGCCGGGCGCGTCATCTCTGCGTCCGGTTCGGCCTCAAAGGCTTTGAAACGATCGCGGTTCAGACGTGCCAGATCATCGCTCAGATCCATCAGCTTGCGCAAATCACCCAAAGTCAGATTGCGCGCTGTCTTGGCGAGGCGCACCGCATCTTCCTGAAAATCAGGCGCGGTGGTGGGCCCTTCGACAGCATCCCAATTCAGGCGTTTGGCCGGTGAAATTACAACAAGCATGCGGCAGCTCCATCTGATTTAGAATCTATCTAATCTGCCTGATACAGAACGTCCAGAAAGGCGGCACCAAAACGATCTGCACGGCGATCCCCGAGCAGGCGCTCCATGTCTTGTGAGGTGCGTGGCTTCAGGCTTGCGACCTTGGCCAGCAGGGAGGCAGAGCAGCTCATCGGTTTGTCGATGCCGTTTGGCCCCCGCATCAGGCGCGATTGCGCCTCCAGCAGCTGGTCATAGAGATCTGCATCCTGGCGACCGGCGATTTTGCGGCGGCTGGGGTGCATCTGTTCGGCTTCGCCGTTGATGACCTCCAAGAACGCATCGCCATAGTTTGCCAGCTTTTTGGCCCCCACACCGCTGATCCGCGCCATGTCGTCCAGATCCCCGGGCCGCGCTTCGGCCATTTCGGCCAAGGTGCGGTCATTGAAGATCACATAGGCCGGCACTTTGGCGGCCTCGGCCAAAGCACGCCGCTTGGCTTTGAGCGCAGACATCAGCGGCGCGTTTTCTTCGCTTACCAGAGTTTTGGCCGCCGGTTTGCGGGAGGTCACGCGAATGGTATCGCGGCGCAACTCCACAGTTTCTTCGTCGCGCAGGACCGGACGGGCCCGATCCGTCATGGTCAGAGCCCCGTGGCGCTCCGGGTTGGGGCGCACCAGATCATGCCCCATCATCTGGCGAAACACCGCCTGCCACTGACTTTTGTCAAACTCGCCGCCCACCCCGAAGGTCGGCAGCGCATCATGGCCGCGCTCGCGCACCTTGTCGGTTTCATTGCCAAGCAAGATGTCGATCAGATGCCCGGTGCCAAACCACTCCCCTGTGCGCAGAATGGCCGAAAGCGCCTTGCGTACGGCGACAGTCCCATCAAAGACTTCGGGCGGCGTGTCGCAGAGATCACATTTGCCGCAGGTGACCTCATCTTCGCCAAAGTACTTCAGAAGCTGTTCGCGGCGGCACTTCAGCGCTTCGGCCAGCCCCAACAGCGCGTTGAGCCGCGCGTGATCAGCTGCGCGGCGCTCTGGCGGGGCAAGCCCCTCGTCGATCTGCGCACGGCGCAGGCGGATGTCATCAGGGCCAAAGAGCGTAAATGTCTCTGCCGGTGCGCCATCCCGTCCGGCGCGGCCGATCTCCTGATAATAGGCTTCGATGGATTTTGGCAGGTCGGCGTGGGCCACCCAGCGGATGTCGGGTTTGTCCACACCCATCCCGAACGCCACCGTGGCCACAACGATCAGCCCGTCTTCGCGCTGAAAGGTCGCCTCGGTTTCACGCCGCTCCTGCGGATCCATACCGCCGTGATAAAACAGCGCCTGATGCCCGTCTTCGCGCAAGGCCTTGGCAAGGCTCTCGGTTTTTGCGCGGGTGCCGCAATAGACAATGCCGGACTGCCCTTTGCGCGCAGCGGCGAATTGCAGGATCTGGCGGCGCGGATTGTCTTTGGCGGCAAAGGCCAGATGCAGGTTGGGGCGGTCAAAGCCATGCAGGAAAACCTGCGGGGTGCGCCCGGCAAACAGCCGCTCGATGATTTCATCGCGGGTTTCCGCATCGGCAGTGGCGGTGAAGGCGGCAATCGGGACATTCAGCGCCTGCTGAAGCTCTCCGATGCGCAGATAGTCCGGGCGGAAATCATGGCCCCATTGGCTGACGCAGTGGGCTTCATCCACGGCAATCAGACTAACGCCAATTTGGCGCAACATGCCCAGCGCGGCACCGGAGGCAAGCCGTTCGGGTGCAATATAAAGCAGCTTCAACCGCCCCGCCTCGATTGCGTCCCAGACCTGTGCGGTCTCCTCATCGGTGTTGCCAGAGGTCAGCGCACCGGCCTCAACCCCGGTTTCCCGCAAGGCCCGCACCTGATCGCGCATCAGGGCGATCAGCGGGGAGATGACAACGGTCACCCCCTCGCGCAAAAGCGCAGGCAATTGAAAACACAGAGATTTGCCACCGCCTGTCGGCATGATGGCCAGGACGTCTTCGCCTTGTGCCACGGCACTGACGATCTCTTCCTGCCCGGGGCGGAATGCGTCAAAGCCGAAAACATCACTGAGAACGGTGCTGGCAGCCCGCATTGTTCACCTTGTTTATCTGGGCAATCTGCTCTGCGCAGTTGTCCCACAGTGCCCAAGCAGGCTCAAGCCCGAAGCGTGCGTTTAGCCCAGAAGGATAGACGGCAGGATGTAATCACGCAGCGAGATGATGATCACGAAGACCACCAGCGGCGCGAGATCCAGCGGGCGCGTGTCAGGCAGCACCCGGCGCACCGGCTCATAAATCGGCTCCAGCAAACGGTTCAGACCGGTCCAGATTTGCGCCACGATCGGCTGACGCAGGTTCAAGACCTGAAAATTGATCAGCCAGCTCATGATGATATGCGCCAACATAAAGAAGAAGGCGATGTCCAGGATCAGTCTCAGCGGACCGTAAATTGCCATCATGGAGGGCTCCTTTGCTGCGATTGGCCCACAGTTAAGCACCAAGCGCAAAAAGCACAAGACTGACGCGAGGAAGTCGGTTGACGAACCGTTTAAAGCAGCCTTGAAGGGCGTGCAAAGGAGAGCCCCATGTACCCTGTCATGCGCATGATCAAAGAGTTGGTCAAATACCGCAACGCCACGCCTTTGCCGCTGACCGGCACACATGTGTCAGAGCACCGCTGCTGGCCCTCTGACATTGATCTGTGGATGGAGCTTAACAACGGCCGCACCCTGACGCTGTTTGATTTGGGGCGCATTCCGCTGGCCAGCCGCATCGGGTTGGTCCCTGTCCTGCGCAAAAACAAATGGAGCATGACGATGGCCGGGGCCACGGTGCGCTATCGCCGGCGTATCCGGACTTTTGAGAAAATCGAAATGCGCAGCCGGACGGCCTATTGGGACGAACGCTTTGTCTACATTGAGCAATCCATGTGGAAGCAGAACGGCGAATGCGCCAACCACGCGCTCTATCGTGCGGCGATCACCAACCGCCAAGGCATTGTGCCGCCGGCAGAGGTGATGGAGGCTCTGGGCCGTGACGAAAGCTCCCCGCCAGCTCCGGAATGGATCAAAGCCTGGATTGATGCCGAAGCAACACGGCCCTGGCCGCCCATGCAGGAATAACTTGCTATGGTTGATCCTTCCTGTCTAATTGAAGCTAAAGTCCGGGGGGATGCGGATGAACAAGACGGCAACAAAAAAGCGCATCTGGGGTTGGTTCTTTTTTGATTGGGCAAGCCAGCCTTACAACACCCTTCTGATCACATTTATCTTTGCTCCCTACATCAAAGACCTGATTGGCGACGGCGCAGAAGCGCAGGCTGCCTGGGGATTTGGGATCGCCGCGGCCGGTGTGATCATCGCCGTGCTCGCCCCTGTGCTGGGCGCCTTGTCTGACAGCTCTGGCAACCGACTGCGTTGGATATGGCTGTTCTCGGTGATGTATGTGGTTGGCGCCTTTGGCCTTTGGTGGGCTGCGCCGGACAACTTCAACCTGCTGTGGACCCTGACCCTCTTTGCCATCGGCATGATCGGGATGGAGTTCGCCACGATCTTCACCAACTCGATGCTGCCGGATCTGGGCACCAAAGAGGAAATCGGACGTATCTCCGGCAACGGTTGGGCCTTTGGCTATCTCGGCGGTCTGGTCGGGCTGGTGGTCATGCTCACGCTGTTTGCCGAAAACGCGGAAACAGGTAAAACGCTGATCGGGAAAGATCCGCTCTTCGGGCTGGATGCGGAGCAGCGCGAGGGCACACGGTTTGTCGGCCCGCTTACCGCGATCTGGTATGCGGTCTTCATGATCCCCTTCTTCCTGTGGGTGCGTGATCCGCGCCCCACCAAAGCGCCCAAAGGCGCTGTGGGCAAAGCGCTCACCGATGTGTGGGGGACAATCCGCAACCTGCCGCAAACCCCTTCTTTGTTTGCCTATCTCGGCAGCTCCATGTTCTATCGCGACGCGCTGAACGGCATGTATACCTTCGGCGGCATCTATGCGGCAGGGGTGCTGCAGTGGTCCGTGGTGGATGTGGGTATCTTTGGCATTCTGGCGATCATCGCAGGCGCAGTCTTTGCCTGGCTTGGCGGCAAGGCAGACACGAAATTTGGCCCGAAGCCGGTGATCAATATCTGCATTCTGCTGCTCTGTGGGGTGGCGATTTCCATCATCTTTGTATCCCGTGAAAGCGTCTTTGGTATCGCGGTTGGACCGGAGTCCAACCTGCCGGATTACACCTTCTATGTGATTGGCGCGATCATCGGCGCGGCGGGTGGCGTGATCCAATCCGCGAGCCGCACAATGATGGTACGTCAATCCATTCCGGGACGCACCGCTGAGTCCTTTGGGCTCTACGCTCTGGCGGGTAAAGCCACCTCCTTTATTGCCCCATTTCTCATCGGTGTGATGACCACATTGTCAGACAGCCAACAGATTGGCGTGACCCCGCTGATCGCACTTTTCTTGGTGGGGCTGATCCTGCTACGCTGGGTTGACCCAGAGGGAGATCGCGCACAATGGGGCCACGCCTCTTCATCCTGATTGCCCTGCTTGGCTTGGCCGCCTGTCAGGAAGACACACCAAAATCTTCGGTGGTGCTCTCCACCCAGCAGGAAGTGCCCGTCGCCATGCAGGGGGTTGCCGCCAAACAGCTTTTTGGCGCGAAACCCGAAGGCTCAAAACAAAGCAGCACGCCGTATGGCAGCTACGCCAAAGGCTGTCTGGCCGGCGGTGCCGAGCTGGCGGAGACCGGGCCGACTTGGCAAGCGATGCGGCTTTCGCGGAACCGCAACTGGGGCCATCCGGAAACCATCTCCTATATTCAGGATCTCTCTGCCAAGGCGGCACGTCAGCCGGGCTGGCAGGGGCTCTATATCGGAGACATAAGCCAGCCGCGCGGTGGGCCGATGCTCACTGGGCACCGCAGCCACCAGCTTGGGCTGGACGTCGATATCTGGATGCGCCCGGCAAACAACCTTTCGCTAAGTGCTTCGGATCGGGAGAATATTTCGTCGATCTCCATGCGGCGCGACAATGGGGCTTATGTCAACAGCAGCTGGACAAAACAGCATCATGAGATCCTGAAAGCGGCCGCGAGTGATCCCCGTGTGGCGCGTATTTTTGTCTTCCCCGGTGCCAAAGTGCAGATGTGTGAAGACGAAAAAGGCGACCGGGCTTGGCTGCGCAAGATACGCCCGTGGTGGGGACACCACTATCATTTTCACGTCAGACTGAATTGCCCGGATGGGGCCGCAGGCTGTGTCAATCAGGACCCGCCCCCCGCCGGAGATGGCTGCGCAGATGCCAAAAAATGGGTGCAGGATATTCTGTTCCCACCACCGCCTCCGCCACCGGACCCCAATGCGCCCAAGCCGAAACCTCGCCGTGACCTTCAAATGACAGATCTGCCCCGCCAATGCGTCACCGTCTTGCAATCGCCATAACCGCCTGCCTCGCCGTGTCCGGCGGGCTGGCGCTTTGGGCCGAAGCTTCTAACCCCAAATCTGGCACCGCAGAGCATCTGTCCACCTATCGGTGGCAGATCCAGGCGGGCTGGTTTGGCGGGTTTTCCGGTTTGGAGATTTCAGAGGATGGCACGCAGCTGATCACCATCTCCGACCGCGGCCAGATTGTCAGCGCCGACATCGCCCGCGAGAATGGTGTGATTGTGAGCCTGTCCAATGTCAGACACGATAAGGTTCTCAACAAAAAGGGAAAATTCTCCCCGCACACCAATCAAAGGGACAGCGAAGGGCTGGCCCGCCTGAAGAACGGAGCGTTGGTGGTGTCCTTTGAAGGGGTGCATCGGGTTGAAGCTTTCACTGCCCCCGGCACGCCGCCCAAATCCTTTCCCACAGAAGCCTGGTTTGAAGAAATGGAAGGGAACGCGGGCTTTGAGGCGCTTGCGGTCGATCCCGCAGGGCGACTGCTGGTGATGCCCGAAGATGCGCTGGAGAACGACAGTCTGATCCAAGCCTATGTGCTGCAGGGGAAACGGTGGCGCGCGGCCTTTACCCTGAGACGGGATAAACAGTTTCAACCGGTTGGCGCGGATTTTGGCCCAGACGGGCGGCTTTATCTGCTGGAACGAGGCTTTAACGGCTTTGGGTTTCGCACCCGCGTGCGCAGTTTTCACGTCGACAAAACCGGCGCTACTGACGAAAAGATATTGTTTCGCAATGGCATAGGCGGTCACGACAATCTCGAAGGCCTGTCGGTCTGGCGCGATGCTGAGGGGCGTATCAGGCTCACGATGATCTCTGACGACAATTTCCGGCTGATCCAGCGCACAGAACTCGTGGAATATGTGCTTCCTCAATAAAACTTGATCTATCCGCCCCTTAAAGGTAGGTGCCTGTCGTCCCGCGATGCGCGTGGGGCCAAGTCGCCGCTACCTTGTCAAAACGGGCTTAAGCTTATGAACAAGACCTATCTTCCTGGCATTCTTGCCATGGCCGCCATTGTGGTGGCCTCTAACATCCTCGTGCAGTTCCTTTACGGGCAATGGCTGACATGGGGTGCTTTCACATATCCTCTCGCTTTCCTTGTCACCGATGTGATGAACCGGGTGTACGGTGTCGCCGCTGCGCGCCGCGTGGTTCTGACCGGGTTCATCGTCGGCGTGATCTGCTCCTTCATCGGCACCAAAATCATGCTGGAAGGCGATGGCTTCACCTATCCGGCGGTGACATTGCGCATTGCCATCGGGTCCGGTCTGGCCTTCCTGACCGCGCAACTGCTTGATGTTGCTATCTTTGATCGTCTGCGTGGCGGTGCCTGGTGGCGTGCGCCGCTGGCCTCCACCCTGATCGGCTCCTCACTGGATACCGCGATTTTCTTCACCGTTGCCTTCAGCGGCGCACTCACCTTTGTTGAACCCGGCAACGACGTCAGCTGGGCCGGTGAAATGCTGCCCCTGCTGGGTGTCGGCCCGATCGCGCCGCTGTGGGTGAGCCTTGGCTTTGCCGATTGGATGGTCAAACTTTCGCTTGCTTTGCTCGCACTTGTGCCATTCCGCATCATCGTGGGGTCTTTGACAGCACGCACCACATGATTTTGTTTGACATATCTCCAACCTATGGCAGGCTGGAGATACGCGAAACAATCTGAAAGGAGGTGCCCATTGTCTAGAGAAGCTATGGAGAACGGAGTCGGAACAGTTTGGAAGGAGTGCAGCTGAGGCAGCCCTTGGCTGACATAATGTCCGAATTGGTGTGGACCTAACCGGCGCACCTCCAATCATCTCGAAGGGCTGTTTCCAACGCGGGAAACAGCCCTTTTTGTTTCTGCATTAACCTCTTTTATGGGCAAAAATCACACGACGGTATCGCGTCGGTATCCCTACTGTATTGCGTCGGTGGAATTTTTGGGCGCATAGAAAACCGCATGTCTTAACCCATCGGTCGCGCAACACGGGGAGCGCCATGTTGAGAATCAGTGATGAGATCACAATTGAGGATTGGGAGCTGACCGAACAGTTCATGCGCGCCAGCGGGCCGGGCGGGCAGAATGTGAACAAGGTGGCGACTGCGGTGGAGCTGCGCTTTGAGGCGGCACGCTCTCCCGGGCTGACCGCGCCAATCAAGGCCCGACTGAAACGGCTGGCGGGCCGGCGCTGGACCAAAGACGGCGCGCTGGTGATCCAATGTGACGAGACCCGCAGCCAGGCCCGCAATCGAGAGATCGCGCGTGAGCGACTGGCAGATCTGATCCGCAAGGCGCTGGTCGCCCCCAAACGCCGGATCAAGACCAAGCCGACCTATGGCAGCCAACAGCGGCGACTGAAGGCCAAGAAAGAGCGCGGCGAGGTCAAATCCATGCGCGGCAAGGTACGGGGTGAGGACGGATAAAACCCAGCGCGCTTTCGCGACGAAAATTCACGAATGTCCGCTTGGCATAGTCAGAGGTTCAACCTAGGGTCGCGCCAAACAGGAGAGCGACATGACCACTATCTATGAGCGCCGCGCGCGGCTTTTGGGGCCGCATATGACCACCTTTTACAAAGAGCCGGTGCATGTGGCCCGTGGCGAGGGTGTCTATCTCTGGGATACGGACGGGCGGCAGTATCTGGATTGCTACAACAACGTGCCGCATGTGGGCCATAGCCACCCCAAGGTGGTGGAGGCGATTGCCTCACAGGCGGCGGTGCTGAACACGCACACGCGCTATGTGCATGACGGGATTGTGGAGTATGGCGAGGCGCTGACCGCCAAGTTTGACCATGATCTGGACAGTATGGTGATGGTCTGTTCCGGCTCTGAGGCCAATGATGTGGCGCTGCGTATGGCGCAGGCGATGACCGGCAAGACCGGGGTGATCACCACCGACAACACCTATCACGGCAACACCACGGCGGTGAGCCAGCTCAACACCTCCAAAGTGCCGATTGGCGGCTTTCAGGCGCATGTGCAGCGCGCCCCGGCGCCGGACAATATGATGCCGCCCGGCGGCACCCGCGACGGACAGGCGGCGGCCTTTGCCGAAGGGGTGAAACAGGCGATTGCCACATTGGAAGAGAACGGCCACGGGGTCTCGGCGCTGATTGTTTGCCCCTACTTTGCCAACGAAGGCTTCCCGACGCTGGAGGCGGGTTTTCTGGATGAGGCGATTGCGCTGGTGCGTGCGGCGGGGGGGATCATCATTGCCGATGAGGTGCAGCCGGGCTTTGGCCGGATTGGCAGCCATTGGTGGGGCCATCAGAAGCTGAATTTCGCGCCTGACATCGTGACGCTGGGCAAACCGATGGGCAACGGCCATCCGGTGGCGGCGGTGATCACGCGGCCGGAGATCCTGACCTGTTTTCAGGAGGGCTTCAAATATTTCAACACCTTTGGCGGCAACCCGGTGAGCGCGGCGGCGGCGATGGCGGTGCTGAACGTGATTGAGGATGAAAAGCTGGTGGAGAACGCCAGAGAGGTGGGCGCCTATGCGCTTGGCCTGTTGGGCGAGTTGCAAAAGCGCCATGATGTGATTGCCGATGTGCGCGGTTCGGGGCTGTTTTTCGGGGCCGAGTTGTGGCGGGACGGCAAGCCTGCGACTGCGCTCTGTGATGCGGTGGTGGAGGAGATGCGCCACACTGGGGTGCTGCTGCACACCGAGGGGCGGTTTGACAACACGCTGAAGATCCGCCCGCCCTGTGTGTTCATCAAGGAAAACGCCGATCAGCTGGCGGAGGTGATGGATGCAGCGCTGGAGAAAGTGGCATGACCGAAGCAGAGGCACTTAAGGCCGCACAGGACGCGCTGAAGGCTTGGGAGGTCACCGCGACACCACGGCTGATCAAGAACCGCGAGAACATCGTGCTGGAGGCCGAGGGGCCAGAGGGGCAGCGCGCCGCATTGCGCCTGCATCGGCCCGGCTATCAGAGCGATGATGCGATCCGCTCGGAACTCTGGTGGTCAGAGGCGCTGGTGGCGGCGGGCATGACCGTGCCGCAGCCGATCCGCACATTGGACGGTGAGGTTCTGGCGACAGGTGGCGCGCGGGTGGCCTCGCTGGTGACTTGGCTGGACGGCGAGCCGCTGGGCGAAGGTGGCGTGCCGCTGGCGATGCCCCCTGCCGAGCAGGAGGCCCTGCATGAAGCGCTGGGGGCAGAATTGGCGCGGCTGCATATGGTCAGTGATGACATGGCCCGCCCGGAGGCCTTTGAGCGCGCGACAATGGATCTCGAGGCGCTGTTGGGGCCGGATCCGGCCTGGGGGCGGTATTGGGAGAACCCAAGCCTGACGGAAGCGGAATCTGCAGAGCTGCGCGAGGCTGGCGCAGAGCTGCGTGAGGTGATTGCCAAGCACGCCGAACAGGGTGGGGATTTTGGCCTGATCCATGCGGATGCGCTGCGGGAAAATGTGCTGCAACAGGGCGATCAGGTGCGGCTGATTGATTTTGACGACGGTGTGTTTGGCTTTCGCATGTATGAGCTGGGCGTGCAGATGTCGCAAAACTGGGATCAGCCCAACCGCGAAGAGCTGGGCGCGGCGCTATTGCGGGGCTATGCCACTGTGAGGGCGCTGCCGGAACGGGCAGAAGACCTGCTTGAGGCCTTCACATTGATGCGCGGGCTGGCCAGCTGTGGCTGGACCAACGGGCGGTATGCGGATGATGATCCGGCGGTGCGGGGCTATGCAGAACGCGCGCTAGAGATGGCACGGCGGTGGCGGGGCTGAGCGGCCCCTGCCCCCTTAGGCTCAGAACCCATTGATGTTTTGACACCGGTGCGGAAAAATTAATGGGTCCTGAGCCTAAACAATCACGTCCATCTTATCCTGTTCCCCAACGCTGAAGACGCGTTTGTAGCGGTCGATCTCTTCTTGTGGCCCCATCGCTTTGTTGGGGTTGTCAGAGAGTTTGACCGTGGGGCGGCCGTCTGCCTTGATCGCCTTGCAGACCAGTG
Source organism: Shimia sp. R9_2 (assembly GCF_017743735.1). Lineage (GTDB taxonomy): Bacteria > Pseudomonadota > Alphaproteobacteria > Rhodobacterales > Rhodobacteraceae > Shimia. The sequence goes on from NZ_JAGHRO010000001.1 coordinate 120,400, forward strand.
AGAACGGCGCGAGGCCGTCATCCGGGGTGAGGCCGCGGAAATCATTGGTGAGCAGGGTGCCCCAGCCGAAGGACACACGCGCGCGGCCGGCGAACTGGTTGTGCAGTTCGACAATCTTGTCGGTGTCCAGACCATCAGAGAAAATGATGAGCTTCTTGGTGGGGTCTTCGCCACGCTCTTTCCACCAGCGGATCGCGGTTTCCGCGCCGGAGGCCGGATCGCCGCTGTCGATGCGAATGCCGGTCCAGCCTGCGAGCCAATCGGGCGCGCGCTTCAGGAAGCCTTCGGTGCCATAGGTGTCTGGCAGGATGATGCGCAGGTTGCCGTCGTGCTCCTCATGCCAGTCTTCCAGCACCTGATAGGGCGCGTGGGCCAGCTCTGCGTCGGAGTTGGCCAGCGCGGAGAAGACCATGGGCATTTCATGGGCGTTGGTGCCGATGGCCTCCAGATCGCGTTTCATGGCGATCAGGCAGTTGGAAGTGCCGATGAATTTGTCGCCCAGCCCCTCGCCCATGGCCTGCACACACCAATCCTGCCAGAGGTAGGAGTGTCGGCGGCGGGTGCCAAAATCGGCGATGCGCAGATCAGGCAGCGCGCGCAGCTGTTCGATCTTTTCCCAGAGCTTGGTCATGGCGCGGGCATAGAGCACCTGCACCTCAAATTTGCGCATATCATTCAGCACGGCACGGCCACGCAGCTCCATCAGCACCGCAAGGGCGGGGATTTCCCAGAGCATGACCTCATGCCATTTGCCCTCAAAGGTCAGCTCATATTGGCCGTCGCGCTTTTCCAGATGGTAATCCGGCAGGCGCATGTTCTCAAACCACTCCATGAAGTCAGAGCGGAACATCTGGCGTTTGCCGTAGAAGGTATTGCCGCGCAGGAAGGTGCTTTCCCCACGAGAGAGCGACAGCGACTGGATGTGATCAAGCTGTTCGCGCAGCTCTCCTTCGTCGATGAGGTCGGCAAGCCGCACTTTGGAGGAGCGGTTGATCAGGCTGAAGGTGACATGGGCATCAGGGCGATTGCGGAAAATCGACTGACACATCAGCAACTTGTAAAAGTCGTTGTCGATCAGAGACCGCACAATCGGGTCGATCTTCCATTTGTGGTTCCAGACGCGCGTAGCGATATCGACCATCTTTGCCGGCCCTCAAGTTCATATAGTGTGCTGTTGATACCGAGAATTGCGGGGCGCTCCAAGCCCATAAGCGTTTGAGGCTTGGGGCGCAGCGTTGGAGGGAGCACTGGGCAGGTCTTTGGGCGGGACTAGGCGTCCAGTGGCTGAGAGCCGCGCGCCCGCAGGATATTGGCGAGTGTGTCCAACAACTCGGCCCGGCGCAGAGGCTTGCTCAGGAAGTCATCCATGCCCGCCTCAATGCAGGCCGCGCGGTCGCTGCTGTAAGCGTTGGCGGTGATGGCCACGATCTTGGGCTGTGTAATGCTGAGACGGCGGATTTCGCGGGTGGCATCAAGGCCATCCATCACCGGCATGGACATGTCCATCAGCACGATGTCAGGCTCCTCGGAAATGACTTGCACAACCGCCTCAGAGCCATCCCCAGCCACATAGAGACGCAGGGGCAGGTCTTTCAACATCTTCTTGATCAGCAGCTGATTGGTGCGATTGTCCTCTGCCAGAAGGACTTTCACCCCCTCAAACAGGCTCTTATCAAGGCCCGATTGTGCCGAATCCTGTATGATGTCGGGGGCGCGTGCCGAGGGGATGGCCACATTGATGGTGAAACAGGAGCCAACGCCCAGCGTGCTGGTGGCGGTTACATCCCCGCCCATCATGCGCGCGAGCTGCCGAGAAATTGCCAAGCCAAGACCGGTGCCACCAAATTGGCGGGTGGTATCCTTGTCGGCCTGCTCAAACTGTTCAAACACATGCGGGAGCCGGTTGGTCGAAATGCCGATGCCTGTGTCCGTGACCTGAATGGTCAGGCCATCGCCCCCTTCACTTTGCGCCACTTCGACACTAACACTGCCAAATTCGGTGAATTTGATGGCGTTGCCGATCACGTTCAGCAAGATCTGGCGCAGACGCCCGTGATCACCCCACAAAAACTGGCGCAGGTCGTCCTGTATGTGGACATTGAGTGACAGATTTCGAGCATCGGCCTGCGGCTGTAGCAGGTTCACAATATCCTGAATGAGCGCCTTCAAATCAAAGCGGGACGGGTTGATCGCCATGCTGCCGCTTTGCAGTTTTGAGTAGTCAAGAATATCGTTGATGATCGTCAGCAGCGCCTCAGAAGAGTGGCGGATGGTCTGCACATAGAGCGCCTGTTCCGGCTCCAAATTCGCATCAGACAGCAGATCCGCCATGCCAATGATGCCATTCATCGGTGTGCGGATTTCATGACTCATATTGGCGAGGAAGATGGTTTTGGCCTGCTCCCCTATTTCTGCGGCGCGTTTGGCCTCCGCCAGCTCTCGTTCATTCTGTTTCTGCAGCGTGATGTCGCGCTCAATGGAGACGCAGATTTCCAGCTCGCCTTTTTCGTCAAACACCGGGGCCACATTGCTTTCAACCCAATATGCCTCTCCGGATTTGGTGTAGTTCATATTGACTTTGCGGGCGGTCCGGCCAGCCATAATGCTCTCGCGCAAGCTGGCCTCCGCCTCGGGATCAGAGGCTGGGCCGTATTGGAACTCCGAAGGCCGCCGCCCCAACACCTCTTCCAACGCGTAGCCCGAGCGTTTGGTGAAGGCAGGGTTGGCCCAGAGGATGCAGGCGTCTTTATCCAGCATCAAAACACCTTCGGCGGCGTTTTCCGGGATGGAGAGAAGACGCCGTGTTTCCCGCTGTTGCGCCAGCAAAGAGGCGTTGGCCTTGGCAAGCGCCAGCGCCTGTTCGATCTGCTGGCGTTTTTGCTGCAAATCGCCAAAGCGGACCTTGGTGACATAGTTCACAAAGGGCAGCATCGCATATGCCACCAGCAGTGTGGCGCAGATATTGATAAGGAGCGGCACGCCCTCCTGTCGCCCAGTGTAAATGTCGCTGAGAAACAGCAGCACAATGGCAAGGCCAAAGACCACAATACGTACCGTCGCTGCAGCGCGGTGGTAAGAATACGCCATGATCGCGTTGATAGACGCCGCAATGAGATAGCTGAGGCAGAGCAACAGCCCGACTTCGCCCGGCAGGGATGTCCACATCACGGAAACAAAAACCGCGAGACCCGCCGCCTGAGCAAAGGCGCTGAGAGTGGACAGGCGTTCGATGCGCTGGATCGACACCCCGGCTTTCAGACGTGCCTTGATTTTGCGTAGAATCAGCAGGTCGATCGCATCTCCGACAAGTGCGGCGGCGAGTGCTGTGAGACCCAGTTGGAGAGATGCAGCCGCCATAATCAAGGTTGCACCAAGAACCTCGACCACCAGCCGGCTGGTCGCGTAGCGGCGTCGGCCGCGCGCATAGCGCTGCAATCTACCAGACCGAGTGTTTTTCCGGTCAAATGCTGCGAGCGCCTGCCTCAGTTCCAATATACCCGCTGACATACGCTTACTCCCAAAGGCAACGTATTATGCGTGGCGGTAAAAGGTTAATAAATTTCAAATCGTTAATGCTATATAAGAGACACACCAATAGATTGTAGTGTATTCCGAGCGGAGGCTAAAGATCCATCTAAATCAATGCCGCGACAAAGTGCCTCTTCCACCGTGACATCAAAGCCCAAACGCGCGGCATCCTGTGCCGAAAAATTCACACAGAAATCCGTGGCCAGCCCCACCAGTGTCAGCGCGGTAACGCCGCGGGTGCGCAGGTAGCCTTCAAGCCCGGTTGGGGTGGTCTGGTCGTTTTCAAAGAAAGCGGAATAGCTGTCGATGGCCGGATTCATGCCTTTGCGGATGATCAGATCGGCCCGATCAACATCCAGCCCGTCATGAAACGCCGCGCCTGCGCTGCCCTGCACGCAGTGATCCGGCCACAGCACCTGCGGGCCATAGGGCATCTCGATCAGATTATAAGGCGCTTTATCTGCGTGGCTGCTGGCAAAGGAGGAATGGCCTGCGGGATGCCAATCCTGTGTCAGCACCACCGTGTCAAAGGCGGCCATCCGTGCGTTGATGCCTGCCACGATCAGGTCACCTTCGGGCACCGCCAATGCGCCGCCGGGGCAAAAGTCGTTCTGGACATCGATCACGATCAGGGCGCTGGACATGGCTCTCTCCTCAGGTTTGCGCGCAATCTGACGAAGCCTGCACGTAAGGTCAATGAAAGCGCGGCGTCAGAGGGAATCAGAGAGCCTCAGCAGGGATGTGTGAAACGCCGGTGGGCCGCTGGCGCGCTTATTCGGCGGCCAGATCCTGCTCCGGTGCCGCGCCGATCTCGGAGATCTCTGCAATGACACTCCGCAGCCGTGTGCGGAAGCTGTCGAACTCCGGCAGCGGCTCGATCCGCGCCTCATCCATATAGAGCGCGCGGTCAATCTCGACCTGAATAGCGTGCTGGCGGCGGTGCGGGCGGCCGTATTGCTGGGTCACATAGGCGCCGGCAAAAGGCGTGTTGCGCGACACGGTGAAACCCGCGCGCACAAAGGCGGCCTCGATCCGGTCCACGATCTCCACATCCGCAGCCGCGCCAAAGCGATCGCCAAGCACGATCTCGGGCGCATTACCGCTGCGGCGGGCGGCTCCGGCGACGGCCTCATGGGGCATGGAGTGGCAATCAATGAGAATCGCTTCGCCAAATTGATTGTGCGCGGCGGCGAGGAGATTCGTAAGCGCGCGGTGATAGGGCCGCCAGTAGTGCTCCACCCTGTGATCGGCCTCAGCACGACTCATTTTGCCGTGATAGATCGCCCGCCCATTGGCCACCACGCGGGGAATCACCCCAAGTCCGGAGGCGACTCGCGGATTGTGGCCCACCTTGCGCACGCCTTGGATCAGCGCAGGATCAAGTTCTTCGGCCGCGCGGTTGAGATCCAGCAATGCGCGGGGGGCATTGGCCACCAGAAACGGCGCGCCAAAGCACGGGGCATCCGCAAACAGCTGATCCACAAAGGCATCCTCTGAAGAGCGAATCGTATGCGCGTTGAGCAGGGAACGCCGGATAAACCACTCAGGATAGTCATTGCCGCTGTGCGGAGAGGCAAAAACCACCGATGTCCGGCATGATTCAGGGGCAAAAATGTGATAAGCCTGCGTTTGCATCGTCTCTCCTGTTCCAACAAATTATAGACGCAAAAATTACTGTGCCAAAAGCCCTTGATCCCCCCCGCGACTCCTTTTATAGAAGCCGCCACCGGCGCGGATTTCCGCGCCCCTTTCATTAGGGGTCAGGACGTATACGTCGGTAAAGGGCGATTAGCTCAGCGGTAGAGCACTTCGTTGACATCGAAGGGGTCACTGGTTCGATCCCAGTATCGCCCACCATGAATTCATCGCCTCTCTGAGGAGAGGTCCCGTAACCCCAGGCGCAATGCAGCGCCGCGAAATGAGGAGAAGACCCATGAAGGTCAAGAACTCGCTCCGCTCGCTCAAGAACCGGCACCGTGATTGCCGCGTTGTGCGCCGCAAGGGCCGCGTTTACGTGATCAACAAGACCCAGCGTCGCTTCAAAGCACGTCAGGGCTAAGTCGCAAGACTTGCATCACAGATTTGAAGAAGCCGCCTTTTGGGCGGCTTTTTTGTGTTTGGGGTTTGGGATTCGCTAAAGGATCAGCAGAAGGGCTCTGCCCTCGTCACATCAATGATGTGACTTCACCCGGGATATTTGACGAATGAGAAGATATTGGCAGGATGGCGGACGGCTGCCCTCTGGCAACGGTTGGCGGACAGCCGCGCCACTTCTTGTCTGACATTCTGCTTGACTGCGGCGCGCTGTGGGGCGTCTTTTTCCCAAAAGGCGCAGGCGCCGGGTTTTAAAGGGCGGGGAATAGAAATTGGCCAAAGACAGTGTTCAGACCGATGTGCTGGTGATTGGGGGCGGAACGGCAGGTTTCGGAGCCGCGATTGCGGCGGCGCGGCAGGGGCTTGCGGTGACGCTTCTGGAGGCGACCCATAAGGTGGGCGGCGTGATGGCCTTTTGCCCCGGCATGCCCTGGGGTGGGGCCTATCCGATGGATCGCATCATTGGCGGGCTGATCGAGGAGCTGACCAACCGGCTGGCCGCGATGGATCCACCGGCGGCGGAAAAACGCGCCTCTACGCTGGAGAATTTCGGGCCTGAGATCATCTATGACCACGATGTGGCCACCCTGACCATGTTTGAGATGCTGGAAGAGGCCGGTGTGCAGGTCCGCCTGGGGGCGATGGCCATCGCACCGGAGATGGCGGGCCACAGCATTTCTGCCGTGCGGTGTTGTGACCGGCACGGGCCGTTCACAGTGAAGCCCAAGATCGTCATTGATTGTTCGGGAGATGGCGACATTTCCGCCAAAGCGGGGGTGCCTTACGCTTTGGGCGATGCCTCCGGCAATATGATGGCGGTGACCATATCGTTTTTCATGATGGGGGTGGACTGGGACCGCGCCTTTGCCGATCCCGATCCGTATTTTCAGGCGTATGCGGCCAAGGGCATTGCCGAGGGGCGGCTGCACGCGGATCTGGCGCAGCTTTACCTGATGCGCGGGTTTCATCCGGGGACGGTGTTTTGCAATTCGGTGCATGTGCGGGGCGTGGATGGCACGGATCCCGTGGCGGTGGCCGCTGCGACTCAGGAAGGGCGCAGGCGGTGCCACCAGCTGGCGCAGTTCCTGCAAAGCGATGTGCCCGGATTTGCTGGGGCGCATATGGCGATGCTGTCGCCCACGGTCGGGGTGCGCGAGACCCGCAAGCTGCAAGGGGTTTACCGGTTGACCGGCGCAGATCTGGCCCGCGCCACCAAATTTGCCGATGGCATTGTGGCCTGTGACAACCCGGTGGATGATGTGATGCGCGCCGAAGGGGAGATGACCCATCACGCCGCGCTCGAGGCCGGGCAGTTTTACACCATCCCGTTTCGCGCACTTTTGCCAGAGCACATCCCCAACCTGATGTTTGCCGGGCGCATTCTGTCGGCGGATCCGGTGGCCTTTGCCTCGGTGCGCGGCATGCCGCAATGTATGGCGATGGGACAGGCCACCGGCACGGCCGCGGCGCTGGCCTTGCGCGCCAATGTGCCGGTGCAGGAGGTTTCCCACGCGCAGCTTGTGCAGATGTTGCAGGAGCAGGGGCTTAACCGGCTGGGGACAGCGGAGCTGGCTGCGGAGTGAGAGGGGGAAGCGGGGGGTTTTTTAGGGGCGCTGCCCCTGCCACCGCAAGCGGTGGCTTCCCCGGGATATTTTGGGAATGAGAAGCTGGGGCGTCGCTTTACTTGGTAAGCGGGAGGGCTCCGGGCCTTCCAGGATCTGCTGCGGTCGAATGGGAAGCAGACTTACGGTTTTGGGGCTTTCACACGAGTGGCGGGATACCGTTGGCAGTCCAAGAGCGGATCAGCGCTGCTGCTTTGTCGCCAACCACATGTCCGACCGACCTTGAGGCCAGATCGCTCAGAGCAATCATGTCCAGAACCCGTGCCTGTTTTTGCCAGCCCTCGGTAAGCAGAGGCGCGGCGTCCTCAAAGGCTTTGACAAAAGAACGCAGGAAACCTTTGGGATATTCCGAGGCAAACCGGCAGAAATTACCAACATCGGCAAATGGGCAGCCTGAATGGGCAAATTCCCAGTCAATGAAAGCTTTGAGCTTCCAGCCCCCGTCGACGCGGTCCACGATGATATTCTTCGGGTTCATATCCGAGTGCACCAAGCGGCTGATCTGGTTCAGAGGGGTCAATATCTCGAAGTTTTGTGCGCACTGCGCCTTCCATCTCTCTGTCTCAGAAGAGGTGAAACGCCCTGACTTGCTGAGCCATTCTGCACAAAACGGTGCCAGTAGATGCGCTTGTGGAAGGGTTTTGCCTACCGACAGATCGCCGTCTGTGAAAAACCCGGAACGGTCAAACTCAACGGTCCCAATCGCGGCAGCGGATTGGCCAAGCTGGGCGGCCAGCGCTTCGCCTTCACCCGCAGCGATGCCCGCGTGGAGCAGCGCTTCCAAGGTCTGGCCTTCGACGAACTCAGAAATCAAAAACCCTGCGCCACAGGCAATGACCTCCGGGACAGGGACAACGGGTTTTGCCCGGTTGAGAATCGCGGCTTCAATGTGGGAGTGGGCGCCTCCGAAGCGCAGGACGACGCGCCTGTTGTCTGCACAGGTGACCAGCCAGGTCTGCCGGGAGTGTCCGCCTGAGAGCGCCTGTGCCGAGGTGACCGAGATGTCCATATCAGACATAATGGCCGCTATTCTTGAAAGGTCAGTCATACCTGTTGATGCCCTTTTTCAGGTGCGATGGGTAGGTGGGGCCAGCGCTTGAACCAGCGCAACCAAGGGCGGCCTCAGCCCAAACATGCCTGGCGCGAAGCCATCACAGCCAATCCAAAACAAAAAAACGCCGCCAACTTTCGTTGACGGCGTCTTTCTTATCTTGCTCAGGTCAGGCCTTAGAGGTCCAGCTTTTTGCCTTTGACCGGCGCCCAGAGCTTTTTGTTGGTCAGGTAGAGCAATGTGCTCAGAACCACCAGGAACAGAACCCCGGTCAGACCGGCTTGCTTGCGGGCCATCATCTTGGGTTCTGCGGCCCACATCAGGAAGGCAGAGACGTCTTCGGCTTCGTGGTGCAGGGAGTTGGAGTGGCCGTCGGCATACTCCACATCCTCACCGTAAAGCGGCGGCGCCATGGCGATCCAGCCACCTGGGAATGCGGTGTTTTCATAGAAGGTGGTGCCCGCTTCCTCTTTTTCCTCACCGGTGTAGCCGGTCAGGATCGAGGCGATGTATTCCGGACCACCCATGCCTTTGACCAGCTGGTTGATGCCGGTGCCGTAAGGGCCGTGGAAACCGGCGCGGGCCTTGGCCATCAGGCTGAGATCCGGTGCGCTTTCCAGACCACTTTCTGGGAAGTAGTCGGTTGGTTTGCGCGGGCGGTCGTCATCCAGCTCGGGGTCATAGATGTCAAACTGCGCCGCGTAAGCGCGCACCTGATCTTCGGGCAGGTGCGGGCCGCCCTCGTCTGCGAGCGTGCGCAGGGGCACGTAGCGCATCCCGTGGCAGGCCGAGCAGACTTCGGTGTAGACCTGAAGGCCGCGCTGCAGCTGGTTCTGGTCAAATTTGCCGAACGGGCCTTCGAAGGAGAAGTCCACATCGTGAATGTGGCCCGCGCCGCCTGCGGCCATGGCACCACCTGCTGACAGGGACAGTGCCGCGAATGCGATAATGCTAAGCTTCTTAAGCATGGCTGTTGTCCTTATTACTCGGCAGGCTTGATGTCATAATGGGCGTTGAAGTCTTCCTCGATGGTCGCCGGCGGAGTTGTCGGCTTCTCGATGATACCCAGAAGCGGCATGATCACGAGGAAGTAGGCAAACCAGTAGGCAGACGCCACCAGAGAGATCCAGTCATAGGGGAACTTGGCTTCCTGAGCACCGACCCACATCAGAACGATGAAGTCGACAACCAGCAGCGCGTACCACCATTTGAACATCGGACGGAAGCGGCCGGAGCGGACACGGGAGGTGTCGAGCCATGGCAGCAGCGCCATCACGATGATCGCACCAAACATCGCCAGAACACCGAAGAATTTCGCATCGATGATGCCACCGGTGATCCAGTTCACGGCCATCACAACCCAAACGTCGGCGGTGAAGGCACGCAGGATCGCGTAGAACGGCAGGAAGTACCATTCAGGCACGATGTGTGCAGGCGTCGCCAGCGGGTTGGCTTCGATGTAGTTGTCCGGGTGGCCGAGGTAGTTTGGCATGAAGCCCACAACCGCGAAGAAGATGGTGACAACAATCGCCAGACCCACGAGATCTTTGATCACGAAGTAGGGCCAGAATGGCAGCGTGTCTTTCTGGGCTTCTTCTTTGGAGCCGCGACGCACGTCAACACCGGTTGGGTTGTTGTTGCCGGTGGTGTGGAACGCCCAGATGTGGACGATCACCAGAGCAGCAATCACAAACGGCAGCAGATAGTGCAGCGAGAAGAAGCGGTTCAGGGTGGCGTTGTCCACCGCAGGGCCGCCGAGCAGGAAGGTCTGCAGGCCTTCACCCACAAACGGGATCGCGCCAAACAGGCCGGTGATCACGGTCGCGCCCCAGAAGGACATCTGACCCCAAGGCAGAACGTAGCCCATGAAGCCGGTGGCCATCATCAACAGGTAGATGATCATGCCGACGATCCACGTGATTTCACGTGGCGCCTTGTAGGAGCCGTAATACATGCCACGGAAGATGTGGATGTAGACCGCAAAGAAGAACAGCGATGCGCCGTTCATGTGGATGTAACGCAGCATATGGCCGCCGTTCACATCGCGCATGATGTGCTCGATGGAGGCAAAGGCCAGATCAACGTGCGGGGTGTAGTGCATCACCAGAACGATGCCGGTGACAATTTGCAGCGCCAGGCAGAAAGCCAGAACTATGCCCCAGATCCACCACCAGTTCAGGTTCTTGGGGGTCGGGATCATGATGGTGTCGTAAATCAGGCCAATCACCGGCAGGCGGCTTTCAACCCATTTTGCGCCCTTCGACTTGGGCTCGTAATGATCGTGTGGAATTCCGGACATGATCGCGTTCCTTATCCTAGAACCAGTTCGCTGCCTTCAAAGCGGGCGAGCGGAACATGCAGGTTTTGGGGGGCCGGGCCTTTGCGAATGCGGCCGGAAGTGTCGTAGTGGGAGCCGTGGCAGGGGCAGAACCAGCCGCCGAACTCACCCGCGCCGTCGCCCAGAGGCACACAGCCAAGGTGGGTACACACACCCATCATGACGAGCCATTCGCCGGTTTCATCCATCGCGCGGTTTTCATCCGCAGCGTCGGTGCCGGGCTTGTTGGCGTTCTGGCTGGTGGCGTCGATGGTCAGGTCTTCCAGAGCAACCGCACGGGCGGCGTCGATCTCACCCTGCGTACGGCGACGGATAAAGACCGGCTTACCAAGCCACTTCACGGTCAGCTGGGTGCCTGGCTCAATGCCCGAAATATCCACGCGAATCGAGGACAGCGCCCGCACATCCGCGGAGGGGTTCATCTGATTGACCAGTGGCCAGACGGCTGCACCGGCAGTGACTGCGCCTGCGCCAGCGGTGGCGTAGTAGAGAAAGTCTCTGCGGGTGCCTTCGTGATCTTCTGCGTGGGACACGAGGTTCCTCCATTAAGCGACCGCAACAGCGGCCTATAAATACTTTCCGGCCACGGTTGCCCGTAGCCTTTCATGGGCGGTTTTTAACGAAGGTGGTGCAACCCGTCCAGCGCGCAGTCACATCAGGAGGCGCATCGCGGCTCTGTGTCGCGCTTAACAGAGGATTGAGAGTGGCGCGAATGTCGCACATTCCACTGTAACCTCTTACTTAGGCGCTGTCTGAGCCGCCTCAAGGGGCGGGTGCGAAAATTCTGAAGAATCGCCAAAACCGCTGAAATTCATGGGTTTTGACGCGGTTTCCATGGGTTTTGCGCGGCGAGGACATGCCGCAGCCCTCTGCGCTGCAGGTCGCTCAGAGGCCAAGTCGATTCGCGTTTGACTGGCTCCAATGACGCAAAGCGGCTAGTGCTTGCAGTGTCGCTCACTTCGGAGATCTGCGCCGTGATTAGCCTGAAAGACCTCGAATTTCTCACCTCACTGGCACGTCACGGGCATTTTGCGCGCGCCGCTGAGGAGTGTGGCGTCTCTCAGCCAGCCTTCAGCATGCGCATTCGCAAACTGGAAGAGCGGCTCAATGCGGCGATTGTGAAACGGGGCAACCGGTTTCAGGGGTTCACCCCCGAGGGTGAGGCGCTGATGCGGCACGCCCGCAAGATCATGGACGGGATGAAACTGCTGGAAGAGGAGTTCCGCTCCGCCGGGGGCGAGGTCACCGGTCAGCTCTCGCTTGCGGTGATCCCCACCGCCGTGGGATTTGCCGCGCAGGCCGTGGGGCAGTTGCGCGCCGCCCACCCCGCGATCACGGTGCGGCTGCAAACGGCCTCCTCGCTGACCATCCAGCAGGGGCTGGAAAAGCGCGTGTTTGATGCGGGCATCACCTATGGCGAGGGCGTCTCCCCAGAGATGATGCGGGTCGAGCCGCTCTATGAAGAGCGCTATGTTCTGGTGGCACCAAAGGCGCTGGCGCCACGTAAAACCGGCACGGCGACATGGGCGGAGGCGGCGGAATTGCCCCTGAGCCTGCTTGAGCCGAGTATGCAGAACCGGCGCATTCTGGATTTGGTGTTTCGCGACGTGGGTGTGGTGCCCTCTGTGGTGGCGGAGACCGGCGAATTCACTTCTTCACTGCTGATGGCTGCAAACGGTGTGGCGGCCACCGTGATTCCCGAAGGATTGCTGCACAGTCTGGGTGAAATGCAGGACATCGTAGCCCTGCCGCTGGGCGATCCTGCAGTGGAAAAGGACGTCAGTTTGGTCACGCCACACCGGCTGCCGGGGCTGTCTACGGTGGAAGCTTTACGTAACGTCCTCAAGCTGGGCGCATGATAAGCAATGCTTATCTACAGATAAGAAATGCCTGATTGATCATCAGCCTTTGTGATGTCACCCTATGTCGATCTGGTAGGGAGAGCACTATGGTACCGCTGGACGATTCAAAAGGCGTTTGGAAAAAGAAGGGCACCGGCAAATCACGCCGTACGCCCAAAGGCCGTCAGGTGGATGATTCCGCCTTAAACGAAATACAGGCGCTGCTGGGCGACAGGCCACGCCGCCGCGATCTGCTGATCGAATTTCTGCATCTGATTCAGGATAGTTACGGACATCTGTCCGCAGCGCATATCCGTGCGTTGGGCGAAGAGATGCGTCTGGCGCAGTCAGAGATCTATGAGGTGGCGACATTCTATGCCCACTTCGATGTGGTGGCCGAGGATGAGACCCCGCCCCCTGCCCTGACGATTCGCGTGTGTGATTCGCTGTCTTGCGAATTGGCCGGGGTCGAGCAGCTGCGCAAAGCGCTCGAAATCGGCATGGACCCGTCCGAAGTGCGCGTGCTGCGCGCGCCTTGCATGGGCCGCTGTGACACCGCGCCTGTGGTCGAAGTGGGCCACAACCACATTCTGCATGCCACCCATGAAAAGGTGAACGCCGCGATCCATGCCGGGGAAACCCATCCGCAGATCGGCGACTACCAGGGGCTGGCGGAATATAAGGCTGACGGCGGCTATCAGACCCTGCGCGCCCTGCGTGAAAACGGCAATTGGGAAGAGGTGCAGGAGCAGATCAAAGAAGCTGGCCTGCGTGGTCTTGGTGGTGCGGGCTTCCCGTCCGGCACCAAATGGGGTTTTGTGCGCGCCAACCCCGGCCCCCGCTATCTGGCGGTGAACGGGGACGAAGGCGAGCCCGGCACCTTCAAGGACCGTCACCATCTGGAGCGCAACCCGCATATGTTCCTTGAGGGCATGCTGATTGCGGCCTGGGCTGTGGAAGCGGCGACCTGCTTTATCTACATGCGCGACGAGAACCCCGGTGTGATCAAGATCCTGAAAAAGGAGATCGCGCATCTGGTGGAAGAAGGCATCGTGGCCGAAGACTACATCGACGTGCGTCGCGGCGCAGGTGCCTATATCTGCGGCGAAGAAAGCGCGATGATCGAATCGATCGAAGGCAAGCGCGGCCTGCCCCGTCACCGCCCACCGTTTGTGGCGCAGGTCGGTATCTTCAACCAGCCGACCCTCGTGCACAATGTGGAGACCCTGTACTGGGTCGCGCGGATTGCCCGTTTTGGCCCACAGGTGCTGAATTCGGTCGAAAAGAACGGCCGCAAGGGGCTGCGCAACTATTCGGTTTCTGGCCGCGTGGCGGAACCGGGTGTGTATCTGCTGCCAGCGGGTTCCACCATTGATGACATCATCGAAGCGGCAGGCGGCATGGCAGAGGGCCATGTCTTCAAAGCTTATCAGCCCGGCGGCCCGTCCTCCGGTCTGCTGCCAGCATCCCTGAATGATGTGCCGCTGGATTTTGACACGCTGCAACCGCATGGCACCTTTATCGGTTCTGCTGCTGTGGTTGTGCTGTCTGATCAGGACAGCGCCAAAGATGCGGCTCTAAACATGCTCAAATTCTTTGAGGATGAGAGCTGTGGTCAATGTACCCCCTGCCGCACCGGCTGTGAAAAAGCGGTGAAGCTGATGCAGGCGGACAGCTGGGATCAGCCGCTTCTGGAAGACCTGTGTCAGGTGATGGGCGATGCCTCCATCTGTGGTCTTGGGCAGGCGGCCCCCAACCCGATCCGCCTTGTGATGAAACACTTTGGGGAGGAGATCTGAGATGGCTGTTGTTTTGAAATTTTCGCCATCCGCGAAAACGATCAGAAGTCTCCATCCCACCCAGGTAGTTTGCGAATATATGACTACCGAGAAGGATGGAAAAAAACTCCTCCAGCTCAACACTTATGGCAGTGACGAAAGGCAGATTCCCGGAAAACTAAGTCAAACACTGCAAATCGACAAAACGATAGCCCGCCAACTTATGGACATTCTTCGTGAGGAGTTCGGAGATGCTTGACGCCAGCCAAACCAACACCGTTACCTTCTCTCTGAACGGCAAAGATGTGACCGTGCCGGAAGGCACAACGATCTGGGAAGCCGCCAATGGCGATGGCTTTGTGATCCCGCATCTGTGCCACAAACCGGCCAAAGGCTATCGTCCGGACGGCAACTGCCGCGCCTGTGTGGTGGAAGTGGAAGGTGAGCGCACGCTTGTGGCCTCCTGTATCCGCCCCGCCAGCGACGGCATGGTGGTCCACACCGAAAGCACCCGCGCCAAGAAGGCCCGCGAGATGGTGATCGAGCTTCTGGCTGCGGATCAGCCGGAGGTGAAGCACGACGCCAGCAGCCACTTTGGTGCAATGGCAGCACAAGTCGGGGTGGAACAGTCTCGATTCCCGGCCAAAGCGCCTGAGGCGGTGCCGCTGCTGGATGCCTCCCACGTGGCGATGAGCGTCAATCTGGATGCCTGCATCCACTGCAACCTCTGTGTGCGGGCCTGCCGCGAGGTTCAGGTGAATGACGTGATTGGCATGAGCGGGCGCGGCGCGTCTTCTCAGATCGTGTTTGACCAGAACGACCCGATGGGCGGCTCAAGCTGTGTGGCCTGTGGCGAATGCGTTCAGGCCTGCCCGACCGGCGCCCTGATGCCAGCCACCATGCTGGATGAGACCGGCGCGGGTGACAGCGCGGATTACGACCGCGAAGTCGAAAGCGTCTGCCCCTATTGCGGTGTTGGCTGCCAGATCAAGTTCAAGGTCAAAGACGACAAGATCAAATATGTCGAAGGCATTGATGGTCCGGCCAATGAAAACCGGCTCTGCGTCAAAGGGCGCTTCGGGTTTGACTATATCGAGCACCCCCACCGCCTGACCAAGCCGCTGATCCGTCGCGAAGACGCACCAGCCAAAGGTCTGAACGTGGATCCGGGCAATCTGATGACCCATTTCCGCGAAGCAAGCTGGGAAGAGGCGCTGGATGCGGCGGCCGGTGGGCTGTCAAAGCTGCGCGCAGAAAAAGGCACGAATGTTGCCGGATTCGGCTCTGCCAAATGCTCCAACGAAGAAGCCTACCTGTTCCAGAAACTGATCCGTCAGGGCTTTGGCCACAACAACGTGGACCACTGCACCCGCCTGTGTCACGCCTCCTCTGTGGCGGCGCTTCTGGAGAACGTCGGCTCCGGCGCGGTGACGGCCACTTTCAACGAGATCGAAAACGCGGATGTGGCGATCACCATCGGCTGTAACCCGATCGAAAACCACCCGGTTGCGGCGACCTACTTCAAGCAGTTCACCAAACGCGGTGGCAAGCTGATCGTCTGTGACCCGCGCGGCGTGGGGCTGGGGCGCTATGCCTCCCACAAGCTGCAGTTCAAGCCGGGCGCGGATGTCTCCATGCTGAACGCGATCATGCATGTGATCGTGGAAGAAGAGCTTTATGATGAAGCCTATATCTCGCAGTTCACCGAGAACTGGGAAGAGATGAAAGCCCATCTGAAGGACTTCAGCCCGGAAGCGATGGAGCCGATCTGCGGCATCGATCCTGAGCTGCTGCGCGATGCGGCACGCACCTTTGCCAACGGCAAGGCCGGCATGATCTTCTGGGGTATGGGCGTCAGCCAGCACATCCACGGCACCGACAATGCCCGCTGCCTGATCAGCCTTGCGCTGATGACCGGCAATGTGGGCAAGCCGGGCGCCGGCCTGCACCCGCTGCGTGGTCAAAACAACGTGCAGGGCGCCTCTGATGCGGGCCTGATCCCGATGTTCCTGCCCGACTATCAGTCGGTCATGGACGACGGTGTGCGTTCCGCCTTCACCAAGGTCTGGGAAAGTGAAGACTTCTCCAACCAGAAGGGTCTGACCGTGGTGGAAATCATGGATGCAATCCATGAAGGCGACATCAAGGGCATGTATATCCTCGGGGAAAACCCGGCGATGTCTGACCCGGATGTGGATCACGCCCGTGCCGCTCTGGCCAAGCTTGACCATCTGGTGGTGCAGGACATCTTCCTGACCGAGACCGCCAACTATGCCGATGTGATCCTGCCAAGCTCTGCCTGGTATGAGAAATCCGGCACGGTGACCAACACCAACCGTCAGGTCCAGATGGGCCGCCCTGTCACCCCGCCTCCGGGCGAAGCCAAGGAAGACTGGTGGATTGAGGTCGAGCTGGCCAAACGTCTGGGTCTGGACTGGTCTTACACGCACCCCAAAGAGGTGTTTGCCGAGATGAAGCTCAACATGGGCAGCCTCGACAACATCACCTGGGAGCGTCTGGAAGGCCAAGCGGTGACCTATCCGTCGCTGAGCCCGGAAGATCCCGGTCAGGCGATTGTGTTTGGCGATGGCTTCCCGCGGGAAAGCAAGCGTGCGCGCTTCACACCGGCGTCGGTGATTGCACCGGATGACACCCAGAGCGATGAGTATCCGATGGTGCTGATCACAGGGCGTCAGCTGGAGCACTGGCACACCGGGTCGATGACCCGCCGCGCCACCACGCTGGATGCGCTGGAGCCAGAGGCGAACTGTTCGCTGCACCCCTCCACCCTGCGCAAGCTGGGCGTGGAGCCGGGTGAGTACCTCACGCTGTCCACCCGTCGCGGTTCTGTCACCGTGATGGCGCGGGCCGACCGTGCCGTGGCGCCGGACAACGTGTTCCTGCCCTTTGCTTATGTGGAAGCGGCGGCCAACATCCTGACCAACGCGGCGCTGGACCCTTACGGGAAAATCCCGGAGTTCAAATTCTCCGCCGTGAAAGTCGAGAAAGCTGAAACGCCGACCATCGCGGCAGAGTAAGAGTTAGGGCATCGCCCGTTCGCGGGTGGGCGATGCTCCCTTCTGTTCAGCGCGCTTTATGTATCCGCGCTCTGAACCCTTAAAGCGTCGTCCTTAAAATCTGAAAAGCTTGGTCTCCGCCAAAACGCAGGCGGCGAAGCCGACCAGCCCCCGACCCTCCCCACGGGAGGGGGCTTCACCCCCACCCAGGGTCGGGGGCCGGTCTATGTGACCCGTTCCAGTCGTTGCAGATCTGTGGGACGTTGACCTAGAATGTGTCTCTAACATTGCAAAATCGCCCGCCCATAGGGGCGGATGGGCGATGCCCGGCGGCGCGCTGCGCCTTTGCTCCGGGCCAAAGCCAGTTCAGTCACAAGGCTCAGTCAGAGGGCATGGTGGCCAGCATGCTCTCGCGCTTGGCAAATTCCGCATACCAGCCCGCAAGCCCGTCACGGCCCTGCCGCCAGTTGCGGTCCCCATGGCGGAAATCAAGATAGCCCAGCGCACAGCCCACAGCGATCTGCCCCATATCCAGCGGGCCAAAGAGATGGCTCATCCAGCGTTCATTGATCGCGTCCAGCGCGCCGGTGACCTTGCCCCATTGCGCCTCAATCCAAGCCTCGGAAACGATCTCCTCCGGCCGCACGCGGCGCTCATAGACCGCCAGCACCGCCGCATCCAGAATGCCATCTGCCGTGGCCTCCAGTGTGAGCACATCCCAAAGGCGCTCTTCCGGGTAGAGATCCGCTCCCGCGCGCGCCACCAAGTAGCGGCAAATCACGCGGCTGTCGTAGATCGCAGGCCCATCGGGGCGCACCAATGCGGGGATCTTGCCCAGCGGGTTGGCCGCAGCGGCCTCATCTGCGGTGGCCACAGGCGTGGTTTTGACCCGCACCAGCTCCACATCATCGGTTTGCCCGGTCTCCGCCAGGGTGACATTCACCTTGCGCACAAAGGGAGAGGCCGGGGAATGGATCAGTTGCAACTTGGACATCTCTTACTCCATATCAGGGTCTGCAAAGGGAGATTGCATCAGGGCGGCAAGCTCCCGTGTTTCACTACCAAACCCATGTGCGGCCATCTGCGCGGCGGCGGCGTGGCGCACATCTGTGGGTTTGTTCTGGCCCAGCTTCCAGGTGCCCTGCACATCCTCGATATGCAGCCGGAAAGGCAGGATCATGCGCAGCATGCGCGTGAAGGCATCTGCGTCCATCTTGTCCCGGGTCCAAAGCGGTTTTGGCGCCAGATGGGCCTCAAATTGCGCGGACAGGCGATCGAGCAGATCGGGCAGCGCCTCGCTCGCAAGTGGCTCCAGCCGGCCGGTGAGATGCACCGCCACATAATTCCATGTGGGCACCTGATCCGCCACGCCGTACCAGTCAGGTGAGACATAGCTGTCAGGGCCGGTCACGGCGAGGCGTGCAGGCACCGCAGACTTGGCTGCGCGCACCATGGGATTTGAGCGCACAAGGTGCAGATCAGCGTAGTCGCCCGCCTCGGAAATCAGAAACGGCACATGGGACAGCAGCGGTGCGTCCTCCGCTCCTGAGAGCGCCAGTGTGCCAAAGCCACGCTCGCGCGCAAAGGCGAGGTTTTTCTCGGTTGCCGTGCCGCGAAAGGCTGGGTTGGGGTGCATAAAAACCTCACGTCGTTCGTTGTGCGCGATGTTGCAAAGCTGACCCCATGTTGGCAAGGTGCCATCGTTCTCAGGGCGGGGTGAAATTCCCCACCGGCGGTATGCGGGCACGACCCGTAAGCCCGCGAGCGGCGTCTTTGTTTGGATACATCCACATCCCCAAAAGTGGGAACCGGTTTTGGGATAAGATGTGGAGCCAGAAAAGGCGTGTCAGCAGATCTGGTGAGAGGCCAGAGCCGACGGTTAAAGTCCGGATGAAAGAGAACGTGCGATGGGTGTGGCCGTGGGGCTGCGCCTTATGCGTACGTAATCGCCTTGGGTGACGTGTCTGAACCAAAGGAGATTACGATGACACACACCCGATTTGCCTTCATCAAGGCACAATGGCATGCCGATATCGTCGATCAGGCGCTCAAAGGGTTTTGCGAGCTGATCCCGGACGCCCAAGTGGATGTTTTTGACGTGCCCGGCGCGTTTGAAATGCCCCTGCTGGCGCGCGATCTGGCCGAAAGCGGCCAATATGGCGCAGTGGCCGCCGCCGCGCTGGTGGTGGATGGCGGGATCTACCGCCATGATTTTGTGGCCCAAGCCGTGGTGGATGGCTTGATGCGCGCCGGATTGGACAGCGGCGTGCCCGTGCTGTCTGTCTCGCTCACGCCGCATCATTTCCAGGAAACCGAGCACCATATGGCAATCTACAAAGCACATTTTGTGGAAAAAGGCCGCGAGGCCGCCCGCGCAGCGCTTGGCATTCTGAAAACCCGCGAGTCGCTTCAGAAAGCCGCCTAAGGTTTTTCAATGTGCCCGCAGAACACTGTGGGCGCATCCCCCGCCTGCCAGACCGGCAGCTTGGGCATGATACTTGCAAAAGCATCAGACTCCAGAAACCGCGCCAGCCAATTGGCAAGGTTGGGCTCTGCCTCCGCATCAAAACGGGTTTTGTCGATAAAGGCGAACTGGCGCACAAAGGGCAGGATCGCCATATCCGCCAAGCTCGGCTTGTCTCCAAAGAGCCAGCCGTCGCTCAGTTGATCTTCCAAGCTGTTCAGAAACCGCATGGCTGCGGCGCGACTCTCCTCGGGATCGGCGTCCGCGTAGCGCGTGTGATATTTCGTACGGTCCAGCGCGCGCTTAAACGGGCCATCCGCCTCCTCAATCAGCGCAAAACCGGCCTCCGGCATGACAAGCCAGCCCTGCGGATCATTCTGGCGCAGCGCCCAGAGCATCACATCGAGACTTTCATCAATCACCTCTGCGCCGTCTTTCAGGCACGGCACAGTGCCGCTGGGCGAGGTTTCAAGAAAGGCCTGCGCTTTGTCGCGCAACAGGATTTCCCGCAGCTCCACAGACACACCCGAGACCGCCACCGCCAGCCGCGCCCGCATGGCGTAAGGGCAGCGCCGGAAAGAATAGAGAATCGGGGCCTCTGTCATGGTCTCACGTTTCCTCTTGCCTCCAATATCCCGGGGGAATCGCGCCTGCGCGATGGTGGCTGGCCCCCAGTCTTATGATGCCAGCAGCTGGGTCCCCTGCACACCGGTGATTGCCGCTGTGACAATCGCGCCTTCCTGTTGGGGGGCGTCAAAATGCACCTCGGTGAACTGCTCTGTGCGGCCCATATGGGCGTTTTCCATCAGGATGTGATGGGTCTTGCCAAGCTGTGCGGCGAGATGTTTGGCCACCTGCGCCTCACCTGCGGCGCGCAGCTCTGCGGCGCGGGCCTTGATGATGGTGCCATTCACCTGACTTGGGATTTTGGCCGCCGGGGTGCCTTCGCGCTTGGAATAGGGGAAGACATGCAGCCATGTGAGGTCGCATTCCTGCACAAGCTTCAGAGAATTGGCAAAATGCGCGTCTGATTCTGTGGGGAAACCCGCGATGATGTCCGCGCCAAAGGTCATCTCCGGGCGCAGCTTTTTGGCCTCTTCACAGAATCGGATCGCATCATCGCGCAGATGACGCCGTGCCATGCGTTTGAGAATCAGATCATCACCATGCTGCAGGCTGAGATGCAGATGCGGCATCAGGCGCGGCTCACTCGCAATCGCCATCATCAGGTTTTCATCCACCTCGATGCTGTCAATCGAGCTGATGCGCAGGCGTGGCAGATCCGGCACCAGTTTGAGAATGCGCATCACCAGATCGCCCAATTTGGGCTGCATCGGCTGATCCGCGCCCCAACTGGTGAGATCCACGCCGGTCAGCACCACCTCGTTAAAGCCTTTGTCCACCAGACGTTTGATCTGATCGACCACCACGCCCGCAGGCACAGAGCGCGAATTGCCCCGGCCATAGGGAATGATGCAGAAGGTGCAGCGGTGGTCACAGCCGTTTTGCACCTGCACATAGGCGCGCGAGCGGGTGCCAAAGCCGTCAATCAGATGACCTGCGGTTTCGGTGACGGACATGATGTCGTCGACCTGCACCTTTTCGGTCTCGCCAATGAAATCGGCGGCCATGCCCTGCCATGTGGCGGGGTTCATTTTCTCGGTGTTGCCGATGACCTTGTCGACCTCGCCCATGACGGCGAAGGTTTCCGGCTCGGTCTGCGCGGCACAGCCGGTGACAATGATCTGTGCGTCGGGATTTTCGCGGCGCAGGCGGCGAATCTCCTGACGGCTTTTGCGCACGGCTTCGGCGGTCACCGCGCAGGTGTTCACAATCACGGCGTTTTCCAGCCCTGCGGACTGCGCCATGTCTTTCATCGCCTCGGATTCGTAGGAATTCAGGCGGCACCCAAGGGTGGTGAACTTCGGCGGGGCGGCTGTCATTTGGCGCGCTCCAGAAAAGCTTCGGTGAATTGGCCGGTGAACACATGCTCGGTGGTGCCGGTCATCCAGACGCCGTCTTCGGCCCAGTCAATCCACAGCGTGCCGCCATCCAGATCAATTTGCACCTTGCGGCCGGTGAGACCGCGGCGCGCAGCGGCCACAGCGGTGGCGCAGCTGGAAGAGCCTGAGGCGAGGGTGATTCCCACGCCACGCTCCCAGACCCGCATGCGGATGTGATTCTCCCCCACAATCTGGGCGACCTGCACATTTGTGCGCTCAGGATACAGCGGATGATGTTCATGCGCCGCGCCAAAGGTGGCCAGATCCACCGCAGCGACATCCTCCACAAAGAAGGTGCAATGGGGATTGCCCATACCGGTGGCGGTTGGCACACCGTCGATGGGCAGTTCCAGCGTGTCCATGGCCTCAGAGAGGGGAATCTCATCCCATGTCAGCTGCGGCTGGCCCATATTGACCGAAACAAGCCCCTCGCCTGCTTCGCGGGCAAACAATGTGCCGCGGTCTGTGGTGAGGGTCAACGACTCAGCGCCGGTTTCATCCATCAGATGGCGCGCAATACAGCGGGTGGCGTTGCCACAGGCCGCAGAGGTGGAGGCATCGGCGTTGTAAAACGTCAGATGCGCATCTGCATTGCTGCCAGCTGCGCCATGGGTGATCACCGCAAGCTGATCAAAACCCACGCCTTTTTGCCGGTGGGCAATCGCGGTGATCTGGCTGTCGGTCAAATCGAATGTGCGCGCACGTGCATCCACCACGACAAAATCATTGCCGAGACCATGCATTTTCATGAACGTCAGAGGGGTTTGAGCACGTGTATCCATTGCGCGCATATACGCCCGAAACAGATTAGTTTCCAGTCGTGTGATTTTTTTCTACGAATCCGCTTGACCCCCCCCGCAGCTAACTCTAAAAGCCGCCCTCACAGAGTGGGCCGTTAGCTCAGTTGGTAGAGCAACTGACTTTTAATCAGTGGGTCATAGGTTCGAATCCTATACGGCTCACCACTTTAACCGATTGATCGGTAAACGAAAAACGGGCAGCGATTTCGCTGCCCGTTTTCGCTTTTACAGGTCCGGCTTTTTTCGCACCCGATCGCCACGAGCCTCTTTTTAAGGTCTGCGGCAAAGACCGGCGTGTCAGGTGCCGATCGGCACCAGATGATTGTCAAACTGAAGGTGGTGCTGTCTGGCGGCCTCGCCCAGAGTGCCAACTGCGCCGGTGCCGGTGGCAAAAAAGAAACCCTTTGCGCTGGCGCCGATTCCACAGACGTCGTCTTCGGGCTGCGCCTGCAGGAATTGGCCACTGGCGAGGTCAAATACATGCACCACGCCGCCACGGGGAGAGGTGATCGCCACGGCGCGCCCGTCTCCGGAGATCGCCACACTGCCCGCATAGCCATCCAGCGCGCGGTGGAGGCGCTCTGGCGCTTGCAGGAGCGTGATGTCACCGCCGCGCCGGTGCAGGCCCAGAAGCGGCGGTGCGGCCTCCTCAGCGCCCTGCCACTGCATCGCAAGCGCCACGGTGCCATCAGCGTGATGGGCGAGGTGCCGGATTGAGTTCTTATGCAGCGCGGGCGGCAGGGAAACCGTTTCGAGAATCGTGCCGGACAGATCGAGATAACTGAGATTCGGCGCCATGGTCGGCAGGTTCAGTTTAGCGCGCCCCATGTCGGGGTGAGTTTCAATGCCGCCATTGGCAACCACAAGGCTCTGCCCATCGGGCATCAGGCGCATCTCGTGCGGGCCGACACCGCCGGAGGAGACCTCTCCAAGGCGCTGGTAGCCTGCGGCCACATCCCAGATGCCAATCACACCCAGACCGGCCTCATAGTCGTTCTCTGTGGTGAAGAGCCGCGCGCCATCCGGTGAAAACGCGCCATGGCCATAAAAGTGCCGCCCCTCGGGGGCCTCAAGCCGGGCCAGAACCGTGCCATCGCGGCAATCCAGCGCCAGAGCAAAAGTGCCGGGGCGGCGGGCAAAGGCCACCGCTTCGGCGCGGGCGGGATGGGCCGCAGCGGCGTGGCCGCGCGCTGGCAGAGGAATGGTGAAGCTGATCTCGCCCGCGTCCGTCAGACCAGCGAGCAGAAAGCGCCCGTCAGGGGCGCGGGCGGCAGACAGAAAGGCCGGGGTGCCGACGCTGGCCCAGCTGGCCGAGGGCAGAAGGCTGCTGGCGGCAAGACCTGCCAGCATGCGGCGGCGGCTGACCATGTTAGTCGCCATCGAGCGCGTTGAAGCCCGCGCTCACGCCCAGCGCTGGGCCAAGCTCCAAGGTGGTGATTTCGCGGGCGCGGTCGATGTATTGCTGCAGAATTTCGACCCTAAACCGGCCCTGAACCTCGGCCACACCGACAAAGACCGGATCATCTTGCAGCTCTTCGGCCTGCGTAGCGATGAGGGCAAAGGCTTGAGCGTATTCCTCAGCTATCAGAGGAGACTGGGTAGAAAGCAGCGCGGCTAGCTCGCCCAGCGCGGCGGTGGAGGTTGCCACATTGCGCAGGCTGCGACCGGAGCGGCGGGCCTCTGCGCGGGTGGGGCGGGGTTTGTCAAAGCTGCCGAGTGGGCGACCCAAACGCACCTCGGAATCAAACTGTAGCCCGGCACCCAGCGCCTTGTAGATCACCTGAAGCGCCTCTGCGTCGGTTGTGTAGGGGCCAGCCTCTGAAGGGTCAGTGAGCCGCGCCGCATAGCCTTCGCTCCAGTCGGTGAGGATCATCTCTGATTGCAGCGCGATGTCTGAGGCCACCCGCCGGACCAAGGCGCAGTGATAGCTCACGTCGCCCAAGGTGCTGAGCTGCGTGTCATAGAGCAGAAACTCCAACCCGAAGAAGCCGCGACCGGCCACGGAGACGGTTTGAAATTCTGCTTCCGACTCGATCACCGGATCTTCATCGGCAATCAGCGCGGAGAGCGCTTTGGGGGTAAAACCTTTGGTGTCGGGCCAGAAGGCCAGCGCAAAGGCGCGGTCGTTGGTTTCGGTGGGGCCAAAGCGCAGGTGGCTCACGCCCATCCAGGCGTCAAAGGCCGCGTGGTAGGCCGCGCGCAGGGTTTCGGAGGTGGGGCTGCAATTGGCGTCTGCTGCCTCGCTGAGGGTCGCTGTGGTGGCGGCAAGGTGATCAAACCGCGGCAGGATATGCTGAGCCACCGCCGCGTCGACCAGCGCGCCCTGATCGACGTGGATCTCTTCCTGAGCGAAAGCAGGGGCTGCGAGGCTGAGTGCGCAGGCAATAAGGGCGGGTTTCATCATCAGAGGCTCTCCAGAAAGCGGATCAGGGCGGCGCGGTCTTCGGGGGGCATCGCGATCACGCGCTGCTTCATAGCTTCGGCCTCCCCGCCATGCCAGAGCACCGCCTCCAGCAGGGAGCGCGCGCGGCCATCGTGCAGGAACTGGCTGTGGCCCGAAACACGCTCGGTGAGCCCCACACCCCAGAGTGGCGGCGTGCGCCATTCGCGGCCCGTGGCGCGGGCTTCGGGGCGGTTGTCGGCCAAGGCTTCACCCATGTCATGCAGCAGCATGTCGGTATAGGGCCAGATCAGCTGAAAACTCTGGGCGGGCTGATCGACAAGGCGGTGGGTGACATAGGCGGGACGGTGGCAGGACGCGCAGCCGGTGTCATAAAACACCTCTTTGCCGCGCAGCACCTCGGGCGCGTCCACATCTCGGCGCGCAGGCACCGCCAGATTGGCGCTGTAGAAAGTGGTGAGATCGAGCCCCACATCATCGACCTCAAAGACGCGTACATCTTTGTCGCCGTGAATGGCATTCACACAGTCAACTTGTGTGTCGGTGCAATCCCCGTGGCCTTTGGTGAACAGCGGGCTGGAAATGCCAATGTCGGTGGCAAAAGCGCCGGCGGTCTGCTGGCGCAGGGTGGGCGCGCCAGCCTTGAGGCCAAATCGACCCAGCATCGGGCGCTGAAATTCGCGCGACCAGACAATATTGGCGCGGCCTGAAATGCCATCACCATCCGCGTCATCCGGATCCTGATTGGCGAGAATATCTGCGGCGGGAATCGCCTCGAGCAGGCCAAGGCCGATCATCTGCGGCGCAACACGCGGGCTGAACATCACATCGGGGTGGAACGCCCCGTAGCCGAGATCACGGGTGGAGAAGGTCGGGCGGCGCAGGGTGGCGACTTCGCCACCTGAGAGCGCCACCTCAAAGCTGTCGTAAGCGACGTCTATATGCGCCTCTGCGGGATGGCCCGGCAGGCTGAAATCCTGAATTTGGCGGCCATAGTTCGGCTCTGGGCGGGTGCCGACAAAGCCTTCGATCTCATAGATCTGCTCGGATTGTGTGCCAGGGATGGACAGCTTGAGCGCGAAGGAAATCGCGTCATCCTCAGGACCATCAGGGGCGTGTCCGCGCCCGCCGCGCATGTGGCAGCTTTGACAGGCACGCGCGTTATAAAGCGGGCCAAGGCCGTCAGAGGCCAGCGTGGAAGTGGGCGAAGACACCCAAAGCTTGTCAAACATCGCCTCGCCCAGCCGGAAATCGAGACCGGCGTCGATGCCAAGATTGGCGGAGGGCTGATCAAAGGCGAGATCATCGCGGCGCACCGGCACCGTGGCGGCCCCCGCAGGGCGGGCCTCAAACGGCTGCGGTTTGGAGAAATCGGTTGGAGGCGCTGTGACCTTGGCGATTCGCGCGGCTTCTTCAGAGGTGCGCGGCACAATGGTCAGATGGCGGTCATCAAGGTCTTGCGCGCGGGCAGCGCTGGCAAGGGTGCAGAGAGCCGTGGCTAGAAGAAGAGGTTTGGCTGGCATCATCGCTACAAAAGAAAGAGGGGCGGGACCGTCCCGCCCCTCGTATTGGGTGGTATTATTCGAACACAGAGTCCGGATTGTCGAGGCTGTCGGAGCCTTCAAAGGCCAGTTGGTCCAGACCCAGTGCGGCCACGGCGGCCTCAATGGATTTGGTCTGATCCACAAGGCCGTTCACGCCGCCCATCACCAACGCTTCGCCAGCGGCGTTGCCGCGCTCCAGCATCTGGTCATAGGAGAAGCCGGACTCAGCGGCGGTTTTGATGCGGCCCAGACCCATCATGGTGGTGGAGAGCTTGCCTTTCAGCTCTGCGTCTAGACCGGCGTCCGCTTCGGCCACCAGATCAGAGAGCGACGCACCGGAGACCAGAGAGCCGTCCACACGCACATATTCGCCGAGGTAGACGTTCTGGATGCCCAGACCATCATAGTAGTGGCTGTTGTGGGTGTTGTCGGAGAAGCAGTCATGCTCTTCTTCCGGATCGTTCAGCAAGAGGCCAAGGCGCATACGCTCACCGGCTTGCTCGCCATAAGACAGGGAGCCCATGCCGGTCAGGATGGTCACGATGCCTGCGTCCTCATCGCCGGTCACGGCAGTGCGCGCGTCGCCACCGTCAACCCATTGTGCGGCCATCCATTCCAGATCGCTGACCAGAAGGTCGGTCGCGGCTTTCAGGTAGGCTGCGCGGCGGTCACAGTTGCCGTTGGTGCAATCGTCACCTGCGGCAAAATCGGTCCAGCTGCGGTCGCCTGCGCCATGTTCGTGGCCGTTAAGATCCTGGCCCCAGAGCAGGAATTCAATCGCGTGGTAGCCGGTGGCCACGTTGCTTTCCACGCCGTCTGCTTCGTGCAGGGTGCTGGCCAGCAGCTCAGGGGTGATGTCGGTTGCATCCACAGCGGTGCCGGAGATGTCGAGCGTCGCGTTGGCAACAACGTTCAGCGCCGCAAGCGGGTTCTCATCGGTTGGGCCGCCATAAGAGGCGTCCACATAGTCGATCAGACCTTCGTCCAGCGGCCATGCGTTCACTTTGCCTTCCCAATCATCCACGATGGCGTTGCCAAAGCGATACACTTCGGTCTGCTGGTAAGGCACGCGGGAGGCCAGCCAAGCGTCTTTGGCGGCTTGCAGTGCTTCTGCGGAAGGTGCTTCGACCAGCGCGTTCACTGCCGCTTGCAGGGTTTTCGCGGTGGTCAGGCTGTCTTCATACTTCGCGGCGGCGATGTCCGCGTAGTTGGTCAGAACGTCCGCTTTGGTGGCAGCAACTGCCGGAGTGGCGAGGGCCAAAACGGCCGCGGTGGTGGTTAGAAATGCACGAGTCATGGTTTTAATCCCAGTGATGAACTTTGGCACTTAACTGATAAAATTACTCAGACAAGTCAATCCTTATTGTTTCACTTGGAATTTAACACCGATTAAAAAATCGTCCCCGCTATTCGGCAAGCAGATGCTCATAACGCGCGTCTGTGAGAGTCTTGAGAAAGGCGACAATGGCGTCCACACGCTGATCATCCAGCGCCGGGCCGTGGGTCAGCTCTTTCACCGAAAGGGTCAGCGGCACCGGCGGCATGCCGAAACGCGCGCCGGTCTCTGGGTTAATATGTCGCGCCTCATTGGTGGTGTTGTACTGATTGTAAAACAGCACAACCGTGCGGAGATCCTGAAACACGCCGTTGTGCATGTAAGGGCCGGTCACCGCCACATTGCGCAGGCTTGGCGTTTTGAATTTGCCGCGCTGCGTGGGATCCTCCATGACAGCCGGATTGGCCATCAGACCTTTGTCGACAGTGTCTGGCGCCACGCCATTGGCGGCGCGCAGCTCGGTGTTTTGCGGCACACCGATGTTGTGAAACTGGTAGTTCGTAAAGGTCTCGCGCGGGTCGGTCGGGCTGCGGCGCAGTTGGTGGCACAGGTTGCAGTTGGTGAACTGCTGAGAAAAGAACAGCACCCGGCCAAGATCTTCTTCACGGCTCAACTCTGCCTCCCCGCGCAGGAAACGGTCATATTTGCTGTCAAAGGGCGCGAAGGTTTCGGTTTTCTCAAAGGCGGCAAGCGCTTCTGTCATCGCCGCATAGCCAGCCTCTGGCGTGGCCAGCACGTCCCCCTCAAACAGTTGCGCAAAGGCCTGTTCATAGACGGCGTTCTCACTCAGGCGGGCCACAACGGCGGCGGCATCTTTCATGCCCATTTCCGCCGGGTTGGTGGGCGGCCCTCCGGCCTGATCAGCAAGACCTGCGGCCCGGCCATCCCAGAACTGCCCCCCGACCCACTGCCCCTCACTGTTTTGATGAAAGGCGGGGGAGAAGGCCGCGTAGCTGGCGCTGGGGGCGTTGCGGTCGCCAAGCGAGGTGCCATCATCCCCGATAGAGGCCATGCCGCGCGGATCGGCAAAGCCGTACTCCGGATCATGGCATGTGGCGCAGGCCTGTGTCCGGTTGGCCGACAGGTTCACGTCAAAGAACAACAGCTCGCCCAGCGCGGCCTTGGTTTGGGGCAACTGATCCTCGGCGTTTGAAGGCGTTGCCAGACCGGCAAGGCTCAGGCTGAGCAGAGAGAGGCTGAAGAATTTTGAGGAGAAACGCATCAGTGAACCTTAATACCTAGCAATTTTGTCACCTTTTCTCGCGTAAGAGCCAAAGAGTCAATTGACGCAAATGTCGCAAGATCGACCGGACGCCCCTGCCCCGCAGCCCACAGGGAGATCATCTTCCAAAAAATCTGCAACGACTGTAGCGGGTCGGCTACGCCTCCGGCGCACTGGTGGAGACCAAGCGTTTCAGACATTCAGGACGATGCTTTAAGCAAACAAGCAAGAAAAAAGGCCGCCCCTTGGGACGGCCCTTTCAAAAGACTGCGCGTAGGTTCAGCGATCGCGGAACTGTGGCTCGCGCTTTTCAACGAAGGCGGCCATGCCCTCTTTTTGATCCTCTGTGGCAAACAACGAGTGGAACGCGCGGCGTTCAAACAGCAGGCCCTCACGCAGGGTGGTTTCAAAGCTGCGGTTCACCGCTTCTTTGGCCGTTTGAGACGCGATCAGGGACTTCTCAGCGATCTTCTGGGCCGCGCCCATCGCCTCTTCCATCAGCTTCTTGGGCGCCACAACGCGGCTCACAAGACCTGCGCGCTCTGCCTCAGCTGCATCCATGAAACGCCCTGTCAGGTTCATGTCCATGGACTTTGCCTTGCCCACGGCGCGGGTCAGACGCTGGCTGCCGCCAATTCCGGCGATCACACCGAGGTTGATCTCAGGTTGGCCAAATTTCGCGTTCTCGGCCGCGATGATAAAGTCGCAGGCCATTGCCAGCTCACAGCCGCCGCCCAGCGCATAGCCGGACACAGCCGCGATCACCGGCTTGCGAATGTCCTGAATGCGGTCGCCAAATTCGGCAAAGAGGTTGGAGAGGTTCACATCCGCGAAGCTCATCTCCGACATCTCTTTGATGTCAGCCCCCGCGGCAAAGGCTTTCTCCGAACCCGTGATCACGATGCAGCGCACCTTGTCGTTCTGGTCCGCGCTTTGCAGCGCCGTAAGCAGCTCGCCCACCAGCTGTTGGCTGAGCGCATTGAGCGCGTCAGGACGGTTGAGCTTGATAAGGGCGACGTGGTCTTCAATTTCGACGATGATCGTCTCAAAAGCCATGAGTGATGCTTTCATTGTTCCGGTCAGGAGTGATTCCTTACCATTTGAGGCAATTCGATCAAGCTATCTTTGGCATTGCGCACAATAGAAGGATGAGCGGCCGGATTGGGTGATTCGGCTTATTTTGCTTGTGCAGTCTGGGGTTTTGCAGGATTCGCCCTCCCGCCCGTAGACGTCAAAGCTGTGTTGAAAATATCCCAGTTCCCCGTCCGCCTGACGAAAGTCCCGCAGGGAGCTGCCGCCTGCCTCAATGGCCTCTGCCAGCACCTGTCGGATGATGGGCACAAGGGACTGTGCCCGGGCCTTGGAAATCGCCCCTGCCTTGCGTTTTGGCGCTATCCCTGCGCGGTAGAGCGCTTCGCAGACATAGATATTGCCCAGACCGGCCACGATGCGCTGATCCAGAAGCGCGGATTTGATTGGCGTGTTGCGCCCTGCGAGCCGCTCCACAAGGTAGGACTCGTGAAAATCATTGCCCAGAGGCTCCGGCCCGAGTTTGGCCAGAAGCGGGTGGGTTTCGGTGTTGTCAGCGGGCAGCAGATCCATCGCCCCAAACCGGCGTGGATCGTTGAAGGTGATGCGCGCGCCATTGTCCATGTCAAAGACCACGTGATCGTGTTTCTCAGCCTTTGGGTGGTCATGCACAAATTGCCCCAGAGGGTCGCCCGACACCGTCATGCGCCCGGACATGCCAAGGTGAATGAGCAGGGATTCCTCGGTGTCGAGATCGGCCAGAATGTATTTGGAGCGGCGGCGCAGCCGCAGGACCTTCGCTCCGGTCAGCCGCTCGGCCATACGCTCGGGAAACGGCCAGCGCAGATCGGGACGGTTCACCGCCGCATTGGCAATCACCGCGCCCTCCATGGCGGGCTGCAGACCGCGGCGGACGGTTTCGACTTCGGGGAGTTCGGGCATGATGGTCTGAATCCTTTGACTGCTCAGGACAATGCGCAAATTGGGCAGTTAGAAGCAAGTCACCTTCTTGGCCCGCTCAGCGGGCCGCGCCCGACCTCCCCCACGGGAGGGCGCTTTGCTTCCTCCCGAGGTCGGGCACAGCCCTTTCCGCCTCTCACCAATTCGACGCATTGTACCCCTCCCGCACGCCCTATATGAAGAAGGCAACCAAGAGGATTGCGCGTGATGGCGAACAACGACAACACCACCCATTTCGGCTTTGAAACGGTGCCGGAAAGCGAGAAAGCTGGCCGTGTGCAGGGCGTTTTTGGCTCGGTGGCTTCCAAATACGATGTGATGAACGACGTGATGTCGATGGGCATCCACCGCATCTGGAAAGACGCGATGATGGATTGGCTGGCGCCGCGCCCCGGGCAGAAGCTGCTCGATGTGGCGGGCGGCACCGGCGACATTTCCTTCAAATTCCTCAAACGTGCGGGCCACGGCCATGCCACGGTGTGTGACCTCACAGAGCCAATGCTGGTGGAAGGGCGCAAACGCGCCGAGGCCGACCATATGGCCGAGAGCCTTGACTGGGTGGTGGGCGACGCCATGGCGCTGCCGTTTCCGGACAACAGCTTTGATGTTTACACCATCAGCTTTGGCATCCGGAACGTGACCCGCCCGCAGGAGGCGCTGAACGAGGCGTTTCGTGTGCTCAAGCCCGGTGGCCGCCTGATGGTGCTGGAGTTTTCACAGATCCCAAATGAGCTGATGCAGAAGGCCTATGACCTCTATTCCTTCAACATCATCCCGCGCATGGGGCAGGTGATCGCCAACGACCGCGACAGCTATCAGTATCTGGTGGAGAGCATCCGCAAATTCCCCGATCAGGACACCTTCCTGGATATGGTCAAGACCGCCGGATTTGAGAACGCCAAATACCGCAACCTGACCATGGGCATCGCGGCGCTGCATTCGGGCTGGAAACTGTGAGAGGCCCCCATAACATCATCCGCCTGATCCGCACCGGCGCCACGCTGGAGCGCACCGGCGCCATGGGTGTGGTGCTGGATGCTTTTGAAGCCCCGCGCCATGTGCGTCTTGTGCTGCGCGGGCTCGCTTGGCCGTTTCAGTGGCTGGGCATCAAGGGCGATCCAGCGGCCCCGCCGCTGCCACGTGCGCTGACGGCGCTTGGCCCGGCCTACATCAAATTTGGTCAGGTGCTTTCCACCCGCCCCGATGTGGTGGGCGGTGATCTTGCCCAACAGCTGCGGGTGCTGCAGGACAAGCTGCCGCCCTTCTCTGTGGCAGAGGCCAAGGCCGCTGTGCAGCAGGAGCTGGGGGTGAATGCCGATGAGGTCTTCTCAGAGTTTTCAGAGCCGGTGGCGGCAGCCTCCATTGCGCAGGTTCACCGCGCACGGCTGGCAGAAACCGGAGAGGAAGTGGCGGTAAAAGTCCTGCGTCCGGGCATTGAGCGGGCGTTTCGCAAAGATGTGGATGCCTTCTATTTTGCCGCCAATATGATTGCCTCGCTGTCGCCCGCCTCGCGCCGTCTGCGCCCGATGGAGGTGATCGAGCACTTTGACGGGGTGGTCACCGGAGAGCTGGACCTGCGGCTTGAATCCGCCTCCGCCAGCGAGTTTGCCGCGAACACCCAAGACGACGAGATGTTTCAGGTGCCCACGGTCAACTGGGGCTATTCGGCCAAACGTGTGATGACGCTTGGCTGGGCCGAAGGTGTGCCGATTGGTGACAATGCGGCGCTAGATGCGGCCGGCCATGACCGTGCCAAGCTGGGGGCGCGGGTGCTGGAGCTGTTCCTCAATCATGCGCTGCGCGACGGCTATTTCCATGCGGACATGCATCAGGGCAACATGAAGGTCGCCGCCAATGGCGACATCATCGCCTATGACTTCGGCATCATGGGGAACATCGACGAATACACCCGCCGGGTTTATGCGGAGATCCTGTTTGGCTTTATCCAGCGGGATTACAAACGTGTGGCCGAAGTGCATTTTGAGGCTGGATATGTGCCTGCGGATCGCGATGTGGATGAGTTTGCCCGCGCGCTGCGTGCGGTGGGAGAGCCGATTTTTGGCATGGATGCGAACCGCATCTCCATGGGGCGTCTGCTCAATTACCTGTTTGAGGTGACCGAGCGCTTTGGCATGGAAACCCGCACCGAGCTGATTCTGCTGCAACGCACCATGGTGGTGGTTGAAGGGGTCGCGCGCTCGCTGGATCCGCATCTCAACATCTGGGACGTCGCCAAACCTGTGGTCAGCGCCTACATCCAGAAAAGCATCGGCCCGCGCGCCTTGCTGAAAGATCTCGCCAAAACCGCACGGGTGATGACCCGCTTTGGTCCGCGACTGCCTGCGATGGTGGAGGCGGCGCTGATTGCGCAGTCCGAACAGAAAGACACCACGCCACCCAAAGTCTGGCCATGGGCGCTGTCCGGTGCTGCCGTGGGCGCGCTGGCCACCTCTGCGCTTGTTGTTCTGGGCTATGGGGTCTGGCACTGAGCTGAGACGCGCCTCGCTCTCAAGCACCCTCCCCGCCAACACAAAAGAAGCGCCCATTGGGCGCTTCTCTTTTTTGGGCCGAAGCCCGAATTTTCAAACGCTCTTAGAGCAGGCCAGCATGCGCCATCGCAGCGTCGATCTGTGCCTTGGTCGCGTCGGTCAGGCCGGTCAGCGGCAGGCGGACTTCTTCGTTGCACAGGCCCAGACGGGACAGCGCGTATTTTGCGCCCACAAGGCCCGGCTCCACAAAGATTGCCTCATGCAGCGGCATCAGCTTGTCCTGATACTCCAGCGCTTTGGCGTAATCGCCTGCGAGGGTGGCCGCTTGGAACTCGGCGCAGAGCTTGGGGGCCACGTTCGCTGTCACAGAAATGCAGCCCACGCCGCCATGGGCGTTAAAGCCAAGTGCGGTGGCATCTTCGCCGGAGAGTTGGACAAAGTCAGGGCCGCAAGTGGCGCGTTGCTGGCTCACGCGGGCCAGATCGCCGGTGGCGTCTTTCACGCCCACAATGCGCGGCAGCTTGGCCAGCTCGCCCATGGTTTCCGGCGTCATGTCGACCACCGAACGGCCCGGAATGTTGTAGATGATGATCGGCAGGGCACAGCAATCGTGGATCGCGGTGAAATGCGCAATCAGGCCACGCTGGGTGGGCTTGTTGTAGTAAGGCGTCACCACAAGGATGGCGTCCGCACCGACTTTTTCCGCATGTTGCGCCAGATGGATGGCTTCGAGCGTGTTGTTGGAGCCGGCGCCCGCGATCACCGGTACACGGCCCGCAGCAGCGCGCACCACTTCTTCCACCACGGCTTCATGTTCGGCGTGGCTCAGGGTGGGGCTTTCACCGGTGGTGCCAACCGGCACAAAGCCGTTGGTGCCTTCACCGATGTGCCACTCCACCAGTTTCTTGAGCGTTTCCAAATCCAGCTCGCCGTTCGTGAACGGCGTGACGAGTGCGGGGTAAGACCCTTTGAACATGGCACGCTCCTTTGTTTTGCGCAGCTGGGCGGAATTGCCCGTGGTGTGAAATCGCGCGGACCCTAGCGGTAAGTTGCCCGCTTGCCAAGATTGTGAGTTGAGGCTGGGGAAGGCGCGTCGTATCGTGCGGGTTCTATCCTGTTTGGCATGGGAAAATGCAAGCCATGTTGCGTCTTTTTCTGACAGTTGTTGTGGCCTTGCTTATGGCCCTGCCCGCCTCCGCCCAGCATCGCGAGGAGCTGCGCGCGGCAATGAGCGCTGTGCGCGCCAAGGATTGGGCCGCCGCCGCGCGGGCCGTGCGCAACTCCGATCAGGTGGCGCGTGACATCGTGGAATGGCATCGCCTGCGCGCTGGCGAAGGCAGCCCCGATCAGGTGCTCGCCTTTCTGGACCGGCGCGGCGACTGGCCCGGCCTGCCCTATCTGCGCAAGCAATCAGAGGCGGGTTTTGCGGATGTGAGCCACCGGATGGGCATGTCATTCTTTGTGCACGGGCCTGCGCAGACGGCGGAAGGCGCGCTGGCGCAGGCGCGGGTGCTGGAGCAGGCCGGAGAGGCCGGCACCGCAGAGGCCGGGATCGTGCTGGCCTGGCGCACCATGGCGATGAATGCCCAGACCAAAGCAGATTTTCTGGACCGCTACGGCAAGTTGCTGGCCCCGCATCACACTGCGCGGCTGGATGCGATGCTGTGGAAAAACTGGGAAAGCAATGCCGAGGCGATGTATCCCCATGTGTCGGAGGGCTGGGTTGCGCTGGCCAAGGCGCGGCTGGGACTGCGCGCGATGGTCAACGGCGTTGACGGTCTGATTGCGGCGGTACCTGCCAGCCTGCAGAATGACCCGGGACTGGCCCATGAGCGGTTTGTCTGGCGCCACCGCAAGGACCGCAACGACAGTGCGATTGAGCTGATCCTGGCGCGCAGCAAGGCGGGCACATTGGGCGAGCCCGAAGAATGGGCCCCGCGCCGCCGCTCTCTCATGCGCAACCAGATGCGCGCGGGCAACTACCGCACCGCCTATGCGCTTGCCGCCAATCACCGGCTGACACCTGAGGCGGGTTATGCCTATGCCGATTGTGAGTGGCTGGCGGGCTATGTGGCGCTGCGCTATCTGAACCGGCCGGAACAGGCCGCCGCGCATTTTTTGCGTTTTGCGCAAAGTGTGGAAACGCCGATTTCCCTTGGCCGGGCAGGTTATTGGATGGGCCGCGCTTATGAGGCCATGGGCGACACAGCCACCGCGCAGCAGGCCTATGTGGCTGGCGGCGCGCATCAGACAAGTTTCTACGGATTGCTCGCCGCTGAAAAAGCCGGGATCGCCTATGACCCATCCCTAAACGGTAATGAGCGCTTTCCGGACTGGCGCAAAGCGGCGTGGACAACCTCCAGCGTGCATAAGGCCGCACGGATGTTCCTGGACGCTGGCGAACTGAGCCTTGCCGAGCGGTTTTGGGTGCATCTGAGCGAAACGCAGGACCGCACCGCTTTGGGGCAGATGGGCCAGATGGCGCTGGATCTGAACCAGCCACATGTGGCGGTGATGTTGGGCAAACAGATGGTGCGCATGGGTGTCACCCTGCCCGGCCCCTATTATCCGCTGCATCCGCTCACCGATCAGAGCCTGCCGGTGGCAGATGAGCTGTCGCTCGCGATTGCGCGGCGCGAAAGCGAGTTTGATCCGGTGGTGGTGAGCCACGCCGGGGCGCGCGGGTTGATGCAGTTGATGCCCGGCACCGCGCGTGATGTCTCAAGAGATGTGGGCGAGGTCTACGTTCTGGGCAATCTCACTGCGGATCCGGCCTATAACGCGCGCCTTGGCAGCGCCTTTCTGGCCAGCCTGTCTGAGGATTTTAACGGCAATATCATCATGATTGCTGCCGCTTACAACGCGGGCCCAAGCCGTCCGACACGCTGGATGGCCACCAATGGCGATCCGCGTGGCGGCTCGACCGAGGCGATGATCGACTGGATCGAGCTGATCCCGTTCAACGAGACCCGAAACTATGTGATGCGCGTGGCGGAAAGCCTGCCGGTCTATCGCGCACGGCTTGGCAAAGACCCGCATCCGGTGCCCTTTGGCCGCGAGATCGTGGGCGGCACCATCCAGCGCTTGAACTAAGCCGCCTGCCGTTCGCGCCACCATGTGAACAGCCCCGCCGCCAGCACAATCGCTGCGCCAATGGCCACGTTGAGCCGCAGCGTCTCGCCAAACACGGCCATGCCAAGCGCGGCGGCAAAGGGCAGTTGCAGATAGGCAAAGGGCTGTACCGCGCTGGCCTCAGCCACCTCATAGGTGCGGATCAGCAGCCAATGGCCCGCGACCCCGCTCACGCAGAGCGTGCCCATCCAGGTCCAATCCGGCGCGGCAATCGGCTCCCAGTAAAACACGCCAATGGCGGTCATCACCACACAGCCGACAACGCCGGTGTAAAAGAAACTGGTCTGCGCGCTGTCTTTGCGCGCCACATAGCGGGTCATCAGGCCATAGACGGCAAACATCAGCGCCCCCAGAAGCGGCACGGCGGCCACGGGGCTGAACACGCCGGAGCCGGGTTTCAGGATGATCATCACACCAACAGCCCCGAACCCAATGGCCAGCCAGCGCCGCCAGCCGACGCGCTCGCCCAGCACAGGGCCGGAGAGCGCCGCGATCATCAGCGGGTAGCAGATGAAAATGGCATGGGTCTCGGTGAGCCCGAGCAGGGTAAAGGCTAGCACAGTGACGCAGATTTCCAGCGCCAGCAGCGCGCCGCGGCCGATCTGCAACCACGGAAACGCCGTGCGCGCCACCTTGCGCAGACCGCCGCTTTGACGCGCAGACAAAGCAATCACAAACAGCGCGAAAAACCAGTAGCGGATCATCACCACGAGGTAGGTGTTATATTCGCCGGCCAGATGCCGCGAGATGCCATCTTGCAGCGCAAAGACCAGCGTGGTGAGCGACATCAACAGGATGCCAAGACGGTTGTTGGCGGCGCTCATGCGGCGGGTTTCACACATTGGGTCATGTGACGCTTCCGGCCAAAACCCGGAATGCGCGTGACCGTAAAGCCTGCGGCCTCAAGATTGCGGCGCACA
Organism: Shimia sp. R9_2; assembly: GCF_017743735.1. Lineage (GTDB taxonomy): Bacteria > Pseudomonadota > Alphaproteobacteria > Rhodobacterales > Rhodobacteraceae > Shimia. The sequence goes on from NZ_JAGHRO010000001.1 coordinate 157,969, forward strand.
AAGCCTGCCGCCGTGTAGGTCGCCGCCGTGCCCCCCGCTTTGGTGTGTGTGCCCACCTGCGCCAGCAAAGCCTCATCCCAGAGCTCGGGGTTTTTGGCCGGGGAAAACCCATCGAGAAACCAAGCATCCGCTTCAAAATTCAGGGCTGCGAGGGTCTCGCGCGCATCGCCAACCACCACCTGGGCCTCAATGCCGTCAAGCATGGCCAGCGTTGGATCTTCGCGATACGCCGCAACCAAACGGTCCGCATAGTCGCCTAGCTCAGGGAAAGCCGCCAGCGCGCGCGCCATTTCATCCGCACTCATCGGGAAAGCCTCAAAAGAGGTGAAACGCAGCGGGCCTTGCGCCCCCGCCTGATCCCAGGCCATCCATGTGGTCAAGAGGTTCAGCCCGGTGCCAAAGCCCAGCTCCGCAATGTGAAACCCCGGGGCAAAGCGCGCGGGCAGATCATTGCCTGCCAGAAACACATGGCGCGTCTCGGCCAGCCCATTGTCGAGGCTGAAGTAAGGGTCATCAAAACGTGTGGACACAGGAATGGCATCCTGCCGCCATTCAAGATCCGCCTGCTGGTCGCTCATCATGCTTTGCCTTATGGAGGTGTGCGCGGCATTTGACCACAAACGCGCGCTTTGGCAATGGGCATCAACGCAGACAAGGATGGGACCATGGTGGATGTAACGGTGATGGGCGCGGGGGCCTTTGGGCTGTCGGTGGCTTGGGCCTGCGCGAAACGCGGTGCCAAGGTGCGGGTGATTGACCCCAATGGCGTGGGCGCTGGAGCCAGCGGCGGTCTGGTGGGCGCATTGGCGCCGCACACGCCTGAGAACTGGAACGTCAAAAAGGCCTTTCAATTTCAGAGCCTGATCATGGCGGAAGGCTGGTGGGCCGAGGTGGAGGCCGCAGGTGGGGTGAGCGCAGGCTATGGCCGCACCGGGCGCATTCAGCCGATCCGCGACGCGCACGCGCTGACACTGGCCAAGGCCCGCGCGGAAAGCGCCAAGGCGCTCTGGCAGGGCAAAGCCCTCTGGGAGGTTGTGCCGCAGGACAGCCTTGGGGACTGGGCCCCAATCAGCCCCACCGGCTGGCTCATTCATGACACGCTGACCGGCCGCATGTTCCCACGCCGCGCCTGTGCAGCACTGGCCGCCGCGCTCCGCGCAAAGGGGGCCGAGATCACCAAAGAGGGCAGGCCGCAGGGCAAAGTGGTCTGGGCCACCGGCTATGAAGGCTTGCTGGCGCTGTCAGAAGAGATGGGCAAAGCGGTTGGCAATGGCGTCAAAGGTCAGGCGGCGCTGTTGCGGCTGGACCAGTCACAAGCGCCGCAGCTCTTTGCCGATGCGGTGCATATCGTGCCCCATGCGGATGGCACGGTGGCCATTGGCTCCACCAGCGAACGTGAGTTTGACGATGCCACCAGCACCGATGCCCAGCTTGATGAGGTGCTCGCACGCGCCTATGCGGCGGTGCCTGCGCTCAAAGACGCCGAGGTGATCGAACGCTGGGCCGGTGTGCGCCCGCGCGCCAAAAGCCGCGCGCCGATGCTCGGCGAACACCCCACCCGCAGCGGGGAATTTATCGCCAATGGGGGCTTTAAAATCGGCTTTGGCATGGGACCAAAAGCCGGAGAAGTGATGGCGGATCTGGTGCTTGAGAGCAAAGACGCCGTGCCCGACGCCTTCCGCCCTGAAGCTTCGCTCTAGCCTAGCGTCCTTGCAATCCGATCACATGGGCGGCGAAGCCGACCAGCCCCCGACCCTCCCCACGGGAGGGGGCTTCACCCGACCCAGGGCCGGGAGCTGGTCTATGAGACCGTTTTCACGCGTTGCACGGCTGTGGCACGATGCTGCCTCGCCTTACTGGCTGCGCCCGACGTCGTCTTTGAGCGCCTCCATCAAGGCGGTCAGGGACGCGGTGTAATGCTCGCTGGTCAGCCGACCGTCCGCATCAAATTCATTGCTGCTGTTGGCCAGACCAAATTCAGAGCCAAGCGCAATGCGGGGGCGGAAGGCCACCAGACAGCTGCGCAACATGGTCTGGGCGCGCACGCCGCCCGCACGGCCAGCGGCTGCGCTCATCAGGGCCGTGGGTTTGCCCACCATCGGTTTCTCGGAATGGCGGCTGATCCAATCCAATGCGTTTTTCAGAACGCCGGTGACGCCCGCGTTATACTCCGGTGTGGAGATCAGCAGCGCATCGGCCTCTGCAATCTGCGCCACAAGGGTGTTCACCCCTCCGGGCAGCCCACTCTCGCTTTCCAGATCTCCGTCATAGAGCGGCAGGTTGAGATCCGCTTCGACATAATCAGCCGCACCGTAAAGACGCGCCGCTTCGCGCAGCAACAGTCGATTGGTGGAGCCGCTGCGCAGCGCGCCGGACAGACCAAGCAGTTTATGAGGCATCTGAGATCTCCTTGTTCACACAAGGATAAGGTAAGCCAAAAGGCGCCGCACACAAGCGACGCCTTTCAACAAACTATGTGCGCAAATGCAGAGATCCGCGCGAGAGAGGGTCAGATCACACGCTGGACGGCAGGATCACGATCTCAACACGGCGGTTCTGACGGCGGCCCGCTTCGTCCAAATTGGAGGCAATCGGCTGGTCCTCGCCGCGACCGATGGTCTGGATGCGGGAGACCGACACGCCGTTTTCCAGAAGCACATCGGCAACCGCATTGGCGCGGCGCTCAGACAGGGTCTGGTTGTGGCTGGCGCTGCCGGTGTTGTCGGTGTGGCCCAGAATCTGGACGGTGGAATTCGGGTAGGCCTCAAGGCTGCTGGCCACTTTGGCCAGATCGTCTTTCAGGAAGCTGCTGACCTCAAAGCTGTCCACCGCAAAGAGGATGTCCTGCGGCATGGTCAGAATCAGGCGGTCGCCGGTGTTTTCGATGCGCACATCGTCATCCAGCTGCGCGCGCAGCTCGGCTTCCTGTTTGTCCAGCTCGTTGCCAACCACGGCGCCAACACCGGCGCCAAGAGCTGCGCCGATTGCAATGTTGCTGTCGGTTGCTGCCGCAAGGCCCGCGCCCAGAACGCCGCCAATGATCGCGCCGCTCTTGGTCTGACGATGGGGATCGGTGCCGCCGCCGGTCACATAGTTCGGATCGGTACAGGCGGCCAAAGCCACCAATGACAGCGCGCAGCAGGACAGGGTGAATTTTTTCATGTCAAAGCCTCAATAACTTACTTGATCGCCGGTTCTGCCGGCTGTTGAGGCTCAATATATGCGATCGACGCGGCGCCCCCAAGCGTTTTGCCGCCCGAAGTCGGCGAATAGACGCCGAAATCCCCGCTTTGTGATGGGTCTTGAACGCGCTGCTCAGGCCTCGGCGCGCGCGCTTTCATAGGCCAGCAACGCCCGTTTCACCGGCAGCCCCCAGTGATAGCCGCCCAAACCGCCGGATTTGCGCATGGCGCGGTGGCAGGGGATGAGCCAGCTCACTGGATTGCGCCCCACCGCAGTGCCCACGGCGCGCACGGCATTGGGCTTGCCAATCACCCGCGCGATTTCGGAATAGGTTGTGACTTCGCCCGACGGAATGCGCATCAGCGCCTCCCAGACTTTGATCTGCAGCGCCGAGCCGATCATATAGACCGGCACCTTATCGAGCTCGGCGCGCTCTGCCTGATAGGCGGCGAGCACCCAGGGGCGCAAAAACATCGGGTCTTCGACAAAATTGGCCTTGGGCCAGCGGGAGAAGAGATCTTTGATGGTTTCCGCCTCCCCCGTCTCCGCCGCAAAGCCGATGCCGCAGATGCCCTTTTCAGTGCCGGTGACCAGCGAGAGGCCAAAAGGGCTGTCAAACCAACCCCAGTAGATCGTCAGCCCCTCGCCGCGCTTGGCGTAATCGCCGGGGCTCATCGCCTCCCAGCGCAGAAAGAGATCATGCAGGCGGCCTGAGCCGGTCAGGCCTACGGCATTGGCGGTATCCAGCGTGGTGAAATGCTCATGCAGCAGCACTTTGGCATGGCCGAGGGTGAGGTATTGCTGGAAGCGTTTGGGAGAGACCCCGGCCCAGCGCGTGAACAGCCGCTGGAAATGCGCGGGGCTCATGCCCATGGCCTGGGCAAGCTGTTCAAGAGACATGGTTTCGCCGCCCTGATCAATCAGCTCGATCGCGCGGCGCATGACATTGTAATGATAGCCTTCGGTCATGTCGTTCATGGCGCATCTCCTCATCTTGCGCTCACCCTAGGCCGAGCTTTGTCATAGAGCGACCCGAAAATTGCGCATTTTTGGGCCTCCCTTGACATCGGCCAAAAATGAGACATCTATGTCTCATGACTTATGGCACAGACACCAAAATCATCGAGGCGGGCTTTACCGTCTTTTCCGCTAACCCTACGGCCACATTGCAGGATGTGGCGAATGAGGCCGGGATCGGCCGGGCCACGCTGCATCGCCACTACAAAGGGCGCGAAGAGCTGATGGCCGCGCTGGCCATGGCCGCCATGAAAGAGCTGGATGCTGCAATTGAGGCCAAAACGCAGGATGCCGAAAGCCACACGGAAGCGCTGCGATTGAGCCTTGAGTCAATGATCCCGCTGGCAGACCGGCAGATGTTTCTCGCCAATGAGCCGCTGGACCATGTGCCGGAGGTGCTGGCCGCCTACACCCGGCAGCTAGAGGAGCTGGCAGAAGCGGTTGAGGCCGCCAAGGCGGAGGGCGGCTTTGACGCCGCCGTGCCGACAGCCTGGATTGTACAGGCCTTTGAGACGCTCACCTATGCCGCCTGGGCGGTTGTGCGCGATGGCGACGCCACCGCAGAGGAGGCCGCCGCGCTCACATGGCGCACCCTCACATCCGGCCTGAGCCTAACACAAAAGGAGACAAATGATGCTGCCTGAACGCTTTATGGAGCTCGCCCAACAGGTCGATGAGGTGTTTTTCATCATCGGCATCGCCATTCTGGTGATCGAGATCGCAGAAGCCTGGTTCAAAGGGTCGCTGAAAGGCAAAACCTGGCTTGAGATGCTCGCCAGCGCCTCCACACAGGTGCCTTACATCCTGGTGGAAGCCAGCATGATGACGGCGCTTTATGTGGGGCTTTATGTGTTCAGCGACACGGTGGTGAGCTGGCATCTGCCAACAACCTGGCCCTGGATTGTGGCCGCCGTTCTGCTTGCGGACCTCACCTATTATTGGGAGCACCGCATCGCCCATCGCGTGCGCCTGTTGTGGACCCAGCACGCCGTGCACCACTCCAGCCGCGACTATAATATCGTCACCGCCGTGCGCTTTGGTCCGCTGGAAAGCCTTTGGTCCTTCATTGCGCATATTCCCATGGTGCTGGTTGGTTTCAGCCCGGATCTGGTGCTGGGGTCCGTGATCCTTGTGCTGGCCTATCAGACCTGGCTGCACACGGAGCTGATCGGCAAGTTAGGCCCGCTGGAATGGGTGCTGAACACGCCTTCGCATCACCGCGTACACCATGGCTGTGACGACAAATACATCGACAAGAACTACGCCGGTATCCTGATCATCTGGGACCGCATGTTTGGCAGCTTTCAGGTGGAAGAGGAGCGTCCGCGCTATGGGCTGACCACCGACTTTGACAGCCAGAACCCGGTGAAAGTCTGGTTCTCCGAGCTGCCCGCCCTGTGGCGTGACATTACCCGCGCCAAATCCGGGCGCGAGCTGTTTGGCCGCCTGTTTGGCCCTCCGGGCTGGAAACCGTAAAGCGCGGCTTAGGACCAAGAGGCCCAGCGCCCAACTTTACCAATCTCCTCAGGGGCGTGCGGGTTGCGAAACCCCACGCCCCTCCCATATGAAAGCGCGTGATAGACTTTCACGCGCAACCTTGAGACCATCTTCATGAGCCTTCGTGACAAAATCGGCGCCATCATCGAGCGCCCGACCTTTCGGAACGCCATCCTCGGCGTGATCCTTTTCAATGCCGTCATTCTGGGTCTGGAGACTTCCAAACCGCTGATGGAGGCCATGGGTCCGCTGCTGATCACCCTGGATGGGCTGTGTCTGGCGATTTTTGTCGGCGAGATCGCGGCCAAACTCTATGTGCAGCGCGGCCGGTTTTTCACCGACGGCTGGAACGTCTTTGACTTCGTGATTGTTGCGATTGCGCTGGTGCCGGCGGCGCAGGGGCTGGCGGTCTTGCGGGCGCTGCGCATTTTGCGTCTGCTCCGTGTGGTTTCGGTCGCGCCATCGCTGCGGCGGGTGATTGAGGGGCTGATCAACGCCCTGCCCGGCATGGGCTCGGTCTTTCTGCTGATGGCGCTGATCTTCTATATCGGCGCGGTCATGGCCACCAAACTCTTTGGCACCGCCTTCCCCGATTGGTTCGGTACGCTGGGCAAATCCGGCTACTCTCTGTTCCAGATCATGACGCTGGAAAGCTGGTCCATGGGCATCGTGCGCCCGGTGATGGAGATCTACCCCTATGCGTGGATGTTCTTTGTGCCGTTTATCCTGCTGACCACCTTTGTGGTGCTCAACCTTGTGGTTGGTCTGGTGGTAAATTCCATGCAGGACGCCCATCACGTCGAAGCAGAGGCGGAAACCGGCACTTATCGCGATGAGGTCTTGAGTCGTTTGGCCGAAATCGAAAAAGCGCTGAAAGAAAAATCCGCTGATTAATCAATACCTTTTGCGTCGGGTGGGAGATGCATAAAATTTTATGCACTTTCATCCCCGCCTATACTTCTGAGTAGGTTGGCGAAAACAGCAGAAATAGCGAGCGCGACTATTATCCATCTTCCCTCGCAACCCTGAGATGTTTTTTGCAAGGCATCGATCTAAACCCCCTTGTTTATTAAGGCCCTAAGGCCACCTTACTTCCAATGGGGTTTCCGAGCTGCACCTTTTATCGTCGATAAAAATTATCATACTGAAATATATGTATTTTCCAGATATGTTTTGCAAAACTGAGAGCGGCAAAGACTGAACCGTCCAGTTTGAAAATCCTATACAGCTCCTTAGGATTTGGGCCGCTTATGTCATCCTCGCACAGCACGATGAATAGATGACATGACTACAAATATCTCAGCACAGCTCGAACATTTTTCACTCACTGGCGCAGATCTAGAAGCCCTCAAACACGCCGGACGGATTGTCACGCCACTGCTTGATGACGTTCTGGAGGACTTCTACACCTTCGCCATAAACCAAGCGGAAGTGGCCCGGTTCTTCCCCACAGAGGACATCCTCAACCACGCGCGCACCCGCCAGAAAGAGCATTGGGAAATGCTGTTGAGCGGCGAATTTGAACCGGCCTATCTGAAATCCGCAGAAACCATCGGTCAGGTGCATTACCGCATCCAGCTGCCGTTTGATTTCTACCTGTCAGGCTATGCGCGCGCCTCAACCCATATTCAAAGCCTGCTGCTGAAGCGGCTCAGCGGTTCCTGGTTGCGCCGCCGCAGCGAAGATCCGAGCCGCGTCCTTGGCGCGCTGGCCCGCGCCTTTGCGCTCGACACCAATCTGGTGATTGAGTCCTACTTCACTGCGCAGCGGGCAGAGCGGGAACAGGCCATGAGCCATCTGAATGCCGCCATGTCGCGTATGGCCAACAAAGACCTGTCCCAGCCCATTCCAGGCCCAGAAGAAAGCGACTATCCGGCGCGCTTCAACGAGCTGCGTATCGATTTCAACGATCTCATGCTGACGATGGGCGACATCATCCGAACCATCAAGGATGCGACGGTGGATCTCGACCTGACCGCAACCGAGGTAAACGATTCCGCAGACAGCCTTGCGCGGCGCACCGAGGCGCAGGCCGCCACGCTGGAGCAAACCGCGCATTCGGTGGATGAAATCACCGCCAGCGTACAGGCCTCCACCTCCGCCACCTCAGACACGGACCGCGTGGTCTCCGCCACCCGCTCCAACGCCGCAAGCGGACACAGTGTGGTGCTGGAAAGCGTGCATTGCATGCGCGAGATTGCCGAAGCTTCTGCCAAGATTTCCGACATCTCGGGCCTGATCGACGAGATTGCCTTTCAGACCAACCTGCTGGCGCTCAACGCAGGCGTCGAAGCGGCGCGTGCAGGGGATGCCGGGCGCGGCTTTGCCGTGGTGGCTTCTGAGGTGCGCAGTCTGGCCCAGCGTGCGGCCGATTCCGCCCAGCAGATCAGTGATCTGATCAAAGACACCAACGATCTTGTGGAGCGCGGAGTGGAGCTGGTGGACCGCGCAGGCTCAGCCCTTGGCACCATTGTCTCTGACGTGGAGCAGGCAGCCAGCCTGAGCTCGGAAATCGCCACCTCTGCGCGCGAACAGTCCAGCGGCCTGACCGAGATCGCCAAGGGACTGTCCCAGCTTGACAGTGTGACACAGGAAAACGCCGCCATGGTGGAGCAGACCGCCGCAGCGATGGGCTCCATGCAGCGTGACACAGAGGCCATGTCGCAGCTGGTGAACGGGTTTATCCTGCAGGCAGCGGCCAGCGAGGAAGCCGAGCGCGCACAGGATGAAGACTGGGTGGAGGTCGCGTAAACCGCCGCCCCCTCAACATCCGCAATCAACAAAGGCGCCCAAGGGCGCCTTTTTGCTGTGCCGACATATGCCCTTAGGACAAATGGCCTCAGACCTTCAGATTGCGCGCGGAATCCTTGATGGCGTCATATTGGCCGGAGGGGCGGAACCGCCAGAGATAATCAGCCATCACCGCTTCAGGCGCCAAGGGCGTGATGCCCAGAGTCTCAAAGCCCTGCGCCCCGTCAGAAACCACATTGTCACTGCGCAACAGGATCAGCTGATCTGCGGTGATCACCGAGTTGTGCCACAGCCCCAGCGTCAGCTTTTGCAGAAGGCCAAACCCAAAGGCCATCAGGCGGCCCACAGCAAAGGGCAGGTTCAGCACCAGTTTGCGGCGGTGGATCACCGTAAGCATCTCGTCAATCCAGCCGCGCAGGCTTTTCACTTCCGGCCCGCCCAGCTCATAGATGCCGCTGACATCGCCTGTGACGCCCATCACAGCCGCCTGCGCCACATCATCCACATAGACCGGCTGGAACTTGGTGTCGCCGCCCATGATCGGCAGCACCGGCCCCATGCGCGACATGGAGGCAAAGCGGTTGAAGAACTCATCGTCCTGCCCAAAGATCACCGAAGGGCGCAGGATCATCGCGTTGGGCATATGCTGCAACACGCTGTTTTCGCCTGCGGCTTTGGTCCGGGCATATTGGCTGGCGCTGTCGCTGTCCGCACCAAGGGCTGAGAGCTGCACCATACGTGCCACGCCTTCCGCCGCCGCGATGCGGGCAATGCGCTCAGCGCCCTCATGCTGAACCGCATCAAAGGTGTTCTTGCCGCGATCCGCCAGAATGCCGACACAGTTTACCACCGCATCAGAGCCCAGCAGCGCCGCTTTCACGGAGGCATCGTCACGCACATTGCAGAACACCGGCTCGACCTGGCCCACAGAGCCATAGGGTTTCACAAACATCGCCTCATTGGGACGACGCACTGCGACGCGCACCAGCCAGCCTTCTTTGGCCATCCGCCGCGCAATATGACGCCCCACAAAACCAGAACCGCCGAAAATGGTGACAAGTTTGGACATGGTGGGACCTCCGCTTACCGAGCCTTCCCGAAAGAAATATCGTTCAGGCTGATTCCGAACAAGCTTCAAGGCGGGCTCCGCGACAAGAAAACCCAGTCAATTAGAGCCTTTGCAACAGATCGCTGTGCCACCCGATCCGCATTCCGCAAACGCGCCGGTGAGATTTTTTAAAAAACTTCCAGAATCGCGTTGACACCCCCCCCGCACAGGTCTAAATGCCTGCCTCACCAACCCGTGCCCAGATGGCGGAATTGGTAGACGCGCTAGCTTCAGGTGCTAGTGTCCGTATGGACGTGGAGGTTCGAGTCCTCTTCTGGGCACCAATTTTCTTCTGAAAAATTGGTTCGCAAAAACGCCGCAGTTTACTGCGGTTTTTTTGTGTTTTGCGCCCAGCGCTTCGGCGTCTTCCGCCCCGCTATCTGCAATAAAAACTGCGATACAAGCCCTACAGAGGCACAAATATCTTCCCCAGAACGATAGGTCACTGTTAGCCTAAAGTCATGGAATAGCACCTATTTTTGGCTGCGATCTGCCGAATAAGGAAACTGAAATTTGAAGAAGACCTTTGCAATAGCCTGCATCACAACGGCGCTACTCTCAGGCTCAGCCCACGCTGACATACTGAAGGGCGAGGCGCCTGCCTGTGTGACGCCTAATGACTACGCCAAGCTGATATACGCGATCACCTCCAGAGAGGACCAGATGCTTGATTACCTCACGAAACAAAGGCTGTGCGGTATCCTCCCACCTGGCACCGAGTACGAGGTAGTAGAGAAGACACCCGATTTAATCATCAAAATCCGCCTAGGGGGAGAAAGCGAATCCTCCTATCTGTTCACCAGCTCGGAATTTCTCTCAATAAATTAGAGCAGACAGGTGAGAAGTCGCCACACCAAAAAACCGCCCGGCCCCCAAAGGCACCGGACGGTTTAAGATCAGTTCAGTTTGTCCTGCGGCGGATGAGTGCCGCGTGGATCAGGCTTTGTGGCCCGCTTTGATGCCATGCATCAGCGCGTAGAACACCGGCACCATGAACATGGTGATCAATGTGCCGATGGTCAGGCCCGCTGCGATTGTGGTGGCCATGGCGATCCAGAAGATGTCCTGCAACAGCGGCAGCACCCCAAGGATCGTTGTCGCCGCCCCCAGCAGCACCGGGTTGAGACGGGACACAGCGGCCTCGATCAGCGCGTTGAGCGAATCCATGCCTTTCTCAAGATTGGCGTTCACCTCATCCAAGAGCACGATGGAGTTCTTAATCATCAGACCCACGAGGCTCATCGCCCCCAAAAGCGCCATGAAGGAGAACGGCTGACCAAAGAGCAGCAAGCCTCCGGTGATCCCGATCAAGGCAAAGGGCACCACCGTGAAGATCACCAAGGCCGGGCGGAAGGCGTTAAACAGCGCCACCACGATAAAGACCATGATCACCAAGGCAGGGGCAGAGCCGGGCTTCAGGGAGTCCTGAGAATCCGCCGTGCTGTAGGTTTCCCCACGCCATTCCATCTTATAGCCCGCTGGCAGCTCGATCGCCTCAAACTCAGCCCGCACCTCTTCAACAAGGGTGGGCAGGGTCACCTCATGCGCGCTGGCCTGAACGGCCACCGCACGGCGGCGGTTCCAGCGCACAATGGTGGGGTCTTCGAGCTCCACCGAGACGCCATCGGTCACAACCGACATGGGCAGGTTCTTGGTGGAGAACGCCGGGGTTACCTGAATGTTGCCAAAGTCGCGCGCCACGGTCTGACGCTCTTCTTCGGTGCGACGCAGGATGATGGGCAGCATATCTTCCTTGTCACGATAGAGGCCCACAGGCACCCCGTCGTAAGCAAGAAGCGAGGCATTGGCGATGTCGCTGCGCGAGGTGCCTGTCCAGATGCCGGTCACCTGATTGTATTCCGGCACAAGCTTGGACACGCGGTTGCGCATATCGCTGCGGATGTCCTTGGCGTGCGGGGTGGCCCGCAGGATCGCCATGCCCTGCTCCGCCAGATCCCGCAGGATTTCCGGATCGGCATTGGCAGGCCCGCTGAAGCGCACCTCAAACGGCCAGGTGTTGCCCGGACCGGCGGTGTATTTGCGCACCCGCACCATGGCCTCAGGGATGGCCTCACCCACCCATGGATCCAGATCCGCAATCAGATCGTCCACCACATCAAGGCTCGTGGTGTTCACCACCAGCTGCGCGTAGCTCGCATAGGGGAACTCCGGATCCACCGGCAGGTAGAAGCGCGGACCACCGGAGCCAACAAAGGTTGCCACACCGGCCACACGGTCATCCCCGTCAAGGCGCTGTTCAACCCGTTTGGCAAGCTCTGAGGTATGGGCGATGGTGGTGCCTTCTTCGGCCCAGATGTCCACCATGAACTGCTGACGTGTCGCATCTGTGAAGAACAGGCGGTCCACAAAGGAGAAGCCATAGATCGAGGTCGCCAGAAGCGCGACAGACACCAGCGCGGTGAGCGCACGGGCCCGCAGACAGGCGGTCAGCGCAGCGCGGAAGACGCGCAAGATCACAGCCTCTCTCTGCTCCCCATCTGTGTTGGGGGCTTTCACCATGTCGATGCACATCAAGGGCGTGATGGTCATGGCAATGACCCAGCTCAGCAGGAGCGACACGCCGACCACCACAAAGAGCGATCCGGCATATTCACCGGCGCTGGTGGTGGAGGCATAGATTGGGTAGAAGGCCATCACCGCCACAAAGGTCGCGCCAAGCAGCGCAATCCCCGGCTCTGAAGCAGCTTTGACCGCCGCTTCCACGCGGCCCATCCCTGCCTTCAGACGTGCGGCCATGCCGTCGGCCACCACAATGGCGTTGTCCACCATCATGCCCAGCGCAATCACCAGCGCGCCAAGAGACACCCGCTGAAGGTCGATTTTCAGCACCACCATCACGATGAAGGTCGCCAGAATGGTCAGCAGCAGCGCGCCACCGATGATCAGACCCATGCGCCATCCCATGAAGACAGCCACAACGATCAGAACGATCAAGACCGCCTCACCAAGGTTGATGATAAAGGAGTCGATCGCCGTGGTGACCAGATCGCTCTGCCAGGCCACGCGGTGAATTTCCACCCCCACCGGCAGGGTCGCGTTGATCTCCGCCAGTTTCTCATCAAGATTGCGGCCAGTGTCGACGATATTGCCGCCGGAGACATTGGCGATGGAGAGTGCAATGGCGGGCTGGCCGTCATAGCGCATCTCGGTCAGCGCGGGTTCCAGATAGCCTTGGGAAATCTCGGCGATATCGCGCAGGCGCAGCACTTCGGAGGTGCGCTCAATGGGCAGAGGAATGCCGGTGTCCAGCTCGTCCAGCGCATCAAAGATACGGTCTTGCAGACCGCTGCGCAGCTGCAGGCTTCCTATGTCTTCCACAGTTTCAAATTCGCCAGTCGGGGACACCCGCATGCGACGGTTGCTGATTTCCAGCGCGCCTGCGTTCACCACCTGGTTCTGCAGGTTGAGGGTGGCGATGAAATCCTGTGTGGACAGGCCCAGATCCAGCAGACGCTGCTCAGACGCTTCCAGATAGACCACTTTGGGCTGCAGACCCCAGGTCTCGACCCGGGAAACACCTTCCACAAGGTTCAGCTCTTTGCGGATGTCTTTGACGTATTCTTCCAGCTCCGCATAGGTGAAGCCGTCACCGGTGATGGCAAGCACAAAGCCATACACAAAGCTGAAGTCATCAATGACATTGGGGGTTCCGGCCCCCGGAGGCAAGCCGTTCAGATCGCCGATTTTACTGCGCAGCTTGTCCCAGACCTGCGGCAGACGATCCGCCCAGTATTCCTGTTTGATCTCCACTTTCACAATGGAAAGACCGGCATGGGAAAAAGAGGTCAGAAACTTCAGCTCGGGCAGCTCCTGGATGGCGCCCTCAACGGGATCGGTGACTTCGAGCTCCACCTCTGTGGGGCTGGCGCCGGGGTATTGCGTGACCACAAGCGCGGTTTTCACCGTAAATTCGGGATCTTCCAGCTGGCCCAGCCGGAAGTAGGACAGCGCGCCGATCACAAGGATCAGGGCCAGCGCAAAATATGTGACTGTGCGGTTCTTGACCGCTGTTGCAGCAAGCGACATCGGTCTTACCCCTCAACCTCGGTCAGGCGCACCTGCTGACCTGCGGTCAGGGTGTTGGCCCCGGCGGTGACCACACGGTCGCCCTGTACCAGACCATCCACCAGCAGGCCGCGGTCGTTAAACGCGCGCACCTCAACCGGTTTGCTGGACACGGTCAGCGTGTCCGGATCAATCACCCAGACAAAAGTGTCGTCCGGTGCGGATTTGTTGGGGGAGAACACAGCGCCTGCAGGCACCTGTATACCAGTCTCGGCCCAGTTGTCAGGCAGCTGCACTTTCGCGGTCGCATAACCTGCCATGCCGGGCTGGATGTGATCACCTTCTGGCTGGTCCATGATGATGGTCACAGGATAGGTGCGGGTGGTGGTGGAGGCCTCATGCCCCACATGAGCAATCTGCGCCGGAATTTTTACGCCGGGCAGGCTGGCAAATTCCACCTCGATGCTGTCCACAAAGGGTTCCAGATTGATGAGGTTCTCCGGCACCGCCACTTCCATCTTGATGCGGGATGTGTCCAGCAGGCGCACCACCGGCTGGCGGGCGTTCACGTTCTGGAAGTTGTCGACATAGGTCACAGAGACCTGTCCGCTGAACGGCGCATGAAGGGTGGTGTACTCAAGGTTCAGCCGCGCCCCATCCAGAGAGCCTTCGACCGCTTCGATGCTGGCTTCGGTGGAGCGCACTACAGCGATCTGATCATCGACATTGGCCTGAGACACGAAGTCGTTTTCCAGCAGAGCCTCGCGGCGGGTCAGCTCAACCTTAGCGTTCTCCAGATTGGCGATCAGAGCGGCGCGCTGTCCCTCCAGCGCACGCACCTGCGCGGCGTAGGGTTTGGCGTCCAGAATGGCGAGCACATCATTTGCCGCGACCTCAGACCCCACATCGACAGGGCGCGCAAACAGTTTTCCGGGCACTTCAAAGCCGATGTTCAGCTCCTGAAACGCAATGGCGCGGCCCGGGTAGGTCGATTTCAGCACCGACTCGACATCGGCCACAACCATGGACAGGACAGGGCGCACAACCGGCTCTGCGACGGTGGTCTCTTCTTCCTTGCAGGCGGACAGGAAAACCAATCCGGTGCCACACAGCAATGCAGTGGAAAGCTTCAATACATTCATGGAACGCGAACCTCCATATGGGTCAAATTCGGAAAGAACAGCAATGCGCTGCGCCATGCCCCCCAAAGAGCACACACAGAGAGCTGCCTAATTGTGCAACAAGTTAACCTTGGGGCAGTGACGGCGGCATGACAGACGCGGACATTAGCTTGATACTTTCGGTCTGGGATTGACCGGCTTTAATATATCATTCCGCATAAGTGGTCAGACTTGCGCCAGTCAAGCCAAGGGCGCAGCGGTATCGTCCACTTCATGCAATTGTGAACATAGGACATTTTCAGCCAAAACGCTCAGGCGTCGGCGAGAAACAAATCCATCACAAAGGGGATCGCCTTGATCTCCCGCGACCTGTTCCCGGGGCGCATCTGGATCGGCTTTGTCAGCCAGTCGACCCATTTCAGACGCCGACACAACTGTTGTGACATGTCCCAAATGCCGCTGGGCGCAGCATTCCGGTAGGCCGCCATTGCTTCCCCAAGCGCCGGGCGCATCTGCGCCGAATTCGCCGCCACATTGAAGGCGAAAATCACCAGATCCCGCGCCTGCCCTTTGGGGGTGTTGTTTTTGGTCTGATAGCGCTCAAAGTCCAGAAGCAGCACCTTGCCCTCCACAAGGCACATGTCTTTCGGGCTGGGGCGGCCATGGGCAAAGCCCAAGGTGTGAAACGCGCCAAGCGACTGACTGGCGTTGAGCAGAAGATCCCGCCCCTCACCTCCGCTACCAACGTCTCCGAGCTGTTGTCGCAGATCTTTACCGCAATCCGGCAGCACAAGAAAATCAGGACCATCCGCCACCACCTGTGGCACAGGAGCCTGCACCGCATTCATCTCATGATAGGCTTGGCGCTCCCGCATGAAGGCCTTTTCCGGATTTCCTTTTTGCAGACGAAACCGCAGATCCAGCTTTTCCGGGCGCTTGATCCAGAACACCTGCCCGCCCTGCTCCACACGTTCAACCCGTGGCCCGGCCTCGCGGGCGCGGGATTCAACAAGCATTTTTAGCTCTTCATCAACAGAAAGCGGGGTGCGAAAATCCATGATCCGCTATGTAGGGCGTCAAAAAACCTTCGTAAAGACGTGATCCAAGCGTCGCACCCCTGTCATCAACGCATTTGGCCGCAGTTTAGACTCTGTAAACGTACCCCCCGCAAAACATTGAAACACAGGCGCGAAAGCCGTAAGTGCTTGGCATCCGATTACTCGAGGCACCTATGGCAAATTTCCTCTATCAAAACGACCTGCCCGACGGGCTTGATCTTGGCCCGGTTGTGGCCATCGACTGTGAAACCATGGGGTTGAACCCGCATCGCGACCGGCTGTGCGTGATTCAGATGTCCGGCGGGGATGGCAACGCCCATCTGGTGCAGGTGGCCAAAGGCCAGACCAGCGCGCCGAACCTGCAAAAGATGCTCGAAGATCCGAATGTTCTGAAGCTGTTTCACTTCGGGCGTTTTGACATCGCCGCGATGTACCACGCCTTTGGCGCGCTGACGGCGCCGGTCTATTGCACCAAGATCGCCTCCAAGCTCGTGCGCACCTACACCGACCGCCATGGTCTGAAAAACCTTCTGCAGGAGCTGCTGGGCGTTGATATCTCCAAACAGCAGCAGATGAGCGACTGGGGTGCGGAGACCCTGACCGAGGCACAGCTCGATTATGCCGCCTCTGACGTGCTCTACCTGCATGCACTGCGCGACAAGCTGAACGAGCGTCTGGCGCGGGAAGGCCGCACAGAGATGGCGCAGGCCTGCTTTGACTTCCTGCCCATGCGCGCGCGCCTTGATCTGGCCGGTTGGCCGGAACAAGATATTTTTGCGCACTAAAGGATCTGCCCCATGACGGATGCCGACAAGCACACTTTTTTGGAAACCGCCCGCCGTGTGGTCTCCATCGAGACCGAGGCGCTGCGCCTGCTCGCCGAGAGCTTCGGAGCGGAGATCGGCGACGCGGTCGAACTGCTGCTGTCTGCAAAGGGCCGCGTGATCATCTCCGGCATGGGCAAATCCGGCCACATCGCGCGCAAGATTGCCGCGACCTTTGCCTCCACCGGCACACCGGCGCATTTTGTGCATCCGGCAGAGGCGAGCCATGGCGATCTGGGCATGATGGCGCAGGGCGATGTGGCGCTGGTGCTTTCCAACTCTGGCGAAACTCCGGAGCTAGCCGATCTTGTGGCTTACACCCGCCGTTTCAACATTCCGCTCATCGGTGTTGCCAGCCGTGCGGACTCCACCCTGATCAAGCAAAGTGACATCGGCCTCATTCTGCCAAAGGCGCAGGAAGCCTGCGGCACCGGTGTTGTGCCAACCACCTCCACCACCATGACGCTGGCGCTGGGCGATGCGCTGGCTGTGGCGCTGATGGAGCACCGCCGCTTCACGCCGGAAAACTTCCGAGAGTTCCACCCGGGCGGCAAGCTGGGGGCGCAGCTGTCGCGCGTGCGCGATCTGATGCATACCAGTGACGCCCTGCCGGTGATTGGCGAGAACACCGCCATGAGCGATGCGCTTCTGGAGATCAGCCAGAAAGGCTTTGGCGTGGTTGGGGTCACCAATGACGCGGGCAAACTGCTCGGCATCATCACCGACGGGGACCTGCGTCGCCATATGGATGGCCTGCTGGAGCGCACTGCAACCGAAGTCATGACCGCCGCACCGCAGACCATTGCCCCCGGTGCGCTGGCTGAAGAGGCTGTTGGCATCATGAACCAGCGCAAGATCACCTGTCTGTTTGTGGTGGATCCCGAGGGCGACGGCGCCCCTGCGGGGCTGCTGCACATCCATGACTGCCTGCGCGCCGGTCTGGGCTGATCCAATTTGCGACGGCGCCTGACATATTCCACCCTTGTGGCATGGCTCAAAGTGCTGCTGCCGCTGGCGGCACTTGGCCTGTTGTCGACCCTGTTTCTGGTGTCAAAACAGGTCGATCTGGAAGGCGCCATTCCCTTTGCGGATGTCGATCTGGAACAAAGGCTGCGGGATCGCCAGATCACCGCGCCTTATTTCTCAGGCAAAACCGATCATGGCCACGATATCACCGTGACCTCCGAAACCGCCCATCCGGACGCGGAAGACCCCTCGCGCATCATTGCGCAGAATGTCGGGGCGTTGCTGTCGATCGGCGGCGGCACGGAGATCACCGTGACCGCCAAAGAAGGTGAAATGGATGGCCGTTTTCAGGAGCTGTTATTGGATGGCGACGTGGAGATATTGACCTCCACCGGCTACACCATCCAGACAGAGGCCATGACATTTGGTCTGGAAGAAGCCCGCGCCGACACCACCAGTGAGGTGACAGCCGAAAGTGCGCTGGGCGAGCTTCAAGCGGGCCGGATGGCCCTGCGCCCTTCGGGCGAAAACAATGAAATATATTTGTTTTTCACAAAAGGTGTGCGACTGGTATACACACCGCAGAAGACAACGAGGTGACCTGTGCTTCTTTACCGCGCGCTTTTGATTGGTGTGCTGGCGTTTATGCCGGCAATCGGTACAGCTCAGGGGCTGCAGCTTGGCTTTGGCCAGAGCCAGCAGGACACCGGCCTGCCGGTTGAGGTCACCGCTGAAAGCCTGTCTGTGAACCAATCTGATGGCAGCGCCGTGTTTGAAGGGGATGTGGACATCTCCCAAGGTGACATGCGCATGACCGCGGATAAAGTGAACGTGCATTACCTGCCCGACAACAGCGGCATCGACAAACTGGTGGCGCAGGGCAATGTGCTCTTGGTGCAGGGGCCAGACGCCGCCGAAGCGGATGAGGCTGTTTACTCCATCGACAGCGGCGACGTGGTGATGACCGGAAATGTGACCGTCAATCAGGCCGCCACAACCATCTCTGCTGACCGTATGGTCCTCAACCTTCAGAACAACACCGCGCGCATGACCGGGCGGGTAAAAACTGTGCTGAAGACGGAATAAGACATGGCCAAACCCACCCTTTCCGTGACCGACGGCGATTCCGGTCTGCGCGTCGAAAGCCTGCGCAAAGCCTATCGCAAGCGCGTGGTGATCCGCGACTTTTCCATGGAGCTGCAACGCGGTGAGGTTGTTGCCCTGCTTGGCCCCAATGGCTCGGGCAAAACCACCACGTTCTACGCGGTTGCGGGCCTGCTGGTGCCTGAAGGGGGACGTGTGACCATCGACGGGCGCGACGTGACCACCTTGCCGATGTACCGCCGCGCCAAGCTGGGCATCGGCTACCTGCCACAGGAAATGTCGATCTTCCGTGGCCTGTCGGTGGAAGATAACATCACCGCCATTCTCGACATCACCCACAAAGACCGGCTCAAGCGTCGTGAGCGGCTTGAAGAGCTGTTGTCTGAGTTCTCCATCGAGCATTTGCGCCGCGCGCCTGCGCTGGCGCTCTCCGGTGGTGAGCGTCGCCGTGTGGAGATTGCCCGCTGTCTTGCGGCTGACCCCAAGTACCTGCTGCTTGATGAGCCCTTTGCCGGTGTTGACCCGATCTCTGTCGGAGACATCCGCCATCTGGTGGCCGACCTCAAAAAGCGCGGTATTGGCGTGTTGATCACGGACCACAATGTGCGCGAAACGCTGGAAATCGTGGACCGCGCCTACATTCTGCATGACGGCAAGGTGCTGATGTCCGGCACACCGGAAGAAGTGGTGGAAAACGAAAACGTGCGCCGCGTCTATCTCGGAGAAAACTTCCGAATTTCCTAGGGTCAGCCAGCGCTGATCCTATCGCGCATAAAACACGCCGATACCCCCTTTATTTTCTGAAGATTTCTAGCCCGTCACAACACGGGCTGGGCGAGATAGCACCCGCCGAAACGGGATCGCGCGCGTTGAAAATACCGCGATTTTGACTTGGATCATTGACTCTCAGCGGTTGGAATACTCAAATGCTGAGTATGACATTTGCTAAAACCCCCGCTGATACCAAAGCGGCCTTTTTACCAAGGCCAGGTCTGAAGCAAGGTTCGCATATGTCGATTACCAGCATTCGGACCTAACTGATAACGGGCGGATAAAGCTCGTGGTCCGACATGTCATCGAAAAGGAGACAGGATGCGCTATCAGATCACCGGAAAACACATCGACGTTGGCAATGCTTTGCAAACTCATGTCCAAAACGAACTTGGCGATGTCTTAGAAAAATACGCCGGCCGACCGACTGACGCGACAATCACTTTTTCAAAACACGCACATGAATACATGTGTGAAACCACCGTACACCTGTCCACCGGGCTGACCGCTCAGGCCAAGGCACATGCGACAGAAATCTATGCAGCCTTCGATGGTTGTGCCGAAAAAATGGACAAACAGCTGCGCCGCTACAAGCGCCGTCTGAAAGATCACCACAAGGAAAGAGTCGAACCGGTTGAACTTTTGGGGGCTTCCTCGTATATCCTCGCGCCTGAAGCTGAAGAACATGAGGCAGAGCCGGATACGCTACAACCTGTGATCGTTGCCGAGATGGAAACAAAGATCCCATCTTTGAGCGTCGGTGAGGCTGTGATGCAAATGGAACTTGCGGGCTCGCCTGTACTGATCTTCAAGAACGAAGGTAAAGCTGGGTTGAATGTGGTCTATCGCCGGGATGACGGCAACATAGGCTGGATCGACCCGCAGACATAAAGCGAGAGGGCGTTTCGCGCCCGATCCGGAGATACAGGCAAGATGGACCTTTCTACGATCCTCAAGCCAGAGGCGGTACGTGTTGTGACGGCCGCCTCAAGCAAGAAGCGTTTGCTGCAGGAGTTTGGCGATCTCGCTGAATCCGCCTACCAGTTGGACGCGCAAACCGTTGTTGAAGCGTTGCAGGAACGTGAAAACCTCGGCCCCACAGGTGTGGGCCATGGGGTGGCGTTGCCGCATGCGCGTTTTGACGGGCTTGAAAGCGTCGCAGGCGCCTTCATCCTTTTGGAAAAGCCTGTTGATTTCAACGCGGTAGATCGTCAGCCAATCGACATCGCATTTGCGTTGTTTGCGCCGGAAGAAGCCGGCGTGGAGCACCTTAAGGCGCTTGCCAAAGTGTCCCGCAAACTGCGGGAAAGTGCGATTTGCGCCAAGCTTCGGGCGAACCCGGATCCGACCACGCTGTTCACGATCCTGACCGAAGGTGACACGGTGCAGGCCGCCTGATTTTCAGGCCGCTTTCCAAACAAAGATCACGCGCCTCAGCTTTCGCTGCAGGCGCGTTTTTCATTGCCAGCTGTCAAAGCCAAAGGTGATGTAATCGCGCTTGTAGATATCCCGCACCAGCGACTCGATTTCATCGTCATAGATCGCGCTCAGCGCCACCGGATGGCCCGGATCCACCGGCTCCGGATCAGGGGCATCCATCCGCCCGACCTGCATCGCCAGCGCGGGGAGATAGCTCTCCATCTCAGTCTCGCGCACAATCATGTCGGGTAGAGCCAGATTTGCGAATCCCTTCATCGCCACCGCCTGACTGACCCAATGACCGTCCTGGCGCAAACTGGTCTGACCCAACAGATTCGCCTTCACAAAACCCAAAAACGCCAAAAACGCCTCGCGGTGCGCCTCAGGGCCATAGTCTGCTTTGGGTGGATCTTTCGGGAATGGCATCTTGTAGACTCGGCGCAGCGTGTTGCGGATCTGTTTGTAGACCCCGTCTTCCGCCGCGAGAATACGCTCACAGAAAGCGGCATGCACCCGCTCGACGGGGTGGCGCACCACTGTGAAGCTGCGGTGATGCCTGTGGGCCTTTTTCCACTGGCGGAGGGTCTTCTGGCTGAAGTTTTCGATGAGCCCATCAGGCGCCACATGATCCAGCGAAGCCATCCAGCGCGTCACCGCCGCCTGCGGGCCGGAATTGATCGGCAGGTAGAGCAAGGGGGCCACGGCACAGGCCACATAGCTTGGCACAGCCGCCCCGCGCCGCGGCTCAAAATTGGGGGTGCGGTTGAGATTGAAGCGGTCCAGCTCTGACAGCGCGCGGGGGATGTCGTCAAAGTTCTCGACCTTCTCCGACAGCGCGGCAGGGTTCTGTGGTTTAAGCTTCTTATTGACCGCCTCAATCGCGCCGTCATGGCCGAGGAAGCGCGCCAACCCGTTCATCACCTCAACATCCTGCAGATCTTCATAGGCCACATAGAAGGCCGTCTGTCCGCTCACCTGCAGGCAACGCATGATCTGCACCTGAAACGCCTGCAGCTCTTCCACATGGCGTTTGAACTCAGGGCCATCAAACTGCACGGTGCTGTCTTTGCGGCGGCGCACGTCTGTGAGCTTCCACTGACCGGTGGCCTTGGCGATCTTCCAGCTGACGTAGCTGTCGAGCGGGTTGCGGGTCAGCACGATTTTGGCGCAGCGCGGGTCATTCAGGATAGCATCAAGCACCCGCGGTTCGTGATTGTGGAAATAGCGAAAGCCAGACAGCCCCTGATCCGCCTTGACCGCCTCGATCAGCTGCATCGGATCAGCCGTGCGCATTTCAAGCGAGACGCCAAGGATGGCATCCTTGTTCGGATATCCGATGAAGTGCGGGTTGAAAGCCTCGCCGTGGCACGTCAGCCCATCAAACTCATTGATGTTGGCTTCCAAAAAATTGGAACCCGTGCGCATTTCGGCAAAAACCACAAAATAGTCAAAGCGTTGGTCCATAAGGCCTTATTGCACCAAATAGGGTTTGCGTGGGGGTTTTTTCTGTTCGTTTTCCGCCTGTGTGACCGGGAAATCACCCATAAGGTAAGGATGCATCCCCTGATTTTTAAGGTTTTGCAGGAACTGACCAAAGCCCGCCAGATCCGTCATCTTAGGCGCTTCGGCCAGACGGCGGGTGGGATCGGTGCCGATCTCATCAATGATGGCCTGCAAGGGCTCCATCGGCGCTTCGATGAACTCCGCCAGCGACCAGATGCGCACGCGCGCTTTGGCGTAGGGGCTGCGCAGTGCCTTAAGCTGGTCGCTTTCCAGTTTCTGCAGCCGCGCCGCCTCTTTGCGGATGTCGGCGAAATTCATGTTCGACTTGAACAAGGGAATCGCCCAGGCGCCGCTGATCACCGAAATCTGAGCGTTCGGGTCTTTACAGATGAACCAGACCGGCGCGCCCTCATCGCGCGGCCCCACCTGAAAACACTGCCGTTCGCCACGGGTGTTCCAGACCAGGTTGGTCAGAAAGGCAATCGGGTTGTAATCCCTGAGCTTGGGCGAGTCGCTGAGCGCGCCGTTGAGCACCCGCTGCCCACCTTCAAATTCCGCACGCTCCGGCGCATAGAGATGGCCATGCACGCGCGTGCCGGTGGCGCGCGCCAACCACGGCTCAAAATCCTCAAAGAGCTCAGTAAAGCCGTGAAACACCGAATAGCGCCCAAAGGTCATGCCATTTTCCCAACCTTCATTGGGAAACCGGCTCTGCATGTAGAGACCCGAGCGCCCCTTAGTGCGCCGCTCCACCGCTTTAGCAAAAATCCGGTCGATCTTTGCCGGGTTGGGTTCGCTCATCTTGATTGCGCCCTCAGGGCTCCGCAGAAAGCCTCCGTAGATCTTCTCCGCATTGGGCCAGATCTTACGCGCCACAAAACAGTCTGACCGCCGCAGAAGCTGCAGGTGATCGTCATAGAAGATATGCGGCTTTCCCTGAAAATCGAATTTCGACAGCGTGAGCGAGCGGCTTTCGATATTGCTCGAATACACCCGCGCAAGAGTCTGGAAATAGCTCTCATCCGGGATCCACACCCGTTTGAAGAACTTGTCAAAGACCTCACGGTCGGGATCTTGCAAAATCGCGGAGAGGGTCTGGCGGGTCAGGCACCACCACTGGCTGCCCATATGCGGCACGATGCCTTTGGGAATGGTCCGTTTGAAGCGCACGAACCGCTGAATATCGACCCATTTGTCAAAGAGGTAGCGGTGCTTTTTCCATGAAAAGGGAAAGCGCAGCGTAAAGCGCTCATGGTCCAGCCCGCCAACAGTCCAGGGCACATCCGCCGTGGTGGCGCTTTCAATGAAATCCGTGCGCGGGCGCGCCGCCAGATAATCCTTCAGCTCCTGCACGGGCCTCAGCGGCAGGCAGGAGCCGGAGGAGAGGTAGATATGATGCACATCGGCAAACTGCTCCAGCATCAACTCGGCCGCCGATTGGGACGCAGCCACGATGCCCCACATGCCCCACTCACAGCTGTGGCGCTTGCAGAACACGATCATCGAATGATCCGAGCAGGAGGCCACAAAACGGTCGTAGGTTTTGCGCGGCACCTTCTTGTCCACATGGATCACCACCGGGCAACCCGCGTTGGCCCAGTGCCGCGCTACCTGCTCGGCGCGGTCCAGTGCGGTGTGCACCAGCATGAGGATGCCGACACTCACGCCCAGTTGCCTTTTGACATCAGGCCCAAGATCTCAAGCTGGCGCCAGTTGATGTATTTCTCGCTCCACTTGCACCAAAGCTCCGGATGCTCACCGAGCTGATCCGCATAGGCTTTGTATTCGCGTGCGTTGGCATAATGTTGGTTGCGGGCGGATTCTTCCTCAGCCTTTCCTGAGAAGGTGTTCAGGAATTTTGTATGCAACAACGCGCCGCTGGCTTTCTCACCGCCCCATTCATCATAAACTTGGTTCAGGCCGCGCGGCAGCAGGCTGTGGGTCGAGCTGACATAGGCATAGCGTCGGCTCCACTTAACCAGCGGAATCTTGTTGAGCGCCGGTGCTTTCTTTGGGTTGTCTGCAAAGAACACGCGCGCGCGCGGACCTCCTTGGATCCACAGATTTCCATATTGCGGGTTCTTATTAAGCGTATAGTTGCCTGCATCAAACCAGTTTGCCACTTCAAGCGGATCTTGTCCTGCCCGATAGGTTGTCCGGTCAAGCCGCCCGCGGGGATACACATCCACCAGCATGGCGCCAAAGCTGCGGATTGAGGAGTTATCAAGCCAATCCGTCAGCGCCCTGATCGGTCGGGTGTCGCAGAAGGGATAGATAAAGAATTCATCCGGATCGACCACCAGACACCAGTGCCCATGGGCATAGGTGCGCTGCAGCCCATTCATCCAGTCGATGCCAAATTTAGAGCGGCGATAGCTGTGCTGGGTGTACCAGACAGAAATATCGTCCTGCCCGCTCAGATACTCAAGAGTGCCATCGGTGCTGTCATTGTCCACAAACAGGAAATGGTCGACCCCCATCTTGCGGTAGTATTCCAGGAAATACGGCAGCCGGATCAGCTCGTTTCGAAAGGTACTGACCAGCAGGATGTCATTGGGGCGAATGGCATGCGTGTTGTTCTGAACAGGGCTCAGTTCGCGGGATTTTCGGATTGATCGCAACAGCCGATGGCGCCGCCGCAACCTCATCTTATAAGAGTCCCAAACGCCCAAGTCAGCCTAACCTCTCCCAACAGACGCATCTCTGTGCGCATGTGGGTTTTTCCCATGTATGTAAGCTTATGCCACGTTACCATTAATGGAGGCAACGCCTTTAAAAACGGTTACATAGCGGTAAATCTGTCCGAGCTTCCCTTGGGAAAACGTTTCGACTCTTACCAGCCGCCCGAATTCATCAGGCCAAGCGCCTCGAGCTGTTGCCAGCTTTCAAACTTGCGGGACTCCTCTGACCACAGATCAGGGGCCGCCGCGATTTCATCATAGTAGTGATCAAATTTGGCCGGCGCATGGAAGTGCTGTTTGCGCTGCTTTTCTATTTCCGATTTAGCAACAATCTCAGGCAGAAACTTGGTGTGCAACAGCACTCCGGAAGGGGCATCCCCACCCGGCCCGTCATAGCCGTGGTTCAACCGTGCAGGCAGCGCAGAATGACATGAATTCACATAGGCATAGCGGCGCGACCACCGCACCAGTGGGATTTTATTGAGCGTCGGGGAATGTTTGGGCTTTTTGGCAAAGAAGACACGCTCCCGCATTCCGCCCTGCACCCAGAGATTGCCCAGCGGTGCCTGTCGCCGCGCGCGGTAAGGCCCCGGATCAAACCACTGAAGCACCTCCATCGGATCCTGACCGGCCTCATAGCGCGCCTTTGAGAGCGGCCCCTTTGGATAGACATCAAGCATATGCGCGCCAAACACACGCTGCCCTCGCCCGTCAAGCCAGCTGGTGAGCGCTTTCAGGTCGCGTGTGTCATGATGGGCATAGATCAGCAGTTCATCCGCATCGACCATCAGACACCAATGATCATGGGCGTATTTCATCTGCAGCCAGGTCATCCAGTCCAGACCAAACCGTGCCGCACGGTAACTGCGGTCGGTTTTCCACAGCGAGACATCGGCTTGCTCAGCCAGATAAGCTTCGCTGCCATCTGTGCTGCCATTGTCGACGATCAGAAACTGGCCAACGCCCAACCGTCGGTAATGCGCCAATGTATAGGGGAGCCGGGTGATCTCATTGCGCAGGGTCATGACCACAAGCACGTCTCCGCGCTTGATGAGGTCGGTGCGATCAGTAACCGATGTCAGTTGATGGCGGCTGCGGAAACTGCGCCACAGCAATCCGCGCCGTCGCCACCGCATACGGTAAGCCGCCCACAAATCCGGCTTGGCTGTGGGCTGCGCGCTCAGGTTACTTGTCGTAGTGCCCGTTCTGATGCCATCTCCATGCATCGGCGATCATTTGGTCCATTTTGGAACGTTTGGGCGCCCACCCTAGCTCTTTCTCCGCACGTGTCGAGCCTGAAACCAGCTTGGTGCAATCCCCCGGCCGCCGCGGACCTTCGTTGTAAGGCACTTCCCGGTTGGTCACGATGCGGGATTGGTCAATCACCTCGCGCACCGAAAACCCGCTGCCGGTGCCAAGGTTGAAGATCCGGCTGCCCTTGCCGTCCTGCAGCCATTTCAGCCCCAGCACATGGGCATCCACCAGATCGCAGACATGCACATAGTCGCGAATGCAGGTGCCATCTGGTGTGTCATAGTCGGTGCCAAAGATGGTGAGCGCATCCCGCTTGCCGTCAATCGCATCCAACATCAGGGGGATGAGATGGGTTTCGGGGCGATGGAACTCCCCCACTTCTGCCTCTGGATCAGCCCCTGCCACGTTGAAGTAGCGGAAAATCACACTTTCCAAACCATGCGCCGCGCCAAAATCGCTGAGCATGTCTTCGATCGCGCGCTTGGAGGCGCCATAGGCATTGATCGGTGCCTGCTGAACCTCTTCGTCCAGAGTGACATTGTCATGATCGCCATAGGTCGCACAGGTTGATGAGAAGACAAACTGCTTCACACCTGCCGCAACACAGGCCTCGATCAGATTGAGGGAACCGTTCACATTGTTGCGCCAGTACTTCCCGGGCTCAGACATGCTTTCGCCCACCTGAGACAGCGCCGCAAAATGCATCACGGCCACAGGCTTGTACTTGGCAAACACCTCATCCAGCCGCGCACGATCCAACAGATCGCCCTGCTCCAGAGGCCCGAATTTCACCGCGTCTTCCCAGCCGGTGCACAGGTTATCAAAGGTCACCGGCACAAAGCCGGCCACCGCCAAAGCCTTGCAGGCGTGCGAGCCAATATAGCCCGCCCCGCCTGTGACGATCACATGTTCCAAAAATAGTCTCCCAGGGTATTACTCAGCGGCGCGACGCGATGCGACCAGCTCTTCGAGATAGACCGACAGCTCATCACACAGCTCTTCGCGCGCAAGACCAAAGGCCACAGTGGCCTGCAGGAAGCCCGCCTTGGAGCCGCAATCAAACCGCTGCCCCTGGAAGCGATAGCCATAAACACCAGCGCCTTTGCTGATCTCAGTCGCGATCGCATCGGTCAGCTGAATTTCACCGCCAGCGCCTTCGCCTTGGTTGGCGAGATTGGTGAAGATCTCAGGGGTCAGGATATAGCGGCCAATGACCGCCAGATTGGAAGGCGCGGTTCCGGCAGGGGGTTTTTCCACCATGCCCTTCACAGACACCAGCGAACCCATGTCTTCCTGCACGTCCAACACGCCATAAGCGGATGCTTTGTCGTGTGGCACTTCCATCGCCGCAACCATGCAACCGCCAGTGTCTTCATAGGCATCAACCATCTGCTTGAGACAGCCGACTTGGCCAGCAATCACGTCATCCGGCAGAATCACTGCAAAAGGCTCATCGGCCACCAGACGGCTGGCACAGGCCACCGCGTGACCAAGACCAAGGGCGCTGTGCTGGCGAATATAGGCAATCTGACCGCTTTCCATATTGGAAGATTCAAGCTGCTTCAGCAGATCGGTTTTGCCCTTTTCACGCAGAGTCTGCTCCAGCTGGGGGGCGTGGTCAAAATAGTCTTCCAGCGCGCTTTTTCCGCGCGAGGTGACGAAGATAAACTCGGTGATCCCGGCCTCACGCGCCTCATCAATTGCGTATTGAATGAGCGGACGGTCCACCAATGTCATGATTTCTTTAGGCACGGATTTCGTCGCCGGCAGAAATCTGGTCCCCATTCCAGCCACCGGAAAAATCGCTTTCGTTACCTTGCGCTGCATATAGAGCTCACTTTCGGTTAAAGTTGTTATCTACCTTCAATCTCAGGCGATCGAAGGCAATCCAAATCAATAAAATATGATTTGGCGATAGCACGAATT
Source organism: Shimia sp. R9_2 (assembly GCF_017743735.1). Classification (GTDB taxonomy): domain Bacteria; phylum Pseudomonadota; class Alphaproteobacteria; order Rhodobacterales; family Rhodobacteraceae; genus Shimia. Next base: position 186,178 of record NZ_JAGHRO010000001.1, read on the forward strand.
GTCCCTGATTTCTACATACCCAGCTCGAAGTTTTCCCAAACGTTGGCAGAATACCTCAGTTGCACCTTCAACATTTTGCGGTGATTGAAAAATCATCTGTCAAAAGACACTGGCAATCGCAAAGAGCGACCCGACCAATGCGATAACCGCTTGCGCAGGTCTGATTGCAGATTCGCTGGCGACCACGATATCGCCGGGCTGGATCTGAAAGGTATTTGCACCAAACAGACTATCGGCCCTTGTCAGATCAAAAGAAAAGACAACGTGCTCGTGGTTAGGGCCACTGTTATCCGGTCTAATATCCTCAGCATCATATTGCCGCAAAACAAACAGACCTTGCGGGTTTGCGCGATCATCATTGAGGCCCCCGAGCATTGTAACTGCTTCCATGGCGGTGATATCTTCTTGGTTAAAAAACACCTGACGCTCAGATCGGGTCGCCCCTACTGCGATAAAATACCTTTCATCTTCTTCAACGATAATCTGATCGCCACCACGCACAATCACATTTTTTGTAGGGTCTTTGAGCAAGCTATCCAATGGGATTTCATACGATTTTCCCTGACGCTGCAACCGCACCAGTGGATTTTCAACCTGATCACTCACTCCGCCGGACTGGGCCAAAACAGACAAGATAGACACGTTTCGGTCTGTCAAAGGCAACCTCTGAGGCGCAACCACTCCAGTAACCACGTCGACCGAGTTCTGTGGCCCAGGTGTGACCCCGATTTGAACCTGTGCCGACGGCGCGATAGGGGAGAGCTGCCCCTGGATTTTTTCACGCGCCTGATAAGGAGTCAGCCCCGCGACCATAATGTCATCCACATAAGGTACAAAAATTGTACCAGCCTCAGTCACTTCTACAGGCCGCAGCGGCGTGGAGCGTTCTGCAGGCCCCAAAAGCAAAGAATTGTCTTGGTTATCCCAAACCGTGAGCGTCACCAGATCGCCCGTTTGGATAATGCGGCTTTTAGGACCCGGCGAGCGCGCAAACCAATGATAGTGGCCATGCCATCCAGTCCCGGGCCATTCTTCAATATTCTTGGCGCTAATGCGGTCTACAGCAGTGACTTGGATGTCATCCGGTGTGCGGTTCTCACCTACAACTTCTGAAGCGATAGGCCCGCCACGCGGCAGGGAACAGGCGGACACAATAAAGAGTGTCGCCAACAAAACAAATGTAACCGCTCTGCTCTGCATGACCTGCACCATAGTTCCAGTTCTTTTGCTCTCTTTTATGAGCGTTTCGCGCCGGGCCACAACCATTTGTTCAAATTTGTGGTGAAACGTGTGCGCCACACACCACAGGACTTCGGATTTTTTGAAGGAGAAACTTAACCGCTCATCTCAACTGCCAGCGTCACTCAGCGCACCCAACCAGTTCGCAAGTTGCGCAATTGATAGGCAAAAAGACGCTTTTAGAGACATCCGAAGTTTGAATTACTCATCCAAACGGGTATAGGAAATACACGTACGCAATTGCACCGCTATTCTACCAAACAACAGAAATTCAATACCTTCGAGAGCACCGCAGAAACGCCTTCGCGACGTTACTTAAGATCACGAGACCACAAACGCGCATTGATTGCACAACTTAAAGACTATGCTTTATAATACAATCACCTCCCTGTCCCAAGCGCAGAAAGCCAAGATCTTTGTCACGGTTGATTTGATCGCTTTGACATTTGCGCTTTGTATAGCCCAGATTTTCTCAGACGACGCGCGCGGCCTCTCAGCGCTGGTTTGGCATTTCCCAGTTTTGATCGCTGTCTCTGCCGCAACAATTCACTTTCTCGGCCTCAACCGCATAAAACTAAATGCTTTTGGCATGGAAGACATCAGCAAAAGCATGACGGTTGCGGGCTTGATGCTTTTGTCCAGCCTCGCTCTGAATTTCGTATTGCGCGATGACGGTTTGGCGTTTGCGACCCTGGCAGAATTTACAGGCCTGTTCTTGCTGCTCTCGATTTCCTTCCGAGTCATCATGCACAAGATTGTGGAGCGCATCTACGCCTCTCGCACCTCTCGCCGGCGCGTGTTGATCTACGGCGCAGGTCAGACCGGCCAGCAGCTGGCTGCGGCCCTAGTCACCGATGACGAATTTAAAGCCGCGTGCTTTGTCGACGACGACCCAAATCTGCAAAAGCTCACAATCAATGGCCTGAGGGTTCATGCCCCGCGTGAAATCCCCAAGCTCGCAAGACAATCAAAAGTTGATCGTATCATTCTGGCAATGCCGTCTGCCGAACACACAGTGCGACAGCGTCTGGCCAGAAAACTATCTGGCCTAGGTTGTGAAGTGCTCGCCCTTCCGTCATTTGCTGATATTGTTCTACGCGGAGAAGATGTGACCGCTGCTGCCCCTATCACAATGGATAGCCTTCTCGGGCGCGACGCTGTAAAGGACGATCTGCCGGAAACGGAATCCGCCTACCGTGGTCACCGTATTCTTGTGACAGGCGCAGGCGGCTCCATCGGCGGCGAACTTTGCCGTCAACTTGCGCGCTGCGCTCCTGCAGAGCTGGTTCTGTTCGATCATTGCGAATTTGCACTCTACAAAATTGCCAAATCCATCAAAGAGAACCTACCAGACACCAAATTCACAGCTGTGCTTGGATCCATCGGGCATGCCGAGTTGATCGCGGAAACGATTGCCGCCCATAAAATCGATGTGGTCTTTCACGCTGCCGCCTACAAACATGTAGGCCTTGTACAGGACAATGCCTTTGAGGGCGTGCGTAACAATGTAATTGGCACCCGCATCGTGGCAGAAGAGGCCCTGCGGGCCGGGGTTGAGCGCTTTATTCTGGTCTCTACCGACAAAGCTGTGCGCCCGACATCCATTATGGGCAGCTCCAAACGCCTTGCGGAACTGGTTATTCAGGATCTGGCCACACGTTCGCAGACCACAAAATTCTCCATGGTCCGCTTTGGCAATGTGCTTGGCTCTTCCGGCTCGGTGATTCCGCTGTTCCAGCAGCAAATCCGTGAATTGGGCCCGGTGACCGTCACCCACCCCAATGTCACACGCTTTTTCATGACTATTGACGAAGCCGTCCGCCTGGTTCTGCTTGCAGGAACCTTCTCGCGCGGCGGCGATGTTTTTGTGCTCGACATGGGCACACCGGTCTCAATCTATGAGATGGCCCGCAAGATGATCGAGGCCGCAGGCCATACAGTGCGTGATGAGATGGACCCGAACGGCGACATCCCGATTGTCTTCACCGGATTGAAGGACGGCGAAAAAATGCATGAGGAGTTGCTGATTGGCAGCGATATGCTCACCACGCCGCATCCGAAAATCCTGCGCGCGCAGGAAAATCTTATGTCCGAACTTGAAGTGGCGCTCGCCCTTCAGGATCTGCGCCGCGCCATCGATGAGCGCGATCACACGTTGCTCGCGGCAACCCTGACACGCTGTATCGCCGCAGATCAGACCCAGACAGAAGTGGCGACAACCAGCCACGAGGCAAACGCCCCGACACTCACGCTTGTGGGTGAGTGAAACTACTCAGCCGGTTGATAAATCGGCTGAGACTCCAAGATATCGTGCTAATCGAACGGACCGCGGCTTCTTATACGCGATAAAAGCGCCATCACCCCATCAGGCGTCATAAAACTCGCGATACCAGGCAACAAACTTGGCGACACCCTCCTCAACGGGCGTCGCGGGAATTGTCCCGGTCAACTGCTCCAGAAGCTGGGCCTCCGCCCAGGTTGCAGGGACATCGCCGGGCTGCATATCCATGAAGTTTTTCTTGGCCTCTTTGCCAAGCGCCGCCTCGATGGCCTCCACAAATTTCATCAGCTGCACCGGTTGACCGTTGCCGATGTTGACCAAACGCCAGGGGGCCACCGGGCTCAGGCTGTCGCCCGTCAGTGCCGCTTCGCGCTGAGCCACCTGCAAGGGAGCCGCCTCAATCAGCTGCACAATGCCAGTCACCAGATCGTCGATATAGGTGAAATCGCGGCGCATATCGCCGTGATTGTAGATGTCGATCGGCGCGCCTTCCAAAATCGCCTTGGTGAATTTGAAGAGCGCCATATCCGGACGTCCCCATGGGCCATAGACCGTGAAGAAGCGGAACATGGTGGTCGGCAGATGGTAGAGATGGGCATAAGAATGCGCCATCGCCTCATTGGCCTTTTTGGTCGCCGCATAAAAAGACATCTGGTGATCGGCTTTATGCGTCTCGGCATAGGGCATTTCCGTATTGGCCCCATAAGCCGAACTGGTCGACGCCAGCAGCATATGCGCTGGCGGAAAGGTGCGCGCGGCCTCCAGCAGTTCAAACGTACCAACCAGATTGGCCTCCACATAAGAGCGCGGCGCATCAATGGAGTAGCGCACCCCTGCCTGCGCGGCGAGATGGATCACCGCATCCGGCTTGTGCTCTTCAAACAGGCGCATCAGGGTGCCGGAGGCTTCCAGGCGTTCTTCCACCGCCTGAAATCCTTGGTGCTGCTTCAAGATTTGATGGCGGCGCTCTTTCAGAGTCACATCATAGTAATCCGTCATGGCGTCCAGACCGACGACGGCCCAGCCTTCCTGCAACAACCTTTGAGCGGTGTGAAATCCGATAAATCCGGCGGAGCCCGTCACCAGGGCCGTGCGCTGCGTTTGCGTCATAATTCCGGTCTTCTCCCCTTGAAATCGGTGGCTTTCTACCGCCGCAAATTACTCAAATACAGTAATAAATTACAGACTTAGGCAGTCCCCATCTCGGCCATCATGGCTTCGATCCGCGGCACATCCTCAGGATTGTTCAGCTCCCAGAACTGGCGTCCACGTGCCTCAACTTCTACACAAAGCACCTGCCGCCCGTGCTCCATAAAGCGCAGCTGCTCCAGCCCTTCAAGTTGCTCCAAAGGCCCGGAAGACCAGCGTGGATAGGCACCCAGCGCGGAGGGGCGATAGGCGTAAACGCCCACATGGTGAAACACGGGTGTCTCATCTTCATCAGCGTAGGTTTCGCTGGTGAAGGGCACCACTTCCTTGGAGAAATAGAGCGCATGGCGGTCGGTGGTGAAGACCGCCGTGGTGCCCCCAACACGCCCCGCCTTGCGGTCTTCCAGAAAACCGTTGAGCGCGCGGCCATCGCAGCGCAGCACTGGTGTCGCCACTTCCGCCATCGGGTCATTGCGCAGACCAGCCACCAGATCTTCGATGAACCAGGCAGGTGTCAGCGGCGCATCCCCCTGCAGGTTCACCACGATCTCATAGCCACCGCCCAGCGCATCAAAGGCTTCCGCACAGCGCTCTGTGCCATTGGCGCAGGTTTCAGAGGTCATCACCACTTCCGCGCCAAAGGCTTCGCTCGCCTCTTTGATCCGATCATCATCCGTTGCCACAACCACGCGGTCGACACCGTTGACCTCACAGGCCGCTTCCCAGCTGCGCTGGATGAGGCTCTTGCTCACCCCGGTGGCGCCTTTCAGCTCTGCCAGAGGTTTGCCGGGGTAACGCGAAGAGGCGTAGCGTGCGGGAATGACGATCAGAACAGACATCAGGCTTCTTTCAGTTCCACTTTGGGCGCATAAGCGATGAAAAACGGATTGGCGAAGTCTTCTTTGCCATAGACCAGCGGGCTGTGATCATCAAAACGGACCACCTGACCACCTGCGCCCAGCAAAACAGCGTGACCTGCGGCGGTGTCCCACTCCATGGTGCGGCCCACACGTGGGTAGATGTCCGCTTCGCCGGTCGCCACCAGGCAGAACTTCAGAGAGCTGCCTGCGCTCTTCATGTCTTTGACGCTGTATTTGTTGATGTAGTCATCAGTCGCCTGATCCCGATGGGATTTGGAGGCCACAACAAACAGCGCGTCATTGTCGCTGTCGGCCACGTTGATCGGGGTGATGGTGCCCACTTTCTTGGGGTCAAACATGCCGGTTTCCTCAACCGCCTGCCCGTCCGCCTGGGTGAAGAACATTCGGTTGCGCGCCGGGGCATAGACCACACCGCGCTGTGGCACACCGTTTTCCACATAGGCGATGTTCACGGTGAAATCGCCACGGCGGTGGATGAATTCCTTGGTGCCGTCCAGCGGGTCAACAATCAGGAAGGTATCGCCTTTGGCTTTGTGGCTGTCGGCCTGCTCCTCAGTCACCAACATCACATCAGGAAACGCCGCCCGCAGACCTGCAGAGATCAGCGCATCCGCTGCCTCGTCAGCCGCCGTCACCGGGCTGTCATCGCTTTTCACCTTCACGTCAAAATCAGCCGCCTCATAGATCTCCATGATCTTTGCACCGGCTTCGATAGCCAGCTCACGCATGACGGGAATGAGGATGTCATAATCCAAGGTTTCTCTCCTGAAGGACATTTGTTGTCTAATTGGGTCCGGCCCCTTATGCTCCCTGTGTAAGGGAACAGCAAGAATTCCATCCTATTCTTTGGGCACACAAAAGCGGCAGAGGCAATGTTTCAGCAAAGCGCCCCCAAAACGACGCTCGCTTCGGCACTTAACCTGTCTGAGCTGGTGTACCACTCGATTGTGCGCAGCGTGCGAAAAACGCACGGCAATGCGCTCATGTCGCTGATCATGAACATGTTGCAGACCATCATGTTTGTGATGGTGTTTTATGTGATGTTCTCGGTACTCGGGATGCGGGGAGCTGCGCTGCGCGGCGACTTCCTCATTTACATCATGTCCGGCGTGTTCCTCTTTATGACCCACACAAAGACCATGGGCGCTGTGGTGGGATCGGAGGGACCATCCTCGCCGATGATGAAACATGCGCCGATGAACACGATCATCGCCATCCTGTCCGCCGCTTTGGGCACGCTCTACATTCAGGTGTTGTCGCTTATGACGATTCTGTTTGTCTATCACGTGGCCTTCACACCGTTTGAGATTCATCAGCCCGTGCCTGCCTTTGGCATGTTGCTCATTGCCTGGTTCACCGGGCTTGCAATTGGCACGGTCTTTCTGGCGCTCAAGCCGTGGTTTCCCACCTTTGTCAGCATCGCGAACACCATATTTGCCCGCGCCAATATGATTGCGTCCGGCAAGATGTTTGTGGCCAACACGCTGCCGCCCTTCATGCTTGCAATGTTTGACTGGAACCCGCTGTTTCACTGCATCGATCAGGCGCGCGGGTTTGCCTTTATCAACTATGTGCCGCGCAATTCCTCTGTCACCTATCCGCTCATTGTTGGCGTCGTGCTGCTGATGATTGGTCTGATGGGCGAATTTTACACCCGCAAGCATGCCTCCGTCAGCTGGAGCGCACGGCGCTGAGGTGAGGCAGAGGGGGGCTGCGGATGATGAAACCATTCTCCCGCACCTGCGCCTTTCTGATTGCTCTGCTCTGCGCCCTGTCTTTTGCGCAGGCCCAAACCACCACCGCGCCCGATGCGGGCCGGCCTGATGCCGGACCACTGGGGGATGATCTCTATGTTCTGCAGCTCGATGCGCTCTGCGGCGCAGGCACACAGTTGTCTCAGGGCTGTCAGGCCATTCGCGACCGCCAGATGCTGGACGCCTCTGCCGCCCCGTGGCGCGCCATCGGTCGGGTCAATTTTGCCAGCACCTCTCAGCGCCAGCATTGCACCGGCGCGCTGGTGTCTGAACGGATCGTGCTGACCGCCTCCCATTGTCTTTACAACTTTGCCCGCAAAATCTGGATCCCGCCGCAAAGCATCCGCTTTGTCGCGGGCTATCAGCGCAGCACAGCCGTGGCGGTGTCTCAAGTCGCCCGCTACGTGCTGCATGAGGTGCAAGATCCGCACAGCCGCAACTTCAAGGGGGACTTTCCCCGCGACTGGGCCTTGCTGATTTTGAAAGACCCGATCGGACGTGAAACAGGCTTTCTGGAAACGGTCGATATAGGCTCTGTTTCAGCGCAAAACGCAGATTTTGCCCTCGCCGGATATCCCGCGCTGCGGCCTCACGTACTGTCTCTGGCGCAGGACTGCGGCGCACCGGGATTCAGCACCGACCGGCGGCTGATGTTTCAACGCTGCGCCACCATGCACGGGGATTCCGGCGCCCCCGCCCTTGCCCTGATTGACGGCGCCCCAAAGGTGATTGGCATCTTCACCGGCGCGGTCTCAAAGCGATCGGAATTCCTGAGCGTCGCGATCCCTCTCAAGAGCTTTGCCGCCGCGCTGGAACTGGAGCGCAACTGGGAAGGCCAATAGGTGCTCTCAATGGTTGTAATTCCTCCGCGACAGGATCAAGTTACATCCCAGCAACCACCATCGCGGATGACCTTCCATGCAGAAAACGCTCCTCCTCACTGGCGCCAGCCGCGGCATCGGGCACGCCACTGTCAAGCGCTTCTCAGAGGAAGGCTGGCGCGTGCTGACCTGCTCCCGCCAGCCCTTTGATCCGCGCTGCCCCTGGCCTGATGGTGAGAAAAACCACATCCAGCTCAATCTTTCTGACCCGGCAGACACCATCAACGCGGTGGAGCTGATCCGCGAGCGGCTTGATGGGCCGCTGCACGGGCTGGCCAACAACGCAGGCATTTCCCCCAAAGGCCCCAACGGCGAGCGGCTGAACACCTTCACCACCGATCTGATGGACTGGGGCAAGGTCTTTCACGTCAATTTCTTTGCCTCCGTGATCCTTGCGCGCGGCCTGCGCGAGGAACTGGCCGAGGCCAAAGGCTCTATCGTAAATGTCTCCTCCATCGCGGGCTCACGGGTGCACCCTTTTGCGGGCGCGGCCTATGCCACCTCCAAAGCGGCCCTGGCGGCGCTGACCCGCGAAATGGCCCATGATTTCGGCCCGCTGGGCGTGCGCGTCAACGCCATCGCGCCGGGCGAAGTGGAAACCTCGATCCTGTCCCCGGGCACCGAGAAGATCGTCGAAGCCCTGCCCATGGAGCGCCTGGGTCAGCCCCGCGAAGTGGCCGATGTGATCTACTGGCTGTGCTCGGATCAGTCGAGTTATGTGACCGGTACCGAGATTGAGATCAACGGCGGCCAGCACGTTTGAGTGCGACCTAAATAGCCAAGCAGATTAGCCCGTTTCGGCGGAAAAAAGCGGAGCACGAAAGTCCGACCTCTTCCCCGCTCGACACATTCCTAAGGTTGCGCCTAAGCTGAAGGTATGGATGAGGCGTTCAAAGATTTTTTGAAAGACATTTCCGTATCATTCCTTCAGGGAAATCTGCCGCTTTGGCGGTCCCGGCTGATCTTGCCCTTAACGATCACGACCAAAACTGAGCACACCATCCTGAGAACCGAAGAGGAAGTGGCCGAAAATTTCGGGATGTACCTGAAAGTAAGAGATGCCCTGTGTGTGGAAGTCGCCGACCGCATCCCGGTCATGCTGGAACATTCCCCGGACGGCACATGGGTTGGTACATTTCAAACGCGGTTGCTGCGCAATGAAGCGCTTATTGAAGAGCCTTATACGTCGACAGCGATCATGCAGATTGTCGAGGATCGCTTCCGCATGACCACTTACGTGAATGCACGTGGGCACAACGAATGGACAGAACACGCCGGCGTCTGATCCCATGCATGGCTTGCGCAGCCAGCTATGACCGCACAGCGGTCACTACAACTGCCTTAGCTTTTTAGAAGGGCTCTCCAATCAGTCGGTCGGAAACTCACTCAGACAATCCGTTTGCCGCACCAAAATCCGAATAGCAGCTTCGGCTCCGCAGAGGTGCCAAAAGCGCCTCTCCGGCGTGTTTTGGATCAAGATAGTAGCTTGTGATCCCCGTGCCCTCCAAAACCCTGTTCATCATATTGAACAATCCGCACACCTGAATGGCGTCAAACAGCGCAGCCTCCGACCAGCCCGCCTCATAGACCGCCTTTGCGTCAGCCTCCGTAGTCCGACTCGGGGCAAGTGTGAGCCCTTTGCAGAATGCCAGTATTGGCTTGAGCGCCTCATCAATTGGCGCCGTCTCCAAATCGTGCATCATGGCCTCAATCGCATCAACGCTCACGCCAAATGCCTTTGCATGGACCATATGCGCCCCATGGCAAAACGCGCAGGCATTCAAGCCAGACACATAGGCGGCAATCGTTTCGCGCTCCGCAATAGAGAGGCTGCTGTCTCCGCGCATCACCCGGTTTTGGTATTCGGCCAAAGGTGCCAGCTTGGACGGAAAGGCCTGATACACGGTGCCAAGCGTGGCATCATCAGGCAAAGATGGAAAAAGCCGTTTCATCGCAAAACCTCCCAACGCGCAACGTAACAAGGCCCTCAGTGTAGCATCGACACACCCACCGCCAAAGGAGGTCACCCGTTCAGCTCACCCCTCAACAACCCGCAGTGTCACGTTGATCCGCCCGCCATCCGGCAAAAGTGATGAGCTGCCAAAGCGGATGCGGTCCACGCCGTGATAGGCCAACCTTGCCTCGCCCCCCATCACCACCAAATCCCCGGAGGTCAGCCAGACCGACTGGGTCTTGCCGCCACGCTCCGTGCCGCCCATGCGGAAAAGCCCGTCGTCCCCCAGCGAGATCGACAGCACCGGATAGCTGAAATCCACCTCGTCTTTGTCCTGATGCAGCCCCATGCGTGCGCCTTCGCCGTAGTAGTTGATCAGGCAGCAATCCGGCTGGCGGGTCAGCCCCGTGATGTCTTTCCAGAGGGTCAGAATGCGGTCGGGAATCGGCGGCCACTCCATGCCGTCCGGGTGCTGCGGCCCATAGCGGTATCCGCGCCGGTCGCTGATCCAGCCCACCCGTCCCGCGCTGGTCATTTTCACACTCATCGGCTTGCCCCAGCGAGTCACCGGCGCGCGCATCGGCGCAACCTGCGCAATGGCGCGCAAATCCTTAACAAAATCTAACTGCTCCGCCGCACTCAGATGGCTTTTGAACAGCTCGAAACCACCTATTTTCATGGCTTGTTCCAAATTCCCGGTCCCCATCGCAAAAAACACCTGAAAAATGTAGCCAAAGGACCACAATCCCTCAATTGAGATGCTTGCAGGCTTTTTTCTTGCTCCCTATATACGCTGCGAAGCGCATTTTGGCTCAGTCGTCAGAATGTCCAATGGATCGAGGCTTGGATGCCACAAAGGGTCCGACCTTGAAATGTCGCCTTAAGTAGAAGGGATCAAAAATGAGCAAAGTGATTGGTATCGATCTCGGTACAACGAACTCCTGTGTTGCCATCATGGATGGCTCCCAGCCAAAAGTGGTTGAAAACGCCGAAGGCGCGCGCACCACGCCGTCCATCGTTGCGTTGACAGATGACGAACGCCTCGTGGGCCAGCCGGCAAAACGCCAGGCCGTCACCAACCCGGAAAACACCATCTTTGGTGTGAAGCGTCTGATCGGTCGTCGTAAAGATGACGCAGCGCTGTCCAAAGACCTCAAAAACATGCCATTCTCCGTGATCAACGGTGGCAATGGCGACGCATGGGTCGAAGCCAAGGGTGAGAAATACTCCCCATCCCAGATCTCCGCTTTCATCCTCGGCAAGATGAAAGAGACCGCTGAGTCTTATCTCGGCGAAGACGTGACACAGGCTGTGATCACCGTGCCTGCGTACTTCAACGACGCACAGCGTCAGGCGACCAAAGACGCCGGTAAGATCGCGGGCCTCGAAGTGCTGCGCATCATCAACGAACCAACCGCGGCCGCGCTGGCCTATGGTCTGGACAAAGAAGACACCCAAACCATTGCCGTGTATGACCTCGGCGGCGGTACCTTCGACGTGACCATCCTGGAAATCGACGACGGCCTGTTTGAAGTGAAATCCACCAACGGTGACACCTTCCTCGGTGGTGAAGACTTCGACATGCGCATCGTGAACTACCTCGCGGATGAGTTCAAAAAAGAGCACAACGTCGACCTGACCAAAGACAAGATGGCGCTGCAGCGTCTGAAAGAAGCCGCAGAGAAAGCCAAGATCGAGCTGTCCTCGGCCAACCAGACCGAAATCAACCAGCCGTTCATCTCCATGGATCCGGCCACCGGCACCCCGCTGCACATGGTCATCAAACTGACCCGTGCAAAGCTGGAAAGCCTGGTGAACGACCTGATCAAGGCCTCCATGAAGCCTTGTGCCGCCGCTCTGAAAGACGCAGGCCTGTCCGCAAACGAGATCGACGAAGTGGTTCTCGTGGGTGGTATGACCCGTATGCCAAAAGTCATCGCAGAGGTGACCAAGTTCTTCGGCAAGGAGCCGCACAAAGGTGTGAACCCTGACGAAGTTGTGGCCATGGGTGCTGCCATTCAGGCCGGTGTTCTGCAGGGCGACGTGAAAGACGTTGTTCTTCTGGACGTGACCCCGCTGTCCCTGGGCATCGAGACCCTCGGTGGCGTGTTCACCCGTCTGATCGACCGCAACACCACCATCCCGACCAAGAAGTCTCAGATCTTCTCCACAGCCGAAGACAACCAGAACGCTGTGACGATCCGCGTCTTCCAAGGTGAGCGTGAGATGGCAGCGGACAACAAGATCCTCGGTCAGTTCAACCTCGAAGATATCCCACCGGCGCCACGCGGCATGCCGCAGATCGAAGTGACCTTCGACATCGACGCCAACGGCATCGTGTCTGTGGGCGCGTCCGACAAAGGCACCGGCAAAGAGCAGAAGATCACCATCCAAGCCTCCGGTGGTCTGTCTGATGCGGACATCGAGAAGATGGTTCAGGACGCCGAAGAGAACGCCGAGGCCGACAAAGAGCGCCGCGAGCTGATCGAAGCGCGCAACCAGGCGGAAAGCCTCGTGCACGACACCGAGAAGCAGGTGGCAGAGCATGGCGAGAAAGTGGACCCATCCACTGTGGAAGCCATCGAGCTGGCTGTGGCCGCGCTGAAAGACGATCTGGAAAAAGACGACATCACTGCTGAGAAGCTGAAGTCCGGCATCCAGAACGTGATGGAAGTGGCGATGCGTCTGGGCGAAGCGATCTACAAAGCCAACCAGGACGATGCAGGCGCTGCTGACATGCCTGACATGGACGACGCTGGTCCGGCAGCTGACGATGACATCGTTGACGCCGACTTCGAAGATCTGGACGACAACAAGCGCTGATCCTAGCGCTCCCGGACATGAAAATCGGGCCGGTCCGATCTCCGGACTGGCCCTTTTCATTCCGACCAAAGGAGTAACCCATGGCAAAACGTGACTTCTACGAGGTGCTTGGCGTCAGCAAAGGGGCTTCGGCGGACGAAATCAAAAAAGCCTACCGTAGGAAAGCCAAAGAGCTGCACCCGGACCGCAACAAGGACAATCCTGAGGCGGAAGGACAGTTCAAAGAGGCCAACGAAGCCTACGAAATCCTCAAAGACGCAGAGAAGAAAGCCGCTTATGACCGCTTTGGTCACGCTGCCTTCGAAGGTGGCATGGGTGGTGGCGGAGGCCGTGGCGGCCATCCGGGCCAGGGTGATTTTGCCTCAGCCTTCTCTGATGTGTTTGACGACCTCTTTGGCGACTTCATGGGCGGCGGTGGCCGTGGTGGCGGCGGGCGTCAGCGCGCCTCCCGTGGTGCCGACCTGCGCTACAACCTGCGTGTGACCCTTGAGGAAGCCTACTCCGGCCTTCAGAAAACCATCAACGTCCCGGCCTCCGTGTCCTGTGAGAAATGCTCAGGCTCCGGTGCAGAGGGCGGCGCTGAGCCGACCACCTGCCCGACCTGCTCCGGCATGGGCAAAGTGCGCGCACAGCAGGGCTTTTTCACGGTGGAACGCACCTGTCCGACCTGTTCGGGCCTCGGTCAGATCATCAAGAACCCCTGTAAGGGCTGCCACGGTCAGGGCCGCGTCGAGAAAGACCGCGCGCTGTCTGTGAACATCCCCGCAGGCGTGGAAACCGGCACCCGCATCCGCCTCGCTGGCGAAGGCGAAGCCGGCATGCGCGGTGGCCCCGCAGGCGACCTCTACATCTTCATCGAGGTGGCGCAGCACAAGATCTTTGAGCGTGACGGTGTGAACCTCTACTGCCGCGTCCCGGTCTCCATGTCCGCCGCCGCCCTTGGCGGAGACATCGAAGTGCCAACCATCGACGGCGGCCGCTCCCGCGTGAAGATCCCATCCGGCTCGCAATCGGGCCGCCAGATGCGCCTGCGCGCCAAGGGCATGCCTGCCCTGCGCGGCGGCGGCACCGGCGACATGATGATCGAACTGGCGGTGGAAACCCCGGTGAACCTCACCAGCCGCCAGAAAGAGCTTCTGCGCGAGTTCGAAGAGCTGTCGGAGGAAAACAACCCCGAAAGCAGCAGCTTCTTCAGCTCCGTGAAGAGCTTCTGGGACAGCATGAAGGGGTGAGCGGCGAATGAGAATTGCTCCAGTGGAGCAATTCCGCCGCGAACGGGCGGAGCCCTAAGCCTGCCAACCAACAAACGTAAGAAAGCTCCCGAGGGTCTCTTCGGGAGCTTTTTCGTTGCTGCAAGAGGCCCATGGCGGCTCCCGCAAAAATGTGTTGAGCACCCAACAAATCTACAACGGCTGTATCCGGTCACCTAGACCAGCCCACGACCCTGGGTGGGGGTGAAGCCCCCTCCCTTGGGGAGGGTCGGGGGCTGGTCGGCTTCGCCTCCTGCGCACTGTTGGAGACCGCACGAGCTAGACTTTGCGAGAGGTACGCTTGATGTGACGTGACCTGCCGATTCTATCGGTTCTCGAATTGGCGAAGCAAACTAGAAACAACCGCAAATTCAGAATCCTCTAAACCGGGTTGATCAACACAGTTTTCCAGCTCTTTGAGGATGAAATAGTCACTGGCCGTGGTGATCTTCCCTCTCTTGAGAACCTTTCTTATCGTCTTGCTGACCAGTCCCGCTTCAGATTGGAACTCAAAGCCAGCCTCATTTCGAAAATCCTCTAGGAACTGACGGATATCGGACGAAAGGTCCTCACCGCCCGTATACATCCTGTAGCACAGGTCAAGATACGTGTGAGAATACCACTGCTGTACGACTTGAAGGATATGACTGTACTGCCCTGCTGCAGCGTCAAAATCCCTAATGAAAGAAGCACTGGGTAAAACGATTTCATTCAGATCTTCTTGCTGAACATGTCCGCGCGCGCGTTTGATCCCCGAAATCCTCCAGGCGCGATAGAATTCCAGCCCCTTTAGCAACCGAAGAAGTTCGCGTCTGGCTGCATCTCTCTTTGTGTCCTGAGGCACGCTTTCTCCCATGGCCCAGCCAACCTTCAACTACTCCGCAGCACTAAAACGATCCGGCTCGAGGCTGCTGTTCCAAAAAATTTCAGAACTCAGCCCCCTCCAAATGCCCCAACACCGCCGCCAGAACCTCCTCCGGCTGCTCCTCAATCAGGAAATGCCCCGCTTCAACGCCCTTTCCCACGGCATTGGGGAACCACGTCTGCCAGCACTCCAGCGGGTCCACGTGATGGGCGATCACCCCCTTGGTGCCCCAGAGCACCAGACAGGGCATCTCAAACTGTCGCCCCTCATCCGCGCGGTCATGCTCCAGATCCACACTGGCCCCGGCCGCATAGTCCCCGCACCAGGCGTCCACCACGCTGGGTCTGCGCGCCGCCACCTCATAGGCCGCCAGAGCCGCTGGGTGAAACATCTCCAAACTGCCTGACAGCCCGACCAGCGCGGAATGCAGATAGAGCACCGGATCGCTTTTGATCAGCGCCTGCGGCATACCGCCGGGCTGCGCCAGAAAGGTCCAGTGGTAGTAGCGCTTGGCCAGCCAGTCATCCATCGTGCGCCACACATCAAGCGTGGGCAAAATGTCCATCAAAGCGATGGACTGCACCGCCTCCGGATAATCCAGCACCATGCGATGCGCTGTGCGGGCGCCACGGTCATGGGACACCACATGAAACCGCTCATGCCCCAGCGCGCGCATCACCGCGACCTGATCCTGCGCCATCGCCCGAAACGTGAAATCCGCGTCATGTGCCACAGAATCACCATAGCCGCGCAGATCCGGCGCGATCACGCGATACCGCACTGCCAGCTGTTCGGCGATGCCGTGCCACATCACATGGGTTTCCGGAAACCCGTGCAACAACAGAAGCGGCGTGCCTGCCCCGCCCACACGCAGATGAATGCACGCATTGGGCAGGTCAATCTCTTGTGTCTCAAAGCCGGAAAACACGCCGCTCACGCCTCTTTTCTAGTGCAACCGTCTCACCGTGGGAGCGGCGCCATGGTGAACATCGCGCGCAGGAAATCTCCCGGCTGAATGCCCGGCAGCGTCGCTTCAAAGACCTTCTGCATCACCCCGCGCGCATACATTTCAGACAGCAGGCCATCCACCAACAGGCGGAAATCCGTGTCGCCGCGCGCCATGGCCAGCCCGTGCTGCTCCACCGTCAGGATCGCATTGCTGAGCTTGAGATTGCCGCGATCTTCGCTGCTCAGCCACAGTGCTGCGAGAATCGACTGGTCCGCAAAATAGGCATCCAGCTCGCCATTCTCCAACGCCTCCATCGCCGCATCATGATCGGCAAAGCGCACCACCTCGGCAAACAGCCCTGCTCCAGTCAGCGTGTTGGTGAGCGCGGTCTCGGTGGTGGTGTCACGCCGCACACCCAGTTTCTTGCCCGCCAGATCCGCAAAATTGTCAGAGCCGTTCAGGGGCAGAAGGATCGACGTGCCATCGGCAAAAACCGGAATGGAAAAATCCACGATCTCGCGCCGTGACAAGGTGATGGTGGCGGCCCCGCACAGCAGGTCAATCTCGCCTGCGGCCACTTTCTCAAACCGGTCCTGCGCGCCGACCGGGACAAATTCCACATCCAGATTGGGGATCTTAATCGTGTTCAGAATGCCCTGTGCCAGTTCGGCACACACCAGCGGGGTGTAGCCGCTCGGATTGCCGTCTTCGGCTTGAAAGGACAGCGGCGCGGCATCCACGCGATAGCCCAGTTTGAGCTGCCCGGTTTCCTTTATCCGTTCGATGGTCTGCGCGCTGGCAGCCCCCGCCAAAAGGGCAGTGGCCATAACAAGGCTCAAAAAGGATTTCATGGGGTATCCTGTCTCAAAAATAATTCGTGTTGGCGTTACCTTTCCAGCTTCCGGGAAGGGCCACAAGCGCGATTTCCGCGCACAAAGGTTAACGAAATTGGCACCGTCGCGTTACAGCCGCGATACCGACGTGCGATTTTGCAGAAATCTGACCTTTGTTAACCTTTGATTTACCATCTTTGGAGATTGTTAACCCATGTCCAGAGCGAACGACTTTGGGGAACGGCCGTTGCCGCTTTTTGAAGCGGACGAGGCCGTTGGGTCGCCGCTCAAGACCGGTAAACTACCCTCCTATATTGCGGATCACCGCAAGCGCCTGCGCACCCGCTTCATTAACGGCGGCGCGCAGGCGCTCCCTGATTATGAGCTGCTGGAACTGGTGCTGTTTCGCGCAATCCCGCGACGGGATGTGAAATCCATCGCACATAAGCTTCTGGAAACATTCGGAGATTTCAACGCGGTCATCAGCGCGCCCCTGCCACGCCTTGCGCAGGTCAAAGGCGTGGGCGAGGCGGTGATCTGTGAACTGAAGGTGATTGAGGCCGCCGCCCACCGTCTGGCCCGCTCGCGTGTGATGCACCGCCCGATCCTGTCGAGCTGGGAGGCGCTGCTGGATTATTGCCACACCACCATGGCGCATCGCGACACCGAACAGTTTAGGGTGCTGTTTTTAGACACAAAAAACACGCTGATTGCCGACGAAGCGCAGGCACAGGGCACGGTCAACCACGTGCCTGTCTACCCCCGTGAGGTCGCCAAACGCGCGCTGGAGCTCAACGCAAGCGCCCTCATTCTGGTGCACAACCACCCATCCGGAGACCCGACCCCGTCAGAGGCGGATATCGCCATGACCCATCAGATCGAGATGGCCTGTCAGACCCTCGCGCTGACCCTGCATGACCATATAATCATTGGGAAATCCCGCGAGTTGAGCTTCCGCTCCGAAGGGCTGATTTAGGTCACTTGACCCAAATCTCCACCCGCCGGTTCACCTGCCGCCCCCAGGCGCTGTCATCACAAGCCATGGGCATGGCTTCGCCAAAGGCATGCACCTGAATATCCATCCGCTCATGCTTTGCAGTCTCCGCAGCCGTCAGCACAGCCTTGCGCACCGAATCCGCCCGACGTTCCGCAATCTTCTGGTTACCCGCCGCCGGGCCGTTACCATCTGAAAAACCTACAAAATACAGGCTTCTTGCGTCATAGACACCGGCCTCGAGCGCCCGCGCCAGCTGTTGCACATTGGAGCGCGACTGCGCATCCAGCCGTGTGGATCCCGCTTGGAACCGGAAAGAAATCGACAGGCGTTTCATGCCCGAAAGCGTGGATGTCAGGCGCTGTAGATCCTCAAGCCCGACGTCTTCCCCAGCCACGGAAATCGCATTGGCAAAGCGATCCCCCTGCAAGTTGACCGGCACCTCTTCGGCGGTCTGATCCACAAACCCAGCCCGCCGGATCACGATCTGCGCGGAGGGGCTGCGGGTATAGCTCAGGAAATCTCGTGCGATTTTGGGCAAGCGACGTGCCGGAAAATAGAGGAACATCGGGGCGTTAAGCGGATAGTCCTCGGTTTTGATGGTGCGCCGCGATGCCGCCAGAGAAAACCCGCAAGACCCCTGCAAGGTCACAAGCTGCGTGTTGCCGCGATCCGCATAAGACGCGATGCCAATGGCAAACGGGTCCCGCTCCACCGCATGGACCAGCGCCTCATTGCGACTGTGGCGCGCCGCCTCCTCATCAGTTCGCAGATTGGCGCGGAGCATCAACTGATCTTCGACCGCCTGCGCAAAACCGGACTCCTCTGTCATCATGTGAACGGAAATCGGCGCATCCGGGCCGCCAAGCGCTGCCCAATTGT
This sequence comes from Shimia sp. R9_2, assembly GCF_017743735.1. Taxonomy (GTDB): domain Bacteria; phylum Pseudomonadota; class Alphaproteobacteria; order Rhodobacterales; family Rhodobacteraceae; genus Shimia. Next base: position 204,913 of record NZ_JAGHRO010000001.1, read on the forward strand.
CTATCTTACCGGCAAAAACCTCAGCGAGCTGCAGCAAGGACATGGACGTGACCGGATTGCCAGCAGCCACGATGGGCACCATCCCGTCGAGCGCCAGAACGCGGCTGCGGTTGGCGTCTGTCATGTCGCCCAATCCAGCCTCATAGCCCAGCTCTGCCTCCTTGGGGCGGATCTCCCGCAGGGACATGGCAATGTCCGCCTCATCCGCCAGAAGATCGGCAAACCCTTCTTCCGCGCTGCTGGCATGAAAGCGGAACTTGGCGAGCGTTTCGCCTCCGTTCGGTGCGCTGAGGATATAGGTAAACCTTTGTTTGCTCTCAGATTCTTTGGCCACTTCATAACCTTCAGCCTGCGCAAAAGCCTCAAGCAGCGCAGGCATCAGAATGTCGGCCATTGTTGCGGATCCGGAGATCGAAACATCGGCGACGAAGTTGATCAGATTGGGGCAACCGGGGCCTTCGCAGAACACACCGGAGCCATCCACGGTCAGCTCGCCGTAGATCGTCTGCACACGATAGAACTCTCCATCAAACCCCAAAAGGGTGCCGGAGATTTCAACTTCTCCGTCGTGAGATTTGAGGAAAACGTCCTGAGAAAGGGCAGATGTAACACCTGCCAAAAGAAGAAGTGCGGCGTAAACCGCCGCACGAAACTGCATCATTGTGATGTCCTGACCGCGAGCTTAGTTTTTCGCGATTGTCAGGTTTTGGACGAGGTTTTTCAACACCAGAAATTCACCAACAGCGGTACAATCGGGCATCTGCATTTGCAGCTCATGGCGGTCTTTGACCTGCCCTTCACGCAGAGCGAGGCTGGAAAGCTGCATGTCCTGATCACAGTTGGCGGCGGTCACCTCAGCTTCGATGCTGATCTGGATTTCGCCACGGTTCTTCGCAATGCCGGTCGGGAAGGTATAGACCTCCGCCTGCGCCGCTGTCGGGTCGTCAGCCTCGCCAAGAACCATCAGAAAACCGCCCGCGCCACCTGCAAGCGCGCTCACACTGCGCGGCGCCTCCCGCCACACATGGCCCTTCTCGCCGTAGCTCGCGCCAAACTCACGGGCATGGAGCTCAGGGCCGCTGTCACCGCGCCACTGCATCACCACTCGGTCATAAAGCGGCAAAGAGTCGATACGTGCGGAAGCCACAGCCCCATCACCATTCTCAAAAGATGCCGCGAATACAGCCACTTCCGCCAGACCAGGCACCAGCAGATCCGCGCTGCCGTCAGCAGAAACCTGTGCATGGAATTTCAGCTCTTCGTGCTCAATCAGAACACGCTCGCCGGGATGGCACGGCGCGATCAGCTGCAAAGACACCAGCGCGGCGGCATTGGTTTTGGCATGCAGCTCCGGACCACAGCCCAAAGCGGGAATGCTCTCTTCGTTGGGCAGAAGGCCAACAGGTAGATCATCGGCAACCGCCACCAGCACCTGCTGTGTCGGCAGGCTCACGCCCTGGCCCTGCTCGGCTGGCATGGCCGGCAAAGACACAGCCTGCCCCAAGCGCGGGGTCGCAAAATCCTGGGGCAATGACACGCGGTCACGCAAATCACCCTGCGCTGGCGCCTGCGCAACGGCGGGCACAGCGGCCTCACTTGTTTGCATCACAAACCCAATGCACACTGCCATCGACCCCGTTGCAAAAGCAAGGGCATAGCGGCGGTACATGTTTTTGAGATTCTGCATGATGTCTCCTTCTCAGGTGGCAAATCCCGTCCGGACACATTCACAATAGAAAAGGGCGCTCATAAGGCGCCCTTTTGATCTTTGTCTGTCGGTGTGACGCTGAAATCAGGCCAGCTTGCCGTGACAATGCTTGAACTTCTTGCCCGAACCACAGGGACATTGCTCATTGCGCCCCGGATTGCCCCAGGTTGAGGGATTTTCTTCGTCAAACCCTGCAAGCGCTTCGCCCGCTGGCGGTTGCGCCGCCGCTGCGGCGTCACTGGGCGCAGGTGCCGCGCCCGCCTGAGAGGCGTTCATCATGGCCTGCTGGCGCTGTGCCATCTCAAGGGCGAGCTGTTTCTGCTCTTCCTCAGAGATCGGACGCACGCGGGAGAGCATGGAAGTCACGTCAATGCGCAGGCTGTCCAGCATGCTTTCAAACAGTTGGAAGGCTTCGTTCTTATATTCGTTGAGCGGATCACGCTGCGCGTAGCCACGGAAGCCCACAACAGAACGCAGGTGTTCGAGCGTCAGAAGGTGCTCACGCCACTTGCTGTCGATCGTCTGCAAGAGAACCTGCTTTTCGATCATGCGCATCGCTTCGGGGCCAAAGCTGGTGGCTTTGGACGCCATCATCTCGTCAGCCGCCTTTTCCAAACGCTCGCGCATGCTGTCGTCATCCACGCCTTCTTCGTCGGCCCATTCAATCACCGGAACGTCGACGCCCAGGTGTTCAATGGCCGCAGCATATAGACCCTGCGTGTCCCACTGATCCGCATAGGTTTTTGGCGGCAGATGTTTCTCCACCAGATCGTCGATGACCTCGTGGCGCATATCTTGAACGATCTCAGAAAGATCAGCGTTTTCCATGATTTCGCGACGCTGGGAGAAGACCACTTTCCGCTGGTCATTCATCACGTCATCAAATTTCAGGAGCTGCTTACGGATGTCAAAGTTGCGGCCTTCAACCTTCGCCTGCGCACGCTCCAGAGATTTGTTGACCCATGGGTGCACGATCGCCTCACCCTCTTTCATGCCAAGAGTGGAGAGCACCTTGTCCAGACGGTCAGAGCCAAAGATGCGCATCAGGTCATCTTCGAGGCTCAGGAAGAAGGCAGAACGGCCCGGATCACCCTGACGGCCGGAACGGCCACGCAGCTGGTTGTCGATCCGGCGGCTTTCGTGGCGCTCGGTGGCGAGAACAAACAGACCACCGGCCTTTTTAACGGCCTCTTCGTCGTCCACGTGTTTGGTTTCAATCTCTGCCCGCAGCGCCGCGTGATCCCCTTCAGGGTTCGCAGCGATGGCCTCAAGCACTTTGAACTCGACATTGCCGCCCAGTTTGATGTCGGTGCCGCGGCCCGCCATGTTGGTGGCGATGGTCACCGCACCCAGCTTACCCGCATCCGCAACAATCTGCGCTTCCTGTTCGTGCTGGCGCGCGTTCAGTACATTGTGCTTTACACCGGCCTTTTCCAGCAGGTTGGACAGGAACTCGGACTTTTCAATCGAGGTTGTGCCCACAAGGATAGGCTGCCCTTTTTCATGGGCTTCCTTGATGGTGGTGACGATGGCGTCAAACTTCTCACGTGCGGTGCGATAGACGGCGTCATCTTCGTCGATCCGTGCCACGCCGCGGTTGGTGGGCACTTCGACCACGCCAAGGCCGTAAATTTCCTGAAATTCTTCCGCTTCGGTTGCCGCTGTACCGGTCATGCCGCCCAGCTTGTCATAGAGACGGAAGTAGTTCTGGAAGGTCACCTGCGCGAGTGTCACGTTTTCAGGCTGAATCTGGCAGCCCTCTTTGGCTTCGATCGCCTGATGCAGACCTTCAGACAGGCGACGGCCTGCCATCATACGGCCGGTGAATTCGTCAATCAGAACCACCTGACTGTCACGCACGATGTAATCTTTGTCTTTGATGAACAGCTTGTGCGCGCGCAGGCCCTGGTTCACGTGGTGTACAATGGTGGTGCTTTCCGGATCATACAGGCTCTGGCCTTCCGGCAGCAGGCCACGTGCATGCAGGTGCTCTTCCAAGAACTCGTTGCCTTCATCGGTGAACGTCACGTTTTTGGCTTTTTCATCCAGCGTGTAATGCTCTTCCTGAACATCCGGGATCAGCTTGTCGATCGCCACATACATGTCTGTGCGGTCCTGCGCAGGGCCTGAGATGATCAGAGGGGTCCGCGCCTCGTCGATCAGGATGCTGTCCACCTCGTCTACAATGGCGAAATGGTGATCGCGCTGGGACATATCAGCCAATTCGCTTTTCATATTGTCGCGCAGATAGTCAAAACCCAGCTCATTGTTGGTCGCGTAGGTGATGTCACAGGCGTATGCGGCGCGCTTTTCGTCTTCGGGCTGCTGCGGGTACACCACGCCGGTGGTCATCCCCAAAGCGGCAAAGACATTGCTCATCCAGTCCGCGTCGCGGCGGGCCAGGTAATCGTTCACCGTCACCACGTGCACGCCTTTGCCGGTCAAAGCATTGAGGTAGGCAGGGAAGGTTGCCACGAGGGTTTTACCTTCACCGGTTTTCATCTCGGAAATATTGCCCTGATGCAGGAAGATGCCGCCCATCAGCTGTACGTCAAAGGCCCGCAGACCCAGCGCACGTTTGGCGGCTTCGCGACAGTTGGCGAAGGCTTCGGGCAGCAGTGCGTCTAGCGACTCGCCACCTTTGGCGCGCTCAGACAGCTCTTGTGTTTTGGCCTTCAGCTCGTCGTCAGAGAGTTTCTCGAATTCCGGCTCCAGCGCGTTGATCTTTTCAACAAGCGGACGCGTTGCTTTGACTTTGCGGTCATTGGGCGTGCCAAACACTTTTTTGGCGATTTTTCCGAAACCGAGCATATAACTTGTCCTTCGTTGCGCATTCGTGCGTGGCTAATTCTTGCTGTCCCGGCCCTGTGCTCCTAGAAACGGGAAACAGCCTGTTTGCCTTGACCTCAAAGCGATGTAAGGGGCGTCAGGAACAGTGTCAACGCCGCCAGTCCGCGCGGCACCAGCCAAGGACGAAACGATGTCAAAACACCTCAATTTCTTGCGCGCGAGTGCAGTCGCTGTCTGCTTTGCTCTCCCTGCATTTGCACAGGAAGAACCGTCGCTGGACAACATTGTTGCAACGGTCAATGGCGAGGCGATCACATTGGGTGACATGATCTCGATCCGCGCGGGGCTGCAGCCTCAATACCAGCAGCTGCCACCGGAAACCCTGTTTGCCAGCATTCTTGAGCAATTGGTGCAGCAAACCGCCCTGTCCCAGGCGCTGGGAGACAATGTTCCACAATATATCGAGATCGCGCTGAATAACGAACGCCGCACTCTGATGGCAGGCGAAGCGCTGGAAGCCTTTGTCGCCAGCAACGAAGTGAGCGACGAAGAGCTGCAGACCGCTTATCGGGACCGCTTCGCAAACTTTGAAGGCGAGGCAGAATACAACGCCAGTCACATTCTCGTGGGCACCGAAGAAGAAGCGGTTGAGATCCGTCAGCAGCTTCAGGACGGGGCCGATTTTGCGGAAACCGCCAAAGAAAAATCCACAGGTCCGTCCGGGGCTTCCGGCGGCAGCCTTGGCTGGTTTGGCAAAGGTCAGATGGTGAAACCTTTTGAGGACGCCGTGGCAGAACTCGCCGTGGGCGAAATCTCGCAGCCTGTGCAAACCCAATTCGGCTGGCACCTGATCATCCTGAATGACGCCCGCAAATCCGAAGCCCCTTCCTTTGAAGAGGCGCGTCAGGAGCTGCTCAATGATGCGCAGCGCAAAGCGGTTCAGGGCTATATCGCCAAACAAGCGGCGGCGGCTGATGTCGACCAAACCGGTGCTGAAGGCATTGATCCCGCGGTGCTGCAGCGCATCGACCTGCTGAACCCTGTGCGCGTGCAGGAATAAAAGATGGCTGAAATCACCACCGTGTCCCCTCTGGCTCCGGAACATTTTCCGGAGCTGCCAACCATCGAAGGGGTGAAATTCGCCGCTGTTGAGGCGGGCGTGAAATACGCCAACCGCAAAGATGTGATGCTGGCGGAACTGGCACCGGGCACCGCGATGGCTGGTGTCTTCACACGCTCTGCAACACGCTCCGCTGCGGTTCTGGATTGTCAGGAAAAGATCGCGCAGGACAGCGACGCAGGTGCGGCGATCCTTGTGAATGCGGGCAATGCCAACGCCTTCACCGGTAAAAATGGCGTCACCTCGGTGAAAGCTGTGACCGATGCGGTTGCCGCCTGCCTTGATCTGCCGGAAACACGGGTGTTCTCCTCCTCGACCGGCGTGATTGGCGAGCCTTTGCCGCATGACCGGATCACCGGCAAGCTTGAGGAACTGCGCGGCAAGCTTTCGCCCGATGCGATTGTGGATGCCGCCGAGGCGATCCGCACCACCGACACTTTTGCCAAAGGCGCCACGCGCTCGGCAGAGATCAATGGCCAGACCGTCAAGATCGCAGGCATCGCCAAAGGCTCCGGCATGATTGCGCCAGATATGGCCACGATGCTGGTCTATATCTTCACGGACGCAAAGATCGCGCGCGCGGATCTTCAGGCCATGGTGTCGTCGCTCAACAACGTCACCTTCAACGCGATCACCGTGGACAGTGACACCTCCACATCCGACACGCTGCTGGTTGCCGCAACGGGCGCCTCAGGCGTTTTGGTGAGCCCAGAAGATCAGGCGTTCCGCATAGCGCTGCATGAGGTGATGCTGGATCTGGCGCATCAGGTGGTGCGCGACGGTGAAGGCGCGACAAAATTTGTCGAAATCAACATCACCGGTGCAGCAAGCGCCGAAGATGCCCGCACACACGCCATGGCAATCGCCAATTCGCCTTTGGTCAAAACCGCTGTGGCCGGTGAGGATCCCAACTGGGGCCGCATCGTGATGGCGATCGGCAAGTCCGGTGCTCAGGCGGATCGCGATCTCCTGAGCATACGCTTTGGCGATATTCTTGTGGCGGAAAACGGCTGGGTGTCGCCCGACTATAAAGAAGAGGCCGGCGCCGACTACATGCAACAGCAAGACATCACCATCAATGTCGATCTGGGCCTTGGTGACGCACAGGATACCGTTTGGACCTGCGACCTCACCCATGGTTATATCACCATCAACGCGGATTACCGGTCGTGAAAACAGTTTTGGTCGCAGCCGTTGTGCTGATCGATGCGGACGGGCGCATTTTGCTGGCGCAACGTCCTGAAGGAAAATCTATGGCAGGCCTCTGGGAGTTTCCCGGAGGCAAAATAGAAGCGGGGGAAACGCCCGAAGCCGCGCTGATCCGCGAGCTTCAGGAAGAGCTGGGGATCGATACATGGGCAAGCTGCCTCGCGCCGCTGACCTTTGCGTCCCACAGTTATGATGATTTTCACCTGCTGATGCCGCTCTTTGCCTGCCGCAAATGGGAGGGCATTCCTCAGGCCAAAGAGGGTCAAACCCTCAAGTGGGTCGCCAGCAAGAACCTGCGTGATTATGAGATGCCACCCGCCGATATCCCGCTCATTCCGATGATTAGAGACTGGGTATAGGCTAGAATCTGCTCAAATTGGGCCAAATCACGCTACTTTGGTAAGCGGTTTGTAAACTTATATTCAACAATAAGCATTGAACAAGGTAGTATGTTGGCCATATGACAACTACGCACTAACCGAAAATTAACCAAGTCGATGTTAACAAGGTGTCAATCAAGTGGGGATTTTTGACATGCTAAAAACTATCACTGTAGGCAGCTGCGTCTCTATCCAAGGTCCAGTTGTAAGAAGCCTTCCAGATGGGCGCGTATCCATCCGCGTGGGCAACAAGATCTACTCTGGCAAACCGATCTCCTGATCGCGCAGAGCAGAACCGGAAGAAAAAAGACCGCTCCAAACTGGAGCGGCCTTTTTCTTTGAATAGCTCGTGCCGCGGAGGCGGCATACGCTGGATTAATCCAGCGTACGCGTCACTTCTTCGCGCTCGAAGATCTCGATCACGTCGCCAGCGCGGATATCGTCGTAGTTCTCAAACGCCATACCGCATTCCTGACCGGACTGAACTTCCGCCACTTCGTCTTTGAAGCGCTTCAGGGTCTTCAGCGTGCCTTCGTGGATCACCACGTTGTCGCGCAGCAGACGCACTCCAGCAGAGCGACGCGCCACGCCTTCGGTCACGATACAGCCAGCCACTTTGCCCACACCGGTCACTTTGAACACCTCTTTGATGTTCGCGTAGCCGATGAAGTTCTCGCGGATTTCTGCAGACAGCAGACCGGAGGCCGCAGCTTTCACATCATCCACCAGGTCATAGATCACCGAGTAGTAGCGGATCTCCACACCCTTCTGGTTGGCGGTGTTGCGGGCAGAGGCGTTGGCACGGACGTTAAAGCCCATGATCGGAGCGCCGGAAGCTTCAGCAAGACCAACATCGGTCTCGGTGATCGCGCCCACACCGGAGTGCAACACGCGCACGCGCACCTCATCGTTGCCGATTTTTTCCATCGCTTGAACGATCGCCTCAGCGGAACCCTGCACGTCAGCCTTAACGAGGATTGGCAGCTCTGCCATGTTCTCGTCTTCCTTGGCCTTCTGCATCAGCTGCTCAAGCGTGGTAGCCGCACCGGCTGCCGCACGTTTGTCCTTGGCAACCTGTGCACGGTATTCCGCGATCTCACGGGCCTGCGCTTCGGTTTCGGTCACGTTCAGAACGTCGCCAGCTTCCGGTGTGCCGTTCAGACCAAGCACCTCAACCGGCACAGACGGGCCAGCTTCTTTGACGCGCTCACCCTTGTCGTTGATCAGCGCACGGACCTTACCGTACTGCTCACCCACAACGAAGATATCGCCTTGGCGCAGCGTGCCTTTCTGAACCAGAACGGTCGCCACAGGGCCACGGCCCACGTCCAGCTGCGCTTCGATCACAGCACCCTGTGCCGCCCGGTCCGGGTTGGCTTTCAGTTCCAGAATCTCTGCCTGCAGCGCGATGGCTTCCAGCAGTGCATCCAGACCCTGACCGGTGTGTGCGGAAACTTCCACGTCCTGCACTTCACCCGACATCGCTTCCACGATCACTTCGTGCTGCAGCAGTTCTGCGCGCACTTTGTTCGGATCGGCGGCTGGCTTATCGATCTTGTTGATCGCCACGATCATCGGCACTTCGGCCGCTTTGGCGTGGTTAATCGCCTCAATCGTTTGCGGCATGACCGAATCGTCGGCTGCCACAACCAGAACAACAATGTCCGTCACCTGTGCACCGCGGGAACGCATGGACGTAAACGCCGCGTGGCCCGGAGTGTCGAGGAACGACAGCGTCACGCCATCATCGGTTTTCACCTGATAGGCGCCGATGTGCTGGGTGATGCCGCCGGCTTCGCCGGACACAACTTTCGCATCGCGAATCGCATCCAGAAGCGAGGTTTTGCCGTGGTCCACGTGGCCCATGATGGTGATCACTGGCGGGCGCGCCTGCAGATCGCCTTCATCGTCTTCCACATCGGAGATCACATCTTCCACGTCGGCGTCAGAAACACGCACAACCTTGTGGCCGAATTCTTCGATGATCAGTTCCGCTGTGTCCGCGTCGATGGTCTGGTTCTGCGTGACCATCATGCCCATTTTCATGAGCTCTTTCACAACGTCCGCAACGCGCTCGGCCATACGGTTGGCGAGCTCAGAGACCATGATCGCCTCTGGCAGCTGCACGTCACGCACAACCTTTTCACGCTCAACAGAGCCACCCATCGCTTTCTGACGCGCACGCTCTTGCTTACGCTTCATGGAGGCCATGGAGCGGTGGCGGTTGTTCTCACCACCAGTGGCCTGACCAAGGGTCAGCTTGCCGGAACGGCGGCCATCATCACGGCCTTTGCCGCGACCACCGCGCTGTTCGCGCTCACGGTCTGCTTTGCGCTGGGTTGGCTGCGGTGCAGGCTTGTTGGTTGGTGCACCACGGCCCTGAGGCGCAGCAGCAGAAGAAGGTGCAGGTGCAGCGGCAGCACGTTTGGCTGCTTCTGCGGCTTCCGCCGCTTCTTTTTTCTTGCGCTCTTCTTCTTCGGCTTTCTTGCGGGCACGCTCTTCAGCTTCACGCTGTTCACGCTCTTTGGCTTCCGCTTCCTGACGACGACGCTCACGCTCTTCGGCGCGGGCCTTTTCCTCGGCTTCGCGGCGGGCTGCGTCTTCGGCTTCACGTGCCTTTGCGGCCTGAAGCGCCTTCAGGCGGCGTTCCATTTCCGCATCAGAAATGCCAGCGGGGCGGCGATTGGGATCACCACCGGATTTTGCGCCACCACCGGCACCGGTTTTGGCCGCACCAGGCTTGGGCACCACAACGCGTTTGCGCTTCGTTTCCACCACGACATTTTTCTTGCGTCCGTGGCTGAAGCTTTGCGTCACGTTGCCAGGGCGGTTCCCACCGCGCAGACCCAAGGTTTTTTTACCGTCGTTATCGCTCATCTGGCTGTCTTGTCCTTCCCGGAGGCCGCTGCCACCGTTTCTTCGCGTACGCCTTTTAATCTTAGGGCTTCCTCTACAACACGATTTGTGAGTCCGCCAGACGCAAGCGCTCCATGTATCACAGTTTGTCGCCCAAAAGCCAAACCCAATTCGTCAGCTGTGAGCCAGTCTATGTGGTGACCACCATATGGCGGCCTCAGTTTCGTTTTCCCGCGCTCCGATCCGTCGCTGGCCTGAAGCAGCACCTCTGCCTCATCCTTGACCAGCCAATCTTTGACCTTCTCAAAGCCAGCCACCGCTGATCCGGAGCGGCGCGCAAGGCTGATCAGCTCAATCACGCGCTGCCCCAATTGGCGGGACACCTCTTGCACCAGATCCTCAGGCACCTTCACCTGCTGCTTGGCAGCGCGGGCAAAAACACCTTTCTTGACCGCCTTGCTAAGGGCGGCGGCATTTGCGGTCACCCACATGCCACGGCCCGGCAATTTGCCCATCACGTCGGGCACGACCTGCTGGTCCGGCCCGACAACAAATCGGATCAGCCCCTCTTTGGGAGCTGTCGCGCCTATGGCGATGCACTTGCGCTCTGGTTCTTCAGCCCGTTTGCCCGGACGGCCACCGCGGCTCATCTGTTGCCCTCTGAGGCCTGAAATCAGGCCTCAGCCTCCTCAGATGTGTCTTCTTCGCCTTCTTCAGCCGCCTCGGCCTCCAGCTCAGCCGGATCAACCCAGCCCAGCACGACGCGTGCTGTCATCACCATGTCCTGTGCTTCTTCCAGCGACACATCGAAAGGTTCCAGAATACCGTCGTCTTTGACGCGCTCGCCGTTCACCGTGGTCCAGCCACCGGCAAGTTCCCAGTCTGCGCAGGTTGCAAAGTCTTCGAGGTTCAGCACGCCATCTTTGGCCAGTGCTTCGATCATTTGGGGTGTCAGACCCTCAAATGCAACCAGGCTGTCCTGAACACCCAGTTCACGGGCATTATCCAGCGCAGCTTTGTTCTGTGCATCAATGTAGTCACGCGCACGGGCCTGCAGCTCATTTGCGGTGCCTTCGTCAACGCCGTCGATGACCAGCAGTTCATCCACTTCAACATAGGCCACTTCTTCGAGGTTGGTGAAGCCCTCAGACACCAGCAGCTGTGCGAAGAACTCGTCCAGATCCAGTGTTTCCATGAAGAGTTTGGTGCGCTCTTCGAATTCTTTCTGACGACGCTCGGATTCTTCCGCTTCGGTCATGATGTCGATGTCCAGCGCGGTCAGCTGGGACGCCAGACGCACGTTCTGACCACGACGGCCAATCGCCAGCGACAGCTGCTCGTCAGGCACAACCACTTCGATTTTGCCAGCTTCGTCATCCAGAACCACCTTGGACACTTCTGCAGGCTGCAGCGCGTTCACAAGGAAGGTGGGCTGATCTTCGTTCCATGGGATGATGTCGATTTTCTCACCCTGAAGCTCGTTCACAACCGCCTGAACACGGGAGCCGCGCATACCCACACAGGCACCAACCGGATCGATGGAGCCATCGTGAGAGATCACAGCGATCTTTGCACGGGAGCCCGGATCACGCGCCACGGCTTTAATGTCGATGATGCCATCATAGATTTCCGGCACTTCCATTTTGAAGAGCTCGGCCATGAATTCAGGCGCGGTGCGGCTCAGGAAGATCTGGTGGCCACGTGGCTCACGGCGCACTTCTTTGATGTAGGCGCGCAGTCGGTCGCCGGAGCGATAGCTCTCGCGGCCAATCTTGTCGTTGCGGCGCAGCACGGCTTCGGCACCGCCGAGATCCACGATCACGTTGCCAAATTCTTCGCGCTTCACAGAGCCGTTGATGATGGTGCCAGCGCGATCCTTGAACTCTTCATACTGACGATCACGTTCCGCTTCGCGCACCTTCTGCAAGATCACCTGTTTGGCTGATTGCGCCGCGATCCGGCCCATTTCTACCGGAGGCACTTCTTCCACAAACACATCACCCACTTCCGGGTTTTCCAGATACTGTTTGGCCTGCTCAACGGTGAACTCTGCCTGATAGTTTTCCAGCAGATCGTCTTCGACAACGGTGCGCACGCGGGTGAAGGTCGCTTTACCGGTCTTGCGGTCGATAGAAACACGAATGTCCATTTCCGCGCCGTAGCGGCTTTTGGCTGCGCGGGCGAGGGATTCTTCCATCGCTTCAACCACCAGCCCGGGGTCGATCATCTTTTCGCGCGCAACGGCTTCGGCGGTCTGAAGCAGCTCAAGTTGGTTTGCAGAAGTGATTGCCATTGTCTTACTCCTCGGACTCTTCGGTCTCGACGTCGTCAAAATCGTCTTCGTTCAAGATGCCCGCCACTTTGCGAGCTTTCAGCATTTCTTTGATCAGGTCATCGGTCAGCACCAGCTTGGCATCCGCCAGCCAGTCAAAGTTCAGACCCACAGTCACGGTCTCACCCTGATTGTCGATGTTGATCAGAACATCTTCGCCTTCGATACCAGCCAGCACACCTCTGAAGCGCTTGCGCCCATCAATCAGCTCGCTGGTTTCGATCTTGGCTTCATAGCCTTCATAGGCTTCAAAATCCTTCAGGCGCGTCAGCGGGCGGTCCACACCGGGGCTGCCCACTTCCAGTGTGTAGGAATCCGCCAGCGGGTCTTCCACGTCCAGCACCGCGCTGACCGCATTGGAGATCTGCGCGCATTCATCCACTTCGATGCCGCCACCGGGGCGCTCGGCCATAATCTGCAGGGTGTGGGTTTTCCCACCCATCAGGCGCAGGCGCACCAGCTCAAACCCCATGTCTTCGATCACGGGGCCAACAATATCTGCCAGCTTGCGGTCAATCGCCGCTTTGGCAATCAGGTCACTCATAGGCGAGCTCCAAACACAAAAAAACGGGCCCGCGGCCCGTCGATCTTTCTCGGTGGTGCGTTCGGTGTCAGCCGATCGCGCCGCTGTTGAGAAGGCATATACGTGTCAGAAGCTGAGTCTGCAAGCCAGAATGTTGAATCGCGCGTTGCGCGGCCTCAAGCGCGCCACCAGCGTTCGGCAAAGCGCGCATTGTCCATCCCGTAGTGCGCGCCGGTGGCAGGCGGGGTCGCAATCGTCTTGGAGGTGGCCTGAAGGTGATCGGCAAAGGCCGGAATGATCAGATTTCCCGACTGCGCGACAAGCTGTTGCAGCTCGCCATAGAGCGCCCGGCGCTTGGTGCTGTCCATCTCAGAGCGCGCGGCACCAAGAAGCGTATCAAACAGCGGATTCTCCCAGCCGCCCCGGTTCCATGTGGCACCCGGCGCAAGATATGTGGCCATCACCCAGTCTTCCGTGGCACGGCCCGCAGATGTGGAAAGAGACAGCTGGCTTGGTTGCGCAGAGACAGCGATATCCACGCCCACCTGCTTCAGCTGCTTGGCAAAAACTGTGGCCGCAGCTTGGCCCTGGCCGCCGGACCCGCCAATGAGTCGCAACGACAGCTGATCAACACCCGCAGCGCGCAACAGGTGACGCGCCTGCTCCGGATCATGCGCCAGCGCCCCAAGCGTGCCCGCATAGAATGGGTTTGAGGGGCCAACCGGAGTATCGCCCCCCGCCGCGCCATATCCGAGCAACAGTTCATCGACAAAGGCCTGACGATCCACCGCATGTTTGAGCGCCCGCTGCACCGCATCCGCGTCTGCCAGGCTGTGACGGCCATCCAATGCGAAACTGAAATGCTGGTTGCCGCGCAACTGCTGCAGCGTGATGCCTTCAGCCTGTGCGATCTGGGCGGCATAGACCGGCGCGATCTGTGCAACCGCATCCGCCTGCCCTTCCAGCAGAAGGTTCAACCGCTCTGAAGGCGCATCCACGTTCACAAAATCAAGCGCGTCAAAGAAACCGGCGCGTCCATCCTTGTAGTGTGACGCCACGCGCGTCGCCTGCAGGCGCTGCCCCGGCTCAAAGGATTGCACACGATAAAGCCCGGTGCCGATCCCGTTGAGCATCGCCAACTCGACATAGCCCGCCGGATAGATCACAAGATGGTAATCCGCGAGAAGATAGGGGAAATCCGCGTTGGAGGCCGCCAATGTGAACTGCACCTGATGATCGCCCAGCGCATGGATGCCGGTCACATCCCGCAGCAAAGGCTGCGCAGGTGATGGGTGCGCTGGATCAAAATGCAGCGCAAAGCTTTCCAGAACATCCTCGGCCACAAAGGGTTTGCCGTTGTGAAAGGTCACATCTTTACGCAGATCAAAGGTCCAGATGCGCGCGTCCTCGCTTGCGCTCCAGCTTTCCGCCAGCTCACCTTTCAGCGCGCCATCCGCTGCAATTTCCGTGAGGCAATCAAACACCGCACCATGCGCCGCCGCCATCATGAACAGGCTGTCATGATCCCGTGCGTCCCATGTGTCTTGCGCCGTTCCTCCGGTCAGAACACCGCGCAACGTCCCGCCGGTTTTGGGCGTGCCTGCCATCAACGCAAGACCAGAGGCCGCCAGCGCACCTGCGGCGGCACCAGAGGTCAAAAGGCTGCGTCGACTGATACGGGGCAAAGAAAATCTCCGGTTCTGCGGGCTTTGATCAGACGCGCTCGCCCGCATATTGTCCAGCAGTTTTCCTAGATGCGCGCCAATTGATCCATGATGCGCACCAGTTCCGCGCTGATGCCCGGCTCAGAGAGGGCATGACCGGCGTTTCGCACCATGCGCAGATCCGCCATATCCCCCCAGGCTTGGGCCAGATTATAGGCCGCCCGCGGAGGGCAGATCATGTCATAGCGCCCTTGCACGATATATCCGGGAATGTCTTCCAGAACGTCCATGTTCTTCAGGATATGGCCATCGGTGTCGAGGAATCCAAGGTTCCGGAAATAGTGATTCTCCAGCCGCGAGAAGGCACGTGCATATTCTGCGGGGGCATCCCCGCCTGCACCGTTGGAGTAAACCGACGCCAGCGCATTTTCCCAGCCAGCCCAGGCACGGGCGTATTTGATCTCCGTTGCTCGATCACCGCAGAACAGGCGGTGATGGTAGGCCTCAATCAGATCGTCTTGCTCATCTTCCGGAATCAGCGAGGTGAACCGCGCCCAGGGTTCGGGCCAGAATTGCCCCGCGCCGCCGCCATAAAACCAATCAAGCTCAGAGCGGGTCATCAGGAAGACACCGCGCAGCACGAGGCAAACCGTGTTTTCGGGATGCGCCTGCGCATACAGCAGCGACAGGGTTGCGCCCCAGCTACCCCCAAAAACAATCCATTCGGCAATGCCCAGCGTAGACCGGATATGTTCCATATCAGCGATCAAATGCCACGTCGTGTTGTGCGCCACCTCAGCATGCGGGCGCGAGTGGCCACAGCCGCGCTGATCAAACAAGATCACCCGATAAACCTTGGGGTCAAAGTAGCGCCGCATCGCCGGGCTGCTGCCGCCGCCGGGACCGCCATGCACAACAATCACCGGCAGCCCTTGCGGATTGCCCGATTGTTCCACATAGATCGCGTGACCGTCGCCCACGTCCAGCATCCTCTGGTCGAAGGGTTCGACCGGAGGGTAGAGGTAGTGCACTGCGCGCTTTTGGCCCGAGTTTTTGTCCATGTCCTACCTATAATGGTTGCGACGCCCAAATGAGCATGGAGAGTTCAAAATGCAAGCCACGAATACCACGGTAGATCCAGCCGAAGTGGCCAAATTCGAGGCCATGGCGGCGGAATGGTGGGA
Organism: Shimia sp. R9_2; assembly: GCF_017743735.1. Taxonomy (GTDB): domain Bacteria; phylum Pseudomonadota; class Alphaproteobacteria; order Rhodobacterales; family Rhodobacteraceae; genus Shimia. The sequence goes on from NZ_JAGHRO010000001.1 coordinate 220,679, forward strand.
TCCGAACGGTAAGTTCAAACCGTTGCACATGCTCAACCCCTGTCGGCTTGACTACATTACGTCGCAGATTGCGGCAGAGTTCAATCGCGACTTGTCTCAAGCTTTGCCTTTTGCGGGGTTGCGTCTGCTTGATATTGGCTGCGGTGGCGGTTTGCTGTCTGAACCCATGGCGCGTTTGGGAGCGGATGTTGTTGGCGCAGATGCCGCGGAAGGCAACCTGCCGGTGGCACGCGTCCATGCGGAGCAATCCGGCCTGACCATCGACTATCGTCACACCACAGCCGAAGCCCTTGCCGAGGCCGGAGAGCAGTTTGACGTGGTTCTGAATATGGAAGTTGTGGAGCATGTGGCCGATCCGCTGAGCTATCTCACGGCCTGCCAGCAATTGCTGAAACCGGGCGGGCTGCACATCTGCTCCACCATCAACCGCAATCCCAAAAGCTTTGCCATGGCCATCATCGGCGCGGAATATGTCATGCGCTGGCTGCCAAAGGGCACCCATGAATGGCACAAATTCATCACGCCTGATGAGCTGTTTGGCCTGATCGAGCAATCCGGCCTCACACCGGTGGATCGCAAGGGCTTTGTGTTCAATCCGATCAGCTGGCAGTGGTCGCTTTCAGATCGCGATCTGAGCGTGAACTACGTGACCGCCAGCATCAAAGACTGACGGGTCAACCGCCGTCTTCCAGCTTGAGGCGCAATTCGCGCAGGATCGGGAGCGCCGCGCGCACCCGGTCATCCCCAAGCTTGCTCACCATTTCATTGATGATGGGCGCCATGCTGGCCAGCGCCGCATCGCGCGCCTGCCGCCCGGCGGGGCTGATCGCCACCATCTTGCGCCGCGCGTCATCCCAATCGGGGCGAATGTGCACATAGCCTGCCAACTCAAGCTTGTTGAGCGTGTTGGTCATGGCCCCGCGCGTGAGGTGAAATGTCTTTGCCAACTGTGCCGGACTGCGCTCTGCGTTGGAGCGGTCCAGATGATTGAGCACAGAAAAATGTGAAAGCTCCATGCCTTTGGGCAGGACTTTGGACAGGCGGGATCGGGCCAGCTGGTCCACCATGAGAATTTCACCAAACAAGGTGATGGCCAATCCGCTTTTGTCGTTCATTTAAGGCCCGTCAAACTCTCGATCGTGCTGAAGTGCTGGCACCTGCCTGCGGGCTTTTTGAACCAAAGAGAGATCAACATCAACAATCGTGACACCGGCCTCGGTGCCTGCGTCCGCAAGAACCTCGCCCCAGGGAGCCACCACCATGGAATGCCCATGGGTTCGCCGCGCCTGTCCGCGTGTGGTCGCATGGGTGCCGGTCTGCGCCGGGGCAATCACAAAACAGCCGGTTTCAATGGCCCGCGCGCGCAGGAGCGTTTCCCAATGCGCTGCCCCTGTCACGTGAGAAAAGGCGGCGGGCACCGTCAGGATCTGCGCACCAGCCTTGGCAAGCCTGCGATGAAGCGCGCCAAAGCGCACATCATAGCAAATCGTCATCCCGATCGCGCCAAACGGGGTTTCGGCCACCACAGCCTTGTCGCCCGGGCGATAGCCATCTGATTCGCGGTAGGTTTCTTCCGGCGTCACATCCACATCAAACATGTGGATTTTGTCATAGCGCGCGACGATCTCGCCCTTGTCGGAGATCACAAACGACCGGTTGGCAAAGCGCCCATCCGGATCATGTGTCTTTAATCCAAGACTGCCGATCAGCGCCCACATGCCAAGCTCAGCGCATAAGGCAGAGAGCGCGGGAAGCGTGGCGTCTTCTTCCTCCAACCGCAGCACCTCGTTCTGGCGACTGCGGCTGGTGGAAAGACAATTCATCACCTCCGGCAAAAAGGCGAAGTCTGCCCCTTCAGCTTTTGCCTCGCGCATCATCGCCGACGCAGTGGCCAAGTTTTCCTCTGGCACGTCGGAGGAGGTCATCTGAAGCAGAGCGGCGCGCATGGCAGATCAGGCCGCCAGCAGAGGGTCGAGCTTGCCCGCGCGCTCCAGCGCCATCAGATCGTCGCAACCACCCACATGGGTCTCGCCAATGAAAATCTGCGGCACGGTGCGGCCACCGTTGGCGCGGGTGATCATCTCTTGTTTGCGTCCTGGGCTGGTCAGCACATCAATCTCTTTGAAGTTGACGTTTTTCTGTTTCAGCAGGCGTTTTGCGGCGTGGCAGTACCCACAGAGCGGGCTGGTGTAGATTTCGACAGGCTGCATGATCTTTCCTTTATGCACTCAAATTGTTTGTCGGCCATTTAGGAACCCTTTGCAACGCGTGCCAGTGTCAGAACACACACATCTGTGGCATTTGCCTGAAAACAGGCGTCGGTTGCCGCCTTTAACGTCGCCCCGCTGGTCAAAACGTCATCCACCAGAAGCACATACGCGCCCTTCAAAACTCCGTGATGTTTGGGGTTTGCCACAATCGCTCCGGCGAGTTTTTTGTGGCGCGCCTCCGCATTCAGCCCTTCCAAACTGCCAAGCCCACGCCGCCGGATCAGCAAATCCGGGCAATAGCTGACTGAGACCTCACCGGCCAATGCCTCCGCAAGAAGTGCCGCTTGATTGTAGCGCCGCCGCAGCAGTCGCAGACGATGCAACGGCACAGGAGCGATCACAGTCTCAGCCCTCAACAGCGGGGCAGCGGCGCGGGCGAGCCATTTTGAGGCAGGCCGCACAACCTCGGTGCGGTCCCCGTGTTTGAGTGCCAGCACAAGCCTGCGCCCTGTGCCCGCATAAAGCAAAGCGGCGCGCGCCTTGCGCCAAGGGGGCCGGTCTTTCAGGCAGGCATCACAGACCACACTGCCCTCCCCCTGCAGACGCGTCACCGGGGTGGCGCAGGTGTCGCAGACGTCTTCGCCAAGGAAATTTGTATCCGCCCAGCATTCGGCGCATAAGCCGAAGTCACTTTCGACCATTTCACCGCAGCCGACGCACCGCGGCGGAAACAAAAGATGCAGCGCTGTTTGAAACTTACGGGCGAACAACCTATTTTCCGCGCTATGCAAAACCAACCTCACCTCACTGACAGAGCAGCCCTTGATCGCAACCGCACACGCGCAGATCTGCAGGACGCCATGTTCCTGCATGCGCTGGCGCAGGAGGAGATTCAGGATCGCCTCAGTATGGTTAACAAAGGGTTTACGCGACCTGCCGTGGTGACCGGCTTTCCAAGCGTTTGGGAGCGTTGTGTGCCCAATGCGAAAGTTGTCGCAGACACAGAGGTGCTGGCACTGGAAACCGGTGCCCATGATCTGGTGATCCATGCCATGGGGTTGCATTGGGCCGACGATCCGGTAGGTCAAATCATCCAATGCCGCCGCGCTTTGGAAAATGATGGCTTCTTTCTCGCTGTGTGTTTTGGCGGGCAAACCTTGCATCAACTGCGCGCCTCTCTGGCGCAGGCCGAGGTCGAACTGACCGGCGGCCTCTCCCCCCGCGTTGCCCCTATGGCGGAAATCCGTGATCTCGGCGGCCTGTTGCAACGGGCGGGGCTGTCATTGCCCGTGGCTGACACCGCGCCACTGACCGTGACCTACGAAAGCCCCTGGGCGTTGATGAAAGAGCTGCGCGCCATGGGCGAGGGAAACGCCCTACAAAATCGATTGCGCACCGCGACGTCGCGTTCGTTAATGATCCGCGCCTGCGAAATCTACGTAGAAAGCTTCATGAAAAATGGTCGCATACCCGCCACGTTCGAATTAATTTATCTGACCGGCTGGGCACCTGACGACAGTCAACCCCAACCCCTGCGGCCCGGATCGGCCACCAACCGACTTGCCGACGCGCTCGGCGCCTCTGAAATCAAACTGCCCAAGTGATCTTACAAGTGATCCTACACGGAACGGACCTTCCCCTATGACCCAAGCCACCTGCCCCGCCCACGCCCCTGCGGACCACCCTAAGGTAGCGCGCGGCAAAACCGGCATATTGCTTGCCAACCTTGGCACGCCTGACGACTACACCTATTGGCCCATGCGCCGCTACCTGAACGAATTTCTGTCCGACAAACGGGTGATCGACTATCCGGCATGGAAGTGGCAGCCGTTGCTGCAGCTGATCATCCTGTCCAAACGTCCGTTTTCCAGCGGCAAAGCCTACGAATCGATCTGGGACAAGGAGCGCGGTGAAAGCCCGTTGATGGTCATCACCAAGGAACAGACCGCCAAAATCGCAGAAACCCTGACCGCCCGTCACGGCGAGGATGTCATGGTTGATTTCTGCATGCGCTACGGCAACCCCTCCACACCTTCCAAGGTGCGCGAGATGGTGGCTGCCGGCTGTGAACGCATCCTGTTCTTCCCGCTTTATCCCCAATACGCGGGCGCCACGACCGCAACGGCCAACGATCAGTTTTTCCGCGCTCTGATGGAAGAAAAATGGCAACCGGCAGCCCGCACCGTGGAAGCCTATTTTGAGCACCCCGCCTATATAGAGGCGCTGGCGCAGTCAGTGGAAAAAGCCTACGCCGCACAGGAGAAGCGTCCGGACCTGCTGGTGGTTTCTTACCACGGCATGCCCAAACGGTACCTGCAGGAAGGCGATCCCTATCACTGCCAATGCCAGAAAACCACGCGCCTGCTCAAAGAGCGTCTGGGATGGGAAGACACCGATCTGCGCACCACGTTCCAATCCCAATTCGGCCCCGAAGACTGGCTGCGCCCCTACACTGTGGACGAAGTGGCCCGCGTTGCAAAAGAGGGAGGCAAGAAAAGCATCGCAGTGATCGCGCCTGCCTTCTCTGCGGATTGCATCGAAACGCTGGAAGAGATCAACGAAGAGATCAAAGAGAGCTTTGAGCACGCGGGAGGAGAGGATTTCCTCTACATCCCCTGTCTGAACTCTGATGAGGCCCATGTTGCCGCGCTTTGTGAGATCATCGACCAGAATCTCGGCGGCTGGATCACCTGATCAGCACGCCTTCCCTGCATGGTTTATGCCTCGGGTTCAAACGGCCCGGGGCATTTTTCTTTCAGCCACAGGAAAACGTAAAAAAGGCGGAGCCAAAGCCCCGCCTTTTTTGAATTCGTAGTTCAGTAAGCTTAAAAAGCTTAGCTGCCTGCAGCAACAGCAGCAGCCACAACTGCCAGCAGTACCAGCGGAACCCAAACGCCAGCGCCGGAGCCGTTTGCGGCTTCTTCGATGACAACAGGCTCAACAACTGGATCAGCCAAGCCGCCAGCCATTGCAGTGGTTGCAGCAGCAGTCAGAGCAGCAGCGATAACGAGTTTTTTCATTTTACACCTCCAGAATTCGCTTGCCACCAATAGGAATGGGCGATGACAAGCACCCAAGACTTACCTCGTAAGTCACGTCTAAACAGTAATTTTTCGGAATTGCAAACCGAAGTTTACCTTAAACGCGACTCCCGAAACAAAATGTCGTCAAATTAGCAACACTTGCGTGCCCACTTTTGTCAACGAAAACAGCTCTGCGATGTGTTCGTTGTAAAGGCCAATGCAACCATTGGATGAACGACGCCCAATTTTGCGTGTGTCATGGGTGCCGTGGATTCGGTAATAGGTCCAACTCAGGTAAAGTGCGTGTGTGCCCAATGGGTTATCCGGACCGGGGCCAACAAAATCAGGCCATTCCGGGTTGCGCTCTTTCATCGACGGCGTTGGACGCCAGCTTGGTCCCTCAACCTTGCGCACAACTTTGGTGCGGCCAAGACGTGTGAGATCTTCGCTCAAAGGCACTGAAGTCGGGTAGAGTTTATACACCGACTCATCTTCTGACCAATAGTGCAGCGCGCGGGACGTGACATCCACGAGAACAGCGCCGTTCTTCAGGTTGTCAAAATACGGCGCCCAGTCCAGCGACCGGAAGCTCGAAATATTGCGAACGACACGCTCGTCCAGGTCGCGTTCCACCTCAGTGGTTTCAGCTTCGGTTTGTGCCAAAGCCGGCGTGCTCAAAAAGGCGGCGCTACCTGCCAGAAACGTACGCCGTCCAAACTTATCCGACCGATCTACAGTCATTATTTTTCTCCAGAAACCAACCTCACGGATCGGTGAGATCATATGGCTCTAATGCCGCAGTCGCAAATCAATCAATTGTCAGGGTAGCAATGTCACGCCTATGTGGGTTTTCATGGTCACGATGTGCGGGTAGGAGTGCCCCAATCAATTAGGTGGGACAGAGACACGATGCGCGTTATTGCACTTTTGCTGGCTGCAGCTGTTGGATTGGCCGCTTGCGGAACCGGAGGCGGTGGCAGCGCCAAGCAATACAAGATTTCCTCGGGCAACACCGCCCGCGTTCAGTTTCGCGTACTGGACTCAGTGAATGCGCTTCGTCAGGCCTCTGGCGCACCAGCCGTGGAACTCAATGCCCAACTGAATGCCGCCGCTGCGACCCATGCGCGGGATATGGCCCTGCAGAACCGCCCATGGCACTTTGGCTCTGACGGTTCCTCGCCGCTCGATCGAGTCGCGCGTGTGGGCTACACTGGTGTTCTGACCGGCGAAACCATCAGCGAGACCTACGAAACCGAGGTCGAGACCCTGGCCGCCTGGATGGAACAGGATGACACGCGCTCTGTGATCCTGGATCGCAATGCGCGCGACATGGGTTTTGCCTGGTTCCAGGAAGACAATGGCAAGATCTGGTGGACCCTTGTGATGGGTCAACCAAACTCTGCGTCTTTTATTGATGTTGCAGCGACCACCAGCACGCCGGAAGCCAGCGACACAAACCCGTTCTCAACGATAAATTGAGATCGGGGTTCCGTTTCTGACCATCGCGTAAATGTCGCGCATCTCTTCGTCTGAGACCGCGATACAGCCCGCAGTCCAGTCCTCAACGCCGTTCTGAAACAGTTGCGGCCGACCGTGGATAAAGATGTCTCCACCGGGGGATTCGCCGATCGAGGCCGCATAGGCGCGGTCCGCGGCGTTGGGATAAGAGATTCCAAGCGACAAATAGAAGCGGCTGTTGGGATTGCGGCGGTCGATGTAGTAATCGCCCTCCGGCGTGCGGCCATCGCCTTCAACCTGTTTGTGACCGGCAGGAGAAAACCCAAGGCCCACGTCATAGGCCTGCAGCACCTGATCATGGTGCATCAGATACATCCGGCGGCTTTCTTTATAAACCAGCACACGGGTGACCTCGGGGCCATTGTATGTGGTGAATTTCTCGGCGCAGCCTGCCAATCCGAATGCCAGAACGGCAATCATCAATGCGGAGATCCAACGCATCAACAAGTTCCTCTTTATATGTCTTCACTGCCTCTGAGCGTTTCTTAGCAGACCCGCTGGCCATGTGCCGCTCACGCCTGCGTGATACGCTCTATTTCCGAACAAATCTTGAAGCCAATTCCACGTGGGAAGACCAGCGGAATTGATCGACTGTCTGCACCCACTCAAGCGCATAGCCCGCCTGCACCAGCACCGCCGCATCACGCGCAAAGGTCACGGGATTGCAGGAAACATAAGCGATTTCAGATATCTGCGATTTAGCGAGCTCTGCCACCTGCGCCTCGGCACCTGCGCGCGGGGGGTCAATGACCGCAAAGTCATAGCGCAGATCCTCGGCAATCAGCGGATTGCGAAAAAGATCGCGAGTCTCTGCCGTCACTTTTTTAAGCCCTTTGGCCATGCGCCATCCGGCATCCATGGCTTTGACCATGGATTTCTCACCTTCGATGCCGTGCATCATATAGCTCTCTGCCAACGGCAGAGTGAAGGTGCCGCTTCCGGCAAAGAGATCAACACCTGAGTCGCCCTGCGTGATCGCAGAACGTACAGAGGCCAGCAAAGCCTCCTCGCCCTCTTTGGTCGCCTGCAAAAACGCGCCGGGCGGCGGAACAACTTTGGCTTTCCCAAAGGCTTGGTAAGGCGCAATCCGTGTTGCGATGACCTCGCCATCCCATGTGAGCCGTGCCAGCTTGTGGCGCTCCACCTCCTGCGCCATGCGCGCCAAGAGCGCGCCATCGAGCGGTTTGCCGCCTTTCACAGACAGATCAAGCCCGGCATCTGACAGGGTGACGGTGGCGCTGAGCTCGCCTTTGCGCGACCCGGCAATTTGGGACAAAGCGCCCACGATGTCCAAGGCGGGCATCAGATCCAGATGCAGAAGCTGGCAATCGCTGATGTCGGCAATCACATCCGAGGCGCGGGCATGAAAGCCGACAAGCGCACCCTTTTTGGTGCGACGGGCAGAAATCACCGCGCGGCGGCGGGACCGCGCGGGGGAGGTCACGATGGGGCGCAAATCGGTTTCCAAGCCCTGCGCGGCAAGCGCCTGACGCACCACATCAACCTTCCAATCTGCCACAAAGCCATCCGCTGCATGCTGCAACTGGCAGCCGCCGCAGCTTTTGAAATGCCGGCAAGGTGCCTTCACCCGCTGATCAGAAGGGGTCAAAACCCGTATGTTTTTCAGACGGTTGCCCTCAAGCTCCCCTTCGACAGTTTCGCCGGGAAGGGTGAGCGGGGCAAAAATCGGGCCGTCGGCGATGCCATCACCGTGCAGGCCCAGTCGCTGGATGTCGATCTGGCTCATGCCTGTCCCCTAACGAGGGACAGGCACAAGGTCAAACGCTACTCTGCCGCCTCATCGGCATTGAGGAAGCCACCGGATTGCCGCGCCCAGAAACCGGCATAGAGTCCATTCTGTGCAAGCAGCTCTGCGTGGCTGCCCTGCTCCACGATACGGCCTTGATCCATAACCAAAATTCGGTCCATCTCGGCAATCGTCGACAGACGGTGCGCGATGGCGATCACGGTTTTGCCCGCCATCATGCCGTAAAGCGTGCGTTGAATGGCCGCCTCAACCTCGCTGTCCAAAGCGCTGGTCGCTTCGTCCAAGAGTAGAATCGGCGCGTCCTTCAGGATCACCCGGGCCAGTGTGATACGCTGACGCTGACCGCCAGAGAGCTTCACGCCCCGCTCGCCAACATGGGCATCATAGCCTTTGCGCCCCTCCGGATCTTCCAAATCCAGAATGAAATCATGGGCTTCGGCCTTTTTAGCGGCGGCAATCATATCCGCCTCTGTGGCATCAGGCCGACCGTAGAGCAGGTTATCACGCACAGAGCGGTGCAGCAGCGAGCTGTCTTGTTGCACCATACCAATGGCATCGCGCAGGCTGTCCTGCGTGACGGTGGAAATGTCCTGCCCGTCGATCAAAATGCGCCCGGTTTCAACATCATAGAAGCGCAGCAGCAGCTTCACCAAAGTCGATTTTCCTGCCCCGGAACGGCCGATCAGACCCACTTTTTCACCCGGTTCAATGGTCAGAGAGATCTGGTCCAGCCCGCCGGAGCCGCGGCCGTAGTGGTGCGACAGGCCCTGCAGCTCAATTTTCCCCTGATCAAAATCAAGCTGCGGTGCTGATTTTTGATCAACCAGATCAATAGGTTGGGCAATGGTTTCCATACCCTCGGCCACAACACCGAGCTGGCGGAAGAAGGAGGTCAGCGCCCACATGATCCAGCCGGTCATCGCATTCAGGCGCAGGCTGAGCGCGGTGGCGGCCGCAACCGCCCCAACAGAAGCCTGCCCCATAGACCAGAGCCAGATGGCCCAGCCCACAACGCTGACGATCAGCACCCCGTTCAGAAGAACCAGCGCCACATCCATGATGGTGAAAATCCGCATCTCGTGCTGGAAGGTTTCCCGTGAATATTCAATGGCTTCCTTGGCATATTCCAGCTCGCGCTGATTGTGGGCAAATAGCTTTACCGAATGAATATTGGTATAGGCGTCCACCACGCGACCGGTGACTTTGGAGCGCGCGTCAGAGGCGGCCTGAGAGGCTGGGCCGACGCGTTTGACGGTCCACTTGACCAGGAAGCCATAGAGCACCAGCCAGCCAAGCATGGGCAGCACCAGACGGGGGTCTGCATCGGCCAAAAGGATCGCGGCGCCAATGACATAGGCGATGGAGAAGGTGATCGCGTCAAAGACCTGAAACACGGCTTCCCCCGCTGCCGGAGGGGTCTGCATAATCCGGTTGGCAATGCGGCCCGCAAAGTCGTTCTCAAACCAGCCAACTGATTGACGCAAAACATGTTTATGGGCTCGCCACCGGATCAAAGCCCCGAAGTTTGGCAGCACGGTATTGTTCAGCAGGAGCACATCGAGCGCCTGCAGCGCGGGGCGCAGGAAGAGCACAAACAGCACCACCAAGATGAACTCGGTGCCGTGGTCTGCCCAAACCGTCGACGGATCACCGGTAAGCAGGTCCACCACGCGGCCCATATAGGCGATCAGGCCGACCTCCACCGCCGCCACGATGATGGACATTATCGTAGCAAAAACAAAGACTTTGCGGAACGGCAGCGCATAGTCGCGCATGAAGGGCCACAGCTTGGTGGGCGGCGTATCTACTTCGTCGTAGTCGCAATAGGGGTCAACAAGGGTCTCGAAAAACTTGAACATGAGAAAGCCTGAAAGAACAGAAAGTTAAGTGCATAAATGAAGTGACACGCCACAATCGGCCGCCACTGCGGTCCGATGTGGTTATGAAAACCAAATCCCGCGATACATTTTGCACTCCTTCTCATGGTTGAGTGAGGGGATGCTGCGCTACCGTTGCGTCAAAGTCAACGGGCATTAACCAGCTTTTTGGCATGTCGGTATCGCGTCGGTAAGGCGGCTGTATCGCGGAGGTGCGAAATTTGTGGTCGGGCAAAGTGTAAGCACAAGGTGCGTTGGCCGTTGCCGATCACTCCGGTGTGTCAAGCAATGCCGCTGCGGTGAGCGTGAACTGTGACTCGATCCAGCGGGCCTCAAGTTGTTTCAGCCGTTGGCCAAGCGCGGCCCCTTGAAAGCGATCCATCAAATCGGCGGGGCGGATCGGGAAGGTCGCGGCCGCACCGCGCGCCACCTCAGAGAGCGCATCCGGCATCAAGGGCATCTCCAGCAGAGCCGCGCGCAGCAGCACGATGGGCTGCCCAAGATCGACGCCATGGTAATAGCCAAGCGCGCCGGGGCTATCGGGGCTTTCCACGCCGTTGCGCAGGGTTTCCAGCTGACGGGCGCGTTTCTTGGAGAGGCGCAACGCTTCGGCCACCTGTTGCCCGCCCAAGGCCGCAAGGCGGCGCATGGGTTCAGGGGCTAGACCGGCAAGCCCTTCCAGATGCACCAGCGGCGCAAGGGCACGGTCGTCCGTACCTTGGATTACGGCGGTGAGCGCGCCAGTGCTGCGCATGGCGGCCACGGCAGGCGCCGGGTCCGGCGCGCCCATGAGTTTGACCATCTCCGCGCCTATGCGCTCTTTGGAGAGGCTGGCAATGCCCTCGATATTGGCAGCAATGGCGGCCAAGGCCTCCGGGTCCATGCCCTCAGCCGGATCGCCGTAAAAGGCGTGAAAGCGGAAGTAGCGCAGGATGCGCAGGTAATCTTCGCGAATGCGGTCTTCGGCCACATCAATGAAGCGCAGGCGACGCGCCTTTAGATCGGCGAGGCCGCCAAGCGGGTCGACCACGGTGCCGTCAGAGCGGGCATAAAGCGCGTTCATGGTGAAGTCACGGCGGTGGGCGTCATCCTCAACATGATCGGAAAAAGCCACCACGGCGCGGCGGCCGTCGGTTTCCACATCGCGCCGGAAGGTGGTGATCTCATGGGGGATGCCACCGGAGACCACGGTGATGGTGCCGTGCTCAATCCCGGTGGGGATCGCGTTCAGCCCCGCCGCTTTGGCCAGAGCCATAACCTTTTCAGGGCGGGCATCGGTGGAGATGTCGATGTCATTGACCGGCGCGCCCAAAAGCGCGTTGCGCACGCAGCCGCCCACAAAGAGTGCCTGATGTTTATCAGTCTCTAACATGGCGCAAACCGCCTGAGTGGCGGGTGCGGTCAGCCAGTCTCCGGTGACTTTCATAGGCGCTCTACCCGTTCGGCCAGACCGCGCAGAATGCGCGCGGTGGCGCCCCAGATATAATAGGGGCCAAAGGGCACAGTGAAGTAGTGGCGGCGCTTGCCCTGCCAGCGGCGGTATTGCACGGAAAACCGCGCCGGATCGGTGACATGAGAGAGCGGAACAGAGAAGACCTCATCCACTTCGCCAGGCTCGGGGATCACGTCAAAAGCGTCTCTAACATGGCCCAAAACCGGAGTGACCGTGAAGCTTGTCACGGTCTCATGGGTGGGAAGCGTACCCAGCACCTCGACATTTTCAGAGGGCAGGCCGATCTCTTCGCGCGCCTCTCGAAGGGCGGCAGCGATCACATCCGCATCGGCCTCGTCCTGTTTACCCCCGGGAAAGGCAATCTGCCCGGGATGGTGCTTCAGATGACTGGCGCGTTTGGTGAGGATGACATGGGGAATGCCGGATTTGATCTCGATCGGGACCAGCACGCCGGCGGGGCGCAGCTTGCGGCCGGGCGGCAGGATCACATCAGGGTTGAGATCAAAATCAGAAGAGGCCGCACTGTCCAGCGACAGCGCGGCCTTGATGTGGTGGAGCGGATCAGACGCCTGCGGCATCGGCACCGCTGTCTTTGCTGCGGTCCTTGGGGGGCATGCCCACGGAGGCCGGATCCATGTCGTAATGCGCGCCGCAGAACTGGCAATCCGCAGTCACGCGGCCTTCCGGTGTGGTCATCTTTTCGATGTCACGGGCGGAGTAGATCGACAACGACTGGCGCACGCGCTCCTCGGAACATGTGCAGCCAAATTTCACCGACTGCGCAGCATAGACGCGCGGCTCTTCCTCATGAAACAGGCGCACCAGCAGGTCGGATGGCGGCACGGAAGGGCCGATCATTTCCAGGTCTTCGACCGAATCCAGCAGGATATTGGCGCGGCTCCAGTTCTCGGCGTCGTCTTCGTTGACCACATCTTTGGCCAGAAGATAGCCGCTTTCGCCGCTGCCGCCTTCGCCGGAGACTTCGGGGCTGGCCTTTGGCATGTGCTGCAACATGATGCCGCCTGCGCGCCAATGTTCGCCCACGCCCGGCTCGATGGATTTGCCGAATTTCAGCGAAAAGCGCGTGGCAAGCTGTTCAGACTGCGCGAAATAGGCTTCTGCGGAGGCCTGCAGAGAGCCGCCAACCAGACCGGAGATGCCCTGATAGGGCTTCATGCCTTCGCCCTGATCGATCAGAACCGCGAAATAGCCATTGCCGAGCTGCTCAAACGGAGTGCCTTCGGTCAGGCGCTCTTCATCAAAGCTGGCGTAAGCGCGGATGCGGGCGATCTCGCCCTCGTTTTGCGGCGCGTAGTAATCGGTGGCGATCATGCGCACGGGGCCGTTGGTCTGCACCTGCAGCGACAGCTTCCAGCGCAAGCTGATGGTCTGGCCGATCAGCGCGGTCAGCAGGGCCATTTCGGCCACCAGCGCCTCGACCGTTTCCGGATAGGCATGTTGTTTCAGCACGCCCGAGAGCACGCCATCCAGACGCGCCACACGTCCGCGAATATCAGATTTGTCCAGCTGGAACGGCAACACTGTGTCGTCCCAGGCAATTTTACTTGCAGCTTTCATGGGGTTTCCTTATCGGCCTTCCCTTGCCATACCGCGACTATATAGGGCCAGCAAGGGCCGGAAAAAGGGGTTTCACGGATGATTCCACGATTTGGCACACCACCGCGCGCGGACAAACGGTATCGGATGCGTCCCGGGGCCTATGCGGTTCTGCTCAAGGGAGAGCAGATGCTGGTGACCTATCAGAGCGCACCACATGATGAATTTCAGCTGCCCGGCGGCGGGATTGATCCCGGTGAAAGCCCTACGGTCGCGCTCTATCGTGAGGTTTTTGAAGAGACCGGCTACCGGATTGCCAAGCCACGCCGGCTGGGCGCGTTTCGCCGTTTCACCTTTATGCCGGAATATGACCTCTGGGCGGAAAAGCTCTGCACGATCTATGTGGCAACACCAACGCTGCGGATCGGCCCGCCAAGCGAGCCGGGGCATACGGCGGTGTGGATGGATATTGAGGATGCGGTGGCGCAGCTGGCCAATGACGGCGACCGCCATTTCACGGCGCAATTTCTGCGCTAAGCGGTCCGGCGGCGGGCCAATGTGCGCTCTATCGCAGGGAGCACATCAGGCGTGCTGACGCGGTCAGCCGCCTTGATATTCCAGAAGAATACCGGACACATCGTCCGGGAAGCCTTTGCCACCGGAGAATTCATCGAGCTTCCAGACCAGCGCCTGAAGGGTGTTTTCCAGATCGTGATCTTTGAGATCCGCCATCATCGTCTCAAGCCCCTCTTCGCCCAGCATGCCAGTGCCTGTGTCCGGACATTCGGTCACCCCATCTGACAGGAGGAACAGGCGGTCGCCGGGGGCAAGCTGGATGTCAAACTGCGAGAACTCGGCACCGGGGATGAGGCCGACCGGAAGGCCGCCGGGGCCATCCTGCTCAATCGTGCCATCGGCGCGCTGCACGAGCGGATGCGGATGCCCCGCCTGCGCCATGATCACCTTGCCGGTTTTCAGATCCACATCGGCCAGCAGCATGGTGAAGTAATGCTCGGTCTCCATCTCATCTAGAATGATCTCGTTAAGACGCGCCACCACTTCTGCGGGCGGCAGTGGCTGGTGGGTGCCGTCGGGCAACACCTGCATCGCCACATTATGCTCCGGCGAGGTCGCGGAAAGATGGCCCGCGAGACGGGCGGTGATCAGGGCAGAGCTGATTCCATGGCCTGAGACGTCAATCGCATAAAGGCCAATCCGCGTGTCGCTGATCTTGTAGTGGCCAACAAGATCGCCCCCCACATGGCCGGAGGATTGCAGCAACAGCGACACCGCCGCGCCATCAAAGGTGCGATAGCGTTCTGGCACCAGAGATTGCTGGAGTTTCTTGGCGGCCAGAAGGTCATTATCAAGGCTGTCATAAAGCCGCTGCAGCTCGTCCAGCGTGTCGGTTATGACCTTGTTCTTGTCTTTCAGCTCGCGCTGCATGCGCAGGATACGCTCTGCCGCAGAGATCCGGGCGCGCAGCTCATAACCGTTCACAGGTTTGGTCAGGAAATCATCGGCACCGGCGTCAAACCCCTGTGCAACCTCGGTTTTTTCGCTCTTAGAGGTCAAGAGGATGAAGTAGCCGTAGGTTTCTGTTTGCAGCTGACGGAAGGCGACGCAGAATTCGATCCCGGTCATGCCCGGCATCATCCAGTCAGACAGGATCAGATCCGGCGGATCCTCGCGGCAAATCTCCAGCGCTTCCATGCCAGAGGCAGCCTCGATCACATCATAACCGTCCCGCTTGAGAGACAGGCTGAGAATGCGCCTTTGCACACGGCTGTCATCCACCAGCAACACACGCTTGATCACGCCGGTTTCAGGCGCATCATCTTCAGCAGATTGAACAGAGGTGCTCGACAAAACTCTGGGGCCTTTGCACAAATTTCGAATTTGGTTACACAGACATCTAGGAACGTGCGCCTTAACATGCCGTCAAAAGTAAAAATGAGATAGTTCAAATTTTACGGGTTAGGAATTGTTAATACTTTTTTGTCATTGTTAGGTGAGGAACTGATGAGGAAATGCCCATGATTGACTGGGAACGCGTTGACGAACTGCGTGAAGAGATCGGCGCAGAGGACTTTGATGAAGTTGTGGACCTCTTTCTCGACGAAGTTGAGGAAGTCATCGGCCGTCTTCAGGACGGTCCGGATCTGGCCAACCTTGAGGCTGACCTGCACTTCCTGAAAGGTGGCGCGCTGAACCTTGGTTTTCGGGCGTTTTCGCAACTTTGCCAAGCTGGCGAGGCCGCTGCAGCGGCTGGGAAAGCGGACTCCGTCGATCTTGAGGCGATTCTCACGGCCTTTTCCGAGAGCAAAAACGTCTTTGCTCAAACTCTGGCTGCGGCCTAATCGCATACTGAACCTGCGCCTCTGGCGCAAAAACTCAGACGTCCCTCCTCCAAAAAGCGCTGCGCCCACTGATGTGGTGCAGCGCTTTTGCCTTTGTCCCGCTCACAGGTTTGTGACGCCTCTATCGGCATAGACCTGCCGACAGATCCGCCAAAGCCAAGGGTCAGAGCACGTATTGGGCCAGGGTTTCATCATTGGTGATGTCGGTGAAGGTCATCCCCGCGGCCTTGATTCGCTCAAACAGC
Organism: Shimia sp. R9_2; assembly: GCF_017743735.1. Taxonomy (GTDB): domain Bacteria; phylum Pseudomonadota; class Alphaproteobacteria; order Rhodobacterales; family Rhodobacteraceae; genus Shimia. Next base: position 236,690 of record NZ_JAGHRO010000001.1, read on the forward strand.
GCGTCGAAATTCTCAGACCTTGTGGTTTCAATGCCAATCAGAACCGAGCCGAAGTTGCGCGCGGATTTCTTCAGATATTCAAAACGCGCGATGTCATCTTCCGGCCCAAGGGTCTCCAGAAAGTCGCGCAGCGCACCGGGGCGCTGCGGCATGCGCAGAATGAAATACTTCTTCACACCGGAGAACCGCTGCGCCCGCTCTTTCACTTCGGGGAGACGCTCAAAATCAAAATTGCCGCCGGATGTCACGCAGACCACGGTTTTGCCGCGGATTTCGTCGGCCACATCGGTCAGCGCATCCACCGCCAGCGCGCCTGCGGGTTCCAGCACAATGCCTTCCACATTGAGCATCTCGATCATCGTGGCGCAGATCCGGTCTTCGGGCGCGGCCAGCACATCCTCATGGGAGAGGCTCGCGAGACGGGCAAAGGTCTTGTCGCCAATCCGGGCCACCGCCGCGCCGTCGACAAAGCCATCAAGATTGGCCAACGTCACCGGGTGCCCGGCATCCAGAGCCGCGGCCAAGCTCATGCCGCCTTCAGGCTCCACCAGCGTGTAGCGGGTCTGATCGCCAAAATAGCTGTAAACGCCCGACGACAGGCCGCCCCCACCCACCGGCAGAATGATGTGATCCGGCACGCGGCCCAATTGGGATTCAATTTCGGCTGCGACCGTGGCCTGCCCCTCAATCACGTCTTCATCATCAAAGGGCGACAGGAAGGCAGCACCAGCCTCGGTGCAATAGGCCTGCGCCGCGGCCAGCGTGTCGTCAAAATAATCCCCGACAAGGCGGATCTCGACATTGTCGCCGCCAAACACCTGCGTCTTGAAAATCTTTTGCTGCGGCGTGGTCACCGGCATGAAGATCACGCCCTGCACGTCAAAATGCTTGCACATGAAGGCCAAACCTTGAGCGTGGTTGCCCGCGCTGGCGCAGACAAAAATCCGCTGATCGGGCGTGTTCACACGCCGCTTGCGCATGGCGTTGAACGCGCCGCGCAGCTTGTAGGAGCGCACGGGCGTGAGATCTTCGCGCTTGAGCCAGATATCGGCGTCAAAGCGGGCAGAGAGGTGGGCATTCAGCTGCAGAGGCGTGGCGGGGAAAACGCTGCGCATGGCGGCTTCGGCAGTGCGGGCACAGGTACGAAAATCGCTCATGCGCCTTCAGTGACTTAAGCCGCCCCGTTTGGCAAGGGTCAGTCGATGCTGCGGCCTTCGATGTAGTGCCCATAAAGCGTTGTCAGGATGCTGACATTGAGCAGGGACAGGAAAACGGTTGTGGCTATGGAAACCGGGACACCCAGTATTGGCGTGATCGCGCCCAGAGTAAACACGGCCGACTGGGTCGCCACCTGACAGCCAACCAAGACCAGAAGCAGCAGAAGGAGCGATCCCCAGGAGCCCGCGGTGGCGGCAAACGCTTCGCCAAGTGTCGCCGGTTTGCCAATGGCGGCTGCGGGGAGTGTTGTGGAGAGGCGCATGAAGGCCAGCACGGCAAAAATATAGGCGGCAATGCCAAGCACAATCCCAGGGATGGGCGCCGTACGCAGCAGCATCGTCACGACAAATACCGCCGGAGCGCCGACCACCAAACCCACCAGAGACAGCTTCAGGATTTGCCCCCAGTAGGCCAGGATCTGACCGCCGTTGAAGGTGGGTAGCCAACCCTGTGGCATCTCCTCAAGGATCACAAAGCGGTGCCACGCCACAACGCACCAGGTTGCCAGCGTCGCAGAAACCACAAACATGCCCAGAAAACCCAGGATAGCGGCGGCTTCAGGAAAGTCTTCAGAGGTGGATTGGGGCAGAATGGCAAACATCAGCCTGACAATCAGGCCAAGGGCAACAATGCCAAGCAGCGCCGGCACCAGAAAGATGCGCAGCGCCTCGCGCCAGTTGCGCATGACCATGCCAAAAGCATGTTTGAACAGTTTCCAACCCTGCATCTCATCACCTCTAAGTAGCTGCGCAGACGCTATGGTCGCGTTAGAGGTATCTCAAGTCAGAAGCGGGGCCGTCGGCGCAAAGCCGCCCGCGTGATGTATAACATCCACACGCGCGGCTTTGGGTGCATTGCCCAGTTCTCAGATAGAGGTGCGTTCAGGCTCAGGCCAGAAGCGCGTCGACCTGTGCGCTGCTGGGAATGCCCATGGCGATCAAGGTCGGCTCATTGAGGCGCGCAGGGTTCACGCCGGTGAGGGTAATGCCTTCTCCGCCGGGGAAAATCAGCACCGCATTGCCGTAACGGTCTGCCCGCACGGCCACATCCTGAACGCTGACCGGCTTGCCACGGGCATCGGTCAACAAAGAGACATCCAGCTGGTCGCGATCGGCCCCTTCGATGCGGAAATCCGGCACCACGTCAAAGTCATACTCTCCGGCAAAAGCGAAGGTTTCGGAATCACACATCCATTGCACCAGCGTTTCGGTCAGCTCGGCCTGCGGCGGGTGAAGATGGCCAGCAGCGGCCTCCTGCTCCCACGGTTCTTCAAAGCTGAGCACCCGACTACGGGCCAAGGTCGGAAAGCCGGTGTGATCGTCGGGCACAAAATAGGTTGCGCCGTGATGTTCAAAAAACGCGCCGTCCACCACGCCCAGCGCCGAGCGGTATTCCACACTGCCCCGGCCAAGCGGCGGATTTTCCTCTGGAAAAATCTGCACTTCCAAAGCCGCGTTTGCAGGTTTGCCAGCTGTCATTGTGTCAAACAGCCAATAGCCTTTTACATATGCCATCGGTCTTCCCCAAAATAATCCCAGGGACCAGTACGACGCATCAAGGTTAAGAAAGGTTAAACCGAGACCTGCTAAATCCTTAAATTTTTACAATCACTTGCGCAGATTTATCCGCAGATCACAGCTGTTCCGCCTGCTGTGACCAGACCTGCGGGCCAAGGCCGGATTGATACACATGGGCCAGCTGCGTGAGCGCTTCAGTGGTGATATCGGCGGTTTGCCAGGCCTTGGCGCTGACGCCAAGCATGCGCGGCATCAGCATCGGCCAGATTTGTGCGTCTTCGGTGGTGAACTCTGACCAGAAGGTGCCCTGCACCCCTTTGATACGCGCCGCAAGTTCGGGCTCCGGCACAGGCTCCCAGGCGATGGTGTCCGCGAGAGAGACATAGGCGGCCCAATTGGCACCCCAATCGTCCGGATCATCGGTGTGCGCCATATCGAGATAGACATGCTGCGCCGGGCTCATCACCACATCATAGCCTGCGCGGGCCGCAGCGAGGCCGGGCCCCTGCCCTGTCCAGCTGAACAGAAGCGCACCGCTGCCGATGCCGCCGTTGTTGCCCTTTGCGGCCTCTTCCCACGCGCAGGGGCGAAAGCCGTGCGCGGTGGTTTTGGCGGCGAGCCGCGCGATGGTCCAGCCTTGCAGATCATCGGTGGTCTCCAACCCTTCGCGCGCCATCAAATCTCGGGCCAGCGGGCTGCCCATCCAAGTGCCTTCCGGCAGTTCATCGCAGCCAAGATGCACATGACCAAAGGGGAAGAGCGCGCCCACCTCGGCCATGATCGTCTCCAGCACCTCCCATGTGCGCTCCAGCGCCGGGTTCACCACATTGCCTCTGTAGCCCTGCACACTGGTTTCCGTGCCGGTGTCCTCAGGATCGCGCAGGTCAGGAAACACATGGGTGAGGGCGATGGCGTGGGCAGGCACCTCGATTTCCGGCATCACCTCGATATTGAGCGCCTTGGCATGGGCGATGATCGCGCGGGCGGTATCTTTGGAGTAGCTGCCGCCGGAGGTCAGCGCGCCGGAGAACAGCCCGGGCAGCAGATGGCCTTCGCCACAGAAGGCGGTTTTCTGCCAGAGCTCGGGGAAACTGTCGATTTCCAAACGGAAGGCCTCATCATCGGCAAAATGCCAGTGAAAGCGGTTCATCTTGAGCAGGGCCATCAGATCGAGCAGCTCACAGATGGTTTCCGGCGCATAATAGTGGCGCGCGGTGTCAAGATGTTGCCCACGCCAGCCAAAACGCGGGGCGTCTTTGAGGGTGCCACAGGGCAGCGGCCCTTGCTGCAGGAGCGTCAGAAGCGTGATGCCCGCATAAAACACCCCGCCATAATCTCCGGCGCGGATGGTAATGCCCTGCTGTGTGATCTCGATTTCATAGGCATCTTCGGCAAAGTCTGCGAGCGCAATACTAGTCTCTATTTTACCTTGAAAGCGCCAGTTTTTGCGCTTTGCCAGCGCGGCAACCGCCTCCAGCGCGGGATGGGTGCATTGGATGCCGTCCAGCGCCAGCGTGCCGCCGGACGGCACCCAGCTTTGCGGCTGCGGCACCAACGGCAGGCCGGGGAACGGGCCAAGATCCGGCAGCGGTTGCGGGCGGCATCCCGAAGGCGGTTTGGGCAAAGGGATCGCCTCTCCAGCCACTCGCAGAAAAGGGCCCAAAGGCAGCCACGCGCGGTTGGCGGGGTGAAAACCTTTGGCGTAGCGGATGGTCAGTTCGTAAGGCGTATCGGCCGCCAGGTCGGGCAGCTGGATTTCCGTGTAGCTGCCAAGCTCCTTGGTCACTGTGCCACCGGACACCACCTCAAACGGCGCCATGCCTGAAAAACAAAACACCGGAGCCGTCAATGCGCGATCCGGTGTGAAGGTGCAGAGGATTTCCTTGCCAATGAGGCGACTTTCATACTGCATATCAATCCAACCTGAGCTCTGAAACGAAGTCATAAATGTCTGAACGGTACAGTCCGCGCGTCAGCTCGATCGGGCGGCCCGAGGCGAGGTAGCCGGTGCGCACGATCTGCAAGACCGCGCAGCCCTCAGGCAGCTTCATCAGATCGGCATCAGAGGGCGACAGATTGAGCGCGGTCACCCGCTGAATGGCGCGGGTTGGGGCGCTGCCGTCCTTGCGCAGGAGCGTATACAGCGAGGTGTCGATCTGCTCCGGGTCGCGCAGAATGTCACGCGGCAGAGAGGAATATTCGAGCGCGATGGGCGTGCCGCCAGCACTGCGCAAGCGGTTGATGCGTGCGACCTTTTCATGCGCCGCCAGCCCCAGCGTGACCATTTCATCGGGGTTGGGCGAAAACAGCCCGCGCGAAAGCACTTCGCTTGTGGCCTGCATCCCGCGGGCACGCATGGTTTCGGTGAATGACACCAGTGACGACAGCGACTGCTCCAGACGGGGCGAGGGGATGGCCACAAAGGAGCCTGCGCCGCGCCGCTGTTCAATCAACCCCTCCTCAACCAGCAATGACACCGCCTTGCGCACGGTCACGCGGCTGATGTCTGCGGTGTCCGCCAGATCGCGCTCCGGCGGGAGCTGATCACCGGGTTGCAAGCCACCACTGCGGATCTCTGCGGCGATGTGACGATAGAGCTGCTGATACCGTGGCCCACGTCCGGCGCGGTGCCAGACACTGGGATCATAAAGAGATGTCTCGGTTTCCATCACGGGCCCTCATGTGGTTTCAAAAACAATACCAATTTGCAAAATATACGCAATGAGGCAGACTGAACTCCTTACGAAATGCCTGTTTTTCATAGGTTATTCAAGGTAATTCTTTTTTGGTATTGTATTGGTAGCATTTTGGTTTGATTGGGTTAACATATTTGTCATGAATTGATTCGGCTCCCGTAAGAGCCGATGAAAACCATGGGGGATATGGATGGCCGAACTCTCCGCTCAGGCACCACAAGACAGCGCCAGCCTGCGCAGCCGCACTTTGCCAGAGGGGCTCTTTGGCTGGCTGCTGGTTGGGCCCGCGATGCTTTTCATCGCCGTGATCGTGGCCTGGCCATTGGCGGAAACCATCCGTCTGTCCTTCATGGAGGCCGGACTTGGCGGCGAAAGCTATGTCGGCCTTGAGAACTATCAGGATCTCGCCGACAGCCGCCGCTTTCACCAAACGATTGTGCGGACGTTCTACTGGATGTTCCTGAGTGTCGGGCTGAAGCTGGTGCTGGGCCTGATCGGAGCGGTGCTGCTCAATGCGGCCATTCCGGGCCGTGCGCTCTTCCGGGTGCTGGTGATGCCGCCCTGGGTGATCCCGATTGCGATTGGCTGTATCGGCTGGATGTGGCTCTATAACGGCTACTTTGGCGTGTTGTCCGGCACTTTGATGAAGCTCGGCATCACCGATGGGCCGTTTGAATTCCTCGCCTATAAGACGTCGGCTTTCTACTCGGCCATTGTGACCGACGTCTGGGTGGGCACGCCGATGGTGACGCTGTTCTTCCTTGCCGCGATGCAGGGTGTGAGCCGCGATCTTTATGAGGCCGCCTGGGTGGATGGCGCCGGGCGCTGGTATCGCTTCCGCCGCATCACCATCCCGCAAATCCTGCCGGTGATTGTCTCCATGGCGCTGTTGTCCGCGATTTTCACCTTCAACAGCTTTGAGATCATCTGGATTTTGACCGAAGGCGGGCCACGCGGCGCGACGACTACAATGATCGTGGACACCTACAAGGTGGCGATTGGCAACTACAAGTTTGGTGAAGGTGCCGCGCGTGCTGTCATCATCGTCCTGCTGCTCGGTATTTTCTCTCTCATCTACTTGTTCTTCCTGAACAAAGTGAACAAACGCTACGGGGTGAAGTGACATGATGGATCGCTACACAAAGCTGCAACTGGTCGGCATCTACGCCGCGCTTGCTGTCTTCCTCACCTTCATGCTGCTGCCGTTTTTTGAGATGTTCATGGCCAGCCTGCGCCCGCTGGAGCATCTGTTCCGCAGCCCCTATCAGTTCTGGTCTGATGATTTCAGCCTGCGGGCCTATAGCGACATGTGGGTCACCGTGCCTCTGCTCGGCCGCTATATCTTCAACTCGATTTTCATCGCCAGCGCGGTGACGGCGATTACCATGGTGTTTGTGGTGCCTGCGGCCTATGCCTATGCGCGGCTGGAGTTTCCCTTCAAAAACATCAGCCTTGGCATCTTCCTCGGCGTGAACATGTTCACCGGCGCGGTGCTGCTCATTCCGCTTTACCGCGTGCTGCGCACCATGGGGCTGCTCAACACCTATTGGGCAATGATCATTCCCGGTGTCGCCTTCCTTATTCCGACCGGCATCTGGCTGCTGCGCTCCTATCTGGAAAAAATCCCGCGCGAGCTGGAGGAAGCCGCTTTTGTGGATGGTGCCAGCCGTCTTTACACCCTGCGCCGTGTGGTGCTGCCGCTGGCGGTGCCCGGGCTGATCGTGGTGGGCGTTGCGGTCTTTATCGGCGCCTATGCACAGCAATTTTTGTTCGCAATCACATTCAACCAGACCCGCGAGCTGCAGCCGCTGCCTGCCGGTCTTTATGAATTCATCGGATACCAAACGGTGACCTGGAATGAGATGATGGCCGCTGCCTTGGTGGGCGTTCTGCCCGTCATGGTCATCTTCCTGTTCCTGCAAAAGTATCTCGTCGCCGGCCTCACCGCTGGCGCCGTGAAAGAATAATCAAACAAGGGAGACTATTTATGAAAAGCGTAAAACTGACATTGGGCGCGGCCCTTTTGTCCGGCGTGGCAAGCACGGCCATGGCGGCGGACAAAGAAGTTCATTTCATCATGTGCGGCGGCGAAGTGCGCGCGGCAGACCAAGCGGTGGTCGATCAATTTGAAGCCGACTACGAAGGCGTAAAGGTGAACCTGGAAGCGGTGCCATGGGGCACATGCCAGGACAAATCCCTGACTCTCGCCGCAGCCGGTGATCCGCCCTCCATCGCCTATATGGGCAGCCGTACCCTGCGCCAGCTGGCCAAGAATGATCTGATCGTACCGGCAGAAATCGACCCGAGCACACCTTATCAGCCCGGTGTTCTGAACACTGTGACCGTGGAAGGGACCGCCTGGGGCTATCCGCATGCGTTCTCCACCAAGGCGCTGTATCTGAACTGTGACATCATCGAAGCCTCCGGTCAGGCCTGTGAAGCGCCAGCGACCTGGGACGCGATGTATGATCTGGCCAAAGGCGTGGTGGACAACACCGATGCGGCGGGCGTGGGCCTCGCGGGCAAAGACTTTGACAACACCATGCACCAGTTCCTGAACTACCTCTATTCCAACGGTGGTGCGGTGATCGACAGCGCGTCGGGCGAAAACATGCTCGACAGCAAAGAGACCCGCGAGACGCTGGAATTCTACGGTAAGCTCGTGGATGTGGCGCAGGACGGCCCAACCGCATGGGAACGTGACCAGCTGCGTGACCTGTTCAACGACGGCCAGATCGCGATGTATGTCTCCGGCCCATGGGGTCACAACCAGCACAACGAAGACATCAACCAGAAGGTTGTGCCTGTGCCTGCTGGCCCTTCCGGCACCTCCGGTTCGATCCTGATCACCGACTCCATCGTGGTGTTCAAAGGTTCAGGTCACGAAGATCTGGCGCAGGAGCTGGCCAAGCGCATCACCTCCGGTGACAGCCAGTATGATCTGGACAGCAGCTGGGGTCTGACCCCGATCCTGGACTATTCCAAGCTCGGCAAAGAAGATCTCTACTACGCGGATGGCATCTGGCCGACCTTCACAGCCTCCATCGCGACCGGTGGTCCGGAGCCGCTTGTGGAAGATTTCAAATCGCTGCAGTCGGTATTCACCAACATGGTGCAGGGCATCATCCTGAAGGATGACACCGTGGACAACCTTGTCACCATCGCCGCTGAAGAGCTCGACGACGCGCTCTAAGCGGTCTCCCTGCTCCGGGCGTGCCTTCTGCGGTGCGCCCGGGGTGAAATTCCTCCTCTCTATCAATCCCTTCTCAGACAGACGGACAGTGCCATGGCGACGCTCAACCTCAATGCAATCAACAAGTCTTTTGGCACCGCCAAAGTGTTGCATGACATCAGCCTCGCAATTGAGGACAAGGAGTTTGTGGTCTTTGTCGGCCCATCCGGCTGCGGCAAATCCACCTTGCTGCGCATCATTGCCGGGCTGGAAGAAGCCACGTCAGGCTCCATCGTGATTGGCGGCAACGACGTCAGCCACGCCGCACCAGTGGACCGCGGCATCTCGATGGTGTTTCAGTCCTACGCGCTTTATCCGCATCTGAGTGTTTATGAGAATATCGCCTTCCCGCTGCGTGTGCAGAAGATGGCGAAAGCCGAATTGGACGCACGTGTGCAGCGTGCCGCCAAAGTTTTGCAACTCACGGAAAAACTGCAGCTCAAGCCAGGACAGCTTTCGGGTGGTCAGCGCCAGCGCGTGGCCATTGGCCGCTCGATTGTGCGCGAACCCAAAGTGTTCCTGTTTGATGAGCCGCTCTCCAACCTTGACGCCGCACTTCGTGGGGATATGCGCGTCGAGCTGAGCCAGCTGCACCGCGAATTGGACGCCACCATGGTCTATGTGACCCATGATCAGGTCGAAGCGATGACCATGGCAGACCGGATTGTGGTGCTGAACGGCGGGCAGGTGGAGCAATTCGGCTCACCGATGGAACTCTACCACCACCCCGCCACAAAATTTGTGGCAAGCTTCATTGGCCAGCCAAACATGAACTTTGTACCGGCCAAGGTGCTCGACGCCGCAGGCGCGCTGACTGTGGAGCTTGAGGGCGGCCACAAGATGTCGCTGCCGGTGGAGACCGAGGGCGTCAGCGTTGGTGACACTGTGGAGGTCGGCATTCGCCCCGAACATGTGGCTTTGGGCCAGAATGGTCTCGATATTTCGGTGAATGTGCTGGAACGTCTGGGCGGTGTGGCGATCACCTATGGCACCATTGGCAATGGCACACGGTTCTGCGCCTCCCTGCCCGGAGATGCGCCGGTGCGCGAGGGTGAAATCCTGAACCTCACGGTCGCGCCAGAGGACTGCCATGTGTTCCAAAGCAACGGTCAGGTGCTGCGCCGCAAATCCGCGCCTGCGCTGGTGGCCTGAGGATTAGCCATGCGTGTTGTGACAGCAGGGATCGGGCTTCGGGCGGGGCATGTGCTCTCCATCCTGAAAGAGGCCATGCCCGAGGTCGAGTTTGTCGGCTTCTATGATCCCCAGCCCACCCATCTGGAGATGATCGGCACCGATGTGCCGCGGTTTGACGACGTGGAGACCATGCTCACTGAGGCGTCGCCAGACCTCTTCTTTGTCGGCTCGCCCAACAGCTTCCATCTGGAGCATATCAAGGCGGGACTGGCCGCCGGGGTGCGGATTTTCACCGAAAAGCCCGTGGTCACCACCAAAGAGGAGACCATGGAACTGGCCGCTCTCTTGGCAGAACATGGCACAGACAGTGTGATGGTCGGGCTGGTGCTGCGCTATTCGCAACATATGGTGGATCTGCGCCGTGTGCTGGATCAGATCGGGCCGATCACCTCAATTGAGGCGAGCGAACATATCGCGCCGTATCACGGAGCATTTTTCATGCGGGACTGGCGGCGGATGGTGCGCTGGTCTGGCGGCTTCATGCTGGAAAAATGCTGCCATGATCTGGACATTTACAACATGGTGACGGCCTCTCGCCCGAACCGGGTGGCGAGCTTTGGGGGCCGGCGCTCCTTTGTGCCGGAGTTCGCCCCCACATCTAATGCTGAAAACGAGATCATGCACCGCAAGAAAAGCGTGTGGCAAAGCGTGGAGGATCCATTTCACAGCGACGGGGATATCATCGACCACCAGACCGCGATCCTGCACTATGAAAGCGGCGCTTCGATGAGTTTTCACACCAATATCAACGTGCCCGATGAGCACCGCCGCTTCTGTGTGATGGGTGCGCTTGGCATGGTTGAGGGCGATTTTATGCGCGGCTTTGTCAGGGCCACGGCTCGGGATGGCACCGTGATTGCCGATCACGATTACACCCAGATGGAAGCCGCGCGCGCCTCTGCCCATTACGGCGCGGATCACATGATGGTGGATGACATCGTGGCCTTTTTGAAAGGCGACAGCGACAGCCTGCCGGTGGGCGTGGTGGACGCGCTTGAGGCCGGGCTTGTGGCCATGGCGCTGGATGAGGCGCGCATCAACGGCAGCATGATTGATATGGCCCCGACCTGGGCCGAGTTTGACACATTTGGATTGCGGACATGACCATGAAAGCGGATGTTCCCGGCGCCTGGATGGCGCAGGAAAGCGCCCAAGCCCTCAGCGTATTTGCACGCGCGGCCACCCAAGAGGTGACCTTGCCCGACATGGGCGATGTGCGGGCGTTCTACACGATTGCACGCGGCTCCTCGGATGCGGCGGCCAATATTCTCTCCTATGAGTTCATGCGGGTGCTGGGCGTGCCGGTGACCTCGCTGCCGCCGTCGGTCTTCTCGATTGGCGCGGGCGTACAGCTGGAGGACGCCGCCGCATTGGTGGTGAGCCAATCCGGCGCGAGCGAAGACCTTGTGCGCAGCGCCAAAGGTGCGCGGGCGCGGGGGGCCAAGGTGCTGGCACTGACCAATCAGCCCGACAGCCCGGTGGAGCAGGTTTCCGAGGTCACCGTGCCGATTGGTGCCGGGCCGGAAAACGCGGTGCCAGCGACCAAAACCGTGGTGGGCTCGATCGCGGCAGGGATCGCACTTTTGGCTGGAATAGAGCCTAAATATGATGCGAAAAGCGCCGCAACAGCGCTGCAGGCTGCGCCCACGGCATTGCCAAACGGAAACAGCATCCGCGCGGCCTTTCTGCGCGCGCGCAATGTCTATGTGATTGGCCGCGACACCGGCTTTGGGGCGGCCCATGAGGTGGCGCTCAAACTCAAGGAATGCTGCGCGCTGCATGCTGAAGCTTATTCCGCCTCCGAGGTGCTGCATGGCCCGCTGCAACTGGCGACCAATCCTTTGATGGTGCTGATCCTTGATACCGGACAGGCCGACATTCAGGACAGTCTGGATCAGGCAGAGGCACGCTTTGGCGCGGTGGGCTGTGATGTGCATCGGCTGCGGGTTTCCGAGTTGATCGACGCGCCCCTGACACCCGCCGCCGCAGCCGCCTATCTGCTGGCGCTGATCTATCCCGTGATCCTTGAAACCGCGCTGGCTTTGGGGTTGAACCCCGATGCGCCGGAAACGCTTTCGAAAGTGACCCAAACCACATGACCGACTCTCTGAACACCTGGGCCACCTGGCGCGAAATTCACCAACAACCCGCTGTCTGGCGCGCCTGGGGGGCCGCTCTGGATGTCGCTGGCCTGCGCGCATGGATTGCGGAGCAGGCAGCCGATGAAATCTGGTTCTGCGGCGCAGGCACCAGCGCTTATATCGGCGACATCATCGCCGCCGCCGTGCCGGGCACGCGCTCTGTGCCCTCCACCGATCTGGTGGCCAACCCGCGCGCCTTTCTGTCTGGCAACCGCCCGCTGGTGGTGAGCTTTGGCCGCTCCGGCAATTCCACCGAAAGCCTCGGCACGCTAGATGCACTGGACGCTTTGGCACCGGATGCGCCGCGTTTGCACATCACCTGTAACCCCGACGGCGCGCTGGCAACCCGCGAAGCGCCCGGACCATTGAAGGTGATCAACCTGCCCGAAGTGACCCATGACGCGGGCTTTGCCATGACCAGCAGCTTTTCCACCATGCTGCTCACCGCGCTCGCCCTGTTTGATGCGCCCTGCGATGTGCCTGCGCGATTTGATGCGCTGGCCGATCAGCTCGACGCCCTGTTGCCACAGTTTGGCACACCGCGCCCGGAGCGCGCGGTCTATGTGGGCTCTGGCCCCCTCACTTACGCGGCACGTGAAGCGGCGCTGAAGGTGATGGAGCTGACCGCTGGACAGACGCCTGCGCTGTGGGACAGCAGCCTTGGGTTCCGCCACGGGCCAAAGTCCTTTGTGCGCGGGGAGACCACGATCACCGTCTTCTCCAGCCCGCACTCGCCAACCCGCGCCTATGACACCGATCTGGTGGCCGAGCTGCGCGCGCAGTTTCCTGAAGCGCGGGTGACAGAGATTGGCCCGGGGGGTGACATCGACATCCCCATGCCCTTTGGCACCGCCTGGGCCGCACCGCTGTGCATCGCCGCCGCCCAGATCGACGGGGTCAAATGGGCGGCAGACCTGAGCCTCAATGTGGATGATCCCTTCACGGGCCAAGGCACGCTCAGCCGGGTGGTGGCCGGGGTGACCCTACACGGGGTTGGCGAGGGAGCAGACGCATGACCGTCGCCGGCATCGATCTGGGTGGCACCAAATGTGAGGTGCGCCTGTTTGATGAAGACTGGAGCGAGGTCGCACGCCATCGCGCCCCCACGCCCAAGTCTTACAAAGATCTGGTGGCAACCGTGGTGGATCAGGCCCGCTGGGCCGAAGCGGAGGCAGGCATGGCCGTACCCGTCGGCGTCGGGGCGGCAGGGTTGATCAACCCCAAGACCGGCCTTGCGCTGACCGCCAATCTGCCCGCCACGGACCATCCGTTTCCCACCCATCTGAACACCGCGCTGGGACGCCCGATCACCTATGTGAATGACTGCCGTGCGCTGGGACTTTCTGAAGCAATTTTTGGCGCGGGTCGGGGCCATGACACGGTGATGTCGCTGATCATTGGCACAGGCATTGGCGGCGGAATTGTGGTGAAACAGTCTCTATTGCAGGGGCCAACCCTCACCGGCGGCGAGTTTGGCCATATCGCCGCGCCCGCACATATCGTGAGCCGTTACCGGCTGCCGATCCATCGCTGTGGCTGCGGCCGTCAGGGCTGTATTGAAACCTATGTTGCGGGCCCCGGCCTGAGCCTGCTGGCGGAGCATCTGACCGGACAAAACCTTTCCCCCCCCGAGATCGCTGCGCGGCGCATGGGCGATATGGCGCGGGTCTGGAAAGTCTGGACCAGCCTTGCCGCCGAGATGATCCACGGACTGACTCTGACAGTGGATCCTGACGTGATTGTGCTGGGCGGTGGCTTGAGCCGGATCGACGGCGTGATCGAAGACATCACAGCCACCGCGCAGGATGCGCAGATCGGCGATTTTCTCGCCGCAAAACTGGTACTGGCGCAAGGCGGAGACGCCAGCGGCGCGCGCGGCGCAGCCTATGCGGCCTGGCAGGAGACACAAAATGACTGATGTGCTGCGCAAAATCATCGCCCAAAACCGCGGCGGCGCGCCGGTGGCCATCCCCTCGGTCTGCTCTGCGCATCCGGATGTGCTGCGGGCCTCGCTCGCGTTGGCGGAGCGCAAGGATCAGCAGGTGGTGATTGAAGCCACCTCCAATCAGGTCAATCAGGATGGCGGCTATACCGGGATCACACCGGAGGGCTTCATCCGCTATGTGCACGACATTGCCGACGGCGCAGGTGTGGACCGCAACCGCATCATCTTTGGCGGCGACCACCTCGGCCCGCAGGCCTGGCGCGCCATGCCAGCCGAGGCGGCGATGGAAAAGGCGCGCGTATTGGTGCGCGACTATGTGAAAGCCGGCTTTGGCAAAATCCATCTGGATTGCTCGGAAGGCTGCGCGGGCGAAGCGGCGCAGCTTAATGACGATCAAACCGCCAGCCGCTCTGCCGATCTGGCGCGGGTCTGCGCAGAGGCGGGTGAGGATCTGCTCTTTGTGGTTGGCACCGAAGTGCCCCCGCCCGGCGGCGCGCGCATGGATGAGGACGGAGACATTCCGCCCACCAATGCCGCAGACGCCGCAAAGACGCTGGCGATGCATATCGAAACCTTCGGCGATCTGGCCCCAGCTATCGGCGGGCTGGTGGTGCAGCCCGGCGTGGAGTTCAGCCCGACCGAGGTGCATCACATGCCGCTGGCGCGCGATCCGGGCTTTGTTGCGGCTCTCGCAGACGCGCCAAATGTCTGCCTTGAGGCGCATTCCACGGATTATCAGCACCCGGAGGTGTTTCACCGGCTTGCAGAGCTGGGCTTTGCGTTCCAAAAGGTCGGCCCGGCGCTGACCTTCGCATACCGCGAAGCGCTTTACGCGCTGGACAGTCTGCGCGGCACCAAAGGCGCGCTGCAGGCCGCAATGGAAGAAGTGATGTTGGAAACGCCAAAACACTGGCAGGGGCACTATCATGGGGCCGAGGAGGCGCTTTATCAGCAGCGCCATTTCGGGCTGGCGGATCGCATCCGCTACTACTGGCCCCAACCCAAAGCAGTTGCCGCTGTAAATGCGTTGTTTGACAATCTCCCCGCCGCATTGCCGGACGCCACGCTGCGCACGGCCTTTGACGAGACCACGCTGGCCCGCGCCGAGATGCTCAGCGGTTCTCAGGCGCAGCGGCTGGTGGATGCACAGATCGAGCTGGCGCTGGATCCCTATTTTCTTGAGGTGACATCATGAGCACGCAATGGCTGGCCCCCGATCACCTGTTTGACGGCAAAGACCTGCGCTCAGGCATGGCCCTGCGTGTGGAAAACGGCGTTGTGACAGAGATCGCCAAGGCGCCAGCGGGGGCCACGCCACTGTGCGGGACGCTGACACCGGGCTATGTGGATTTGCAGGTCAACGGCGGCGGCGGCGTGTTGTTAAACGCCACACCAACGCGCGAAGCCATTGCCACCATCGCCGCCGCGCATCGGCGTTTTGGCACGGTTGCGATCCTGCCCACGGTGATCACCGACCGCCCCGAAGTGCTTGAGAATGCCGCCAATGCCATTGTCGCGGCCAAAGATCTGCCCGGCGTTGCGGGGCTGCACATCGAAGGGCCGCATATTGCCGAGCCGCGCAAAGGCACCCATGAGGGCAGCTTTATCCGCCCGCTTGATACCCGCACGATGAATGTGGTGCGCCATCTGCGCGAGATCGGCATTCCGGTGATGATGACGCTGGCGCCAGAGGCCGCGACGCTTGAGCAGATTTCCGAGCTGGCGGGGATCGGCGTTGTTGTGTCGCTGGGCCACACCGACGCCACGGCGGCGCAGGTTGAGGCGGCGATTGCGGCGGGCGCAAGCTGCGCGACGCATCTCTATAACGCCATGTCCCCGATGACGAGCCGGGAACCCGGCGTGGTGGGCGCGGTGATCAATTCATCGCTGTATGCCGGGATCATTTGTGACGGCTTCCATGTGGCTGACAGCATGGTCGGGCTTGCCCTGCGCGCACGTCCGGTGCCGGACCGTATGATGCTGGTCTCAGATTCCATGGCCACGGTTGGCGGGCCGGACCGGTTTGATCTTTATGGCCATGAGGTTGTGCTGCGCGACGGGCGTTTGATCAACCGTCAGGGCGGCTTGGCCGGGGCGCATATCACTCAGGCCGAGGGTGTGCAGCGCCTGATTTCAAAGATCGGGCTGACACCGGAAGCGGCCCTGCGCATGGCGATCACCACCCCTGCGGCCTGCATGTGGCTGGAGGCGCTCGCCAGCCCGCTCAACCGCCCTGTCGAAGATCTGATCTTGCTGGATGAAGACCACGCTGTGACCGGCACGCTTGCCACAGCTCTCACCGCGCCAAAAGCCCCAGATGCGGCGGAATAGGCTCACATTTGAGGTCTGTATCGACAGCCCTGCCGGGTTAAATGCCTGCGCCGGTCTGGTGGACCGGATCGAGCTGTGCAGCGCGCTGGAGCTGGGAGGGCTGACGCCCGATCCGGGGCTGATAGCGCTGGCGGCGCAGAGCGATTTGCCAAGCCATGTGATGATCCGGCCCCGTGCCGGAGATTTCCATTATGACGCAGCAGAAACACAGGCGATGTGCGCCAGCATTCATGCGGTGAAGGAGGCCGGTCTGGCCGGGGTGGTCATCGGCGCTCGCCAAGGGGACGTGCTTGATCTGGACACGCTCAGCACCCTGATGCGCGCCGCCGACGGGTTGGAGGTCACATTGCATCGTGTGATCGACCTGCTGCCGGATCCCATCGCGGCCATGGAGCAGGCGATCTCACTGGGCATAGACCGCATCCTGACCTCCGGCGGAGCGCCCAAGGCGATTGACGGGTTGGCGCAGATTGCACGCCTCCACAGCGCGGCAAACGGGCGGATCGAGATCATGGCGGGTAGCGGCGTATCAGTTTCTAACTTGGCTGAAATCGCAGAAAAGACCGGCATCACATCCTTTCACAGCTCCTGCGCAAAAGGCATGCCCGTGGCCGCAGACTTGCATCAATTTGGCTTTGCCAAGACGCAGCGTGTAACAGACCGCGCCGCCGTTTCTGCTTTCAGGAGCAAGCTCGATCAGCTTGCAACGCGGGGCTAGCTGCGCAGCGCCTGTGCCAAAGCGTGATAAGATGCCTTTGGTGTGCGCGCAAAGCTGTCAAAATCCACATGGATCAGGCCGAAACGCTTCTCATAGCCCAGCGCCCATTCGTAATTGTCCATCAGCGACCAGATGTAATAGCCCTTCAGCGGCACATCTGCGGCCAGCGCGTCCTGCACCGCTGAAAGATGGCTATTGAGGTAAGACATGCGGTGCGGATCCTCCACCACGCCGCGATCTGTGAGGTGATCTGGCGCAGACATGCCGTTTTCGGTCACGTAGATCGGCAAATCGCCAGTGTATTCGCGCGCCATGCGGATCAGGAAATCGCGCAGCCCGTCGGGATAGATCTCCCAGCCCATTGAGGTCAGCGGCAGATCCCCGGTGTGCTCGCTGTAACGCGGCCACGGGCCATCCTGCGGACCAATGAGCTTGCGGGTGTAGTAGTTCAGCCCGCTCCAATCCACGGGTGTGGTGATCACCTCAAAATCATCCTGCCAGCCCTTTGGCAAATGCGGCTCCAAACCCTCCAGCGCCAGCGCGGGATATTCGCCTTTGAACAGCCCGCCGAGGAAGAACCGGTTGTAGATCGCATCATAGCGCGCGGCGGCGGCGGCGGCCTCTGCACTGTCATCCAGCGGCGTGGCCCATTCAAAATTGCACACCGCGCCGAGGTTTTTCATGCCATGGCCGCGCATGACCTGAATGGCCGTGCCATGGGCCAGAAGCACATGATGCATGGCGCGTGCGGTGGCGCGGATGTCGCGCAGCCCCGGCGCATGGGCGCCGACAAAATGGCTCAGCCAGCCGACACACCAGGGCTCGTTGATCGGCGCAACCGACCAGACGCGATCCCCGATCCGGCGCATGAGCGTGTCGGTATAGTCGCCAAACCAGCCCGCGATATCGCGATTGCGCCAGCCACCCAGATCGGCAAGGGCGGAGGGCAGCTCCCAATGATAAAGCGTCAGCGCCGGATTGATGCCGCGCGCCAAAAGCCCGTCCACCAGTCGGTCATAAAAATCGAGCCCCTGCTGATTGGGTGTGCCACGCCCCTCGGGCAGTACCCGCGCCCAGCTGGTGGAAAAGCGGTAGGTGTCCACCCCCAACCCGGCGATGAGATCGAGATCTTCTTCCAATCGGTTGTAGTGATCACAGCCCAACGCGCCGTTTTCAGCGCGCACCACATTGCCAGGCGTGGCGGCAAAATCATCCCAATGCGTGCGCCCCGCGCCGCCAAAGCTGTGGCCCTCGATCTGATAGCTCGATGTGGCCACACCAAATTGAAACCCTTCGGGAAAGTCGGAGCGCTTGTAGGTGATCATCTCAATCCTCCTGTGCCAAAACCTGTCGCACCGCCGGGGCTGGCCCGGTGGATTGGCCCACGGTCAGGGTTGCTTCGAGCATCTCCTGACGCAGCTCGCTGCCGGGTTTGGAAATCATATCAATCAGAGTGCCAGCCACCTTGCGCCCGGCTTCGCGCACCGAAGAGCGCACGGCGGTGAAGGCCGGCACATCGCCTTCGTTGCCGAAGTAACTCAGCGCATCGTCATGGATCACCACGGAGACATCGCGGCCCATCTTCAGCCCAGCTTCGGAAAGCGCGCGGCGCAGACCAATGGCCGGAATGATCGAGGACACCACAAAGGCGGTTGGCGGCTTCTCCATCGCCAGCGCTGTGCGGCAGGTTTCATAGCCGTAGTTCTCGGTCATTTCGTCATGAAAGATCAACTCCTGGCGCACAGGCACCTCGCGCCCGTCCAGCGCCGCCACATAGCCCGCCCCGCGGCGGGTGGCAAAATCCATATCCGCCAATCCGTTCAGCAAGGCGATGCGGCGGTGGCCCAGATCCAGCAGAAATTCGGTGGCCCGCTGAAAGGCCCGCTTGTTGTTCACATCCACCCAGCTGTAGCGCTCTGCCACCTCGGTGGAGCGGCCATGCACCACAAAGGGCACACCCAGTTCCTGCAACAGCGCGATGCGGCGATCATTCACCTTGGGGCCGTGCACGATGACCCCGTCCACTGCTCCACGTGAAACAAGTTTGCGGTAACTGGCCTCTTCGTCCTCGTCATTCACCACCGACAGCAACAGATCATAGCCATTGTCAGAATAGATCTCCCCCGCCCCGGCGATGAAATCGGCAAAGATCGGGTTCACCATCTCATGCTTCTTGGACACCGGCAGCACGTGACCGATGGTCATCGCCCGCCCGGTCGCCAGTGTTTTGGCGCGGGTGTTGGGCGCATAGTTGTGGGCCCGCGCCGCCTCCAGCACCTTTTGCCGCGTTGATTCGCGCACTTCGGGGTAGCCGTTTAACGCACGCGACACTGTGGTCTGCGACAGACCCAGTTTCTCTGAGAGCTCTTTCAGGTTCATGATTTTTGACGTTTATTCCTCAAAGCGCTTTGATAATGGATGCTTTATCGGTGTGACCAACAGCATCGACATCAAAGAATTCCTCCTGAAAACAGTCATAAATCATATATTTCTTTGGTACAAGCGCCGCAATTTCAAGCGCATTGCAAAATTCAAAGCGCTTTGGTAATCTATCCACAGATTATGGAAACTGGGAGGAAATCCATGACACCGAAACTCTATGCGAGCGCCGCCGCGCTGGCGCTGATGGCGGGCACCGCAATGGCGGACGGCCACGGCCACATGAAGTTCAAGCCGGGTGAGGGAGCATTCAGCTGGGACAGCTACAACGCATGGGCCGAGAGCGCGCCGGATCTGAGCGGTCAGACCGTGACCGTCGCTGGCCCCTGGCTGCAGCCGGAAGATGACGTGTTCCGCTCCGTGCTGGCCTATTTCACCGAAGCCACCGGCGCTGAGGCCATCTACACCGGCTCTGACAGCTTTGAGCAGCAGATCGTGATCGACGCCGAAGCGGGCTCCGCCCCCAATATCGCTGTGTTCCCGCAGCCGGGCCTCGCAGCAGACATGGCCGCGCGCGGCCTGCTTTCGCCGCTGCCTGCAAGCATGGCACCCTGGACCGTCGAGAACTACGGCGCAGGCCAGAGCTGGGTGGATCTTGGCACCTACGCGGACAAAGACGGTGCCGATCAGCACTATGGTTTCTTCTACAATGTGAACGTGAAATCGCTGGTCTGGTATGTGCCGGAGAACTTTGAGGACGCCGAGTATGAGGTGCCCGAGACCATGGAGGAGCTGCGCGCGCTGACCGAGCAGATCGTGGCCGATGGCGAAACCCCTTGGTGCATCGGTCTGGGATCGGGCGCGGCAACCGGCTGGCCTGCTACCGACTGGGTGGAAGACATCATGCTGCGCACCCAGCCAGCCGATGTTTATGACGCCTGGACCACCAACGACATTCCGTTCAACGACGAACGTGTGGTTGCGGCCATCGAAGAGTTCGGCTGGTTTGTGGGCGATGACGCCAAAGTCTCCGGCGGTGCGGGTGCCGTGGCCACCACCGACTTCCGCGACAGCCCGAAAGGCATGTTTGCCGCCCCGGCAGAGTGCTACATGCACCGTCAGGCCTCGTTTGTGCCGGCCTTCTTCCCGGAAGGCATTGAGTTTGGCGAAGATGTCGATTTCTTCTACTTCCCGTCTTATGAGGGCAAAGACCTCGGCAATCCGGTTCTGGGCGGCGGCACATTGATGGCGATCACCGATCCGTCTGATGCCACCACCGCGCTGATGGAATTCTTCCAGCTGCCGCTGGCGCATGAAGTTTTTGGCGCGCAGTCGGGCTTCCTGACACCGCTGAAAAGCGTGAATCCGGAGACCTACCTGAACGACGCGCTGCGCGGTCAGGCGGATATTCTGGTGAATGCGACCACCTTCCGCTTTGACGGCTCTGACCTGATGCCAGGTGGCGTGGGCGCAGGCTCCTTCTGGACCGGCATGGTCGATTTCACCGGCGGCAAGGATGCGGCCACGGTGGCGGCCGAAATTCAGGACAGCTGGGACGCGCTGAAATAAGCGCGCTCTGACGCCAAACCCGTGTCGCCCCACATTCGGGGCGGCACAGTTCAAAAAAGGGGTGCGCCATGTCTCCGGCCCTGCTTGGTCTTGTGACCATTGCGATTGGTGTGAGTGGCTGTCTTGGCTATTTCTACCTGTCCAATCTCTTTCTGGATAAAGTCCTGTTTCCGCCGGTGGGCCCCAATGCGGGGCGCAATATCAACCGCGCAAACATGATCCGCCCGTGGCTGTTTCTCGGCCCTGCAATCCTCGCGCTGGGGCTATACCTCGGCTATCCGGTGATTGAGACGCTGCGGCTGTCTCTCACGGACCGCACGCAGGATGAGGCCTTTGTCGGCTTCGCCAATTACAGCCAGATGTTTGCCGAACCCAAATTCTGGGAGGCAATGCGCAACAACATGCTGTGGCTGATTGTGGTGCCTGCCGCCTCCACCGCCTTTGGCCTGTTGGCAGCACAGCTGACCGACCGCATCAAATGGGGCAACATCGCCAAATCCCTGATCTTCATGCCGATGGCGATCTCTTTTGTGGGCGCGTCGGTGATCTTCAAGCTGGTCTATGATGCGCGCCCTGCGGGCAATGAACAGATTGGCATCTTAAATGCGGTCTGGTTGCAGTTTGAAGGTGGAATAGGCTCTTTTCTGATCCTGAAACTGATGCCTGCGGTGCTTCTGGTAAGCTTTGCCGCAATCGTGGCCTATGTCGCCTATCTGCTGCTGCGCCCCCTGCTGGAAAGCGCGGGTACCGTGCTGATCAAAGCACTGCGTGTGTTTGGCGCGGCGCTTGGCCTATGGTTTGCCTATACCGCGCTCAGCAATGCGGTGACGGTCTTTGTCACCGAGCTTGAATATGGCGCGCCGCAGACCTGGTTGACCCTGCCGTTTTACAACAACTTCTTCCTGATGGTGGTGCTGATCTGGATCCAGACCGGTTTTGCCATGGTGATCCTCTCCGCCGCGCTGCGCGGCATCCCGGAGGAAACCATCGAGGCCGCCATTCTGGATGGGGCAAATCCGTTTCAGATCTTCTTCAAGATCAAAGTCCCGCAGATCATGCCCACGATTGTCGTGGTCTGGACCACCATCACGCTGGTCGTGCTCAAAGTCTTTGACATCGTTTTTGCCATGACCAACGGGCAGTGGGAAACACAGGTCTTGGCCAACTACATGTATGACAAGCTGTTCCGCGCCAATGACTGGGGCGTGGGCTCTGCCAGTGCCATCATCATCATGCTGCTCGTCTCCCCGATCCTGATCTGGAACGTGGTGCAGGCCCGCAAAGAACTGCGCTGAGGAGAGAGACCATGGACAATATCGCAGGACGTAAATCCGGTCTCAGCTGGGCAGTGAATATCTCTGTGGCGCTGCTTGTGGCGCTGTGGCTCTTCCCCACCGTTGGTTTGTTGGTGTCCTCCTTCCGCACCGCAGATCAGATCTCTGCTTCGGGATGGTGGAAATCCCTGTTTTCGGCAGAGCAGGTCGTGCAGCTGCGCACCGGTGGGGCGGAGGCCGCAACACAGGAGGGCGACCTCTGGGTGGTTGAGGGCAATCTGCTGGACGAGGCTGAGGATGGCCCCGCGCCGGGCATCACAATCACGCGGTTTGGCGTATCCTCCAAAGCGGTGGACGCCTTTGCGGTGGGCGACACAGCAACGTTTTCCAAAGATGAGAAGACCTTCACCATGGACGCGGCGGGGAACTATCGCTTCACCTCCACCGAGAAGTTGCGCAAACGTGGCCAGCGGGTGTTCATCACCGCAACCCTGCCGCCGGACTTTACGCTTGAGAACTATGATCAGGTGCTCTTTTCCGGCAACAGCAATGACAGCATGGCCAAAGCCTTTTTCAACACGCTGACAGTCACGATTCCGGCCACAATCATCCCAATTCTGATCGCCGCTTTCGCCGCCTATGCACTGGCATGGATGGAGTTCCCCGGCCGCGTGCTTTTGATTGCGACGGTGGTGGGCCTCTTGGTGGTGCCCTTGCAGCTGGCGTTGATCCCGCTTCTGAAGCTGCATCTCAATATCGGCATCGGCAAAGGCTATCTTGGCGTCTGGCTGGCCCACACAGGCTTTGGCCTGCCGCTCGCGATCTACCTCTTGCGCAACTACATGGCGGGGCTGCCCAAAGACATCATCGAGAACGCCAAAGTGGATGGCGCTACGGATTTTCAGATCTTCACCAAGATCATCCTGCCCTTGTCTTTCCCTGCGCTGGCCTCTTTCGCAATCCTGCAGTTCCTCTGGACATGGAATGACCTGCTGGTGGCCAAAGTCTTCCTGATTGATGCCACCGGCAACACGACGGTGATGACCAATCAGATTGTCGAACTGCTGGGCACCCGTGGCGGCAATTGGGAGATCCTCGCCACCGCGGCCTTTGTCTCCATCGTGGCGCCGCTCTGCGTGTTTTTTGCCATGCAACGCTATCTCGTGCGCGGCCTGCTGGCCGGCTCCGTGAAATAAAAACAGACCCTAACACGGCAGAAATGCCGCCAAGACCTAGGACGACCCGATGACATATCAGGACCCGAACATGACCCAAGACTCCGCTCTCATCACAGACCCAGACTGGTGGCGCGGTGCGGTGATCTATCAGATTTATCCGCGCTCCTATCAGGACAGCAACGGCGACGGCATTGGCGATCTGGCCGGCATCATCCAGCGCCTGCCCCATGTGGCCAGCCTTGGCGTGGATGCCATCTGGCTCTCGCCGTTCTTCACCTCACCCATGCTGGATTTTGGCTATGACGTCTCTGACTATCGCGATGTCGATCCGATGTTTGGCACGCTCGCGGATTTTGACGCGCTGATCGCCAAGGCCCATGAGCTGGGCATCAAGATCATCATCGATCTTGTGCTCAGCCACACCTCTGATCAGCACCCGTGGTTTGTGGAAAGCCGCGCCGATCGCACCAATGGCAAAGCCGACTGGTATGTCTGGGCTGACGCCAAGCCGGATGGCACGCCGCCCAACAACTGGCTGTCGATCTTTGGCGGTCCGGCCTGGCAGTGGGACACCGCGCGGATGCAGTATTATCTGCACAATTTCTTGGCCGAGCAGCCGGACCTCAACTTCCACAACGCTGAGGTGCGTCAGGAGCTGCTGGATGTGGCCCGCTTCTGGCTGGAGCGTGGGGTGGATGGTTTCCGGCTGGATACGGTGAACTTCTACTATTGTGACGCAGAGCTGCGCGACAACCCGCCCCTGCCCGAGGATCAGCGCAACGACAATATCGCGCCAGCGGTGAACCCCTATAACCATCAGGATCACCTGCACGACAAAAACCAGCCGGAAAACCTCGGCTTCCTGCGCGATCTGCGGGATTTGCTGAATGAATATGACGCGATCACCACTGTGGGTGAGGTGGGGGATTCCCATCGTGGCAGTGAAATTCAGGCGGAATACACCGGCGGCGGGGACAAGCTGCATATGGCCTATGATTTTGCCCTGCTTGGCCATGTGCATCCCACCGGCACACGCATCGCCGAAGTGATGGCAAAGGCGGAAAGCTTCTCTCAGGACAGCTGGGGCTGCTGGGCCTATTCCAACCACGACGTGGAACGTCATGGTTCCCGTTGGGCACTGTCAGATGCCGCCCAGCGCACCTATGCGGCGCTTTTGATGTCGCTGCGCGGTTCTGCCTGCATCTATCAGGGCGAAGAGCTGGGCCTGCCGGAGGCCGATGTGGCGTTTGACGATCTGCAAGACCCCTATGGCATCCGTTTCTGGCCAAAGTTCAAAGGGCGTGACGGATGTCGCACGCCCATGGTGTGGAAGTCTGACAATCAGAATGGCGGGTTTTCGGACAGCAAGCCCTGGCTGCCCGTGGCCTCTGAGCACCTGGCGCTGTCGGTTGAAGCGCAAGAGGACGCCTCCGGCTCCATGCTGAACTTCTACCGCCGTCTGATCGCCTTCCGCAAAACCGTGCCTGCGCTGGCCAAGGGGGACTTCACCCTGATCCACGCCGATGACACCCACATCCGGTTTGAACGCAGCCACAATGGCACCCGCGCAATCTGTGCCTTCAACCTGTCTGACAAAGACCAAAGTTTTGATCTGCCGAGCGGCGCCTGGAAAGTGGAGGCCAAAGCCCCCTTCACCGTCAGCCGCGATGGCAACAACGTCACCTTGCCCGGATGGCAGGCGGTCTTTGCGGTCACATCAGGCTCTAACACAGCGCAAAACAGCGAGGAAAGCGGACATGGCTGATCTGGTTCTCAAAGATGTGGCCAAGTCCTATGGCCAGGTGAACGTTCTGAGCAACATCGATCTGGAGATCGAGAAAGGCGAATTGATTGTCTTTGTCGGCCCGTCGGGCTGTGGCAAATCCACCTTGCTGCGGATGATTGCGGGGCTCGAACATATCACCGGCGGCACGCTGGAAATTGACGGCACATTGGTCAACGATGTGCCGCCCAGCCAGCGCGGCATCGCCATGGTGTTCCAATCCTACGCGCTCTACCCGCATCTCACCGTGCGCGAAAATATGTCCTTTGCGCTCAAGATCGCGAAAATGAGCACGGCGGAGATCAACGAGCGTGTGGAGAAGGCCGCCAAAACCCTGCAGCTGCACAATCTGCTGGACCGCCTGCCCAAAGAGCTCTCCGGCGGGCAACGCCAGCGTGTCGCCATTGGCCGTTCGATTGTGCGCGATCCAAAGGTCTATCTGTTTGATGAGCCGCTCTCCAACCTTGATGCGGCGCTGCGCGTGGCCACCCGCATCGAGATTGCGCAGCTTAAGGAAAGCATGCCGGACAGCACCATGGTTTATGTGACCCACGATCAGGTGGAAGCGATGACGCTTGCCTCGCGCATTGTGGTGCTGGCCGGTGGCGGCATTGCACAGGTTGGCACGCCGCTGGAGCTCTATGAGCGCCCGGAAAATGAGTTTGTCGCGCAGTTCATCGGCTCTCCGGCCATGAACCTGCTGCCCGGCAAAATCACCGGCACGGGCGAGACAACCACCGTGGCATTGGATGCAGGCGGCACCGCCACATCGACCGTGCCATCACGCGCTGAGGATATGGGGCGTGCCGTGAACATCGGCGTGCGCCCCGAAGATCTGGTGACCACCGATGGCCCCGCGATCTTCACCGGCACGGTCAATATCACCGAAGCTCTGGGAGAGGTCACCCTGCTCTATTTTCAGCCGCAAGGCGACGCGGATCCGGTGATCGGCAAGCTTCAGGGCATTCACCGCGACCTCAAAGGCCAGCAGGTGTCCATGACCGCAGACCCGGCCAAAGTGCATATTTTTGCCGACACGCAATCGCTTCTCTATCGCGACCGCCCGATCAAATCGATCGCAACCAAGGCGCATTAAACCGCGCCTAGGTGCATAGCCCTCATTTAGGGTTGCTCTCTGCCCCCGCAGCACCCGCCGCAAAACAGTGGTGCGGTGCGCAAAATCGTTGCAAACTAGGGGGATGCAACGCACCCAGCAAGAATCGCGCCGCCGGATTTCAGTGGGCCGAAGCCAGAGCCGCACAGGCTCTGCGCAAACTTACGAAAAATTTTTAACGAATTTGGGAGACCGCCCAAATTTCAACAGTTTTTTTACCTCTGTTAAATAGTCGTCAAGACGTTCCATCTGTCGGCTTATCTAAGTCATTGGGGTTTATCGCAATGCTGCGTCTTATGAGGTTGTTCGTCACATTGGCTGTCGCCGGTGTTCACTGCGCCCCGCATATGTCGGTGGCGGAGACGTTGACCATTGGCACCATGAACCAGGGCATCCGCGCGCAGATGAAGATATATGAGCCTTTCGCGGCTTATGTTGAGGAAGAAATGCGCGGCACCGGGGTGACCAGTGTGCGACTGATGGTGGTGTCCAGCGCCGACCAAATGGCGGATGCGATCAAACGCAACGAGGTCGACATCTTCATCGACAGCCCGCTTGTGGCAGGCAAAGTGGCCAAAATGTCCGGCGCACAGCCGTTTCTGCGCCGCCATCAGGAAACCGCAGGCCCCTATTTTTCGGTGATCATCGCCCATGTGAACAGCGGGATCACCACGCTGGACGATCTCGAAGGCAAGACCATTGCCTTCAGCGAGCCGGAATCCTCCGCCGGCTTTCTGCTGCCCGCCCACATCATCGTGCAACACGGCCTGCGTCTGCGTGAGAAGCTGAACCAGACGCAGATTGCCGAAGAGGGTGAAGTGAACTTCGTGTTCTCCTCACACGATAAAAACACCATTTTTCTGATCGCCAGCCAGCGTGTGGACGCGGCGGCCACCAATCTGGATGCGTTTCAGGCCTTGCGCGCAGCGCGTCCGGGTGAGTATCGCGTCATCGCCAGTTCCGCAAAGTTTCCGCGTCAGGTGTTGTTGCATCGGGAGAGTTTGAACCCCGAGACGCTCTCAGACGTACGCTCTGTGTTGCTGGGCATGCAAGAGTCAGAAGAAGGTCGCAACGTGCTTAAAAAACTGCAGAACACCAGCGCGTTTGATGATTTTCCAGATGGTCGCAATCGGCTTTTTGAAAGGATCAACAAAATACTGAGCGACCTCGAAAAGGCGGGGATACAGTAGCGTGTCCGCAGAGAAGAAACGACCTTTGAGCTATTTTTCCCAGACATGGCAATCGATGACCTACGGCCTTGGCCGTCGCATGACGCTGTACTTCGGCCTCATGATCGGTGCCTTTGTGACCACGCTGATCTATCTCAACACCCTGACCCAGCTGGAGCTGGTGCGCACACGTTTCTCGGAGCGTTCGGACGCGCTGGGGATCCTGATTCAGGAAGTGACGCTGCCTTACCTCTTTGAGGGGCGTCCGGCGGAGCTCGACATCATCTATCAGGAGCTGATGCGCCAGCCCGACATCCTGAGCCTGAAGTTTGTCGACCCAAACAGCTATCTGCTGGTGAACGGCGAGGAGGATTCCAATGCGCTCTTTCTCAGCCGGGTCGAAGATCCGCTGATCACGCTGGCCATCGAGACCCAAACAACCAATATCATCTCTGAGGACAACCGCATTCAGGTGGCGGTGCCGGTGATCTATGGCAATGTGAACTACGGCACGATCCGTTTTGATCTGGATGGGGAACCCGCCAGCCGCGAGGTGAACCTTGTGCTGCGCCGGAACCTGCTTTTCGGGGTGTTTTTCACCCTCACCGGCGTCTTACTGAGCATCTGGGTCTCGCGCCGCCTGACCGAGCCGCTGGCGCGTCTGAACAGCGCCACAAAACGCGCCGCCAAAGGCAATCTCAATCAGTCCATTGTCATCCGCACCAATGACGAGGTCGAAAGCCTCGCCAACAGCTTCAACCTGATGCTGGGCAACCTGCGCGCCTGGGTGCAATCGCTGGAGGACACCCAGACCAAGCTTGAGGTGTCGGGTCGCGATCTGAACCTCAAAAACCAGGAGCTGCAAATCGCAGCGGAACAGGCCACAGCCGCCGAAAAGGCCAAGTCCCAGTTCCTTGCGCGCATGAGCCACGAGATCCGCACGCCGATGAACGGGGTGCTTGGCATGGCGGAGCTGCTGGCGGACACCGATCTGTCGGTGGATCAGCAAAACCTGCTGGAATCGATCCACAGTTCC
This sequence comes from Shimia sp. R9_2, assembly GCF_017743735.1. Lineage (GTDB taxonomy): Bacteria > Pseudomonadota > Alphaproteobacteria > Rhodobacterales > Rhodobacteraceae > Shimia. Next base: position 265,184 of record NZ_JAGHRO010000001.1, read on the forward strand.
GGCTCCACCCTGCTGAGGATCATCAACGACATTCTGGATTTCTCCAAGATCGACAGCGATCACATGACCCTGCGCGAAGAGGCCTACCGCCCCAGCGACGTGATTGAAAACACCGCGCAGATGCTCTCCTTTCAGGCCGCGCAGGCGGGCGTTGATCTGATCACGCGGGTTGCGCCGGAGTTGCCCAAATCCCTGATGGGCGACGACTCGCGCCTGCAGCAGATCATCATCAACCTTGTGGGCAACGCGCTGAAGTTCACCGAAGAAGGCTATGTGCTGATCAACGCCACGCTCAAAAAGGATGACGGGCAAGATGTAATGCAGGTGGATGTCTGCGACACCGGCATCGGCATCCCAAAAGACAAGCTTGAAACCGTGTTTGACCAGTTCACGCAGGTGGATGGCTCCTACAGCCGCCGCCATCAGGGCACCGGTCTGGGCCTCGCCATTGCCAAAGGCTTCACCGAACTCATGGGCGGGCGCATCTGGGTCACCTCTGAACTGGGCAAAGGCACCACGTTCAAATTCACCATTCCGATCAAAAAGCCTGACACGCCGCCGCCGCTGCATTCCGAGGACAGCGTCGATCTGGAAGGTCTGAGGGTTCTGGTTCTGCAATCCGAACCCACAGCGCTGTTTGTGACCAAGGAGATCCTGAACCAATGGGGGGCTGAGGCGCAGACCTTTGAGACCGCCGCCGCCGCGCTCAGCAGCCTACGCGCCGCCACGGAGGCCAAAGAACCTTACGAGGTGATCATCACGGAAACCTCCCTGCCCGATATGGAGCAGGCCAAGCTCTTTGCAGAGCTCAAGGCGGCGCAGGGCCGCAAGAAGGCGCGTCTGATTGTGGTCAAACCGATCAGCGAGGCGCTGCAGACCGACAAGGTGAAAACGCCGCAGGCGGATGCCGAACTGCTGAAACCTGTGCTGACACCCAAGCTGTTGGCCGCCCTCGTGCCGGATGAAATCGACGCAGAAGAAGCCGCCGCACCCAAGGCCTTCTTTGCGGCCAATGGCGCGCCCAAACCCATCGCGCAGGAGCTTTCAGAGCTGCCTGAGGACAAAACCATCCTGATTGTGGATGACAACAAAACCAATCGCAAACTCATCGAGGTCTTTCTGACCCGGCTTGGGATCAACCATTACTCCGCCAACGACGGGGAACAGGCGATCAACCGCTTCCGCACCCACCGCCCCGATCTGGTTCTGATGGATGTGAGCATGCCGGTGATGAACGGGCTGGACGCAACCCGCGAAATCCGCGCACTTGAGGCGCTTGGAGGTGCGGCCCGCAGCCAGATTGTCGGGCTGACAGCCCATTCCGCTCCTGAAGATCGGGAGGCCTGTCTGGAAAGCGGGATGGACGCGCATATGGCCAAACCGATCAAACTTCAGCAGCTCAAAAAGATCATCGCCGAACTTTGAGAATGATCGCCACTTGAGACGCGCAAGCTATTGAAATTCCGCTCTTTGCCCTGCAACACTCGGCGAAGTTGCAAGGAGCGGAACATGGCGAAGACAACACAGCATGTTGTGGTGGTGGGCGCGGGCATCAATGGCGCGGCCACGGCGCTTTGGCTGCGGCGCACAGGCTGTGAGGTGACGCTGATTGACAAGGGCGCGCCGGGCATGGGCGCCTCTTTTGGCAATGCCTGCCTCCTGGCCAGCTGCGCGATCCTGCCCAATGCAACACCGGGTCTGGCCAAAAGGGCGCCGGGTTACCTGCTCAACCCTGATTTCCCGCTCTTCATGCAATGGGGCCACCTGCCCCGGCTGGTGCCTTGGTTGCTGAAGTTCATGGGATATTCCAGCGACACCCATGTGCGCCGTATCACTCAGGCTCTGACAGATCTGATCGGCGACAGCGTCGAGCAACACAAGGCGCTGGCCGCGGGCACCGCAGCGGAGCGCTGGATCAAAGACACCGATTATCTCTTTGCCTATAAAGACCGCGCCGCATTTGACGCCGACAGCTACGTCTGGGACATGCGCGCCGAGATGGGCTTTGTGCCCGACCTCGTCGAAGGGCAGGCGATACGGGAGATGGAGCCCATTCTGGGCGGGGACATCGGCCTGCTCGCGGTCAACAAGGCTCATGGCTATATCCTCAACCCCGCGTCTTACGTGAAAGCGCTGGTGGAGACATTAACCGGCATGGGCGGCCGCTTTGTGCAGGCGGAGGTGCGGGATTTTGATCTTTCAGGGGGCGAAATCTCCGCCGTTCTGACCGATCAGGGCCGCATCGACTGTGACCGCGCGGTGCTTTCGTCGGGGATCTGGTCCAAGGATCTGGCGCGCAAACTGGGCCTCACTGTGCCGCTGGAGGTCGAACGCGGCTACCATGTCACCTACCGCAACCCGTCGGTGCAGCCCAACAATCCGATGATGATCGCGGACGCCAAATTTGTCGCCACGCCCATGGATCAGGGGCTGCGCTGTGCCGGAATTGTCGAGTTTGGCGGCCTGTCAGAGCAGAAATCCAAAGCCCCGCTCAAGCTGCTGCGCCGCAAGGTGGCAGAAGTGTTCCCTGATCTGCGCGCTGTTAGCGAAGAGGAATGGCTCGGCTTCCGCCCGACGCTGCCAGACAGCCTACCGATGTTGGGAGAAATTGGCACAAGCGGTGTGTATGCGGCCTTTGGCCATCAGCACATCGGCCTCACAGGTGGTGCAAAAACCGGACGTCTGGTGGCGGATCTGATCACCGGAAAAACGCCCAACATGGACCTCGCGCCCTATCACCCGCAACGTTTCACATGAAACATCGCCCGCAACGTGGCGGGCGATTTTCTAAGTTTTATTGAGGATCAGGCGGATTTGCGTTCCGCTTCCGGTGTGGCCACCTCAGCTTCCACTGCTGAGCCTTCCACCACCTGATCATCCGCGTCCGATACCTCTTCGGCATCTTCGACGGAGGATTTTTCGGAGTGATCCTCCAGCGCGCCGATGATCAGCGGCAGCATGGCTGCGCTGGCCTGGCTCTGGCCTTCGACTTCCGGCGGAGCCACCCAGCTCAGCGTGTCAAAGCTGTGGCAGGTCTCACAGGTTGGCGCCCACTCCGCATGGATGTGGCCACAGTTGTCGCACACCCACTGCGGACCGCGCGGCGCGCTCAGTGCTTTGGCAAGGAAACCCTTCACCACCGCGTCGCTTGAGCCTTCGCCACGTTCCACGGCCGCCATGATGGTCAGCACCCGCTGGGTGGCCGCGCCCTCAACCAGATCGCCCAGCGCACGGCGTGCCGCCGGGAAATCTTCCGCCGCAATATAGAGCTCCGCCATGAGCATCTTGCTCTCGTCATGCTCCGCCGTGGTCTTGATCAACGCGCTAAAACGTTTGATGCGCGCCTCAGGCGTTTCATCAGGGGCGATCTCGGCAAAGGCAGCGGCAAGATCCGGATGCGGCTGCGTATCCCAGGCTTTCTTGAGCAGGCGCGTCGCATAGCGCGCTTTGCCTTTCTCAATATAACCGCGCGCCGCCAGAACCGCCGCAGGGATCAGATCCGGTGACAGACGGTTGGCCTCAATCGCCTGCTCCTGCGCCTCGATCGTGGTGTCCTCAGCCATCACATCCTTGGCTTCCGACAGCGCCAGAACCGCATCGCGGCGGCGGTGCACATCGCGCGGCAGATTGCCGTGACGCAGCTTTGCGTTCAGCGTGCCACGCGCGCCTTTCCAGTCTTTGCTTTCGGTCTGAAGCCGCAGCAGCGTGTCCTGCACCTCTTCATGGCGCGGCTTGAGCGCAAAGGCGTTTTCCGCCAGCTTCAACGCCACATCGGTGTCGCCCGCCGCCAGCTTCTGCTTCATCAGGCCGCGTACACCGACAAACCGCGTGCTCTCGTCATTGAGCAGCTTTTTGTAGGTTTCCTCGGCCTTTTTGGCATCGCCATGCATCTCAGCAGCCTGCGCCACGATGAGGTTGGTCAGCTGCGGCTTCATCAACAGCCGTTCTGCACGGCGCGCCTTGTCCATCGCGATGCGCCCTTCGCCGGAGGCCAGCGCCATGACGCTGTCAGACAGCGCCTGATAGCCCTTTTGCTCGCGATTGCGGTCAAAATAGCGGCTGATCGCGGTTTCATCCCCGTTGAGGAATTTCAGCACCGCCACGAGAAAACCGAGAAGCTTGATGCCCACCCAGACAGTGGCCACCAGAGCGGCCAGCGCCAGCGCGGTCTGGAACGGGCCGAGGCTGTATTCCACCCCGCCCACGGTCAGCATCACACCGCCTTCGCTTTCAAGCAGGTAAATCGAGCCAAAGGTCAGCCCGGTGACAATGGCAACAAACGCAATAATTTTGATCAGGGACCAGAGCATGAAATGACCTTCAGTTACTGTTTAGGGTTTGTGCCAGATCTTCGGCAGCTTGCGTGGCGTCAGCCCGGGTTTGCGCCTGCGCAACCCACTCTGCCATCACGGATTTCGGCCCCTCGGCCAATGTGTCGATCTCGCCCAGCGCCGCCGCCAGATCACCCGCCTTCAGGGCCGCTTCGGCCCGGCTAAGGATCGCATCTGTGTCGCTGCCTTCGCGGGCTTCAACAGAGCGTGCGCCAAACTGGGTTTTGAAGAAATTGCCAAGGGTGCTGCCTTGGGCATCATCCACCTTATCCGCCCGCGCCTTGGCCAAGGCCGCGCGTGCCGCATCCGGATAGCTCTCGATCAGTGCAGAGAGCGGGATGATCCCGTCATCGGCAAACTGCTCCAGAACCGGCGCAACCTCCTGCCCGGTGGCAGACCGCAGATCAACCACCGCAGCCCGATACGGCGCGCCGCTCTCAAGCGCGGCAACGATGCGCGTCACAGAAGAGCGCGCCAAAGCCGTCTTGGCCGACAAATCCGCGCGGTCTTTCAGCTCCGCCGCTTCCGCTTTCTGGGCTGCAACCAGATCTTTGAGGTCTTTCACCTCGCGCTCATAGGCAGCCACCGCCGCCGCGCCCAACCCTTCGGTCAGCGGGCGCTTTTCGATATCCATCAAGCGGGCTTCAAAAGTGGCCACCGTCTCAAACAGGCTGCCCACATCCGCGCGCAACGTCTCAAGCGCGCTTGCTGCCGTATCCGCTGCGCCTTGCGCGCCGGTTGCCGCTGCAGAGCTTGCGCTCACACCGCCCTGAAGCTCAGCCAGCGTGGCATTCTGTGCCTCGAGCTGCGCAGTGAGCTCGGCAAGCGCCGCCTTGGTGTCGCCCCCAAGACCAAGCTGATCGCCAAAATAGATCGCCCCGCCAAATCCGATGACAGCCGCGATGACACCGCCAAACACCATCGGCACAAAGCCGCCGCGACGGGCTTCCTGTGGTGCAGGCGCTGGTGCCACCGGCTCAGGCTTTTCAGAGGCCACGCGCTCAAACTCCGGCTCTTGCGCGGATGCCTCGTCTGCACTTTCCAGCGCATCTTCAGAGGCGTCCTCTGCCTCTGATGCATCAGCGGCTATGCCGTCCGCCTCATCCGCCGCCTCGGCGACGTCCTCAGGATCTTCGTCTGAAATTTGCTCAGCGGTCTCCGCTGTCTCCTCCAGGGTTGTCTCCTCAGCGGCCTCTCCATCGGCCTCTTCAGTGGCCTCCGCTTCGATTTCCTCGGAAACCTCCTCCGCGGCGCTCTCCTCCACTATTTCGGCATCTTCGATCGTGTCCGCGGCCTCCACCGCCTCCACCTGATCCTTGTTCGGCTTGTCCGACTTGTCCGTGGTCCCCACCGGTCACCCTTTCGAATCCGTTTTTGCAAATGCAGCACCAATTCTAGGCGAGCGTGGCGACTCGCTCAATGCGTCACCCTGCGTCCAACAGTCTCGTGATCGCATCCGCCATGGCCCCCGCCTCTTTTTTGGCCGACAAAACAACCTGTTCACAGGGCAAATCCCCCAAGGCTTCTTGTGTCGCGCCACTGATCGCCACCAAATGCAAAGCGGCCTTGATCGGGGCAAGCTCTTGCAACTGATGCGCAAATTGTTCTGCGGCATTGGGCGAAAAAAGCGGCACTAAGACGGGCTTTTCCTGCATAAGTCGCGATTTTGCGGCCTCTGACAGCGCAGAAGGAACCTGCCGGTACACCACCGTTGCGCGCGTCTCGATGCCCAGAGAGGTGAGCCGAGCGACCAAATCGCCCCGCGACAAAACCCCGCGCAGATGCAACAGCGGCCCCTTGGGCGCATCGGCTGAAATTCGCGCATAAAGCGTATCCGCGTCGCCTTCCGCTGCAATGGCACGCCAGCCCTTGGCCGCTGCCATCTCTGCCGTGGCCTTGCCAACACACCAGGCGGGCAGATCCTGCCCATCCACCGCCGCCACCGCATTGCGCGAGGTGAACACAACGCCGGTGACATCTGAAAGGTCGACCTCTGCGCCGGTGGGCACAATCTCCACAATCGGGGAAATCTCAATCGGCACCGCCACACCGCGCGAACGCAACACCGCCGCAAACCGCTCCGCATCCGCCAAAGGCCGGGTCAGCAAAATCGAAGCGGGTGTTTGCGGCATTCAGGCCACCGGGATTGTTTGAACGATAGGGAGGTGTTACCTGCCACAGAACCCACGCGCAACGGCAAGGACACCCGCCGCCATGACTGAAACGCTCACCATTCTTGGCATTGAGAGCAGCTGTGATGACACCGCTGCCGCGATCTTGCGCCAACCTGCGGGCGCTGAGGCCGATATCCTCGCCTCCGTTGTGCACGGGCAAACCGATCTGCACGCCCCCTACGGCGGCGTGGTGCCCGAGATCGCCGCCCGCGCCCATGCCGAGAAATTGGACATCTGTATTCAGCAGGCGCTTGAAGCCTCCGGCGTGACGCTGAAGGATCTGGACGCCATTGCGGTCACCGCCGGGCCCGGTCTGATTGGCGGGGTGATTTCCGGCGTGATGTGCGCCAAAGGGCTGTCGGCCAGCCTTGGCATTCCGCTCATTGGGGTGAACCATCTCGCCGGCCACGCCCTGACCCCGCGCCTCACCGATCAGGTGGCCTTCCCCTATCTGATGCTGCTGGTGTCGGGCGGGCATTGCCAGTTCCTAATCGCCCATGGCCCGGAAAAATTCTCCCGTCTTGGCGGCACCATTGATGATGCCCCCGGCGAAGCCTTTGACAAAACCGCGCGTCTTCTGGGCCTGCCGCAGCCGGGTGGGCCTTCGGTTCAGGCCGAGGCAGAAAAGGGCGATGCCAAGCGGTTCCGCTTCCCCCGCCCACTGCTGGATCGGCCCGGATGTGACATGTCTTTCTCCGGCCTGAAAACCGCGCTGTTGCGCCAGCGTGATGCCATTATTGCTGAAAAAGACGGGCTGACCGTGCAGGACCGCGCCGACCTCTGCGCCGGATTTCAGGCCGCTGTGGTGGACGTGCTGGCGGAAAAGACCCGCCGCGCGCTGGAGAGCTATCTCGCGGAAAACCCCTCTGAGCCGCTTCTGGCTGTGGCCGGTGGCGTGGCAGCAAACACCGCCATTCGAGCCCTATTAGAGACTATTTGTGCCGATCTTGGCGTGACTTTCACCGCCCCGCCACTGGCGCTTTGCACCGATAACGCGGCGATGATCGCCTATGCCGGGCTGGAGCGGTTTCGTGCAGGGGAGCAGGACGACATGTCGCTTGTAGCGCGCCCACGATGGCCACTGGACCAATCAGCGCCTGCGCTTCTTGGCTCCGGCAAGAAAGGGGCCAAAGCATGATCTCCGTTCTGGGCGCAGGCGCCTTTGGCACCGCACTGGCCGTGGCCTTTGCCAAAGGCGGCACCGAGGTGACACTTTGGGCGCGTGACGCCGAGGCTGTCGAGGTGATGCGCAACACAAGGGAAAACCCGCGCCTGCCCGGTGTGACCCTGCCCGAAACCCTGACCATCACCGCCGATTTTACCGACGCCCTGACAGATGTCATCCTGCTGGCGGTGCCCATGCAGCGGTTGCGCGGCGTACTGGAAGCCCATCCAGAGCTGTCCGCCCGCACCCTTGTGGCCTGCTGCAAAGGGGTGGAGCTGGGCACCGAGCTTGGCCCTGTGGCAGTGATCCGCGATGTGCTGCCGGATGCCACGCCCGCGATCCTCACCGGCCCCAGTTTTGCCGCCGATATTGCCCGTGGCCTGCCCACGGCGCTAACGCTGGCAACACCGGATGAAGGCACTGGAAAAGCGCTGCAACGGAGACTGATATCGCCCAATCTGCGGATCTACCGCACCACAGACACCGTCGGTGCAGAGCTGGGCGGCGCACTGAAGAACGTGATTGCCATTGCCTGCGGCATCGCCATGGGCGCAGGGCTGGGTGACAGCGCCCGCGCCGCGCTAATGACCCGAGGCTATGCGGAAATGGTACGCATGGCACGTGCGCTTGGCGCGCAGGGCGACACGCTGGCCGGGCTCTCCGGCTTTGGTGACCTCACCCTGACATGTTCATCGGAGCAATCGCGTAATTACAGCTTTGGTCTGTCGCTGGGCCGCGGCGACAGCTTTGACGCCTCGGTGACGGTGGAAGGCGCCGCCACGGCCCGTGCCGCCCTTGCGCGCGCCAAAACCCTGAACACTGACATGCCCATCACCGCTGCGGTGGTTGCAATCCTCGATGGGGGCTTGCAAATCCACGACGCCATGGAAATGTTGCTCTCAAGACCACCCAAGGAGGAATAAACATGCTGATCGCCCTCATCGCCAAAGACAAAGCCGGCGCATTGGACATCCGCAAGGCCAACCGTGACGACCACGTGGCCTATCTGAAAAGCTCTGGCGAGACTGTCATGATGGCAGGTCCGTTTCTGGACGAGGCCGGTGACATGTGCGGCTCGCTGATCATCCTGAACGTCGCGGATATGGCGGAAGCCGAGGCCTGGGCCGCTGCGGACCCATATAAGGCCGCTGGCCTGTTTGAGAGCGTGGAGCTGACCGCCTGGAACAAGGTTCTGGGTTGATGCGCTATTGGCTGTTCAAATCGGAGCCTTCCACCTGGAGCTGGGATCAGCAAGTCGCCAAAGGCGAGGTTGGCGAAGAGTGGGACGGCGTGCGCAACTATCAGGCGCGCAATTTCATGCGGGAAATGGCCGTGGGGGACCGCGGCTTTTTCTATCACTCCCAGAAAGAGAAATCCGTGGTCGGGATCATCGAGGTCTGCGCTGCAGCCCACCCGGACAGCACTACAGATGACGACCGCTGGGAATGCGTGGACATCAAGGCCATTGCGCCTGTGCCCAAGCCGGTGACGCTTGCCATGATCAAGGACGATCCGCGCCTCACCGAAATGGCGCTTGTGAAAAGCTCCCGCCTGTCGGTGCAGCCCGTCACCGCTGAGGAATGGGCCATCGTCTGTGATCTGGGCGGTGTCAAACCCTGAGTTTTCAGGCATACTCTCCCCAGTCCAAATGTGAACGGGGAGGGTTCCATGGGATTTCTAGCCGTATGTGTCGCCGCTGTGGCGACTTATGTCTTTGGGTCGGTCTGGTACATGGTGCTGGCCAAACCCTGGATGGCCGCCGCCGAAGTCAAGCTGGGCGACAACGGCCGCCCCCTCAACGCCAGCAATCCGGCCCCTTATGTCGCCGCCTTTGTCTGCACGCTGATTGTGGCGGGCATGATGCGCCACATCTTTGCGCTCTCAGGCATCACCAGTCCCGGCGCAGGGCTGATCGGCGGGTTGGGTATTGGCCTATTTCTGGCAACACCCTGGATCATCACCAACTACAGCTTCGCCGGCCGCCCCCGTGTTCTGATGATGATCGACGGCGGCTACGCCACCATCGGCTGCGGGATTATTGGTGTGGTGCTGACTTTGTTTTGAGGTCGTTAAAAAAGAAAAACGCGGGCCCAAATGGGGCCAAGCCTATTTGCTTAGGTATCGAAAAACAGAATGACAATAAAACATAGGGGGCCTGCTTCCACTCGGTCAGACCCCCTATGCCCCCCGCGTGCTCCCATACCACCACACGCGTCTGTTATATCTTAGGGTCCGGCCGTCCTAGCCCGACACATTATGCCTAGCGCAGACCCCCGCGCCGGTTCAATTATCAAGTACCGACAATATGAGGGGATCCATCAGGGTTTTGGAAAGACTTAAGGCGCGCGCTTGGCCAGATCGCCAAAACACGCGCCTTTCGTGAGTGGTGTTTTCTTTAGCCGTAGTGGGCTTCTTTGCCAAAATGCTTGGTCAGCATGTAGTAGACAACCGCGCGGTATTTGTTGCGCTCGGATTTGCCGTAGGTCTCAAACACCGCGTCAATCGCCTGCATCAGTTCCGGCCCGTCTGAAAGGCCCAACTTCTTGATGAGAAAGTTGTTTTTCACGATTTCGATCTCTTCCGGCTGAGAGCTCGCCACCGTTGAGGCGTCATCATTGTAGATTGCCGGGCCACATCCAATCGTGACCTTCGTCAGCAGATCCATATCCGGTGTCATGCCACATTTGTTTTGCAGATCATCTGCATATTTGGCGATCAAATCGTCGCGTTTTCCCATGATACTCCCCTTATATTTTAGTCAATTTTTATGAACGAAAGCGGCCTATCTGCCGCTCTTGCGCGTCAAATTAGCTCTCAGGCCCCAAAGCGCAAAGGGAAAACCGCCCGGTCTTTCCCCTTCAAGCCGGTGCGCTGGCCATTTGCGGGCCCGCTCTCTAGGTTCAGGTCTTAGGGCATCTGGCCGCCACTCAAGCCAACAGGAGACACGCCATGCTGCGATGGGGGATCATCGGAACCGGGTTTATTTCGCATGCCATGCTCGGCGCGATCCGCGCCAATGAGCGCTCTTCTGTCGCCATGATCTGCGGCCGCAACGAGACGGCGCTGGATGCGCTTGCCGCGCAGTATGACATCCCGGCCAGCACCACCGATCAGGCAACCCTGCTCGCCAACGCGGATGTGGATGTGGTCTATATCGCGCTGCCCAACCATCTGCACCGGGCCGCCACCGAAGCCGCCATGGCCGCAGGCAAACCCGTGCTATGTGAGAAATCCCTGACCACAACCATGGACGACGCCACCGCCCTTGCCGCCTCGGTACGAAAGGCAGAGACCTTCTTTGTGGAAGGTCTGATGTATCTCGCCCACCCCCTGATGGAGCAGCTTGTGACCGTGCTGCGCGATCCATCTGTGGGGGAGTTGCGGTCTGTGTCGGGGTTTTATGCCGCCGATATCTGGCAGGTGGTCAATCCGGCGGGAGGCGGCACGCTTTATAATCTCGGCTGTTATCCGGCCTCACTGCTGCATCTGGTGGTGCAAACCATGTGCGGAGAGGAGGCCTTTGCCGCCCGGCAACTCACAGGCTTTGGCAACCTTGGCAAGGACGCCACCTTGCAGGATACAAGTGTCTCTGTGCGGTTTGACAATGGTGTTCTGGCCAATCTGCACAGCACGGATGGCCATGGTCTGGCACATGAATTCGTGATCGTGACCACCAAAGGCACGCTGCGGTTTGTCACCAATCCCTGGCTGCCTGAACCGGGCGAAAGCCGCATGATCTGGCAGCCTTACGACGGCCCTGCGCGCGACATCGTGGTGCGTTCTGAGCAGGATGCCTTCAATCATCAGACCCGCATGGTAGAGCGCGCGCTGCGCAGCGGAGCCAAAGCCGCAGACCGGCCCAGTCCACGGCTCTCAGACAGTCTGGAAATCATGCAGTTTCTGACAGAATGGGAGGCGGCCTGCCGCCCCTAGGCCGCGTTCAGGTCTCTGCCAGGATCTTCGCCAGATAGGCACCATAGGCGCTTTTCTCAAAGAGCTTGGCGCGCTCGGCAAGCTGCTCCACCGAAATCCAGCCGCGATCAAAGGCGATCTCTTCCAGACAGCCGGTCTGCAGCCCTTGCCGGTTTTCCAGCGTGCGCACAAAATTGCTCGCGTCCAGCAGCGAAGCGTGCGTGCCGGTATCAAGCCAGGCATAACCCCGCCCCATGGTCTCGACATGGAGTTTGCCCTCGGTCAGATAGGTCTGCAGCAGATCGGTGATCTCAAGCTCCCCGCGCGGGGAAGGTTTGACACTGCGCGCCCGCTCCGGCGCTTCCTGATCAAGGAAATACAGCCCAGTCACCGCATAGTTGGAAGGGGGCACCGCCGGCTTTTCCACGATCTCACGCGCCTGCCCATCCGCATCAAAAGACACCACGCCATAACGCTCCGGATCCAGCACATGATAGCCAAAAACTGTGCCGCCAACCACGCGCTGATCCGCTGCTGCCAGCACCTCAGGGAGGCCGTGACCAAAGAAGATATTGTCGCCAAGCACCAATGTGGAGGGCGCCCCATCCAGAAACTCTTCTGCAAGAATAAAGGCCTGCGCCAGCCCATCCGGTGACGGCTGAACCACATAGGTGAGCGAGATCCCCCACTGACTACCATCCCCGAGGAGCCGCTTGAACTGCTCCTGATCCTGCGGCGTCGTGATGATGCAGATCTCGCGAATGCCTGCCAGCATCAGCACCGAAACCGGATAGTAGATCATCGGTTTGTCATAGATCGGCAAAAGCTGTTTTGAGACAGCCATGGTGACCGGATGCAGGCGTGAACCCGTCCCGCCCGCCAGAATGATGCCTTTGCGCTGTGTCATATCTATCTGTCCAATTTCTTCAAAACGTCCGCCAACTCAATGCGCCAATCAGACCGCTCGATGCCCAAGCTGGCAAGCGTCTGACTGTTATCCAGACGGGAATTTTTGGGCCGCGCGGCCGGGGTTGGATAGGCGCTGCTTGGAATGTTTTCGACCGCGCAGCTCAGCCCCGCCTGCGCAAAGATCTCTCGGGCAAAATCTGCCCAGCTCACATCCGGTCCGCCCGAAAGGTGATAGGTGCCGCTTTGCTCCGGTTGCGCTGTGAGAGTGCGCGCAACGGTCAGACAGCTCTGCGCGATATGGGCCGCGCTGGTCGGTCCGCCGATCTGATCAGCCACAATGGTGAGACCGTCGCGCTCGCCCCCAAGCCGCAGCATGGTTTTGACAAAGTTATTGCCATGCTCGGAAAACACCCAGGAGGTGCGCAGGATCGCATGGGTGCCACCCGCTGCACGCACCGCCTCTTCGCCCGCCAGTTTGGAGCGGCCATAAGCCCCCAACGGCGCGGTGGGATGGTCTGTTGCAAGGGGCGTATCGCCCGCGCCGTCAAAGACGTAATCGGTTGAAATATGCACAAACGGCAGACCCCGATCGGCACAGGCCGCAGCAATCCCCCCCGGAGTGGTGCCGTTTATTGCGGTCGCAACCGCCTCATCACTCTCCGCCTGATCCACTGCCGTATATGCCACCGCATTGATCACAACATCCGCATCTGTCGTCCTGACCAGCGCGGCGCAGGCATCGGGCTGGGTAAAATCGGCTTGGCTGCGATCCACCGCTTCAATGGTCAGATCAGCCTCCGCTTCATCACAGGCGATCAACGCCCTCGCCACCTGGCCGGACTTGCCAAAAACCAGTGCCTTCATGACGCATCAGCCGCATCTTTGGCACTGCGGTCCGCATCTTCGCCAATGCGTTCTCCCACGCGATGCCGATTGAGCAGCGGCTGCCACCAGGTCTCATTGTCCAGATACCAGGCCACGGTTTTGCGCAGCCCTTCCTCCACGGTGACCGATGGACGCCAGCCCAGCTCTTCGCGAATGCGGGCCGGGTCAATCGCATAGCGCGCATCATGGCCCGGGCGATCGGTCACAAAGGTGATCAGATCGGCATAGGCCCCGCTCTCCCGCGGACGCAGGTCATCAAGGATCGCACAGAGCGTCTGCACCAGTTGCAGGTTGGTGCGCTCATTCTCGCCGCCAATGTTGTAGGTCCGCCCAACAACGCCCTGTTTCACCACCGTCAGCAACGCATCGGCGTGGTCTTCCACATAAAGCCAGTCCCGCACATTGGACCCGTCCCCGTAGATCGGCAGGGGCTTTCCTGCGAGGGCGTTCAGGATCACAACGGGAATGAGCTTTTCCGGGAAGTGATACGGCCCATAGTTGTTAGAACAATTGGTCAGCAGAACCGGCAGCCCGTAGGTCTCCGCCCAGGCCCGCACCAGATGGTCTGAGGCCGCTTTTGAGGCGGAATAGGGACTGCGCGGATCATAGGCGGTGTCCTCAGTAAACTGCACTTCCGGATCCGCTGGCAGGCTGCCATAAACCTCATCCGTTGAGATGTGGTGGAAGCGAAACCCCTCCGGTTTGCCTTTCTCAATCCAATACTGGCGCGCCGCCTCCAGCATGTTGAATGTGCCGGTGATATTGGTCTCGATAAAATCACCGGGGCCATCAATGGAGCGGTCCACATGGGATTCCGCCGCCAGATGCATCACCACATCCGGCTGATGCGTTGTGAAGACCTGATTGAGCGCCTTGCGGTCGCGGATGTCCACCTGCGCAAAGCTGTAGTTCGGGCTGTCCGCAACCGATGCCACATTCTCCAGACAGGCCGCATAGGTCAGCGCATCCACGTTCACCACGCGATGTCCAGCGGCAATCGCCTGACGCACCACAGCAGAGCCAATGAACCCTGCGCCACCGGTCACAAGAATCTTCATCGCGTCATCCTTCCCACGTAAACGGGCTGTCAAAGTCTTTCAGTGCTGGCGCAGCTTTGTCTTTGTCAGACAGAATCACCGCACCGTCGTGGCCCCAGTCCACGCCGCAGCTGTCCCAATGCACCGCCCCATCGCAATCCGGCGCATAGTAATCGGTGCATTTGTAGATGATTTCAGTCATCGGCGCGCGGGTGATGAACCCGTGCAGAAACCCTTTGGGCGCCAGAAGCTGTTTGCCGTTTTCCGCGCTCAGCTCCACAGCCACATGTTGCCCGTAGGTGGGCGAACCCCTGCGCACATCCACGACAACGTCGAGCAATGCGCCCTGTCCGCAGCGCACCAATTTGTCCTGCGCATGTGGCGGAGACTGAAAATGCAAACCACGAACCGTACCCACCTCCGCAGACATCGAATGGTTGTCCTGCACAAACTCCAGATCAATACCGTGCTCAAGCATGCGCTGCTTGTTCCAGCTCTCCGAAAAGAACCCCCGCGCATCCCCGAAGCGTGCTGGTGTCAGGATAAGCACCCCGTCCAGCGCTGTTGTTTCTACCTGCATCGTCATTCCCATCGCAAAAGCGGTCACAAACAATCGCTTTATAAACGCATAGTTAGCGTCAGTGGCATTGGCAACTCAGACGAGCGCTCAGGGAGATCTCTACATCAAGACGCGGTCAAGCCCGCGCTCAATCCGCGCCAAACAGATCCCGCGTGAAGACTTTGCTTTCCACATCCAGAAGATCGTCTGTCATACGGTTGGCCACAATCACATCGGCCTCCGCCTTGAAGGCATCAATGTCACGCACCACCCGCGAGCGGAAGAAGTCCTCTTCCTCAAGCACCGGCTCATAGACAATCACCTCAACGCCCTTGGCTTTCAGACGCTTCATGATGCCCTGCACAGAGCTTTGGCGGAAATTGTCCGAGCCCGCCTTCATCACCAGACGATAGATGCCCACAACCCGCGGCCCCTTCATCAGGATCTGATCGGAGAGATAATCTTTGCGCGTGCGGTTGGCGTCCACAATTGCGCGGATCAGGTTTTGCGGCACATGGTTGTAATTCGCCAGAAGCTGCTTTGTGTCCTTGGGCAGACAATAGCCGCCATAGCCAAAAGACGGGTTGTTGTAGTGATCCCCAATGCGCGGATCGAGGCTGATGCCCTCGATGATCTGGCGCGAGTCCATGCCACCAGCGATGGCATAGCTGTCGAGCTCATTGAAGAAGGCTACACGCATCGCCAGGTACGTGTTGGCAAAAAGCTTGATCGCCTCTGCCTCCTGCGGATCGGTGAAGCGCACTTCCACATCCTTGCGCACCGCGCCTTCCAACAGAAGATCCGCAAAGATCCGCGCCCGCTCCGACTGCTCCCCCACAATGATCCGGCTTGGATGCAGGTTGTCATAAAGCGCCCGGCCCTCACGCAGAAACTCAGGGGAGAAGATCACCTGATCCGTATCCAGCTGCGCCCGAATGTCAGTCACATAACCAACCGGAATGGTGGATTTGATCACGATCGTCGCGGAGGTGTTCACAGCGATCACCCGATTGATCACGGCCTCAACGCTGGAGGTGTCAAAATAGTTGGTTTTCGAATCATAATTTGTCGGCGTCGCGACAATCACAAAATCCGCATCTGTGTAAGCTGCCGCGGCATCGGTGGTTGCGGTCAAGCTCAGCTCCCGCGAGGTCAGAAACTCTTCCAGCTCCGCATCCACAATAGGACACTTGCGCTCATTGACCATCTGCACCCGCGCCTCAGACACGTCGACAGCGACAACCTCATTGCTCTGAGCCAACAAAACCGCATTTGACAGCCCAACATACCCCAAACCCGCAACAGCAATTTTCATTCAAATGGTCCCTTTTCGAATGTGTTACTTGGAGCATGCTTTGAAATAGGAGTCTAGTTTCTCGGTGGGGCAATTCGACCGGGTTCATTGGTTGTTTAGACCAACTGCTAATCGAGAGAATAAAATCTAAGAAATTGTCGGTTCAAATTTTGACTTTAAACTAGAGCTAGCTAAGAAGACGCCTTGGCTCTTTCAAGCTCAATGATTGCCACTTCTCATATCCTCAAACCAGTTTACCTTATGGCGAAAATCTAAGTGAAACGTCCCAACACAGCGCTTTCACACGAATTACGCTATTGCCGTTCACGGAAACCGCGGGACTAAGTCCTCCGGTAGCAATCCACTGCCCGTGGCTAAGCGGCGCATTGTAGCGTTCCGCTAGCGCTATGAAATCTCGTGCAGCCCCTAATGGCCCACCAATTACATTTTGCGCAAGCGCGTCGGTAGCGAGGGGCCGGCTATCTAACCAAGTCTCTACCTTAAAGTTTTGGGCCAACAAATCTTCACTGTATGCTTGGACCCCAGAAATCCAGAGGGCCCCTGCTCCCGCCCGGTCACAAACTTGGGCTCTCAGCTCCGGTTTAAGCCCCTCCGGCAAAACGGTCGCCGGGAGCTCAAACCCAATTCCCATCTGTGAAAAGCGCCAACCGCCCGTATTGTCTTTGGACAGCTGAAGCATGATCTCCGGTTCCGCAAGCGGGTTTCTCAACCCTTGAATTGAAATATTGTCCCGCCCCGAACACACTTCCTCCGAACTCAACGGGCCAAAAAACGCTTCATCGTTCTCGAATACTTTACGCGACCAAGCATTAACTCCACCAATTTTCCAGGCTGACGGCCTTGGAACCTGAGCGAAAGAAACACCATAGCATTGTTCTATATCTTCCGGCAGCATTTCGACCGACAGTTTCGCATCAGCTGAGGCACCTCGTGCGACCTCCAATGCATTCTTAACTTCCATGTGGCTGAGCATCGCCGTTTCCCACCAAATTTCCATCAGTCCTTTGTGTCTGTCTAACAACAAAAACACCGAATTTTTGCAAGCCTTCAATGTACAGTTTGGAAGTTCCAACTTGCACGTGCCGTAGGCTCTGAGTAATGTCCCGAAAAATTCGTCAGAAGTCGATATGCACAGCGTCATATCAACTTATAGTAGAATCCAAATCGAGCCGAAAACGAGTGAACCAATATGAAGTTGCGAACCGCGATTATCGGCTATGGGAAGATGGGAAAAATCCGCCACAAAGCGATGGAAAGCCATGGTGGCTTTGACGTCGTTGTTGCCTGCGATACAGCAATAGACCCAAGCGCCACTGTACCTATGGTCACTAGACCTTCAGATGTCTATGATTTCGCACCCGATGTTGTAGTTTGTAGCGTACCGAACATATTTATACCTGACTTGGTTTGCACTGCACTGAGTCATGGCAAACATGTGTTTTGCGAAAAACCTCCTGGTCGCAACTCGTCTGATGTCCAAAAAATGATCACCGCGGAGCGGGCAGCAGGCGGCTCAGTTCTTAAATTTGGCTTCAACCATAGAGTGCATGATGCGATTGAGGAAGCGCAAAAACTCCTTTCCGCAGGCACCATGGGAGACCTATACTTCATGCGCGGGGTGTATGGTAAAGCAGGTGGGCCGGACTATGCAAAAAACTGGCGTAACGACCCGGAGCAATCTGGGGGCGGTATCTTAATAGATCAAGGCATCCACATGCTTGATTTATTCCAAATGTTTGCAGGTAATTTCTGTGACATACAAAGCTTTGTACAGCGAAAATTTTGGACGGAGGTCCCTGTAGAAGACAATGCGTTTGCATTGATGAAAACCCCCCAAGGGGTTGTCGCATCATTGCATTCATCAGCGACACAATGGCAACACACCTTCCGACTAGAGCTATATCTTCGCAATGGTTTTATCTCTGTAGACGGCATTCTCTCCGCGTCTGGAAGCTACGGAGCGGAAGTCTTAAATATCGCTATCAATCGCTTAGATAGCTCCGGAAACCCATCTCCGAACCCAGAACTGCAAGAAATCCGGTTTACCCAAGACCTGTCTTGGAACAAAGAAGTTGCAGAGTTTTACGATGCCGTCGTGCACGGGAAACCCATAAAGTGTGGTACCTCACAACAAGCATTAGACGTTATGCAGCTTGTAGAAGCGATTTATCAAGCGGACCCTGAATGGAGCCAAACGCTGCGAACCTCCGCGACGGAAGTCACAGGATAAAGTCATGCAATCACCCGTTTTTCTAGATCACTTACCTGACTTTGAGAAGATTGGAGGAGATAAACCAGCAAGATATAGATGGCAACGCAACCAGTCGCTACTTCAACTCCTGCTAGACTCCGAGACCATATGGACAAAACGTTGCGCCTGCCCCGCTTGCGGAGAGCAGTCGACAAACTGTAAAAGCTTTTCAAAGGCCCTCCTCGACTTCCAACGCTGCACCAAGTGTAATTCAATTTTTGCGCAGCGCGTGCCTACACAAGAGAAACTAGATCAACTGCGTATCGAGTTCATAGAAGACGGTCCGCCTGAAAAAGACCGTGAGTTCGAGTTTATTTCTTTGCTCAATTGGGTGAGCATTACAGAAGCTAGAATTGAGCGTTCTCTCGATCATGTGGTCGACATCCGTTTCTCCAGTCAAATGGCAGGCTGGAAGGAAACAACCGAGCGCTTAAGCCACAACCGAACCTGGGACTTTATTGATTTGTCTCCGGACACTTGCGATTTCACTGACCTCAGCGCGGCACTTTCTCAGAGTTCTCCAAAAGCAGTTCTCTTGCCCGTAGAACTGGATAGGGTCGCAAACCCGGAAATGCTGCTCAACGCCATAAAGAAGAGTTGCCCAAAGCAAACAGTCCTGTTTATTGCCAGTTCATGCGCGGATGGCTTGGAGTACGAAATCCTTGGAGCGGACTCCCCAAGTTTTGTTCCGCTCGACCGGTTAACTGTTTTCTCGATTTCCGGTTTGCAAAGCCTCTGCAATAAAGTTGGACTTTCGGTGCTGGAATGCTCGACCCCAGGCAGATTAGACGCGGTGATTCTGGACACCCATTTCAAAAGCGAAGAAAACTCAAATATCCCCTTCTGGTCGGGCTTCTTCAAAGACGCGGACAACAACCGGCTGCGTGACCTTCAGATTCTCCTCCAGCGCAGCCTAAAGTCAGGCATATTGCGTTTCGTTGCAGAAACCTAGGCGCTTCAACCCAAAAGAGTATCACCCATGACCCCGCATTTCCCTACTTCCGCATATGGCAGCTGCGCGAAGTTCGCCGAAGATTACTTTAAAACACTCGCGAGAGCAGCTGAGCTGAGCGACTTGAGCAAGCTAGACGATGTTGCAGCAGTACTAACCAGAACGATAGAGAACGGTAATTTTGTATTCATCTGTGGCAATGGCGGTTCGGCGGGCATTGCAAATCACTCGCTTTGCGATTTTCTAAAGTGCGTACGAACTGACACTGATCTTAGGCCTCGATTTATGTCACTTTCAGCGCACACCGAAATGAACTCGGCGCTGGCTAATGACATTTCTTACGACGAAGTCTTTGCGTATCAACTTCAGTCAATGGCCAGGCCAGGTGATCTTCTGTGGACTGTATCTTCGTCAGGTGATAGCGAAAACGTGGTCCGCGCACTTCAAGTAGCAAAGGACATTGGCCTGAGTTCCATCTCTTTCACCGGTTTTTCAGGTGGGCGGTCGAAAGATCTGGCGGATGTAAACGCACACGTTGAAGCACAAAACTATGGCGTCGTCGAAGACATCCATATGGCCTTCATCCACATACTGACCCAGTATTTGAGAATGTCCAACATGGACGCCAATTTGATCGGGGCACGCAAGTTTTGAGCCTGTGGTCCGACGTTTCACTCCAAGAACTACATGATTCTGTATGTAAATTGATACCCTTGCTCGTTGATGAAGTGTTTGGTCAAGACGTGATGACCGAGGAAAAGGGCGACGACGGGCTAGATCTAGTCACGACTATAGACAGAAACATGCAGGCTCGTTTGACAATCGAGTTGGAGCGCATTCTCTCCGGGTCGGTGGCACTCGGTGAAGAAGAGTTCGCAAACTACGCGGGAGCGGCGCCAGTTTGGCTGGTTGACCCACTAGATGGGACAGTCAATTTTGTTGCCGGGCTGCCCGCCTTTAGCGTGTCCGTCGCACTGCTTAGAGATGGCCAACCTGTCCTATCCGCTGTCTACGATGTCCCAAACAACACGATGTACTCTGCCATAAAGGGTACGGGATCTTGGTGTGATGGAGCACTTATTAGACCTAAGAAACACGGCGCACGTCTGGCGATCGTTTCCTCAGGTTTGCTTGCAAACCTCACAAATGAAGCCCCAGAAACTCTCTCCAGCTTGTTAAATAGTTTCAAGCTCCGGAATTTTGGCAGCCAAGCTCTTCATCTTTGCTATGTAGCAATGGGCAGCGTGCGCCTCGTAGCAAGCCGCGAAGCAAAGGGTTGGGATGATATAGCTGGCGCTTTGATCGCTCAGGAAGCAGGTATGAAGTACGGGCACTATAAAGACTATTCAACAAAGCCTGCATTTGACGAAAACCAACATAGCATCTGCACTCACCCCGAAGCGTTTGAACAATTTCGCGCAGTCTTCGCTTGTAGTTTGCCAGATACCCTTCCTAACCTGAGGAGCGACCGATGAAGACCGTTGCAATGATACCCGCTCGCATGGGTAGTCAGCGCCTTAAGAAGAAGAATCTGGCGCCGCTAGCCGGACAACCATTGATCACCCACGCGATTGAAAAATGCAAATCTACGCAGTGTTTTGACGAGATTTACATCAACTCTGAAAACACTGAATTTGCTAAATTTGCAGATGAATATGGCGTTAACTTTTATCAACGCCCCGAACAGCTCGGAAATTCTGTCGCCACTTCAGAGGAGTTCGTTTATGACTTTCTTAAAAACGTTGAGTGTGACCTACTCATCCAGGTACACTCAATAGCTCCACTACTGACCGCTGAAGAGGTGAAATCCTTCGCCGAGACCTTCATCGCGTCGGATGCCGATGTAATGCTCTCCTGTATCGAAGATCAGATCGAAGTCGCCTACAAAGACAAACCGGTTAACTTCACATTTTCCGAAAAAACAAATTCACAAGACTTGCATCCAATCCAACGTGTTACTTGGTCAATCACCGGATGGCGCGCACAGTCTTATATTGATGCAGTCGAAAGCGGGAATATAGGAACCTACAATGGTAAGATTCAATTCTACCCGGTAGGCGCTGTGTCTGGGCACGTGATCAAAACGCAAGAAGATCTCGATATCGCCGAGGCTTTATTGAAAGCTCTTTCTAGTTCAAAAAACGCTTGAGGATGCCAAAGTGAAAATTCTCGTTTCCAACATCATGATGCTAAACGAACGTGAAAGGTTCGATACCTTACTTCGAAGCAAGAACTTCGAACCGCTTTGGCCCAGCGTAAACCAGTTCCTGTCAGAAGCTGAGTGTTTGGAGTATGCAGGTCAAATCGACGGTTGGCTTGCGGGTGATGACCAAATTACTTCAAAGGTTCTAACGGCCTCTGTGCCCCGCCTCAAAGTGATCTCGAAATGGGGTACTGGTGTAGACAGCATCGATTTGAGCGCTGCGGAAGCGCTTGGCGTGCCAGTTTGTAATTCCCCTGGCGCATTTCAAGACGCGGTAAGTGAGTATGCCATTGGTCTTCTTTTAGCCGCAACGAGACGGATCGCGCGCACAGACCGGACGATAAGGGAAGGTGGATGGCCCAAGGGAAGATATCCTGGAATGACCGGAAAAACGATGGGGGTCGTTGGATATGGAGCTATCGGGAGAGGTGTCGGTCAGAGGGCTCGCGGGCTCGGCATGCACCTCATAGCGCATGACCCTTTCATGCAAACTGCTACCGACGGCACGAAGATCGTAAGCTTTCAAACGCTCTTGGAAGAGGCTGATGTCATCTGCCTTTGCTGCAATCAAACTGATGAAAACTACCACCTAATTAACGCAAATAGCCTGAACAGCGCTCGCGATGGCGTCATCATTTGTAACGTTGCTCGAGGAGGGCTGATCGACGAAGTTGCATTGATCGAAGCACTGGAAAGCGGCAAAGTGGGCGCTGCAGCCTTAGACGTTTTTGAGGTGGAACCTCTGCCTAAGAACAGTCCGCTCTTGAGCTTTGAGAACGTGGCAGTATCAAGCCACAACGCAAATAGTACGGTACAGGCAATCGAACATGTCCATGCCAATACCTTAGAAAATTTATTCAAACACCTCGCAGCCTAAACGAAGCCTACCACTGTGAAACGCCTCTTTGACGATCTCGCTCATCGCTTACAAAGCCTCTACAAAGCTCTACGCTACTTTAGCAATCATCACCGAGCAAATGAGGACCTCAAACGAGCCAATTTGCTGGCGTTGAGTATGCTTCGAGGCCGGCACAAAGGCCAACGCGCAGTAATTATCGGCAATGGGCCAAGCCTACTCATCAAGGATCTGGAGCGGCTGGGAAATGACATTACCTTTGCATCCAATAAGATATTTCTTGCCTATGGCGAAACCAAATGGCGTCCAACATACTACACAGTCGAAGACCATCTGGTTTTAAAGAATAACTTTTCGGAAATATACAATCTTCAGGATAGCACCAAGCTGTTCCCTTCAAATACAAGAGATTCTGGATATTTCGCGGCAGATACAATATTCGCCCCATCTCTTCAGCCCAAGTCATATGAGACCCCTTTAGAGGATCAGAACTTTCCAGAGTTTAGCACTGATTTATGTCGCGGCATTGGCTGGGGGTCGACCGTAGTCTATAGTCAGATCCAGATGGCACTACATATGGGATGCCGCGAGATCATACTAATTGGGATAGACCACAACTACGAACTCCCAACCAAATCAGATGGCAAAGTGTTCGTGGGCGAAGGAGAACAAAACCACTTCCATCCAGACTATAGACAACCCGGGGAAAAATGGCATCCACCCAATCTGGATGTTCTGGAAGTGTCGTATCGAAAAGCGCGAAAAGTCTGCGAAAGTCGTGGAGTTTTGATCGTAAATGCTTCAAGACAGACCCAACTTGAGGTTTTCCAGCGAGCTGACTTCGACAATATCTTTCCGAGATAGGTGTTCCATGACCGAGAGCGTCTCGATTTACGATGACCGACAATGTTATTTGGGAGAGGGCACTTTCTGGCATCCTTTGAGGAAGCAACTCTTCTGGTTCGACATCGTCAATTGTCGTTTGCTATCCCGCACAAAAAACGAGCAATTATGCTGGGAATTTGACCAGAACGTAAGTGCTGCAGGCTGGATCGACCGTGAACACCTTCTGATCGCAAGCGAAACAGGTCTCTTCCGGTTCAATCTGGAGACAAACCAACAAGCCCCACTTTGCTCAATCGAAGCAGATGACGAAACAACGCGTTCAAACGACGGCCGAGCAGATCCATGGGGAGGTTTCTGGATTGGCACCATGAGCAAATCTGGTGAAGCGGGCAAAGGTGCGCTATACCGATGGCTTCCAAATAATCAAGAGAACAAACTGCGCGTGATAGAAACTGAGATGAGCACACCTAACTCTATTTGCTTTGATCGCGATAGAAACTACGCTTATTTCTCGGATACAAAAACGCGTATAATCTGGCGTCATTCCGTTGACCCGGTCACTGGCTGGCCAGTAGATGAAAAGCAGATTTTTTTGGATCTAAAAGGCGCAAAGAACAGTCAAGAGCGCAAGCCTGACGGTGCGATAATTGATTCAGAAGGGTGCCTTTGGAGTGCTCAATGGGGTTCCGCACGTGTCGCGCGATATAGCCCGGATGGTCAATTTCTTATGGCAATTGAATTTCCAACAGGCCACACATCGTGCCCAGCTTTTGGCGGGCCAAAGCTAGATACTCTTTTTGTATCTACGGCGCAGCAAAACCTACTAGACACAGCAAAAGACTGGCTGCCAAATGCAGGTAAACTACACTCTGCTAATACATCGTTCACTGGAATAGCAGAGCCACAAGTTAAAGTCTCAATTGACTAAAAAGTGTCGAGACCTGTGCTTCCGCAGGACCTTAACAATCACACTATCTCAGACTAAAGATCAGTCAAACAAACTCAGAAGTAAGCGCGCTAAGTACACTATGCGTGTAACTAACAGTCCTCCACTCAAAACCATTAGAGACAAAACATGTCAAAAACAGTAGCAAGATACGCACGCGGCGCAGTAAATCGTCTAAGATTGCTATCCAAAAAACTGCTGGAAGAAAAGAAAACTGGCGGTGAAGTGGCTCTCTCTCAAGAAATCAGAACACCTCAAAAAAACCACGATACGCCCATCGTTACAGATTGGGGTCAGTACCAAATTCCGCAACGGCACAAAGGGAAAGGCCCTTTGCCTTCCCGCCTAGATACTCCCGCCCTACTCAGCCTTAAGAACCGTCATTTCGGCGAAAGGTGTTTCGTTGTCGGAAATGGGCCAAGTCTTACAACAACTGATTTAGACGCACTGCGCTGGGAGTACACCTTCGGATCCAACAAAATTTATCTGGCTTTTCCCGAGACGCACTGGCGCCCTACCTTTTACTCTCTCGAGGATCGACTTGTCATGGAGCAGAACCAAAGAGAGATAATTGGTATCGAGCAGACGATCAAATTGATGCCTGAGTACACCTACAAGTACATGGGTGATGACCCTTCGGTGGTTTACTTCAGGTTCCCCCACATTTGTGACCCGCGAAAACCACTAGAGAGTAAGGACTTTCCTGGATTCAGCATCAACGCAGAGCATTGTGTCTATTGGGGGTCAACGATTGTTTACACCCAAATCCAACTTGCAGCCCATATGGGTTTCAAAGAAATCTACCTCATTGGCATAGATCATAGCTATGAAACGCCGAAAAAAATGGAAAATGGCGCTTACGTGTATAGCGGAGAAAAGAACCACTTCAGCAAAGATTACAGACGCCCCGGAGAAGTTTGGAACAAACCGCAGCTCGAAGTTCTTGAGCACTCCTACAGAGCAGCGCGAACAGCTTGCGAAGAGCATGGTATCAAAATCCGAAACGCGAGCAGAAAAACCGCTCTGGATGTTTTTGAGCGCGCTGACTTGGACGAAGTGATTTCAGGATTTTAACGGCATGATTGAAGTCAGCAAAAAAACACAAAACCGCATCAACCAGTTGACGGGTTTTATGCGCAATCCTGAAGTCAAGGTGATCAGCTTCGACATTTTTGACACCCTGCTTTGTAGACCTGTTGTCAAACCAACCGATCTGTTCGACTTGGTGGAAGAAATTGCACGGGAGAAATTAGAAAAACCGTTTCTCGAATTTTCAACCCTAAGAAAAGCAGCGGAAAAACAAGCTCGGGAAATCTGCAGAGAAGATGAGGTGACACTAAACGAGATCTACAGCGAGCTTGCGAAAATCGCTCAATTTCCAGAAGATGCTCTTCAGGAGCTTAAAGACCTTGAGCTCACTGTCGAACGCGATCTTCTGCAGCCTCGTCAGATTGGTACAAAACTTTTTGAAGTCGCGCGCTCAACCGGAAAAAAAGTTGTTATTACGTCAGATATGTATCTGCCTAGAGACTTTATCGTCGAACAACTAGAGCGATGCGGATTTGCAGGTTTTGACAAACTTTATCTGAGCAGCGATCTCCGGATCACTAAGCATAGTGGGCGCCTCTACAGGCATTTGCTGGCAGACTTGGAATGCGAAGCTAGGCAAGTCGTACACTTTGGCGACAACAAGCACACAGACATTCTAAAAGCAGAGGAAAATGGACTTTCTGCTTACCATCTTCCAAAAGCTATCGACGTTTTTCTGGATCACAAAGGAAACCGTGCAGTATGGTACAAACATCTTCGAGAACTCGAATTGGGTGCGCGCTTACTGCTGGGTCTTTCGATAAATAGCGTCTTCGATATCAATATTTTCGATAATGAAAAACGAGATTCTTTGTTTGCTGGAAATGCAAACGTTCTCGGGTATTATGGCGTAGGATTAATGGTCTTTGGCTTGACCAAATGGATCATGCAGCAAGCCGAAGCCGACGGATTTAAAGAAATCCATTTTTTGGCACGCGATGGCAAACTCCCAATGCAAGCCTTTGATAAACTGAAAAGGCTAAGTGGCAGCGACATCCAAGCCAATTATCTGATGGCTTCTCGCTCTTTGTGCTACCCGCTACAGATGAACGAACCAGAAGATGTTAGCCTCAATCCCCAACGCCTCTACGTACATCCGCAAACGAGCATCAGAACGTTGCTGGAGACACGCTTAGGCTTATCCATAGATGCAGGAATCAAGGCTCAGCTTGCTCAGAAGGGTTACAAAAAGCTTGATCATCCGCCAGAAAGCATCGAGAAGTTTTTCGTCGATTGTCAGTGCTTTAGTCACACCTCATTGAGAAGCTTTGAGAACGAGAAGCAAACAATTCTAGACTACTACGACGTCCAGATTTCTGACACAAAGACTACGGTTCTGTTTGACATCGGATATCGCGCACGCGTACAGAAATTGTTGTCTGGGCATTGGAAGAAACCTGTACACGCATATTATCTGATGTCGTTCAGTGATATGCACCCAACGTATTTCTCAAAGGCAGTCACAAGAAACTACCTATTCCCGCCACAGGCAAGAGGCTGGATTACACCAGATTACTATACGGCAATCTTGGAACTCCTGATTTCAGATGTAGAAAGTGGCTCTGTTTTAGGCGTTTCTCGAAACACCGATGGCGAATTCAACTTTGAGTTCGAAGACAACCACATCAACTCGCAAGGAAGAAACCTCGTTCGAACTATGCAAGACGCCTGTCTGAAATTCTTCGATGAGTACGTTCAGTTGTTTGAAAAATATGACAAATATATCAACATCTTGCCACGGACATCCATGAAAGCACTGGAGCATTTCATGACTGCTCCAAGCAGGTTGGATGCCGAACTTTTCAAGAATGTGTCTTTCTCCAATGGCATTATCGGTGACACGTTTACCTTTATCCGCCCCGACCTAGGCCCAAGCTATTGGCAACCCGGAGTTGAAGCACTTTCAAGAGGCAAAGAAACCTATCCAGCGCAAAGCTCCAGCACTTCACCGCGCCCAATAACCTACCAACGCATCCGCTCAGCACTAGCCCGCAGGCTCCGCCGCCTACTTGTTCGCTGACATTCGCAATGAAACTCTCCGCAGGATACCGATGAAACCGCAACTTCTTAAAAAGCTCCAATATCCAGAGTTCTCAGCCGACAAAGTTAGCACCTTATTCTTTCGGAGCAACGGAAGCCTCGACGCTAAGGAAAATGTCATCAAGCTCTCTTCGGGCCGAGTGCTAACGAGCAATACTATCTTTAACTCTCTCGATTGCTCATTTTTGCGCAACCACACAGGCGTAAAAACGCTTGGGCTTGAGATAGAGGCGCGTGGAATATTCAAGGTGGAAGTGTTGTCCACTGAAGGTCCAAGGGCAGAACAGGGAAAAATTGTTTTTTCCAAACAAATAGACCTGCCCCAGCTACAAACCCTGGATCTTGGAGCTTCTCTTAATCTTTGGGATCTCGATTCCGAAGTTTTTCTACGGGTGACTGCACTAAAGGATAACTCTGTATTTTCCAGCGCGTCTTTTACAACCGCCCAAGAGCCGGTTCGCGAGCAGTTGAAAATTAACTGCGTCATATGCACTTACAATCGTGAGGAGTACATCCAAGACATACTTCGAGCAATCGAAGACAACCCTGAAATTTTCAATAGTCATTATCACTTTACGATTGTTGACAACGGACAAAACCTGAAATTTGAAAACTCGGATTTAGTCACGATCATTCCAAACAAAAACACAGGAGGCTCCGGCGGCTTCACACGAGGAATGCTCGAAACATCCAAAGGTGATTTCACCCATATGGTTTTGATGGACGATGACATCAAGTTTCAAGTTTCGATGTTCCGGGATTTGGTGTCATATCTGCGATACACCAACGAAAAAACGGTACTCGGCTCCGGCATGGTTCGTCTAGATGACGACATGCGATTTTTGCACGAACGCGGGGCTTCTTTACAAGAAGGGTTCTTGGCGCTGAGTCGAACAAAAAGTCGCAACCGTGATGGTCATGCTTACGACGCCGCGTTTCTTAAAGATACTGCGACACATGCTCCTTGGTGGTGGGCATGCTTCCCTATTGAAGCCTTGGAGGACGTCGGATTTTCATACCCGTTTTTTATCAAACTGGACGACGCAGAATATTCATTTCGACTGCGCCGCAAAGGCTACTCTGTCGTTTTTCCTGGAGGCTTTTATATTTGGCACAGCCCAATGGAAGAAAAATACTCCGCCAAAATCGGGTATTACGGCCATCGCAACAGTTGGATCTTTTCGACATTAAACGGCCATGAATATAATGTTAATCAATTCTGCAAGGACTATCTTCGCGCAGTAGCGTCATTCATTGCGGATGCGAAATATGAACACGCTGACGTTCTGCACAAAGCTCTGACAGACTTTTTGAAAGGCCCAGATTTCATTGCAAGCAATGCAATAGCAATCAACGCTGAACTTGGTACGCTTGTGCAAAATGAAGCGTTTAAAAAGGTAGATATCTCAAATTTGGAAGAGGCCCAAATTAGCAATTCCAAACTGGCGCGAGCCGTGAGACGGCTAACTCTCAATGGATTCTTGGCCAATGGCCGGGGTGAGGCCTTCGTCGACTTGCTCAAGAAGCAACCCAAGACATGCAAGTTTTTGAAACGTCGCCTCACTTACTACAATCCGATTTTTGGAGTCGGATATACCGTAGAGAGGTCTCTTACCAAAACGATATCAAAGTCTATTAGGGCACTTTGGGATCTCATAAGGATTAAGCGATCTCTTTCCAGTGCCCTTACATCCTTTGAAACAACAAAGGATCACTATGTGAGTGCAGAGTATTGGGAACGCTTACTTGCCGACGACAAATGAGAGGGAAATACCAACGTGCTTAAGCTGATTTACCCCGCCGACGCTCCACCACAGAGAACAAACCTATTAATGACTGGGTAAGTGTTCTTTTTCTGGGTTTTGGGAGACCACGCCATTCGTGGAACTTTCGTTGAGATCCATAGTCCAAGAGAAGCAGGGCAATTTGAGTGGAACAATCGGATCTTTGGTTCGCGGTTAGTCCTTGGGTCATTCGCACTCAGGTTTCAAAGGCCAACTGATGATAGGACACCGAACGAGCGGGCACGTCTGATTGAAGTGCCCCTCCCTACATTCTTTGATCACGGATCACGCTTCTCACAGTCTATAGAAATCTTGGTGCCCAGAAACCAATTCGAGAGATTGCCGTTGAAAGGTCAACCCATTCAATGGAAAAGTCTTTCGTTTATGTTTGCTGTGCTCGTGCATGAAGACGACAGGCAAGGGGGAGAAAACGGGTCTTAGGACCTGAATCGAAAACCGAAAGAACAAACTGATCTCCGCGTCCTGTCATTTGGGTAAACCTAGGTAACCCTCCCAAAATTCTGCAGCCGTCATTTCAGCAAAGGCATTTGCGTACGATTTTCGGATGCTCCTATACCTTAATAAAAACTTCAGGGAAGTTATCAGTAGACCCAAGGAAGTTCTCCAGAACCTCTTTTTCGAATGTGAAAGCGCCATATGAGCGGCGCCATCATGGGTAGCATAGGTAATATTCCCTGCTCCAAGCAGGTTTGACAAACGACCCCTTTCAGAAAGGCTCAGCTGCAGATGGGGAGCCATCTTATTCCAGAGCGGGAGCATGTGCCCATTTAATGTTGCTGCTCCAATGGCTCGCCAAAAGAACTGCGCACGTTTTTTGGGTTTCGGTGCTGAACATGCGCTGTTCACCGGAGTGTTCTGCCATCTTTCAGAGGCAGCTAGCGAACTGATCAGCGCGCGACGTGATGACATATCGAGGTTGGCGACAAAAAAATCTGGGCCTTTCATTACGTCCCTCCATGCAAGAAGTTGCATATCGGCGGCAGCATATTGGAGACGAAGCATCGAGCGGAGTATTGGACGAACAGCCATCCAGATCATACTCAGAGCCGACTTTTGTATTCTTGGAAGAGACATGTGCGTCACCAGCGGATGGCGCATGTCAAGATAGAGTGTAAAAGCACTTTCTTTTTGCGCGAAGTCTTCTTGAAGTGAGGCAACCCCGGACAAAGTCTGAACTTCAAACGGATTAGAGAGTGAGAAATTTACGTCGTCTCCACGAACAAAGAAAGGAAATGGGTAGTGTTTAACAACGCTAATAGGGAAAGCAAAAAACCACCAAGCGCCATAAATTTCCTGGTCTTTCCGGGGCAGAGACAGCGCCAACATCTGTTGCAATTCGCCTGATTTGCGCAAGTCCACACCGTTGTGCAACGGCGAGCACGTTCCATCAAACGTGGCTCCATTTTCCCACATCTTCCATGGGTGTGCTGTATCAATCATAGCCCCCGCCACAGCAGTGTGTTCGGAGATCGCATAGGCTAACAACATATACGCTCTAGCGATACTTTCAGGATGGCAGCTTGCATCGTCATCCATAAACAAGCAATGGCTCGCATCTACGTTTCGTGCCTCGATCAGATTGCGAGCAAAACCACCAGCACCGCCATAATTGGGGTTGGAGAAAATCCTCAAATTTTCTGCGCAAACTGAATGTAGACTATTCCCATTGTCCACAACCTGTAGGGACAAATGCCTGCCAAATTCCCAGTTTCTTATGAAGTTTTCCAAGCGCTCTATCGTGGATGTGACAGCTTGCTCTCGCAAGAACGTGGTAATCGCAAGGGCCATCTGTGGCCACCTTAGCGGAGGAGTACTTGTTTGGTAGGAAAGTTGGCGTATCTCCGCATTCTCGGACAGAGCTTTGAATTCTGCGTAAATCACACCGCCTTTCACGCATGAGCTAGGAAGATTGAATTCAATTTGGATTTCTCTGTCCTTAGAAAAATCTCCAGAAAAATCAGCGATAACCAGTGGCACAGATTGATGGCTCGCTGCGAGCTTGAATTGAACGACAAACTGTCCCTGGCCAACGAGCCTAGCCGAAAAATTGTGTAAGTCACAAACATGCTGCCATCGCGCTAAGTCAAATAGATTGAAGTAGCTGTCAAAAGCGATGGACGCATCTTTTGGGACCGCATACGCATTAAATGTCGCGTCTGTTTTATCGCCAGAAACGTGTCTGAAATATAGTTGCTCGTTGAAGCCAAGTTCTGGATCCGGAAATACTAGGTTTTGCAGTGAAAACATCGGTGAATTGGCTCAGTCATTATACTTTTATCTTTCGAAATCTGTTTCCGGTGTTCCGAGGTTGATCATTTCGCGTGCGAGTTCTCTTGGGCCTGATCTCCCGGATATCATTGCCCTCTACCGCATTATCGGAGGCTTGATTTCCCCTTACGTGTACGCCCTTGGGAACTGAGATCGCAACCCATGGAATTCAAGTCACTGAATTTTACCTGCTTCGAGGTTCGGTTGCGCAACTAAAGGCATTCAGATACTCCTCTCGATAAAGAACGAGCAGGAGGCCTACAAATGTCAGGCAAATATCTAATGGTGGGTGCAGGACTTTCTGGTGCTGTAATTGGCAGATGTTTGGCTGAAGCGGGTCACGCAGTCGATGTCGTCGACTCCCGCGACCACATCGGCGGAAATTGCCATACCAAACGCGACGAAAAAACAGATGTCATGGTCCACATTTATGGACCTCATATTTTTCATACAGACGATGAAGAAGTTTGGGACTATGTGAACAGATTTGAGCGGTTCATGCCCTATAAAAACCGGGTCAAGACGACTTCCAAGAATGCGTCGGGTGAACGCGGCGTTTTCTCGCTTCCAATCAATCTTCACACTATCAACCAGTTCTTCGGAAAAACTCTGAACCCAGAAGAAGCGGCGACCTTCATCGCTGAAGAACAGGCTGATTTGTCCATTGAAAAACCCGAAACTTTTGAAGAGCAAGCGCTACGCTTTGTGGGTAAGGATCTCTATGAAGCATTCTTCAAGGGCTATACCATTAAGCAATGGGGGATGGCCCCTAGCGAATTGCCTGCCTCGATCTTGAAACGTCTTCCTGTACGTTTCAACTACGATGACAATTACTTCTTTCACAAGTATCAGGGTATGCCAGAAAATGGCTATACTTCAATGATTGAAAAAATCCTTGATCACGAGAACATTAACGTCAAGCTCTCTACAACTTTCACTCGAGAGATGTCGGTACACTATGACCATGTATTTTACTCGGGTCCGCTCGATGGCTATTTCGACTATGAACTAGGACGACTAGGGTATCGTACTCTGGATTTTGAGCGGTTTACCTTTGAAGGAGACTTTCAAGGGTGCGCGGTTATGAACTATGGTGAGGAAGAGGTGCCATATACTCGCATCACCGAACACAAACATTTCTCTCCTTGGGAGAGCCATGCAGGCTCTGTTTGTTATCGAGAGTACTCCCGCGCCGCAGAACCTGCCGATATTCCCTATTATCCCATTCGGCAGGTAAAAGAAAAAGAGCTGCTCAATGCCTATGTCTCACTTGCTGAGACGACTTCGGGCGTGACCTTTGTTGGGCGGCTGGGAACCTATCGATATCTCGACATGGACGTAACTATACGTGAAGCTCTGGACACGGCGAAGTCATTTATGTCGCTTCAAAATTCTGGACAAGCTGCTAAACCTTTTTTTGTGTCAGTGATTTAAGTAGAACTGGGATGCCTTTCGCTGCGCAAAATGGATAAGAATAAATTGGAATTTAAAGCTAAGAACAATGAAAAGACTATTGGCGCGCTACCTTAGGAAGGCTGGAAGAGTTGCTTGTTCGGACATGCGTGAGGAACTCATTGCCAAGCAAACTGAACTAAGAGTTCAGACAGAACGATTGGTTCTAGATCAGTCAAAAGCGTTGGAGCAGATCACTCAAAAGCTTGATGCTGCTATGGCCCCTATAGACCAAAACGCTGAAAAATGGATTGGCGCGGATACTGATATGGCGCAACATCTAGACCAGGTATCCTGCAAGGTTGCCGCGCTAGAAAAAGAAGTTAAAGAGGCGATCACGCTGCTCAAAGAGCAGCAAACGACAAGACTAAGCTCTATCGCCCAACAAGAAAAAATAGCGCAGCAAACAGGTGGCCTTCTTTCTTCTTGGAGAGATGTTCAAGCCAAGAAAGCTGACCTACGCCATGTCCTTCAAGGACAGGCCACTCAGCAGACAGCTGAGTATATTCGTGAAGCCATGTCTCACGTTCAATCGGTTGATCACAAATTTAAAGTGATCGATATTGCACTGGACCATTCGAAGTTAACTGGCGGTTTGGCGCTTGAGTTTGGTGTTTTGACCGGACGAACGATTAACTACATCGCAGAAAAGCGTCCCAACTGGACGGTGGATGGCTTTGATTCTTTCGAGGGTTTGCCTGAAGCGTGGCGGGACGGATATGCGGCGGGTCATTTCAGACAAGATCAGTTGCCCGAGGTGGCCGAAAATGTCCATCTACATAAAGGCTGGTTCGACGACAGTCTGCCAAATTATCTTGCGGAAGATCAGAGAGCTAAAAAGCCGGTTACCTTCCTACATGTGGATTGCGATCTCTATAGCTCCACAAAAACGATTTTCCGCGAACTAAAAGATCAATTGATTGTGGGCAGTGTCATCGTTTTTGACGAGTACTTTAACTATGATGGCTGGAAAGTTGGAGAGTTCCAGGCGTTTCAAGAATTCTTGAGTGAGACAAACCTTGGATATGAATATTTAACTTACAACAGGAAGCATGAACAGGTTGCTGTAATTCTGACATGAGATACTCCCCAAAGAGACAGCATGCATTAGCAAGCTTGATTTAGGTTTTGATCTTCTGAGCTGTCTCGATAACTTCGTTGCCCATCTGAAGTTCCTTTCTCGACCTATGTTCACCAAAACGTCGATGGTTTGGTGGGAGAGAGGTTCATCCAATTGGGTCATCACAGACCAAGATTGTTAGCAAAGAGTTCTGGAAGGAAAATTTTCTGACCAACTTGACCTGGCAGACGCCGCCAAAAAACCAGCCAACTGCCAGTTCACAGCTGAACCTCAACATACTCGACGAACTACCTCAGTATTTCTTGATGTACCTTGATAGCCTCTTCAAGATCATCAAAATACTCCCCATGTCCATTGTCCAAAACGACCCCTGCATTGCAAAACTGCCGGATTTCCCCCATGGAATGATTAACCATGATGGCTGACGAAGTTTTCATACGTTCGATAAAAACTCTCTGGCTTTTTCGTTTGAACGCTTGATCTCCAACTGCAGTAACCTCATCCACCAAGTAGGTATCAAACTTAATTCCCATGGATGCTCCGAAGGTTAATCGCGACCTCATACCGCTGGAGTATGTACGCATCGGCATAAAGTATGAATTGCCAAGCTCTGCAAAACTCCCAACAAAGTCTACCAAATCGTCGGTGTCTACTCCGTAGATACGGGCAATAAATCGAACGTTCTCCGCTCCCGTTAAATCCCCGTGAAACGAAGCAGCAAGTCCGACCGGCCAAGAAATAGTCCCGTCGCTTAAAACCCTTCCGCTATCCGCGTGTAAGGTCCCTGCTATTATTTCAAGGAGTGTGGACTTCCCCGCACCATTTCTACCAAGCAGAGCCAGAGACTTTCCCGATGGTATCGTCAGCGACAAATTGTCGATAACAGTCTTTTGCTCACCCTTGATCCAAAAGCTCTTGCTCAAGTTTTCTAGTCGGATCATTTCGAACCTTAACGTCTATCTCGCACCGAATAGTAAACCAGTACTATGATCGACCAGCCCATTAGCAAAACGATCCCGGCAATCGCAGACACGATCCATCGGTTGGGGTATTCAGAGCTCTCTGCTTTCGTTGGGTTGATGTAGGTCGCGAGATAACGGCTTTGTCGAGCGGCTTCGTCACGTGCAAGTTCAAACGATGTCTGCGCAACGCGATACATCTCTTCGGCGAAAACTCGGTCGACACTTAGTCGTTCATACTCCGAGATTAGAGCAGGATATGATTCGCCACCATTCCCGGTCTCTGCTATCTCTTCGGCAATGAAGCTGGTTCGCTCTTGGTCAATCCTTGTCCGGATAACGCCAATCAATCTCTCGGCATTCCTCAATCTTGGATCGTTGACACCCACTGATCCGCTCAACAAATCGAACTCAACCAACGCCTCTGCCAGCTGCTGTTGCAGATTATTCATGACCCCCATTCGGCCTTGAATGTCGGCTTCTGGATCAACGATACGTGTTCTAGTTCGGAACTGTACCATTGCTTCACGCGCGGCCTTCAGCTGTTCTAAAGCCTCATCCAAATCGGTACGCGCATAGCGCATAGCATCATCTCTAGCTTGCTCGTTGAGAGAATTCACTCTCATTTGCGAGTTTGCCACAATCGCTTTAGATATCGCTTGCGCCGTTTCCGGATCAAACGCGGTCACTTGTACCTCAATCAGTCCGGTGCTGCTGTCATAGGAAACGCTTACAATACGCTGCCAAAACCAGGTAAGGTCTTCGATCGTAGCGCTCGGCCAAATCGCAAATACCCAATCTCTAGGCCATTCTCGGGAATAGTGCCCAAGTATATCGAGCTCCCGATCAACCGCTTCAACCATTTCTTGGCTATGAATGTACTCATACAAGATGGCAGTGTCCGAAGCAGTTGCACCTCCGGCGCCGGTGAACTGTGCCAGTCCTCCTAAAAGGTCTGTTGCGCTAGCACCATCCTGGCTACGAACAGTAAAACCAGCCTTCGAAATATACTGGTCACCTGCGACAATCATCAAATACAAGATCACAGCTGCAAGCGGAGTTATCACTGACAGCACAAAACTCGCCAGCACCCCCCAATGGCGGCTTTTCATCCGAGCCGGCCGCGCCAGAGGAGCAATTTGGGGTTTAGCTAATTTCTTATTTAGCTCCTTTACCTTGTCCTCTGCAGCCTTAGCCTTTTTGCGTAATTCGGCAATTTCGGCGTTTTGCGAAGGATTCTGAGGTGCTGATACCGATACTGTTGACGCTTTTTTTTCTGCTTCTGCAGTTTCACTAGCCTTAGGCTTAGCCGCATCCTCGTTCGGTTTGATCGGAGTTACATTATCTGTCAAAGCTAAGTCGCTCTATTGGTTACCATTCGGAGACATAACAAAGGTCACATCTTCAAGGAAATCTTTTGTCTGCCAACAGGGTTAAATTTGTCTCGTGAGGGTCAATTGCAATCCACGGCCCTATCGCCCATAATATACTGCGCGCTTCGCTAGCCACAACGGATTTACGACTTTCTCCATGGTTGAAACACCTGATTCCCACAAAGTGGCGTTAACTGCTAGGCCTGTTAGGAGTGCTTATCGCAATTTCGCGACCATTCGAACCATCCTTGCGCTTATTCTACGGGAAATGTCTACACGATATGGCCGCACACCTGGCGGGTATCTCTGGACTGTACTTGAGCCACTCGCAGCTGTACTTTTCCTGAGCCTTGGGTTCTCATTGATATTCGCCTCCCCGCCGCTTGGAACAAGCTTTTTTTTGTTCTACGCGACCGGTTACATGCCCTTTGAACTCTATATAACACTGTCGAGAGCATGCAGGCACGCTATCGATTTTTCCAGACCCCTACTGCGCTATCCCGCTGTAACTTGGGTAGATGCGATACTCGCCCGTTTCTTTTTGAACGGCCTTACAGGGGCTTTCAATACAGTCCTGCTGATGACAGGGATAATGCTCCTGGACCGAACACAAGCTACCGCCTATCCACCTTTGATAGGCATAGCCATACTGCTGTCCCTATTGCTGGGCTTAGGTATTGGAGCAATAAACCAAGTGATAACTGCATTCTTTCCAATATGGGACATCATATGGAGTGTGATTAACCGGCCACTCTTCATAGCATCTGGAACGTTCTTCCTCTACGACGATATGCCAGAGCTTGCCCAAGATGTGCTTTGGTACAACCCATTGATCCATATTGTTGGCCTAATGCGCAAAGGGTTTTACCCAACCTACTCAGCTGACTACGCGAGCATCACATACGTGCTACTGGTATCAATGACCTTGATAACATTTGGGTTTTTAATGCTGAACAGGTACAATCGCGAGATCGTCAACCGCTAAAGGTGTGATCGGCCAACTTTGTGGCTTGTCTAACTATCAGGTTTGGCAATTTTTCTGATCTCAGCGAAGGTTGCATGCCTGCGCTTTCCGATTCCATCAATGATTGAATGCTTAAGAAGCCGTAGGAATGTCGATTTTTCCTCACCATAGTGCCGAGATTTGGCGATCCACTTCGGCAATACCACCAGTAATGCCGGCCAAAACAGCACGCCTGCAGCCAATCGATACATGATCAGCAGATTTCTGTGATAGTAATAGACTTTCCACAATGGTGACAGGCGCCCGCGTTGGACAACTTTGCCTTGGGATTGCGCCGCCTGATCACTGAAGCTGGTCAGATCATGCTCAAAACGAACAGAGGGCTCAAACCCTATACGCCCACCAGACTTACTTAAGCCAAGCGTATAAATACCGTCATCTCCGTAGATGAACAACGCCGGATCTGGGTACCCGATCCGCCTAACCATTTCTGCAGAAACGAAAAAGCCAACAAAAGAAGTGACGTCAATCTGGAACCCCTCTCCGTCGTAAGCGCTTGGGGGAATATGAAAGCCGGAACGACCACCGCCCGCGAGCGTGCGCAGAAACTCTTTCCAATGCCAAAATGGATTGCGAGAGGGCCGGTTCATCTCACAAATTTCGCCACTGGGGAAATAGACCGCAGCCGCCACCGCATCCCACTTGCCATCCGGCAAACCATGAAAGATCGCCAGCGCTCCAGGTTCTGGTCTGCCGTCGTCATCCATTACCACCAACCAGTCAGGTTGATGGGCCTCCATGGCGTGGCGCATACCCATTTCAAACCCGCCAGCACCACCCGTGTTGGTGTCACTCAAAATCAGATCGAGACGATCATCTGTAAGAGATGACAACCAATCACCTGTTCCGTCAGTGGACGCGTTGTCGACAACCACAACCGAAGAAAGCTCCTCCACTGGGCTTTCCAGCAGCCGGTGTAGCGTTTCTTTCAACTTCTCGAGCCGGTTGAACGTTACGACAACAGCGACCAAACGTTTCGGAGCGGAAGTTCTATTCACAGTTTAACCTTCAAAAAATTTGCCTGCGCTTGCTTTGCGCCAGGCACTTCGCAAAAGCTGTTTCGTCTCTTATTGAAGCACAACAGCGCCGGTCTCAACAAAAACGGCACCCCGTCTCAGGAGCGCCGTTTCTTTATTTCAGGCTCTAAACCACCTTAATAGCGGTAGTGCTCTGGCTTGAACGGGCCTTCGGTGCCAACACCGATGTAGTCTGCTTGCTCTTTGCTGAGCTTGGAGAGCTTCGCGCCCACTTTCGCGAGGTGCAGCGCGGCCACTTTCTCATCCAGATGCTTGGGCAGGATGTAGACTTCGTTTTTGTATTCGTCGCCCTTGGTGAAGAGCTCGATCTGCGCCAGCACCTGGTTGGTGAAAGACGCAGACATCACGAAGGATGGGTGGCCAGTAGCGTTGCCGAGGTTCAGCAGACGGCCCTCAGACAGCAGGATCAAGCGGCTGCCGGATGGCATCTCGATCATGTCGACCTGTTCTTTGATGTTGGTCCACTTGTGGTTCTTCAGATTTGCCACTTGGATTTCGTTGTCGAAGTGGCCGATGTTGCCAACAATCGCCATGTCCTTCATCTCGCGCATATGCTCGATGCGGATCACGTCTTTGTTGCCGGTGGTGGTGATGAAGATGTCCGCGGTGGCCGCTTCGTCTTCCAGCGTGGTCACTTCAAAGCCGTCCATCGCCGCCTGCAAGGCGCAGATCGGGTCGACTTCGGTGACCTTCACACGCGCACCTGCGCCGCGCAGCGATGCCGCGGAACCTTTGCCCACATCGCCATAACCACAGACAACCGCCACTTTGCCGGCCATCATGGTGTCAGTGGCGCGGCGGATGCCGTCCACGAGGCTTTCTTTGCAGCCGTATTTGTTGTCGAACTTCGACTTGGTGACGGAGTCGTTCACGTTGATCGCCGGGAAAGGCAGCTCGCCGCGCTTCACCAGATCATAGAGACGGTGCACACCGGTGGTGGTTTCTTCAGACACGCCTTGGATTGCGTCACGGGTTTTGGTGAACCAGCCGGGGCTTGCCGCCATACGCTTGGCGATCTGCTTGTGGATCACTTCCTCTTCTTCAGAGGTTGGCACGCCGAGGTCTTCGCCCGCTTCGGCCTTTGCGCCCAGCAGCACGTAGAGCGTGGCGTCGCCGCCATCATCGAGGATCATGTTGGGCCCGTCTTCAAACAGGAACGACTTGTCCAGATAGTCCCAGTGCTCCTCAAGGCTCTGGCCTTTGATCGCAAACACCGGAATGCCCGCCTTGGCAATCGCCGCCGCCGCGTGATCCTGAGTGGAGAAGATGTTGCAGCTCGCCCAGCGCACATCCGCACCCAGCGCCACCAGCGTTTCAATCAGAACAGCGGTCTGAATGGTCATGTGCAGCGAGCCAACGATGCGCGCGCCGCTGAGCGGTTTGGACGCGCCATATTCCTCACGCAGCGCCATCAGGCCCGGCATTTCAGTTTCAGCAATATCCAGTTCCTTGCGGCCAAAATCGGCCAGCGAAATGTCTTTTACAGTGTAATCGGTCGCCATGGCGCCCAGCTCCTATGCAGGGTTTCCTTGGCGACCAGATAGCACCCCTATGGGTGTTGCACAACGGCGCAGGGATTTGAGCCTTTCGGCCTGTGTGGCCGGTGCCAATCCGTCGATATTTCAGCGCTTTGCGCGCGACTGACACAGGCAATGCAGTTTTTCTGCGCCAAACCTACTAGCCATTCACGCCCGGAGGTTCGGGCATTGGCACGTGCTGGAACCAGTCGGTCCCGGCAGCGACCACACAGGAGACCCCCTGTGCATTGGTCAAAATCACGGTGAATGTTCCGGTTTTTTCGGAGGACCAGACCTCCACAAGTGCCGCCGATTGGGTGTTTGAGGCCGAGCCGTGCAGGCCCCCGGCGGTCCTGACCTCGGAGTATTTGGATTGCAGCCGCTCTACCAATGTCTCGCGATCTGCGCACCCTTGGGCAAATGCGGGTGGGGCCGCTGCGGCCATACCAAACAACAGGGCGGATCCTACAAGTCTCTTAAACATAGCGCTCTCCTTTCACGCGCGGCCAATTGCATCAGCAACAGGCGCTGGGGTTGGAGAGAGGGACACGCGGGAGGACGTAGATAAGTTACGTGTCCCCCTCGCTAGTCATGTTGGTGCCATGCGGCGGTTTTTCAAAACACGCGTGATCACGTTGTTTTGCGGCAGCATGTGATCCCAACACCTTTTCAGACTGCCCGAAGAATGTGGCGGCTTTGTGGCATTGCCTGATTTTTAAGCAAAACCCTGCCCGCAAAAGTCAGACTCCCCTGACTTTTCCACAACCTGTTAGACTGTTATAAAGAAAGGGTATTTTAGGAAGAAATTATGATTACCCCCTCTCAGAAGCCCCGGTTGCGGTTTGCGCGGCTGGTGCCCACCGTCCTCATTTTGGCGTCGCTCATCGTGGTCACAAGTGTGTTGCTGACCGCAAGCGGCACCGTTGGCTGAGCA
This sequence comes from Shimia sp. R9_2, assembly GCF_017743735.1. GTDB lineage: Bacteria > Pseudomonadota > Alphaproteobacteria > Rhodobacterales > Rhodobacteraceae > Shimia. Next base: position 306,104 of record NZ_JAGHRO010000001.1, read on the forward strand.
CAGCCCCATGCCTGCGTTTCGCGCACGCTTGCCCCGCGCCCCGTGGCTGGCGTAGGTATTTTGCGAACACTTGGGAGCGCAAACACATGGCACGAGCCTGGCAACGGATGCTATCAGGGCGCAGGCTTGATCTGCTGGACCCCACACCTGTGGACATAGAGATCGAAGACATCGCCCATGGCCTCGCCTTTGTCGCGCGCTGGAACGGGCAAACCCATGGGGATTTTGCCTATTCCGTGGCCGAGCATTCCTTGCTGGTCGAAGACATCTATCGCCGCATGTATAAATCCACAACGCCCAAGAACCGGCTCACCGCGCTCCTGCATGATGCGCCGGAATATGTCATTGGCGATATGATTTCCCCGGTGAAAGCCGCTGTGGGCCCCGGCTACGGACAGCTTGATGACCGTCTGACAGCCGCCATTCACATTCGCTTTGGATTGCCCGCCGAAACGCCCAAGCGCCTCAAGGCCCAGATCAAGAAAGCCGATAAGATCTCCGCCTGGATGGAAGCGACGCAGATCGCAGGCTTTTCCGTGGCTGAGGCCAACAAACTCTTTGGGGTGCCCGACCCGGAAGTGATTGACGGGCTCACCATTGACCTGCGCCCACCCGTAGAGGTGCGCACCGATTTTACCCGCCGACACGCCGCATTACTGGCGCAAATTTAAACCTATTTAAGCCTATTTAGTCTCTATTTGGATCTATTTTTTATGACACAAATTTCCATTCAACCCGGCACACAGGCCGATCTGCGTCAAACCGCTGATCTGCTCAATGAAATCATCGCAGCGGGCGGCACCACCGCGATCACCAAGACCATGACCAAAGAGGCGCTTGGCGAATGGCTGATGGCCAATCCGGAGGACGCTACCTGGCATGTCGCCCTCGCCGAAAACGGCACGCTCTTGGGTTTTCAATGGATCGGCCCCTATGCCGCCCTGCCCCCAGAAGCCTGCGACATCGGCACTTTTGTCAAAACCGGCCAAACCGGCATGGGCATCGGCTCCAAACTGTTTGACGCCACAAAGACGGCTGCGCGCAAATTGGGCTATGAATGGATCAACGCCGAAATCCGCGCCGACAACGCCGGTGGCCTCGCCTACTATCAAAGCCGCAGCTTTGAAACCTACGCGCGGAAATCCGACGTCGCGCTGGCCGATGGCACCACCGTGGACAAAATCCACAAACGTTACGACCTGACATAACAAACGCGCCAGAGAAGATCTCCGGCGCGTCGTTTCACGTGAAACAGATCTGAGGTGCTGCGCAGGCAAACCTATGCTTCCGCAGCGCCCCCCTTTCCCGCGCTCAATGGCTTAAGACAGCGCCTCAATCACCTGCTGCGCCACGGCGGCAGAGGAGTTCGGGTTCTGACCGGTGATCAGGTGCCCGTCTTTCTGCACATAAGGCATCCAGTCTTCACCTTTGGAGTAAATCCCGCCACGGGCGATCAGCGTGTCTTCCAACAGCTGCGGCACAACATTGGTCAGCGCCACGGCGTCTTCTTCGGTGTTGGAAAAACCGGTCACTTTGCGGTCTTTGACGATGTATTCGCCCTCTGCGTCTTTTGCGTTCACCAGAACAATCGGGCCGTGGCAGACAGAGCCAACCGGCTTTTGCGCGGCAAAGAAATCTTCGATCAGCTTGATGGAGTCCGCATCCTCAACCAGATCCCACATCGGACCGTGGCCACCGGGATAGAAAATCGCGTCAAAATCCTCGGCTGCCATATCTGCCAGCTTTGCGGTGCTGTTCAGCGCGGAATTTGCCGCCGCATCCGCCTCAAATCGGTGGGTGTGCTCGGTCTGGAAATCAGGCTCATTGCTCTTTGGGTCGAGCGGTGGCAAGCCCCCTTTGGGCGACGCCAGCGTGACCTCAAAACCAGCATCAATGAACTCATAGTAAGGCGCCGCCAGCTCTTCGAGCCAGAAGCCGGTTTTTGCACCGGTGTCGCCGAGTTGGTCATGGGATGTCAGCGCCACGAGGATCTTTTTGGTCATCAGATGTTCCTGCCTATGATGTGAGGCAGCCCGCGCCGCCTCTTCTGAGGAGGCATCTAGGTATCATTGCATAGGTGACGCAAGTGACGTAACTGACAACACATCTTTGCACATGAGCAACAATAAGGAATGGCGGCATGGCGCTCTGGGACGGGATCGAAGAATTTGCCACGGTGGCGCAAACCGGCAGCTTCACCACAGCGGCGCGGCGGCTCAATGTCTCCACCTCTCATATCTCGCGCCGGGTTCAGGCGCTGGAGGACCGGCTCGGCACAAAGCTTCTGGCGCGCACCACCCGCACCGTGCGGGTCACCGAACGCGGGGCGGAATACCTCGCGCAGATCGAAAACGTCATCTCCGGCCTGCAGGAGGCAAACCAGAGCATCGCAGGAGATGTCGCAGCGCTCTCCGGTCTGATCCGCGTGTCTGCCGCTGGCCCCTTTGCCGAAACTGTGGTGGCGCCAAGGCTTCTAGAATTTGCCCAAGCCAATCCACGCATCACGCTTGAAATAGATTTCAACAACCGCAATGTGGATCTGATCGCGGATGGCTATGATTTTGCCCTGCGCTACGGCGTGCTCTCAAACAGCTCGCTGATTGCACGCAAGCTGGTCAACCACCGGCTATCCTGCGTCGCCGCCCCCGCATATCTCGCGCGCCACGGCACACCGCAAAAGCCACAGGATCTGCGCCAGCATTCCTGCCTTGTTGCCAACAACGACACCTGGCTGTTTCACGACCCGGAAAGCGGCGGCCCCCTGCCCGTCAAAATCTCAGGCCGCCTGCGCACCAACAATATTCCACTCATGCAGGATGCTGTCCGGCGTGGCTTTGGCATTGCCTATTCGCCCATTGGAAATCTGCAACCGCTGATCGACGCAGGCGAAGCCACCCCCATCCTCGAAGGTTTTGAGGACCAGAGCCGCTCTCACTGGATTGTTTATGCAGACCGCCGCCTCATGCCACGCCATGTGCGCGCGGCGATAGATCACCTGCTGGCGTCCTTTGCCAACGAACGCAGCTGAAACGCGTTTTTCACACAAGATCCGGGCGGCGCAGCCGTTGCGCAAAAAGTTAAAAGCGCCGGGCGAAATTCGCACCGACGCAATACCGACGTGTTACCACCGCGATACAGACAGGCCGTTTTGGCCGACTCAGAGCAAAATTAACGCGGCGAGCGCTTGGCCAGAATCCGCTGCAACGTCCGGCGATGCATATTCAGCCGCCGCGCCGTTTCACTCACATTGCGGTCACACAATTCATAGACCCGCTGGATGTGTTCCCAGCGCACCCGATCCGCACTCATCGGGTTTTCCGGTGGCGGCGGCAGCTCATCTCCGGTGCTCAAAAGCGCATTGGTCACGTCCTGCGCATCCGCCGGTTTGCTGAGGTAGTCCGTCGCCCCGATCTTCACCGCAGCCACAGCAGTTGCAATCGCGCCGTAGCCGGTCAGCACCACCACGCGGCTGTCTTCGCGCTTCTCTCGAATGACCTCGACAACGTCCAATCCATTGCCATCCCCAAGGCGCAAATCAACCACGGCATAGGCTGGAGGACGGGCTGTTGCGATGGCTTGACCCGCAGCAACCGATCCGGCGGTTTCCACCTCAAAGCCCCGTTTTTCCATGGCTTTTGCCAGTCGTTTCAGAAACGGTTCATCATCATCTACGAGGAGGAGCGATTTGTCCGGCCCGATCTCCGACAGCGCGCTATCAGCCATTTGCCTGTTTCCTATGCCAATTTTCTAACTTGTAACGGCACAGCCAAACTTGGTCAAACCGAGGCCTGCGTTACATGTTTTCTACGAAACAGCCTACTCTTTGGGCCATATCTGCTGCCGAAACATCGCGACGGAAGTATTCCACAAACCCATGCCCCGGCAGTGTCAGGTAGGTAAAAGTGGAGTGATCCACGAGGTAATACTCCTCATCCCCATCTTCTGCCGGCTGCTTTTTGTAGTAGGTGCGATAAGCTTGGCTCGCAGCTTTCACCTGCTCGGGGGAACCGGAAAGCCCGATCATGCGCGGGTGCATGTAATCCGTGTATTCCTTCATCACTTCCGGCGTATCGCGCTCTGGGTCGATGGTGATGAATACCGGTGTGACGATATCCCCATCTTCCTCAAGGATTTCAGCGGCTTCCGCATTTCGTGTGGCGTCCAGAGGGCACACATCCGGGCAGAAGGTATAGCCGAAATAGATCAGCGCAGGCTCTGTCAGAACATCCTTTTCGGTGACCGTCTGACCATCTTCATCCACCAGCTCAAAAGGCCCGCCAATCGCACTGATTCCGCCCGCGACCTGCCCCTGACGGCACTGCGCAAACTGATCTGCCCCATGACCTCCGCGGCCAACAAACCACATCGCGGCCAGCGCAAAGATCGCCACAAAAACAGCAACAGCTGCCACCATTCGAACCATGTCGCACCTCACCAAGTCATGTTGCGGGATATGGCCTAGAGACCTATCAAGTACGGGCAAAGACACAAGTGGAAAGGCCGGAAAATGACGGATTTGTCAGGCGAACTGCTCAGCGCAAATCGACGCAGCAACTGGATTCGCCTGCGTACATTCATCGCTTTGCGCTGGATTGCGATTGCCGGGCAAATTGTCGCGCTGCTTGTGGCGCAATTCGGCTTTGGCCTGGTTCTGGAATACGGGCTTTGCTACCTCGCGGTGGGCATTTCGGTGATCGGCAATCTAGTCGCGATTTTTGTCTTTCCCGAGAACAAGTTGCTCACCGAGTCCGAGAACCGCTACATGCTGTTGTTTGACGTGCTGCAGCTTGGTTTCTTGCTGTTCCTGACCGGCGGCCTACACAACCCCTTCGCCTTTCTGGTTGTCGCTCCTGTCACCATTGCCGCCTCTGTCCTATCGCTCCGCTCCGCCGTCACGCTGGCCGCGCTGGCGGTGATCATCGTCACCGCACTTCTGGAATTCCACCTGCCGCTGCGCACCCAGAATTTCTTTATTCTACAAGTGTCTGACGTGTTCTTGTTTGGCAACTGGGCCGCCATCGTGATCGCGATTTCCTTCTCCTCATTCTATTCGCGTCAGGTTGTGACAGAGATGTCCTCCATGGCCGAAGCCTTGGCCGCAACCCAAATGGCGCTCGCACGGGAGCAGAAGCTCACCGATCTTGGCGGCGTTGTCGCCGCTGCCGCCCATGAGCTGGGAACCCCCCTGGCCACCATCAAACTGGCCAGCGCGGAGCTATTTGAAGAACTGGATGACCGCCCGGATCTCCGTGAAGACGCCGCCCTGATCCGGGAGCAGACAGACCGGTGCAGAGACATCCTGCGCTCCATGGGTCGTGCCGGCAAAGACGATCTGCACCTGCGCAAGGCACCTCTTTCCACAGTCATCGAAGAGGCAGCCGAGCCTCATATGGATCGGGGCAAAGAGATCATATTTGATCATTTTGAGATCGTGGACGGCCCGGAAATTTTGCGTCGGCCAGAGATCATCCACGGCTTGAGAAACCTCATTCAGAACGCGGTCGACTTTGCCCGAGAGAACGTGTGGGTTGAAACAGAATGGGACGAAACGTCGATCTATTTGCGCATCCTGGATGATGGGCCCGGTTACCCGCCTCACCTGATCGGCCGCATTGGCGACCCCTTCATGCGGCACCGCAAACCAGAGAAGGAACGCAAGAAGCGTCCGGGCTACGAGGGCATGGGGCTTGGCCTATTCATCGCAAAAACGCTGCTGGAGAGATCCGGTGCGGAGATCAGTTTTGCAAACGGTTCCAAGGTGATAGAGGAAGGCCGGTTCACCACGGCGCGCAGCGGCGCCGTGGTAGAGGTCATCTGGCCGCGGCAAAAAATCGAGGCGAACCTCAATCTCAATCTTGTTGGAAGCGGCGAAAATCCGGTGCATCAAACATAGGCCTGAGCAGATAAATCTTGCAAAACAAGCGGATTCTTGCACACTCTTAACGAATTCAACGAAGACCTTCCTCTCCACTACGTTGCTAATGGAGACTTCCATGTTGTTAACGAGTACTCAGCTTCTGTTTGTTTTGGCCGTTTCGGTCTTATTTGTGACCTGCGTCTGGATGATGACCCGACGCCTGCCGCCAAACACCCGACCGCCAACAGAGATCGCACCAAACGCCACCAAAGCCTGCTTTCTGTTTCGCTCCGGAAGTTTGGTTGATGCCAATCCCGCAGCGCTTCAGATATGTGCTGAGACGCCGGTTGAGACTTTTGACTGGTCCGCGCTCCACCAGAAGATGACGCCGCTCTTTCCGGATTTCCCAAGAATTCAAGGCGCCAGTCAGGATCGCGACGTTACCATTTTACGGTCGCAAGATCCGGAAGACGGCTCCATCGTGACCATAGATCAATGGGACGAAGTCGCCCGCATCACCATCGCGCAAGACGATGCGCCCGATGCGGCCCGTCGCACCGCGATTATGCAGGCCATGTTTCAAGCTCCCAATCCGATCTGGAAATCAGACACCGAGGGAAACGTGGTCTGGCGCAATGGGTCATATAAGAACCTGGTTGGGCAGCTAGGCCATCAGTCCAGAAATGAGCCGATTTTTGACGTCCGCGAGTTGATCGTTGGGGAACCTTCCAAACGATTGCAAGTCACCGACAAAATCGGCGCCACGACCCGATGGTTTGACGTGACCGCGGTGCAGGCGGGCAACAACGTGATGTATTATGCCACTGAGGCAGATGCCGTCGTATCCGCTTTGGATGCACAGCGCAGTTTTGTGCAAATCTTCTCCAAGACCTTTGCGCATCTTTCAACCGGACTGGCAATTTTTGACCGTGATCGCCGACTGATCCTCTTTAACCCTGCTCTTATGTCGCTCACCGGGCTCAGCGCGGAGTTTCTATCCAAGCGCTGTGACGCGAAATCTTTCTTTGATCAGCTCAGGGAAATGCACGTAGCGCCCAACATCAGCACCAACAAAAGCTGGGCGGAGCAGGTTGAAATCATCATGCAGGCGGCACTTGAGGACCGCTATAGCAAGACCTGGACCTTGCCCTCTGGCGTCACCTATCGCGTCACGGGCCGCCCACATCCGGATGGCGCTTTAGTCTTTCTGGTGGAAGACATCACAGCGGAAATCACCGTCACACGACGTTTTCGCGCCGAGCTGGATCAGTGTCACGGCGTATTGGATACGATCAAATCTGCGCTTGTTCTGTTTTCCTCCACCGGCCAGCTGCAGCTTTGCAACGAAGCTTACCGGCGTCTCTGGAAATCAGACCCGGACAGCAGCTTTGCCAAATACACCCTCACAGACGCCCTCGCCCACTGGCGCAGTGATTGCCTGCCCAATGAGATATGGCCGCAGCTCCAAAACCGTATCCTGTCGACCTCCATTCGAGAGCACTGGCATGCTACCATCACGCTGAAAACACTCACTGCTGTGCGTCTGACACTGACGCCCATAGCAGGAGGAATGACGCTGGTTGCCTTTGACAAGATCTTGCCCTTTGGCACGCCGGATCCGATAAGAGTGGAAACACAGGAAGAGACACCCATTCACGGCTGATCTCGCTTGCAGCCTCCGGCCGCGATTTTTACTGTGGCCGCATGACTGTCCTCCAGCTTTCCCTCGATCTTTCTTCTGCCGACGCAACGCGGCAATTGGCCATGCGTATCGGCACAACACTCACACCGGGTGATGTTGTGCTTCTGGAAGGTCCGATAGGTGCCGGCAAAACGCATTTTGCCCGCAGCCTGATCCAATCCCTTTTGCCGATTGTGGAAGATGTGCCCTCCCCCACGTTCACACTGGTGCAGGTCTATGATGGACCTAAGAGCGAAATCTGGCACGCGGATCTCTATCGCCTCTCTGCCCCCGATGAGGTGGTTGAGCTTGGCCTAACCGATGCTTTTGAAGAAGCTATTTGTCTGGTGGAGTGGCCTGACCGCCTTGCGGAGCTGCAACCTGAAAACGCCCTAACGCTTTCCTTTGCCCTCGCCGAAGAGGAAGACAGGCGTCAACTGACCCTGTCAGCGACCGCGCCGCGCTGGTCCGATCTGTTTGAAAGCCTGTCCGAATGACCGTGCGTGCGCCCTTGATCGCTGCATTTTTGCAAGAAACCCAGTGGTCTGATGCTGCGCAGACGCCGCTTGCCGGGGATGCCTCCGCACGTCGTTATATCCGGTTACAACACCCATCCGGGGAGACTGCCATATTGATGGATGCGCCCAAGGAAAACGGTGAAGACATTCGCCCTTTCTTGCGGATCGCGCAGTTTTTGACGGCGCATGGTTTCTCCGCGCCGGAGATCTGGCACGCGTCAGAAGACGCTGGTTCGATTGTGATGGAAGACCTTGGCGACGACCTTTTTGTAAAGGTCATGGCGGATGGGACAGCCGATCAGCTTTCGCTTTATCAGGCCGCTGTGGATGTGCTGCTTGAACTGCAAGCGCTGGCTCCGCCCGCCGATCTGGCGGTGATGGATCACAAAACGCTCGCGGAAATGACTGAGCCCGCTTTCACTTGGTATTGCGACGCACCTGCCAAGGGGATCGATGAAGCCTTCGCAAGTTTTGTGGGGGCGTTACAGCACCTGTTGGAGACTTACCTTCCCGAACCAAGCGTACTTGTGTTGCGCGATTTTCATGCGGAGAACCTGATCTGGCTGCCCGATCGCGCCGACAGCGCACGTGTGGGGCTGTTGGATTTTCAGGACGCTTTGATAGGCCATCCAGCCTATGATCTGGTATCGATGCTGCAGGACGCGCGTCGGGATGTGCCTGAAGATATCGAGCGTGCGACCAAGGCCTATTACCAACGCAAAACCCAGTCAGATCCTGAAACCTTTGATGCCGGCTACCACCTGTTTGGTTTGCAGCGAAACCTTCGCATCCTCGGCATCTTTGCCCGATTGTGTAAGCAGGCCGGGAAACCGCATTATGTAGATTTCATACCGCGCGTTCATGCCCATGTGATCCGCAATCTGGCCCACCCTGCCCTGCAGGACATCGCCAGAGTGCTAAAATCTGTTCTGCCTGAACCAACCCCAAAATTTCTCCAATCTTTGAAAGATCAATGCGCCACACACCCGAAGCCATAATGCTGTTCGCCGCCGGTTTTGGCACGCGCATGGGCACACTGACCAAAGACCGCCCCAAACCGCTTTTGTCCGTTGGGGGCAAAACGCTGTTGGACCACACACTGGACCTGGCACAAGCCGTTTCCCCTCAGAAAATTGTGGTGAATGCACACTATCACTATGTTCAGATTGGAGCCCATCTGGCGCACAAAGATGTGGCGGTTTCTGTCGAGTCTCCTGACATTCTGGAAACTGGCGGTGGGTTGCGGCATGCCCTGCCCCTGTTGGGCGAAGGTCCTGTTTTCACCAGCAACACAGACGCGGTTTGGCGCGGTCCAAATCCCTTTGAATTGCTAAAATCCGCGTGGAACCCCGAGAGCATGGATGCATTGCTGCTTTGCGTTCCGAAAGAACACGCTGTTGGCCATGTGCGTTCTGGCGATTTCTTGGTGGACGCTGACGGAAAACTCACACGTGGACCGGGGCAGATCTACACCGGGGTGCAAATTCTGAAAACGCAGGGGTTGTCCGAGATCAGAGAAACGGCTTTTTCGCTAAACCTATTGTGGGACCGTATGCTGGAGAACGACCGTCTGTTCGGCCTCACATACCCGGGATCGTGGTGCGACGTGGGTTCGCCAGAAGGCATCGCGCTCGCTGAAACCATGTTGGAGGCCCACGATGTTTGAGCCAAGCGAGACGCCGCGCGTTTTTGCGCTCGCACCCGGCGTGGATTTTCCCGAGGCCTTTGTGAAGGGACTGCGCACGCGGTTTGACGGCAAGCCACCACAGGACATTGCCCACGCGCAGGTGATTGTGAACACCGCCCGTATGGCGCGCCGCATCCAGACGCTTTTTGACAACGGCCCGGCGACGCTCTTGCCGCGCATTCAATTACTTGGAGATTTTGCCAACACAGAATCCGCAGACCTGCCCAAGGCATCCTCGCCCATCCACCAACGCTTTGAGCTGATCCAGCTGGTCACGCGCTTGCTGGAACAACAGCCCGACTTGGCTGCGCGGGCCTCTGTCTATGACCTCGCCGACAGTCTCGCCTCTCTGTTTGATGAGATGGCCGGAGAAGGTGTGGCCGTGGACACCATTGAGACACTTGATGTGGCTGATCAGTCCGGTCACTGGGCGCGCGCGCAGTCATTCTTTGCGATTGCCCGGCATTTTCTGGAAGATCTCGAAAGCGCACCGGGTGCCGAGGCGCGTCAACGTCGTGCCATTGAGGCCATCATCGCGCGTTGGGAAACTGCACCCCCGACCCATCCAATCATATTGGCGGGCTCCACCGGGTCTCGCGGCACCATGCAGCTTCTGATGCGGGCCGTTGCGCAGCTTCCGAAAGGTGCGATTGTTTTGCCCGGTTTTGATTTTGACATGCCTGCGGCCACCTGGGGGCATCTCAGCACAGCTTTGGAAAGTGAAGATCACCCGCAGTTCCGGTATCATGCCTTGCTGGCGTCATTGGATCTGCCGATCAAAGATGTTCAAACATGGGATCCCTGCCCGGCTCCCTCACCTGCGCGCAATCGGCTGGTTTCGCTCGCGCTGCGACCTGCCCCGGTCACGGACCAGTGGCTTAGCGAAGGCCCGACGCTTGGAGATCTGCTTCCCGCCACCAAGGATGTCACTTTGGTTGAGGCAACAACGCAGCGCGAAGAAGCTCTCACCATCGCCGCTCGCATGCGCAAAGCCGCAGAAGACGGACAAACCTGCGCGTTGATCACGCCCGACCGGATGCTCACACGCCAAGTCACTGCGGCGTTGGATCGCTGGGGGATCGTGCCCGACGACAGCGCCGGGCAACCTCTTCAACTCTCCCCTCCAGGCCGTTTCCTGCGCCATGTTGTGACTCTGTTTCATCAAAAACTTACCTCTGAGATGCTGCTGACGCTGCTGAAACACCCGTTGGCGCACAGCGGAGCAGAACGTGGCAAACACCTGCGCTATACAAGGGAGCTAGAGCTTTGGCTGCGCCGAAAAGGCGTCACCTATCCAGAGGCAGAAACGCTCAGCGCTTGGGCGCAGACCCAGAAAGACGATATGTCAGAGTGGATCGCCTGGCTCACGGGGTGCTTCTGCGATCAGCTCCGCGGGGCCTCAGATATGGCCGACCTGCTTGAGGCGCATCTTTTGCTTTCAGAAAAGATCGCCGATGGTCCCCAAGGGGATGAAGAAACGGGAAGCTGCGCGCTTTGGCAGGAAGCTGCTGGGCGTGTGGCCGTGCGGGTTTTGGCCGATATCAAGGACCATGCGCCTGTTGTTGGCGAGATTTCGTCAACAGATTACGCGGATCTCATAGGAGCGCTTCTTTCGCGTGGAGAGGTTCGTGATCGTGATGCAGGCCACCCACACATTCTGATCTGGGGCACGTTGGAAGCTCGTGTTCAAGGGGCGGATCTTGTGATCCTCGGTGGCCTAAACGAAGGCAGCTGGCCAGAAGCGCCCAGCCCTGACCCGTGGCTCAACCGGAAAATGCGCCACGATGCCGGCTTGCTGCTGCCTGAACGCCGCATCGGTCTTGCTGCGCATGATTTCCAACAGGCCGTTGGCGCGCCAGAGGTCTGGATCACCCGCGCGATCCGATCTGACGAAGCCGAAACCGTACCTTCGCGCTGGGTCAATCGCCTAATCAACCTTTTGGGCGGCTTGCCACAGCAAAACGGTCCGGAGGCTTTGGCAGAAATGCGCGGGCGTGCACAGTTTTGGCTTGATCGCGTTCGAGCCTTAGAAACCGTGCCGCTTGTGCCAGCCGCAAAACGTCCTTCGCCCACTCCGCCTGCTGCAGCGCGCCCGCGAAAGCTCTCCGTTACAGAAATCAAGCGCCTGATCCGCGATCCATATGCGATTTACGCCAAACACGTGCTGCGCTTGCGCCCGCTTGATCCTCTGATGCGCACACCGGATGCCCTGTTGCGCGGGATCGTCGTACATGAGGTTCTTGAAACGCTGATCAAGGAAAGCCGTGATCAGGATATTCCTGTGACCCGCGCGCGCATTTTGGAGATATCAGATACTGTTTTGGCACAAAACGTCCCCTGGGCCACTGCGCGTGCGCTTTGGTTGGCCCGCCTCGCGCGCGTTTCAGATCACATTGTACATGGCGAGGAACGACGCCGGAAACGCGCCACTCCGCTGGCTTTTGAAGCGGAAACACGCGCACGGATTGAAGAGTTGGATTTCACGCTCACGGCCACGGCGGACAGGATCGACCGCACCGAGAAAGGCGATCTGATCCTTTATGACTACAAAACCGGTGCGCCGCCTTCCAAGGACGAGCAGACCTATTTTGACAAACAGCTGCTTTTGGAAGCGGCCATGGCGGAACAGAACGGTTTTAAGGACATTGATCCGGCGCAGGTCGCTGATGCGATTTATATCGGCCTGGGAACCACCCCCAAGGATCAACCAGCCCCGCTGGCCGAAACACCCACTGAAAAGGTTTGGGAGGAGTTTTCGACCCTCATCGGCCACTACCTTGAAGACGGGAAAGGATTCACCTCCCGCCGCGCCATGCAATCGGAGCGCGACGAAGGTCTTTATGATCAGCTCGCCCGGTTTGGCGAGTGGGACGCGACGGATGAACCTGCGCCGGAGGAGTTAACATGAACGCACCAAACGACGCGACCCTGCGCCAGATCTCTGCCGCGCGCCCCGATGCCAGCACATGGCTCTCAGCCAACGCCGGATCCGGCAAAACCCGCGTGCTGACCGACCGCGTGGCCCGGCTCCTGCTCGAAGGGGTCCTGCCTCAGCATATCCTTTGCCTGACCTACACAAAGGCAGCCGCAAGTGAGATGCAAAACCGACTTTTCAAGCGCCTTGGCAGTTGGGCCATGAAAAGTGATGAAGAGCTTGCTGCCGAGTTGGCCGAGCTCGGCGTGGCAGGCAAAGCCAATTCAGAAGACCTGCGCCAAGCGCGCACGCTGTTTGCCCGCGCGATTGAGACACCGGGCGGTTTGAAAATTCAGACCATCCACTCTTTCTGCGCCTCTCTGCTCCGCCGTTTCCCATTGGAGGCCGGTGTGTCTCCGTTGTTTTCTGAGATGGAAGACCGTGCCGCGGCGCTCCTTCGGGAAGACATCGTCGAAGACATGGCGGAGGGCAAGGATGCGCCGCTTCTTCGTGATGTCGCGGTGCATTTTACCGGCGCAGCCCTCGAAGAGCTTTCAGCGGCTATCACACGGCACGCAGACCGGCTGCGAAATGGAAAATCCAGCTCTGAACTCGGTGCCTTGTTGGGATTGCCGGATGGATACGATCAAACGCAGTTGCTCGCTGAGGTTTTTCTTGGCGGAGAAATTGAGCTGATCACGCGGGTCATCGCTATGCTGCGTACTGGCGGGACAAACGACAACCGCGCTGCGGATAAGCTTGCTGCAATTTCCGCGCCAAACCTTGCCGCGCTGGAAATCTTGGAAACCGTTCTGCTCAACGGTAAGGCGGCAAAATCACCATTTTCAGCCAAGTTAGACACTTTTCCAACTAAAGGGCTGCGCACCAAACACCCAGATCTGATTGATCACCTTCAGCCCTTGATGCTGCGTGTGGAGGATGTGCGTCCTCGCCGCGTCGCGCTGCGGGCCACGGAACGCAGTGCAGCGCTTCATGCTTTTGCCGCACGTTTCCTTGCGCACTATGACAAAGCCAAGCAGCAGCGCGGATGGCTCGACTTTGATGACCTGATCCTACGTGCGCGCAATCTGCTCAACGAACCCGCTGTCGCCGAGTGGGTGCTTTATCGTCTGGATGGTGGTATTGACCACATTCTCGTGGATGAGGCTCAGGATACGAGCCCAGTGCAGTGGCAAGTGATCGAACGACTGGCACAGGAATTCACATCCGGCACCGGTGCGCGCAGCGATATCACGCGTACGATATTTGTTGTGGGAGACCAAAAACAGTCGATCTACAGCTTTCAAGGCGCTGATCCCGCGGAGTTTGACCGCATGCGCGAAGAGTTCGCCGCCCGTTTGGAGCCGACGGGTAATCAACTGCAAAACCTATGCCTTGAATATTCTTTCCGCTCTTCGCCAGCAGTGCTCAATCTGGTGGACACCTGCTTTGAGCATCATGTGGAAGCCGGGTTCCCCGCTGGCAATCGTCACATAGCGTTCAACGATGATATGCCCGGTCGCGTTGATTTGTGGCCTGTGGTCGAACCTGTTGGAAAAGCAGAGAAAGACGAGTGGTTTGATCCGGTTGATCGCCTTGGAGACACCCACCATACGGTGATCCTTGCCGAACGCGTCGCAGCGCAAATCGCACGCATGATCAAACAGGACACAATTGCGGATAAACGCGGGCCGGACGGAAAATTCACGCAACGCGCCATTGAACCTGGTGATTTCCTGATCTTGGTGCAGCGGCGCTCTGATCTTTTCCATGAGATTATCCGGGCCTGCAAACTCCAAGGGCTGCCAATCGCAGGGGCCGACCGCCTTAAGGTGGGCGGGGAAATGGCCGTGCGCGATCTTGGTGCACTCCTGTCCTTCCTCGCCACGCCGGAAGATGATCTTTCACTTGCCACAGTCCTGCGTTCACCGCTGTTTGGCTGGTCTGAACAGCACCTGTTTGATCTGGCGCATCGCCGAAAGCCGGGGTCCTATCTTTGGACTGCGCTACGAGATCGCAGCGCAGAGTTTCCAGAGACCATGGCCATTCTGAATGACATGCGCGGACAGACCGACTTTTTGCGCCCTTATGATTTGATCGAGCGGATCCTGACCCGGCACAAGGGCCGGCACGCATTGCTCGCCAGACTGGGGGCTGAGGCGGAAGACGGCATCAACGCGCTGCTGAGCCAAGCTCTGGCTTATGAAAAATCCTCGGTGCCCAGCCTGACCGGTTTCCTTCAGTGGATGGAAACCGACGATCTGGAGATCAAGCGCCAGATGGACAGCGCCTCCAACCGTATTCGCGTGATGACCGTGCATGGCTCCAAAGGGTTGGAGGCGCCAATTGTGATTATGCCGGACACAGGCAAACGTCTCATCAAAACCGATGCGCCGATTGTGCCGGTGGGGCAGACAGCCTTGTGGAATATGTCCGCAGATGCGGCACCTGACGCTCTTTCAGATGCGCGTGCTGAAATGGCTGAAGCACAGGCAGCGGAAAGGCTTCGCTTGCTTTATGTTGCCATGACGCGGGCGGAAAAATGGCTGATCGTTGCGGCGGCGGGTGATCTCGGCAAAGATGGCAACAGTTGGTATGACATTGTGCGCAGCGCGATGGTGGCTTCAGACGCGGAGCCGTACAAGTTTCAGGGCGGCGAGGGCCTGCGGCTCGATCACGGAGATTGGACAGGATCCGCTACAAAACCGCCTGAAACCGTGCCTGACATCAAACCTGATATTCCGGAGTATTTGCAAACCGCGGCCGCGGAGCCGTTGCCAAAATCCGGCACACTGAGCCCTTCAGACCTCGGGGGCGCCAAGGCTTTGGCTGGTGAGCAGGGGCTTGATCAGGAAGCGGCCATGCAACGGGGAACGTGGTTGCACGTGTTGCTGGAACACTTGCCAATGCATCCACAAGAGCGCTGGAAAGAAGTCGCAGAGAACCTGCTGCAGGATGATCTTGTTGAGATGGAAGACGGCCTTTTTTCAGCATTGCTTGATGAAGCTCAAACCAATCTTACTGCATCGGAACTGACCTGGATCTTTGCGCAGGAAGCCCTGGCTGAGGTACCAATCACGGCAGATTTAGGGACGCATCGCTTACATGGGATCATCGATCGGCTTGTCATTCAGGACGATTGTATCTGGGCCGTCGACTTCAAAACCAACGCTGTTGTTCCCGAAAATCCCAAGGCCACACCCGAAGGGATTTTGCGGCAGATGGGGGCCTATACCCATGCTTTGGAACAGGTTTTCCCCGGCAAAGCCATACGGACTGCTATCCTATGGACAGCCAAAGCAGAGCTTATGGAATTGCCACACGATCTTGTGACAAATGCACTGCGCGCCACAGCATATCTTGACGCCCTGCCGCCGCAAACCTAGGTTCCACCAGACCAAAACTTATCCAATTCCCTTTCAGGAGACCTCCAATGGCAACCGTCGCTGTCACCGACGCCACTTTTGACGAAGAAGTAAAAAACGCCGACGTGCCCGTCGTCGTAGATTTCTGGGCCGAGTGGTGCGGCCCTTGTAAGCAAATCGGCCCAGCTCTCGAAGAGCTGTCTGCTGAGCTGGACGGTAAGGTGAAAATCGCCAAGGTTGATGTCGACAGCAACCCGAACGCCGCTGCTGCTCTGGGTGTGCGCGGTATTCCGGCGCTGTTCATCTTCAAAGACGGTCAGGTGATCTCCAACCGCGCAGGCGCTGCTCCGAAAGCTGCGCTGCAAAGCTGGATTGAAGACTCTCTGTGATCTGACAACAACTCAGACACAGCAAAGGCGTCCCATAAGGGGCGCCTTTTTCATTTAAGACACCGGCCAGTTAAGACACGGGCCAACCAAATTCGGCCAAACGGGCACGAATATGATCTTGTGCATCACTGCGGCCAGCGTTGATCGACATGTGCTGAAGGAACCACCAGAGATACTGAGGGTAGGGAGGTCGCATGTCGCGCACCTTCTCAAACGCCCCTTGTACGCCCAGAGTCTCTACATTGGCCGCGATATGGTGGAAATCGATACGGCCAAAAAGCACCGCAGGCTTCTTGAAAAGATACCCTGCAAAGGCAACGCTGGAGTTCATGGTCACAACACAATCGCAGCAGGGCAACAGGCTCTCCATGCCTCCAAGCTGAACAGACAACTGTGCGTGTTTCTCCACCAACTGGTCGAGCCTTGTACGCTCATCCAAAGAATATTCTTCTCCCGGATGCAAAGTCGCGACAACTTTGGTTCCAGAATTTTGCTCCACCACATGTTCGATCATTTGCACGGGGCTACAGGTCTGAAAGGAGCGCTGCTCCAATAACCGCCCTTGCAGCGGTACGTAAATAAAACCGCCCTTTTCGACCTTTCCCAGCAGCGGCCCATAAAGGCGCTTGCGCCATGTATGAAAAAACTTTCGCGCCTCAGCTTCATCAATCTTGGCGGGATCAAAATGCGTATTGGCCACATCCCAATACCAGCGCTCGTTTGTGCGCTCGATATGCCAGAATGGATAGTAATAGGCCCGCCGAAACGAAACCGAATTGCGCGCGAAGGGTTCCCGCATAAAAAAGAGGGAATACTCTTCTTTGCGGGGCAAAGCGTTTTCAGGAACATCAAAGGACACCCTGAAACCTGCACTCTGCAGTACCTCTGAGATTTTATTGATAAAACTATGTTCACCGCGCACTGCACGCTGACGCAGCGTTTCATGCAGATAAAAGCGGGCCTGATGGTTTTTGCTCATGCGGCGACGCTATGCGCTTGGCCCCAGAGGAGCAAGTCTCACCCTTGTGCGCAAACCGCGACAGGCTCATATAAGAGCGCAGACAAAAGGAGCTTTTCATGTCAGAGGATCAATTCCCCGGTTGGCACGGCACCACGATCATCGGTGTGAAAAAAGGCGGCGAAGTTGTGATTGCCGGCGACGGTCAGGTCTCGCTTGGTCAAACAGTCATCAAGGGCACTGCGCGCAAGGTGCGCCGTCTTTCCCCGGGTGGACATGAAATCGTGGCGGGTTTCGCAGGCTCTACTGCGGACGCTTTCACACTTCTGGAACGCTTGGAGGCCAAACTCGAGGCAACGCCGGGCCAACTCGCGCGCGCCTCTGTGGAACTGGCCAAGGATTGGCGGACAGACAAATACCTGCAAAAGCTTGAGGCGATGCTGATCGTTTCCGATGGCACAGACATTTTTGTCATCACCGGGGCAGGGGACGTGTTGGAACCGGAGCATGACGTCACCGCGATTGGCTCAGGCGGTAACTTCGCGCTCGCCGCAGGTCGCGCGTTGATGGACACCGATCTGACAGCTGAGGAAGTGGCGCGCAAAGCCATGGCAATCGCCGGCGATATTTGCGTGTACACCAATGGCAACCTCACATTGGAGACCATCAAAAAATGACCGAGATGACCTACACACGTATGGGAAATTCCGGGCTGGTGGTTTCCCGCCTGGCGCTTGGAACCATGACGTTCACGCATGGTTCAGACTGGATCCCCGGCGTGGCCAAAGTAGGTCTTCAAGATGCACAGCGCATGGTGGATGTGGCCCTTGATGGCGGTATCAACTTCTTTGATGCTGCGGATGGTTATTCCAATGGCGAGGCCGAAGACATCCTCGGCCAAACCCTCAAAGGCAAGCGCAACGAGGCGGTGATCTGTACCAAGCTGGGCTTTCGCCAGAATGACCGGATCAACAATGCCGGACTGTCCCGTGGCCATATCCTTTCGTCGGTGGATGGCTGCTTGAAACGCCTAAATACCGATTGGATCGACCTGCTTGTCTTACACAAGACAGACTTTACCACGCCGATGGAAGAAACCCTTTCAACGCTGCAAAACGTCATAGACGCTGGCAAAGTGCGCCATATCGGCGTGTCCAACTGGCCTGCGTGGAAGGTTGCACAAGCGGTGCAATTTCAGCGCGACAATAACATGAGCCAGTTTGTGGCCGGGCAATACCTTTACAACGCCGTGGGTCGCGACATCGAGATGGATGTTCTGCGCATGGGCGAAGAGCTGGGCTTAGGTTTAATGGCCTGGTCCCCATTGGCAGGTGGGTTGCTCACCGGGAAATATGATCTGAACAAACTGGAAGACAGCGATGGCCGTTTGGCCGAAGGGGACTTCCTTCAGGTTTCCAAAGAACAAGCACAGATCGCGCTGGACGCTCTGAGCTCAGCGGCCGAGGTCCACGACGCCACCCAAGCGCAAATCGCGCAGGCCTGGATTTTGAACAAACGCCGTGACCACACGGTTATCATTGGCGCTTCCAAGCTCAGCCAGCTTGAAACCGCAATCTCTGCGGCCAATATCACCCTGAGTGCAGATGAAATGGCCGCGCTTGATGCCGCTGCTGCGCCGGGCCGTCGCTATCCCGAGTGGTTTGACGACATGATGAAAGACGAGTTGTTTGCCAAAGTGCTCGCGTAAAAAGAGATGTTGAACCCACATGATTTCCAAAGATGACCTACGCGCCGCTGTCGGCTCCGGCCTTTTAAACGAGACTCAAGCCGCTTCGCTTGCGGCTCTGGCTGACAGCCGACGTGGCGCGCGCGAAGATCTTGCGCCCGGTGATGAACCCTTTGAGCTGTTTAAGGGGTTCAATGAGATTTTCATTGTCATCGGCCTTCTGATCCTCGCCGGTGGGTGGGCCGCGGTGAATGGCCTCTCCATGGCGGTAGAAATCGTCGACTACAAAAGCAAACTGGTGACCACTGCAGGCGTTTCTGCCCTCGTTCTGTGGGGCTTGTCGGAGTATTTTATACGCCGTCGCCGCATGGTGGCGCCAGCAATTGCGCTTTCCTGTCTTTGGGCGATCAACGCAGTTTCCGGCATCACGGCCTATTTCGCGCAACCCTTCATGGTGGCACAGGAGGACTTCTCCAGCCTGCAATTCCCGCTCGCGCTCACCACAGTGGCGATGTTTCTTTACTGGCTACGTTTCCGTGTTCCCTTCGCCATGGCGTTGATTGCCCTTGGTGTATTTGGCGTCGCGATGATGGTCGGCGCCAATCAAGCGGGCACTCCGGCAAGCTTCTCTGATATGTTCCTTCTGTCTGCAGGCGGACCATTTGCCTTCATCACGCTGGCTGTGGGAGCCGGTGTTTTTGCCGTTGCCATGATCTTTGATATGTCCGATCCACATCGTGTCACACGGCGCGCTGCGCAGGGTTTCTGGCTTCATGTCATCGCGGCACCGGCACTTGTAAACACGATCGCCCTCAGCCTTCTGGAGCGAGACAGCTCCGGTGCAAACACAACACTCTTTGCAGTGTTGTTGCTCTTCGCTTTCATCGCCATCATCATCGACCGCCGTTCGTTCCTCATTGCCGCCATTGGCTACACTGTTGCTCTTGCCGGCACAGTTTTTGAGGGCGAGGGCGCGGCAATGACGATTTTCCTCCTTGGTATCTTCCTTGTGGTGCTCGGCGCATTCTGGGCCCGCATTCGCGCGGCACTTCTGGCGCCGCTTTCGGGCATCCTGCCATTGCACCGCCTCCCGCCGTCTCACTGATTGGACCCTTTATGACTGATCTCACACCCCGCGAAATCGTATCTGAGCTTGACCGCTTCATCATCGGTCAGAAAGACGCCAAACGCGCCGTTGCTGTTGCCCTGCGCAATCGTTGGCGGCGCAAGCAGCTGTCTGATGACATTCGCGAAGAGGTTTACCCAAAAAACATCCTGATGATCGGCCCAACCGGTGTTGGTAAAACCGAAATCAGCCGCCGTCTTGCCAAGCTTGCCCGCGCCCCCTTCATCAAAGTGGAAGCCACCAAATTCACGGAAGTGGGCTATGTTGGCCGCGACGTGGAACAAATCGTGCGTGATCTGGTGGACGCAGCGATCATCCAGACCCGCGAGCACATGCGTGAAGATGTAAAAGTCAAAGCGCATGCTGCCGCCGAGGACCGCGTGATCGAAGCCATTGCAGGCACTGATGCCCGCCAAGCGACGCGCGAAATGTTCCGCAAGAAGCTCAAAGATGGCTTGCTGGACGACACGGAGATCGAGCTGGAAGTGGCGGACACCTCCAACCCGATGGGCGGTATGTTCGACATCCCCGGCCAGCCCGGTGGCCAGATGGGTATGATGAACCTCGGCGATATCTTCGGCAAAGCGCTTGGCGGGCGCACTGTCAAAAAGCGCATGACCGTGGCCGAGAGCTACGAGGTGCTGATTTCTGACGAAGCAGACAAGTTGCTGGACGACGAAACCGTCAACACCGCCGCGCTAAAAGCTGTTGAGCAAAACGGCATCGTGTTCCTGGATGAAATCGACAAGGTCTGCGCCCGCCAAGAAGTGCGTGGCGGCGACGTCTCCCGCGAAGGGGTTCAGCGTGACTTGCTCCCCTTGATCGAAGGCACCACAGTTTCCACCAAGCATGGTCCCGTGAAAACCGACCACATCCTCTTTATTGCCTCGGGTGCGTTCCACATCGCAAAGCCCTCTGACTTGCTGCCGGAACTTCAGGGCCGTCTGCCTATTCGCGTGGAATTGCGCGCGCTCACCGAAGAGGATTTCGTACGCATCCTGACAGAAACCGACAATGCGCTGACACGTCAGTACACTGCTTTGATGGGCACCGAAGAGGTCACTGTAACCTTCACCGACGATGGCATTGCAGCCCTAGCCAAGATCGCTGCGGAAGTAAACCAATCGGTGGAAAACATCGGCGCGCGTCGCCTCTACACGGTGATGGAGCGGGTTTTTGAGGAACTCAGCTTCTCCGCACCAGACCGATCCGGCGAGGAAATCACCGTCGATGCGGCCTTTGTAGAGACGAATTTGGGCGAATTGGCAAAATCCATGGACGTCAGCCGCTACGTGCTCTGATTTCTTCTGGTTCAAAAACACGAAGCCAGCCATAGTCCCGGAGAGTTATCTTTCCGGGGCTTTCTTTTGCGCGCTGTGCACAAAGCCCCAACCACATTGAGCCAATACAATGATTTCCACCCGCGCATTCCTGCGGCAAAACGGGCGCTTTCTCTTGCCCGGTGCCGCGTTGATGTTTCTGTCTTGTTTTGGGCAGACCTTCTTCATCGGAACCTTTGCAGCCGATATTCGCGCCTATTTTGACCTGTCTCATGGAGACTGGGGTGCCATCTATATGCTGGGTACAGGGACTTCCGCTTTGGTCATGCTGTGGGCTGGCACATTGGCTGATCGGATCCGTGTGCGCCTGCTGGGTCCGATGATGCTCATCCTGCTGGCATGTGCGTGTTTTGCACTTTCACAATTCACATGGGTCTGGGCATTGCCTCTCGTGATACTTGCGCTGCGGTTTACCGCTCAGGGCATGCTGCCACATATTTCGGCGGTGGCCATGGCTCGGTGGTTTTCCGCATCTCGCGGCCGTGCGTTGGCCTTTGCAACAATGGGCTTCATGCTGGCAGAGGCAATCATGCCCGTCACGGTGGTTTGGCTCAAAGCCCGTGTGGAATGGCAAATGATTTGGATCACAGCCGCTTGTTTTTGTCTGATCATGGCGCCGGTCATTTTCGTGCTCTTGCGCCAAGAGCGGGAGCCCAACAGCATCGTTTCCGAAAACTCCACCTTTGGTATGCAAGGCCGCAACTGGACGCGTTGGGAAGCCATTCAGCATCCGGTTTTCCTGTCTGCCATTCCTGCGATGATGGCGTTTCCGGCATTCGCCACCGTGTTTTTCTTCCAGCAGGCCTATTTTGCAGAGATCAAGGGTTGGTCCCATCTCTCCCTCGTCGCTGTCTTCCCGCTTGGCACCATTTCGTTTGGGGCGTCGACCTTGATCTATGGCTGGTTGATCGACCGATTTGGCGCCGCGCGTCTCATGCCATTTTACCTGCTCCCACTTGTGGCCGCGTTCACGATCCATGCATGGGCACCCTCAGTGAGTTGGGTCGCGATGGGCGTCGCTTTGATGGGGATGGCAGGAGGAGGCATGGCAACATTGCCTGCATCGGTCTGGTCCGAGTTCTTTGGTACGGCGCATCTTGGCGCAATCAAAGCCACAGTGGCTGCCTTTGGCGTGCTGGGATCTGCGCTTGGACCAGGTTTGTCCGGATGGCTGATTGATGCAGGTGTCTCCTATGAAAGCCAGCTCCAGAGCTTTGCCGTTTGTTTTGCTCTCGCAAGCGCCGCGATGGTAATCCCCTTTGCACGGGCGCGCCGCAGCCTACCGACGCCGTAAATAAACGTAATACGCCCCGGTGCCACCGTGTTTGATGTGCGCTTCAGCAACCTGCAAAATGCAACTCTTCATCGGGGGCAGGGCAAACCACTGCGGGACTTGATGTTTGAGAACACCACGACGCGTCGGGATTGGTCCGTCATCACGTTTGGATTTGCCTTTGCCTGTGATGACCAAAACCAGTCTTTTTCCCTCGGCATGGGATCGCATGATGAAGCCGGACAACGCCCCATGCGCCTGATCGGCAGTCATTCCATGCAGATCGATTTTGCCTTCAGGAACCAGTTTCCCGCGTTTCATACGGCCAAAGGCTTTCTTATCCATTTGCACAGGCTGTCGCGCCACGCGATCTGAGACAGAGCCCATCAGATCATGCCCGCGCAAATCACTCGATGCCCGTGAGCCAACTTCAAATGCGGGTAGAGCAGGGGACGCGTCCCGCGCCCTTGGTTTCTTCTGCGGTTTGGGCTTGGGCAGCGGCAGATCATGCGACTTCGCTGTTGGGTTTAGTCGTTCAGCCGTGTCAGCCACCTTGCGCCAAAGCGCAACTTCATCTTCGCTCAGTTTTCGGCGTGTCACAGAACGGACTCCGGCAGCATTGCATAGGCGCGTTGGATAGGCAGCAGAACCACCATCCGGCCGGGATCCTTCAACGTCCCAGCAGCGCGACCCGCTGCGTCTCCGGTGCCAAAGAAAATATCAGCACGCTGTGCGCCTTTGATGGCAGAACCGGTGTCCTGTGCGATCATAAGACGGCGCAGAGGGCCTTTGCCGTCCTTCTCCACCCAAACTGGGGCGCCAAGCGGCGTAAAAGCCGGATCAACGGCAACAGAGCGCATCTCGGTAATGGATCGGTTCATGGCGCCAAGCGGGCCCTTGTGCGCTGGCACACGGC
Source organism: Shimia sp. R9_2 (assembly GCF_017743735.1). Classification (GTDB taxonomy): domain Bacteria; phylum Pseudomonadota; class Alphaproteobacteria; order Rhodobacterales; family Rhodobacteraceae; genus Shimia. Next base: position 329,815 of record NZ_JAGHRO010000001.1, read on the forward strand.
TGACTTCCCGAAAAAACACAAAGCTGTCGTTGTGCCGCAACAGCTCCGCCCCTTCGGCAGGGTTGCGCTTCACCCAGTTTTTGATGACCTGCGCGCTCACCTGATGCGCGCCGTAGATCCCGCGCCGCACAAGCTCTGCACCAACTGAGCGATACTCATGCCCGTTCGCACCGCCATAGCCAACGCGAATATAGCCACCATCAGGCAAACGTACCCGCCCAGATCCCTGAATTTGTAGAAAGAAAAGTTCAACTGGGTCGTCGACCCAAGCAATTTCCAACCCGCGGCCGTCCATCGCTGCACTGGTTTCAATCTCTCGCCGTGTCAACCATTGCCCGCCACGCCGCACCTCTGGCGGCACGCGATAAATCGGAAACTGATATGGCCCACCTGGTCGACGCGCGCCGTCGAGTTCTGGCTCAAAATATCCGGTAAACAACGCATCCCGATCTGCTTCCTCTATCAAGACAGGTCGAAACAGCAGCTCAAAGAACTTACGCGCATCAGAAATGCCCGAGGCCGCGGCACAGACGGTTTGCCAATCTGGCGCATCCAGATCAGCACATGTGTTCAAAAACACTTGGCGGGCAGCCTCGTGATCATCCTCTGCCCAGCCTTCAAGCTCTTCAAATGATAGGATTTTCATGGTTGTTTCGGACATCGCTGCGCTCCCGGACATGACACCAGCCATCACATGGGCTGCGGCCAACGCCGCCCGAAACATCCCAATCATTCGCCAGTGGCAACAAGCTGCCAGTTCGGGTCATCAGATCCCATGACACGGGCAAAGGTCCAAACGTCTTTCTGGCGTTTGATCTGGCTTTCGCTGCCTTCAACGATATCGCCGCCATTGTCGCGCACAACATGGGTCAATTCCCCGATGAAGCGCACAGAAATTTCGCCTTCCTTGGTCGCATCATCAAAGGTCGCATCCTGAAGCACCATTTCACGAACACCAATGAATTCGCTTTCAACGGTCAGGCCTTTGTCTTCGCGCATCTGAACAACGTAGGCGAAGCTCTCATAAACCTCTTCGCCCAGGAAATCCTTGATCGACGCAAGATCGCCTTTTTCAAAGGCCATCAGGATCATCTCATAGGCGCCACGTGCACCGCCAAGGAAGTCATTCACGCCAAACTGCGGTTCTGCGGACTTCATTTTAGCAAGAGCTTCAGCCTGTGGGCTGCCCTCTTCTGCATGGTCAAGAATGTCCTGATCCGGACCACCTTCGATCACTTCGAGCTCCGGCCCGCGACGACGTGATGGTGCTATTGTTTCCTGACGAGGAGGCTCAAAGCCGTCACGTGTGCCCAAAACATTGCGAAGGCGCAGGATGAGAAACACAGCAATACCGGCAAGAACCAGAAGTTGAAGTAGGGAGGAGTTCATTTGAACCTCTTGTTGGGCATGGAAACAACTGTCTCACGCACTTATGTAAGTTACAGTCGGGGTCAAGTCCACCTCACCGGAGATGACATTGGAGTAAAGCGAAGATGTGGCTGTTGTTGGCCTTTGTTGCGGTCCCGATGATTGAGATCGCCCTGTTTATCAGCGTTGGCGGTGCGATTGGCTTGTGGCCAACGCTTGCGATTGTGCTTTTGACCGCGATGCTTGGCACGCATCTCGTGCGCTCTCAAGGGCTCGCCGCGATTGGAAATGTACAAAGATCTTTCAACGAATTGAATGATCCTACCGAGCCTTTGGCGCATGGAGCCATGATCCTGATCGCTGGCGTCCTGTTGCTGACACCTGGTTTCTTTACCGACGCGCTTGGTTTTGCCTTACTGACGCCGCCATTTCGCTCCGCTGTATTTCATTACGCACGCAAACGCGTTCGGGTGCAAAGTTTCACAATGGGAAGCGCAGGTTCTGCTCAGTTTCACGCAAACACGCCACAACGCCCGACCCACGGCGCGCAGGCTGACATTATTGACGGGGAGTTTTCCGAAATCGATCCGGATGCGAAACCTGTGACCAATCAGGATGAGACGGTCAAAAAGCCCACACATTCACCCTCAGGTTGGACAAAGCATTGAGGCACTAAGTCTGACCTGATAAAGCAGGCCAAACGTGTTTTTTTGGAGATCCCAATGGCGGAAACAGAAAACGGTGCTGCACAGCAGGCACCTCAGCTGAAGATGAATGTTCTGACCCAATTCGTGCGCGATATGTCGTTCGAAAACATTCTGGCGCAAAAGGGCTCCAGCGCGAACCCGCAGCCTGATGTTCAGGTTCAGGTCAATCTAGACGCCAAAAAGCGCGCAGCAGACAACCAATTTGAAGTGGCCATCAAGCTTAACATCACCGCCAAGAACAAAGATGACGGTGCTGAAATGTTCATCCTGGAAATGGACTACGCCGGTGTCTTCCACATTGAGGGCGTGCCTGAAGATCAGCTGCACCCGTTCCTTCTGATCGAATGCCCACGCATGTTGTTCCCATTCGTGCGTCGCATCGTGTCTGACGTGACCCGTGACGGCGGCTTCCCGCCGCTGAACCTTGAAACAATTGATTTTGTTGCACTTTATCGCGCTGAACTGGCGCGTCGTGCGCAAGAACAGAGCGAACAACCTGTCGCAAACTGATCAATTTGGCGCTGCCCTTTGGCAGCGCCTCACCAAACTAGCCGAGTTTGGTCCAGAGGGCATTTTCGCCCATTTTCTCCACAAAACCTCTATGCGCTTCTGCTTCAGCCTCTGTAAGCCGGGACGGCAATGGCGTTGGTCGGGCGCTCGGCCGCCAATCATCCTGAATGGCGGTGCTTTTCTTTTCTGAAGTGTTATCAGACGCCAGAACCAGATCTGGTTGCCGTCCACCGATCAGCTCAAGATACACCTCTGCCAGAATTTCGGAGTCAAGAAGCGCGCCGTGCAGCGTCCGTGAGGAGTTGTCGATCCCAAATCTTCGGCAAAGAGCATCCAGCGTGGCAGGAGACCCCGGAAACTTCTTACGCGCCATTTCCAACGTATCAACAGCGCGTTCCATCGGGATTTGCGGCAGGTTCATCCAGCTCAATTCGGCATTTAAGAATTTCATGTCGAACTTGGCATTGTGGATGACAAGCTTGCTATCATCGCCGATGAAATCGAGAAACTTTTGACCAAACGCGTTAAACACAGGTTTGTCGCGCAGCGTCACCTCTCCCGGCGCGGCGTCACGGGGGATATCCAGGAGATCTGGGCCAATCCCGTGCACCTTGAATGCCTCATCCGGCATGGATCGCTCCGGATTGATGTAGACATGAAATGTCTCGCCGGTGGGCAGGTGATTGTAGAGTTCCAAAGCACCGATTTCGACGATGCGGTCGCCAGAAAACGGATCAAAACCTGTGGTTTCCGTATCAAGTACGATTTCACGCATGATCCAACTGTCCTCTGATGGTTTTCACAATCTTCTCCACCTGAGACCGGGCATGGTCAAGTGTATCCGTTTCTACCACATAGTCTGACAATGCCCGTTTTTCTTCATTTGGCATCTGCTTTGACCAAATGTGTTCAAACTGAGATTCGCTCATCGTGCCGCGTTCCAGCACGCGACTTCTCTGCAATTCAGGTGAAACAGAGACGCATATAACCGCGTCCATCGCTGCATCGCCACCTGTTTCAAAGAGCAACGGAATATCAAAAACGAGGATTTCAGAGTCAGTCTCGTTAATGAATTCCGCGCGATCCTGGGCAACCAAAGGATGGACGATCTTTTCGATGGTGCTCAACACAGACGTATCTTGTGCAATCAGCTCTTTCAACCGATCGCGCGAAACCGCTCCATCTTCAATCGCGTCTGGTAGCGCCGCTGAAATAGGAGCTACAGCAGCGCCTCCCTTTGCGTAAATCCGGTGCACCGCTGCATCCGCATCCCAAACCGGGCAACCCAATTCTGAAAAAAACCGAGCTGTCGTCGATTTCCCCATGCCGATTGAGCCGGTCAAGCCGAGCCTGAATACCTTTTTGGTCATCCCAAAACCACCTGCCGTGTGGCTTCATCCACAACAGGGCGGCGGCCAAACCAACGCTCAAAACCCGGCACCGCCTGATGCAGCAACATACCAAGGCCATCAACGGTCACACATCCGCGCTCTTGAGCCGTCTTCAGGAAATTTGTGATCAGAGGATTATAAACCAGATCCGTGACAACAGTTTCGCTGCGCAATCCGTCCATGGGAATCCGAAGCTCCGATTTTCCAGCCATGCCGAGAGAGGTTGTGTTTACGAGCGTGGCGGCTTCTTCGAGAATGTTGCCAGCCTGGACCCATTCGACGACTTTGACACGCGCGCCAAAATCCTCCCGCAACCGATCTGCACGCACGCGGGTCCGGTTGGTCAGTAAAATTTCTGGTACACCTGCGTCTAGAAGTGAGGCAACCACAGCACGCGCGGCGCCACCTGCACCCAAGACCACCGCTGGACCGGCCTCCGCCTGCCACTCAGGCGCGCCATGACGCAAATTTTCAATAAAGCCGTATCCATCGGTGTTGTCGCCAACGATGCTGCCATCTGGACGGAAAATCAACGTGTTCACTGCGCCAATCAAGGTCGCCCGATCTGTGATCTGGTCAACAAACTGAACGACACGCTCTTTATGAGGGATGGTGACGTTACATCCCACAAACCCCATTTGCGGCATCGCCTTAAGGACGGCCTCCAGATGCTCTGCGTCCACTTCAAGCGGCACATAATGTCCTGTGATGCCGTAGGTCTTCAGCCAATGACCATGCAGAAGTGGGGATTTGGAATGGGCGATGGGATTGCCAATCACTCCGGCAAGGGGGATCGAGGGCAAAGTCATTGTGGCAGTTCTCCCCGCAAGGTAAGATATGAGAGTATTTCAACAAGTGGCATTCCAAGGACTGTAAAGTAGTCTCCGTCTACTTTTTCAAAAAGCCGGACGCCTTCTTCCTCGAGTTTATACCCGCCGACCGAATGGCGTATGCTCTCAAAGTTGCGGGCCAGATAGTCGTCAAGAAACGCATCGCTAAAGTTTCTCATGAACAGGCGTACCACACCGACAAACCGCCATAGTGGCTCGCCATTCTGATAGATCACCGCGGCAGACAAGAGCATATGGCGATTTCCGCGTAGCATCAGGAGCTGATTGCGCGCGTCATCGATGCTCGCGGGTTTGGAAAAGATCGTGCCCTGAAAATCAAGTACCTGATCACAGCCAAGCACCATGGCCTCCGGCCGCTTCAGGCTCACCTTACGCGCTTTGGCCTCCGCGAGCGCATCCGCTACATCTCTTGGTGGCGCGCCTTCCGCCTGCAAAGATCGGCGGATCATTTCTTCATCAACACGTGGCTTAACGACTTCGTAACCAAGATTGGCTTTATATAGGAGCTGAGCCCGTATCTCGGAACCCGAAGCAAGGATCAGGGGTGCGGCCATGTGGATAAGTCCGTGGAGAAGGAAAGGAACATCTGGTGAGTCCTTTCTGGAAATTTCTGTGAGATTTTGCAAGCTGGGGAAACTCACCCGGACTTCACGGAAATCCCCCGTTTTTCTGCACCGTGGATGAGGAAAACTTTGCTTGGGGGAGGAATCAGCCACATACCGGTTCATCCTCACGTTTATCCACAGTCATCCACACATCATCTTATTCTCAAGTCTTTGACTCTCATAGACTCTTTTCACTTTAGCCCCAGATGTGGGAGTCTTCTTAGATATTCTATCCTCCTGTGTAAAACTGCGGGGGAACACCCATAATCCACAGGTTTGGAGCTCCCAACAAAATCATCATCCTTTTCTAAATATATTTATTTATTTAGAGAGGGTGAGCTCGTACCAAGGATCGAAACCGCATGGGTTACTTTCTCGTAGACATTTACCCCTATGTCCTCGCTTTCCATATCATGGCCGTGATCAGCTGGATGGCAGGGCTGTTCTATCTCCCACGATTATTTGTCTATCATGCGGAACGTGCAGAGCAGGGGGATCAACTCGACGAAACGCTTAAGATCATGGAATACAAGCTTCAGCGCTATATCATGGCACCAGCCAGCGTTGCTACTTGGCTTGCAGGTCTCACGCTGGTGTTTACGCCGGGTATAGTCGATTGGTCGTCAGTTTGGCCTTACACCAAAGCGTTTGCTGTGATTGCCATGACAGGGTTTGATCACTGGCTCATGCAAATGCGAAAGAAATTTGATCGCAACGAGAACACGCTTACTGGGCGCCAGTTTCGAATGATGAACGAAGTACCGACAATTTTGATGGTGATCATCGTTGTCTCGGTTGTAGTGAAATTCTGAATTTATTGACTCAGAAGAGCGAAAGCCCTATCTGAGTCGATAACTGACCCGTCCGGGTTAAGTGTATCCCTTATATAGAGCACATGATCTGCCCCGTTTCGGGCAGTACAGGATTGTTTCATGACACAAGAAAAGCTCGCTCTTGGCGATCTGAAAGCCAAAAGCCCTAAAGCGCTCTTGGCGATGGCCGAAGAGCTGGAGATCGAAAACGCCTCCACCATGCGTAAGGGCGAGATGATGTTCCAGATTCTGCGCGAACGCGCGGATGATGGCTGGGAAATCTCCGGTGATGGTGTGCTTGAAGTACTTCAGGATGGTTTTGGCTTCCTACGCTCTCCAGAAGCCAACTATTTGCCGGGTCCGGATGATATCTATGTCAGCCCAGAGATGATCCGTCAGCATTCTCTGCGCACCGGTGACACCGTGAATGGCGTTATGACCGCGCCAGGCGACAACGAGCGCTATTTCGCACTGACTGGCGTGTCTCAGATCAACTTTGAAGCGCCAGAGAAAGCCAAGCACAAGATCGCGTTTGACAACCTCACGCCGCTTTATCCCGATGAGCGCCTGAAGATGGAGATCGAAGATCCCACCATCAAAGATCGCTCTGCACGGGTTATCGATCTGGTTGCGCCGATTGGTAAGGGCCAGCGTTCCCTGATTGTTGCGCCGCCGCGCACTGGTAAAACCGTTCTGTTGCAAAACATCGCGCACAGCATCGAAGCGAACCATCCGGAGTGTTACCTGATCGTTCTTCTGATCGACGAACGTCCGGAAGAGGTGACGGACATGCAGCGGTCTGTGAAAGGTGAGGTGATTTCCTCTACCTTTGACGAACCGGCCACGCGTCACGTTGCTGTGTCTGAAATGGTAATCGAAAAGGCAAAGCGCCTCGTAGAACACAAACGAGATGTTGTGATCCTTCTGGACTCCATCACAAGACTTGGTCGCGCCTTCAACACTGTGGTGCCATCTTCCGGTAAAGTTCTGACCGGTGGTGTGGACGCAAACGCTCTTCAGCGTCCCAAACGTTTCTTTGGCGCTGCCCGTAACATCGAAGAGGGTGGCTCACTCACCATCATCTCGACCGCGCTGATCGACACTGGCTCGCGCATGGACGAGGTGATCTTTGAAGAATTCAAAGGGACTGGTAACTCTGAGATTGTTCTGGATCGTAAGGTGGCAGACAAACGTGTCTTCCCTGCGATCGATATTCTCAAATCTGGTACCCGGAAAGAGGATCTGCTCGTCGACAAAGGTGATTTGGCCAAGACATTCGTATTGCGCCGTATCCTCAATCCGATGGGCACCACGGATGCCGTGGAGTTCCTGCTTGGCAAACTCAAGCAGACCAAAACAAATGGCGAGTTCTTTGACTCGATGAACACTTAAGGAATGTGACATGGCCTATGTGCCAGACACAATTTTCGCCTTAGCAACGGCCCCCGGTAAAGCGGGGGTCGCTGTCGTTCGTGTGTCCGGTTCCCGAGCCGCAGAGGCGGGGAGGGCGCTTTTCGGCGATCTGCCCAAACCACGCTACGCTGCTTTGAAGATCCTGAAAGACAGTGAAGACCGTCGTTTGGATCAGGCCTTGGTGCTCTACTTTCCGAATAAGAACAGCTTTACTGGCGAAGAGGTTCTTGAGCTGCACTTGCATGGTTCAACTGCCGTGGTGAATGCGGTTCTTCGGGGACTCTCTGAGATGGATGGGCTTCGCTTGGCAGAGGCAGGGGAGTTCACCCGCCGTTCTTTGGAAAACGGATGCCTTGATCTGGCCCAGGTCGAGGGGCTCGCTGATCTGATTGATGCCGAGACCGAGGCTCAGCGGCGTCAAGCCTTGCGGGTTTTGTCAGGCGATCTTGGGAAACTTGCAGGCAAATGGCGCACAGATTTGATCCGCGCCGCTGCTTTGATTGAAGCGACAATCGACTTTGCCGACGAGGAAGTCCCTGTAGATGTCACGCCGGAAGTCACTGAACTCCTGTCTGGCGTGCGAAGTGAGCTCGACCGTGAGATCGCTGGTGTCGATACGGCTGAACGCATCCGCACGGGTTTCGAAGTCGCCATCCTCGGTGCGCCAAATGTTGGCAAGTCCACGCTGCTCAACGCGCTTGCTGGTCGCGAGGCGGCAATCACCTCTGAATACGCGGGGACAACGCGTGACGTGATCGAAGTCCGCATGGAGCTAAACGGATTGCCGGTGACTTTGCTGGATACTGCTGGGCTTCGTGAGACTGAGGATCACGTGGAGGGGATCGGCATTCAGCGTGCACGCGAGAGGGCAGAGGCTGCGGATCTCCGTGTATTCCTTCAAACTCAGGATGAAGCGCCGGATTTCGAACCTCTGCCAGAGGATGTGATCAGAACGGCGAAGGCAGATACTTTGTCTGATCCAAAAAATGCGATTTCAGGCAAAACCGGTTTCGGCATCAGCGAATTGGTTTCTGAGATCACTGAAAAGCTCTCTGAACAGGCTGGTCGATCCGGAGTGGCGACGCGCGAGAGACATCGGATTGCGATGAAACGCGCGTCAGAAGCACTGGATACAGCGCGTGCTGTTCTCGCACTTGGACCCGATCACTATGATATTGGTGCTGAAGAGCTACGAACCGCGATTCGTGCTCTTGATTCCATCGTTGGTCATGTCGATGTAGAGAACCTGTTGGACGAAATCTTTTCGAGCTTTTGTATCGGAAAGTGAATCAAATCTGAGGAGTGTTTCACGTGAAACATTTTGACGTCATTGTTGTGGGCGGAGGACACGCCGGGACGGATGCTGCGTCGGCAGCGGCGCGTATGGGCGCTTCAACAGCTCTGGTGACTTTGAAGAAATCAGGCATTGGCGTCATGTCTTGCAACCCTGCCATTGGCGGTCTTGGAAAAGGTCATCTTGTGCGTGAAGTCGACGCGCTTGATGGGGTCATGGGGCGTATCGCAGATAGGGCTGGAATTCAGTTTCGACTGCTTAACCGTCGTAAAGGCCCAGCTGTACAGGGCCCACGAGCGCAGGCAGATCGAAAGATCTATCGCGAAGAAATGTTGGCGGAAATCGAAGCCACACCCAATTTGACCATCGTTGAGGGCGAGGCAACTGACTTCCGGATGGAGGGGCAGGCGGTGCGGGGAGTCGTCCTAGCGGATGGTTCAGAGATCTCGGCGCATTCTGTTGTACTCACCACAGGGACTTTCCTGCGCGGCGTCATCCACATCGGGGATGTTTCTCGCCCTGGCGGCAGAATGGGGGACGACCCGTCTGTCAAACTTGCGGAGCGCATTGACAGTTTTGACTTGCCGCTTGGCCGGTTGAAAACAGGCACGCCTCCACGTTTGAATGGTAAGACAATCAAATGGGATCTACTCGACAGCCAGCCGGGTGATGATGATCCGGTGGTTTTCTCGTTCTTGAACAAGGCGCCGAGCGCTCGGCAGATTTCCTGCGGTATCACGCATACGAATGAGAAAACGCATGATATTATCCGGAAAAACCTAGATCGCTCGGCGATGTACGGTGGCCATATCGAAGGCGTTGGGCCGCGGTATTGCCCATCTATCGAAGATAAGATTGTGCGTTTTGCGGATAAGACCTCGCATCAGGTTTTTCTGGAACCAGAAGGTCTGGACGATCACACGGTCTACCCAAACGGCATTTCGACGTCGCTACCAGTGGACGTTCAGGAAAGCTATGTGCGGTCGATGTATGGTTTGGAAGATGCGGAAATTCTACAGCCAGGGTATGCGATTGAATACGACTATGTCGATCCGCGAGCTCTGGATGCGGCGCTTGGTGTTAAGGGCGTACCTGGTCTATATCTTGCAGGACAAATCAACGGAACCACTGGGTATGAGGAAGCTGCGGCACAAGGGCTCGTTGCCGGCCTGAACGCAGCTTTGGCGGCACAAGGCAAAGAGCCCCACCATTTCAGCCGATCGGACAGCTATATCGGCGTCATGGTTGATGATCTTATCACGCGCGGTGTCACAGAGCCCTATCGCATGTTCACGTCTCGTGCAGAGTTTCGTCTTTCTTTGCGTGCGGATAACGCAGATCAGAGGCTCACACCAATTGGGTTGGAGCTGGGTCTCATTGGCGAAACGCGCAAGTCGGTGTTTGCAAGCAAGCAGGAGAAGCTTACGTCGGGCAAAGCCCTCCTCGAAGAAACTGGCTATACGCCAAAACAAATTAATTCTGCGGGTATTTCAGTTAACCAAGATGGTAACCGTCGCACAGCATTCCAGGTTCTCGCTTTCCCTGAAGTGAGCTTCGGAGATGTTGTGGAGCTGGATCCTCGCTTTGCCGAAATAAGCGAAGATATCCAACTTCAGCTTGAGCGTGATGCGCTTTATGCAAATTACATCGAGCGCCAAAAGCGCGATGTCGAGGCAATGCGCAGAGATGAAACGCAGTTTATCCCGTCTGATTTCGACTTCGATGTGATCGAAGGTTTGAGCAACGAGTTGAAATCCAAGTTGAATGCCGTACGTCCAGCGAATTTGGGGCAGGCCGGGCGGATTGATGGCATGACACCTGCGGCTCTTACACTGCTTCTTGCGAAGTTGCGCCAGGCCCAGAAAGCGAAAACCGCCTGATGAACTGTCCAGAGAACATTCGTGACGCACTGGATGTTTCACGTGAAACATTTCAGCGTCTTCAGGTCTTGGCGGACTTGCTGGTTAAGTGGAACCCGAGAATTAACCTCGTTTCCAAGTCCACACTCGACGCCTTATGGGAACGTCATATCCTGGATTCGGTTCAGGTGATGCGTAGCGCACCTCATAATGTGGCGCATTGGGTGGACATTGGCAGCGGAGGTGGTTTCCCTGGATTGGTCATTGCGTTGATGTCGGAAGAGCCAACTGCGCCGCAGAAGGTAACGTTGATTGAGAGTGATCAACGTAAGTGTGCCTTTTTGCGGACGGTTTTGCGAGAGACCGGCGTAAAGGCAGCTGTTTTGACAGAACGTATCGAGAAAGTGTCTCCGCAGAATGCCGACGTTCTTTCTGCACGCGCGCTGGCGGATCTTCCGCTGTTGTTTGACTTTACAGAGCGACATTTGCGGGCAGATGGCGTTGGGCTGTTTCCAAAGGGAGCAAGCTGGCAAAAAGAGCTTAAATCCGTACAGGAATCGTGGTCATTTGATTGCGAAGTGGTAAAGAGTATTACGGACTCTCAAGCAGTCATCCTGAAGGTCGGAGAACTGAAACGTGACGGATCCAACGCGCCCTAAGGGCCCCAAGATTATCGCTGTTGCCAACCAAAAAGGTGGGGTTGGCAAAACCACAACAGCCATAAATCTCGCAGCTGCTCTCGCAGAGCAGAAATGTCGTGTGCTTTTGGTGGATCTTGATCCGCAGGGCAACGCTTCAACGGGGTTGGGCGTCGAAGTCGAGGATCGTCAGAACACAACATATGACCTGTTGACCGGTGAAGCCGAACTTGAAGACGTGATTCAAACGACGGACTCGGAAACCATGTGGATCGTTCCGGCAACTGTCGATCTGAGCTCGGCGGACATTGAGTTGATGACCAATGAAAAGCGTAGCTTCTTGTTGCATGACGCCCTGCGTCAGCATGCTATGGATGCCTATGATCTGGACTACATATTGATTGATTGTCCGCCATCTCTCAACTTGTTGACTGTCAATGCAATGATCGCTGCGCATTCGGTCTTGATTCCGCTTCAAAGCGAATTTTTCGCACTTGAGGGATTGTCGCAACTTATGCTGACCGTGCGTGAAGTGCGACAAACCGCCAATTCAGGTCTGCGCATTGAGGGTATTGTGCTGACGATGTTCGATGCACGTAACAACCTGTCTCAACAAGTGGAGCAGGATGCGCGCGATAACCTTGGTGAATTGGTGTTCGAAACCAAAATCCCTCGGAATGTGCGTGTTTCTGAGGCTCCCTCTTACGCGCAGCCGGTTTTGGAGTATGATCCAACATCCAAGGGCGCAGAGGCATATCGAGCCCTGGCCAAGGAACTATTGGTCAAAAACTATAAAGTCGCTGCATAAAGGAGGCCGGTATGGCAGAGAAGAAGAAACCACGTGGCCTTGGCCGCGGCCTCAGTGCATTGATGGCGGATGTGACCGAAGATAAGAGCGCGCAAGTTGCGCAAACACCTCGTCGGGCAGATTTGGTTGTCCCAATCGAGCGGATTGAGCCAAATCCAGATCAGCCGCGCCGTGATTTTACACCTGAACAGTTAGACGATCTGGCGAATTCCATTCGCGAAAAGGGCGTCATTCAGCCGCTTATCGTTCGGAAGAAATCTGGAGATCGATACGAGATTGTCGCTGGCGAACGCCGTTGGCGCGCGTCCCAGATGGCGAAGCTGCATGAGCTTCCGGTTATCGTCAGAGAGTATGATGACACTGAAGTTCTCGAGATTGCGATCATCGAGAACATTCAACGTGCGGATTTGAACCCGGTTGAAGAGGCGATGGGCTATCGCCAACTTATGCAAAAGTTCGGTCACACGCAGGAGAAGGTATCTGAAGCGCTCGGCAAAAGTCGAAGCCATATCGCAAACTTGATGCGTCTGCTCAATCTACCGGATGACGTTCAGATGCTGTTGCGCGAGGGAGACCTATCGGCTGGTCATGCACGCGCTCTGGTGACCTCGGAAAATGCCTCAGAGCTGGCCAAGAAAGTTGTGAAGGATGGTCTTTCTGTTCGCCAGACTGAAAAACTTGCGAAAAAAACAGGCTCTCTCGTCGAGCAAATTAAAAAATCTCGACCAAAGACCCATAAGGACGCCGATACAGTCGCGCTAGAAGGCGATCTTTCCGCTAATTTGGGCATGAAAGTCAGCGTCGATCATACGTCTGGCGGAGAATCTGGTAAAATTACCATTAATTATCAGACACTTGATGATCTAGACGAACTGTGCCGGATTCTGTCCTCTACGCGTTAGGTCGCGTCCAGAGGAAAAAAAGTACCGCGCTTAAAACCACCGCTTGGATGATTAAAACGGTGGTTTTGACACCCAAAGCCAATGAAATTGCAAATACCAACATTATGGACAGTGTTGCTGCCCTTTTTGCGCTTGGTCTGATCGCACCATTGCGATGCCAATCATCAATCATCGGACCGAAGAGTTTGTGACTGAGGAGCCAATTGTGCAGCCTCTCTGATGAACGTGCAAAACAGAAAGCTGCGAGCAACAAAAAGGGGACAGTTGGCAAGAGGGGGAGCACAACGCCGACCAACGCAAACGCGACACACATCAATCCGCAGATCAGCCAAATCGCGCGCATTTAGTCCACCAAAAGTTCCGACAGGACAGAATTTAGCACCATGCGCCCTTGTGGCAAGACGCGCAGATGTCGCGACGACTTTTCAATCATACCTATTTCGATCAAGTGATCCACGCGGGGCCCTTCAAGAGTATGCCCGGAGAGGGCCTCGTAGCGGGCCAGATCGATACCCTCGCTCAAGCGAAGTCCCATTAGAAGGAATTCTGCGGCTTGCCCGTCCCTGGAAATAACCTCGTGCAGACTTTCACCATTTCCGGCTTCCGCAGTCTCCAGCCACTTGTTCGGATTTTTCCAGGTCTCTATCGCGTGACGTTTCCCGTTAAGTGTCAGCCGGGCATGCGCCCCTGGCCCAATTCCTGCGTAATCGCCGTAGCGCCAATAGATTTGATTGTGCCGCGATTCAGAGCCTATGGCTGCATAGTTAGAAACTTCATAAGGCAACATGCCAGCTTCAGCGCAGATCTCCTGCGTTGTTTCATACATGTCTGCAGCAAGGTCGTCTTCTGGCAAACCGCGCAGCTTTCCGCGGTTGTAGCGATCGCCGAAGGCTGTGCCTTGTTCAATTGTGAGTTGATAAAGCGAAAGATGATCTATGGCCATCGACAGAGCTTCTTTCAACTCGGCCTGCCAATCACTTAAGGATTGATCCTGGCGTGCATAGATCAGGTCGAAACTCACCCGATCAAAGGTTTTCCGCGCTATTTCGAAGGCTTTCTTGGCCTCTGATACAGAGTGAATGCGGCCTAGACGTTGTAGATCTCCGTCATTAAGCGCCTGAATGCCCATGGAAATTCGGTTTACCCCGCCTGCGCGATAAGCCGCGAACCGACCTGCTTCAACAGATCCTGGATTCGCCTCAAGCGTGATTTCCATGTCGTTTGATGTGGGCCAGAGTTTTCGCACGCGTTCCAGAATGGATGCGACGATATCAGGATCCATTAGGCTTGGGGTGCCGCCACCAAAGAAGACAGTGTTAAGCACACGCCCCGGCGTCTGAGTTGCGACGCGGTCCAGTTCGCTGAGATAGGCGTGTAGCCAGCGATTTTGGTCGATTTCACGGCTTACATGGCTGTTGAAATCGCAATAGGGGCATTTGGCCTGACAAAACGGCCAATGTATATACAGGCCAAAGCCCCCGTTTTGCCAATCCTCAGCCAAAACAACCCGCCACAAAGGCTTTCACCGCACGGCCGCGATGGCTGATCTTATTTTTGGCCCAGCGGTCCATTTCCGCGAAGGTGACGTCATGCCCTTCGGGCACAAACATCGGGTCATAGCCGAAGCCATCTTTGCCGCGCATGGGCCATACAAGATGCCCGGGAGCCACGCCCTCAAACACCTCATCATGCCCGTCAGGCCAAGCCAGAACCAGCGTGGAGCGGAATTGCGCGAGCCTTGGGTGCGGAGCGTTTACCGCTTCGAGTTCATTGTGGGCCCGGGTCATTGCCATCACAAAGTCGCGGCCATTCTCGGTCTCGGCCCAGTCCGCTGTATAGACGCCGGGCGCGCCGTTGAGCGCGTCAATCGTGATGCCACTGTCGTCTGACAGGGCAGGCAGACCGGTCGCCTTTGCCGCAGCGTGGGCTTTGATCCGGGCGTTTCCGACAAATGTGTCTTCGGTCTCTTCCGGTTCTGGCAGATCCATTTCTCCAGCACCGACAACTTTAACGCCAAAGGGCTCAAGGAGATGAATCATCTCCTCAAGTTTGCCTTTGTTGTGTGTCGCCATCAGCAGCGTTTTATCCGTGAACTTCCGCGTCATGACACGGCTGCCTCTTGCGCGGCAACGAGCTCTGCCACGCCTTTTTCTGCGAGATCAAGCAGTTGGTTCATCTGATCGCGGGAGTAGGTCGCACCTTCGGCAGACATCTGGGTTTCAATCATCTGCCCGTTGGCCAGCATGATGAAGTTGCCATCCACACCTGCCTCGCTGTCTTCTGGATAGTCCAGATCAAGCACTGGCTGACCTGCATATATGCCGCAAGACACTGCCGCGACCGGAGAAATAAGCGGGTCAGTGGTGACGTCGCCGGCTTTCATGAGCTTGTTCACTGCCAAACGCAGGGCAACCCAGCCACCGGTGATTGAAGCACAGCGCGTGCCGCCATCAGCTTGGATTACGTCACAATCCACGGTGATTTGACGCTCGCCCAAAGCCACACGGTCCACGCCTGCGCGCAGGGAACGGCCGATCAGGCGCTGAATTTCTACGGTGCGGCCGCCTTGCTTGCCGGCAGCAGCTTCGCGCCGCATGCGGGAAGAGGTAGAGCGTGGCAGCATCCCGTATTCTGCTGTCACCCAACCCAAACCGGAGCCTTTGATAAACGGCGGTACGCGCGCTTCCAGAGAGGCGGTGCAGAGCACATGCGTATCGCCCATTTTGATCAGGCAAGAGCCTTCTGCATGTTTGGTTACATTGGTCTCAATCGACACGGCACGCATTTCATTGAGCTGACGTCCAGAGGGGCGCATGGGAATTTCCTTCTCTTGATTTCTTTTGGGCATAGCCGCGCGGGCAGGGCGGGTGCAACCCCGATTGACCAACGCCGATTGACCTTTGTGCTTGAGCCTATTTTATTGAAGAGCAGAAGGCACGGGCAGATGACAGACACCACTAAAATCCTCGAAGAAATGAATGAACGCAGCCGAGAGGTGTTTCGCCGTGTGGTCGAAGGCTATCTTGAAACCGGCGATCCGGTTGGATCGCGCACGCTCACCCGGTCTCTGTCAGAGAAAGTTAGTGCGGCGACCATTCGCAATGTGATGCAGGATCTGGAATACCTTGGCCTTCTGGACAGTCCGCATGTTTCGGCTGGCCGCGTGCCGACGCAGCAAGGCCTTCGTATGTTTGTGGACGGGCTGCTCGAAGTTGGCGATTTGGATCACGGAGATCGCAAGAGGATCGATGCCACGTTGGGCGAAGGTGATAAGGATGTGAGCAACATGCTTGATCGCGTCAGCACGGCTCTGTCTGGTGTCACACAGGGGGCTTCGCTGGTTCTGGCACCCAAACATGAGGCACCAGTCAAACACATCGAATTTGTCTCCCTTGCGCATGATCGTGCTCTGGTGGTCTTGGTGTTTGCGGATGGCCATGTGGAGAACCGTCTTTTCACGCCGCCTCCGGGGCAAACCCCCAGTTCCATGCGCGAGGCCGCGAATTTCCTCAATGCTGTGGCTGAAGGGCGCACGCTGAGTGAGGTAGGCAAAGCCGTACGGGAAGAGATCGCGCGTCGGCGCCAGGAAATCGATACGCTGGCTGCTGACCTTGTGGAAAGCGGTTTGGCACTTTGGGCCGGTGAGGGCGGACAGGAAGAACGCCTCATCGTCCGCGGGAGGGCGAATCTTCTTGGTTCCGGTGGTGAAGAGCAGGATCTGGAGCGTATCCGCACGTTGTTTGATGACCTTGAACGTAAGCGCGACATTGCCGATTTTCTGGATCTTGCCGAACAAGGCGATGGTGTGCGCATTTTTATTGGCTCAGAGAACAAACTTTTTTCACTTTCGGGTTCCTCTTTGGTGGTGTCTCCCTATATGAACGCTGATCGAAAGATCGTGGGTGCTGTCGGGGTCATTGGACCCAAGCGCCTAAACTATGGACGTATTGTGCCGATCGTGGATTACACGGCGCAACTGGTTGGAAAATTGATCTCCGACCGCGGTTAGAGGTGAAAAATGGCTGAGCCGAAAGACAACGAGTTTCTGGACGACATCGCAGAAGCCGAAGCCGAAGAATTTGCTCAGAGCCTTGATGAGCTCGCAGATGAGGCGGTGGAACTGGATGAGCTACGTGCCGAGCGTGATGAGCTGAAAGACCGCTGGATGCGTGCGCTGGCAGATGCTGAGAATGCCCGCAAACGCGGCGACAAAGCGCGTCGCGATGCTGAGCAGTACGGTGGCTCCAAGTTGGCCCGTGACATGCTGCCTGTCTTTGACAACATGAAACGCGCAGTTGAATCGATCACTGAGGAGCAGAAAGAGGCCTCCTCTGCGCTGATCGAAGGTATTGAGCTGACCATGCGCGAGCTGCTGAAAACTTTCTCCAAGCATGGCATCGAAATGATCTCCCCTGAAGTGGGCGATAAATTTGATCCAAACGTGCACGAAGCGATGTTTGAAGCGCCCGTTCCCGGCACCAAGGCGGGTGACATCATTCAAGTTTCCGCTCAGGGCTTTATGCTGCACGACCGCCTTCTGCGCCCAGCCCAAGTTGGCGTGAGCTCCACTCCAGCCTAACTGGCAAAGATATAGAACCAAAAAAGCCTCCGATCATTCGGAGGCTTTTTCTTTGGGCAAAGGGGAGAATTAGTTCTCCGCCATATCCTTCAATTCATAAATGAGATTCAAAGCCTCCCGTGGGCTCAATGTGTCTGGATGCACATCTGCGAGCTTCTCTTGCAAGGGAGTTGGTCCCGCTGGTGCAGAGGGCACAGGCGCAGGCGTCGCGGCAAAGAGCGGCAGATCATCAATCAGCGCTTTCTGTGCCTGGCCTTCCCGCTCACCCTTTTCCAATGCATCCAGCACCACACGTGCACGCGATACCACCGCAGCCGGCAAGCCCGCCAGCTGCGCCACTTGAACCCCATAAGAGCGATCTGCGGCCCCCTGCGTGACCTCATGCAGGAAGATCACTTCACCTTCCCATTCACGCACCGCAACTGTCGCATTGTCCACACCTGCCATCTTCCCGGCAAGCTGTGTCATCTCGTGATAGTGCGTTGCAAAGAGCGCGCGGGACTTGTTCACATCGTGCAGGTGCTCCAGTGTTGCCCAGGCAATCGACAAGCCGTCATAGGTCGCGGTCCCGCGTCCAATCTCATCCAAAATGACCAATGCGCGGTCGTCAGCTTGATTGAGGATTGCGGCGGTTTCGACCATCTCCACCATAAATGTGGACCGCCCTCGCGCCAGATCATCGCTCGCGCCCACGCGACTGAAAAGCTGGCTGACCAACCCGATCCGCGCACTGTTTGCAGGCACAAAACTTCCCATCTGCGCAAGTAGGGCAATGAGTGCATTCTGGCGTAGGAAGGTCGATTTACCGGCCATGTTTGGGCCTGTCAGAAGCCAGATGCTCGCCGCATCGCCGCCTGATAGATCACAATCATTGGCAACAAACGGGTCACCGGTTTTGCGTAAAGCTGCTTCAACAACGGGATGTCGCCCACCTTCGATGGCAAAATCCCGGCTGTCATTGACCTCAGGACGGGTCCATTTCTCATTCGCTGCAAGCTCCGCCAAAGCCGCAGATAAATCAAACTCCGCAAGTCCTCTGGAAGCTGCCGCAACCTCAGCGGAGCGATCCAAAATCGCGCTTTTTAAGCTGTCATAGAGCCGCTTTTCGATCTCGAGTGCCCGGTTTCCGGCATTCAGGATCTTGGTTTCCATTTCGCTCAACTCAACGGTGGTAAAGCGCACCTGATTGGCGGTGGTCTGACGATGTATAAAGGTTTCAGACAGGGGCGGAGACATCATCGTATCCGCATGCTTTGCGGTGGTTTCGATGAAATATCCTAGCACATTGTTGTGCTTGATCTTAAGCGCGGTGATGCCGGTTTGCTCGCTATACTGTGCTTGCATGCCAGCAATCACACCACGCCCTTGATCGCGCAGCTCACGGCTTTCATCCAGCTCCGGGTCAAATCCGGGAGCGATAAAGCCACCATCGCGGGCAAGAAGCGGCGGCTCTGCGATCAGCGCGTCTTCCAGAAGATCAAGCAATTCCTCATGTCCGGACAGTGCTCGTCGTGCCTCGGTCAAATCATCTGGCAAATCACCAGAAAAAGCTCTTTCTGCCAAAAGACTTGCTTGCCCGAGGCCGTTCCGGATGGCTGCCAAATCTCTAGGACCGCCTCGGTCCAACGCCAGCCTAGACAGGGCGCGGTCCAAATCTGGAACCTTGCGCAAAGCTTCACGTAGATCCGCTGCCTCGCCACGTTGATCAGCCATATAGCTGACCGCATCCAGCCGCTCGCGAATGGCTGCCAAGCGCAGCGAGGGCGAGGACAGTCTTTGCTCCAACAGGCGTGCGCCACCGGCGGTCACTGTCCGGTCAATTGTTGCGAGAAGGGATCCGACCCGGCCGCCAGAAAGGCTTGCCGTTAGCTCCAAGTTCCGCCGAGTCGCCGCATCAATTTGCATTACACCCTGCGTCGCTTCGCGCACTGGCGGCTGCAACAGCGGCAATTTTCCTTTTTGGGTCAGCTCCAAGTAGTCGACAATGGCACCGAGAGCTCCAGCCTCGGGCCGCGAAAATGTGCCAAAGGCTTCAAGAGACGACGCTTTGAACAGCGCAGAAACCCGTTTTTCTGCTGAAACTGAGTCAAAACTACCGCGTGATACAGATGTCAGCGGAACCCCCATATCATCGACAACTGGTCCGAGCTCACCTTCCGAGCCTTCTGCCATCAACAGCTCACTTGGCGCCAAGCGTGCAAGTTCAGGCCCCAGTCGCACCGGCGCCAATGGCATCACATGTAGCGCACCTGTCGAAATATCGGCCCAGGCCAGCGCCGCTTCATCTCGCACCACAGCATAAGCTGCCAGAAAGTTGTGTCGCCGTGCATCCAGCAGGCTGTCTTCGGTCAATGTGCCCGGCGTCACCAGCCGCACCACATCCCGTTTCACCACCGCTTTGTAGCCACGTTTTTTTGCCTCTGCCGGGCTTTCAAGTTGTTCACAAACGGCGACACGAAAGCCCTTGCGGATGAGGGTTAGAAAATACCCCTCTGCGGCGTGATGCGGGACGCCACACATGGGGATCTCATTGCCTTCATGTTTGCCACGTTTGGTCAGGGCAATATCGAGCGCCTCTGCCGCCGCCACAGCGTCGTCAAAGAACATCTCATAAAAATCACCCATCCGGTAAAACAACAGCGCATCCTGATACTGCGCTTTGATGTCCAGATATTGCGCCATCATCGGCGTGACGCCCGGCTTGTCGCCCTTCACTGCTCAGAACCCCCAAGGTTTGGTTTTCCTCAGATAGCAAACCTCGGTCCCTATGGAAAAGCGCAAAACCTCAGGTAAGGTCATTGCCAATAGACAAGCGTGCAAATTTTTGATCGTTAGATCAAAGAAACCAGAAACACGGCGTATTCTCATGGCGATTTACAACCTCGGCTCCATCAACGCCGATTTCTTTTATCATGTACCTCATTTGCCGGGGCCAGGCGAAACGCTTGCAGCGACCAAGTTGACTCGGGGCCTTGGCGGCAAAGGGGCAAATATGAGCGTTGCCGCCGCACGTGCAGGTGCGCATACAGTGCATGTTGGCGCGGTTGGGCATGATGGGCATTGGGCGGCCGACCGTATGATGGAGTTCGGCGTGGATACACGCCACATCAGCAAGCTTCCGGACACTCCAAATGGCCAAGCTCACATCTATGTGGATGCGGGCGGTGAAAACAGCATCGTTCTTTTCCAAGGTGCCAATCATCAAATACCGGCCGAAACCATTTCTGCAGCGCTGTCAGAGGCGAGTACAGGCGACACGTTATTGATGCAGAATGAGACCAAAGATCAGCCCGAGGCCGCAAAAATTGCGCGGGAGCTTGGTCTCTATGTCGCTTATGCCGCTGCGCCATTTGAGGCGGAGGCTGTTGAGGCTGTTCTTCCTCACCTCGATTTCTTGATCCTGAATGAGGTGGAGGCTGAGCAATTGGAAGAGGCGACTGGCAAATCTCCGGATGTTCTGGGTGTCACCGACGTGATCATTACGCTTGGTGCGAAAGGTGCGCGCTGGCTGCATGAGGGGCAGTCTCGCGATTTTCCTGCAATGCCTGTGACACCGGTCGACACCACGGGTGCTGGGGACACCTTCACGGGCTATGTGCTTGCTGCGCGTGACCGTGGCCTGCCCATGGAGCAGGCTATTGCTCTCGCGATGCGCGCAGGTGCCCTGATGGTGACCCGACAGGGAACCGCAGATGTGATCCCTGATTTAAAAGAAGTGGACGAGGCGCGTTTCTAAGCACTGCCTCGCACATAATTTTGGCTAGAAATGACCCTCGAGGGTATCGTAGCTCTACCGCGATGGGGCCAAAACCCTGAGGGGCCTTAGTGGCCTACAAATGGAGCAGCGCTTCCCCAAAGTTCTTTTACGCGCGCATCCCGGCCGCATGCTTTGCGATAGCGCTTATAGGCTTCGCTCTGCTTTTTCGGCCCAAAGCGGGTCAATACAATCTTGCTGCCTTTGTAGTAGTCCTGATGATAGGCTTCTGCCTCATAGAAGGTTCCGGCCTGCAAAATTGGCGTCACAATTGTCCGCCCCAACTGAGCCTGGGCTTTCACTTTTGCGGCTTGAGCCTTGCTTTGTTCGCTTTGATTGGCGACAAAAATCGCGGTGCGGTAGCTGTCGCCTCGGTCGCAAAATTGACCGCCGGCATCTGTGGGATCAACAGAGCGGAAGAACAGATCTAGCAGCGTTTCACGTGAAACTTTGGAGGGATCGAAAGTAATCTCTACCGCCTCGTAGTGACCTGTCCCACCTTTGGTGACCTGTTTATAGCTTGGGTTGGCTGTGTTGCCGCCGATAAAGCCGGACCGCGCTTCCTGAACACCTTTGACACTTTCAAAGTCGCTCTCCACGCACCAGAAGCATCCACCGGCGACGATCAGTTTTTCCGTGTTCATGGCGTAGGCACGCTCGCTGTGAGCAAATGTTCCCAGAACAATCAGAGCGGATAGGGCTGCGGTTTTCAGGTTCTGCAGTTTTTTCATCAGACAACTCCTTGTTGCCCCAATCTTGCGCTGGCTCTTCGTGAGTCTCAATCCTATGAAACCTGTTGTCACACCAAGGTGAAAGGCGGTGAGTAGGAGCAACCTGAGCCGTTTCTACCCACGCTTCCGAGAGCGGTAGACTGGTGAAACTCTGCGAAAAACTGTTGCAACGGTGAGCCGTTGATCACTGCAAAGAGTTCGTTTCTTCGCATAAAGCACATCCAGCTTTGCCTTTGTCGGTACGCATCGACGCTCGTAAACAGCTTCAGTTTCTTCAGCTGTCTGGCAATTGGCCAGCAAGCGTTCTTCCGTTTGGTGATAGATTAGCGTTGCCAGGCCAGTCACTCCTGGGCGATCCTTCAGAACCTCGGCGTAGAGGCCTGGAAAGCGCTCAACATAACGGCGCAGCGGCGGGCGAGGACCAACAAAACTGATGTCACCGCGCAAGATATTGATCAGCTGCGGCAATTCATCCAGTCGATATTTGCGCAGGAAGAGCCCAATTTTTGTGATCCGGTGCGCTTTATTGCCGCCAGATACGCCGCTGTCATGAGAGACATTTGTCATCGTACGGAATTTGAGCAGTTGGAATCCCTGGGTGGGCGTTTTCATACGCTCGGAAATGTAGAACACGGGACGGCCGTCTTGGATCAAGATGAGAACAGAAAGGACGAGCATGACTGGCCATAGCAACGCGAGCAGAAAAAGCACCCACGCTAAATCCATGAGGCGCCTACCCAAAGTCGTACCACTTCCGATCATACCAAAGCCTTACGCGTTGAACGCCATTCTTCAATCATCTGAGCTGCTGTCACATGCAAGTCTGATCCGGTCAACTGTTGAAGTAAGCTGACGTCAAGTGAGACCTCCGCGACTGCGCTTTCCGGTGCGTCTTGCCAGTCGAAAGTATGATTTGCAGCCCGAAGCAGGTCATGCATTGCGACAGGTTTTGAGGCGGCCACATTCACGATGTCAGGTGGATTCTCGGCGCTAATCACAGCGTCTATGGCGGCCCAAACAAGTTTTGGCGTTGCATAGCTCCGCAAGGGGCTCATGCCATTTGGAAAGCGATCAAGCTTCAAGGTGCCGCCGCCGTTTAACGCCTCAAACAAGCTGTCAGCACCCACGACATTGGCAAGCCTAAAGATGGTCGATTTTTTCGACGAATTTGAGTTACGGTGGATGGTCAGAGCAGCTTCTTCCATCGCAACTTTCGCGGCACCATAGTCGTTTGCAGGCGCTGGTTTCGATATTTCAGAAAGCGCCTGTCCTGGGCCGTAGACTGCGCTGCTGGAGCAATGCATGATATGTGTTGCTCCACATAGTGACGCGATCTCGTTTGCGCGTCTCGCAAGATTTGTGTTTTGTGAGAGGTCTCCGCTGCTGGGTACCACCCCCCAAAGCGCCAGCACAGCGTCTGCTGTGGGAAATGCGCGTGTTTCAGATGTAACCACCAAGTCCAAATCTGCCGCCAAGTCGCGCCCGCACCAAATTGGCTTCCAATCATTAAGAAGGGTAGGAGCCAGCTGGAGAGAATAGCGCATCAGCCGGGCAAGTTTTCCGGTGCTGCCCAGTATAAGCAAGGTTTTTTGATCGGCTAAATTTGGAGATATCGGAGAGTAGATTGACGTCAAAATGAGGCCCTGAAAGGTCGCGCGGTGCGCAATTGCATCGATATCACAGAATGGCATTCAACGTTGTCAGTTACCAGAAGCATTTGCTCTTGGTCTTAGTGCAGGTGCGCGCTAGCGTCTGCGAAAATCAACGGTATCAAAGCTATCATAGGTTGTGTGTGGGCGACTGAGTGACCCCAAAATCCACTTCCGCAATACAGCCGTGATACCGACGCAATACAGAAGGGGGATTTTGATGAAGATAGCGATGTGGAGTGGGCCGCGAAATCTGTCCACGGCGATGATGTATGCTTTTGGCAATCGCTCGGATTGTGCAGTGGTGGATGAACCTTTTTACGCGGCTTACCTTGCAAAAACCGGCCTAGATCATCCGATGAGCGCAGAGATCCTGAGGTCACAACATCAGGATCCACAAGTGGTGGCTTCAGCGCTCTCAGGCGACAACCCAGATGGTAAACCCGTTTTTTATCAAAAACATATGACGCAGCATATGATTGATGGCGTTCCCAGAGAGTGGATGAAGGATGCAAAAAATGTATTTTTGCTGCGCCATCCGGCACGCGTGATCGCCTCATATGCGGCCAAACGAGAGAACCCTACACTTGAGGATATTGGTTTTCCTCAACAGCTAGCGCTTCTCAAAAAAGTGCGCGACTGGGGGCGAGATGTCGTCATCGTTGACAGCCATGACATTCGGGAAAATCCCGAGGATGCGCTGAGAAAGCTATGTAACGATATAGGTTTAGATTACGATCCGGCGATGCTCAGCTGGCCCAAAGGTGGGCATAAGGATGATGGCGTTTGGGCCAAACACTGGTATGGCGCAGTTTGGAATTCCACAGGATTTGCAGGTGCAGAGGGCCCGTTGCCAGAGGTTCCTGATAACCTCCAGCCGGTGCTTGATGCGGCTTTGCCAATCTACGAAGAGATGAAATCGCAAAAGCGCTGAGCGTCCTCAACACGGAGGTAGGGAACACTGCCTCCGTGAAGAAGAGTCTGGAAACAGATATTTAGGCCAGCAACTGTCCCAACTTCATGGCTACGCCCATGTCACCCGACACTTTGAGCTTGCCCAACATTAAAGCTGTGGTTGGCTTGAGATCTCCCGCCAGAAGCTTCGAGAGATTGTCCGCAGAGATTTTGACGGTACAGTCGGTATCACGATCATCGGTAGACGCTGTCCCGTCTGCCAGAACGAGCACTCCGGCGTCGCCACAATCAAATTTCAGCGTGTTATCAAACGCTTGATCTTTCAACCCTTCGCGCATTTGCGCCGCAATCTCTTCCAGCATGTATCCTCCAAAAATAAGTCTCTCGCGAGCATTTAATCGCAGCCACATTGCGTTGCTGCAAGAGTTACGTTGGATTGGTTACCTCGACGTTAAGTGGCAAAGCTTCAGAGAAATCTGTCGTGCTCTTCTGGATTTCAGCGTTCTGTCCGAAACTATCAAGTTGTTGGCTCTTGGTGCCATGTTTTGTCTGATTGCGAAGAATAAATAGCTGATCGAACCAAAATTACACTTTTTATGGAGATCACCATGCGCCCTCTGATCCTGATAGCCTGTTTAGTCACCTTCATTTCCGCTTGCTCAGACGCGGGAAGATATCCAATTACCGGATGTGACAGCAATGCGACCTACCCTCTGACTTGTAAACCGCATGAAGAGCAGGATCCTGTACACAAAATGGACTCTACCGGCTTTACCTCTGTATTCAACTGAACTGTCGGTTTGATAGCAAACTGCCGGAAACAAAAAACCCGCCCATTGGGCGGGTTTTAGTGTCTAAACTCTGACTGTTTAATCCGCGTTGCGCTTGTTGCGCATCGCGATCAGTTTTAGTCGCAGCGCTTGTAGTTGAATGAAGCCGGCTGCGTCTTTTTGGTCATAAGCTCCTGCGTCATCTTCAAAGGTTACGTGCTCTTCCGAATAAAGAGAATAGTCGGACCAGCGGCCTACAGTGGTCGCGCTGCCTTTGTAGAGCTTGATGCGCACGGTGCCTGTGACGTGCTCTTGGGATTTGTCGATCGCGGCCTGGAGCATCTCACGCTCCGGAGAATACCAGAAGCCGTTGTAGATCAGCTCCGCGTACTTTGGCATCAACTCATCTTTGAGATGCATCGCGCCACGGTCCATGGTGATGGACTCGATACCGCGATGGGCTTCCAAAAGTACGGTGCCACCTGGTGTTTCATAGATGCCACGAGATTTCATGCCCACGAAGCGGCCTTCTACGAGGTCCAGGCGGCCAATGCCGTGTTTGCCACCATACTCGTTCAGCTTGGTCAGGATGGTTGCCGGGCTCATAGCCGCGCCATTGATGCTGACCGCATCACCCTTTTCAAATCCGATTTCGATGAATTCTGGCTCGTTTGGCGCGTCTTCAGGATGGACGGTACGCTGATAGACATAGTCCGGAGCCGCGACGGCCGGATCTTCCAGTACTTTACCTTCCGAAGAGGTGTGCAAAAGGTTCGCGTCCACCGAGAAAGGCGCTTCGCCGCGTTTGTCTTTGGCGATTGGAATCTGATGCTGTTCGGCAAAGTCGATCAGTTTGGTTCTGGAAGAAAGATCCCACTCGCGCCAAGGCGCAATCACTTTGATGTCTGGGTTCAGCGCATAGGCGGCCAGCTCAAAGCGCACCTGGTCATTGCCTTTACCGGTTGCGCCATGTGCGACTGCATCTGCGCCCGTTGTTTCCGCAATCTCGATCAGACGTTTTGAGATCAGCGGGCGTGCAATCGACGTGCCCAGCAGGTAGAGGCCTTCATAAACTGCATTGGCGCGGAACATTGGGAAAACGAAATCTCGTACAAACTCTTCGCGCACATCTTCGATGTAGATGTTCTCAGGTTTGATACCCAGCAGTTCCGCCTTTTGGCGGGCCGGTTCAAGCTCTTCACCTTGACCCAAATCTGCGGTGAAGGTCACCACCTCACAGCCATATTCGGTTTGCAGCCACTTCAGGATGATCGAGGTATCCAGGCCACCGGAATAGGCCAGCACAACTTTCTTCGGAGCCGACATGTCTTTTCCCTTCGTCCATATAACGCTCGCGCGATAGCGGTTTTTGACCGCTTGGGCAAGGAGAGGCTCCCTCCGGAGCCGATAATGATTGTTAAACACTCAAAAAAGGTCTGGATCCCGTCGGGTAGCCGCTCATGGTAAAGACAAATGATCTCGTGTTTGATTGCGGACCCTTGCGCGCTAAACCGTTAGCGGTTAGACGAACGGGCGCAGTGCCTCAATAGCTCAGCTGGTAGAGCAGGTCCTTCGTAAGGACAAGGTCGGGGGTTCGAGTCCCTCTTGAGGCACCATCTTTCAGTTTCAAAATTGCCGCTACACTTACCACAAACCTAAAGGCACGATTTGTCTATGAGCGGGCTCCGGTTTTTGGTTCGCGCATGTCTGACTGAGATGAAACGATTTTTGGCTTTGCGAATTCCCAAAGCAGGTCGAGCAGCTCTTCTTTCTTGAAGGGCTTTGAAAGGACAGCGTTCATTTTTTGGGCGAGATAGGTCTCACGATCTTCTTTGCTTGCATTGGCTGTTAGAGCGATGATGGAGGTGGGTGCTAAGCCGTGCACAAGTTCGAATTCTCGAATGCGCAGTGTTGCTTCCAACCCGCCCATTATCGGCATGGATATGTCCATGAGCACGACAGAGAAACTCGGGTCATCTTGGAAGGCATCTACCGCCTCTTGTCCGTTTACGCAGAACTGAAATTCAACAGGCTGATTTTTGAACAACTTCTCCAATACCAACCGATTGACCTTGTTGTCATCCGCAGCAAGGATCCGCCAATTGGGCAATTCTGTTTTCGTATCTCGTGGGGTATTCAACGCGTCTTCTTCGGGAGACAAGCGTTCTATGAGAGTGGAGTTAGTCATCAACGGACTCAGTGATGGATACTTACCTCTCGTTTGGTCGCTATCGCCGATCTCAAATACATGGCACTTCGACTTTTCCACGTTCTGCTGCGCCGATTTCGGAAGCTTCGATCCACCAACTAGGATCGCATGACGATTCATCAGTGGAAGATTGAATTCGCTCATACGCAGTAGGACAACTTCTGCACCAACATAAGCCAATCGGTCTTGCCAGAACCGCGCTAAATCCGGTGAGTCTTGGGTTAATATGGCGATGTGTTTACCATTCAGATTGTTAATTGGGGCGTGACCGCAGCCCGTCGTGCACAGGGGCAGAACAATCGTGAATGTGGTTCCTTCACCCAGAACGGATGACACGGAGATTTGGCCCTCCATGACATCAATCAGCCCCTTTGTAATCGCGAGCCCCAAGCCGCTGCCATCAAAGGTGCGCGTTGCAGAATTGTCCACCTGTTTAAATGCTTCAAACACCCGGTCCAGCTTGTCTTCGGCGATGCCGACGCCGGTGTCGGAAACATGTATTTCGAAAGAGTCGTCTTGTGTGTGGGCGCGTCTTTGGAGGGAAACTCGGACACGTCCGCTTAGGGTGAATTTGTTCGCATTCCCAACGACATTCAGCAGGATTTGCCGCAGTCTTTTGGCGTCGGACCAAATCACTCTTGGCATGGCTTTATCTAATGTCACTTCAAAGGCCACGTCAGGTTTTTCGAGCCCCTGTTTGACCAGACCAACAACTTCGTAGACCAGATCGTCAATCAAAACAGGCTCGCTTGATGTTTCAAACTGTCCTGCTTCCAACTTTGAAAAGTCCAAGATATCGTTGATAATCCCGACAAGAGCTAAACCAGAAGAGCGGATGACGTTCACCGATTCCCGTGCTTCGGTGGAAAGGTCTTCGTCCAACAAAACTTCTGACATGCCAATGATCCCATTCATCGGCGTTCTGATTTCGTGGCTCATATTGGCTAGAAAACGGCTCTTGGTTTTGTTGGCTTCTTCAGCCTCAAGCGCTGCCTGATTGAGGCGCTTTTCGTGTACCTTTTGGCGTGTAGTGTCCCGCTCCACTGCAATCAGACGCACCAACGTACCGCACTCATCAAAAACCGGGTTGATCGCGACCTCCACCCAATAGGGGCGCCCGTCTTTTGCATGGTTGATCAATTCAACAGTCACCGCCTTTCCAGCGTTTAGATTGCGAGACATGGTTGCAATGGCTTTTGGATCAGACAGTTCGCCCTGAAGTAGCGCACCCGGAGATTTTCCGAGAACCTCTCCCAGTTTATAGCCTGTTAGGTTTTCAAACGCTGGGTTGACCCAGGTGATCAGCCTGTTTTTATCCGTGATGACCACTGCATCATTGGAACGGATGGCGACTTCTGACAGTTCCCTATGTTTCTGTTCTAGTTCCTCCATTTCGGTTTTGGCTTTCTCTAGGGCTTTGACAGGCCTAACCAACAGCCGATGGCCGAGCAGTGACATACATGGCGCCGCCACCATCAGAATTCCGAAAATCGCCCATGTGAGAGATCGCAAAAGTGCCGTTCGTGCCTGATCCAGCGCCGCTGCGTCCCACTGCACTTGAAGGGTTAGGCCGGTGCCTTCCATGTTGCTTGCAAACGACCAATTTGCGGGATCTTGTTGCTGGGTTCGCGTCAGCGTCAAGGCTTTTACCCCAGACGGGATGACTTGAGCCGGCAAACTCCATTCGGCGTCAATAGCTACTAGAACGCCTTCGACAAATCCGTTTGCCAGTACCGGCACGCCTACCATTAATGTTGGCGTGCTCTCAAAATAGACGACGTCAAACAGCGTTTGTTCGGTTGCGACAACGCGCTGCGCTAAGAGATTGGTATGATCTGAGATGCGCTTGTTTAGAATGTTGTTTGCGTCTAGCCGGAGAATTTCTTCCGGGAGAAAATCGTACAAGAGAGTGCCGTCAAAAGGGGCAATTTCAAGATAGCGGTCAAAGATCGCATCTGCATAGGTGTCCGTTTGCACATCTCCCAAGACGCGATTTACGATGGCCGGTTGCGTGGCAAGAAAAGCCAGACCTAAGCCCAGCTGATCCATATGAGTGTGCAACCGATCCGCAAGTGCGTCACCTTCAACTTTTGCAAATTCCTGTTGGGAGCTCAGAGTTTGTTCTGACACCGAAAAACGCACCACGGCGCTCGTGAAGGCCCCTGATACCAAAGAGGCGAGCACAACGAAGATATTGAAGAACAACGTGTAGCGCATTGAGCTGGCCATTTTTAGAAGTGATCAGACTTGGCGGTAACAATACGGTCCTCGTTGTCGAAACGCGCCATACAGAAGTCTCCTACTTCGAGTGCTTCATGCGCTTCCGGATTTTGAGTCGCGTATTCCGAAAAAGGAAACTCATAGCGGCGAAGCAACCCGTCGATCGGGCCTTCGATATTGGTCAATGCTTTGATCAACATCGCGCGTTGTGTCGCAATATCGGCTTCGACCTCGATGTTTCTCAATGCTTCAATGAGCAAAAGGCCAAGATCATATCCGTGAAAGAACCCGGCTGGCGCTCGCAAATAGCCACTTTCATCAAAATCCTCACCATAGGTTTTGACGATCTGCTTTAGGCGCACACCGGAAGATCCTGCCGGTGGTTCGAAACTGAAGCAGGGCTGAATGAAACGGAGTTGCAACCCGTCGCGCACTGCGGCCGGAACATCTTCTTCGAAGTCTCCTCCGGTAATGCCCCAATGGCTGAGCATTCTGGTTTTCATATCTGTTTTGTGGAGCGCGGTGAAAATGACAGAAGCATCTTTCGCATTGCCCACATAAATGGCGCAATCACTGCCCGCGGCATCCAATGCGTTGGCAAGAGACAAGGCATCAGCCTCCCCCAAGTTACCCTCAAAATAGCGGATGTTATAGCGACCAAACCCGAGAGATTTCATCTCTGCGGTCATGGTACGCTCGTTGGATTCTCCCCATCCTGACCGCCACAAGATCAGGGTGATATGCTGGCATTTGTCCTGTGTTACGGCCTGCGGAACAAGGATTTTTGCTGCTTTCGCATCATCTAGAGACAGGCGAAAAATGCTGTTTCGAGCAGTCTGTGCACGTGTGAGTGGGGCAGCGGCCGACCAAGGCAATAGCAATGGTATGCCATTTTCATTCACATAGTCTTTGGAGGAGAGATAAGGCGGGGAGTGCAGGCCTCCCACGACCGCGATTGCCTGAGGGTCGTCTAGAAACTGCTGGAGATGTCTCTTTGAGCGTTTGCTATTGGCGCGGTGATCAAGAGGCACAAATTCAATCTCGCGTCCATTGACAACACGATCTACCTCGTCAAACGCGGCCAGAATACCAATCTCGATTGACCGTGCAGAGGCATAATTGGAAGTCCGATCCGCATCCAAATACACCTTGTAGACGTCGGCCGAAGCCATCCCAGATAGGCCGCAGAGCAGCGCAAACACACGCAGAAACATAACAACACCAGAACAAAACACATACACTTGATCCGAAAAGAGTAAGAAGAAAACCTTAACAAAGCCTCTAGCCGGCTTTGCGCAGAAAGGGCGCGGAGGATCGATGGTGTTTTGAGCGGAGCAGCCTGTTGCTTATGCGGGCTTCAGGACCTTCCTGCCGGAACTTTCCAAGGTCCAGACATCTGAGCCTTCAAAGACGGCCACTGAAATAGGCTTTCCGTAGCCAGCTCCTGTGTCCAGGTCGATGCGATTGCCTTTGTGTTCGACGGTTTTAACAACCGTATGGCCGTGTACCACCAGCCAGGGATGTGGCCGGGGATCGGAAAGAAAATCGTCTCTGATCCAGCATAAATCGTCTTCTGACTGATCTTCCAACGCGGTGCCCGGTCGAATGCCGGCATGTACAAAGAGGATAGGATCCATGAGGTGAAACAAAGGCAGGCTCGATATGAACTCTATGTGCTCTTTGGGAACAAGCGCGAGCGCGTCAGCATGAATGTCCTCGACAGCACGATCGACGTGAGCATCTACACCATAGCTGGCCAGCGTTTCAGCGCCGCCCAGTCGCGGATGAAGCCAAGTGAGTTCTGGTCGTAGGCGGGGATCATGCTTTGGTTGTGCGCCCATGAAGTATTCAAACATGCGATCATGATTGCCTTTCACCACGGTCCAAGGGCGGCCTTCATTGCGCGCGCGCATAAGCCTATCGACCACACCGCAACTGTTTGGTCCGCGATCAACAAGGTCTCCCAGAAAGACAATACGCGCATCGGGACCGCCGTCTGCCTCAATGCGCGCGAGTATGTCTTCTAGCTTCTCGAGATGCCCGTGAATGTCGCCGATGGCGTAAACTGGATCTGTCATCGGAGTTCATCTGCTGTTTGAATAATCTGCCCAACAAGACCGTAGTCGACCGCTTCCTGCGCTGTAAGCCAAAAATCTCGTTGAGTGTCGTTGGCTATTTGTTCCGGAGTATGGCCGGTCGCTTCGGCAAACATAGTGTCAAAGCGGGCACGCATCATCCGAATTTGTTGCGCTTGAATTTCCATGTCGGATGCCTGTCCGGCAATGCCGCCAGAAGGTTGGTGGAGCAAGAAACGAGTATTGGGCAGGCAAAACCGATTTTCAGCCTGTGCACCGACAAAAATCAACGCACCTGCACTTGCCACCCAGCCGGTGCCGATTGTGCGTACTTTGGGTCGGATGAAGCGGATGACATCGTGCACCATATCGCCGCTTTCCACATGCCCACCGGGAGAGGAGATAAAAACGTTGATCGGATCATCTCCAGCTTCAGCAAGCGAGAGTAGATGGGTCACTGTGCGACGGGCGAGAACATCGTTGATTTCTCCGGCAACAATCACGTTGCGGCTTTGGAAAAAAAGTTGGCCAATCGGGCCGGAAACAGTGGGCGAGTGCTGGTCAGCGTCACGCATTTGGGGAAACATGGAAACCTCCTAAACCGACTATGTGTAAACACCCCCACTGTTGATTGGAGATCTTCTGAGCACAACCCCAGAGGATCTTTCAGAGGCAACAAAAAAGCGCCGCCAAAACGAGGCGGCGCTTTTGTTGGCTTTGTCACAGTTTAAGCGACGTCAAAGGCCAGTGGTTTGATTTGGCGGAACATATCGGTTTCTGCCAGTTTCGCACGCGCTTCGGCCGGGACCGGTTCATCCACGTAAAGGAGTGCAATCGCTTCGCCGCCGACGTCCGCACGACCCAATGTAAAGTTTGCGATGTTCACGCCATTGTCGCCCAATGTCTGACCCAGCGTACCGATGATGCCTGGCACGTCCTCATTGGTGGTGTAGAGCATGTTGGCCCCGATCTCGGCATCGATATTGATGCCTTTGATCTGGATGAAGCGCGGCTTGCCATCCGAGAAGACGGTGCCTGCGATGGAGCGTTCACGCTTGTCGGTCACCACTGTCACTTTGATGTAGCCATCAAAGGTGCCGGACTTGTCCTGGTTGGTGGTCGAAATCTGAATACCACGCTCTTTAGCGACCACAGGGGCGGAAACCATGTTCACGTCTGGGTTGGCCTTTTTCATGATCCCAGCCACCACAGCGCAATTCAGAGCTGCAAGATTCATATCCGCGGCCACGCCGTCATAGAGGATGTTGATGGCTTTGATCGGCTCGTCCGTCATTTGGCCAGAAAAGGCGCCAAGATGGTCTGCCAGTTTGATCCAGGGTCCCATCACCTTGGCTTCCTCAGCAGTCACCGACGGCATGTTGAGCGCATTTTCAACAGCGCCGGTCAGCAGGTAGTTGGACATTTGCTCCGCCACTTGCAGAGCGACATTCTCCTGTGCCTCAGTGGTCGCTGCGCCAAGGTGCGGGGTGCAGACCACGTTGGGCAGATTGAAGAGTGCGTTTTCTTTGGCAGGTTCTTCTGAGAACACGTCAAAGGCCGCGCCAGCGACATGGCCGGATTTCAGCAGCTCTGCCAGTGCTTTTTCGTCCACCAGGCCACCGCGGGCACAGTTTATGATCCGCACGCCCTTTTTGGTCTTCTCAAGGTTCTCGCGGCTCAGGATATTGGCGGTTTGTTCGGTGAATGGCACATGCAGCGTGATGAAATCAGCGCGGGCGAGCAATTCGTCCAGCTCCACTTTTTCCACACCCATCTTGTCGGCCTTCTCGGCGGACAAGAATGGATCATAAGCCACGACTTTCATCTTCAGCCCACGGGCGCGATCACAAACGATGCCACCAATGTTGCCGGCACCGATCACGCCGAGGGTTTTGTTGGTCAGTTCGACCCCCATAAATTTAGACTTTTCCCATTTCCCGGCATGGGTCGATGTGCTGGCTTCCGGGATTTGGCGCGCCACAGCAAACATCATCGCTATGGCGTGTTCCGCAGTTGTGATCATGTTGCCAAAAGGCGTGTTCATTACGATCACACCCTTTTTAGAAGCAGCGTCCTTGTCCACATTGTCGGTGCCAATGCCCGCGCGGCCAACCACTTTGAGGTTGGTGGCAGCATTCAAGATTGTCGGGGTCACCTTGGTGGCGGAGCGGATCGCCAACCCGTCATATTGACCAATCACTTCGGCCAGTTTCTCTTTGTCTTTGCCAAGGTCAGGCATGAAATCGACGTCGATGCCTCGGTCGCGGAAAATTTGAACGGCGGTTTCGCTGAGTTTGTCGGATACGAGTACTTTGGGAGCCATTTTAAGCGTCCTTTGGAAAATCTAGTTCAGGGAAGATGCGCAACAACTGCGCACCCTACGTAGGGTGTGCCCTCGGGGCGCCCCTCTTAGGCTTGCGCTGCGATTTCGGCCTCAAAGGCCCATGTGAGCCAAGGCAGCATGGCCTGCAGATCGGAGGTCTCAACCGTGCCGCCACACCAGATGCGAAGGCCAGCAGGTGCGTCGCGATAGGCGCCGATGTCCAAGGCGATGTTCTCTGCCTCAAGACGTTTGGCCACCGCTTTTGCGAATGCTGCACCGTCTTGAATGCGGTCGTCTGAGAACTTCAGGCAAACCGATGTGTTGGAACGCGTGGCTTCGTCTTCGGCGAGGTTCGTGATCCAGTCGTTTCCGTCACAGAAATCGAAAACCGCTTTGGCATTGGCATCCGCGCGCGCGATGAGCCCATTAAGGCCACCCACAGACCGCGCCCAATCCAGCGCAAAGAGATAGTCTTCGACTGCCAGCATGGAGGGGGTGTTGATGGTGGCGCCGGTAAAAATACCTTCGATCAGCTTGCCGCCTTTGGTCAGACGGAAGATCTTTGGCAGCGGCCAGGCCGGTGTGTAGCTTTCCAGTCGTTCCACAGCGCGCGGGCTCAGGACAATCACGCCATGCGCCGCTTCGCCACCCAGCACTTTCTGCCAGGAGAAGGTGGTCACATCCAGCTTGTCCCAGGGCAGATCCATCGCAAATGCGGCGGAGGTCGCATCACAGATTGTCAGCCCTTCACGGTCATTCGCAATCCAATCGGCATTTGGCACGCGCACACCGGAGGTGGTGCCGTTCCATGTGAAGACGACATCGTTGTTCTTGGTGTCGACTGTCGCCAGGTCCACGATCTGACCATAGTCGGCGGTCTTGACCTCGGCATCAATCTTAAGCTGCTTCACCACATCGGTGACCCAGCCAGCGCCAAAGCTCTCCCATGCCAGCATTTCGATTTTGCGCGCGCCCAGAAGGGACCAGAGCGCCATTTCAACCGCGCCTGTGTCAGAAGCGGGCACGATACCAATACGGTACTCTGCGGGGATGCCCAGGATCTCGCGCGTGCCTTCAATCGCGGCCTTCAGCTTGTCCTTGCCGATGGCGGCACGGTGGCTGCGGCCGAGAGCGGCATCTGCGAGCTTGGAGACATCAAATGTGGGGGGTTTGGCACAAGGGCCAGAGGAGAAACGCGGATTCGCCGGGCGAACCGCCGGTTGTTGAGTAGCCATAAATGCTATCCTTCCAGATAAATGCCTCTCGTTGGGGAGAGGTGTCCCACGGACCGACTTAGGCGGAGTGGCGGGATCTCACAACAGGAAAAATCCGCATTGGCGACAGTTTGTGATTCAAAAACGACGCTAAATGACCACTATCGGAAACATTCGGTCACATGAACGATGTGGGTGCGACAGCTGCAGATTCTGATGAATAAAACCTTACGGCCAGAAATATCCGAGACTGGAAACATCTTTGATGCCGTGCTCTATGGCGCTCAAGCTAACTTCAAATCTGTTGAGGCCCCTGATGTTCACTGCCACGCTTTTGACCAATCCGACGTTACCAAGTCTTGATGGGACGCTTGTGGAGAATTTGCGTAATGCGTGGGGAGGTGACACCGTACATTGGCTCGCAGTTGAAGAGGCTGCGGAGTTTGCTCTGCCTGCCAAACCCGACAATCTTTGGGAGGTTTGGGCTGATTTGCAGAAGATGGGTGTGGATCTCGTTGTTCAGCCGACTGAAGGCCGCCGGAAGAAGATGCTTCTGGCGGACATGGACAGCACAATGATCGAGCAAGAGTGCATCGATGAGTTGGCTGACGAAGCGGGTGTCGGGGATCGCGTCAAAGACATCACCGCAAGGGCGATGAACGGAGAACTCGATTTTGAAGGTGCATTGACGGAGCGCGTTGGCCTGTTGAAGGGCTTGGATCAGGGGGTGATCGCCGAGGTGCTCGCAGAACGCATCACTTTCATGCCCGGGGGGAAAGCGCTTTTGGCGACAATGAAAGCGGAAGGCGCCTACGCAGCGTTAGTTTCAGGCGGTTTCACAGCCTTTACCGCCAAAGTAGCAACCGAACTTGGATTTGACGAAAACCGCGCCAACACGCTCTTGGTTGCAGATGAAAAACTGACCGGGGATGTGGGGCGCCCTATCTTGGGGCGCGAAGCGAAGGTGCAGGCGCTCAAAGAGATCACCGAACGACTTGGGTTTGCGCATGAAGATGTGATGGCTGTGGGTGATGGTGCCAATGACCTTGGCATGCTGGGGCTCGCTGGGGCAGGGGTGGCCTTACACGCAAAGCCCTCAGTCGCGGCAGAATGTGACATCCGCATCAACCACGGCGACCTCACTGCGCTGCTGTATATCCAAGGCTATGCTAAGTCTGAGTTCGCGGGCCTCTAATACATGCTGGAATTTGGGGTTGAGGGGCTGCTGCTCTTGCTGGCAGCAGGATTTTTTGCGGGCTTCGTGGATGCGATAGCTGGTGGCGGCGGATTGGTCACGGTGCCGGCGTTGATGATTGCCGGTGTGCCGCCCGTGCAAGCACTCGCAACAAACAAGATACAAGGGATGTTTGGATCGGGCACCGCTGCCTATTCCTATGCAAAGAGTGGCTTGGTCGACCTGCGCGCTCAGGCTGGACCTGCACTGTTGGCGTTTATCGCATCGCTTGGCGGTGCACTCCTTGTATCCGTTTTGCCAACAGACTGGATTCGGCTGATCTTGCCGGTTCTGCTGATCGGAATTGCGCTGTTCTTTGCCCTTCGCAAAGATCCCGGCGAGATGGATCGTACAGCGCGTCTCAAACCCATCATCTTTTCCCTGACGGCTGTTCCGGTTGTTGCCTTCTATGACGGTATCTTGGGGCCGGGCGCGGGCAGTTTCTATATGATCGCCTTCGTTGCGCTGGGCGGCTACGG
The DNA here is from genome assembly GCF_017743735.1 of Shimia sp. R9_2. GTDB lineage: Bacteria > Pseudomonadota > Alphaproteobacteria > Rhodobacterales > Rhodobacteraceae > Shimia. The sequence goes on from NZ_JAGHRO010000001.1 coordinate 367,125, forward strand.
CATCTTGAAAGCGACCGCGCATACCAAGCTTCTGAATTTCGCTTCCAATGTTGGCGGGCTCGCCGGGTTTATCCTCGTTGCCAACCCGCTTTGGGCTATTGGCTTAGCTATGGGCGCGATGCAAATTTTGGGCGCTCGGCTTGGTGCCAAGGTGGCCATGGCGAAAGGGGCAAGGTTGATCCGCCCGCTTTTGGTGGCAACCTCCGTCGCATTGGCGCTCAAACTGCTCTGGGATGTGCTCTGACAGACTTGAAATTTAACATTTGTGTTAAATAGAGAATCCCCTCAAGATCAGGCTATGACCTGTCTGGCCACAACCTTTGCTGCCCTTTCCGATGAAACCCGCCTTGCCATGATGGAGCGTCTTATGGCTGTTGGGGAGCTTCCAGCCGGTGATCTTGTGGCAGACGCGTCGATCAGCGGTCCTGCGGTGTCTCGCCATCTTAAAGTGCTGCGCAAAGCAGGTCTGGTGACACAGCGCGCAGAGGGCACAAAACGTCTTTACAGCGTTCGACCGGAAGCGCTGCAAGCCGTTGCAGGATGGACAATGGACCATAAAGCGTTTTGGCAGTCAGGCTTGGAGCGTTTGGATGCCCTGTTGGCGGAGGAAACGTCGTGAGCGATGCGCGATTGGAAAGGGAGTTCTCTGTCTCGCCTGAGCGCCTCTACGCTGCGATCACAAATCCGGCTGACCTGAGCCGTTGGTGGGGGCCGGAAGGCATGACATTGGGCGACCACACTTTAGATTTTACGCGACTTGGCCCGTGGCATTCTGTCAAAATCAGTGACGCTGGTCGGCAGATGAAAATGTCAGGCCAAGTGACAAGTATCGATCCGCCACATTCGGTCGGGTTTACTTGGGCTTGGCACGACGAAAATGATCAACGTGGACATGAAAGTCATGTCACATTCACCGTTGAGGCGACGGCGCGGGGCGCCAAGCTAATTATAGATCACAAGAACTTGCAGGACGAAGAAGCTGTGCGTGGCCACAGTTGGGGCTGGAACAGTTCTACCAATAGGCTGCAGGCGCTTCTCGAATAAATTTGGATCAAGACCCTTCAACAAAGGAGACTTCAAATGCCAAAATTTATGTTCATTTATCACGGAGGTGGGCGCCCGGAAACGCCGGAGGAAGGCGAGAAAGTCATGGCAGCCTGGATGAAGTGGATGGAAGGGATAGGCGCTGATCTCGTCGATGGTGGCAACCCGGCAGGTATGTCAAAAACCGTCAGCGCAGATGGCGTCGCGAATGATGGCGGTGCCAACCCGGTCTCCGGCTACACGCTTGTCAATGCGTCCGATATCGACGCGGCCTGCGAAATCGCAAAAGGCTGCCCAATCCTGGAGGGCGGGATGGGCACAGTGGAAGTGGCCGAAGCGATGGAGATGTAGCCAAACCAGACTAAATGAAGCGCCGGTGGCATATGTCGATGCCTCCGGCGGGAGTATTTCTGCAGAGTGAAGCTGGAGTGGTGAAATTCAGCGCATCACCTCTGTGGCGCGCATAATCCCGGTTTGTAGACCGTCCCAATTTCTGATTGGCGAATCGAGATATTTGGTCGCTTCCGGATGGTTAGGGTCTAAAACACCGAGCTTCGCCAAAATCGCCGCAATCGCATTTTCAGAGGCGCGTGTGCCGCCATCAATGATCTTCAGTGCGACACCCAGTTTCTGTTCGGGCAATATGGCGATGAAGAAGGCCTCAGCACCAGTTTTGATCGCGATTTTATGGTTCATTGCGCGCATCAGATTGGTGCACGCGCGGCCTTCGCCAGCCACATACTCCGGATGTTTGGCCATAGCATCCCGCAAGCGTGCAGCGGCTGTTTCGCGGGCGCCTTCGCCCTCACGAGCGGCTGCAAAGAATGCCATAGCGCGGGCCATGCCCTTAAGTGTGCTGGCGTGATTGGGAGCAGAGCAGCCATCAATGCCGTAGCCTGTGCTGGTTTCCTGTGTCAGCTCTTCATGCGCTGCCAGAACGGCTTTTTGAACAGGATGGTTGATATCTGTGTAGTTTTTCTCTGCGCCGAGATGTTTGGTCAGAGTGAGGAAACCCGTGTGTTTGCCGGAACAGTTGTTGTGTACGCGGCAGACTGGGTCATTGCAGCGGATCAACTCATCACGAATACCGATGTCGCGCGGTTCCTGAGGTCCGCAAATCAGATCTTCGTCGGAAAATCCTTGTGCCGCGAGCCAGGCATTCACCATGTCATTGTGGATGGCAGACGCGTTATGGGACGCGCAGGCCAGCGCCAAGTGCTGCTCCGTCAAACCCGCGGCATCGGCTGCGCCGCTTTCCACCAAAGGCAATGCTTGGATCATTTTTGAGGAGCTGCGAGGCAACACAATGGCATCCGGATCGCCCCATGCATGCACAATCTCCCCGTCGGCATTGCAGACCACGGCATGGCCGCTGTGGACACTCTCAAGAATGTCTCCTCGCCAGAGTTCGGTCATCGGCACGGCTTTGGTCATAAATCTCTCGCTTTCATGGGCAAATTTGTGCCAACGGGTCTTTCGTCTCGCGGCAAACATGGGCTAAGCTTATTCTATCGCGTATAATAATCTCCGGCCCAACACAAATGGTGCAAAACCAGCGGGCAGGAACCAGAGGCAACACACAGCTTGGAGGCTGTAGAAGAGCATGACATCACGTTGGATGACGGCGCTGGCCATGGCGGCGACGCTTTGGAGTGGCAGTGTTTCGGCACAGGCATCAAGCGAAAATCAGGTCAACGCCATCACGGATTGGAGCGTCTTTGAGCACAAAGACGGTGACAAACGTGAATGCTGGGCGGTGAGCACAGCCAAAGAGAGCGTGAACACCCGTGGTGGACAGGTTGTGGCCGTACGCCGCAGCGACATTCTACTGATGGTGTCTTTCTTGCCCCATGAGAGCGTCTCGGCGCAGGTTGGGTTTACCGGTGGATATCCCTTTGCTGGTGGATCCACCGTTGAAGTGAGCATTGACGGTCAGAGTTTTGTGATGATCACAGAAGGTGAATGGGCTTGGCCTGCGTCTTCTGGCGATGATGCCAAAATTGTTGCGGCCATGAAACGCGGGGCAGATGCGACGCTGACGGCGCGCTCTTCACGCGGGACCAAAACCGCCGATACGTTTTCCCTGCGCGGCTTTACCGCTGCCGTCGAAGACGCTGAGAAACGCTGTAACTAAGATCAACAAAGCTCCTGCCAGGGCCTAACACGCATCCAACGTCAGCATGGGGGAGATCGATCGGAACAACCGGTCGATCAAATGGCCATGGGAGAGCAAAAATGGCGCAGGCAGAAACAGCATACACAAATGGCCGGCAGTGTCCGGTGCAACAGCTGGGCTCAAAAGATGTGAGCCTGGTTGCGAGAAACACAAAGATCGCAACCCGACAAGGAGAGGTGGCGGTCGAAACGCTTCGCGCTGGTGATGAAGTGGTTAGCCGAGATCTGGGGCTTATCCGTGTGCGTTGGGTTGGAATGTTGCAGGCAATTGAGCATCCAATCCGCGTTCCTGCTGGCGCTTTGGGGAGAAATGTTCCTGCACGCGATTGTTTGCTTGCGCCAAATTCTCGGATCTGGATGCGGGGCTCTGAGTTTGAGGCTGCCTTCGCTGCACGTGAAGTGATGGTTCCGGTGAAGGATCTCGTCGGTTGGCACGGGATAACAGAGCATGTTTCACATGCGCCCTCGACCGACTATTTCCTCGTGCTATGTGACACACCGCAAATCCTGACATTGGATGGCATGCAGGTGGAGATGCGCCACGCTGGAGCCGATATGCCGGAATTTGATACGGTGGATGCGGACGAAATGGCCGTCCTGTTTCCGGAACTTCTGGCTCTCAATCCAAAATCGGATAAATGGCGTCGCCGTTTGGACAAACACGAAGCGGCTCACGTAGTTGAGGTCAAAAAACGCGCTTAGGGTGCTTCGAAGCGTTTGAGATATTCCAAAAGAGATTTTTCTGGCTCCTCGTCAAAAATCTGCCCAGCCAGCAATGCCTCGTTGATGTGGTCGACCCGAAAGACCCGGAAGTCTTCACGGGTTTCGCACCACGCAGTGCAGGTCCAGGCGCGACCCCAATATTCCATCTGCAGAGGTCGAATACGTCTTCGGCTTTGGCGGCCATCCAGTGTGGTATAGTCGATCATCAGCACCTGCCTTTCGCGGATGGCGCGGCGAATGATCGGCATTTGGGCAAAACTTGCTGCCACTTCAGGGGCTGCAAAGATCTCTTTGCCAAAACCGTCAATCCCACCAAACATGGGCTCAGGCATGGCGCGATCCACTTTGCTCAACATACGTTCGGCGGCTTCTTGCAATTCCGGATCAGCGGTTTGCCGCACCAGAGCGGCGCCAAGGTGCAATGCCTCAAGCTCGACCTGTGTCAGTGCCATAGGGGGCATGAATACGGGCGCGCGCAGAATGTAGCCCACCCCGCGTTCACCCTCCACTGGAATGCCTGAGGCAACCAGTGTGTCCATATCCCGATAGATCGTGCGGACCGACACCTCCATTTTCTCGGCGAGGTTTGATGCCTTGTGCAGGCGTCCATCGCGCAGAAGTTGGATCAGATCAAAGAGGCGGTCGGTCCGGCGCATTTTATGACGTGCTGCCTTTGATGGTGTAGTGGGACATGCTCATGGAACTCTGATCCAGAACCGCCATCAGGTCCATCAGTTCCGGATGTGCCTCTGGGTTGAACGCTGCGGAAGCCGCATGCGCATCCGCAAGCGTTTCCCATTCCACCTCGTCGATCCAATCACCTTCCGCGGTGACTGCGACACGGCGGCGGAGAAAGCCTGCCTGTGCCGTTGCAAAGCTCTGCGATTTTTCCCATGCGGCTATGGCTTGTTCCGGTTTGACGTCGGCGTTCAGGCGGTAGCGCACAATTTCAATAACAGACATTTTGGTCTCCTATGTGGTCTGTTTCGATATCCGCCTTGTGTCACAGCCCAACTGACACGGTCTGTCAGTTGGTTTTGGAGTCAGCCAGGTTTTCTGGCAATATTTGCAAAACGCCCTAAATGGTGTATCTGCACCGCTTGAATTCCCAGATGAGTCCCTGAGCCATGAGTACCTCCGCGCCAATCACGCAGGACGTGATGACCATTCCCCGTAAGCTGCCTGAGGGCGGCAAGATCAATCTCGTTGGTTTGACCCGTGATCAGATGCGGGAAGTTCTGATTTCTAATGGGACCAAGGAGAAGCAGGCCAAGATGCGCGTTGGGCAAATCTGGCAGTGGATTTATCAATGGGGCGTGCGTGATTTTCACGAGATGACCAACCTGTCCAAAGCCTATCGGGCAGAGTTGGATGAGGTCTTTGAAATTGCCATTCCTGAAGTCATCACCAAACAGGTGAGCGAGGACGGGACCCGGAAATATCTGGTGCGTATTGCCGGCGGGCATGAGGTAGAGGTGGTCTACATCCCAGAGGATGATCGTGGTACGCTATGTATCTCCTCTCAGGTCGGGTGCACGCTGACCTGCTCTTTCTGCCATACAGGCACACAGAAACTGGTGCGCAATTTGACGGCGGCGGAAATTATCGGTCAGCTGATGATGGCGCGTGATGATCTTGAAGAATGGCCGGTGCCTGGTGCGCCTAAAGACGAGACGCGCCTGCTCTCCAATATTGTTCTGATGGGCATGGGTGAGCCGCTCTACAATTTCGATAATGTGCGTGACGCGATGAAGATTGCGATGGACCCGGAAGGGATTTCTCTGTCTCGTCGCCGTATCACGCTGTCGACCTCTGGCGTTGTTCCGGAGATTGCACGCACGGCTGAAGAGATTGGCTGTCTGCTCGCGATTTCCTTCCATGCCACGACCAACGAAACCCGTGACGTGTTGGTTCCGATCAACAAGCGTTGGAACATTGACGAGTTGTTGCAGGCCCTTGCCGATTATCCAAAAGTCTCCAACTCCGAGCGGATCACCTTTGAGTATGTGATGTTGGATGGTGTGAACGATACCGACGAAGACGCCCACCGTCTGATCGACCATATCAAACGCTACAACATTCCGGCCAAGATCAACCTAATCCCCTTCAACGAATGGCCTGGCGCGCCTTATAAACGCAGCTCCAACAACCGCATCCGCGCGTTTGCCAATATCATTTATCAGGCGGGCTATGCCTCCCCGATCCGCAAGACCCGCGGTGAAGATATCATGGCGGCTTGCGGTCAGTTGAAATCCGCAACAGAGCGGGCGCGCAAATCGCGCAAGCAAATTGCGGAAGAGGCGGGGCTTTCACAGCCCTAAGCCTTTGGCGCTGCAACGGGTTGGAAAGCTTTGCAAATTTGGGTAATCTGATTGTGGTTTTCATCACGGAAGAGTTGTTATGCCCAAATTTGTGCTTTCCACCGCTGCGCATCTGATCGCCAACGCGGTCGGCCTTATCCTAGCCAGTGTTCTGCTGCCAGGGTTTTCCATTGGCATCTTGGGCGCAATCATTGTGACATTGGTTTTCACGGTGGTGTCGGTTGTGCTTCTGCCAGTGGTTCGCAAAATTGCGGAGAAGAAGCTGCCGGAGCTTTTGGGTGGCATTTCACTTGTTGTGTCCTTCGCTGGCTTGCTCATCACCGAACTGCTTGTTTCAGATTTTACCATCGGCGGGGTCGCCAACCTGCTCGCAGCGACATTGATTGTCTGGCTTGGCGCGTTGATTTCAGGGGTGTTGCTGCCGAAGTATCTGTTCCCATCTTTGGCAGAGGCCAAATCCCAAAAGGTTAACAAAGCCTAAAACTTTTCACAGTTAGGCGCCAATTCAGTCGAGATCGGTCTTCAGTTTCCTTTCTGTAAACAACGGGAAGGAAGGCACGATGATACCTACTCAAATTCTTAGCACTGAGATTGAAGCACCTGTCTTGGATATTCTGAAGCGAGAGCGGGATCAGGCTTTGAGTGCGCGTGAATGGAAGTTTCGCCTCGCGGGCTATGGATATGCCATCAAGGATGTGGCCGGTGCGCAGGTTGTGACCAAGTTGCCTCAGGGTACAGAGATCGGCGTTCTACCAAAGCAGTTTCACTAAGGCGGCCAGACCGGGCATATAAGCAGTTGCCAGAACTGTGACGCCCCGAAAATATCGGAGCGCCTGAAATTTCTGGGTGTGTTGGGCTCAGCGGCCGGGAATCTCCGCGCGGCGGGAATAATCTTTCCAGTTGTCGAGCACCTCAACAGCCTCTTCAGCGGTTTCCACGAACTGGAAGAGATCCAGATCATCAGCCGAGATAGTGCCTGCGTCTGAAAGAGCGTCCCAATTGATGATGCTTTCCCAAAATGCACGCCCGAACAACAGGAACGGGACGCGCTGCATCCGCCCTGTCTGAATGAGCGTCAGGGCTTCGAACAGCTCATCAAGCGTGCCAAACCCGCCAGGGAACACACAGATGGCCCGTGCACGCATCAGAAAGTGCATCTTGCGTATCGCAAAATAATGGAAGTTGAAGCACAGGTCCGGGGATACATATTCGTTTGGCGCCTGTTCGTGAGGCAGTACGATGTTAAGGCCAATTGAGCGCCCACCGGCCTCCATTGCGCCACGGTTGCCCGCCTCCATCACGCCGGGGCCGCCACCCGTGACGATCACGTTCTTCTTGCCATCGCTGGCTTTGGTCACGATCTGAGCAAACTTGCGTGCCTCATCATAAAAGGACGACAAATCTGCCAAAGTCTGCGTGCGTGCAGTCTTCTTTTTGGCGGGTTCGGGAATGCGCGCGCCGCCAAACAGCACCACGGTGCTTTCAATACCGTGTTCGTCGAGCGCCAGTTCTGGCTTCAGAAGCTCAAGCTGCAACCTGACCGGGCGCAGCTCATCCCGACACAGGAAATCAGCGTCCGCAAAGGCCAATCTGTAAGAAGGGGCACGGGTTTGTGGAGTGTCCGGGACATGTGACGCGGTTTCACGATCTGAATGGGCATCAGACAATGGGTGGGGGCGTTCGTCCTGCATGGTGTTGGTCCTTGCTTGCGCGTTTAGCTCAGGCCTATAGGTTTCACGTTAACAAAGCCAGTAACAGGGATGCAAAATGGACTGGAACGCCGAGATAAAAGCCGCTGCTGCGCGCATAGATGGACATATTGTGCGCACACCTGTGATGACAGTGGATGGCGGGTTTGGCCTGAGTCACAGCATCGAGATGAAGCTGGAGCAGCTGCAGCACACCGGCACATTCAAGGCGCGCGGGGCATTTAACACCCTGCTATCTCGTGACGTACCTGCGGCAGGTCTGGTCGCAGCTTCTGGTGGCAATCATGGTGCGGCGGTGGCTTACGCCGCGCATCAGCTAGGTCACAAGGCTCGAATCTATTTGCCGGAAATGGCGGGCCCGGCAAAGGTTGCGCTCATCAAGGATGCGGGGGCAGATTTGCAGGTTGTACCGGGCGCCTATGCGGACGCTTTTGAGCAGGCGACGGCCTATGAGGCAGAAACCGGCGCGATGCAAATACACGCCTATGACGCGCTGGCGACGGTGGCAGGGCAGGGCACTTTGGCTTTGGAATGGGAAGAGCAGGGGCTGGATGCCGACACTGTTCTGATCGCCGTGGGCGGTGGCGGTTTGATTGCGGGGGCGATGGCTTGGTTTGACGGTCGCCGTCGTGTGGTCGCTGTTGAGCCGGAAACGTCCTGCGCGCTCAATGCTGCGCTGGGCGCTGGGTCTCCGGTGGATGTAGAGGTATCGGGCGTCGCTGCAAACGCGCTGGGTGCCAAGCGCATTGGGCAAATTTGCTATGACCTCGCAGTGTCCACTGGAGCGGAGTCCATTTTGGTCTCAGATGACGCGATCACACGCGCGCAACAGGCGCTTTGGCGCGAGCGTCGTCTGCTTGTGGAACCGGCGGGGGCAACCGCTCTCGCGGCGTTGATGTCGGGCGCTTATGTGCCGGAGCCTGGTGAAAAAGTTGCTGTGCTGGTCTGCGGAGCCAATATTGCGCCCGATCCGATGCAATAATGGTCGCAAAGAGGACGTGACGGCTGCGTCCGATCTCGTTAGATAAGCGTGAACTCAAGACATCCGGAGCCTGAAGACATGTCCAATGCCCAACTGGAACAAGCCATCGAAGCCGCATGGGATGCGCGCGATACCATCACCTCTGCGACCGCCGGCGAAACCCGCGAGGCGATCGAAGACACGCTGAACGCGCTGGACAGCGGCAGCCTGCGCGTTGCTGAGAAACTCGAAAGCGGCGATTGGCATGTGAACCAGTGGGCCAAAAAGGCTGTGCTGCTTGGCTTCCGCATCAAAGATATGGAAATCCAGGATGGCGGCCCGCAAGGCTCCGGCTGGTGGGACAAAGTCGACAGCAAGTTCAAAGGCTGGGGCGAGACCCAGTGGAAAGAGGCAGGCTTCCGTGCTGTGCCTAACTGTGTTGTTCGCAAATCCGCTTATATCGCACCTGGTGTGGTGTTGATGCCATCTTTCGTGAACCTCGGCGCCTATGTTGATGAAGGCACTATGGTCGACACTTGGGCCACCGTTGGTTCTTGTGCGCAGATTGGTAAAAACGTGCACCTCTCAGGCGGCGTGGGTATCGGCGGCGTGCTGGAGCCCATGCAAGCGGGCCCAACCATCATAGAAGACAACTGCTTTATCGGCGCACGTTCAGAGGTGGTCGAGGGTTGTATCGTGCGTGAAGGCTCGGTGTTGGGCATGGGTGTCTTCATTGGCCAATCTACCAAGATCGTGGATCGTGAAACCGGCGAAGTGATGTACGGCGAAGTGCCGCCATACTCCGTGGTTGTTGCTGGCTCCATGCCGTCCAAGAATGGTGTGAACCTCTATTGCGCTGTGATCGTGAAGCGCGTTGACGAAAAAACACGCTCCAAGACCGGTATCAACGAGCTGCTTCGCGACTGATTTGGCAGCGGCCACTGACTGAAACAAATGAAGGCGCTCTCGGGATTGAGCGCCTTCTTTCTATCCATCAGATGCCGAAGCCTGTATGGGAGCACTGAACGAGGATCGCTCAGCCCATTTATCCGACCAAGATCCACCTGTGTGTGCATCATAAAGTGAGATCAAGGTAGAACAAACAAAGGAAAGCATCGCGATGGCCCAAGAGAAGAAAAAGAAAACACGCCAACAGGTCTACACTTTGTTGGTTCAGGTTGGGCGCAAAGACGGTGATGGTCTGCCCGAAGAAGCGACCGGTGGCGCGCTTATGATCTATGCCAGTGGCGTGGACGAAGCGGAGGCTGTGCGTGAAACGGTTGCGATCCTGAAGCAGGCAGACCTCAACCCGCTTGACGTGACCGGATATGGCACCATTGAGGAGCGCGAAGCGCAGGGCCATGAAATTGACGGGCAAGAGCGCGAGTTGATGCAGCGCGCGCTCGATGAAAACTCCGTTGTTGTCGCGCAGATGACTCCGTTCTTTCACGGCGAAGAAAGCGAAGGCGAAAGCACCGAACATTAAGTTCGGCTTTTGACCTACGCGGCCCGTTGGGCGGCAAGTGTGAGTGCGTCAAACTCTCTAAGTACCGGATAGGCCGTGCGAGAGTGCTCAGGCAGTTTCGCGCGTGGATAGCCAGATAGCATACTCGCGTTCAAAATTTCCCGCTTGCGACGCAGTCGACCAATGTCGAAGCTCTCCAGATAGGTTCCTGCCACCAAAACGGCGGCATGGTCTGGCAGCAGCAATTGGCAGTATGTCGTAAGTGGGGTGGAGCCACCGCTGGTCGCCGCATTTCCGTGAAGGAGATGGCCTGCTGGCACCAACACATATTCTGCCCCGAACATATACTCGACCCGGCTTCCGCCAATCACCAGCCTTTGGGTGGGGCTTGTCACAATGTCTTGGGCGAGACCAAAAAAAGGCGCGCGCAGTCTGATAGGAGCGAAATGGCCGGCTGCTGGCACAGTGCGCATGATATTGGACAGAACAGGTACAAGATCACCGGTGGACGTTTGGACAACATCGCCGCGCCGCAGGCTGCCTACCGGCTGATAGCCGCGGTCTGTCATCACTGGCGTCTCCGGAGACAAGCTCGGCATAGGGCCTATGGGCTCGATGCGATTTGAGAAGGCGATAAAGCACACATCGTTGGCAAGGGTGCGGGTTTCCGCGAGCACTGTGCAGGCCTTGACGTCTTCAGGGCTGAGCGCGATCGGTGCCTTGATGCTGCGATGTGCCACGCGAAACGTGCCCGGTTGTTCGACTGACAGACGTCCCAATCCTACTGTCAGATCCCAGGAGTACGTGACCCGCAAGGCATCGGCCCGACCGATGGTGTCCAGATTGACTGCGCCGTGACAGGTGCGGCCGGCACGGTTCATGACCAATACCACGCCGCCACCGGGCACCGCCTGCAGAGAAAAGCGCACCCCGTGGCCGTCAACTTGCCGAAAAGCCAACAGCGTTTGTGGACGATCATATGGGGATGCACGCATCTCAAGCACAACACTTCCGCGCGTCATCGGTGTCTCGTCGACACCCGTATCGGTCCCCGCGCCAACGCCCAGATGGGCCAACCCATTTGCGCAAAAGAGGGCTCGGGATTTGTCCAGTAAGCCGATCCAGCTCATGTGGCGTTGCTCCTGAATGGGGCAGAATTTGGATATGCCTGTGCGGAGTTCATACGCGCCACACGATTATTCTGCCGCGATGGCAGCAAGATGCGTCATTGCAGCAACTTCGTAGCTGCGCAGCCCGCGCCGTGCCATCGGACCATATCCCTCTCCGGAATCCCGGTCGATTTCCGGAAAAATGGCGCAGATTTCATCCACAATTTCCGCTTCAAAGCTGGCAGAAGTCTGAGGCCCCGGCAAAAAACTCTCAGTTGGCAGATTCTCTGAAAACACAATCTGATGCTCGTCAAACAGCAGGTGCACATATTCAACCGTGCCACCAGGCACCCGCCGCACAGACTGATCGTTGACCAGATCCCGCGCAGCCACTAAGACCTCTTCTTCGCCAAAAAGCAGTTCTGCCCACGCGTTCTGCATCAGAACGCGATGCAGGGGGGACAGTTTGAGGCTGCGATGCTTGCCAAAAGTGTTAGCGGCGATGTGGATGGGGGCCAGATTGCCCTCAGCTGGCACCTCTCGCCGCCCGACCCAACGAATGGGTTGCGCGCCATTGTCCATGGTCTCCACCAAGTCGCCGATGTTCAGACATTCCACCGGGACCTCGCCGTAAGGGGTGCGAATGAACGTGCCTGCGGTGAAACAGGGGGCCTGATTTACGGTGACAAAGCCCACATCCGTGGTGCCGTTGTTATCGTCGACCGTATAGGAGAAATTGACCACTTCTTCGTCGTCATCACCCACAAGCGTGAGTGTCCCATCGCCGTTGACCGTCACTTCTTGTCCGCTGGGCAGGGTGATGGTCCCCCCCGCGGCAACAGGCTGGCCGGAGATATGGGTGATGGTGAGAGAGTTGCCGGTGTCGTTCACATCATTGGCAAGCACATCGATTGTGCGTGTGCCATCGATTGGCAGGTTCACCTCATCGAGATTGGCAACCAAGGAAGTTTGCAGTGAGTTCGCCGCGATCAGTAGCGAGCTGTCATAGCTGCTGTCGGAAACATCCGCGATGACGATGCGAATGGTGTTCAACCCTTCCGTGATGTTGAATTTCAACGTCATGGTCTGGGTAAACCCGTCCATCTCGGTGTTGAATTGGCTACCAGTGTTGTCGACAAAGAGGCTTTCGTTGTTTCCCGTGTTGATGTTTCGGGGGTCTACGTCACCATCGCCAATCGCCAGCGGCACATAAGTTCCGTTGACGGAGACAGCCACAAAATCCTGATAGATCGAGTTGGTGAACTCCGGATATTCTTCGGAGGCAAAGACAAATTGCATTGTCATCTGGCTGGCTTCAGTGGCCGTGAAGGACACATCCAAGTAAGCCGCATCAAAGGTTGAAGTGCCCGCAATCGCGTTGAATTCGGGGTTGTTGTCTTCGCCATTGGTGTTTGAAGAGCGGTTGGTCCGCTGGTTAAAAGCACCAAATCTGTTGGAAAAGTTGGTGGCTCGACCTGTTGAGAGGATCACCCCGGAGTCGCTTGGTGTGGCTTCCGGAGATAGGGAATCGCCGTCGGTATAAATGCCAGATGATGTGCTTTGTCCGCTGTAGGATGCAGAAACGATTGTGACATCATCGCCGAAAATGGTTTCGGCCATGTCGATCGCGGAGGCACCGGTGTTGATTGGTACTCTGGGCATGTTGCTCTTCCCTGCTTCCAACAGGCACATCACGCATCAGAGACCACACCGGAGGATCCGGGTGATGATAAAACCTCATGGCGCAGCTTTTTGCTGATCGTTTCCATGGGGGCGGCTTTCGCCAACTGCTGGTGACCTGCCTCGGTCGATTTTTATTAACAATCAGTAAATCGGAACCTTTGGGGTTTGTTAAGAGGTTAGGGCTGAAGCCTCACGCTTTGTGGCGGAAATGTGGCTTTCCGGTCCTGTCTTCCTGTGCCACAAGACCATGACCGAAAATGAGGATGCGCCCATGACTTCCATAGATGCCGCCAAGCTGACTGCAGATCTGATCCGTTGTCCCTCCGTGACACCTGAAGAAGGTGGCGCGCTGGTACTGTTGGAGGATTTGCTTTCTGGCGCGGGTTTCACCTGTACGCGCGTGGACCGAAATGGAATTGGCAACCTCTTTGCACGCTGGGGCGAAAGGGGGCATGCCAAGACCTTTGGTTTTAATGGCCACACCGATGTGGTCCCGGTGGGCGATGCTGCGGCATGGAGTGTGGACCCTTTCGGTGCCCAGGAAAAGGACGGCATTCTTTACGGGCGCGGCTCAACTGATATGAAGTCAGGTGTCGCGGCCTTTGCGGCGGCTGCGATCGATTTTGTCTCTGACACACCACCAGACGGTGCCATTGTGTTGACCATCACCGGCGATGAGGAGGGGGATGCGCTGGATGGCACCACCGCGCTGTTGGATTATATGGCCGAACAGAACGAGCAAATGTCTGTTTGCCTGGTCGGAGAGCCAACCTGCCCAAACGAAATGGGCGAGATGATGAAGATCGGGCGCCGCGGATCTCTCAATGCGTTTTTCAAGTTCACCGGGGCGCAGGGGCATTCGGCTTATCCTCATCGCGCCAACAACCCTGTTCCGGTCATGGCACGACTGATGGACCAGCTGTCGCGCCACACATTGGATGAGGGCACAGATCACTTCGACGCCTCCACACTGGCCGTTGTCACGATGGACACTGGAAACCCCGCGACCAATGTGATCCCCGCCGAATGTCGTGCGACGCTCAATATACGGTTTAACGACGCGCATTCCGGTGCCTCGCTGACAGACTGGATGCAAACCCAAGTGGATGCGCTTGCCGCTGAAACAGGTGTGCAGATCGATTTGCAGGTTAAGGTCTCTGGCGAAAGCTTCATCACACCTCCCGGGATGCTCTCTGATCTGGTCGCAGCTGCTGTGGAGGCTGAAACGGGCCGCACGCCCGAGCTCTCAACATCTGGCGGCACATCTGACGCGCGCTTTGTTCAGCATCACTGCCCGGTTGTTGAATTTGGTCTGGTTGGCAAAACCATGCACCAAGTCGACGAGCAGGTCCCGGTGGCACAAATCCATCAACTCAAAGCGATCTACAGCCGGATACTAAGTGACTATTTCAGCTAAAAACGACCTAATTCGCCGTCAACGACTTGTTGTGATGCTCAAGGAGCCACGCCCCGGTCGTGTCAAAACACGTTTGGGGCGCGACATAGGTATGACGGCCTCTGCCTGGTGGTTTCGCCACCAGTCCGCGTCGCTTTTGAAACGTCTGGAAGACCCGCGCTGGGACCTGCTTCTTGCTGTCGCTCCGGATCGCGCTGGGCTTAGCTCTCGCGTTTGGCCAAGCCATCTCCCGAGGGTTCCTCAGGGTAGTGGTGATCTTGGTGCCCGTATGGTGCGTCAATTTCATCGGATGCCGCCGGGCCCGGTTTGCATCATTGGGGCCGATATCCCGGGCATCACCCGCGCACGGGTCAGCGAAGCTTTCCGCGCGCTGGGCGATCACGAAGCAGTCTTTGGTCCCGCGCCGGATGGCGGTTTCTGGTTGGTTGGCCTGAAACGCACCGCGCTGCCGCCGCCTTCCCTCTTCCACAATGTGCGTTGGTCCAGCGAACACGCGCTGGCAGACAGCCGTGCCACACTGCCGGATGCGAAGATTGCAGAGGTTGCCACTCTTGCTGATGTGGACACAGTTGCGGATCTTGCGCGGCTCTAAGCTTCTCATTCGTCAAGTATCCCGGGGATGAACTGGGCCGCAGGCGCAGGATGGAGCTGGCCCCTTCCTATTCTGCACGTAGACCTACTGACTGCACCGTGATAGGGCAGCCCTATGCCTATGCCCTCCAGAGAGGAAGTCCTTGAGTGGATTTCCGAAAACCCGACCCTCACTTCCAAACGTGACATCGCCAAAGCCTTTGGCATCAAAGGGGCTGCGCGTATCGATCTCAAGCGCCTGCTTAAGGAGCTTGAAGCCGAGGGACACCTACAAAAGCGCCGTAAGACCTATCGCGATCCGGACAAATTACCTCCGGTCTCGGTTCTGCAAATTGCCGGTCCCAATGAAGATGGTGATCTCTTTGCGCGGCCGCTTGAGTGGCATGGCGAAGGAGAGGCGCCAACAATCTTGGTGATCCCGCGTGCCTCTGATCCTGCGCTGGGACAAGGTGACCGCATTTTGGGCCGCCTCACCGAGGTCGCGGACGAGGGCTACCAATACGAAGCCCGTCTCATTCGCCGCATCGGTACCAACCCGCGCCGTGTTCTGGGGATCTTCCGGAAAACCGCCGAAGGAGGACGCATTGTCCCCATTGATAAGGGCGACGGCAAAGAGTGGTCCGTCGCCAGCGATCAGAGCGCAGGCGCAAAGGATGGAGAGTTGGTGGAAGCCGAGCAATCCGGCCCACGCGGGCGCCTCGGATTGCCACGCGCGCGCATTGTTGGTCGTTTGGGAGACCCTTCAGCCCCAAAGTCCGTCTCGCTGATTGCGATCCATCAGCACGGAATTCCTGATACCTTCCCAGATGAGGTGGTGTCGGAGGCCGACAATGCCAAACCGGCACCGCTCGGCGTGCGCGAAGATCTGCGCGACATGCCGTTTGTCACCATCGATCCGGCGGATGCCAGAGACCATGATGACGCCTGCTGGGCACACGTTGATGATGATCCCCAAAATGCGGGTGGGCACGTGCTTTGGGTCGCGATTGCCGATGTGGCACAATACGTCACCGCCGACACAGCGCTTGATCGCGAAGCGCGAAAACGTGGCAATTCCTCGTATTTCCCGGATCGTGTTGTGCCCATGCTGCCGGATCGGCTGTCCGGTGATCTTTGCTCTTTGCATGAAGGGGTGCCACGGGCGGTGATTGCACTCCGCATACAGATCGATGCTGATGGCAAAAAGATCGGACACCGTTTCTGTCGCGCTATGATCCGCTCGGTTGCCTCGCTGAACTATGGCGAGGTGCAGCAGGCGCAGGATGGCCATCCCAACAAGCGTTGCGCCACGCTCATGGACAGCGTGATTACACCGCTTTATGCGGCCTATGCAGCGTTAACCAAAGCGCGCGAAGCCCGCCAACCGCTGGCTCTTGATCTTCCGGAGCGTAAAATTGAGCTGTCAGACAAAGGTGATGTGCTGTCAGTCAACTTCCGGGACCGCTTTGACGCCCACAAACTGATCGAAGAGTTCATGGTGCTCGCAAACGTCTGCGCCGCTGAAACGCTGATTGCCAAAAAGTCGCCACTCCTGTTCCGCGTGCATGAAGAGCCAAGCCCGGAGAAACTAAACGCGCTGCGTGATACGGCACAGGCTGCGGGGTTGACCCTGGCCAAGGGGCAGGTCTTGCAAACACGCCACCTCAACCAGCTTTTGGACGCCGCGGCAGGAACAGAGCAAGCTGAACTCATCAATCTCTCGACTTTGCGTTCGATGACGCAAGCCTATTATGCGCCGCAGAATTTCGGCCATTTTGGTCTGGCGCTGCGGGCGTATGCGCATTTCACCTCGCCGATCCGGCGCTATGCGGATCTGATTGTGCACCGCGCGTTGATAACGGCCCATGGCTGGGGCAATGACGGGCTGACACCGGAATCCATCGAGCGGCTGGAAAACACCGCCACGCATATCTCCGACACGGAGCGCCGCTCCATGCTGGCGGAACGGGACACCACGGATCGCTATCTGGCGGCCTATATGTCTGAGCGGATCGGGAATGAATTCACCGGACGGATCAGCGGCATTGCGCGGTTCGGGGTGTTTGTGAAACTTGACGAAACCGGCGCGGACGGGCTTATCCCGATGCGTGAGCTTGGGCGGGAGTATTTCCACTTCGATGCGGAAACCAACATGCTGACCGGCTCTGACACGGGCATTGTGATTGGCCTTGGCCAGCGCGTGACCGCGCGTCTGACAGAAGCGGCGCCGGTGACCGGAGGCATCGCGCTGGAGCTGATTTCGCTGGATGGCGAGGTGGTGAAACGGGCGGGGCGCGGCGGCAAGAACCGGCGCGGTGGTCCGGTGCGGCGCAAGGCCGCCAAGGCAAAGCACAAGGCGGCCAAGACCAAACGCAAAGTTACTCGGCGGCGGAGCTGATTGGTGCGGCCGCCATTGGGATGCTCTGCGGATAAAGCGCAGCCCGCGCACGCGCCACATAAGCAGTGAGCGTGGGTTTGGCCTTCAGCGCAGCCTGAAGGTCAGTCTCAGCGGGCAGTTGCAGAATCATGTCCAGCGTCGGCACAATGGCGGCATCCGCGCCTGAGGGCGATGTGCCAAAGAGATAGGGTTTTGTACCCAATTGTGTCTCTAATGCAGCCAAATCCTTGTCAAATCGAGCCTGCCGGTCGGCGGGGGAGAAGCGGGCTATTCCATGTCCGGTCAACCCGGCGCGCACGCCCGCGCGGGCCTCTTCTGCCACCGCATCGCGCATGTCTGCGGGCACCTCTGAAAACAGCAGCGCACGGGTGTCCGGCCAGACTGCGTCATCAAGCCAGCGGTCATGGGCCATGCCCAGCACCAGACTGTCTTCGACCATACGTACCAGCGCATGGGCCATGCCCCGCTCTTTTGCGCTCATGTTCGAATAGAACGCTGCACCCTGTTCGGTCAGATAGGCCTCGATATTGGCGCTGTCGGGGATCAGGCGGTCAGGCAGGCGCAGCACCGGCAGTTTGCCAAGCGGCATGGGAGAGACATCCGTGGTGATCTCCGGCTGCCAGTCTGCGCCGGCCATCTGAAGCAGACAGATCGCCTTGGTACAGAATGGCGACAAGCTTGGCAGGGTTTCGGTGCCGGGGAACATGATCAAGTGCATTTCTTCACTCCTTTAGAAAAGATGCGCTTTGTCTAACGGAGGCTCTTGTCAGTTTTTGTCAGTTGGATGCAGTATCAAGACTTATGAGCCGCACCGACCGTTTGTTTCAACTCATGCAAGCTTTGCGTGATCTTCCACCTCCCGCCACAGCGCAGGCTTTGGCGCGGGAAACCGGCGTGTCAGAGCGCACCATTTACCGAGACATCGACAGTTTGCGCGGGCTTGGAGCGGTGATTGATGGCGAAGCGGGGTTTGGTTTCACTTTGATCGAAGACGCAACACTGCCGCCTTTGGGGTTTGTGCCTGAAGAAATAGAGGCCTTGGTGGTTGGATTGAATGAAGTGATGGAAGTTGGCGACCCGGCCCTGGCGTCAGCCGCACATTCGGCTCTAAACAAGCTTAAATCGCGTCTGCCAGAGGCACAGGCGCACCGCTTGAAACATGCGATTCTCACGGCAAGGCGCTTTGAAAAGCCACCGGCTCCCGGAATTGACGCAAGTGTTTTGCGGCAAGCTGCCTGGGAAGAGCGCACGGTGGGCTTTGACTATGCCGATGCACAGGGCGCGCAGACATCGCGTCAGGCCGACCCATTGTCGATTGTCTTCATGAAAACCGCGCACTGCCTGTTGGCCTATTGCCATCTCAGGAAAGATTTTCGAGCGTTCCGATTGGACCGCATGTCCGATCTAGCAGTTACTGAGCGTTCGTTTCGGCCCCGCCGTATCCCGATGCTCCGGGAGTTTAAGCAGCGCCTTAGGGAAGAAAATCAGACGTCGGCAAATCCTCGCGCTTGATTGTGTCTGTTCTTTTGTGACGGGGCGGATCGCGGTAGACTTTTCCTAAACAGGCGAGGAGCAGGGCCATGTGGAAAAACAAATATTGGGTTGTTGGCGTTTTATCGGCAGCCATATCCACGAGCGCGACGGCCAATGCGCCTTCCCAATCGCTTCGCCCCGTTCTGCGACCTCTTGATCCTGCCCTGACAGCACCCGCTCCCCAAACAGTCGCTGTCAGCAACAAGGGATTTCAGCGTTGGATCAATGGCTACCGTGGTCGTGCAATCAGCGCTGGTGTGAGTGCTGCGGTTTTTGACCAGGCTTTTCGTGGCGTGCAATACAACAGCGATGTGATCCAGAGAGATCGCAATCAAAGCGAGTTCACCAAAACGATCTGGGAATACCTCGACAGCGCTGTCTCTGAGACCCGGATCAAAAACGGCAAGGCTGCGCTCAAGAAACATCGCAGGACCCTCCAGCGCATCGAGGCGCACTATGGCGTTGAGAAGGAAGTGGTTGTCGCGGTTTGGGGATTGGAGAGCAACTACGGAACCTATCGTGGGAACACGCCCATTATTGAGGCCCTAGCTACGCTTGCCTACGATGGCCGCCGCGGTAAGTTCTTCGAGCAGCAGCTCACAGCCGCGTTGAAGATCCTGCAAAATGGGGATGTTTCAGCGCGCAATATGACCGGGAGCTGGGCCGGTGCCATGGGGCACACACAGTTCATCCCCACCTCCTATCAATCCTTCGCGGTTGATTTCACCGGAGACGGCAAGCGCGATATTTGGTCGGAAGACCCGACAGATGCACTGGCATCCACTGCGGCGTATCTGAAGCGTTCAGGGTGGGTGTCTGGCCAGCCTTGGGGTGTCGAGGTAAAACTGCCGCGTGGCTTCAACTACGCCCTCGCAAATCGCAAAATCAAGAAATCCCCTGCTGAATGGGCGCGTTTGGGGGTTGTGGGGATCAACGGCCGATCCGTTCCAAACCACGGTACGGCGTCGCTCTTGTTGCCCGCGGGCGGTCAGGGCGCGGCCTTTCTGATTTTTAAGAATTTTGCGGTGATCGAGCGCTACAACGCGGCAGATGCTTATGTGATCGGTGTTGGCCATCTGAGCGACCGGATCGAAGGTGGGCCGGCCATTCAAGGAAAATGGCCACGTGGTGATCGCGCACTTACCTTCAAGGAGCGCAAAGAGCTGCAGCGTCGACTGACCAAAGCGGGTTTTGATACCCAGAAGGTAGATGGCAAAATCGGGCCTCTGACCATTGAAGCTGTGCGCCAATATCAGCGCTCTGTTGGGCTTGAGCCTGATGGATATGCCTCTCTGACGCTGCTCAAAACACTGCGCTAATGTCTGCATCCTTCCACAAAAAAGGCGGCCTCTGTATCCAGAGACCGCCTTTTTCTGTTTCTGCTACCCGCTTAGGTTGGGGACATGCCCCGCAGGCGTTCTGAGCGGCGGCGCAGAAGCTCAACCGTGGTTAGGAGTGCGATAGAGATCGCCACCAGAATGGTTGCCACGGCCAGAATGGTTGGACTGATCTGTTCCCGAAGGCCGGTGAACATCTGCCATGGCAGGGTCTGTTGCTTGGCCGATCCCACAAAGATCACCACCACCACCTCGTCGAAAGAAGTGATGAAGGCAAACAGCGCACCGGAGATCACGCCCGGAAGAATCAGAGGCATCTGGATGCGATAGAACGTCGTGACCGGGTTGGCACCCATGCTGGCTGCAGCGCGTGTCAGAGAGTGGTCAAAGCCCACCAGCGTTGCTGTTACGGTGATGATCACAAACGGAATACCTAGCGCTGCGTGCGCGAGGACAACGCCCCAGTAGGTGCCTGCCAGACCCATGCGGGAATAGAAGAAGTACATACCTGCGGCCGAAATGATCAGAGGTACGATCATCGGGGAGATTAACGTGGCCATAATCGCACGGCGGAAGGGCACATGTGGCTGGCTCAAACCAATCGCTGCGAGGGTACCAAGAGACACGGAAAGCAAAGTCGCCGCCGGTGCGATTTTCACTGAGTTCCAGAGGGCATCCTGCCAGTCCGGATTGCCGAAGAAATCGCGGTAGTGCTTAAGCGAATAGCCTTCCGGATCAAAGCTCAGCATTTCCTTGGTGAAGGTGAAGAAGTCCTGCGCGTTAAAGCTCAGCGGGATCACGACCATGATCGGAGCGATCAGGAAGAAGAAGATCAGGCCACAGATGACGCGGAAGGAATAGTACCAAACACGTTGGCCGGTGGTTGCATATGGTGGAAGTGCGCTCATGTCCGTTACCCCAGCTTCACGTTGTCGATGCCGACGATTTTGTCATAGGCCCAATAGAGCACGAGAACGACCGCCAGAAGAATTGCGCCAAGTGCTGAGGCGAGACCCCAGTTGAGCGACGTCGAGATGTGGAAGGCGATCTGGTTGGAGATGAAGGTACCTTTTGTTCCCCCCACCAGAGCTGGTGTGATGTAGTAGCCGATTGCCAGAATGAACACGAGGATCGACCCGGCACCGATGCCCGGCACGGTCTGCGGGAAATAGACCCTCCAGAATGCCGTCCAATCGGTTGCACCCAGAGATTTGGCCGCGCGCAGATAGGAGGGGTTGATGGTCTGCATCACCGAATACATCGGCAGAATCATAAACGGCAGCAGGATGTGGGTCATGGCCACGATTGTGCCGAACTGATTGTTGATGATCACGAGGCGGCTGTCATCGGCGACAAGCCCGACATAGACAAGGATGTCATTGATCACGCCTTGTTGTTGCAGCAGGATTTTCCAGGCCGATGTCCGCACCAGTAGCGAGGTCCAGAACGGCAGCAGCACAAGGATCATCAGCATGTTTGCCTTGCGTGCAGGCAGATTGGCCAGAATCCACGCCACCGGGTACGCCAGCAGGATACAGCATGACGTGATCGCAAGAGACATCCACAGGGTGCGGCCCAAGAGCTTCATATAGATCTGCTCATCCTCGGGGCGCATTTCAGGCCCGTCGGTGCCTACACGCATATCAACCGCGTTGAGGAAGTAGCCAGAGGTGATGGCCGGAGAATAGGTCTGGAGGGTGCGCCAGTTGTCGAACTCACCCCAGCCTTTGTTGATGTCGATCAGCTCTTCTTTCCAGGGGCCGCCGTTTTCGATATCGAATTTCTTGGCTTTCCGTCCGGTCTTCCGGAAGAGGGACGACATGCCGGGATTTTCATAGTTCAGACGTGTGCCGACCTTGGTGTGGATCTTTGCTTCTGCCGCGTCTTTCAGATCTGCAGCCATCGCGGCAAAGACCACCTCATCCGGCAATTCTCCGGTGCTGGCATCCCAGTCGGCCAGAGCCTCGACAGTGCGCGGAAGCGTGTTGGAAACGATACCATTCTGGACCGAGCGATAGAGCATATCCACTACGGGCAGGATGAAACTCACGAGAATAAAAATCAGCAAAGGTGCGATCAGCAGCAGTGCCCGCATTTTCTGTCGCCGGAGTGCCCGCGCGAGACTGCGCTTGAGGGGCGTCCCGTCTGCGGCCAGAACCGGGCCGGCGGTGTCGGTCATATCGCTCATGGTATCCCTGTCGGCTATTGCCGTTTGTGCGTTGCAAGTCTGCGAAAGGCGCAGACGAACACCTATTTTTAGGCTGTTCTTGTTTTGGAGGAGGGGGCCTGCGGAGGCCCCTTCCCAAATGTTGTCAGCTTAGGCTGGACTTACTTCGCCAGCCATGCTTCGAACTTTGCGTTCAGATCGTCGCGATTGTCTGCCCACCATTCGTAGTCATAGATGTGCACGTTGGTCGCGTTGGCCGGGTCGGTTGGCATGTGTGGTGCCATGTCGATGCCCAGTTCAGCGTGGGTGCCCACGAGTGGCGCAGAGGATGCGCGCGCTGGACCGTAGGAGATGTATTTCGCCTGATCGGCCAGACGCTGTGTGTCTGTTGCGAACTTCAGGAAGTCCATCACACGTGCTTTGCGGTCTGCAGGCAGACCTTCTGGAACAATCCAGCCGTCCAGGTCAAAGGACTGCATGTCCCAGAGCATGCCAATCGGCTGGTTCTGCTCTGCAATGGCAGAGAACAGACGGCCGTTGAAGGTGGAGCCCATGACAACTTCACCGTCAGCCAGCAGCTGTGGGGTTTCCGCACCTGCGGTCCACCAGACAACCTGATCTTTGATGGTGTCGAGCTTTGCCAGTGCCTGGCTTACACCTTCGTCGGTGCCCAGTGTGTCATAGATGTCTTCTTTGGCAACGCCGTCACAGAAGAGAGCCCATTCCATGTTGTCGATTGGGCGTTTCTGAAGTGCGCGCTTGCCTGGATAAGCTGCCAGATCGAATACATCACAAACAGAGGTTGGCGCAGTGTCGCCGACCAGATCGGTGCGGTAGCCGAAGGTGGTGGAGTATACGATCTGAGGCGCAAAGCACTCAGACACCAGCAGATCACCGAAGTCATCTTCTGCAGAGGTGCCATCAGGCGCGGCCGCCAGATCGGTGGCTGGATCCAGCTCGACCGCCAGACCTTCGTCGCAAAGACGCATGGAGTCAGAGGCCACAACATCGACCAGATCCCAGGTCACGTTGCCCGCTTCGTTCATTGCGCGCAGCTTTGCCACGGCTTCAGCAGAGCTCTCGTCCCAAGTGACTTTCACTTCTGGATGCAGTGCCAGATAAGGCTCTACATAGGCTTTGATCTGGCTGGATTGGTATGCACCACCCCAGGACACCAGGGTCATTTCGTTTGCCATTTCTTCGGCAAACGCTGCCGGGGCGCAAAGTGCGGTCGTTGCCGCCAGTGCTGCAAGTTTGGTGAGTTTCATAGAACACTCTCTCCTTGTTGGTTTTCTTGAATTTGGCTCATTTTTCCCCCGGTCAATTGGGCGCCGAAGGTTTATGTCCCTATTGTCAGGCGTCGAGCGCGCGACAATCCTGAGGCAGCCAGCCGATCTCGATCTGCTGACCTGGTTTCAGGCGTTCCACATCCGGTGCATTTCGGGTTTTGATGACAAACTCATCATTGCCTGCCACAGATAAGCGCGTGCGGAAGATGTCGCCCATGTAGATGAATTCCTTCACCTCGGCCTTCAGCGTGTGTGCGCCTTCTTGGATGCGGTCTTTATTGTATTCCACGCGCTCCGGACGGATCGATACACGAGTACGTGCGCCAGCCTTCACACTTTCGTGCACTGGCATGGCATCAATCAGCTCTCCGTCATCCAGCTGGATCAGTGCGAGACCGTTGTTGAGCTCCTTGACGGTGCCTTCCAGCGTGTTGTTCTCGCCGATGAACTGTGCAACGAAGCTGTTCTGAGGCGCTTCATACAGGGTGTCCGGTGGATCAAGCTGCTGAATGCGGCCATCGTCAAACACCGCCACACGGTCAGACATGGTCAAGGCTTCCGTCTGGTCGTGGGTCACATAAACAGTGGTGATGCCCAGATTGTGCGCGAGGTTGGTGATTTCGAACTGCATCTTTTCGCGCAGCTGCTTATCGAGTGCGCCGAGCGGCTCGTCCATCAGCACCAGCTCAGGTTCAAACACCAGCGCACGCGCCAGAGCGACACGCTGTTGCTGGCCACCTGAAAGCTGGGATGGCCGGCGGCCGCCAAAGGCGCCCATCTCCACCATATCCAGCGCGCGAAGGATTTTCTCCTCGCGCTCGGTTTTGCCCATCTTGCGCACTTCGAGAGGAAAGCTGAGGTTCTCGGCAATCGTCATGTGGGGGAAAAGCGCATAGTTTTGGAAAACCATGCCAATGCCGCGCTTGTGGGGGGGGATATTGTTGATCGAGGTGCCGCCAAGTCGAATATCGCCATGGGTTGCGGTTTCAAATCCTGCCAACATCATCAGGCAGGTCGTCTTGCCTGACCCGGATGGCCCCAACATGGTTAGAAATTCGCCTTTGGGCAGGCTCAAGTTCAGATCTTTGACGACGAGTGTCTCACCATCGTAGCTCTTTTGCACGCGGTCGAATTCGACAAACGCGCCATTAGATGCACTATCAGCCAAAATAGGCTCCCTGTGTTTTCAGTCGGCAGATTGTCTCTGCTCATCTGTTTCAAGTGTAACCACACCTGCGTCTCATTGCGCAACACCGCAGTCCACATCGGAAAGTTTGCCAGTCAATCTCGTCCGGCAAGGTCGGTTTGCGACACAACAAAGATGATTTTCGTCAAAAACCGACAGAGGTAAACCCATAATTCTAAAAAATATCCGTGAATTTCCCCTTTGGGTTGAGAAGTGATGCGTGCGAGGCAAAAAAGAATCCCCGGAAAGTGCTTCCGGGGATGTCGATTTGATCAATTATTAGGCGACTATTTGTAGGGGCCTTCAGCTTTGATTTGCTCGTAGGTTTGATCCAAGGCGCGCGTTGCGCGTTCGATCAGAACATCAACATCTGCTTTCTGAAGCACCAATGGCGGGGAGATGATCATCCGGTCGCCGACGTGGCGCATGATGAGGTTGTTGGCAAAGCAGTGCTCCCGGCATTTGTAGCCCACGGTTCCTGTTTCTGCTTCAAAAGGCGCGCGGGTTTCCTTGTTGGGTGTCAGCGCAATTGACCCCATCATCCCGACGATTTTGGCCTCACCCACCAAAGGATGTTCTGTCAGCGCTTCCCATTTCTCTTTGAGGTATGGCGCCACGTCGTCGCGGACATGGCCGATGATGTTTTCCTCTTCCAAAATGCGCAGGTTTTCCAGCGCCACTGCGCAGGCCACCGGATGGCCGGAGTAGGTATAGCCGTGGTTGAACTCGGTCGCGCCCACCACATTTGCCACTTCATCACAGACAATCGAGCCGCCGATTGGCGCGTAACCAGAAGAAAGGCCTTTGGCGATCGACATAATGTGAGGCTTGATGCCCACTGTCTGGCTGCCAAACCAGTTTCCGGTGCGCCCAAAGCCACAGATCACTTCATCCGCGATCAGCAGGATTTCATATTTGTCGCAGATGCGCTGGATCTCTGGCCAATAAGTCTCTGGCGGAACAATCACTCCCCCTGCACCCTGAATTGGCTCCGCAATGAAGGCCGCCACGCGATCTTCGCCAAGTTCCAGAATCGCCTCTTCCAGCTCTTGGGCACGCTGAAGGCCGAACTCTTCAGGGCTCATGTCACCGCCCTCAGCCCACCAGTTTGGTTGATTGATATGGTGCACATCCGGAATAGGCAGGCTGCCTTGTTGATGCATTGGCACCATACCGCCGAGGCTTGCACCGGCCATGGTGGAGCCGTGATAGGCGTTTTTACGGCTGATGAAGACTGTTTTGCTGGGCTTGCCTTTGGCAGACCAATAATGCCGCACAAGTCGCATATTGGTGTCATTGGCCTCAGAGCCGGAGCCTGCATAAAATACATGATTGAGATCACCCGGAGCAAGCTCTGCGAGCTTCGCCGACAGGGCGATCACCGGCACATGAGTGGTTTTGAAGAATGTATTGTAGTAGGGCAGTTCGCGCATTTGGCGCGCGGCGACTTCCGCAAGCTCTTCGCGGCCGTAGCCGATATTAACGCACCAAAGCCCGGCCATCGCGTCCAGGATCTGTTCGCCTTCGCTGTCGGTTAGTGTCACGCCTTTGGCCTGCGTGATCACCCGCGCGCCGGTGCTGTCAAAATCTGCCTGCGTGGAAAACGGATGCATGTGGTGCGCCGCATCCAACGCCTGAAGCTCTGCCGTCGGCAGGTGATTGGTGATCATATTCATGGCAATCCTCGCAGAGAAAAATTGGGGCAGGATGAGGGTGTCCTCAGCCGCTTTCATCGTCTGCGTTCAAAAATATGATCAAATTTTGATTAGTCAATCATCTCGGCGAATCCGGTGCCTTCTCGAAGGGCATCACGGATCTCTTCCATCCCTTGTGTAACGTCCTGGCGGATGGCTTCTCCCACCGCCGCTGCATCTTTCTTGTGCAGCGCTTCCAGCGCGGTTTTGTGGTTGTCCGGCAGGTTTTGCGTCCCCATGCGTCCGCATACCACGCGCATTGAAGGGCCAAATCGCAACCACACACTGATGGCCACATCCAGCAGGATTGGCGCTTCGGCTGCCTCATAAAGCAGCGCGTGGAAATCATAGTTGCGGCGAAGATAGGCAGAAACATCACCGCGTGTGATGGCCTCATCCAACCGGGAATCGATCTGTTCCAAACGTGCAATCTGGCGCGCGGAAATATGGGTCACGGCTTGTTCTGCGAGCCGCGTTTCCACTGATTCTCGAAGGAAAATAAGGTCATCAATGGCATCTACAGTCAGCAATGGCACCACAACACGCCGGTTCCCTCGAAACTCCAGCGCGCCTTCGCTTGTCAGCCGTCGAATCGCTTCTCGGATTGGTGTCATGCCTGCGCCTGTGCGCTCGATGAGGCCTTGGATGGTCACGGCCTGACCCGGTGCAAGCTCTCCAAAAAGAACGGCTTCACGCAGTTGTGCATAGACCTGCTGATGCACCGGAACACGGGCCGTACTTTCTTTTGTCTGCTCACCAGCTTGTGTCAAATCCGACCTGCCTTTCATTTATGCAAACCACGCCTGAGTGGCTCTCTCAAACACGCCTCTGTGACGCTCAATTGCACAAGTATGTTGCCATAGCGCAAAAACTTGATCAAATTAATCTCGCATAATGTGACCGGGCCCAGAACTCGGCATCCAACGGGAGATCAACATGAAGACACCCCTCATTACCCTCACCGCGACCCTCGCGCTGACTGCGGCGGCGGCATCGGCCGAAGAAGTCCGGGTCTATAACTGGTCTGACTATATCGACGAAGCACTGCTGGAAAAGTTCGAAGCAGAAACCGGCATCAAGCTGATCTATGATGTGTTTGACAGCAATGATGTGCTCGAAACCAAGATGCTTGCGGGCAACTCCGGCTACGATGTCGTCGTGCCCACCGGTGCCTTCCTGCAGCGTCAGATCGCAGCAGGCGTGTTTCAGAAGCTCGACAAAGGTCAGCTCAGCAACATCGGAAACATGTGGGATGTGGTTGAGCAGCGCACAGCCAACTACGATCCAGACAACGCCTACTCCATTAACTACATGTGGGGCACCACGGGCATTGGCGTGAACCTCGGCAAAGTCAAAGAGGTGCTGGGTGAGGATGCGCCGATTGGGTCCCTCGATCTGATCTTCAACCCCGAAAATATGGAGAAGCTCGCGGAATGTGGCGTTCACATTCTGGACGCTTCCGATGAGATGATCCCGGCGGCTCTGGCGTATCTGGGCGAAGACCCCACCAGCCAAGACAAAGATGTGATTGCCAAGGTTGAGCCACTCTTTACCGCGATTGCACCCTACGTGCAGAAATTCCACAGCTCCGAATACATCAACGCGCTTGCCAATGGCGATATCTGCGTGGCGATGGGTTGGTCCGGAGACATTCTGCAGGCACGTGATCGTGCATGGGAAGCAGAAAACGGGGTTGAAATCGCCTACAATGCACCATCCGAAGGCGCGTTGATGTGGTTTGACCAAATGGCCATTCCAGCTGATGCCCCAAACCCGGAAGCGGCGCATAAGTTCCTGAACTTCATCATGGAAGCGCAGAACATGGCAGATGCTTCCAACTATGTTTATTATGCAAACGGCAACCTCGCCTCACAGCCGCTCTTGGCGGAAGACGTGATTGGTGATCCGGCGATCTACCCGGATGAGGCAACGCTCGGAAACCTCTACACAGTGTCTCCGTATCCTCCGAAAGTGCAGCGTGTTGTGACCCGTCTCTGGACGAAGATCAAATCCGGCACCTAAGAACAAAGTGACCACAAGCTCGCGTCCTTGTGGCGCGGGCCTCTTTCTGCATTCGTGAGTTCGCCTCCTGCCACTTCGGAGACCGCCATGGCGCTTGATGCCTTTGCCCCTTGGGAAGACCCAACAGCAAAACCCCTTATCCAGTTTCAAAACGTTACCAAGCGGTTTGGCGATTTCACGGCGATCGACAATCTGAATGTCGACATTTTTGAGCGTGAGTTTTTTGCCCTGCTTGGGCCTTCGGGTTGTGGCAAAACAACGATGATGCGCATGCTCGCGGGTTTTGAAACTCCAACCGAGGGCAGCATATTGCTGGCTGGTCAAGACATCGCACCAGTGCCGCCAAACAAGCGCGCAGTGAATATGATGTTTCAGTCATATGCGCTGTTCCCGCATCTGAGCATTTGGGAAAACATCGCCTTTGGCCTGCGTCGTGACCGGATGCCTAAAGACCAGATCGCCGCGCGCGTCGAAGAGATGTTGCGCCTGACACGTCTGGACAAGTTCGCACGGCGCAAGCCGCACCAAATCTCTGGTGGCCAGAGACAGCGCGTGGCACTGGCCCGGTCCCTCGCCAAAGCGCCCAAGCTTCTCTTGCTTGATGAGCCACTTGGCGCTCTCGACAAAAAGCTGCGTCAGGAAACGCAGTTTGAACTGATGGATATTCAGGAGAAAACCGGCACCACCTTTGTGATTGTGACCCACGATCAGGAAGAGGCGATGACTGTTGCCAGCCGCGTTGCGGTGATGGACCACGGCAAAATCATTCAAGTGGCCACCCCTGACGTGATCTATGAGGCTCCGAACTCCACCTATGTTGCCGACTTTATTGGCGAGGTGAATTTGATCACAGGCAAGGCGGATCCGAAAGGAGATGTCCTTCAAATGCACTGGGCCGAAGCCCAGCCTGCCATCGTTGGTGCGCCGCTTGAGGGGGCGCAGGCCGGACAGGATCTGCACTACGCGATCAGGCCAGAAAAAGTCTCTATTTCAACTGAAAAGCCCGTTGAGGCCGCCAATGCTGTGCAGGGTAAAGTGCTTGATATCGCCTATCTTGGAAACATTTCTACCTACCACGTGGAACTCGCGGGGGGGCAGATCATCAAAGCCCAGGCTGCCAATAACCGCCGTATCTCCCGGCGCGCTTTCACTTGGGAAGACGATGTTTGGCTCAGCTGGACCGCCACAGCCGGCGTTTTTCTGGAGCGCTAACTGATGCGTCGTCTTCTGATCGCCATCCCTTACGTCTGGCTTCTGGCACTCTTTATTGTGCCGTTCCTGATCGTTTTCAAAATCTCCCTATCTGACACAGCCATCGCGATCCCGCCTTACACACCAACCCTCGATATTTCGGCGGGCCTTGGCGCGATCAGAGAGTTCTTCGCGGCACTCGACTGGGAAAACTACATCTGGCTGACCGAAGATGACCTCTATTGGAAAGCCTATCTCTCCAGCCTGAAAATCGCGCTGATCTCCACCTTCCTGACGCTGCTGGTTGGCTATCCCATCGCCTATGGAATGGCGCGGGCGCCTGAAGAATGGCGCGCCATGCTTTTCATTATGGTGATCCTGCCGTTTTGGACAAGCTTTCTGATCCGCGTCTACGCATGGATGGGCATTCTCAGCCAGGAAGGCTACCTCAACCAGTTCCTATTGAGCATCGGTGTCATCAGCGAGCCTTTGGTGATCCTGAACACCAATATCGCCGTCTACATCGGCATCGTTTACACCTATCTGCCTTT
This sequence comes from Shimia sp. R9_2, assembly GCF_017743735.1. GTDB lineage: Bacteria > Pseudomonadota > Alphaproteobacteria > Rhodobacterales > Rhodobacteraceae > Shimia. Next base: position 397,670 of record NZ_JAGHRO010000001.1, read on the forward strand.
CATGATCCTGCCGATCTATGCCGCCTTGGAAAAGCTCGACATCAGCCTCTTGGAGGCCGCCGAAGACCTTGGCTGTTCACGCTTCTCCGCTTTCTGGCTGATCACCGTGCCGCTCTCCAAACAGGGCATCATCGCAGGCAGTTTCCTGGTTTTCATTCCCACCATTGGTGAATTTGTGATCCCCTCCTTGCTGGGCGGCTCGCGCACGCTGATGATCGGCAAAGTGCTATGGGAGGAGTTCTTCTCCAACCGCGACTGGCCCGTCGCTAGCGCCGTGGCTGTTGTCCTGCTGCTGATCCTGATCATTCCCATCGTGCTCTTCCAACGCAATGAGCAGAAGCAGCGGGAGGCAGGCAGATGAGACAGATGTCTTGGTTCAACGTCACCTCGCTGACGCTCGGCTTTGTGTTCCTTTACCTGCCGATGGTGATCCTCATCATCTTCAGTTTCAACGAAAGCAAACTCGTCACTGTTTGGGCTGGATTCAGCACAAAATGGTACGGCGAGCTGATCAACAACCGCGCGTTCCTGGATGCAGCCTGGGTCACTCTCAAGGTTGCTTTCATCAGCTCTACCTTGGCCACAGTATTGGGCACCATGGCGGCCATCGTTATGGTGCGCGCTGGGCGCTTTCGCGGGCGCACGCTGTTCTCTGGCATGATCTACGCACCCATGGTGATGCCAGAGGTCATCACCGGCCTGTCGCTTTTGCTGCTGTTCATCAGCCTTGGCATGGATCGCGGCGTGTTCACGATTGTGCTTGCGCATACCACTTTCTCGATGTGCTACGTCTCTGTGGTGGTCAGCTCCCGTCTCGTGAGCTTTGATCAATCGCTTGAGGAAGCCGCGTTGGATTTGGGCTGCACGCCAGTGGAAGCCTTCCGCCTTGTGACTCTGCCGATCATCGCGCCTGCCGTGATCTCCGGCTGGCTATTAGCCTTCACCCTATCGCTTGATGATCTGGTCATTGCGTCATTCACCTCCGGACCTTCTGCCACCACGTTGCCGATGAAAATCTGGTCTTCTGTGCGTTTGGGTGTCAGCCCGGAAATCAATGCGCTTTCAACCATCATGATCCTGGTGGTCACCATTGGTGTGGTGACAGCGTCTTTGATCAACAAGCGCAATGTGGTGCGTCAACGACGGGATGAGGCGGCCGCGGCCAAGTCAGCATGAGCCGGATCTGCGATCCATTTTCCTATGGAGATGGACCGCTAGAAAGCTGCTTTTGGGCTGAAACAGTCTCTATATCCGAGCGGGGCCCGCTCAGCGAGACTGCCAGTGCCGACGTCGCCATCGTCGGTGCAGGTGTGACAGGCCTCAACGCCGCGCTACACCTCGCAGAGGCTGGTGTGTCCGTCGCTGTGCTGGATGCGAAACAGGTTGGTTGGGGCGCCTCCGGCCGCAACGGAGGCTTCTGCTGCTTGGGTGGTGCAAAAGCATCCCACAGGACGCTTGAAAAGCGATTTGGTCAAGACGCTCTGTCGGACTATCTCCAAACTGAACGTGCGGCGGTGGAGCATGTCGAGCAACTGCTGACACGCTTCGGTTGGGATGTGGATCGACATTCCGAAGGTGAGACGCTCCTTGCGCACAATGCTCGTGTTTCTCAGACTTTCCCTGCTGAAGCTGCCGCGTTTGCGCAAACATATGGCTTGAAAGCGCAGGTGACTCATAATTCAGAGCTTGCAGCGCAGGGGCTGGGCACCAGTTTTCATGGTGCGCTCACGCTGCCAATTGGCTTTGCGCTCAGTCCGAGAAAATACCTTCGTGGTCTTGCTGACGCAGCAGAGGCGGCTGGCGTAAAGATCTACGGTGACACGCCAGTCACAGAGACCGAATACAAAAACGGGCTTTGGCATCTGACCACCCCGCAAGGACAGCTCACAGCAAAGAAGCTTGTGATCGCAACAAATGGCTACTCCAGTGAGCATATTCCGCCATGGCTTGCGGGGCGCTTTTTGCCCGCGCAATCGAGTATCCTTGTCACCCGTCCGCTCACCTTGGCTGAGCAAAAGGCGCAAAGCTGGACCTCTGCGCAGATGGCCTATGACAGCCGAAATCTGCTGCACTACTTCAGGCTCATGCCGGATGGCCGGTTTTTATTCGGAATGCGCGGCGGTCTGCCCACGACGAGACCTGCACATGAGGCCATACGAACCCGCATCAAGCGTGAATTCGCACAGCTTTTTCCTGCCTGGAGAGAGGTGGAAACGCCACATTTCTGGGGTGGCTTTGTGTGCTACAGCCGTGCACAAACACCTTTTGCCGGAAAGGTCCCCGGGGCAGATGATCTTTTTGCCGCATTCGCCTTTCATGGAAACGGCGTTGCCATGGGGAGCTATGCAGGCTTGCTCCTTGCTCAGGAGATTTTGGGAACCGGAACGCATCGGCACCCGGAGATTATGCGCGCCACGCCCCAACGCTTCCCCCTTGGGCGCGCACGTAGGCTGCTGATGTATCCGGCTTATCTCTACTACGCCTTCAAAGACCTCTGAAGCGCGGCCATTTCAAGCTGTAAACCATCGCAATATTCCGGTTGCCCGTGTTCCATCTGCCACTGGCAATAGGCCGCGATTCTAGCGTGATAAAACGGCGCCAAAGATTGGTAACGCGTCGCGGTCGCAGCGTCATCATAGGCGTCAAAAAATCTCTCTATTTCAGCCTGATTGAGAGGTATTCCGCGATAAAGGAACTGCATCGCCGGAGAGAGGAAAATTGCGATATCTTCGCAGGGATCACCTATCGCCGGACACTGCCAATCTATCAGGTGCAAGCCTTTGTCGTTTTCGATGAGGTTTCCCGGTACGATGTCGCTGTGCAAGAGTACGCGTCGTCCGCTTGGGGCGATGTCTCCCGTCGGCAGCTGTGACAGCAGATCAGGTGCTGTTGAGCAGCGCGATAGAATCGACTCAATTTGGGTGCGAAGCTCTGATGATCCATCGGCCACTTGCCGCAAACCGGTAGGGGGCGGGATGCGATGCAAATCAAGCATCAGCGCGGCAACCGCCTTTGTATCTGACTTCCAAACGCGCCCAGGCAAATGCTCATAAACATTGCATTGACCATCTTCCGCCTCAAACGAGGCACAGAAGTGCGGCGCCATAGGATGTGTCGCAAGTATTTTTAACAGCTGGGTTTCCGCTGCCGGGTCATTCGGGAAAAGCGGGTTCTGAGCGGCACCCCGATAGAGTTTCAGGACCACATCAGGCGCGCCCTCACAGATCCCGCGCCATGCCATATTGGTTCGTCCACCAAACAGAGGCTCCCAAGAGGATGGGAGCGGCGTATCTGGCAATGCCCGCGCGAAGGCCGCAATCACAGATGCAGAGGGGGAGGGGGCAAAAACAGGCAGCGCGGCGTTCCTTTTCAGAGCGCCGCGACGCTAATTCACGTCCGTGTCAGGGGCAAGCCTCAGCTTGGCTGGCGCAGGGACAGGACTTTGTCAGATGCAAACTCAACGCCGCCCGGAGCAATGAGAACCACCCCATCGGTGCCGGTGCGGGCTTCCGTCACCCGGGCATAGACGTCAGCGCTGACTGTATCGAGCAGCTCGTCTTTCGCGTAGCTCTCTGTTTCAAAGCTATAGAGGCCATTGGCAAATGGCTTGCCTGAGTTGTCTACACCGGCCCATTCCAGCGTGTCCGCCTTGGGATCAATGGTGAAACGTTGAACTTCTGCGCCATTGGCGTTTTTCACTACCAAATAGGCTTTGTCTGCCTGCGCATTGGCGTTTGGCACAACCTCAATCGGTACGCCTGAGAAATGCGCAGGTGCATTCACGCGGGCGTCCATGCCAACCCAATTGGTCAGACCGCTCAGCCCCATCGCGTTCAACTGCGAGCCGAGATTGGTCAGCAGCGTGTTGGTCAGGGTCTGCTGTTCCACGGTTGAGAATTGCGCCAACTGCGTGGCGAATTCGGTAGAGTCCTGTGGATTCAGCGGATCCTGGTTTTGCATTTGAACCGAAAGCATGCGCAAAAAGGTCTCAAAGTCAGAAGAGAGCGCGGTTTCGTTCTGATTTGCAGCCACTGCATTGGCCGCGGTTGCGGCGCGTGATGGGGCTGCGCTGGTCGAAGAGGTTACGGCGTCCATAGGATTCTCCTAGATGCGGATGTCAACGCCGCTGCTTGCGGCTGAGAGTTGCGAAGTTTGTTGTGCGGCCAAAACAGGAGCGGCGTCAGTTTGGGCAGAGCCACCGTGGGATGATTCACCCTGTCCGCCGCCACCTGGGCCAAATTCGTTGTTCATTTGGGCCTGTTGGCCGGAAGCGTCGCTGCCACCTTGTTCAAAGGAGAAAGACACATCCTGATAGCCCATTTCCATGAAGTCTTTGCGCAGCAAGTCCATATGGCGGCGCATCAATTCGGTGGTCGCCTGGCTGTCCGCGCTGATGGTCACGGCCATGACGCCGCCAGTCTCCGCCATCGACATGCGCACTTTGCCAAGCTCCGGCGGATCCATTGTCAGTTCGATCAGATTTTTATCGCTGGTCTTCACGGCATCTGCGATCTGGCGCACCACATAGGCCGGGTTCGGGGCGCTGTTGGCAAGACGGGCCTGAGAGGCCGCTTCCTGCGCGCTCATGATTCCGCGTGGGCTGATGCTGTTTTCTTCCAGAGCGGCAGGCAGTGCTGATTCTGCTGCTTGCCCGACGTTTGCTTCACCACCCTTGGCCAAAACCGATTGGGCCCCTGCCTGCACCTGTTCCATAATGGCACGTGCCTGCATTTGCTGAGTGGTGGAAACCGTTGGTGTGCTCGGTGCGTCCAGTTTGGCGGTTGGCGCCTCTGCGTCCGCTTCGACTTCCACAACTGATTTGACCGGATTTCGCGTCGCTGCGCTCTCAGAGGCGGCTTCCGGCAGCGCTTTTTGCGCGGCGGCAAGCGCCGCATTGGCAGCTTGAGCCTGCGAAGGTTGAGTGCCTTTGTTGCGCACCTGAACTTGCATTGGGTCCAGCCCCTCAGGCGTCTCTGCCGCCAGTTTGGCGGCTTGGGATTCAGAGAGTTGCACCGTTTCACCTGATTTTGCGGTGGCCGCAATTTTGGTTTCATCGATGAGCGGTTTTGCGGCGGTGGCGGTAGCTTGGGCCTGTGCAGTCGTAGTTGACGCCTCAGCTTTGGCGGGGGCCGCGGCGCCTTCTGCGGGGTGCGCCATCCGCATCATCGCAGCATTTTCAGAAGCGTTCACCGCCGCGCGCTTTTCGACACCGCGCATGGGAACTTCCGGCTCCGCCTCGCTCTGCTCTGCCGTTTCGATCGCAGCAAAGTCCGCCTCTTCAGGCGCTTCTTTCTCGGAGTTTGATTTGCTCTGCTTGACCTGCGATTCGCCTTCTACCGGCGCATCCTCAGTTTGGTCCGAGCGTGCCTCGCGCAATTCCTGGAGATCATCAGATGGCCGCTCGTTTGTGCGATCCATATCGTCATAAACATCAGAAAAACCGTTGTTTTCCTGGCGCGCATCAGCGCTTTTCTTGGGGGCTACGGCTGCCGTATGGGCAGGCTGCGGCGCGAGTAAAGGCAGGTTCAACATAGGGCCTCCGGGAATTCTTCCACCGTAAAACCCCTACCTCAGCTTTCCTTACCACTTCTTTACCGTCCTCGGTCACAACGGAAAAACATGCACAACCCGCGAGGCAAGAAATGCTCCACACAACGGCCCCAGTCGCGGTCCCGGTTGCGCCCAGTGCTCAGCCGATCCGCCCTCTGCCCACCGCTCAGGAGGAGGCGCTCCGCAGCGCCGCCAACGAGCTCGAAATCACCTTTCTCTCTGAAATGCTGAAATCTGCCGGTCTGGGCAAAACCAGCGAATCCTTTGGCGGCGGCGCTGGCGAAGACCAGTTCTCTTCCTTTCTGCGTCAGGAGCAGGCCCGCGCCATGGTCGCCTCGGGCGGGATTGGCCTGTCCGAAGCTTTCTTCAACGCCCTAAAGGAGCGCGCCGATGTCTGATGATGTGACCAATGATCTGATCGATTCTCTGACCTCCCTGCTGGAGGATGAGCGCACCGCCTTGATCGAAGGCAAGCTTGATGCACTTGAAGGTCTGCTCAGCCGCAAGGAAGCGCTGTTTGAAGAGCTCGAAGAGCGGCAGGAAGAAGACTCGATCGACCCCGAATCCCTTGCGCCCCTGCAGGATCTTTTCCGCCGCAACCACGCACTTCTGGAATCGACTCAGAAGGGTTTGCGCGCAACCACAGAGCGCATGGGCGCGATGCGTCGGGTGCGCACATCTTTGGAAACATACACCCCAACAGGCCAGCGCCATGCCGTTCAAATGAGTGCCGGTCAACGTGTTGAAAAGAGAGCATAAATTGCCCTCTCGCAAGTTTAGTTAAAATGCCAGTGATTGCGGGGTTCGTGTTTAGGAAAGCGTTAGCACTTATCCCGCCATGTTGAACCCGCACTCCACAGAGAGTGGCACCGATCCGGAAGCCCCGGCGGTACATGTCAGAATGACGTTCAGGAGCGTTCCCGCGAAGGAGCGCAAAATACAACCCGGCGCAAAAGCGCCATTTATATTAGGTATAGGAAAGCCATGACCAGCCTTCTGACAAACAACGGCGCAATGGTTGCGCTGCAAACCCTGAAATCCGTGAACGCAAGCCTTTCCGAGACTCAGGGTCAAATCTCCACCGGTAAAAAAGTGGACAACGCCAAGCAGAACGCAGCTGTTTGGGCGATCTCCAAGACCATGGAATCTGACGTAAACGGCTTCAAATCCGTGCAGGAAAGCCTTGCACTGGGTGAATCCACTGTTGCGGTTGCTCGTCAGGCCACCGAAACTGTGACCGAACTGCTGGGCGAAATCAAAACTCGTATCGCTTCTGCAACCGGTGACAACGTTGACCGTGCAAAGCTGACAAACGAGATTACCTCTCTTCGTGAACAGATCTCTTCTGTTGTTGGCGCGGCGCAGTTCAACGGCCTGAACCTGGTGGACGGCTCTGCAACTTCTACTGAAGTTCTGTCCTCTCTGGACCGTGCCAATGGCAATGTAAGCGCGTCTTCGATCACCGTTGACGGTGTTGATCTGGATTCCGGTGGCTACACCGCCCAGAACGTCTTCGGCATCAACACCGATGGCATCACCGCAGCGAACGATGGTTTTGCGACCAACGTTGCCGATGGTGCGACTGCTGATATCGAAGTTGATGGTACGCTTGCAGGTCTGACAGCTGGTGACACGCTCACACTGAATCTGGGTGGTCAAGAGGTGTCATACCAGATCTCCGCAGAAGATATTGCTGCAACCAGTACAACTGAAGCCATCGCTGTTGGCCTCAAAAATGCGATTGAGGATCAAACGACATTTGATGCCTCAGAACTTTCTGTTGACTACGACGCATCCGGTGTTGGCACTGGCGATACCATCGAAATCACCAACAATACTGGCGAATCGATGAACATCTCTGGTCAGTATCAGAACGCCGGCGCAGGTGATCTGGCGGCGCTGAGCACCCTCGACATCTCCAACTCTTCTGCTGCGCAGGCGTCTTTGGCCTCGATCGAAAGTCTGATCAACACCACCATCGACGCTTCTGCGGCCTTTGGTACTGTTGAAAGCCGTATCAGCATTCAGAAAGACTTCATCTCTAACCTTTCTGACTCTGTGAAATCCGGTATCGGCTCTCTGGTCGATGCGGATATGGAAGAAACCTCTGCACGTCTGCAGGCGCTTCAGGTTCAGCAGCAGCTGGCGACCCAGTCGCTGTCTATCGCGAACCAGGGCCCACAGCAGCTGCTGTCCCTCTTCCGTTAATGGATCTAGGTGGGGGCGCGCCACGCGCCCTCACTCCCTCCATTAAAATGCCCGACCGACTACTATTCAGGGAATTCTGACGTGACCCCAAACGTTCTTGCCAAAAAGGCATACAGTCAATCTGCGGCCCCAACCAGAACCGCGGGGAAACTCGAATACGACGTGATCGCACGCATCACCCACAAACTGAAAGAAGCGGCCAAAAAGGGCAAAAAACGCGGATTTCCGGCATTGGTGGAAGCCATCCACGAAAATCGCCAGCTCTGGACATTACTTGCCACCATGGTGGCAGATGCAGACAATGAGTTGCCCAAAGAGCTGCGCGCCCAGATTTTCTACCTCGCCGAGTTTACAGATCATCATAGCACTAAGGTGCTGGCGGGCGACGCCAATGTACGCCCCCTTCTTGAAGTCAACACCGCCATCTTGCGCGGTCTTCGAAGTGGAGCAGCAGCAGCATGAGCGGCCTTGTTCTTAAATTGAGCCCGAAAGAGCGGGTTCTGGTCAATGGAGCAGTGATTGAAAACGGCGACCGCCGGTCTCGTCTCTCCATCATGACCCCAAACGCCAACATCCTGCGCCTGCGGGATGCCATTCACCCCGAAGAAGCCAACACCCCGGTGCGGCGAGCCTGCTATTCTCTGCAGCTTGTGCTGTCCGGCGATGCTGATGCTGATGAGGTGGAACGCACTCTGCTGCGCCATATCGAAGATCTCAGTCAGGTGTTCACCGACAGTGACAGCCGGCGTCAGATCGGTTTGGCGACAGAGGCAGTGATCGGCGGACGCCACTATCAGGGCCTCAAGGCGCTTCGGTCCCTGCTGGATCGTGAGGAACGCCTTATGGCGGTGGCACGGCAATGACCTATCAGCCGATTGTCGTAGGCACAGGTCTGGTTGCATGGGGTTTCATGCAACGGACCATGGAGACCCAGACCGAAGCGTTTGAGAACTCCTTTATCGTCAAACGCGATCTTGATTATTTTGCCGAAAACATCGGCAAGATCGAGACTGCTGAAGACCTTGTCAACGACCGTCAGCTCCTCACCGTGGCACTGGGCGCTTTTGGCCTCGATGAAGACATCAACAGCAAGTTCTTCATCAAGACGATTCTCGAAGAAGGATCGCAGGCTAATGATGCTTTGGCCAACCGTCTGGCAGACACGCGCTATCGTGAGTTTGCCGAAGCCTTTGGTTTTGGTGATTTGGGTGGGCCTTGGCATAAGACTCCAGGTTTTGCGGAGAATATGCGGGAACAATATGTCGCGCGTCAGTTTGAGCGTGCGGTTGGCGAGCAGGATGAAAATCTGCGCTTTGCTATGAACGCGGTACGTGAGCTGGACGACATCGCGCTCTCAGGCAGTAGCGATAACACCAACTGGTTCACAGTGATGGGCAACCCGCCACTGCGCCGGGTTTTTGAAACCGCTTTTGGGCTTCCAAGTGAATTTGGCTCACAAGATCTGGACTCTCAACTGAACACTTTCCGCAGCCGTCTGGAGAAACTCACAGGCGACGGCGAGATTTCTCAATTTGTGTCAACAGAAGCACGTGACCAGATTGTGCAACGCTTTCTGCTGATGTCTGAGATCAACAATGTCTCTGTTGCAAGCTCCGGACAGATCGCTCTGACCCTTTTGTCTTACTGATCTGAAAGACCGACAAGGCACATACGCTATACAGCTGCGATAACGACGCAATACAGACGCGATACCGACGTCCCAAATCGCTGAAAAAGGCGCGCTCTGAGGCGCGCCTTTTCTGTGTTCAGACGCCGCGTGCCCCGGCGCGTCTCAGCAGCAATGTGAGCTTGGCAAAGGCGTTGTCAATGGACGCGCTTTGGCCATCTCCAAGGTAGGAATCTAGCTCTGGCCAGGCGTTGATTGCCACATCCAAGGCGGGATCAGACCCGGTGGAATAAAGCCCTGCGCGGATCATCGTGGCGGATTGTTCATAGGCGCCCAAAAGCTTGCGGGCCTCTGTAATCACTGTATTTTCTGTTTGTGTGGCACAGTGCGGCAAGCTCCGTGATACTGACCTCAGAAGGTCCACAGCTGGGTAGCGGCCGCGCTCAGCGATCTTGCGATCCAGCACCACATGTCCATCCAACACCCCCCGCAAAATATCCGCGATCGGCTCATCCATATCCGAGCCCGCCACCAAAACACTGAATACACCGGTGATATCGCCTTGCCCTTCCAACCCGGGGCCGGCACGTTCACACAGTGACATGATCATGTGAGAGGTCGACGGCGGATATCCCCGCAGCGCGGGCATTTCTCCGGCCGCAACGGCGACCTCACGGTGCGCCTCTGCGAATCGGGTAATCGAATCTGCCATGAAAATCACATGCTTACCCTGATCTCGAAAGTGTTCTGCCACGCTCATCGCGGCGAGAGCGCAACGCCTGCGTACGAGTGGCGATTGATCGGATGTGGCGGCGACGACGATGGAGCGCTTAAGCCCTTCAGGCCCCAAGACATGTTCAACGAATTCCCGAAGTTCACGCCCCCGTTCCCCAACCAGCGCAATGACGGCGATGTCACCTGTCATGTGACGTGCGAATTGCCCCATGAGGCTCGATTTGCCGACACCAGATCCCGCAAACAAACCAATACGTTGGCCCTTCACGATCGGCAGCATCGTATTGAAGACCGCCATCCCGGTTTCAAGTCGGTTGCCAAGTGCCCGTCGCGCCGCCGCAGGTGGGGGCGGGTTTTTTAGGGGCCGCATTTCCGGTCCACGTAACAGAGGTTTTCCGTCAATCGGGTTTCCGTAGGGATCTATGATCCGCCCGATCCAGGCATCCGAAGGCGCGATCCCGATCTGGTCGCGCAACGCGACGCGATCTCCAATCGACACGCCATCAGGTGCCGCGTCCGGTAACATTGTCATATCGTTGCTATGCAATTGTATGACTTCACCGGAAATTCTGCGCTCATCCTGAAGTGTAACTTCTAGCAAATCTCCGATTCGCGCGACTTTGTTGAGGCCGCGCACCCTCAGAAGATTGCCCTCAACCGCGCTTACACGGCCTATGTCCTTGATTGGGCGCACTCTTTCAAGTTCCGCGCCAAGGCTTTCTAGCCCTTTTGTGTCCATTGGATTCTCCAAAGTTCCTACGAAACACTTTCTAAAGGAATCAGGGTTAAGCCTTGCTTTAAGCAGTTCGAGGGAGAAGCCCCGATGTTCAAATCGTTGGACGTTTTCAAAGCCGCCCATGCCATGGGCAAACATGCAGCCGCACGACAGACCGTCGTTGCGCAGAACATGGCGAATGCGGATACCCCGGGCTATCAAGCCCGCGATATCAAACCTTTCCAAGAGATTTATCAGAATGATGGCGGCAGCGGCACCATGCGTGCAACCCGCGCCGGTCATCACGGCAGCAACTTGGAGGCCTCTGACATGGCTCCAGGTCTCTCCACTGCAGAAGTTTCCCCCAACGGTAACAGCGTTTCTGTCGAAGAAGAGATGCTGAAAGCGGTGGAAATCAAGCGCCAGCATGATCGTTCGGTCGCGATTTACAAATCTTCCATGTCTGTCCTGCGCACAGCCATCTCGCGTTAATTCACAAGGTATCTGATCTATGAGCGACTTCGGTACAGCCCTAAGTGTCACCTCCTCTGGCCTACGTGCACAGGCCGCGCGCCTGCGCCACGTCTCTGAGAACATCGCAAACGCTGATACCCCCGGGTATCAGCGTAAAACTGTTCAATTCGAAGCCGATACGGCTGCGCGAGACGGGCGCGTCTCGGTCGGCCCGGTACAGCTTGATCGTTCGGAAGGTCAGCAGATTTATGACCCCAGCCATCCAATGGCGGATGGCACCGGGAACTACATGAGCTCCAACGTTGATATGATCATCGAAATTGCGGACGCGCGCGAGGCGCAGCGCAGCTATGAAGCCAACCTCAAAATGTTCGACCAGACGCGACAGATGTCTTCGTCGCTCATGGAACTTTTACGCAAATAACAAGTGAATAAGGAGAGCCAGAATGGATGTCCGTACAGTACTCGCCGCACAGAAATACACCGCTTCCAAGCCGGCAACCGGCCCGGCGGAAAATGCTCAAGGCGGCAATGCGCTATTTGGTCTGGCGAAAGACTTCGCCGCGACCCTGCAGGAAAGCGAGCAGGTGTCCATGCAGGCCATGACCGGCAAAGCAGATCCGCACACGCTGGTCCAAGCGTTGGCTCAGACCGAGCTGGCCGTCGAAACTGCCGTGACCGTGCGCAATAAGGTTGTGGAAGCCTATCAAGAAATCCTGCGCATGCCCGTCTGATGCTGGAGCAGGCCATCTTCTTTGACACACTGCGCCAAGGTCTTTGGGTTGCAGTTCTGATCTCCACGCCGATCCTGGCTGTGGCGCTGATCTCTGGTGTGGCAGTTGGCTTGTTTCAGGCTTTGACATCCATTCAGGAAATGACGCTGACATTCGTGCCCAAGGTTCTGTGCATCGTCATCATTTTCTGGGCGACCATGGGTTTCATGGTGCAGACGCTCGTGTCGTTTTTTCAATCAAACATTATCCCGCTTGTTGTCGGAGGCTGACTATGGATAACGCCGGTTACACCACCCTGACCCGTCAATCTGGTCTGAAACGAGAGATGACCGTATTGGCCAACAACATCGCCAATGCGGCGACAACGGGCTATCGCGCAGAAGGTATCACCTTCTCGGAATTCATTAAATCTGCGCCAGGGACTGAAAGTATCTCTATGGCCGCTGCCAATGTGCAGACGACGTCGCTTGAGCAGGGCGCTCTGAAAAAGACCGGTGGCAGCTTTGATTTCGCGGTCGAAGGTACAGGGTTCTTCCTCATTCAGACCCCTGAAGGGGAACGACTGACTCGTGCGGGGGCTTTTACGCCAAATGAGAATGGTGATTTGGTCACCATGGATGGCAACCTGGTTCTGGATGCTGGCGGTGCGCCGGTCTTTATTCCGCCAGATGCCAAGGGCGTTGATGTGGCCTCAGACGGTACGCTGAGTGTTGATGGTCAGCCGCTTGGGCAGATTGGTCTCTATCGACCGACGAATCCGCTCGATCTCAGACGTGAGTCGGGCACTCTGTTTGAAGCGCCGGATGGATACGAACCCATCGAAGATGGGCGTATTTTGCAGGGCTTCTTGGAAAGTTCCAACGTCAATCCGATCAACCAAATTTCGCGCATGATCGAGGTGCAACGCGCCTATGAGATGGGCCAAACCTTCCTCGACAATGAACACAACCGCATTCGCGACGCGGTAAAAACACTAGTCAAGTAACCAGAGGATTTTGCCATGCGGGCCCTTACGATTGCAGCCACAGGTATGAGCGCACAGCAGCTGCGTGTCGAAACCATTTCCAACAACCTCGCCAACATGTCGACCACTGGCTACAACGCACGTCGCGCTGAATTTGCCGACCTGCACTACCAGCAAGTGTCGCGCGCTGGTGCCATCAGCGCTTCTGACGGGTCTGTTCTGCCGACGGGTGTGCAGGTCGGTCTAGGTGTGCGCCCATCCGCGATTTCCGTTCAGCTCGAACAGGGCTCGCTGTCCAACACCGGTGGTGACCTTGATGTGGCCATCGAAGGCAAAGGCTATTTTGAGGTGGCACTGCCTTCTGGACAGTCTGCGTATACCCGTGATGGTGGTCTGAAACGCAGTGCCGACGGTCTGATCGTGACATCCGATGGCTTCCCTGTGGCGCCTCAGATCACGATCCCCGAAGATGCGCGGAGCATCTCCATCAACGGTGATGGTGAAGTCTACGCGTATTTCAACGACTCCCCTGACGCTGAACTTTTGGGGCAGTTCTCTTTGGCCAATTTCTCAAATGCAAAAGGGCTAGAGGCGATTGGTGGAAACCTGTTCCTTGAAACCGAGGCGTCTGGCGCTCCTGCCGTGTCCGACCCGGGGCAAGATGGTCTGGGGACCATTCGCCAAGGCTTCCTTGAGGACAGCTCCGTGGATGCTGTACGCGAAGTGACCGAGCTGATTGAGGCGCAACGTGGCTACGAAATGAACGCCAAAGTTATCACCGCGGCCGACCAGATGATGGCTGCCACAGCGCAGGTAAGATAAAATGAAACGCATCCTTGCAGCTCTACTTTTGGTTTGTGCGGCACCGGTTTCGGCTGAAATCGTTGTGGCGACACAAACCATCCGAGCCAATACCATCGTCACTGCCGACGCTGTTGGTCTCAAACAGGGTGATGTCGCCGGGGTGCATTCTGACCTTGAAGCCGTCATCGGGCTCGAAGCACGAAAGGCGATCTATCCCGGCCGCCCCGTGCGACTTGGCGATGTTGGTGCGCCGGCATTGGTCGAGCGCAACCAAATCGTGACACTCAGGTACAACTCGGGAGGTCTCGAGATTCTAACCGAAGGGCGCTCTTTGGCGCGTGCAGGTGCCGGAGAGGCTTTGCGCGTCATGAATATTGGATCCCGGTCAACAGTGACTGGGACTGTAATGCCGGACGGCAGCGTCCACGTGTCTAACTAAAGGAAGAGAATGGTGCGTCTTTTTTCAGCAGTTCTCGTGATCTCAGCGCTGGCCATCTCTGGGTGCGCGCGTATGGACCACATCGGCAAAGCGCCTAGCTTTACGCCGACCACGAATAATCAAGAGCACTATGCGATGATGAATCCACCGCTGCCGGCTCAAACCAACGTATCCCGGCGCTCTGACAGTGCCTCTCTTTGGAGTGGCAATAAGCAGTCCCTGCTTGGCGATCGCCGTGCCGCGCAGCGTGGCGACATTCTGACTGTTGTCATTGAGGTGGATGAAGAAGCTGAAATCGACAATGAAACCGAGCGTAACCGCAGCGGCTCTGAAAGCCTGAGTGTTCCGCAGCTGATCGGCATCCCTCAGCGTGTCAACGACAGGCTGCCAGATGGCGCAACGACGGATCCCTTGGTGGATCTGACCTCTACAAGCAGCAGCAGCGGCGATGGCTCTGTGAAACGTAGCGAAAAACTCACGCTCCGCGTCGCCGCAACAATCGTGGATGTGCTGCCAAATGGCGTGCTTGCCATCCAGGGTACGCAGGAACTCCGTGTGAACTTTGAGCTTCGGGAGCTTCTGGTTTCTGGATATGTGCGACCAGCCGATATTTCTCGCAAAAACGAGATCACTTTTGACAAAATCGCGTCGGCGCGTGTCTCTTACGGTGGCCGTGGGCAGATCACTGACGTGCAACAACCCCGCATTGGACAGCAAGTCCTCGATGCTGTGCTGCCCTTCTGATCAAGGTTTCCCATGAAAAAACTTCTCCCAATCATCATGTTGCTCGTCGGTGTTGGCGCGGGTGTGGGTGCAGGGCTTGCCCTGCGCCCGGCACCGGAACCTCCGGCTATGGATGCAGAGATGGCTGACGGTGCCGAACACGCCGACGAGCACGACATGAAAAAGGAAATGAAAAAGGAAGAGAAGGCTGACGGCCCACCACAGGGGCGCGAATATGTTGAACTGGTTGATCAGTTCATCATCCCGGTCGTGAACGACAGTTCTGTCACCTCGCTGATCTTGATCACACTCACGCTGGAAGTTGACTCCGGCGCCACGGAGCGGGTGTTCCAGGCCGAGCCACGTATTCGAGGTGCGTTGTTGCAAGCGATGTTTGATCACGCAAATATTGGCGGATTTAATGGCGCTTTCACAAACTCAAGCAAGCTTGAGCCACTTCGTCAGACCTTCGTAGAGGTGGCGCAAAAAGTGTATGGCGACGAGATTTCTGACGTCTTGATCGTGCAAATTACCCGCCAGGACGTGTCGTAAGAGGCAAGGGCTCTCCCTTCTAACGACGACCAAAAAAAGAACGCGCCGAGCAATAGCTCTGGCGCGTTTTTTTATCCGCAGTTGAGCTTGGTTTCCATAACGGCTTCGATCAGCGCGGTTTGCAGCTTTTGGCGGCGTTTGCTTTCTGCATCTTCAAGCAAGGTCTGCATGACATCTGCTTTGCCGAAGTGCTTTTGCAGTTCTCGAAACGCCATCTCCTTGCGCACCAAGACATTGGCGAGCTGGTGGTTCAAGATTTTGCGGTTGCGGCCAATCCAATTGTTCCATGCCAGATCGCCACCCGTCATACGCAAGGCGCTGTCATGGTGCATCGTTTCGCGCCCGTTTTTCTCTTGCTCGGTGAGATCATTGAGCAAGCCACGCAGCTTTGTTTCTTCTGCTTGTACGACTTGCATGGCGGCCTGTGCCTTTTGGTAGCGGGCCTGAGTGATCACGTTCAGCTCTTTCAAATCCTCGCTCATACCCGTCCTTTCGCGCGTTGGCGCATGGCATCTGCAAAGCGTATGGCTGCCGCCACCGCGGCATATTGCTCAACCGGAATTTCCTGACCGATCTCTACAATCGCATGCAACGCACGTGCAGTTGGGGGATCCCGGTGGATTGGAATGGCGGCTTCTTGCGCCTTTTCTCTGATGCGCGCGGCGATCTCATCGACACCCTTGGCAACGCAGACCGGTGCTTCGCCAGGGAGGCGCGACCATTTGAGCGCAACGGCATAATGTGTCGGGTTAACGATGATGACATCTGCTTCCGGCACGTCCGCCAGCATCTGGTTCATCGCGATTTCCTGACCTTTCTGGCGGCGCTGTTGTTTCATATGTGGGTCGCCCTCAGATTCTTTCTGCTCGTCGGTCATCTCTTTGCGGGTCATCATGTTTTTGCGGATGTGTTCGGCGCGCTGCCAGAAATAATCCACAGCTGCGATAGAGGCAGCGACGATGATCACGATCATCAAGAACTCGAGCATCAGCCGCCCAAGCAGGGCCGGTACCATGATGGCATCGAGCTGGATCGAGGAGGCCATTTCAGGCATCCGTATGTTCAAGAAGATACCGAGGCAAATCGAGTAGATCGCAAGCTTCGCAAAGCTTTTCGCAAATTCAAAAAGCCCATTGCGCCCGAATTTGTTTTTGGCATTTGAAATTGGGCTGATCTTTGAAAGCTTGGGCTGAATTTTTGAAGGGGCGAAGATAAATGCGTTCTGAGCGATGATGCTGAGGATCACAGCGATCATCGGGATCACGAACCATGGTGCCACAGCCCAAATCATCTCCAGCATGATGCCGCCAATTGGGGCAGAAGGACTGCCTTCAAAAACCAGCGGTGCGATGGATTCTGCCTGATCCAGAAGAACCATCAGACCATTTCCAGCCGCTTTGATGGTGCCTGCACCCACAGCCAGAAAAGCCAGTGTGATACCTAGATATCCTGCGGCGACCGATACATCGGCAGATTTTGCGATTTCACCTTTTTTTCGTGCCTGATCCAGTTTCTGCTGGGTTGGCTCAAAGGACTTTTCGCTGTCGTTCTCCTGACCGCCTCCGCTCATCTCAATCCCTCAACTGGGTTGATCATGAAACCCTGGAGCGCCCCCCACCAGAGCGCCAGGAGCGCTGGGGCGACAAGAAACAGAAGAAACAGGCCGCCTGCCGTAATGAGTGGCGCACCAACAAAGGCCACCATCAGCTGTGGCATGGCGCGGTTAATAACACCGAGCATAAGGTTGTAGATCGCTGAAATGATTACAAAAGGCGCAGCCAGTCGGAACGCCATGGCAAAAGCCGCCGAAACCTGAGGAACGCCCCATTCGGTCATAATTTCACGCGCGGGGAAAACGCCCGCTGGAAACAGAATGTAAGATCCGATGAGAAATTGCGCGACATAGACGTGCAGGCCCATGGTCACCGCAAGCGCGGTGCCGCCAAGTGCCAGCACGTTACCGACGGCGGGCAAGGGTTCACCAGAAGCACCGCCAAACAATTGGGCCAGAGAGGTGGATTGACCTGCAATGGTGCCTGCGGTTTGTAGGGCAAAGACGAACATTCGCACCGAAATGCCCATCAACAGACCGATCAGACCTTCGGTGGCGGTATACCTCGCGATTTCACCAACGCCGGGAGGTACGGTTTCAAAGACTGGTACTGCCGGGGCAATGATGGCGGTGAATGCCAGAGCTACGCCAAGCTTGATCCGCGGTGGGACGCTGGTTTCGCCAAAGGCGGGTAATACAGACACCGCTGCGCCAACCCGCAAAAACACGAGAAAACCATGCCAGAGCATGGTTTCTGTCATATTCATTAGCGCGAGCGCATTTTCCATCATGCGGCGACAACCCCGACAAGAGAAGGGCGCGCATCCAACCCGATTTCTTCAAAAGACAGAACGGGGTTTGAAATGCCTTTGGCGCTCAACACTGTTCGCAAAAAACGTCTGCGGCGCGTTGAGGTGACCAGAGCTGCAAAAATACCGCTGTTGCCAGCCTCGTTCATGCGATCAGCGATCGACTGGGCGAGGGCGTTGAACACATCCGGTGGAAGCGCCACATCCATGCTGCCAGCGTCACCATCAACTTGATATGTCGCAAAGGTATCTTCCCACTCGGGTGCCAGCTGCACCAACGGAATGGTTCCATCATCGCGTTTCAGATCAGATATCAGCTGGAAACCAAGACGCTGACGTACATTCTCGCAGATTGCATCCGGCATAACGGTGACATGTCTCGCTTCGGCAATCGCTTCGAGGATCAGCGGCATGTTGCGAATGGAGACCTGCTCATCCAGCAGCATACGCAAAATCCGATGCAACAGATCGAGCGGTACTTTATCGGGTACAAACTCGTCCATCATCCGGCGGTTGGCATCTGCACGTACAGGGTCGGACAGGTTGACCATCTCGTCCAGAATGCGGCGGAGTGCTTTAAAGGTCAGCAAACGGCCGAAGTTGGTCTTGATCGTTTCGAGCAAGTGCGTGGCCAGAACCTCCCCGGGCGTCACAATGGTGATGCCGGAGAGCGCCGCGGCTTCCTGTGCTTTACTGTCGATCCAGCGGGCAGGCGCGCCGTAAACGGGCTCAGATACATCTTCGCCCGGTGGCAGGGCGTCTGGTGTGTCGCCAGCAAGTGCCAGAACTTTCTCCGGCTCCAGACGGTCGCGCACCTGCTCTACCCCCTGAATGCGGATGGTGTAAGTGCCGTTAGGCAGAGAGGGCTCATCGGTGAGGCGGATCTCGGGCAGGATCAGCCCGAAGGTTGAGGCCACATGGGTCCGCATATTGGTGATACGGGCGTCCAGGCCTGCGCCGGGATCTAGTACCATGTTGACCAGATCCGTGGCGAATTCGACGTGGATGTCATCCAAATCCAAGACATCGCCAATGGGCTTGTCACGTGGCAGGACAGGGGCTTCTTCTTCGAGGGGAGCTTCTTCTTCTTGGGCCTTGTTCTTATAGAGATAATAGGCGGCCCCTCCAAGCACCGCGCCGCCAAATAGAAACGGCACAAAGGGCAGGCCGGGTACCAGCGCAAAGAGCACCATCAGGACGGCCACTGTGGCCAACGCGGGCGGATAGTTGCCGAGCTGTTTGACTAGTGTCAGGTCGGTGGAACCGGTGGTGCCACCACGCGCCAGCAAGAGCGCTGAGGCGATGGAGATGATCACAGCTGGGATCTGTGTGACCAGTCCGTCGCCAACCGTCAGGATCGCGTAGGTCTCAAACGCTTGACCGATTGGCATGCCGTGGATCGCGACGCCCATAATCAAGCCCATCACGAGGTTGAGAAGGGTGATCAGAAGGCCGGCGACCGCGTCCCCCTTTACGAATTTTGAGGCACCATCCAGAGAGCCGAAGAAAGTGGTTTCTTGCTGTTCACGTTCACGGCGGGCCTTTGCTTCAGCGTGGTCGATCGCGCCAGCGGACATGTCGCTGTCAATCGCAAGCTGCTTACCCGGCATACCGTCCAAGGCAAAACGCGCGCCGACTTCGGCCATACGTGTGGCGCCTTTGTTGATGACCATGAAGTTCACGATCAACAGGACACAGAAGACAACAAGGCCCAGAAAGACGCTACCGCCCATAACGAAGTTGGCGAAGCCTTCAATCACGTCGCCCGCTGCACCTGTACCCGTGTGTCCCTGACCAATGATCAACTTGGTTGAAGACACGTTGAGCGACAGGCGCAGCATCAGGGATGCAAGCAGGATTGTTGGAAATGCGGAGAAATCCAACGGGCGCTCAATAAACAGCGTGACGGTAAAAATCAAAATGGCGAGCGCAAAAGACGCCGCCAGACCGATATCCAGCACCCAAGATGGCATTGGCAAAATCATCATCACGATGATCGCCATCAGTGCCAAGGCCAACAAAATGGTCGGGCTGAAGAGGGTCTTTAGAGTTTGCGGATTCACGAATTAGCCTCCGTTACCGAGGAAGGGGCGAGCGGAGCCAGTTCTGCCAGGAAAGAGCGATCCCATAGCGCCTGCGCTGCTGCCCCGTTGAAGCAGCGGGAAATTGTTTTTCCTTGCAACAGCGGCGGTCTGCACCAAGGGCTCGGTTTGCTCGGCCGGCGCGAGCGGCATTGACCCGGGATCAGGCAGGTTCGCCATGATACGCTTGAAGCGCGCTTTGTATTTCTCTGCGTACTTAGGCGTACGGGAATGATAGGCCGCGGCGGCATCATCCCAATTCTGCATCTCAGCATAGAGACGTGACAAGAAATCCGCCGCATAGCGCGCGTTGGCGATGGGTTGGAACATGTGGGTTACGTCGGTAAAATGCTGGCCATGCCACCGGTAGTTCAGCTGAAAGCAGCCCACATCAAAGCTACGTGCGCCTGCTGCGAAGTTCTTTTGAACATAGGACAGGGCTTCGCGCTGTGAGTTGAACCAGACGCCCTTGCCTTCCATGTTCACAGTCCAAGGCCAAGGGGTCAGAACACCGTTTTTTGCGCGGCCGGTTTCGGTGCGGGTGATGGCGCGGAGGACGTCAAGTGGGACGCCAGTTTCATTCGAGACGATTCGCGCGACACGGTCGCAGGTCTCAGCCTCTTCAGTGCTGGCGTGCGCGGCGTGAGACCCTTGCGAAAAAGGGTTTATCAGCGTGCTTGCCGCACCGACGCTGATTATCAAAAGCGAGTCGCGCGCACGGCACAACAATGCTTTGAAAACGTTCTGCTTTTTCATACCGATAGCTTTCTGCCCCAGTTTGAGGCCAAGCTATCGGTCGTTTCTTTACATTTGGTAAGCGTGGTTAAGAGGAAGGCTCGGTCAGACTATGCCAATCCAACAAATCGCCAAGCACGTTACGACTTTCAGCACTGTCATCAAGCAACTCAAGGTTGCGCGCCAATATGCCTTGTGTGGCCTCGTGCACCGGGGTTTCCTCAGTGTCCGTTTTCATCATCATATCGCTTGTCTGGCGATAAACCTCGTTTTCGGACGATGCCAAGGCATCGAGATTTCCACCAAGCCAGTTCTGCTCTTCGGCACTTTGGTTTTCGCCAAGATCAGAGAGCATCTGTGCTGCCATTTCGTGATCGCCGACCAGAGATCGCGCTTGCGCTCGGAGACGTTCGGCGTCTGGAGAAGTCATGCCAAGCAATTCAGCTTCTGCACGGCGGGGTAGGGAATCGGCCAAAGCGACGCGCGCTTTCAGCAAACGCATTTCATCATTCTGATGTGAGTTCTGAGCGGCTTGCAGCAGACGTTTGGTTTCCCCAACAAAGCCCATTTCAAACATCTTTTGAGCAAGGGCGAGCGCAGTGTCCGGGGTAATCTTGCCAGGTTCGGCCAGATCTTCCGCGAGCGCAAAGGTGACAATGTCGAAGTCCTGCGCGTGTTCGATTACAGCGCTGGCCAGCCGACTACGCACCTCAACGGCAGGTTCGGGACCATCCTTCGCTTCGATCTCTGCAACGATTTCAAAGGCCGGTTCAAATTCATGCACCAACATCCGCGCGAGCGCATGGGCGCGTCGCAAAGAAGGGCCCATCTCGCCGGATTTGTGCTCCACCGCAAGCGCGCCGACAAGTGAAATGGTGTCATTCGACGGAGGCAGGGCCTGTTTTACATGCGAGTCGATCAGCTCGACAATCGCTAGGGTTGCGAGATCTGTGTTCTGAGTGGCGATGTCTTCCAGAGTGGCATCTGCGGCGTGGGTGTTGCCCAGCTCGGCATCAAGATTGGCTTGCGCAAAATCAAAGCTTGTTCCCGGCATTGGGTTGGTGCGCTCAATGCCATTCAGCACAAGCGTCGCAGCCTCCGTATCGCCCTGCTCAACAAGCTGATTGCTCAGGCGTGGCCCGAAATAGTCGCGCAGATGGCGTGGTAGCACATTCAAGCCATCCATTGCGCCATTGATTGCGCTTTCCCCTGTGAGACGTTCGCCGGACAGAGCGGCCCAAAGGGCCACGTGACCGGAACAATGGCCTTGCTTGGCAAACATGTGGTCACTGTCTTTGGGGGCATCACCGTCAACGATCTGCGCCATGGCATGCAGAATGCGGGTTTCGCCTGTGTTTGGCAGAAGCTTGAGAACTTGCTGGGCCTCGGCGCCAAACGTGTAATGAACGTAGAGCTTTGCCAGACGCTGCAGCGCTTTCTCATTGGTGCGGTCAAATTCGCCCACCAGATTTCTGCGCACATCTGCGAGTTCTTCTACGAAGGTTTTTTCGCCGCTCCAGTCAGCGATGTTCACCGCTGAGTCCGGCAGACAAGTTCCAACGCCAACCTGACCGCTCAGAAGGGCCGCAATATCCCGCCCCACTTCGTCAATTACGTTGTAGGCGACGATGTTCACATTCTGGCCATCTAGGCCGACAGCGGCCTGTGGCGGAACGTGATCCATATTTTGGCCGGCAGATTCTGGCGTTTTGAACTGCGGCCCAGCTGCCAGTTCCATTGGTTTCGGCGCCGGTTTTGGTTTCGGCATCGGAACTTGGGATTTCAGCAAGTTTTGCGTCGCGGCGCGATCAACCTGTTTGATCAAGTCTTGCCGCAGCGTGGTGACTTGGACACTGCGGTTCACAAAGTTCTCAAGCGCCAGAAGGCCGGAAAAGTCCGGTGATTGTGCAGGCTCTTCTTCGGGAGCCGGCGCGAGGGGGACCGGTTTGGCCGCCTCAAGTGCGGAGAAGCGGAAAACCCGCTGCGGTGTTTCCGTTTCCACGGCTTCGCCAAATGACAGCGGGATCTGCGGAACATCCTCTGGTTCAGTCGACAGATCTTCGCGAATGTCAAAAACCACATAGCGTTCGTTGTAAGGGATCGATACCACCCGGCAATCACACGCCAGGGTGAGCTCGACTTCGCCCGTACGGTCATTGGCTTTGATGTCGGCGAGACGTGTCCGAGGAATGCGATCGAACACGTCATCAGTGATCAGGTTCAGATCATCGCCGTCAATCTTGATGCGATAGGTGTTTCCATTCCGGTCGATCGTCCACTCGGTATCTCTGGATGGCAAGGTTGCCACCAGCCGTGTGAAATCTTCATGCTCCCCGGAGATGAAGGGCACATCTTGAGCCTGAACGGTCGTGGCCACAAAGGCCAACGGAATGGACAGGAGTAGTGGTCTCACGCCGCTTCCTTCTTCACTTCTTTGAGTGCTTCTTCAAGTTCAGCAAACTGCGGGCGGTTGTGCCCAGGTGTGTTCTGTCGACCGACTTCGATGCAGATGTTTGGCGAGTGGTTGTGCAGGTTCGCGATAAGCACTTCGCGGATCAGCTGGTGGAAGTGTGCGTCTTCTTCCACGATCCCTTTGATTTTGGCTGCAAATGGACCAACCAAACCGTAAGCAAGGAAAACGCCAAGAAATGTTCCCACAAGAGCGCCACCGATCATCTTACCAAGCACTTCTGGTGGCTGGTCGATCGAGCCCATCGTCTTAATAACACCAAGAACCGCCGCAACAATTCCGAGAGCTGGCAACGCATCTGCCAAAGACTGGAGTGCGTGCGAGGAATGCATGGAATGGTGAAAGTTTGCTTCGATCCGCTTCTCAAGCACCTCTTCAACCTGATGAGGATCATCATAGTTCATCGACGCAGAGCGCAGGGTATCGGCGATCAGATTCACGGATTCCTTATCCGCTTGGATTTTCGGGTACTTCTGGAAAATTGAAGATTCTTCTGGGTTTTCAATATGCTCTTCGATCGCCACGGGATTCTTGCGGGCAAGTCGTATGAGCTCAAAGAGCAGACAGAGCAGATCTTGATAGTCCTGTGGTTGCCACTTGGTCCCTTTAAACACTTTGCCGAGATCCTTCAGCGTGTGCTTCACCGCCGCGCCGTCGTTGGACAGCAAGAATGCGCCAACACCAGAGCCACCGATGATGATCATCTCAAAGGGCAGCGCCTTCATGATTGGTCCCAGGCTACCGCCCGCAAGCACGTAGCCACCTAACACCATGATGAAAACGACAGCGATGCCGATAATGCTGATCATGAGTCCAAACTCCTTTTACCCTTCTTGGGTGACCATACGCAGCAGCGGGTTAACAATGTCTCATTCGGTGGGCGAATTTGCGTTCCGTCCGGCCAAAATCACGCTGATTGTGTAAGCAGCATCAGGTTTCATGCCAGCCATGATTCCAGCAGCGGCCTCAGGCTTCATCCGGCCAATAAAGCCGGCTGCAAACTGTGGATCCATCTCTTCAAAAAGGAGGGCGACGCTTTTGGGCTTCATGGTCTCATAAACCTGAGTCAGGCGTGTCAGGTCGTCTTCGGCGGCGGTCTCGGCAATGGAAATCATGTCGCGCAGGCGATTTTCAGCATCTTCAAGCGCTGCCATTTTGCGCGACACTTCGGCGTCCGCGATATTGAGCGCCTGGAGGCGATTCTTGATCTCGGCTTCCTGCTTCGCGATACGCGCCTCGCGTTCTTCAAACACGGACATCAGCTTGCGCATGTCTTCTGGATGCTCGCAGGCTTGCGGTTCCGCCATCGCCATTTGAGGCGAATCAAGGAGCGGCTCTTCGCGTGCCAGCGCTTCTGTTGCGCCCACGCCCACCCGCAAAGTGGCAGAAGCTACCAGGAAAGACGCGATCATAAACAGACTGCCTTTGGCCTGTTTACGCGGCGCTTTGCCTTTGGCTTTTGGCTTGCGGGTCTTGTCGGCAGCGCCAGCTTTGGCTGGCGCGTTTTTCTGAGCCTTTTTCATTGCTTTCGCTCCGTTTAAGCAACGTGACGGGTGAAGACCGGGGCAGCTTTTGTGCCCTCATCTGCGTTTGTCTTGCCCGATTTGCCTTTCTTTTTAGTTTGCGTAGCCGCCTCTTTTGCAGCTTTTCGCTTCGCCTTGCGTTTGGCTTTCTTTTTCTCGCGACGACGCAGGCGTTCTTCTTCTTCGGCTTCGAAATCAATCTCGAACTCTTGGTCGAGGAGATCTTCATCCGTCAGCTCGTCATCATCATCTTGTTCTGCGTCTTCAGCTTTACGCTTGGCAGCTGCTTCAAGCTCTTTTCGCAGAGCTTCTTCTGCGGCTTTTGCCTCAGCTTTGGCCGCATCCGCTGCGGCGCTGTCCTGCAAGTCATGCATTGACGCCAGCATGAGTTCCAAACGCTTCGAAACGCCTTCTGCGCGCTCGGTCAGCGTTTCAAGCCGCTCTGTCGATTTCCCGGCGGTCTGCTGAGCGGCCTTGAGGGTGCGTGTCATGTCGTCAACTTGCGCGGACAAGACAGCGACCGCACCGCCTACACCGGTTTCAAGGTCATTAAATTTCGCAAGTCTGCGTGCGAGCACATAGCAATAGAGCCCTGCACCAAGAGCACCCGCGACCAGTAAGATATCTGCAATCAAATCCATCTCGGCACTCCTTAATTCAGCACGAATTCCATGACCAAAAGGTCGGAAACCCGCTCTTGGCCAGTTACAATTTGGACACGGCGCAACATCTGAGAGCGCAGCTTCACCAAGGCATCGGGCGATTCGATGTCTGCTGGGCTAAGTGCGCGGAGATATCCATTAAGGACATCCACGACCCGTGGGAGAACGCGTTCGACTTCTTCTTGGTGTGCGCTGGGAACCTCTAGCTGCGCGCGAAACCGCAAATAGTCAGCGGAACCACCAGATGTCAGTGAAACGACAAATGGGTCGAGGCCAACATATGTGATGTCCGGGAGAGCTTCGGGTTTATCCATCTCAACCGATTCTTCTTCTGCCGCTGGTGCAGAATCGCTTCCCAATATCATGCCTGAGTAGACGGCAAAGAAGCCGCCGCCTCCGCCTGCCAAAGCAAGCACAAGCCCAATAATTAAAGGGAGTTTTGACGCCTTTCTTGGCGTCTCCTCTGTGTCGACAGTTTCGTCAGTCATCGCAGGTTCCAAATTCTTTGTCCCTGCAAGTTCAACCACACAGAAACTAACCGATTGTTAAGCCTGATAGTGGAAACAGTTGTTCAAGGTCGTGCAGAAGGTGCGGCATCACGGAGTAAAGACGTGCAACAATTATTGAATATGTGGACTGGGTTGGACTTGCGGCGGAAAGTGATCGTCGTGTTGGCCACCGTCGCAGTATTTGCGACAGTACTTTCCCTGGGGCGGGTGGCAACAAAACCTGGAATGGCTTTGCTTTATAGCGGCCTTGAGAGTGGCGCAGCAGGTGAAGTGGTGCGGGCGCTGGAACAGCGCGGCGCCGTGTACGAGGTGCGGGGAGGCTCAATCTATGTGGCTTCTTCCGCGCGTGACGAACTGCGCATGACGCTTGCGAGCGAGGGGCTGCCAGCAAATACGACGCAGGGCTACGAGCTTCTCGATTCGCTTTCAGGCTTCGGTACAACTTCGCAAATGTTTGATGCGGCATACTGGCGTGCCAAAGAAGGTGAGCTTGCGCGTACCATCGTGGTTAGCCCGCTTATCAGCCAAGCGCGCGTTCATATTGCGAACGCCTCCTCAAACCCGTTTCAGCGCCAAATTAAACCCTCTGCGTCGGTGACAATAACGACCGCTGCTGGCGATCTGCCCACAAAACATGCGCAAGCTCTGCGATTCTTGGTGGCGTCCGCCGTTTCGGGCCTGTCGCCGGAAGATGTGGCAATCATTGATGGCAATGGCGGGCTGGTCGGCGTTGCCGAAGAAACCACAACCAAAGTGGGTGAAAATCGCGAAGAAGAGACACGTCTCGCTGTTCAGCGCTTGCTTGAAGCGCGTGTCGGTCCAGGCAATGCTGTGGTTGAAGTGAGCATTGAAACAGTGACGGAGACTGAGTCTATCACTGAGCGAATCTTTGATCCAAACGGCCGGGTGGCCATCAGCACGGATACCGAGGAACGCAGCACCGATTCCCAGAACGCCAGTGGTCAGGTGACGGTTGCTTCCAACTTGCCTGACGGAGATGCGGCAGGGAATGAGTCCGGCTCTTCCAACCAGAACCGTGAGACCAGAGAGCGAATCAACTATGAGGTGTCTGAGACGCAGCGCGAGATTTTGCGTCAGCCAGGTGCCATTCGCCGTATGACAGTCGCGGTGCTTGTGAACGGAACGACGACAGAAACTCCTGAAGGCGAGACAATTGTCATCCCGCGCCCTGAAGAAGAAATGGGCGCATTGCGGGAGCTTGTCGCCTCTGCAGTCGGGTTTGACGAGGCGCGCGGCGATGT
This sequence comes from Shimia sp. R9_2, assembly GCF_017743735.1. Classification (GTDB taxonomy): domain Bacteria; phylum Pseudomonadota; class Alphaproteobacteria; order Rhodobacterales; family Rhodobacteraceae; genus Shimia. The sequence continues at coordinate 424,798 of NZ_JAGHRO010000001.1, forward strand.
CATCACCCTGAAGTCGATGACCTTCCAGCCAGCATTGCCGATGGGGACCTCTGCTGAAACCTCGATGTTCAAAGGTATGACGCTTGATTTGATGTCCATCATCCAGACAGCAGTGCTCGCAATTGTTGCGCTTGTTCTTGGACTGTTCGTCATTCGTCCTCTGCTGGCCGGCGGCGCCGGGGCAGGTGATCTGAACGAAATGGCTGAGGCACCGATGTTGCCGGGCCTTGATGGAGACGATGGTTTCCCGGCGATGGCTCCGATGATGGGTGACATGGGTGGAGACATGGGGATGCCGATGGCGATTGGTGACATGGGTGGCGAAGTTGGCGGCTTGCCTGCGCTTGGAGGAGATATGCCAATGGGAGGCGATGGCATGTCACAATCTGATGCAGCCGAACGTCTGCGGTCCTTGATCAGTGATCGCAAAGAAGAAACGGTGGAAATCCTGCGCCATTGGTTGGACGATCGTGAGGAGCGTGCCTAATGTCGGTCTCCCATCTTTTTGAAGACTTTGGTGGCATTACTGAGCCGCAACCCGCACCTGTTGAAGAAGCAGTAGGCAACGAAGACGAGATGCTGGAAAGCTTTGAGCAAGGCTACAAGGCGGGTTGGGATGACGCGATCAATGCGAAATCCGAAGAACACGCAAATATGTCTGCGGAACTTGAGCGCAAGCTTCAGGATTTGTCTTTCACTTATCATGAGGCGCGCGAAGCCATCGTCGCCGACATGGCGCCCACCATCGAGAAAGCGATCATGACCGTCTTGCCGGAACTGGCGCGCCAAGCCATTGGGGCGCTGGCGGTGGAACAACTCAATGAGATCGTTCGCGAAAGCAGCGAAACTCCTGTTGTTTTGTCCGCTGCACCGGATGCGTTTCAGCCGGTTATTGATGTCATGCCTGAAACCCCACAATTCCCCGTCGAAGTCGTCCGTGACGAGAGCCTAGGGGAAGGTCAAATCAGATTCGAATTCGCAGAACGCGAACGACTGCTGGATATGAGCGAAGTTTTGGACACCGTTGCCGAAGCTCTGAAAGCGTTCACACATGAAACCCGCAAGGAGGCCCAGAATGGCTGATCCAATGATGAAACCCGACTCCGCCAACCCGTTCACCTCCGTGCCGGTTGAGATCACAATCTCTGTCGGCAAGGCGCGGCCGCTGATCGGTGATTTGCTGAATATGAATGAGAACTCCGTTTTGCCGCTGGACAAGCGTGTGGACGATCCAGTGGAGCTTTACGTCGGGGACAAGCTGATTGCCCGTGGCGAGCTGGAAGAGCTTGAGGGCGGCCAAGAAGGTCAGCTGGCCGTTCGCCTGACCGAAGTCGCAGAATTCGAAAGCGGTCTCTGATGCGTAAGGCGGCTTCTATCGCCGCCGCCCTGCTAATCTTCGTTCTCTTTCAGGCTGACGCTGCATCCGCTCAGGATGTATCGCTGTCTATCGGGAACGATGAATCGCTTACGGCGCGCAGCATTCAGCTATTCCTTTTGATCACGATACTCAGCCTCGCGCCGGGTATCGCGATCATGGTGACATGTTTCCCGTTCATTGTGACGGTGTTGTCGATCCTGCGGCAGGCGATCGGGCTGCAGCAATCGCCACCCAATATGATGATGGTCTCACTGGCCATGTTCCTGACGTATTACGTGATGGAGCCAGTGTTCATGCAGGCTTGGACGACGGGCGTGCAACCGCTTCTGGACGAGTTGATTGATATAGAGACAGCGTTCCAGCGTACCACGGAACCTTTCCGGCTGTTTATGTCCTCTCGCTTGGATCCCGACACCTTTTTGCATCTTGCTGCATTGCGCCCTGATACGGCACAGGTCGCTCCTGGGCCGGATGCGCCATTGTCTGTTTTGGTGCCGAGCTTCATGCTCTCTGAGATCGCGCGCGCTTTTCAGATCGGCTTCCTGATCTTCCTGCCCTTCCTCATTATCGACCTGGTGGTTGCAGCAGTTTTGATGTCCATGGGTATGATGATGGTCCCACCAGCAATCGTGTCATTGCCGTTTAAGCTCAGCTTCTTTGTGATTGCAGATGGCTGGAGCCTGATTGCAGGCAGCCTTGTGCGCAGCTATTTCTAGAGTGATTATTGAGCGCATCGCTTTTTCATTTGAAGCGTTGCGCTCAAACGCCGACAGTGGCCTCACAGCAAACCTGGTGAAGATTTCCGATGAACCTCAAGGCGACCCTTTTGGCCCTTTTGGCCTTTGCGCTTTATTCTACGCATGATGTGGTCGCAAAGTATCTTGGCGCGACCTATTCGCCCTTTCAGATCGTTTTCTTTGCTTCCCTGTTTTCTTTCCCACTTGTGACAATGATGTTGGTGCGGGACCCGACGCAGGGAAATCTACGCCCAGTGCATCCTTGGTGGGTGGCTGTGCGGTCTTTGTGCGTTGTTATTGCACCTGCCGCCGGGTTTTACGCCTTCGCAAATCTGCCATTGGCGCAGGTCTACGCGATTTTGTTCTCTTCACCTCTGCTGATCACATTGATGTCGATTCCAATCCTAAAGGAGAAAGTTGGGCTCTGGCGGATGCTCGCTGTCGTCATTGGTCTTGGAGGCGTGATGATTGTCGTGCGCCCTGGTGCCACGGAGCTAAATGCAGGTCATGCCGCAGCGATTATCACTGCGCTAAGTGCGGCCCTTCAGTCTGTTATCGTCCGCAAAATCGGACGTGAAGAGCGGCGCGTCGTTCTCATGCTCTATCCGCTTTTGGGCAGTGTTGCCGTGATGTCGGTGGTTCTCGTGTTTGTATATGAGCCCATGCCACTGATTGACCTTGGCAGTATGGCGTTTGTGTCTCTCTTTGGCTTCTGCGCGACCTTGCTTCTGGTTTATGCCTATACGATTGGCGAAGCGGCGCTGGTTGCGCCTATGCAGTATTCTCAGATCATTTGGGCGATGATCTTTGGAGCCTTGTTTTTTGGTGAGTCACCTGACGTGGCAACACTGCTTGGCGCCGCAATTATCGTAGCCAGCGGCCTTTTCATCATTGCGCGCGAAGCTATGGGTGGAAATTCGGAACAAACACCCGTGCTGCGGACCCGCTCACGAGGCATTTCTCCCGGCAGTCTGCGCGTCAGTTCGGCCATGCGGAGGCCGGAACTAACAGACAAGACCGATCCGTAGAGGGCTGTGGTTGCCCTTGCCAAAGCAAATCGAACCGACTATCTCGCGCGGCACGGTCGGAGTGTAGCTCAGCCTGGTAGAGCACTGTCTTCGGGAGGCAGGGGTCGGAGGTTCGAATCCTCTCACTCCGACCAAATTTTCACTCGCCAAAATTCCGTAGATCCTGCGCGACGACGCGTGCCTGTGTCTCCTTTGTCTTTGGATGATTTGGCATTGCATGTTTTTGCAAAAGCCTTATAAGGCTCCGCCATACATGCGCGTGCAGCCCGCTTAGGCTTGATCTGATTCTCTTTGACAGAGAGGGCCGTTCGGACGTGGCACGCATTACAAACGTACCGAACCAAAAAGGTCCAAGATCATGGCAAATTCGCCCCAAGCAAAAAAACGCGCCCGTCAGAACGAGCGCCGTCTCGAAGTTAACAAAGCACGTCGCTCCCGCATCCGCACCTTCCTGCGCAAAGTAGAAGAAGCGATCGAATCCGGTGACAAAGCGGCGGCCACTGCTGCTCTGCGCGCAGCTCAGCCAGAACTGATGCGTGGCGTGAGCAAAGGTGTTTATCACAAGAACACCGCGTCCCGTAAGATGTCCCGTCTGGCATCTCGGGTAAAAGCGCTGGCATAAGCCCTCGCTTTGAAGAATTCTGAAAGCGCCGCTGTTTCAGCGGCGTTTTTTTGTGCCTGCCGGTCAGCTGTATGCAAAGCCGAGGAGCAAGATCCCAAGGATGACCCGATAAATCACATAGGGCGTGAAGCTGACGGTGCGGAGCAATCGCATCATAAGGATCAGGGCGAGCAGAGCCGCGAAGAATGAGAAGATCGCTGCGAGTGCGCCATCCCGAAGGATTGTCATGTCCGCCTGTGTTGCAACGTCGATGGAAAGCAGGGCACCACTCGCCAAGATCGTGGGGATCGACATAAGCATGGCAAGTTTGGCGGCGTCTTTGCGGGCATAGCCCATCTGACGTGCCCCTGTGATGGTGATACCTGATCGCGAAGTGCCAGGGATCAGCGCTATAGCTTGCCATAGGCCGAGTTTCCACGCGTCTTTGAGGTTCCAACTCGCTTCGGTTTTACTCTGCGTCCCGAAGCGATCCGCCCACCAGAGCACCAGACCGAAGAGGATCATGGTCCATCCAATTACTGAGACGGAGCGCATGGCTTCGTCGACACCGCTGAGTTTGAGCAGCAACCCTGCAGCGATAACAGGGAGTGTGGCGATGATCAGCAGAAACGCGAGGCGCGCGCCGGGAGTGTCACGTTTGCCTATCGCAAGGCGCGGGAGGCCAGCCAAAGCGTCGCGTACATCCGCCCAGAAATAAATGACGACAGCGCCGAGAGTGCCTAGGTGCGCGGCGACATCTATCGCGAGTCCCTGATCCGGGAGAGGAGTCAGTTTTGAGAGGAGAATCAGGTGCCCTGAGGAGCTAACCGGGAGAAATTCGGTGAGGCCTTGAATGATTGCCACCAAAAATATGTGAAAAAGTGCCATAATAAGGGCGACCTCGCGTTGAACGACTCAGGTATAATTGGCCAGTGATTCAAGGGAAATATAGAATTTAAGCACCCTTCGGACCTAAAGTTTGAGTTTTTTTGATCCGATTGCGCAAAAAACATCAAAAAAGCAGAATATAGGTCAGTAAAACTGACTTTTATGCTGATTGATTATTCTTTAGACAGCCGGGACTGGAAAAATCTGGAGGCAGCGGACGTGGCTAAGCAACCTATGTTGAAATTTGTGACCGTAGAGCGCGATATGCCGGAGAAGCGTGATGCGTCGGTGCGCAAGGAAGATTTCAATGAGATCTATGCGGAGTACGCCAAGGTAAAGGCGGAAGAGCAGGCGAGTCGGTGCAGCCAGTGTGGTGTGCCTTACTGTCAGAGCCACTGCCCGCTTCACAACAATATCCCGGACTGGCTGAACCTGACGGCGACCGGCCGTCTGAAAGAGGCCTATGCGGTGAGCCAAGCCACCAACACCTTCCCGGAAATCTGTGGCCGCATCTGCCCGCAGGACCGTCTGTGTGAAGGCAACTGTGTGATTGAGCAGTCCGGCCATGGCACTGTGACCATTGGGTCTGTCGAAAAATACATCACCGACACCGCCTGGGAAAACGGCTGGGTCGAAGCGCTGGCGCCAAGCGAAGAGCGTGGCGAGAGCGTGGGCATCATCGGCGCGGGCCCCGGCGGTCTGGCCGCCGCAGACCGTCTGCGCCGCGCAGGGTTTCAGGTGACCATCTATGACCGCTATGACCGCGCAGGCGGCCTGCTGACCTACGGCATTCCGGGCTTCAAACTGGAAAAAGACGTGGTCATGCGCCGCAACAAGCTGCTGGAAGATGGCGGCGTGACCTTCAAGCTGAACTGCAACGTGGGTGAGGACATTTCGTTCCAAGATATCCGCGATGCGCATGACGCTGTGATCATCGCCACTGGCGTGTACAAAAGCCGTGATTTGCAAGGCCCGGGCGCTGGTGCAGAGGGCATTGTGAAAGCGATTGACTACCTCACCGCCTCCAACCGTCTGAACTTTGGCGACACCGTGCCTGAGATCGAGAGCGGCGAGCTGAATGCAGAGGGCAAAAAGGTTGTGGTGATCGGCGGTGGTGACACTGCGATGGACTGTGTCCGCACCGCGATCCGCCAAGGCGCTGAGAGCGTGAAATGTCTCTATCGCCGCGACAAGGCCAACATGCCTGGCTCCCAGCGGGAAACACAGAACGCCGAAGAAGAAGGCGTGGAATTTGTCTGGCTGTCCGCCCCGAAAGGTTTCACCGGTGGTGACCGCGTAGAGGGTGTGATGGTGCAAAAGATGCGCCTCGGCCAGCCGGATGCATCGGGCCGTCAAAGCCCTGAGGTGATCGAAGGTGCGGATTACGTGGAAGATGCGGATCTGGTCATCAAGGCGCTGGGCTTTGAGCCGGAAGACCTGCCAACCCTCTGGGGTCAGCCTGAGCTGGAAGTGACCCGCTGGGGCACCGTGAAAGCACAGTTCACCACCGGCGCCACTGATCTGGATGGCGTCTATGCGGTGGGCGATATCGTGCGCGGTGCAAGCCTTGTGGTCTGGGCGATCAAAGACGGACGGGATTGCGCAGATGCGATCATCGAACGCTTTGGCGCAACACAAGCTGTGGCCGCTGAGTAATCGTTAACGCGCTCGGAAAAGGGCAAAAAACGACTGTCTGTATCGCGTCGGTATTGCGACTGTATCGCGACGGTGCCGAAAACAGCAGGCAATAGTAAATAAGACATAAGCGCTGACCAAACTGGCTTGAGGAGCCGACAGCGCAGTTCGCCGGAAAAGGCCACGTGCCACCCCACCTCGGGACACCCGGTGCAAATGATGGAGATAGCGAATGACCAAATTTGATCAGAACTGGGTCAGAGCCGAAGAAGCCAAACGCAAGTGGATGGCGGAGAACGGCCTCTATTCCGAAGAAGAAGAGCACTCCTCCTGTGGTGTGGGTCTTGTGGTTTCCATTGACGGCAAACCAAGCCGTCAGGTTGTGGAAGCGGGCATCACCGCATTGAAAGCGATCTGGCACCGTGGTGCGGTGGACGCGGACGGCAAGACCGGCGATGGCGCGGGCATTCACGTGCAGATCCCTGTGCCATTCTTCTATGACCAGATTGAACGCACCGGTCATGAGCCCAACAAAGATGAGCTGATCGCGGTTGGTCAGGTCTTCCTGCCACGGACGGATTTCGGCGCACAGGAGCACTGCCGGACCATCGTGGAAACCGAAGTTCTGAAAATGGGCTATCGCATCTATGGCTGGCGCCATGTGCCGGTGGATGTGAGCTGTCTTGGTGAAAAAGCCAACGCGACCCGTCCGGAGATTGAGCAGATCCTGATCTCCAACTCCAAGGGTGTGGACGAAGACACCTTTGAGCGTGAGCTCTATGTGATCCGTCGCCGCATCGAGAAGGCGGCGCTGGCGGCCAATATCGGTGAGCTTTACATTGCATCGCTGTCCTGCCGCTCGATCATCTACAAAGGCATGATGCTAGCGGAGCAGGTTGCGGTGTTCTACCCCGACCTGATGGATGAGCGCTTTGAAAGTGCCTTTGCGCTCTATCACCAGCGCTATTCCACCAATACCTTCCCGCAATGGTGGCTTGCACAGCCGTTCCGCATGCTGGCGCACAATGGTGAGATCAACACGCTGAAAGGCAACCTGAACTGGATGAAGAGCCATGAGATCCGCATGGCGTCTGACAGCTTTGGCGACTATGCCGAAGACATCAAACCGATTGTGCCGGGTGGGGCGTCTGACTCCGCCGCGCTGGACGGCGTGTTTGAAGTTCTGGTGCGTGCGGGCCGTTCCGCGCCAATGGCAAAAACCATGCTGGTGCCGGAAAGCTGGTCCAAGCAGGCGGTTGAGCTGCCGCAGGCGTGGCGCGACATGTATTCCTACTGCAACTCTGTGATGGAGCCATGGGATGGCCCTGCCGCGCTGGCGATGACAGACGGCCGCTGGGTCTGTGCGGGTCTGGACCGTAACGGCCTGCGCCCGATGCGCTATGTTGTGACCGGTGATGGCCTGCTGATTTCCGGCTCTGAGGCCGGCATGGTGCCGATTGATGAATCCAATGTGGTGGAAAAAGGCGCGCTTGGTCCGGGCCAGCTTCTGGCTGTGGATATGAAAGAGGGCAAGCTCTACCACGACACGGAGATCAAGGACAAACTGGCCAATGCCAAGCCTTATGGCGAATGGGTTGGCAAGATCCGTGATCTGGCAGGTGAGCTGGATGCGGTGACGGAAACCGCGACTTTCACCGGCGAAGAGCTGCGTGCGCGTCAGATCGCGGCGGGCTTCTCTATGGAAGAGATCGAGCAGATCCTTGCGCCGATGGCTGAGGATGGCAAAGAGGCGCTGGCCTCGATGGGCGATGACACTCCGTCTGCGGTTCTGTCCAACATGTACCGTCCGCTGAGCCATTTCTTCCGTCAGAACTTCTCTCAGGTGACCAACCCTCCGATCGACAGCCTGCGCGAATATCGCGTGATGTCGCTGAAGACCCGGTTTGGCAATCTGAAGAACGTGCTGGATGAGGACGGCAGCCAGACCGAAATCGCTGTTCTGGACAGCCCGTTTGTGGCCAACGCACAGTTCGCGCGGTTGCTTGAGGCGTTTGATGACACGGTGGTGCGTATCGACTGTACCTTTGCGGCGGGCGCGGATTCCCGTGCGCTGCAGGTGGGTCTTGAGCGCATTCGCGCCGAGGCCGAAGACGCCGTGCGTTCCGGCGCGGGCCACATTGTGCTGTCTGATGAGGCGCAGGGTGCTGACAAGGTCGCGATGCCGATGATTTTGGCCACCAGCGCGGTGCACAGCCATCTGACCCGCAAAGGTCTGCGGACCTTCTGCTCGCTGAACGTGCGTTCGGCGGAATGTATCGACCCGCATTATTTTGCGGTGCTGATCGGCGCAGGTGCGACGGTGGTGAACGCTTACTTGGCAGAAGACACGCTGGCGGATCGCATTGAGCGCGGTCTGGCGGATGGCACGCTGACCGAGAACGTCGCGCGCTATCGTGAGGCGATTGACCAAGGGCTTCTGAAGATCATGGCGAAGATGGGGATCTCTGTGATTTCCTCCTATCGCGGTGGTCTGAATTTTGAGGCGGTGGGTTTGTCCCGTGCCATGTGTGCGGAATACTTCCCCGGCATGACCAGCCGGATTTCCGGCATCGGTGTGAGCGGCATTCAGAAGAAGATCGAAGAGGTGCACGCCAAGGGCTTCCTGTCGGGCACGGATGTGCTGCCGATTGGCGGCTTCTACAAGGCGCGGAAATCTGGTGAGACCCATGCCTGGGGCGCGCAGACAATGCATATGATGCAGGCGGCGTGTAACCGTGCGTCTTACCAGCTGTGGAAACAGTATTCCGCGAAGATGCAGGCGAACCCGCCGATCCATCTGCGCGATCTGCTGGACATCAAGGCGATCGGCAAGCCTGTGCCGCTTGAGGAAGTGGAAAGCATCACCGCGATCCGTAAGCGCTTTGTGACGCCGGGCATGTCGCTGGGGGCGCTGAGCCCTGAGGCGCATAAGACGCTGAACGTGGCGATGAACCGGATTGGCGCGAAGTCTGACTCCGGTGAGGGCGGCGAAGATCCGGCGCATTTTGTGCCAGAGCCAAATGGCGACAACCCCTCTGCGAAGATCAAACAGGTGGCGTCGGGCCGGTTTGGTGTGACCGCGGAGTATCTGAACCAGTGTGAAGAGCTGGAGATCAAAGTGGCGCAGGGTGCAAAGCCCGGTGAAGGCGGCCAGCTGCCGGGGATGAAGGTCACCGACCTGATCGCTCGTCTGCGCCACTCCACCAAAGGCGTGACGCTAATCTCCCCGCCGCCGCACCACGATATCTACTCCATCGAGGATCTGGCGCAGCTGATCTATGACCTCAAGCAGATCAATCCGCGCTGTAAGGTGACGGTGAAGCTGGTGGCCTCTTCTGGTGTGGGCACGATTGCGGCCGGTGTGGCGAAGGCGAAGGCCGATATCATCCTGATCTCGGGTCACAATGGCGGGACCGGTGCAAGCCCGGCGACCTCGATCAAACATGCAGGTCTGCCGTGGGAGATGGGTCTCACCGAGGCGCATCAGGTGCTGGCGATGAACAACCTGCGCGAGCGGGTCACGCTGCGGACTGATGGTGGTCTGCGCACGGGGCGTGACATCGTGATGGCGGCGATGATGGGCGCTGAAGAATATGGCATCGGCACCGCGGCGCTGATCGCGATGGGCTGCATCATGGTGCGTCAGTGTCAATCCAACACCTGCCCGGTCGGGGTTTGTACACAGGACGAAAGCCTGCGTGCGAAATACACCGGTTCTGCAGACAAAGTGGTGAATCTGATCACCTTCTATGCGCAGGAAGTGCGGGAAATCCTCGCCTCCATCGGGGCGCGCAGCCTCGATGAGGTGATTGGCCGTGCCGACCTTCTGGCGCAGGTGAGCCGTGGCTCTGCCCATCTGGATGATCTGGATCTCAACCCGCTCCTGATCACCGTCGATGGCGCGCATGACATCGTCTACAACCGCGACAAAGACCGCAACTACGTGCCTGACACGCTGGATGCGGAGATCGTGCGGGATGCGGCGCGCTTCCTTCAGGAAGGCGAGAAGATGCAGCTCTCCTATGCGGTGCAGAACACGCACCGGACGGTGGGCACACGCACCTCAAGCCACATCGTGCGCAACTTCGGCATGCGCAACACGCTGCAGGAAGACCATCTGACCGTGAAGCTCACCGGCTCTGCGGGGCAGTCTCTGGGCGCCTTTGCGGCACCGGGCCTGAAGATCGAAGTGTCCGGAGATGCCAATGACTATGTGGGCAAGGGCCTGTCGGGCGGCACCGTGGTGGTGCGCCCGCCCATGGCGAGCCCGCTGACAGCAGCCGAGAACACCATCATCGGCAACACCGTGCTTTATGGCGCCACCGACGGGCACCTGTTTGCCGCGGGCCGCGCAGGCGAGCGCTTTGCGGTGCGAAACTCCGGTGCAAAAGTGGTGGTCGAGGGCTGTGGCGCCTGTGGCTGTGAATACATGACCGGCGGCGTGGCCGTGATCCTTGGCGAGATTGGCGCAAACTTCGGCGCAGGCATGACCGGCGGCATGGCCTATCTCTATGATCCGGAAGGCAAAGCCGAGGACGTCATGAACATGGAAACGCTGGTGACCTGTCCGGTGACGGTGCAGCACTGGGAAGATCAGCTGAAAGGCCTGATCGAGCGCCATGTGGCCGAAACCGGCAGCGCCAAGGCGCGTGACATCCTGCAACACTGGGATGTGGAAAAAGCCAACTTCCTGCAGGTCTGCCCGAAAGAAATGCTGGTACACATCCCGCACCCTCTGACGGTTGAGGAAACAGCGGTTCCGGCGGAATAAGGCCGGGATAGAGACGAAAAAAGACCCCCGCTGGCGCTGGCTGGCGGGGGTTTTTGTTTTTTAGTGGCGGTGCGACTTGCTGGAGGCTGTTTGCGAGACCAAAGCGGTTATTAGCACTTGGAGCGGCTGGAGGCGGAAAAGAGCCCAACCTGCCCGAAGTCGCAGAGCGCACCTAAGCTCGCTTTCCCGTCCTATACGCTGGCAGTCGATCTCAATAACTCCATCAGAGTTCCCATTTGAACCCAACGGCTTGTTCGGACACGCGCCAGAGCCGCTTCATGATAGCTTTGTCATAGGCATGCGCGTTCAATGTGCCCTTGCCTACCGGGCCGACCATTTCCATACGACCCGTCGGACCATAGAGGGCGCGTTGCTCGGTCAGGGCCTCTTCGGTTGCGCACATGACTTCGGGGTATGAGCCTTGTTCTGCGGTCTGGACCATCGGTGTCTTGGTCATTAGCCACCAGATGAAACGCATTGCTCGGCTGCCGCTTGTTGTGATCAGTGATGTCGCCGATGAGCCGGGATGGCAGACGAAGACTTCTACATCTTTGCTCCCCGCAGCGGCCAGGCGATCTTGCAACTCATACGCAAACATCATCTGAGCCAGCTTGCTCTGCGAATAGGCGTTATTTGCGCCGTAACCCTCATTCCAATTCATGTCGTCGAACTTGATGGTCTTGAGCCCAAGGTTATAACCGAGGCTGGCGACGATCACGATGCGACCTTTGCTTTCGGCGATGCGGTCAAAGAGAAGACCATTGAGCAGAAAATGCCCGTAGTGGTTGGTGCCAAGCTGACTTTCGAACCCGTCGACAGTCAGCTTGCGCGTAGGCACCTGCGCGATGGCCGCGTTGTTTATCAGCGCGTCGATGCGTGGCAGGGTCTTCAAAACCTCTTCGGTCGCCTCGCGCACGCTTTCCAGAACGGACAGGTCCATGCGGATGAAGCTCACGTCAGCTTCCTCGCCGAATTCCTGTTTTAGGTTCGCGATTGCCGCCCCGGATTTTGCAGCTGAGCGGTTCAACATCACCACTTTGGCGTTCTTCTTCAGAAGACTGCGGGCGGCTTGAAAGCCTGCGCCTGCGTTGGCGCCGGTGATGATGTAGGTCTTGCCTGACTGGTCGGCGAGCTGCTCGGGTGTCCAGCCTTTGGGTCCGAATGTCGTGTCTGCCATTGTCTGTCTCCTGCCAGCTCAAACTGGTGGTTTGAGGTATTGTTGCATGAAGGGACAGATAGAACCTGAATGGGCGCGCAAACAGGCGATATCCTCTTGATTACTTGCCTAATCGTCTCAACTCCATTGCAAAGTTGAAAGTCCTCTGCCAGCTAGAGTGCATGAGCAAAGAACAAATCAAAGACGCAATCGAACGACGCCTGCCAGAGGCAGGTCTCGTAGATACCGTTTTGAAAGGCGTCCAGCTTTTCCGGGTGATAGAGGCGATGCCCTGCGTGCCTGCCGTCTATGAGCCCACGGTGGTGGCTATACTCAGCGGCACCAAGGAAGCTGTTCTGGACGGTGAGCACCATATCTATGGCAGCGACAAATATCTGCTGTGCCCCATGACTTTACCGGTGGAGGCGGGCACCCCACTGGCTTCCAAGGACAACCCTCTGATCGGCGTGGTGATTACGCTGGAGCCACGAATGATGCGGGAGCTCACGATGGAGATCCAGACCGCCGCTGGTGGCAGCAGGCTTTCGCGGGTTGGAGCGTCGTCGGCTTTGGCATTGTCCTCTTGGGATATTGGGTTCACGCAGGCTTTGTTACGGCTTCTCGAGCTGCTGGAAAATCCGGTTGATCTGGAGGTGCTCGGGCAGGGGCGCATGCGTGAGTTGTGTTACGCTGTGCTCATGGGTGAAGCTGGAGCTGCCGCAAGACGGGCCTTCGGCGCCGACAATGAAATCGCGCGCACCATCGACTACCTTTCAACACACCTGAACGAACAGGTCACAATCGACGAAATGGCCGATCACGTTGGCATGAGCCGCGCAGTATTCCATCGACGGTTCAAAGAAGCCACGACAATGTCCCCGATACAGTTCGTAAAGTCGATGCGATTGAACAACGCCGCCATGAAAATCGCTGGAGGGAAGACTGTGTCGGAGGCGGCATGGGACGTAGGCTACCAAAGCGCCTCTCAGTTCAGCCGCGAGTTCAAAAGAATGTACGGCCATTCTCCCCGGCAGTGGAGCAATGCGGTGCAGTTGCCAGAACGATTGACCTAAAGCACGTCCGATAATTTATCGTTTTGGAGAATGTTGGAATTGAGCGGTGGCACGTTCACTTAGTTCGCAGCACCGAATGACGGATTTGTCACGCGACGCCGTCGGCCACGTGGCAACTGTTCAAGTCCGCTAACTGCATCTTTCTGCAATTGACCATGTTCGAGACCAGCCGATCGGCTAACGGCTTTTCTTACGCCGACATTCGTTCTGGCGCGTCCTCCTCCACCGGACGGGTCTTGAATGTCCTCACCAGCTCGGTGAGCTGCACGGCATTGGTGTTCAGCAGATTGCTGGCCGCTGTGGTTTCCTCGACCATGGCGGCGTTTTCCTGGGTGACGTTGTTGAGCTGATTGACCGAGGCGTTGATGTCGCCCAGCGAGGCGGCCTGTTCCTTGGCGGATTGGTGAATGTCGGCGACCATTTCCGCGATGCCTGAGACATGATCCACAATCGCGCCCAGTGACGCGCCGGTGCGGCCGACAAGCTCGACGCCTTTTTCCACATGGTGGCTGCTGGTTTCGACCTGTTCCTTGATCTCAGACGCCGAAGTGGCGGCGCGCAGAGCCAGCGCGCGGACCTCAGACGCCACAACCGCAAACCCATTCCCGGCATCACCTGCGCGGGCGGCTTCGACCCCGGCGTTGAGCGCCAGCAGGTTGGTCTGAAAGGCGATGTCTTCGATGGTGCCGATGAACTGGCTGATCTCGGCAAAGGAGCGCTCGATTTCGGCCATGGCCTGCACGGTTTCGCGCACGATGTGGCTGCTGTCTTCGGCGTCGGCGCGGGCGCCCATGGCGGCGTCTTTCACGGTGTCGACGTTGCGGGAGGTGGCTTTCACACTGTCGGTGACCTGATCGATGCCGGTGGTGGTCTGTTCCAGCGTGGCGGCCTGACGTTCGGTGCGGTGGGCGAGCTCCTGCGTGGCGGTGTTGATCTCGGTGATCTCGGTCTGGATGTTTTCCGCCGCTTCGCCGACCTGCACCACCACATCGTTGAGGCCGATGAGGGCGTCGTTGATTTTGTAGCGCAGCTTTTTGTGGGCTTCGGGCAGGAAGATATTCACGTCGTTGCGGAAGTCGCCCTGGGCGAGATCGGTGAGCGCCTTGCTGAGCACATCCACCACCAGAGCGTTGCCGCGCTGGGATTCGGCCTCGCGTTCCTGCGCCTCGACACCGTCCTGCAGCCGGACGCGGAGCCGCTCCACGGTGCGGGCGATGTCGCCGATTTCGTCGCGGCGGCCGGTGTGCGGGGTTTGCTCGGTGAGCTGGTCTGCGCCGAGTTTGCCGATGGCGGTGTTGAGGTCGATGATGCTGCAGACGATGGAGCGGCGCAGGACGTAACCGCCGCCCATGCTCAGCGCGATGGCGCCGATCATGATGAGGGCGGCGACCAAGAAGGCACGTTGTTTTGTGGCGGCAGCATCGGCGACAAAGGCGGCGGTGGAGGCGTCAGAGGCGGTGCGGATGGCGCTCAAGGCTTCGCGGATGTTGTCGAGCTGGGCCGGGCCGTGGGTGCGGAAGGCCTCATAGGCAAATTCATGGCCGCCGTTGGCCGCCATCTGGAACACGCCAAGCCAGAGAGGGCGCCAGTTTTCCACGGCGGCGCGCAGGTTGGCGATTTCTTCAGCGTTTGCGGGGGCGAGCTGTTCGATCTCTGTCAGGAGCGTGTTGATGAGTGCCTCGCTGGCCTGGGCATCCTCAAAAACGGCCTCATGGGTTTCTGCGGAGGTGTCGACAAGCGCTGTAAGCATGTCTCGGTTGATGGTCACGAGGTGAGTTTCGACTTCGCGCAGGGAGGCGGCGATCTGGTATTCTTTCTCAAACAGCGCTTCGGTGAAGCGGGTCAGCTGAGAGATTTCATAGGTCAGGGTTGCGCCGACAATGACGGTGGAGCACAGGCAAATGGTCATGACAGCGGTGAGCTTGGCGCTGAGCTTTGAAACAAACTTCGGGGCAGATAACTTCATGAATGCGCATTCCAAACTTAGGACGTTTCGACAAATCTCTCATTGAGACAGCAGAGTACTTTCTGCCTCACGCTAGCTTAGGCCTACGGATTTCGTCCTAATTTCGGGTAAATGGGACTTTGGTGTTCAACCTAAAGGACGTCACGTGACAAAGCCTGCACGCCTTACTCAGGCATGTGTGTTGAGAGAATACGCCTTACCAAATCTTTACCGCATGAGGCCTAAGGTGGCCCAGTAAGTCCCGCGTGCACAGAATGTCGCGCCACCGTTGAAGATGGAGGTGACGCATGATGAAGCCATGGGGTGTTCTGTCGCTGATGATCGCAAGTTTGACCTGCACAGTCCCAGTTGAGGCGCAGCAATGTGGCTTTGCGCGCTGTTGGGGGGCTGTGGGAGTCGGGCCGGAGGGCGCGCGCGGCTATGCCTATAGCCAGTATTCCGAGGACATGGCGCGAGAGCGGGTGCAGGCGATCTGTGGTGACAACTGCGACACGGTGAAGACCTTTTTCAACGGCTGTGGAGCGATGGCGCAGGGTGACCGAGACCAATGGGGCTTTGGCGAGAGCCATTCGCGCATGGCCGCCGAGGATGTGGCGCTGGCCTTCTGTCAGAACTACGGCGCGGGCTGTGAGGTGCGGGCCTGGGCCTGCTCGCCATAGGCGGCGCTTGGCAAAGCCTTGCGTGACTGACTTGTCAGGGCGGGGCCGAAGCTCTACTCCCTATGCGTAAAACACGTGGCAGGGTCATGGCCAAGAGCAAGAAAAAGAGCAGCAAAAAGTCAGGCGCAGGGCTGATGCAGCGGCAGTGGAAACGGCTGCGCTATTGGGTGCGGCGTTTGGCGATCTGGGGCACCGCTTTTGTGGTGCTGTCCGTGCTGCTTTATGCTGTGGTGAACCCGCCTTTTACATGGACCATGGTTGGCGAGAAGCGGCGGCTGGGCAGCATTGATCGGCAATGGGTTCCGATTGAAGAGGTTGCGCCGGTGATGCGCCGGTCTGTGGTGGCGGCTGAGGATGCGAATTTCTGCCTGCACTGGGGCTTTGATATGCGCGCGATCCGCAGCGCAATCGAAGAGGGCGCAGGACGCGGGGCCAGCACGCTGAGCCAGCAGACCGTCAAAAACGTCTATTTCTGGCAAGGGCGCAATTGGCTGCGCAAATCGCTGGAAACCTTGATGACGCCGCTGGTTGAGATGGCCTGGAGCAAGCGCCGTATCCTTGAAATCTATCTCAATGTGGCGGAGTTTGACGAAGGTGTCTTTGGCGTGGAAGCGGCCGCGCGGCATTACTTTGGTGTTGGCCCTGAAGATCTGACTGCGGTGCAGGCGGCGCGGCTGGCGGCGGTGTTGCCCAATCCGAAGGGGCGCTCTGCCAGCAAGCCCACGGCGGGGCTGCGCAAGCGGGCCGCTGCGATCCTGGATGGGGCGGCAACCATACGCGCAGACGGGCGGGATGCGTGTTTTGCGGATTGAAAAATGCGCCTTCGCAGGGCATTGAGGATCAAAGCCCAAAATCAGATTCAATTGCACTGTGACCTTGCTGATGAACCGTTTGTTCCACGTTCCCCTGTCTCCGTTCTGTCGAAAAGTGCGCCTCTGCATGGGGGAAAAGCGGCTTGAGGTGGAGCTGGTCGAGGAGCGCTACTGGGAGCAGGATCCGGATTTTCTGCGCCGCAACCCGGCGGCCAAGGTGCCGGTTCTGAAGATGGACGGCAAGATGATGGCCGAGAGCGGGGCGATCTGTGAGTATCTGGAAGAGAAATATCCGGAGACCGCGCTGATGCCCAAGGATGCGGACGGGCGTTATGAAGTGCGGCGTCTGGTGGCCTGGTTTGATGACAAGTTTCATCACGAGGTGACCTCCAAGCTGCTTTATGAGCGGGTCAACCGCAAGCTGATGGGCACAGGTTATCCTGACAGCACCAATGTGAAAGCCGGAGCCAAGGCGATCAAATATCACCTGGATTACATGCATTGGCTGCTGGATCACCGCCGCTGGCTGGCCGGGGATATGATGACGCTGGCGGATTTTGCCGCCGCTGCGCATCTGAGCGCGCTGGACTATATTTCCGACGTGGACTGGAACCGCTCTGCCGTGGTGAAAGACTGGTATGCGACCATCAAGTCGCGCCCGGCGTTTCGGCCGATTCTGGCGGATCAGGTGCCCGGTTTCCCGCCCCCGGCGCATTATGCGGATCTGGATTTCTAAGACCCGGGAGAAGGGGGCTGTCTGCCCCCTCGGCCTGACGGCCTCACCCCCGAGGATATTTGGCGAATGAGAAAGCCACGCTGACATGTCCCATGAGCTGACAGACCGGATGAAGGCCGAAGCACAGGCGATGGGCTTTGATCTGGCGCGGGTGTGCCGTCCGGATGCTGTGGGGCATGTGGGCGCGGATCTCGCGAAGTTTCTGGACAAGGGCTATCACGGGCAGATGGGCTGGCTGGCTGAGCGCACCCATTGGCGCAGTGACCCCAGCGTGCTCTGGCCTGAGGCGCGTTCGGTGATCATGCTGGGAGAGAGCTATACGCCCAAACATGATCCGACCGCCGTGCATGGGCAGGCTGACCGGGCGGCGATCTCGGTTTATGCGCAGAACAAAGACTATCACGACACGGTCAAAAAGCGGTTGAAGCGCTTGGCGAGGTGGCTGATTGCAGAAGCCGGGCCTGAGACGGAAGTGAAGGTTTTTGTGGACACGGCCCCGGTGCCGGAGAAGCCGCTGGGGCAGGCGGCGGGACTTGGCTGGCAAGGTAAGCACACCAATCTGGTGAGCCGCGATCTGGGCTCGTGGTTTTTTATTGGCTCGGTGTTCACAACCGCCGAATTAGAGACGGATAAGGCTGAAATCGATCATTGTGGCTCCTGCCGGGCCTGTCTGGATGCGTGCCCGACCAATGCCTTTCCCGCGCCGCATCAGATCGATGCGCGGCGTTGTATTTCTTATCTGACCATTGAATCCCATGGGCCGGTGGATGAGGCGCTGCGCCCGCTTTTGGGCAACCGGATTTACGGATGTGACGACTGTTTGGCGGCCTGCCCGTGGAACAAATTTGCCCAGGATGCGCGGGAGATGAAATACCACGCGCGCGACGCATTGGTGGCGCCGAAACTGGCGGAGTTGGTGCAGTTGCAGGATCAGGAGTTTCGGGCGTTTTTCTCAGGCTCGCCCATCAAGCGGATCGGGCGGAACCGTTTTGTGCGCAATGTGCTCTACGCCATTGGCAATTCGGGGGATGGCGCGTTTTGCCCGGTGATCGCTCCGCTGGCGGAGGACGCGGATGAGACCGTTGCGGATGCGGCGCGCTGGGCGCTGGCGCAGCTGCAGGCGGAGTGAGGCGCTGAGCGGGCATTGAAGGGCCGGAACGCTCAGGAGATGTGCGCCTTTGGCCGTCGGTGCCCTTTGGCGTGCGTTGCCTCTAGATCACCTTATGTGAGGCTGTTGCGGGTAACTTTCTCTTAGAAAAATCGTGGTTCGGTGGCGCCAATGATTAGACCCAAGAGGAAAGGAACGCCGATGCGCGCTTCGAAACTGGTATTCTCGTTGGCGGTTGCGGCTTTTGCTGCGCCTGCGGTTCACGCGGAAGCCCTGAAACTGACCACACTGGAGTGGCCGCCTTATGTGATGGCGGATGGCAGCGGGGCGAGCACTGAGGCGGTGGTTGGTGCCTTTGCAGCGGCGGGGGATGAGGCCACCGTGCAGGTGTTTCCCTGGAACCGCGCGGTGAATCTGGCGGCGAAGGATCCTGCCTGGGTCGGTGTGTATCCGGAATATTATGACACGGGCTCTGATGCGGATGCGGGCGGAGACCGGTGCCTCTATTCGGCGTCTTTTGGCACCAGTCCAGTGGGGTTCATCTATCGCACCGACAGCGGGTTTGACTGGGCCAGCCATGAGGACCTGAAGGCCTATAAGATTGGCGTGGTGCAGGGCTATGTGAATGAGGCCACGTTTGATGCGATGGCGGTTGAGGGGGCGCTGACTGTGGATGCGGGGCCGACGGATGCCAGCAACGTCAGCAAAGTGGCGGCGGGCCGGATTGATGCGGCGGTGATTGACCGCAACGTGTTTGAGCATCTGGTGACGACCGAGGCGAATCTGGCGAGCCACGCCGGGGCATTGGCGTTCCATGAGGTGGTGCTGGAGGATCACAGCCTGCATGTGTGCTTTGAAAACAGCGACAATGGCCGCGCGGCGCGGGATCGGTTTAACGGCGCGCTGTAAGGTGAGCTGACCTGAAAATGAGAGCCCCGTACATCTGAAGGTGTGCGGGGTTTTTCTGTGTCAGGCACACCAGCGTGCGGTGGTGTCAGGAAGTGTTTATCTCTCTTGCGCAGGGTTTGGGCAGTTTTGGCCACAACTGCCTGAGAAGGACCGCGCGATGCCCCAGAGATCCCCGAACCTCGATATGCCTTATATTCAGCCGTCGCAGGCGCAGAAGCATGTCACCCACAATGAGGCGATAGAGCAGCTGGATGCGCTGGTCGGGCTGTCGGTGAAGGCTTTTGATGCGGTGGAGCCGCCTGCCAATCCGGCGGAAGGGGAGCGCTATGCGCTTGGGGCAGGCGCGAATGGGGATTGGGTCGGGCAGGACGGGATGCTGGCGGTCTGGGCCAATGGCGGCTGGCTGTATTTGACCCCGCAAGAAGGCTGGCGTGCCTTTGGCGAGGCGGAGCAGGCGTTGCGGATTTATCGTGGCGGGCAATGGACCGGGCTGTCCTTTGACCAGCTGGGGCTGGGGGCGACGCCGGATGCGGTGAACCGGCTTTCGGTGGCGGCAGAGGCGACGCTGTTCTCGCATGACGGGGCAGGGCATCAGCTGAAGCTGAACAAGGCATCCGCTGGCGACACAACCTCGCTGTTGTTTCAATCCAATTGGACCGGCCATGCGGAGATGGGGCTGGCGGGGGAGAACGATTGGTCGATCAAAGTCTCGCCGGATGGGAGCAATTGGACAACAGCGCTCAAGGTTGCGGCGTCGACGGGGCATTTGAGTGGGAGTGCGGTGCAGGCGGATGCGCTGGATGCCACTGAGGGACGGCTGCTGACGGTGGGTGGCTTTGGGCTTGGAAGCGGTGCAGCACCGGAGGTGACGGATCTGAATGCAGCAAGTTCAGGTGGAATAGTCTCTGTCAATGCTGACACTGCCACCAATGTGCCGACAGGGTTGAGCGGGCGGCATGCGGTTTTGGTGGCGAAATCAGAATCCGATGGCGGGTTTCAGATGTTGTGTGATCAGGGTGGTGGGGCGCTTTATCTGCGGCGGCTTGATGGTGGTGTTTGGGGCGCGTGGCAGCGGCTTTGGGACAGTGGGTCGCTGGTGGGCAGCGTCTCAGAGAGCGGCGGCATGCCCACGGGAGCGGTGATCGAGCAGGGGAGCGGTGCCAATGGGGCTTTCACCAAATGGGCGGATGGGACGATGATCTGTGCGCATGCGCTGGACCTGAGCTTTGATGCTGTGCATCGGCTGGCCGCTGACTGGAGCTACCCAGCGGGTTTTGCCGCACCACCGGCGGTGACTGCGACGCTGGATGGGGACGATCTGGCCGCCAATGCCACGCCGGTTGCAAGCGAGGTTGGCGCCGTGGGGATGGAAGCGGTGGGCGCTAGTTCCGCGCGGGCGGCGCTGCACCGGATCAGTGGGCTGACAGATTTTGCGACTGGAGATAGCGCACGGGTCTATCTGAGCGCGCAGGGGCGATGGCTTTAAACAAAAGCCCCGGCGCATGGCCGGGGCTTGGAATGTTACGCTGAACTTTACCCTGCGCGTTTGGGCAGGACCCAGTCGGGGCGGGCGAAGTGGCAGGTGTAGCCGCCTTTGTTTTTCTCCAGATAGTCCTGATGATACTCTTCGGCTTCCCAGAAGTCGCTGACGGCTGTGACTTCGGTGACGACTTTGCCGGGCCAGAGACCGGAGGCTTCGACGTCCTTGATGGTGTCAATCGCCATCTCTTTCTGCGCCTCATCCACATAGAAGATGGCGGAGCGGTAGGAGGTGCCGATGTCGTTGCCCTGACGGTTCACCGTGGTCGGGTCATGGATCTGGAAGAAGAACTCCAGCAGTTTGCGGAAAGAGGTCTTTGCCGGATCAAAGGTGATTTCGATGGCCTCGGCATGGGTGCCGTGATTTTTGTAAGTCGCATTGGGGACATCGCCGCCGGTGTAGCCTACGCGGGTTGCCAGAACCCCATCCATCTTCCGGATCAGGTCTTCCATGCCCCAGAAGCAGCCGCCTGCCAGTACTGCGCGTTCGCTCATTGGTCGATCTCCTTTACTTGGTCGAGATAGGCGCCATAGCCCTCTGCCTCCATATCGTCGCGATGCACGAAACGCAAAGAGGCGGAGTTGATGCAGTAGCGCAGCCCGCCGCGGTCGCGGGGACCGTCAGGGAACACATGGCCCAGATGGCTGTCGCCGTGCTTGGAGCGCACTTCGGTGCGGATCATGCCGTGGGTGCTATCATGATGTTCGGTGACAAAGGCCGCTTCCACCGGTTTGGTGAAGCTGGGCCAGCCGCAGCCGCTTTCATATTTGTCAGAGCTGACAAAGAGCGGCTCGCCAGAGACAACATCCACATAGAGGCCGGGTTCTTTATTATACAAAAGCTTGCCGGAGCCCGGGCGCTCTGTCCCGTTTTCCTGTGTGACCCAGAATTGTTCGTCATTCAGGGCTGCAATGGCATCCATATCACGTCTGTAGGTGGTCATTGGCCTCTCCTTCCCGCGCTGCGACTTTGCAGCGGCGTGTCTCTTTTCTCCCTTGGAATATGGGAGATATGGAGGTGATGAAAAGGGGGATCACGCCAGCGTCATGATAACCGAGGCTGGCGTGGCGTTTGCGAGATCAGGCGTTTGCGGCGCTGAGGGCGGTGTCCAGCAGGCCTTTGATCTGGGATTTGGAGGTGCCTGCAACGATGCGACCAAGCTCTTGATCACCTTTCAGCACCACCAATGTAGAGCGGCGCGGGATCTTGAGGCTCTTGGTCAGCTCCGCCTTGCGGTAGGTGTCCCAGTCGACCTTGATGAAGGTGATGGTCTCGCCATAGGCCGGGTTTTCGTCGATCAGTTCGTTTACCACGCGCTCTTGCGTGGCGCAGGTGGCGCACCAGGTCGCGGAGAAATCAAGGAAGACGATGTCTCCCTTGGCGAGGTGCTGCTTCACGAGGCCGGGGGTGTAGTCGGTGGCGGCGCGGCTGGCAAAAGGCGCCAGAAGCGACGCGGCTGCGGCGGTCAGGAATGTGCGGCGGTGCATGGAAAACTCCTTTGATTAAACGGATACAGACAAGTCGATGAGCCATGCCGGCATGATGCTGAGCAGCCAGCCTTCGATCACGTGATGCAGGCTGAAGAAGAGCGCGAGGCCGGTGGCAAGGAAGATGGCGCCCATGATGGGGCGGGATTTTGCGGCGATGGCGCGCATGGTGGCCTGATGGCGGCCGATGGTGGAGCGCGCGCCGTAGCCAAGGCCCAAGATCAGCGTGGAGACACCGGCGGCAAAAGCGACCATGATCAGCGCGGCAAAGCCGAGGTTTTCCCCTTGGCTCGCCAGAGAAATGGCGCCGCCCAGTGTTGGGCCAATGCAGGGGGACCAGACCGCCCCCAAGAGCAGGCCACCAAGGAACTGGCCGCGCAGGGTGGAATTGTCCACCGCGTCCATGCCGCTGTCTGCCTTGGCGGCAACACCGGCGGTGGCGGTGGAAAACGCCATGGAGAAGCGCGGAACCAGCAGGATGGCCCCGAAGACGATCATCAGAACCGCACCGGCCTGAGACAGGGTTTCCGGTGTCAGACCGATGGCATAGCCAAAGGTGGTCACGAGCATGCCCAGCACCACGAAGCTGATGCTCATCCCAAGGGCGAGCGCGGCAGGGCCATGTTTGGAGGCCTGAAGGGCGGTGGCCAGAACAATCGGCAACACGGGCACCACACAGGGGTTGATCAGGGTCAGCAGCCCTGCGGCATATGCAAAGACAAATTCCATGGCCACCTTTTGCCAAGGCGGCGCTGTTCTGTCATGTGAAACCCGTCTGACAGGTGATCACGTGGTCGTGTGAATTTGTTTCGTCTGTTTGGAGAGTTGCACCGCGAGGATGCCTGCGCAAATGACGATCACGCCGATGATGTCGGTCATCTGGAGCCGCTCACCCAGCACAAAGGCGGCGATGGCGACACCGAAAAACGGGTTTAGAAAATGAAAGGTAGAGGCTTTGACGGCGCCGATGCGGCCCACCAGCGCAAACCAGATCCAGGTGGCGAGCAGGCCGGGGACGAGCACGGTGTAGGCAAAAGCGGTGATCATCGCAGGGTTCCAGTTGAACGCCCAGGTTTCAAATATCAGCGATGCAAAAAACAGCGTTATGGAGCCGACAAACATCTGCAGGCCAACGATCATCAGGACATTGCCACCACCGGAGGCATTGCGCACGGTGAGCGTGGCCACTGCGAGGGCCAGCGCGGCGATGACACAGAGCAGCACGCCAAAGAGATCCACACCCTGTTGCAGGCGGCCCGCCATGATCAGGATCACGCCGCCAAAGCCGACGATCAACCCGATGGCAGCAACAGGTGTCAGGCGCTCGCCCAGCACCGACCAGCCCAGAAGCGCCACGATGAGCGGCATGGTGGAGGCGATGATGGAGGCCAGCGAGGCTTCGACCGTGGTCATGGCGGTAAAATTCAGACCCAGATACAGCGCGTTCTGGCAGAGGCCAAAGATCAGGGTTGCGCGCCATTGAGAGGGGGTAAGCTTCCAGCTTTGCCCCAGCGCGCGGGCGATCAGCACGCCGATTGTGCCCGCCAGTGCAAACCGCAGAGACGAAATCGCAAGCGGCGGGGCGTCAGCCACAATAATGCGGGCGGAGGTGAAGGCTGAGGACCAGATCAGGGCAAACAGCAGCCCCATGCCTATTGCGCGAAAGTCCATCCAGCCGGTCTCAACTTATTGTATTGTGTGTAGGTTTTTTCGATGTAACCCCATCAGAGGTTGTGTCGCAACCAGACAGTTGGCAGAGGATTGAGGCGTAGGGTTGCAACGAGCTTGGCAGCACGGGCCTCGCGGCGGCGCTTGCCAAGCGGCTTTTCTTGCGCGGGACGTTGCGACTAGGGTGAGGAAACGCCGACATTTGGGGCGTGAATTTGAGGGCAGACAGGTGAGTGAAACGACGGATATTCCGGCCCCGACTGGCTTTATTCAGACCCATCGATGGTCGATCCTGCTGGCGTTGCTGGTGGCGCTGATCCTTCTGGACGGGTTTGAAGACCGCGTGCATTGGGCGGATACCGCGGGGCTTTGGGGGCTGAGCCTGTTGTTTCTGGGCGTTGTTGGGGCCACCGGGCGCAACACGGTTCTGCGCTTTGTCATCGGCGTGCCAGTGCTGATCTGGATCGCGCTGATCGTGCTAAACGAATTTGCCGGTGTCAGAGTGGACGGCAGCCTGGCCATTCTGGCAGGGATTTTGCTGTTTGGGTCGATGCTCACCAGTTTCTGGCAGCTGATTGGGCCGGTGCATTCCGAATATGAGCGGCTGTCCAGCGGGGTGTTTGGCTATCTGTTGATGGCGATGCTGTGGGGCGTGATTTACTGGCGGATCGAGGCGGTGCATCCCGGGTCTTTCAACTTGCCGGGGGATGTTGGGGACGAGCGCGCGCCGTTTGTCTATTTCTCGATGATCACCATGACAACGGTGGGCTATGGCGAGATGACCCCGGCGGCGAGCCTGCCGCGGGTGTTGACCGGATTGCAGGCGATTGTGGGCACGATGTTTGTGGCGATCTTTATCGGGCGGATTGTGGGGCGGCTGAAATGAAGGGTGTGCAGTATCAGATCACCTGGGTTTATACCGAGGCGCTTGCGCCCTGTGTGACCTTCTATCGCGACACGCTGGGGCTGCCGGTTGCACATGATGCGGGCAGCGCGATGATATTTGAGAAAGCGCCCGGTGCGCGCATTGGTGTGTGCGAGGCTTTTGGGGATCGGGTGGTGCAGCCCGAAGGCAGCATGATCACACTTGTGGTGGAGGATCGCACCGCCGTGGATAGAGCCTATACCACCCTAAAAGCGGCCAAAGTCGCCCTGCGGGGCGCACCGGAAGAGATGGCGCGCTTTGGCATCTACAGCTTTTTCTGCACCGATCCGAACGGGTATCAGATCGAGGTGCAGTGTTTTCTTTAGGATAGGGTTGCGAGAGTCTCCTTCCCCATAGCGCGCATTCTGTTTAAAGGTGCCACAAACAGGAGCCTGCGCATGTCGATGAATAGCTTTGGACACCTTTTCCGCGTCACCACCTGGGGTGAGAGCCATGGGCCTGCGCTGGGCGCGACCGTGGATGGCTGCCCTCCCGGTGTGCCTGTGGATGAGGCGATGCTGCAGCATTGGCTGGACAAGCGCCGCCCGGGCCAGAACAAGAACACCACCCAGCGCAATGAGCCGGATGCGGTGAAAATCTTGTCGGGCGTGTTTGAGGGCAAGACCACAGGCACCTCGATCCAGTTGATGATCGAAAACACCGATCAGCGCAGCCGCGATTATGGCGAGATCAGCCAGACGTTTCGCCCGGGCCACGCCGACATCACCTATCATCTGAAATACGGCAATCGCGACTACCGCGGTGGCGGTCGCAGCTCTGCGCGCGAAACGGCGGCGCGTGTGGCCGCGGGCGGCATCGCGCGTGAAGCGATCAAGGCGCTGGCCCCCGATCTTGAGATCAAGGGCTACATGACCAAGATGGGCGCGCTTGAGATCGACCGCGAGAATTTCCAGTGGGATGCGATTGACCGCAATGATTTCTGGATTCCGCAGTCAGCCGATGTGGCGCAGGAGTGGGAAGACTACCTGCAGGCGCTGCGCAAGGAGCACGACAGTGTCGGCGGCGTGATTGAGGTGGTGGCGCGTAATGTGCCTGCCGGGATCGGTGCGCCGATTTACAGCAAGCTCGACACAGATCTGGCCGCAGCGATGATGTCGATCAACGCCGTCAAAGGTGTGGAGATCGGTGAAGGTATGGCCGCCGCCGGGCTGAAAGGCTCGGAAAATGCGGATGAGATTTTCATGGGCAATGACGGCCAGCCGGTGTTCTCCTCCAACCATGCGGGCGGCATTCTGGGTGGCATTTCCACGGGTCAGGACGTTGTGGTGCGTTTTGCGGTGAAGCCGACAAGCTCTATCCTCACCCCGCGCAAGTCGATCCGCAAAGATGGCAGCCCCACCGAAGTGATCACCAAAGGGCGGCACGATCCTTGTGTGGGCATCCGCGCGGTGCCGGTGGGCGAGGCGATGATGGCCTGTGTGATTCTGGATCACCTGCTGCTGCATCGCGGTCAGGTCGGAGAAAATCAGGGTAAGATTGGCTGATGCTGGACGGGACGGAATTGCAGGAGCTGAGAACGGCGCTGCGAGACGTCGCCGCAGAGCGCATGGCACAGGACAGCGGCCATGATCTGGCGCATCTGGATCGTGTCTGGTCCAATGCGCAACGGCTGGCCCGTTCCGAAGGCGAAGTGGATCTGAAAATCCTTCTGGGTGCGGCCTATCTGCATGATCTGGTGAACCTGCCCAAAAACGCCCCGAACCGCTCCAAGGCCAGCACTTTGGCAGCTGCTGCGGCCGCGCCGGTTCTGCGCGAACTGGGGTTTGACAATCATCAAGTTGCCGCCACGCAGCATGCGATTGCGGCACATAGCTTTTCAGCCGGACTTGCACCCAAATCCAAAGAGGCACGGATATTGCGGGATGCGGACAGGCTGGATGCGCTGGGCATGATCGGGATTGCCCGCACTTTTGCGGTGAGCGGGGCTTTGGGCACGCCGCTTTATGATCCTCAGGATCCGTTTGCCACATCGCGGGACTTGGATGATGGCGCCTTTGCGCTGGATCATTGGCCGGTGAAGCTGTTCCGTTTGCCGGAAGACATGTTAACCCAGGCAGGCAAAGCCATCGCAAAAGAGCGTGTCGCCAATATGCGCCGTTATGCAGCGGTTTTGGCGAGTGAGCTGGGCATCGTTCTGCCAGACAGCTGGAGCTGAGAGCGCGCCGGCGTTCGCGGGGTTATCCACTGGACGTGGAACTTACCAAGGCAGTTTTGTCGATAGGCTTGGTTATCCCTGCGGTGTGATGCCGGGGCGTGCTTTGCCGCGCTTGAGGCCAAGCTGGCGTTCCCGCCAGATGATCAGGAAGCCGGCAAGGATCACCACAGCCGCGCCAATCAGCATCTGCGGTGTGGGCACTTCGGCGAACCAGACGTAGCCGATGAGCAGGGCAAACAGCATGGCAACATAGTCAAACGGGGCCACCACGGAGGCGGGGGCAAAGCGGTAGCAGGAGGTGAGCAGGATTTGTGCAAACCCGCCGATGAGGCCCGCGATTGTGAGCATGATGGCCTGCTCCCATGTGGGGATCACCCAACCAAAGGGCACCGTGAGCAGGGACAGGCAGGTCGCCGTGAGCGAGAAGTAAAACACAATCGCCGAGGTCTGGTCGGTCTGCACAAGTTTGCGGATGTGGATCTGGGCAAGCGCGCGGAAGGCGGCAGAGCCGAGCACCAGCATGACCCCCAACGTGGCCAGCGTGGCTGCCTGACTTTCGTCAAAGATGGTGATGCGGGGCCAGAGAACGATGGTCACCCCCACAAGGCCCAGACCGACCGCGGACAGTCGGAAAGCGCGTACCTCTTCGCCCAGGAACATGGCGGCAAAAATCACTGTGAGCAGCGGGGCGGCAAAGCCGATGGCGGTGACTTCGGGCAGCGGCAAAAGGCCAAGGGCGGCGAAGTTCATCCCCATGGAGGTGGTGCCGATCACCCCGCGCCAGACATGCCCCATGCCGTTTTTGACACGCAGGCCCTGTGGCATCTCTCCCCGGTAGATCAGCCAGCCAAAAATCACGAAGAGGGCAAAGAAGGAGCGGAAAAACACCGCTTGGCCAGCGGGGACATCAGAGGCGGTGGCTTTGATCAGCGCGGCCATGACGGAAAACAGCGCGATGGCGCAGATTTTCAGGGCGATGCCTTTGAGAGGGTTCATGGGGATGTCCGACGCTGACGTAAGGTGCGGCAACACTGGACCGGAGGCTCTGGGATGGCAAGGCAGAGGCCCAAAACAAATCAGAGGCCCGCAGGCCCCTGATCATTTCGCAGATTGTGTCGCCTTAGGAGCGAACAAGCTTTTCGTAGGATTCCGCGATGTCGCGGGTGATGTCGCCAACCTCAAAGGTGTAGTCGCCAATCTGGCCCACCGGGGTCACTTCGGCGGCGGTGCCGGTTAGCCAGCACTGCTCAAAGTCGGCCAGCTCTTCGGGCATGATGTGGCGCTCGATCACGTTGATGCCTTTGTCTTTCAGCATGCCGATCACGGTCTGACGGGTGATGCCGTTGAGGAAGCAATCAGGCGTCGGTGTGTGCACTTCGCCGTCTTTCACAAAGAAGATGTTTGCGCCGGTCGCCTCCGCCACATAGCCGCGGTAATCCATGAAGAGCGCGTCAGAGCAGCCTTTGGCTTCGGCTTTGTGCTTGGAGATGGTGCAGATCATATAGAGACCTGCGGCCTTGGCGTGCACCGGAATGGTTTCCGGGCTGGGGCGTTTCCACTCTGCGATGTCGAGCTTGGCGCCCTGCATCTTGGCGTCGCCGTAGTAAGCGCCCCAGGGCCAAACCGCGATGGCCACGCGCACCGGGTTGGCCGCTGAGGCGACACCCATGTCGTCACCGGAGCCGCGCCACACAACCACGCGCACATAGGCGTCTTGCAGGCCGGACTTCCTCAGGGTTTCCTGCTTGGCCGCTTCCAGCTCCTCAAGGGAGAGTGGCATCGGCATGTCCAGCGCCTCAGCGCTTTTGAACAGGCGTTCGTTGTGCTCGCGGCTTTTGAAGATTTTGCCGTTGTAGGCGCGCTCGCCCTCAAACACGGAGCTGGCGTAATGCAGCGCGTGGCTCAGGACGTGGACCTTGGCCTCGCGCCAGTCCACAAATTCGCCATCCATCCAGATGACGCCGTCACGATCGTCATATGCACCCGCCATGGTCGTTCCTTTCGCCTTTCAGAGCTCATCTCAGTTTTCATTTGTTGCGTCGTAAATGGCCGATCCGGTCATAATGTTGCGCAAATCCTGCGATTCGCTATCAGTTAGGACTTGGAGTGTCAACAAAGCTGACGTATTGTGACGGTCAAAGCGGTCAATTGTGATCTCAGGAGGTATCATGGGCGAGGGCATACGCAGCGAAAGCTTGCTCTATCTCACCGACGAGCAGCTGCGTCAGGGCATTGAGGCGATGTATTTCGCCTATCGAGGTTTTACCGCGGATCCGGACCGTATTCTGGAGAGCATGGCCTACGGGCGGGCGCATCATCGGGCGATCCATTTCATCAACCGCGCGCCGGGCACCACGGTGACCAACCTGCTGGCGATGCTGGGAGTGACCAAGCAGTCCCTCAACCGTGTGTTGCGCACCCTGATCGAGGATGGGCTGGTGGAGAGCCGGGTGGGTACCTCCGACCGGCGTGAGCGCAACCTCTATTTAACCGAGGCTGGTGTAGCCTTGGAAAACCGTCTGTCGGACTCCCAGCGCACCCGGATGCGCAGCGCGTTTCGCGATGCCGGCCCGGAGGCAGTCGCGGGGTTCCGCCGTGTGCTTGAGTCGATGATGGACGGCGAGCTGCGTCGGCAGTATTTGTCGTTGCGGGAAACTGGTCAATAATTGGGCCGATGAGGAAACCAGAGCATGAATGACATTGCCCCGCATTTGCTGATTGTGGATGACGATGAACGCATCCGCACCTTGCTGCGTAAATTTTTGATGCGGCACGGATTTCTGGTGACCGCCGCGCGGGACGCAGATCACGCGCGCCGCATTTTGTCGGGGCTGGATTTTGATCTGCTTGTGCTGGATGTGATGATGCCGGGCGAAGATGGCGTGAGCTTGACGCGTAGCATCCGCGAGGACTCCGAAACCCCTGTGTTGCTGTTGACCGCGAAGGGTGAGACAGAAGACCGGATCGCCGGTCTGGAAGCAGGGGCGGATGATTATCTGGCCAAGCCGTTTGAACCCAAAGAGCTGTTGCTGCGCATCAACGCGATTTTGCGGCGCATGCCGGAGGTCGATGAAGCGGCGACGGTGCCCAAGGTGCTGCATCTGGGCGACATCCGCTATGACATTGATCGCGGGGAGATGTGGCAGGGCGAGGAGCCCGTGCGCCTGACAGCCACCGAAAGCCAATTGATGCGCATTTTCTCCAAAACGCCGGGCGAGCCGATCAGCCGGAGCACATTGGTAGAAGAGCTTGGCCGCGACAAAGGTCAGGCGCAGGAGCGGGCGGTGGATGTGCAGATCACCCGGTTGCGGCGCAAGATTGAAGAAGATCCAAAGCAGCCTCGCTATCTGCAGACGGTGCGCGGTGCGGGCTATATGCTGGCGCCAGATTGAAGCGTTTGAGCATAAGATTTTAGGCCTCCGGCGGGGATATTTAGAGCAAGAGGAAGGGGGCAGTGATGACAACAGCGCTTTTTGGTCACGAGAGTTCATTGGGGCATGTGACGCCAAGCGGGCATCCGGAACAGGTGGCGCGGATTGAGCACATCATGGCGGCGCTGAAGGGGCCGAGTTTTGCGGCGCTGGATCGTCGGGACGCGCCTGCCTGCAGCGATGATGATATTCTGCTGTGCCATCCCCAAACACATCTTGATGCCATTGCGGCGGCTGCCCCAGCAAACGGTACTGTGGCGTTGGACGCTGATACGCATATGTCGCCGGGGTCGCTGGCAGCGGCGCGTCATGCGGTTGGCGGCTGTATTGCTGCGGTGGATGCGGTGCTTGCGAGAGAAGTGGGCAATGCTTTTGTGGCCTGTCGTCCTCCGGGGCATCATGCCGAGACATCCACACCCATGGGGTTTTGCCTGTTTGGCAATGCGGCCATCGCGGCGAAACATGCGCTGGAGCGCCATGGGTTAAGCCGTGTGGCGGTGGTGGATTTTGACGTTCACCACGGCAATGGCACGCAGGATCTGTTGTGGAATGAGAGCCGCAGCCTGTTTGTTGGCAGTCATCAGAACCCGCTTTGGCCCGGCACAGGTATGCCGGAAGAGACCGGCGGTCATAACAATGTGATGAACCTGCCGTTGCCGCCACACAGCGACGGACGGCTGATGCGTGCCACCTACGAAGCGGAGGTGTTTCCCGCGCTGGCGCGGTTTGAGCCCGAGCTGGTGATCATTTCGGCAGGCTTTGACGCCCATGCGGACGATCCTTTGGCGCAGCTTAATTGGCGG
Source organism: Shimia sp. R9_2 (assembly GCF_017743735.1). GTDB lineage: Bacteria > Pseudomonadota > Alphaproteobacteria > Rhodobacterales > Rhodobacteraceae > Shimia. The sequence goes on from NZ_JAGHRO010000001.1 coordinate 456,285, forward strand.
GAAGACGACTTTGCCTGGTTGACAGAGCGGCTCTGTGATGTGGCGGATCAACATGCCGAAGGTCGGGTGGTCTCGACTTTGGAAGGGGGATATGATCTGAACGCGCTTGCGGCCTCGGTGGCCGCACATGTCAGCGTTTTGATGGAGAGAGCCGGATGAGTGACACGCCTGTGGAAGAGATGAGCTTTGAAGCGGCCATGCGGGAGCTGGAGCAGGTTGTGGGCCAGCTGGAACGCGGCGACGTGGAGTTGGAGAAATCCATTGCCCTTTATGAGCGTGGCGCGGCGTTGAAGGCGCGTTGTGAGGCCAAGCTCAAAGAGGCTGAGGAAAAGGTGGCGGCGATCACCTTGGATGGCAACGGAAATCCGGCCGGTTTGACCCCGGTTGAGGGGATGTGAGGCCGCTGCGCCTTTGATAAAGGACTCGCCGGATCATGTTTGAGACCAGATTGAAAGAGGCCGCCCAGCAGGTTGAGGCCCATTTGCAGCATGTGATGGCGCCTTTGGGCGATTTGCCGGTGGTGGAGGCCATGCGCTATGCCAGCGCGGGCGGAAAGCGGCTGCGGGCGTTTCTGGTGCTGGAAAGCGCGCGCCTGCATGGTGTGGCTGCCGAGCACGCGATCTGGCCTGCCACGGCGATTGAGGCGATCCATGCCTATTCGCTTGTGCATGATGATCTGCCCTGCATGGACGATGACGACATGCGCCGGGGGCTGCCCACCACCCATGTGAAATGGGATGAGTGTACCGCTGTTCTGGCGGGAGACGCGCTGCAGACGCTCGGGTTTGAATGTGTGAGCCGGCAGGAATGCCACCCGGAGGCGGTGGTGCGCGCAGAGTTGACTGTGACGCTGGCCCGAGCGGCAGGCGCGCAGGGGATGGTTTTGGGGCAGGCGCTTGATATTGCGGCTGAAACGGCACCTGCGCCTTTGACGCTTGAAGAGATCACCCGATTGCAGGCCGGTAAGACCGGTGCGTTGATTGCCTGGTCCGCCACCGCAGGCGCGGTGATGGCGCAGGCGGAGACTACGCCGCTGATGCGCTATGCCAACGACCTTGGGCTGGCGTTCCAGATTGCCGATGACATTCTGGATGTGGAAGGCGACGCGGCCAAAGTTGGCAAGGCGGTTGGCAAAGATGCGGATGCTGGCAAGGCGACCTTTGTCTCGCTTTTGGGTCTGGAAGGCGCCAAAGCGCGTGCCCGCGACCTTGTGGCAGATGCCTGTGACGCGCTTTCCTCCTATGGTAAGGATGCTGATGCCTTGCGGGAGGCGGCGCGCTTCGTTATCTCGCGGGACAGCTAAGCGGAGGACGCCCCATGTCAGCCAGACCACAGACGCCACTCCTGGATCAGGTCACCCATCCGGAAGACCTGAAACGGTTTTCTGACAGCGAGTTGACGGCGCTGGCCCATGAGCTGCGCGCGGAGACCATCTCTGCGGTCAGTGAGACCGGCGGGCACCTTGGTGCGGGTCTTGGTGTTGTGGAGCTGACTGTTGCGCTGCATTCGGTGTTTGAGACACCACGTGACAAGATCATCTGGGACGTGGGCCACCAGTGCTATCCGCATAAGATCCTGACCGGGCGGCGGGACCGCATTCGCACCCTGCGCCAGCAGGACGGCCTGTCGGGTTTCACCAAGCGCAGCGAAAGTGTCTATGACCCCTTTGGTGCGGCGCATTCCTCTACATCGATTTCTGCGGCGCTCGGCTTTGCCACGGCGCGCGATCTTGGCGGGCAATGTGACGGCGGGCTGGGCGATGCGATTGCGGTGATCGGCGATGGCTCGATCACGGCGGGCATGGCTTATGAGGCGATGAACAACGCAGGTCATCTGGGCAAGCGGATGTTTGTGGTGCTGAACGACAATGACATGTCGATTGCGCCGCCTGTGGGGGCGATGAGCGAATATCTTTCACGCCTCTATGCGGGAGAGCCGTTTCAGGAATTCAAATCCGCCGCCAAAGGCGCTGTGAGCCTGTTGCCAGAGCCGTTCCGCGAAGGGGCGAAACGCGCTAAGGATATGCTGAAGGGCATGGCTGTGGGCGGTACGTTGTTTGAACAGCTCGGCTTTAGCTATGTGGGGCCGATTGATGGCCACGACATGGGCCAGCTGTTGCCGCTTCTGCGGACCTTGCGCCAACGGGCGACCGGGCCGGTGATGCTGCATGTGATCACCAAGAAGGGCAAAGGCTATGCCCCGGCGGAGGCCGCGCGCGACAAAGGCCATGCCACGGCGAAATTTGACGTGGTGACCGGCAAACAGTTCAAAGCGCCGTCCAATGCGCCGAGCTATACCTCTGTCTTTGGCGAAGCGCTGGTGCAGGAGGCCGCAGAGGACAGCCGGATTTGTGCGGTGACCGCCGCGATGCCGGATGGCACCGGGCTGAACCTTTTTGCCGAGCGCTATCCCAGCCGCTGTTTTGATGTGGCGATTGCCGAGCAGCACGGGGTGACTTTTTCCGCGGCTCTGGCGGCGGGCGGGATGAAACCGTTCTGTGCGATGTATTCGACTTTCTTGCAGCGTGGCTATGATCAGGTTGTACATGATGTGGCGATTCAGCGCCTTCCGGTGCGTTTTGCGATTGACCGTGCCGGGCTTGTGGGCGCCGATGGGGCGACACATGCGGGCAGCTTTGACGTGGCCTTTATGGCAAACCTGCCGGGCATGGTGGTGATGGCTGCGGCGGATGAGGCGGAGCTGAAACATATGGTGGCCACGGCTGCGGCGCATGACGAGGGGCCGATTGCCTTCCGTTATCCGCGCGGTGAAGGCGTGGGCGTGGATGTGCCGGAGCGCGGCGAGATTCTTGAGATCGGCAAGGGCCGGATGGTGCAGGAGGGTAGCCGGGTGGCGCTTCTGTGCTTTGGCACGCGCCTGGAAGAGGCCAAGAAAGCCGCCGAGGCACTTTCGGCCAAGGGCATCACGCCAACCATCGCGGATGCACGGTTTGCCAAGCCGCTTGATAAGGCGCTGATCCTGGAGCTGGCAGCCAATCATGAAGCGTTGATCACCATCGAAGAGGGCGCAGTGGGCGGCTTTGGCAGCCATGTGGCGCAGCTTTTGGCCGAGGAAGGCGTCTTTGATGAGGGGCTGAAATACCGCTCTATGGTGCTGCCGGATATTTTCATCGATCAGGCGAGCCCAAAGACGATGTATGACATCGCTGCGATGAATGCGGAGCACATTGAGGCCAAAGTGCTGGATGTGCTGGGTGTGGCGTCGCTGGGCAGCAAACGGGCCTGAATTACTTCCTGAACGCGGATAGGGGCGCTGCCCCTGCCACCGCAAGCGGTGGCCACCCCAGGATATTTGCCGAATGAGAAGACGTTTGAGCGCCGGGGCCGGCAAACGAGCCGGGCGGCGCTCTGAGTATGTCGCTTTGGCGCGCGTGTTAGCGTTGCTCTTCTTCCAGCATGGCTTTGAGCGCATCCCGGTAGTTGGGGTATTTCAACGCAACGCCGAGTTCTTCTTTGATGCGGGTGTTGCGCACGCGTTTGCTGTCTGAATAAAAACTGCGCGCCATCGGGCTCATATCCGCTTCTTCAAACGGGATTTCCGGAGGCGGATCCATTCCAAGCAATTCGGCGGCGTAGGCGAGAATATCCTGTGGCGGGGCGGGGGTGTCGTCACAGACGTTGTAGATGCGCCCGGGATTTGGGGCCAGCATTGACGCCTCAAGAACCCGTGCGATGTCGTCTACATGGGCGCGGGAAAACACCTGATTTTTCTTGATGATCCGGCGCGCGGTGCCGCGGCGGAGTTTTGCAAACGGGCCGCGGCCGGGGCCGTAGATGCCTGCGAGGCGGAAAATATGCAGCGGCAGATCCGGCACAGAGGACCATTCAGCCTCTGCTTTCACACGCATCTGGCCGCGGATGCCGCCGGGATCAAGCGGGGTCTCTTCGTCCACCCAGCCGCCGTCCATATCGCCGTAAACCCCTGTGGTGGAGAGGTAGCCAACCCATTCCAGCCGTTGCGAGGCTGCCTGAAGCGCATATCGGCCAATCTGCAGCACGGGATCGCCGTCATCATCCGGACGGATCGAGCTGAGAACATGGGTGACGTTTTGCAGCGCATCGTCAAAATTGATCGGCCAATGCAGAGGCGTGACCCCTTGGGCGCGCAGCTTGTCAGCCTGATCCGGGTCGCGGTAGGTGCCAAGGATGGTCCAACCCTGGGGCAGCAAACGCTTTGCCAGTGCCTGGGCGGAGTATCCGTGACCTAGGGAGAGGAGGGTTTTGCTCATGGGGGCACAGTGCCTTTCCCTGTCAGGAGGAGCAAGGGGGCGGGGTTGATTTTAGACATGATGATGGGGTGAGATAACGCATGTGTGCAAAATCGAAACCTGATCTGGACGCGGCCTATGCGCTTAAAACGCCGGAGGATTCCCGACGCCTCTATGCTGCATGGGCGGAAACCTATGATGCCGGGTTCGCAGAGGCGTCTGATTATGTATTGCCCAAAAAAGTGGCGGAGCAGTTTGTCGATGCAGGCGGAGGTGGGGCAGTTTTGGATATTGGTGCGGGAACCGGGTTATGTGGCCAGGCGCTCGCAGTGCTTGGGGTGACGCAGGTTGATGGCACCGATATTTCGCCTGAAATGTTAGAGGTCGCACAGAAAAAGCGAGTCTATTCCACCCTATTTACTGCGGATGTGACCCTCGGGTTACCGGTTTCGGACGGTCATTATGATGGGGTTGTCAGCTCCGGCACTTTTACAAATGGTCATGTGGGACCTGGCGCTCTGGATGAGCTGTTGCGGGTTACGCGGGCAGGTGGGCTTTTGGCGTTGTCGATCAATGGAGTGCATTTTGAGACATGGGGATTTGCGCAAAAACTAGACGCCCTTGCAGGGCAGATAGTGGACCTGCGTTTGCCGGAGATACGGTTTTACGGGGCGCATGCCACCGGCGCACATAAGGATGATACGGGTTATGTAGCGTTGTTTCGAAAGCGCTGAACATGAGCCTCGGTTTCGGGGCATTTTTGCCCGCCGTAGAACATCGTGAGCACTTCGGTAAACGCCGGGTCGGCATTGTCGATGGAAGCAAAGAGCGTCGCCGTGCTGCGGACCTTGAGCTCGTCCACCGGCCCCAATATGTCGACGATGGGTGTGGTACGGTGCCGGAGCAGGGCGTTGCACATCTCGATGAGGCGGGGGCCCAACAGCGGATGTTTGAGGTAGGCGGTGGCCTCTCTGAGATCTGCCAGACCGTAGTCGTGGGCGCGTTGTGAACGGCCCAAAATGCGCAGCTGCGGCATTTCCCACCAGATCCAATGGGTGACTTTGTGCCCGGCAGTGAGTTCGGCCAAAGCCTGCGTGTGGGTCTCTGCCTGTTGGGGCAGAAACCGCGCGAGATCATGGATGTCCGGTCGGCTCACTTGCCTTTCCAGACAGGGTCACGTTTTTCGGCAAAGGCACGGGCGCCTTCGAGCTGATCCTCGCTGTCGTAAAGTACATCAACGCTGCGCAGCTGGCGCTGGGTGATGCGGTTCATCGCGTCTTGGAATTTGGCATCCTCCGCGTCGCGCACGATCTCCTTGATCGCGGCATAGACCAGCGGTGGGCCGGAGGCGAGCAGGCGGGCCTGCTCCCATGCGCGGTCCATAAGGCTCGCTGCTGGCACAATTTCATTCACGAGCCCCCAGCGGTGGGCCTCTTCGGCATCAAACCAGCGCCCCGTCAGAAGGAGCTCCATGGCGATGTGATACGGGATGCGTTTGGGCAGTTTCACAGAGGCCGCATCCGCGACAGTGCCGGAGCGGATTTCGGGCAGCGCAAAGGAGGCGTGGTCGGCCGCGATGATGATGTCGGCGGACAAAGCGAGCTCCAGCCCGCCACCGCAGGCAATACCGTTCACGGCGGCAATCACCGGCTTGTTCATGTCGCGCAGCTCTTGCAGGCCGCCAAAGCCGCCAACGCCGTAGTCGCCATCCACCGCGTCGCCATCTGCGGCGGCTTTCAGATCCCAACCTGGGCAGAAGAATTTCTCGCCGCCGCCTGTAAGAATGGCCACGCGCAGGTCGGGGTCATCGCGGAAGTCGCGGAAGACCTCGCCCATGATCCGACTGGTGACAAGGTCGATGGCGTTGGCTTTGGGGCGGTCCAAGGTGACCTCAAGGATGGCACCGTCGCGCCGGGTTTTTACGGGACTGTCGGTCATGACATCTCCTTTCGTATCAGCGCATCTGCAGCCACAGCACGTGTGGGCGTGCAGATCAGCGGGTTGATTTCAACCTCTTCCAAGGTGGAAGCATTGGCAAGAACATAGGCTTGAAGCGCCTCTGTTGCGTCGAGAATGGCGTCTATGTTCGCAGCATCGCCTCCACGATAGCCAGTGAGTAATTTGGCCGATTTCAGCTGCATTAGAGACTGATATAGGTGATCTCGGTTTGCTGGAACGAGAAGTGATACGCTGTCTTCCATCAGTTCCGTGAGCACGCCGCCTGCTGCCAGTGTGAGCACAAAACCATGTGCCGGATCACGGGTGATGCCGATCAAAAGCTCAGCCACCCCGCCATTGACCATCTCTTCGATCAGGAAGTGATCGGTTGGCATGGCAGCGGCCGCAGTATCGAGATCTTCCGGTGTCAGGTTGAGTTTGACGGCCCCGACTTCGGTTTTGTGGGCGATGCCCTGACCTTTGAGCACGAGAGGAGGCGAAAAGTTTTTCGCGAGCTTGGTGAGATTGCCAATGTCCTCGCGGGAGGCTGATTGGTGCGCCGGGATATCCAGCCCATGTTCGGCGAGTGCGCGCTTTGCTTCCAATTCACTGAGCACGGTGGCATTTGTTGGTGCGCCTGGCAGTGCGAGAGGGAGGGGTTCTGGAGCAGTTATGCTGGCAGCCGCATCTGTTGCTGCAAGCGCTTCGTGCAGGCCATGAAAAGGCACAACTTCACCTGAAATCAGTTCTTCAGCCACATCGGCAGGCATGAGTTCAGGCAGGCTAGCGACCACGGCGATGGAGCCTCCTGTGCGTTTGCGTGCGCCAATGGCTGCTGCGGTTGCGCAATCCCAATCCGTGCGGTTTTCATGCGGGTAGTCGACCACGGTGAACGTCATGGCGGTGTCGGGCGTCATCATGGCAGACCAGGCGCGTGTCATCGCCGCTTCGTCGCGCCAGATGTAGGTGTGGTAGTCCAACGGATTGGCCAGGGCGACCATTGGGCCAAGCACGTCGCGTAGCTCTCGGGTTTGGTCTTGCGTGAGCGGGGCGAAGCGCAGTTTTGTGCCAAGCGCGGTGTCGGCCATCAGGCTGGCCTCGCCGCCCGAACAGCTAATCGAGGCAATGTTGCGCCCTTTCGGCACGCCGACCATATGCAGGAGCTTGAGGGTTTCGAGAAACACGGGAAGCTCTGCCACGCGGGCAAAGCCAAGTCGGGAGAGCAAGGCGCGCGCGCCGGCGTCACTTCCGGCCAAAGAGGCGGTGTGAGAGATGGTTGCGGCTTGTGCCTCGTCGCTGGCCCCCACTTTGAGCGCGACAACCGGGACGCCTTTTTTATAGGCCTTGTGCGCAAACGCCTCCCAGGCGCGCAGATCGGTGAAACCCTCGATATGGAGGCCAATTGCTGTGACGCGCGGGTCATCCAGAAAAGCAGAGGCAATTTCCGCCTGATTGAGCTGCGCCATGTTTCCGCAGGTGGCGACATAGGCGATGGGCAGGCCGCGGCGCTGGTTGGTGAGATTGATGGCGATGTTTGAGCTTTGTGTGAGGATGGCCACACCCTTGTCGACAGGGCGGCATCCGTGTTGGTCGGGCCAAAGCGCGGCCCCATCCAGCGCGTTGATAAGCCCGTAGCAGTTGGGGCCAAGAATGGGCATATCGCCCGCGGCCGTGATCAGAGCATCCTGAAGGTTGGCTCCCGTGGCGTCCTCGGACGCGGCTTCGGAAAAGCCAGAGGCAAAGCAGACCGCGCCGCCTGCGCCCAACTTTGAGAGCGCGGCAACCGTTTGGATGGTGGCGTGGCGATTGATGCCAATGAAGGTGGCGTCAGGTGGTGCTGGCAGGGCGGCGATGTCAGGGTAGGCGCGCAGGCCCAACACAGACGCGGCTTTGGGATGGACCGGCCAGATGTCTCCGGAGAAGCCAATTTTCTCGCACTGGCGAATGACCTCAGCGCACCATGCGCCGCCGCCGATCACTGCGATGGATTTCGGGCGGATCAGTCTTGAGAGATCGCGGGTCATGATACCGCCCTCTCGCACTGACTTTTGGCCTCCGGCAGGGATATTTGTAGCAAGAGGAAGTAAGGTTTTGTTAACCAGTTTTGCGCAGATTTTTGGGGCGGTACAGGCTGGGAAGCCGATGACCGTGCAAGGGGAAGCCCGAGAGGGTCTTTCTGGAGGGGGTGGCCGCGCGTCGCCCCCTTTCCTCTTGTTCTAAATATCCCGGGGGTGCGGGGGCTGGCCCCCGCTGCGCCATTTGCGTCTAGCGATCCGAGTGGCCGAGATCCCTTTCCGGTTCGATCACGTCGCGCAGGCGTTGTTTCAACTCTTTGGCTTCCGGAAAGCCGCCCTCGCGTTTGCGATCCCACAGGAGCGTGCCGTCCACAGTGATCTTGAAAGTCCCCGGAACCTCGGCTGGGGCAATGGTCACGCCGCCGAGGGTTTCGCCAAATGTCTGCAACAGTTCCTGCGCCATCCAGCCGGCGCGCAGAAGCCATTTGCAGCCAACGCAATAGGTAATTGTGACGACAGGTTTCATGTGGCTTTCCCCTCGGATCTTTTCCGAGGTTGTGCCGCAGCCGGGAAGGCAACACAACGCTTTCCATCATGCCCCGAGTGGCCGTAGAAGATCGCGGCTGATGATGTGGCGCTGGATTTCGCTGGTGCCATCCCAGATGCGTTCCACACGCGCGTCGCGCCAGAAACGCTCGATGGGGAAGTCGTCCATCAGACCCATGCCGCCAAAGATCTGCAGGGTGGTGTCGGTGACACGTGCAAGTGCCTCCGAGGCGTAGAGTTTGGCGGAGGCGATTTCGCGGTTGGAGGGCAGGTTGTTGTCCAGACGCCAGGCGGCCGCGAGGGTGAGCCAGTCGGCAGCGTCAATTTCGGTGATCATATCGGCGATCTGAAAGCTGACGCCCTGGAATTTACCGATGGGCTGGCCGAATTGTTTGCGCTCAGCCGCATAATTTAAGGCGTAGTCAAAACAGCGGCGCGCACGGCCCACGGAGAAGGCGGCGACGGTGAGACGGGTGGCGTAGAGCCATTCGTTCATCACGGCGAAACCGCCATCGACCTCGCCGAGCACCTGCGCATTGGGCAGGCGGCAATCGTCAAAGGAGAGGATGTAGTTTTTGTAGCCCTTGTGGCTGACGGAATTGTAGCCCTCGCGCACTTCAAAGCCGGGCGTGCCGCGATCCACGAGGAAGGTGGTGATGCGCTTTTTGGGGCCTTTGGGGGTGTCATCGACACCGGTTGCGATGAAGACGATGAAGAAATCCGCATGCTCCGCGCCGGAGATGAAATGTTTGGAGCCGTTGATGACCCAATCCCCTCCGTCGCGCTGGGCCTGACACTTCATGCCGCGCACATCGGAGCCCGCATCAGGCTCTGTCATGGCCAAAGCGTCCATTTTTTCGCCGCGCACCGCCGGGAGTAAATAGCGTTCGCGCTGTTCATCGTTGCAGGCCATCAGGATGTTTTGCGGGCGGCCAAAGAAATGGGTGAGCGCCATGGAGCCACGCCCCAGTTCGCGTTCAACCAGAGTGAAATCCAGATGAGACAGTCCGGCGCCGCCGACCTCCTCAGGGAAGTTGCAGGCGTAAAAGCCAAGGTCGATGCACTTCTGTTTGATCGTCTCGCCGAGCTCATGTGGCACCTGGCCTGTGCGTTCAACCTCTGCCTCATGGGGGTAGATCTCGTTTTCCACAAAGCTGCGGACGGTGGAGACAATCATCTCCTGTTCTTCGGTCAGGCCAAATTGCATGTGCCACGCTCCAATCCTGTTTCGCAGAAATCGTCCTTTGGCTTGACGGAGAGTATCATGCAGAAATATCCCTAAATCATGCGAACTTGGGAAAATCATCACGCCGCAGCGCAGAAGGTCGGGGTCCTTCTGTTTGATGGATTTTCCAATCACTGCCTTGCCAATGCGATTGAGCCTATGCGTGCGGCCAATATGCTTTCCGGCAAGGCGCTGTTCCTGTGGCAGTTTTTCTCTCTGGAAGGGGCGCCGGTGGAGAGCTCCTCTGGCCTGTCCGTCGCGCCGCAGGGGCGTATCGCGGAGGCCACGGGGGATATGCTGATTGTGATGCCCTCTTACGGGTTTCGCGATCTCGGTGGGTGGGCCACGCAGGCGGCCTTGAGGGCGGCGGACAAACGCTTTCCGGTCATCACGGCCATGGATACGGGCAGTTGGCTGTTGGCGGAGGCCGGGTTGCTGGAAGGGCGGCGTGCCACGATCCACTGGGAGGAGCTGACGCCCTTTGAGGAGCGGTTTCCGGATGTTGAGGCGGTGCGCGAGCGGTTTGTGATTGACGGCAATCGCATCACCTGTTCGGGGGCAATGGCGGCGTTTGATCTGGTGTTGCACCTGATTGGGCAGGCGCACGGGCAGGCCTTGGCGCTGGAGGTGGCGCAGCTGTTCATGACGCGCGACAGCGCGCGCTCTCACAGCGGGGGCGCCAGCCCGGCGGGGCGGTTGGTGAGCCGCGCGCTGGGGGTCATGCAGGAGCATCTGGAAGCGCCGCTCAGCATCGGGCAGTTGGCGGCGCGGGCTGGAGCCACACAGAAGACACTTGAGAGCCGGATGCGCGCAGAATTGGGTGCGCCACCGACGGCGGTATATCGGCGTATGCGGCTCAATCTGGCGCGCAAGCTGGTTGCAGAGACAGACCTGAGCGTGGCTGAAATCGCCCTGCGCGCGGGTTATCAGACTCCGGCGGCGATGACGCGAGCCTTCAAAGAGACCTTTGGCACAACGCCGCGCGCGGTGCGCCAGAGCGGCTGACTAGCGAGTGTACATCTGCTTTTTGTGAGCACGCGTGCGGCGGGTGCCTTCGGCGGAGCCGTCATGGAAGGTGCCAAACCACTTATCAAACGGGATCTCAGAGGTGCCGTAGTTGCATTCAAAATAGCGGTGGTGCAGCTGATGAAAGAAGTCTCCGGATTTGGCGACCTCGGCGTCTTTGGCGATCAGCTTTTCAAAACCGCAATGGGAAAACACCGGGCTGATTTGCTGGAAGTAGCTGTGAAATAGCAGGTGCAGCGGGCCTGACGGGATGATCAGATGAATGAAATATGTGGTGAAATAGAGACTGTTTTCATACCAGTGATTGGAAATGCCGGACCATGGGCCGACGTTGACATTGCGGTGGTGCACCGCGTGCACGTGTTTGTAGAGCTTGGGATGGTGCTCGAGCCTGTGGACCCAATAAAAGTGCAGGCCGGACCACATGGGGATCAGCGCGAGCCAGAGCACAAAGAGCACGGGGGCCTGGGCGAAGCTGAGGGTTGGCACCCATCCATTGGCCATGACCCAGAAAATTATACACTGATACACGGTCGCGACGGTCATGGCGCTGCCCAATGTCCACCAGATGTTGTCGAGCACCTGATTGTTGAAGGTGAAGGTGCCGTTTTTGCGGGTGAGGTCGCGCTTGTCGAACTTTTTGCGCATGCCCTGGCCTTTGCGCATGTAGAGCCACCAATGCAGTCCGCCCGCAACCACAGTTTGAGGGATCACGTTCATGAGCCAGACGGTGAGCACCCAGGACCAATGGAACTGTGCCATGTCTGCGAGCGGTGGGAGCACCATCACATAAATGAGCACTGCGATCAGGAAGGGCACCGTGAGCGCGGTGAGCATGAGCCATGCGCCGCGATACCATTGCAGGATGGCGCGCGGTTTGGATGGCCATTCAAACAGCGGGTTCAGACGCACCGGCTGTGGCGGGCGGTAGTGCCAGCGTTGGGCTTCATCATCAGTGGCGTAGTCATGTGGCATGGCGCTGGCTCCCTTTGATTTTAGCAAGGTTCAGGTGGCGTAGGGATCGCCCTCTCCGTCCAGAATGGCTTTGAGTTCCTGCAGATGGCGCACATCCTGCTCCGGGTAGGCTTCCAGCTCCTCTGCGGTTTTCTCGGCAATCTCGTCTGACAGAACCCGCAAGGGCTGACCGGTTTGCAGTGCGCGGATGTAGGTTTCGGCGGCGCGTTCGAAATAATAGAGCCTGTTGAAGGTGTCTGCGACTGTGTCGCCAATCACCAGGACACCATGGTTGCCCATGATCATGACCTTCTGTTTCGGGTCGGTCAGCAGCGCGGCGCAGCGGGCGCCTTCGTCCTCAAAGGCCAGACCGCCGTAGCCGTCATCAATCACATAGCGGTTGAAGAAGGTGGCGCAGTTCTGGTCGATTGGCGGCAGGCGGGAGTCGGCCAGGCTGGCCAAGACGGTGGCGAAGATCGAATGCACATGCATGACGCAACGCGCGTGCGGGCAGGCGCGGTGGATGCCGCCGTGCAGGCCCCAGGCGGTGGGGTCCGGCGCATCAGGGCCGGTCAGCGCATCTGGGTCATTGGCGTCGACTTCGATCAGATCACTGGCGTTGATCCGCGCGAAGTGGTGCTGGTTCGGGTTCATAAGAAAGCGGGTGCCGTCCTCGTTGATGGCGAGGCTGAAATGATTGGCGACGCCTTCGTGCATGTTGAAGCGGGCCGTCCAGCGGAAGGCGGCGGCGAGATCCACCCGCGCCTGCCAATGTTCCATGTTGGGTCGAATGTTGGTGATGGCCATGATGTCTCTCTCCCTAAGGTCACCTCAGCATGGCACAAATTTGCCGGTCTAAGACATTTGCGACGTCGCAAATGCACCTTGAGCGCAGGTAAATTGCGCGTGAGGGTTTCAAAATTTGCGAGAAACATCTTTTACAAAAGCTTCAAACGACAGCCGCTTGAACCTGCTGAACACGCATGGCACCTTGGGCCATGGAACATATGCAATTTCAAAGCTGGGCTGATGTGGCCCCACAGCTTGTCGCCGTCGCCGCAGGGCGCTCCCCTGCAGATCTCGTTATTCGCAAAGGCCAGTGGGTGAATGTGCACACCCGCGAAGTGCTGTCGGATCATGACATTGCGGTCATTGCCGGACGCATTGCCTATGTCGGGCCGGATGCCAGCCATTGCATCGGCGCAGATACAGAGATCATTGAGGCGGAAGGGCGCTTTATGATCCCCGGTCTGTGTGACGGGCATATGCACATCGAAAGCGGTATGCTGACGCCAGCGGAGTTTGCCCGCGCGGTGATTGGGCATGGCACCACAACGATGTTCACCGACCCACATGAGATTGCCAATGTGCTGGGTCTTGAAGGTGTGAAAATGATGCATGATGAGGCGCTGATGCAGCCCATCAACATCTTCACGCAGATGCCAAGCTGCGCGCCTTCCGCCCCCGGGCTTGAGACCACAGGCTATGAGATTGGCCCCGATGATGTGGCGGAGGCGATGAGCTGGCCGGGGATTATCGGGCTTGGGGAGATGATGAACTTCCCGGGGGTGATCAACGGCAGCCAGCAGATGCTGGCCGAGATCGCCGCCACGCAGAAGGCGGGTAAGACCGTGGGCGGGCATTATGCCTCTCCTGATCTGGGCAAAGATTTCCATGCCTATGCGGCGGGTGGGTCTGCGGATGATCATGAAGGCACCTGTGAGGCGGATGCGATTGCACGGGTGCGTCAGGGTATGCGCATTATGATGCGGCTCGGCAGCGCTTGGTATGATGTTGAGACACAGATCACGGCAGTGACCGAGAAGGGTCTGGATCCGCGCAGCTTCATTCTGTGCACCGATGATTGCCATTCCGGCACCCTGGTGAATGACGGGCATATGAACCGCGTGGTGCGCCATGCGATCGACTGTGGATGTGATCCGGTGGTGGCGTTGCAGATGGCCACCATCAACACTGCCACACACTTTGGCTTGGAACGTGATTTAGGCTCTATTGCACCTGGAAGGCGGGCAGATGTGATCCTGACAAGCGATCTGAAGACGCTGCCGATTGAACATGTGATCGCGCGGGGCGTGACGGTTGCCAAGGCGGGTGAAGTGCTTGTGGAGTGCCCGCATTATGATTGGCCCGCCCATGCGCGCCAGACCGTGAATCTTGGCCGGGCGCGCGGAGCGGAAGACTTTGTGGTCAGCGCTCCGGATGGTGCGTCCCAAGTCACGGCCAATGTGATTGGTGTGATCGAGAACCAAGCCCCAACCAAGGCGCTGACCGCGGAGCTTTCCGTGGTTGACGGTGTGGTGGAAGGTGATCTCGCGCAGGATGTCTGTCAGATTGCTTTGGTGGAGCGTCACCTTGGCACCGGCGGCGTGACCAACGGCTTTGTGTCTGGCTTTGGCTATAAGGGCAAAATGGCGATGGCTTCGACAGTGGCGCATGACAGCCACCATATGATCGTGGTCGGAACTGACCGCGAGATGATGGCGAAAGCGGCCAACCGACTGGGCGAAGTTGGCGGCGGTGTCACCGTTTTCAAAGATGGCGAAGAGATTGCCTTGGTCGAGCTGCCCATCGCTGGTTTGATGTCAGATGCCCCTGCGGTCGAAGTTGCTGCCAAGGCGCAGAATATGGTTGAGGCGATGGAGGCTTGCGGCTGTACGCTCAACAACGCTTATATGCAGCATTCGCTATTGGCTTTGGTGGTGATCCCGGAACTCAGGATCTCTGACCTCGGGCTGGTGGATGTGACCAAATTTGAAATGACCGACGTGATTAAGGCTGCGCAATGACACCACAGAGTATTCCTGTACATTCCCCCGCTGTGCCAGCTCATGAAACCTTCACTGATGCCAAGGCGGCGGTGGATCGGTTGGAGGAGCTGTATACCATTGCGACCACATATCTGTGTGACCAGTTTCGCCGCGCGCTGCACAAGGGGCCGGACGGGCATCGCATCCGTGCGTTTTATCCGGAAATCCGCATTACCACGACAAGCTTTGCGCAGGTGGACAGCCGTCTGAGTTTCGGCCACGTGGCGGAACCCGGTGTGCATGCGGCGACGATCACGCGGCCTGATTTGTTCCGGCACTATCTGGAGCAGCAGATTGCGCTGTTGTTGAGCAATCACAAAGTGGGCGTGATGGTGGGTGTTTCCAGCACGCCCATACCGGTGCATTTCGCCGTGGCGGCGCGGACCGATATGACCGTGCCACAGGACGGGGCTGCGGATTTCACCCTGCGCGACATCTTTGATGTGCCCGATTTGTCGACCACCAATGATGACATTGTGAATGGCACCGCCGGGCCCGACGAAAACGGCGTTGGGCATCTGGCCCCGTTTACGGCGCAGCGCGTGGATTACTCGCTGGCGCGTCTGAGCCATTACACGGCGACGGACCCGGAGCATTTTCAGAACCATGTGTTGTTCACCAACTACCAGTTCTATGTGACCGAGTTTGAAGCCTATGCGCGCGCTATGCTGGCGGATGAAAAGAGCGGCTACACCAGCTTTGTCAGCACCGGAAATGTGGAGATCTCTGATGCGGAGACCCCAATTGCGCCGGTTGATAAGCAGCCGCAAATGCCGACCTATCACCTGAAGCGCGCGGATGGCTCTGGCATCACACTGGTGAATATCGGGGTTGGCCCGTCAAATGCAAAGACGGCCACCGACCATATCGCCGTTTTGCGTCCGCACGCCTGGATCATGGTGGGGCATTGTGCGGGTCTGCGCAATTCGCAGAGCCTTGGGGATTTTGTGCTGGCGCATGCCTATCTGCGTGAAGATCACGTGCTGGATGACGACCTGCCGGTATGGGTGCCCATTCCCGCGCTGGCGGAGGTGCAGACCTCTTTGGAAGAGGCGGTGGCCAATGTCACCAAACTGTCCGGTTATGAGCTGAAGCGTGTGATGCGGACGGGCACCGTGGCGACAATCGACAACCGCAATTGGGAGTTGCGTGAGCATACCGGGCCGGTGCAGCGTCTGAGCCAGAGCCGTGCGATTGCCCTGGACATGGAAAGTGCCACAATTGCTGCGAATGGGTATCGCTTTCGCGTGCCATATGGGACATTACTGTGCGTGAGTGACAAACCTCTGCACGGCGAATTGAAGCTTCCCGGAATGGCCAGTGACTTCTATAAGACGCAGGTGGCGCGCCATTTGCTGATTGGAATTCGTGCAATGGAGCGTTTGAGAGAAATGCCACTTGAGCGGTTGCATTCGCGGAAATTGCGGTCATTTGACGAGACTGCCTTCCTTTGACCCTACGGAAACCTGTGGAAAACCCATAAAAAACACGGTTTTTGGCATCACAATTTGTTGTGTTCATCCACCATATCCCGTTAAATGCCCGCCATGAGGCCCAATATTCGGGCAGACTAATGGAGACCTGAAATGGCAAAACCGATGACCAAGACCCAACTCGTTGCTGCTCTGGCCGAAGACATGGGCTCTGACAAGAAATCCGCAGGCGCAGCTCTGGAAGCCGTTTGCGCGTTGATCACCCGCGAAGTTTCCGCAGGTGGCGCAGTGACTCTGCCGGGTGTTGGCAAAATCTACTGCCGCGAGCGTCCTGAGCGTATGGTTCGCAACCCAGCGACCGGCGAGCAGATCAAGAAAGAAGCCGACAAGGTTGTGAAAATGACCATCGCCAAAGCGCTGAAAGACAGCGTGAACGGCTGATCGCTTCGATCACTGATTACGGAAAGGGTCGCCCCGATGGAGCGGCCCTTTTTGTTTGTG
Source organism: Shimia sp. R9_2 (assembly GCF_017743735.1). Classification (GTDB taxonomy): domain Bacteria; phylum Pseudomonadota; class Alphaproteobacteria; order Rhodobacterales; family Rhodobacteraceae; genus Shimia. Next base: position 472,979 of record NZ_JAGHRO010000001.1, read on the forward strand.
CGGTTCGATGTGCGAGGTCTTAGATTTCAGAGCTGTGCGCTGGGCGTGGATTTGGAGATTTCGATCTCCGCTTCACTCATCTCCTCGGCAATGCCGTCAAAGAGGGGTGTGGACAGATAGCGCTCTCCGGTGTCGGGCAGCATGACGAGAATGTTTGCGCCTTCGGGGGCATCTTTGGCAGCCTCAATCGCTGCGGCCAAAGTGGCGCCGGCGGAGATGCCTGTGAAGATCCCCTCTTCAGCTGCGAGGCGCTGAGACCATTTGATGCCATCCGGCCCTGACACTTTGATCAGCTGATCAAAGCCATTGTTGTCGAGCGCTTCCTGCAACACCCATGGAATGAAATCAGGGGTCCAGCCCTGGATCGGATGCGGCTCAAAGGATGGGTGGCTTTCGGTGGCCTGATGGGCGTCGTTGCGGGTGTTCACATAGCCGGAGTCCACCAGCGCGGCGTTGGTTGGCTCAGACAGGATGATCTTGGTCTGCGGGCTTTCGCGGCGCAGTACGCGGGACACCCCGGCAACCGTGCCGCCGGTGCCGTAGCCTGTGACCCAATAATCAAGCTGCTCCCCGGCAAAGTCATTGAGGATTTCGCGCGCGGTGGTGTTTTTGTGCATGTTGGCGTTGTCTGCGGTCTCAAACTGACTGGCTAGGAACCAGCCGTTTGCCTCTGCCAGTTCTTTGGCTTTGGTGTACATGCCAAAGCCTTTTTGCGCCTTTGGGGTCAGCACAACTTTTGCGCCCAGGAACCGCATCAGACGGCGGCGCTCAACCGAGAAAGCCTCGGACATGGTGATCACCAACGGATATCCTTTGGCGGCACAGACCATGGCGAGACCAATGCCGGTGTTGCCGGAGGTCGCCTCAACAACGGTTTGCCCGGGCTGCAGACGGCCGTCTTTCTCTGCGGCTTCAATGATATTGAGGGCCAGACGGTCCTTCACGGAGCCCGCCGGGTTTGCGGCTTCAAACTTGACGAACATGTTCACATGGTCTGGCGCGATGCGATTGAGGCGCACCACCGGGGTATCGCCCACCGTGTCCAGAATGCTGTTATATCGCTGTCCGCGTCCTTTGGTTTGTCGGGTCATGGGCCTCTCCTCGGGTTTGAACCATGCCAAAAAGGTAGGCTCTGACTGCGCAGAGCGGTAGGCGTGTTGCGGTGATCACCCAAATTATGGACGCAAACGGCGAAGCCCCGACAGAGCCGCGACGGCATTCCACCACGCGCCACAGAAGTGGAACCCTGCGATGTGTTTGCGGGCAGATCAGGGCGATTGTTTTGCCGGCAGGCAGGACCGTTTTGGACACAAGGACAAAATGACGGGATGCCCGCACTGTACTGAGACATTTTGGGTCGAATTTCCCAAAGGTCGCAGGTGGCGGGTATTTTACTTTCGCTCGGACTTGCCAACCCGTAAAAATGCTCAGATCAACACAAAATTCCGAATTGGCGGTACCTAGCGCTGTGTTGAGTGAGGGAGGCGGTCTCAGACCGGGCGGATGAACGACATTCTGGCAGGGCTGTTGCATGCAGCCCATCTGATTTTCACCTTGGATGCGGATCTCATCGAGATCTCTTTGCGCTCTCTGCGGGTCACGCTGAGTGCTGTTTTGGTGTCTTCGTTGATTGGCTTGCCGCTGGGATGCTGGTTGGCTGTGCAGCGCTTCCGCTTTCGCCGTTTGGTGATTGCCACACTCAATGCATTGATGGGATTGCCGCCGGTTGTGGTGGGGCTGATCGTATATCTGCTGCTGTCACGCTCCGGGCCATTTGGCGTCTTTGGGTTGTTGTTCACACCAACCGCAATGATCATTGCGCAGGTCGTCATTCTGACCCCGCTGATCGCCTCGATTTCACATCAAGCGATCCGCGATCTCTGGGCGGAATACCATGACTTGTTGATTTCGCTGAACACCACGCGGCGTCAACGCATTATGACCTTGCTGTGGGACGGGCGTCGGGCCTTGTTGACGGCGTCGCTTGCTGGCTTTGGCCGGGGCATCGGCGAGGTGGGGGCAATCATGATTGTGGGCGGCAATATCGACCATGCCACACGGGTTCTGACCACGGCGATCTCCCTTGAGACAGGCAAAGGCAACTTTGCGCTGGCGTTGGCGCTTGGCTTCATTCTGATCGGCTTGGCGGTGGCGGTGAACCTGATCATCCACAGCCTTTCACGCACGGAGGTGAGTGGACGATGGTAGAGACGATCCTGCCTCTCAGCGTGGAGAATGCAGTTGTGCGCCGCCGTGGCAAAGTGCTGGTTGGCCCGATCAATGCCGAAGTATCCGAGACCGGGCTGACCATCGTTATGGGGCCAAATGGCGCGGGTAAAACAACGCTGTTGCGGCTGTTGCACGGCATGGAGCGATTGGCGTCCGGGGGGCAGCTCAAATGGCAGGTGCCAGAGCCGCAGGCGCGGGGGCAGCAGGGGTTTCTGTTTCAGGCGCCAATCATGATGCGCCGCAGTGCGCTTGAGAATGTGGCCTATCCTTTGACAGTGCATGGTGTGTCCCGAAAGGACGCGCGGAAGCAAGCAGCGGAGTGGCTTGCTCGTGTTGGTTTGCAGGACAGTGCAGACAAACAGGCGACGGTGCTTTCAGGAGGCGAGCGGCAAAAGCTGGCGCTGGCCCGCGCTTTGATTCGGCAACCGCAAATTCTGTTCTTGGATGAACCCTGTGCCAACCTTGACGGGCGCGCGACGCGCGAGTTTGAGGCCTTGCTGCACAGCGTGCATGAAGAGGGCACACGGATCGTGATGTCGACACATGACATCGGACAGGCCCGCAGACTGGCGCAAGACGTCTGGTTCATACATCATGGCCAGATATTAGAAGCGACTTCTGCAGAGTTATTTTTTGAAGACCCAAAATCCAAGGAAGCGCGCGCTTTCCTTAAAGGAGACATTATCGAATGAAAATGGGACCACTTCTTGCGCTGACACTCTGGGCATTGAGCACCGTGTCCGCGCAAGCCGAGAGCCTGAAAATGGCTGTCACAACGTCTTTCCACAATTCCGGTTTGGCCGAGGTGCTGCTGCCGGAAATTCAGAAAGACACCGGGATCGAAGTGCAATTGCTCGTGGTGGGGACCGGGCAGGCTTTGCGTCTTGGGGAAGCCGGAGACGTGGATGCCATTTTGGTGCATTCCAAAGCGGCGGAAGAGGAATTTGTTCTTGGCGGGTTCGGCGTGCATCGCCGCGAAATCATGTTCAATGATTTTGTGTTTGTTGGCCCGTCTGCTGATCCGGCCGGGATTGCCGGCGCGGCTTCGGCAACGGAAGCGCTTGGCCTGATTGCACAAAACGGCGCATCGTTTGTGAGCCGAGGGGATGACAGCGGCACCCATAAGAAAGAGCTGGGGCTTTGGGCAGATGCTGGTATCGATGCCGAGGCGCGGGCCGTATCCTGGTACAAAGAGGCCGGTGCGGGCATGGGGGCTTCGCTGAACACGGCCTCAGGGCTGAACGCCTATATCATGACGGATCGCGCCAGCTGGTTGAAGTTTGGCAACAAAGGCGATCTTGCACTGCTTTATGCGGGCGATCCTGCTCTGTTCAACCAATATGCCTACCTGCCGGTGAGCCCGGAGATGCACGGCCATGTGAAGGCGGAGCTGGCGCTCCAGCTTGAGGATTGGCTGGTCAGTGACCGCGCACGTGACCTGATTGATGGGTATGTGCTGGAAGGCGGGCGGCTGTTCGTTTTCAACGCCAAACGCTGAGTATGTTCGGGGGCTTTGATCAAGCCCCCTCATCCGGCACGGAATGTATTGCAAACTGCTCCAGTTCAGCCTCTGCCGGGGCGATGGAGCGGAATTGTTCGCGCACGCCAGCTTCGGTCAGCTCGCGCACCACTGTCAGCAGGGTGTTGGGGCTGTGATCGGCGCAAAGGTCAGCCATATGCGCGAGCTCTTCGGCAGCCACAGGTCGGGCGGCTTCCAGCGATGGGGCGCCGTAGATCTCGACAAAATGCTGCGCAAGGGCATCTGTAAGGGCTTCGAGTTCCGCGGGTTCGATGGCTGTTACGGCCACGAAAGTCACGCGCCCGAAAGTTTCGACACCCAGCCAGCCATTGGTGAAAGCCTGACGGGCCTTGCCGGTGAGATCCGCGTCTGACCAATTGGAGAATTCAAAGCCGCCGCTGATGGCCCATTCGCCGGTGCGGGCGGGGCTGTGGTAGACTCTCTGGTCGCTTTCATCAAAGTGGATGGCGCGTGCGAGCAGCATCAGGTGTTTCCTTCCAAAAGCGTTGTCAGCGGGAGCAGGCGGGTGTCTTCATCGCTGCGCAGCATGGCGCCGAAATGTTCATCTGTGCCGACAAATGTGCCGGTCTCTGAGGTGTCACCAATCGTCCAGCTCACGTCTTCTCCAAGGTTATGTGCAAGGCCACGCCACTCGTTGTTGAGCGGCTTGAGGCCGTCTTCTTCCATGCGGTTGACCCAGACCAGCGTGTGGCGCACCCAGGCGCTGAGCAGGTCTTCGGGTGGGATATCGACACAGCCTTCCTCATAGAGCGCGGTTTGATCAGGTGTGTCCCCAGGCGTGTCTGCGTTGGCCGGGATCAGGGGCAGTTCGAGGCCGACCACAATCCAGTCGGGCATGGCGTTGGCATCTTCTGTTGAGGCCGCCACGCGCAGTTGACCGCAGCGTGCACCGTTCACCAAAATGCCGCCCGGCCATTCCAAGTGTACGGCGACCTCCGGCGGGGCCAGGGCACCAAGTGCATTCTGAAAGCCGATGGCGCAGCTGATCAGCACGGGCATGGCTTCGTTCAAGGAAACCTCAGGGGCAAAGACAATCGCTGCGCGCAGCTGGTCGGCGGCCAGATTGTAGACCACCAATCCCGCGTCGCAGCCCATGATGGCCTGCGTCTGCGCCTTGGCAAAGGGGTCCGCCGCGCCCGAAAGCGCAAGGCCTTCAAAGAGCGGCGGGAATTGCGGTGCTGCCCTCATGCGGTGCCATCCGCAATCAGTTGACGCGCCAATTTGCGGAAGACCTGTGCTTGCGGTGAGTCCGGCTTGGAGACAACAATCGGTGCCCCGCCATCCGCTGCCAGACGGATGTCCATCGCCAGAGGAATTTCCGCCAGGAGCGGCACGTTCAGCTTCTCAGCTTCCGCTGCGACGCCGCCATGGCCAAAGACATGTTCCTCATGCCCGCAGTTGGAGCAGATATGGGTGCTCATGTTTTCGATCATGCCCACGATTGGCGTGCCGAGTTTTTCAAACATGTTGATGCCTTTGCGGGCATCCAAGAGCGCGATGTCCTGCGGGGTGGAGACCACAAGCGCACCGGTGAGTTCTGCTTTTTGCGCCAGCGTCATCTGCACGTCGCCGGTGCCGGGTGGCAGATCGACGATCAGCACGTCAAGCGCGCCCCATTGCACCTGATTGAGCATCTGTTGCAAAGCGCCCATCAGCATGGGGCCACGCCAGACCACAGCCTCTTCTTCGCGGGTCATGAGGCCAATGGACATCATGGTCACCCCGTGGTTGCGCATGGGGAGAATGGTTTTGCCATCCGGGCTTGCCGGACGGCCAGAGACGCCAAGCATGCGCGGCTGAGACGGGCCGTAGACATCTGCATCCAGCAGACCAACACGCCGGCCTTCGGCGGCCAAAGCGGCGGCCAGATTCGCTGAGACCGTGGATTTGCCCACGCCGCCTTTGCCTGAGGCGACGGCAAGAATACGGTCAATGCCGGGAATTTTTTGCGGGCCTTGTGGTTTGCTTGGACGGGATGGTTTGAGATCGGGCGGCGGGGATTTCGCCTCATGTGCGGTCATGACAATGGCCACTTTGGAAACCCCTTCAAGCGCGTTCAGGCGGCTTTCAATGTCGGCCTTGATCGGCTGCATTGCCTGAGCGCGCGATGGATCGATTTCCATCACAAACCGCACCTCGCCATTGTCGACGGAAAGCGCGCGCACCATGCCCGAGGCGACCAGATCGCTGCCGGAGGCGGGATCAGTGAAGTCTTTGAGAATATTCAGAATGTCGTCGCGGTTGGCCATTCATTCGCGTCCTTTGATATCGCCGGTGACCACATGCTCCATCTCCAACCCGTCGATGGTGAGCACCACTTTGGCATTGAAGGTTTTTCCCGCGGTGGCCTCAGCCCCCGCCGCGCGCATGGCTTCCTCGATGGCTTGCTGGCTTGTCACGCCAACCTGCTTGAGGAACTTGCGCATACTCATGTTGAAATCGTCGCTCATTGCGGTGTCCTTTGCTAAAACGCGCGTCTTAGGCGCGCGTGTTGACGCGGGCTGTGGGCCGCGCCTAGGTTTGCTACATGGTGATATCTCGGATGGCACGATGGGTTTTGGCAATGGCGATCAGCATCGCCGCCATGGCTGGTACCGCTTTGGCGCAGGGGAAAACCACCACGCTCTACGTCTCGCCGGACCTGATCGAAACCGGTGTGATCAAATTCATGATGCCGCGGTTCATGCTTAAGCACGGGGTGCGGGTCACGCTTGTGGAGGATGCCAGCGCGGGCGCGGCGGCGCTGGTCGAAGATGGTCAGCGCGCGGTTTTTTCCAAAGATGGCGTGACCTATGGGCTGACCGTTTCCAACGCAGATGACGTGCATATGGCCACTTTTGCCAAATGGTTGACCGGAGAGGTCGGTCAGCGCACGGTGCTGACGTACAAACGCGATGGCGCAGAGATTTTTGCGCCCCCGCTTGTCACAGAAGCTGCGGTTGAGGCGACGGTGTTTGACGGAGACGCCACGCGCGGGGCGGATCTGGCGCTCACGGCCTGTGGCCGCTGTCATGTGGTGGGCGACGCCAACCGGATGTCGGGTATCGGCTCCACCCCCAGCTTTGCCGTGCTGCGCAGCTTGGCGGATTGGGAGGAGCGTTTCGCGGCCTTCTATGCGCTGAACCCGCATCCGGCGTTCACGGTGATCCCGGATTTGACCGAGCCGTTTGACGAAACCCGCCCGTCGCCCATCAGCCCGGTCACTCTCAGCCTTGAGGAGCTGGAGAACATCCTGGCCTATGCCGCGACGGTGGTCCCGGCAGATTTGGGCAAGCCGATTGCGCATCAGTGATCCCGGCGCTTGCTGAAGTAGTCCTCAGATGTGCGAACGCGCGGGCGATCTGCGGCGGCGAAGGGATTGCTGGGCTGATGGAACTGCGCGTTCACTCGGCAATCATCACACATCTGGATCATCCGCGCCGCATCTGAGGTGGCGAACATGGCGTGTTTGCCCGCGAGTTTGTCCATGATGCGTTCGATGGTGGATTTCACTCCAAATGGTGTGCCGCATTCCACGCATTCAAAGGGCTCTTCTTCATGCACAACCTGTTGGGTAAGCGCGGCATCAGACGTGTCAAACTGGGGCACCAGCGAAATCGCATTTTCCGGGCAGGCATTGGCGCAGAGACCGCATTGCAGGCAGGCGTCCTCCTGAAAGCGCAGCTGTGGCTTATCGGGGTTGTCCCCAAGTGCGCCCGCCGGACAGAGTGACGCGCAGGACAGGCACAATGTGCAGGCGTCTTTGTTCACCAGTACGGCACCGTATGGTGCCTGCTCCGGCAGAGCGATGGGAGCTTCTACACTTGGCTGTAGAGCTTTCACCGCAAGACGGGTGACCTGCCTGCGGTTGCCAAGCGGCAGGATGGGGTTTGCCAATGCGGTTTGCGGCGCGGTGTTATAGAGCATGTCGCATAGCGCCGAAGGCTCTTGCGGCTCCAAAAGGCGAAGCGTGTTATCCCCGCCGCTTAGGACTTGCGCCAGCGCAAGCTCGCTTTCCAAAGCGCTGCGATCTGTGGTGGGAGACACCAGAACGTCCACGCTGGCAAAGCCGCTGGCGAGGCTTGCGAGCATTTCGGCGTGGCCAAATCCGCTGACACGTTCGAGATCCATCGGGATCACATCCGCAGGCAGGCCGCGATCAAATCGTGCGGCGAGGGCGATCATCTCTGCGCCGAAACTGCGGTCATGCACCATAAGGCGCGGCGCGGTGCCGCCCGCGGAGCGATAGGCCTCCGCCAGAGCGTTGATGCGTGCAAAGAGCGCGCTGACGGGCGGGTCATCGTAGGTGATTGCGCCAGAGGGGCAAAGGGCGGCACAGGCACCGCATCCGGCGCAGATATTGGGATCGATATCCACATGATCGCCGGACGGATGGATCGCAGACGTAGGGCAGGCATCCAGACATTTGGTGCAAGCGGTCTGCTCTGCGCGTGAGTGGGCACAGAGGCTTGGCTCAAGCGCCAGATAGAGAGGTTTCTCAAATGTCCCAACAAGGTGGGAGGCTTCGAGGATCGCGGCGTGCACGGCGGGCAAGCTGTTTGGATCCGCTCTCAGGTAGCCTTCACGCTTTTCCGGAGCGGGAACCAGCGCGGGTTCACCACGCAGATCAAGGATGATGTCGCAGGTGGTTTGTGCGCCGTTTCGGGCATCGCCAAACTGTAGCGGGCCACGCCCGCCGGGTTCCAATTGCTGCAGGGCGTCGATGTAAACGTCAAACTGTCCAAGCGCACCGGTGACACGTTTGATGCGCCCGGCGATGACATCGCATCCACGCTCGATCGGGGCTTCGGCACCGCTTGGAACAAGCACCGTGACGCTCAGGAACTCTGAAAGCTGCTGCGCGGCCTCCATGGCCACATCCGGTGCGCCCAGGATCAGGCACTGGCCGTCAGAGATAATGTCATAGGTTTTGGTTTCTGGCGTCGGGCGCAGCGCATCGGCGAGAAGCGCGGCCATTTTGGGGGCGGCTTGATCTGCATTCTCGGACCAGCCGGCGCGGTCGCGTAGGTCCACACAAAGGGGGCTGTCCACCTCAAGATCTTCGGCCAGTTCGACAAAGAAATCCTGTTCCTGCTGACAGGCGATGACCGTATTTTCACCGCCGCCTGTTGCATTCAAAAGTTCGGCGGCCGCAGAAGCGTCTTTGGTGCAAAGGCCGTTGTGGACTTTAGAGCAGCTCAGACCGCTGGTTGCGGACAATTGCTCTGCGTCCAGAGTCATGCTGTCAGAACAATTACATAGAATCAAAGTCTTGGACACGATTTCCTCCCCTGTTCGGCGGCAATTGGTGCGGTCGAACGCACCTAGGAATGCATGAATCTTTGATGCCGTAAAGCCCTGCAAATACGCGAGAGGCTCAGGAGAATCGGAAGGCTAAAGCCTAGTGATTCTCTTGGTTTTGACCTCAGGTGGACAATCTGACCTAACGTCAGAATGTCGCAGCGTCTCTCGGATCAAAATGTCCAGTTTTGAGAGCGGATTGTCGGATTTGTGCGTTTTTCTTTGGCAAACGGAGGTGTTGGGGGGATCATATCTGTGCCTGCAAAAAAAATTTGTAGGCATGGGAGGAGAACTAGAGCCGCATGCGCCAAGCGCCGGTTTCATTGCCACTGGGCATCGTTATTCGCAGGACACCCTCGGCCAGCCGTTGGGTGCCTTTTGCGTGGCAGGCTGTTGCTGTCTTGCCGGGAGCGGCGCAGGCCGACTGGCAGGTGCTGCGCGAGGAGGGAGATGCGGTGGAGTTTCATGCGGCCACGGTATCGCTGGAACTTTGGCACACGGATACGGAGGCGTATCTGACCACGCTGTCATCGCGCGTGCCGTCAATCGGTGTGGTGATGCGGGAGAACGAAGACCCGGATGCAGATCATCCCTACGATATCCTGCTGGCAACGGCCTCCGCCTACGAGTTTCAGGATTACGCGGACAGCGGCGAAGAGCTTCTGGAGCTTGTGCCGATGCCCGAAGGGTTGATCGCCTTCTTGCGCGACTTTGTTCAGGCCCACCACGAGGAAGAGGTTTTTGTGAAGCGGCGCCGGGACAAGAAGCGCACCGACCTGACGGAAGATGGCCGCGGGGACGCACGGATTTCGCAGCTGAGCGATGTGTACCGCGCGCCGCGCACGGGGAGGCCAAATTGAGCCGGGGTGGAGATTTCTGGGCACGCCGCAAGGCGGCCGTTGCAGAGGAAGCTGCTGCGGAGGCGCTGGCTGTTGAGAAAGAAGTACTGGCAGAAGAGCACGCAGTGCTTGAGGAAAAGACGGACGCAGAGGTGCTGGCGGAACTGAAATTACCGGATCCTGATGAGTTGGATCAGGGCGACGATTTCTCGGTCTTTTTGGCCAAAGCCGTGCCGGAACGCATTCGTCGCCGCGCACTGCGCAAACTTTGGCTGACCAATCCGGTCTTGGCCAATCTGGATGAGCTGGTCGATTATGGTGAGGACTTCACCGACAGCGCCATGGTGATCGAAGGCATGCAGACCGCTTATCAGGTGGGCAAAGGCATGTTGAAACATGTGGAAGAAATGGCCCGTCAAGCGGCGGAGAAAGAGGCCGCTGAGGTCAATTCTCTCGCCGAAGCTGAGGCTGCCGATGAAGCGGGCGAAGAGGTGACTGCCGTTGCACTCACTGAGGCGGAAGAAGCACAGGACGGCGGCTTGGAAGATGCCCCTGCCGCCACATTGTTTGAGGGTCAAGACACAGAGACTGCAGGTGAGATGGCCGAAACCGAGGAGCCGGAGCCTGTAGCGCCCGTGCGCCGCCGTTTGCGATTTGCTTTCGCCGCACAAGAACAGACTGGGGAGATGACACAGGGATGAGTGAAGTCGTCAAAGACATCGTGATTGCCGAGGAGGATCTGCTGCGAGCGGATCTATATGATTTTCTGGCGGCGCTTTTGGCGAACCCGCCGGACAGTGGGCTTTTGCAGCGTGCAAGCAGCCTGGGCGGAGACGACAGCGCGCTTGGTCAGGCGATCAGCACTTTGGCGCGTGTAGCCAAGGCCATGAAAGAGCCAGCGGTCGAGCGCGAGTTCAATGCGCTGTTCATTGGCCTAGGGCGTGGCGAATTGATGCCCTTTGCCTCTTATTACCTCACCGGGTTTCTCAACGAAAAACCGCTTGCCACCCTGCGAGCCGACATGGCGGGGCTGCGTATCACCCGCGCGCCCAATGTTTATGAGCCGGAAGACAATATCGCCAGCCTGCTTGAGATGATGGCGGGGATGATCCGTGGGCGTTTTGGCGAACCGACGCCGCTGACACGTCAGAAGGATTTCTATTTCACCCACATCGCCCCGTGGGCCGAGCACTTCTTCACAGATTTGGAGGGAGCTCAGAACTCGGTGTTCTACGCCCCTGTCGGCACTGTGGGCAAAGCCTTCCTTGAGATTGAGACACAAGCGTTCCGCATGGGGGCGGAGTAAGCGCAAAACGAAACGTCGGGCCCCAACCGACATGAAGAAGGAGCAGACCATGAGCCAGCCAGAGGAAAAAGGCGCCAGCCGGCGCGACTTTCTGAAGCTCGCCACGACGGCAGCCCCAGCTGCAGCCGCAGTGGTGGCCCTTTCGCCTGACACGGCGGAAGCCCAACCGGCTGACCTGTCCAGCAACAAGATGCAGGACACTGCGCACACCCGCGCTTACCTCGACAGCGCCCGGTTCTGATCGGACGTTATCCCCGCCCCCGACCACCGGTTGCGTGACGCCCACCGGTCGGGATCAGAGAGTTACCTAGCAAGTTCCCGTTAAGGGACAGCAAGGGAGGAAACTATGCTTAGGAAAAAGACCAACGGGGTTGCGCGACGCCCCCAGCGGACAAGTATCCTGTCTGTTGCAGCTGAAAAAGCTGTAGACCGCCGCACATTCCTGCGCGGATCCGGCCTCGCCATTGGCGGGCTGGCAGCAATTGGTGCCACAGGAGGCACCGTCACTCAGGCGCAAGCCCAAGACGCCGCAAACACCGCCGTTGAAACTGTCAAATCCGTCTGCACCCACTGCTCTGTGGGCTGTACGGTTGTGGCAGAGGTTCAGAGCGGCGTTTGGGTCGGTCAGGAACCAGGTTGGGACAGCCCGTTCAACCTCGGTGCACATTGCGCCAAAGGCGCTTCGGTACGCGAGCACGCCCATGGCGAACGCCGTCTGAAGTATCCGATGAAAAAAGAAGGTGGTGAGTGGAAACGCATCAGCTGGGAACAGGCGATCAACGAGATCGGCGACGGCATGATGAAGATCCGCGAAGAAAGCGGCCCGGACAGCGTTTATTGGCTCGGCTCTGCCAAGCACAACAACGAACAGGCCTATCTGTTCCGTAAGTTTGCTGCCTATTGGGGCACAAACAACGTGGATCACCAGGCGCGTATCTGTCACTCCACCACTGTTGCAGGTGTTGCGAACACATGGGGCTACGGCGCCATGACCAACTCCTACAATGACATCCACAACTCCAAAGCCATCTTCATCATTGGCGGCAACCCGGCCGAAGCCCACCCGGTTTCGCTGTTGCACGTGCTGCGCGCGAAAGAGCGCAACAACGCGCCTCTGATCGTATGTGACCCGCGCTTTACGCGCACGGCGGCCCATGCAGATGAATATGTGCGTTTCCGTCCCGGCACCGATGTGGCGCTGGTTTGGGGCATCCTGTGGCACATCTTCGAAAACGGTTGGGAAGACAAAGAGTTCATCCGCACCCGTGTTTGGGGGATGGACCAGATCAAGGAAGAAGTGGCCAAGTGGAACCCGGAAGAAGTTGAACGCGTCACAGGCGCGCCGGGTGAACAGCTGCGCCGCGTTGCACGCCAGATGGTGAACAACCGTCCCGGCACCGTGATCTGGTGCATGGGTGGCACGCAGCACACCAACGGCAATAACAATACGCGTGCGTATTGTGTGCTGCAGTTGGCGCTGGGCAACATGGGCACAGAGGGGGGCGGTACCAACATCTTCCGCGGCCACGACAACGTGCAAGGCGCAACGGACCTTGGCGTTCTGTCCCACACGCTGCCGGGCTATTATGGCCTGTCTGCAGGCGCATGGGCGCACTGGGGCCGTGTCTGGGGTGAAGATGGCGATTGGCTGAAAGGCCAGTTTGCGACCACCACAGGTGCTGACGGCAAAGAGAAGTCGCTTCAGAATCTCACCGGTATTCCGGTGTCGCGTTGGATCGACGGTGTGCTGGAAGATCCAGAGAACATGGACAACCCCGACAAAGTGCGGGCCATGGTGCTTTGGGGCCACGCGCCAAACTCGCAGACGCGCGGTAAGGAAATGAAAACAGCGATGGAGAAGCTGGACATGCTGGTCGTTGTCGACCCGTTCCCAACCGCTTCTGCTGTTATGCAAGACCGCACCGATGGCGTGTATCTTCTGCCGGCCTGTACGCAGTTTGAGACCCGCGGGTCCGCGACCGCGTCCAACCGCTCTTTGCAATGGCGTGATCAGATCATTGATCCGCTGTTTGAGAGCAAGCCGGACCATGAGATCATGGGCCTCTTTGCCAACAAGTTTGGCTGGGCAGACCGTTTCTTCCGCAACATCGAAATGGAAGACGAGAACACCCCGAATGTGGAAAGCATCACCCGGGAGTTCAACGCAGGTCTGTGGACGATTGGCTACACTGGTCAGTCGCCTGAGCGCATCAAGCTGCACATGGCAAACCAGCACACCTTTGACCGCACCACGCTGAAAGCGAATGGTGGTCCGGCTGATGGTGACTACTACGGTATGCCGTGGCCATGCTGGGGCACGCCAGAGATGAAGCACCCGGGCACGCCAAACCTCTATGACATGTCCAAACGTGTCTCTGAGGGTGGTTTGACCTTCCGCGCCCGCTTTGGTGTGGAACGTGACGGTGACAACCTTCTGGCCGAAGGTGTGGCAAGCCTCGATTCCGAGATTCAGGATGGCTATCCGGAATTCACAATGCAGATGCTGATGGATCTGGGTTGGGATGGCGATCTGACGGATGAAGAGCGTGCTGCGATTGATGCGGTGGCCGGACCCAAGACCAACTGGAAAACCGACCTGTCAGGCGGCATCCAGCGGGTGGCGATCAAGCACGAATGTGCTCCATTTGGGAACGCGAAAGCCCGTGCTGTGGTTTGGACCTTCCCGGATCCGATCCCGCTGCACCGCGAGCCGCTCTACACCAACCGTCGTGATCTGGTGGCGGATTATCCGACCTATGAGGACCGGAAATTCTATCGTCTGCCAACCATGTACGCCTCGATCCAGAAACAGGACTTCAGCAAGGACTATCCGCTGATCCTGACCTCTGGTCGTCTGGTGGAATACGAGGGTGGCGGGGATGAAACCCGTTCCAACCCGTGGCTGGCCGAGCTGCAGCAGGACATGTTTGTCGAGATCAACCCGCGTGATGCGAACAATCTCGGTGTGCGTGATCAGGCGCAGGTGTGGGTCGAAGGTGCCGAAGGGGCCAAGGTCAAAGTGATGGCCATGGTGACCGAACGCGTCGGCGAAGGTGTGGTCTTCATGCCGTTCCACTTTGCGGGTCATTTCGAAGGGGAGGACCTGCGGAGCAAGTATCCGGCAGGGGCCGATCCATATGTGTTGGGCGAAGCCACCAACACGGCGCAGACATATGGCTATGACAGCGTGACCCAGATGCAGGAGACCAAAGCGACTCTCTGCAAAATCTGGGCAGCATAAGGAGGAAGAGAAATGGCACGAGCGAAATTTCTCTGCGACGCGGAACGCTGCATCGAATGCAACGCCTGCGTGACGGCCTGTAAGAACGAGCACGAGGTGCCTTGGGGCATCAACCGGCGTCGCGTTGTGACAATCAACGACGGCACACCGGGTGAACGTTCGATTTCTGTGGCATGCATGCACTGTTCAGATGCGCCTTGTATGGCGGTCTGTCCGGTGGATTGCTTCTATCAGAACGAAGAAGGTGTGGTACTGCACTCCAAAGACCTGTGCATTGGCTGTGGCTATTGCTTCTACGCGTGTCCGTTCGGCGCGCCGCAATATCCGCAGGCAGGCAACTTTGGCAGCCGCGGCAAGATGGACAAATGCACCTTCTGTGCAGGTGGTCCGGAAGAGAACCACTCCACTGCGGAATTCGCCAAATATGGCCGCAACCGCATCGCAGAGGGCAAGCTGCCGATCTGCGCGGAGATGTGTTCAACCAAAGCCCTTCTGGCGGGTGACGGGGATGTTGTCTCCGCGATTTACCGTGAACGCGTTGTGGCGCGCGGTTTTGGCACCGGCGCTTGGGGCTGGGGCACCGCTTATGAGCAAAAAGGCGGCTGATACCGTCAAAATCACCGGCGGCGGGTTTCCTTGCCGCCGGTTTGATGTTTCTAAGAACTCTTTCATGCGCGGTTATGGGCAGAGCCCTGACCCCATGGTTTCAGATGATATGAGGATGTGATGCGCGCGCTTCTCTGGATGGCTCTTTCGTTCATGTTGGCATGGCCAGCTTTGGCTCAAGACACGGCACCTGATCGCAGTTCAACGGGCGGCGCTCAGACGCTGGAAGATATCATGGCGCGACAGCGTGGTGAGAAACTGGACGACAGTTTCCGGCGCGATGCGACCGGGCAGGGCAATGTCGAAGCGTTGATTGGCCAGCTGGGCACGCGCGGCGTAGCGTCAGATTCCGAAGTGTTTCGTGCATTGCGCTATGGCAGTGCCAACACCACCACGCAGGCCAGCGGGCCAACCAGCACATTGCTCATTCAAGACAGTGGTATGGCCTGGCTGACGTTCCGCGAAGGGCCGCTGCTCACTTATGGGCTTTATCTGCTGGGAGGCATGACGGCTGTTATTGCACTGTTTTGGCTGATCCGCGGCAGGATCATGATCGAAGGGGCCAAGACCGGGCGGAATATCATCCGCTTCCTGGCGATTGAACGGTTTGCTCATTGGCTGATGGGCGTGTCCTTCATTGTCCTTGGGATCACCGGCCTTGTGCTGATCGCCGGTCGTAAGTTTATCCTGCCCTGGATGGGGCTCGAAGCCTATGCCACCATCGCACTGGCCGGCAAATGGGTGCACAACAACATCGCCTGGGCCTTTATGCTGGGACTGGCGATGGTCTTTGTCATGTGGGTGCATCACAACATTCCGGATCGCACGGACATCAAGTGGCTGGCCAAAGGCGGTGGGCTGTTTTCCAAAGGCGTGCATCCGCCTGCCAAAAAATTCAACGCAGGGCAGAAGATCATTTTCTGGTCTGTGATTGTGCTGGGCGTTTCGATCTCGGCATCCGGTCTCGCGCTGCTGTTCCCGTTTGAGCTGCCGATGTTTGCCAAGACGTTCAATATTTTGAACATGACTGGTCTGCCGCAGTTGGTCACGGGCGGTGCGTTGCCGGAAGTGCTCTCCCCTTATGAAGAAATGCAGCTCAGCCAGCTTTGGCATGGGATCGTGGCCTTTGTCTTTATCGCCATCATCGTGGCGCACATCTATCTTGGGTCCGTGGGCATGGAAGGCGCGATTGAGACCATGGCGACCGGTGAGGTGGATGAGCAATGGGCGAAGGAGCACCATTCAATCTGGTATGAGGAGGAGCTTGCCAAAGCGCAGGCAAAATCTGGCGCTGATCGAGCGACACCAGCGGAGTAATCATGCGGGCTGTCGCGCTGTTTCTTGGTTTCCTGTTTTGGGCCACCGGTGCTGTGGCTGGGGAGTTCTTTCAACTGACCGGCCACGGCGGCCCGATCAAAGGCATCGCTGTCTCCCCGGACGGCCGTCAGATCCTGACCGCAAGTTTCGACAATTCCCTTGGTCTTTGGCGAGATCAGGAACCGCTGTGGCTGGAAGGGCATGAGGCAGCGGTCAACGCGGTGGTTTTTGTGACTGACACTCTGGCGGTTTCCGCCGGGGATGATTTTGCCGTGCGGCTGTGGGATCTGAGTGCTGGAACGTCGCAGATTCTGGGGCAGCACAAGGGCAAGGTGATGGCGCTGCGAGTGGCGCCTGATGGGCGCAGTGTCGCAAGCGCCAGTTGGGATGGATCGGTTGGCATCTGGCCGCTGAGCGGTGACGCGTCGCGTCTTATTCAAGTCGGCAGCAATGTGAATGACGTTGCCTTTGCACAGGACGGTGCCGCGCTGTTTTCCGCCTCTGCAGACGGCAAGATACGGCTCTATGACACCGCGACTGGCGATTTGAGGCAGCTTTTCCTGACCAATGGTTTCGGTGTGAACACTTTGGTTTTGCGTGAGGATCTTGGTTGGCTGGCTTTTGGCGCGGTGGATGGCGTCACAAAAATTGTCACCCCTGACACTGCGGAGCTGATCAAGGACATCACGCTTGAGCGGCGGCCGATATTGGCCATGACCAGCAGCCGGGATGGCCGTCACCTCGCTGTGGGTGATGGCGAAGGTTATATTCTGATGCTGAACACTGAGAATTGGTCGATTGCCAATGACATCAGGGCCACCCATCGCGGGCCGATCTGGGCGTTGGCTTTTTCGGCTGATGGGGAAAATATTCATGCGGGTGGCCTTGATGAGGCGATGTTCAGCTGGCCGCTGTCTGATCCGGATGACACCCCCCGGATGGTGGCGGAAGGTCGCGCGTTTCTGAACGGCAATGACAGCGCATCCAATGGCGAGCGCCAGTTTCAGCGCAAATGCTCCATTTGCCATACGCTCACCGGAGACAGTGCCAGACGAGCTGGGCCGACGCTCAAGGATGTTTTTGGGCGCGAAGCGGGCACGGTTTCTGACTACAGCTACTCCGACACTTTGCTGACATCTGATGTGATTTGGACAAGCCAAACCATTGATGCGCTTTTTGATTTGGGGCCGGACGTGTATATTGCGGGAACCAAAATGCCGGTTCAACGCATCACCCGCGCCGAAGACCGCGCAGATTTGATCGCCTATCTGCGCCTTTACAGCGACTTTGAGGACTAAAGATATGAGAGTGTTTTTCCTGGCCTGCGCAGCGGTGGCTGCCATTTCCGTGGGCGCCTACTATGGGCTGCACGCCATCGGGTTTTCTGCCAGCGATGTTGCCAGTGGAACAGCCGTAAGGTTGGATTGACCACATGAACCAAATAGACCGTGCGTCTGCGCAAACCAAACGTCCTTCTGAATTTGGCATTGGCCTGTCGACAGCTTCGGTGCTGGTGGTGGATGACGAGCCGGGCATCCGCAACTTCATCGTCAAAATTCTCGACCCGGTGGTCGGACGCATAGAGCAGGCGGCCAATACGGATGTGGCTAGCCGCCTGTTGGATCAGAACCATTTTGACATCGTCATTCTTGATAATGTGATGCCCGGAACCTCGGGGCTTGAGTGGCTGAGCGAGCAGCGCAAGCTTGGGTTCTTTGCTGACACCATTTTGATCACCGCATTTGCAGATATGGACACCGCGATTGAAGCGATGCGCGCGGGGGCCGTCGACTTTGTTTTGAAGCCTTTCCGCTCCAACCAGATTTTGAACGCGGTGGCACGCTGTGTGGATCGGGTGAACCTGCGGCGGGAGAATTACCTGCTGAAGTATGAGCTTGCTGCGGGCAACGAGCATGTGCGCGCGCGCCTGCTTGGCAGTTCGCCGCAGATTGAGACCATACGCTCCACGATGGCCCGTGCCGCGCCTTTGCCAACGCCGGTCTTGCTGACGGGGGATACCGGTACGGGCAAAGAGGTCGCCGCGCGTGCGTTGCACATGATGTCACCGCGCGCCGACAAACCTTTTGTGCCAATCAATTGCGCGACCATTGCCGGTGACATGATTGAGCATGAGCTTTTTGGGCATATCCGTCAGGACGCGGGCGGGCGCACGGTACGTCATGATGGTGTGTTCATGAATGCCAATGGCGGCACGCTCTACCTCGATGAGATCGTGGAACTGCCGCTTCCGGTGCAGGCGGCACTGCTGCGTGTGGTGGAACATCAGAAAATCCGGCCTGTGGGCTCCTCTCGGGAAGTGCCGCTGGACCTGCGGTTTCTCTTTGCCACCAACGCCGATCTTGAAGCGGCGGTCAAAGATGGCCGCCTAAGAGAAGACCTGTATCACCGCATCAATGTGCTGAACATTCAGATGCCACCTTTGCAAAACCGCGAGGGGGATTTGAAAGAGCTGGCTTTGATGTTCTTGCAGCAGATCTCAAAGTCGCTCGGTGTGCCGCCACTGACCCTGTCTGAGGGGGTGCTTTTGAATTTGGCGCGGTATGACTGGCCGGGGAATGTGCGCGAGTTGCGCAACCTGATTGAGCGGTCGCTGATTGTGGGCGAATGGCCGGCGGAGTTTGCGGCCAACGGCGCCGAAGAAGAGGTTGCAGCGGTGGACAGCCTCGCGGCGGTGGAGCGTCGGCATATTCTGACGGTGCTGGCCGCCTGCGATGGCAATCGTGCGGAGGCCGCACGGCGATTGGGGATTTCCCGTAAAACCATCGATCGCAAATGCGCAATGTGGAATGACTGACACAAGCGCCAAAGGGTCATCTTCGGCATCAAGGCCAACCTGGGCCTGGCTGCCACGTCGCCGCTCCGCCTCTGTGCGGATGCGGCTGTTGGCCATCGCGCTTTTGCCAACGCTGGTCATCATGCCGCTGTTCTTTATCATTACGGCGGTGAATTGGTCCTCGCGGTTTGATAACTTGCTGATTGCCAAAGTGAATGGCGAGCTGACCATTGCGGATCAGTACCTGTCTCAGCTGCTTGAAAACAGTGATCTGCGGATGCAGGCCTTGGCGGCCTCGGCGGATTTTGTGGATCATGTCCGGTCCGACGATCAGGATGGCATCGCGCGCCTTCTGCAGGTGCAGCGGGTCCAGCTTGGGTTGGATTTCCTTTATTACCTTGCCGCGGATGGCTCTGTGATCTCCTCTCCCCGCTTGGTGGATGACAGAAATCTGGCGCGGTGGCCTGTTGTCTCTCAGGCGCTGGCCGGGTTTGGTTCTGCCCAGATTGACGTCTTTTCAGGTGAGGATCTGGCCGAGGTCTCCTCCGATCTGGCTGAGCTTGCACGTATTAAACTGGTGCCGACACAGGCTGCGGTGCCGACAGAACGTGTCGAGGAGACCCGGGGCATGATGGTGCATGCGGCCACGCCGGTGTCAGAAGACGGACGGCACGGTGCTTTGGTTGGGGGCGTTCTGCTCAATCGCAATCTCCCGTTTATTGATACGATCAACGATCTGGTCTATCCGACCGCGAGCTTGACCGAAGGCAGCCAAGGCACCGCGACGCTGTTTTTGGATGATGTGCGCATCTCCACCAATGTGCGCCTCTTTCAGGATGAGCGTGCCTTGGGCACCCGTGTATCTGCTGTGGTACGTGAGGCTGTGTTGGATCGGGGTGAGGTCTGGCTCGATCGCGCTTTTGTGGTGAACGATTGGTACATCTCAGCTTATGAGCCGGTCACGGATAGCTTTGGTAATCGCGTCGGGATGCTCTACGTCGGCTTTCTGGATCAGCCATTTCGAGATGCAAAGTTCTCGACCATCCTGACTTTTGCGGTCGCGTTTGCGGTGATTGTGCTGATTTCTGTCCCGATCTTTTTGCGCTGGGCGCGGCAGATTTTTGCGCCGCTGGAGCGGATGTTGCGCACGATCACGCGGGTGGAAGGGGGTGATCTGGGGGCGCGTACTGGCGTTGAAAACAGCGATGAGGAGATCGCGCGCGTGGCGGCGCAGATGGATGCGCTGCTTGAGCAAATTCAGGAGCGCGATCGGGAGTTGAACCGGCGGGTGGCCGCAAGGACGCAAGATTTGGCAGAAGCAAACCGGCGGCTGGAAGCCACGACGCGGCAGCTGGTTGTGTCCGAAAAACTGGCGGCAGTTGGTGAAATCGCGGCGGGCATCGCGCATGAGATCAACAATCCCATTCAGGTGATCCAGGGGAATCTGGATGTGATACGCGTGCAGCTTGGGGATCGGATTGAGGATATTCGCACCGAGCTGAAACTGATTGATGAACAGACGCATTCGATTTTTCTGATTGTGAACAAGCTTTTGCAGTTCACCCGACCAGATGAATACGCGCAAGGCAGCGAACTTCATCAACCCTCGGCGGTGATGGTGGATACCGTGCCGCTGGTGCAGCATTTGCTGAACACCGGCGACATTGCGTTGCAGTTGGAGCTGGAAAGCGAAGGGGCGGTTGCGATCAACCGTACGGAGCTGCAGCAGGTGTTGATCAATCTGATCGTCAACGCCATTCACGCGATGCCTGAGGGGGGATCATTGCGGGTCTCTACCAAGGACGACACGCGAGACGATCAGGCTGGTGTGTTGATCGAGGTGGCGGACACAGGTGTCGGCATGACAGACGCGCATCTGAGCCGGATTTTCGACCCGTTTTTCACCACCAAACAGGGGGAGGGCACCGGGTTGGGGCTGTCGATCTCGCGCAAACTGGTGGAGCTTTATGATGGCGCCATAGAGGCGGACAGCACCATTGGTGAAGGCACGGTGTTCCGCCTGTGGTTCCCATGCGCAGATCAAGGTTAGGGCGCTTTAGCCCTTCAAGTATTCCTCATAGGGTTTGGCTTTCAGGCCGCGATATTTCACCGTCAGTTCAAGCGGCGCGTCGCTTTCATCATAGATCCCGATCACAACACCTTTGCCTCCAGATTTGGTGCGCATCTCGTTGAGCTGTTCCTCTGAGCGGGTTGTGCGTTGGGATTGGCGGCGGGTCCAAGTGAAGAGGTGGTCATACATCGTCGCGATGATCTCGGCATGCTCCGCGCTTTGTCCGAGATCGGTGAGCTCATTGGGGTCGTTGACCAGATCGAACAGCAGCGGGGGATAACCGCCCTCGCAGTGGATGAGTTTCCAGTCTTTCGTGGCGACCATGAACAGTACCGCATCCCGAACCGAAGCGTTGAGCCGCGTGGCGATGGGGCTGGCGGAGTAGTCGTATTCGCAAATTACAAATGCGCGGTCTGTTGTCTCCTTTTGCCCATGGATAATGGGCAGCAGGCTTTCGCCTTCCAGTATGTGATAGGCTGGCTGCTCGCCTGTGACGTCGACAAATGTAGGGGCAAGGTCAATGGACTCTACCAATGCGTCACATACGGTGCCGCGTGTGGCATCTGCCTCCGGGCTTGGATCATAAATGATCAGAGGCACCTTCGTGGCAGCGTCCTGAAAGAAAGTCTTTTCTCCCATCCAGTGATCGCCCAGGAAATCGCCGTGATCTGATGTCAGCACAATCATTGTATCCTCCATCCGGCCCGTTTCCTCCAGCCATAAAAAGAGGCGTCCCATCTGGTCATCGGCCTGTTTGATCAAGCCCATATAGGCAGGGATGACGGCGTCGCGGACATCTTGGCGTGAGAAGGTTTCTCCAATTTTGGTGTCCATGAAAGCTTTTAGAACCGGGTGGGCGTTTTGCCGCTCGCTGTCGGAGCGGACAACAGGCATGACGTGTTCAGGGCCAAACAGGGAGGCGTAGGGCTCCGGGACGATATAGGGCCAATGGGGCTTGATGTAGCTGAGATGACAGCACCAGGGCCCGTCAGTTTGGGCGATGAAGTCCATGCCGCGAGTGGTCAGATAAGGCGTTTCGCTATCCTCTTCGGCGATATTCGCCGCCTCAGAAGAGTTCTTCAGGAACCAGCCAGAGAGGACGTTGCCTTCTTCATCCAAACCGGAGTTTGCGAAGTCATGCCAAGGGTTGTCGCTCTCGTATCCCTTGTCTTGCAGATAGGCGTTGTAGGCCTTGGCGCCGTCAGGGTCATAGCTGCCTTCGGGACCTTCGGGCTTCATTCCGTCATCGCGTTCAAAGACATCAAAGCCGCATTCGGCAACACGGGCGCCAATCAGACTGTCAGGTTCCAAACCCAGTCGCGCCATGCCTTCGGCGTCTGCGCGCATGTGGGTTTTGCCCACCAACCAGCAATCCATGCCCGCCTTGCGCAGGTGATCCCCCATGGTCATTTCGCCAACTTTCAGTGGAATGCCGTTCCAACTTGCACCGTGGCTGTGGACGTAGCGCCCTGTGTAAGTGGACATGCGGGAGCTGCCGCAGATTGGAGACTGGATATAGGCGCGTGTGAAGCGGACTCCTTGGGAAGCCAGACGGTCGATATGCGGGGTTCGCAGGTGCGGATGGCCATAGCAGCTGAGGTAGTCCCAACGGAGCTGGTCAAACATGATGAATAGGATGTTTTTGGCTTTTGCCATTGTTCCGCTCCCCCAAAGTCTTTGCGCTATCTTGAGGGGCAGGGCAGCTGGGTCAACCAAAGAAGCGGGCAAGGCCTGATCTTCGGCGTCGCCTAAAATGCCACGTTGTCTATTGGCAGTATCGGGATGGTATTGCGTCGGTGCCGTTTTCCGGGTGAAAAGCGGTCGAGGGGACCGGATTGACCGGCGTAAGTGAACTGTGTGAGCATCAAAGCCAAGACCAATACCGCGTCTCAGACGGCGGAACCTGATGGAGCCTTTGCCCGTCGCCTTGAGGTCGTGAGCTTTCTATTGGATGCGGGTGCTGGCATGCGCGATCCCATTGTCTTTCTCACGCTGATATCCGGATTGAGCCGCGCTGGGATGATCTTTGCGATCAATGAAACCGCGCAGCGCTATAGCGAAGGACCTGGATGGTCGGTCGCGATGCTACTGATCTGTGCCGCGGCGATGGTGGTATCGGGCTATTTTCAGAAGGTCCGCGCCTTTACCCTCATCACCCGGATTGAAGCGCAGATGCGCAATCGGCTTTCCGCACTTTTGCTGCGTGCCAACATCGATTTTCTGATCTCGCGCCGCCATGGCAAAGTCTATGGTGCGATGACGGCAGAGGTGAACCAGCTTGCGCAGGCGGTGATCCATCTGGTGGAGGCCATTGGGGCAGCATTGGTTTTGCTGTTTGCCATCCCGTATCTGTTTTATGTGAGCTGGATTGCTGGCGTCGCGGCCGTGGCGGCGATTGGTTTGGGGGGCATCGGCTTTGCCCTGATGGATGGCCCTGCAAGGCGCTGGGCGATCAAGGCCTCAGAGTCCTTTGCGGCGTATTGCGACCGTGTGACGGATATGCTGAGCGGCTGGAAGGAACTGCGCTTGCGTGGCAGCCGCCGCGATGCGCTGGAGGGTGAAACCAAAGCCGTGATCGCAGCGCAGGTGGCTCACAAGATGCGCTCAGAGCGCTTGTTTGCTGCGAGCACCGGTGGTGGGCAACTGGCTGTCGCGCTGCTCATGTGTTTTGTGGTGATCATTTTGCCGATGCTCTCTGGCGGCGATGCGATCGTGATGTTTCAGGTGCTGACCATCATCTTCTTGGTCAATGGCCCGACCGAACTCGTTTTCAACACTCTGCCGATTTTGAGCCGCGCGGAGGCGAGCTACTACAAGATCAAAGGGGTCGAGGCCGAATTGGCTGAGGCGCAGAGCCAGGCGCTGCATGCGGTGTCCAAACCATTGGACCGGTTTGACAGTATTGCGCTGCGCGGTGTGGAGGCCAATGTCGGTGAAATCGGGCGAGCGGATGTGACGCCGTTTCACCTTGGGCCGATTGATCTGACGTTTCACCCCGGGGAGACGGTGTTCATCTGCGGGGGCAATGGCTCGGGCAAAACCACTTTGCTGTCTTTGATCACGGGCATGCGCCATCCGGAAACAGGAGACATCCTGCTCAATGGTGCGCCACTGACGGATGACACGACCGCAATGTATCGCGAGCTGTTTTCTGCGGTCTTTGCGCAGTTCCATCTGTTTGAACATGCCTATGGCATGCCGGAAACGGAGTTGGCTGCCTTGGAAAGCCGGATTGCGCAGCTTGGGCTGGCAGAGCGGGTTCAGTTGTTAGGGGATAAGTTCTCCAACACTTCGCTCTCTGCAGGGCAGAGCCGCCGCCTCGCACTGGCAGTGGCCCTTGCAGAGCAAAGGCCGATCATTGTGCTGGATGAGTTTGCTGCGGATCAGGATCCGGCCAATCGCGCGTTTTTCTATGATGTGCTGATGCCGGAGCTGTCAGCATCTGGTCGGTTGGTGCTGGCGGTGACACATGATGATCATCAATTTGGCAAATGTGATCGCTTGATCAAAATGGAGGCGGGGCGCATCGTGTCGGACGAGCGCATGCGCGCACGTAAAGAGGCTTTGGGCAGATGACCAATACGCAATGGACGCCGTTACGCGGCACAGGATTGGCGATGTTGATTTCGCTGATCTGCACCGGGTTTGTCACGCTGGTGGTGAATGCACAGATTTACCCGGCGCGTTGGCAATACGCTCTGTTCTACCCTGAAAAGACCGCCGAGCGCCCCTATACCATCAGCGAATCCATTGGAGATCCGCGCATTGGCGAACCGTTTGCGGATTGGATGCTTTTGTGTGCGCCGATCTTGTTTGTCGGTGTGGTGCTGCTGTGTCTGCCTGCTTTGCGCGAGCTGCGGACAAGCGCGTCTGATGCCAAGATGGTGCGGCGCATCACGCTGCTGACCTGGACCCTGTTGGTTTTGCAGGCGATGGCCTGTGTGGGCCTGGTGGTTCTGAGCCAGTATCGCTTTCCGCATTTTCGCGATGAGCACATGTTGGGCAGCTATCTGTTCTTCTTCAGCCAAGCCCTGGTGGTGGTGTGTGGCGAGTTTCTGTCGCGCAGCTATGCGCAGCTGGGCGCAGAAGGCCGCGTTTTGACCCCGCGCTACGCGGCTTGGCGGCGCGCCTATGTTTGGGTGCCGATCGCGCTGGGTATTAGCTATCTGGTTTTCTTCCTAGGCAAAGGACATGCGCCGGAGGGACTGCGCTACGAGGTCTATTATGTTTACACAGGGCTTGAGCTTTTGTTGCTTTCCTCGTTCTTGCTCTACCTCATGACCTTTGCGCCTGACATGTGGCGGACATGGCGTGTGAGCCGAAGCGGCGCCTATGTTTCAGCAGAGTCTTCAGCATCCTGAGCACGCAGCATTTGCGTGGCGCGATGCGCGCGCTGCAGGGCGGTAAAATGCGACAGGAGCGCAAAGCCGCCCAACCCCCAGATCACCGCCCAGTTGCCAAGTGCGCCTGCGATCAGGAGCATGGCGCAGAGGTAGATCACGCGCTCCATCCGCTCAAAGAAATCAGGCCAGTCCGTGTTGGATACTGGAATTTCGATGGCTGTGCGCGCCTTTGCGTAAGAGGTGATCACCGAGCCTGAGAAACAAGCCAGTGCGAGTGGCCAAGCGTCGTGCATGTGGGCCAGAGTGGCCAGCACAACAAGCTCTTGGTAGCGGTCCACCATGGCGTCAAAATAGCCCCCCGCTTTGGTGGACAATCCGCGTCGGCGGGCAACCGCGCCATCCAATGCGTCAAAGACAAACGCCAGAATGAGAGTGAGGCCGTATGCCACGGGTGAGCCGTGCCAGAGGTAAGCCAGTGAGACCGCAATCACGAGCAGCAGGCCAATGAATGTCACCTGATTTGGCGTCAGCTTGGCTTTCACCAAAGGCGTGGCCATGGCCTCCCACAGCGGGTCGATTGTCGATTTCATGAGCCCGTCGATCATGATGTGTCCTTCAGGTGTAGCTGCGGATGAGGCGGCGGCGGATTTTGTCCAATTTCTCGGCGCGCGCGGCCAGGGCGTCTGCGCGATCCGGGTTTGGCGAGTAGAAAGCTGAGCTGCGCAATTTGAGTGTGGCAGCGGCATCGGTCACCGTAGGTGCCCAGCCCATAGATGGCGCCGCCAGCGTGGCCGTGCCCAACATGCCGGCGTGGCGTGCGCTGCACACGCGGATGTCGCGGTTTAGCGCGTCGGCGAGTGTCTGGGCAAAAATCGGGTTGGCGGCCACACCGCCCACAATGGACAGCGCCCCGGAAGTTTGAACACCTTTTTCGCGCTGCACCTTGGACATGGCCCACCGCAGGTTCAGCGCAACACCCTCGATGGCGGCGCGGCGCATCGCGGCGCTGTCGTGGTGCAGGCTGAGCCCGTGGAAAGTGCCGCGCAGGCTGTCATTGTCGACCGGCACGCGCTCTCCGGCGAGCCAAGGCAGGAAGAAAGGATCGTCGGCTTGTGGCGCTCCGATGTCATCAAAGCCGGTATCAACCGCGCCGCCGCCGGTGACGCCGCAGACCCAATCAAGGGCGGAGCCTGCGTTTTCTTGACTGGCGATCAACAGAGGGCGGAAGTCGAGGCCGGTTGTTACTGTGGCGTAGGAATGCGGCACGCTCAGGCGGCGGTTGGGGAAGAAGCCTGCGATCCAGGCCGATGTGGCGATGGAAATATGCAGAGCGCCATCCGCAACTTCGCCAGATCCAAGAGCTGAGGCCATCACATCAGATGTGCCGCCAAGCACCTGTACCTCCGGTGGCAAGCCGAGTTCTGCCGCGGCCTGCGCGGTGAGCGGACCCACAACGGCATCTGCTTGGGTGATCGGGGCGAGCTTGCTGCGATCGATGCCAGTGAGCGCGCAGAGCGTATCGGACCAGCCTTCACGGCCTTGTCGGGTGTCCATCACCCAGCTCAGGTTGGCGCTTTCGGGGCTGGTGGTGAACTCGCCTGTGGCACGATGGATGAGCCAGTCTTTTACGTCCAGCATCCAACGGGTGCGGGCGTAAATTTCCGGTTCCTGTTGCATGACCCAGAGCATTTTTGCGGTGGGGTCCATGCCGTTTTTGGCGGGAGCACCATTGGCGATGCGCAGCCATTTTGCCAGTCGCGGGATGTTGTAGCCAAGCACCTCGGGGAAGCCACCGATGAGTTTTTGACCCAAAGGGGCTGCGCGTTTGTCGAGCCATGTGAGGCATGGGCGCAGCGGGGTGCCATTCACATCACAGCAAATCAGGCCGAGAAGCTGGGAGGAAAACACAAGCGCTGACGCGCGTTTGGAGAGATCAGGCACGTCACGCCGAAGAGCGGCGAGTGCATGCGCAAGAGCGCCCCACCAATCTTCAGGCGTTTGTTCTGCCACTCCACCGGAGGCCAACGAGAGCGGATAGGTTTCTGTAACGCGTGCGAGCACGGTGAGGGAGCTATCCACCACACCGACTTTTACGCCGGAGGTGCCGAAATCTGCCGAAATAACCAGATCGCCCATAGTCGCTCTCACATGCCTCAAAGTCTTTTAACCTGTGTTGTCCCAGTCGTCTCAGAAGACTTCGTCGAAGGGACGGGAATGGGTCTGTCATGCTCCGGAATACTTGGCAAGTTCAGGTTGCGTTAGCGGCGCTGTCGCATGGCGACTTGGAGGAGCGTGATGTAATCTTGCCCGACGGTCGCGACGTCAAAACGATGTGCGTGGTCTGTTGCCCAGCTCTGAAGTGTCGTGCGCTTGGGGGCATCGGTGGCCAGTGTCTTGATCTTATCAGCGAGCGCTTGGGCATCTCCGGGTGGCACAAGAAGATCTTTGCCCCGGCCGGTCATAACGGTGCGGAAGCCTTCGTTGTCCGCGGCGACAGGGAGCGCGCCAGCGGCCATGGCCTCAATCAACACAAGTCCAAAGCTCTCTCCGTGCAAGGCAGGTGCTGCGAAGATATCTGCGCTGGCGATCAGGGCGCGGGCCTCGGCATTGTTGGGGGCAGGTTGGAACGACAAGTTGTGCAGGTGGTGCCGTTGCGCATAGGCGCGCAGGCTGTCTTCTTCATCTCCGGCGCCGGCGATGATCAACTCAGCATTGGGCAGTTGGTTTTGCAGTTCCCGCCAGGCCTGAAGCAGGACGGAAACACCTTTGCGTGCTTCAAGGCGGCCCATGTAGACAACCCGAAATGTTTCAGAGGGTTTGGTTGCCTTTGCTGCTGCGCGCCAAGAAGAGAGATCTATGGCGGGTGGCAAGATCAACGGCAGTGGGTTTGCTTTGTCGGCTTTCCATTGCGCGTAAGGAGCCTCGGACGGCACAACGATGCGGTTGATCCGGCGGTTGAAATAACGTCCCACACGCCGCAGCGCCCAAGACATGGGGTCAAAGCTCTCACTCTCCGGCAGGGTTGCATGGAACGTGGCGATGGCGGGCAGCTTCAGTGCGCGCCAAATCTGCCATGGTAGCAGCGGAGTCCAAGGGGTGTGCATGTGCACGACCTCCGCGCCCCAGCCCCGCAGCTCTGCAACAGCCTGTGCGCGTTGGAGGCGGGTGGCGCGGCTGACCTCAAAGGCGGTGCCATGGATTGCGAAGGGCCGGGCGGTGCCAACTGTCATCAGGCCTTCTTCCGCATGATTTGGTTGGCCGGGTGGGGCGACAATGCGCACCTCATGGCCTTGGCTGCGCAACCAAGCCGAAAGGTCGCGCACGTGGGATTGCACCCCGCCGGGGCGGTCCATCGCGTAGGGGGTGAGCTGCACAATTTTCACGATGCGACCTTAGGGGAGTTCTTGAAACGGATTGTGGGTAAGTAACCGGCGAGCCGAAGTTGCAGGACGATAGCGAGACCAAGTGCGAAGGCGGCGGGCAGAGAGGCAGCAAGCATTGGGTGCAAAACACCGTGAATGCCGAGCGCCCAGAAGACTTTGACGGAAACCACGGAGAGATAGCCCACGGCGGCCAGCGCCAGAAGCAGGAAAGGGGACAGGCGGCGCCCGACCGCGCCCTGACCGGCCAAGCTTACGCCAAGAAAGGCGAAGATCACGGGCAGAAAAATCGCAACTTTGCGCACCGCAAGAGCGGTTGCGGCATCAGAGGCCGCCGCGCTTTCTGGTGCTGAAGCGATGGCGCGCAGGGAGGCGTTGGGGAGATAGTAGGCGTCTACCCCGAACCAGCGGACGGTTTCGGGGTCCAGTTCAAAGGGCATATCAAGGCGCGGTTCCAATTTGGGGGTAGCGGCGTTTTTGACGTCCCAGTAAGTGACCTGCTCAAAGGTCCATATACCTTCGCGAAAGCTGGGGTGCGCAGCGTTGGCGTGAAGAACATGGCTGAGTTGCGGCTCTGATAATCCCTCAAACAGCATCACGTCGCTCAGATGGGCGGCGTCGCCCCGGGTGAACGTGGCCCGCAGCGCGCGATTGTCCGCGACCACCCATTGGGTGCCCAACTCATTGTTGTGGTAACGCTTGCCATAGTCGCCAAGATTGGCGGCCACCTGTCGGGACACCGCTTCTGGGCGCAGCCAGTTTTCTCCGGCCATTTGAACAAGACCCAGCAGCAGGCCGGAAATCAACAGCGCAGAAATCCGGAAACTTGGTCCAGCACCGGAGGCTGCGAGGATCACATCGTCCTGTCGTTGGTGGCGCAGCAGTGTTACGACAAAGCCGCCTGCAAGGCATGCCATGGTGAGCAGACGGGTGATGATGTCGACGCTGCGATAGCCAATATAGGGAAACAGGACCGACCAAAGTGGGGCATCAGTGGCTGCGGCCTGCGTCTGAACAGAGCCAAGCCATTTCGCGAGATCAATGGCCAAGGCCACCACAAGCAGGGTGAACATCATGAAGCCGATGGCAGCGAGATCCCCGCGCACCATGGCGCGTACCGCAAGCCCTGTGTGCCGGTGCCCAATCATCGGCGCACCTCCGGTTTCATGAGGGCTTCTCCCTGCCAAATCAGATAGGCCAGCGGTGGCCCCAGATAGAGCAGGGCGGCGGCGGCACAGATCAGAATTGTAGGCAGGCTGGATGCGAGCCCAGAGAGGATCGCGCCGCTGGCGACATCGCTGCTCATCATGATGAGCGCGGCCAGAGGTAGGGCGGCAAAACGCAGTGGGCCGCCCCCTCCCGCCACCAGTGCCGCCAAGGCCAGCAGTCCGGCCATGGGTACCATAAGCGCGCGCGACAGCAGGCGGGTGATCTGGCCGGTTTCGCTGTCTGAAAGGCTGAGAAGCCGTTCAGCCGCGCTGCGTTCGGTGTCGGTTTCCGGCAGCGCATCGGACATGGAGAATGCAAAATCCGCGGATTTGGTGGCGAAGCTGTTGAGCGGCCTGGGTGTCAGATCTGGTGACGGGTAGAGGCCTTCAAGCACGTTGAGCTGTTGCAGCTGGATTTTATGGGTGTCGGAGACTTCGGGGTCGGTGACATGCCAGTTTTCTGAATTTGCTGCACGCCAACCTCCGTTGATATCGGGCTGAAACACAAACAGATGGCCCCGTTCTTCGGCGCGCTCAGACGATGTGTTTGGCGGGGTGGCAATAAAGGTTGTGTCACGCAGGGTTTGCAGGGTGGTTTCGTTGCCGCCTTCCTGAATGCGCGTGAGGACAAACTCCTTTTGCAGCTCAATCAGCGCCAGCCGCTCGCCAAATTTGGCGCTGGGCAGGATCAGACCTGCGTTGGCAAAGCTGAGCGCGCCGCCGATGAGGCCAAAGGCTAGCACAAAACTCACCACCCGCCCCCAATGCACACCGGCGGTTGCAAGGATCATCAATTCGCCCCGGTTGCGGGCATCCTGCGTGGCAAAATACGTGGCGATTAGCAGGCTCATGGCAAGCGCGAGGTCGATGATTTCCGGAACCTTGAAGCCCAGAAGATGTGCCACATCCACAGGACCGCCACCGAGGCGCAGGGCGTGTTCCATCAATGTGGTGAAGCTCTCGGCAAGAAAGATCGCCTCGATCACGAGCAACAGAAGCAAAAGCCGCAAAAAAAGCGGTTTGCCCAGCACACGCAGCACCGGAAGGCGCAGGAAGGTTCCCAATCGGCTCATGGGCGGAGTGTCACCATGTGTCGCGCCGCTGGCAAGACGCTCACCACAATGCGCTGAGGAACTGGACCGCCACAAGGCCAGCGCTCGCGGCAATCCAGCTGTCCAGACTGTCCAGAAGTCCGCCTTGGCGCGCAAGGACGCGGGGATAGTCCTTTACACCGGCAATGCGCTTGTGGCGTGAGGCGGTGAGGTCTCCTGCCACGGCGAGGGCGCCGACGAAAAGTGCGGTGGCGGCGGCTTTGAGCGGGGAAAAGCCCCAGATCGTCGCGGCTACGACAAGTGCGATCACAAGCGCCATTGCGCCACCTGCGAGGCCCTCGATGGTTTTGTTGGGGCTGAGGATCGGGAAGGCTTTGGTGCGCCCCAGTAGGCTGCCGATCAGGAGGGCGAAACTGTCAAAAATCTCAACCAGAACGTAGGCAGCCAACATGAGCGCGGTGAGTTCTGGGTGTGCTGCGCCATAGGCCAGCAGAGCCATGGGCAGTATGGGAAATAGAAGCACGTCGACTGCGGCATTGGGCGAAGTTGGACGGGCTGCCAGTTGTCGGGCGAACAGCAGGAACCATAGGCCAGCGCATGCGATCGCCACCGGTGTGAACAGCGCGCTGATCACGGTGAGACCAGCGGCAGCAAGAGCCGCCAAAATCACGTGTGTTTCTTTTGCAAGGCGCAACGTGGCGACCTCGTAGCCGATCCGGGCGGCGGCGAGTGTCAGCCCCGCGATCAGAGCCTGCGGCCCCAGAAGGAAGAGCGCGAGCAGACAGATGAGGATGAGGGTGGCACTCAGCAGAGTGACGACAAGGTCGAGGCTTTTGCGGCGGATGTTTGGGATCAATGCCAGCAAAAGCAGCATGACAAATCCCGCGCCGATGATGACCGCTGCGGCCATGGCAATGTCTTGGACAGTGGGCATGGTCATTGGTTGCCGTGTTGGGAAATGATGCGTTTTTGGTGCCAGCGCAGAAGCGGAGCAATCAGGCTGCCAAGGCGGTTGAGCGCGGCCATCTGAAAGCCCGGTGCAACCGTGGCGTGGCCCGCTTTCATCCCCGCAATGAGGCGCGCGGCGATGTCTTCAGGTTGCCAGAGGCCACCTCCTTCGGTGATTTTCTGGGTGGCCATGGGCTTGGTGCGTTTCTCTTCGTTCAGCTGAGGCGTGTCGGTGTCTGGCGGATAGATCACCGTGGTGGTGATATCGGCAGCCGCCAGTTCGAGATGCAAAATCTCCGCCAATCCGCGCAGGGCAAATTTGGACGGAGCGTAGGCACCATAGCCATAGATGCCAAAGAATGCCGCGCCGGAGGAGATCAGCCCGATGTGTCCGCCACCCACGTCCTGCATCGGTTTGGTCAACGCTTGAACAAAAGTGAGCGTGCCAAAATAGTTCACGTCCATATGCCTGCGGTGGAGGTCTGCGCTTTGCGCGTGAAAAAGCCCCGGCTGGGCGATGCCCGCACTGGCGATGGCCATTTCGGGAGCACCCAGCTTGAGGACAGCATCGGAAAGCGCCTCTGTCAGCGCGACTTCATTGGCGACGTCGACGGCATAGGTTTCCACTTTGATGTTGGGCGCTGCCTGCAGCAGGGCGTCGCGCGCTGCCAGCAATCGGCTGGCATCACGCGCAAACAGCGCGAGGTCATGCCCCTTCACCGCAAGCTGCATCGCCGCGGCAAACCCGATGCCGCTGGAGCCGCCTGTAATGAAGGCGGCACGCATCAGCTGGCCTCGTCGACGAACCGCAACACGACGTCATGCGCGTCGGTGTCTTCGATCTGCTCCGGCGGATGCTTGAACAGGAAGGCGCTGGCTTCGGTGATGGGGCCGGACAGGCCGCGATCACGTGCAATGCGTGCCAGACGGATCGCCACCAGCGCTTCGGCGGCGGCGTTCGGGCTGTCTTCCACATCGAGACGCACTTCGATGTTGGTGCGCGCGCCCCCAAAGAGGCGGCCTTCGAGGCGCACGTAGGCAACTTTGCGGTCGTTCAGCCATGGCACATAATCTGATGGGCCGATGCGGATGTCATTTTCGTGCAGGCGCTCTTCCATCGCGGATTGCACCGCCTCGGTCTTGCTTTCACGCTTGTTGGCCAGACGAGCGTTCTCGCTCATGTTCAGGAAGTCGGTGTTGCCACCTACGTTGAGCTGATAGGTGCGATCGATTTCAACACCGCGCATTTCTGCCAGATTGGCAAGCGTACGGTGCAGTACGGTTGCGCCCATCTGCGCTTTGAAATCATCGCCCAGGATCGGGATGCCTGCAGCGCGGAATTTGTCCGCCCATACCGGATGAGACGCAATAAAGACCGGGATGCCGTTCACAACGGCCACGCCTGCTGCAAGCGCGCACTCTACATAGAACTCCACCGCTTTCTGAGAGCCGACGGGGAGGAAGATGATCATGATTTCCGCTTCAAGCTCGTTCAGCTTGGCGACGATCTCTTCCTTGCTGAGTGCGCCCTCTGCGGACAGGCGGAAGCTGCGATCTTCCGGGTTAGCGAGCATGTGAGCGGCCACACCATCGAGATTGGGGCCGCGCAGGACCGGGCCGGTCTGCTCCGCCAGATCGGTGTGAAACTGTTCGGTGCAGTTGGGAGCTGCAAAAGCCGCTTCGCCGAGCGTTTTGCCAACCTTGCGGCTGTCCACGTCAAAGCCAGCGACCAGTTCAACATCCGCAGGTGTATAGCCCGCTAGGTCCGGGAAGCTCACGCCAACGGCTTCATCGCCAAGAGCGCGGCAGTAGGAAACACCTTGGATCAGCGAGCTGGCACAGTTGCCAACACCAACAATCACTGTGCGGATCGGAGAAGAAGGGGATTTTGTCATTCGTTGAAAGCTCCACCGGAAACGGCAATAGTGTGGGTCACATAGAGCCCCGTTTGGGGGTCGGTTGTATAAAGACGCAGACGGGTGACTTTGGGCAAGAGCCCACTTTCGTCAACATCGAGATAGCCATAAATCAGCTGATATTCGCGGCCGTCCTGTTCTGTAAACAGGGCCGCTTTGAAAGGTGCAATCTGGCGCAGTTCCAGCTTTTGAGACTTCAGCGCATTGAAGGCCAGAGTGCGCGATGTAGTTGAAGCGTGCGATTTCAGGCGCACGCCAAAACCAAACACGCGCTCATACCAGCGCAGCGCCATGGTCTGCCCCTCATCGGCATAGCGGCGCCAAAAG
The DNA here is from genome assembly GCF_017743735.1 of Shimia sp. R9_2. Taxonomy (GTDB): domain Bacteria; phylum Pseudomonadota; class Alphaproteobacteria; order Rhodobacterales; family Rhodobacteraceae; genus Shimia. Next base: position 507,376 of record NZ_JAGHRO010000001.1, read on the forward strand.
ACGGACACTGGTGACTTTTCAATAAGGCTGCCCGCGTCGTCAAAACGCGCGCTGTAGACCACGGTGTTGGCGTTCATATTGCGTTGCAAAAAGAACAGCTGGCCGGGTTCATCAGGATGAGGGAAGTCCGGATTCGCTAATGGCAAGACGTCGCTTTGCTCAGAAGAGGTGAGCGCGAGTTGCGGCTTTGCCTTGGCCGCAGTTGCCTGCAGTGTCAGGCAGAACGCGGCAAAAAATGCCAACAACATCGCAAAGGTCGACCCGTTGCGATGCGTCAGGGAAGTGCCCTGAAAGCCCGTGTGAGCAGTCAGGTACATGGGATTATTCCGCGCTCATACGTTGCCGCAAAGCTGCGGCAGCCTCAGAAGCCTTCGCGACCGCATCGATCACACGATCCAGATCGGCTTCGCTGTGCGCGGCGGAGATGAAGAACCGGATGCGTGGCATGTCTTTGGGCACTCCCACATGCACGACGGGCGGCGCATAGATGCCCTGTTGCATCAGGGCTTCAGCGACAAAGACGCAATCTTCGGGCGTTTCAAACAGGATCGGGACAACGGCCTCACCGATGGCGGTGCCAGTGTCCAGGCCTGCTTCGGCCGCCTTGGTGAGGAAACGGCGCGAATTGGCGCGCAGTTTGGCAACGCGGCTTGGCTCATTCTTAAGGAGGTTGAGCGCTGCATGCGCGCTGGCAACCGTCGCCGGAGGCAGGCCTACGGAGTAGACAAAGCCTGGAAGGCAGAACCGCATCCACTCAATGACGTCGGCATTTGCGGCGATGAAACCGCCCGAGGATGCGAAGCTTTTGGACAATGTACCGATGGCGATTTCCACACGGTTGGGGTCTTCGCCGAAGTGTTCGCAAAGACCGCGACCGGTTTCACCGAGAACGCCATAGGAATGAGCTTCGTCCAGCAAAAGCCACGCGTCATAGGCGTCTTTCATATCCAGCAGACGGGGCAGGTCGGTGATGTCACCGTCCATGGAAAACAGCCCATCGGTGCAAATCAGCACACGCCCGTGCTCTGCGCGGTGTTCGCGCAGAATGCGCTCCAGATCATCCAGATCATTGTGCGCATAGGTCTCAAACCGTGCTTTTGTGCCGCGTGCGCCCATGATGATGGAATTGTGAGCAAGCTCATCGACAATCACGAGGTCGCGTGGGCCAAGCAGGAGGCCAATCACGGAGACATTGGTGAGGTAGCCCGAAATCACTGAAAGCACGCCGCCGACACCGAGGAATTCGGCCATGTCGTTTTCAAGCGCACGATGGGCGAGCCGTTCACCGCCTACAAGGCGGGAAGCGCCCACGCCTGTGCCCTGCGCATCAATGGCCTCTTTGGCAGCACCTGTCGTTTCCGGATGATGCATAAGGCCGAGGTAGTCATAGTGCGACATGGACAGGAAACCATGTGGCCATTGTTCTGCCTTTGCTTCCAGATCATCGGTCGGAACAAAATAGGGATGTCCGTTTTCGATCAATGCGCGGCCGCTCAGGCGAAAACGGCGTTCAGCAAAGGTGAGGAAGCTGGTGTTTTTGGTTTTCATCCAAGTCTCCGCAGCCTGCGCTGCGCTTATTTTTAGAATTCAAAAGTGATCCAACAACGCGGCCTCCGCGATGGGTTGGTCACGAAATTGCAATATGACCGCTTCGTGGCATCCGGTCCAGCACAATGCAAGGGCAGAATTCTTCGGGCGCATTGCTTTTGCGCTTGTGTGGCTTGGTGAACGCCATTTGGGCAGATCGTGAACAGAAGCTGATTCTAGATGCTTGCTCCGACAAGAATAATCATGTTCAGATGATCCGGAACACGCCGCCGCAAGGTGGATTAAAAAGAGCGTGGCAGGGGACTATTGCTTTGACAGCACTATTAACTGTGCGAAATCTTACAATTGGCTTTGAAAAAGCCAAACCTGTGGTGGATGATGTCAGTTTTTCAGTCGCCGCCGGAAAGACCCTCGCGCTGGTCGGAGAAAGTGGGTCAGGGAAAACCTTGAGCTGTCGCGCGGCTTTGCGGATTTTGCCTGCGGCGGCCCAATTGCGCGGTGGTCAGATCGAGTTTGCGGGACGTGGCGGAGATGCGCCGATCGACATCACCAAATTGAGCGAACGCAAGATGCGCAGCATTCGCGGCAATCGGATTTCGATGATTTTTCAGGAGCCGATGCGCTCGCTGTCCCCGCTGCACCGGATTGGCAACCAGGTGTCTGAAGCGCTGAAGCTGCATCATAATTTTGACGCAGCCAAGCGCAAGAAACTGGTTCTTGAGAAGTTTGAGCGCGTTGGCTTCCCAAGCCCTGAGCGCGTCTACAATTCCTATCCGTTTGAGCTCTCAGGTGGGATGCGCCAGCGTGCTATGATTGCGATGGCGATGGTTGGGCGGCCTGATCTGCTGATTGCGGACGAGCCGACAACCGCGCTTGATGTGACAACGCAGGCGCAGGTTTTGGGGTTGATCAAGGATCTTCAGGCTGAGACCGGCATGGGAGTGATTTTGGTGACCCATGACCTTGGCGTGGTGGCCAATATGGCGGACGACGTGGTTGTGATGAACCGTGGCCGCGTCATGGAGGCGGGGGCTGCGCCCCTGATCCTGCGCGATCCGCATCATCCTTACACGAAAGACTTGATGGCAGCGGCACCGGAAATTCCGGCCACGCCGGCAGATCGACCAGATGAGGAGGAACGCGACTACATCCTTGAGATGCGGGACGTGAACAAAACCTATGAGCTCAAAGCCTCCTCGCCTTGGGGTGCCAAATCCGTGGTGAATGCCGTGCGAGGTGTAGACTTCGGGGTCGAGCGCGGCAAAACACTGGCGGTAGTGGGTGAATCCGGATCCGGTAAAACCACATGTGCGCGCATGGCGCTTGGTGCGGAGCGAGCGGATAGCGGGGCCTCGATCCTGTTTCGCGCAGAGCCCGGCGCTGAGCCGGTCAACCTGCAGGATTTGAACCGGGCGGAGCGTCTGGCGTTTCAGCGCAAGGCTCAAATGGTGTTTCAGGACCCCTACAGCACGCTTAATCCGCGTATGCGGGTGAAAGATGCGCTTTGTGAACCTCTGGAGATTCACAACCTTGGATCTCCGTCAGAGCGTGTTGACCGTGCCGTGGAAATTCTGCGCTGGGTTGGGCTGAATGAAAACATGCTCACACGCTTTCCACATGCCTTCTCTGGTGGGCAACGCCAGCGTCTCTCAATTGCTCGGGCATTGATGCTTGGGCCGACGTTTCTGGTATGTGATGAGCCGACATCAGCACTGGATGTTTCTGTTCAGGAGCAGGTGCTGCGACTGCTTGAAGACATTCGGGACCGCCTCAACCTCAGCTACCTCTTTATCAGCCATGACCTTGCTGTTGTGGCGCGGATTGCAGATGAAGTCGCGGTAATGCGCGCAGGGCTTGTGGTCGAGCAAGGTCCGCCAGAGCAGCTCTTCTATAATCCGCAACATCCCTACACCAAGGCGCTCATTGCGGCTCAGCCTGAGCCGGATATTGCGCGCCCCATCAACCTCAAGATCGTGGCACAGGGGGCAGGCGCCCCTTCCAGTTGGCCCGATGCTTTCTGCTTTGACGGTGTGAATGCGCCGCCGTTGCGGGAGACCGAGCCAGGACACAAGGTGCGTTACCATGCCTAAAAGACCGTTCATTGCCTGCCTCTTTGCTGCCTGTTCCTTGCTGGGTGCTCAAACTGTCTCGGCGGTGGAGCTACAGGAAAGCGGCTTTTGGCAATCAGATGTTTCTGCCGGAAATTTGCCGCCAGTTGCAGAGCGTGTGCCAGAGGCGCCAAAGACCGTAGATCTGTCTCTGCGCAATCGGGAGTTTGGTAAGCAGGGTGGCACTTTGCGCACCATGGTTACGCGCTCCAAAGATGTGCGGCAAATGGTTGTGTACGGCTATGCGCGGCTTGTGGGCTACAACGAACGGTATGAATTGGTCCCCGATATTCTTGCGGGTCTAGACAATGAAGACGACAAAAAATTCACCATGCGCCTACGCCCCGGCCACAAGTGGTCGGACGGTCATCCGTTTACATCTGAGGACTTCCGCTACTGGTGGGAGGATGTAGCAAACAATCCGTTGCTGTCCCCCTCAGGCCCTGTCGATTTCCTGAGAGTTGAAGGAGAGCTGCCAAAGGTCAGTTTCCCCAATGCACATACGGTTATCTATGAGTGGAGCAAACCCAACCCGCAGTTTTTGCAGATGCTGGCCGAGGCGCGCCCGCCGTTCATCTACCGCCCTGCGCATTTCATGAAGCCGTTTCACGCGGACTACACGGATGAAGAAGAGCTGAGTGAGCGGCTTTATGAGGCGCGTGTGCGCAGCTGGGCCGCGCTGCACAATCGCCAGGACAATATGTATAAGTTCGACAATCCGGATCTGCCTACGCTGCAGCCTTGGATCCTGGCGACGAAAGACGGCAAAAGCCGGTTCCTGTTTGTCCGCAATCCCTTCTACCACCGGATTGACAGCAATGGGGTGCAATTGCCCTACATCGATGTTGTTGAAATGCAGGTGGTTGCGCCGGGTCTTGTTGCTGCGAAGGCAAATGCGGGCGAAGTGGATCTGCAGGCGCGTGGGCTGGACTTCAAAGACACGGCGATCCTGAAAAAGGGTGAGGCGCAAGGCAACTACAGCACCATGTTGTGGGGAAATGGCACGGCCAGTCAGATCGCGATCTATCCCAACCTGAACTACAACGACGAGGGCTGGCGGGAGACACTGCGTGATGTGCGGTTCCGTCGAGCGCTGTCTCTGGCAATCAATCGCAAGATCATCAACCGCGGCCTTTACTTTGGCTTGGCCAAACAGGGTGGCATGACGGTTCTGCCGGTGAGTCCTTTTTTTAAAGAGAAGAACCGCGACGCTTGGGCCATTCGTGATCTGGATCAAGCCAATGCCCTGCTGGATGAAATGGGCCTCGATAAGCGCACCAAAGAAGGATATCGCACGCTGCCCGATGGGCGCCCCGTATGGGTGGTGATCGAGACGGCAGGCGAGCGCCAGGAAGTTGAAAACGCGTTGCAGATTATCACCGACAATTGGGCGGAGATTGGCGTGAAGCTGATCATGCGCCCCTTGGAACGCGATATTTTGCGCAATCGGGTCTACGCCGGAGAAACCATGGCCTCCACTTGGTTTGGCTGGGACAACGGCCTGCCGCAGCCATACACATCACCGGGCTATCTGGCGCCGTGGGATCAGGCGTTTCTCTCTTGGCCGAAGTGGGGGCAATACCATCAGACGCATGGTGAAGTTGGAGAGGCCCCTGATCTTCCTGCCGCGATTGAACTGAACGATCTCGCGCATCAGTGGACACAGGCCTACACGTCGGTGGATCGCGCCGTGATCTGGCAGCGTATGGTGGACATTCACGCTGACAATGTTTTTGCGATTGGCCTGTTGAACGGCGCGCCGCAGCCGGTTGTGGTGTCCAATCGGTTGCACAATGTGCCGGAGAAAGCCATTTGGGCTTGGTCGCCCGGTGCTCATTTCGGGGTGCATCGCCCTGATGAATTCTTCTTTGCGGAATAGGAGCAAGGAATGGCTCTGCTGCGGTTCGCGGTTTTCCGGTTTCTAACCATGCTTGCGACACTTCTGGTGGTGTCGGTGTTGGTGTTTGTCATCATCAACCTGCCGCCGGGGGACTATCTGTCCAATCAAATCAACGAGCTGCGCGCGACCGGGCAATCCAATGGGATCGCCAAGGCGGAGTTCCTTCGGCAGGAGTACTCACTCGATCAACCTTTGTGGAAGCAATATCTGATCTGGGCCGGGTTCATGCAGGGGCCGCATGGTTTTGCGGGGCTTTTGCAGGGCGAGTTTGGCTGGTCCTTTGAGTTCGACAAGCCGGTGGCTGATCTGGTCGGCGGTGCGCTTTGGATGACGGTGCTGGTCAATCTGGCTGCGGTGCTTTTCATCTATGCTGTGGCGCTGCCGCTTGGCGTTCTGGCTGCGGCGAAATCCAAAACCTGGATTGACTATACCTCTGCGTTCATTGGCTATCTTGGTCTCGCGACGCCGAACTTCTTGCTGGCGCTGATCCTGTTTTATTACGGCAACCGCTATCTCAACCTGCCGATTGGTGGGTTGATGGATCCGCAGTTCGAAGGTGAACCGATGAGCTTTGAGAAGATGAAGTCGGTTCTGGTCCACTTGATCATTCCAACCTTTGTGATTGGCACGTCAGGCGCGGCGGCGATGATGCAGCGGTTGCGAGCGAACCTGCTTGATGAACTAGGTAAACCCTATGTGGAAACAGCGCGGGCCAAAGGTATGAGCGAGCCGCGTATGCTCACCAAATATCCCCTTCGCGTGGCTTTTAACCCATTTGTGGCCGACATCGGCACGCTTTTGCCTTCACTGGTCTCTGGTTCGGTTCTGGTGTCTGTGGTTTTGGGGTTGCAAACCATCGGGCCGCTGCTGCTGTCAGCGCTTAAGTCGCAGGATCTGTTCCTGTCCGCTTTTGTGTTGATGTTTGTGGCGCTTCTTACGCTGATTGGCACGCTGGTGTCCGATCTCTTGCTCGCGCTGCTTGATCCGCGCATTCGATTTGGAGGGCGGGAGCGATGAGCATTCAGCCAGACGGGCGTTTTGTCGATCAGGCCCCTTATAATCCCGAAGCAGCGGCAGAGGCGCGTAGCGCCGAGTTGGATATGTCCAACGCGCGGTTGCTGTGGTTGCGCTTTAAGCAACATAAGCTTGGCTTGATCTCAGCCATTTTTCTGCTCCTTGCCTATCTGTCGCTGCCTTTTGCTGGCTTCATTGCGCCTTATGGGCCCAACGAGCGTTTGGAAGATTACATCTACGCCCCGCCGCAGCGGATGCATTTCATTCATGACGGCCGCTTCATAGGCCCGCATGTTTATCCGACCACGGCGGAAATGGATCTGGAGAGCTTTAGTTGGAAATACGTGCCGGATACCGACACACCAATGATGCTTGAGTTCTTCTGCGAAGGGGCTGACTACAAGCTCGCGGGGTTCATTCCGGCGAACACGCATTTTTTCTGCGCTCCTGAGGGAGCGACGCTGTTCCTCTTTGGTGCGGATCGATTGGGGCGCGATGTGTTTTCACGCATCCTTTATGGCGCGCAGCTTTCCCTGACTGTCGGGCTTGTGGGCATCACTGTTTCCTTTGTGATCGGGATCATTCTGGGTTCGATCGCTGGCTATTTTGGCGGCTTTCTGGATTGGTTCATCAACCGAGTGATTGAAGTCTTGCGCAGCCTGCCAGAGCTGCCCCTGTGGCTCGCGCTGTCGGCGGCTGTGCCTTCTCACTGGGGGCCCGTGGCGGTGTTTTTCATCATCTCGATCATCCTTGGTATTCTCGACTGGCCGGGGTTGGCCCGTGCGGTGCGCTCCAAATTCCTGAGTTTGCGCGAAGAAGAATTTGTGAAAGCCGCTGAGATGATGGGGGCGAAGCCAAGCCGGGTGATCAAAAAACACCTTTTGCCCAACTTCCTCAGCCATCTGATCGCCAGCGCGACGCTCTCGATCCCGGCGATGATTTTGGGGGAAACGGCGCTGAGCTTCTTGGGGTTGGGGTTGCGCGCGCCAGCGGTGAGTTGGGGCGTCATGCTGAACGATGCGCAGAACCTTGCGTCGATTGAGATCTATCCCTGGACGGCGATTCCGATGCTGCCGATCGTGATTGTGGTTTTGGCGTTCAACTTCTTTGGTGACGGTTTGCGGGACGCGATGGATCCGAACCGAAGCTAACACTGAAAGAGGGTGGTTTGGACCACCCTCAGTGTTTTGGACTAGGTCGCAACAGCTTTAATGGCAGACGGAAAAGAGTGGTCGCCGGGCGGCTGCACTCAGCTTGCGGCGGGTTTCTTCAAAGAGAGAAGAGGCTGCATTCACCAGAGTCTGCTCTTCGCTATTCCATTTGGTCTCAGGTTCTTGTGGCGCTTCCGCTTCGGGTTGCGGCTCTTCCGCCTTTTCACGTTTGGTATTGGTTTGCGCGCGTGATTTGGACTTGGCTGAACGACGTGCCTTTTCTTTCTTTTTGCCCGTTTCTTGGGGCATCTCTTCCGCTTCAATCTTTGCGCGGTGATAGGCTAGCGCGTCGAAGGCTGCGTTGATGTCAGCCATGCGTTGGCTGGCTTCTTCAGGGTCGTCTTTGGCGAGGTCCGGATGGTAGCGCCTGACAAGTTTGCGCCATGCGGAACGCATCTCCTTGTCAGAGACATCCGGAGTCACTTCCAACAGCTCATACGCGTGCTCAATCTCAGGCGACATTCCACCCCCTTCGCGGACCGATCCCATGGTCCGCAACAAATCCCACCATTTTGCTAGCGCATTTACCCTTTGTTTAAAAGCGCAGACGGGGCAAATGGTTAATCTTGGGGTGCTGGCTCATGGGCGCTATCAGCGGTCATCCCCGCCGCTAGAGGCCTCTTCCAGCGCATCCTCGTCAATGGCTGCTTCGACTGCGCCCACAACGGCGTCGCGTTGTTTGGGGCTCAACTCTTCGCCTTTGTCATCATCGGCAATCCGCACGGTGACTTCGCGGTGGGCAAATTTGATGCCTTCGCGCGCAAAGAGCTCGCGGATTTCCTGATAGACCTTTTTGCGCACCAGCCATTGATCACCCGGTTTGGTCATGAATTTCACACGAATGATCATAGCGCTGTCCTGCATCTCGATCACGCCTTGTGATTTCAGCGGCTGGATGAAGTTGTGGCCGATCACCGGATCATCGAGCAATTCGACGCCGAGTTTTTTGACCAGTTTGCGCACCCGCTCCACGTCGGTGTCGTAGGTGACACGCAGCTTGAGTTTCATGATCACCCAATCGCGGGAGTAGTTGGTCAGATACTGGATTTCGCCAAAGGGAATGGTGTGCAGCGGCCCCAAGTGGTGACGCAGTTGGAAAGACCGGACAGAGATCTTTTCCACCGTCCCTTTGACAGAACCAATGTCGATGTATTCGCCTTTGCGGAAGGCATCATCAAACAGGAAGAAGGCGCCGGAAAAGATATCCCGCACCAAGGATTGGGCGCCAAAGCCCACGGCAAGGCCGATAACACCGGCACCGGCGAAGAGCGGGCTGACGTTCACTCCCATTTCCAAGAGTGCGATCAGAACGATGGAGACCACAATGATCACCAGAATGAAGCTGCGGAAAAGCGGCAGCAGCGTTGCGAGGCGACTGGCACCCGTTGCGCCCCCCTCATCACCGGGCGTTGCGCTTACAGCATCGCCGCCCTCATCCTTGATTTTTGTGTCCACCCAGATGCGGAAGGCATGAAAAACGATGTAGCCAATGAAACAGATCACAGCCACATCCAGTGTCTGATCAAAGATATTGGTCTGGACCATCATCTCTTCGGCGCCAAAAATATTAACCGCAGCATACAGGCCGGAAACAAGTGCCAATATCCCCGCAATCCGGCGCGCGAGATCCTCAAAGGTGTGAATGCTGCTCGATTGCATGCGTTCCTGAAACGCACGCAGTTCGGCATCGTCATCCTCGCTTTCCATGATGTCGCCGTCCAGAACCGGACTGGACACCGTCTCCGTTGCAATGCCGTCAATGGTCTCCTGTGCAGCTTCGGCGGCCAAGCGGGCGGCTTCCTGTTCTGCCTCAGCACGTTCCGCCGCTTCATTGGCCGCGCGGACTTTGCGGGCACGGTCAAAGTAGCGCTCGATGATAAAATTGAAGGTTGCATAGACCACAATTGTGGCTGCGAAAATCATATAGGCACCGGCGATTGGCGGAATCGACAGCTCATTGCCCAGCACAATGTCAAAGGCCTGTTCGGTGAAGCCATAGATAACGTAGAGCAGGAAAACAGGTGCCCAGAGTGTGCTGATCAGCCGGATGGGCAGGCTTGCTTCAGGCAGGGCTTTGCCGTTGCGAATGGCGTTGGAAATGGCCTCGCGGTTCACCACCACCATCGCGAGGTTGCCAATGGCAAAGACGCTTAGCAAAACAAGCGTCATGGCTGCAAAGACATCGTAGTTCAGGCCAAGCTGCTTCAACCATTCCCCAAAAACTGCGGTACAGATGTTGAGAGCGCCCAGCGTAAACATCCAGCGGTGCAGGCGTTTTGCATCGCGCGTGGAAAAGCTGGGGATACGATACTGGTCCAGATAGGGCGAGAGGATCATGCGCCAGATCAGCGCGACAATACGGCTGAGGGCGTAGGCCACAAAGATCGAGATCAGCGTGAAGCGGATGGCACTGTCTTCTTCACCACCGATGACCGCTGTGATGATGAAGCCGAGAATGGCGGCCACAACCATGGAAAACGCCACGCCAATCACCCCGCCGACAAAGCGCACCACGAGGAACGGCAACTTTTCGGAATAGCCTTGCGGTGCTTTTTGCACCATTGGCATCACAAAGCGGGCCGCGATTTTTGGGCCGTAGATTCTGCGCTCCGCAAGGGCGCCGAGCAGCAGGAAAACCAGTGACCACAAAAGGGTTCTGACGAAGGCCATGATGGTGCCATCAGGGCTGGAGGCGCGCAGGATGAAGCGAACTTCGTTGATGGCCGCAGGCAGGGCCTGCAAGCGCTTGAAAAAGATGCTCCGCACTTCATCGACTTCTGACTGCGCGCGCATGATGAGGGTGGCACCGTCAGTGGAGGTGTCGGAAGCTTGCGCGGAGCTGCTGGAGGCGGCACTTGCGCCGACAGTTTGCGTTGATCCGTCCGGCTGCAGGATGATGACTTGCATGCCGGTGTTCGCGGCTTCTTGCAAAAGTTGGCTCATGGCTGCGTTTTCTTCGGGCGCGGCGCTTTGAGCGGTGTTCGGCAAAAGAGAGGTCGCTTGAGCTGATGCCATCAATGGCATCAGCAAAATGATGAAGATCATTGCAAACAATTGGCGCAACATGGCGAATAAGCCTCTCAAATCAGTCTTCTTTTGGTCTAACCTTTGAGGCGGCGTCACGCAAATGAGATCATCTCACGTGTGCGGGTGTGGGCGAAACCACGCAGCCAGCGCGTTTTGGCGTGACAAGGGGTTGCAAACAGTTTAGCGGCTGAAACCAATGATAAAAGGTGCAGGCGAGCGGAAGGACCGGTTACAGGTGACCCTCAATACATCAGAGAAAATCGCTGTTTTGGGCTTGGGCTATGTGGGCTTGCCTTTGGCTCTGGGCCTTGCACGCGCCGGATTTGAGGTGGTTGGCTTTGACACCAATGCCAAGCTGATTGAAGGGCTAACTTCCGGGCGCGATCCAAACGGCGAGGTGGCGGTTGAGTCACTGGCGCAGACCACTGCGGTTTTCAGTGATGCCCCAGATGCGCTGAAAGGCTGCTCGGCCTTTATCCTCTCAGTGCCGACGCCGATCACGGATGCAAAGGCACCTGACCTTGGCCCGGTACTGGGCGCTTGCGCGACCATCGCGCCGTATTTGACTGCGAATGCCTTGGTCGTTTTGGAAAGCACCGTGTACCCCGGCGTGACCGAAGAAGTTTGTGGCCCTGCGCTGGCGCAGGCCAGCGGGCTAGCGGCAGGCCGCGAGATCAAGCTTGCCTATTCGCCGGAACGTGTGAATCCGGGAGACGCCGAGCACACGCTGGAAAATGTGGTCAAAGTGGTGGCGGCGCAGGATGCGGAAACGCTTGCCCGCGTAGAGGCGATCTATGGGCCTGTGATTAAGGCTGGTCTGCACAAAGCCAGCTCGATCAAGACGGCAGAGGCTGCAAAGGTCATCGAGAACACGCAGCGCGATCTGAACATCGCTCTGGTGAACGAATTTTCGCTGATCTTTTCCCGTATGGGATTGGACACTCTGGAAGTTCTGGAAGCTGCCGGCACCAAATGGAACTTCCTGCCATTCAAACCGGGTCTTGTGGGAGGACACTGTATCGGTGTCGATCCTTACTATCTGACTTTCCGAGCGGAGCAATTGGGCTATCACCCCGAGGTCATCTTGGCCGGGCGTCGGATCAATGATCACATGGGGCGTCATGTGGCGCAGGAGATGATCAAGGGTATGCTTGCCAAAGGCACCAACCCCTCGGGCGCACGTGTTTTGGTGATGGGGCTTGCATTTAAAGAGAACTGTGCCGACACGCGCAACACTCGCGTGGCCGATATTGTGGACGAGCTGAAAAGCTACAGCGTAGGCGTTGATGTCTGGGATCCCTGGGTCGATCCGGAGGCTGTAAGCGCCGAATATGGCATCACACCCATTCAAAAGGCTGAAAACGGCGTCTATGACGGAGTTGTCGTGGCCGTTGCGCATCGCCAATTTGTAGAGATGGGTGCTGCTGCAATAAGAGACCTCGGAAAGCCTGAGGCATTGCTCTACGATATCAAAGGCGTATTGCCCAAATCCGAGTCGGATTTGCGGTTGTAACGAAGGGTGAGGCACGATTTGTCAGAAGCGCATTCGATGAAAGGCAACTTGGCGGCCAATGCGTCTCCGCGTGTGCTGCTGTATAGCCACGACACTTACGGGCTGGGCCACTTGCGCCGCTCGCGTGCCCTCGCGACCGCGATAACGCAGGCGGACAGCCGTATCTCTGCGCTTATCCTGACCGGATCTCCTGTGGCAGGGCGATTTTCCTTTCCCGACAATGTGGACCATATCCGCCTGCCCGGTGTGACCAAAACACTGGATGGGAACTACGAAAGCGAGCGCCTGGGTCTTCATATCGACGAAACCACTGCGCTCCGCGCCGGATTGATCAAGGCAACTGTCGAACACTTCGATCCAGATGTGCTGATTGTGGACAAAGAGCCGACCGGCTTTCGCGGTGAGCTGTTGCCCGCACTGGAATGGTTGAAGCTGAAGCGCAAGGCGCATTTGATCCTTGGTCTGCGGGATGTGCTGGACGAGCCCAATGTGCTTGCGGCCGAATGGGCGCGTAAAGGTGCCGTTGAGGCAGCGGAGCGATACTATGATGAGACTTGGGTTTACGGCCTACGCTCGATTTATGATCCGACAGCGGGCTTGGAGCTGACCCAAGAGTTTCGCGATAAAATGACCTTCACGGGTTATCTTCAGCGAGAAGCTTTTAGCGACGATGAACCCCCGTCTGAACCGTATATCCTCGTCACCCCCGGTGGCGGCGGTGATGGCGCTGGCATGGTGGACCTGGTGCTGTGCGCCTATGAGGCGGATCCGGATCTCTCCCCACGCGCGCTGTTGGTTTACGGGCCGTTTCTGTCCGGCGAAGTGCGCGCAGACTTTGAGGCGCGCGTGGCCAAACTGAATGGGCGCGTGCATGCGGTCGGCTTTGACAGTCGCATGGAAACCTTGATGCAAGGCGCGCAGGGCATCGTGTCGATGGGGGGGTATAACACTTTTTGCGAAGTGCTCTCCTTTGACAAACCTGTGGTGATTGTCCCGCGCACCCGCCCGCGTATGGAGCAACATATCCGCGCGAGCCGCGCCGAAAGCCTCGGCTTGGTGCGCATGCTGGACGAACGTCGTGATGGTTTCACGCCCGAAGCGATGATCGCCGCCATTCGCGGCATTCCGCATCAACCGAAGCCGAGCGGTGCCTTTGTACCGGGGCTTTTGGACGGGCTGGATGTGGTGTCTGAGCGCACGCTCGCCATGCTGGGCATCTCCCAGCCGAATACCCAGCCGCAGACACAAGGCGTCGCATGACTTCTCAAAGACCGAAGGTGGCGGTGGTGGTCAAAGGCTGGCCCCGCCTGTCAGAGACGTTTATCGCGCAGGAATTGGTGGCGCTGGAAGAAACCGGCTACGATATGGCGCTTTGGTCGCTGCGGTTTCCCACCGATAAGAAACGCCATCCGCTGCATGATCGTTTGAAAGCGCCGGTGCATTATCTGCCGGAATACCTGCACCAAGAACCCCTGCGCGTGTTGCGCAGTGTTTTCGCAGGTATGTCCAAGCCAGAGTTTTGGAAAGCTGCGGCTGTTTGGCTCAAAGATTTGCGGCGGGACATCACCCGCAACCGTGTGCGTCGCTTTGGGCAGGCCTGTGTCTTGGCGCGGGAATTGCCGAGCGACATTGATGTCCTCTATGCGCATTTCATGCACACGCCAGCCTCTGTCACGCGCTATGCCGCGATCATGCGAGATTTGCCTTGGTCGGTCTCAGCCCATGCCAAAGATATTTGGACCTCACCCGAATGGGAGAAACGGGAGAAGCTGCAGGCAGACACATTTGGCGCGGCCTTTCTGGCGACCTGCACAGGCGTGGGGGCGCGTCACCTCGCAGAGCTGGCAGATCGGGATGACCGCGTGGAATTGGTCTATCACGGATTAGATCTGACACGATTTCCAGAGCCCCCAACGCCTCGCGAACCTGATGGGACGGTACGCTTTCTTTCCGTGGGGCGGCTTGTGGAAAAGAAGGGTTTTGATCGTTTGATCGCAGCCCTCGCGTTACTGCCTAAAGATTTGAACTGGCGATGGGAGCATATCGGTGGAGGTGGATCCGGCGCGGTTTTGAAGGCGGAAGCGGAACGACTGGGTATCACGGATCGCATTGTTTGGCGCGGCGCGTGTGACCAGCCCGAGGTGATTGCAGCCTTGCGTGTCTCAGATGTTTTTGTACTGCCAAGTCGCGTTGCTGAGGATGGGGATCGGGACGGCTTGCCCAATGTGCTGATGGAGGCCGCAAGCCAGAAGCTGTGCCTGCTTTCCACGCCGGTATCTGCCATACCGGAGTTCATCACCGATGGTGAGCATGGCGTGTTGAGCAGTGATGCTCCGGAGGCTCTGGCTGAGGCGATGGAGCAATTGGCCCGTAAACCGGCACTGCGCGCGCAGCTGGCCGAAGCGGCCTATGTGCGGCTGACAACGTATTTCTTGATGCAGCCGGGTATTGCGCAACTGGATGCGCGGTTGCAGGCTGCCGTGACGGCGGATCAGAGGGGGTAAAGCGATGGGGCGGATTGCATTTTATGCGCCCTTAAAATCGCCCAACCATACGGTTCCGTCTGGTGAGCGCGAAATCGCACGCAACCTCATGCGGGTGTTGAGCACAGATGACGCTCAGCCGGTGCTGGCATCTGAGCTGCGCAGTTTGGATAAACAAGGGAGCACCGCGCATCAGGCGCAGTTGATCCAGCAGGCGCAAGGCGAAGCTGAAACCTTGATCGCGCGCGGGTGTCGTGAAGGGTGGCAGGCTTGGGTGACCTATCACAATTACTACAAAGCGCCTGATCTGCTCGGCCCAACAGTCTCTAAGGCGCTTGGCATCCCTTATTTGCTGGTGGAGGCAACTCTTGCCAGCAAACGGTTGGGCGGGCCGTGGGATACTTTTGAGCGTCGGGCGTTGGCCGCTTGCGAGGCTGCTGACGCTATTTTTAACTTTACAGAGCGCGATGCCATGGCGTTGCGTGCCGCATTAGGCGTTGAGAAGCTCGTCGGCTTATCGCCGTTTCTGGCAATGGAGACATTGCCGGAGCCAGCAAGTGCGCAAACTCAGAACGTGTTCATGGCGGGCATGATGCGCGCAGGAGACAAGCTGTCTTCTTATCAGATTGCCGCAGAGGCGCTCCGACACATGGGGAATGCCCCTTGGCAGTTAGAGATTGCCGGAGATGGGCCAATGCGCAGCGAAGTTGCCAAGATGATGGCTCCTTTTGGCGATCGCGTCCGCTTCTTGGGGGCGCTCGACGCGGCAGGTATGGCAGCAGCCTATGGGCGGGCAAGAGTGTTCTTTTGGCCCGGTGTGAATGAAGCCTTTGGCATGGTTTATCTGGAGGCGCAGGCGCATGGGGTGCCGGTGGCGGCAGAGGACAGAGCTGGCGTCAACGAAGTCGTCGAGGCAGGCGGATTGATTGCGCAGGGCGCACCAGATCAGCTTGCCAAAGCGCTTGGTCGCGTGCTCAGCGATGTTGCGCACCACAGGTTGCGATCTGAAGCGGCAAGGACTTTGGTGCAGTCGCGGCATTTGCTGCCTGCAGCCAGAAAGACAATCTGGGGTGCGTTGCATCCTCTGATGAAAGAGAGATCATGATCAGACTTGCGATGATGCGACATGGGCATACGGCCTGGAACCGCGCCCATCAAATTCAGGGACGCACGGACATTCCATTGGATGATCAGGCGCGTGCGGATTTGGAGGAGTTTACCCTGCCTGCCCCTTGGGGAGAGGCCGATCTTGTGTCCAGCCCGCTGGCCCGTGCGCGAGAGACGGCGGAGATTGTCGCGGGACGCTCCCCTGAAATGGTGGATGCGCTGACGGAGATGGACTGGGGCCAATGGGAAGGCAAGAAAGGTGTCGACCTGCAGGCCGATCCCAATAGCGGCTTTCGCGATATTGAGGCGTGGGGATGGGATTATCGCCCGCCAGAAGGGGAAAGCCCACGTGAGGTTTGGGCACGCATTGCGCCTTGGCTCTTTGGCTGCGAACGGGACACGCTTGCGGTTTGTCATATTGGTATCATGCGCATGATTTTGGCCAAAGCGCATGGCTGGAACTTCGATGGTCCTGCCCCATTCGCCGTAAAACGGAACCGACTTTTTGTGGTGGAACTTCAGGACGATATGATTAGGGTCGCAGACCCGGAGATAATTCGTTTGGAGAGGCGCAGCGTATGAAAGTTTTGATCGTTGTTACCCACCTTTTGGGCACAGGGCATTTGTCTCGTGCCCTCAATCTGGCGCGCGCATTTGTGGCAGATGGGCATGATGCGGTTGTGCTTTCTGGTGGACGTCCTGCGCCGCACCTCAGCACCGATGATGTACCGTTGATCCAATTGCCTCCGGTGGCTTCTGATGGTGTGGAGTTCAAAAAATTACTGACCGATCAAAACCGGGTTGCTGACGGTGCTTACCTGGAAGCGCGTCGCGCAATGGCGGTGAAAACCGTCAATGAGATGCAGCCCGATGTTGTGATAACTGAGCTGTATCCTTTTGGACGGCGCAGCTTGGCCAAGGAGTTTGTGGCTCTGCTCGAGGCCGTTCATGCACTTGAAACGCGACCCGTTGTGCTGTCGTCGGTGCGCGATATTCTGGAGCCGCCCTCCAAGGTCAGCAAAGCCGGAGATACGCGGGACTTGCTCAAGCAGTTTTATGATGGCGTGCTTGTGCATTCGGATGAAGAACTCACCACATTTGACGTGAGCTGGCCCGTTACCAATGATGTTCGAGCCATGTTGCATTATACAGGCTACGTTGCCCCAGCGGCGCCGGTAGCAGTCGAGAATGGTCCTGGCGTCGGAGAGGTCATTGTAAGCACGGGCGGTGGCTCGATTGGCGAAGAGCTTTATAAATGTGCGATTGCCGCTGCGAAACGCAGCCCGCTACGCTGGCGGCTGCTGGTGGGAGGTGCCGACAAAGACGCACGGGTATCAGAATTGCAGGCCATCGCCAATGATCCCACCATCATCATCGAGCCGGTAAGCCCGGACTTTCGCCAGATGCTGTTGAACGCCGAAGCGACAGTCAGCATGTGCGGGTACAATACAGCGCTGGATGTGTTGCAGACTGGCGTACCCACGGTTTTCGTGCCGTTTTCTGATGCAGGCGAAGTGGAGCAGACATTACGGGCCCGCGCGCTGGCCAGACAGCCGGGCATTGAAGTCTTAAGTTCCGTGGATCTAACCCCTGATAACCTGCTTTCTGAACTGAAGCGGGTGTTGGCGAATGGGAGGCAGCCGCCGACCGATATGCGCATGGATGGGGCTGCAGGAAGCGTGCGTATCGCCCAGCAACTGCTCGCGGAGAAGCGCGGGTGAAGATTGACTGGGGGCCGCTCAGAGCAGAATTTCGGGAGTGGCGTGCTGCCGGGCTGACATTGCCGTTCTGGTGGCGTGACGATGATGCGGTGACACCGACCGATGCGTTGGACCACCTCGGAGCGCTGAGCGCTGCCGTCGAGGTGCCCGTGCATCTGGCAATCATTCCCGAGCAGGCAACTGTGGACTTGGCGCAGACACTCCGTGACACGTTCGTACCGGTTGTGCATGGATGGGCGCATCTGAGCCATACTCCTGAGGGGATCAAGAACGCAGAGTTCGGCGCCGGCCGCCCGCCTGAGGTGGCGCAAGCGGAGTTGGCTGCGGCGCTGGAGCAGATGACATCCCTGTTCGGAAATCGTCTGGCGATGATGTTTGTCCCACCATGGAACAGAATGGATGTGGCGTTGATGCCTGCTTTGGCGGCGCTGGGGTATGATGCGGTATCCACCTATCAGCCGCGCAATCAGCCCTTTGCAGCGCCCGGTGTGGAGCAGATCAATACCCATCTGGATCCGATCTATTGGAGGGGCACCAGAGGGTTGGTGGCGCCGGAAGCCTTGGTTGCACAGCTCATTGCCTTGCTGAAGGATCGGCGCGCTGGCCTCACAGACAATCACGAGCCCTTGGGATATTTGACCCACCATCTTGTGCATGACGACGATATCTGGAATTTTTCCGAACAGTTTTTGAAAGAGATTTGCGATGGGCCTGTGCGGCTCTATCGCCACGACCGAAAGGGCGAATTATGAGCCGATTGAACAGCATGATGCGCCGCTTGGCCGCTCAGGCGGATGGGCTAGAGTGGGCCAACACCATGGTGGACAGCCTCAAAGGCGACTTTCTGGATATGGGCCTTGGCAACGGGCGCACCTATGACCACATCCGGGAAATCGCAGCAGATCGCCGCATCTGGGTGATCGATCGCGCGTTAAACTGTCACCCCTCCTGTGTGCCACCTGAGGAAGATTTTTTGCAGGGCGAAGCCGAAGCGATGCTCAACAAGATGGCAGCTGACGGCACCAAAATCGCTATGGCGCATTATGATTTTGGTTTTGGTGACAAGTCCAAAGACGTTGCCGAAGCGGCACGCCTCTCAGAGCTGATCAAAAAAATCATGTTGCCTGGCGGAGTGCTCGTGTCCGGTCAGCCTTTGGTGGGCTTTGAGCAAGTGCGTGGTCCGACAACCGTCGCGCCTGAACGCTATTATTTCTATAGAACATAAAGAAAAGCCCGGTCACTGACCGGGCTTTTTTGCTTTACTCTGCTGCGGGGAGCTTCAGCTCTGTTGCCTCAGCGCGGCTGAGCATGGAACCCATCTTGCGCTCCTTCAGAACATCGCGCGCTTTGGCGTACATCGGGTCTTCCCAGAAGATCAGGCAGCCGTTGCACCCCTTGCCGCAGCAACCTTCCGTGCCTTTGCGGTTGGTCTTGAAGCGCTTGGTGTTGGTGTCAGCCTCAATCGCCTCCACCAGCGCATCACGCCGACGTTTGTAAGCCGTTTCGTTGGTGCTGTCCTTCACTTCCATCGCCAGCGCCGTCTTGTCGAGCTGAAGGCGCTTCCATTGCTCATCGGTCAAGGCGCGCTCTTTGCGGATGACTGTCATGGGCGGGAAGTTATTACGCAGATCTTCGAGGTCTTCATGCTCAAACAGGGAGAAGGGCATGCGGATTACGGTCTTGGTGGAGCCGTGAATGACGTCTTTTTTCTCTCCGGTTGCAGCGACCTCGTAATCATAGGCGCGAAGTAGGATTGTATTGCGGGCAACAGGGGAGACGATTTCCAACACATCGCCTGGCTCGAGTTTGTTTTTGACTTCCACATGGAAGGCATCATCGACAACTTCGGTTACAAACCCCGCGTATTCCCAATGGGCAATTGCTTGGGTTTGCTCATAACCGTGGGCGAGATTGGTCAGGCGGCCCTTGTGGAACGCCAGCGTGTAGCCGCGGTTGCCCACAGTCTCCAACTCGCTCATGTAGTCAGATGCGTCCCAATTTTCGGGATCTGCGTAGTAGTCATCGATCGCCATCCGGTAGGCGCGCGCAACGATGGCTGCATAGTATTCTGATTTACCGCGCCCTTCGACTTTGAGGCTGTCCACGCCAATGCGCAGATAATCATCCAGCTTGGGCAGCAGACACAGATCTTTGGAGTTGAGGATGTAGCTGCCGCGCTCGTCTTCCTGAATGGGGAGGAACTCGCCGGGCCGTACGCCTTCTTCGAGCAGGAATTCAAACATGTGGATGTTGTCTTCATCCACGATCAATTCTTGCACGGTACCGTCTTTCAGACGCATGTGGAACTTGTAGTTCCAGCGGCAGGAGTTGGCACAGTTGCCTTGGTTGGCACCGCGCTCTGCCATGAAGTTGGACAGCAGGCAGCGACCGGAATAGGTCATGCACATGGCGCCGTGGACAAAGGCCTCAAGCTTGATGTCAGGGCATTTTTCGCGAATCTCTTCCAGCTCAGGGAAGCTGACTTCGCGCGCCAGCACAACGAGATCGGCGCCCTGAGATTGCCAGAACTGCGTGGTCAGCCAGCTTGCGATATTAGCTTGCGTGGAGACATGCAGCGGGATCTCCGGCGCCCGTTCGCGGACGTATTGGAACACACCGGGGTCGGAGATGATCAACCCGTCGGGGTTCACTTTACGCACTGTGTCGATGTACTCATCGAGTTTCGGGATATCTTTGTTATGGCTGAACAAATTCAGCGTCAGATAAGCGCGACGCCCGTGCTCATGGCAGAATTTTACGCCTTCGATCACGTCTTCTAGTGAAAACTCAGACTTTGTCCGAAGGCTCATGTCTGGCGTGCCGAGATAAACGGCATCCGCCCCATAAAGGACGGCCATCTTGAGTTTGCGGAGGCTACCGGCTGGCATCAAAAGTTCGGATCTGTGTTGGGTCATCGCGCGCGCTTTCCTGATCAGGGTGGCGTCATACACCGTTCCCCGTTTCGGGGCAAATGGGGATGAAAAGATGCATCTGCAATACGTCTGTTGTGTCGCGGTATCGCGACGGTGCGGAATTTCAACGCGCTACTTTAGAAAAATGCACTCACCCCGCCCCAGATGAGGCGCAATGCGAGCAACACGAGGATCACGTTGAGTATGCGATGAAAGCCGTGGTCGCTCATCTTGCCCAGCACCTGTTTGCCGACCCAAGTGCCAAAGGCACCTGAGGCGATCAAGCCCGCAATCAAAAGCGCCCAATCCGCAAAGGCGAACCCCAAGAGGCCGAACATCGCAACCTTGAGCCCGTGCTGCACAGTCATCATTGCTGCTTGTAGGGCCACATGGCTGAGGCGATCGAGTTGCAAGGTTTTGACATAGCCGGCCACAAAGGGACCAGTCGCGCCAAAGAACATCGTCAGGAAGCTGGACAGGAGCCCTGTGAATAGAGGCCAGCGGGAGAGCCATTTGGGAGGTTTGGCAAATACCACCCAGAGAATGAATACGCCGACGACGGATTGAACAAGCCAGCCCGGCAAGCTGACCACAACGCTACCGCCAATGGCGACGCCTGCGACGGAGCCGATGACAAAAGCAGGTAAGGCTGCCCAGAGTACATGGCGTAGAAACATCAGTGCCCGGATTGCGTTCGAGCCGAGTTGCACAACACCGTGCACAGGGATGATTGCTGCGGGTGGCAATAGGATTGCGCAGGCCCCCAGAAAGGCGACGCCACCGCCAATGCCAAACGCAGCCGTGATGAAAGACCCCGCGAAACTTGTCAGCAGCAGTGCGATGGCGGCGGCTTGAGCAAGGTCTGGTGGCAGCAAGTCGATCATCCGGCCACTATGGCGGGAAAGGGCGCAGGATCAAGCGCCTAGAATGTGCCCAAGATAGCGCGTGCCTCTTTTGGTGATGCAATCGCCCGGCCTGCATTGCGCGCGCAGGTCGCAAGCGCTTCGATCAGTTGGCCGTTGGAACGCGTTTTTTCTCCATTGGGTAGGTAGAACGTGTCCTCAACGCCGGTGCGCAGCATCCCGCCCAGATCTGCTGCCTTCTGGTGGGTTTCCCAGATCTCAGCGCGGCCGATCAGTGTGGCCTGCCAATGGCTGCCTTCCATGAGGTAGGGCAGTAGAAACTCCAAAAGCACTGGGCTGACTGGCATACCGGAGGCGACACCCATCACGAGGTTGTACTGCGCGCGTTTGGTCATGCCGTTGGCAACATACATGGCAACAGAGCGCACGATGCCGGTGTCAAAACATTCAAATTCCGGCAGGGTGCCCGTCTGAGCCATCACGTCCAGATGGTCCTGAATTTTGTCAGGAGTGTTTTCAAACAGCATCGGCGGCCAGGCCCAATCCCCGTTTGCCCGCAGTTTCAGGTAGTTGAGCGAGCCTGCGTTGCAGGCGGCGATCTCCGGTTGCAGGGCGCGCAGAACATTGAGGGGGCCGGAGTAATCTGACCCGATTGCGCCAGTGGTCGCGTTGATAAGGATGCCGGGGCAGGCATCGCGGATCGCCCTTACAATTTCCATTGCCACCTCGGGATCCCAGCTTGGCAAATGGCCTTTGCCAGGCTCTTGCTGTCGGAAATGGATGTGGATCACACTTGCGCCCGCATCCATGGCTTCCCTTGCGGAGGCGGCACATTGTGCTGGAGTTACGGGCACGGGGTGCTTTGCCGGGTTGGTCAGCACGCCATTCAGCGCGCAGGTGAGGATCGCCTTATCCATGGATCACCCTTGATCTGTGGCGCTCAGGCGGTGACGGCTGCCCGGCGCAGGTGGTGTTTCCGGCGGGCCTGCAAAGCATTGCGCGTTGGCCATCCATGTCTGCGCCACGTTGCCGGTGGCAATTAATGAGGTATCGGCAAAAGCCCGAGTTTGTGTGACAACTGCAGCGAAGTCGACCGCCGACCCGCTGATGGTGTTTTCGGTATCTTCACCAAAGGACCAGATGTCCCCGGACGGAGCGGTGAGAGAGAGCTTTGGCATGGCCTCAGGCACAGGCAGGCTGTGAACCTGATGGGACCAGCCGAATGTGTTGACCCCAAGCACGACGATGTTTTTGATCCGGTCCGCCTCGGCGCGGGTTTTGCCAAGCAGGTCGAAGATCTCAAAGCCATGCGCCCAGGTTTCCATCTGGCGCGCGGTGATCGAGGAGCGCGCTGACATGGAGGGCCCCACCCAGCTGAGCCGCGCTTTGGGATCCATGTCGCGCCAGCGGCGCGCCATTTCACGCACTTTGTTGATCCATAGGCTCCGCAAAGCGGTGCCGCGTTCGGTGATCGCTTCATTTTCCGCGCCGCGCATGGAGCCGGTGTCTTTGAGTGAGGCCATGACGGCACCAACTTGTTTTTGCAGCGCGGCCTCATCGGTGGCGGAAAGATCGGCGGCGATGTTCCAGAAATGCAGATGCACAAGAACATCTTCGATGCTCCAGTCTTTGAATTGGGTTGTCATGCGCAACTCCGCGTCGCTCAGGTCTGCGATGGCGGCGTGTAGCGTTTCGGATTCGGCGAGGAAGTCGTCAGCTTGGGTGAGGGTCATAATTGGTCTTTCACGGTGGGGCTTCGTGCGGAGTTGATGCGCGGCTGAGTATCTTGATGTGGCGTGCGGACTTGGCTGAGGTCGGGGCAGGGCTCGTCACATCCGCGCTACACCAAAGCTGTTGGGGTTGAGGTTTCGACGTCGCGCCTCCGCCACGGTATCCAGGCAGAAGGCGATTATCTTGCGGCTTTCGCGGGGGTCGATCACGCCATGGTCAAGGACTTTCCCTGAGGTGAAGAAGGGGGAGCTCTGCGCATCAAAGAGATTTTCGATGGCCGCTTCCTGCTTCGCGATACGCGCTTCATCAAGCTCCACACCCTTGCGGGCAGCGCCAGCACGCGCCACGAGCGACATGGTTTTGGCGGCCTGCGCCCCGCCCATGACGCCGGAGCGGGAGGTCGGCCAAGAGAACAAGAAGTCAGGTTGGTAGGCGATGCCGCACATGCCGTAGTTGCCCGCTCCGAAAGAGGCGCCGCAGTAGAGCGTGATCTTAGGCACACGGGCATTGCTGACTGCTTGGATCATTTTAGAGCCATGTTTGATCATTCCCGCCTGCTCATAGGCAGTGCCGACCATGTAGCCTGTGGTGTTGTTTAAGAACACAAGCGGCGTACCGGCCTGATCGCAGGCTTGTATGAAGTGGGTTGCCTTATTGGCACCCGCCGGATCAATTGGGCCGTTGTTGGCAATGATACCGACTGTATGGCCATGAATCTGAGCTTGGATACAGAGTGTGGCAGCGCCGAAGCCTGATTTGAATTCATCAAAATCTGAGCCATCCACCAGCCGAGCAACAAGTTCACGAGCATCATAAGGGGTGGTCCAGTCAGCCGGGACAACGCCCGCTATTTCGTCAGTATCATAGCGGGGGGTGTCAAAACTGCGGATATCAGGCATCTGCAAGTCTTTGTTCCAATCGAGCCGGGATATCACCCGACGGGCCAACGCGATGGCGTGAACATCATCTTCGGCCAGATACTCGACGAGGCCAGAGGTGGTCGCGTGCATTTCTGCTCCGCCGAGATTTGCGTCCTTGGCGACTTCGCCTGTTGCGGCATTTACCAAAGCCGCACCCGCCAGCGCCGCCATCCCGTTTTTCTTCACGCCGATCACATAGTCAGACAGTCCCGGCATATAGGCGCCACCGGCAGTGGAAGGACCATGCAGCACGGCAATGGTGGGCAGGCCTGCGGCAGAAAGGCGGGCGAGGTTGCGAAAGACACCGCCACCCAGAGCCCAATCTTCCACCCGATAGTTCATCAGGTTTGCCCCTGCGCTTTCGACTAGATGCACAAATGGCAGCTTTTGGCGCAAGGCGATGTCTTGCGCAGACAGGATGGCCTGCAAAGACATTGGGGAAAGTGCGCCTGCGTTGATGCCGCTGTCGTCCACCACAACCATGCAGCGCACACCGGAGACAAAGCCAATTCCCATCAAAAAGGTCGCGCCGGGCAGGGAGGTGTCAGGATCGTCGCTGTCTTGGAGATAGCCCGCAAGGCTGTGTAGGCGCAAAAACGCCATGCCAGGGTCCAGCAGGCGTCCCAGTCGTTCGCGCGGGGTGATCTGCCCACGTGCGGCGAAACGTTCCCGGCGTTCTTCGGATTTATCTGCGGTCCGCTTCTCCAGGGCGCGCAGTTCATCAACCGCCGCCAACATAGCAGCGCGGTTCGCCGCAAACTCCGGTGAGTCTGGCGTGATGGATGTGCTCCTCCACATGGGGGGCTCCTCCTCCTGAAGCGGTCCCTATTCCACCTCAGCATGGGCCGGGTCGCTACGCGCATCAAGGGAGAGTGCATGTGACGCAACGTGCCCCGCTTGTTGTTGCGCTGCAGCAAGCGTAAACTGGTGGTTATGCAACAGGTTGATCTGCAAGAAGATATCAAGGCGGTGCGCGACTGTGGTCCGATCAAAGTCTGGTCGGTGGTCGTGACCATTTTGGGTGACCTCTTGCAGGATAAAGAGAGCTGGGTTTCCGGGCCGGTTCTGGATGCATTGGTGCGGCCGCTTGGGATCAACAATCAGGCATTGCGCGTGGCGCTGCATCGGCTCCGGCGGGACGGCTGGGTGGTTACCGAAAAGCGCGGACGTATGTCTGCGCATCGTCTATCCGCAGAAGGATGGGCCGCGACGGAGCGCGCACGTCCACAGGTTTACGGTGCCAAGGGAAAAGCCGCTGCGACCGTGAGTTTGTTGATCGGAGAGCCATCCTTAGCCGTCGCGGAGTTTGAGGCGCTTTTGCCTGCGGGTGCGGTGCAACTGTCGACCCGCAGCGCTTTGGTGAGTGGTCTGTCAGAGGCACCACAGAGCTGCCTGCTGAGCGCCTTTGCACCAAGTGACATGCCTGAGTGGGTTACGGAGACCGTTGCGCCTCAGGTGATGCGCGCGGAATATGATGAACTCGCGTCTGTGGTGGAAAAGGTGCTTGCGCATCCGGTGCCTGAAGACCTGTTTGACCGCACGAGCCTGAGGCTTGTGGCGCTGCATCACTGGCGTCGTCTGTGTTTGAGGCACGGGGCGGTGCAGGATCTGGTGTTGCCACGGGATTGGGAAGGCGCGCGCGCGCGGCAGATGGTCTTACGGGCGTTTAAGCATTTGCCACGCCCAAAGATTGACGCTTTGGAACAACGGGTGCCGCTGCGATAGCCCTTGGGGTTTAAAGCGCTGAGGCTGTTTGATAAAGGTGGCGGGACGCAAGACGACTCCACGCATTTGGGACCAAAATGACCGGGACGAAAGGGGCGTATGCCTCAAGCCAGATGGTGTTGGTTTCATGACCAACAAGCGCCCCAACCTGCACGTCGAAGCGACGGGTAACGAGACGGTTGTGCGTCTGACCGGTGCGCTTCTGACCGAACACCTTGCAGAGATGGAGCGACCTTTTGCACAGGTTTCGGCAAATGCTGGCACAGTGCGGGTCGATCTTTCTGATCTCACGGCGATGGACACTGGCGGCGCCTGGATGGTCACGCATTTGCGCGACCGGCTAAGCCGTGCGGGAGCTGAGGTTGCCATTGATGGTGGTGCGCAGGATCAACTGGCGTTGATCCGCACGGTTTCCGCAGCGGCTCCTGATGAAGAGGTGCAAGACGCTGCCGCGCATTCAGCCTGGGCCTGGCTGGAGGAGTGGGGCAAGTCTTTGGTCGGGGGCTATCACAATGCGCTCTCATTGATCAGTTTTCTGGGGCAAACACTCGCCGCATTGACGCGCGAATTGTCTCGTCCACACAAGCTGCGCTGGGCGTCACTCGTGACTCATATGCAGGACACCGGATTCAACGCTGTGCCCATCATTGGACTTATGGGTTTTCTTATCGGCGTGGTTCTGGCCTTTCAGGGGGCCACTCAATTGCAGCGCTTTGGCGCGGAAGTCTTTGTCGTTGAATTGATCTCGATTTCCGTGCTCCGGGAGCTGGGGATCCTGCTCACCGCGATCATTGTCGCTGGTCGTTCAGGGTCCGCTTTCACCGCCTCAGTGGGATCCATGAAAGTGCAGCAGGAAATTGACGCGATGCAGACGCTCGGGCTTGATCCGGTGCGTGTATTGGTGGTGCCGCGTGTTCTGGCGCTCCTGATCATGCTGCCATTGCTGGGTTTTGTGGCCAATCTGTTTGGCCTCTTTGGCGGCGCTCTCATGAGTTGGATCAACCTTGGTGTCAGCCCGGGCATGTTTGTCACACGGCTTTATGAGAACACGGATGTAAGCCATCTTCTGGTGGGTATGGTCAAAGCCCCATTCTTTGCGCTGGTGATCGGCGTTGTGGCCTGTTGGCAGGCCTTCCAAGTGAAAAGCAGCTCTACCAGCGTTGGGCAACGCACCACCTCAAGTGTGGTGCAGAGCATCTTTCTGGTGATCGCTCTGGATGCTCTGTTTTCGATCTTCTTTGCGGAGCTGGGCATATGAACGTGGTGGAGACGCAGCCCGCAGGCGCTGTCAAAGAAGAGTGTGAAGCGGTCATCAAGGTGCGCGGTTTGCGCAATCAGTTTGGCAAGCAAGTGGTGCATGACAATCTGGATCTGGATGTTTGGCGAGGCGAAGTGCTGGGCATCGTTGGTGGGTCCGGCACCGGTAAATCCGTGCTGCTGCGCACGATTGTCGGGCTGAACCGCCCGGCGGCTGGCCGCATCGAGGTGCTTGGCACTGATGTGCTGCACGCCCCGGAGGCCGAGCGTCGCAAGGTTGAAACCCGCTGGGGCGTCGCCTTTCAAGACGGGGCGCTGTTTTCCAGCCTCACGGTTCTTCAAAACGTTATGGCCCCGATGCGCGAGCATCTCAAACTCTCGCAAAATCTGATGAAGGATCTCGGCGCGCTAAAGATCGGGCTTGTAGGGCTGCCGCATTTTGCCTGTGAGAAGCTGCCAAGCGAACTGTCAGGCGGGATGCGCAAACGGGCCGCTTTGGCGCGGGCCTTGGCGCTTGATCCGCAGATCGTGTTCTTGGACGAACCGACGGCGGGTCTCGATCCGATTGGCGCGGCCGCCTACGACGATTTGATTGGGGAATTGCAGCGCGCGCTTGGTATCACCGTGTTTATGGTGACCCACGATCTGGACAGCCTTTATGCCATCTGTGACCGGATTGCCGTATTGGCAGAGAAGCGCGTGCTGGTAGAAGGGCCGATTGAGACCATGACAGATGTCGATCATCCCTGGGTTCAGGAATATTTTACGGGACCACGCGCGCGTGCGGCGCAGGTCAAAGGCAGTAGGAGTTAAGGGCAGATGGAGACACGGGCAAACTACCTCCTGATTGGGGTGTTCGCGCTGGTCGGTTTGATCGGCTCTTTCCTGTTTGTGTTCTGGCTCGCCAAAGTCGATCTGGAGCGGCAGTACGCATATTACGACGTGCTTTTTGACAATGTGTCGGGCCTCGGGATGGCGGGCGGCGTCCGCTACAACGGCTTGCCGGTTGGGCAGGTTGTGATGTTGGAGCTCGACGACGAAGATCCCTCGCGGGTGCGCGTGCGCATTGAAGTTGGCGCGGACATCCCCGTGAAGACCGACACGATTGCGAAGCTTCAGGGGCAGGGCGTGACGGGGGTGAGCTTTGTTGCGCTTTCCGGTGGCACTCCCGAGGCGCAGGCCTTGCCTCAGTTTGGCGAAATTCCAACGGAAGCAAGTGCCTTGCAATCCGTTGTAGAAAGCGCGCCTGAGCTGATGGGAAAGGCCATCGAGCTTCTGGAGCGGCTGCAATCGGTTGTGAGTGATGAGAACACCGAGGCCGTGACATCGCTTCTTGAGAACCTCTCAAGCGCGTCTGGGCGGCTTGATCGCACGCTGTCTGAGTTTGAAACCCTGTCGACGGATGTAGGAAGCGCGGCGCGCGAGATTGCGGCCTTCACTGGTCGACTTGAGCAACTTTCCGACACGGCAGAGGAAACCTTGGAAGAGGCCACCACAACGCTTGGCAGCATTCGCGTGGCCGCTGATCGCACCGAAGGCACATTGCGCAACGCTGAAAGCGCCTTTGGCACGGCGGATGCGCTGATGAAGGATCAGTTGAGTGATTTCATCACCCGCGGTGCGGACGCCGCCGCCGCCCTCGAAGGCGTTGTGACGGTGCTTGAGCCTTCCGCGCTGGCCACACTGCAATCAGCACGCAATCTGGTTGAAGAACGCCTGCCTGCGCTGGTGCAGCAGGTGCAGGACACCGCCTCAGTGCTCGAAACACAGGTGGCTCAGGTGGGGCAAGACGCTTCAAACCTGATGAGCCGCTACGAAGAAGTGGGCAGCAGCATCAAGGCACGGGTCGATCAGTCTGAAAGTGCGATTGCGGCTTTTGAGACAGCGACCAACACAGCAACGGATACGCTGAATTCTGTGCGTGTGACCTCAGATACCGCCAACGAGGTGCTGAGCACAGATATCAAACCGCTTGCCAATGAGGCGACGGAAACGCTCAGTTCGGTGCGTTCACTGGCTGACACCAAGCTGCCGCCTCTGTTGGATCAGGCCAACGAAACCTTGGTTGTGATTGAAACCGGCGTTTCTTCGATTTCCACAGAAGGCGCGCTATTGATTGCCGAGGCTACTGCGCGTCTTGCTCAGGCGCAGTCTACTTTGGCCAATCTGGATGAGGCGCTGGATCTGTCAGACGAAATGCTGCGTTCGGTCGATGCAACCGCAGACAGCGTCACAACTTTGGTTGAAGGGGACGGGGCAGCCTTTGTCGCCGAGGCGCGCGCGGCTGCGACCAGTGCGCGTGATGCGCTCGACACCATTCGAACAACTGTGGACACAGAACTCCCTGATCTCGTTGCCGATATCAGCGCGGCGGCAAAATCTGCCAACACGATGATTGGCAACATCGACGCGCTCGCGGTGGGGGCCGCCGGTGATCTCGATACATTGTCAGAGCAGGGCAGTGCGGCGCTGCTTGCGGCCACAGACACATTTGCGCGCTCCAATGTGACGCTTGCGGCGATCACCGAAGCGATGGAAACAGCAGATGACACGCTGGGCACCGCCCGGGAGACATTCACCGGTGTGAACCGCATTCTTGATGAAGAGATCTCTGGCATTCTCACAGATATCAGCGGCGCTGTTTCCGCCGTGTCCGGCACGGTCAACGGTGTGACAGATGACATTGACCGCGCCGCAGATGAGGTGCTTGCCGCCTCGCAATCCGCCTCAGCCCTGTTGGGCCGTCTGGACGGTATCGTTGCGCAAAACGAGCGTCAGGTGACGGAGTTCTTCCGCATCGGTCTGCCGCAGGCCACCCGTTTCGTGGAAGAAGCGCGGTTTCTCATAAACAACATGGACCGGTTGGTTGAGCTGATCAGGCGTGATCCAGCTCGGTTCCTTCTGGGCACTCAAGGATCGGAGTTTCGTCGATGATGCGACTGGTATGGGTAGGCATGATGCTGGGCGCGGTGGCGCTTTCTGGGTGCACAGGGATTGAGACCCTCAATCGTGCCACGACGCCAACTGACCTTTATACGCTGACACCCAAAAGCACTTTTGCCTCAGGGCTACCGCGTATTCGCCAGCAAATCGTGGTGGAAGAGCCGACAGCTTCGTCTGCGGTGAACACCGATCAGATTGCGGTGCAGCCGACACCTTATCAGATCGAATATCTGCCCCGTGCCCGCTGGGTAGACCGCGCGCCGGTGATCGTGCAGAACCTGCTGGTGGAAAGCTATGAGAACAGTGGCAAAGTCCGCTCGGTTGGCCGTTCAAGCGTTGGCTTGCGCCCGGATTATGTGATTGTAACCGACCTGCGTGAGTTTCAGGCGCGACTCCCGGTCGTCGAAATTGAAGGCACCGAAGCCCTCAAGATCGATGTGCGTCTAAACCTGAAAATCGTGGATTCGTTTAACAACCAGATCATCGACTCAAAGTCGTTTGAAGCTGTGGTGCAGACAGCGAGCGATGAGATCGAAGATGTCATTCTGGCGTTTGACACAGCCCTCGGGCGCACGATGCGCAATTCCGTGGAGTGGAGCGTCCGCTCGATTTACAGCCACGCGCAAAAGAACCCGCGACCCGCGTTGCAATAAGCAAACGCTCAAAGAAAAAGGCGCCCGATGAGGCGCCTTTTGTTTTGGTTATGGAGGCCTGCGATCAGAGACTGGCGTCCAGGGCCGCGAGCAGGGCGTCGCCCATCTCGGAGGTGGAGACCGGTGTCTCACCTTCGGACTGCATCAGATCTGCGGTGCGCACGCCGTCTGCCAGCACTTTCTCAACAGCTGCTTCCAGACGATCGGCCTCGGCACCTTCATTGAAGGAATAGCGCAGCGCCATCGCGAAGGAGAGCACACAGGCGCATGGGTTCGCTTTGCCTTGGCCTGCGATGTCAGGTGCGGAGCCGTGTACGGGTTCATACAGCGCTTTCGGTCGGCCATTGGCCATCGGTGCACCAAGGGACGCAGACGGCAGCATACCCAGAGAGCCGGTCAGCATTGCCGCACAGTCAGACAGGATGTCGCCAAACAGGTTGTCGGTGTAGATCACGTCAAACTGTTTGGGTGCGCGCACCAGCTGCATTGCGCCGTTGTCGGCATACATGTGAGACAGTTCTACCTCTGGGTAGTCTTTGGCAACTTCGTTCACCACTTCGCGCCACAGAATGCCGCTTTCCATCACGTTGGCTTTTTCCATGGAGCACAGACGCTTGTCGCGCACCATCGCAAGTTCAAACGCTGCACGCGCGCCACGCTCGATTTCGCTTTCGGTGTAACGCTGGGTGTTGATGCCCACACGTTCGTTGCCTTCTTCAAAGATGCCGCGTGGCTCGCCGAAGTACACACCGCCCGTCAGCTCGCGCACGATCATGATATCCAGGCCAGACACGATGTCAGTCTTTAGAGAGGAAAAGTCTGCCAGTGCGTCAAAACACTGTGCCGGGCGCAGGTTGGCAAAAAGGTCCATCTCTTTGCGCAGGCGCAGCAGGCCGCGCTCCGGCTTTACGGAGAAATCCAGATCGTCGTATTTCGGGCCGCCCACAGCACCCAGCAGAACCGCGTCCACCTCTTGGGCTTTCGCCATGGTGTCATCATGCAGCGGCACACCGTGTTTGTCGTATGCTGCGCCGCCCACGAGGTCTTCGCTCACGTCAAATTTCAGACCGCGCTTGTCGCCAAACCAGCCGATAACGCGCTGAACTTCGGTCATGACTTCGGGGCCGATGCCGTCGCCGGCGAGGATGAGAAGCGAAGGGTTGCTCATGGGTGTCGTCCTTGATCCTTTGGGTTCGCTACGGGTTAGCGAGACAGGCGCAAAAGATCAAGAAACAAGGGGCTTGAATGCGCTGGAAAGCTTGAGAAACCGATCAATATCGAATGTCGGCCCAAACGATATGGTGACGGCTGGCCGGTGTTGTCTTGTGTTCCAGAAGCGCAGCGTCCGGATCAGGCGGTTTGGGCCAGAACACACCTGCATGCTCCACTGTGATGTTTGCCGAAGGCAGGAGGTAGTCGACCCGCAGGTCTCCGGGCGTCGGCTCCTTCCAGTCAACGGTTGCGCCAGCATCTGAAAGCGGGTCTTGCAGTCGGGGATCCGCAAGCAAATCTGCAATCACATGGCGCCGTCCCTCTCCGGAGTACGGATCAAGATTTGCGCCGCCCATGATAACGAAAGGGGGCTCAGGGGCGGGGCCGAGCTTTCCATCCAGCAGATGGTGCCACAGACTGATTTCATCGGCATTGCGCAGCCCGTTTCGATCTTCCGGCCCATCAAAGACTGGCGGCCCAGCGGCAAAGAGCATCAGCGTGAACGCACCGTTTGGCGGTATCACCTGCAGTGACCAGTGGCCACCGGTGGAAAGTCGCTGGATCGCCTGCGCCTCCTGCGAAGGAAATGGGGTATCGGCCACCCTTGGCAGTTGAGCCTCTGGCAAATCACGCCACAAAAGCCCGCTGAAATCTCGCACCTCTCCAAAGGGCCAACGCGAGAGGACAGCCATACCCGAAGCCCCCCGAAACTGTCCAAACCCCTGTGCATCCTCTGCATCGTGCAGATAGCCGTCACCGTTCATGTCCAGCCCCGTGGGTATGCCGGTGTTTGGCTTGAGCGCAAAGAGGTGGGGAAAGATCAGGCCCGCCTCAGAAAAGCGATCGCGCAGCGCTTTCAGCCCCAGCAGGTCCGCATCATAATCCACCCCTTGCAGAAACAGGATATCTGGTGCGATGTGCGCGACCACTTGGGTGATCGCCTGCGTTTGATCGTCGTTGCGCTGAATGTCACGCAGCATGAGGCCGGGGCCTTTGCGCGAAAGCTCCACGTCATAGGTCGCAACACGGATGGTTTCGCCCCAGACAGGCGTGCACAACAGGCCAAATGTCCAAAGTGTTTGGATCAGGCGGTGGAGGAAACCTGAGATTGCTGCGCGTGCGCACTGCGAGAGGCCGCATAAGCGCGACGGCGGTTCTCGTTGATCAAAGTCGCAACACGGGTCATGGCCATGCCGCGCATGATCATGCTGGCGGGTACAAATGCCCATGCGCTGATTGTCCAGATCATTGTCTTCGGGTCGCTCAGATAGATCGGGTCAATCAAATCCGACATCATCTGAATGATCGCCGGAATTAAGAATGGCATAAGAAACCCTAACGCAATGTTAAGGCGGCCATCGCGTTGCAAACGGGGCATCACATCTCCGCCCGCTGTCGGGTCAAACAGTGGCAGGTTGACCCAGACATTGAAGGCGCCATTGCGTGCGGGCCATCCCAGAATGCGCAGGTAGAAGAAGAACACCACCAAAGTGATCAGCGAGATCAGGTAAGACAGGCCCGACGCAGTACGGACCTGATGCACCAATTCCGCTGAGGCGTTGTTTGGTAGCATGATCACCATCAGACGCACTGGCGAATATGGGAAATCAATCGCGTCGCCGACAATGATCCCAAGAGCGTGCAGAAAGGCGGTGAATGCATTGGGGGCGACTTCGCCACGGGCAATCACAGAGAGTGCAAAAACCGTGAAGAAGATCGCCAGGAAACGGAGCCTGTTAAATGGCGGCGCATAGCGAAACTCAATGATGGAGGGCGCGCTGGACACATATTCGATGAACACAAGGCAGCCAGAAAACAACGCAAAAAGCATCATGATCTGAACCGCGTCAGAGCTGATCGATGGTAAGATTATTGCTGGCAAAGCAAACAGCAACGCAACCAAGCCTGCGCGTGTGCCCGCTCCTATTATTCTGCCTATCACTGCCGTAGTACCCTTCAACCGGACGCCGCGGTACATTGCCGCGAACTTATCCCGTCTTTATCCGCACTTAATGGCGGTTTGCCCCATTTCCGCCACAATTTGACGCCGGAATTTGGCGGGGCTCAAGGATTTGTTTGAGAAATGATTAAGATTGGGCGGTGCTCAGGGCTATGTGATGCCCGAATGCATCAATAACGGCCTTAAAAGGCGGTGTTTTGGCGCAGTTCATCGGATAGGCCACTATGGCGTCGGATAACGCACTGAGAATCAACAGAGATATTTCTGTGCGGGAGGGATTGCCACAATTGTGCCGCAATTGAGGTTTGCGCTATCAGCTTTGTCGAGAGCCGCGTTGGTCGTTCAATCAACCTATGGGATGGTTGGTTTCTGCATCTGCCAAAACGCGCACTCTTCGTGGCGTTGTCTGGCGGGGGCCCAGACGCGTTCAACGCCAACGGGCTCCATGCCAAGTTTCTCAAGGAGTCTGAGGGACGCGTGGTTTTGCACCTGCGCGCCCGCGCGCATTGTATCCAGGCCGAGAGTGTGAAGCCCGAAGTCCAGCGCGCCGCGTGACACTTCAAAGGCATAACCTTGGCGTTGGTAGGCTTCGCCAATCCAATAGCCAAATTCCCCGAACTTGGCGCCCGTCTTCTGAGGAGCGTTGGAAAGGTCGATCTTGAGTCAGCCAATAAGCGCGCAGGTTTCTCTATCGATCAGCACATACGCAAAAGTGCTGCCTGAATTTGCGGCCTCAATGTAGCCCCTCAGAAGCGCACGCGCGTCCTCAGCAGTGAGTGATGTTGGCCATGCGGCCACCCGCTGGCTGATCGAAGGTGTCATTAGCTGCGCAAGAGTGGCAGCGTCCGCCAGCTCGCAACTGCGGATCAGCAAACGTTCGGTTTCAAATGACCGCTTGGTCAGATCCATCAAATTCCTCAATAAAAAAGGCGCCGCCCGGGTGGGGCAGCGCCTGAAGTGCGTCAGCGAAGGTTCAGACCCAAGGGCGCTCGGCCCCCGCTTTAGCCTCATATGCGTCGATAGAGGCTTCTTTCTCCATGGTTAGACCAATGTCATCCAGACCATTGAGCAGGCAGTGCTTTTTGAACGCATCCACCTCGAACTTGATCACCTCGCCATCCGAGGTTGTGATTTCCTGAGCTTCCAGATCCACGGTCATACGGGCGTTTTCGCCTTTCTCCGCGTCGGCCATCAGCACGTCGACCTGCTCTTGCGGCAAAACGATCGGCAGCATGCCGTTCTTGAAGCTGTTGTTGAAGAAGATGTCAGCAAAGGAGGTGGACACGATCACCTTGATGCCGAAATCGTCCAGCGCCCATGGCGCGTGTTCACGCGAAGAGCCGCAGCCAAAGTTGTCACCCGCGATTAGGATCTGCGCGCTGCGGTATTGTGGTTTGTTCAGCACGAAATCTGGGATTTCTGTGCCGTCGCGGTTGTAGCGCATCTCATCAAAGAGGTTCTTGCCAAAGCCCGTGCGTTCGATGGACTTCAGGAAGACCTTGGGGATAATCATGTCTGTGTCGATGTTCACCAGCGGCATAGGCGCGGCGATACCGGAGAAAGTTTCGAACTTTTTCATTCTATCGTCCTTTCAGAGCGATTCAAAAACGAGAACACCCAACGGTCGCGCCGACCATCGGGTGTTCGATAGAGATATAAGCTTTGACAGCTTGCGTTACGCAATCACGGTCGCGGTGATGGCCCAGAGGCCCATCAGGCTGGCAAAAGCTAAGATAGTTGGCAATACAACACGGATCATTTTCAGTCTCCTTTCCTGCGCAAAGCGTGGTGCTCTGTGCGGTGCGCGCCGCGACATTCTGCCGCGGCTTCAACTGAGATGGGGACACGGACAGCCCTGAGAAAGGGGCCGCGCCTACACAGTTGGTCACCATAGGATCAAAGGATGTGAACATGACGTTGCGTGTTGCCTGGTTGAAGAAACTGGGTTGATGCCTCCCAAAGCCCTGACGCGCGGCTACCAAAGCAGCGCCCGACAGGCCTATGAGAGGATCCGCCTTACATCAGTTCTCGAATGTCCGTCAGCTTGCCGGTGATCGCAGCAGCAGCAGCCATGGCAGGCGACACAAGGTGTGTGCGGCCTTTGTAGCCCTGGCGGCCTTCGAAGTTCCGGTTGGACGTCGAGGCGCAGCGTTCGTTTTCCGATAGCTGGTCAGGGTTCATCGCCAGACACATGGAGCAGCCCGCAAGACGCCATTCAAAGCCGGCGTCCTTGAAGATGTCTGCCAGACCTTCTTCTTCCGCCTGCGCCCGAACAAGACCGGAGCCCGGAACGATCATCGCCCGCATGCCCTCTTTGATCTTCTTGCCTTTGACCACTTCAGCCACGGCGCGCATGTCTTCGATACGACCGTTGGTGCAGGAGCCGATGAAGACTGTGTCGATCTCGATGTCGGTCAGCTTCTGGCCAGGGGTCAGCCCCATGTACTCGATGGAGCGACGTGCCGCTTCAATCTTGCCGCCTTCAAAGTCTTCAGGTGCAGGCACAACACCGGTGATCGGCAGAACATCCTCAGGGCTGGTACCCCAGGTGACAACCGGCTGGATGTCTTCGCCCTTCAGGGTGACGACCTTGTCAAAATGCGCACCCTCATCGGTGTAGAGCGTACGCCAATAGGCCTCGGCCTGCTCCCATGCTGCGCCTTTTGGCGCGTGCGGACGGCCTTTGCAGTAATCAAAGGTGGTCTGGTCAGGAGCGATCAGGCCAGCACGTGCGCCGCCTTCAATCGCCATGTTGCAGACGGTCATGCGGCCTTCCATGGACAGCGACTGGATCGCCTCCCCACAGTATTCGATCACATAGCCGGTGCCGCCGCCGGTGCCGGTGGCGCCGATGATCGCAAGCGTCACATCCTTGGCGGTCACGCCCGGGTTCAGCTTTCCGGTGATCTCCACCTTCATGTTCTTGGACTTTTTCTGGATCAGCGTCTGGGTGGCCAGTACGTGCTCCACCTCGGAAGTACCGATGCCATGGGCCAGCGATCCAAATGCGCCGTGGGTCGCGGTGTGGCTGTCGCCGCAAACCACGGTCATGCCCGGCAGGGTCCAGCCGTTTTCCGGGCCAACGATGTGCACGATGCCCTGACGCACGTCAGACACCGGATAGTAGTGCACACCAAATTCCTTGGCGTTCTTGTCGAGCGCGGCCACCTGAATGCGGCTTTCCTCGGTCATCTGCTCCGGGTTTTCACGGCCCTTGGTGGTTGGCACGTTGTGATCCGGCACAGCGATGGTTTTCTCCGGTGCACGCACTTTGCGGCCGGTCATGCGCAAGCCCTCAAAGGCCTGCGGGCTGGTCACTTCGTGAACGAGGTGACGGTCAATATAAAGCAAGCTGGTGCCGTCTTCGGCTTCGTGTGCCACATGGGCGTCCCAGATCTTGTCATAAAGCGTTTTGGGGGACATGGGTCCTCTCCATTCTGATTGTGTAGCTGAAACTTTGGCTGTCAAACAGGCGCGCAAACGCACGCCGCACCTTCATAGGGCGGCGATGACGGATTTGGACTGACCAAAGAAACGCCAAGGTAAAAAGGCGCGGTCGTCGATGTCATAGATGCGTTTCATGTCACCCATCTATACGTGCCAAAAGATTCCTTCAAGCAGAAGCCGCCCAAGGATGCGCTGTGCAGTCTGCGCGTTGCTGCAAGCGGTTTGACGTGCAAGACTGATTTTATGGAAGAAGAGACCATCTCAGGCCCGACTGACAGCACAGCGCCTTCCGAATTGGATCGCATCGCGGCAGCAGATCGCGCCGTGCACCACCCCGAAACCATAAGCCAAAGCGGCGACGCAGCCGAGACCACGGAAATTGCCCTGGGCATCTGGGACCAGGTGGTGGCTTTTGCCGAAACCCTGTTGCGGCCATGGGCGGCCTATCAGGTGTTGATCGCCTTGATTTTGATGGTGATCGCAGCGGCTTTGGCGATGATCTTCAAACCCAGATTCTACGACTGGCTCAAGACGCGCGAAGGTTGGCCCAAATGGCGTTATCGCTACGCCATGATGGTGCATCGCCGTATGGCGCTGATCTTCTTCACCATTTTGATCTGGTTCACGGTTTGGGTGATGCGCGCGGTGACATGGCCAAGTCGGTCTTATCTCTTGGTTGAGCTTGCCAATCTGGCGCTTGCCTTCCTGTTTGTGGTGGTGGTTTTGCGGGTTGTGCCAAACACCACATTGCGGGCGGTGTTGCGATATGGCGCTTGGATCTGGGTGACGCTCATCCTCACGGGCCTGCGCGATGACGCGGTTGAGCTGATGGACAGCATGTCGCTCACCTTTGGCGAAACCCGCGTGTCTCTTTGGATGATGGCGCAGGCGATCCTGATGTTGGCCGCAACCTTTGTGCTGGCCCGCCTTGCAGCGCGTCAGGTGGACAGCAGGCTGAGCCGCAGCGAAGACATCTCCCCCTCCATGCGCGTGCTGTTTGGCAAGCTCTTGCAGGTCTTCCTCTATACTGCGGCCTTCTTTGTTGGTCTGAGAATCATCGGCTTTGATCTGCGCGGTCTTGCCTTTCTCACCGGGTTTGTCGGTGTTGGTCTGGGTTTTGGCCTGCAAAAAGTGGTGTCCAATCTCGTCTCAGGCCTCATCATCCTGATGGACAAATCCATCAAGCCCGGCGACGTGATCTCGCTGGGGGAAACCTTCGGTTGGATCAACTCTCTGGGTGCGCGCTATGTGAGTGTGGTCACCCGCGATGGGCGCGAATTTCTCATCCCTAACGAGGACTTGATCACCAATCAGGTGGTGAACTGGTCCCATTCTGACACCTTTGTGCGGCTCGATATCTATTTTGGCACCGCCTATGACGATGATCCGCATCTGGTGCGCAAAGTGGCGGTGGAGGCAGCCAAATCCGTGGGGCGCGTGCTGACTTATCCCAACACCCCTGTGTGCCACATCGTGGGTTTTGGCGACAGCAGTGTGGATTACATTCTGCGGTTTTGGATCAAGGACCCCACCGGCGGGCTGACCAATATTCGCGGCAATGTCTATCTCGCGCTCTGGGATGCCTTCAAGGAGCACGGCATTTCGCTTCCCTTCCCACAGCGTGAGGTGCGACTGTTGGAAGATAGCGCGGCAGATGCGGGTCTCGCCAATCCGCCTTCTCATTCTTAAAGTATCCCGCGGGAAGCTTGCGCAACGCGCAAGCTGGGGGCTGCCCCCCCCTCCCTCATTGGCTGATTTTCCTCGAAAACTTCCCGAAACCGCAGCGTTTCTGCGCCAATTGGTCCATGCGCGCCAAATCTTGCTTGCCTTTCGTTGAGAATGAGTCCAACCGGTGCTATCTTGAATTTACGCCCGGCACCGGGGCTTTGCGGTGCGTTGCAAGGAGGGCAGACTTCTGTCTTTGAACACTGACGTGGCAAATGCTGCTGATACCGGACCCGTTCTGACATCGGGCGCCTCGGATGCTACAAGCGAGGATCTGCTTGCCCGCATTCTCACCTCTCTTAGCGAAGACAAAGCCGAAGACGTTGTGCAGATCGACCTGCGCGGCAAGACGTCGATTGGCGATTACATGGTGATCTGCTCCGGGCGCTCCTCGCGTCAGGTTGTGGCCCTCGCTGAGAAACTTGTCGAACGGCTCAAGCATGAGTTTGGCCGCAGCGCCAAAGTTGAAGGCAAGGATTCCGGTGACTGGGTGCTTGTGGATACTGGCGATGTGATCGTGCATATCTTCCGTCCGGAAGTGCGCGAATTCTATCAGCTGGAAAAAATGTGGGTGCCTGGCGGCTCCGCATAAGTCTGCGCGGCGCGTGCGCTTAGCGCTGCGTCGCCACAGCACAAGGCAGCGACATGGCACTCAAAGTGCACATCTGCGCCGTGGGTCGGCTGCGGTCTGGCCCTGAGCGCGACCTTCTTGATGATTATCTGACACGGTTTGACCGCACCGGACGCGCTCTGGGGCTCGGTCCGGTTGCGGTGCATGAAGTTGAAGACCGCAAGGGCGGCGGGGTGTCGACCGAAGCAGGGCTTCTTGAAGGTGTCATCCCTAAAGGGGCTGTGATCTGCGCGCTGGATGAGCGTGGCAAGCTGATGAGCAGTCCGGATTTTGCGAACATGCTCGGTGGCTGGCGCGATGATGGGCGGAGTGATCTGGCTTTTGTGATCGGCGGCGCGGATGGCATTGATCCCGCGCTGCGCGCGCGGGCAGATGCCAAGCTCAGTTTTGGTAAAATGGTTTGGCCACATATGCTGGCCCGCGTGATGCTGAGTGAACAGCTTTACCGGGCTGCAAGCATTTTGGCTGGCGCCCCTTATCATCGGGTCTGATGGAGCACGGTTTTGTGCGGTTTGTCCCGTTCTAAAAAGACCGACATTGCACACCCGCTATAACGTCGTGATACAGCCGCGATACCGACGATATACCGACGGTGTTTTGGCGGGTTATTTAGCGAGGATCACGCAGCAGGGCGGCGCGGGACTGAGAGGCAAATTCGCGCCGTCCCAGCACGATCACTGTCACGGAAATGCCAACAAGCAACATGACGGGCCCCAAAAGCCAGGCCGCGGAAGCCAATCCAAAATAGATGGCCCGAATCCCCCGATTGAAGCTGCGTGCCGCCGTGATGTTCACATCCGCAGCCTTGTGGGCGCGAGACATCGCTGCGGGATGGTCTTTGTCATTTGGCACTGCCCCCATCAGCACAGAGCAATAGCCGAAGAGTCTGTGGGACCAGACAAATTTCAAGAATGCGTTGCCAACGAAGAGCAGGACCAACATCAGTTTGATTTCCAGGACAGAGGTGGAATCAGCTTTCTGCGCCAGATCCTGTGTGAGGCCGGCAATTTGGTCAGTATTCCCGATCAAAGCCACCAAACCGCCAATGGCGATCATTGATGAAGAGGCAAAGAACGCCGTGCTCTGACGCAGGTTTCCCATGATCTGCGCATCAAAAATGCGGGCATTTCGCTCCACATAATGAACCATCCATTCTCTTCGATAAAACGCCATCAGTCGCGACACGGATGGTCTGTTTTTAGGCGGATTTTCAATGAGATGCGTGGTGGCAAACCAAGTCAAGAGACTCGCTGCAACAGCAATGAAATCAAGGGGTGAAAACTGGTTGGCGAGCTGTGTGAAAGTCATGTCTGTACAGTAGCGTCATCGCTTAGCTCTTGCCAGTCTGCAATATTGGTTATATTAATTTACCAATTATTGCGGAGGTCAGCCATGGACATGCCAACCCCTAACCCTGAGGTTCTTGCGAAGAAGGCGCGCATTGTTGCCCGGCTTCAGGAAGTGCTTCCGGCAGATGCTGTCATCTCTGATGAGGCTGAAACGCGGGCCTATGAGTGCGACGCACTTACCGCCTATCGGTGCCCGCCGCTTGCTGCGGTTCTTCCTGCCTCCACTGAAGAAGTGGTGGCGGTTCTAAAAGTCTGTCACGAAGAAGATGTGCCCGTGGTGCCACGCGGAGCAGGCACTTCTCTTGCGGGGGGATCGATGCCAACCGCGGACTCGATCATTCTGGGCGTGGCCCGAATGACTGAAGTGCTTGAAACAGATTATGAAAATCGCTTCATTCGCGTGCAAACGGGCCGCACTAACTTGAGTGTTTCCGGCGCGGTGGAAGAGGACGGCTTCTTTTACGCACCAGATCCTTCCAGCCAACTGGCCTGCGCCATTGCGGGTAATATTGCGATGAATTCCGGCGGTGCCCATTGCCTGAAGTATGGCGTGACAACGAACAATCTGATGGGCGTCACAATGGTGACCATGGAGGGCGAGGTTTTCGAGATTGGCGGTGCCCATTTGGATGCCGGCGGCTTGGATCTTCTGGGTGTGATCTGCGGCAGTGAGGGCCAGCTTGGTGTCGTAACCGAAGCCACATTGCGTATTTTGCACAAACCAGAAGGCGCAAGACCTGTCCTCATGGGGTTTGATAGCAATGAAGTCGCAGGCCAATGCGTGAGCGACATTATCAAGTCGGGCATTCTGCCGGTGGCGATTGAGTTTATGGATCGCCCTTGCATCCGCGCCACAGAGGCATTTGCCGGGGCGGGGTATCCAGACTGTGAGGCGCTGTTGATTGTCGAAGTGGAAGGCTCCGATCAGGAAATCGAAGCCCAGCTTGAACGTATTCTGGCGATCGCCCGGACACACAATCCAGTGGAGCTGCGCGAAAGTACAAGCGCGGAAGAGAGCGCGCGGATTTGGCTCGGACGTAAATCGGCTTTTGGGGCGATGGGGCAGATCAACGACTACATGTGCTTGGATGGCACCATTCCCGTGAGCCAACTTCCCTATGTGCTCCGCAGAATTGGGGAGCTGAGCAAAGACTACGGCCTTGATGTAGGCAATGTTTTTCACGCCGGGGACGGGAACATGCACCCGCTCATTCTGTTTGATGCCAACAAGCCGGGCGATCTGGAGAGGTGCGAAGCCTTTGGCGCTGACATTTTGCGACTGTGTGTTGAAGTCGGGGGATGTCTCACAGGTGAGCATGGCGTGGGTATCGAGAAACGGGATCTGATGGTGGATCAATATGCGCCGGAAGATCTGGATATCCAGATGGCGGTGAAAGATGTGTTCGACCCTAAGTGGCTTTTGAACCCGGCGAAAGTATTTCCCTTGGCTGCGAGCGAGCCGCGTCGAATGGCGGCTGAATAATCTCAGGCAAATCAGGGGCTTTGCCCCTCTGCCACAGCCAGTTTTGGCTTCACCCCAGGATATTTTGGACCAGTAAGACTATGATGACACCTGCAAATGAAGCCGCATTGGCAGAGATAGTGGCGGGCGCGCAAACGGCGTTGCGCATACAGGGCGGGGGCACACGCGCGATCGGTGCGCCAAGCGACGCGACAGTGTTGTCGACCTCCGCGCTTTCCGGCGTGACACTTTATGAGCCGGGTGCGCTGACGATTGTTGCCGGAGCTGGAACGCCAATAGCGGAGATTGAAGCGACCTTGGCGGCGGAAGGGCAACGCTTGGCCTTTGAGCCGATGGACCACCGCGGCCTGTTGGGCACTGATGGTGTTCCCACGATAGGCGGCGCGGTCGCCGCCAACGTGAGTGGCCCACGGCGCATTCAGGCAGGCGCCTGCCGCGACAGCTTGTTGGGTGTGCGTTTTGTGGATGGTGCAGGGCGCGTCTTGAAGAATGGCGGTCGCGTGATGAAAAATGTCACCGGCTATGATTTGGTGAAACTGATGGGGGGCAGCTGGGGCACTTTGGGTGTGCTCAGTGAAGTCAGCCTAAAGGTTCAAGCGGTGTCTGAAGCGGTCGGCTGTGTGCTACTGCATGGTTTGGATGATCAGCAAGCGGTAAAGGCAATGAGCGCGGCTTTGGGGTCTCCTTCCGACGTCAGCGGTGCGGCACATGCCCCCGTGGGTGTAGACGGCACACCTGTTACGATGATCCGCATTGAAGGACTGGAAGCCTCTGTGGCCTACCGTGTTGAGAAACTGACGGCGCTGCTTGCAGATTTTGGCGCAGAAGTTGTTGTTGAACGCGATGCTGAAAAAGTTGCTGCCGGTTGGTCCTGGGTGCGGGATGTGGCGCTG
Organism: Shimia sp. R9_2; assembly: GCF_017743735.1. GTDB lineage: Bacteria > Pseudomonadota > Alphaproteobacteria > Rhodobacterales > Rhodobacteraceae > Shimia. Next base: position 550,712 of record NZ_JAGHRO010000001.1, read on the forward strand.
TTTCAGGGCGGAACCGGTGATGTGTGGCGCCTCTCTGTGAAACCCACTGACGGGCCGGGCGTCGTCGCAGCCATTAAGCAGAGTCAACCGGAGGCGCAGGTGCTTTACGATTGGGGCGGCGGCTTGATTTGGGTGCAAGTGTCCGAAGGTTCGGATGTGCGCGCAGCCGTTGGTCAAGGTCACGCCACACTGATCCGCGCGGCTGAGGCGACGCGCGCACGGGTCCCCGTGTTCCACCCCGAGCCTGCCGCATTGGCCAACTTGAGCGCGAGGCTTCGTAAAAAATTTGATCCCCGTGGGATCTTGAACCCAGGGCTGATGGGATGAGCACAAAAGGCAAGCGCAGGCAGGTTCGGCGATGGAGAGCGCGTCGGGCAGCACGCCCCGCGCCCCATCTTCCGTGCCATTGCTGCGGTTGCCTGACCATCTGCGAACGGGACAGCTATGATATTTGCAAGGTCTGCTTCTGGGAAGATGATCCCGGGCAGACCCCGGAATTTGACGGCGGTGGCGCCAACCCTTTGAGCCTTGAAGAGGCCCGCAAAAACTATCGCAAGATCGGGGCATGTGAGCCCAATATGCTGCCGCATGTCCGCCCCCCGCGCCCGGAAGAGCTCCCTCCCGCGGAGCGCGACACCTTCACCGACATTGGGGCAATCGCTCCCCCCAACACGCGGCGTGAGCCAGAACAACCGGAATAGGCAAATGCAGACGACATTCACCGAAAATCAACTCAAAGATCCCGGCACACAACGCGCGAACGAAATTCTGCGCGCCTGCGTGCATTGCGGTTTCTGCACTGCGACGTGTCCGACTTATCAGGTGCTTGGCGATGAACTCGACAGCCCGCGCGGACGGATTTACCAGATCAAAGATATGCTGGAAAACGAGCGTGTGCCGGATGAAAAGACGGTCAAACATGTAGACCGTTGTCTGAGCTGCCTGGCATGTATGACCACCTGTCCCAGTGGCGTGCATTATATGCATCTGGTGGATCATGCGCGCGAATATATCGAAAACAACTACAAGCGCCCCTTCAGTGACCGGGCCTTGCGGTGGATTCTTGCGCAAATCCTGCCTTACCCGATGCGGTTCCGGCTGGCGCTGCTCGGGGCTAAATTGGGCCGTCCTTTCCGGTTTCTGATGCCGGATGCGCGTTTGCGTGCGATGCTGGATATGGCGCCAAAATCAATTCCGCCCGTGAGCCGGAATGACGATCCACAGAGCTTTGCTCCGATGGCTGACAAAAAGATGCGGGTCGCCCTTATGACGGGATGTGCGCAGAAAGCGCTGAACACTGACATCAATGATGCAACAATTCGTCTTCTGACGCGGCTGGGCTGCGAAGTTGTGGTGGCCGAGGGGGCGGGCTGTTGCGGTGCTCTGACCCACCACATGGGCAAAACCAAAGAAAGCCATGCGACTGCGGCCAAGAACATCAAAGCCTGGTGTGCGGAGATGGATGGCGAGGGGTTGGATGCGATTGTGATCAACACGTCTGGATGTGGCACGACGGTGAAGGACTATGGCCATATGTTCCGCAATGTCGCGTTGGCGGCGGATGCTGCTCGCGTAAGTGGGATTGCGATGGATGTGTCTGAAGTATTGATGAAGCTCGATCTGCCACAAGGCGATGATAAGCAAACCGTGGTGGCCTATCATGCTGCATGTTCGCTGCAACATGGTCAGCAGATCAAAACCTTCCCCAAAGACCTGCTCAAAAAGGCGGGCTACACGGTTGTTGAGCCGGCGGATAGTCACTTGTGCTGTGGCTCGGCAGGTACTTACAACCTGATGCAGCCGGAGATCTCCGGAAAGTTGAAAGAGCGCAAAGTGCGGGCGCTAGAGGCCAAAAATCCCGACATTATCGTAGCGGGAAATATTGGCTGCATGATGCAAATAGGATCAGCGACCGAGGTGCCGATTGTGCATACGGTAGAGCTTTTGGACTGGGCAACCGGTGGTCCGCAGCCGCGCGCGCTCACCGAGCCGGGTAAACGTGCACCGGAGATTCCCATCCTGCGCTGATACCGCCATAATGCTCCGCAAGCAGGGCATGTCATGCGCATGCCCTATTTCCGCCTTAGGTCATCGATATGGCCTATGGGGAGTTTGTGGAGGCGGTATGATCGCGCGGCTTATTGCTTGTTTGTTTTCTGTTTGTGTTGCGAGCTTTGCCGTGGCGCAAGACACGGGCTTGCGGCGTCTTGACACCGGCGAGGACAGCCGAGACTGGGGGGCAGTTGGCCGACTGGAGATCGACGGGCGCGGGTTTTGCACGGGGGCATTAGTCGCTCCGGGATTGGTGCTGACCGCTGCACATTGCCTTTACTCAAAAGATAAAGGCCGCCGTCACGACGTGGCACAGATCGAATTTCGCGCAGGTTGGCGCAATGGGCGTGCCGAGGCGTATCGCAAGGTAAAGCGTGCCGTCGTGCATCCCAAATACCGGTACAGCGGTCAGACTGAGATCGAGGACGTGCAAAATGACCTTGCACTGCTGGAACTGCATCATCCGATCCGAAATACCAAGATCACTCCGTTTGAGACGGCAGATACCCTTCGTAAAGGGTCCCGCATCGGTGTGGTGTCTTATGCGGTTGGGCGTGCTGAGGCACCGTCATTTCAGGAAATGTGTCGGGTGATGGGGCGTCAGAAGGGTGTTTACGTACTGTCGTGCAACATCGATTTTGGCAGCAGCGGTGCGCCGGTTTTTGTGTTTGAAGACGGCGCGGTGCGTATCGCATCTGTCGTTGCCGCGAAAGCGGAGGTGCGTGGCACCAAAGTGGCGCTGGGGGCGGCGCTGGATCATAGCTTGGATGAGTTGTTTGCAGCGCAGGTGGATGAGTCACCACAGGTGCGCAGCCTCACACCCTTGCAAGATAGAAACGGCACGGGCGCGAAATTTGTGCGCCCGTAGATGATTGCCCCCAAAAAACGAGTTTCTTATGCGTTTAACCTATCTGATGTGCTTGATGGCGAGCTTGCTGTCGGCGATGCCCGTATTTGCGGAAGAGCGATTGCAGCCATTGCGGACGCGCGGGGATTTGTTAGGCTGGGAGGCGATCGGACGGCTCGACATCCAGAACGGCGGTTATTGTTCGGGCGCATTGATCGCATCGGATCAAGTGCTGACCGCTGCGCATTGTGTTTTTGACGATGAGGGGCGACCACTTCCTGCAGATCAGATGACATTTCGTGCGGGATATGTAGACGGAGACGCGCTTGCGGAACGCCGCGTGAGCCGTGTGGTTGTTGATGCGAGGTATGAAGATGCCCCCGGGGGCAAAATCAGTACCAAAATGATACGCCATGATATCGCTCTGCTGCGTCTGTCTGCGCCGATCTCCACCTCAGAAGCCAATCCTTTCGCCATTCACGTCGATCCGCAGGAAGGTGAGAAGGTTTCGATCTTGAGTTATGGGCGTGGGCGGAGCGAGTTCATTTCCTGGCAGCGTGATTGCGCCATTTTGGAGCGGGCTTGGGGGCTGCTCACTTTTGATTGCAACGTGACCTTCGGATCCTCAGGCGCACCCGTTTTTGTGCGCTATGGCAATCGGGCGCGGATCCTTTCTTTGGTTTCCGCGGGAGATTACACTGCTGACGGTGAGAAAATGTCTTTCGGTATGGAGCTTCCAGCGGCGGTTGCGGAGCTGAAACGCCGAATGCGCGTGGGGGATGCGCCGGTCACCAAAGTCAGCAACGGCGCAAAGCGCATTCAGATCGGAAATCGCACTGGAACAGGTGCTAAATTTGTCCGCGCGGGTGGGGGTTGAAACGCTGAAAAGCCTCCCCAAATGAGATGTAACGAGGCGCCGATGATCGGGTCTCGTTTACACCGCCTGTCCGAATGGAAGGCACTTACATATTGTTGTCGCTCAATGGAGGATAACCCATGCGCACTTTTGATCTGGCTCCGCTGTACCGGTCGACCGTTGGCTTTGACCAATTGGCAAACATGATGGACCGTGTTCTGTCCAACGACGTCGCCCAGCCGAGCTACCCCCCGTACAACATCGAAAAAACCGCCGATGACGCTTATCGCATTTCGCTGGCAGTCGCCGGTTTTTCGGCTGACGACCTGAGCATTGAGGTCAAACAGAACGCTCTCATCGTGACCGCAAAAAAAGGCGAAGAGAGCAAAGAGAAAACCTATCTGCATCGTGGTATCGCGACCCGCGCGTTTGAACGTCGTTTCCATCTGGCAGACCACGTTCGGGTAACCGGCGCGAGCCATGAGGATGGAATGCTGCACATCGAACTGCAGCGTGAAATCCCAGAGGCCCTGAAACCGCGCCGGATTGAGATTTCCACTGGCGCCCGCAAGGCCGTGGAGCAGGATGTGGTTGACGCCAAAGCCGTGAACTGACCGCTCAAAAACTGACAAACACTTTCTTCCCTTGTTGTCAGGCGCGCGTCTCTAATTGAGGCGCGCGTTATTGCATGTTCGGTTGCAGTTCGCAGGTGAAGCTTCCACAGTCGCCGGGTTCTCAAAAGACTTGGTGGCTGCGTGAATTTAGGCGCTCTGAAATCCGGAAATTTCCGCGCCTATGTGTTTGGCGCGGCCTTTGGGTTGCTTGCGATCTGGATGCAGCGGATCGTTATGAGCTGGCTGGCCTGGGACATGACGGGTTCGCCGAGTTTTGTCGGATTCGTCGCGCTTCTACTGTTCGCACCTGCGATTGTCTTGTCGCCGCTGGTGGGTGTTTGGGTGGATCGCGTCAACGTAAAGCGCGCAATGCTGATGGTGCAGGGGGGCAATATATTCCTGTGCGCGGCGCTTTGGGCGATTGTGGCTTTGGGGTGGATCACGCCGTTTCTGTTAGCTCTGTTTGCATTCTTGATTGGCGTGTTGATCGCGGCGAGCCATCCGGTTCGGATGGCAATGACACCGAGATTGGTGCGGCGAGAGCATGTGAGTTCGGTGGTCACGATTGTCGCGATCAACTTCAACATCGCGCGGATGGTAGGACCGGCTGTTGGTGGGGTGATGATTGCGCAGATAGGCGTGGCGCATACGCTGTTGCTGCAATGGCTTTTGTTTGTACCTTATCTGGTTGTCTTGTCCCGTCTGAGCCTGCGACCAAGGCGGGAAAGCGGCGGTGCGCAGGAGCCCTTCTTCAAAGCACTGGGCGCAGGGCTGCGTTATGTCTGGCAGGTTAAGGCAGTGCGCGAAGCGATGTTTGTTGCTGGTATGCTGGCCCTGGTGGCACGCGGAGCGCTGGAGGTTTTGCCGCCTTTGGCTGATGGCGTGTTCGCGCGCGGCGCGGACGGGCTGGGCGCCTTGATGAGTGTCACTGGGCTAGGTGCCATTCTAGGCGGGTTTTCCAAGGCAGCTCTGCCACCGCAAGCGCCAGGTCGCCTACCGCTTCTGACCAGATTGGCAATCGTTCTAGGGCTGCTCCTAGTGGCTTTCCTTGGCCTAGCGCCAACTTGGCAAATAGCCTTGGCAGTGGCGGCAGGGATCTCCTATGTCACTACCTTGACCGCGATTTCCACACAGACGGCCATACAGCTAGATCTTGAAGATGACATGCGTGGGCGTGTGATGAGCCTGTGGGCGGTGATCGCTGCAGGTGGTGCTGCACTCGGTGCTGGAGGAGTGGGTGTTTTGGCGGATCTTATGGGATTTCAAAAAGCTCTGGTTTGGTGTGGAAGCCTGTCGGCGCTGAGCGTGGCGGGGTACCTGACGCTCGTCAGTATGAAAAAGTAAGCCCCGCCGCTTTTAAGCAACGGGGCTCTGACTGTCTGACGGGGAGGATCAGATCAGTTGGCAGCCGGTTCGATGTTGCCAATGTTGAGGAACATGGTTTCACCAGAATGATCGTCCACACCGTCGTTGTCGGTGGAGGCAAAAGCGGTGCCGTCTTCCAAAATGGCTAGGCCTTCGACTTTATCCAGAACGTAGCCTCCGGTGGAGGTCAGATCTGGAAGGAGGTCGCGCACCAGAGTTTTGGTGACTACAGGCAGCTCACTGCCAAGAGGGGCAGGCACCATTTCAGACGCAGGCACGCGGTAGATTTTCTTGGTCACGGCACGGTGGTCATGTTGGTTGTCACGCTCCACGATGTAGACCCAATCGCCATGTGCCACGATTTCTGACAGCCCAACCCAACCAGTCGCGGGTTCGGCTTTTGGATAATGCACCGCGCCCCACTCTTTGGTTTCCAGATTATAGGCCACCAGTTTCACGTGGTTTTTCGGGTCATCTTTCCACTCCCGCTGCACCGCCATCCAGAGCGTGTCGTCAACTTTGGTGATGCCTTCAAAGCCAAAACGCTTTTCCACCGCCATCAGTTCTGCAGGAAGGCCAATCTCGCCTTTGCGGTCTTTGATCTTACCTTCGGCGGACACATGATAGATCGCATGAGGGATCACGCGGTCGGTGCGGCCTTCGGAAGCCACGTAGAAGCCACCTTTGCCATCCAGCGTGATGCCTTCCATATCGATCTTCTGCGCTGGGCTGCCGTTCTGACGGTGTACGCGGATCACATCAATGATGCGGGCTGGCGTCTGGGTGGTGTCGATTTTGAAGATGGAGGGCTGAAAGCCGTAGAAGCTGTCATTCACGGCCCAGACGATGCCGTTTTTGTCAGCGACCATGCCTGAGAGCGCACCCCAACCGATCAACTCGTCTGCACCTTCAGAGGTGAGATGTGGATAGGTTGCTGGCGCGTCCTGATATTCAAACAGCATCACATGCGCACGTGCGCCGCCATCTTCGATCAGGTCTTTTTCGTTGGCAGAGACCAACAGGTTGCGCTCTGGGATCGCCACATAGCCTTCCGGGCCAACGCCGGAGGGCAGCAGCTGTTTGAGAACTGGTTCAGCTGGATTGGTGACGTCATAGACACCGACAACAGAGGCGCGTTCCGCTCCAACAAACACATATGGCGTGCCGTTGAAGGTTGCGAAAGTCACACTCTCCGGCTCAACGCCTTTGCTGTCAGAGCGTTTGTCTGGGTAGTGGCCGATCTGGATGATGGCACGTTCAAAATCGGTGCCGCTTTCGTAGACAACGGTGCCGTCCTTGTGGAAAATCGTCCAGCCGCGGGAGCCGCCGTCCATGTCACCTTCGTTGGCTGTCGCGAAGTGATTGTCGTCAATCCACGCCACAGCGTCAGGCTCGCGCAGACGGCCCTCTTGGCTTTCGGTGAAGATCAGCGCACCACGCTCATCGGTCGCGTCAATGCCTTCAAGATCAACAGCTCCAGCGGAAAAATGGGAGATGACCTCGCCGTCTTTGGAGACAACCACCATGTGGTTGTTTTCTTGCAGGGTCACCACAGTTTCGCCAAGCGTGTTTATGGAGACATACTCTGGCTCTGGATCTTCTGGAGAGACCTCAGCGAGGCCGGTCATGTCGACCATACGCAGTGTGTCGCACGCCAGTGTGCCGTCTTTCAGTTCGACCATGGCCAGCATTCCGGCTGGCATTTGGCCTGTGCGGCCGTCACCTAGATCTTCGTCACGCTCGTTTTCAATGGCTACGGAGACAAAGCTTTGATCCGGTGCGATGGCGACGCTGTCGGGTTGTCCACCCAAATCACAAGAGGCTTTAACTGAGCCGTCTGCGATGTTGATGGCCTGAAGCACGCCGGATGGTTGCGTGTAGCTCTCGGAAGTGTTGACGCCAACAATGGCGAGTTCGCCAAGCACGCCAACGGATGTTGGCTCGCCTTCAAGAGCCACATTGCCGAGCGGCTTGGGAGCGGTCGGATCAGCGATATCTATACGGCCCAGAACGCCCAGCGGGCTGTCGGTGTATACAAGCGTCATGCCGTCCGCAGTGGCGGCGATAATTTCCGGGGAAGTCTCGCGCTTGGTGTCTTCACCTTCGGCCATGTTTTTGACCACTGGGAAAGAGGCTATGCGATTGAAGTTCATTTCTGCGGCGGCGTGACCTGCAGTCAGTGCCAAGGCCGACGTCAAACAAAGGCTGCGCAGCAACATTTGAAGTCTCCGTGTTGGTTAACGGCTTGCAGGTCGCACCTCTATATGACGCGGTGGCAACAGATCTGTGACAGATATGCGAAAGCCTGTTTCGAACGTCTCAGCTAAAAACTGGTTTGTGGAGATACGCCAGATCACGCAGAGTGGTGGCGAACTTGTGAACGATTTCGGGGGAGAGAGCGATATGGACTGGGATGATGCCTACGCCAATGCGGCTTATATCGAGGGGGCAGATGCCTATCCGCCACGTTGGTCTGAGGAGGCTGCCGCTTACCGAGCGGAGATGGCGGCGGAAATAGACGTCTCTTATGGAGAAGGCGCGCGGCAGTGCTTTGATCTGATCCGGCCTGAGGGCTCACTCAAAGGGTTGTTTGTCTTTGTGCACGGCGGCTATTGGCTGCGGTTTGACAAGTCTTTCTGGAGCCATTTTGCGCGCGCCGCCGTGGCGCATGGCTGGGCCGTTGCGCTCCCATCCTATGACTTGGCTCCAAATGTGCGGATTGCAGAAATCACAGCGCAAGTTGCACAAGCAGTGAATCGAGCGGCTGAAATGATTGAAGGTCCGATCATTTTGGCGGGGCATTCGGCTGGCGGGCATCTGGTGGCGCGGTTGACCTGTGAAGGTGTGCTCTCGGAGGCTGTTTCAAGTCGGATCACGCGTGTGGTGCCGATTTCACCGGTGTCTGACCTGCGTCCGTTGATGAAGACCGCAATGAATGCGGATTTGAAGTTGGACGCTGCGGAATGCGCTACGGAAAGCCCCGTGTTTGGAATACCGCGAGAAGGTATCGATGTGACTGTCTGGGTCGGTGCGGATGAACGGCCCGTGTTCCTGGATCAGGCACGCTGGCTGTCGGAAGCGTGGAGCTGTGATCTCTTTGTGGCGGGTGGCAGGCACCATTTCGACGTCATCGACGTTTTGGCGGACCCTCAGAGTGATTTTGCGCGGATGGCGTTTCGCTAGGGTCTAAAGCAGGGCACCGTATCACCCTCGGCCGGACGCGCATGCCAGACGCCTCGCGCAATGGCGCGGGCCAGACAGGTGGCTGCGGCATGGCCGAGCCAAAGGGTGTCGGCAACTTCTGCTTCGAGCGGCTTCGTATTTGTGCTGACGCCAAAAATCAGATCCCCGTCCATTGGGGTATGCGAAGGCACCAAGGCGCGGGCCATTCCATCGTGCGCAGCGGTGGCCATGCGTGTGCATTGTGCTTGGGTGAGGTCTGCGTCGGTCGCGACAATCGCAATGGTGGTGTTGTGGCTGGAAAGCTTGGTGTTTGGTAAGGTGGAGGGAGAAGTGGACACCAGACCCAAATTGCCAAACTCGCCGCCGATTTCCCAAGGGGACGCCCAGAAGTGTTGGCCGTCTGGAGATGCATCGCCAAGCGCGTTAACAGCCACCAGTGCACCCACTGTGTGACCGGACGGCAAGACCATCGATGCAGAACCCAGACCGCCTTTGTTGCTGGCCAGGGTGGCTCCGGTCCCGGCTCCACAGGAGCCCATTGCGAAGTTTTCGGACGCTGCGGCGAGCGCCTCCGCGCCGAGGTGTTTATAGGGATTTTCGGTCCAGTTTTTGTCCCCACCGTTGAGCAGGTCAAAAAGAATGGCACTCGGTACAATGGGGACGTTCTGATCGCCGACGGCAAAGCCATGTCCAGCGGACCTCAGGGCATCCGCTACGCCGGATGAGGCATCCAAACCAAAGGCCGAACCTCCCGAAAGAGTCAGCGCATCAACTTTCTGAACGGTTTTGTCAGGCGCGAGAAGGTCGGTTTCGCGCGTGCCCGGTGCGCCACCCATCACGCTGACACCGCAGGTGAAGGGAGCATCGCCAACCAACACGGTGGCCCCGGTCTTGATCACTGCATCCTGCGCATTGCCGACACGAAGCCCAGCCACATCGGTGATCAAGTTTCTGGCTCCGGTTTGCATCAGCGATCTCCTCTTTGCGCTCACAGTAGGCGCCTTGAATTTGGGCGCAAGAGGATCTGCGCGCGCCGACTGTTGGATTTTTGTTGCGTGAGGCGGTGTTCCTTTGGCATGACTTTCGCAGGCATTGGCGATGGCGTCGCCACATTCTGCGTGAGGAATGCGCCACACTCTTTACAGTCCTGAACGCCGGGACCTCTTTGATCGGAGGTCAACATGACATCACGTCCTGAATTTTATCGGTTTCATAATGGCGAGAAAGCGCCGTTGCAGTTTTCGGAGGCCGAATATGAGGCCCGCGTGGCTGGTCTGCGCGCGATTATGGTGGAGGCTGGCGTAAATGCCGCGGTTTTCACCTCTATGCACAATGTTTCCTACTACTCCGGCTTCACCTATTGCGCATTCGGGCGACCATATGCCGTGGTGGTGACACCGACAGACTGTGTGACGATTTCAGCGGGTATCGATGCGGGGCAGCCATGGCGGCGCTGCTACGGTGACAATATCACCTACACTGATTGGCAACGGGACAACTACTGGCGGGCGATCCGCTCGATCACTGGCGAGAGCGCAGTGATTGGTTATGAGGGGGATCACCTGACCCTGCTGCAGCAAAACAAGCTGAACAGTTTCCTTGCGCCAAAGAGTATGGTTGATCTTTATGAACAAACCATGCGGCAGCGTATGCATAAGAGTGCAGCAGAGATTGAGTTGATCCGCGCGGGCGCTGCGGTTGCGGATGTGGGCGGGTATGCCATTCGTGACGCTGTGAAGGCTGGCGCGCGCGAAATTGACGTTGCCATGGCCGGGCGGAACGCGATGGAGCTTGAGATCGCAAAACGTTTCCCAGGTGCCGAGTATCGCGACACTTGGGTGTGGTTTCAGTCGGGCATCAATACAGATGGCGCACATAACCCTGTGACGGGGCGTGTTCTTGAGCGTGGCGATATCCTGTCGCTCAACACCTTCCCAATGATCTCCGGCTACTACACAGCGCTGGAACGCACGATGTTTGTGGAAGAGGTCGATCCAGCGAGCCTTGCAATCTGGGAAGCCAATGTCGGCGCGCATGAGCTGGGGATTTCTCTGCTGAAACCTGGTGCGAGCTGCGCCGAGGTAACCGAGCAGATCAATGCCTTTTTTGCGGAGCGCGATTTGCTGCAATATCGCACCTTTGGCTATGGCCACAGCTTTGGCGTGTTGAGTCACTACTATGGACGCGAAGCCGGTTTGGAATTGCGCGAGGACATCGACACGGTACTGGAGCCGGGCATGGTGATTTCTATGGAGCCGATGCTGACGATTGCCGACGGGAAGCCTGGTGCTGGTGGGTACCGTGAGCATGACATTCTTGTGATCACCGAGGACGGAAACGAGAATATCACCGGCTATCCTTACGGGCCTGAGTTCAACGTGGTTGGATAATCTTGATGTCGCGCCTTACGGGGCGCGACAACTCCAAAGATCTTTGTCGAATTCTTGCTGTTAGGATCGTTGCCGCGGGTGCTTTGTTCGCCCTGGAACTGTATGGCAAGCACTAAAATCAATCGCCTTATAGCGGTATTAGTCGCCCTCTCCTCTTTTAATTAGCGTGCACATTTGCAACAGTTTGCCCGAATTGACTACAGAGGCGATGTAAATGGGCGTAACATTCCCCATATGCGCTTCAAGATATTAGAAAATAAGGGGTGTTTGATGGCGAATTTTGAAAGCCAAGTGCGCGAATCTCAGGCGCAGGTTGCGACGGCACAGAGCAAGATTGCGGAGTTGACTGGCCGCATTGATGCGGCACGTGAAAAGATGAAAACCGGCGATGATGTTGCGATCGATATCGAGAACGCAACGCTGGAAGACGTGCATGCCCATACCGAAGTGATGAACGCCAATATCGCTGAGCTGATCATGGGCCTTGACGATGTGACGGCGGCGTTTTCCAAAGACTTTGACCAGATGCGGGACAAAACCGGCTGGGAGAGTTTTGTGGGCATCTTTAGCCGCGGCAAATCAGAATCGATGCGGGCAGAGCGTATCAAGACCGCCAATATTGACGATAAGCTGCAGGATCTGATTGCGAAATCCGATGTAATCACCAAGCTACTAGAAAGTCAGCTGGCCGTGCTGGAAGAGCAGAAGGTGAAGGTTGAAGACAATCTCACCGAGACGCTAGATGAGCGCGAATTCACTGTGGGCGAGCTGGAAAACCTGCGTGCGGAGATCCTTGGTATGGATCCTCAGATCATCGCGCTGGAGAACAAGATTGCAGTTGAGCAGGACGCCGCCGCGCGCACGAAGCTTGAGACCGAACTGGCCGATCTGAATAAGGCCTACAATGAGTTGGTGCAACAAGAGCAGGTGAAATTGGCCAAAAGCCAGACGCTGGAGCGCTATATCGAGAAAGGCAAAACCTGGGTCGACAGTCTGCAAAATCAGGCTGCGACACAGATGGTGCTGATCAACAAGCTGCAGACCGACACAAGGCAGCGTGTGGTGCTGTATGACGCGCTGACCAAGTCGCTCAAGACTGCGCAGCAGCAGGACATCGCGCACCGCATCAACGAGATTGGCGTGGAAACCGACAAAGAGGCGCAGGCCTCCATGGCCGCAATTGGTACAGCCACCAACCAGCGCATGGCGGATATGATGGAAGCCCATGAGGAACACATGGTCTTTGCACGTGATGTTTTGGCGGCCAAGGCCAAGGCGGATGAACGCTTTGCCCGACGGTTCCAGAAGATCGTCGAGAAGCACGACAAGAACCTCTATGGGGCATGAGTTTCGGCGCGCAACTTTCTATCACTGCAGTGATTGGTCTCTTGAGTGCCGCTGGCGCATTTGCGCTCACTCAATTGAGTATCGAACCGTCATCGTTTCCGATGTTTTTTGAAGTTGAGGAGACAAGGACTATAGCGTTTTTTATCCTCCTGACGCTGTCGGGAGTGACTCTATTTTTGGGAGTATTCGTAAGATGGGGCGTGCGGGCCTTTGTTCAATTCGAACTTTTGCCGCATCGTCGAAACATGAAAGTTAAGCTGTCCTACAGTGATCCTTCCTTCTTTCAATATAGTTTGGTGGAACCTCCATTCGCTCCGGCTTGGCAATGGTTTTTACACGTCGATGCAAACGGTAGGACACGCCACTGAGGTTGGCGCGAATAGAAGTGGATGGAACAATGTTTGCCTACTTAAATCCGCGTACGCCTTCGGAAAGATGGTCCGCCTGCCACGAATCGAAATCTGAGTTGGTCACGATCCGTGACACAGGGTGTCTCGGAGAAGGAAAATGAACGACACAACCAAAGACCAAAACGCCCTGATGGATACCCGCGTATCTCGTCGCTATTTTCAGAAGTTTGCGCGGATCACGGAGCATTTGACGCAGGTGGCTGCGACACGTGAGGCGGAGGGGGAGATGCGCGCCGATGAGGTGAAAATCCTCACGCGTTATCTGGCCGCGATTGGCTACACGTTCAAAGCGCTGAGCATGAAGTACCTGCTGGTGGGGCGGCAGACCGGGCAGTTTTTCGGCAGCCTTGCAATGGATGCCGTCGAAAGCGGCTTTCCGATGTTCAATGAGCTTTTGGTGATGGCCAATGATGCCCAGCAGGCAGAAAGCCATTTGCGCAATATGCCGGATGCGGAGACGCTGAAGAACGACATGCTGCGCACCATTATCGGCGATCAGGAGATCCCAACCAGGCTGCAATTCGCGCTGAGCCAGCGGCTCTATTATGAGGAGCTGCTCAAGGGAGAGTTGTTCTGGGCGCAGAACCATCCTGAGGTGCTGTGGCTGGGCAATCTCTCTGAGCGGCGGCGCAAGTTCCTGCTGTATTGGGCGGTCTATGACAGTCAGGTTAATCTGCCGACGATCTACCTCATGGAGCTAGAGGACACCGGCAAGCGGGCCTTGGCCAAGGATGAGAGGCGCTGGCCAGAGGTGCAGGCGCATCTGATGGCGCAGGCGATGGCGGGTTTGAAACTTTTGACAATTGCCAAGGGCTTTGATGAGAGTTTTGATGATTTGCACCCCAAGCGCCTGCGACGCCTGCATGTGGGGCCGATGTATTCCAGCGCTTTCACACGGCAGAGCGGGCCAATCCGCGATGTGCTTGAGGCGGCACGGGCACCGGAAGGGGAAGACTGGGCATTGGCTTGGACCACTGAGGAACTGCTGAGCGAAGACGTAAAGTCAGAGCGCTCTGGCTGGTTTGGTACGGTGGAGCGGCAGATCTTTGCGCTCGACCCTTTCGCCGGGCGAGGGGCGGACACAGGTGCCACACGAATGGAGCGCTCGATTGTTTTGCCGCAGCGGCCTTTTCAAGCGCTGGAAGAGCTGAACCCGCCGGGATTTGGCAGCGTGAACAAATATGTGGTGAGCCCGCAGGGGCGGGTGCTGAGGTATTGATTTGGCCCTGCAGGCCAAGCCTGCGGCGTGAGCATTTTTGGCAGAATGAAGTTTGGGGTGTGACCTAGTATGAGCCTGACAAGTGATCAGATGGAGCTGCGAGAAGAGGATATTCGCAAGCACTATGAGGCCGCAGCGCAGATGCTTGCAGGCTTTGACCACACGCCGCGTATTGCCAAAGGCAAAGACATGGTACCGGCGGCGGAACGCTCCAGTGGGATCGGCACACGGCGGCGGTTTCGCTCGACCACGCCGGGTTTGGTGACACGTTCAACTGCGCGACCCGAGGGGGTGCATCTGGTGGATCGCATCGAGGGCGCAGGTGTGGAAGACCCGCTGGTGTCGCCGGTGCAGGCCAATGTTTTGCACGCTCTGCGGCGGGCGTTGGCGATTGCCTTGGCGGTTGGAGAGAATTTTTCTGAGGCGGCGGGTCTGGCCGATCTGAAGCGAGACAATCTGGCGGGCAGTCTTAGCGCAGATAAGAAGACGACGTTCTCTGAGCTTTTGGCAGCGGAAGCACTGGCCGTGAGCTATGTGTTTGCCAATGCGAGTGCTTTCCTACTCGCGCCGCATCTCGCCGAAACGCAGGTTGAGGTGGGCGAGGTCGAAGAGATCCTGACCGACAACGCGCAGCTGGCGCTGCATGGCGCACTTTGGGAGCTGGATCAGGACATCGCCACGCTGGTCAGCAGCGAAGATCGCTTGGTCGCCTGTGTCTGCGCATTTTCCGAGCAGTTGATGGAGAAGCTGGCCCTACGTGCCCAGAATGCGCCACGACTGGGCGCATTTGTTGGCGCGAGCTGGAAGGTTGAAGCGGATGATCTGACGATCAACGGGTTTACGCCTGCGCGCGCGGCCAAAGGCTCCGCGCTGACCATGAGTTTCAAAAAGCCCAACGAGGTCGTGGGCAACCATATCGCCAAATATCAGGCGATGAAGCTCGCTAAGATGCTGATGGCCTATGATTTCGAGCGGCGTATGAATCCCTTTGCCGAAATGGGGGGATTCATCTTTACCTTCATGGGCGATGGCGCGCCGGGGACGGGTAAAACCACGCTCATTCAGATGATGGCGGGGATGATCCACGATTATTGTCAGGTGGCGGGTTATGCTTTCCGCTATCAGAATTTTGGCATCGATAATATCGACAGCTATCAGGGCAAATCGGGCCAGAATGCCAAATCCTTTGTGGCCAATGTGCTGGACCCGCAGGTGATTGGCTTTGGCACGATTGATGACATTGACCAGATCGCGGGCAAACGCGGAGACCGGCAGAGCTCGGCCGGGCAACAGGAGGTCACAGCTGTCTTTATGGAGGCCTTTGCCGGGGCCAATACGGTGGTGCGCGGCAACTGTACTTTTGGGATGTTTTCCAACTACCCCGAAAATGTGGATGACGCGCTGCGCCAGCGGGCAGGGGCGCGGTTTCTGGTGGATGGGCCGCAGACGCGGGAGGATTACATCGACATCCTCGCGCTGTTGATGGGCAAGAACCATGACATTGCGCTGGGCGATCACGATTTGTTTGAAGCGCAGGCCATTCAGAAAGCGGTGGCCGCCAGTTTTGAAAGCCACAACCGCCCCCATGAGGAAGGGCTGCTCAACGTGTTTGAGCGTGTTCAGGGGCAAGTCGGTGATCTTGATACGATTGCCAAGATGGGCACCTATCTGAAGGCCATTCAAGAGGCCGACCAGCGCTTCACGGGACGCGCCATCAAGAACATCACTGACGCGGTGAAAGTGCGGGCGATGGATTTTGAATTGCCCGACGAATGGATGGAGCAGCCCGAGCTGTTCCTGACAAAGGACTACGACACCAAAAAGGCGATGATCGCGGAGCTGCGTGTTCCGATCACCACCGAGATGGTGGTGCAAGAGATCAACCGTTATGCCGATAGCGAGTTCCGCTATGCCGATAAGTCCGACGAGGCGGCGATAGAGGCCATGGTGCGCGACATGGGCCGCACTGAGGCGGCGAAACAGCGCTATCTGAAAGGCAAAACCTGATGTTTGTGATTGATACAATTGGGTTCTGGAACACTTTGGTGCCATTGGCCGTGTTGGGGTTACTGGCCGTACTGCTGCCGCGGGTTTTGGTGGATCGCGAAACGCGCTCACATGGCAAGCTGCTGCATGGCATCGCGCTGACTGCGGCATTTCTGGTGGCATTCGGTTTCATGATCTCCATCGCCGTCACCCAGATGCGCGGGTTTGAGGCCGTGGGGCATTTTGAGATTGATCCGCTGGGCGCGGCATGGGTGCATGTGCGGCTGTCGCTGATGACCGGGATCGTCTGGGGACCGATTTTGGGGCTCGTATGGTTTAGCCAAGCACAAGGTGTTGAGGCTCGGCGCGGACAGGATATCGCGGCGGGGGATCGGTGATGGTGGAGAGCAAGAATGCATAGATTGATCCAACGCGGCCTGATGTTTGGCAACCTGATTGAGGTGGCTTCCCCGGTTTTGGTGGAACGCTACAATCGCGCATTGAAACATCTGACGGGCAAAACCAGCGGCCTCAGCGATTTCCACGTCGATATCTCAGGTTATAGCCCTGAGATCGGCGACGAACTCGATGATCATCTCTACTTAAATCACGGCGGCTGCAATCGGCAGTTCATCCTGTTGACCACAGATCAGAAAACCGCGCCGCTCCTGAATGCGAAGTTTTCGACCAGTCGCGATATTCTCCGCCACTTTATTGAAGAAAATGAACAACAACTCTTTGCTCTGACCGCCCGAGATGCAGTGGCAGGGGAACTGGTGAATTCGGTGTTTTCTGTGAGCGAGCCAAGCCGCCTTTTGGACATTCGGCAGGTCACGATTGAAGCGGACACTACGGCAGGCACGCTGCGCGATGCTGCAAAGCTTGGGGCGCTGGCGGATCGGTTCAAACAGGAAGAAGACGGCTGGTTTGATGATGTGCTGATCGCGGATATGATTACGCTGGCCAAACGCACCGGTGACGTGACGCGCAATCCGGTGACTCTCAAACATATGGCGTTTGATCAGCTGGACTATTGGACCGCGCATTTTGGCGGCGTGTATTTGTTCCGGGGCGTGGATCATCCTGCGGTGATCGCCGCGCAGGACAGGTCCACTTTGCGGAAGCTGTCTGTCAAATACTGCTTTGATTTTTCCGACCGCAATCAGATTGCCAAATTTTTGGATTTGAACGGCTTGGCGGAGCCGATTGTGAAAGCGCGCGGTGTAGATGGCGTTGCAATCCTGCGCCAGAAAATGGATTTTATCGTCGTGGATGCGGCGCAGGATGCGGGCGTTGATCTGACAGGGGCAACCCGCAGTGACATTCGCCGCTTGGCGCGTGCACATGCCGAGGCTTTGCCGCCGGAGTATCACGCGCTTCGCGAAATCGTGGCCTGGGCAGAACACAATGGACCCTGGCCTAAAATCACCAGCGATCACCCAGCCTATTTCTACACATTGCGTGCCACAGATACGGATCAATCGGATCTTGTGAACATGTTGCTGTCTGAGCTGGCGCCAAAGGACATTCGCCAACTCTTCATCTGCCACAAAGAGGTATTTTATCGTCTCTATCAGGGTTGGTCAGAGACCAAGAAGAGCTTTGTCGCGGATTTTCTGGAACGTGAGTATCAGGTGGACAAGGCGGGGGCGCGAGAGGCGCTGTTTGGGCATGAGCTCCCGTTGGAGATGCCGCGCGTGCGGCGGCGCGCCAGCGAGGATATGATCGCGCGGGTTGGCCCTTGGGGTGCGGTGAGGAGGTAGAAAATGCCACGATTGATCGTTATCGGCTTCGTCGTGCTGACGATTATCTATGTCTGCCTGTCGCTCTACAGCCGTGCGGTGCGGCGCTCTAAGCTGCGTGCAGAATGGGACGAAGAGGGGAAGACAGGTGACAAAGACGCATTTATCGAACAGGGGCTGCAAGAGTATGATGGCTCTTTGCGTCGAAAACTGATTTTGGGTGTTTATATTGTACCAGTGACCTGTGTTGCGATCCTTATCTATGTCATCAACTTCATGTAGAGGCGGCTTAAATGGTTTATGTAAAATGGATTTTCCGGATCCTGTTTTGGGGCGGTTTGGCAGCCTGGTTGCACTATACGCTGCCGCAGCATGACGTTGTGCGCCTTGTTGGCACCTATGAAGAACGGCAGGAGTTGGGCGACTGGACACGGATTTTCTGGTCCAAGCCTGACACGCAATCAGAAGGGCTGATCAACCGCGATGTGCAGTTCTTGCAGGGCTTTGATGGCAAAGACAAAGCGCGTGTGTACCGCAATGAGGATACCGGCTGGAGCTGGCCACCGTATTTCAAATTTGACACGGCGAACCTTTACACTGAGGCCAATGATGCGGTTTCGACCAAGGATGCACCGGAGTGGGTAGTGATCACCCATTACGGCTGGCGCAATGAGTTTTTCTCTGCCTTTCCAAATGCGGTGTCTATCAAGCCAGCAACCGGGCCGGACATGCGTATTATCCCTTGGTTTAATATCATATTCTTGACGCTTCTGGCAGCGCTTTTCTGGGCGATCTATGTGCGGTGGCGGCGGTTTCGCGAGGCACGGATTGATCCTGTTTTGGATGATGTGGCGGACAGCTGGGATGCAGCTGGGGACAATATTACGGAAAAACGTGGTCGGTTCCGCGCCTGGCTTGATACCTGGCGCGGGAAGGCGCGTTAACGCATGCCGTAGTAGAGGCCGACGACGTGCTCGGCCTCTGCAAAGAAGAGCCAACGCGATGTGGCTACGCCTGCGATATGGCTGAGCACAGCGACGGCGGCCAAGATGTGGCTGAAAGGCAAAAGCGCCAATATCACCAGAGGCAACGCAAAGGTCAGGACAAAGGCGATCACACGCAGCTTTTGAGCGTGCTTTCGGCCGATGATGTAGATGAATTCCTTGACCAAATAGTTCGGCGCGGTGTGCGGATGCGCCATGGAGCGCACCGTGCCGCGTTCGCCTAAACCAGTTGCAGTTCCCATGTCTGTGCCACTGTCTTTGAGGGCATTGTCACCGCGCAGCCACCACAGGATTTGGATCGCCGCGGCTGCGGTTAGTAAAGCAATGGCGATCGTCGTGCGGCCTGACAACAGTGTCCCGCCAGCCAGTGAAAAACTGAGGTAAAGCGCTGGTGTCAAAGGGGTTTTCCAACGGGGGACCGTGTCGAGCTGCGCGTAGATCATCGATGTGGTGAAGACGGCGAGCAGCGAGAGCAGTGCTCCAAGCCAGCCCAGAAAAGCGATATGGGAGGCGAAGAAGATCAGGCAGAGCGCATATAGCCCACACACGCAGAGCGCGGCGACTGCGCAGACACCTTCGCGGCTGAGCCAGCTGGTCCGCCATTGGCTGAGCGCACGCCAGGCGCGTTCCGGATGGCCAAGGTGGAAGGTGGAAGACAAAAGGCCACCCACAGCAAGAGCAAAGCCTATGAAAAAGAAGGCAAAAGCCACGCCTCCGGTAGGTGGGGTAAGGTCAATACCAAGCCAGAATAGCAAGCCGAAGCCGAGACCGGAGAGAGTGGAGAAGATGATAACGGATGGGGCGGGATGCATCAGGCAGTGCCTCCGGGCAGTTTATCAAGGGCTTTGTCGAGCCAGCCGAGGAAGCCGGTTGGCTCCTCTGCAACGGGGTCCAAGAGTGGGGCCAGAAGGCTTTGATCGTCCCAAGAATCCTTGAGGCGTGGAGGCAGATATTTGTTCACGGGCTTGGTGCCCATTTCCGGCATGAGGTCAAACCCGCCTCTGCTTTCAACAAGTTGGCTGACATCTGAGTTCGGATCAGAGAGGTCGCCAAAGTGGCGGGCACCGGCTGGGCATGTGCGCACGCAGGAAGGGATTTGATCCTCTTCCGGCAGGTTTTCATTGTAGATACGATCCACGCAGAGGGTGCATTTCTTCATCACCCCTCCTTCTTGGTCCAATTCACGCGCGCCGTAGGGGCAGGCCCAGGCGCAGAGACCGCAGCCGATGCAGTGATCCTCGTTGACCAAGACGATACCATCCTCGACGCGTTTATAACTGGCTCCCGTGGGGCAGACGGTCACACAGGGCGCATTTTCGCAATGTAAACAAGATTTTGGGAAGTGGACGGTTTGGGCGCTGCCTTGCTCTGGCTGAACCTCATAGCTGTGTACACGGTTGAGGAAAGTGCCCATGGGCTCGGTGCCATAGGGGCGCTGATCGCTGAGGGGCGCGCCGTAATTTTCGGTGTTCCAGCCTTTGCAGGAGATCACGCAGGCATGGCAGCCGACGCAGGAGTCCAGATCGATCACGAGGCCGAGTTTGCGGTCGGTTTGGGTGGGGAGATCAGTCATGTTTTGACCTCTGTATTGCGTCGGTATTGCGGCTGTATCGCGTAGGTGCGGATTCTCGGTTTTTGAAAGGCGATCATATTCATTTGCCGACCTTCCATGCGAGCGTTTTAGGGCCGTGAGGCACCGGAGACTTTATCGGTGCAAAGGTGGGCTGGGCAGTCACCGGAACCGGCGCTTTTTCGAGTTTCACACGCAGGTCAAACCATGCGGCCTGTCCGGTGATCGGATCGGAGTTGGCCCACCGTAGACCGTCCCCTTTGGGGGGGAGTAGCTCGTGGATCAGGTGGTTGAGCAGGAAGCCCTTGTTGCTTTCGGGTGCATCGTCAGCGAGCGCCCAAGTGCCTTTGCGTTTGCCAATGGCGTTCCATGTCCAGACGGTGTTCTCGTTGAGCGCGGCCTGATGGGCGACGGGTACGGTGATTTCACCATGTGCAGACGTCACGCGCGCCCAGTCGCCCTCTGCAAAGCCATGTTTCTCCCAAAGCTTGGTCGGCAGGTAGAGCGGGTTTTCTCCGTGCAACTGGCGCAGCCAAGCGTTTTGCGTGCCCCAGCTGTGATACATCGCCATGGGGCGTTGCGTGAGTGCGTGGACGTCAAACTCTTCGGGGTCCACGCGGGCGTCTTCGAGCGGCGCGTACCAGATCGGGAGCGGGTCCATGACTTGTTTGAGGCGGTCACGGAGGTGATCTGGTGGTTGGATGTCGCCGTGGCCTTCGGCGGCGCGTTGGAATTTGCGCATCGGTTCCACATAGAGCTGGAAGAGGAAGGGTTGAGGCGCGTCATAGAGGCCAATCTGCACTGCCCAGTCCTGATAGTGCTGGTTCCACGGCTTCATGTAGAGCGCATTGTCAGGCACATGTTCGATGGCAAAGCCGCCATTGTCGATGTAGCGTTGAAGTTGGTCTGGGTTCACTTCGCCGCGGCCAAATTGATCGCCGTCTTCGCCACGGAAGCCTGCAAGCGGGCCAACGCCTGGCCGGCGTTCGTGGTTCACGATGTAGTCGGCATAGTCCTTCCACTTGGGTGTGCCATCCTCGTTGAGGAAATGCGGCAGACCGATGCGTGCGCCAAGTTCTATCAGCACAGATTGGAAGCCACGCACATCGCGATCTGGCTCCACCACAGGCCAGCGGATGGCATCTGCCGCGCCGTCGGCCTCACAAATTGGGCGGTCGAGCAGTGAGATACAGTCGTGGCGCTCCAGATAGGTGGTGTCTGGCAGGATCAGATCGGCGTAGGCGACCATCTCTGAGCTGTAGGCATCGGAATAGATGATGCGCGGGATGCGATATCCGCCGTCGTCATTGCGGTCGGTCAGCATCTTGATCACGCCGGAGGTGTTCATCGTGGAGTTCCAAGACATGTTGGCCATGTACATGAACAGCGTGTCGATCGGGTAAGGATCCTGGGCGTGGGCGTTTGAGATCACCATATGCATGAGGCCATGCACCGACATGGGATTTTCCCAAGTAAAGGCTTTGTCGATCCGGCAGGCGGTGCCGTCCTCATTGATCTGCAGATCTTCTGGTCCACGCGGGAAGCCGAGGTGCGGCCCTGCCAGCGGTTTGCCGGGGCGGCCATAACCATGCGGCGTCGGGTGCGCCGATACAGGCTTAGGGTACGGCGGTTTGAAACGGAAGCCGCCGGGGACTTCGACTGTGCCCAGAAGGATTTGCAGCACATGCAGCGCGCGGCAGGTCTGGAAACCGTTAGAGTGGGCAGAGATCCCGCGCATGGCGTGGAAGCTGACTGGGCGGCCCGTCATGGTCTGGTGGGTTTCGCCCCGGAAGTCTGTCCACTCCTGATCCAGTTCAAAGGCTTCGTCAAAGGCGACGCGCGCCAATTCGGCGGCGATGGTTTTGATCTTGGCAGCAGGAATGCCGGTTTGCTCGGCCACCGCTTCAGGGGCGTATTGTGGATCAAGGTACTTCTCCGCCATGAGATGCATGACGGTTTTGTTGCCCTCATATGTGGCGGAGAGGTCCGGGCGCACGCCTTTCTGATCAAAGGGGGTGAGTTTGCCAGTCGCGCGATCCACCACCAGCTCTTTGCCATCGGCATCGCGCATCAGCAGGCCGGTTTCGGCGTCCACCAACACAGCGGCGTTGGTGTATTGCGCGAGATAGTGCAGATCGATTTTGCCCGCTTTCATCAGTTCATGAATGAGCGCGAGTATGAAAAGCCCGTCGGTGCCCGGCGTGATGCCGACCCATTCATCGGCCACGGCGTTGTAGCCGGAGCGCACGGGGTTTACGCCGATCACCTTTTCGCCGCGTGCTTTGATTTTGCCGATGCCAGCTTTTATAGGGTTGCTGTCATGGTCTTCAGCCACGCCAAATATCATGAAGAGTTTGGTGTGGTCCCAATCCGGCTGGCCAAATTCCCAGAAGGCCCCGCCCATGGTGTAGATGCCTGCGGCAGCCATGTTGACCGAACAGAAGCCGCCGTGGGCCGCGTAGTTGGGGGTGCCGAAGTGCTGCGCCCAGAAGCTTGTGAAACTCTGGGATTGGTCGCGGCCTGTGAAAAAAGCAAGCTTGTGCGGCGCGGTTTCATGCAATTCGGTGAGCCAGCCCACCGCCGTTGAGAGCGCCTCTTCCCAGCTGATTTCCTCAAACTCGCCAGAGCCGCGCGGGCCAACCCGCTTGAGAGGCTTTTTTAGGCGAGAGGGCGCGTTGACCTGCATGATCCCGGCAGAGCCTTTGGCGCAAAGCACGCCTTTGTTCACCGGGTGATCGCGGTTGCCCTCGATATAGGCAACTTTGCCGTCTTTCATGTGCACGTTGATGCCGCAGCGGCAGGCGCACATGTAGCAGGTTGTCTGGCGCACCTCGTCAGAGACTTTTGGCGAGGTGTCAAGCTGGGGCTGCTGAAAGGTCATGTGGGGTCTTTCGGTCAGAGTATTCCGGGCAGTCTATCCTTGGCGGGAAAAATTTCCCGCGCAAGAGGGTGGGTGCGAAATTTATCGCGCACTCATGGGCGTGTAGGGGCGCATCTCTGGGCCGTTGTAAAGCGTAAGCGGGCGGATCAGGATGTTGCTCTCTTGCTGGTCCATGCACTGGATGATCCAACCTGGCATGCGCCCGATGGCGAAGATTGGCACGTAGAGATCCATGGGGATGCCGTGCAGCTGGTAGATCACGCCGGAGTAGAAATCGACATTCACGTTGAGACCGTGGCGTGCGTAGGGCTTCATTGCCTCCACAACACCTTGCAGGATTTCGTACCATTCTGGCGCGCCCATCTCTTCGCCGAGCTTTTTCACCCCGTCGCGCATGTGGCGGGCGCGGGGGTCTTCGGCGCGGTAAACTCGGTGGCCAAAGCCGGTGACTGCCTCGCGGTTCTTGCGTTTTGCTTTGACGTAGGCCGCGGCGTTGTCGGGTGTGCCAATTTCCTGCACCATCTTCATCACGTCTTCTGCCGCGCCGCCGTGGGCGGGGCCAGCAAGAGTGGACAGCGCGGTTACAATGCCGCCGTGCAGATTGGTGTCGGTGCCGATGGTGACACGGGCCGCAAAAGAAGAGGCGTTGGCGCCATGCTCGGCGTGCAGGATGAAATCAACGTCGGCCAGTTTGGCGGCGTCTTCCGAGGGTTTCTCGCCTTTCAGCATCCAGAGCCAGTTGGCGGCGTGGGACAGGGTTTTGTCCGCAGGCACGGGATCGCGGCCGTTGCGGATGTTTTCATGTGCGGCGATGATCATCGGCACCTGTGAGGTGAGGCGCAGACCATTGGCGAGGAAGGCCTCGGGGCCGACATTTTGGCTGTCGCCTTCAAGGGCTGCGAGGGCAGACACGGCGGTGCGTAGCACGTCCATCGGGTGGCCGTCTTTGGTGGCGCGGATGATGTCATAGACCTGATCGGGCAGCTCGCGGGCGGCTTTCAGCGTAGCGTCAAAATCGGCAAGCTCAGCCTCTGTTGGCAATTCGCCGTGGATCAGCAAATAGCACACTTCTTCAAAGGTGGATTGCGTGGCGAGGTCGTGGATCGAGTAGCCGCGATAGGAGAGTTCGCCTTTGGCACCATCAATGTGACTGACGCCGGAGCGCTCGAAGTAAATGCCTTTTAGGCCGCGGTTGATCTTGACGTTCTCTGTCACGGGTGGCTCCTTAGTCGCGAATATGGGGAGAAATTATGTCAGCACTTGAGACCGCCATCAGCCGCGCGAAGGCGCGCGAAGCACGGGTTGTGATGCCCGAAATGGAAGACGACCGGATTGCGCAGGCGGCAGAGCGGCTGCGGGCTGACGGGATTTGTGAACCTGTGACGCTGGGTGACAATACGGAAGCGTATGTTGCCGCGCTTGTAGAGGCTCGAGGTTTGAAAGAGGCGGTGGCGCGCCGGATGCTCAGCCGACCATTGTACCGCGCCGCTTCCATGGTGGCGGTGGGCGAGGCAGATGCGATGGTGGCAGGTGCCGTGGCTTCCACCAAGAAGGTCATTGAGGCTGCCAGCATTGGAATTGGCCTTGCTGAAGGCGTGTCGGTGGCGAGCTCGTTTTTCCTGATGCGCTTTCCGGATGGGCGCGAAGTGATCTTTGCTGATTGCGGGCTAAATGTGGACCCGGACGCCGAAGCTTTGGCGGCGATTGCACGTGCATCTGAGCGCAGCGGAACGGCGCTGTTGGGCACGGCGCGTGTGGCGCTTTTGTCGTTTTCCACAGGCGCGTCTGGCGCGGGGCCAAGTGTGGATAAGGTCCGCGAGGCGGCAGAAGCGACGGGTTTTGTTGGCCCGGTGCAAGGGGATGCCGCGCTCAATCCGCGGGTGGCGGAGATGAAAGGACTGGGCGCGGGGGATGCCAATGTGCTGGTCTTCCCGTCGCTGGATGCGGGCAATATTGCATATAAGCTGGCGCAGGAATTGGCGGGCGCGCAGGCGCTTGGGCCCATTCTCCAAGGATTCCGCAAGCCGGTCTGTGACCTCAGTCGAGGCGCAACGGTGCAAGACATCGTAGATGCGACGGCGGTGTCGCTCGCGCTTGGCTGAGCAGAGATCATGCGGCCTCCATCAGGGAGGTCGCATCCATCGCTATCATGCGCTCTTCCTGCGCAGGGATCACCCAGATCGCGACTTTGGAGGTTTCTGCGTGCAGGCGGGCCTTGCGGGCGTGATTGGCATCCGGGTTCATACGCGCGCCAGCCCATTCCAGCGAGCGCAGGATACGGGCGCGCACGCCGACGGCATTTTCACCAATGCCACCGGTGAAGGCGATTGCGTCGAGCCCTTCCATCGCGGCAATCAGAGACCCGGCATGGCGCACGGACCAATAGCAGAAATGTTCGATGGCAAAGGCGCTGTCGGCAGAAGGGTCCACCATCAGGTTGCGCATGTCGGATTTGCCACCTGAAAGCCCCAGCAGGCCGCTTTCATGATTGAGGATCGCTTTGGTGCGCTCGAGCCCGTTTTCCTCCACCAGCCGCAACACGGCGTTGGCATCGATCCCGCCAGAGCGTGTGCCCATAGTGAGGCCGTCAAGCGGGGAGTAGCCCATCGTCGTGGCAATGGATTGACCGTTTTTGATGGCGCAGAGCGAAGCCCCGTTTCCAAGGTGGAAGGCCAGCAAACG
The DNA here is from genome assembly GCF_017743735.1 of Shimia sp. R9_2. Lineage (GTDB taxonomy): Bacteria > Pseudomonadota > Alphaproteobacteria > Rhodobacterales > Rhodobacteraceae > Shimia. The sequence goes on from NZ_JAGHRO010000001.1 coordinate 576,860, forward strand.
TGAGGGGAGTTTTTCGCCGGAAATCTGCGGCAAGTTTTGCACCAAAGAGGCATAGCTGAGGCCATGGAAGCCATAGCGCCGGATGCCTTTGGTCTCCATCATACGCGGGATGGCGTAGCGGGTCGCAGCATCGGGGTTGGTGGCATGAAAGGACGTGTCAAAGCTGGCGTATTGCGGCAGCTCAGGCGCGATTTCGGCCAGCGTGTCCACGGCGGCGAGATTGTGCGGATTGTGCAGCGGAGCAAGCGGCGTGCAGGATGCGATTTCGGCGCGCACTTCGGCATTGATCTTGACCGGGGCGGTGAGTTTGCGCCCACCATGCACGACCCGGTGGGCAGCCGCGCATAGGTCGGTCACGGCGACCCCTTGTGCCTTCAAAGCTTCCAAGACCGCTTGCAATGCGGCGCGATGGTCGATGAAAGGCAGATCGCGGGATTTCCCGGCGATGGTCAAAGAAGAGGCACCGCCGATCCCCTCGGCGATGCCCGTGATGCGCTCATTCAACTCACCATCAAAGACGGCAAATTTGATAGAGGATGACCCGGCGTTGAGCACCAGAACGGGGCTTGTGATGCCGGGCCGTGCCATATGATCAGCTCGCTTTCTGCGGAACCATGTCCGCTGGGTCGATGCCCGCCACAGAAACTGGCTTTTTCATTGCGTCGCGGCGGAAGGGCTCGCCCAGTTCTTGGTTGATCATGGCTTCAATCAGCGTGGTTTTGCCATGGTTCATCTGATCGTCGATGGCTTTGTTCAGCGCAGCGGTCAGCTCGTCCATGGTGCGGGCTACGACACCTTGCAGGCCGCAGGCTTGGGCGATGCCCGCGTAGGACACCTGTGTGTCGAGCTCCGTGCCAACAAAGTTGTCGTCAAACCACAGCGTGGAGTTCCGCTTTTCTGCGCCCCACTGGTAGTTGCGGAAAACGATCTGGGTGACCGGAGGCCATTCGCCACGGCCGATGGCTGTGAGTTCGTTCACGGCGATGCCGAAAGCTCCGTCGCCGGCAAAGCCCACAACAGGTACATCTGGCTGACCGATTTTTGCGCCAACGATGGCGGGCAGGCCGTAACCGCAGGGGCCAAAGAGGCCCGGCGCGAGGTATTTGCGGCCCTGATCAAAGTCTGGATAGGCATTGCCGATGGCGCAGTTGTTGCCGATGTCGGAACTGATGATCGCTTCGCGAGGCAATGCAGATTGGATCGCGCGCCAAGCCATGCGGGGGCTCATCCAGTCGGGTTTGTCTGCGCGGGCGCGTTCGTTCCATGTGGTGCCCGGATCGTCATCTTCGTGGTCCATGGAAGAGAGTTGTTGGGCCCATGCGGATTTGGTCTTGGAGATGTGGCTCTTGCGCGCGTCGCGGCCGTCGTCACCTGCTGTGTCTGCCAATTGCTCCAGAATGCCGGTGGCGACTTTGGCGGCGTCCCCAACGATGCCCACTGTGACCTTCTTGGTGAGGCCGATGCGATTGGGGTTGATGTCCACCTGAATGATTTTGGCGTCGGCTGGCCAGTATTCCATGCCGTAGCCGGGCAGGGTGGAGAAGGGGTTTAGACGTGTGCCGAGCGCCAGAACAACGTCGGCGTCTTTGATCAACTCCATGGCCGCTTTGGAGCCGTTGTAGCCCAGCGGGCCTGCAAAAAGCGGGTGGGAGCCGGGGAAAGCGTCGTTGTGCTGGTAGCCAACGCAAACTGGGGCGTCGAGTTTTTCAGCGAGCTTCATGGAGGCCGTGATGCCGCCATCAGACAGCACCACACCCGCGCCGTTCAGGATCACAGGGTTCTTTGCCGATGAAAGCAATGCTGCGGCGTCCGCCACAGAGGAGGTTCCGCCAGAAGAAGCTTCGAATTCGATTGGATCAGGGATGTCGATGTCGATCACTTGAGTCCAGAAGTCGCGTGGGATGTTGAGCTGCGCGGGGCCACAGAGGCGCTTGGCTTGGCTGATCACACGGGTAAGCACTTCGGCCACACGGGAGGGGTCACGCACTTCTTCCTGATAGGCAACCATGTCTTTAAAGAGAGCCATCTGCTCCACTTCCTGGAAACCACCCTGACCGATGGTCTTGTTTGCGGCTTGCGGGGTCACCAACAGCAGTGGGGTGTGGTTCCAGTAGGCGGTTTTCACGGCGGTCACAAAGTTGGTGATGCCTGGGCCGTTCTGCGCGATCATCATGGACATTTTGCCGGTGGCGCGGGTGTAGCCATCGCTCATCATCCCCGCGGAGCCTTCATGCGCGCAGTCCCAGAACATGATCCCTGCATTAGGGAACAGATCGGAGATCGGCATCATGGCGGAGCCGATGATCCCGAAGGCGTGTTCGATGCCGTGTTTTTGAAGCACTTTTACAAAGGCTTCTTCGGTTGTCATTTTCATGAAGCAAACTCCTATTGCGCCCGGAACGGAGGTTTTGGGCGATCGTTTTGGAAAGAAACTACGGTTTGGTGCGTGTCGGCGTTAGGGCCAGACATGTGCGCGGGATAGCGCCAGATTAGAGGGCGTTCAGAGCCTTGGCAATGCGGGCCACGCCTTCAGGGATGCGCTCGGACGGAATGGAAGAGTATCCTAGGCGATAAAAATTCCGCGGGATGTCCGCGCCTGAGAAAAAGGAGGCGCCGGGCTCGATCAAAACGCCGTCATTTTGCATCTTTTGGGCGAAAACTCCTGCATCGATATGCCTTTTAGCCTGCATCCAGAAACTAGAGCCTCCGAAGGCGCCTTGACCCGCAACATCCAAGCCAGATTGCGTGATCGCCTCCTGCATCACTGCGCGACGGGCCTTTAGAGCTTCGCGAATGCGGCGGATCAAAGCATCGTAATGCCCAAGAGAAAGAAAGTAAGCGGCCGTTCGCTGAATGTGGCCTGGGGGGTGGCGTAGCACAGAGGCGCGCAGGGCGCGAGCCTCTCGAATGAAGGCTTCGCTGCCCACAAGATAGCCAAGACGCAAGCCGGGGAAGAGTGATTTAGAGAAACTGCCGACATATATCACCCGTCCTTCTGTATCCAGCGATTTCAGGGCAGGAGAGGGGGCATCTAAAAAAGACATTTCGAACTCATAGTCGTCCTCCACCACCAGCGCATCGATCTCGCGAGCGCGCTCTAAAAGAGCGTGGCGGCGGGGCATCGGCATAGTGGCGGTGGTTGGGCATTGGTGGCTGGGTGTGGTGAAAATCACATCCGCCTCAGCCGGGATCAGGCTTGGATCCAGCCCGTCTTTGTCGACATTGATCGGGGCCACATGGCAGCGGGACTGATTTAGAATGTCGCGCAAAGCGTGGTAGCAGGGGTTTTCAATCGCGGCCATGCGGCGCTGGGTCAGCAGGATTTGCGCGGCGATCCACAGGGCGTTTTGAGCGCCAAGAGTGATGAGGATTTCTTCAGGGCGCGCGAAAATACCACGACGGGGGAGTGTATTGCGGGCGATGAATTCGACCAGTTCGGGATCGTCTTGATCGTAGTAGTCTGACGTGAGCGCGGTGAAGTCTTTTTGGCCCAAAGCCTGGAGTGCGCAAAGGCGCCAGTTGGCATGGTCAAAGAGACTTGGATCGGTTTGACCATAAACAAACGGGTAGCGGTATTTGGCCCAATCTTTCGGTTTGTCCGGGGTGTCACCGCCAGTGTAGCGGCGCCCTAAGGCGCGGGTCCAGTCGATACGATCCTCGCTCCTTTTTGGAGGCGAGAAGCTTGGCGGAACAGGCGCGTTTTCAGAGACATAGTATCCCGAGCGCCCACGTGAAGAGAGGTAGTCGTTGGCGAGAAGTTCGGTGTAGGCGAGCGTTACCGTGATACGGCTCACACCCAGATGGCTCGCGAGTTTGCGGGAAGAGGGAAGCTTTTCTCCACGACGGAAGCGGCCCGATAGGATGCCTTCGGCGATCAGCTGCTGGATCTGTGCCTGAAGCGTGCCCTGAAAGCCGGGTGAGAGAAAAAAGGTTTCAACCGAGATTGCCATGCAGGGACGCTATACTGGACCTATCTAGGTTGCAAACTGGACTTTTTCCATTTCTGCTGGATGCTGATGAAATCAGCGGTTTTGGCTTAGTTTATGTTCCAGATTTGCGCGGACTGCAGGCCATTCGTGTTGGCAAATCGAATAGACCGCCGTGTCGCGCAGGGTACCATTCGCCATGAGTGAGTGATTCCGCAGTACACCGTCGAGTTTTGCGCCTAGCCGCTCTATCGCGTTGCGCGATTGGTGGTTCATGAAGTGGGTGCGGAACTCCACAGCGATACAAGATAAATCGTCAAACGCATGGCGCAACATCAAGAGTTTGCACTCGGTGTTGATTGGCGAGCGTTGGGCGGATTTACGGTACCATGTGGATCCGATTTCGACGCGGCGGTTGGCGGGGTCGGTGTTCATATAGGTGGTCATGCCGATGGCGCATTCTGCGGTATCAAGAATCGCGAAGGGCGTCATATTGGGTTGTGCCAAGCGACGGGTGATTTCGGCCGGAACGCCCTCGGGGGCAGGGATGGTTGTGTACCACAGGTTGTGTAGATCGCCATCGGCAGATGCATCGGCCAAATCGGCCGCATGATCAGGAGAGAGCGGCACAAGGCTGGCGTGGATGCCTTTGAGTGTGACGGGAGCGGGCCACATGGGACGTTCCTTTTTGATGTTGGGGTGGGTTGCGGTCATCGACATCATGCGCTGAAGCCACAATCGCCGCCCTCCCCTTTTGGGGTTGGGCGGCGCAGTAAGGCGAGGGGAGTGTCTCGCCTTTGGGACAAGTGGTGGCGTTTAGCCGAAGACCTTTGTCAGTGCGTTATCGACCGCATTGGTGATCGCGTCGATATCGGCAGCTGTAGCGATGAGTGCTGGGGAGAAAGCAATCACGTTGTTGCGGCCTGGAACAGAGCGGTTGGCTGCGCCGATGATCACCCCTTGGGCGCCACAGTCAGCAACCACTGCTGCGATGTCGGCTTCGTCCACCGGTTCCTTGCTTTCGCGCTCCTTCACCAGCTCGCAGCCGAGGAACAAGCCTTTGCCGCGCACATCTCCGATGATCTCGTGCTTCTCCATCAACGCTTTGAGGTTGCCCATCATGCGCTCCCCCATGGCTGTGCAGTTTTCAAGAAGGCCTTCCTCCTCGATGATGGCCATATTTTCCAACGCTGCCGCCGGGCCAGCGGTGCAGCCGCCGAAGGTTGAGATATCACGGAAGTGGTCGAGCTTGTCCGATGGATCGGATTTGAAGTGCTCAAAAACTTCTTCAGTGGTTACTAGGCAGGAGATGGCGGCGTAACCAGAGGCGACACCCTTGGCCATGGTCACGAAGTCAGGTTTCACGCCGTAATGCTGATAGCCGAACCAATGGGTGCCCGTGCGACCGATTCCGCAGACCACTTCGTCGATGTGCAGAAGAATGTCATACTGTTTGCAGATCTCCTGCACGCGCTCCCAGTAGCCTTCCGGTGGAGTAATCACGCCACCACCTGCCGTCACAGGTTCCAGACAGAGTGCACCAACAGTGTCTGGGCCTTCGCGCAGGATCACCTCTTCGATTTGGTTTGCCGCAGCGATGCCGAATTCGCGACCGGAGAGGTGGCCGAGGCCCAGCTCATCTTTGCGATACTCCATGCAGTGTGGCACGCGGACGAATCCCGGGGCGAAGGGGCCATACTGGGCGTTGCGCTCGTCCTGTCCGCCGGCGGACATCGCAGCGAGCGTGGAGCCGTGGTAATCGCGATCGCGGTAGAGAATCTTGTGTTTCTTGCCGCCGTATTTCTTGTGCGCGATCTGGCGGATCATTTTGAAGGCTTTCTCGTTCGCCTCAGAGCCAGAGTTGCAATAGTAGACGCGGCTCATTCCAGGCATCTTCTCAATCAGCTTTTCCGCATAAAGCGCACCTGGCACGTTGCCCGCGGCATTGGCGAAGTAGCACATTTTCATAAGGTTTTCATGGACAGCATTGGCGATGCGCTCACGGCCATAGCCAACATTGACCGTCCAGACTGCGCCGGACACAGCGTCAATGTACTCTTTACCGTTTTGGTCCCAGACGCGCATGCCTTTGCCTTCGATAATGATGCGCGGATCATTGGTTTCAAAAGGTTTGTGCTGAACCAGATGATGCCAGACATGGGCTTTGTCGGCTTTGACGACGTGGCTGATATCGTTTTCTTTCAGAGTGCCGTCCATGGCTTAAGCCTCCTTGAAGTAGTGCAATCAGGGGTGTTGTGTGCGCCCTATTTGGGCAGTTCATGTAAGTTTGCACGACATCCTCGCGACTTTTTCAAGCATGTTTATAGGGCCAAAAGATTTATCTATATAAGGCCAGATAATCGAATTTTGCCGTTCTGAAATCCCATGCTTGGGCGTCAAATACCTATTTTATATGGTTTTCTACCAATTGGTCAAATAATTTTGAGGGGTGAAAGCCGTGTACCAGAGGCAGGTAATTCCCCAAAAAAACATTGATCGGTGGCCTAAATTCCGGTCGGATCAAGGAGGACGCAGATTGCCGATGATCAAAAAAGAGGCCAAACGCCCGAAGATCTCGAGTACAACCGCGCCATAACGACAACGGGAGAAAATACGATGAGCTTGAAAAAGACGCTGATGGGTGCCACCGCTGCTACCGCTATGATGATGGGCGCGCAGGCTGCGAGCGCAGAGATCACAGTGGCCTACTTCCTCGAATGGCCGATGCCTTTCCAATACGCCAAGCAAATGGGCACCTATGAAGAAGCGCTGGGCACCGAGATCAACTGGGTCAGCTTCGATACAGGCACCGCAATGAGCGCTGCGATGGCGTCCGGCGACGTGCAAATCTCCGTCAGCCAAGGTGTGCCACCATTTGTTGTTGCGGCGTCTGCGGGTCAGGACATCCAGATTGTGGATGTGGCTGTGTCTTATTCAGACAATGACAACTGCGTTGTGGCGTCTGGTCTAGAAATCGACAAAGACAGTGCCGCTGAGCTGGCTGGGAAGAAAGTGGCTGTGCCGCTGGGCACTGCAGCGCACTACGGCTTCCTGAGCCAGATGAATCACTTCGGCGTAGACGTGGGCGGCATGGAAGTTGTCGACATGGCACCGGCAGAAGGCGCGGCTGCACTGGCGCAGGGTTCACTGGATATGGCCTGTGGTTGGGGCGGCGCGCTACGCCGCATGAAAGAGCACGGCAACGTTCTGCTGACTGGTGCAGAGAAAGAAGAGCTGGGTATTCTGGTGTTTGACGCCACCACCGCACCAGCATCTTTCATCGCGGAAGAAAGCGAGATGCTCGCGAAGTTCCTGAAAGTGACCGCCGACGCCAATGCAATGTGGGCAGATGAAGCCAATCAGGCCAAAATGTTGCCGGTGATTGCCAAGGACGCGGGCATGGATGAAGAAGCCACAGCCGCGACACTCGCGACGTTCAAATTCCCTACTGTGGAAGAACAGCTGGGTGATGCTTGGTTCGGCGGAACAGCGCAAAACTTCATGAAAGGCGTCGCAGGCGTCTTTGTTGGTGCAGGCTCTATCCCGAGCGCGCTTGACAGCTATGAGGGCACCGTGAATACCGGTCCTCTGGAAGCGGCCAAAGGCCTGTAATTTCAAATCTTGAAGGCCCGCCTCGTTCCTGGCGGGCCTTTGTTTCACAGCCAGAAGATAGGGCGGGACAACCGCCAGTGCCCAGAAAAATGGGCGAACAAGCAGTTGGGAACCATGACCGGATTATCGATCGAAAACCTGTCCATGCGCTTTGATTTGCCCGATGGCGGGCATGTGCAAGCGCTCAAGGACGTGAGCCTTGATCTCAAGCAGGGCGAATTGCTGAGCGTGCTGGGGCCTTCGGGCTGCGGTAAAACCACGTTGCTGAATATTGTGGCCGGGTTCTTGGCACCTACCGAGGGACAGATCGTGATGAATGGGCATCAGGTCACAGGCCCGGATGCAGAACGCGGGATGGTGTTCCAACAAGGCGCGCTTTTTGAATGGATGAGCGTGCGGGACAATGTGAGCTTTGGCCCTGATATGAAAGGCATGCCAAAGACGGAAAGCGCTGAGATCGTGGATCACCTTTTGGATGTGGTTGGTCTGCAGGATTTTAAAGAAAAGATGGTGTATGAGCTGTCAGGCGGCATGCAACAGCGTGTGGCGTTGGCCCGCTGTCTTGCGAATGACCCGGATGTGATCCTGATGGACGAGCCCCTGGGGGCCTTGGACGCCCTCACACGGGAAAAGATGCAAAGTCTTGTGCTCAAACTATGGAAAGAAACCGGGAAGACGATCATTTTGATCACCCACTCAGTGGAAGAAGCACTCTTGCTGGGCGAGCGTTTGTTGGTAATGGCACCACGCCCTGGGCGCATTCACAAAGAATACCGGCTGCCCTTTGCAGATCTCGGCGTGGGAGCGGATTTGCGTGAGGTGAAGAAGCACCCTGATTACGCGCCGACGCGCGAAGAGATCCTCAACATGATCTGGAACATGGAAGAAGAGATTATGGGCCGTGCAGAGGGAGGCGCATAAGATGGGGCAGATATTTGCTGATCTTGGGGGCGAACTGGCGACCCTGTTTTTGTCGGTCCTTGGCGCTCTGCCGTATCTGGCACTCTACGTTGGGTTGATCCTGTTTGCTCTGTTTGTCTATACGCAGATCAAGCAGCGTCTTTCTTCGCTGCAGGATTATACCTCACTGAAAACTGTGACTTTTGGCGACGAAAGTGCGGTGATTTCCAACAAAGCGGCTTCCGTGATTTCGGTGGTCTTGATTTTTGTGATCTGGGGGTCGTTTACCGGCTCAAACTGGCTGCCAGGTTTCCTGCATGCCCCAGGCCCCTTTGTTGGCGAGGCAAGCTTCACCTACACGCTTGAGGCCGAGGATGGCACGACGGATGATGCGACAGTCAGCGTCATTGTGCATGAGGCTGGGCAAGTGCCAGCAGCACCAGAAGTCGCGCTAGGCGAAGGTTTGGCCAAAGATGATGCTTTGGTAGTGCAGGCGTATCGCAGCAAACTGTTGCGATGGGATGCCAATGATGAGGTGACCCGCAAAGATGGCGCCAAGATTGTTGCCGTAGATGGTGCGCCGATCAGCCGTGACGCGGATGTCGATGTTGGCTTTGGCCGTGTGGCACTGACCGATAAGGGTACGCTGAACTTTGAACCGGCCAAAGGCATGCAGATGGAATCGATCTGGTTGCCTGCACCAGAAAGCGTCTGGCAGCGCCTGATTTCCGTGAGCCGTGATGGCTATCAGAATGTCACGTTGGCAGAGCACCTGAGCTATTCGCTGTTCCGTGTGATCGTTGGCTTCGCGCTGGGCGCGGCGGTGGGTATTCCGCTGGGTTACGCCATGGGCCTTTCGAACTGGTTCCGTGGTTGGTTTGACCCGATTGTGGAATTCATGCGCCCTGTGCCGCCGTTGGCTTTGATCCCGCTGGTGATCATTTGGGCCGGGATCGGTGAGCAGGGTAAGATCATCCTGCTGTTCCTCGCGGCACTTTGGATCATGGCGATCGGGGCGCGTTCCGGTGTGTCTGGCGTGAAGATTTCAAAAGTGCATGCGGCCTACTCTCTGGGTGCCAACAAACGCCAAATCCTGCGCCACGTAATCATTCCTAACTCTTTGCCCGAGATATTCACCGCCGCGCGCGTAGCGATGGGGGTTTGCTGGGGGACTGTTGTGGCCGCTGAACTGGTGGCCGCTGAGAAGGGCGTCGGTAAGATGATCGTGGCGGCGTCGAAGTTCCAGGACACGGATATTGTTCTGATGGGTATCATCTTGATTGGGATCATCGGATTTGGGATCGATATGCTTATGCGCTGGGGCGAGAAATATCTGGTGCCGTGGAAAGGCAAAGGGTGAATGCGGGGCGTTGCCCCTGCCGCATCACAGATGTGGCAACCCGATGATATTTGCAGAATGAGTAACATGAGGGTCGGCGCGAAATGCGCCGGTCCTTTGTGATTTATGTGCCAAGGTTGACAAATGACGCCGAACCTATATGTGAAGCGCGTCGTTGCGCAGCCGCGTGAGCAGGCCGCGCCGGGCCCCAAGAGGGCTGACTGGCGCATCAACGACGCTTTCGTTCCCATCACGCAGGGTTCTGACGGATAGGCCGGGTTGGCACGGAATGGGTCTGTGCAATGGCGGTGCTGTCAAACCTCTGGGCGGTCTCTGTGAAAGAGGCCGCCGTTTGCCGTGCGTGATGCGCGCGGTTGAAAGGATATATCGTGGCGCAATTTGAAGAACTGGGCCTGTCTTCCACTCTTTTGAAAGGGTTGAAAAAGCACGGCTTTGACGCCCCAACCCCGATTCAGGCCAAGGCCATACCGCTGGCGCTTGAAGGACATGATATTCTGGGCCTTGCGCAGACAGGCACCGGGAAATCGCTGGCCTTTGGTCTGCCGATGATGGACCGCCTGCTGGAACAGCCGGGCAAGCCTTTGCCCCGGTCGGTGAAGGCGCTGGTGCTGGCCCCGACGCGCGAGCTGGTCAATCAGATCGCCGACAACCTGCGCCCGTTAGTGCAGGGCACCCCGATCAAGGTGATGACCGTGGTGGGGGGACAGTCGATCAACCGCCAGATCGCGATGCTGTCGCGTGGCACCGATATTCTGGTGGCAACGCCGGGACGGTTGATTGATCTGCTGGACCGTAAGGAAATCAACCTGTCCACTGTCGCCAATCTGGTGCTCGATGAGGCCGATCAGATGTTGGACATGGGCTTTATCCATGCGCTGCGCAAAATTGCGCCGCATCTGGGCACGCCGCGCCAGACCATGCTGTTTTCAGCCACCATGCCCAAGCAGATGGAAGAGCTGAGCCAGAGCTATCTGATCAAGCCCAAGCGGGTGGAAATCGCGTCTCCGGGCAAGACCGCGGATAAGATCACGCAGAGCATGGAGTATCTGGAAAAGGGCGAAAAACGTGTGCGCCTGCGGGAGATCCTGTCGGAGAACATGGGCGAGAGCACGCTGATTTTTTCGCGTACCAAACATGGTGCGGAGCGGATGATGAAGCAGCTTGTCTCTGACGGGTTCAATGCGGCTTCGATCCACGGCAACAAGAGCCAGGGGCAGCGGGATCGCGCGATCAAGGCGTTTCGCGATGGTGAGATCACCGTGCTGGTGGCGACAGATGTGGCGGCGCGCGGGATTGATATTCCGGTGATCTCTTTGGTGATCAACTTTGATCTGCCCAATGTGGCCGAAAGCTATGTGCACCGGATTGGCCGCACCGCGCGGGCGGGTCGCGATGGGCGCGCGATTTCTTTCTGTGCGCTGGATGAGCGCGATTACCTGAAGGACATCGAAAAGCTGATCGGGCGCAAGTTTGACCGCCCGACCGATGAGCTTCGCGAGATGAAGAAAGAATATGGCACCGGGCCTCGTTCTGGTGGCGGCGGGCGCAAGCGCGGTAGCGGCAAACCCGGCGGTGGACGGCCCGGCGGTGGTGCCAACAAACCTGCTGGCGGTCAGCCCAAAAGCGCGGCCAATGGCAATGACAAGCCGGGTGGCGGCCGTCCGCGTCGGCGGCGCAACCGCTCGCGCAAGCCCGCGGCATAAAGACAGCCTCAATAGAAAAGGCCGCAGCGGTGTGCTGCGGCCTTTTGTTTTGTTTAAGCCTTCCGGTCAGCCCATTGGCACGCCGGAGATCGCCTTGGTTTCGCAGAATTCCTCCAGACCCCAGCCGCCGCCTTCGCGGCCATTGCCGGATTGGCCGTAGCCGCCGAAGGGAGAGCCATTAACGCGGCCCACGCCGTTGGTTTCCACCATGCCGGAGCGCAGCTGGCGGGCCACGCGCAGGCGCTTGTCGTCATCCTGCGTCTGGATGTAGTTGGTGAGGCCATAGACCGTGTCATTGGCCATCTGAACCGCCTGCGCTTCGCTGTCAAAAGATGACATCGCCAGCACCGGGCCGAAGATTTCTTCGCGGTAGATGGTCATCTCTGGGGTGACATCGGCAAAGACCGTGGGGCGCACATAGTAGCCTTTGTTCACCCTTTCCGGGCGGCCCAGACCACCGGCGACAAGGGTGGCGCCCTCTTTGATGCCGGTTTCAATCAGGCTCTGGATTTTGTTGAACTGCAGCTCGGAGACCACCGGGCCGATGTGGCGGCCTGCTTCGGTGGTGGGGCCCACCTGCACGGCCTCGGCGGCGGCTTTGGCCTGATCCACGGCGGCGGCGTAGAAGCTGCTTTCCACCATCATGCGGGTGGGGGCGTTGCAGGATTGGCCGGAGTTCTGCATGCAATGGATCACACCGCGTTTCACGGCCTTTTCATCCGCGTCGGCAAAGATCACATTCGCACCCTTGCCGCCCAGTTCGAGGCTGACGCGTTTGAGGGTGTCGGCGGCGGCTTTGGAAATGGCGATGCCTGCGCGGGTGGAGCCGGTGAAGCTGATCATATCCACATCGGGATGGGCAGACAGCTGGCTGCCGACGCCAACGCCATCGCCGTTGACCATGTTGAACACACCCGCAGGGAAGCCCGCTTCGTCCATCATCTCGGCAAAGACAATCGAGGAGAGCGGCGCGATTTCGGAGGGCTTGAGCACCATGGTGCAGCCCACCAGAAGCGCGGGGATGGCCTTCAGGAAAACCTGATTCATTGGCCAGTTCCAAGGGGTGATCATGCCGCAGACGCCTATGGGCTCTTTGCGCATGCGGTCTTCGCCCATGGCATATTCAAACTCAAAGCTCTCAAGCGCCTCAAGGAAGCCGTCAAGGTGCCAGACCCCGGCGCCCCACTGGTTGTTGCTGGCCAGATCAAGCGGCGCGCCCATTTCTGCGCGCATGGCCTCTGCCATATCGGCGCGGCGGGCGACGTAGATCTCGCGCAGTTTCTTGACCAGTGCAACGCGTTCTTCCAGCGGTGTGTCTGCCCAGGCGGGGAAGGCGGCGCGTGCGGCGGCCACGGCAGCGTCGGTGTCGGCCTGATCGCCAATGGAAATCACGGCGCAGTGTTCTTCTGTGGCTGGGTCAATAACATGGAGATCATTGGCTTCTACGGGTTCAACCCATTGGCCATTGATATAAAATTTGCGTTTGTCGATCATGGTGCACTCCCTCGCAATCTTGGACGCACTCTGCCTGCGGTACATACTCGGCGCAAGTCCGCGGGTATCGAATGCGACGCCGGGTCTTCTTTATTTGCTCTGCGAAATAAACACCCGTCTACAGGGGTGACGTTCCAAGGAGGTGGATGTACTCTGCGCGCGATCTGAACATTTGATTTAGATGAATTTCAACGCCGCCACACCCAGCGGGGCTCATTTTGGGCAGGATGGCGAGATGCGTTTAGAGCCCCATGACCAGGGAGAGACCAATGGGCCTGAGAATTAATGATGTTGTGCCAAACTTTACCGCCGAAACGGATCAGGGCACGATCACTTTCCATGATTGGATTGGGGACAGCTGGGCGATCCTGTTCTCCCACCCTAAAGACTTTACACCTGTCTGCACCACCGAGTTTGGTGCGGTTGCCCAGCTTGCCGGTGAATGGGCAAAGCGTGGCACGAAGGTGATGGGCGTTTCTGTTGACGGTGTGGAAGATCACAAAGGCTGGAAGAAGGACATCGAGTCCTACGCTGGTGCAGATGCGGGCTTCCCGATCATCGCAGATGATGGACTGGCGGTGTCCAAGGCTTTTGACATGCTTCCAGCGGAGGCCTATCTGCCGGACGGACGCACCCCTGCGGACAGCGCCACCGTGCGGTCGGTGTTCATAATCGGCCCTGACAAACAACTGAAACTGTCGATGACCTACCCGATGAACGTGGGGCGCAATTTTGCAGAGATTCTGCGGGCGCTTGAGGCGCTGCAAACCGCTGCGAAGGAGAATGTTGCGACGCCGGCGAACTGGACGCCGGGGGGTGACGTTGTGATTCCTGTTGCTGTGAGCGATGAGGACGCAACGGCAAAATATGGTGAGTTCACAACACACTTCCCGTATCTGCGTACAACCAAGCTGCCGGGTTAATAGCGGCGGGCTCACGATCTAAGTCATTGTTCTTATGTCTGATTTATGAAAATCAGCACTGATAGAAAAAGAAGCACTGTCATGTTTTGGCGGTGCTTTTTGTGTGTATGACCTGTGTAGATTGATCTCTACACAGAGCAAAGGTTATTCAATACGCTAAATTCTTAAGCGTTTGTGCGCCGCCTGCTGCGGGACAATTAAGCTGCTGGAAATACATTTCCGCGCAGATGGGCGCATGACACAGCCTCTCCAATACCTGCCAGCGATTCTCGCTACGGTGTTCTGTCTGGCAGTGACCCCTGTTCTGGCAGTGGTCAGTGCGCCGTTGACAGAGGGGGGACCAGTGGTGGTTGTGGCAGGTCCGGGAGCGGATCTGGAAGCCATTGTGAAAGCCTCCGATGGCTGGCTGGTGGGCGTTTCCCGCGCCCCGATGGCTGTGATGGGAATGTCAGATAGCGCGAACTTTGAAGACAGACTGAAAGAAAATGGAGCATGGGCCATTTTGGACGGCAGGGCGCTGTCTTGGCTGTGTGGAGAACAAGCATGATTGAGAATCCAAAACTAATTCATTCGCAGCAAACCGGCGTGAAAGTCATGGCGATCCTGACTGCGTCTCTGGCCGCTCTCGCTGTGGGGGTTGCAGTTCTGCGTGGTGGCAACATCGTTGCGATGGGCGGATCGTCTGCGGTTTTGGTGGGGCTGGCGCTTTATGCCATGCGGCTAAACGGCAATATGGCGGCACGCCTGAGCGTTGCGGTGGCGAGCTCTGGTCAGATCATGGTGCTGCTTGCGGCCATGGCCGGGCATGCCTGGCAGCTTGATATTCACATGATGTTCTTTGCGATGCTGGCGATCACCACGGTGCTGGTGTGCCCGGTGGCAATTCTGGTGGCGGCCGGGGTGATTGCCGTGCATCACCTTGCGTTGACGTTTCTCTTTCCGGCGCTGGTCTATCCTTCGGTGGATTTGATGGGCAATGTGCAGCGTACGGTAATCCATGCGGTGATCGTTGTGGCGGAAACCGCCATTCTGGTGGTTTCTGTGAACAATTACCGCAAGCAGCTTCAGGAACTGGCCAAAGAGCAGCAGGCACAGCAGGATCTGATGGATACGCTGAATGTTGAAAAGGCGAGTATAGAGGCAAAAGAGCAGATTCAAACAGAGGTCGTGGATACACTGCACGGCAAGTTGACCATGATTTCTGAGGGGAACCTTGACGCCTATATCCGTGAACCCTTTGAGGATAGCTATGAAGACCTGCGTAAGAGCTTTAATGCTTCTGTGGCTTCACTCAGCGGTATCGTGAGTTCTGTTCTGTCGATTTCGAGCCAGATCGAGATCGACAGTCGCGAACTGCGTGAGGTGTCCTCCAATGTGGCGCATAGCACCGAGAAGCAAGCGGGTGAGTTGCAGCATGTTACCGGTGCAGTTGAACAGATCGCCGAGGCCATGAAAGGCGCAGTGGACAAGGCTGTTGATACCCAACAACGCTTTGACAACACCACGCGCCTGACGCAGGAAGGCACAGAAGTTGTGCGCAAAGCCGTCACCACAATGGATGAGATTGAAGCCAGCTCCAGCCAAATCGATACTGTAGTAGCTTTGATCGAAGACATTGCCTTCCAGACTAACTTGCTCGCGCTGAATGCTGGCGTTGAAGCAGCTCGTGCGGGCGAAGCTGGTGCCGGGTTTGCGATTGTAGCCTCCGAAGTTCGTGAATTGGCACATCGCTCCGCTGAGGCCGCTCAGAATATCAATACTCTGATCAGCCAGAGCAATGGTCATGTGGCCAGTGGTGTGTCTTTGGTGCGCGAAGTGGGTAGTGCGCTAGAGACGATTTTGGGCGACGTAAGCGAAGTGCGCACAAACATTGCTGAAATTTCCGAGATCTCTGACAAGCAAGCGCAATCGGTTGCTCAGATCCGCGACAGTATGCAGACAATTGGCTCTGAGACGCAGGCCAACGCGGCGCGCTCTGAGGAGGCATCCGCAGCAACATCCAGCCTTGATATGGCGGTTGACCGCCTGGTGGATGGGCTGTCAGGTTTCCAAGTCGCTGAAGCTGTTGAGAAGGCTTCTGAGGAAGCGATCCTGTTTGAAGGCGGCGATAATGATGAGGTCTGGGAAGCAGCATAAAGCGTTCTTGCCATGAAAAAAAGTATGACCGCCTCTGTTCTTGGAGGCGGTCAATTCATTTTCTGCCTTCCGAAGTTGATCAACTGACTAGTTTGTTATGAAGAACGATGAAGGGTTTTGAACTTGTTCAGAAAAACCCACCCATAGACAGGGAGTTTTCGCCGCAGAAATTGCTTTGAACGCGGCAAGGTGCTTGTCGATCGGGATCCCATTGCGTCTATTGAGCTTTGAATCTGACGCGGAGGCACAAGGACTGGGTCTAGGTGCATGCCGCCACCTGTCTCGGCGAACCAAGCGCGCATTCGATCGTCCAGTGGGCCATCAATACCACCGTGATATACATGGTTGACAAACGCGCGTGCGCCTTCTTTTGTCCAGAGGCAAGCGGTTGTGAGAACAGGAAAATACCAGGAACGCAATAGCTGGCGTCCTGACAGCGCAGCGAGTGGTTTGTTTCGTTTGCGATATGCATTGCAAAGATTGACACAATCCAAACGGTGTTTGGGATTTGCTTCGTGCCACTTTATTATTTCAGATACGTTTTGTGCCAATGACTTCGGAACATCGGCGTCGTCTTCCAGAATGAGAAGGTATTCTTCGGAGCCGGCGATAAATTTTTCGAGTGCATGTAAGTGGCTGAGGAAACACCCAATTTCGCCACTGCTCAACTCACGTCCAAACAAGTGGGTTTGTCGCGCAATATTATTCAGGTGATGGGTTTTCAGATCGTTCGCCCGACCGTCGACCGCAGGAAAACGAGACCAAGAGAGGTCCGCGTCCTGCAAGAGACTGCCTGTTACTCGAAGCCTCTCAGCGTCCGCTTCCAAATTGATGACCCAAGTCACCAGTCGTGCGAGTGGAGTTTCATCTTGTTGCTGTGGCATGTTTTGTCCCACACTGTTGCCAAAGCTGGTAAGCAAGAGAGCCCGACCAATGGCCGGGGCTCTCTGGTGTCTTATATTCAAGACTTAGTCGTCAGACTTTTCTTTTTTCTCAGGAACGATCTCTTCGCCGGTTTCCTGATCCACAACTTTCATGGACAGGCGCACCTTGCCGCGGTCGTCAAAGCCAAGCAGTTTGACTTTCACTTCCTGGCCTTCTTTCAGAACGTCGGACGGGTGGTTCAGACGGCGGTTCTCGATCTGAGACACGTGCACCAGACCGTCGCGCTTGCCAAAGAAGTTCACGAAGGCACCGAAGTCGACGATTTTCACAACTTTACCAGTGTAAACCGCGCCTTCTTCTGGCTCTGCCACGATCGCGTGGATCATGTCATAGGCCTTCTGAATGGAGTCGCCATTCGGGGACGCAATCTTGATCACGCCTTCGTCGTTGATGTCGACTTTCGCGCCGGAGACTTCGACGATCTCGCGGATCACTTTACCACCGGAGCCGATCACCTCGCGGATCTTGTCGGTTGGGATGTTCATGGTCTCGATGCGCGGAGCGTGGACGGAAAACTCGGATGCGCCGGAGAGAGATTTGTTCATCTCACCCAGGATGTGCATACGGCCTTCTTTGGCCTGTGCCAGCGCTTTTTCCATGATCTCAGGTGTGATGCCTGCGACTTTGATGTCCATCTGCAGCGAGGTGATGCCGTTTTCGGTACCCGCCACTTTGAAGTCCATGTCGCCGAGGTGATCTTCGTCACCCAGGATGTCGGTCAGGATCGCGTAGTCACCACTGTCTTCCAGGATGAGGCCCATGGCCACACCGGCAACGGCGGATTTTAGGGGCACACCTGCGTCCATCATGGATAGGGAGCCACCGCAAACAGACGCCATGGAAGAAGAGCCGTTGGATTCGGTGATCTCGGAGACCACGCGCACAGTGTATGGGAAGTCGGTTGCCGCTGGCAGAACCGCCTGCAGCGCGCGCCATGCCAGTTTGCCGTGACCGATTTCACGACGGCCCGGGGAGCCCACGCGGCCAACTTCACCCACAGAGTAGGGCGGGAAGTTGTAGTGCAGCAGGAAGTTGGAGCGGAAGTTGCCGTGCAGCGCGTCGATGATCTGCTCGTCGTCGCCGGTGCCCAGAGTGGTCACCACGAGGCCCTGTGTTTCACCACGGGTGAACAGAGCGGAGCCGTGGGTCCGTGGCAGCATGCCGGTTTCACAGACGATGTCGCGGACTTCGTCGGTTTTGCGGCCATCAATACGGGTGCCGGTTTTCACAACGTCGCCACGCAGGATGCCTGCTTCGAGCTTTTTCAGCGCGGAGCCGAGGTTCGCGTCTTCCAGTTGCTCTTCCGTCAGAGCTTCTTTGATCGCGTCGCGGGCCGCGGCCACAGCAGTGGTGCGCTCCTGCTTGTCACGCAGAGCGAAGGCTGCGCGCATCTGCTCTTCGCCAGCCGCTTTCACCGCGTCAAACAGCTCGGTGTATTCTGGTGGCTGGAAGTCAAACGGCTCTTTGGCAGCTTCTTCGGCCAGATCGATGATCAGGTCGATCACCGGCTGGATCTGCTCATGTGCGAAGGTCACGGCGCCCAGCATCTCTGCTTCGGTCAGCTCATAGGCCTCAGATTCAACCATCATGACGGCGTCTTTGGTGCCGGCCACTACCAGATCCAGACGCTGGTCCGGGTTAGAGCGCAGATCCTGCATGTCGTCAACGGTTGGGTTCAGAACGTATTCGCCGTCTTCAAAGCCCACACGTGCGCCCGCGATTGGGCCCATGAATGGTGCGCCAGAGATGGTCAGGGCGGCAGAGGCTGCGATCATTGCCACGATGTCTGGGTCGTTGACCAGATCGTGGGACAGCACGGTGCACATCACCAGAACTTCGTTTTTGAAGCCATCAACAAACAGCGGACGGATCGGACGGTCGATCAGACGCGCGGTCAGGGTTTCTTTTTCAGTCGGGCGCGCTTCGCGCTTGAAGAAGCCACCCGGTACTTTACCGGCGGCGTAGTATTTCTCTTGGTAGTGTACGGTCAGCGGGAAAAAGTCCTGACCGGGCTTTGGTGCTTTTGCAAAGGTCACGTTGGCCATAACGGAGGTTTCGCCCAGAGTGGCGATCACGGTGCCATCGGCCTGACGGGCCACTTTGCCCGTTTCCAGTGTGAGCGTCTCTTCGCCCCACTGCATGGATTTCTTTGTTACTTCGAACATCATCGTATCCTAGCTGGGAGCCCTCCCGAGCGTATCCCGGGTCTCCCGTTTGAAATAGCGGCCCCATCGCCGCCGATCCCCCTTATCTTGCTTCGAGCGCCGGGATCAGAGCGCAAGCTTTCAGATGACCGGCCCATATCGGAAAATAAGGCTTTTGGAAACCAGATTTTGCGTAGGATAAGCGTTGAAGAACGCGCTTTTGGCGCGTTTTGCCCCTTGAGACTTGCGACTATAGCGGGAGTCGCAACACATTGTTCACGAAGCAATCGTGGCAATTAACCATAAATTGGGCGAGATTGAGCTGGACTGATGCGGCTTGGGGGCTTGCCGTGTTCGATTCGAATTTGCCTGAATTAGGCGTGCGTATGAGAGACCATTTGATAAGAGCCCCATATACCCTTTTGTTGGCCATCGGATTTGCGGTGGTGTTCCTTGTTGCGGGGTGCGCGTCAACGCTTCCGCTTGAGGATATACCCAATGTATCTTCGGAAGAGTCTTCGGAAACAGCTGTGCTCTCAAGCACGGCGGACGTTGTGGCCAAAAATGCTGTGGTGCCCCAAGAGAAAGGGGCACGTATCCTGGCGATGGGCGACAGCATGATGGCATGGCACAGCTTGACGCAGAAGTCTGTGTCACATGCTTTGGAAAACGCGCTTGGAGAACCGGTGGCAAGCAACGCAGTCAGCGGGGCGCGTGTGCTTTATAAATTGCCGGTTTCGGGAGCCATGGGCATGAAAATCGCCAGCCAGTATCGCAACGGCACGTGGGATTGGGTGGTGCTTAATGGTGGTGGCAACGATCTTTGGCTCGGCTGTGGGTGCGGGAAGTGTACCCGCAAGTTGAACAAGCTTATCAGCGAGGATGGAAAGCGTGGTGCAATACCTATGCTGGTTCAAGAATTGCGCCAGAAAGGCGCGCAGGTGGCATGGGTTGGTTACTTACGCAGTCCAGGGGTGTGGTCTCCGATTGAAAGCTGTCGCGACAATGGAGAGGCGCTTGAAGCGCGTATCGCCAAGCTCGCCGCATTGGACCGCGGGGTCCATTTTGTCTCTCTCGCGGATCTTGTCCCGCATGGAGACCGTAGTTTTCATAGCGGAGACATGATCCATCCGTCGCTGAAAGGCAGTCGCGAGATCGGCAAGCGTGTGGCGGCCGTGATCGCAACGCACGACAAAGTCCAGTAGTCTATTAACTATCTGATTTGAATGGTAAGTCGCCGCGCTCTCG
The DNA here is from genome assembly GCF_017743735.1 of Shimia sp. R9_2. Taxonomy (GTDB): domain Bacteria; phylum Pseudomonadota; class Alphaproteobacteria; order Rhodobacterales; family Rhodobacteraceae; genus Shimia. The sequence continues at coordinate 597,251 of NZ_JAGHRO010000001.1, forward strand.
GGTGCGGCGTCTTGCTTTTGGGTGAATGATGTCACGACTTGCATTTTCTGATTAAAATTGTCAGATATTGCGTGCCTAGCCAAGATACTCTTTCGATAGCTCTGGTTACCAATTCTACGTGCGTGGTTTGTCGTCGTTTCAAATGACCAATCGCGCGCGGTTCATTGTTGAGCTGAAAGGAAACACAATGGTTCATGCATTTCTGGGATTGTTGGCGGCAGATCAAACTGCGCAGGGCTTTGGGAGCGGTTTGAAGCCAGAATTGCGTGAGGCAATGGAAGCCAGCTTGCGGTTTCCTGCAGCCGCAGCGTCTCCGATGCCAATCACACCGGTTGACCCCGCGGGTTTGCCTCAAAATGTGGTGCCGATTGTCTCTGCTGTAAACGATGGCAGGAAGCAGGCATGAGTAAGATGGATCGAAACGTCGTCAATGCGCACTCGGTAAAAGCGCTGCGCACCATTGGGTGTGACGAGTTTGAATATGGCCTGTTGCCTGTATTGCGTCACATCATGTTGGGGCTGTCTGAGGGCGATCCGCGCGGTTGGGCACGGGGGCAGGATATTGCTGTGGAGCGTTGGGGGGAGGCGATTGGTTTGCCCGTCGCGCATTTGCTCAATCGTGTGGCTCTGGCTCTTTTTGATAGCAGAGACGGTGGGCCTGAGATGATCGATCCGCTTTGCATCGAAACCCGCGAATATATGACAGATGATGAGATGCAAATCATGTCGATGTTGCATCATATGCGGCGAGACAAAGCATCAGGCGCACGCAGTGCTGTCGCCTTTGTTACGCGCGGGCGTATGGATCCAGGTTTGATCCGTGCAGGCCTTGGTTTTGCCCACCGGTTTCCTGCAGGCGTCAAGCCGGCAAGCCGCAAACTGGGCAAACCAAAACTCTCCATTGTGGCGTAAGCCTGCCAAGCGCAGGCGCTAGGAGGCCTTCTTTGCGCCTGGTCGTTGGGTGATGCCAAAGGCTTTGCGCGCTGTCACCAGCCGCAGATCATCGGGGTCCATCCCCATGGAGAGCAGGGTTTTGCGATCATAGCGCGCCCGCGCTTCTTCTTTGTCGTGGGCGGTGCCAAACAGCCGGTCAATCCAGTCAAAGCCGAAGCTGACCTGAAAGGTGGCGTGGTGGTCCTGAAAGTGATGGGCGAGGTGTTTGCGTGTCACATACTGGCCGAATTTGCCTTTATTCACATTCAGATGAGACAGGGTGTGGCAGTATTCATAGGTGGCAAAGGCGGTCACCGAGCCCACAAAAAGCGCGATATATGAGAAGGTGAAGGCCGTTCCCAAGCCGAACAGCGGCCAGAGCAGAAGCGTGTGCAGGGCAATCGATACGAGGCCGAAGCGCACCGGATACCAATGGTCACCGCCAGTGAAATATTCCGGGTCGGACGGGAATTCATGATGACCGATATGGCTGCGGTAGAGCTCGTTAAACACGCCCTGATCGGTGGGCGGTTCGCGGTGCAGCAAGAAGCGGTGCATGGCATATTCAACAAAGAGCTGCGCGATATAGCCATAGACCAGTGCAACGGGAATCCACCACGAAAGATTCTGCGTGATCAACCACAGACCAACAAGCCAGAACGGCAGCAGGCGGTGCAGGCTGCCCATACGGATCAATACCGACAATGCGTCTTTCATGATGTGCTCTCCCTTTGGCCGCACAGTCTGTTTGCTTGTGCCGGGACTGTCAAATTTGACTTGGCGTAAAGCCGTGCGGGCAGCCCAAAGCAAAACGCCTGCTCGTGGGAGCAGGCGTTTCAGATAATCTCGCAGTGAGCGACGTCTTAGCGACGGATGCCCAGACGCTTGATCAGGTCCTGATAGCGTGCTTCGTCTTTGGCTTTGGTGTAGTCCAGAAGCTTACGACGCTGAGCAACCATTTTCAGAAGACCACGGCGGCCGTGGTTGTCTTTCTTGTGGGTTTTGAAGTGCTCAGTCAGGGTGTTGATGCGGGATGTTAGGATCGCAACCTGGACTTCCGGAGAACCGGTGTCGCCCTCTTTGGTCGCGAATTCTTTCATCAGGCGTGCTTTTTCTTCAACAGTGATCGACATCGGGGTCTCCTATATCAAAAGGTTTCGGGCGCAAGCCGGGATGTCGTCCAGCAAGGTCCATAGAGAAATCCGCCGGAGAATCTCCGGTGGATGGGCGTATTTAGTCCTCAGAGGCCAAAAAGAAAAGGGTTTTGTGCGCTAGATCTCTCAGAGATCCCAAGGTTCGGGCTGTTGGGCGTAGGAGATATAGAGCGGATGGCGGGGGTGACCTGCTTTGGTGAGGCCCAGCGTGTGCATGGGTTTGCTCAGACTGGCGAGAACGTCGCGCATTTCAAAGCCGCGGTTCATATGGTCGCCATGGGCGCCCCAGGCGGCAAGGATGACATCGGCCCAGTCACAGCTTTCGGCCACGATGGCGTCATTGTCCGGCCCGGTCGGGGCCGGGTGGGCGCGCATTTTCTTGGGGTCGGTTTCACGCAGGGCAAAGATATTGACCGCGCGAAAGCCGCCAAACCCCAGCGCGCGGGCGCGGCGTTCGCAGCGCTCGATGGTGGGGTCGTTCTGCTGCTCTGTAGCCTTGGAGGGGTTGAGCATGATGAAGAGCACGCGCGGCTGCGCATCGTCCCACACACGGGTCAGCGCATAGCGATAAGTTTCGCATTCCGAGTAGATCGCGGAGGAGGTGGCATCCTCTTTCTGAAAATGGCGTGTGATCATAGAGCAGCGACCGGGGTTATCCGGCTTTCACAAATACCCGGTTGGGGTGCAGCTCGCCCGCTTTGAAGATGCCCACGGCCACGGCCTCGTCATCATAGCTGGCCCAGCATTCCTCGCCGTATTCCACATCATGGGCGATCACCATGCCGGGGTTGCCGTTGCGCAGACGGGCGGCGCCATCTGGGGTGGCTTTGACCTCGGTGAGCTCTTCCAGGCCCTCTTCAAGCGGGCGCAGGTGGGAGTCGAGTTCGGGTTGTTTGGCCATCTCGTCAATTTGTTCAATGGTGAGGCCGTCGGCGGCGTCAAACGGGCCGGACCAGATGCGGCGCAGCTCGCGCACGTGGCCGTGACAGCCAAGCGCCGCGCCAAGATCACGCGCAATGGAGCGCACATAGCCGCCTTTGCCGCAGGTCATTTCAAGGGTGACGTGGTCTTGATCTTTGCGGTCCACCATCACCAGCTCTTCGACCCAGAGCGGGCGGGCGGCAAGTTCCACATCCTCGCCTTCACGGGCCAGTTTATAGGCGCGCTGGCCGTCGATTTTCACCGCAGAAAACTTGGGTGGCACCTGCATGATGTCGCCCACAAACTGACCCAGCGCCGCTTTGATCTCCTCGTCAGAGGGGCGCAGATCGGATTGGGCGATCACTTCGCCTTCGGCATCATCGGTGTTGGTGGCCTGCCCCAGACGTACGGTGAAGGTATAGGCCTTTAGCGCATCGGTGATGAACGGCACGGTTTTGGTGGCTTCGCCAAGGGCCACGGCGAGCACGCCGGTGGCATCGGGATCAAGGGTGCCAGCGTGGCCTGCTTTCTTGGCATCAAAAGCCCAGCGGACTTTGTTGACCACAGCGGTGGAGGTCATGCCTGCAGGCTTGTCGACCACGAGCCAGCCAGAAATATCACGTCCCTTGCGCTTACGTCCCATGACCCAACCTTTGTCTCTCTTGGAAGTGTGATGAAGGCGGCGGCCTAGCGGATTGGAAGCCGGGTGTCAATTTGACCCTGTGAGCTGTGCTTAGAGAATCAGAGCACGCCTAAAAAAGATCGCAGCCTGAGTATGGAGTTTCAAAGTCAATGCATGGTTTTAAACCGCAGACATCAACACTCTCTAGAGTTTAGTTGTGTGTTGAGGGAAAATTGACGAAGCAACTTTGAATTGAGAGTTGAGTCGTTTTCTCTATTCAACCGAAAACCCCATAAGCCTCTGAAATACAGCTATAGTTTTCTAGATGCGTGACTATCAATCCAAACCAGCTCAAATTAGATTGAAAATGAATACCCTTAGGTATCCGTGCCAAAAGCCGATTAACGGAAACTTATGATGGTGATTCAGAGACTGTGAAGATCAGCGAACCGGAGATCTTTATATGTTTTTCAGAAACACGATGCTCGCGGCAGCCACAATTGCCGCTTTGCCTATATTTGCCAATGCAGAGCAAGGCATAACCGATACCAGCGTGACCTTTGCTCAGGTTGCCGCGCTGGACGGACCAGCTGCCGCACTTGGCACAGGTATGCGCCTTGGCATCATGGCAGCTTTTGAGGAGGCGAATGCTGCGGGCGGCGTGCATGGTCGCATGTTGAAACTGGAAAGCATGGATGATGGCTATGAGCCGGATCGTTCTGCGACTTTGGTCAAATCTGTCGTGGAAGGAAACAATCATATTGGCTTGATTGGCCCCGTTGGCACGCCAACATCCTCAGCGACACAACCGATCGCCACGGAAGCCAACATGCCCTTTATTGGCCCATTCACAGGCGCAGGATTTTTGCGCGACGCGAGCCATGGCAATATATTCAATGTGCGCGCAACCTATGCCGCCGAAACAGAAGCGTGGATCGAATACCTTGTTGACCAGCAGGGGCTGAAAAACATCGCGATCCTCTATCAAGATGATGGTTTTGGCCGTGTGGGGTTGGCAGGTGTGAATGCTGCGCTTGAAAAACGCAGTATGAGCCTTGCGGCAGAGGGCACCTACACTCGTAACACAGTTGCCGTGAAAAAGGCGCTTCTGTCGATCCGCAAGGCCAAGCCAGATGCCGTCGTGATGGTTGGAGCTTTCAAGCCGGTCGCCGAATTTATCAAGTTGGCGCGGAAGATGAAGATCGATGCGGAGTTCGTGAATATTTCATTTGTGGGCTCATCGGCGTTGGCCAATGAATTGGGTGCAGATGGTGAGGGCGTGATTATCAGCCAGGTGGTGCCGTTTCCTTGGGATGCCTCCATCCCTGTCGTTGCACAGTACACTGAAGCACTGGCAGCATTGGATGCAGAAGAGAAACCAGGTTTTGTGACGCTGGAAGGCTACATGGTCGGACGTCTGGCAATCGAAGGGCTGAATGCAGCTGGCAAATCTTTGACACGCGAAAGTTTTCTGGCGGCGATGGCAGGACTTGAAGCTGTCGATCTAGGTGGTGTGACCATGACTTTCGGCGCGGGCGACAATCAGGGCATGGACGACGTCTTCCTAACCCGTATCGCTGCTGATGGGAGCTTTACACCTATTGTCGCTGCAGGCGGTTCTTAAAACGCAAGTTCGTGAAAATGCCAAATTGCCCCGCCTGTTTCGGCGGGGCACTTCGCCAAAAGATTATCTAGAGGTACGACCATGCTCCGCTCACGAGCGTCTCAGATTTTACGCCGACTGAATGTCCTGTCGAGCATACGCGGTAAAATCACCTTCCTATTGCTTACGCTCATGGCTGTCGCTTTTGGTGCTGGCTATGTGAATTATCAGTCCTTTGATCGTGTTGATCAAAGTGTGCGCAAGATGACGGATAGTGATCTCCCCAAACTGGCGCAAAGCAACGCTCTGATTATGTCGGCCAACAACACCAAAGATGCGATGATCGCTGTGCTGGTGGCCAATAATGCTGAAGAGCTGGAAGCCGCTTCACAAAAGGTGCGCGCTTCGAGCGCGGAGCTTACGTCTGCCGTAGATAGCCTGCCGGAAGAAGTGAAAGCCGAATTTGAGGCCGATCTGAAACAAGTGCGTAATACGTTACGTACTTCGATATCAGCCCGCACAACAGCCTTTGAAAGCACAGCCCAATCCAATGCAATGATTGCGGACCTGCAGGCTGCAGGAGCCGCCTTAACCGGTGCATTGCTGGAAATTGCTGACGACGCCTATTTTGACATTGTGGTGCAGGGCGAGGATACGATGACCTCAATTGATGCCACATTGCTTGATTTGGTCGACACACGCTTTGCAACGCTACAGGCACTATTGGACACGCGCGCTGAGATCAATTTTTTGACGGGTGTGTCTTTGGCGATGTCTACGTCCAAAGATCGCTCGATGCGCTCGATACTGTCGGATCTTGGAATTTCGTCGCACAACCGTTTGAAAGAAGCCCTTACCACTCTGGAGGGTTTTGAAGCTGGTGCGCCGGTTGCGGACTCTTTGCAGGAAGTCTCTGCCGGATTGCTCAAAGCGATTTCAGCAGGCCTGATTGGCCGAGGTGTACCACGTGATGAGGTTTTGGCCATTCGCCAGCGTGCGGACGCCATTCTTGTGAGCGCCGTGGACGATATGCTGTTTGAGCTGACAATCGCGGCTGACGATGCCGCGACTGGGAACCGAGAAGCCATCCAAGGGCTTCTTGATAACGAAGTGGCATTTATGAATGCGCTGCTGGAGATCAATTCCGCGCTTGGTGTCTTCCAGAGTGACGCTCTGAAAGTTGTGACTGCCCATACAGTTGATGCTGCGATGCGCGAAGAAAAGGCTATGTCTGCGGCCGCTCAGAAATTGGTGTCATATAGGGATTTTGGAGATGGGCGCATCGCTGAGATGATCGACCAAATCACTGCGATTGCAGAGCCTGGGCTGGGGCTTGCCTCGTTCCGTATCGCGTCTATCGAAGCGGATGGTTCAGCGACCGAAGCGGCCAACGAAACCGTGGACGCTGTACTCAAGATTGCAGGTCAGGCCTCCATGCGTGGTTTGGAAAGCCAAGGCACCATAACCACTCAGGCCAAAGCGCTCGCTGCCGATGCATCGCAGGTGAAAGAACACCTCATGCTCATGGGCTGGGCAGCGCTTGGCTTGGTCGGTGTTGCGCTTCTGCTCAGCCATGTGTTGATCAGCCGTCCTTTGAATGCGATTAGCAAAACAACCGAGCGCCTCTCTCAGGGGGATATGAGCCCTGTCGAAGGTTTTGAACGGGCCAGTGATGAGATCGCTCGAATAGCCAATGCGCTTAAGGTTTTCCGTGACGGTCTTGTCGAGAAAGAAGAAAATACTCGGGTTGCCGAAGCAGAGCGCGAAAAGAACCGTGCCGAGCAGATGGCGGCGGTGGATGCGATTGGCACCGGCTTGGCGAAACTGGCGGATGGTGATCTGAGTTATCGTATCGAAGCAGAGTTGACCGCGGGCTATGCCAAGTTGAAAGATGATTTCAACACAACTGCCGAAACGCTGAATGAAACCGTTCAGGAAGTGGTCAGCGTGGCAGAGTCGATCCGCAACGGTTCCGCTGAGATCAGTCAGGCCTCCAACGATTTGGCGTATCGCACCGAAAGTCAGGCGGCAACGCTTGAGGAAACGGCATCTTCTATCGAAGCATTGACCAACAGCGTGCAATCCGCAGCGAGTGGCTCACAAGATGCCGCCATCACGACAGAGAACGCCCGCGATGAAACTGCGGAAAGCCGTAAGGTGGTCGAAGATGCCGTCTTGGCGATGCAGGACATCGAAACCAGCTCCGCACAGATCGCGCAGATCATTGGCGTGATCGACGACATCGCATTCCAGACCAATCTTCTGGCATTGAACGCTGGGGTCGAGGCCGCACGCGCCGGAGATGCCGGACGTGGCTTCGCCGTGGTTGCATCTGAGGTGCGCAGCCTGTCGCATCGTACAACGGATTCAGCGAGCGAAATCAAAGACCTGATTTCCAAGAGCACGCAACAGGTCGAGCACGGAGTGGATTTGGTCGCCAAAACAGGCGAAGCCCTGCGCAGCATTTCTGACCGGGTGAGCCATATCTCAGGGCTCGTTGGACATATTGCGGAATCCTCTGCGTCTCAGGCGAACGGATTGTCAGAGGCCAATAAATCAGTGTCTCAGCTGGATCAAGTGACGCAGCAAAATGCTGTGATGGTCGAAGAAACAAGCGCTGCGGGCCAACTGCTCAGCCAGAATGCAGAAAGGCTCTCCGGCCTCATGTCGCACTTTGCTGTGTCCAATTCTTCGGAACTGTCCGTAGACGAAGAGGATTGGGAAGAAAATCAAGAACCTCAGTGGGCAGCTGAGTAAAGCCTGCTGTGCTCTTAAAACATAAAGGGCGCTGATATGATCAGCGCCCTTTCGCGTTTTCTATGGACCCGATTACTCGGTTGGGCCGAGGGCTGAGAGGCCTTTGAGGATATCGAGCGCATAGGCGAGCTGATAGTCCTCTTCGCGCAGCTTGGCCGCGGCTTCGGCTTTCTCGCGATCTTCTTCGATCTGGCGACGTTCGTCCTCAGTCAGGCTGTCGTTGTTGAGGCTGCCACGCAGATCCGCTTCACTGCGGATATTGCGGTTGGTTTCCTCTTCATCCTCTGTCTCCGGCGCACGGCGCGGCTGTTCGACAACGATGTCCGGGCTGACGCCGAGGGCTTGGATGGAGCGGCCAGACGGCGTGTAATAGCGCGCAGTCGTGAGACGCATCGCACCGTCACCACGCAGCGGCATCACAGTCTGCACAGAACCTTTGCCAAAGCTCTTGGTGCCAACAACAATTGCGCGGCGATGATCTTGAAGGGCGCCAGCCACAATCTCTGATGCCGAAGCAGAGCCACCGTTGATCAGCACGACAATCGGTTTACCTTCAGCCAGATCGCCGGGTGTCGCGTTGTAGCGCTCTCCATCTTGCGGATTACGGCCGCGGGTCGAGACGATCTCACCCTTTTCAAGGAAGCTGTCAGACACGCTGATCGCCTGGGTCAGCAAGCCGCCTGGGTTGTTACGCAGATCCAGCACGATGCCGTTGATGTTTTCCATGCCACCAAGTTCTTCAACTTGTTTGGCAAAGCCACTTTCAAGGTTCGGAGTGGTTTGGTCATTAAACGTGGTCACACGCAGAACAACGCTATCACCCTCGGTGCGGGAACGTACGGCGGTGAGCTTGATGGTGTCACGGATGATGGTCACGTCAAACGGTTCGGGTTCGCCCTCTCGCACCACTGTGATCACGATCTCGCTGCCCACCGGGCCGCGCATACGTTCGACCGCCTCATCAAGGTTTAGGCCTAGAACGCTTTCCCCGTCCACATGGGTGATAAAGTCACCTGCTTCGATGCCGGCGGAGGCAGCCGGCGTGTCGTCGATTGGAGAGACGACTTTTACAAAGCCTTCTTCCTGAGTGACTTCGATGCCCAGCCCGCCAAATTCTCCGCGTGTTTGCACGCGCATGTCGCTGGCATCATCCGGAGAGAGGTAGCTGGAGTGAGGGTCGAGCGACGTCAGCATGCCGTTGATTGCTGCTTCGATCAGGTCCCCCTCGTCCACTTCTTCAACATATTGAATGCGAATGCGTTCAAAGATGTCGCCAAACAGGTCCAGCTGTTCATAGACGTTGGTCTTGCGCTCGCTTTCTTGCGCAAGGAGCGGCCCGGCCACCTGAGTGGTGACCAAAAGCCCCGCCACGATGCCTCCTGCTGCGGCGGCGACGAATTTCTTCATTGCTTATCCATCCTCATTCGTTTGGAACCAGGTTTCCGGGTCCACGGGTGATTTGCCCTCTCTGACCTCTATATAGAGCGTTTCTGGTCGAGCATTGCCAGAGCCATCACCAGACTGTGAGAGAATTGCACCGGTTTCCAGCCCGTTTCCCCCCATCAGCCCGACTGGAGCGCCTTCCGATAGGACTTGCCCAACATCTCCAAAGACCTGTTCAAGGCCTGCGAATATAAAGAGTACGCCGGGCTGCGGCTCAAGGATCATCACGTTTCCGAAATCCAAAAGCGGCCCGCGATAGCGGATCGTCGCTGGGGTTGGTGTGACGACCAGAGCGCTTGGCCGGGTCGCCAGCACAAGCCCGGGGCGACGGATGCCAGCGGCGTCTGCTTCCCCTGCGCGGCGTAGCACGGTTGACGCCACGGGGAGTGCGAGCTGGCCTTTGCGGTCGTTCACATCCGGCAGTGTTATGTTTTCCAGGCTTTCTATCTGAAGGTCAACAAGCGCGCTGGCAAAGCCTTCTAGGGTTTCTGTAGAGGCTATCAGCAAAGCGGTTTGCACCGGATCCTCAACGAAGCGCAGAGGCGGGTCCTTGCGATCCGCGATCGCCTTGCTGAGAGCCGTCCGGGCGTCTTGGGCACCGGTCAATCCGTTCTGAAGCGTTTCAGCTGCGCCCTCCTGCAAGCTGCGCAGAATGGTGACTTCTTCCAGATCACGACGCACTTGCGCCGCTTTGGCCTCAAGAGCAGGTGTTACCTCTGCGATGATCATGCCTGATCGGGCGGTGCCCATCGGACCACCTGGATGGACAAGCACCACTGGCGCCGGGCCTGAACTCATGGATTGCAAGACACCCAGCAAGCTGGCGATCTCTGTCTCTTGCGCTTTGAGCTGTATGGAGAGCTGTGCTTCGCGGATAGACGCCCGCCGCAGCCCCGCGCGCAAGGCTGTTAGGCCGGTTTCATAGGCGTGAACGACCTTGGTCAGAGATTTTACGCGATCGCGGCTGGATTTGGCTTGTGCGAGCGCGACCGAGGCTTCTTCCAGCTGCGTCGCTGCTTCTCGTGCAGCTTCAGAGGGATTGGTTTCTGCCAGCGCTATTGTTGTGGTGAGCCACAAGCCAAGTGCAGCCGCAAAGATGCTGGGGTGTCTCAAGAGATCAGGCTCTCCCCGGTCATCTCGACAGCTTGTTCCAGCCCCATGAGTTGCAACAGGGTGGGAGCAAGGTCAGCCAGGCGCCCATCGCGCAGCACGGCGCCTTCCGGCCCGTTCACGAGCACCACAGGCACCAAGTTGGTGGTGTGGGCTGTGTGCGGACCGCCTGTTTCGGGATCGACCATAACTTCGCAATTTCCGTGATCGGCCGTGACGATCATTGTGCCGCCCGCCGCTTCCAGCGCGGTGCGTACTTTGCCAAGCCCGTAATCGACGGCTTCACAGGCCGCGATAGCCGCCTCAAGGCTTCCAGTATGGCCAACCATGTCTGGGTTCGCGAAATTGGTGACGATCAGATCGTAGCCATGCTCGATCGCGGCAACGAATTTCTCGGTGACCTCCTCCGCGCTCATTTCAGGCTGCAGGTCATAGGTGGCGACTTTGGGCGATTTCGGCATGAAACGGTCTTCGCCCTCAGAGGGTGTTTCTTCTCCGCCATTTAGGAAGAAGGTCACATGGGGGTATTTTTCAGTTTCAGCCAGACGGAATTGGGTTTTGCCGTGTTTGGCGACCCATTCGCCAAGCGTGTTGACGATTTCCTGCTTTGGATAAGCGGTGGTCATGTAGGCATTGTGGGCTTCGGAATAGTCGACCATTCCCAGCACCGCCGACCAAGTGGGGCGGGCGGCTACGTCAAAATCGGAGAAGTCCGGTTGCGCCAGAGCGGCGAGAATTTCGCGGGCGCGGTCGGCGCGGAAGTTCAGGCAGAAGAAGCCATCACCGTCTTTTGCTCCTGCGTAGTCACCAATCACGGTAGCTGTGATGAATTCATCGCTTTCATCACGTGCATATGCGTCGTCGATGGCGGCTTTGGCGTCAGCTGCACTGTGCGCGGCATTGCCCGAAGTCCACGCTTTATAGGCTTGCGAGACGCGCTCCCAACGGTTGTCCCGGTCCATCGCGTAGTAGCGGCCAGTGACGGTGCCAATCTGTGCGCCTTCGGGCATTTCGGACGACAATGTGTCGAAATATCCCAGAGCAGATTTGGGTGCCACGTCGCGTCCGTCTGTTACGGCATGCAGTATCACGGGCACACCTGCGGCGGTGATGGCTTTCATTGCGGCCAATACATGCGTGATGTGACCGTGAACCCCTCCGTCGGAGACAACGCCCATTAGATGTGCCGTGCCGCCGGTTTCCTTGAGCTTGGCGATAAACGCTTGCAGCGCAACATTCTGAAAGAAAGAGCCATCCTCGATTGCGAGGTCGATTTGGCCGAGATCCATCGCCACAACGCGGCCAGCGCCAATGTTGGTATGGCCCACCTCGGAATTGCCCATCTGTCCGCTCGGCAGACCTACATCTGGTCCATGCGTGATCAGCTTGGCATGCGGTCCATCGGCCAGCATTGCGTCAAAATTTGGGGTATTGGCCAAATAGGGTGCGTTGGCTTCAGTTTGCTCAGACAGCCCCCAGCCGTCCAAAATGCACAAAACAACGGGCTTGGGTGCCATGCTCTTCTTGCTCCACAGGGTTTGTTGGCCTCAATCACCGCGTTTTACCGTGGTGCAGAGGGTGAAGGAACCTGTTTTTGCCTTTCAATTGTTCTTACGCGGTTGGTGGCGCAATTCGCATGCAATCGCGGTAAATGGATCCTTAACCGCCGTAGTGGATAAAGAAGAGATCCCATGGTGAGAGACCCAAAAAGTGTCGAACGTAAAATCCTCTGAGCTACGCCCGTTTGGGGAGCTGTCGCAGCAAGGTCTGCGGGTGACGCAGGGTATTGATACACGAGGAAAACACCTACAGGTGCGGTTTGAAGCGCCAAGCCAACTCAACAATGCCCCAATGTTCTACTATCAGAACCTCGAAATAGGGATGTATTCCTATCTGCGCACCGGGATCGTGCGTTATGTGGATCGGATAGGGCGTTATTGTAGTGTTGGGCCTGGCGTGACGATTGGCGAAGGGGAGCATCCGACCAACTGGTTATCGACATCACCGAGCCAATATACCTTTGAGCAGTTCAAATTTTATCCCCCGGAAAAAGAAGCGACCAAACGGCGGCGTGTGGCGCGTACCGAAACGAATAACAATGCTGCCAAAGGATGTGTGAGCATTGGCCATGATGTTTGGATTGGCGCTGGGGCCACCATTCGGCGGGGCGTGAAAATCGGGCATGGGGCGATCGTGTCGGGCAATGCTTTTGTCACCAAAGACGTACCGCCATACGCGATCGTCGCGGGGCTGCCGGCGGCGCACATGCGGTTCAGGTTTGATCGTGACGTGATTGAGCGGCTGCTACATCTACGTTGGTGGCGATTTGACATCAACGATCTGGCGGGTGTGGAATTTGACAATATTGAAAGCGCTATGGACGAGATCGATACGCGGGAGACCGCTGGAGTTATCACCGAAACGCCGCAGTCTTTCAAAAGCGTACAGGTCTACACCAAGGGGCAGCATTCCTTGGGCGTTGAGGTGAGCGCGCCGCGCGCCTTTCCGGTGCCGGAAGATGATCCGCTGAGCCTTCCTTTGTTGCTGCGCTATGACACGGAGCAAGAAGCGCGTAAGCGCGAGGCAGGTCTGCTGTCTGTTCTGCGCCGCAAACTTCGGAAGGCTGGCCGCAAACGCGCCTAGCTGCGACCCTCACGCAACCAGCCTGTCAGGATGAAGCCTGAGGCCAGAAGCAGGACCAGCCATGCTGGCAGGAGCGGTGCTCGGGCCACATCCAGTGTTTCATATGCCTCGCGCGGCGTCAGGCCAATCCAGTTGCGCCCGGCAGCTGGTCGGCCTTCGCGCACGTTGCGCACGCTCGGCACGCCCTCTTCCAAACGCAGCACTCCGCCTCGGGTGGCTTCCAAAAGTGGGGCCAAAATTTCCGCGCTGGCGATTGTCTGCTCAAACTCACGCGGGGCGGCAGGTCCGAGGCCGACAACAGTTTCCTTGTCATCTTGGCTCAGTCGGTAGAGACCAATTTCCGCACCTTCAAAGCGCGTTTCAAATTGACCTGGGCTCACTTCGCTCATCGAAAGAGTTTCGATGTCACCAGAAGGGGTGGTGATTGTGACCTCACCGACTTCTTCAGATAGGCTTCGGCGGATAATGCGCAGGTTTTGACCCGTGGGTTCTGCCCAAAGCGTCTCTTCTTCAAGCTCAGGCTCGCCCATCATCCAATGGGCCAAACGGCGTAAAAGCTCCAGCTGCGGCCCACCGCCTTCAAATCCGCGCGCCCAGAGCCACGCATGATCTGAGGCCAGGAGCGCGACGCGCCCCTCACCCACTCGGTTCAGAACCAGAAGGGGGCGGTTGTCGGATCCGGTCATCAAGACATCGCCTTCGTCCGGCGTGACCTCCACCTGCCGAAGCCATCGGCCCCAGTCGCCTTCCATTGGCAAGCCGGTTGTTACGGGGTGGCGTTGCCCCAATTTGCTGATTTCAGCTCTAAAGGCTTCTTCAACCACGCGGGCCGTTGGGCTGGCGGGCAACACCTCGGACAAAGGGGATCGGTAGATGCTGTCGGCGCTGGCATAGTCTGGGCCTGCGGCGACAAGGACAGCGCCGCCGTTGCGCACATATTGCGCGACGTTTTCAAGATAAAGCGAAGGCAGAATGCCCCGACGTTGGTAGCGATCAAAGATGATGAGATCGAAGTCTTCGACCTTCTCGAGGAACAGCTCGCGTGTGGGGAAAGCGATCAGGGAAAGCTCGCTGACTGGCACACCGTCTTGTTTTTCCGGAGGCCGCAGAATTGTAAAATGCACAAGGTCTACGGAGGCATCTGATTTCAGAAGATTCCGCCAGGTGCGCCCTCCTGGGTGCGGCTCGCCGGAAACCAGCAACACCCGCAGCCGATCCCGAACGCCGTTGATTTGCACGAGCGCAGCATTGTTGCGGTCTGTCAGCTCCCCATCCGTGACAGGGACGGTGAACTGGATAACATTGCGCCCACCATGAGGCAGCGTGACAGGCAGCTCGATGTCACGATCAATGGGCACCATGAAGCGTTCAGATTCCCCACCATCCACCGAGATGTCCAAAGGAACGCGGTCAACATTTTGAGGCGCTGCTCCGCTATCTTCGATACGAAGCGTGAGGGTGACGGGCTCCCCCAGTATCGCGAAGGCTGGCGCGTTGCGCACGATCAGTCTTCGATCCCAGTCCTCTGACTGCCCAGATAACAAAAGATGGAAAGGTGCTGGCAGTTCCGGCGCCAGGGGCATGTCATGTATTTGGCCGTCACTGAGAGCAACGATCCCGGCAATCCGCCCCTGCGGTTCTTGCGCAAGGGCTTCAGAGAGCGCGGCCATCATTTCGGTGCCACCGTCTCCGTTGGTATCTCGAATGGGAATGCGGCGCACTTCGGTGTTTGAGCGTGCCTCAAGGCGGGATTGCAGCGCCTGCGCCGCAGCGTCGGTTTGTGCTGCGCGAACTGAGAGGCGCTGGCTGGCGGATTGATCAACCAACATCAGAACGATGTCGCTCAATGGAGCGCGGTTTTCTGTGTGCCAGACGGGGCCAGCCAAAGCACCGAGCACGACAATACCAGCTAGGCCGCGCCAGCCCCACCCACTCAGTCCCCGCCAAAGCGCAAACGAAACGGCAACGCCACAAAGCAAAGCCAACGCGGCCAGAAGCCAAATTGGGATGATGGGGTCAAACACCATTGTTCCGGTCATACGGCGCCTCGCGTCATTGTCCCAACCGATCCAGCAACGCAGGCACATGGACCTGATCGCTCTTATAATTGCCGGTGAGCACATGCATTATCAGATTGATTCCGAAGCGATATGATAGCTCTCGTTGGCGTTCTCCGGCTCGGCCTCTTCCAACGGGGAAGAGTGTGTTGCCACGGGTATCAACCGCCCAAGCAGCAGCCCAATCGTTGCCGCCGATAACGACCGGCGTCACCCCGTCGTTCAGGTTACGAAAGGGCATGCCTTCAATTTTCTCCGCATCCGGCGGTGCCGCTTCTACCCAAACATCGCGGTTCATGTAGCGGCCCGGGAAATCTTGCAACAGATAGAACGTCCGGGTCAGAACATGGTCTTCGGGCAGTGGGTCGAGCGGAGGGATGTCAAGTCCAGCTGCGAGGCGTTGCAACATGCGGCCTTCCGGGCTGGAAGTGCCAAAACGCGCGACATCTGCATCACGCGTATCAAACAGGATCATACCGCCAGACCGCAGATATGCATTGAGTTTTGCATATGCTTCACGCGACGGGATGGGTTGATCTGACGTGATGGGCCAATAGAGAAACGGATAAAACGCCAGCTCATCGGTTTCCAGATCAACCGTGGTTGGTTCCGCTGGCTCGATGGAGGTGCGGAAATACAGCACATTCCCAAGACCACGCAGCCCTGCCAGCGCAATATCATCCACATCTACATTGCCCGTACGGACATGGCCCAGAACAACCTCATAGCTGTCAATGGCCTGGGCGGGTGGTGGGAACTCGTCTTCCGCGTAGACCTCTGGCGAGACGCACAGCAGGGCCACGAGGCTCGCTGCAGCACGCGCGCCCCAAAGACGGCCGGAAACCAACAGCGAAGCCAGGACGTCGATAGCGAGAATGATCAGTGCCGCTGACAGGAAGAACCCTGCAAGGTCGCGAGTTACGGCGCCACGTAGTCCTTCAACCGGGATCGAAACAGGCCAAAGCGCAGGCGCTAAGCTTGCGTCGTTGGGCAATACCGGCAGTGCAAGAATTTTATCTCCATCTCGATAGAGGCCTGGGCGCAGGTCAGGCCCAATTTGTCTCTCAGACAACGCTTCTCCACTGACACCGGGCAGCGTCTGGGCGTCTTCCAATCGGCCAAAGCCGTCCAGGACCTTCAAAGGTTGCCATGTCGTGCCTGCAAGCCGGGTCTCCGCATCCGTGCCCACGGCACTGAGCACGGCGAGGCGATCTAACATCTGAACAAACAAACCGGAAAGCGGCAGTCCCGACCATTCGGCATTGGCGGTGACATGCATTAAGACAACTTGACCCTCTCCGACAGCTTTGCGTGTCACCAGTGGTGTGCCGTCGCTCAAGCTTGCAATGACACGGTCTGCAAGCGTCGGATCAGGTTGCGCCATGACTTGGGCGGTCACTGTGACTTCATCTGGCACTTCAAGTCCAAAGAACGGGCTGTCCTGTTCAAAAGGCGCGAGCGATTTTGGCTCGCCCCAGCTCATAGCGCCTCCGACGCTGCGGCCTCCTGCGCGCAAGCGGACAGGCAACAGTGGGTCCTCTTCTGTTCGGCTGATTTCACTGGCTGCAAGGCGCGGGCCGGCAAAGCGCAGCAAAAGGCCTCCGCCGTTGACCCAGTTCAGCACAGCTTCACTTTCCCCGACAGACAGAACCGCAACATCCGCCATGACAATGACGTCAGGGTTAGCTGGGAGGATATCTGACAGTGCACCTTCAATAACATCCGCTGTCGGAACCAAGGCTTGGCGCAGGTAATGTAAAGGCGAAAGCAGTTGCAAACCTTCGCGGTCCTCACGTCCTGCGATCAGAGCGATTTCACGGCGACGCAAGCTGTCATCACTAAGGGCAACGGCCCCTGCTGAGCGGATGCCGGACAGTTCAAACCGAGTCACGCGCGCGCGCAGTTCTGACGGCAATACGATGGCGTTCTCAGCTTTGTTGGAGCCGAGCTCAAAAGTGAGTGGCAGAGCGGCCAGAACGCGTTCGGTGCCACTTGGATCTGTCCCAATAACTTGGGCGGTCACTTCGCGCGCAGGCCCGGCTTGACTGCGGATAGCATTGAGGACCAAGCGCCCGTCATCATAGGCTGCAGGCAGGAGACCGGTTACCGCAAGGCCAGTCTGAATGATGCGAACAGACCCACGCTGTTGCAGTGTTTCCAACAACTCCTTGCGGCCTTCGCGTTCAATTCCATCCGAGAGCCAGACCGTGTCGAAACTCTGATCGCCGAGCGTTGTTGTCAGGTCGGCAGAAAACTCCTCCATGCGGTATTTATCAGGCGCCCATGCCATTGGCATGACGCCTGCGAGGCGACTTTGCAGGGCATCTGCCTGTAGGAAACGGACCTGCTCCGGCATTGTTAGCCGCTGAACACTTGCGACGCGACCATTGCGCGCGGCTTCATCCAAAAGGGCCGCCACCATTTCACGGCGGGCTTCCCAATCTGGGGATGAGGCCCAGCTTGCATCCATCAAAATCAGAAGCGGGCCTTTGCCTGCCTCTTTGGGCTGAGGGTTAAGTGTGGGGCCAGCGAGGCCAATGATAAGAGCGGCCACGGCAAGTGTACGTAAAAGAAGGAGCCACCATGGTGTTCGGTCTGTGACAGTATCTTCATCAGAGAGGCCCAAAAGCAGGACCACGCCCGGAAAGCGGCGCTTGATTGGGGCTGGTGGAATAGCGCGCAAGATCAGCCAGAGGACTGGTAAGGCGATCAATGATGCCAAAAGCCAAGGCGTTGCAAATCCGATGGAGAGGCCGCCGATCATGCGCGTTTCTCCAAGGCACGATGCGCCCAAAGCAGGGCAGACTGTGCGGAGTGCTGCGTTGTGTGATAGCCATATAGCCAGCCGGTGACACGGCAGAGATCCTTTAGCGCTGCCTGACGTTCGGCGAGGCGTTCCAAATAACGATCTTTCAGATCATCCGCTTTCTTGGTGTCGTGTGTGAGCCCGCCGCCCATGCTCTCAAAGATCGCACGGCCACGATATGGAAAACTCTCTTCCGCCGGATCGAGAATTTGCAAGCACACGCCGCGCACGCCACGATCTGAGGCCTTGGCGAGCGCCGCTGCCACGGCGTCAAAGTCTCCCATGAAGTCGGAAACAAATACGGCCCTAGCGTGGGGAAGCATGGCGCGGGCCTCTGGTGTTCCATAGTCGGGCAGTTCTCCGTCAAGATCGTCACGCAGAAACATTTCGGCCAATCGCAGGATCTGTGCTTCGCCGCGGCGGGGCGGGAGATCGGTGCCGGTAAGGCCCACCCGTTCCCCGCTGCGGATCAGCAAGATCGCCAATGCAAGCGCCAAAAGACGTGCACGATCTGCTTTGTTCGGGAGAGTAGGATCGCTGGCAAATTGCATCGATGGGGCGGTGTCGATCCACATCATGATGGATTGCGCCACCTGCCATTCGCGCTGGCGCACAAATTGCGCGTCTGATTTGGCGGAACGCCGCCAGTCGATCATGCGTAGGCTATCGCCGGGCTGTACGGGACGGTACTGCCAGAAATCGTCTCCCATACCAGAGCGGCGTCGGCCGTGTTCCCCCAACAGCACAGTGCCTGCCAAATGATCCGCCTGTGCAAGGAGGGGAGGGAGGCGAGCGGCTTCCGCTTCGGCGCGGCTACGCAGATGGGGGGCTGCATTCACGCGGCTGCTCCCACGCTATCAAATCGTGTGACGGTTTGAGCGATCAGATCGGCAAGGGACTCGCCGCGGGCACGCGCCGCGAAAGTCAATGCCATGCGGTGGCTGAGCACCGGTGCGGCCATGTCGATCACGTCTTGGGCATTTGGAGCAAGGCGACCCTGCAACAACGCTTGTGCGCGAACGGTCATCATCAAAGCTTGGGCAGCGCGCGGACCCGGCCCCCAGGCAACGTTTTCACGCACGGCTTCGGCGGCGGTTTCATCCTCGGGGCGGCAGGCCCGAACGAGATCGAGGATCAGCTCCATCACGCTTTCTCCGACGGGCATGCGCCGCAGCAGAGTCTGAGCATCAATCAGCTCCTCAGCCGTAAAGACTTCGTGGGCTTCGTCCTCTTCCACCCCCGTTGTGGCGAGAAGGATGTCACGCTCTGTGTCGCGATCAGGATACGGCACATCGATTTGTACCAGAAAACGGTCGAGCTGCGCTTCGGGAAGCGGGTAGGTGCCTTCCTGCTCAATAGGGTTTTGGGTGGCGAGCACGTGAAACGGCGCATCGAGGGGGCGGTCTTCGCCAGCAACTGTGACTTGCTTCTCCTGCATCGCCTGCAAAAGGGCAGATTGTGTGCGTGGGCTTGCGCGGTTGATTTCATCTGCCATCAGCAGCTGGCAGAAAATTGGCCCGGGTACGAATCGGAAGGTGCGCGCCCCGCCTTTTGCTTTTTCCAGAACTTCCGAGCCCAAGATGTCTGCTGGCATCAAATCCGGCGTGAATTGCACACGGTTGCCATTGAGCCCCATCACTGTCGAAAGCGTGTCCACCAGCCGTGTTTTTCCCAAGCCCGGAAGGCCGATCAAAAGCGCGTGTCCCCCGCAAAGCAAGGCGGAAAGTGTGAGGTCGACCACACGTTCCTGTCCGATAAAGCGTCGCGTGATCGCCTCTCTTGCCGCAGCCAGCTTGGTGCCCAGAGTTTCAATTTCTGCGACAAGATCGCTCTCATCTGCCATGCGGACTCTCCCGTATCCGTATACTGCTTACGTTGACAGTAGCGCGCTCAGATGAAATGGCAAAACCAATGAGGGGACAATTTCCTGTGAAAGTAACTGCTGACACCATCGCCAGCTCAGCCAATGCCGCCGTCAAAGGACGTGGCCCAGCGCCTGTGCATCTGTGGAACCCACCTCATTGTGGTGATCTTGATATGCGTATCGCGCGCGACGGCACTTGGTACTATCAGGGCAGCCCAATCAATCGACCAGCCATGGTCCGGCTTTTTTCAAACATCTTGCGCAAGGATGGTGACAACTATGTGCTGGTCACGCCTGTCGAAAGAGTTGGCATCACAGTAGAAGACGTGCCTTTTGTGGCCGAAGATTTTGAAGTCAGTGGCAACGGTGCCGATCAGACGCTCACATTTGAAACCCACGTTGGCGATAACGTGATTGCTGGTCCGGACAATCCGATCCGGGTTGAGATCGACCCGGGGAGCGCAGAACCAAGCCCATATGTGACCGTGCGAGCTAACTTGGAGGCGCGGATAGCACGTAGGGCGTTTTATCGTCTTGTTGAGTTAGCAGAGCATCAGGAAGTGGATGGAGAAAGCCAGTTTGGGGTCATGTCGTCTGGCGTGTTTTTTCCCTTCTTGCCTTCAAGCGCATTGAGCTAAGGCAATATCCTGCCGATACCGCTAAAAAGCGCTTAAATTCAGACTGTTTGATTTGCCTGAAAGCTGGAATACTCCGCGTCAGTAGGAGGAAAACATGCCGAAATTTGCCGCCAATCTGACGATGCTGTTCACCGAGTTTCCGGAGCTTGAGCGGTATGAAGCCGCTGCCGAGGCTGGGTTTGACCGTGTTGAGGTGCTGTTTCCTTACGACGTCCCTGCGCCGGAAACGCGTCGCGAGTTGGTGCGTAACGGGCTCTCGCTGGCGCTGATCAACTGCCCTCCGCCTAATTATACCGGTGGAGAACGAGGGTTTGCTGCTGTCCCTGGCCTGTCTGAGCGGTTCCAACGCGATTTTCGTCGAACTCTGCGATATGCGGAGGTGCTTCAGGCAGATGTGGTGCATATTATGGCGGGGGCGGCGAGCGGAGCTCTGGCGCGCGAGACTATTGTTAAGAACCTGAAATGGGCCTGCGCCTTCGCTCCCAGGCAACAGCTGACGATCGAGCCGATCAACGACGTCGATATGCCGGGCTACTTCCTAAATGATTTTGACCTCGCAGCTGAGATCTTGGACGAAGTGAATGCCCCCAACTTGGCGCTTCAATTCGATACATACCACGCCCATCGTATCCACGGCGACGCTCTGGCCTGCTGGGAGAAGCACAAGGCGCGCGTGAAACACATTCAGATAGGTGGATTGCCGGATCGTCACGAGCCGCTCAAAAACAAGCACTTTGACTATCCCGCATTCTTCGAGATGCTGGATGCAAGCGGGTTTCAGGGCACCGTGAGTGCTGAATATAATCCCCTCAAACGCACCGAGCAGGGCTTGGATTGGCTCGCCTGAAGGAGCTCGGTTTAGAAGAGTGGCAGAGCAAAGGCGCTTAATGCGCCTCAGCCCAATTGGTTCCCCGCCCCGCATCCACGATGAGCGGCACATCCAGCTTGATTGCGGGTTCGGTCGCGTTTTGCATGACTTCTCGTGCCACAGCAATGGTTTCGTCAACCGCGCTATCGTCCACTTCAAAGATCAGTTCGTCATGCACCTGCAGCAGCATTTTTGCGGGCAGATCTTGGACCGCGGCGGGCATACGGATCATTGCACGGCGAATAATATCGGCGGCAGTGCCTTGGATCGGCGCATTGATCGCAGCACGATAGGCAAAGCTCGCCCGCGGACCTTTTGCGTTGATTTCAGGCGTGTGGATTTTGCGGCCAAATAGCGTCTGCACATAGCCGTGGGTTTTGGCAAACTCTTTGGTCTCATCCATATAGGTGCGAATGCCAGGGAAGCGTTCAAAATACCGGTTGATGAAATCCTGTGCCTCGCCGCGCGGGATGCGCAGGTTGCGAGCCAGGCCGAAGCCCGAGATGCCGTAAATGACGCCAAAGTTGATCGCCTTCGCGCGGCTACGCACCTCGCTAGTCATCTCTTCCATCGGCACGCCAAAGACCTCCGACGCGGTCATGGCGTGAATGTCGAGACCCTCGCGGAAGGCTGTTTTGAGCGCATCGATGTTCGCGATATGCGCGAGGAGGCGCAGCTCCACCTGAGAGTAGTCGAGAGAGATCAGTGTCTTGCCTTCTTCGGCGACAAAGGCCTCGCGGATGCGGCGGCCTTCCTCAGTGCGGATGGGAATATTCTGCAGGTTGGGATCGGAGGAGGCGAGACGCCCGGTGTTGGCACCGGTCTGTACATAAGATGTGTGCACACGACCTGTGTCTGCGTTGATGTGTTCCTGAAGTGCGTCGGTGTAGGTCGACTTCAACTTGCTGAGCTGGCGCCAATCGAGCACGAGGCCCGGCATGGCGTGTTCCGTCGCGAGATCTTCGAGCACGTCAGCCCCGGTTGCATAAGCACCGGTTTTACCCTTCTTGCCGCCGGGCAATTCCATTTCATCAAATAGGATCTCACCGAGCTGTTTTGGGCTGCCAACGTTGAAGCTGCGCCCTGCGAGCTCATGGATTTCGGCCTCAAGCCCAGCCATCTTCTGAGCAAAGGCATTGGACATGCGGCTTAGCGTGTCGCGATCCACCTTGACGCCATGCCGTTCCATTTGTGCAAGCACAGGCACCAAAGGACGCTCCAGCGTCTCGTATACACTTGTGACTTGTCGCTGGTGCAGCTTGGGTTTGAAGAGTTTCCACAGGCGCAACGTGATGTCGGCGTCTTCTGCGGCGTATTTAACGGCATCTTCAATCGCGACCTTGTCAAAAGTGATCGCGCTTTTGCCGGTGCCAAGCAGGGATTTGATCGAGATCGGCTGATGACTGAGATAGCGCTCACTCAGTGCGTCCATACCGTGGTTGTGCTCGCCAGCATGCAGCGCATAGCTGAGCAGCATGGTGTCATCAATCGGGGCGACTGCGATGTTGTAGTTGGCGAAAACTTTGCAGTCGTATTTGGCGTTCTGGAAGATTTTCAGAACAGACTCGTCTTCGAGCACGGGTTTAAGCGCATCGAGCACCTCATTGAGAGGCATTTGCCCTTCTTGCGGCTCATCGCCACCAAAGAGATCATCGGTGGCCCCCTTTTTGTGACCCACAGGGATGTAGCAGGCCTCGCCCGGCTCGACGGAAAGGCAGATGCCCGCGAGCGCCGCGACCATTTCATCCAGAGAATTGGTTTCCGTGTCCACAGCGACATAGCCGCGTTTCATGATCGCTGCGATCCAGCGATCCAGCGCTTCACGATCCCGGACCCATTCGTATTTTTCCGCATCAAAGGGTACATCTTCGGCGCTGTCTTCGACAGTAGCGGTCCCCGATGCTGTCGGTTCCGGCAAAACAGGTGCTTCGACGCCGAGCTTATCTGCTGCGCGTTTCATAAGGGTGCGCAGTTCCATATCTGCAAGGAAGCTCAGCAGCGTTTCAGGCTCGGCATCCTGCACTTCCAGATCATCGAGTGTAAAATCAAGTGCCATGTCGCAATCTAGTTGCACGAGCCTTTTAGACAGTTCGATCTGGTCGCGTTTCTCGATCAAGGTCTGGCGGCGTTTGGGCTGTTTGATCTCTTCAGCGCGGTCCAGCAGCTCCTCAAGAGAGCCATATTCATTGATCAGCAGAGCGGCGGTTTTGATGCCGATGCCGGGCGCGCCAGGGACGTTGTCGACACTGTCACCCGCAAGCGCCTGCACATCCACAACCCGTTCGGGGCCGACGCCGAATTTCTCATGCACGCCGTCGCGATCGATGCGTTTGTTTTTCATCGCGTCGAGCATTTCGACGCCATCTCCCACCAGCTGCATCAGATCTTTGTCAGAGCTGATGATGGTGCAACGGCCACCGGCTTCGCGAGCCTGACAAGCCAAGGTGGCGATGATGTCATCGGCTTCAAAGCCTTCGATCTCTTTGCAGGCAATATTGAACGCGCGTGTGGCATCACGGGTCAGCGGGAACTGTGGCACCAGATCTTCGGGCGCAGGGGGACGGTTGGCTTTGTACTGATCATAGAGATCATTGCGGAAGCTCTTGCCGGAATAGTCAAAGATCACCGCCACATGGGTGGGGGCGTCGGGGCCGGAATTGTCTTCGATGTAGCGCTGCAGCATGTTGCAGAAGCCGGAGACCGCGCCGATGGGCAGGCCGTCTGATTTGCGCGTGAGCGGCGGCAAGGCGTGATAGGCACGAAAAATAAAAGCCGATCCGTCGATCAGATGCAGGTGACATCCTTTGCCAAAACCCATCGCGTGGTCCTCTTTTTGCTTGGCTCCGTTGTGCCATGTGGTCACCGCCACCGCCACCCGGAAATTGCGGGATCTGGCCTGCCTCTTGTCATTGCCGCAGTGGGCTGATCTATGGAAACGCGACTATCAGGGGAGCCGAGATGACACATCTTTGGGTACGGGCCGAACAACGGCCGAATGAGGAACGGGTCGGGCTGACGCCGGACGGGGCAAAAGCTCTGATCGACAAAGGCATCCGTGTGACTGTCGAGGAAAGCTCAGTTCGTGCAATCGGGATTGAGGGTTACGAAGCCGCAGGCTGTGAGATTGCCGTAGAGAACAGCTGGCCTGAGGCCCCCAAGGACGCCATTATCTTCGGCCTTAAAGAGTTGCCAGAAGACGGTACGCCTGTGCCGCATCGCCACATAATGTTTGGCCATGCTTTCAAAGGACAGCACTCTGGTGTTGCGCTGCTCAAACGCTTTAAGGCTGGTGGCGGCACGCTTTATGATCTTGAATATCTGGTGGATGAGGCCGGGCGCCGTGTGGCCGCTTTTGGCTATTGGGCGGGCTATGCCGGGGCGGCGGTGACGCTGAAGAGCTGGGCGGCGCAGCAGCGGGGCGAGGTTTGCGGCCCTGTTGGGGTTTATGGCGGCAAAGAGGCGTTGCTGGCAGATCTGGGCGCGGAGCTCGATGCGCTGGGCGCGGCGCGCCCCTCTGCGATTGTGATCGGCGCGCTGGGCCGTGTGGGCACCGGGGCGGCAGATCTGCTGACGGCGATGGGTTGTGATGTGACCAAATGGGATATGGCGGAGACCGCCTCTGGTGGGCCGTTTCCGGAAATTCTGGCGCATGATCTGTTTCTGAACTGCATTTTTGCGCGCCCCGGCACCCCTGTGTTTGTGCCGCAGGAGGCGCTGAGCGCGGCGCGGCAGCTCACGGCGATTGGCGATGTGGCTTGTGATCCGGACAGTGATTACAACCCTGTGCCGGTCTATGATCGGGCCACCACCTGGGAGGCGCCTGCGCTGCGGGTGGCGCAGGATCCGGTGCTGGATGTGATGGCGATTGACAATCTGCCCTCCATGCTGCCGGTGGAAAGCTCGGAAGATTACGCGGCGCAGTTGCTTGAGACCTTGATGACATTGGATGATCTGGGCGGTGGCGTTTGGACCCGCGCGGAAGCTGATTTCATCGCGCATTCCAAAGATTTGTGAAGAAAAGACCTTTGAGGGGAGAAGAGAGATGACCATTCATTGGTGTGGCACCGGCCTGTCGGCCATTCCCGGTCTGCGTCGCCTGATAGATGCAGGGCGTGAGGTGACCGTGTGGAACCGGACGGTGGAAAAAGCGCAAGAGGCGGTGGGCGATCTGACCCAGGACATCCGCGCGTTTGACATCGAGACGCTTGGCGCTGTGCTGGCCAAAGGCGATGTGGTGGTGTCTATGTTGCCGGGTGACTGGCATGTGCCGCTGGCGGAGCTGTGCATTTCCAAAGACGCGCATTTTGTGAGCTCTTCTTATATTGCGCCGGAGATGAAAGCGCTGGACGCCAAGGCCAAAGCAGCCGGTGTGGCCTGTGTGAATGAGGTGGGGCTCGATCCCGGGATCGACCACCTTATGGCGCATGCGCTGGTGGCGGATTACCGCGGCTCTGAGGCGTTTGATGCGGACAACACCCTGAGCTTCATCAGTTACTGCGGTGGTGTGCCCAAACATGCCAACCCGTTCCGCTATAAATTCAGCTGGTCGCCGCTGGGTGTGCTGAAGGCGCTGCGCTCGCCGTCCCGCTCGATCCGCGATGGGCAGCCGTTTGATGTGAACCGCCCGTGGGATGCGATTTCGAGCTATGAGGCGCCGCTGGCGACGCCGGAGAGCTTTGAGGTCTATCCGAACCGCGACAGCATTCCGTTTATGGGAGACTATAAGTTTGACCCGGATTGGAACGTGAAAGAGTTTGTGCGCGGCACGCTGCGCCTGAACGGCTGGGCGGAGGCCTGGAGCGATGTGTTCCGCGAGATCGAGACCCTGAGCGGGCCGGAAGGCGATACGCGTCTGAAAGAGATGTCCGATCAGTTCTGGGCCGAGAATGCCTATGACGAAGGGGAGCCTGACCGGGTGATCCTCTGTGTGGGGCTGAAGGCGGAGAAAGACGGCGCGGAGGTCTATAACAAGACATATGCCATGGACGCCTGGGGCGATGAGCGTGGCACGGCGATGGCGCGGCTTGTGTCTATTCCGGTGTCGCTGGCCATCGAGTCCGTTCTGGAGGGGGCAATTGCACCCGGCGTGCATGCAGCGCCGTCAGAGCCTGCGCTGTTTGAGAGCTGGCTGGGCCACATCGGCACTTTGGCGCAGCATATGGAAATCGTCGATCACACGGCGTGATGCTGTCTGATTGAGATTGCGGCGGGCCTGAGGGGAGCACTCTCAGGCCCGTTTTTTGTGCGATCAGGCCGCCTCTGCGCCGATTTTGGCGGCGCGTTTGATCCATTTGTCTGCGACACCGGCCTTGGGGTGGCTGGCGCCGGTAAATTGCGTGACTTTGACCGGTTTGATGCCGACAAACTCCAGAATCTGCTGCTGGATCTGGACAATCAGAGCGTTGCGATAAAACAGGCGGAAGAACCAGCCCGGCGTGTCCGAGAGCAGGAGCACGCGTCCGGTGCGCCCGGTGAGCAGCGGGGCAGGCAGGCCGAGTTTTGTGGTGTTGCGCGTGTCAAAGGTGCGGCCCGGCAGGAAGGCGCGGTCAAACACCCCTTTTAGCTTGGCAGGCAGCCCGCCCCACCACATCGGCGTGGCCACCACCACATGTTCGGCCCATTCGATGTCTTGCAGGAGGGTTTCCAGATCTGCCTCCAGCGGCTTTTGGTTCACATAGCCGCCAAAGCCGTAGTCCGGATCAAACTCCAGATCATGCAGATTGGTGAGGCGCACCTCGTGGCCGGCGGTTTTCGCGGCGGTTGCGTAGGATTGCGCCACGGCACCTGTCAGCGAGGCTTTGGCCGGGTGGCCGTTCAATATGAAAATGCGTTTCTGGGTCATGTGATTCTCCTCAATATTGACCGTGGTCATATTTATTTCGCTCAAAAATGACTGTGGTCAATTAAAATTTGACCTCAGTCAATTTTTGTGCCAGAAAGCCGCATGAGCAGAGCTGTCCAATCCCGCACCCTGAAAACCCGCGCCAAGTTGTTGGCGGCGGCGACTGACATCATTTCAGAGGGGGGCTATGAGGCCATGCGGGTGGAGGAGGTGGTGCTGCGCGCCGGCGTGGCCAAGGGCACGTTTTTTGCGCATTTCAAAGACAAAGATGCCTTGATGGATCAGTTGATCGGCGCGGAGATTGACCGGCATCTGGATCGGCTGGAAGCGCTTGCGCCGCCCAAGTCGATTGCCGAGATGGTGGATGCGCTTATGCCGCTGACTGCGTTCATGAGCTGTGAGCGCTATGTGTTTGATGTGATCCTGCGCCACTCCGGTGCGGCGGCCAATAGCGAGATCGGCGCGATTGCCAAGACATTTGGCCGCCATGCGGAGGTTGTGGCGCACTGGCTGAGGGACCGCCCGTTTCGCACAGATATTTCTGTGGAACTTCAGGCAGAGGGGGTTCAGGCCTTTGCCATTCAGGCGGTGTCTCTGGTGTTTTGTGCGCTGCACAGTGCAACCGCACCCCGGGCGCGGTTGGAAACCTATCTGGAGGCCTGGTTGAGGCCGCAAGCCTCGGCGTGATCAGCCGCGCCGGATCAGATCGTCTTCTTCTGCGCTAAGTGAGAGACCGAGCTCTTCCATGCCGTTTTCCAGGTGGTCGGACACATGCGGCGAGCCGAGCAGGTAATCTGCGGTTGGCACGGTGTTTTCGCTTTTGGCGGTCATGATGGCCTCTTCAAGATCTTCGGCGGAAAAACTGTCCCGGCCGATCCACATCACCGCCACAAGGCTGGCCTGTTCGTCTTCGTTCAGACGGTCGATAAAGGCCCGCAATTCTCCTTCGGCGCGATCAAGTTCGCGCGACATCAGAACCACTTGCGCCACTTTCCAGGCTGAAATTTCAAGCATTTTGCGTCTCCTAGCGTGTTGTCAGAAGAATGCGCATCCGAAGGGCGCGAGTCTTTGATATGGCGCAAAGTCGTTTTTTCTGGTGGCACGACCCGCTGGAGGGCAACAGGCTTAGGGGTCGGCTTTGGACAGCGGCACCACTTTGCTGTCCTCACTCTGGGCCAATTCTTCAAAGTCGAAATTGTCCAGCCGACGCGCACGGCGTCCGGCTTTGTCAGCGCTGATCTTGATTTCGCTGATGTCTTTGGCAGCCTGGCCGAAGTGACGATCCAGATTTTCCACCCGCGTGCCCAGGCGATCAACATCCGCATAGAGCAGGCCAAGCTCTGTGCGGATGGCACCGGCCTGTTCGCGCATGCGGGCGTCTTTGAGGATCGCGCGCATGGTGTTGAGCGTGGCCATGCAGGTGGTTGGCGAGACAATCCAGACTCGCGCTGTGAAGCCTTCGTGCACTAGCTCCGGGAACTTGGCGTGCAACTCTGCGTAAATCGCTTCGCTGGGCAGAAACATCAGCGCGCCATCCGCGGTTTCCCCCTCAAGGATGTATTTTTCCGAAATATCCTTGATGTGTTTGCGCACCGACGTCTTGAACAGCTGGATACCGGCTTTGAGCTCTGCCTCAGTTTCTGAGCGCAGCATGGCCTCATAGGCTTCCAACGGGAATTTGCTGTCGATCACGATTGGGCCCGGCGGGTTGGGCAGATGGATCAAACAGTCGGCGCGCTTACCATTCGAGAGCGTATGTTGCAGCGCGTAGCTGTCGCTGGGCAGGGCTTTGGAAACGATGTCGTTCAGCTGGATTTCACCAAAGGCGCCGCGGGTCTGTTTGTTGGAGAGAATGTCCTGAAGGCTGAGCACATCGCCGGACAGGCGGGTGATGTTCTCTTGCGCCTTGTCTATGGTTTGCAGCCGCTCCTGAAGCTGGGTCAGCGATGTGGCAGTCTGTTTGGCGTTGCCCATGAGGGAGGTGTTGAGCTTCTCCTGCATGTCGTTGAGCGCGGTGCCGGTGCGCATCTGCATGTTGGAGAGGTTTTCCTGCAACTGCAGCTGTTGGGCGGCCAGCGTGTCTGACATTTTCTGCTGCATGGAGGCGAGGTTTTCGCCGGTGCTGCGCTGCACTTTGGCGAGGTTTTCGTGCATGTTGACCTGCACTTCGCCAAGGCGCTGTTCCATCAGCGTGGCGATCTGGCTTTGCGATTGGGCCTGCGCGCGCAGGCCGCCATCAAGCTGGGCCTGACCGGTGGCGAGCTGATCCACGCGTTGTGTCATCTGGCCCATATGCTGGGCGATGAAGGCCTCTGTCTGGGCCGCGCGGTTCTGTGCCGTGTTGCGCAGGAGCACAAACAGCAGCACTACGGCAAAGCCCATGCCGCCCAGAAGATAGAGCAGTGCGGTGTCAGAGTTGGCAAGCAAAGTGGTCAGTTCGGTCATCATGTTCGTCCAAACAGCCGCTCGATGTCGGCCAGTTTCAATTCCACATAGGTGGGGCGCCCGTGGTTGCATTGGCCGGAGTGCGGCGTGGCTTCCATTTCGCGCAAGAGGGCATTCATTTCTTCGGCGCGCATGCGGCGGCCTGAGCGGATTGAGCCGTGACAGGCGACGCGGCTGAGGATGGCTTCCAGCTTGGCCTGCACCGACATGGTTTCGCCGTCTTCGTCCAGCTCGTCCAAGATGTCGAGCACCATTGCGCGCGCGTTGACTTCACCCAGCAGCGCCGGGGTTTCGCGAACCGCCACCGCGCCGCCACCGAAGGCCTCTATGGTGAGGCCAAGCTTGGACAAAGGCTCCGACACGGCCAAAATGCGGGCACAGTCGACCTCGGAAAGCTCGATGATCTCGGGGATCAGCAGGGCCTGCGCGGCGACGCCGTTTTCCGCCATCTGGCGTTTGAGTTTTTCATAGACCAGACGTTCGTGTGCGGCGTGTTGATCGACAATCACCATGCCGGTTTCGGTCTGGGCCACGATGTAGTTCTCATGGACTTGCGCGCGGGCTGCACCCAAAGGCAGGCCCTCGGCGGGGACCTCCTGTGGAGTGTCGAGCGCCTCTGCGGGCTCTACACGTGCGCTGTAGGCTTCGCTGAGTTCAGCAAAGCCCGGTTCCTGAACCACAGGTGCTTGTGGAAAGGGCGCTTGAGCTTGGTAGGCGGCGGTGCGTGCGCCAAGCGAGGGGCGGTCCATCTGGTAGATGCGGGCTGGGCCTGAGGCAGACGCCTGTGGGGTTGCGCCAAGCGCGCCCATTGGTTCAGGACGGAAGGCGCCAAGGGTTGCGCCCGCCACGGTGGTGGAGGCGCGGTGGCCCGCTTCGGCCAAAGCATGACGCAGGCTGGAGACAATCAGCCCGCGGGCCATGCCGGAATCGCGAAAGCGGACTTCGGATTTGGCGGGGTGGACGTTCACATCCACCAGATGCGGGTCGCAGTCGATGAACAGCGCAGCGGCGGGATGACGATCCCGGCTGAGATAGTCAAAATAGGCCCCACGCAACGCACCAACCAGCAGCTTGTCCTTCACAGGGCGACCATTCACAAAGAGATATTGCGCCACCGCAGAGCCGCGCGAATAGGTCGGCAAGGCGGCATAGCCAATGAGGCTCAGGCCTTCGCGCTCTGCATCAATCTTGAGCGCGTTTTCGGCAAATTCCTTGCCTAGAATCCGCGCCAGCCGGCCATGCAGCGCGTCAAAGAGGTCTCCGCTTTCGGCCTCAGCGCGGAAAGAGATGCGCCCTTCGCCGCCGCCGGTGACGTCGCGCAGGGTGAAGCCGATGAAGGGTTCCGCCATGGCCAGACGTTTGACCACATCGGTGATCGCCTGCGCTTCAGCGCGATCGCTGCGCATGAATTTAAGGCGGGCAGGCGTGGCATAAAACAGATCGCGCAGCTCAACGATGGTGCCGCCTGAGAGCGCGGCGGGTTTGACGGGCCCCATGGCTCCGCCTTCCACCGTGATGCTGGCCGCAGGGGCGCGGCCCACGCGGCTGGTGATGGTCAGGCGTCCAACCGCCCCAAGCGAGGGCAGGGCCTCGCCGCGAAAGCCAAAGGTGTGGATATCAAGTAGATCGCTGCCATCAATTTTCGATGTGGCATGACGGGATAAAGCGAGAGGAAGCTGATCTTCGGTAATGCCGCATCCATCATCGGTGATCCGGATCAGGGTTTTGCCGCCATCCGCATAGGCAATCTCGATCCGCGTCGCACCAGCATCAATGGCGTTCTCCACGAGTTCTTTGACTGCAGAAGCAGGACGTTCGACAACTTCGCCAGCAGCGATCCGGTTGATCGCGGCATCGTCAAGTTGGCGGATTACGGGCTGCGTTGGCGCGTTTGAGGGGCTTATGTTGGGGTTATCCACAGGCATATTACGAAATGTAGCATGTTCTTGTTTGATTCTACCACCGAGATTGCGGGTTTCAGTTGGTCGTTTTTGCTCCACTAAAATCCGTTGAGATGTCGCTCTCTTACTGGACACTCCCCGACCGTGGTTTCATAATTTGATCAAATTATTGAATCGACGCACAGGACACAGCTGTGCCACCAACGGGAGCATCACCATGAAAGACGACAACTTTCTGAAAGAGAACAACGCCCGCCATCTCTGGCATCCGATGGGCGCACCGGGTGACATGCAGAGCCACGCCCCCAAAATCATCAAAAGCGCCGAAGGGGTGAACATCACCGATCTGGAAGGGCATTCCACGGTGGATGCTGTGGGTGGTCTGTGGTGCGTGAACCTCGGCTATTCCAATGATGTGGTGAAAGAGGCGATTGCCAAGCAACTTTATGATCTGCCATATTATTCCGCTTTTGCGGGCACCTCCAATCCGGCGGCAATTGAGGCCTCATATGCGGTGCGCGAGTTCTTTGACGCGGATGGCATGACGCGGGTGTTTTTCACATCTGGTGGCTCAGACAGTGTGGAGACCGCCCTGCGTCTGGCGCGGCAATATCACCGTCTGCGCGGCGAGCCGACCCGGACCAAATTCCTGTCGCTGAAGAAAGGCTATCACGGCACGCATTTTGGCGGCGCGTCGGTGAATGGCAACAACCGGTTCCGCATCAATTATGAGCCGCTGCTGCCCGGCTGTTTCCACCTGCCGAGCCCCTATACCTATCGCAATCCGTTCAATGAAACCGACCCGGCGCAGCTGGCGCAGAACATCGCAGCGGCCTTTGAAGATGAGATCGCCTTTCAGGGGGCCAACACCATTGCCGCCTTTATCATGGAGCCTATTCAGGGCGCGGGTGGCGTGATTGTGCCGGATGCGAGCTTTATGCGCTTGATGCGCGAGATTTGTGACCGCCACGGCATCCTGTTGATTTCTGATGAGGTGATCACCGGCTTTGGCCGCACCGGCGACTGGTCTGGGGCGCGTCACTGGGGGGTGCAGCCGGATATGATGACCACGGCCAAGGGGATCACATCGGGCTATTTCCCTGTGGGGGCCTGTCTGGTGGGCGACAAGGTTGCGGATGTGTTTGAGAAAGACGAAAGCGGTGAGGCCGGGATTTTCCACGGCTATACCTATTCCGCGCATCCTGTTGGCTCGGCGGCGGTGGTGGCCTGTCTGGCGGAAACCACGCGGCTGGATCTGAAAACCAATGCCGCCGCACGTGGCACGCAGCTTTATGAGGGCGTCAAGAAGCTGGCGGAGAAACATGACATCATCGGTGACATCCGCGGCGGGCACGGCTTGATGACAGGCATCGAGCTGGTCTCGGATAAAGCGGCGAAGACGCCGATGGATATGGCCACCATGAAGAAAATTCACGAGGTCACCTATCAGGCCGGGGCGATGGTGCGGCTGGGGATG
Source organism: Shimia sp. R9_2 (assembly GCF_017743735.1). Classification (GTDB taxonomy): domain Bacteria; phylum Pseudomonadota; class Alphaproteobacteria; order Rhodobacterales; family Rhodobacteraceae; genus Shimia. The sequence goes on from NZ_JAGHRO010000001.1 coordinate 630,335, forward strand.
CACAATATCCTGATGTCACCGCCGCTGACCATTTCGGAGGCGGAGGTTGACACAATCCTGTCGGCGCTGGATGCGGGTTTCTCTGCTGCGTAACACCTCAAGACACCAAAAAAGGCCGCCGAATTTCTCGGCGGCCTTTTTCATTGGGCTGTGTATGGATCAATCCCCGTCTGCGACCCCTTCGGCCCGCAAGCGTGCGCGACGGGCGCGGTAGCTTGGCAGCACCACCAGCAGCGCGGCAATCACCAAGAGGCCAAGTGTCATCGGGCGTTCCCAGATGAAGGCAATGCCATCATAGAGCTGCATGGACCGCGCGAAATTATCCTCCAGCATGCCGCCAAGGATGAAGCCGATCAGCAGCGGGGCCAGCGGGTAATCCGCAAAGCGCAGCGCGGTGGCGCAGACGCCAAAGCCCACAAGGATCAGGAGTTCGGTGGCGTTGTTCTGCCCGATATAGGCTCCCATCAAGGTAAAGAACAAAATGAAGGGGATCAGGTAGTTGCGCGGCACCGAGAGGACCTTGGCGATGTAGGGGATCAGGGGCAGGTTCAGGATCAGAAGCACCAGATTGCCAATGAACATCGACATGATCACCGCCCAGAACACCTGTGGCTCATCAATCATGAGGCGCGGGCCAGGGGTGACGTTGAGCGCGATCAGCGCGCCCAGCAGAATGGCGGTGGTGCCGGAGCCGGGAATGCCCAATGTCAGAAGTGGCACAAAGGAGCCGGTGCAGGCCGCATTGTTGGCGGTTTCCGGTGCGGCCAGCCCTTTGATGGCGCCTTTGCCGAATTGCTCCTGTTCCTCTTTGGGGGCAATATTGCGCTCCACCGCGTAGCCGAGGAAGCTCGCGATAGTGGCACCTGCGCCAGGCAGAACACCGATGAAAAAGCCCTGTATTGACTGACGGCCAATCACAGGCGTGATGGCTTTGGCTTCGTCGCGTGAGATGCGCAGATCTTTGATCTCACCTTCGCCGCCCTCTTTGGCAACGCGGGGCTTGAGCACCAGGAACAGAGCTTCTGGCAAGGCAAACATCGCCATAGCCAACGTAATAAAGCCGAAGCCCGATTGTAGATCCATAATGCCCATGGTGAAGCGAGGCAGGTTGAACAAAGCACCTTCACCTACGGTGGCCATCATCAGGCCGAGCACCGTCATCATCAGCGCTTTGGCCACCTGACCGGTGCCGGCGAAGGCCGCGATGGCAGAGAGGCCGACGACCATCAGAGCGAAGTACTCCGCAGAGTGGAAGAGCAGCGCAACAGAGGAGAGCATGGGCGCAAAGATCATCAGTAGGAGCGCACCAATGGTGCCGCCTGCGAAGCTCGCGATGGCGGCGATGGTGAGCGCTTTGCCCGCTTTGCCTTGCTTGGCCATTGGGTACCCATCGAAGCTTGAGGCAACCGTGCCCGCGACCCCCGGCGCGTTCAGCAGGATAGAGGAGGTCGAGCCGCCGAAGATGGCACCGTAGTAGACGCCCGCAAGCAGGATCAGCGCAGCGGATGGGTCGCCCATTGAGATTGCGACGGGGATCATGATGGCAATGATCGACATCGGGCCGAGGCCCGGCAACATGCCGATGAAGGTGCCGATCAGGCAGCCGCCAATGACCATCAGGAGGTTTTGTAGAGAGAAAGCCGTTTGCAGGCCAATCAGAAGTCCTTCAAGCATGTCAGCCTCCGATAAAGCCCGGCAGCGGGCGCATGTAGATGCCAAGCACTTCTTGGACGAGATACCAGACGATTAGGGTAGCGATGGCCGCGACAGGCACCATGATGTGCCATTTGCGTTCGCCGAGAATGAAAGAACCCAAAATCAGAAAACCGCTCGTGGACAGGATAAACCCTGCAGGGCGCAGCAACAGCGCATAGGCCACCATCAGCGCGAGCAGAATAATTGCCTGGCCGAGTTTATACTCATGCAGGCGGCGGTAATCGATGTCCGCCTCTTTGGCTTCACTTTTTTCAAAGCCCAGGAGGATAATGGACGAGGCGATGATGCCAAAGATGGACAACAGTTTCGGGAACGTGCTGGGCCAAATGGGGTTGCGTCTCATGAATGGCGCAAGGCTGCCATCCATCGTAAACCATGCGGCGTAGCCATAGATCAGGCAAATGCCGAGCAGGATCAGTGCGATCCAACGATCAAGAGCCATTCAGCCCTCCTACATCTTTTGATGAAAGGAAGGCAGAGCGGCTGACCGCTCTGCCCTACGTAACTTGAGAAGTTGACCTTAGAGGAAGCCGAGCTTCTTCATCAGGTCGCCAATGACTTTTTCCTGCTCCTCAAGGAAGCTTTGGAAATCTGCGCCACTGTTGTGGATGTTCACCCAGCCGTTGCGGGCGCGAACGTCTTCCCACTCGCTGGTGTCATACATCTTGCCAATGGCGTCTTGGTACATCGCGAGCTTGTCTTCTGGCAGACCGGGCGCTGCGAAGAAGCCGCGCCAGTTCACGAATGAGGTGTCGATGCCTTGTTCTTTCATGGTTTTGGCATCCGGGGCTGCCGAAACACGGTCATCGGAGGTTACGCCGATTATTTTGACTTCACCCGCGTTGGAGAGATCTACCGCTTCAGAGAAACCGGTGGAAAGTGCCGCGATTTCGCCTGACAGCAGTGCAGCCATAGCTTTGCCGCCCGCGTCATAAGGAATATATTTTACCCCCAGTGCGTCTTTTCCGGCCGCTTCCATGACCATGGCTGCAACGAGGTGGTCCATGCCCCCCGGTACAGAGCCGCCGCCGATCGCGGTTGCGGATGGATCCGCGTCAAAAGCCGCCAGCAGGTCGTCCATGGAGTTGATGGGGCTGTCTTTGCCCACAACGATGGCGGCATAGTCGCCAATGGTTCCCGCGACGAGGGTCAGGTCACGGAAGTTGTGTGGGAACACGCCGGTCAGTGAGCGGATCACGATTGGGGTCGAGTTGACCATCAGGGTGCCGTGGTTGCTGTCGGCGTTTTCGATCAGGTAGCCGATGGCTTTACCACCGCCGCCGCCGGACATGTTTTCATAAGATGCGTTGCCGACGATGCCCGCTTTGGTCAGGGCCTCGCCTGTGCCGCGCGCGGTGCCATCCCAGCCGCCACCGGCGCCGCCGGGGATCAGAAAGTGGATGCTGTCCACAACTTTGTGCCCGTCTGCGAGTGCAGGACCGGCAAATGCCATTGCGGCGACAGCCGTCGCCATCAGGGCGCGACGGCCCATGTCAAATTTCAACATATTTTCCTCCCAATTTGACAACTGTCCGAAAGCTGGCTCAGTTGGGGCAACTCAAACATTGCAACCTGTCACAAACCTGTCATGGGCGAAGAAAGGCCGATCCCCGATGAAGTTCCTGTTGGTCGAAGACAACCACGATTTGGCCAATGCTGTTTGCGCGCGTCTTCAGATGGATGGTCATGTCGTTGATCATGCGGATAAAATTGCGGATGCATCGGCTTTTGTGGACACCGGCGACTATGATCTCATTCTGCTGGACATTATGTTGCCAGATGGCGATGGCCGCGCCTTTCTCAAGCAGCACCGCGCGGGAAAAAATGACACGCCGGTCATTGTTCTAACAGCGCGGTCGCAAGTGAGTGATCGAATCAGCATGCTGGATTTGGGCGCGGATGACTACATGACCAAACCCTTTGATCATGAAGAGCTGCAAGCTCGATGCCGTGCGGTTTTGCGGCGGAATGCCGGTCATGCGCAGCCGTCGGTTCAGCTTGGCGATGTGATGCTTGATCCTGTCGCTGGGCAGCTCAAGGTCGGAACGAAAGTGGTCACCCTGCGTAATAGAGAGCTGCGCTTGTTGGAGTTGCTGATCAACGCCCCTGGGCAGATATTTTCAAAAGCGAAACTCGCTGACAGGCTGTTTTCCTATGACGAAGACGTCTCCGAAAATGCTATAGAGGTCTATATCGGGCGTCTGAGGCGGCATTTGGAGCCCTCCAGTTTGCAAATTACAACCTTACGTGGCCTCGGATATCGGCTCGACCATGCGTGAGGCGGCAAATGTCTCGGGCTCCTTGCGAGCGAGACTTGCGTTGACTCTGATTGGGGGCGCAGCGGGCTTGGCTGTCCTCCTCTTTCTGGTCGTGCGCAGTTATGCTGCGCAGATCGCTCAACAGGGGCAAGATCGTATCCTGGAAGCTTCCGTAACCTCGATTTTGGATGCAGCGGTTCTGCGCGACGGGTTGGTTGAGGTGGACTTCCCCTATGCTGCTTTTTCCATTCTCAGCACAGATCAGGACGACCGCGTTTTTTATGCCATCCATCAAGATGGCACATTGCTTTCCGGTTATGACACCTTGCCTCAAGCTGAGCAGACCATTGGCGCAGATGTTGTCCATGTGTCCGGGGATATGCGCGGTTCAGATGTTCGGATCGCTTCAGCGTCGCGCACATTGGTTGGCGCAGATGCACGCACGCTGGTGACAGTCGCCGTCGCACAAACCCAAGAAGCGTTGCAGGTGACGCTTAATCGGATTTCGTTGAACGTCGCTTATTTCGGGGCAGGGTTCTTTGTTCTGTCGGTCCTTGTCGCCTCTTGGGCAACCTCGACAACCATTCGCCCGCTGGAACGCCTGACCAACTCCATCACCCGGCGCGGTCCCAAAGATCTGACACCAGTTGCGCAGCCTGTGCCTTTGGAAATGGGACCATTGGTGTCGTCGCTCAACAATTTTATGGCGCGTTTGAGTGCGTCTCTTTCGCAGTCGGAGGACTTCATCGCCGAAGCGGCCCATCGGGTGCGCACTCCTTTGGCCACTGTCCGCAGCCACGCAGAAACGACATTGCAAAGGGTGGAGCGAGAAGAGAACCGGCAAGCGCTGCGATCGATGGTGCGCGCGATTGATGAAAGCTCCCGGGCGGCGGGGCAGTTGCTGGATCATGCAATGATAACCTTTCGGGCAGACCATCTTGAGCGTGAAAGCCTGGATCTTGTGGCCTTGGTTCAGGATTTGGTGATCCGGTTGACCCCAATCGCTGAAATGAAAGACATCGCTTTGACGGTGGAGAGCGATCCTGAGGTCATGGTCGCTGCGGATTCCATCCTGCTTCAAAATGCGCTGCGCAATCTTGTGGACAACGCTTTGAAGTATTCGCCGGTCGAGAGTGAAATTATCATCGAAGTGAAATCCGCGCCTCAGCCTCATGTACAGGTCATGGATGAAGGGCCAGGCTTTCCGCCGGATCAAATCGATCGGCTTGCGACGCGGTTTTTGCGCGGCGACAATGCGACGGGGACAATTGGCTCAGGTTTGGGCCTGACCATCGCTCAAGATGTTGCAGAAGCTCATGGTGGAGACTTGCAACTCGACAATCGGTCTGAGGGGGGCGCATGCGTTACATTTACTGTTTGATACTGTGCTTCTGCCCAATGTTGGTTGGTGCGCAGACTTGGGAGGATCGCAGTGTTTTTGGCGCTTCGAATCCCGCGCGCACCCTGCGCGTTCTGTCGAGTACGGATACTTCGTTCTTTGCGCCGATCATTGAGTCCTTTCTGCAAAGACAGCCGGGATTGGCGGTCGAGTATTTTGTGATTAGTACCGCGCAAATTGATGAGATTTTTCGGGCGGAACCCTCAGAGTATGACGTGGTTATATCCAGCGCGATGGACCTGCAGCTGAAGCTCGTGAATGATGGCTACGGTCTTCCCATCGCCAATCTGAGTGTGCCGGATTGGGCCCAATGGCGCGACAGCCTGTATGCCTTCACCTCTGAGCCTGCGACGGTTGTCGTAAACCGTTCGGCTTTCCCGAATGGCGACGTTCCAAGGACGCGGCAGGAGTTGATCCAGGCTTTGCGCGCGCGCCCGGAGTTGTTTGACGGGCGGGTGGGCACCTATGACGTGAGGTTGTCTGGGCTCGGATATCTCTTTGCGACACAGGATGCGCGCGCGTCCGAGAGCTTCTGGCGACTTATGGAGGTCATAGGAGGGCTGAATGCAAAGCTCTATTGCTGCTCTGGTGAGATGATCGAGGACTTGGAAACAGGCAAACTGCTGGTCGCCTATAATGTGCTGGGGAGCTACGTCGACGCGCGCGAAACCGTTTCAGACCAGCTTGAGGTCATACTGCCATCAGATTTTCCAACAACCATGATGCGCACGGCTTTTGTGCATGTAGATACCATGCTTCGCGGAGATGCAGAGGCTTTTGTGCGGCATCTGGTCAATGTCCAATCCGCTCTCCCGTCGCCAGAAACTTTTCCGCTTCCACGTCTTACCTCGAACACGGATGCATCCGGACAATCGGCGATAACGCTTGAGCCTGCCTTGATGACATATCTTGATCCGCTCAAGCGGCGCACATTCATCAAAGAATGGAGCGACGCCGTTATTCAGTAGCGGCTGGCGCAGTTACGCCGACGATAGGTCCCATCCAGAAACCCGTATCAGAACGATCAAGCTGGGGTGCGTGTAGGCGGCTGATTTTGCCGTCAAAATAGAGCGCATTGGGCGTTTTTAGCACGTCTCTAAAAAACCGCCCGAACTCATGAAATGTGACGGCAGTGTTCGAGATCGCAAAATATGCAGTCTTGCCATCGGCGCTCGTGCCGACGCCATTACGCAGAAACTTTGAGGTGCTGTCTTTCAAAAAACGAGGGTGCAGCGCGCCATCGATCACCAGCATCGGCCCTGATTGCGTGGCATCACGGCAGTGTGGTTTTTGCGACGCAAACGTGAGCGTTTCATAAACCTTTGCGGAGTTCTCGGTGATGCAGAAAACGCCGTTTGGGAGAAGCCCGAAGTTGCCAACGCTCGCCCCTGTTAACAGGCGCATCTCTTCATTCTGGTCTTGAACGTAGTGGCCTACAGGGCTGCGATCCGCATGATACATGCCTGCATTCATGGCAAACGCGAGGGTTTTTCCTTCGTCCAGCGCGCGCTCTACCGCGCGAAATTGGCCAAGGATCGTGCCTTCATCGTCGCGCAGGAACAGCCTGAGATCATCTTGAGTGGCATCAACAGTGCAAACTGTGATGCCCTTGCCCTCAAAGCTGGTGTCTTCGCAGGTCACGGCACCAACCCATTGGGGCAGTGCGATGATTGCGAGACAGAGCCAGTGCCGGATCACGAGGTTGCGCCATCCTCTTCGCTGTCAGGCTTTGCCACGTCAGCCTGTACACGGTCTTCAGAGAGCATCCGTCGTGTTGCATCCATCTGGTCAAATGTGGTGTCGATCCGGAACCGCAGATCTGGAGCATGCTTGAGCTTGGCCTTACGGCCGATGATGCGGCGCAGCTCGCCTTTGTGACTGGCGAGAAGGCTGATCGCTTCTTCTTGTTTGTCACCGCCAAGAGGCAGGACAAAAGCTGTCGCAATGGAGAGGTCAGGTGTTACCCGAACTTCGCCAACCGTGATCGAGAGACGGCTGAGGTCGGGGTCGTGCAGCTCATCGCGCATCAAGACCTCCGACAATGTGCGTCGGATCACTTCGCCAACACGCAGCTGGCGCTGGGAGGGGCCGCGGCCCTCAGAAAATGTGTTCTTTGCCATGGCTCCCCACTTAGGCGTTCTCTGCCCCTTTGCCAAGCTGGATTGCTTTATGTAAGCAGGGGCGGCGCCGATCCACCGGCCCACAAATGGAGAACGTTATGCAAGATCTGCCCGGAATCGTCATCACTGGAGCCTCTGGCCGTATGGGACAGATGCTGATCAAGACGGTTTGTGAGAGCGATAAGGCAAAGCTGGTCGGTGCTGTGGAGCGCAGTGGACATGAATGGGTCGGGCGTGATGCTGGTGAAGCCATGGGAGGCGCACCACTTGGCGTTACAGTGACCGATCAGCCTCTGGAGGCCTTTGCACAGGCGCAGGCAGTGATTGATTTCACAGCGCCGGCAGCGACGATTGAGTTCGCGAAATTGGCCGCGCAGGCACGTGCTGTGCATGTGATTGGCACCACCGGCATGACGGATGGGGATATTGCACAACTGGAGCCTTGTGGCCGCCATGCAGTGATTGTGCGGGCCGGAAATATGAGCCTTGGTGTCAATCTGTTGACTCGTCTGACGCAAAAGGTGGCGGCAGCGCTGGATGAGGATTTTGATATCGAAATCATTGAGGCGCATCACCATCACAAAGTGGATGCGCCGAGTGGCACCGCCCTGATGCTTGGCGAAGCAGCCGCCGAAGGGCGCGGCGTTGCGCTAGCAGATGTGGCCGACCGTGGCCGTGATGGCATCACAGGTGCCCGTAAACGCGGTGATATTGGCTTCACAGCCATTCGTGGCGGAGACATCGTGGGTGAGCATGACGTATTGTTCGCCGCTGCCGGTGAGCGGATCGTGCTGCGCCATCTCGCGACGGATCGGGCAATCTTCGCCCGCGGCGCGCTCAAAGCGGCGATCTGGGGACAAGGCCAAAGGCCCGGTGAATACGATATGATGGACGTGTTGGGCCTCTGATGAGGTCGGGCGATTCTGAGATTTTGCCTCAATAAATCAGAGTGTCTTGCCCTGAGCGTTACTCAAATTGTCATAGCGCCTTACCGGTGCTCAAAATATGTGTCTTGAAAATACACATATAATTCAGCGTGCTACCGCCGATTTTTTGAGCGTTGGTCACACCACACGGTGATGTAAACTGAACGGGCGTATTTTTTGTTGGCAGGTCGGTGTTGCTGTGTTTTTATGCCGGCAGTCAAAAAATTAAATGACCATTTAAAAAACGACGACAGGGAGATGACGATGAAGACGACAATGAAGGCTGGATTGTCCGCGCTGGCCATAACTGCAGCGGCGATGTCCGCACAGGCAGCAGAGCTGGGAGCGACTGGCGAGCCGATCAAGCTGGCCATCAACGAATGGACCGGCCAGCACGTAACCACCCATGTCGCCGGTGAGATGCTCAAAGCCGCAGGTTACGACGTTGAATATGTTACCGCAGGTATGATGAACCAATTTCAGGCGATTGCCGATGGCGACATCCATGCGACCCTCGAAATCTGGTCCTCCAACGTGTCTGACCAATATGCTGTGCTGAAAGGCGAAGGCAAATTGGAAGAGCTGTCTGATCTCGGCCTGAATGCGCGTGAAGGCATTGCCTATCCTGCACATGTCGCAGACCTTTGCCCTGGCCTACCAGCATGGGAAGCGCTGAAGGATTGCGCGATCAACTTCGCAACCGCGGAAACGCTGCCAGCAGGCCGCCTCGTAGATTACCCTGCAGATTGGGGTACACCAGGTGCAGACCGCATGACCGGTCTCGACCTGCCATTTAAGGCCGTGCCAGCAGGTTCTGAGGGCGCGCTGATTGCTGAATTGCGTGCCTCCACCGAGAAGAAATCTCCGTTGCTGATCACCTTCTGGCAGCCGCACTGGGCGATGTCTGCCTATGATGTGAAATTTGTGGATCTGCCAGCGGGCGAAGACGCCTGTTTCACCGATCCGGCATGGGGTCCAAACCCGAATGCCATTAACGACTGTGATTTCTCCGCGAGCCGTATCTTCAAGGCGGGCTGGCCGGGCCTGAAAGACAAGTGGCCTGCAGCGCACGAAATCCTCGTGAACTATCAGCTGGCTGTCGAAGATCAGCAGCCAATGATGGGGGCGGTAGATGTGGACGGCCAGTCTGTTGAAGAAGTTGTTGCCGCTTGGATGGGTGCAAACGAAGACAAGTGGAAGTCGGTTGTCGACGCCGCAATCAAGTAAGCCTTTATGACTGACCATAACAGCACCGCTCCGGCGATCGCCGTCAAAGACCTCTGGCAGGTCTTTGGCGAGAACGCCAAACCGGCCCTACGTGATGCACGCGGGGCCGGAGACGACAAAGCCATCGCTCAAACCCTCAAAGACAAAGGGCTGATCCCGGCGGTTCGCGCAGCGAACTTCGAGGTGAAATCCGGCGAACTCTTTGTGATTATGGGGCTTTCTGGCTCCGGTAAATCGACCTTGATCCGCTGTATTTCGCGTCTGATCGAACCGACCTCCGGATCCGTAAGCATCGATGGCGAAGATATTCTTCAAGCCAATGACAAACGGCTGATCGACCTGCGCCGGCACAAGCTTGGCATGGTGTTTCAGCATTTTGGTCTGTTTCCGCATATGACGGTTGCAGACAATGTTGGCTTCCCGCTGAAGATGCAGGGCATGGGCAAGACCGAGCGCCGGGAACGTGCGCTGGAAGTGCTTGAGCTTGTTGGCCTCAAAGGACGCGAAGACACCTATCCGCGCAACCTCTCCGGTGGTCAGCGCCAGCGCGTCGGGATTGCCCGCTCCCTCGCGGTGAACCCTGATATCTGGTTCTTGGATGAGCCCTTCTCTGCGCTTGACCCGTTGATCCGGCGGCAGTTGCAAGATGAGTTCCTGAACATTCAGGCCACGCTCAAAAAATCCATTGTTTTCATCACCCACGACATCCAGGAAGCGCTCAAGCTCGCGGATCGCATCGCCATCATGAAAGATGGCGAAGTCGTGCAGATTGGCACGCCGGAAGAGATCGTTCTGCACCCGGTCAACGACTATGTCGCGGAGTTCTCTAAAGATGTGCCCAAAGGCCGGCACGGTTGCGTCGAGAACGTCATGACCAAAGACGTGCCTGCGAATATGCCGGATGATCCCGGTCTGAAAGTCGGCATGACCATTGAAACAGCGCTGGCCAAATGCATGGCGCTTTATGAGCCGGTCCCGGTTCATGATGCCAATGGCGCTCTGGTTGGGGCGGTTGACCCAGCAGATCTTGCAGCAGCCTTGCAGGCAGAAGAGACATGAGTATCGCTGAAGAGGCGCCGGTTTCCGGACGGAGAGGTTTGAACCTGAGCAAAGGTGCGATTGCAGCGCTTATGGTTCTGGCTGTGACCGTAGTCTGTCGTTTGTTGATGAGCGACTTAGATTTGTCGATAGAATGGATAAACGAACTGCGCCCATTCTTTGAGTGGTTAGTAAGCTGGCCTGACGCCCTAACCGTGCCAATGACCGATTGGGTTGGCGCCGTGGTTGGTGGATTTCTCAATATCTTCAAACCTGTAGCGCGTGTGTTCTCCTATCTGCTTGAGTTCCCAATGACCTGGGTCGGCGGGCTGTTGTCTGGTGCCCCGTGGCCCTTGGTGCTTGGTGCGGTCACTGCGCTGGGCTGGCTCATAGGTGGGGCGCGCATGGCTGCGCTGGCCTTCTTTGGCTTTGGTTTTGTGGTGATCAGCGGATATTGGCTGGAAGGTATGAACACGTTGGCGCTGGTCGCTGTGTCGGTGCCTCTGGCAGCGCTACTAGGAGCCGGGATTGGCATCCTCGCGTTTGAATACCCCAAACTCAAAGGTGGCGTGAATGTGGTGCTGGATGTCATGCAGACCATGCCGACCTTTGCCTATCTCACACCTCTGCTGGTGCTCTTTGGCTTTGGTCCGGTGGTGGGCCTCATCGCCTCGGCAATTTTTGCGGCACCGCCAATGGCGCGCAATGTGCTGCTGGGGCTGGAGCGCGTAGAGCCTGAAATCCGCGAAGCAGCTGTGATGTCTGGCGGCACCCGTCGGCAGCAGCTCTTTTTGGTCGAATTGCCCGCCGCGTCCCAACAGATCATGATCGGCTTCAACCAATGCCTGATGGCTGCATTGAGCATGGTGATCATCGCGGCCGTCATTGGCGGCTTTGAAGACATTGGCTGGGAAGTTCTTCTTACCATGCGCAAGGCCTTGTTTGGCCCGGCGTTTCTCGCAGGCTCTGTGATCGTGGTCTTTGCAGTTGTGATTGACCGCATGTCCGCCGCGTTGGCGGAACCGCGCCCTGCGCAAGACAAGCGGGTTGCTCTGGCAATCTTCGCCGTCGGCGCAGTCATCGCGATTTGGGCTGCGCTGGCAGGTTGGAACCCGGCAGGTATCGCAGCACTTGATGGTGTTGCTGAGCGGGTGGATCAAGGCGTGGGGCAGTTCACCGCAAACCACGGAACAACGCTGGACACTGTGAAGAACTCCGCGATGTTCTATGGTCTCTTGCCTCTGCGGATCGGGTTATCTGATGCAGTTTTGCCCTTCACCTGGGGCTTTGCCTGGACCACGACGCACACGCTGGTGTTCTATGCGATCTTTGCCGCTCTCGCTGCTTTGATTGCTCTGCGCGGTCATCTCGCTGGTGCTGGCTTGGTTCTGATTGGGGCAATGGTGCTGGAGATAGGCGTGGCACAACTGCCTTGGCCCATTTTGCTGTTCGGCGTTGCTGCTTTGGGATGGGTGGCCAGCGGTAGGGAGCTCGCCATACAAGTAACCGTTCTGCTGGGGCTGATCCTGATTTCGGGGCTTTGGGAGCGCGCCTTGCTGTCGCTTTACCTCAGCGGTGCAGCCGTTGCAGCCTGCGCGTTGGTGGGCGGCATCTTGGGGTTCTGGTCCGCAATGAGCGACCGCGCCTGGATGGTTGTCCGGCCGATCTGTGACACGTTGCAAACCATCCCGCTGTTTGTCTTCCTCATCCCGGTTCTGATGTTCTTCCAGATTGGAGAATTCTCAGCGTTTCTTGCCATTTGCATGTATGCGGTGGTTCCCATGATCCGCTACACGCGGCATGGTTTGATCACCACGCCGGACGAGATGATCGAGGCAGCAACCGCAAGTGGTGCCGGGCGTTGGCAAACCATGTTTGAGGTCCGCGCGCCTTATGCGGCGCCGACCATTCTGCTCGGGCTCAACCAGACCATCCTCTATGCGTTTGCCATGCTTGTGATTGCGGCGCTGATTGGCACGACAGGCCTTGGTCAGTCGATCTATCTGGCACTTGGGCAGGCCGATGTCGGCCTCGGTGTTACCGCAGGCGCAGCCATGGCGATTTTGGCGTTGGTGGCGGATCGGTTGGTGCAGGGGTTTGCTGAAGAACGGCGTCAGGCTCTGGGGCTGTAAGCGATTGGAGAAAGCGGGAAATTCTCGCTTTCTCTTGCCTTGTTAGGCGTCGGTATCGCATCTGTTTCGCGTCGTTATCGCATCAGTAAAGCGGGTGTGCGATGTCGGTATTTCCGCGCCTTGAGCGCTTGGCCGTATGACATTTGATTTATGTCATATAGCTCAAATAATGCCTTGGCTAACCTGAGAACTGTAAAGGTTCGCTCTCGCCACTGTTGAGTGGTGAAAGAAGATTTATGCAACCTTTTTCGATTTAGATATGTGAAGCGAAGTCAGGGCTGCTCCCCAATCAGCCCGAATAGCGAAACAGGTGAGAGTGAGTAGAACGCAATGAACGATTTGGACGCAGATCGCGAAACGTCGGTTGAACTTGCGCCCGAAATCATCCGTGTCGCCGTGTCGCGTGTCTCTGCGAGTGAGGTGTTTGAGAAATCAGGACGTGCGCGCAGACTGCTTGAGTTTCTAACTGACGAAGCCTTGGCAGGGCGCGCAGCGCAGACCTCATTGCAAACTGTGCAATCTGCCCTCTATGAGTCCTATGAGCCTCATGAACGAGAGAAAGTCGCACGTTCTGACAAGCTCAGATTGGCAGAACTGTTGCAGCGGTACTTTTCAGCGGAGGGACGTGAGGACGCTCTGCATATTTCCGTGGCGTCTGAAGGACTGCAGCTGGAGTTTGCCTTTGCTGAACAGGAGCAGAGCGAGGTCAAGTCTAAGACACGCGCGATGTTCCGGCGAAATTGGGCGCTGTTCGTCGCAGTTGCGATGTTGGTTGTTGCAATATTGGTTGGTAAATTGATGCCGGATCTTTTTGCCGCCCAACAGAACGCGCTCAACTTCTCATCACCTTGGTACGCTGGGTCGAAGGGGCAAAATTCTGATATGGAATTTCTGCCGGGCACCGAGGACATTTCCATTTCGACGCCAGAAGAGCTGGACATTCTTGCCCGCAATCACATGTTTTCTTTCATGGACATGGAGCGCCAGAAGCGCGTGGTTGCACATTCCAAGGCGGTGATAACACGTTTTCCAGACCACGCGGGTTCCTATGCCACGGCAGCGCATAGCCTGAGCAACATGGCGATCTTGACGCGAGGCTCCAGTGCTTCTTTAGCGTACTTCGACGAAGCTTCCGCTATGGTGGAGAGGGCGCAGGTCCTGGCCGCTGACGACCCTTGGACGCTTTCTGCCGGAGGGTGGTTGGCCGCTGGCTTACGAGATTGGGATAATGCGCGTGCGTTGAGCGCACGCGCGCATGCGCTGGAAAATGAAAGCAAAGAAATACTCATTTTTCGCGCGCTGATTTTGCTATTTTCCGGTGATTTTAAGACGGCGGCAGAAGTTACGGCTCCCAAAGAAAATGACCCCCAAAGTGGTGATGTTGGAATCCACGGTTTTGCCAAGTTCTATCTGGAAGACTACGAGGGTGCCGTTGCGGCTTTTGAGCAGTCTATGAAGCGCGGCGGCAATCCCACACCCGTTGGCTCCGCCTATGTGGCTGCGGCCTATCAGGCAGTTGGCAGATCAGAGACCGCCGCAAGGGTGGTTGCCTCAATCAGAGAAAAGTGGCCAACCTTCCGCCCCGAGCTGGTTCATCAGGTGTTTGCACCGGAAATCAGCGAAATTCACGGTCTGACGTTTCTGAAACTGTTCTGCGACGCGGGCTGGGAGCTAGACGCCTAGTCTGGCTTCAGAAATCAATCGCGATTCCCTTTTTCTCCCAATCGCCGTAGCGCACAGGCTCCGGCCCGTCGCGGCCACCCAATTCGGTTGGAAGCTCCAGATCCTTAACCTTCTTGCGGCGCTCTTCGGCTTCGGCAAGCGCGCGCTTGGCGGCTTCGGGCAGGTCATCGCGGGTTTCAGGCGTGTCGCTCATCGAAGGGTTCCTTTTGAGGCTTTCCCTTGATATACGCGCCCGTCTGACAACGACAAGCCCCCTGTCTGATCCTCAGCAGTCGCCGCCACTCCATTTTAGAAGGTCTTTCGCATGTCCAAATCCAGCTATCCGACCCGCCGCAGTGCGGTTTATCTCTTGGATCAGGTGCTGGGCGAAGGTCGGCTGCTATCTGATGTGATTGCGGGAGGTGCCTTGCAGAAGCTGGAGCCCGCAGAACGCGCCCGTGCACAGCGGTTGGCAACAGACACGCTTCGCAATCTGGAACGTGCAGATCGGGTGCTGCAGAAACATCTGAAAAAGACCCCGACGATGACGGTGCAGAACGTCTTGCGGATGGCGGCCATGGAAATCTGCCAAGGCGGTGCAGCACATGGTGTGGTCAACGATGCGGTTGAAATCGTCAGCAAATCCAAGCGCACCTCAGGCATGAAGGGCCTTGTGAATGCGGTGTTGCGTAAGGTGGACGACAAAGGGCGCGATGAATGGGTCAAGCTGCGCATCCCGCGTTTGCCAAAATGGCTGCGCAAGCCGCTGGCGCAGGCCTATGACAACGAAATCATGCTTGAAATCGAAGCCGCGCACTATGCCGGTGCGCCACTGGATTTGACCCCCAAAGAGGATGCAGAGGCTGTGGCCAAGGCCGTTGGTGGCGAGCTGCTGCCAACAGGCTCCGTGCGTTTGCGTGATGCGGGGCAGGTGACGGCGCTGGAGGGCTTTAAACAGGGGCACTGGTGGGTGCAGGACGCGGCTGCGGCGCTGCCTGCGCGGGTGCTGAATGCACAGCCGGGCGAGCGCGTGCTGGATCTTTGTGCCGCGCCCGGCGGCAAGACCATGCAGATCGCGGCGGCTGGTGCGAAAGTCACCGCGGTGGACGACAACCCGGCGCGGATGGAGCGGCTGCGGGAGAACCTCAAGCGCGTGCAATTGGACGCTGAGGTGGTCGTTGGCGATGTCATGACGCAAGAGGGGCAGTATGATGCGATCCTTCTGGATGCGCCCTGCTCGGCCACGGGAACGATTCGCAGGCATCCGGATTTGCCGTTTGCCAAAGACGGCAGCGAGTTTGGCGATCTGATCGGGATGCAGGAGGTTTTTCTGGATCACGCCTTGGGGCTGCTGAAACCGGGTGGTCGTTTGGTATTCTGCACCTGCTCATTGCTGCCCGACGAAGGCGAAGTGCAGATTGAAGAAGCCGCAGAGCGCTGGGCCGATGTCACCGTGGACCGCGACGCAGTGCTGATTAACGGCGTTGATCCGGCATGGGGGACAGAAGAAGGCGGGCTGCGGCTGCGCCCGGACTATTGGGCCGACAAAGGCGGTATGGATGGCTTCTACGTGGCGATGCTGCGCAAAGGCGTCTGAGGAAAGGCCCATTTGAATTGAGGCTGTTCCGCGGGAAGGTCACGCGGATGTGCATCGGCTGATTCAAACGGTGACTTGCGGCGATCCGCTCGCTACACTCACGCCAAACGCCATCAGAGCGTAGAGGCAGAGCAGATGTCCGATACAGACAATTTTACAGCACGGTGGACGCGGCTGATGCACCGCGTGTCTGCGCGCAGGAGTGCGCGGGCGCATCCGGCTACGGGGTTCACCACCACACCTGAACCTCGCACGATCGGGCTGTTTGCGCGCGGAAAGCAGCTGGTTGCAGGCAATTTCCTTTTTGCGGGTCATCTGGTCAGCGAGCCCAAAACCGAGATCTGGGACATTGATGCGCCGGATGATGTTTTTGCGCAGGAGTTGCAGGGGTTTGCCTGGCTCGATGATCTGGCTGCGGTTGGGGACATGGCTGCCAGAGACCGTGCGCAGGAATGGGTCTGGCATTGGATTGATCTCTATGGCCGCGGCACCGGGCCGGGCTGGACCCCTGACCTCACGGGGCGTCGACTGATCCGCTGGATCAGCCACGCGATTTTTCTGTTGCGCGCGCAAGGCTCTGATCAGTCAGATGCGTTTTTTCAGTCGCTGGGTCAGCAAACAATTTTCCTCAGCAAGCGCTGGCACAAAACCGCTCCCGGTTTGCCGCGCTTTGAGGCTTTGACCGGGCTTATATACGCGGGCTTGGCGCTTGAGGGCATGGAGCAGCATGTTGAACCGGCCTGTAAGGCGCTCGACAAAGAATGTGCGCAACAGGTGGATGTGCAGGGCGGGATCCCAACGCGCAATCCTGAGGAACTGCTTGAGGTCTTTACGCTTTTGACCTGGGCCGCAACGGCGCTGCGGGATGCGGATCGAACACCATCTGACATTCATCTGCGCGCGATTGAGCGGATTGCGCCGACGCTGCGCACGTTGCGCCATGCGGACGGCAGTTTGGCGCGGTTTCATGGCGGCGGTCGCGGTATGGAAGGCCGGTTGGACCACGCGCTTGCGGAAAGCGGCAATAAGACCCGACAGGCGGACGGGCTTGCCATGGGCTATGCGCGGCTGAGTGCGGGCCGCACCAGCGTGGTGATTGATGCCAGCCCACCGCCTTCGGGCATAAGTGCGCTCAACGCTCATGCCTCGACGCTGGCTTTTGAGCTGACAAGTGGCCGACGCCCCGTGATCGTGAATTGCGGCTCTGGTGCCAGCTTCGGCGAGGATTGGCGCCGTTTTGGTCGGGCGACGCCCTCGCATTCGACGGTCACCATTGACGAGCTCTCCAGCGCGCGGCTCGGGCAGGAGGGCAAAGGCTGGCGCGAAGAGCAACTGGTGGATGCGCCGACAGATGTGCCCATTCAGATGAGCAATGCCAGCGACGGTCTGCGCTTTGAGGGCGGGCATGACGGCTACGTGCGCACCCACGGTCTGACCCATGCCCGCACCCTTGAGCTGACCTTTGATGGGCGCGGTATGGTTGGGGAAGATCTGTTGATCACCATGGATGACGCGGCCAAGCGTCGGTTTGACAGGGTGATGGACGAGAGCGCTCTGCAGGGGGTGCCTTATGAAATCGCCTTTCATCTGCATCCGGAGGCTGACGCCAGTCTGGATATGGGCGGGGCGGCGGTTTCGATTGCCTTAAAAAGTGGCGAGCTGTGGGTGTTTCGGCACGATGACGTGGCGAAATTGAGGGTGGATGCCAGCGTTTTCCTCGAAAAAGGGCGATTAAAACCACGTGCGACCAAACAAATCGTTCTATCCGGCGTGGCAATGGAGTATGCGACCCGCATCCGGTGGTCGTTGAGCAAAGCCCATGAGACCAATGTGGCAATCAGGGACTTGAACCGGGACGAGTTGGATTTGAACACCTGAGCCCAAGGATCATACCTCTATGAGCGACCTGCACCCCATCCGCCGCGCCCTGATTTCCGTGTCTGACAAGACCGGGCTGATCGAACTGGCCACCGCGCTGTCTGAACGGGGTGTCGAACTCCTCTCCACTGGTGGCTCTGCCAAAGCGATGCGCGATGCGGGGCTTGCGGTTAAAGACGTTTCTGAGGTGACAGGCTTTCCTGAGATGATGGGTGGCCGCGTGAAAACGCTGCATCCAAAGGTGCATGGCGGCCTTCTGGCACTGCGCGATAGCGATGATCACGTCGCCGCAATGGCTGAGCACGGCATCGGTGCCATCGACCTGCTGGTGGTCAACCTCTATCCGTTTGAGGCCACTGTTGCTGCAGGTGCTGACTATGACACCTGCATTGAGAACATCGACATTGGCGGCCCGGCAATGATCCGTGCGGCGGCCAAGAACCACGGCTTTGTGAATGTGGTTGTGGATGTTGAAGACTATGACGCGCTGCTGGCCGAACTGGAGGCCAATGATGGTCAGACCTCCTATGGGTTCCGTCAAAAGCTTGCTCAAACCGCTTATGCGCGCACCGGTGCCTATGACGCGGCCGTATCCAACTGGATGGCGACCGCTCTGGAGCAGCAGGCGCCACGCCGTCGTGCTTTCGCAGGTGAGATCAAACAAACCCTACGCTATGGTGAAAACAGCCACCAGACAGCGGCATTTTATACTGATGGTTCCGGTCGCCCCGGCGTGGCGACGGCTGTGCAGCTGCAGGGCAAAGAGCTGTCTTACAACAACATCAACGACACCGACGCGGCCTTTGAGCTGGTGGCGGAGTTTGATCCGGCAGAGGGGCCTGCTGTGGCGATCATCAAACACGCCAACCCTTGCGGCGTGGCCGTGGGCACGACGCTGGTTGAGGCCTATCAGAAAGCCTTTGATTGTGACCGCACCTCAGCCTTTGGCGGCATTGTGGCGCTGAACCAGCCGCTGGATGCTAAGACAGCCAGCAAAATCGTGGAAATCTTCACCGAAGTGGTGATTGCGCCGGGCGCTTCTGATGAAGCCAAAGAGATCTTTGCCGCGAAGAAAAACCTACGCTTGCTGCTGACAGAAGGTCTGCCTGATCCACGCGCGCCGATCACGGCCTACAAACAGGTGGCCGGTGGTGTTCTGGTGCAAGACAAGGATGTGGGGTCCGTTTCTGCGGACGAGCTGAAGGTGGTGACAAAGGTTGCGCCTAGCGCGGAACAGATGGCGGACCTTCAGTTCGCTTGGAAAGTCGCAAAACACGTTAAGTCCAATGCGATTGTCTATGTGAAAGACGGTGCGACTGTTGGTGTCGGCGCGGGGCAGATGAGCCGCCTGGACAGCGCGAATGTGGCCGCGGCCAAAGCGCAGCGTATGGCGGATGAGCTTGGCCTTGAGGAAAGCCCTGCGAAGGGCTCCGCAGTGGCCTCTGATGCTTTCTTCCCTTTTGCTGACGGGCTGTTGGAAGCGGCAGCGGCAGGCGGTACCTGCGTGATCCAGCCGGGCGGGTCCATGCGGGATGAGGAAGTCATCAAGGCGGCCGATGAGGCGGGCCTTGCGATGGTCTTCACCGGTATCCGCCACTTCCGTCACTGATCAACACGCCCTGCGATCGGGTCGCATTCGAACGCAGGGCGCGTCACCTTCAGCGGCTGAAATTACGTCAGCACCCTTGTTACATTGGGCAAACCTGACATACACTGCCGCCCAATGGCAAAATTAGAGATTCTGCGAACAACGCAGAACGCCGGGGCAGATAGGCAGAAAGGGGGCGCAGGTGATGCGTCTTGTATTTTGGGCAGGCTTTTGGGCCTTCATTACCGATCAGGCGAGCAAGTTTCTTGTTCTCAACGCATTGAACCTGCGTGAGGTTTTGCAGATCGACGTTCTGCCTCCTCTGTTGCGGTTCCATATGGCGTGGAATGACGGCATTAATTTTGGCCTGTTCTCTGGCAGCCCCGAAGCGGCCAAGTGGGTGCTGGTTGCGCTTGCGATGCTGATTTGCGGCTATGTGCTCTATTGGATGCGCAAAGATCCTCCGGGCAAATGGGGCATGATCAGCGCGGGGCTTCTGATTGGCGGCGCGCTGGGCAATGTTGTGGATCGCCTGCTGTTTGGCGCAGTTGTGGACTTTCTGAACATGTCCTGCTGCGGCATCGACAATCCCTATGCATTTAATGTCGCAGACATCTGGATCTTCGCGGGGGCGATTGGTCTCATCCTTTTTACCAGCGGTAAAAAAAGAGAGGCGTGACCTCCGTACCGTGATCAGGTAAAGCTGTGCAAATAGCTCTTGGAGAAGTGAATAATGAGCGTGGCACGGCTGAAGATTTTGGGTGTTTTCGCAGCGCTTTTGGTTGCCGGTTGTACCGGCGGCGGCACGTTGCATTCCAATGTATCAAGCGGCAATGGCCCTGATGAATTCGGCATTTTGCCGAGCAAAGAGCTGGTGGTACCCTCTGATCTTTCGGCCTTGCCGCCTCCCAATCCAACGGGCGTGAACCGGACCGATCAGGATCCGCTTGGCGACGCAGTTGCCGCGCTGGGTGGCTCTGCTGCAGCACGCAGTTCCCTTAACACCGCCATCCCAAGTGCAGATACTGCGCTGGTGAATTACGCGTCGCGTCAGGGGCGCGATGCCAATATCCGACAGGTTGTGGCGCAGGAAGACGAAGAATTCCGCGACCGCCGTGGCCGGTTCACAAGCATCCGCGTCTCCAAAAAAGGTCTGTATGAACAGGTTTACCGGCCCCAGACGCTGGACTTCCGCGAAGAATGGTGGCGGTGGAAGCGTGCAGGTGTGCGCACTCCGGCAGCCCCAGGAAACTAAGGGTTTTGCGATTGATGAGAATTGCGGGCGTTGACCCAAGCTGCCTCACAATCGCGTATGATGCCTTGAAGCGCCCCGTTTGGGGCGTAACTCTTTTTACAAAAGATGAGCCGCACCTTGCGCTGTTTGCGTAAGGTTTATGAGTGGCGATTGGTTGGGAGACATTTTGATGTTGCGACGCATTGTCTTGGCATTGGCGATGACTGCGGGGATGACAGCCCCGCTGCAGGCCGCCGATGATTTGGTGAGCACCTACACGCTTGATAACGGCATGCAGGTTGTCGTGGTGGAGGATCACCGAGCCCCGGTTGTGATGCACATGGTCTGGTACAAAGCAGGGTCAGCGGATGAGCGCCCCGGCGTGTCAGGCGTTGCGCATTTCCTGGAGCATTTGCTTTTCAAAGGCACAGAAACGCTTGAACCGGGTGAGTTTTCCGCAACCGTCGCCGCAAACGGCGGGCGGGACAACGCGTTCACAAGCTATGACGTGACAGCCTACCACCAGCGTGTGGCCTCAGACCGACTGGAGTTGATGATGCGTATGGAGAGCGACCGCATGGTCAATCTTCAACTCGACGAAGAGGACATCCTGACCGAACGCGATGTGATCATTGAGGAGCGCAACCAGCGGGTCGAGAACAATCCCGGCGCTCTGTTTCGCGAACAATTGAGCGCGGCGCAGTATCTCAACCACCGCTACGGTGTCCCTGTGATTGGCTGGCGCCACGAGATGGAGGCGCTTGATCTGGAGGATGCGCTGGAGTTCTACGAGGCTTACTATGCGCCCAACAACGCGATCTTGATTGTTGCGGGGGATGTAGAGCCCGATGAGGTCAAAGCGCTGGCGGATCAATACTATGGTGTGATCCCCGCCAATCCTGAGCTGCCGCCGCGCGCACGTCCGAGCGAGCCGCCGCAGTCCAGTGCCCGCCGTATGGAGTTTTACGATCCCCGCGTGGCGCAACCCTATGTCACCCGAAGCTATCTGGCCCCGGAGCGCAACAGTGGTGATCAGCGCCAAGCTGCGGCGCTGACGCTGTTGGCTGAATTGCTTGGTGGCGGGCAGACCTCTGTCCTGAGCCAGAAACTACAGTTTGAGACCAAGCAATCGGTCTATGCCGGAAGCTGGTATCGCGGGACGTCTCTGGATGCGACCACCTTCAACCTGATCATGGTGCCTGCCCCGGGTGTGGAAATGCAGGAGGCTGAAGAGGCCATGGACGACGCGGTGGCGGAGTTCATGCAAGAAGGCGTGGATGAAGCGCATCTGGAACGTATCAAGATGCAGCTGCGCGCCAGCCAGATTTATGAGCGCGACAACGTTGAGAGCGTGGCCAACCGATATGGGCGCGGACTGACCTCCGGGTTGACCATCGCGGATATTCAGGAATGGCCCGAGATTTTGAACGCGATCACCAGCGAAGAGATCATGGCCGCGGCCGAGGAAATCTTTGATGATCGTAGATCGGTCACGGGGTGGTTGATGACCCAAGAGCAGGAGGTGAGCCAATGATCCGTTTTGTCCTGGCCTTTGTCGCCTTTGTTGTGACCGTGCCTGCAGCATGGGCCGAAATCAACATCAAGGAAGTCACTTCTCCGGGCGGGATCAAAGCCTGGCTTGTCGAAGAACCCTCGATCCCATTTGTGGCACTTGAGCTGCGGTTCAAAGGGGGCACATCCTTGGATCAGCCGGGCAAACGTGGCGCGACCAACCTGATGGTGGGGCTGCTTGAAGAGGGCACGGGCGATCTGGATGCGCAGGGTTTTGCCAAGGCGAGCGAGGCGCTGGCTGCGCAGTTTGGCTATGACAGCCACGCCGATGCCGTGTCGATTTCCGCACGTATGTTGACCGAGAACCGCGACGAGGCCATCGACCTCCTGCGCCGCTCTCTGGTCGAACCAAGTTTCCCACAGACCGCATTGGATCGTGTGCGCGAGCAGGTGCTCTCAGGCATCCGCTCTGATCTGAAAGACCCTGAAAGCATCGCAGGGGCGCGGCTGGCCGCATTGATCTACGGCGACCATCCTTACGGCTCACCCGGTGAAGGGACGCTTGAGAGCGTCGCGGCCTTGAGCCGAGATGACATTGTGGCCGCACATCAGGGCGCGCTGGCGCAGGACCGCTTGTTTGTCGGTGTGGTCGGCGACATCACCGAAGACGAACTTGGTCCGATGCTGGATCGCCTGCTCGGAGATCTGCCTGAAACGGGTGCCCCGATGCCTGAAGATGCCAACGTTGCGATCAATGGCGGTGTGGACATCGTGGACTATGACACGCCGCAATCCGTGGCCCTTTGGGCGCAGGATGGTATCGATCGGGAAGACCCGGATTTCTTCGCCGCTTACGTGCTCAACACCATTCTCGGCGGAGGTGGGTTTGAGAGCCGCCTCATGACCGAGGTGCGTGAAAAGCGTGGTCTGACATATGGGGTCTATAGCTACCTTGTGCTGCGCGATCTCGCCAACGTCTACATGGGGAGTGTGTCTTCGGCCAACGACCGTGTGGCCCAGGCTGTGGGCGTGGTGAAAGACGAATGGGCACGTATGGCCGAAGAAGGCGCGACAGAAGACGAAGTGGAAAAGGCAAAGGCGCTTCTGACCGGGGCCTATCCGCTGCGCTTTGACGGCAATGGCGCAATCGCCCAGATCATGGTCTCGATGCAGATGGATGGCATGCCCATCGACTATATCGCGACCCGCAATGACAAGGTGAATGCCGTTACTGCTGAGGACGTCTCAAGAGTCGCTGGCGAACTGCTGGACCGTGATGGCCTGCAATTCGTTGTCGTTGGTCAGCCTGAAGGGCTGTAACGGGCAATGCTCCCAATCAGAAGGGCTGTGCGCGATCCTATGCGGCAGCCCTTTTTTGTGGGAAAAGGGCGGTTTCCTAAAGATTTGCGGATTAGCCAAACCGCTCCCTTGGGAAACCTGCGATTTCAAACTTCTCCCAGATCTTTTTGTGAAGTTTTCCGCTGTTTATCGGGATGCATTTCTTCAGGAAATACCAAGCCAGATAGCGCTCCAAATCAGCATCTGACGACAGCGCATTTTCCAGCGCGCTCGAAAACTGGCTCAGATCTGTAACGGTGTGCGCGACGTGGTGAAAGTCGGATTTGCCGCACAAAATTGCAGGCACGCCATGAAGATACCCCTCAAGCGCAACTGTGGAATTTATCGAAACCGTGCAGGCGCTTGCGTTTAGGATGTCGTGGACGTTTGCCTGTGTCGGCACTATGCGCGGATCGTTCTTCGCGAGAGCGTTCACTTCGGCAATTGTGGCCTCGTCACTGGAGATTGGGTGCGGCTTGACCACAATGGGTCGATCGCCCGCCGCCTTAAGAGTTGCCTGCAGCACATCCATGTCCGAGTGCTGGGTGGCTCTGGCATTGATGGGATATTGGCCCTGAAAGAAAATGGCGACCGCATTTCTTTCGAAGGCTTGGTGGACTTCCGGCTGGTCATATTTGGATTTCCGCTTCTCCAAATAACGCCGTTTTATATTGCGGGAAAAAGTCTGAACACGGTGATCGGCAATCATCGAGGGACTGTAGGCATCTTCTCCAATCGAGGAGAAGGCTTTTGTTCCCTGAGGATCAAGATGCCAAAACTCCCAAAGGTAGGCGACGCCGGCATTAAGAACGCCGGCAGCTCTGACAGAGCGATCATCAATGATGTGAAGGTCGCCATCGTTGAAACGGTCATCTGTGATGCTGCGTGTGCAGACGCGTATGTCGCGTGCGCGAATCTCAACCGAAATGCCCTCAGCATGCCCTAGGTCTACAATCTCTCGGTAGAGCCGTAGATGCCATCCATTCAGCTCCGGATTGGCGTCATTTGATTTCAGGTGCAGGACAATCTTGGGCATTTGAGTGAGGTAATCTATCAAGCTGGCAGCACGGATTACTCCGGTTTGCTTTCATGTCCGTAAATCGCAGTCAGCTCCGACAACGGCATTGGCTTGGCAAAAAGAAATCCCTGTAATTCCGAGCAGCCAGACTCCGTGAGAAAATCGCGCTGTTCTTCGGTTTCGACCCCTTCAACCACAACTGTCATGCCCAATACCTGACCTAGGTTGATCATGGTCGACAAAAGGCCCTTTGCATCCTCCGTCAGGTCAGGGCCTGAGAGGAAGCTCTTGTCGATCTTGAGCGTCTGAAAATCATAGAGATGCAGATAGCTCAGGCTGGAGTAGCCCGTGCCAAAATCATCCAGAGCAAAGCGCACACCCAGTTCGGTGAGGTCTTCCTGGACGGATTTTGTCTCTTCAATCCGGTCAAGAATTTCAGTTTCCGTAATCTCGATTGTCAGCTGCTCCGGCTGCAATTGGTTCGTCTTAAGCAGAGTGCGGATCTCGTCTGGAAACCCTTTGTGAAGCAATTGAGAGGTGTTGACGTTGATTGTCACGCCAAAGTCCATGGGCCACTCTGCTGCGTCTCTGATGGCCGTCTGCGTGACCCAGCGGCTGATTTCCGGCATAAGGCCACTGGCTTCGGCGAGCGGCAGAAATCGATCCGGTGAGATCCGTCCTCGGGTTGGATGATTCCAGCGCAACAGCGCCTCTGCATGGGTTGGCTTGGCGTGTTCAGAGCAGATGATCGGTTGATAAAATAGCTCAAGTTCACCGTTGCGCACGGCCTTCTGCAAATCTTCACGCAGATCACGGTTTTCTTTCAGGCTCGCATCCATCGTGGGGTCAAAGACGGCGAGGCCGAAATGGCTGACCTCTTTGGAGCGGTTCAGCGCTACATCTGCGGCGCGCACAAGTTCGTCAATGCTGGTTCCATGATCTGGAAAGTAGGCCAGCCCCGCGCTGGCGGAGGTCTCAATCAGCTGCCCCTCAAAGCGCAGGGGTTGCATGAGCGCCATGAGCACTTCCCTGATCTGTGTTTCGACGTCTGTACGTTGGTTAAATCCACGCACCAAAAGCAGGAACTCATCGCCGCCCACGCGGCCGGCAATCAGATCTGAGCCAAGACGTTCGGTAATACGCTGGGCAACCGCCCCCACCAGCGCGTCACCAGCTGCATGCCCCCAAGCATCGTTCACTTTTTTCAGGTTGTCCAAATCCAGATAAATAAGCGCTGTGAGCTCTGCGCCATCTGACGTCAGGGCCTCTCTGGCACGCGCAAAGAAATGGTCGCGGAGTGAAAATCCGGTCAGATTGTCGTGGTTCGCATCATAGCGGGACTGCAGCGCGATTTCTTCGAGTTTTTTGTGAGCTGCAGCGTTGCTGCGCACCACGCGCCAGGTGAACCAGGTTATGGTGCCGATCAGCAGTAAGAGCAGCGGCGTGGCAGCCACGATAATCCGTGTGCCTTGCCCCATAGGTTGCCATGCGAAGTAACCAAGGGGAGCCTCGTCGGGCCCTGTGATCAGGAAGGCGTTTCGGCCACGGCCTAGAGTGTTGGTGTCGTCAATTTCAGCTAAGAACAGATGTGGCGAAATTTGCGCCAGCTTGGTGTCATCCAAAATCTGTAAGGTGGTGAGTATGTAGGGCGGCGCGTCGATGAGCGGGACCATACCGGGATCGGGGATAATGGCATAGCTCGCAGCAAGGGCTATTTGGTCCCCCCAGCGCAGAGCATGAATGTCAGACAGCGCGTCAAGCATGCCTGAGAAATTGCTGTCCTCAGGTATGCGGTTGGAAGCCTCCTCAAGGTAGGTCTGACGAATTTGCGCTGCGGCGTCCCAGATGCTGGGCAATGTGTCTGCCGTGATTTGCGCGAGGGGCGGATCACTTTCCGCGTGTAGAAAGGCCACGCTATTATCCGGCGCGATCAAAAACGCTGCCTTATAAGTTGTCTCAGCAATCATATCGTCGACAAAGCGCGATTCGACCCAAGGTGCGGAAAAATTGACAGAGATGTTGCGGTAAGCGGCATCTGAAGCGGCATAGGGTTTTAGCGCTGAGAGCATGCTGGCTTTCTCGCGCTCATACATCAAAGATACAAAACGGTTTTCGCGTTCAGCAGCGGTTTGCTCTGACGACCAAATCCTGAAAAAAACCAATGCAAACGCGATGATAACAATGGCAAACGAGAGGAGGACGACCGAACCTACGGGAGGCGAGAAAGGCAGTTTCCCCAATCGCTTCTGCAATGTGCTGACCCTTCTGGTTCAACGGCTGAAGGAAGGTGTGCCTTCCGCCTAACTATCTCAATCCCTTCGCTCCAGCAGAGCAAAATAGGTGGGTTTTGGCTTGGTCCGTTGCCGGAAAATGTGCGGGAAAACCAGAGGGAGATCAACGAAGAACTGTGTAGTCTTTCTGCCTATTTCTCTTTGTTCTTGGCGTGACAGCCAAAAGCGCAACTACGCCCGCAGTTCCGAATTTTCGCGAGACGTGCCTGCTCTAACATCATCGCCGATACCTAATATAGATCAGGAGAAAGCGGTTTTTCTTGAAGGAGATTTGGTGGAGCCTAGGAGGATCGAACTCCTGACCTCTACAATGCCATTGTAGCGCTCTCCCAGCTGAGCTAAGGCCCCAAATCTGTCAGGCCTATCAGCCTGTGCGCGCCTAATTAGGCGTATCCCGGGGCAGGTTCAAGCGAAAAATTCCGCCCCGGAGAAGTTTTTTTGCCGTTCGGCTGACGATCAGCTGTCGTCGTCTTCAGAGGCAACGTCCGCGATCTCATCGAGCGAAACGTTGTCGTCCTCGTCGTCATCCAGAACATCATCTTCGAGGTCTAGATCAACGGCGTCGTCATCATCCAGCACGTCATCTGCATCATCCAGATTGGCGGCTTTGGCTTTCAGTGTTGCGGCATCCTCGGCGTCTGCTGCAATCATGCGGCTCTTGCCCGCATCTACTTCTACGATGTCGCCAGTGTATGGGCTGACAACAGGATCTTTGTTCAGGTCATAAAAACGCTTGCCGGTGGTCGGGCACACGCGTTTGACGCCCCATTCTTCTTTGGGCATGGGTAATCCCCTTCAATCGGTTGAGTCGCTCTCGACGGTTTGCGCCACGTGCCATATCAAGGGCCGCGTGTCAAAGGGTATCACTGCAAACGCGGCCAAGGAGCGTAAATGACGCAACATATCATCCCCGGAACACCACCTGTGACGGTGGCTTTGCGTCAGTCTTCCCGTGCGCGGCGCATCAGCCTGCGTGTATCGCGGCTTGATGGCAAAGTGACACTCACTGTGCCACGCGGGGTGAGCACTCGTGAGGCACTCGGTTTTGCTGAAGAAAAGCAAGACTGGCTGCGCAGACAGCTATCTCAACAGCCGGAGCAGGTTTTGGTCGCGCCGGGTGCCGTGTTGCCAGTGGCTGGCCGGGATCGGCTGGTTGTCGCCGGGCAGGGCCGGTCGGTTGTGTTGGGGCAGGATGAAATTGCCGTGCCGGGACGCGCTGATCTGGTTGGGCGCAAAGTGCAGGGCTTTTTGAAAGAGCTTGCTCGGCACCGATTGTCGGAGGCCGTCGATCACTATGCGGCGCATTTGAGACTGCCCTACAGCCGGATGACGCTGCGGGACACGCGCTCGCGCTGGGGGTCCTGCACTTCGGCGGGGGCGCTGATGTTTTCCTGGCGATTGGTGATGGCAGCCCCAGATGTGCTGGACTATGTCGCCGCCCATGAAGTGGCTCATCTGAAAGAAATGAATCATTCCCCAGCGTTTTGGAATGTGGTGACGCAACTCTATGGCCCATACGAGGCGCCGCGCCGATGGCTGCGCACTGATGGGCAGGTCTTGCATCGTTACCGATTTGGCGGGTCCTGAGCTCAGCGTCACTTGCAGCGAAGTCATTGACGTCGCGATGCTTTGTGATCACAACGGCAGAATGATCCCACAACCTCGCCCCTCCCAAGACCAATCCACTTCGGCGCATGACCGTGTTTACCGCGCCTTGCGCACCAAGATCATGTATGGCGAGATGGCGCCGGCCGAAGCGCTGACCCTGCGCGGCAT
Organism: Shimia sp. R9_2; assembly: GCF_017743735.1. Lineage (GTDB taxonomy): Bacteria > Pseudomonadota > Alphaproteobacteria > Rhodobacterales > Rhodobacteraceae > Shimia. The sequence continues at coordinate 659,045 of NZ_JAGHRO010000001.1, forward strand.
TGGAAAAGACTATGAGGTCTCCATGACGCCAGCGCGTGAAGCTGTGCGGCGCCTGGTGGCGGAAGGCGCTTTGACGCTTTCCAGCTCAGGCCGCGTGGCCACCCCCGAACTTTCGAGTGAGCGTCTGGAAGAGTTGGCCGCATTGCGTGCGCTGATCGAGGTGGAGCTGGCCAGCCGCGCGCTGCCACGGGCTCATATGGCGCTGATCGACCGGCTGGTGACGATCAACAGCACTGTGGCTGAGGCTGTCAGTAAGGGGGACGCGGTCGGCTACATCCGCGCCAATCTGGATTTTCATCGCACGCTTTATTTGCGCGCTCAGGCACCGGCCATGCTGGCAATGGCAGAGACCGTCTGGTTGCAGCTTGGACCCACCATGCGCGCGCTGTATGGGCGTCTGCGGCGTACGGAACCTCCCCACTATCACCGCCTCATTATTGCGGCGCTCAAGGCCGGAGACGAGCCGGGGCTTCGGCTCGCTGTGCGCTCAGATGTGACGCAGGGATTGCGGCTGCTCGCGCGGTAATCAGCCCCGCGACGGCCAAGCGTGGTGATAGTCGTCAATGACAATCGCATGCGCATGTTTGCGTGGACCATGCTCTTTGAGGTGGGGGTGATCCGGCGGCAAATCCGGATGTTCATGCGGCATGTCGGCAGGAGATGGCCGCCAGAGGCGCAGACCGATCCAAACGCTCGCAAGGCCGATCAGGCTGAGCGCTCCCAATGAAAGCGCCTGAGAGCCAGCTGTGGCTGTCCAGCCTGCCAAAGGGTAGGCGATCAGCCAGCAGGCATGGCTGAGGGCAAAATGCGCGGTGAAAACCGCAGTCCGGTCTTCTGAGTGCGCTGAGCGTTTCAGGAGCCGTCCGGAAGGTGTCATCACGGCGGAATAAAGCAGGCCCGCGCAGAGCCAGATGGCCAGAAACCCGATCCATGACAGCGGGCCATTGGCCCAGACCCAGGCCGCATGGCACAGTTGGATGGCTGCGAGCACTGCGGCTGCTGCGCTCATCAACGCGCGATCAGAGATGTGATGAAGCAAACGAGGCAGCATCAGGGCTGTGATCATACTGCCCGCGCCGAAGGCGCCCATGGCAATCGCCAGCCCATTTTCAGCCATGCCATACGTGTTGCGCACCACGACGACAGTGTTCACCAGAACATAGGCTGTTGTGGCGGCTGCGGCCATGTTGAATGCGAGAAGTCCGCGCAGGCGGGGCGTCGCCAGATAGATCCAGCTGCCACGCGTCAGGCGCGACACAAACGGGCGGTCGGCGCTGGCTTTGTGGGGCGGCAGTTTGGTGCTGAGAATCAGCAATGCAGAGAGGAAGAACCCTGCGGCTGTGCCCGCAAACAAACCATGGAAGCTCATAAAGAGCAGCAAGAGACCGGCGAAGGCGGGGGATAAGATATTTTCCAGATCAGACGCGAGGCGAGAGAGCGATAGCGCTTGTGTATATTCGTCTTCATCAGGAAGGATCTCAGGGATCGTGGCCTGAAATGTCGGAGTGAAAATACCCGAAGCCACCTGCAGCAGGAAAATTAGCCCATAAACCTGCGCTACGCTGTCCACAAACGGCAGGCTCAGCGCCACAGCAATGCGGATGGCGTCCGCCCCAACCAGGACTGCCCGTCGCGGAAGCTTGGCCACAAGTGCGCCCATCACAGGTGACAGGCCAACATAGGCCACCATTTTGATGGTGTAAGCGATGCCCAAAACGGCCCCGGCATTGGCCCCTGCCAGATCATAGGCGAGCAGGCCAAGCGCGATTGTGAGAAGTCCGCTACCAGCCAGCGCGACGAGTTGCGCGGCAAACAGGCGTGAAAACGTGGGGTGTTTGAGCAAGTTCAACATGACGCCAGAGTACCGCGTTGGCGCGCCTCAGCAAAGCCATGTTCGTCGCGACAAACAGCTCGGAGGCTGCGGCTTGCGGTCTCAGGCGCAAGCCGTCTTTTCAATCTGTTTTTTTGAAAGGAGGACAGCGCAGGTTAGGCTGCCAGCCCTTTGGCCCCGATGTTCAGGAACTTCTTACGGCGGTTGGAGACCAATTCATCCGCAGGCATTTCCGCCAGTTCGCCAAGCATGTCTTCGATGGCTTTGCGGACGTTTTCCATGGTTGCGGCACGGTCACGATGAGCGCCGCCTTTCGGCTCCGCGATAATCCGGTCTGCCACGCCAAGCTGGTGCAAGTCTTGCGCGGTCACGCGCAGAGCTTCTGCCGCTTCACGCATCTTGGTGCTGTCTTTCCAGAGGATAGACGCGCAGCCTTCAGGGCTGATCACCGAATATACCGAATGCTCCAGCATGGCGACGCGGTTTGCCGTGGCAAATGCCACAGCACCGCCGGAGCCACCTTCGCCAATGATCACGGAGACCAAAGGCACACCAATTTGCAGGCACATTTCGGTGGAGCGTGCGATGGCCTCAGACTGGCCTCGCTCTTCCGCGCCTTTGCCAGGATACGCACCTGCAGTGTCCACCAGCGTCACAACCGGCAGGCCGAATTTTGCCGCCATTTCCATCAGGCGCACAGCTTTGCGGTAGCCCTCTGGGCGCGCCATACCGAAATTATGCGCGATGCGGGATTTGGTGTCGTTGCCCTTTTCTTGGCCGATCACCATCACGGGCTTTCCGTTAAAACGGGCAAGGCCACCCATAACGGCGAGATCGTCTGCAAAGTTCCGGTCGCCCGCAAGCGGGGTGTAATCGGTGAACAGCGTGTCGATATAGTCGCGGCAATGCGGGCGCTCCGGGTGGCGTGCCACTTGGCATTTCCGCCATGGTGTCAGGTCTTTGTACAGTTCTTCCAGCAGATCGGCCGCTTTGCGATCCAGTGCTGCGGCTTCGTCAGCCACGTCCATCTCTTCGTTCTGACGCGCCAGCGCGCGCAGCTCTTCGGCTTTGCCCTCGATCTCTGCAAGTGGTTTTTCGAAGTCGAGATAGTTGGTCATTGGGCACTCCCGGCGCATTCCTTACGTTTCCGCTATATGACGCTGACGGAGCGTAATTGCAACGGTATGCGCCATGTGGCCAATATTGAGGCAGGGTGCAGCGCAAGTTAGCAAGATTTGTGATCTGGCTTCATGTCATCAGGACGGGGTCGGGATCGCTCTGAATCCTGCTTTGTTTTCATACTCCAAACCATTGGGAGACTCGCACTATGTCCGCCAGCTACGAAGACCGCATCCTGCGGGTTTTGGCCTACATCCATGACAATACGGATGGAGACCTGTCTTTGGACGCGCTGGCAGATGTGGCGGCGATGTCGCGCTTTCACTGGCATCGCGTCTTTCATGCGCTGACCGGTGAAACCTGTGCACAAGCGGTGCGGCGCATTCGTCTGCATCGCGCAGCGGTTTGGCTGGCGCAGGGAGAGATGTCTCTGTCGGAGATTGCGGCGCGCACGGGGTATGGCAAACAAGGCAGTTTCTCACGTGCGTTCTCTGACGCTTATGGCATCAGCCCGTCGGCGTATCGCGCCGCAGGGCAGGTGGCATTGCTCAATCCGGATTTAAAAACAGGATGTTACCCTATGCATGACGTAGATATTCGCAATGAACCCAGCCGCCGTCTGGTCGGAGTGCCCCACAAAGGCGCCTATCATGAGATTGGCAAAAGTTTCGAAGCCTTCGGAGCCATGTGTGAAAGTCGTGCCCTCTGGCCCAATGTGCGCGCGGTGATCGCGGTCTATCAGGACAGTCCCGAAGTTGTGCCGGAAGCGGAACTGCGCAGTCTCGCAGGTGCCGAATTCGTCGGTGAGGGCACGCCGGAAGGGATGGAGGGCTTTGCGCTCCCGGGTGGTAGAACCGCCGTGCTGACCTACAAGGGGCCTTATTCCGGCATCTCGGCGGCCTATCATTCTCTCTATGGCAATTGGCTGCCCGCCTCTGGCGAAGAGCCCGCAGATCAGCCTTGTTACGAGATCTATCTCAACAACCCGCGCGACACAGCACCTGAGGATCTTCTGACGGAAATCTGCATGCCGTTGGCTGCAAAATAATGCGCGGGCCTCAGCCGGAGAACACCACCGGATAAAGCGAGGCAACTAGCAGCGCCGCCATTGTCCAGTTGAACGCTGTGAGGCGGGCAGGAGAGGTCAATAGGCGGCGCATCTGCTGACCAAGCACGGTCCAGCTCGACACACAAGGCAGGTTCACCGCGCCAAAAGCGCCCGCCACAAGCAGGATCGTGAGCACTGTGCGATCTGGCGCATAAAGCGTGATCGCCGTCAGCGCCATGGTCCAGGCTTTTGGGTTTACCCACTGAAAGATCGCCGCCTGCATGAAGGTCATGGGTGTGCCACTTGTGCCGCCCTCCTGCGGAGCACCGGCGCGCGCAATCTTGAAAGCGAGCCACAAAAGATAGGCGACCGAAGCCACGGAAAGTGCTGTATGTGCGATCGGAAACCGGTCAAAAACCTGCATAAGACCAAGTCCCACCAGCGCGACCATCACCACAAATCCGATGCCGACACCCAGCATATGTGGGATCGTGCGCGCAAAGCCGAAGTTGGCCCCAGAGGCCATCAGCATCAGGTTGTTCGGCCCCGGCGTGATGGAGGACACAAAGGCAAAGATCATGAGGGCGGTGAGGATATCGTAAGTCATGGCACCAATCTGGTGCAAAGCAAACGCTGTTTGGTTGCGTTTTTGTGTGATCAATGTCTCTTTTCACAATTAATGGCGAAACTGGATCATATTGACGAACATATATTGCGTGAGCTGTCGCGTGATGGACGGATGAGCAACCTTGCCTTGGCGGAAAAGGTCGGCTTGTCGCCTTCCGCCTGCCTGCGCCGGGTAGCGGTTTTGGAAAAGGCCGGAATCATCTCCGGCTATCGCGCTGTTCTCAACCGCGCGGCCCTCGGCTCGGGTTTTGTGGCTTACGTGACTGTTGGCCTCAACAAACACACCAAAGACGCCCAAGAAGCCTTTGAGCGGGCGATGGCCATGGCTCCGGAGGTGCGGGAGTGTCACAATATCACCGGTCAGGTGGAATATCTGCTGCGCGTGGAGGCAGCGGATTTGACCGCTTATAAAGCGTTTCACACCGACGTCCTTGGCACTGTGCCGCAGGTGAATGCGATCACCAGCTATGTGGTGATGGGCTCGCCCAAAGACGAACGCGCCTAAGTGCAGAAACAAAAAAAGACCCCGCCGTCAGGCGAGGCCTAATGGTGCAATCATGTCTGCGCTTAGCTGGCCGCGATCAGCTCAGCCTGTGCCACGATAACCTCGGCTTGCTTGATGGAGGCGATGTCCACAAGGCGACCTTTGTAGACAGTGGCGCCTTCGCCGTTTGCCTTGGCCTGCTCCATGGCTGCGAGAATTTCGCGTGCCTCGGTGACAGCTTCCTCAGACGGGGTGAACACCTCATTGGCCAGCGCAATCTGCTTGGGGTGGATCGCCCATTTGCCAACCATGCCCAACGTCGCAGAGCGTTTCGCCTGTGCGATATAGCCTTCATCGTCAGAGAAGTCGCCAAACGGGCCGTCCACTGGCAGCACCCCATGGGTGCGGCAGGCTGCGACGATGGCGGCTTGCGCCCAGTGCCATGGATCAGACCAGTGTTTCTGGCCTTCATGCAGCATGTAGTAGTTTTCCTGCGTGCCACCGATGCCAGTGGTCTGCATACCCATCGAGGCGGCAAAGTCTGCAGCGCCGAGGCTCATGGCCACCATGCGCGGGGAGGCTGCGGCGATCTCTTCCACATGGGCGATGCCCGCCGCCGATTCGATGATGACTTCAAAATCAATGCGCTTGCTGCGCCCTTTGGCGGCTTCGATTGCTGTGACCAGCGCATCCACGGCGTAGATGTCGCCTGCGCAGCCCACTTTGGGGATCATGATCTGGTCCAGACGGTCGCCGGTTTGCTCCAGCAGATCCACAACGTCGCGATACCAGAATGGTGTGTCCAGACCATTGATGCGCACGGAAATGGTCTTGTTGCCCCAGTCGATGGTGTTGATCGCTTCAATCGCGTTGGCGCGCGCCATGTCTTTGTCTGTGGGGGCCACAGAGTCTTCGAGGTCGATGTTGATCACATCTGCTGCCGAAGCTGCCATCTTGGCAAAGAGCTTGGTGTTGGAGGCCGGGCCAAACAGCTGGCAGCGGTTGGGGCGGGCGGGGGCGGCAGGCTGGATGCGGAAACTCATATCTATCGGTCTCTCGGTAAGGAAATTACGTTTTCGTCGCCTGTTGTGGTATGAAGTTGCGCGTCGATGCGCAAGGATATTTTGCATCTGCGGCAAGGCGACGCCGCGTTGCGGCGCAGGCTGGCGCTGATGCGATTTGTTTGCGGCTTTCCGCTTTGGGAAAGGAGAAATCTCCTTAAAATCCGAATAATGCGAAATAATCTTCGAACTTTTTGCCGTTTCGGGCAGGTTTCACAAGGAAATTTCATCATTGCTCGCAGAATATAGGTCAGGAAGACTTACGCGACGATGACAGGGAAGGACGCGCTATGATCGAGACACCGTATCTTTTGTTTCTGGGTGATGCGCCGGACCAGCTGGCGGCCAAAGTGGCTCAGGGCATCAAAGACTGGCGGCCAGAAAACGCCGTCGGCCAATTCCGTATGGAAGGCTGCAAGGCGGATATGGGCCTGACCGATATGAGCCTCGTTGAGGCGCGCGAAGCCGGCGCAAAAACGCTGGTGATCGGTGTGGCCAACCGGGGTGGCGTGATTTCTCAGGAATGGAAAAAAGTGCTGGTGATGGCGCTGGAGGAAGGCTTTGATCTCGCGTCCGGCCTGCACAACCTGCTGCGCGACGAGCCGGACCTGGTGGCTGTTGCCGAAGCAACCGGCCGCACATTGCATGACGTGCGTGTGCCTGAGGTGGAATACCCGATTGCCAATGGTAAGAAGCGCACAGGCAAGCGCTGTCTAGCTGTGGGCACCGATTGTTCCGTGGGCAAAATGTACACTGCGCTCTGCATGGACGCTGAGATGCGCAAGCGGGGTATGAAATCCACCTTCCGTGCCACCGGTCAGACCGGCATTCTGGTCACCGGCGACGGTGTGCCGCTGGATGCGGTGATCGCGGACTTCATGGCGGGCTCGGTTGAATGGCTGACCCCGGACAATGACGAAGACCACTGGGATCACATCGAAGGGCAGGGCAGCCTGTTCCACGTGTCTTATTCCGGTGTGACCATGGCGCTGATCCATGGCGGCCAACCAGATGCGCTGATCCTGGCACACGAGCCGACCCGCGATCACATGCGTGGTCTGCCGGAGTATCAGCAGCCGAGCCTTGAAGCGCTGCGCGACATGGCGCTGCCATTGGCACAGGTTGCCAACCCGGCCTGTCAGGTTGTGGGCGTGTCGGTGAACACCCAGCACATGGCAGAGGACGAAGCCAAGGCCTATCTGGCGCAAATCGAGGCTGACATGGGTCTGCCAGCCACCGATCCGTTCCGCTTTGGTGCGGGCAAGCTGGTGGACGCGCTGGCGGCATTGTAAACTCATACGGGCTGGACCGGGGGCGCTGCTCCCGGACCCCCGGGATATTTTTGGCAAGAGGAAGAGGCGCGCCTTGCTGTATGTCGCGCCCTTCGGCCACAGGACTTAGAGGACCGCATGAAAATCACCGTCACCCCCGATGTGTTCAAACTGGCACAGGTGTTCACCATTTCGCGCGGCTCCCGCACCGAGGCCAAAGTGCTGACCGTGCGTGTGGAAGACAATGGCGTCGTGGGGTGGGGCGAATGTGTACCCTATGCGCGCTATGATGAGACATTGGAAAGCGTGACGGCTGAGATCGAAGGGCTGCCAGCGCAGATTGACCGCGAGGCGCTTTATGATCTGCTGCCTGCGGGTGCCGCGCGAAATGCGGTGGACTGCGCGCTTTGGGATCTGGAAAGCAAACAGGCGGGCAAACGTGCTTGGGACTTGGCGGGGCTGCCAAAGCCTGGTCCGGAAATCACCGCTTATACGCTGTCTTTGGCTGAACCTGCCGAGATGCAGGCGCAGGCCGCCAAAAACGCACATCGCCCGCTGCTGAAGATCAAACTTGGCACGCCGGATGACATGCCACGGCTTGAGGCCGTGCGGGCGGGGGCGCCGAAATCCACGATCATTGTGGATGCCAATGAGGGCTGGAGCGCGGAGGTCTATGCGGATCTGGCACCACATCTTGTACGCCTTGGTGTGGCACTAGTGGAGCAGCCGCTTCCAGCGGGCGAAGATGACGCCCTGATCGGCATGGAGCGCCCGGTGCCGGTCTGCGCCGATGAGAGCTGTCATGACCGCACCAGCCTGCCCAAGCTCAAAGGCAAATATGATGTGGTCAACATCAAGCTCGACAAGACCGGCGGGCTGACCGAGGCACTCCGTCTGCGCGAAGCGGCGCTGGCGGAAGGCTACAAAGTGATGGTGGGCTGTATGGTCGGCTCAAGTCTCGCCATGGCGCCGGCAACCCTGATTGCGCAGGGCGTGATGGTCACCGATCTCGACGGGCCATTGTTGCTCGGTGAAGACCGCGACACACCGCTGGTGTTTGATGAAAACGGCGTGCACCCGCCAAGTGCTGCGCTTTGGGGCTGATTGCCCCACCGTCGCCTAAATTTTTGTTCCATTGCAGAGGGGCGTGGCGTACACGCATCGCGGTGGAGTTGAAACAACCCGTAAGGAGCATCCAAACATGACCCGCACCGTCTATGTGAACGGCGAATACCTGCCGGAAACCGAAGCCACAGTCTCGATCTTTGACCGGGGGTTCCTGATGGCGGACGCGGTTTATGAGGTGACCAGCGTTCTGGGCGGAAAGCTGATTGATTTTGAAGGTCACGCGGTGCGTCTCAAGCGCTCTCTGGATGAGTTGGACATGGCGGAACCCTGCACCAAGGAAGAGCTGCTGGAAATCCACCGCAAGCTGGTAGAGCTCAACGAAATTGACGAAGGTCTAGTCTATCTGCAGGTCACACGCGGCTCTGACGGTGACCGTGACTTCGTCTTCCCAGGTGAAGATACCAAGCCAACAATCGTGCTCTTCACCCAGAACAAACCCGGTCTGGCAGATAGCCCAGCCGCCAAGAAAGGTGCCAAGATCATCTCCATCGAAGACATTCGCTGGGGCCGTCGCGACATCAAAACCGTGCAGCTGCTTTACCCGTCCATGGGTAAGATGATGGCCAAGAAAGCGGGCTGCGATGATGCCTGGATGATTGAAGACGGCTATGTGACCGAGGGCACCTCTAACAACGCCTATTTTGTCAAAGACGGCGTGATCGTCACCCGCCCTTTGTCCAATGACATCCTGCACGGCATCACCCGTAAGGCGGTGCTGCGCATGGCGGCTGAGGCGCAGCTGAAGATCGAAGAGCGTCTGTTCACTATTGAGGAAGCCAAAGGGGCGGATGAAGCCTTCACCACCTCTGCGTCGGCCTTTGTGATGCCGGTTGTTGAGATCGACGGCGTGGCGCTGGGCGACGGCACACCGGGTCCCATCGCGACCCGTCTGCGTGAGATCTATCTGGAAGAAAGCCGCAAGGCGGCGATCTAAGCTCTCGTTCAATAAGTGGATATTCGGCGCGCCTGATTGGACGCGCCTTTTTTGTTTGCCTAAGTGCTTTTGGCGAGGTGTCGCTGCCAGAGCCAGGCAACCAGACGGCGCAGGCCGATGCCCGTTCGAATTTCAAATTCCTCATAGAGGAAATTCTTTTGGCCGACGCCTTGCTTTGGCAGATCTTTGGCAAGACTGCGGCGCATCTCGATGGGGCCACAAAACAGCACTTTGCGTGTGGCAAGATCCGGGATCTCTGCAGCGAGGGTCGTGGCGGTGAGGCGCCCGCGTGTCTGGCTTTGCCAAAGAACCAGATCGAGATTTGGTTTGCTTACCGCCAGGCTTTCCAGTTCTGCCAGATGCGCGGCGCTGTCCCGATCACGGATGCAATAGATGAATGTGACAGGCGGCGCTTCAGCGGGCAGCGCCTGTGCAAGGGCGACAAACGGCGTTACCCCAACCCCGGCCCCGATCCAGACCTGAGGGCCCTTTGCGCGGCCGAAATGGCCATAGGGACCGTCCACTTGCACCGCCTGTCCGGCTTTCAAGCTGCGGGCGACATGGCTGGTAAGGTCGCCAAGTGGCGCAACGGTCAGGCGCAGATCGCCCTTTTCATTGGGCGCTGCGGAAATGGTGAACGGGTGTGGTTCACCAAACCCGGCCCCGGAAAAGCGGAAAAAAGCAAATTGGCCCGCGCGGTGGCGCAGTGGGCGGCCTTTGGGTGCGAGGTCCACAGCAACCGCATCCCCTTGCTGGGTGACTTGGGTGATTTCATAGCTGCGGCTGGGGCGCAGCCCTCGCGGCGCGGACGTCCAAGCGTAGGCCACTGTGCCGACGACACAGACCAACAGCATATAGATCCCAATTGGATCGCCGTTTTTAAAGGGTTTGAGAATGAACAGATAATGAAATGCTCCAAAGACAAAGAAGATGCCGATGAAGCGGTGGGTCCATTTCCACAGGTGATAGGGGATGAAGGTGGCGATGGTGATGACCACAAGGATCAGCAAACCGTAGAGGCTGATTTCCCCCAAGGTCTCAGCAAACTCCACGAGGGCGGTTTCGCGACCAAGGCCCCGCATTTCCGCGTCAATTGTATCATGCAGCAGGATGGCGACCATGGCACCAATGCCGAGCCATTTGTGCAGACGATAGCTTTGATCAAGCGGGCCAAAGATCATTTCAACGCCGGGCCAGCGGGTGGCGATGAGATGTGAGAAAGCCATGGCGATCAAAGCGCCCAGGCCCAGATATTGGCTAAAGAGCGCCACACCGTCGCGGCCCTGCGCGATTGACGACCACCACAAAAATGGCACCGCCAGTGCTACCGCCACCACAAGCAATCCGATTTTTCTCAAGATGTCGTCCCCACTTTGGCTTGGCACATGAATGTGCTTGGCTTTTGTGGCCCTTTTTGCCGGATGGCAGAGGGTTTGAGGAGAGAAAAAATGCAGTGTTTCGGGTGTTTATGACCTGGGTTTAGGCCACTTTCATGACGATTTTGCCGATGTGGCCGCTGCTCTCCATACGTTGGTGCGCCGCGACCGCATCGCTCAAAGCTAATTCGCTGTCCATCACCGGAGCGATGCGCCCGGATGACAGTAAGGGCCATACGTCGCGCAACAGAGCTTTGGCGATTTTGCCTTTGGCGAGGTCACTTTGCGGGCGCAACGTTGAACCGGTGATTGTGAGGCGGCGCATCATCACATGGGCGAAGTTCAACTCGATCTGCGGCCCCTGCAGGAAGGCGATTTGCACAAGGCGGCCATCATCCGCCAGGGATTTGACATTGCGGGGCAGATAGTCGCCCCCCACCATATCCAAAATCAGATTGGCGCCACCTTCGGCGCGCAGAACGCTGACAAAATCCTCGTCGCGGTAATTGATCGCGCGTTCGGCGCCAAGATCGAGGCAGGCCTTGCATTTTTCGTCAGACCCGGCGGTGGTGAAGACCCGCGCACCAAAGGCGTTGGCAAGTTGGATGGCTGTTGTGCCAATGCCGGAAGAGCCGCCATGCACCAGAAAGCGCTCTCCCGCTTGCAGCCCGCCGCGCTGAAAGACGTTGGAATAGACCGTGAAAAAGGTTTCAGGCAGGCAGGCGGCTTCTTTCAGGCCCAAGCCTTCGGGAATGGGCAGGCAATGTGCCGCTGGGGTCAGCGCATATTCGGCATAGCCGCCACCGGGCAGCAGCGCGCAAACGGAATCCCCTTCAGACCACTGGGTCACACCGGCGCCCACGGCCGCGATGGTGCCTGAGGCCTCAAGGCCCGGGAGATCAGAGGCATTTGCAGGTGGGTTGTAGAGCCCGGCACGTTGCAGCACATCCGGGCGATTGACGCCGGCATAAGCAATCTTGATCAGAACTTCGCCGGCGGCGGGTGTCGGGATCGGGCGATCGGTCAGTTTCAGCACATCGGCCGCGCCGGGTTTGGTGATTTCAACGGCGCGCATCGTCTCTGTCATGATCTGTCCCTCTGGGTTCCTGTGTTCGGGAACTGTGTAGCAGAGCGGCTGGCATCGCGCACAGAGGCTTTTGCTGTCCTGACGTGAGGGCGTTGTGGCGATAGGGCAGGCAAAAGGGGCGCTGCCCCTGCCATCGCAAGCGATGGCCACCCCGGGATATTTGCCGAATGAGAAGCCGTTTTAGGAACGCGCTTCAGCGCGATGGGGGCGTCCAGCTGCCAGGCATGTTGTTGGGCAGATCGGGCGCGCGGAATTTTGACGCCGCTTCCAGTGGGGCTGCCATCAGGCGACCAAGCGGGCTTTTGTTGAACCGGGCTTTGGTCTTTTCAAACTGCATGACGTTTTCGATCCGGCGATCCAGAAACGCCCATGTGGCGGTGTTGCCTTCGCTGTCATCGCCCAGCCAGTAGAGCACCGTGGAAGAATAGACCGCCGAAAGTGTGGCGCGTTTGGTATACCAGTTTAGGTCGCGCGAGGTGTCACCGATGGCATTCCAGATGGCATCTGCCGTGCCCCAGATCAGCTGCGCACCGGTGGCTGCGTGTTGCGGAAGCGCAAAGAGCGTAGAGCCGCGGCGCACCAATTCACGATCCGGGCAGAGCTCAAGGCGCAGGCGCACCGCATGGGTGATCTTTTCACGAATTTTCATCTCCGCGACTGCGGCCTCTCCCATGGCTGCGACCATCTGAGAATCACCGCGCTTGTGAAAAGCCACCGCAAGGTCGACCGCGCCACGCGGACAAATCGCACGCGCCACGGTGGCATCCACACCACTGTCCGCGATGGCAGCGGTAAAAGTGGCCTCAGACCAGCCATCAAAGGGCACATGCATCTCTGCAGCGTCCAAAAGGCGGGGTTTCAGGTCGGTGTTGGGGGTCTCCGTCACGGGCTCTCTCCCTGTCGCGAGGTGGCGTTGCACCCATACTAGACAAAGACGGGACGACTTGCTATACGCCGGGCTCCTGCAATTTCATTGCAACTCAAACTTAGAAAGGTGGTGAAAACCACATGCAGGTTAGTGTTCGTGACAACAATGTCGATCAGGCGCTTCGTGCCCTGAAGAAAAAGCTGCAGCGTGAAGGCGTCTTCCGCGAAATGAAGCTCAAGCAACATTTCGAAAAGCCGTCCGAGAAAAAAGCGCGCGAGAAGGCTGAAGCGATCCGCCGTGCCCGTAAACTGGCACGTAAGAAAGCACAGCGTGAAGGTTTGCTCTAAGCACACCTCTCCAGCTTGGACACAAGAATTGACGACCCCCATGGCCCGGCCATGGGGGTTTGTCTTTTGTTGCATCAAGGCATTTTGTGCTTAGATGCCAGACAAAACCGGGGCTCCCATGGCGTTCCCGAAGCAAAGATTGAGGGCAGCCATGCTATCTCGCAACCTAGGATCTTTTCTTTTTGTGCTGACAGTTGGTGCCATTGTCGGTGCGATCTACAGCTATGTCTTGGCCGATATGATGGGCTGGGGGCTGGGCCTTCTGGCGCTCTGGCGCGGAGCCGTGCGCGGTGTGATCGTGGCCACCATTGCCGTTGGCCTTGAGGTCTGGATCAGCAACAGCCCGATTGGGCGGTGGCAACGCAGCCTGAAGTTCCGCCGAGGCCTGGCGCTGCGGATGCTGATCACCTGTTGCATCCTGCTCTTTTCTCTGGCGGCCACGCATCTGGTGCTGATCCGGGACAAAGACACTTATGTTATGTGGTTTCAGCAGGGGCTGTTTCCCGATTTCCTGTTTGCCTTCTGCACCGGTATTTTTATTCAGTTCATGCTGCAGGCGCGGCGATTGATCGGCGGGCGGACGTTGACTTATTTCCTGCTCGGGCGGTATGCGCGACCCACTGAGGAATGCCGGATCTTTGTCCTGGCCGATCTAAAAGGGTCCACGTCGATCACGGAAAAGCTCGGTGATCAGAGGGCGCTTGAGATGATCACGGGCTTCTTTCTCGACATCGATCCGGTGATCAAGAAACATCAGGGCGTGATCCACAACTATGTGGGCGATGAGATCATCATGAGTTGGCGGGATCGCGGGCCGGACGGAAACATGCGGCTCCTCAAATGCATCGATGAGATTTTTCAGATCGTGGCGGCGCGCCATGACCACTACATGGCCAAATACGGTGTTGCCCCTTCATTGCGCATGGGCGTGGCTGGCGGGCCGGTGGCTGTCGGGGAATGTGGCTGGGAAAAGCGTCAGGTGGTCTATATCGGCGATACCATCAACCGCGCCAAGCGCCTGCAGGAGGCCTGCAAGGCGCATGGGCTTTCGGTGATTTTGGATGCTGAAACCGCCCATGACATCACTTTGCCGATGGGGCTTGGATTGGCCGCGGTGGAGGAGACCACCCTGCGCGGGCGGGCCAGTGCCACGCAGATGCTCACACTGACCGCGCCGGACGGCAGCGCCTTGGAAGCGCTGACGCCTGAGACTGTTCCGGCTTAACCGCGCGGTTTGCCTTTCGGGACAGATGCCGCCGCCGCACGACGCGCCTTGTTCTTCTTGCTGTTGGCTTTGCCTTTTGGGGGCGGTGGGCCTTTGGGCTTGTCGCCGCCTTTGCGGTGAGGCTTGGCATCGCTCAATGCGCCATCAGCCATTGCGCGCCGACGCGGCGCCGCGTTCCCACCCGGGGCTGCGCCATAGGCCGGTTTTGAGGCCGACTTCGGCTTGCCGTCCTTTGGAGCGGATTTTGCGGCACCGGGTTTTGGCTTCTTCTGCCGTGGGGCTGGATCGTCGTTCCAGTCCACCGGAGAGGCTGATTTATTTGATTTTTCTGAGAATTTATTGCGTTTCGGCTTGTGAAAATCCGACTTTTCACCACGCTCAGGGCGCTGTTCATCCCGGTCATGCCGTGGCTTTTCGAACTTTCCTTTGCCGCGATGCGGTTTTCCACCGTCTTTGCGCGGGCCTTTCCCGAACGGTTTTTTGCCGCCCTCGCGCGCATCACGTGGGCTGCGTTCCAGCACCGGCGCATTCTCCATCAGCGTCAGCTTCGCGCCTTCTTCCAGCGTCATGTTCGGGCCAATGGCGGCGAGGAAGCCTGCCACACTGGTCTCAAGAACCTGCACATAGCTTTCTTCTGGATTGATGCGGATCGCGCCGATGTCGTCTTTGGTTAGATCGCCCAGTTTGCACAGCATTGGCAGCAGGCGGCGCGGCTCTGCACCTGCCTTGCGACCACCGGAGATCGAGAACCAGACAGAGGGGCCAAAATCCTTACGCGGGGCTGGCTTGGCATCGCTTTCTGCAATCTCTTCAGGCGCCGAATGTTTGGAATTGTAAAGTCGCAGATAGGCCGCGGCCACTTGCTCGGGCGAAAATGTTCCAAGCAAAGATTCAATAAGAGGCAATTCTGACTCAGTTGGCTCCACAATCCAGTCCGGATCGGCAAACATCCGCGCCTGATCCTGCGCGCTGACTTCCTCGGCAGAAGGCGCACCAGACCACTCGGCCTCAAGCTTGGCCCACCGCAGCAGACGCTCGGCCTTTTTGCGGGACTTGCGGGTGACGATCAGCGCGGAGACCCCTTTGCGGCCTGCACGGCCGGTCCGGCCAGAGCGGTGCAACAGGGTTTCGTGGTTGTTGGGCAGTTCGGCATGCACCACCAGATCAAGGTTTGGCAGGTCGATGCCGCGCGCCGCCACATCGGTGGCCACACAGACACGCGCACGGCCGTCGCGCATCGCTTGCAGGGCGTGGGTACGCTCTGTCTGAGACAGTTCGCCAGACAGCGAAACCACCTGAAAGCCGCGGTTGGAGAGGCGGGTTGTCAGGCGGGCCACCATGGCGCGGGTGTTGGCAAAGACAATTGCATTTGGCGCTTCATAAAAGCGCAGCGTGTTGATCACGGCGTTTTCCGCATCGCGATCCAGCACCGTCATGGCGCGATAGGTGATGTCGGCGTGCTGCTTTTGCTCGGATTTGGTTTCCACTCGGATCGCATCACGCTGATAGTTCTTGGCCAGTTCCGCGATCATTTTTGGCACGGTGGCGGAGAACAGCAGCGTCTGGCGCTCTTCCGGCACCTGCTCCAGAATGAACTCCAGCTCTTCGCGGAAGCCGAGATCCAGCATTTCGTCCGCTTCATCCAGCACCACGGCGCGGATGTCCAAGAGGTCGATGGAACCACGGTCAATGTGGTCACGCAGACGGCCAGGTGTCGCCACAACAATATGCGCGCCACGTGCCAGCGCACGGCGTTCGTCGCGCATGTCCATGCCGCCCACACAGGAGGCCACGCGCGCACCTGCTTCGGCATAAAGCCAGGTCAGTTCGCGTTTCACCTGAAGCGCCAATTCGCGTGTCGGCGCGATGACCAGCGCCAGTGGTGCGGCGGCCTCATCAAAGGCCTCTGCCTCGCTCAGCACGGTGGAGGAGATTGCAAGGCCGAAGCCCAGCGTTTTGCCTGAGCCTGTTTGTGCGGAAACAAGAAGGTCTTTGCCCGCCAGTTCCGGGGCCATTACGGCTTCCTGAACCTGGGTGAGCTTGTCATAGCCTTTTGCGTCAAGCGCGGCCTGAAGTGCGGTTTTCACGGTGATGTTCACTTTTCATCTGAGGAGTGCCAGCTGGACGGCGTCGGCGGGCTCCCTCATCATCTGAACCGCTCTCATCATCATTTGTGGCAAGAAGCGCAGCACATAGACCAAAACTTTGGGCGTGTATAGGTGTCTCGTTCCGCCGCCAAATACCCGTCAGACCGGCATGACAAACAATTTACTTCTAGCGCTTTGAAACCCGGGCAAAGTTCTTATGTTAACGAGAATTCGATTTCACACAGGGCGCGATAGCATGACCGATACCTACACCCCCCCGAAAGTCTGGACTTGGGATTCTGAAAGCGGTGGCAAATTTGCCAGCATCAACCGCCCAATTGCAGGCCCGACACATGACAAAGAGCTGCCCCGCGGTGAGCATCCATTCCAGCTCTATTCACTGGCCACGCCCAACGGCGTGAAAGTCACCGTGATGCTGGAAGAGCTTCTGGCAGCAGGTCATAAAGGCGCGGAGTATGACGCTTATCTCATCAACATTGGTGAGGGCGATCAGTTTGGCTCCGGTTTTGTGGGCGTAAACCCGAATTCCAAAATCCCCGCGCTGATGGATCTGAGCGGCGACAAAGAAGTGCGCGTGTTTGAAAGCGGCGCGATCCTTCTGCACCTTGCAGAGAAATTTGACGCCTTCCTGGGCCCCAATGAGAAACGCGCTGAGATGATCAGCTGGCTCTTCTGGCAAATGGGCAGCGCGCCGTATCTGGGCGGTGGCTTTGGCCATTTCTACGCCTATGCGCCAGAGAAATGGGAATACCCGATCAACCGCTTTGCCATGGAAACCAAGCGCCAGCTTGATGTTCTGAACCACCAGCTGGCAGAGAACAAATACATCGCCGGTGACGAATACACGATTGCCGACATCGCAATCTGGTCCTGGTACGGCGCGCTGGCGCTTGGGCGTCTTTATGAGGCGGCCGAGTTCCTCGATGTGGAAAGCTATGAACACGTGCAGCGCTGGGCCAAGGAAATCAACGACCGCCCGGCCGTGAAACGCGGTGTGATGGTCAACCGCAGCTGGGGGGATCTCGACAAGCAACTTCACGAACGCCACGCGGCTGAGGATTTTGAAACCCGCACAGCGGATAAGCTTGAGCCTGCGGCAGAATAAAGCGCAGCTTGTACGTGAAAAAAAGAGCGGGCGGTGCGTTGGTGCCGCCCGTTTTGATTCAAGAAACTACACCGGCAACGCCGTTGTCTTAAAAACCGTCCGTAGCGCAAAAGAGCTCTGCATCTGGGCCACCCCCGGCAGGCGTGCGAGGTGTTGACGGTGGATGCGCGCAAAATCCTCGGTGTTCTCCGCGACGACCTTCAGAATGTAATCCGCCGTTCCTGCCATCAGGTGGCACTCCAGCACATCAGGAATGCGCGCCACCGCTTTCTCAAAGGCGTCCAGAACCTCATCGGCTTGACCTGACAGCGTGATTTCCACAAAAACAGTTGTCGGCACATCCAGTTTGCGCGGGTCGAGCAGGGCCACGTAGTCCTTGATGTATCCCTCGCTTTCGAGCCGGTGTACTCGGCGGTGGCAGGCGGACGCAGAGAGGTTCACGCGCTCTGAAAGCTCGGCGTTGGAAATCCGGCCTTGTTTTTGAAGGACGGTCAGTATGCGACGATCTGTCGGATCAAGAGACATATTGCGAAAGCTCCTTGCGTGTTTGCTCTCTCTATTCGAAGTATCTTGCAAAGGCGAGTTTTCATTCTGCCTAAAAATGAAGCATATTCTTGCGGCCTCACTCTAACCTTCCTTTAGGTAAAGTCAGGAGTGAGACCATGAAAATCGGATGCCCCACCGAAATCAAACCTCAAGAGTTTCGTGTCGGCATGACGCCGGACGCCGCGCGAGAGGCGGTGGCCCACGGCCATGAGGTGATCATTCAGGTGGGTGCCGGGATCGGCGCTGGGTTCACCGATGAGGACTATCGCGCTGCCGGCGCGACGATGATCGAGACCGCAGAAGACATTTTTGCCACCGCCGACATGATCGTAAAAGTGAAAGAGCCCCAAGCCGTTGAACGCAAAATGCTGCGTGAAGGCCAGTTGCTATTCACCTATTTGCACCTCGCGCCGGATCCGGAGCAAACCAAAGATCTCTTGGAGAGCGGCTGTACGGCCATCGCCTATGAAACGGTGACCGATAGTCGTGGAGGCCTGCCGCTCCTGGCGCCCATGTCTGAGGTGGCTGGCCGCCTCGCACCCCAGGTTGGTGCATGGACCTTGCAGAAGGCAAACGGCGGTCGCGGTGTGTTGATGGGCGGTGTCCCGGGCGTGGCCCCAGCCAAGGTTGTTGTGATCGGCGGTGGGGTCGTGGGCACCCATGCTGCCAAGATCGCCGCAGGCATGGGCGCAGATGTCACCGTGCTGGACCGCTCTTTGCCTCGGCTGAAGTATCTGGATGATGTCTTCGGCGGAACGTTCAAAAACCAATATTCTACGGCGGGTGCTACAGCCGAGTTGGTCCGTGAAGCCGACATGGTGATTGGCGCGGTGCTGATCCCCGGCGCGGAGGCACCCAAACTTGTGTCGCGTGCCCAGCTTTCGGAAATGAAACCGGGCGCGGCGCTGGTGGATGTGGCAATCGATCAGGGTGGGTGCTTTGAAACCTCACGCGCCACCACTCATGCAGATCCGATCTACGAGGTCGACGGCATCATGCACTACTGCGTGGCCAATATGCCGGGGGCTGTGGCGCGCACCTCAACACAGGCGCTGGGCAATGCCACGCTGCCGTTCCTGCTGAATTTGGCGGACAAAGGCTGGAAACAGGCCTGCGAGGATGATCCACATCTGCTCAACGGCCTCAATGTGCACGCAGGCCAGCTGACCTATTACGCGGTGGGCAAAGCGCTTGGCATTGATGTGATTTCGCCCTCTCTGGCGCTCAAGTCCTGAGGGCAGGCCCCTTCAAACAACGGGCGCAGCGTCTTCAGGCGCTGCGTGACAAAACCGGTGAAAGCGCGCACCCGCGGCACCTGCCTAAGATCGGCATGGGTGAGCACCCAGAGCGGGATTTGCGGAAACAGCGGCAGGCCCGGCACACGCGCAAGTGCCGGATCGCTGTCTCCCAGAAAGCAGGCCATGCGCGTTGCACCGATCCCAGCGCGGACAGCCCCCACAGCAGCAGCCATATCGTCTACGGTCAGCCGCGTGCGCAGATTTGGCCGCGCGGCTTTGATCGCTTCCGGCGGCCCGGGCCAATGGGCAAAACGAATCCAATCCAGCGGTGTTTCACCGCCTTCGTCCCGCGCCAAAAGCGCTTGGCTCGCATAGACCGCGCCTTTCTGCTCAAAAAGCTGAGTGCCAACCAAAGTGTCCGGCGGTGATTTGGCGAACCTTATGGCCACATCCGCATCCCGCTGCGCAAGATTGACGGTCTCATTGGTGGCCACCAGAGACAGCGCGATCTCTGGATACGCGTCTATGAAGTCCGCAAAAATGGGGGACAGAATGCGCTCGATCAACAGTTCTGGCGCAGTCACCTTGAGCGGCCCGCGAATGGCGGTGTCCCGCGCTGCGATTGTCCGATCCAGCCCTCGCTCCAGATCAGACATGGCTTCAGCTGCGCGAACCGCCTCCCACCCCGCCTCCGTGGGGACATAGCCGCTTGGCAGGCGCTCAAACAGGCGCGTACCCAAAGAGGCTTCTGCCGCCGCGATCCGTCGCGCCACCGTGGCGTGATTGACGCCAAGCGCGCGCGCCGCACCGCTGGTGCCGCCATGACGGGCGGTTTCCATAACAAATTTCAGATCATCCCAGTTGTGCATAGGGGTGATCATATTTGCACAGAGTGGTTGCATCAATGATCGTTTTTTCACATCCGACCGGCACCTAAGTATACGGCAAGACATTAGCATCGGAGATCAAAATGACCGCTTACGCCTTTGTAAATCTGACCATCACCAACCCTGAGAACTTTGAGGCCTACCGCGAGAAAGCGGGCATGGCGCTGAAAAAGCACGGCGCTGCGCCGCTGCACGTCTCCAAAGAAGCCGAAGTGATCGAAGGGGAGGGCGCTGCACCAACCGTGACGGTCATCCTCACCTTCCCGGATCGGGACGCCGCCAAGGCCTGGATCGAGGATCCCGAATTTGCCGAGGTGCACGCGCTGCGTCGGGGGGCAGGCGTGTCCAACATCATCCTGATGTAAGGCTATGCATTGGCAGTGGCTGCTTTGCCAACTTGCTCAGCAGTCGCAAAAAAGGCGCCCTTTGGGGCGCCTCCTGCAAACACATGGTGAACTGGCGCCGCCCTTAGGCCTCTCGCTTGATCTCCACCGTGTGTGGGTAAGGGATCGAGATGCCACCTTTGTCGAAGGCTTCCTTCACCGCTTGCGTGAGTGCGAACTTCAGCTCCCAATAGTCCTTCGCCTTGCACCAAACGCGCATGGTGATGTCCACAGAGCTGTCGCCAAGGTTGGTGACGCGCGCCCAGCTTTCTGGATCTTTCAGCACGCGCGCATCTGCGTTGGCGGTGTCGAGGATGATCTTTTTGGCCTTTTCGGCATCATCACCGTAGTCGATGCCAAACACCACATCGACGCGGCGGGTGTCATGCGCGGAGAAGTTGGTGATGATGGATCCCCAGGCCTGACCATTCGGGATAATGATCTGCACGTTGTCCGGGGTGACCATCTCGGTCACAAACAGGTTGAGGTCCACAACCGTGCCCGCGGTGCCGCCAACATCGACGTATTGCCCAATTTTGTATGGACGAAACAGGATCAGCATGAAGCCTGCTGCCAGATCGCTCAGTGTGCCCTGCAGTGCGAGGCCAATCGCCAACGTGGCAGCACCCAACATCGCGACCAAAGATGTCGCCTCAATGCCAAAGATGCCAAGGATGGCAACCAGCACCATAAGAAGGATCACCCAGCGCACGATGCTGGCGGCAAAATTGCCCAGTGTCTGGTCAATTTCCGGTGTTTTGTTCACGCGATTACGCACCATACGACTCACTGCGCCAGCAACCATCCAACCAATGACCAGAACCACCAGTGCTTTCACAGCTGACACAACCAGCGGTGCGTAGCCCTGTGCACTCTCAACAAGCGTTTCCATTTGATGTCTCCCTGTTCGACAACATTTAAAGGGACTTTAACTGCAGTGGCTGCGTCAGGCGCAAGCAATTCCCCCTCAAATTCTCAGATTTCGCTCCTTTCGCATGCCGCGCGCGCTGGTTTCATGGGAAAATCAGCCTATGTATCCCCTCAAAACCTTATCAGGAGATCTCCAATGACAACTGTCACCGACCATCCAATCAACAGCCGTTGGGCCGCTGACGACGCCACCGTTCTTCAGCTCTATTCCTTTCCAACGCCCAACGGGGTGAAAGTGTCGATCATGCTGGAAGAGACTGGCCTGCCTTATGAGGCGCATCTGGTCACCCTGAGCGACGCGGATGTGAAAAGCCCGGAGTTTCTGGCGCTGAATCCCAACAACAAGATCCCTGCGATCATTGACCCGAACGCACCGGATGGGGAGGCCGTTACCCTGTTTGAGAGCGGTGCCATCCTGATCTATCTGGCGGAGAAAACCGGCAAACTCATCGGCAATACGCCTGCAGAGAAATATCAGGCGATCCAGTGGGTGATGTTCCAGATGGGCGGCGTTGGCCCGATGTTTGGCCAGTTGGGCTATTTCACCAAATTTGCCGGGGCAGAGATCGAAGATCCACGCCCACGTGAGCGCTTCCGCGTAGAGGCAAAGCGCCTTTTGTCCGTGCTTGAAAAGCAGCTTGAAGGGCGTGAGTGGATCACCGGCAGCTATTCCATTGCCGATATCGCCATCGCGCCATGGCTCAATGCGCTGGAATATTACCAGACCAAAGAGCTTGTCGGCTGGGCAGAGTACCCGAATGTGAATGCCTATCTGGAGCGGTTCTTGACCCGTCCAGCGGTACAGGCAGGCATGAATATTCCGCCACGCCCGGAAGCATAAGAAAAAGGGGGCCCTATGGCCCCCTTTGTTTTGCTTAGGGCAGGGTGCTTGTCAGCACATAGCGCAGGATCTCAACCACCTGCTTTGGCTCCTCAGCCACCGCGAGAGCGGCTGCGTGCACCTCTTTAAGTGCGTGCTGCTGATCCGGCATCGAGAGAACAATGATGGATTTGCCCAATGCGGCTGCATAGCCCGCATCAAAGGCGGCGTTCCATTGGCGGTATTTCTCGCCAAAGCGCACCACCACCACATCAGCGTCTTCGATGCCTTTGCGCGTGCGAATGGCGTTCACCATCGCGCCCTTGTGGTCGTGCCAGTATTTGTTCTCTTCCGCGCCCAGAATGGCCACGCCGCAATCATCGCTTGCCGCGTGATCCGTAACAGGGCTGTTGAACCGCACATCCAGATCTGCGGCCCCTTCGGTGATTTGTTCGCGCCAATCGGTGTGAATTTCGCCGGACAGATAGACGTTCAATGCCATTGGAAAGCTCCCTCAGTGTTTGGCTGTTCATAGCCTGAGAAACCTCTATCTCCAATCCCGCTTTCCGGCGAAGCAGTTTCAGATCAGGCCAATCAAAGCTTGCGCGTCACCAGATACCGGCTTGGTGGATCCACCGGGAAATTTCCACTTTCTATGATGTCAAAGCCGGCTTCGGTGATCATGGTTTCCAACTCCGCGATGGAGAAGAAGCGCACAAAGGGGGCTTTGCCAAAGAACTGCAGCAACGGAATGGCGCGTTTCATGACACGGAACTTCAGAGATTTCATGTTCTCGTTGAGACATGGTGTTTTAGAGATGAACAAGCCGCCGGGTTTGAGCCGTTTGGCAACTGCAGAGATCGAAGTCTCGGTGTCGTCCAAAAGATGTAGCAGGTTATGTGCCATAACCACATCAAACGGTCCTTCAGGGGCATTTTCCGGAGTGGCCTGCGCAAGTCTGATATTGTTCGCACCCGCTTCCGCCACACGATCGCGCGCAATTTCCAGCATCCCGCCTGACACATCACTTGCCACCATCTCGGCAACAGCATCTGCCAGTTTGATTGCGGTGGAGCCGGTTCCGCAGCCCAATTCCAGCGCCACATCCGTGTCTTTCAGGTATGATCGTGTGCGCCCCAGCGTGTACTCATAAGCCTGCATGTCCCCAATCGGTGATTTTGCATATTTCTGTGCGATTCCGTCCCAAAACTTTGCGGTTGCTTGCATGGTCATACTCCTTTTGAGCACAAAGTAGTCATGCGGAAATGCAAGATAAATTGCCGAAAATCGCAGTTATGATATACGAAAATGCATGAATGGTCCGCTCGCCGCTTTTGATTGGAACCACATCCGCGCGTTTCTCAAGACCGCGGAGACAGGATCGTTGTCCGCAGCGGCGCGAGACTTGGGATTGACTCAGCCAACTTTGGGGCGGCAGGTGACCGCGCTTGAGACAGATCTCGGTGTGATGTTGTTTGAGCGCGTTGGGCGGGGGCTTTCGCTGACCTCAGCCGGAGCGGAACTGCTCGACCATGTGCGTGCAATGGGAGAGGCGGCAGAGCGTGTGGCGCTCGCGGCCTCTGGTCAAAGCCAAACGATTGAAGGGCGCGTGGCCATCACCGCGTCAGATGTCTACTCCGCACATCTTCTGCCGCCGATCCTGAAAGAGCTGCAGTCCATGGCGCCCAAGCTGGTGATAGATGTCGTGGCTTCAGATGAGTTGCAGGATTTGATGCGGCGCGAGGCGGATATCGCCATTCGTCATGTGCGTCCCGATCAGCCCGATCTTATTGCGCGACTGGTGCGCGAAGCGGAAGGGTTTTTCTATGCCTCAACGGACTATCTGGACCGGCGCGGTCGTCCAGAAGCCTTGGAGGACCTCAAGGCGCATGATTTTGTAGGCTCAGGCGATGTAGGCCGGATGCTGGAATATCTGCATCCTCTGGGATTTCCGATTGCTCACAGCAATTTCCGGATCGGGTCTGAGAGTGGGTTGGTGGCATGGGAGCTGTGCAAACAAGGATTTGGCATCGCCCCTATGGCCGCTGAGGTGGCTGAGGTCACTGACGGGATCGAAAAGGTCCTGCCCAATATCGCGCCAATTGTCTTCCCGATCTGGCTCACGACACATCGCGAGTTGCACACCAGCCGCCGGATAAGATTGGTGTTTGACACGCTCGCCGAACATCTGGCGCGCGGCTAGGGTAACGCGCGCAGCATCCTAATACGGACGTCGTCACGCGAACTGATTTGCCAACCGTAGCGATCATAAAGCGTGACGTTTTCCGGCATCTGCGCATGCGTGGCCAAGGCGATTTCTGCACAGCCCGCCTCTGTCGCTTGGGTGATGGCAAAGAGAATGAGCTGCCCGCCGATGCCCCGCCCGCGTGCTTTGGGCGCGACAGCGACGTTCATCAAATGGGCTTGTGGTGGTGAGAGCGTGAGCATCAAAACCCCAAGCAGGTCTTCGTCTTCAAGAACCCAAACTTGGTTTGCAGCGATCGCATCCGCCACGCCGCCGGACACATCCGGCAGCGCGATCCCTGCGTCGCGATAGGGTTGGTAAGCCGCATCAATCAGCCGCGCAATGGCAGGGGCCTCATCGGCCCATGCCTGTCGCGGCTGAGGGGCGTTAGCCACGCAGCGTGCCGCCGGTGGCTTTGCTGACTTTCTCGACGATCTTTGTGGCCACGGCCTCGATATCGGCTTCTTTCAGCGTCTTGTCAGTGGGTTGCAGGCGCACGGTGATCGCGAGGGATTTCTTACCCTCACCCAATGCGCCGCCAATGAACTCGTCAAAGACACGCACGTTTTCAATCAGTGCTTTGTCCGCACCCGCGGCAGCATTCACCAGCGTCAGGGCTTCGACGTCGGCGTCCACCACAAAGGCAAAATCGCGTTCCACTGCCTGAAGTTCAGACATGGTCACCGCACCTTTGGAGGCGGATTTCTTACGTGGCAGCGGGATTTCCGTGATGTGGATCGCAAAGGCCACAACCGGCCCCTTTACGTTCAACGCGTCCAGCACTTTCGGGTGAATCTCACCAAAGGCACCAAGGATCTTCTTCGGACCCAGACCAACCTTCGCGCTGCGGCCCGGATGCCACCAGCCATTCACACCGCGATTGTACGTCAGCTTTGCTGGCGCGCCGAGCGCTTCCATCACCGCTTCCATATCCGCCTTGGCGTCGTAGATATCCACGCCACGGCTTTGGCCATGAATGTCTTTGCCAACGGTACGGCCCACCAGAATACCGGTCAGCAGGTTTTCCTGCTCACCCGGCTCACCACCGTGGAACACGGCACCACATTCAAACAGCGCCATATCCATGAAACCACGCGCCTGATTGCGGGCAGCGGCCTGCAGCAGACCCGGCAGCAGCGATGGGCGCATGTGGCTCATCTCGCTGGAGATCGGGTTTTCCAGCATGGTCGCATCAGAGCCACCGCCAAACAGCTCTGCCGCCGCTTTGTCGATGAAGCTGTAGGTCACACATTCGTTGTAGCCAAGGCTCGCGGTGGTGCGGCGTGCGATCTGCTCGCGCTTCTGCATCGGCGACAGAATCTGCTCTGGCAGACCAGCGGTGGCGCGCGGCATCGGTTTGCCTTCCAGCTTGGTCAGCGAGGCGATACGGGCAACCTCTTCCACCAGATCGGCAGAGCCACGCACATCCGGGCGCCAGCTTGGCACATGGGCCATGTCGCCCTCGATGGTGAAGCCAAGCGCTTCAAGCGTCGCGCGCTGGGTTTCCGCCGGGATTTCCATGCCAACAAGAGACTGCACACGATCTGTGTCGAGCTTATAGGCGCGGGACACATCCGGCACAGTGCCAGCGGTCACGATCTCAGATGGCTCACCGCCGCACAGCTCGATGATCATCTGGGTCGCGTCATCCAGCGCCTGCATATTGTGAGCCGGATCAATGCCGCGCTCGTTACGATAACGTGCGTCGGTGTTGATCTTCAGGCCACGGCCTGTGTAGGCGATCTGAACGTGATCCCAAACCGCAGCTTCCAGGAAAACATTGGTGGTTTCTTCGGTGCAGCCGGTTGCGAGGCCCCCCATGATCCCGCCGATGGATTCAACGGCGTTGTCATCAGAGATCACCACCATGCCGGGGCCGAAGGTGTATTCCTTCTCATCCAGCCCCATCAGGGTTTCACCACCCCGGGTGCGGTGCACACGCAGGTTACCCTTGACCTTGTCGGCGTCAAACACGTGCAGCGGGCGGTTGCGATCAAAGGTGAAGAAGTTGGTGATGTCCACCAGCGCGGAAATCGGGCGCAGGCCGATGGCCTTCAGCCGGTCCTGCAACCACTGCGGGGAGGGGCCGTTTTTCACACCTTTGATCAGACGGCCACCAAAGACTTCGCAGCCATCGGTGGCTGTGTCTTCATCGATGGTGACAGTGATCGGGCTGGCGTAGGTGCCGGTGATCTCTGCGGTTTTGGCAGGTTTCATCTTGCCGAGCCCGCGCGCTGCGAGATCCAGCGCAATGCCGCGCACACCCAGCGCATCGGGGCGGTTTGGCGTGATCGCAATTTCGATCACCGTGTCGACCTTGGATGGATCGTTTTCGGCCAGCCAGTCGATGAATTTGTCACCCACCTCACCGGAAGGCAGCTCAATGATGCCATCATGTTCGTCGGACAGCTCCAGCTCGCGCTCGGAGGCCATCATGCCGTAGCTTTCCACGCCGCGGATCTTGCCCACGCTGATGGTGATGTCGAGGCCGGGAATATACATGCCCGGTTTGCAGACCACCACGGTGATGCCTTCGCGTGCGTTGGGCGCGCCACAGATGATCTGCAGCTCACCTTCATCGGTTTCCACCTTACAGACGCGCAGCTTATCCGCATCGGGGTGCTTTTCTGCATGAACCACTTTGCCCAGCGTGAAATCCGCCAACCGCTCAGCAGGGTTGAACACATCTTCTACCTCAAGGCCAAGGTCGGTGAGCGCTTCAACAATCTCGTCGACGCTCGCGTCAGTCTCAAGGTGGTCTTTCAGCCAAGAAAGCGTGAATTTCATCTGTCCGGTGTCCTATGGCAAGCCATGTTTGTTGCAGCAGGCAATGACAAAGATTGCCCTCATGTGCAAGCCTTGCTGCAAATGCAGGTCTACGGATAGCTCGGAGCGAGGCCCAAAAGCTCGTCCAGCTGCCGGCCAATCCACCCGTGAGGGATAAAATGTCCCCCCGGATGCAGATCCAGTGTCACCGGCCCGTCGGCGCAGTCCCAGGCCGTGCGCGAGAGTGTCAGAAAGCTGCGTGCCTGCCAGTCGCCCTG
Source organism: Shimia sp. R9_2 (assembly GCF_017743735.1). Taxonomy (GTDB): domain Bacteria; phylum Pseudomonadota; class Alphaproteobacteria; order Rhodobacterales; family Rhodobacteraceae; genus Shimia. The sequence goes on from NZ_JAGHRO010000001.1 coordinate 686,757, forward strand.
ATCCTCACCGGCGGTGGTACACCCCAACTCGCGCCGCCAAAGCGCAACCGGATAGGTCACATCGCCCCCCGGCCCCATCGGGAAATCCATCACCGTATCTGCCAACCCATGCACATGGCGCACCTCGGACGGAGCCTCCGGGCAGGTCTCGTTTTGATCCACGCTGCCCGCGATCGCCAAAAGCGCGGTGACATCATTTCCGCTCTGACAGGCATAGCGCCACGCCATTGCGGAGCCGAATGAATAGCCCGACACATAGATTTTCTCGCGATCTATGGGATAGCGCTGCGCCACATCTTCCAGCACGGCATCGGCAAATGGCACGTCCTCTGTGCTCGCGCGCCAAAAGCTCCAGGTCTTATTACGCCCGTTGGGAGTGACCAGCAGAACCCCACGCCGCTTGGCAGAGGCCCCTACCCGGTCCGAGCGTTGCGGGTGAACCCCGTTTCGGGACCAGCCATGAAAATGCAGCAGCACCGGCAGAGGGCTTGCTCCATCCCAATCTTCAGGTTCCATCACATGGTAGGACCGCTCCCCCAGCGGGCAGGCCACATCACCGCCACAGGGTTCCACCTCACCTTTCCACGGCCCCATGGCAAAAACAGCAGGGGCAAGAAGTGTCGGGGCAAGGGTGAGGGCAAATCGTTTCATGCCGCTGACACTACCCAAGGGAGAGGCGCTGTCACGTCACATATTTGTGGGAGTTGGCTTTTGACCAAAGCCAATGGTCTCAGCCTAGGCGCGGGCACCAATATAGGTGAGCCAGTTGGACAGCTCGCGCATTCGCATCTGCGGGGCAAGGTCTTCAGGCCGCGCCCCCAAACGCCGTGCTGCCTCCGCATCGACATCGGCTGAAAGCAGGTCTGGTACCATCGCCGCGTGATCCTCTTTCAGGCGCAGGGCATTGGCAATTCGGCCCACATCCAGCGCCGCCATTTCCGGATGATACTGCACGCCCCAGAAATCCACACCGTTTTGCTGATAGGCCATGGCCTGCACTTCGGAATGCCCGTTGGAAGCCAGCACCACCGCGCCTTCGGGCAAACGGATCACCTCATGGGAATGCACACAGGGGCTGGCAAGCCCGCAGTCGCGACCGGCAAACATCGGGTGCGTCTTGCCCGCGTCGGTGAAGGTCACGCCGGAGGCGAGGCCAAATTCCAGCCCGTTGGGGGAGTCATCCACATGCCCGCCCAGCACCGAAGCGGCCAGTTGCATCCCGTTACACGATCCCCAGACCGGCAGGCCGGTGGCAAAAGCCTGCTCCATCGCGGCCCGCAAAGGCGCGGCGCGCGTGTCGCTGGTGGTCCAGTCCACACCGGATCCGGTGAAAACGATGCCGTCCACCCCGTCAAACACATCCGCCGCCAAAGGCGCTGCATAGGGGCTCACCACGCGCAGATGCGCATGCGGTGCCAGCGCCAGAAAAGCTTTGAGGAAATACGCCGCTGCGGACCGGCTCTGCGCCAGCAGCTCAGGTGTGTTGCTTTCGGCAATCAAAATCCGTGTCACGGCGCGTCTCGTTTCGTCAGTCTTGCATGGGGGCAGAAAGGAAAGAGCGCCCGCAGGCGCTCTGAAGTCGTAGCTGTGTCCGCGCTTAGCGGGTCAAACCGCCGTGCAGCGTTGGCTGGTCGAGGCTGGCAAAGCCGTAGTGGCGCAGCCAGCGCAGGTCGCTATCAAAGAAGGCGCGCAGATCAGGAATGCCGTACTTCAGCATCGCCAGACGGTCGATGCCGATGCCAAAGGCAAAGCCCTGATATTCGTTTGGATCAATGCCACCCGCTTCAAGCACTTTGGGATGCACCATGCCGGACCCCAGCACTTCGAGCCAATCGTCGCCTTCGCCCACCTTCACGGTGCCACCTTCCCAGCTGCACTGGATGTCCACCTCGGCGGAAGGCTCCGTGAACGGGAAGTGGGACGCGCGGAAGCGGGTTTTCACCTCAGTGCCAAAGAAGGCCGAGAAGAATTCTTCCAGCACCCATTTCAGGTTCGCCATGGAGATGTCCTTGCCAATCGCAAGGCCTTCGACCTGGTGGAACATCGGTGTGTGGGTCTGGTCATAGTCCGCGCGGTACACACGACCGGGGCAGATGATGCGGATCGGCGCGCCGGTTTTTTCCATCGAGCGGATCTGCACCGGGCTGGTGTGGGTGCGCAGCACATGTGGCGGGCGCTCGTCCCCTTCGGCGCGATGCGTGTAGAACGTGTCCATCTCGGCGCGAGCAGGGTGGTGGCCGGGGATGTTCAGCGCATCAAAGTTGTACCAATCGGTTTCGATCTGCGGGCCTTCAGCCACGGCAAACCCCATATCGGCGAAGATCGCGGTGACCTCTTCGGTCACTTGGCTGATCGGGTGGATGGTGCCCACACGGCGGTTGCGCGCAGGCAGGGTCACGTCCAGCCACTCGGTCGCCAGACGTGCATCCAGCGCCGCATCAGCGAGGGCGACTTTTTTGGCCGCGAGGGCAGAGTTGATCTCGTTCTTCAGCGCGTTCAGCGCGGGGCCAGCCACCTGACGCTCTTCCGGGGTCATCTTGCCCAGCTCGCGCATTTTCAGGCTGACTTCGCCCTTTTTGCCCACGGCCTGCAGGCGCAGCTCTTCCAGCGCGGCTTCATCCGCAGCTGCGGCAATGGCGTCGATATATTTGATGCGCAGATCGTCCATGGCAGGGCCGTCCCAAGTGAAGAAAATACCGCAGACCTCCTACCACAAGGCCTGTTGATTGCAAGCACGGAGGCGCGGGTGCCCCGATAGGCACCCGCCAGAAGGTGTCACTTCCAGATATCAGCGTCCACGCCACGCGCGATTTTGGCGTGCTCAGAGATGCTGAAGTTTGGCGTTTTGCCGGCTTTGCGCTGGGCCTGATAGTCTCGGGTCACACGCACCACGATGGGAGACAGCAAGGCCAGAGCGAACAGGTTCAGCAAGGCCATGATGCCAATCGCCATGTCCGCTGCGTTGAACACCACGGCGACCGACTGGCCTGCGCCCCAGAACACCACCAGCATCACACCCAGCCGAAGGAGGTTCAGGCGTGATTTGCTTGTCTGTTTGAGGAACGCCATGCCGCTCTCCGCGTAGCCGTAGCAGGCGATGATGGTGGTGAAGGCGAACAGCAGAACCGCAAAAGCGATGAAGTAGACACCAAATGGCCCAAGGAAGGCGGCGGCGGCCTGTTGGGTCATGGCAATGCCTTCCAGCGCGTTGCCGTCTGCGTCCACCATCTTGTGCGCGCCTGAGACAATGATCATCACTGCCGTCGCGGTACAGACAAGAATGGTGTCGATGAACACGCCAAACGCCTGCACAAAGCCCTGCGAGGCCGGGTGATTTGGCACCGGGGTGGCCGCTGCGGCGATGTTGGGGGCAGAGCCCATACCCGCTTCATTAGAGAAGAGACCACGTTTCACACCGTTCAAAAGCGCTGCGGTCATACCGCCTGCTGCACCGCCTGCAGCTTCTTCCAGACCAAAGGCGCCGCGCACAATCTGCAGCAATACGCCGGGGATCTCGGCAAAGTTGGTCGCCAGGATGTAGAGCGCCACAATGATATAGGCCCCGGCCATAAACGGCACCAAGACTTCCGCAACGCGGGTGATGGAGCGGATGCCGCCAAAGATGACCACACCTGTTGCGACCGCAAGCAGGATGCCGGTGGTGGTTTTGGGGAGCTCGAAGGCTTCGTTCATCGCCTGCGCGATGGAGTTGGACTGCACGCCGTTGACCACAAGGCCAAAGGCAAAGACCAGAAAGATCGAGAAGATCAGGCCAAGCCAGCGCATGTTGAGGCCGCGCGCGATATAGAACGCGGGGCCACCGCGATACTGGCCGTCCGGACCGCGTGTTTTGTAGAGCTGCGCGAGCGTTGCCTCAGAGAATGAGGTCGCCATGCCCACCAGCGCCACAATCCACATCCAAAAGATCGCGCCAGGTCCACCAAGAGAGATCGCCACCGCCACACCGGCGAGGTTGCCGGTGCCGATGCGGGAGGCGAGGCTGACGGCGAGCGCCTGAAATGGCGAAATGCCCGCGCCGTCTTGGCCGCGGGAGGCCACGGTCAGGCGGAATTGTTCGCGAAAGTTGGTGAACTGGATAAAGCCGAGGCGCAGGGTGAAAAACAGCCCGCTGCCGATGAGCAGGTACATCAGCAGGTACCCCCACAAGATCCCGTTGGCGGTGTTCACAACGTTTTCGATAGAGGTCACGAGAGAGTTGGCAAAAGAGGCGAAGACGCCTCCGGCTTCGGCGGCGTTTGATGTCGGTTCCATAGGCTTCCTGTGTCGTTTGCGCAGCGGGGCTGCGGTGCCGGGCACAAGCGAAGGCGGCCCGACTCAAATTTCGGCGCCTCCTTACGCCTCACAGAAAGAGGGGGAAATGGCTTTTCCCCCATTTTAGGCTGATTTTGCCCTTAAAACGCTGCGTAAACTGCTTTGATCAACCTGAGCGCACCAATAGTGGCCCCAAGCTCGCCTTTGAGGTGGGGTGACGGTTGCGCCCAAAGACATGCACTTTGGTCGCCAGCTCGGGAAAATGCGCAAACATTTCTGCGCGCCCTGCCTGCGCGCATAGCGCTTTGGCCTGCGCATCAGGGTGAAAACACTGGCTCAGCACCCCGTCCCCGCTGACAATCTGAGGCGTTTCAAAGGCGAGGTGATAATAGGTGATCTTGTCTGTCTCGGCTGCGCGCACATCGCAATTGTCGACCAGGGCCTTGGCGGGCACCAAGATCTCTTCCTCGCCATAAAGCAGCTCTGCGCGCCAGCCTGTGAGCAAGACCAGATGATCCGGCGCCACCAGATGCGGCCTAAAGGCACCAAAGGTTTCATGGGCAATCTGAACCGGCGCATATTGTCCCCGCGCGGGCAAAAGGCGCTTTCCGATCCACAAGATGGGCTGAGGCCCGTTATCTCTGGTCCAGATCTGATCCCCTTCTTTCAGGGTTTCAATCAGCTGATACCCCACTTCGGTGCGAATGCGGGTGCCTTCCGTGAAACAGGCGAGCCCACCGGTGGTGCGTATTTTGGCGATTGGGGTTGTGGCCTGCACTGGGGCGGCGGGGACGGATGGTTGTTCCGACACCAAAGGGGCGGGGCTGGCCCAGGATGTGCTTGCAGAGGAGCCGCATGACATCGCGCCTGCAGCCGCGCCGTCCACGGCCACCACCGGCGCAGAGTTTGCACGTGTGTCAAAGAAACAGAGCACGCGACCATTCGAAAGATCCGTCAGGGCCACGGCCGTGATGCGCGTTTCCCGCGTGCCTTGGGCAAACAGAACCGGAAAGCGGGACGCAGAAATCACAAAGGTCTGCGTGTTTTTCTCCGAATGAATAAACGTCAGAACGCCAGCTTCGGTGAGCGTGATCTCTCTGCCGATGTGCCCGTCGATCTGATAACAGGAGACAATGAAACCTGTGGCGTCTTCGTTTGGGTCCAGCGTGACCTCAATAAAATCCTCAACCCCGGTCGGATGGGTAAAGTCATTGGAAAAATGCAGCTCGCTGATACGCGCCATTAAAACCTCCAGATACTAACACTCATGCGGCAACACACGCCGCTGGCGACATCTTGGGGCTGAAATGGTGAATAAATCGTAATATGTTTTTCTTTTGTTCCCTTATGTTCTGCTTGATGACCTGATCTGTTCCGGTTTTGACCGTGATTCCAATGTGCCAGCTGCGGGAGATGCCGCAATAAGAAAGGCCCGGAGCTTGCGCTCCGAGCCTCTTAATCTTGGTGTTGCCTAGACTTACGCAGCCAGAGCAGCTTTCGCTTGATCCACGATCGCGGTGAACGCTTCGGGCTCATGCACGGCCAGATCGGCCAGAACCTTACGGTCCACTTCGATGCCAGCCAGGTTCAGGCCGTTGATGAAGCGGGAGTAGGTCAGCGCTTCGTCGTGTGCGCGGACAGCAGCGTTGATACGCTGGATCCAGAGCGCACGGAAATTACGCTTCCGGTTCTTGCGGTCACGAGTTGCGTACTGGTTCGCCTTGTCAACTGCCTGACGTGCCACCTTGAAGGTGTTCTTACGACGGCCGTAGTAGCCTTTTGCGGCCTTGACGACTTTCTTGTGACGGGCGTGGGTTACGGTACCACCTTTAACGCGGGACATATATCAATCTCCTCTTAGCGGTCGTAGGGCATGAAGCCCTTGACGATCTTCGCGTCCGGTGCGGACAGCGTTGTGGTGCCGCGTGCATCACGCAGGAATTTGTTGGTGCGTTTGATCATGCCGTGGCGCTTACCGGCTTGGCCGGCTTTCACTTTGCCAGAGGCAGTGACCTTAAAGCGCTTTTTGGCGCTCGACTTGGTCTTCATCTTAGGCATTTCCGTCTCCTTTGTATTCGGTCGGTGACAAACGCGACTCGGCATGCCATCCAGCCGGTCGCGCGAATAGAGGCGCCGTATAGAGCGCTCAGTGCGGTGGCGCAAGGGGTAATTCGCCGATTTCCTACCGTTTGTCCCAATGAAAGCAGCCTGTCGTGCCTCAATGCAGGATGTCGGCAATCACGCGCACCACAACATTTGGCAGCTCCCCAAAGCTGTAGCGCGCCGGGTTAAGCAGCACGGCCAGCGTGATCACCGCCGCAGACAGCACAAACGCGGCCATCGGCGCGCGTGGAAAGCGGTCGTCCGCATAGGCGGAAATCATGGCTGGGATGGAAAACACCCCAACCAAAAGTCCGATGGTGATCAGATAGTCCGTGGTCATGCTGTGGTCCGGTTGTTACCGGCCGACGCTACTCCGACTCGACGTTGAAAATCAAACGCTCGTCACAGGGCGATACGCGCAGAATGTTCGTTGTGCCAGGCACATTGAACGGCAGACCTGCGGTCACAACGATCTGATCGCTCTCCTGCGCATAGCCAAGATCGCGCGCGGCGCGGGCCGAGGCCACAACCGCCATCTTAAAGCGGCTGACGTTAGAGGTGATCACACAGTTGGTGCCCCAGCTCAGGGCCAGACGGCGCGCGGTGCCGCGCAGGCTGGTCATCGCGATGATCGGCACGCGCGGACGCTCCCGCGCAATCAACAGCGCCGTGGTGCCCGATTGACTGAAACAGCAGATCGCGGCGACCTGCGTTGTTTCCGCAATCTCACGAGCCGCAGCCACGATCGCATCCGCCACGCCGGAACGCGGCTGCGTGCGGCTGGCTTCGATGATCTCGCGGTAAGTCGGATCGTTTTCCACTTCCACAGCCACGTTGTTCATCGTGGTGACCGCTTCAATCGGATAGCTGCCTGCCGCCGATTCGGCGGACAACATGATTGCGTCAGAGCCTTCATAGATCGCGGTGGCCACATCCGAGATTTCCGCGCGGGTTGGCATCGGGCTGTCGATCATGCTTTCCAGCATCTGAGTTGCCACAATCACCGGCTTGGCCACATGGCGGCACTTCCGCACAAGGCGCTTTTGGATCGGAGGCACGGCGCTGACCGGCAGTTCCACGCCCAGGTCGCCACGCGCCACCATGATCCCGTCAGAGACCGCAAGAATATCGTCAAAGGCCTCCACGGCGGCTGGCTTTTCAATCTTGGACAGGATCGCCGCGCGCCCCTGCGCCAGCTCGCGTGCCTCGGTCACATCTTCCGGGCGCTGCACAAAGGACAGCGCCAGCCAGTCCACGCCAAGACCACAGACAAATTCCAGATCGTCCCGGTCCTTGTCTGACAGAGCGGCCAGTGGCAGCACCACGTCAGGCACGTTCACGCCCTTACGGTTTGAGATCGTGCCACCCGTGGTCACGACGCAATTGGCAAAATCATCACCGCAATCTTCGACCTTCAGGCGGATCTTGCCGTCATTCACCAGAAGGTTTGCACCGGGCTTGAGCGCGGCAAAAATTTCCGGGTGCGGCAGGCAGACGCGATGGATGTCGCCTTCTGCCGTGTCCAAATCGAGGCGGAATTTGGCGCCTTCTTCGAGATCTTCCGCGCCATTGGCAAAAACGCCCACACGCAGCTTCGGACCCTGAAGGTCGGCCAGAATGGCAATCGGGCTTTGCAGGTCTTTTTCCACCTGCCGGATGATGCGGTGCTTTTCGCGGATTTCTTCGTGGCTGCCGTGGCTCATGTTGAGCCGGAAGACATCGGCACCCGCTTCGTGCAGGGCGCGGATCATGTCATAGGTTTCAGAGGAGGGGCCCAGTGTGGCCACGATTTTCACGTTTCTCAGTCGTCGCATGATCGGTCTTTCTTTGGCTTTGCCTGTCGGGCGCGCGGTCATTCCGTTTCGGGATGTCTTGCGGTTTGCGCTACATGTTAACGCTAACAAATGCAAGTTTTACCTCTATGGAATTCCTTTTTAGGTCGAACTCTCTTAACTCAGAGCAAATAGCAATGACAGGCCCATGACATACACTCCTTTTTCTATCTATGGCGCGGATCGCCCCGCGCGTTGGCTCATCACCTGTGACCATGCATCTAACCATGTGCCCAGCGACATCGCGGGCGGCGACCTTGGTTTGCCAGCCGAAGATATGGCGCGTCACATCGCTTACGATGTGGGGGCACGCGGCACGTCTCTGCGATTGGGGGAGCTGCTTGATGCGCCGGTGATCTGCACCAATTTCTCGCGCCTCTGTATTGATCCCAACCGGGGCATGGATGATCCAACCCTTGTGATGCGGCTGTGTGATGGCTCCGTGATTGAGGGCAACCGACATGTGGATGACGCCGAAATCGCCCGCCGAGTTGAGGCGCATTATAAGCCCTACCACGAAGCGCTGGAGGCACTTGCCACGGCGCGGACGGCCCCTGTGATCATCGCCATGCACAGCTTTACGCCCCAATATAAAGGCCGCGCGCCGCGCCCATGGGAAATCGCCGTGTTGCATGCCAAACCCGAAGACCGCTTTGGCCACGCTCTCCTGTCGCGCCTTTCCAAAGAGCATGATCTGACCGTTGGTGACAATGAGCCCTATGACGGCGATTTGCCCGGTGACAGTATCGATCAGCACGCGCTGCAATCTGGCCGTTTGAACGCGCTGATCGAGCTGCGCAACGACGAGATCGAAACAGCTGAGCAGCAAAACCACTGGGCGGAGCGGCTGGCTGTGATCCTGCAGGAAACCCTTGAGGAAAGTGGCCTTTAACGCCTTGCGATTAAGTGTCGTCTCCCTTGTTACAGATCGTCGCCGTCACCATATTTGGGGTAAGGAATCGCTGCTGCCACAAAGGAGGCTCACAATGTCTCATGCAATACTCACAAGCTTCTTCGGCTGGATGACTGTGCTTCACGTCGCGCTCCTGTTGGTTGCGTCCATTGGCATCTATGGGATGCGGGGCAAGGTGACGGCCATGCATGCGCGGCTCACCGGCGTGCCCCAAGACAGCCTGGCGCCGCTCTACTTTCAGTGGCTTGGCGCCTATAAGCTGCTGATTTTTGTCTTCGCATTGGTGCCGTGGATTGCCCTACGGCTCCTCTGACCGGCTTGCTGCGCGTCTCTGCGCTTGTTAGGCCTTAAAAACACCCTGCTCTGAGGAGAGTGACATGGACGAGCAAACCCAAATCGAACTGGAAGCCGCAGCATTCCGCACGTTGCGCGCGCATCTGATGGAAAAGCGCACCGATGTGCAGAACATCGACATGATGAACCTTGCCGGATTCTGCCGCAACTGCCTGTCGCGCTGGTATCAGGAAGCCGCCAATGAGCGCGGCATCGAAATGGGTAAGGAAGAGGCGCGCGAGCTGTTCTACGGCATGACCATGGCAGAGTGGAAAGCCAACTACCAAACCGACGCCAGCCCGGAAAAGCAGAAGGACTTTGAAAAAGCCTTCGCAGAGAATGTTGGCAACGAAGGTAAGTAAACTCCTTTGAGTGGGCCAGGCGTGCGGTAAATCTACATCACGCTTGGCCAACAATCTGGGCTCCAAGCAATTTTGCCTGCTTTGGCCACATTGCTGCCCTTTTCCATCCGCTCCGTGCAGTGGGGCGTGGAGGAATGAAGTGATGATTACACTGCTGACACTAAGCGCATGTATGGGCCTTGGCCTGATGGCGCGGGACTTTGCCCCCAACGAAAACAGCGACACCCGCTAGATGAATTGCCGTCAAAACGAGAGACCGTAACCTCGGCCAAACCTCATCTCATTGAGGCCTACCGGCTAAGCTCATGCTCATAGCGCTGCTTGGCAATCTCTTCGTTTTGTGTGGATTTCTTATGGTTGGACAAGGCGTTTTCCACATAATCTAAATGCGCAATCACCGCGTTGCGCGCCCCTTTGGCATCCCGCGCCTGCAGCGCCTTGTTGATGGCCCGGTGCTGCTCCAGCAACTCGCCCCTGGTTGTGCGCTGTTTGAACATGATCATGCGGTTATAAAACACACCTTCACGCAGCAGCTGATACATCGAACGCATCATATGCAGCATGATCACATTGTGGCTCGCCTCAATGATCGCCAGATGAAAATCCGCATCCAGCTGCGCTTCATCCGTGGGATTGCGCTTTGGGTGAGCAGCCTCCATCTTGTCAAACACCGCCTGAATGACCTGCAGATCCGTATCAGATGCCAGCATCGCGGCGCGTTCTGCGGCCAACCCCTCCATGTCACGGCGGAAAGCGATGTAGTCAAACACCGCCTCATCATGCGCCGAAAACAACTGCACCAAGGCTTGCGAAAACGCGCTGCCCAGAACATCGGCGACAAAAATGCCCGCCCCGGCTTTGGACGTCAGCAGCCCCTTATCCTGCAGCATTGCAATCGCTTCACGCAGGCTGGGGCGCGAAACACCCAGCCGATCGCTCAGTTCCCGCTCCGCCGGAAGCCGCTCCCCGGGGCGCAAAATCCCCCGCAGGATCAGCAACTCGATCTGTCGCACAACGGAGGTGGAGAGTTTTTCTGGCTGAACCTTTTGAAACGGCATGACTTTCCTTCTGGCCCAAAATGAGCGCATCAAACTGGTCAGGTAATTTGACCACGCCATTCCACAGAGGGCAAGCCCCGTTGGATCACTGCTTAGGTGAGGGTCTTTGCCATAAAGATTGAAGAACTGTTGGCTTCATAGTCCCCAAAGGGCCCGCAATCTTCAAATCCATGCGCATGATAGAGGCTGTGCGCCTCGCTCAGCTTGTCTCCGGTTTCAAGTTTTAGCTCAGCAAGGCCCTGATCCCGAGCGGCCGTATCAAGCTGCGCCATGAGCTTATGGGCAATGCCTTTGCCGCGGGCCTCTGGATCAACAAACATGGATTTGATCTCGCCATAGGCGCCTTTGCTCGCAAGCGCGACGCAGCCCAATGTGGTGTCGCCTTCTTTGGCCACAAAGAAGCTGATTTCCGGAACACACAGCTCATCGATCGACAGAAAGTGATTGTCCTCAGCAGCAAATAGGCTCTGCATCAGGGCATGGCTGGCCTGCAGCAGCGCGGTCGCCTGCGGATCACGTGGATCACCGGGAATGACCGCAATATTCGATGTGTCTTGTGCCATGTTTGACCCCTGTCATTGTAAGCTGTCATCTGACCTTGTGGTTGTCTGGCAGCAGTTCTCAGCCAAGTCCAGAAGAGACGTGCCCACAGGGAGGTTTTGTACCACCCTTTCGCAGTCCCGTCCTTGCGGTTGCATAGAATCATGGCGCTTTGCGCGATCAGCTTTGTCGGGCTTTTTAAGCGCCTGCGCAGGGCTATCTTCGCCTCAGTGGCAATATCTTGTGGATAAATCCGCCACCTTTGCCACATCATGTGGTTTGCCGTTGACTCCCCGCCACAAGCCTTTGCAGACTTCTAAAAATCACAGGAATCATAGGGCCGCAGGTAATTTGCGCTTCTCCAAACTCAGACTGACAGGCTTCAAAAGCTTCGTGGATCCCACCGATCTGATCATCGCTGATGGTCTGACCGGCGTTGTGGGGCCAAACGGCTGTGGCAAGTCCAATCTGCTGGAGGCCCTGCGCTGGGTCATGGGGGAAAACCGTCCAAAGGCCATGCGCGGTGGCGGTATGGAGGATGTGATTTTTGCCGGTGCGGCCACCCGGCCCGCCCGCAACTTTGCCGAAGTGTCGCTGCAGATCGACAACTCCGAACGACTTGCCCCGGCAGGCTTTAACGATGATGACGCGCTCGACATCGTGCGCCGCATCACCCGTGACGTGGGCAGCGCCTATAAGGTGAACACCAAAGACGTGCGCGCCCGCGATGTGCAGATGCTTTTTGCCGATGCCTCAACCGGCGCGCATTCTCCGGCCTTGGTGCGGCAGGGGCAGATTGCCGAGCTGATCAACTCTAAGCCCAAGGCCCGCCGCCGCATTCTGGAAGAGGCGGCAGGGATTTCCGGCCTCTACCAGCGCCGCCATGAGGCCGAGTTGAAGCTCAAAGGGGCCGAAACCAATCTCGCGCGCGTCGATGACGTGATTGAGCAATTGGCCAACCAATTGAGCCAACTGGCGCGTCAGGCCCGACAGGCGGCGCGTTACCGCGCGATCGGGGATGAGCTGCGTCAGGCCGAAGGGCTGTTGCTCTATCGCCGCTGGCGCGAGGCCGATGAGGCGCGGGCAAAGGCAGATGACGAGCTGCGTGAGCGCACCACCTTGGCCAGTCAGGCGGAAATCGCGGCCCGCGCTGCGGCCAAAGAACGGGTGGCGCGCGATGATCTTGTGCCGGGCAAACGCGAAGAAGAAGCCATCGCCTCTGCGATCCTGCAGCGCCTGCAGGTGCAGCGCGACAGCCTGAACGATCAGGAAGCCCACGCGCTTCAAATCATCGAAACGCTCAAGAACCGCATTCTGCAACTCAGCCGTGATATGGAGCGCGAAGCCGGTCTGAACCGTGACGCCGTTGACACCATTGAGCGGCTGGAATGGGAGCAGCGCGAGCTTGGAAAGGCCAGCGAAGGCCACGCGGAGAAGCTCGAAGCGGCCTCTGATGAATCCCGTGAAGCCGCCAGCGTGTTGCAAGACCGCGAGGCCGAGCTTTCCCAGCTGACCGAAGATGTGGCCCGTTTGGCCGCGCGCCACCAATCCGCGCAGCGTCTTTTGCATGATAGCCAGAAGACGCAGGAAAAAAGCGAAGCGGAAGCCGCCCGCGCCCGCGCCGCGGTTGCGGAGTCTAAAGACGCCCTCAGCCGCGCCGCTGAAGAGTTGGAGACCGCGCGCGAGGCCGAAGAAGAAGCGATTGAGGCGGCGCAAGACGCCGAGGAACGGCTCGCAGCCGTCGAAGAAGAACGCGCGGAAGCCCAATCCCGCGAGGCGGAGGCCCGAGCAGAGCGCTCTGAGGCTGAAGGCGAACTCAACGCGCTCAGGGCAGAAACCACCGCTTTGGCCAAGCTCGTAGAGCGCGACACCGCAGAAGGTGGTCAGATCCTGGATCGGCTTCAGGTGCAGCAGGGCTTTGAGAAAGCGCTGGGCGCAGCCTTGGCGGATGACCTGCGCGCGCCGGAGGTCGAGGAAGAGGGGCCATCCGGGTGGTACGTTCTGCCGCAATACGGTGATGTGCAGCCGCTGCCCGATGGGGTCACCTCGCTGACCCAGCACGTTTCCGTGCCTGAGGTGCTTGAGCGCCGCATGAGCCAGATCGGCCTTGTGGCCACCGAAGATGCCTTGCAGTTGCAGCCGCTTTTGAAGCCGGGGCAACGCCTTGTCTCTATCGAAGGCGACCTGTGGCGCTGGGATGGTTACCGCGCCTGGGCCGAAGATGCGCCGAGCGCGGCCGCGCTGCGCCTGCAACAACTCAACCGTCTTGAGGAACTCAAACAAGCCATGGCCAGCGCCACCGCGCGCACCGATGGGGCCGTGGACGCCCATGAAACGCTGCAAAACCGCTTGCGGGAATTGTCTGATATTGATCAGGCCGCCCGCGAAGCCCGCCGTGCCGCCGACCGGGCCGTGGCGGATGCCAACCGCGCCTTGAGCCGGGCAGAGGCTGATCGCAATCTGGCCGAAGGCAAGCTTGAAAGTCTTGGCCTTGCGGTGACGCGCCACGAAGAAGAGGCCATGGCTGCACGCGCGCAACTCAATGAAGCGGAACGCGCCTTGGCGGATCTTGGCGATCTGGATGCTGCGCGTCAGGGCGTCGAAGACATCAAAATGACAGTCGAAGCCGCCCGCATCATGATGATGTCACGCCGCTCTGCTCATGATGAGCTGCGCCGTGAGGGCGAGGCGCGTCTGAAGCGCTCTCAAGGGGTGATCAAAGAGATCAGCGGCTGGCGCCACCGCCTTGAGACCGCTGAAAAACGCATGAACGAACTGGCTGAGCGCAAAGACAGTTCCGAAGAGGAGCTGATTGATGCAGGTGCCGCTCCGGAAGAGATCGCAGCCAAGCGCGAAGAGCTGACCGATACCATCGAGGCCGCCGAAGAGCGCCGCCGCACCGCCGCGGATGCTTTGGCGGAGGCGGAAGGCGCGCTGCGTGAGGCGGAACATGCGGAGCGGGACGCGGAACGCGCGGCCAGTGAGGCCCGTGAAGCCCGCGCGCGATCTGAAGCGCGCGCAGATGCGGCGCGCGAGACCGTGGTCTACGCAGCAGAGCGGATCATGGAAGAGCAGGAAGTCACACCTGCCGACCTTCTGGAGCGCCTTGCCGTGGAGCCGGATAAAATGCCGGATGCAGGCGACATTGAAGCCGATGTGAACCGCCTCAAGCGACAGCGCGACAGCCTTGGCGCGGTCAACCTGCGCGCCGAAGAAGACGCCAAAGAAGTGCAGGAAGAATATGACGCGCTGACCAGCGAGAAATCCGATCTCGAAGCCGCGATCAGCACCCTGCGCAGCGGCATTGCCAGCCTCAACAAAGAGGGGCGTGAGCGCCTTCTGACGGCCTTTGAACAGGTCAATAGCAACTTCTCTTTGCTGTTCCGCCATCTGTTTGGCGGGGGCGAGGCCAATCTGGTTCTGGTGGAAAGCGAGGACCCGCTGGAGGCAGGCCTTGAAATCATGTGCCAGCCGCCGGGCAAGAAGCTCTCCACCCTGTCCCTGCTGTCTGGCGGAGAACAGACCCTCACCGCCATGGCGCTGATCTTTGCGGTGTTCCTGGCCAATCCGGCACCGATCTGTGTGCTGGATGAGGTCGACGCGCCATTGGATGACGCCAATGTCACGCGCTTCTGTGATTTGCTGGACGAGATGTGTCGTCGCACCAACACCCGCTTTTTGATCATCACCCACCACGCCGTCACCATGGCGCGGATGGACCGCCTCTTTGGCGTTACCATGGTAGAGCAGGGCGTGAGCCAGCTTGTGTCGGTTGATCTTAAGGCGGCAGAGACGCTGGTGGCGTAACGCCCAGGGGCCGGCCCCTCTTGGCCTGATGGCCAATTCACCCCGGAGTATTTTTGGCAGAATGAAGAGGCTCACCGCTTTGTGACGCAGAAACATCGACCGCTCGGTTTAGGGTTGCGGCATGGAGGATGCGTGATGCGGATGATGATCGGGTTTTTGATGCTATTGGCCGCGCCAGTGGCTGCGCAGGATTGGAAAACCCAGCCCGGCGACACAGCTTTTGACAGCGCAGGCCTGACCGAGCGCCTGTCAGGACAGACCTTGGTATTCTTTGACAACGGGCGGTCGGTCTTTGAAAGCAACGGCCAGTATCAATACACCTATGGCGGTGGCGGGACCTGGTATGGCCATTGGAAGGCCGCCGCGGACAGCACGTTTTGCGTGACTTTTGTCACCGGCGTGGAGCGCTGCGACCGTATTGTGGAAAACGGCGGCCGCCTTGTGCTGCAGACCAAAGACGGCATGCGCTTTCCAGTGCGCGAGGTTGTCGCGCATTCCTAATCGAGCTTTTAGAGCGCGTTCAGCAATTGCTGTGTGGGCCAGGCATCCGCAGGCAAGCCCAATCGTTGTTGTTCTGCCTGCACCGCACGGCGGGTCAGCTTGCCGAGAATGCCATCCACCTTGCCAACATCATGGCCGCGGGCCTTGAGTTTGCTCTGCAACTGCTTCATCTGCGCGCCGCTCAGACCGGGATCGGCATTGCCTGCATCATAGCGCGCCGCCCCTTCCAGGCGGGTGGCAAAATAGGCCGCGGTGGTCACATAGACAAAGCTCTGGTTCCACTCAAAATACACATTGAAGTTCGGGTAGGCGAGGAAGGCCGGCCCTTTGCGCCCTTGTGGCAGCAACAGTGACGCAGGCAGGTTGGCCAGTTGCCCTTCACGCGGTTTCACGCCCATCTTGGCCCATTGTTTTGCAGGCAATGTGGTGTCCAGCCCGGACTTGGACCAATCCAGATTGGCGGGCACTGTGACTTCCTGCAGCCAAGGCTCGCCCGCGCGCCAGCCGAGATGGGAGAGCATCTTGCCGCCCGACATCAGCGCATCTTGGGGAGATGTCTTGAGGCTCACTTTGCCGTCGCCATCGCCATCCACGCCGTTCTCGATGATGTCTGCTGGCAGCATCTGGACCATGCCGATCTCACCAGCCCAGGCACCTGTGGTTTTGGTCGGGCTGAAGTTGCCGCGTTTGTACAGCTCCAGCGCCGCAAACACCTGTGGGCGGAACAGCTCCGGGCGACGGCAATCATGGGACAGGGTCACCAGAGAGTTCAACGTATTGAAGTCCCCCTGAAATGCGCCGTAATCGGTTTCAAACGCCCAGAACGCCAACAGTACGCCGCGCGACACGCCATATTGGCGCTCGATGCGGTCAAAGGTGCTGGCATATTGCTGTGCTTTTTTGCGGCCCACATCGATCCGGTTCTGACTGATCAACCGCTGGCTGAAATCCAGAAACGGGCGTTGGAATACCCCTTGGCTGCGGTCCGCTTTGATGGTGGCTGGGTCTTGGCGCACATTGGCGAAAAATGCGTTCACCGTGCTTTTGTCATAGCCCTTGGCACGGGCTTCCTGCTTCAGACCGCTGACGAAGCTGTTAAACGACCCCCCGCATTGCGCGATTGCGGTGCTGGCGGTGGTGATGGAAAGAAACGCGGCGGCAAGCGCAGGCAAAAGACGCATCTGAAAGTCCCTGAAGCAATATTTGCGTTCAGACATAGCCAGAGGCGTCTGGCTGGGCAAGCGCTCAGAACAGAGCCAGTATCAAGGCTGCCGCGAGCGTGATGCCCCAACTGCGCCACAGCGCGCCACAGGCGGCGTCCACATCATCAGGTCCGAGCTCTTTGCGGCCTTCAGGGTTCACAAAGGGAAAGCTCTGCATCTTGCCGTCATAAGCGCGGGGCCCCGCCAGAGAGATGCCAAGCGCGCGGGCCATGGCAGCCTCCGGCCAGCCCGCATTGGGCGAGCGGTGCAGACGCGCATCCGCTTTGATGGCCTGCCACTGGGACAGCCCAGCATGACTGACGGCAATCAGGGCTGCGGTGATGCGGGCAGGCACCCAGTTCAGCACATCATCAAGCCGCGCAGCGGCCCAGCCAAAGTGCAGATATTTCTCAGAGCGGTAGCCAATCATGCTGTCTGCGGTGTTCACCACTTTATAGACCAGCAGGCCGGGCAGCCCGCCGATCAGGAACCAGAAAGCCGGGGCGATCACCCCGTCGCTCAGGTTCTCCGCACCGGATTCAATGGCGGAGCGTGCCACCGCGCTTTGATCCATATGGGCGGTGTCTCGACTTACAATCCGCGCCACCATGCGCCGCCCATCCCCGAGCGACAGCCGCAAGCCATCGCCCACCGCTTGAACGTGATCCACAAGCGAACGTTGCGCCAAAAGGATGGCAGTAATGATCAGTTCGGGTAGCCAGCCAAACAGGCCAATCACCTTGCCAAGCACCATGGCGCCGATGACCAGACCAACCACCACAAGCGCTCCTTTGAGGCGGCCGGCCTCACCGGTGTTGAAACACGCATCGGCCTGTCCAATCACGCGGCCCATCAGAACCGCCGGATGGGGCAGCCGTTGCCAAAGCCAGCGTGGCTCCCCCAGCGCGGCATCCAGAAGCATCGCGCCAACCAAAACACATGCCGTGCTCATGCGCCTGCCTCCATTGTCGTCAACGCATTCTCAAGCTGTGCCCAGCGATCCGGCGTAGGCAGGCCAAGGCGCAGGAATGTCTCCGAGTATGGGAAAACCCGTGTCCAGATGTGATGCTCAGCCAGTTGTTCCTGCCATTTGGCCGCATCCGGCACGTCATAGAGACGGAACAGCGTGGTGCCGCCCACAATCCGCGCGCCTTTGGCTGTCATCAGCGCATCCAGACGGTCACTGTCTTTGCTCAATCGCGCGCGTGTATCTGCGGCCCAGCTGTGATCTTGCAATGCCGCCGCACCAGTGCGCAACGCCGGGCCGGAGACTGCCCATGGGCCGCTCAGAGCGCTCAGCTTGGCGATGGTGTCAGGTGTGGCAATTGCAAAGCCGAGCCGCATCCCGGCCAGCCCCCAGAATTTGCCAAAACTCTTCAGCACAATCCGCCCCGGCTGATCAGCTAGATGCACGAGGCTGTCATCCGGGCAGACGTCACAAAAGCTCTCGTCGATCACCAACAGCGGCGCATCCACATCCTCTGCCTGCCATCGTTTACCGGTTGGGTTGTTGGGATGCACCAGCACCCGCGCGTCAGGCGCGCCGTTGCCAAAGGCCCAGCCCTGCGCCGCAAAGGCGGCGGCATGTTCATTGTAGGTTGGGGCAGGGATGTCCACGCTGCCTGTAGGCAGCAGTGCCGGAATACGTGCGATCAGAGCCGAGGCCCCGGGAGCCGCAAGGATCGCAGCACCCTCTGGCAACTTCCAGAATTCCCGCGCGGCGCGGATCAGCGCATCCTGCGCCGCCTGATCGGGCAGATCATTCCAATCCGCCGCGGTAAACTCTGGCAAAGGATAGGGCACCGGGTTGATCCCGGTGGACAAATCCAGCCACTGTACTCGTGTGCCGCCCCAGCGGGCCACCGCTGCATCAATGCCGCCACCATGATCGCGCGGCGGCATGACTGAAACCAATTCTTTTCCCGCCTGCATCGCGCCGCGCTCCCAGTCTTGCAAAACTGCTGTTCAGAGCGCGGCTACACCACCAAGAAGGCGTTTGGCAAGCCGCGCTCAGCCGCGCCCGTGCGGTGCGTCAAAATCCAGAAGCGGATTGATCGGCACAATACGGTGCGGATTGATGCTTTCATGGCTGCGGTGATAGTGGCCGATGATGTGATCCATATTCACGGTCTCAGCCACACCTTCCACCTGATAGAGCTCCCGCGTGTAGCCCCAGAGGTTCGGATAATCGATCAGCCGCTTGCGGTTGCATTTGAAATGCAGGTGATAGACCGGATCAAAACGCACAAGCGTAGTGAAGAGCCGCCAATCCGCTTCGGTGATTTGATCGCCCATCAGATAGCGGTTTTGCGAAAGCCGCTCTTCCAGCCAGTCCAGCGTGTCAAACAGCGGGTGCACAGCGGCGTCGTAGGCCTCTTGCGAAGTGGCAAAGCCGCTTTTGTAAACGCCATTGTTGACCCTGTCATAGATCCGAGCATTGACCTCTTCGATCGCCTCTCGTTCGGCTTCAGGCCAGAAATCCAGTGTATTGCCGGTCAGCCCGTCAAAGGCGCAGTTGAACATGCGGATGATCTCAGAGCTTTCATTGCTCACAATGGTTTCCCGCTGCTTGTCCCAAAGAATCGGCACGGTCACGCGGCCTGAGTAGCTCGCATCCGCCTTGGAATAGAGACTATAGGCAAATGGCAGACCATAAAGCGTGTCGCCCGTCGCACCGGCGCCGTCTGTCTCAAAGGTCCAGCCCTCGCTCAGCATGTCCGGATGCACCGCAGAGATGCTGATGTGATCCTCAAGCCCTTTCAGCTTGCGAAAGATCAGCGTGCGATGCGCCCAGGGACAGGCGTAGGACACATAAAGGTGATAGCGACCGCTCTCGGCCTTGAAGCCATCTGTGCCGCTTGGCCCCGCGCTGCCATCTGCGGTGATCCAGTTGCGAAACTGCGATTGCGAGCGCACAAATTTGCCGCCCGTGGACTTGGTGTCATACCATTGATCGGTCCATTTCCCATCAACCAAAAGCCCCATGGCGTGCTCCCTTCCGAGGTGGTGTCGTCATCGATGTTGCTGAGTAATCTAGGGGCCACAGCGGCGTCATAACACCGGCATCCCCGCGCGCTTGCTGCGCATTTTTGCACAGAAGAACCAGGCAAACCCGCATGGGATATCGCGGTTTTACAAGGCGTTGCCATTCCGAACGGTGGCGTATGTTTACAAAATCTTCGCTTGACCCAGCTCTAATGGGTCGCGACGATGGAGGCCGATTTTGGAGATTCTCGATGAGTACATTCGTTTCCGCTGAAGTGCAGGCAGGCTTGGATGCCGCCCGCAAGAAAGCCCTGAAACAGCGCCATCGCCTTCGTATAGAAGCGGATGGTCAGAGCATTCGTGTGCTGCGTCATTGGGAAACCGGTTTCACGCTGGACGCCGAAACCGCGCCACATCTGCGCGGGCTGGTCGATCTCTATGACGGCAGCAAACACCTGTTTCAATGTCTGGTGATTGCCGCAGATGAGGAACACGGCGAAATGCGCTATGAGTTCAAGCGCTCCACCCCGGCAATGGAACGCGCTCCGGTCGATTTTTATCAGGAAGAGCCCGCGCCGGTCGCTCTGCTGGAACAGCAGAACTGACCCGCGCTGCAGGTGGCGGCCGGCCCGTTTGAATAGCGGCAGGGCGCCTTTGTTTTACTGCATATCGGCAAATGCCGTGCGCAGACGGCTTGCTGCCTCTTCCACGCGCGCCCGCGGTGTGGCGATATTGAACCGCAGGAAGTTCTCGCCGCCTTTGCCAAAGGTTGGCCCGTGGTTCACTGCGATACGGGCATCTTGTTCCACCCGTTTGGTGAACTCTGCCCGTGACATGCCAGTGTCGGTGAAATCCACCCAGCTGAGGTATGTCGCCTCAAGCGGCATGGAGGCCACGCCGGGAATATCTGCAATTGCCGCATCCAGAATTTTCCGGTTGCCGTCCAGATAGGTGATCAGATCATCTACCCAGGCCGCACCATCCGGCGAATAGGCCGCTTCCGCCATAAACAAGCCAAAGCTGTTGGGCGATAGCCCAAGCGCGGCCATGCGGGTCGCAAACTTGGCGCGCAGCGCCGGGTCGGGAATGATCACATTGCCGGAATGGCTGCCCGCGATGTTGAACGTCTTGGTGGTGGCGGTCATCATCACCAACCGGTCCAGAATGCTCTCATCCACGTTGGTCATCGGGATATGGGTGTGCCCCGGGTAGACCAGATCATGGTGGATTTCATCAGACACCAGAATGAGATCGTGGCGTTTGCAGAAATCTGCCACGCCCTGCAGCTCTTCACGGGTCCAGACACGGCCACCGGGATTATGCGGCGAGCAAAGGATGAACATGGTTTCATGCCCCTGCATCTGCGCATCCCAGGCTGCAAAATCCATCTCATAGCGCCCCTCGTTCAGCGCCAGCGGGCACTCCACAACCTCGCGGCCTGCCGACGCAATGACCCGTGCAAAGGCGTGATAGACCGGTGTGGTTAACACAACGCCATCGCCCGGTTTGGTAAAGCTGTCCACACACATGCCGGTGCCGTTCACCAGCCCATGGGTGGTGAAGACCGAGGCCGGGTCCACCTCCCAGCCATGCCGGGTCTTCATCCACCAACAGATCGCTTCGTTGTACGCAGTCTCATCGCCGTAATAGCCATAGATGCCCTGCGCCTGCATTTTGGCAATTGCGTCAGCTACACATTGCGGCGGGCGGAAATCCATATCCGCAACCCACATGGCAATCCCGTCATCGGCTGGCACGCCATAGATTTGCTCCATCATGTCCCATTTCACAGAGTGGGTGCCAAAACGGTCGATGATTTCGTCAAAACTCATGTGCTGCGTCCTTTGCTTAACATCGCAAGGCACGCTAGCGAAAAGCGGGCGCGGTGCAACCCATCTTGCAAAAAACCCACATCTGCGCCCTTTGGATTTGAGGATATTTTGTCTGATGTCGCTCTAGTGACTTGTAATTGCGCATCTATTGGGGTGGTGGCGGGCAGTCTGTGTCAGAAAAGCCGCTTTACCCGGTCGTTGGGCGCTATTGCACAGAGCCTAACCCGTTGCGCGCAGGGCGCGTCTGTCCTAGATGAGGGCCATGATTAAGCCCATTCTCATCCACCCCGATCCGCGCCTTAAAAAACTCTGCGCGCCCGTCGCCGATCTGAGCGACGATCTGCGCACATTGGCCGAAGACATGCTGGAAACCATGTATGACGCGCCGGGCATCGGCCTGGCCGCGCCGCAGGTTGGCGTGCTGGAGCGTCTGATCGTGATGGATTGCATCAAAGAAGGCGAACCGGAACCGGTAGTGATGTTCAATCCTGAGGTGCTGTCCAGCTCTGAGGATCAGAGCGTCTATGAGGAGGGCTGCCTGTCTATCCCGGAGCAGTTTGCCGAAGTCACCCGCCCCGCCGAAGTGCGGGTGGGCTGGATCGATATGGATGGCAATCCGCAGGAGAAAGATTTCGATGGCCTTTGGGCGACCTGCGTGCAGCATGAGATCGACCACCTCAACGGCAAGCTCTTCATCGACTATCTCGGCCCGATGAAACGCCAGATGATGACCCGCAAATCCCAAAAGCTGAAGCGCGAGCTGGCACGCGGATGAGCATTCTGCCGCTGGTCTTCTATCCCGACTTGAGGCTGGCGCAGCCCTGCGCTCCGGTCAAAGATCCGGTCACTGACGAAGACCTGGGCCCCCTGATCGCAGATATGTTTGATACCATGTATGCCGCTCCCGGTCGTGGTTTGGCCGGGCCACAGGTGGGTGTGATGAAACGTGTCTTTGTGATGGATTGCACCTGGAAAGACGGCGCAGGCACGCCAATGGCATTTCTCAATCCGGAGATCATCGCGCAGAGCGAGGGTGAGGATACGCTTGATGAAGGCTGCCTCTCGATCCCTGATCTGATGGTGCCTGTTGTCCGCCCCACAGAGATCACAGTGCGGTGGATGGATGAGCTTGGCGGCACGCATGAGCGTGATTTTGACGGCTTTGAAGCCCGCTGCATTCAGCACGAAATGGATCATCTTGACGGCCGCGTGACGCTTGATCACCTATCCGAGCCCGCACGCGCCGAGATTTTGCAAGGATATACCGCCCCATGACCGTTCGCCCCTGCCTGCCTTGGCCTGACAAACGCCTGCGCACCGTTTCCGAACCTGTGGCAGAGATCACCGATGAAGTTCGTCAGGTCTGGGATGATCTGATTGACACCATGTACGCCATGCCCGGCGTTGGCATGGGGGCCAACCAGATTGGCGTGCTCAAGCGCCTGATCGTGGTCGACGCCACCGAAGAGGGCAACCAGCCCATCCGCATGGCCAACCCTGAAATCCTGCACGCCTCGGTTCAGCCGCGCGAGCATGAAGAGGCGAGCCCCAACCTCGTGGGTGTTTCTGCCAAAATCTCCCGCCCCCGCGCGGTGACCGTGCGCTATATGGATGAGTCTGGTGAGACCGTTGAGAAAGACTTTGTTGGCCTCTGGGCCACCTCCGTGCAGCACCAGATCGACCACATCAACGGCAAAATGTACTTTGATCATCTCAGCAAAACCAAACGCGCGATGCTGATCAAAAAAGCCCAGAAACGCCGCTGACACCCAACTTAAATTCCACGCACGCAGGAGCCAAACCATGCGCATTCTTTTCATGGGAACCCCCGATTTCTCAGTTTCCGTGCTTGATGCTCTGGTTGACGCGGGCCACGAGATTGCCGCCGTTTTCTGCCAACCACCGCGCCCGGCTGGACGCGGTAAGAAAGACCGCCCAACCCCGGTCCATGCCCGCGCACTGGAACTGGGTCTTGAGGTGCACCATCCCAAAAGCCTGCGCACCGATGAGGTGCAACAGACCATCCGCGATCTGAAGGCGGATGTGGGGGTTGTGGTGGCCTACGGGCTGCTTCTGCCCCAGGCGGTGCTCGACGCTCCGACGCAGGGTTGTCTGAACATCCACGCCAGCCTTCTGCCACGTTGGCGCGGCGCTGCCCCCATCCACCGCGCGATCATGGCGGGAGATGCAGAAACGGGTGTGTGCATCATGCAAATGGATGCGGGGCTGGACACTGGCCCGGTTCTGCTGCGTCGTGACCTCACCATTGGCACCGAGGAAACCACCGCAGAGCTGCATGACCGCCTCGCGGTCTTGGGCTCCGGCGCCATTGTGGACACTCTTGCCGCATTACCCGAACTGACAGCCACGCCACAGCCAGAAGAAGGGGTCACTTACGCCGAAAAGATCGACAAATCCGAAGCGCGCATCGACTGGTCCGCCCCGGCGGTTGAGGTGGACCGAAAAATCCGCGGTCTCTCCCCATTCCCCGGTGCATGGACAGAGATTGAAGGCCAACGGGTGAAACTCCTCGCCTCCCGCCTTACAGAGGGGCAGGGCGACGCTGGCACTTTACTGGATGATGCGCTCACCGTGGCCTGCGGCGACGGCGCCGTGCAACTCCTGCGCCTGCAACGCGCCGGCAAAGGCGCGCAGGATGCCGACGTGTTTCTCCGAGGCTTCCAGCTCAGCAAGGGCGATGTGATCTAGCAGCACCGCTCAATTAGGCGCCCCGTGTTTCAGCATTGGTGGAGAACCCAACATCGCCGACACGCCCGCCACTGCGTTTGCTCATTCGTCAAATATCCCGGGGGTGCGGGGGCTGGCCCCCGCGAAGTCCGACGTCGCGCATCTTTCTTCAGCTCCCGGCCCCAAGGCCATCTCTTGCCCCGCAGCGCGTTTTGCCCAATCGTAGGCAGGTAAATACACCGCTAGCACGCCCATGAGGTCCCATGTTCTTTGCCTTCTTCGGAACCGTCATCATCGCCGGAATCATCGGCTATGCCTCAGAGCGCATCCGCTTCACGCATAATGGCTACATCCCGTCGATCATCATCTGCATTGGCGGGGCATTTCTGTTTTTCATGATCAGCCGCATGTTTCACATCGGTTTTGGCAGCCCGGGCATGAATGCGATCGTGTCTTCGATCGGCGCACTCATCATCGTGCCAACCCATTACCGCCGCTAAATCCCGGCACGCCGGTGCCCCGAAAGCCACAAACGCCTGCGCTACATTAAGAATTTCTTAAAATTGTAGACCGCTGGCCAAAACCTTGACTATGCTCGACTCATATAAGCGGCACCAAAGCCGCATGCTTTATTGAGGCGAGCAAAAATGGCGATTTTGGATTTTGGCAGCGATTCCGCTGCGCCAAAGGTCACGGTTGTGACCACCATGAAGGACGAAGGTCCTTACATTCTTGATTGGGTTGCACACTACAAGGCCCTTGGTGCAACTGACATTGTTGTGTTCACCAACGACTGCAGCGATCCCACCGACCAGATTCTACGAAATCTCAATAGGCTGGGCTATGTCCATCACCGGTTCAACCGTGTGATGCGGCGCGGGCCGCACAAAAGCGCGCTGATGTGGGCGGAGCAAGAACCTGTGGTGCGCGATGCGGATTGGCTGCTGGTGGTTGATGTGGATGAGTATCTCGACATCAAAGTCGGAGACGGCACTTTCAAAGCGCTCATTGATCATCACAAAGGCGCAGATGCGATCTCTCTCGTGTGGCGCATCTTTGGCAACGCGGGAATTGAGCACATCTCAGACCGCCCTGTGCCGGAAGAGTTCGTGAAGTGCGAAGGCGCCGAAGTTAACCCGCAACGCCGCAGCCGCTTTTTCAAGACTCTGTTTCGGAACAACGAGAAATTCAACCGCATGGGGGTGCACCGCCCGTTTCTTGAACGCCGCGCCTCAGATATTGTCTGGGTCACCGCTGATGGCACGCGCATCCCCGATGAAAACATGCCCGGCGCACTCCATGTGAGTGACGGCTACGGCTATGAGGTTGCACAGCTCAACCACTATGCTTTGCGCTCCAAGGATGCGTTTTTGAACAAGCAGCGCCGAGGGCGCGCCAATCATGTCGGTGGGAACCTCAAGCTCGCCTACTGGAAAAAATTTGATCGCAACGAGGTAGAAGATCACAGTCTGGCAGAAGGCTTCGCCAAAGCCCTGCCGATCAAAGAAGCGATGCTAGACGATCCTGTGGTCCGAAGACGGCATGAAGAGGCGATCGAGGGCGCGCGGGCCATGGCCAAAATGGCGCGTAGAAAACGCCCAGGCCGCGCCTTTGTTGTGCATCTGGATCGCATGCTTTCCGGCGGGCACATGCCCGATGAGGAGGAGATCGAACTCTCAAGTGATGGCACCGATCAGGCAGCCTAAGACGATAAAAACGCAGGTAGGAGAATATCATGGCAATCCCTGACACGCTCGCCGTGCGACTCATGAATGTCGTCGGAGATCACGAGCTCGGCGGAAATTTTCTAATGCTGGGACGTCAGCGCTGGGTTGGGAGCCGTCGAAAGCGTTCCGCCCGACTGTTTCAAGACACGATTAAGGCGCGTTTTCCGGATCTCTCCGAGGAAGATTTCGCCAGCCCGGATAACAAATACTCGGAAACCTTCTTTGAGCGTTTGGGCTTTGATCAGGTAGACAGTATGGATGTCTCTGACTTTGAAGATGCCAGCATCGTTCAGGATCTTTCCGGTAAGCTCCCAAAAAAACTGCGTGGGCGTTTTGATGTGATCTATGATGGCGGCACATGCGAGCATGTCTTTGATCTGCCAACCGCTTATCGCAACATTGACCGGATGCTAAAGCCTGGTGGGGTCTTGATCGGCCATAGCCCGTGCAACAACTGGATCAACCATGGATTTTATCAAATCACGCCGGAAATGGTGTATGGGTTCTGGGAAAAAACGCTCGGCTATGAAGTGCTTGAATGCGAATTGCAGCCGTTGCTTCCCATGTTTGCGCACCGGAGCGTAGGGACAACGAACCCCAACGAAACCGGGGTGCGCCCCCGTTTGCTTGGCAAGCTGCCTGATGGCCCGGTCATCTTATCCTACGCTGTTCGCAAACCGCTTCAGAAGCGCGCTGATAAAGGCACAAAGGTCTATCAGACGGACTATCAGGCGCGCTGGTCAGAGGGCGAAGAACAGCAGGCTGTCGCGGTATAGGGTTCGGCCCTACTTCCCGGCCTTAAATGGGGCCATGCCTTCACGAGCAAGCTCGTCGGCGCGTTCGTTTTCCGGATGGCCAGCATGGCCTTTGACCCATTCCCAGGTCACTGAGTGGCGCGCTTGCGCCGTATCAAGTCGCTGCCACAGCTCAACATTTTTCACGGGCTTTTTGGCGGAAGTCTTCCAGCCGTTCTTCTTCCAGCCAAAAATCCAGCCGGTCACACCGTTCTTCACATAGGTGCTGTCCGTCACAACCGTGATGGTGCTTGGGCGTTCCAGCGTTTCAAGCGCCATGATCGCGGCCATCAGCTCCATCTTGTTGTTGGTGGTCTCCGGTGCCCCGCCAGACAGATCACGTGACTTGATCACCGCGTCGCCATCCTTGGCCTGCAACAACACGCCCCAGCCCCCCGGACCCGGGTTTCCAGAACATGCGCCATCGGTATATGCAATCAAATCAGCCATGGGCGGTCAGTATGACAAATGTGTCGTGGCCGCCAGCCAATCCTTGGCCATTGCCCCGCCTTTTTCGGATCACCGTAAAGCCCGCTGCTTCCAGCAGGCCAATCAGTTCCGCCTCGCCGTAGTAGCTGTAAAACCGCCCCAAGCGATCCCGCGCCTCGGCCTCGCCCAGCTTCATGCCGATATGAAACGCGCCACCGGGTTTGAGTGCCCGGTACACCCGAGCCAGATGCATCGGGAAGTCAGCACGGGGCGCATGCAGCAGGCTGAAATTGGCCCAGATGCCATCATATTTAGCCTCTGCCGTCAGATCTTCAAACACGCCCACGGTCACGTCCAGATCAAACCGGTCTTTGGCCAGTTTCGCCATCTCTGGTGAGGCATCCATGGCCTCAACCCGATATCCCGCATCACGGATCTTGGCCGCCCATTGCCCGGGGCCACATCCCAGATCCAGCACCAGCCCGCCGTCGGGCAACAGTTCAAACAGCGCCTTGAGATCGCTGAACTGATCGATGTCGCCCTCTGCGACCTTGGCAAATCGCTCTGCATAATCTTCGGCGGCTTGTGCATAAACCTGCATGGTTTCCTTGTCGCTCATGCCCGCTCCAGTGCCAGACGACCGGCCAGCGCCACAAACAGCGTGGCAAAACTGCGGTTCAGCCAGGCGATCACCCGCTCACTGCCCAAGAGCGCATCCCGTGCCTTGGCCGCAAACAATCCATAAAGCACAAAAACGCCGAAGGTCATCGCCATGAAAACCCCACCGAGCAAGGCCATCTCTGCGGTGGCGCTTGCAGGATTGCCGCTCAAAAAGGGCGGCAGAAGTGCGAGGAAAAACACTGAAAGTTTCGGGTTCAGGATATTGATCAATGCCCCGCGTCGCGCAATCACTGCGCCCTTTTGCACCTCGCGCTCAGCACGCACGCGCAAGGCGCCATCGCTGCGCAGCGCCTGCCAGGCCAGATACAGGAGGTAGGCCACCCCCGCGAATTTCACGACATTGAAGAGCACCGCAGAGGTGTGAAGCACCGCCGCCAACCCCAATGTCGCGGCCAGCAGGTGCGGCAGAATTCCAGCTGTGCAGCCAAGTGCTGCCCAAACCGCAGCACGTGGCCCTTGGCCGAGCCCCATGGCCAACGTGTAAATCACCCCGGTGCCGGGCGCGATCACCACCACCAAAGCGGTGATCAAAAACTGCAATGACATCATCCTAACTCCTCCACTCGGCCACAAGCGCAGCGCGCCATGCGCTCAATAAACCACGCTGATCGCCAGACAGCTCACCACAACCGCTGTCAGGATCAGTCGCAACCGCATCCACCATGGCGGTGTCAGCCCCCATTTGAAAAACGCATAGTCCAGAAACAGAAGCCCGGCGAAACCAAACAACAGATTGGTCCCCGCGCTGACAGGCCCGCCGCCGGTCATGAAAAACGCCCAGAGCGCCGGAACAACCGCGAGCGCATAGCCTGTTGCCGCCCGCCCGCCTTCCGCTTTGGTGGCAAAGCCCCACAACACGCCGGACATGAAGCTTAAAATGATCGCACCGTAGTAGAGCTGGATGTAAGGCCCGACAAACCGCGGCCCAATCGCCTGCGTGCCCCAAAGCGCCAGAACCGGGTTCAGGTAGGACAGCGCGCCCCAGACAAACGGGATCAATCCGGCCAGCCCCAGTGCCAATGGCGCCTTTGGAATGCCTAACATCTTCACCTCTTTGCGTTTTTCTGTTTCGTCACGTCAGTATGCACGCGATCTCTTCCGTGCCCATAGGCAATACACTACCCAAGCGTGATGACGATCAATAGACTAAACACACGCGCGCTTCTGGTGCTGACCATTGCCCAGCTCATAGGTATTATCGCCGCTGCCGCGCAACCTTGCCACCCCAGCTATAAAGGCGCGTGCCTGCCGCCAAATGGCCCGGACGTGGATTGTGCCGGTGGCAGCGGAAATGGCCCGATTTATGTGAAAGGCCCTATTCAGGTTGTTGGGCCTGATCCCTACAAACTGGATCGCGATAAGGATGGGATCGCCTGCGAGAAATAATGCGCCGCAGCGCTGAATGTCTCAGCGCACAGGCACTTTCCAAAGAGGTGTACCGCTAATCATCCGCCCAACAGGCGCTCCCTGCCTCTGCAAGGACGTTAAGAGGCCGCTTCCACATCGCGCAGCACGCGCGGCACTTTGAAGTTCACCCGCTCAACGGCGGTTTCCACGATCTCGACCGTCACGTCAAAGCGGTCGCGGAAGGCGTCGATCACCTCATTCACCAGAACTTCCGGTGCGCTGGCACCTGCGGTGATGCCAAGAGCAGAGATGCCTTCCAGCGCGCGCCAGTCGATATCGGTGCTGCGCTGCACCAACTGGCTGTAATCACAGCCGTTTTTCGAACCCACTTCCACCAGACGTTTGGAGTTGGAGGAGTTGGGCGCACCCACAACCAGCATCGCATCCACTTTGGGGGCCACTTCCTTCACCGCTTCCTGGCGGTTGGTGGTGGCATAGCAGATGTCTTCCTTATGTGGGCCCACAATATTGGGAAAGCGGTTGTTGAGCGCGGCAACAATGCCTTTGGTGTCATCCACCGACAGTGTGGTTTGCGTCACGAACGCGAGCTTGTCCGGATCACGCACATCCACATCGGCCACATCCGCCTCGGTCTCCACCAGAAGCACTTCGCCATCCGGCAATTGCCCCATGGTGCCAATGGTCTCCGGATGCCCGGCGTGGCCAATCATGATGATCTGCAGCCCGCTTTCAGAATGGCGCTCCGCCTCAATGTGGACCTTGCTCACCAACGGGCAGGTGGCGTCCACATAGATCATATTGCGCCGCTGAGCTTCCGCCGGGACCACCTTGGCCACACCATGGGCCGAAAAGATCACCGGACGGTCATCGGGGCATTCATCCAACTCTTCGACAAACACAGCACCTTTGTCGCGCAGCCCGTCGACCACATATTTGTTGTGCACGATCTCATGGCGGACATAGACCGGCGCACCCCATTTCGTGAGAGCCATCTCCACGATCTTAATGGCCCGGTCCACACCGGCGCAAAAGCCGCGCGGGGCAGCAAGGTGAATGGTCAGAGGCGGCTTGCTCATCGGCTCAACTCCACATTGGTCGTTGCCCACAGGTAGTGATTTCCCAGCGCGCCGTCCAGTGCTTGACCTTCCAGTGTGGGAGGCTGCTAGCAGCGGGCAAACGACGAATGGAGAGGACATGTCTTTCAAGCAAGCAACCGTCGCAACCGCGGCCACTGTCGCCGTCGCCGCGATTGTCTGGCAATTTGCCTTTGGCGCTTCAGATGCGGATGCCGCTGCCCTGCGGCTGCCTTATGACGAAGCCGCGCGGGTTTCGCAGGGCGCAGAACTTTATGCCGAGAATTGCGCGGTCTGCCACGGCGCGGCTTTGCAAGGCGCACCCAATTGGCGCGAACGCGATGCAGACGGTTTGATGCCAGCCCCGCCGCATGACGCAAGCGGCCACACCTGGCACCATCCTGACGAGGTGCTCTTTAGGATCACCAAACTGGGCACGGAGGCAGTTGTGGGGCAGGGCTATCAAAGCAATATGCCGGGATTCGCTGGCAGCATGACCGATCAGGACATTCTGGATGTGCTGGCTTTTATCAAAAGCACCTGGCCCGACCGAGTGATTGAAATGCACAACAGCATGAACGCGCAATCGGAATGACAATGTCCCTGTGACAGGACAAAGAAAAACCGGGGCGCTCAGCACCCCGGTTCGATTCTAACTCTTGTGTGTAAGGCTCAGTTGCCAACCATCTCCGCTTCGCGGCCCGGCTCCGGCATCGGGTCACGCGGCGGGCGCCCGATAACCTCGCGCAGCCCGTCGAGCTCGATAAAATTATCGGCCTGACGACGCAGTTCGTCGCTGATCATTGGTGGCTGGCTGCGGATCGTTGACACAACCGATACGCGCACGCCCTGACGCTGCAAGCTTTCCACAAGCGGCCGGAAATCCCCATCTCCCGAAAACAGCACAATGTGGTCCACATGCGGCGCGAGCTCCATAGCATTCACTGCCAGCTCGATATCCATGTTCCCCTTGACCTTACGGCGGCCCTGAGCATCGGTGTACTCCTTGGCAGCTTTGGTCACCATGGTGAAGCCGTTGTAATGCAGCCAATCAACCAGAGGTCGAATTGGCGAATACTCGTCATTTTCTAAAAGCGCGGTGTAGTAAAACGCACGCAACAGCTTACCACGGCGCATAAATTCCTGCCGCAGAAGCTTGTAGTCGATATCGAAACCGAGCGACTTGGCGGCCGCGTACAGATTCGAACCGTCTATGAACAGCGCAAGCCGTTCGTCTTTGTAAAACATCAAAATGTCCTTTCTGGCTCTGTCGCGCTTGGCATGTCCCGTGAGTGAAATTATTTGGATAGGCGCGACAGCGTTGTTTAAAATATAGGTATCTTTCCGGGCCTTCAAGCGCTCGCGACATATCGCCCATAACTCGCGTAATTCGGAGCTACTTAAGTGAGCAGATACGGCCTCTTAGCCCTCGGCGGTAACTTGCCATCTAAATTCGGGACTCCCAAAGAAACAATAGTTCATTGTATCAAGGTATTGAGTGGTAATTCCATCCATATTCGCGCAATCAGCCGATTCTATCAAACCCCTTGTTTTCCCGCGGGGGCTGGGCCTGATTTTGTGAATGCTGCAGTTGCCATTCACACGGATTTGAACCCGCGCGATCTTCTTATGTGTTTGCATGACATCGAAGCGGAGTTTGGGCGCGAGCGTCTCACACGCTGGGGCACACGTCCACTGGACATTGATCTTATTGCGCTGGACGATCTGGTGCTGCCGGACGCCGAAGTGCAGACCTGCTGGCGGCAGCTGGATCTGCAGACACAGGCCACCAAAGCGCCCGAGCAACTGATTCTCCCGCATCCGCGCCTGCAAGACCGCGCCTTCGTTCTGGCCCCGCTTCTGGACGTCGCTCCGCACTGGCGGCACCCGCTTATTGGCCTCACGGTGGCAGAAATGTTTGCCCAATTGCCCGAAACCGAGCGCAATGAGCCGGAGCCTCTGTGAATCTTGCTTGTCAAGGGGTACAATCCCGCTTACATACACGACTTCCGACCCGATCCATAACGAATGGAGTGCCTGATGGCCCGCGTGACCGTTGAAGACTGCGTAGACAAAGTTCAGAACCGCTTTGAGCTGGTGATGCTCGCGTCGCACCGTGCCCGTGAAATTTCGGCTGGCGCCGCAATCACACTGGATCGTGACAACGACAAAAACCCAGTCGTGGCCCTGCGCGAGATCGCGGAAGAGACCCAGACCGCTGACGAACTGCGTGAGCGTCTGATCGAATCCAACCAGAGCCAGATCGAAGTGGATGAACCAGAAGAAGACCGCATGGCGCTTCTGATGGGTGCCGAAGCCGATACCCCGGCGGAGGACGATATGTCCGAAGAGAAACTCCTGCGTGCCCTTATGGAAGCGCAAGGCCAGGGCTAAGCCCCAGCAACTACGGTAGGCGCAAATGATTCCTGCTGACGAACTTGTCGACCACATTCGCGCCTACAACCCTAAGACCAACGATGATCTTATTCGCGCGGCCTATGAGTTTGGCCGCCAGATGCATGATGGTCAGTTCCGCCATTCCGGCGAACCCTATTTTACCCACCCCATCGAAGTCGCCTGCATCTTGGCAGAGCAGCATTTGGATGATGCCTCCATCATCACGGCGTTGCTGCATGACACGATCGAAGACACCAAAGCGTCTTATGAGCTGGTGGCAGAGCGCTTTGGCGAAGAGGTGGCCGGTCTGGTGGATGGCGTCACCAAGCTGACCAATCTGCAGCTGTCTTCTTCAGAGACCAAACAGGCCGAAAACTTCCGCAAGCTCTTCATGGCGATGTCCAAAGACCTGCGGGTGATCTTGGTCAAGCTGGCCGACCGCCTTCACAACATGCGCACGATCAAAGCCATGCGCCCTGAAAAGCAGGCTGTGAAAGCGCGCGAAACCATGGACATCTATGCGCCTCTTGCCGGCCGCATGGGGATGCAGTGGATGCGCGACGAGCTGGAAGATCTGGCTTTCAAGGTGCTCAATTCCGATGGCCGCGCTTCGATCATGCGCCGGTTTGTGACGCTGCAGAAAGAAACCGGCGACGTCATCGAGAAAACCACCGCCGACATGCGTCAGGAGCTGGCCGCCGTTAATGTGACCGGCGAGGTCTTTGGCCGGGCCAAAAAACCCTATTCAATCTGGCGCAAGATGCAGGAAAAGGATCAGGGCTTCTCCCGTCTGTCCGACATCTACGGCTTCCGCATCATCACCGATACCGAAGACAGCTGCTACCGCGCGCTCGGTGTGATTCACCAGCGTTGGCGCGCAGTGCCGGGGCGCTTCAAAGATTATATCAGCCAGCCGAAATCCAACGGCTACCGCTCGATTCACACCACGGTGTCGGGCCGCAACGGCCGTCGGGTTGAGGTGCAGATTCGCACCCGTCAGATGCACGATGTGGCCGAATCCGGTGTGGCGGCACACTGGTCCTACAAAGACGGTGTGCGCGGCGAGAACCCTTTTGCCGTTGATCCGGTGAAATGGATCTCCGGCCTGACCGAACAGTTCGACGCCGAGGAGGATCACGAAGACTTCCTCGAGGCAGTGAAGCTTGAGATGTATTCTGATCAGGTTTTCTGCTTCACGCCCAAAGGCGAAGTGGTGAAGCTGCCCCGTGGCGCCACCCCGGTTGATTTTGCCTACGCGATCCACACTCGTATCGGCCACGCCTGTGTTGGTGCCAAAGTGGATCACCGTCGCGTGCCGCTCTGGACCCGCATCAAAAACGGCCAATCGGTGGAGATTATCACCGCGGAAGGGCAGGTCCCGCAGGCGACTTGGCTTGATATGGCCAAGACCGGCAAAGCCCGGACAGCGATTCGTCGCGCCCTGCGGGAAATGGACCGCGAACGTTTTGTGAAGCTTGGTTCAGAGCTGGCGCGCTCCGCCTTTGAGCATGTGGGCAAGAAATCCACCGACAAAGTGTTGGATATGGCCGCCAAACACCTGCGCCTGAAAGAGCGCGATGAGGTGCTGGCGCGCCTTGGCTCCGCCGAGCTGACCGCGCAACAGGTGCTGCAGGCGGTTTACCCCGATCTTGCCCCCTCTGAGGCTGATGAAATTGGTGCGGAACGTGCTGTGATTGGTCTGTCTGCGGATCAGAGCTTTCAGCGCGCGCCCTGCTGCCAGCCGCTGCCCGGCGAGCGGATTGTGGGCATCACCTACCGCGGTCAGGGCGTGGTCGTGCACAGCATCGACTGCGATTCGCTGTCCAACTACGAAGACCAGCCCGACCGTTGGCTCGATCTGCATTGGCACGCTGGCAAACACAAACCGATCTATGCGGTGCAGCTCTTTGTCACCATTGGCAATGACGCGGGCGTACTGGGGCGTATTTGCACATTGATTGGCGAGAACAACGCCAATATCTCTGACCTCGAGTTCGTTGACCGGAAACCGGATTTTTACCGCCTCCTGATAAGTGTGGACCTCGGCGATGCTGAGCATCTGCACAAGCTGATGCTGGCTTTGGAAGCGGAAACCGACGTGGCCGAGATTGAACGCTACAGAAACCCGGAGAGGGCTCGCTCCGCGCTGGCGCCCTGACGTAACTGAGGACAGACCCGGTGGTATTCAAACGCCGCGATAGAAGACCCTTCCTCCGAGTGCTCGGAGAGTTTTTCTATCCGCGTGGCGGATGGGGTCGCGCCTTTCGCTATGTCAAATATCGTGTGCACCGTCTGCCCGGTTCGCCGGAAACCATCGGTCGCGGCATCTGGGCCGGGGTGTTCACAACCTTCACGCCGTTTTACACGCTGCACTTTGTTGTGGCTGCCATTCTGGCCCGCATCCTGGGCGGCAACATCCTTGCCGCGCTGCTGGCGACTTTCTTTGGCAACCCGCTGACCTATGTGCCCATCGGCGTGGCCTCTCTGCAAACCGGCCACTTCATTTTGGGTACCGAATTTGAAGCCGGTGACAAAAGCTCGCTGGGCGGCAAATTTGCCAATGCAGGCGCAGATTTGTGGCACAATCTCTTTGCGCTTTTTACCGATGAGGTGCCGGATTGGACGGGCCTGCGTATCTTCTATGACGAGGTGTTCTACCCCTACATGATCGGCGGGATCATCCCGGGCATCATTGCGGCGACCGTCATGTATTACCTCTCAGTCCCGGTGATCCGTGCCTATCAGAAGCGGCGCTCCGCGAAGTTCGCAGAACGCATCGCCAAGGCGCGCGCACGCGCCGAAGAGCAGGCCGCCAACGTCCAGTCAGACACGTAAATCCTGAAAGACCCTATCACATCTTTTGATCAAAAATCGGTTTTCCTCGCGCGGCACCCGGCATAGGGTCGCCACAGACATATTAGCGAGATGAGGACTGAGATCATGCTGCGTCTTGGGGTGAATATCGATCACGTCGCCACCGTGCGCAATGCGCGCGGCTCTGCTTACCCGGATCCGGTCCGCGCGGCCAAACTGGCCGAAGAGGCGGGGGCAGACGGCATCACCGCGCACCTGCGCGAAGACCGTCGCCATATTGCCGATGCCGACATCGACGCATTGATGGAGGCGCTTTCGGTGCCGCTCAACTTCGAGATGGCCGCCACCGATGAAATGCAGGCCATCGCCCTGTGTCACAAGCCTCACGCGGTTTGCATCGTGCCGGAAAAGCGGGAAGAGCGCACCACCGAAGGCGGGCTTGAGGTTGCGCGTGAGGAAAACAAATTGGCGCATTTCATCGCGCCGCTGCGCGAGGCGGGCTGCCGGGTGTCGATTTTCATCGCCGCTGATCAGGCCCAGATCGAAGCAGCTAACCGGATTGGCGCACAGGTGATTGAGCTGCATACGGGTGCGTATTGTGACTTCCACTACGAAGGCCGTTTTGAAGAGCGCGATGCAGAACTTGTGCGCCTCACTGAAATGGCGGGTTTTGCGCATTCACTGGGGCTGGAGGTCCATGCGGGTCACGGTCTGACCTATGAAACCGTTGGCCCCATCGCGGCGCTGCCAGAGCTCATGGAGCTCAACATCGGCCACTTCCTGATTGGCGAGTCGATCTTCCGCGGCCTTCAGCCCGCCATCGCGGAAATGCGCCGCCTGATGGATGAGGCACGGAGATGAGACCAGAACACACCTCCATGGAGTTGGACCTACTTCTCTTCGCTCGGTTTTATAGCGTGTGGGTTTTAGGCTTGGTGGTGTGTGAGATGGTGTTGGCGATTTATGGTCGCCTTGATTGGCTCGCGAGTATCAGTCTTTGGCTCCCTGCTGCTACCGCAGCCCAAGATTTGGGGAGGAAGCACGGAAAACGAGCTCGCGCGGCTTTGCCCAAAGGGGCGGCGTGGAAACATGCACTGCCACTGACCGCAGTTGCAATTTGCATACAGGCGTTAGTCGCAGCACTTAAGGCAGCTGTATTGCCTATTTGGGGGCTGTCCGCCTCAGCGGTGTTTGCTATGTTACCGCCTCTGTATTGGCTGTTGTCCTTGGTGTTTTATGTGTCACTGATCTATCTGACGATTAGAATTTTTTTGCCGTCTGGAGTGCGCCACGGCATGAAACTGGCACAGCTGGAAGCAAACAAATCATGATCACTCCTGAGTTCATCGCGATCTGGATTGCATGGCTTATGGCCGGTGGCTCTCCGGGGCCGGCCACCATGGGCATCGCAGGCACCGCCATGTCTGCGGGGCGCAGCTCGACACTGGCCTTTGCACTAGGCATCCTTGCAGGCTCCGCCAGCTGGGGCATTGCCGCCGCGCTGGGGCTGTCTGCGGTGATGCTCGCAAATGTCTGGGTGTTTGAAATCCTGCGCTACGCCGGGGCCGCCTATCTTGGCTGGCTGGCGTTCAAGGCGCTCAAACGCGCTGTGGCCAAAGACACAACCGCCGCCGCTGGCACGCCCTTTTCCGGCAGCGCCCGCAGCCTCTTTGCCAAGGGTGCTGCGATCCACATCACCAACCCCAAAGCCATCCTCAGCTGGGCCTCCATATACGCCATCGTTGCCCCTGCCGATGCCACTCCGGCCACGCTCTTTGGCTATTTCGGCCTGCTGTATGTGGGCTCGATCCTGATCTTCATCGGCTATGCATTTCTGTTTTCCTCCCCAGCCATCGTGCGCGGCTACCAACGCGCCAGTCGTATATTTGATCTCGCATTTGCCGGGTTTTTCGGTTTTGCTGGCTTCAAAATTTTGACCGCAAAACTGGAGGGTTGAAGTGATTGTCAAACCTGCACTGACCGCCGCGGCTCTGTGCTTCGCCAGCGTTGCTGCTGCGCAAGAGGCCTATGAATGCGAATGGCAGGCCCGCGCGGACTCCATTGTGGAGCCTTGGGAAAACAACACCCGTACCTTCGCGAATGGCGACGTCCGCCTTGCACTGCTGGACACCATTGAGCCTGCAGCGGGCGCTTTCCATATACTGGTGCTCTCGCCGCCCTATGATGAAGTCGGTGGTCGACAGTGTCGCACTGTGTCGATGGCGGAGGGTATCGGCTTCTCTGGTGCCGATTTCTCCAGTCTTGAGGCCAGCTATGATCCGGCTGTTGGCCTGGTCTTTGAAATGAACGTGCGTCGCTTTCTGCCGGACAGCGACAGCTTTGGTGACGCGCGACTGACCTTCACCCTTAACCAAGCCACCGGGCACATAGGCGCGACTCTTCAATGATCCTTGGTATCGGCACCGATCTTGCCAACATCGACCGCATCTCCGGCACCATTGAGCGCTTTGGCGATCGTTTCAAAAACCGTGTTTTCACCGAGGTGGAGCAGGCCAAAGCAGAGCGCCGCCGCGACACCGTGGGCACCTATGCGAAGCGCTGGGCCGCCAAGGAGGCCTGCTCCAAGGCCTTGGGCACAGGTCTGGCCATGGGCATCAGCTGGAAAGACATGGCGGTCAAAAACATGCGCACGGGGCAGCCCGTGATGGAGGTCACTGGTTGGGCCAAGGAGCGGCTGGCCGAGATGACGCCGCCCGGCCATGAGGCGATCATTCATGTGACATTGACCGATGACCACCCCTGGGCACAGGCCTTTGTGGTGATCGAAGCCCGCCCAATTGCGGCGCCACAGGGACAGTCTGCTTGACACCTCGCGCCCGCGCCCGCATGTAACCTCAGACCAAAAAACACTGGCAGAACGAGCGGAGAGCATTCCCCATGGCGGAAAAAGCCAAAAGCGAAAGCGGCATTGTCGAGACCATCAAAACGATCTTCTGGGCCTTGCTGATTGCCGGTGTCTTCCGCACCTTGTTCTTTCAGCCCTTCTGGATCCCGTCAGGCTCCATGAAAGACACGCTGCTGATCGGAGATTTCCTCTTCGTCAACAAGATGACCTACGGCTATTCCTATGCCTCCTGCCCGTCTGTGCGCATCCCGGCGGTGGGTGTGAATATTGACGCCGAAGACCTCTGCGGCTGGCTTGGCGGCAACAACGGCCGTCTTCTGGGCGGCGAGCCTGAGCGCGGTGATGTTGTGGTCTTCCGCCATCCGGTGACCGGCTATGACTTCATCAAGCGCCTGATCGGTGTGCCCGGTGACAGGGTACAGATCAAAAATGGCGTGGTCTACCTCAACGGCGTGCCGGTGAAGCGCAAGGCCGATGGTGTCTTCCGCGAAGAATACGGCCCGCAGGGCCCACAAGGCCACCGCCCGCGCTGTGAAAACGGCCCCGTCGGCGATGGCGGCATCTGTGCCAAATCGCGCTATATTGAGACCCTGCCAAACGGTGTGAGCTACGCCACGCTCAACATCACCAATCAGCAGTCTGACAACACCGGTATCTACACCGTGCCCGAAGGCCACTACTTCTTCATGGGGGACAACCGCGACAACTCCACCGACAGCCGCGTG
Organism: Shimia sp. R9_2; assembly: GCF_017743735.1. Taxonomy (GTDB): domain Bacteria; phylum Pseudomonadota; class Alphaproteobacteria; order Rhodobacterales; family Rhodobacteraceae; genus Shimia. The sequence continues at coordinate 726,059 of NZ_JAGHRO010000001.1, forward strand.
CCGCAATCCGCACGTGGGGTGGGCTTTGTACCCTATGAAAACCTGATCGGCCGCGCCGACCGGGTGATGTTCTCCTCCGCCGGGCGCTCCATGTTTGCCTTCTGGACATGGCGCGGAGACCGTTTCTTCAAAGGGATCGAGTGAGGGCCACGTGAAACTCGCAGCGGAACTGAAAGCGCTTGAAACGCGACTGGGGCACAAATTCTCGCGCCCCGAGCTTCTGGTGCGCGCGGTCACCCACTCCTCCATGTCTTCGCCCACACGGCAGGACAACCAGCGGCTGGAGTTTCTGGGCGACCGGGTGCTGGGCCTTGTCATGTCCGAAGCGCTGCTGGAGCACGACAAATCCGCCGCCGAAGGTCAGCTCGCCCCGCGTTTTAACGCGCTTGTGCGCAAGGAAACCTGCGCCGATGTGGCGCGCGAGATTGATCTGGGCGCAGCCCTGAAGCTCGGCCGTTCCGAGATGATGTCCGGTGGCCGCCGCAAACAGGCGCTTCTGGGCGACGCCATGGAAGCGGTGATCGCCGCCGTTTATCGCGATGCGGGCTTTGAAGTGGCCAAGGCCCTGATCCTGCGGCTCTGGGGCAATCGCGTGAAATCGGTCGAGGCCGACGCACGCGACCCCAAAACCTCGCTGCAGGAATGGGCACAGGCCCGCAAACTGCCGCCACCACGCTATGAGCTGGTCAAACGCTCCGGTCCCGACCACGTGCCGGTCTTCACCATTGCCGCCAAGCTAGAGAATGGCGCATCGGCTGAGGCGACAGACAACTCCAAACGCAAAGCGGAACAGGCCGCCGCGAAGGCGCTCTTGGACAAGGTGAACGGGTAGGCTTATACGCCAGGCGGCAACTTTCCGCGATGTTTTGCTGCGACACGCCAGAGTTTCTTGCGCGCGTCTTGAGTTTCAAACTCGCTATAAGCGCCGCCTGAAAACTTAGACCAGTCGAGTGCCAAACCCTGTTTCACCATCTCAGCGCTAAGGTCGGTGCCGTCGTCCAGAACGCAATGTGCTACCACACGATCATAGCTGCTTTCTGGAAGTAGATTGGCTGTGACCGTTCGGCCCTTGGTAAGCGAGACCATCGCCCACTTGGCTTTCTTTCCATAGGGTTGATCCATCTCTGGCGCATCAATGCCAAAGAGACGTATGTGCGTTTTATCTATCACGATGGTGTCGCCATCGATCACATAACATTTGCCGACCAACTGTTTCTTTGCAGGTGTGTTGGCAGGTTTGATCGTTTCTTTGGCAGAATGGCGAATTGCAGGCTTTTCGACGACCTGCAGTTTTGGTTTGTCAGAAAGGTAGTTCGCCTTTGGCGAAAAAGATGGCCGTTTTGGCGGGGCCCAGAATAAGCTTCTAAGGAACTTGATTAGCATAATGATATTCAACTCAAAGGTGTTCTTTCCACCTTCCTTGAAATTTCGAAGCCGCTCAAGACTTTAGATTGTGAGGTCAACAGGCTTGGTTTGCGCATTTTAAAACGGATTTCCGTGAGAAAGCCCAACTCTCGCATATCTCCCATGCGCATCAGGCCCCTAGCCCCAGCCCGCAATTTCCGCTACAGACGCCCCTTAACCAGCCACAGCTGACTCACAAAGGCATTCACATGACCACACGCGCCGGATTCGTTGCCCTGATCGGAGAGCCCAATGCGGGCAAATCCACGCTCACCAACCAGATGGTGGGGGCGAAGGTCTCGATCGTGACCCATAAGGTGCAGACCACCCGCGCGCGCATCCGGGGTGTGGCGCTCGAAGGCGACAGCCAGATTGTCTTTGTCGACACCCCGGGCCTGTTCCGCCCGCGCCGCCGTCTGGACCGCGCTATGGTTGCCGCTGCTTGGGGCGGGGCTGCAGATGCCGATGTCATCGTGATGATGGTGGAGGCCCATCGCGGCGTCACCAAAGGTGTCGAAGCCATTCTGGAGCAGCTGGAAGAGATCGCAGAGGGCCGCAAAGTGGCGCTGGCGATCAACAAGATCGACCGTGTGAAATCCGACGTCCTGCTGGCCCTGACCAAAGACCTCAACGAGCGCTTCATCTTTGTTGAGACCTTCATGATCTCCGCAGAGAAAGGCCACGGCTGCGCCGATCTGCGCAAATGGCTGGCCGCAGAGCTGCCTGAAGGCCCGTGGCTCTACCCCGAAGATCAGATCGCCGATCTGCCCATGCGCATGATCGCCGCTGAAATCACCCGTGAAAAGCTCACCCTGCGTCTGCATCAGGAGCTGCCTTACCAGATGACGGTGGAAACCGAAAACTGGGAAGAGCGCAAAGACGGCTCCGCCCGTGTGGATCAGATGATTTATGTGATGCGTGACGGGCACAAAGGCATCGTTCTGGGCAATAAAGGCGAGACCATCAAGGCGGTTTCCAAAGCCGCCCGCGAAGAGCTTGAAGAGTTCATGGGCCGTCGTATCCACCTGTTTCTGCAGGTGAAAGTACGCCCGAACTGGCTTGAGGAAAAAGAGCGCTATTCCGAAATGGGCCTTGATTTCAAAGACGGCAACATCTGAAGGAACGCCCATGCGCCTTACCGCTGATTTCTGGGTGCATGCCTATATTGCGCGGCTTCGACTGGCGGACATCCCAACCTTTGTCGTGGCGCATGGCGATGACACGGCTGGGGCTGTTCTGGTGAAACTCAACACGCTGGATGGCAAAGCCACGGTGTTTCAGCGCAGCTTTGATCTCATGAGCGGGGAGCGCAAATGGGTTGTGCTGTCTGAGGGTGATGAGGCTGAGGTGGATGCGGCACTGGCCCGTCAGCGCAGCTTTGATCCGGACGCCTGGGTGATCGAAGTTGAGGATCGCCAGGGGCGCCACATGCTGGATGAGCCGGGGCTGTCGGATTGAACGGGACAGGGGCTTCGCCCCGCTCACAGCAAAGCTGTGATCTCCCCAGAGTATTTTTGGCAGAATGAAGCTGGAATGGGCTTTCCTTTTGGCCCCCTGCACGGTTTTCTGAGCCAAAGGATAGGGCGATGGACTGGCGCGATCAGGGCTTTGTGCTCAGCACAAGAAAACACGGGGAAACCTCGGTCATTCTGGAGGCCTTCACCGAGACGCAGGGCCGCCATGCAGGCATCGTGCGCGGTGGCATCAGCCGCAAGATGATCCCCATCCTGCAACCCGGTGGGCAGGTTGATCTCTCATGGCGCGCGCGCCTGTCAGATCATATTGGCACCTATTCGGTAGAGCCGCTGCGCTCCCGTGCGGCGGTGCTGAGTGACCGCTTTTCACTGGCCGGGCTCAATGTGGTGACGGCGCTTTTGTCCTTCTGCCTGCCGGATCGGGAGCCGCACCCGGCGCTCTATCGTCAAAGCGTGCAACTTCTGGATCTGCTGGGGCAGCACGAGCTGTGGCCGCTGGCCTATCTGCGCTGGGAAATGGCGCTGCTGACGGAGCTCGGCTATGGGCTTGATCTGACCTCCTGTGCGGTCACAGGCAGCTCTGACGCGCTGGTTTATGTTTCACCCAAATCGGGGCGCGCGGTCTCTGCCAAAGGCGCTGGAGAGTGGGCAGACAGGCTGCTGCCCTTGCCACCTGTCCTGCGCGGGGAGGGCGGCGCGCCGGATAAGGAGGTGCTGGCCGCGCTGGCGACCACGGGCTACTTTCTGTCAGAAAAGCTCGCCCCCGATCTGGGGCACAAGCCGCTGCCGGACGCGCGCGCGCGCTTTATTGATCGGTTTGCGCGGCAGCTGTCTGCCCGCTGAACACCATCTCACGCCCCGCATCATTGCTCAGCACCAGTGTCGGGCCAGAGACCTCCACTAGGCTCATCTCCTGCAGCGCGGTCAGATAGGCCTCTTCGCGGTCGATGTCCGGACAGTAGATCTGCTCCACCACATCCACCTTTATGTTGATCCACGGGTAGGGGGCGTCCTGCGTTGCCAGAAAGCTGTTGCAGGGCCCTTGCCCCATCACCCGGCCGCTCTCTTCCAGCAATAGGATGGCTTCATAATCGACAGCCGCGCCGTCGATCTCCTGCAGCCGCCAAGTGTAGTCGGCGCCACCATATTGTGTCACCGTCTCAGACGGTGCGCAGGCGGCCACGCCCAAACCCGCTGCCAAAACCCAAGCAATCCGCCGCATCATTCTGCCTCGTGCAATGCCAAAATCAAATCAACCAATGTGCCCAGAGCCGGGCCATTCTGCACACCATCATGCGCAGACAGGGTCTCCATGCCAAGGAAGGCGCCATAGAGCAAGCGGGTCAATTCCGGATTGGTGAGGCCAATCTCCGACAGCAGGGTCTTGATGTGGCCCATGCGCGCCTCATCAACTGCTGTGATCTGAGCGGCCACATCCGCATTGTCCCGCGCCCAGGCCCGCATCGCTGGCCCAAGCCGGGCGGTCTCGCTGTCTGTCTCTTGCTCGGCAATCTGCGCCAGATCACGCAGCTTCTGCACAGCCGTACCAGTGTCCTCCCGCTGGGCTGTGATCACCGCTTCAGCATCATCAGCCCAAGCCGCGAGCAATGCGGCGTGAAACCCCGGTACATCGTCAAAGTGCCAGTAGAAGGAACCCTTGGTTGTGCCAAGCCGCCGCGCCAGTGGCTCGGCCTTTAAGGCGGCCGGCCCAGCCTCGGTGAGCGCTTCAAATCCCGCCTGCAGCCAATCCTGCTGTGAAAGTCGCTTTGTCATGATGGAAGCGTATGAGTGCAAATGCTGCACTGCAACAGGCGCAAAGGGAGTGTGACCAAATGTTGCGCCATTTCACGCAACAACGTGCGGTGTGTTTATTGCTGCACCTGCGAAAAGATCACCGAAATCGGCACCTCCGCGATACAGACGCAATACCGACGCGATACCGAACACGCGATTTTTGCGGATTCTGCGAATCAGCGACTTTATTAACGGGCACAAAAAAGCGCGGCTCCGAGGGAGAGCCGCGCCGGGTCTGCTGTCCAACTGAGAGCGGGTGTCAGCTCAGCAAACGTCTTGCAATCACTTGCGCCTGAATTTCAGCCGCACCTTCAAAGATGTTGAGAATACGCGCATCACACAGGATGCGGCTCACGGTGTATTCCAGCGCAAAGCCGTTGCCGCCATGAATTTGTAGCGCATTATCCGCCGCCGCCCAGGCCACACGTGCGCCCAGCAGCTTTGCCATACCCGCTTCAAGGTCACAGCGGTGACCGTGGTCTTTTTCCCAGGCAGAGAAATAGGTCAGCTGGCGGGCAATCATGATTTCCACCGCCATCATCGCGAGCTTGCCTGCCACACGTGGGAAATCGATCAGCGATTTGCCAAACTGCTTGCGGTCGATCGCGTATTGCATGCCCACGTCGAGCGCGGCCTGTGCCACACCCACTGCGCGGGCCGCGGTCTGAATGCGGGCCGACTCGAAGGTTTCCATCAACTGTTTGAAACCTTTACCTTCTTCGCCGCCCAGAAGGTTCTCGCCTTTGACTTTGAAGCGATCAAAGCCCAGCTCGTATTCTTTCATGCCGCGATAGCCCAGCACCTCGATTTCACCGCCGGTCATGCCTTCAGTCGGGAAGGGGTTCTCATCGGTGCCCGGGGTCTTTTCCGCCAGGAACATGGAGAGGCCGCGGTGATCGCTGCTGTCAGGATTTGTGCGTGCCAGCAGGGTCATCACATGGGTCCGCGCCGCATGGGTGATCCAGGTTTTGTTGCCGGTCACTTCCCAGTTGCCGTCCTCGGTTTTCACTGCGCGGGTGCGCAGGGAGCCGAGGTCAGACCCGGTGTTTGGCTCAGTAAACACAGCGGTTGGCAGGATCTCTGCGCTCGCCAGTTTCGGCAGCCAGTTCTGCTTTTGCTCTTCGGTGCCGCCACACAGGATCAGTTCAGCGGCGATCTCAGAGCGGGTTCCCAGCGAGCCCACGCCGATATAGCCGCGAGACAGTTCTTCAGACACCACAACCATGGAAGCTTTGGAGAGGCCAAACCCGCCGTACTCTTCCGGGATGGTCAGGCCAAACACGCCCATTTCCGCAAGCTCTTCAATGATTTCCATTGGGATGAGCTCGTCTTTGAGGTGCCACTCGTGGGCATTTGGTTCAACGCGATCCACCGCAAAACGGCGGAATTGCTCGCGGATCATTTCCAGCTCTTCATCAAGACCGGAGGTGCCGACAGTGATGTTTGCCGCCTGCTCCTGCATCAGCTCTACAAGGCGCATACGCGCCGCTTGGCTGTTGCCCTCGGTGCAGAGGGTCATCACATCCGGCGCCATCAGGCCACGCATTTCATCTTGCGTCAGGCCGAGGTCCTGCAGGCGAATGATCTCGCCCTGGCTCATCGGAATGCCGCCATACACCTGCCAGAGGTATTCGCCAAACGCGATCTGGTGAATGATCTGTTCGATCTCGCCAAACTTGCCGTCTGCATTGAGCTTCTCTGCCCAAGCCTGCATCTGTTTGAGCGATTGCGCGTAAGTCGCGAGCCAGCTCAGGCCATGTGCAGCGGTCTGATTTTCCTCAATCAGCTTGCCGGAAACACGGCCATCTTCGGAGACAGTTTCCTTCACGCGCGCAATGGCGGTTTCCAAAATGGCTTCAACCGGGGCCACAGCCGCGCCGGTCAATTTCAGAAGATCGGGAAGAATCACCGGAGTCGCCATAGTCAAATCCTGTCCATCATGGGCCATGTTGCAATATCCTCTGTTTCTGCAGTGTGCATATTTCTTTTGCAGATGCAGCGCAACAAAAATGCCATAAGACGTTGCGTTTTGATTGTTTATTTCGCGTCAAATCTTTGCCCGACAGGATGTCAGGCACTATAGGAAGATATGGATTTCGACATTCTAACCCTACCGCCCGTTGCCTGGCTACTTTGCGCGGGAATCGCTGTTTTGGCGGGGGTTATCAAAGGGATGGTCGGGTTCGCCATGCCCATGGTCCTGATTTCTGGGCTAAGCTCGTTTCTGGCCCCGGAGCTGGCTTTGGCCGGTCTGATCCTGCCCACATTGGCCACAAACGGCATGCAGGCGTTGCGTCAGGGGCGTGCGGCGGCTTGGCAGTCCGTTAAGCGTTTCCGGCGATTTTTGATCGCGGGTGGCGCTGTCATGGTGATCAGCGCGCAGTTTGTCCGCATTCTTCCAGGGGACGTTTTGCTGTTGGTGATCGGTGTGCCGGTGTTTTTGTTTTCTCTGCTGCAACTGATGGGGCGTTCCATCACCATCGCAAAGCCAACGGCACGTGGCGAGATGGTTGTCGGTGGCGTTGCGGGAGCAATTGGCGGCATCTCAGGCGTTTGGGGGCCGCCCACGGTGGCCTATCTGACGGCACTGGGCACCGAGAAATCCGAGCAGATGCGCATTCAGGGGGTGATCTACGGGTTGGGCTCGGTTGTGCTGCTCTTTGCCCATATCGGCTCAGGCGTGCTGAACACCAAAACCGCGCCTCTGTCACTCGCTCTGGTTCTGCCCGCCATTTTGGGCATGTGGTTTGGAGGGCGTATCTCTGATCGCATCGACCAACGCCGCTTCCGGCAGGCCACGCTTTTTGTGCTGCTGATCGCTTCGCTCAACCTTATGCGGCGCGCATTGATCGGTTGAGCGCTGGCGCTGGCAGATTAGCAGCTCAAGCGTTCACCTGATCATACCAGGCAAGAAGATCATCGATGTTGGGCTCCACTTGCGTGGCCATGCCCCCGGCAAACTCTTCAAACACTCCGGCATTCAGCGGATTGGTGCCCGCGATCACCGTCGCGCCATTCTCCAACGCTTCAGCCAGCAGATCCCGGAAGCCCTTTCCTTCGGCTTCCTGCTTGCCAAATTTGTTCAGGAGGAACACGTCGTAAGGCTCTTCCATGGATTGCGACACAGCGGTGATTGCCGTGGCCATGGCGTCCGGATCAAGACGGCAGCCTTTGGCTTCTTTGCCAAGGTCTTGGGAAATACGAATGATCGGTCCGCTCGGCAGCACCTGAACGTCCATGTCGCAACGCTGATCGGTTTCACAGCCCGTGTTGGTCTGCACAATACCACGTGCGGTCAAACCGCGATCATTCAGCCGATCTGCCAGCTCCGCGAGCAGCAAATCCAGTTTCCCGCGCCCATGCGCCATCGTGTATGCAATTTTCATCATGGTCTAATTTTAGGTTTCAGAGGCCGGATTACAACTGAGGCATATTGCCTTTGGTCAGTCGAGCGAGCGCGGCAACAGCCGGCTGATCAGGGAAACGAGAAACGCGGTGGAAATGCCAAAGCACAGGATGCCGGTCACGCCGCCAAAGGCTCCAAAGACGCGAAACTGAATGGGTAGCACAACATCGCCATAGCCGACAGTGGTATAGGTCACGAGCGAGAAATAGAGCGCATCATAAAGGTAGTCAAACGCGCCCATGTAGATCAGCACATAAGCCCAGAGCCAAACCTGGATTGTGTGAGATCCTACTATCATGGCGAAGGCCGCACCGGTCACCACCGCTGTTCGGATGAACCTTGATCGCTGCGTCACCCATTTCCCAATTTTCTCAAGCGCTTCGATCATCAGAGACAAAAAACCGACATGAATGATCGCGCAGGCGCTGAGCACCACGGTGCCCCACAACAGCTGTTGCGGCTGACTCATTGGAAACAGATCGGTGATGAGAGGATCCTATCGTTGACTGGAAATCTAGGTATCACGTTTTGAGGCGCGCGCTTACATCGTTTCGACACAGTGACGCCGGAAGGCCCGTTTGAGCATGTCGAGCTCCGCCCGCAGCAAATCGATTTCAGCGCGCAGATCATCAGCAAGCGCTTCGCCGGCAACAAAGCTCAGGGTCTCAAGGCGATCTCCGCTCAGCTGATCTGTGATCAGCAGGGTTTGCACGCCATCTGACAGGCTTTCCTTAGGCAGCGGAAAGCGGAGCCGCCAGCTGTCTTGAGTGTCGGTAGCGTCAATCTGCACCCCGGTGACCGGATTGCCAAGGTAGGTGACGTCAACCTTTGGAACCGGTCCCTGACCGCTCTCATATTTCAGGACACCTTCCCAAACACCTTCGAAAAGGCGGGTCTTGGTCAGCGTTAACTCACTCATATCTCGATCCTTTTCACAGCAGGCTTAGAACTCTGCGCGGGGGCGGCGGGCAAATGTCACATCCCTGAGGACCACTTGGTTCATCTCAGGGCCTTCGAAAATCAGATCGATCCACATCTTTTCCACCCGCTTTTCGTTCAGGTTGGAATAAGCAAGATCAAACTCAACCCGAATGTCCTCGTCATGCAGCGGCAGCTCTCGCACAATTTGCTCGGTGTTTGGTCCATGCCGGATGTTGAGACGGGCAAAAATCTCAAGCGGCTTTTCCATTTCCACAATGGTATCGAGCCGTAGGACATGCTCCCGGCGCAGACCGGCGACCGATTCCGGTGGCAGGTCTATCACCAGAGAGAGGAACGAGCCGTCAAAGCGGAACACGTCCATTCGCAGGCCAAAAGGCGCCAGATCTTTCTCGCGATGATTGCGCAATTGGCGAAGTGTCAGTTCCGAGATGCGGCAGTCATGAAACAGCGTAACCTCGTTGCCGAGTTTTTCTTTGTTCTGAACCCCAGCCAGACCTTTGGTGGGATTGGGTTCCCGCCATAGAGCCGGACGCCAGGACCAATCGGTCCCGTGGGGTTTGGGAAAAGCGTTGGAGCCGATGATGGGCAACGCCAGCCGGCTCTCGGAAATCGCAATCACCATGTCGAGATGATGGCGCAAAGTCCGTGCGCGCCGCCGTTGACGGCGCAGGCGGGTCAAGTCTTCATGTGCTGCTTTGCTTGCCACGCGCGCCCAATAGCGTGCCAGGCCAGCTTGAAAAAACTGCTGAAGAACGCGCTTGCTACGTGCCATATCGATTAGTGAGTCCCGCTCAATTGTTTCTGACTGCGAAACGATGCGCAGCTCGATTTTCTATTATCTACCCAATTGATTGAGATGAGACAAACGCCCATTCAACAATTGGGGCACACAAATTCACATTTGCCGACAAAGTGTTGCCCCGCCGCCAGCGCGCTTTGGCAGCAGGAAACGCCAATCACAGCAGGCTGGTTTCAACCGTTCCCGCAGGTGAGAGCACGCCATAGATTGCAATTCCTGACGTGGCGTCTTATTTCGGTGCCTGATTGGAAGCCAGAGGACCCTGATCACATGAACTGGATCACAAACTATGTCCGCCCGCGGATCAACTCGATCTTTTCGCGCCGTGAGGTGCCGGACAACCTTTGGACCAAATGCGACGAATGCGGCACGATGCTGTTTCACCGCGAGCTTAAGGGCAATCAGAACGTTTGCACCCAATGCGGCCACCACATGGCGATCACAGCCCGTGACCGTTTTGAGGCGCTTTTTGACGGTGGTGTCTTTGTTGAAGTCGAGGTGCCTGAACCGCTGGCCGATCCTCTGCAGTTCCGCGATCAGAAGAAATATCCGGAACGCATGAAGGCCGCGCAGAAGAAGACCGGCGAGAAAGAAGCGATGCTGGTGGCAGAAGGCGAAATCGGGCGCACACCGATTGTTGCCGCGTGTCAGGACTTCTCTTTCATGGGCGGCTCCATGGGCATGTATGTGGGCAATGCGATCATCGCTGCCGCTGAACGTGCGGTTGCCATGAAACGCCCGCTGGTGCTGTTCTCAGCCGCCGGTGGCGCGCGGATGCAGGAAGGTATCCTTTCGCTGATGCAGATGCCGCGCACGACGGTTGCTGTGCAGATGCTAAAAGAAGCCGGTCTGCCTTACATCGTGGTTTTGACCCACCCGACCACAGGCGGTGTGACAGCGTCTTACGCGATGCTGGGCGATGTGCAGATCTCTGAGCCAAACGCCTTGATTTGTTTTGCGGGGCCACGGGTCATTCAGCAAACCATCGGTGAACAGCTACCCGAGGGCTTCCAGCGCGCGGAGTACCTGCTGGATCACGGTATGCTCGATCGCGTCACCAAACGCACCGAAATGAAGGACGAGCTGGTGACGATCATCCGCATGCTGATGGACATGCCTCCGGCCGTCAAAGGAGACCTGCCGGCGCCAACCCAGGAAGAGTTGGACGAAGCCAAAGAGGACACTGCGCAGGACGCGTAAGTTTTCAGAATTTTGTTGAGTTGCGGGCTTTCGGTTTGTTTGACCGGAAGCCCGCTTTCATTTAGGGCGGGCTCACTGTTTCGGAGGCGCACATGACCCACACTTCAGACACATCAGATGCCATCCTCGCCCGGATGCTGGCGCTGCACCCCAAGATCATTGATCTGACGTTGGATCGGATGTGGCGATTGCTCAATGCGCTTGAAAATCCGGAGAAGAAGATGCCTCCGGTCATCCACCTGGCGGGCACCAACGGCAAGGGCAGCACACAGGCGATGATCCGCGCTGGGCTGGAAGGTGCAGGCAAAACGGTCCACGCCTATACAAGCCCCCATCTCGCCCGGTTTCACGAGCGTATCCGGCTCGCAGGGGAGCTGATTGACGAGGCGCATCTGACACAGGTGCTGGATGAGTGTTGGGAGGCCAACGAGCGCCAGAACATCACTTATTTTGAGATCACCACCTGCGCGGCCCTGCTCGCATTTTCGCGCGTGCAGGCAGATTACACCTTGCTTGAGGTCGGTCTTGGAGGCCGTCTGGATGCGACCAATGTGATCGACGATCCCAAGCTGTGCGTGATCACGCCAATTTCTATCGACCATGAGCAGTTCCTCGGGAACACGCTTGCCAAGATCGCCTCTGAAAAAGCTGGGATCATCAAGCGCGGGATCCCTGTTGTGGTGGGCCCTCAGCCGGAAGAGGCGATGGCGGTGATTGAAGAAACCGCAGCCCGTCTGGGTGCTCCGGTGATCGCCTATGGCCAGCATTGGCATGTGTATGAGGAACACGGCCGCCTGATTTATCAGGATGAAACTGGCCTGCTGGATCTGCCGCTCCCTGCCTTGCCCGGTGCACATCAGATCCAAAACGCCGGTGCGGCCTTGGCGGCGTTGCGCCACCTCGGTTGCGATGCGGAAGCTTGCGAAGCGGCCATGCGGGATGTTTTCTGGCCTGCGCGTATGCAACGCTTGCGCAAGGGGCCATTGGTGGAGGCGGTTGCCTCCGCTGAGCTTTGGCTCGACGGTGGGCACAATGCAGCGGCAGGGCAGGCTTTGGCCGCTCATATCGCGGGGTTGCCCAAGCGCGAGACACATCTCATCTGTGGCATGCTGAACACCAAAGACGTCTCTGGGTATTTGTCACCCTTGGCTAAGGTGTCCGACAGCTTGCACGCGGTTTCCATTCCGGGAGAAGCCAACACGCTTCTGGCAGAAGAAACCGCCGAACATGCGAATGCGGCCGGACTTACAGCACATGTCGCGGAAAGTGTTGCCAAGGCGATAGCGACCATTTCGGCGCAATCCCCGGAAGCGCGTATCCTGATTTGCGGCTCGCTTTATCTGGCGGGCGCGGTGCTGCGCGAAAACGGCTAATGTTATGCATCTGCCAAGCTCTGCTTGGCAGATTTGCGATTTGCGATCCCAGACAGTTGACGGGAGCGAATCACCGCTCCTATAGTGAAAGCAACTCCTCGCGCCGTAAAAATAAGGCAGATGGCGTTTGGGAACAGGGACCGGCAGGTGAAAAGAATGGGGGGCGTTCGGCCCCCTTAATAATGTCAGCTAGATGCGTCGTTGGGCATCAATCTGCGCCATTTGGGGCCACTTGAAAGTCGCTACCTATGATCGACCCGCTCACCCAGTTTGTCACCTTCACAACAATCATCGCGACCGCCGTTATGGCGGCCTCTGCTTCGATCCAAGGGGTGCGCCATACGCTGGATCTCTTCGGTGCCACTTTGATCGGTGTCGCCACCGCCGTGGGTGGTGGCACGCTTCGGGACTTGCTGCTTGGCCGCACGCCGGTGTTTTGGATTGAGGATCTGAGTTATCTCGCCACAGCGGTGCCCGTGGCCGTTGCCATGTATTTTGTCGCCACACGCCTTCCATCAGGCAATGGCAGACGTTTGCGCCTTCTGATGCAACTTGATGCCATAGGGTTGGCACTGTTCACTCTTGTGGGCGTGCGTGTCGCGCTGGATATGAGCACCCACCCCGCCATTGCTGTGGTGATCGGCTGTATCACGGGTATCGTGGGCGGTATCATCCGCGATGTTCTTTGCAATGTGACCCCATCGGTTCTGAAAGAAGATCTCTATGCGACGGTTTCGCTGATTGGTGGCGGCATCTATGTGCTGTCTGCGCCCATCATTGGCGAAACGCTCTCCTTCGCTCTCTGTTTTGTGCTGATGTTGATTGCGCGTCTCATCCTCATCAAACAGCTGATCGCCGCAGAAGAGTGAGCTGTCCAGAGATTGGACCCATCTCTCTTTTTCTTGCGGGGATGCAAATGTTTGTACAGATTGACAAAAAGTTGTGACCGCAAGCACTGGAGTTTGAGATGCAAACGGTGGAAGATTTTCCCTATCAAGTGAATGAGCATCCGCATGTTCAGATTCCAATGCCAGATGGCACCCTGTTGTCCGCCCGGATTTGGCGACCTGAGACCGATGAGCCACTGCCCGCAATTCTGGAATTCCTGCCTTACCGCAAACGGGATGGCACTGCTGAACGGGACGCTCTGACCCATCCCTATATGGCTGGACACGGCTATGTCTGCGTCCGCGTGGACATGCGCGGCTGCGGCGACAGCGAAGGCCTGTTTGATGACGAATACTCCCCACAAGAGCTCGCCGATGGCGTCTCGGTGGTCGAATGGCTGGCGGCGCAGGAGTGGTGCTCTGGCAGCGTTGGCATGATGGGTATCAGCTGGGGCGGTTTCAACGGTCTTCAGATCGCGGCTTTGGCGCCTGAAGCGCTAAAGGCCGTGGTGAGCATATGCTCGACCACCGACCGCTTTGCCGATGACATCCATTACAAAGGCGGTGTCATGCTTGGCGAAAACACCGGCTGGGCAGCAACCGTTTTGGGATGGTTTGCTTTGCCTCCCGATCCAGAAATTGTTGACGATAGCTGGCGGGAAGTCTGGCTTGAAAGGCTAGACAACACGCCGTTCCTTGCGGAGAAATGGGTGCAGGAACAAGCGCGCAATGGCTATTGGAAGCATGGGTCCGTCTGCGAGGACTATAGCGCGATCAAGGCCGCAGTGTTGAGTGTGGGCGGCTGGCACGATGGCTATCGCAACACCATCGCGCATCTTGTTCAAAACCTCGACGCACCTGTGAAAGGCCTCATCGGGCCTTGGATCCATAGGTATCCTCATTTTGCTGCGCCGGGACCACAGATCGACTTTCTGGGGGAAATGCTGCGGTGGTGGGATCGCTGGCTTAAGGGCATCGACAACGGTGTAGAAGCGCTGCCAGACATGCGACGCTGGTTGATGGACAGCGTGCCACCGGCGACCATCTATGATGACCGCCCAGGGCGATGGATTGCGGACTCCGCAAAAGACGTCAACGCGCCAGCTGAGAGTTTTTTCCTGACCGGGAAGAGCCTTTCAGAGACCGAAGGCCCAGCGGAGCGTATCGTTGCGCCCGCTCTGTTCTGCGGACAGGCCACGGGCGAGTATTTCCCGGTTTCGCTGGCACCTGCCGGAACGGCACCGGGCGAATTGCCCGCTGATCAGCGCGAAGACGATGCTTTGTCCTGCTGCTTTGAGACAGAGGTTATCACCACTCCTCGCGCCATTGTTGGCGCGCCCTCGGTGCGGTTGAAGCTGTCAGCAGACAAGCCAAAGGCGCAGTTGATTGCGCGTTTGTGCGATGTGCACCCGGATGGCCAGAGTACGTTGATCACACATGGCGTGCTGAATCTTCGGCATCGTGATGGACACGAGGCTTTTGTCGATCTGCCGATCAATCAGCCCGTTGATGTGACCCTGACATTGGACCACTGCGCCTATCAGCTGCCTGCCGGGCATCAGCTGCGGTTGGCCTTGTCTTCGAGCTATTGGCCTTATGTCTGGCCTGAGGCAGAAACGGCGGTTTTGACGCTGCAAAGCGGTGTTCTCTCATTGCCGGTGCGCGAAGAACCTGCGGAGGAAACATTCGTTTCCTTTGATCCGCCAAAGGCGGCGAAGCCGCGGCGCACACGTCAGGTTTCTGCGTCAGAAAATAAGAAGACCATCACCAAGGATGTGGGGTCTCAACAGCTTACTCTGGAGATTGTGGGTGACACGGGTCTTACAGAGGATCTGGACACCGGCCTCATTTCCGAAGCCCGTGTGGAAGAGCGGTTCTCGATTGTCGAACGTGATCCGAATTCCGCTGAAAACCACTTCACATGGCGGCGCATTATGGCACGCGGTGACTGGAAGGTTGAGATCTATGCCGATGTTTCCATGCGCACCGATGGGCAGAACTTCCTGATCACGGCTGATCTGAAAACATCCGAGGATGGCGCGGAGGTGTTTGCCAAACACTGGGAAAGCACGGTGCAGCGCCTCTGATCTCGGCAGGTGCACAAAAGCAAAAGGCCCGCCGCATTGCGCGACGGGCCTTTTTTTGAAAGTGCCGGATCAGCGGATCACAAAAACTGATTGTTTGGCGTGCCGTGCGATCCGCGCGGCATTGGGACCAATCAGATAGTCCTTCAGCTGGGATTTGTGGGCGCCAACGATGATCGCATCTGCTTTCACGCTTTTGGCTTCCTTTAGAACGAGATCATAGATTGTGCCCTGATCCACATGCAGGCGCAGGTTCTCCACACCTGCCAGCGCGCTTTTGGCCCAATCCTCCAATGCCGCTTTGGCCTCTTTCAGAATCAGCTTGTTGTGATCCTGGCTGAAGAACGAGCCAACGATCGACATGCCGTAATCGGGCACGACGTTCATGACGTGCAGTTCAGCCCCATCGGCCATTGCCATCACACGCGCGGCTTCTGCGGGGCGCTCAGAGCCTTTCAGATCGTTGACGTCCACGGTTAGCAAGATTGTCTTAAACATGACTTTCTCTCCTTAGAACGCCGGTTGTGTGGCGCGTGGCCGCTGGATCATCATCAAGCCTGCAAGCAGAAGCAGCGCCGGAATGAAGAACAGTTCTTTTGGCATCCGCTCGTTTTCAACTTGCACTTGCGAGATCACCACAGGCTGATCGCCGTAGTAATCATACTCTGTGCCCAACTGGCCAAAGTAGGGCGTGCCGGGGAAAGGCTCTTCGAGCAGCAGCTTACCATCTTCCTCAAACACGCTCAGGCCGCCGTCTGACATCGCCGTCAACGCATCGCCGCCTGGGTAGATCATCGTGACGGTGGTGGCGCGGTTATCGCCGGTGTCAAAGTCCGGTCCTTCGACCTTAAAGCGCACCAGCGCGCCTTCAGGCTGTTCGCCGACCAGCTGCACCGCTTCCGGTCCAACCATGGTCTGATACTTCTCTGAAACTTGGTCGAGGAAGAAATCCGGTCGGAAAAGCATGAAGGCGATGAAGAGTAGCGCCGCGCTTTCCCATTTTCGGGATTTGGCTATGAAATAGCCTTGGGTCGCGGCCGCAAATATCAGCATCGCGATGAGCGAGATAAAGAACACCAAAACGGCTTTTCCAAAGCTCACGTCAATCAGCAGAAGATCAGTGTTGAAGATGAACATGAATGGCAGAAGAGCCGTCCGGATGTCATAGGCAAAGCCCTGCACACCGGTCTTGATCGGATCGCCCCGCGAGATCGCAGCCGCCGCATAGGCGGCAAGGCCCACAGGCGGCGTGTCGTCCGCCAAAATGCCAAAGTAGAACACAAACATATGGACCGCGATGAGCGGCACAACCAAGCCGGCTTGTGCACCAACGCCCACGATAACAGGTGCCATCAGAGAGCTGACAACAATGTAGTTCGCAGTGGTTGGAAGGCCCATGCCAAGGATCAAGCTCAGCACTGCCACCAGAAGCAGCAGGATGATCAGGTTACCGCCAGAGATGACCTCAATCACCTGACCAATCACTTGGTGAGCACCGGTGAGGCTGATGGTGCCAACGATGATGCCTGCAGCACCGGTCGCCACGCCAATTCCAATCATGTTCCGAGCCCCCATGATCAGGCCTTGAACAAAGTCGTTCCAGCCTTGGGTGAAAGCGGCGTTCACGGCCGTTTCGCCGCGGAAGAACGCTTTGATCGGGCGGTGTGTCACCGCCACAATGATCATAAAGATTGTCGCCCAAAAGGCCGAGAGCGCTGGGGACAAGCGATCCAGATTCTCGGTTTTCACCATCAGGTTCCAAACCAGAATGAAAATTGGCAGCGCATAGTAAGCCCCACCCAAAAGCGTTGGTGTCAGACGAGGGGCCGCCAATGGCGCGTCTGGATCATCCATTGCGATGTCTGGATATTTTGACGCCACATAGAGCAAACCAAGATACATCACGGCAACCAGTGCTACGGCGATATAGATGCTGTCGCCCACCATTGGCTCCAGCACATTGCGGATCCCGATCATTGCGAAAGTGATCGCGCCAAGGCCGATGAAGCCGGTCAGGAACAACACGAGGATCATGATCGGTCCGATGTGACGACCGGCCTTCTTCAGACCCTGCATCTGCATTTTTAGCGCTTCGAGATGCACGATGTAGAGCAGCGCGATGTATGAGATCACCGCAGGCAAGAAGGCGTGTTTGACCACGTCGATGTAGGGGATGTTCACATATTCAACCATCAGGAAGGCTGCGGCCCCCATGACAGGCGGGGTCAGCTGACCATTGGTCGAAGAGGCCACTTCAACCGCGCCGGCTTTCTCTGCAGGGAAGCCAATACGCTTCATGAGTGGGATGGTGAATGTGCCGGTGGTGACGGTGTTCGCAATCGAGCTGCCGGAGATCATGCCGGTCATCATGGAGCTGAGAACCGAGGCTTTGGCCGGGCCGCCGCGCAGCGCGCCAAGGAGGGCAATGGCCACTTTGATGAACCAGTTGCCGCCTCCTGCGCGATCCAGCAGTGCGCCAAACAGCACAAAGAGGAAGATCATTGTGGTGGAGACACCCAACGCGACACCAAAGACACCTTCGGTTTGCATCCAGTAATGGCCGAGTGCCTTGGACAGCGAGGCGCCCCCATAGTTGGTGATCTCGCGCACCCATTCTGAGTTGCCGCCAAAGAAGGCAAAGAGCACAAAGGCCCCAGCAATAATGACCAGCGGCAGGCCAAGTGAGCGATACACGCAGATCATCAAAACGATCATGCCAAGAGCAGACATGGTGATGTCTGTGCTGGTCCAGAGGCCGGGACGATCCGCAATCTGGTAGCGGAAAAAGACGAGGTAGAGACAGGCGCTGACACCGATGATCAGGAGCAGCCAGTCATAAAGCGGGATGCGATCACGCGGCGATGTTCTAAACATCGGAAAGGCCAGAATCGCCAGTGACATCGCAAAAGCGAGGTGGATATAGCGCGCTTGGCTGACCACATTCGCAAAATCAGAAAGCCCGGTGAGTTGGGCGAGCGTGCCGGGGAGTTTGGACGCGATATAGAGCTGAAACAACGACCAGATGATACAGATCGCGATGATGAGTTTTCCTTGAAAACCCGTGGCATTGCGCGCGCCGGTGTCGACTTCTGCGACCATAGCATCGGCGGAAGCAGCGCCATCTTTATTGGGGTCCTGAACCATTTTTGTCCTCGTCTAGCCCTTGGCCAAATGCGCCCTCATTTCTGGGGCGCATTTGTAGTTTTTAGAGATTTGAACCCGAATTATTTCAGGCCGAGTTCTTTGTATGCTTTCTCCGCACCTGGGTGGATTGGTGCGCTCAGGCCGTCGCTAACCATTTCTTTGGGGTCAAGGTTGGCAAACGCCGGGTGCAGCTTGCGGAAGTCTTCGATGTTTTCCATCACAGATTTCGCCACCACATAGACAACATCGTCAGAGATTTTTGCGGAGGTCACGAAGGTTGCGCCCACACCAAAGGTGGTGGTGTCGCCATCGGTGCCTTTGTACATGCCACCTGGGATGGTTGCGACGCGGTAGAACGGGTTATCGGCAACCAGCTTGTCGATTTCCGGGCCGGTCACGTTTACGAGGTTCGCATCACAAGTGGTGGTGGCTTCTTTAATGGCTGCGGCAGGGTGACCGATGGTGTAGATCATCGCGTCGATGTTGCCGTCACACAGCTGCTTCGCCATCTCAGAACCTTTGTACTCGGTTGCGAGAGCAAAGTCGTCCATGGTGAAGCCATAGGCTTCCATCACAACTTCCATGGTGGCGCGCTGGCCGGAACCTGGGTTGCCCACGTTCACGCGCTTGCCTTTAAGGTCAGCAAAGCTGTTCACGCCCGCATCAGAACGTGCGATCACGCTGAACGGCTCTGGGTGTACAGAGAACACAGCGCGCACGTCAGGGAATGGGTTGTCTGCAAACTTGGAAGTGCCGTTATAGGCGTGGTGCTGCCAGTCAGATTGCGCAACACCGAACTCAAGTTCGCCGGCTTTGATGGTGTTGATGTTGTAAACAGAACCACCGGTGGATTCCACAGCACAGCGGATGCCGTGCTCTTTGCGGCCTTTGTTCACCAGACGGCAGATCGCGCCGCCAGTTGGGTAATAGACGCCGGTCACGCCGCCTGTGCCGATGGAGATAAACTCCTGTGCGGATGCACCCGCGGAAATGCCCATGGAGGCAATTATGGCGGCGCCCGCCAGTTTAAGTTTCGAAATCATCTTAGGCTCCCTAGTTGATGATGGTTTGAGTAATTCTAGTGTTGTTGTGGTCAGTCGTTCCAGAATTCGCCCAAGCTTTGGTTCCGGCGTTCTACGTCGCGGATACGGCGGCTTGCGTCTTCGCCTGACTGTGCGACCAACATGGCAATCATGGTCTCCAATAGAGACAGAGTCGCAGCATAGGACGAGAAGAATTGTGGACTATCTGACGGAACAATAAAGGGAAAAGTTGCAAACTCAATCGCGGGACAGGCGTGGCTGTCGCTGATAACGATGACCGTCGCGCCCGAAGCGCGGGCAGATTCCGCCGCGCGCACCGCTTTTTTGGCGTAAGGCGTTTTGGTGACTATGAGGAGAACATCTTCTTTTGCCAGTGTGGACAACGCCGCGCCAAGAGAAGCGCCCATGCGCCCGGCAAGGGTCCAGTTGGTGGTGAAATAGTTGGCCAAATAAGCCATGTACTCTACGATCCCGGTCGAGCCAAAGGCGCCAAACAAAACAACACTTCTGGCGTGTTTCAGCGCATCAACGGCAGCTTTCAGCCGGTCTTGGTTCAGATTTTCTCTGAGTTTTGAGATGTTCAGCACGCAAGCAGCCGCCTGCCGGTCGAGCATGGATTGGTCGGGCTGAGGATCGCTTGTGAGCTGCTCAGCGCGATCCGCAAAAGACAAGGAGCGCTCTCCAACCGCTTCGCGGCATAGCTCGCGCATGCCTTCATAGCTGTCAAAGCTGAGACTTCTGGCCAGTCTCGAAAGCGTGGCAGGCGAGACGCCGCTTGCCGCCGAGACTGATCTGAGAGAGCGCGTGGCGACTTCCATCTGATTGTGCACGACGTAATCAGCAGCAGCCTTAAGCTTGACGCTTAAGCCAGCATAGCTTTCAGCAACCCGCTCTTGAAGACGGTTGGCGTTGCTCACGTGTCCCTCCTATTGACTCAGGTTATGCTGTTGTTTTAACGGATGTCAACAATTGGAACATTTGTTTCATGCGTTGCGATCCGTGAGCGTGAAGCAAAACGAGAGACCTCATGACTGTGCATTTGCCTGAAGAAACCTTGAACTGGCAGACAATGGCGCCGCTAAAGATAACCGTCGCCCCCAACGGAGCCCGGCGCGGGCGGATAGATCATCCACAGCTGCCAATTACAACAGATCAAATTTCCAAAACGGCTAAAAAGTGTGCAGATGCGGGCGCCGATGAAATTCATCTCCACGTCCGCGATGACAGCGGTGCCCATTCTCTTGATGCCTGCCGCTATCGTGAGGCGATTTCTGCAATTGCTGAGACGGCGCCCGATTTGGGCATTCAAGTGACGACGGAAGCTGCCGGCAAGTACAATGTCGAAGAGCAGTTTTCTGCGTTGAAAGAGTTGGTTCCGCAGGCGGCGAGTGTGTCGGTACGGGAAATGTCGCGTGATATGGAACTGGCCCCCATGGTTTATGCTTTTGCCAGAGAAGCAGGCATTCAGGTCCAGCACATTTTGTACGACAGGAAAGATCTGGAACTGCTTGCCCGTTGGCAGAACGCCGCTGTAGTTGAGCGTAGCCAATCTGATGTTCTGCTGGTGCTGGGTCGCTATACCCCGCCGCGATTGGCCGAAGTTGCAGAACTTGCACCATTTGCCGCTGGTGCCGAACAAATCGCTGATCGCTGGACGGTGTGCGCTTTTGGGCAAAATGAACATGCGGTTGCCGAAGCCGCGATCAAGCTTGGCGGGCACATACGCATCGGTTTTGAAAACAACATCCAACGCCCTGATGGCACGTTGGCGGAAGACAACGCGGAGAACATTCGCCGCGCAGTAGATGCGGCGCAGGCTTTGGGCCGCCCGCTTTTGAAAAAGGTCACAGTCTCATGAGTTTTGTTTTTCCCCGGCACTCAAAGAAATCCCTGCCCACAGTGGCACGAGGTGAGGGGCCGTTTTTGTATGACACCACGGGTAAAGCCTATTTCGATGGGTCCGGTGGAGCGGCTGTGTCTTGTCTTGGCCATTCTGATCCAGCTGTGACAGAGGCGATAAAGGCCCAAGTGGATTCTGTCGCCTTCGCACACACTGGTTTCTTCACCTCAGAACCGGCGGAAGCTCTGGCAGAAAAGCTCGTCGCGAACGCGCCTAAAGGGCTGGATCGCGTATATCTCGTTTCAGGTGGTTCTGAGGCGATGGAAAGCGCGCTGAAGCTCGCGCGGCAATATGCGTTTGAGAAGGGCGAGGAGCGTCGTCGTCATGTGATTGCTCGGCGCCAGAGCTACCATGGCAATACGCTTGGTGCGCTTGCGACAGGCGGAAACCAATGGCGCCGCGCACCCTTTGCGCCGCTGTTGATGGACACCCACCACATTTCACCTTGCTATGCCTATCGTGGCCAAGAAACCGGTGAAACGGCTTTTGACTATGGCCAGCGCGTCGCCAATGAACTCCAGGAGGCCATAGACGCACTGGGTGCGGAAAACGTATTGGCCTTTGTCGCGGAGCCTGTGGTGGGCGCGACGGCGGGCGCGGTGCCGCCGGTTGAGGGCTATTTCAAACGGATCCGCGAGATTTGCGACACCAACGGCGTTTTGCTTATTTTGGATGAAGTCATGTGTGGCATGGGGCGGACCGGTACACTGTTCGCCTGTGAGCAGGACGACGTCACTCCGGACATTTGCTCGGTCGCAAAAGGGCTCGGGGCCGGCTACCAACCCATCGGTGCGATGCTCTGCTCAGCCGAGATCTACGACACCATCCGGGATGGTTCGGGTTTTTTCCAACATGGTCACACCTACAATGGCCACCCGACCGCTGCGGCGGCGTCGCATGCCGTGCTAACACGCTTGGTGGATGACGGTATTGTTCAGCAGGTTGCCCCTAAGGGCGCAAAACTGCGCGCTGCTCTTGAGGAGCGGTTTGGGCAGCACGCTAACATCGGTGACATCCGTGGCAGAGGGCTTTTCCTTGGTCTTGAAGTGGTGGCGGATCGCGAAACCAAGGTGCCCTTTGATCCTGCTCTTGGCATTGCGGCGAAGCTCAAGGCTGCAGCCTTTGAGGCGGGTTTGATCTGCTATCCCATGGGAGGGACAATCGATGGGCAAAACGGGGCACATGTGCTGCTTGCGCCGCCGTTCATAATGGAAGATGCCCATATCCCATTGATCTGTGATGCGCTTGAGACCGCGTTTAATGCGGTGCTGCCCTCAGCCTAGGAATGGGGCAGCCCTCATGGTCTCCGCGATCTCAGCGCCAAGGCGCGACAGGATTGTGGGGGCCAGCTGCAGCTGATCGATAACCGTATCCGCTTCAGGGCCTTGTGCCTCTCCAAAGTAGTAGAGCGCGAACTCCTGCTGCAGTGGGTCGCGACCGCCGTGATGCCCGCGTGCATCTTGTCCGTGATCCGCCGTCACGATCACCTCATACCCAAGTGCGCGCCACTTCGGGATGAAGGGCGCAAGCATCTCGTCCATCACAAAACAGGCGTGATCCATTTCGTGGCTGTCGTGTTGGAAACGATGCCCCATACTGTCGAGCGTACAGGTGTGTAGCATGCCGTAATTCAGGCCGCGCTTCAGGCAGAGGTTCGTCAGCGTCGCGAAAAGATCCACATCCGAAGGTGTCATCTGATTGGCCATGCCGTAGCCCGTCATGGAGTGAAAACGGCCATGGTTGATCGTTTCGCTTTCGGGCTCGTCATATTCCACATCGCGCACATAGTCGAAGGGGTGCCGGTTGAAGAACTCCGACCAGAACGAATGCGCGACTGCGCCGGTCACGCCACCTGACTTGCGCACCTGGCCAAATACATCTGGCTGTTTGATCCGAAATACGTTGCCATTGCCTGTGCAGCCGTGTTCCTGCGGCGTAACGCCTGTATGGATCGACGCGTAACAGCTTGCAGAGGTAGAGGGCAGAACGGAACGCATTTTCCACTTTTGGGCGGTGCCGTCTGCAACCCAACCTTCAAGGTTGCCAAACAGACGTTCCCAATTGCGCCAAGGCACGCCGTCCAGAATGATGAGCAAAAGTTTCCGGTCCATCTGAGTCTCCCTTTCCGTCCGGTCCACGGTCGCCAGTTCCGCTTTCAAGAACTATTGCAAATGCGACAATCTGGGTCCGGCTAATAAAAAAGGGCGACGTCTTGATGACATCGCCCAACTTTTTCATTTTGGCGTTTGGAATTAGTTCCCGGCGCTTTCCATTTTGCGGTGCGCGATGACGTCTTCCAGCCAGCCGAGTTTCATTTCCGGTACAGAGCTCAGCAAAAGATCGGTGTAGTCGTCAAATGGCGGGCTCAACACGTCGGTCTTGCCGCCGTATCTGACAACCTCGCCCTGATACATCACGGAAATCGAGTCCGCGATCGCCTTCACCGTGGCCAGATCGTGGGTGATGAAGAGATACGCGACGTCCTCGATCTTCTGTAGATCCAACAGCAGCTTCAGAATGCCATCCGCCACCAGTGGATCGAGCGCGCTTGTCACCTCGTCACAGATGATCATCTTGGGCTTCGCAGCCAAAGCACGGGCAATACACACACGTTGTTTCTGGCCGCCCGAAAGCTCTGCCGGATAACGGTCAATGAACTTCTCGCCCATTTCGATCTCATCCAGAAGCTCAATGATACGCTTGCGCTTCTCTGCGCCTTTGAGACCGAAGTAGAACTCCAACGGGCGTCCAATGATCGTCCCCACGGTTTGGCGCGGGTTCATCGCGACATCGGCCATCTGGTAGATCATCTGGAGCTCACGCAAATCTTCGCGCGAACGCCCATCAAGGTCAGGGGAAAGATCGCGGCCAGCAAAATGGATGGTCCCATTTTTGGGCGGCAAAAGCCCTGTGATCACCCGAGCCAGCGTTGATTTGCCGGACCCGCTTTCCCCCACAACCGCGAGGGTTTGACCGGGGTGAAGCTCGACGTTGATGTTCTTGAGAACGTCAAAGTTGGTGCCCTTGTAGCGTGCGGTGATGTTCTGAACCTTAAGAACCGGCTCAGGGGTCGCCTCTTTTTCCTGGTGGTCGATCGAGCGAACCGAGACGAGCGCTTTGGTGTAATCTTCCTGAGGGTCGTTGATGATTTGATCAACGGGGCCATATTCGACCATGTCGCCCATCTTGAGCACAAGGATATCGTCGCTCACCTGCGCCACAACCGCGAGATCGTGGGTGATGTAAAGCGCGGCGACGCCCGTGTCTCGGATGGCCTCTTTGATCGCCATAAGCACGTCGATCTGTGTTGTCACATCCAACGCAGTGGTTGGCTCATCAAACACAACCAGATCCGGCTCCGGACAGAGCGCAAGCGCAGTCATACAGCGTTGCAGCTGGCCCCCGGAAACCTGGTGGGGGTAGCGATTGCCGATGTTCTCCGGGTCCGGCAGGCCAAGCTTGCGGAAGAGTTCAACGGCGCGCGCCTCGGCTTCCTTCTTGGAGAACTTGCCTTGCACCACGGCAGCTTCAATCACTTGATCCATGATCTGTTTGGCTGGGTTGAAGGATGCCGCAGCGGATTGGCTGACATAGGTGACCTCACCGCCACGCAGGCTGCGAATGTCGCCGTGCCCGGATTTCAGGATGTCGCGGCCATTGACCCAGACTTCCCCACCGGTGATTTTGACGCCGCCACGGCCGTAGGCCATGGAGGCCAGGCCAATGGTGGATTTACCGGCACCGGATTCACCGATGAGGCCAAGCACTTTGCCTTTTTCCAGCTGAAAGCTCACCCCATGCACGATTTCGATATCATGGGGCTTTTCGCCGGGGGGGTACACCGTCGCGCCAATCTTGAGGTCTTGGACTTTTAGAAGCTTGTCGCTCATCCGCGGCCTCCTTTAAGCGATGTGGTGCGGTTCAGGATCCAGTCCGCAACGAGGTTGACGGAGATCGCGAGTGTGGCGATGGCCACAGCCGGGTAGAGGGCTGCACCGATGCCATAGACGATGCCGTCAGCGTTTTCTTTCACGATACCGCCCCAGTCCGCTTGCGGCGGTTGCACACCCAGGCCCAGGAAGGAAAGGGTGGAGACGAAGAGCACCATGAAGATAAAGCGCAGGCCCATTTCCGCGATCAGCGGGGAGAGCGCGTTGGGCAGGATTTCGCGGAAGATGATCCAGCCGCGGCCTTCGCCACGGAGTTTGGCGGCTTCCACATAGTCCATGACGTTGATGTCAACGGCCACAGCACGTGCCAAACGATATACGCGCGTGGAGTCCAAAAGGCCCATGACGATGATCAGAACCGGAACGGTCACAGGTGTGACTGACAGCACCACAAGTGCGAAGATCAGCGATGGGATCGACATGATCAGATCGACAAACCGGCTCATGGCCTGATCTGCCCAGCCACCAAGAACAGCGGCAAGGAAACCGAGGACGGAGCCCGTGGTGAAGCTCAGAATGGTGGCTGCGGTCGCGATAAAGATTGTGGTGCGCCCGCCGTAGATCATACGGCTCAGCAGGTCGCGGCCGAGGTTATCCGTGCCCAGCAGGAACTCGCTGGAGGGCGGTAACCACACGTCGCGGCTGACGATTTCAGCCATACCATAAGGCGCGACCCATGGGGCGAAGATGGCCACCAGGAAATACAGCGCGGTGAAGAAAAGCCCGATCAGGGCGGCGATGGGTATTCTCATCTGGAGACCTCCCTATTTCGGATGCCGCAAACGCGGATTGGTTACGATGGAGACAATGTCGGCAATCATGTTCATGCCGATGTAGACCGCTGCGAATATCAAGCCGCAGGCCTGCACCACAGGAATGTCGCGCTTGGAAACGTGATCCACCAGATATTGCCCCATGCCGGGATAGGTGAAGACCACCTCGATCACCACAACGCCAACCACAAGATAGGCAAGGTTGAGCATGACAACATTCACAACCGGCGCGATGGAGTTGGGGAAGGCATGTTTCCAGATGATGGTGAACATGCGCAGGCCTTTCAGCTCAGCCGTCTCGATATAGGCGGATTGCATCACATTGAGGATCGCAGCGCGGGTCATACGCATCATATGGGCCAAGACAACAAGGGTCAGAACGGCAATGGGAATGCTGATCGTGTGCAGCTTCTCACCAAGGCTCATGCTGTCGTTGATGGTTGTCACCGATGGCGCCCATCTCAGACGAACCGAAATGAAGAAGATGGCCACATAGGCGATCAGAAACTCAGGGACGGAGATCGAAGCCAAGGTAACGGCGGAGATCATCTTGTCTGGCCAGCGTTCGCGGTAGCGCACGGCCAACAGGCCCAGCAAAATCGCGAGAGGCACAGCAATGATGGCTGCCCAGAACGCAAGAAACAATGTGTTCCCAAGGCGTCTGCCAATGGATTCTGTAATGGCCTTTCCGCTGGTCAAAGAGGTCCCTAGGTCGCCTTGGACAAGGCCGCCGAGCCAGTCAAAATAGCGTTGTACGGGAGGGTCATTCACGCCGAGCTCTTCGCGCAGGTTGGCGAGAGCCTCAGGCGTAGCGGATTGACCGAGAATTTGTTGTGCCACGTCCCCTGGCAAGATCAGCGTGCCAGCAAAGATCAGGATCGAGACGAGGAAGAGCAGAAGGAGGCCCAGCGCGATGCGCTGGGCCAAAAGTTTCAAAAGGAGCGACATATCAGGCGGTCACCCACATACGCTGTGCCGCGTAGCCGTTCATGAGCGAGAAGCCTGCAACGCCTTCGACCCAGCCGCCGAGCTTGTCGGTGTAGGCGTCAATGAAGTCGTTGAACATCGGGCAGATCAGGCCGCTTTCGTTGCGCACCATGGTGCCCATGTCAGCATACATCTGCTTACGCTTGGTCTGGTCAAGCTCAGCACGTGCCGCGATAAGCAGCTGGTCAAACTGTTCGTTGTTGAAGCGTGTGTCGTTCCAGTCCGCGGTGGACAGATACGCTGTGGTGAACATCTGGTCCTGCGTGGAGCGGCCGCCCCAGTAGCTGGTGCAGAACGGTTTGCTGTTCCAGACTTCAGACCAGTAGCCGTCGTTTGGTTCACGCTTGATTTCCAGCTCGATGCCAGCCGCCTTCAGAGATTGCTGGAACAGAGCCGCAGCATCCGGCGCGCCGGGGAAGGAGTTGTCGGAAGTGCGCAGAAGAACCGGACCGGAGTGGCCGGATTTCTTGAAGTACTCCGCGGCTTTCTCCGGATCATACTCGCGTTGCTCGATTTCCTGATACATCGGGTACGCGGCGTTGATTGGCGTATCGTTGCCAACAGAGCCGTAGCCGAACAGGATCTTATCGACCATTTCCTGACGGTTGATGCCGTGCTTAAGCGCCATCATCAGGTCCGGGTTGTCAAACGGTGCAGTGTTTGTGTGCGCGATAAACACATAGTGGCCGGGGCCTGCGGTGGAGGCGACAGTGATGTTTGGCGCGCGTGCCACCAGACCCGCGGTGCGCGGTGGCACACGGTCGATGATGTCAACCTGACCGGATTGCAGCGCGGCAACACGTGCGGTGTTGTCATTGATCACCAGCATTTCGATGGTCTGCGCGTGGCCGAGGTCACCCCAGTAGTCCGGGTTCTTCTCCGCAACAAAGCGGACGCCCATATCAATCTCTTTCATGATATAGGGGCCGGTGCCGATGGCTGCGTCCGGTGCATCCTTGCCGCCGTTTGGCTGAATGATCAGGTGATAGTCGCTCATCAGATACGGCAGGTCGGCATTGCCATTGTTGAGCTCGATGATCACATTGCGGCCGTCGGCGCGGACGCCTTTGATGTCACGCAACAGGCCAAGCGCACCGGATTTGGTGTCCTCGCCGGAGTGACGATCAATGGTCGCTGCCACATCTTCTGCGGTCACGGATTGACCGTTGGAGAAGGTGATGCCGTTGCGAACGGTGAAGGTCCAGGTCTTGGCGTCGGCAGAAGCTTCAAAGCTCTCTGCGACTTTGCCCTGCAGGCCGCCATCGTCGGTCAATTCAACCAGTGGCTCGCCCCACATGCGGATCAGGTTCACGGCAACGGTGTTGGTCGCCAGTGCGGGATCCATGCTGTCCGTGGTGGAGCCGCCCTGCAGACCGATGCGCAATGTGCCGCCCTTTCGTGGACCTGCTGCATGAACTGCGGTGGACAGCATTGTGTTGGCTGCGGCAGCGGATACACCAAGCGCGCCAGCACGACCCAGGAAGGTGCGGCGTGACAGTTTCCCCAACGCCGCCTGGCGGCTCAGGTACTTAAGTTCGTTGTTCATTTGTAGACTCCCATGCTGATTTTGTCGTTTTCTGACATGCTGCGATCCGAACGCGACTCAAAGCAAGGAAAATGTGGCAGGGCTGACAAAGTTTTTAGAGGGGCAAAACGCCCGCGAACTCTGTGAAATGGGGGTATTCGAAAACCGGCCTTTTGCGCGCTGAAACCGACATATTAAATGGCCATTTAAAAAATTGTAGGGTTCAGAGAGGTATGCGCGCCAGGCAATGTATCGCCGGTTTGGCCCTCGTTTGCACGCAAAACAGGCGAGTGTCGCCCCTGAAGTGTTGCTTTGTAGCCACAAAGCCTGCGATCAACGCCTTTCGAGTTGACCGCAGATCGTGGATTTTTGGCGCGCGAAGGTGGCTACTCCGCCGCCACACTCCGTTGGGCCGATTGCAGCAGCGCGGCGAGTTCCGGCTTGCACGAACCGCAGTTTGTGCCCGCCGAAAGCGCTGCACCAATCGCGTCGACCGACATCAGGTTTTGCGTTTCGATCGCGCTCAGAATGGTGTTCACCCCGACGCTGAAACACGCACAAACGGTTGGGCCGGGATCGGGTTGTCCCGCGCTTGGTCGACCAAGCAACACAGTTTCGCTTGAGGTGCCCAGCTGACTTCCTGCGAAGCCTCGGGAGACCGAAACCGGGCGGTCACTTACAAACAAAGCGCCGATCAAGACGCCATCTTTGTGAAGCGCTAAGCGTGCTGAAACACGGGATGTGTCCAAAACGCTGGAGATTTCCGCATCCGGTGCCTCAAAAAACGCACGGGCGTAGCTTTCCCAGCACTCTGGTGTGTCTTGATGCGCCAGCTCATATTGCCAGCCTGCCTCGACGCGCGATTTCGCCCAATAGTTTGAATTTGGCTCAAGCTCGCGCTGAGACACCGCAAACCCATGCCATTTGGGCGCGAAGGGATGAATGGCCACTTTGGCGGCTTTGCTGTCGGGCTGCCCGGAAAACGGATCTGTTTTGGGCGTCACAACATCAGAAATGCGCCCGCTTGGCGCGGTTGTGGCGGTCCAATGTATCGGTGCAAATACATCGCCTTTTGCCACACGATCCGTGATCAAAACGCGCAGTATGGAGTGTCCGTGTTCATTGCTAACCTTGGCCAAATCCGCAGCCCTCAAACCAAGCGCAAGCGCATCTTCAGGATGTATCTCCAGAAACGGCTCGCCATAGTGCTGGTTCAGGCGCGACGCCCGCGCTGTACGGGTCATAGTGTGCCACTGATCGCGAATGCGGCCGGTATTGAGCCGGAATGGTGCGTCCTTTGATGGCTCTTGCGAAGCCGGTTGCGCGACAGCGAGCATATTGGCGCGCCGCGTCGGGGTGAAGAAGCCACCATCTTCAAACATGCGCTCTGAAGACGTCTTATCTGCCGGATATGGCCAGCGCGTGGGCTGCAGCGCGTTGTAGCCTGCGTCGGACAAATCCGCGAAACCAGAGATGTCGAAGTCTTTGTCTTGTGCCGCGGCAACCCCTGATAGGGCGGCGTGTTCGCGGAAGATTTGCGCCGGTGTTTCAAAATTGAACGCCTCGGCAAACCCCATGCGTTGGGCCACGCCGCAGATTGCCTGCCAATCATGGCGGGATTCTCCCGCAGGTGGCAGAAAGCCGCGTTGGCGGCTGATTGTGCGATCGGAGTTGGTGACAGTACCGTCCTTTTCGCCCCATCCTGTCGCGGGAAGCACCACATCTGCCAGCTCGGCGGTGTCGGTGTCGCCAAACATATCGGAGACCACAACAAAGTCGCATCCGGCAATGGCTGTGCGCACCGCTTTGGCATCAGGCATGCTGACGGCGGGATTTGTGCACATCACCCAGAGAGCCTTCACCTTGCCCTCGCCAATCGCGCGGAACAGATCGACGGCCTTAAGGCCAGCTTTTTCCGGAAGTGTCGGCGACTGCCAAAAGCTTTGTACGGCTGCGCGATGATCGGGGTTTTCGATGTCGAGATGGGCCGCGAGCATGTTTGCCAAACCACCCACTTCGCGCCCGCCCATGGCATTGGGCTGCCCGGTGACAGAAAGCGGCCCCATGCCAGCTTTACCAATGCGTCCGGTGGCAAGGTGGCAGTTCAGGATCGCATTGACCTTGTCGGTACCGTGATCTGATTGATTGACGCCCTGGCTAAAGACGGTGACGGTTTTTTCGGTTGTCAGCCAGAGCTTGACGAAGGTTTCAATGTCATGCGCAGACAGGCCTGTTGCCTCAACAGATGAACCGCTCGCCGCATCCAGTGCTTTGTCAAAGCCAGCAACGTGCTGCCCAACGAACGACGTGTCTACCACACCCTGTTCGTAGGATTTCTGAAGAAGGTGGTTAAACAGGGCTACGTCTGTGCCAGGGCGCAAGGCAAGATGCAGATCGGCAATGTCACAGGTGGCTGTCCGACGCGGATCGACCACCACCACTTTCATCTCGGGGCGTTCTGCCTTCGCGGCCGCAATCCGTTGGTAGAGAACCGGGTGACACCATGCCAGGTTGGAGCCGGTCAGAATAATCAGATCCGCCAGCTCCAGGTCCTCATAAGTACCAGGAACGGTGTCTGTGCCAAACGCGCGCTTATGGCCTGCCACGGTCGAGGCCATGCAGAGCCGCGAATTCGTGTCGATATTGGCCGTCCCCATGTAGCCTTTGATGAGTTTGTTGGCGACGTAGTAATCTTCGGTCAGCAATTGTCCTGAGACATAAAACGCCACGGAGTCGGGTCCGTGCTCGGCGATGGTTTTGCGGAATTTCTCTGCGATAAGATCCAGTGCGCTGTCCCAGCTTGCCGCCTCTTTGTCGATCAGGGGCGTCAGCAGCCTCCCTTGGTTGGAAGCGGTTTCTCCCAAGGCGGAGCCCTTTGAGCACAAACGGCCGAAATTGGCGGGATGCTCAGGGTCACCCTTGACCGTGAGCGCCCCATCCTCCGTTGGTGTCGCCAAGACCCCGCAGCCTGTGCCGCAGTAAGGGCAGGTGGTGCAGACAGTGTGGCTCATTCCGCAGCCACACCTGTTGTCAGCGCGCTGGCATCCAGCAAGACACGTCCATCAACAACCTGCGTTGCATAGGTGGCGATCTGACCTTCGTCTGCCCCCTGCGCTTCACCGGTTTCCAAGGAGAAGACCCAGTTGTGTAGCGGGCATGTGACCTTCTTGCCGTGCACGATGCCTTCCGACAATGGACCGCCTTTGTGTGGGCAGCGATCGGAGGTGGCGAAGACTTCAGCCTCATCGGTTCGGAACACCGCAACACAGCCCACGGCCGTTTTAACAATGCGTGCCCCGCGCAAGGGAATGTCGGTCACGTCACAAATGTCGATCCAGCTCATTCCGCAGCCTCCAGTGTCAGGTTTGCAATCGGTTGATAGGTTTCCGCCTTCTCACGCGCATGTTCTGCCCACGGGTCGGTGCGGTAGACGGATTGGGAAATCTCGAACCGTTCGGCCAGCGCCTTTCGGTTCTCCAGATCATCCACAATCTGCTCTTTGACCCAATCAAGCCCAACCTTGTCGACCCATTTCCAGATACGGTCCAGATACTTGGCGTTCTCGCGGTAGATCTGCGTCATGGCAGAGATCACCTCGATGGCGTCTTCCTCGGAAGCCACCTTGCAAAGCAGTTGGGTCTCTTTCACTTCCATGCCTGCAGCACCGGCAACGGAGACCTCATAGCCGGAGTCCACACAAATCACGCCAATGTCCTTGCAGGTCGCCTCCGCGCAGTTGCGCGGGCAGCCAGAGACGGCGAGCTTGAGCTTATGCGGCGTCCAAGATCCCCAGAGGTGCTTTTCCAGTTTGATGCCAAGCCCTGTGCTGTCCTGTGTGCCAAAGCGGCAGTGGTCGGTGCCGACGCAGGTTTTCACCGTACGCAGGCCTTTGGAGTAGGCATGTCCGGAGACCAGCCCCGCTTGGTTAAGATCAAACCAGATTGCGGGCAGGTCTTCTTTCTTCACGCCAAGCAGGTCGATGCGCTGGCCACCTGTGACTTTGACCGTTGGCACGTCAAACTTATCCGCTGCGTCTGCAATCGCGCGCAGCTCGTCTGGGGTGGTGATCCCGCCCCACATGCGCGGCACAACCGAATAAGTGCCATCTTTCTGAATGTTGGCGTGATTACGCTCGTTCACAAAGCGGCTTTGTGGATCGTCCGCATAGTCCAGCGGCCAATCCGCCAGAAGGTAGTAGTTGATTGCCGGACGGCACACGTGGCAGCCGTTTGGCGTGCTCCACCCCAGTTCCTGCCAGACAGCCGGCTGGGATTTCAACTCGCGGGACTTGATCAGACGGCGCACATCCTCGTGGGTGAGGTCGGTGCAGCCGCATACCGATTTGGCAGTTGGCATGACAAAATCATCACCCAGAGTGACCGAAAGCACTTGCTCCACAAGACCCGTGCAGGTTCCGCAGGACCCGGAGGCCTTTGTCACTGATCGAACGTCTTCCAAAGTGGTCGCGCCATTGTCGATGGCGTCCACGATCTGACCTTTACATACGCCGTTGCAGCCGCAGATTTCTGCGTCAGCCGGTAAGGCTGCAACGGCCGCCATAGGGTCCAGGGAGTCGCCCCCCTGATAGGCTGGGCCAAAGATCAACGTGTCGCGCATCTCAGAAATGTCTTCGCGGTCTTTGATCAGCCCGAAGAACCAGTTTCCGTCTGCCGTATCGCCGTACATCACCGCGCCAACGATGCGGTTTTCTTCAATCACCAGACGTTTGTAGACGCCGCGGGCCGGATCACGGAACACGATGTCTTCGCGCCCCTCGCCATCGGCAAAATCACCGGCGGAGAAGAGATCACAGCCGGTCACCTTAAGCTTGGTTGCCACCTCTTTGTTCACAAAGGAGGCCTCTTCACCGAGCAGTGTTTTTGCAAGTACTTTGGCCTGATCGAAGATCGGCGCTACGAGGCCAAAGACATCGCCGTTGTGCTCAACACATTCACCAAGCGAGAGAATATTCTCGTCGGAGGTGATCATCTGATCATCCACGTGGATGCCACGTCCGGTAGCAAGACCGGCGTCAGTTGCCAATGCGACGGAGGGGCGGATGCCCACCGCCATCACCAGAAGATCACAGGGCAATTCTGTGCCATCATCCAGCAGCAGCGCTTTGACTTTGCCGTTTTCGCCAAGGATTTCCTTGGAGTTGGCAGAGCATTTGACGGTGATGCCTTTGTCCACGAGCGCCTTGCGCAGCAGATAACCTGCCGCCTCATCAAGCTGGCGTTCCATCAGGTGGCCCATGATGTGCACGACGGTTACATCCACGCCGCGCAGCGCAAGGCCAGCCGCGGCTTCAAGGCCCAGCAGACCGCCACCGATCACCACGGCTTTGGCGCCTGGCTTTTCGCCCAGGGCGATCATGGCGTTGGTGTCTTCCAGATCGCGGTAGGCAATCACGCCGTCCAGATCATGACCGGGGAGCGGGATGATGAACGGGTTCGAACCAGTGGCGATGACCAGCTTGTCATAAGACAGCACATCGCCAGTGTCTGAGGTCACGGTTTGGGCTGCGCGGTCGATGTTCACAACCTTCTCGCCAAAGCGGCAGGCCACACCGTTTTCCTCATACCACTCGGCAGTATGGGTGACGATTTCCTCAAAGCTCTTGTCTCCGGACAGGACAGGAGAGAGCATGATGCGGTTGTAGGTTCCGCGTGGTTCGGCGTTGAACAAGGTGACGTCATAGGCGTCCGGCGCTTGTTCAAACAGGTGCTCAAGCGCGCGGCCCGCGGCCATGCCTGCACCGATGATGATAAGTTTCTGTGTCATATTCACTCCGCAGCGATGGCTTTGGCAACTTTGGGCTTTGGCTTCGCGCCGTGTTCATATTCCTCAAGGAAATCAAGAACGTCCTGGCGATAACGGTAATAGTCTGGATGCTCGAGCAGCGCCTGACGGCTGCGCGGGCGGGGCAGATCCACATCGACGATTTTGCCGATGGTGGCCTGTGGGCCGTTGGTCATCATCACCACGCGGTCCGCCAGAAGGATGGCTTCGTCCACATCATGGGTCACGCAGATGGCAGTCACCTTGGTGCGGTCCCAGACTTCCATCAGGACCTCCTGCAGCTCCCAGCGGGTGAGGCTGTCAAGCATTCCGAAAGGCTCATCCAGAAGCAGCAGTTTTGGCGAAAGAGCAAAGGCGCGGGCGATGCCGACGCGTTGTTTCATACCGTTGGACATGGAATGCGCCGGGCGGTCCATGGCGTCAGCCAGACCGACACGCTCCAGATAGTATTCTACCACGTCCTGACGTTCGCCCTGACATGCCTTGGGGTAGACCTTATCCACGCCAATCGCGACGTTCTCTTTGGCGGAGAGCCAAGGGAAGAGGTTGGGGGATTGGAACACCACCGCGCGTTCCGGATCTGCACCTTCAACATGGCGGCCATCCAGACGGATACCGCCTTTGGAAATGGCGTTCAGACCGGCGGCCATGGTCAGTACTGTGGACTTGCCACAGCCGGAGTGGCCGATCAGCGAAATGAACTCACCGCGTTGAATTTTAAGGTCAAAATCCTCCACCACGGTCAGTGGACCTTTGGGTGTGGGGTAGATTTTATGCAGTTGGGAGAAGTCGAGGAAGTTGTGGTCGATCATACCCCTTTGGGCATCTTTGACCGCCGCAGGCACGCCGTGGATCGGGGTGACGTCAGGCAGCACTCTGGAGCCTTCGGCCTTGGCCTCGATGCCCACGTCCATCAGGTATTTCGTCACCTCGGCGCGCAGCTTTTTGAAGCCCTCGTGGTGGTTCATTTCCATCCGGTCGCGGCGGCGCTCGATGTTCACCTTGAACTCGCGGCCCAGCGTGCCGTCAGGGTTCAGCGCGATGATGCGGTCGGCCAGAATGATGGCTTCGTCCACATCGTTGGTGATCAGCACGCAGGTCTTTTTCTCAGCGTCCCAGATGGCTTCGATCTCATCTGCCAGATTGGCGCGGGTGAGGGCGTCTAGCGCGCTAAGGGGTTCATCCAGAAGCAAAACTTCGGGGTTCATGGCCAATGCGCGGGCCACGTTCACGCGTTGGCGCATGCCGCCAGAGAGCTCTGCCGGGCGCCGTGCGGTGGCGTGGCTGAGGCCCACCATGTTGACGTAATGCGCGACCTTCTCTTCCTTTTCTGCCTTGGGCATTTTCGGGAAGACGCTGTCCAGTGCGAGGCGGACGTTGCCGTTCACGGTGAGCCAGGGCATCAGGGAATAGCTTTGGAAGATCACGCCACGTTCCGGGCCGGGGCCTGCGATCGGTTTGTCCTTGAAGCTGACGGTGCCTTTGGTGGGCATCTCAAGGCCTGCCATGAGGTTGATCAGCGTGGTTTTGCCGGAGCCGGAGAAGCCCAGGAGAACGAGGAACTCGCCCTCCTGCACTTCCAGATTGATGTCCTTGAGCACGTGGGTGGTGTGGGTGCCTTCCCCGAAGCTCTTGGAAACACTTTCAAATTTCAGAACACTCATCTGTTTGACCTCACCGGTTTGCGCTGAAGGTGAAGAGCGACTGGATCGCGTACATCAGGCGGTCGAGCAGGAAGCCGATGATGCCGATGGTGAAGACGGCGACCATGATTTTGGCGAGTGAGCTGGAGGAGCCGTTCTGGAATTCATCCCAGACAAATTTGCCGAGACCCGGGTTCTGGGCGAGCATCTCTGCGGCGATCAGAACCATCCAGCCAACACCGAGCGACAGGCGCAGGCCGGTGAAGATCAGAGGCAGGGCAGACGGCAGCACCAGCTTGGTGATTTTGGTCCATGTGTTCATCTTCAGAACCTTGGAGACGTTCACCAGATCCTTGTCGATGGAGGCCACCCCCAGAGAGGTGTTGATAAGAGTTGGCCAGAGAGAACAAAGGGTTACGGTGATCGCGGAGGTCAGGAAGCTCTTGGAAAACAGGCCGTCATCCACGGTGTAGGTGGCGGAGACCACCATGGTCACGATGGGTAGCCATGCGAGTGGAGAGACGGGTTTGAAGATCTGGATCAGCGGGTTGATGGCGGCGTTGGCGTAGAGCGAGAGGCCCGCCATGATGCCCAGAGGGATCGCAATGGCGGAGCCGATCAGGAAGCCAAAGAACACCGTTTTGATCGAAGTCCAGATTTGATCGTAGTAGCTGGGGCTACCTGTGTACTTGATATCTTTGACTTTTTCCGGCTGACCGGCTGCGATGAACTTGGCGTTGCGCTTCTCGACGCGCTCCATGAATTTCGCTTCTTTGGCGGCCTTGGCCTGTGCGTCTTCGTGCAGATTGACGGCTTCGGTCCAGACTTCTTTGGGGCCGGGCACCGCGCCGAGGGAGGTTTGCACTTTGGGGGCGAGGTTGCCCCAGAGCACAAGAAAGACGCAGATGGCGAGCAGCGGTACGCCCAAAAGGCGCCATATTTCAGTGGCTTGGGCCTTTGGGTTGTCGCCTGCGGCGGCTTTCAGGATCGGGGTGATGAAGCTCAGGCCGAGGACTTGGAACCAAGCGTCGGCCTTGTTGATGCGGGTGAAGAGACGGGCGCGCTTGGCTTCGCGGTCTTCCTCAGCAATGGATTGGGGGTCGATTGTGGTCATGGATATGTCCGTGGCTTTGAGTGGCTTGGGGCGCTGTTGCGTGAATGGTTAACGGCGAAATGGCACGTCGGTATTGCGTCGGTATCGCGACTGTTTCGCGTAGGTGGAAAAACGCGGCACGGGCAAAACTTAATCGCCCGTGCGTTGCGTCGCCGGAAAGGGGAGCGATCCTTCCGGCGACGGAGCCGATCAGCCCTGTACTTCGGTGCCGACGACGCGCTGGTCGCCTTTCAGACCGATGGGCAGGCTGTCGAGGTAAGCGTTCGGGGCGCGGCCGTCATAGGTGATGCCGTCGATGATGTCCTCAGCCGGGGTCGGCGCTTTGTAGCCGTCGCTGTCCCATGGGAAGTCCGCTTCGTTGGCGAGACCTTCATCCACCAGCAGGCGGGCGGCTTCGAGGTAGATCGCAGGCTTGTAGACAGACTTCGCCACTTCGTCATACCAGCTGTCCGGCTTGGCCTCTGCAATCTGGCCCCAGCGGCGCATCTGGGTCAGATACCAGACTGCGTCGGAGTAGAACGGGTAGGTCGCGTTGTAGCGGAAGAACACGTTGAAGTCCGGCACGTCGCGCTTGTCGCCCTTCTCGTACTCGAAGGTGCCGGTCATGGAGTTGGCGATCACGTCGTAATCCGCGCCCACATATTCCGGCTGGCTGAGGATGCGCACCGCCTCTTCGCGGTTGGCGTTGTCGTTTTCATCGAGCCACATCGCGGCGCGGATCAAAGCCTTGGTCACGGCCAGCGTGGTGTTTGGATATTTCTCGGCAAACTCGGCGTTCAGACCGAAGACTTTCTCCGGGTTGTTCTTCCAGAGTTCGTAGTCGGTGATCACAGGCACGCCGATGCCTTTGAAGACGGCCTGCTGGTTCCAAGGCTCGCCCACGCAGTAGCCGTAGATGGTGCCCGCTTCCATGGTGGCCGGCATCTGAGGCGGTGGGGTCACGGAGAGCAGAACATCCGCGCCGATCTGGCCGGTGATGTTTTCAGGAGAATAGTAGCCTGGCTCCAGACCACCGGCGGCGAGCCAGTAGCGCAGTTCGTAGTTGTGGGTGGAGACCGGGAACACCATGCCCATGTTGAACGGCTTGCCTTCAGAGGTGTATTTCTCGACCACCGGCTTCAGCGAAGCCGCGGAGATCGGGTGCTGTGGGCGGCCATCGTCCATCAGCGGCACGTGTGGTTTCATTTCTTCCCAGATCTGGTTGGAGACGGTGATGCCGTTGCCGTTCAGATCCATGGAGAAGGGGGTGATGATATGGGCCTCGGTGCCGTAACCGATGGTGGCGGCAAGCGGCTGACCTGCGAGCATATGCGCGCCGTCCAGCTGACCGTCGATCACACCGTCCAGAAGAACTTTCCAGTTTGCCTGTGCTTCCAGCGTGACAAACAGGCCTTCGTCATCGAAGTAGCCCTGCTCATAGGCCACGGCGAGCGGCGCCATGTCGGTGAGTTTGATGAAGCCGAACGTCAGCTCATCTTTCTCAAGTTCCAGTTCGGCCATGGCCGGGGTCACGAACATGGTCGTGGCCGCGAGGATGGAGGCAATGCGTTTCATCTAGACTGTCCTTTTGTTTGCCCTGTTGGAGGAGATGGGCGGGGAACGAAAAAAGCCGCTGACCAAGAGACCGCGGGAGGAAGTGCGGTGTCAGGTCGAGCGGCTTTGCTCAGAGTGTCCCCGGCTTCGGGGGCTGATTTTACGGAACGCCCTTGTTCCGTCTTGAGACCATTTGGCGGATCACGGTGCGTTGGCTCAAGCGCGAATCGCCGGTTTCTTGCTGCGTCGCCGCATGACGCGGGGTGATTGCCTATTTTTTAATCACTCAGGGTGGGCGGGGTCGAAGATGCGCCCGTCAAAGAAGCGATCCGGCCCAAGGGTGAGCGGCCCATTGGTGGCCTTCATCGCTGTTGGATGCGCCAGCGCGCCTTCGCATTTCTCAGAGGCCGCAGGCAGTACAGCGCCCAAGGGGGCGAGGTGGCGGCGGTAGAGATCGGAGCGGAAGACCGAGGCGGCGGTGGCGGCGGATTGGGCGCGGTCCAGCCCGAAGCGGGCGGCCATGCGGGTGCCGATCCAGGCGGCCTGACTTTTCCATGGGAAGGTGGCGGCGCTGTCAAAGAACTCCAGCATACGCGGCACGCAGTGGTTGGCCGCGCTTTGGTGGGTGAGCATCTGGCCGCTGAGCGCGCGGTCGAGAATTTCGGCGGAGACGTCGAGATATTCTGGCCATGCGAGGATGTCTGAGGCGGTGGAGCGTTTCGCCGGATCCGCCAGCCAGCGGCCCGCCTTCCAGACCGCGCGCATCAGGCGCCCGGTGAGATCATCCTCCGCCTGCGCCCAATCGCGGCGCACGGCGAGCACTTTCTCCGGGGTGAAATTCCAGATCGCGGCCCCTGCGAGCAAAAGCCGCCCGCCGCCCTGTTCCACGGTGATGGAGCCCCAAGGCTCGCCCACGCAGAAGGCGTCGATCTCGTCCGCGGCGATGGCTTGGGCCATCAGCGGCGGCGCGATGATGCGCATGTCGAGCGCCTCGGGCGTGTTGAGGCCGGAGCTGGCCAGCCAGTAGTGCAGAAGTTCTGCGTGCATGGAAAACGGGAAGGGCACGCCGACGCGCAGGGTGCGGCCCAGATTGGCCAGCGCCTGACCGGCCAAAGTGGCGTCCAGAAAATCGGGCAGGGGATGTTTGGCAGAGAGCTCGGCGGCCAAGCCGTTGGAAATCCCGATGGAATTGCCGTTGACCGAAAGCACGCAGAGCGCGTCGAGCTTGGTGGGGACACCGCCCAAACCCAACGCCATGGCCACAGGCACCGGCGCCAACATATGGGCGGCTTCGATCTGTCCGAGCACCAGCCGGTCGCGCAGGGTGGACCAGCTTGGCGCGCTTTGCAGATTGAGCGCGAGGCCTTCTTCTTCAGCAAAGCCCAGCTCATGGGCGACAATCAGAGGGGCGGCATCGACCAGCGGCATGAAGCCCACAGAGAGCGGCAGGGTTCTCATGACAGAAGCTCCGATGCGGTCACAAGGGCCTGGGCGACATCGACAATTTTCTTGCCCTGGCTCATGGCGG
Source organism: Shimia sp. R9_2 (assembly GCF_017743735.1). Lineage (GTDB taxonomy): Bacteria > Pseudomonadota > Alphaproteobacteria > Rhodobacterales > Rhodobacteraceae > Shimia. The sequence continues at coordinate 766,365 of NZ_JAGHRO010000001.1, forward strand.
TTTTGCGGATGAGGGCGTAGGCTTCTTCTTCCGGCAGGCCACGCGCACGCATCAGAATGCCTTTGGCGCGGTCGATGATCTTGCGTTCCTCAAGCGCGCGTTTGGTGGCGGCGAGCTCGTTGCGCATGCGGGCAAACATGTGAAACCGGGCGATGGCGGCATCGAGCACCGGTTTGACGCGATCGGGGTGCATGCCGTCCACAACATAGGCCGACACGCCCGCCTCGATGGCCGCCTTTGTCAGGCTGTCGTCTGAGCGGTCCACAAACATTGCCACCGGGCGCTCCAGCGGCGAGGAGGCCAGGGTGAGCGCGTCAATCGCATCGCGGCTGGGATTGGCCACATCCACCAGCACAAGATCGGGGTTCAGCTCGGCCACAGAGCGGGCCAGACCGGTGGATTCGGAGAGCACCCGGATGTGGTGGTCTCCGGTCTCGGTCAGGCTGTCGATGATGGCTTCGGCCCGATGTTTGTCGGGCTCCACGACGAGGATGGTGAGCTTGGCTGTCACGGGTGGCTGTTTCCGGGGCGGCTGTGGCGGTTGCCCCGTGATAGTGCCGCAGTGCAGCGAAGGGCCACGCAGGGGAGGCCTGCGCGGCGGGTGTGACGCAGTGTGCTGCTTGGTTTTTGGGCGTAATTGGAGTGCTTTGATGTTTTGTTGGGCGCTTTAGATGCAGCGCCCGCCGTCGACCTCCATCAGCGTGCCGGTGATCATGGAAGCTTCATCAGAGCAGAGGAAGGCGGCGGCGTTGCCCATGTCTTCGGGTTGGGAGAAGCGGCCGAGCGGGATGGTGGCGAGGAATTTGGCGCGAATTTCCGGCGTGTCCTCGCCCATGAAGGACTTCAGGAGCGGGGTTTCGCCTGCCACCGGGTTGAGCGCATTGACGCGGATGCCATGGGGGGCGAGCTCTACGGCCATGGCTTTGGTGGCGGTGTTCACCCAGCCTTTGGAGGCGTTGTACCAGTTGAGGTTAGGGCGCGGAGAGAGGCCTGCGGTGGAGGAGATGTTGAGGATCGCGCCTGCGTTGCGGGACTTCATATGGGGGATGAGCGCCTGAGCGATCAGGTAGATGGATTTGCAGTTCACAGCGAATACACGGTCAAAATCGCTCTCCGTGACGGTTTCCATCGGGGCGGGCAGATGGGTGACACCGGCGTTGTTCACCAGAATGTCGATCTGCCCCCACGCGTCAAGCGCGGTGTCGATCATGTCCTGAACGCTGCTGGCATCGGCCACATCCACGGTGCAGGGGGTGGCGTTTTCATGCTCGGCGGCTTTGGCACTGGCGGCGTCGCCGTTGATGTCGGCCACCAGCACCTTGGCGCCTTCAGCGAGGAATTTGTCGACGATGCCCGCGCCAAAGCCCTGGGCGCCTCCGGTGATGATGGCGGTTTTGTTGTGAAGGCGCATGTGTTGGTCCTTTTTATCTGGGCCGGGGCAAAGAGAGAAATGCCTCCGGCGGGGATATTTGAAGAATGAGAAGCCTAGCCGTGCAGAGCGGCCACGGTTTTGAGCTGAGAGAAGTGGAAGAGGGCTTCAAAGCCTTTTTCGCGGCCGTGGCCGGAGTGGCCGGTGCCGCCGAAGGGCAGCTCTACCCCGCCGCCCGCGCCGTAGTTGTTGAGGAAGACCTGACCGGCGTTGAGCTGTTTGGCGAGACGCATCTGACGCGCGCCGTTCTGGGACCAGACCGAGGCGACGAGGCCATAGTTTGTGCTGTTGGCGATGGCGAGCGCCTCATCTTCGCTGTCAAAGGGGATGAGCACCTGAACGGGGCCGAAGATTTCCTCCTGTGCGAGGCTGTGATCGGGGGGCACATCGGCAAAAAGCGTGGGGGGCACGTAGTGTCCGGGGGCGTCGGTGGCGATTTCGCCCTGGGCGGCGATGGTCAGGTCCGCGCCTTTGGTGAGGAAGTCTGACACGATGTCTTTTTGCCGGGCGGAGATCAGCGGGCCGAGGGTCGCATCCTCCATGGCAGGCGCGGCGCGCATCGTTTTGTAGGCCTCAGACATGCGGGTTTTGACCTCTTCATAGATGCTGCGCTCCACCAGAATGCGGGAGGAGGCGGAGCAGGTCTGGCCCGCGTTTTGGATGCCTGCGTTCACAAGGAAGGGCAGGGCGGCATCGAGATCGGCATCCGCAAAGACCAGCTGTGGGGATTTGCCGCCAAGTTCCAGTGTGACCGGCACGACGTTTTCCGCGGCAGCGGCCTGCACAAGGCGGCCGGTGTTCACCGAGCCGGTGAAGGAGATGTGGTTCACCTCCGGATGGGCGGCGAGCGCGGCCCCGGCTTCGGCCCCAAGACCCGGCACCACATTGAGCGCGCCGTCGGGCAGGCCCGCCTGTTGTGCCAGATCGGCAAAGGCCAGCGCGGTGAGGCAGGCTTCTTCGGCGGGTTTGAGAACACAGGCGTTGCCCATGGCGAGCGCGGCCCCGACCGAGCGGCCAATGATCTGCATCGGGTAGTTCCACGGCACGATGTGGCCGGTCACGCCAAAGGGCTCGCGCAGGGTGTAGACGGTGTAGCCATCCAGATAGGGGATGGTTTCGCCATGCACCTTATCGGCTGCGCCGCCGTAGAACTCCATGTAGCGCGCCAATGCGGTGACATCGTTGCGCGCCTGTGTGAGCGGTTTGCCCACGTCCTGCGCCTCAAGCCGGGCGAGGGTTTCAGCATGCTCCATCACAAGCTGGCCGATGCGGGTGAGGATGCGCCCGCGCTCCACAGCGGTGGCGCGGCCCCAGTCGCTGTTGCGCGCGGCCTGTGCGGCGGCCACGGCAGCGTCGATGTCTGCCTTGGCACCGCGCGCGATGGTGGCCAGCGGGCTGCCGTCTGAGGGGTTGGTCAGCGCCAATGTGCCGCCGGAGAGGGCTGGTTGCCATGTGCCGCCGATGAGGCATTTGGACGGGTCAAACCAGAGATCGGAAGTCATTTAGTATCCTTTGAGGGAATGCGTTGGAGGAAATTTCGCAAGAGGTTGAAATAGGTGTCAGGGGCGTCAAACTCCGGCAGGTGGCCGCAGTTTGGCAGGCAATGGTGGGCCGAGTCGCTGTGGGTGAGCGCGGCGGTTAGGGTTTCGGAAAAGGCGCTGGGCATGATCGGATCTTTGTCGCCGCTGATGATCAGGCTGGGGCAGGTGATCTTGGCGAGCGCGGCGCGGAAATCAAAGCGGCCCATTTCATTGGTGGGGCCGTTGAAATGCAGGGCGACCGGGTCTTTCATCAGCACGCGGGACCAGAAGTCGGGCTCTATCGCGCGTTGTGTGTAGTGGGGGACGCAGATCCGGCCGTAGGTGGCGCGGGAGACGGATGTGGGGTTGCCCCAGTAGTTTTGCGCAGCCGCTTGAGCTTCCGGGCCGACCAAGTGGCCAAAGGCGTTGTAAATCGTGGGGAAATCGACCTTTGCGGTGGTGTTGGACAGAATGAGGCCCGCGAGGCGATCGGGGTATTTGGTGGCAAAGGCCTGCGCGACAAAGCCGCCAAAGCTGCCGCCGTAGAGGATCGGAGCGGTGATCTCCAGCGCATCACAGAGCGTGGCGAGATCGTCGGCCCATTGATCCAGCGTCCAGAGCGCGGGATCGCCATCGTCAGAGCGGCCATTGCCGCGGTGGTCGAGATAGAGGATGTGGCAGAGGTCAGAGAGTGCGGCGGCGTAATGGGGCTTAAAGATCGAGTGATCCGCGCCGGGGCCGCCGTGCAGCAGGATCAGCGTGGGTTTCTGCCGCAGCGTAGGGCCGTCTGCGACCCATTCCGGCCCGTCAAAATCCACAAACAGGCGCACGCCGTTGATCAGAAGCCTCATGCAGGGACCTCCTCTATGGCGAGTTTGGGCAGGACAGGGGCGGCGGCGATCAGGTTTTGGGTGTAGCTGTGCTGCGGGGTGGCAAAGACCGCTTCGGTCGCGCCTTCTTCGACGATTTCACCGTTTTGCATGACCAGCACGCGGTCTGTGACGGTGCGCACCACAGAAAGGTCGTGAGAGATGAAGAGATAGGCGAGGCTGTGGCGGCGGGAGAGATCGGCGATCAGGTCGAGAATTTGCGCGCGGATGGATACATCCAGTGCAGAGACCGCTTCGTCAAAGATGATCAGTTCGGGGCGGGTGATGAGCGCGCGGGCGATGGCGATGCGCTGGCGCTGGCCGCCGGAGAACTCGTGGATGTATTTTTGCGCGTCCTGAGGCGTGAGGCCGACATCGGTAAGGACCTCGCCGATGAGGCTCTGCAGGGCGGCGCCTTTGGGTGGGTTTTGCACCAGATGGAAGGGTTCTGTCAGGATGCGGGCAACGCGGTGGCGCGGGTTGAAGCTGCTATAGGGGTCTTGGAACACCACCTGCGTTTTGAGGCGCAGCGCGGCTGGCATGGCTGCGCCGACCGGATGGTCAAAGGCGGTGATCTGGCCGCTTTGCACCGGCTCCAGCCCCAGAATGGCCCGTGTTAGGGTCGATTTTCCGCAACCGGACTCGCCGACCAGCCCGACACGTTCACCTTGGTGAATGGTGAAGGACACATCGTTGACGGCGCGGTGAAAGGCGCGTGGTGCAAAGAGTTGGGTGCGCGGCAGGGCGTAATCCCGGACGGCGTTTTGCACCGTGAGGATCGGGGCAGGCGTGTCCTGCGGCGTTGGCAGATCGACGGTGTGGCCTGAGGCCTCAAAGAGCGCGCGGGTATAGGGGTGCTGCATATTGGCGAGCAGCTGTTTGGTGGCGCCTTGTTCGGCGATTTCACCTTTGCGCATGACCACGATGCGATCAGCCATATCGGCGACCACGGCGAGGTCGTGGGTGATCATAAGAAGGCCCATGTCAAACTCGGCAACGAGATCTTTGAGCAAATCGAGGATGCGGGCCTGGGTGGTGACGTCGAGCGCGGTGGTCGGCTCATCAGCGATCAGAAGGCGCGGGCGGCGGGCGATGGCCATGGCGATGACCACGCGCTGACGCTGGCCGCCGGACAGCTCATGCGGGTAGCGGCTGAGGGGGAAGCGGTCTTGGGGTAGGCCCACACGGGTGAGCATGGCGGCGGCTTGCGCCATGGCCTCGGCCTTGGGCGCGCCGGTGTGGATGCGGATGGTCTCTGCCACCTGCGTGCCAATGGTTTGCAGCGGGTTCAGCGCGGTCATCGGCTCCTGAAACACCATGCCAATGTCATTGCCGCGCATGGTGCATAGGTCGAATTCGGACTGGGTCAGCAGATCGGTGTCGTTGAGCAGGATGTGGCCGCGGGTTTCGGCGGTGTCGGGCAGGAGCTGCATCACCGCGAGGGCTGTCATGGATTTGCCGGAGCCGCTTTCGCCGGTGACCGCGAGGATTTCGCCCGGGGCGATGGAGAAGGTGACATCGTGCAGGATCGGGACGGAGCCGATGGTGAGGGAGAGGTTTTGCACAGAAAGCAGGGTCATGTGCGCACCACGCGGATTTTGGGGTCAAGCCAGTCGCGCAGCCCGTCGCCCAAGAGGTTGAGGCCCAGCACTGCGCTGATGATGGCGAGGCCGGGGATGAGCGCGAGGTGGGGGGCGAAGGAGACCATGGTTTGCGCGTCTGCGAGCATGCGGCCCCATGAGGGGGTGGGCGGCTGTGCGCCAAGGCCGACGTAGCTGAGGCCTGCCTCTGCAAGGATGCCGAGAGAGAACTGGATGGTGCCCTGCACGATCAGGAGGTTGGCGACATTGGGCAGGATGTGCTCGACGCTGATGTGGGCGCGGGATTTGCCGGCGACGCGGGCGGCGAGGATGAAGTCGCGTTGCCAGAGCGGCAGCGCACCGGCGCGGGTGAGGCGGGCAAAGACCGGCACGTTGAAGATGCCGATGGCGAGGATCGCGTTGACTGCGCCGGGGCCCAAGATGGCGGTGATCAGGATGGCGATCACGAGGCTGGGGAAGGCAAAGATCAGATCGTTGCCGCGCATGATCAGCTCATCAGCCCAGCCACCTTGCCGCGCGGCGGCCCAGAGGCCAAGCGGTACGCCAAGTCCCATGCCGATGCCCACCGCCACCAGCGCCACGGCGAGCGAGGTGCGTGCGCCGACCATGATCATTGAAAAGATGTCGCGGCCGAAGTGGTCGGTGCCAAACCAATGCAAAGCGCTGGGCGTTTGCAGCTTGTTGGGGATGTCCATCGTGGTGATGTCATAAGGCGTCCAGACAAAGCTTATGAGCGCGGCGCTGACCACGATCAGGCAGAGCAGACCGCCAAGGAGGATGTTGCGCGACAGGCTCATGTGCGGGACCTCAGGCGGGGATCAATCGCGGCATAGGCGAGATCGACGAGGAAGGTGACGAGGATCACCAAGAACACCAAGAGCATGACCACGCTTTCCACCACAATGAGGTCGCGGGCGGAGATCGACTGGAAGATCAGGCGGCCGAGGCCGGGCAGGAAGAAGACCTGTTCGATGATGATCGCGCCTGCGAGCAGGAAGGAGAACTGCATGCCGATGATGGTGAGCACGGGGATCATGGCGTTGCGCAGCCCGTGGCGCAGCAGGGCCTGACGGCGGGAGAGGCCTTTGGCGCGGGCGGTGCGCATGAAGTCTTCGCCCAGCACATCCAGAAGCGAAGAGCGCATGACGCGGGCGAGGATGGCGGATTGAGGCAAAGCCAGTGCAATTGCGGGCAGGGTGAGGGATTTCATCGCGGCACCAAAGCCTTTGTCCCAACCGACAAAGCCCCCGGCAGAGAACCAGCGTAGGTTGATGGCAAAGATCAGGACCAGCATCATCGCAAACCAGAAGTTTGGCACGGCAATGCCAAATTGGGTGGCCCCCATGACCGCCATGTCGCCAGCCTTGCCGCGGCGGGAGGCGGCGTAGATGCCAGCGGGGAAGGCGATCAGGGTGGAGAGCGTGAGCGCATAGAGCGCCAGTGGCAGAGAGACCCAGATGCGGTCGCCTATCATCTCTGTCACAGGTGTGCGGTAGGTGTAGGAGAGGCCAAAGTCGCCCTGCAACATGCTGCCCACCCATGTGAGGTAGCGCTCAAACTTGGGCACATCCAGACCCAGCTCTGCGCGCAGGGCCGCGATGGTGTCGGGTTGGGCATTGAGACCCAGCATGAAGCTCGCAGGATCGCCGGGCACCACCTCGATCACAAAGAAGATCACGAGGGAGGCCACGATCAGGCTGAGCCCTAAAGAGAGCGCGCGTTTGAGAGTGTAGCGGAGCATGAAGGCGTTAGAGTGGTTGGTTTCGGATCGTTGAGGCGGCGGGCATCAGGTCGGCGGGGTCAGGTAGTCTGCGTCGGTGACATGTTCGAGCCAGTCCGCGCCGGAGCCGTCTTTGACCTGTTGCATGGCGAGATGGCACATGCCGGTTTCAGGTGCTGCGCCGTGCCAATGCTCCACACCTGGCTCGATCCAGATGGTGTCTCCGGGGCGGATGGTGCGGGGGGCTTCGCCGCGCAGGGCAATCAGACCGACGCCGGAAAGCACATGCAGGGTCTGGCCCACGGGATGGGTGTGCCACGCGGTGCGCGCGCCCGGCTCAAAGGTGACACGTGCGGCAAAGAGCTCAGACGGCGGGCGGCTTTCGGTGATCGGATCAAGGCGCACCGTGCCTGTGAAATACTCCGGAGCGCCTGCGCGGCTTGGCAGGCTCCCGGCGGGGATATGGTCGATCATGGCAAAGACCCTTCTAGGTCAATGAGGCAAATGCCGGAGCCGCGCGCGGGCGGCTCCGGTCAGGAGGGTGTTACTCTGCCCAGGTGACAGCGGTGAGATCGGTGGCTTGGGTGGGCTGGTTTTCCCAGAGACCCTGCACACCCGCTTTGGCGATGGTGGGGAAGGCCAACTGGAAGAGGTAGCCGTTCACATACTCCTCGGAGATCATGGTCTGGGCCACTTTCAAAAGCGCGCTGCGTTCGGCGGGCAGGGTCGCTTTGTTCAGGGTTTCCATGATCTGCTGGAACTCCGGGTTGTCATACTGGAAGTAATAATCCGGACGGGCATAGATGCCGATGTCAAAAGGCTCGGTGTGGCTGACGATGGTCAGGCCGTAGTCTTTGCCCCGGAAGACCTGCTCCAGCCATTGCGCCCATTCGAGATTGGAAATCTCGGTCTCAATGCCCACGGCGCGCAGTTGGGCGGCGATGATCTCACCGCCACGGCGGGCATAGGAGGGCGGGGGCAGTTTCAGCGTGGTGCTGAAGCCATCGGCAAAGCCCGCCTCGGCCAGAAGCTGTTTGGACAGCTCCGGATCGTATTGGGAGTTGCCGGTCAGGTCGACGTAATCGGGATTGTGCGGCGCAAAATGGGTGCCAATCGGGGTGCCAAGGCCAAACATGGCCCCGTCGATGATGGCGGAGCGGTCAATCGCATGGGCGATGGCTTTGCGCACTTTTACATTGTCGAGCGGCGGCTGTTGGTTGTTGGTGGAGAGGATGGTTTCTCCCTCAGAGCTGCCCACCAGCACCTGAAAGCGCGGGTCGGCCTCAAACTGTGGCAGGGCCTCCGGGGTTGGGAAGCCGGCAAAGACATCAATGTCCTCGGCCATCATCGCGGCAAAGGCGGCGGTGGGATCGGAGATGAATTTGAAGGTCACATCCGTCAGCGCGGCAGGCGTGCCCCAGTAGGCCTCGTTGCGCGCCAGCGTGATCTGATCGCCCTGCACCCAGTTTTCAAATTTGAAAGCGCCGGTGCCGATGGGGGTGGTTTTGATGTCTGCGATGCTCTCAGACGCCACGATCACCGCATCGCCCCAAGCCATGTTGAAGAGGAAGCTGCCGTTGGGGGCCTCAAGCGTCACCTGCACGGTAAGCGGATCGACCACAGCCACATCGGTGATCCCGGCAAAGAGGGCTTTTTGCGCATTGGCGCTGTCTTCGGCGCGGGCGCGGTCGAGCGAGAACTTCACATCTTCTGCATCCATGGCGCTGCCGTCATGGAAGGTCACGCCTTCGTTGAGCATGAAGGTGTAGGTGAGGCCGTCCTCGGAAATCTCCCAGCTTTTGGCGAGGCCGGGAATGACCGCGCCATCGCTGGCAAAGCGGGTGAGCCCCTCAAAGACGTTGGAGTAAAGCACGCTGTCGATCGCGCCTGCGGCGGCGGAGGTCGGATCCAGATGCGGCGGCTCCAGCTGCAGGGCCACGGTGAGGTCGGTCTGTGCCATGGCCGTGCCCGCAAACAGAGCTGCGGTGAGGGCGGTTGTGCTGGCGATCAGGCGTGTGCGGGCCAGCTTTGACGTGTGAAGTGTCATTTTATCTCTCCCTTATCTTATTGGTTTTTATTATTTTTGGGCGCAGCCTCGGAGGAGGCTGGCCGGATAAATCTATGTAGCATCTTCTGACGGCAACAAAAGCTGAGTCAGGCTATGGGCCATGACTTTGGCGCTGTCGACCATATCGTCGATGCCGATGTATTCGTCTGGTTTGTGGGCCAATTCCAAAATACCCGGCCCATAGGCGATACAGTTTCTGAGCTTGCCGATGCGATCAATATGTTTTTGATCATAAGTCCCGGGGCTGGCGACATAATCGGGCGATTTTCCAAGCACATCTTGGATCGCGCGGTCTACCGTGGTGACAACCGGTGCGGCGCGGTCGGTCATCGAAGGCGCAACATGGTTGAGCTCGCGCATTTCATAGCGGAAGTTCTCGCGCTGGGCAGAGAGATCATTGAGCAGGCCTTGCACTTCGCCTGCCACACCGGCGTGGTTTTCTTCGGCCAGATAGCGGCGGTCGATCACGATGCGGCAGCTGTCTGGCACGCAATGGGCGGGCAGGCCGGTGAAATCTTCGGGCATCTCGGGCTGGCCGCCGTGGATCGAGTTGATGTTCATGGTGGAGGAGCGTGCGCCTTCGGGCACCACCGGCATATCGGTGCTCCGGGCCGCCATAGCGGGGAAAAGATCGCTCTCAAACTTGTCGAGCACCGCCCCCATGTGGCGCACCGCGCAATCGCCAAGGAAGGGCATGGAGCCATGGGCGATTTCGCCGAAGGTTTCGATTTCCGCCCACCAGCCGCCGCGGTGGCCCAGGCAGATGCGGTCTTTATTGAGCGGTTCGGGGATGATCACATGCTGCACCCTTTCCGGTGCAAAGAAGCCGCGTTCTGCCAAAAAGGCCACGCCGCCGTAGCCGCCGCTTTCCTCATCGGCTGTGCCGGAGATTTCAATGGCGCCGCAGAAATCCGGAAACTCAGCGATGAAGGCTTCGGCCGCGATGATGGAGGCGGCCAGCCCACCTTTCATGTCGCAGGCGCCGCGCCCGTAGATTTTGCCGTCTGACACCTGCCCTCCGAAAGGATCAAAGGTCCAGCCTTGGCCGACCTCCACCACATCGGTGTGGCTGTTGAAATGCACGCATTCGCCGGGGTGATGGCCTTCTTTGCGGGCCAGAACATTCCAGCGGGGGTATTTGTCGCAATCTCCCGGTGCGCCATGGGCGCGGATCAGCTGGGTGTCAAAGCCGTGGCGGGTGAGGCGGGTGTCAAGGTAGTCGCAGATGTCGCGGTAGCATTCGCCGGGTGGGTTGAGCGTTGGGATGCGGATCAGATCCTGGGTCAGGGCTATCAGCTCTTCGCGCATGGCGTCGATGCGCGTCATCAAACGGTCTGTGTCAAAGGGCATGGCAAAACCTCGGCTGCTGGCGGGTGTGGACAGCTGGGGAGCCTCCGGCGGGGATATATCTGGCAAGAGGAAAAGCTGTGGTAGCAGAATGGCTTGCGAGTGGATACGGTATCAATACCGTAGGATTACGGTTTGCGGGGAGCGTATGATGGATTGGGATCTGCTGGCATATGATGCGGCTCCCGTGGGGATCGTGGTGACGCAGCATCGGGTGATCCGCGGCTGCAATGCGAGCTTTGCGCAGATGCTGGGGTATCAGAAGGCGGAGCTGATCGGGCAGTCTTTTCGCCTGCTTTATGGCACCACGGAGGAGTTTGAACAGGTGCGTGACATCGGGATGGCGCCGCTGCGGGCGGACACGGCCTACAGTGATGAGCGCATGTTGCGGCGGCGCGACGGGGGGCAGATCTGGTGCCGGTTTCGCGCACAGACGCGCACGCCGGACGATCCGCTGGCGCAGCTGGTGATGAGCATCGCGGTGATCCATGACGGCCCGCCGGTGTCGCTGAGCGCGCGGCAGCGGCAGGTGGTGAGCGGCCTTGGGCGCGGGCTGACCAGCAAGGAGATCGCGCGTGAGCTGGGGTTGTCACCAAGAACGGTGGAAGATGTGCGTGCGCGGCTATTGAAACGGTTTGAGGTGAAGAACGCCGCAGAGCTTTTGGCGCATCTGACGGTTGGGTAGAATGGTGGGGAGAACGGAAGGGCGCGGGCTCCGGCGGGTCTTTGTGTTCTGAGCCCAGACGGTGGTTTCCGTGCGGGAGGTTACAGGTTTGGCGCGAGTTGCGTTGTTTTCGCAATTTTGGCGGGGTGTTTCTGGCAATAAAATTTCTGAACATACTTGCATTTCGGCCCCTTGAATGGCACCCGTTCAGACCAGAAATGAAAGGGGCGCCCACGTGGGTGCCAACGCCATCCTCAGGAGAGCACAAAATGCCCGATCTTCGTTCCAAGACCTCCACATTCGGTCGCCGAATGGCGGCTGCGCGCGCGCTATGGCGGGCGACGGGTATGAAAACTGAGGACTTCGGCAAGCCGATTGTGGCTGTGGTCAACTCCTTTACCGAATTTGTGCCCGGCCACGTACACCTCAAGGACATGGGCCAGCTGGTGGCGCGTGAAATCGAGAAAGCCGGTGGTGTGGCCAAAGAGATGAATACCATTGCGGTAGATGACGGCATCGCAATGGGCCATGACGGGATGCTCTATTCCCTGCCAAGCCGCGAAGTGATCGCCGACTCAGTGGAGTATATGGCCAATGCCCATTGCGCCGATGCGCTGGTCTGTATTTCCAACTGTGACAAGATCACCCCCGGTATGCTGATGGCGGCGATGCGCCTGAACATTCCGGCGATCTTTGTGTCCGGTGGCCCGATGGAAGCCGGTAAGGTGATCCTGAAAGACGGCGAGCACAAGGCTGACCTTGTGACCGCGATTGTGGGCGCGACCGATGAGGACCGCAGCCAGGAAGAGGTGGATAAGCTCGAGCGCTCCGCCTGCCCGACCTGTGGTTCCTGCTCCGGTATGTTCACAGCCAACTCCATGAACTGTCTGGCCGAAGCGCTGGGTCTGGCGCTGCCGGGCAATGGCTCGCTGCTCGCGACCCACTCCAAACGCCGCGGGCTGTTTGAAGAAGCCGGTCACAAGATCATCGAGCTGTGTGACCGCTGGTACAAAGAGGGTGACGAGACCGCGCTGCCCCGTGGCATTGCGAATTTCAAAGCCTTTGAGAACGCCATGGCGCTCGATATTGCGATGGGCGGGTCCACCAACACCGTGCTGCACCTCTTGGCGATTGCCCATGAAGGCGGCGTGGATTTCACCATGGCGGATATGGACCGTTTGAGCCGCGAGATCCCGCATCTGAGCAAAGTGGCGCCCTCAACGCCGAAGTACCACATGGAGGACGTGCACCGCGCAGGCGGTATTGCGCGGATCATGGGGGAGCTGGAGCGCGAAGGCAAAATCCACCGGGATTGCGCCACCGTGCATGAGCGCACCGTGGGCGAGTTCATCGACAAATGGGATGTGCGCCGCGAAACCGCCGGAAACGAAGCGCGCGATCTGTTCATCGCGGCCCCCGGTGGTGTGCGCACCACGGAAGCCTTCAGTCAGTCACGCATGTACACCGAGCTTGATCTCGATATCGAAGACGGCTGCGTGCGCGACTTTGCCAATGCCTACTCTCAGGAAGGCGGTCTCTGCGTGCTGTTTGGCAACATTGCGGAGCAGGGCTGTATCCTGAAAACCGCAGGCGTGATCAAAGAGATGTATGAGTTTGAAGGCACTGCGAAGGTCTTTGAATCCATGGAAGACGCAATGCATGGGATTCTGCAGAATGAGGTGAAGCCTTATTCCGTGGTGGTGATCCGTTATGAGGGTCCGAAAGGCGGGCCGGGCATGCAGGAAATGCTCTATCCAACCGCCTACCTCAAATCCAAGAAGCTCGACACCACCTGTGCGCTGTTGACCGATGGACGTTTCTCTGGGGGCACCGCCGGTCTGTCGATTGGCCACGCCTCGCCGGAAGCGGCGGAAAAGGGCGTGATTGGTCTGGTGGAAGATGGCGATAAGATCAAAATCTCTGTACCAAACCGCACCATCCATCTGGATGTGAGCGACGAGGAGCTGCAGCGCCGCCGTGACAACCACCCGCAGGCGGACAAGAAGTTCTGGAAAGCCGAAGGGCGTCCTCGTGCGGTGTCCAAGGCACTGAAAGTCTATGCGGCGCATGTGTCCAACGCCTCGCTGGGCGCGGTGCGCATGCTGGATGACGAAGACGAATAAACACGTCTGATGCGAAGATAGAGACGGGGTCGCTTGGCGGCCCCGTTTTGGTTTTTAGGGCGCATTTCGAGTGTATGCGCCGATAGAGCTGTGGGCCTATTGGATGGTCCAGGTCGATGTGCGACCTTGTTGATTGTCAAAGGTGATCTGATCACCGTCCAGTGTGGCGACCTGACACTCCGTTCCCGCAAACCGCTCAGGTTTTGTGAGGGTTCGGCAATATTTGCCATCTCGCTCTTCCCAGACACCTTCGATGCCATCGCCAGAGACGGAACCGTCAGAGCCAAGCACGACTGAGGTGTTGCCACTCACAAGAGTCTTGTCGACTACGGAGAGCCATGCGGGCGCATCTGATGGTGGGGTTGGCGCGGTGTCACATGCGGTGAGACCGAAGGCAGCAATGGTGGAGAGAATTAGAAAATGTTTCATAGCAAAGGTACCAATCATTAAACAAACTAAGTGCCGGAGATTATGGTGGTGTTCGGGAAAATGACAAGAAAAAGGTTGTGCATCAGCGGGTTACCCGCTTTGCGCGATTTGGCTCTCGGCACTTAAAATCTAAAGGCGTGTGGGCTGGAGGGCGGCGGTGAGGCCTTGGCCGCCGCCAATGCCGATCATGGCCAGGGCCAGCGCGTTGTCTGGGGCTTGTTGGCGAATGAGTTGGCTGAACAGGCGCACCACGAGGATTGCGCCGGAGGCTCCGAAAGGGTGGCCAAGGGCGATGGCGCCGCCGTCTTGGTTGGGCAGGGTTTCGTCGATCTCCAGCGCATCGAGGCTGGCCAGCACCTGCGCGGCGAAGGCTTCGTTGAACTCCAGATGGGTGAGATCGGAGAGGCGCAGGTTTGGGTGTTGCTTGAGCAGTTTTTGGGTGGAGGCGACGGGGCCGATGCCGAGGATATTGGGATCCACGCCCGCCGCTGCACCGCCGAGGTAGGCCAGCGCTTTGCTGTGACCGAGGGCGCGGGCATTGGCGGCACTTGTGATCAGCAGCGCGGCGGCTCCGTCATTGAGCGGGCAGGCGTTGCCGACGGTGACACTGCCGTCTTGGGTGAAGGCGGGGCGCAGGCGGGCGAGGCGCGCGGCCGTCATGCTGTCGCGGATGCATTCGTCGGTGGCGTGGCCTGCGATGGGGGTGATTTCACCGGCGAAACGACCGGCATCGCGGGCTTTTGCAGCGCGTTCTTGGGAGCGCAGGGCGAAGGCGTCTTGGCGGGCGCGGGAGATGTTGAACTCATCTGCCACAGTGTCGGCAGCGGCGCCCATGTCGGGATCGCCGATCGCGTCAGGGGAAAAGCGCGCGCGTTTGTAGCTGCGCGTGGGCAGGCTGCCACTGGCGGGCAGGGTGCGCAGGGGTGCGCGGCTTTGGCTTTCCACGCCGCCAGCGAGATAGGTTGTGCCTGCGCCTGCCATGATGAGGTGGCAGGCCATCATAACGGCCTCAAGACCGGAGCCGCATTGGCGATCCACGGTGACGCCGGGGATGGAGGTGGGGAAACCTGCGTGTAGGGCAGCGAGGCGGGCCACGTTGCCGCCGGGGCCTGCGGCGTTGCCCAAGATCACGTCGTCGAGGTGATCAGCGGAGAGGTGCGCGTCAGCGAGGGTGGCTTGCAGGACAGGGGCGGCGAGCTCTTCGACCTCAAGGGAGGCAAACATGCCGCCTGCGCGGCCGATGGCGCTGCGCCGGGCGGCGATAATGACCGGTTGGCGCTCAGGTGGCAGCAGGGACAAGGCGCGCGTCCTTTTTGCTGAGCCATGAAAGCAGACGGCCGCGGTCGGGTTTGCCGGAGCTGGTGAGGGGCCAGTCTTGCGTGCGGTAGAAATGGCGCGGGAGTTTGTAGCGCGGCAGACGGATGGCGAGCTGGGAGCGGAGCTCGTCGAGCGGGGTGTCGCCCTCGACAATGGCGACCAGTTCCTGACCGCGGGATTGATGGGCCACGCCGAGCACCACGGCGGCGGTGAGGCCGAGGATTTCGGAGAGCGCGGTTTCGATTTCCTGCGGGTAGACGTTGTGGCCTGCGGTGATGACCATGCCGCCTTCGCGGCCCAGGAGGCTGAGGCTGCCGTCGTTGTTGAGCTTGCCGACGTCGCCGACGGTGGCCCATGGGCCTTCGCGGCGGAAGCCGGAATTGCGCCCGCCCCAGAGGTAGCTGTCGATCGCCAGATCGCCGCGCACAAAGATGGTGCCGGCTTCACCCTGGGCGACCTCCTGGCCGTTCTGGCGCAGAGAGAGTTCGACGTGGGGGAAGGGGCGGCCCACGGAATGGGCAGGGGCAGAAGAGCTGTCGCGGCCGTGGGTGTTGAGGCTGACAAAGCCCAGCTCGGACGCGCCGTAGTATTCATGCACACGTGCGCGGGGGAAGAAGGCGCGGGCTTTTTCCAAGAGTGCCGGGTCGAGCTTGGCCCCGGCGGTGGTGATCTCAATGATCTGCGCGAGCGGCGTGCCGTGGCAGAGCGCGCCAAGCAAGCTGGGCACCGCAACAATGCGGCGGGTCTCGGCCATGGCCGCATGGGCGGCGGCGAGATCAAATTTCGGCAGGGCGTGGAAGGCGGCTCCAAGTTCCAGCGTTTCGGCGAGTGCATAGAGCGTGATGCCGTGTGCGAGAGGGCCGGGCGCAAATGTGTTGCTTTGCTCGGTCAGCGCAAAGGCGAGGCGGCTTGCATCGAGCGAGGCGCGCCAGCTGTGGCGGGCGCGGGCAAAGGCTTTGGGCTCGGATGTGGTGCCGGAGGTGAAGCCAACCATGAAGATTGCGCGCGGATCGGTGAAGGGGATCTCGGCAGGGGCGGCGAGGAAGGCGTCAAAATCGGCGGTGTCGATGCGGATGGCGGGGATGCCGAGGCGCTCGGCTGCGGCGATCAGGGCGGTTTGGCCGGAGAGGCAGAACAGCGCATCGGGTGGGAGTTTGGCCAGCACGCGCTGATGCAGGGCGTCGGGCCATTGCGGATCAAGCAGGGTGACGGCGTGGGGCGTGGCCAACGCTGTGGCCAGCAGGACAGGCGCATTGGGGTGGTTGCCTACAGAGAGGGCAAAATTGCGCGCGCCTTCGGGCAGCGACAGGTCAGCGCGGGGCTGGGCGGGCAGGGCGCTGAGGGCGGCGTGCAGGCGTTGCAACTTGCGGTGCAGCGCGCCGTAGGTCAGGCGGGTCTTGGAAAGCGCAACCGCCAGCGCGTCGGGGCGCTGGCGGGCGTGATGATCTATTGCGTGGCGTAAAGGCAAGCGCGTCCTCAGAGGGCTGGAAAGGCGCGGCGCAGACCGCGGGCGATCACTGTCGCCAGAACCACCTTTACCAGATCGCCGGGGACATAGGCCACCATGATCGCGAGGGATTTGGTCATGCCCAGTTTGCCGATGAACGCCATCCAAGGAATGCCAGCGGCATACATCAGAACGATGCCGCCAAGGGCCACGTTCAGGCCTGTCTTAAAGGCACTGTTGTCGGTGTCACGCTCGACAAGATAGCCGATCAGAGCGGCGCAAAGCGGCCATGCCAGCAGGAAACCACCGGAGGTGCCGATCAGCACACCAAAGCCGCCGCGGCCACCGGACAGAAGCGGCAGGCCCACGGCCACCAGCGCGATGAAGAGCAGGAGCGCAAGGCCGCCGCGTTTGGACCCGAGCACGGCACCGGCGAGCATCACGCCCAGAGATTGCGCGGTGATCGGAGGCAGGGCGGCGCCCGCGAAATGGATCGGAGGCATCAGGCCAAGTGCGGCGGTGAGGGCGGCAAAGAGTGCGATATAGACGATGTCTTTGGTCGCGAAGCCTTGTTTCATTGCAGTGTCCATCTGATCCGTCCCTTGTCAGAAATCTGTTTGGCGGGAGGGGTGCGCAAAAGCCGCTGAGGGCTCAAGGGCATGGGGCGCTAACGGGGCGGACTTAGGAACGATATCCTCTGGAATCGATGGCATCAGAAATATCATCCGCCATCTTAATGGCGCGGATCGCCATGGGCATGGCCACGGCAATCACCGAGCGCTCCAGCCCGCGCGCTTTCTGGGCCTCGCGCACATCACGCATGATCTGTGCCAGAACCGGAATGAAGCGCAGCGCCAGAGCGATCGCGAGGCTGACCTTGGCGGGGTTGACGCCAAAGGGGCGCAGGATGCTGAGCGCGCGCGTCATGGTGTCGATCATATCCGAGGAGCGCGTGGTCAGGGTCACGAGACTGGCCAGCAGGATCAGGGCGGCGAGGCGCAGCACCACGTAGGCTGCCAGTGTGAGACCAGAGAAATACCATTGCACCGCAAAGAAGAGCACAAAGATCCACAAGAGCGGGCGGATCTGGGCAAAGGCCTGTTTCAGGGTGAGCTGCGCCAGCGGGTAGAGCGCAAGGATCGCCAGCGTGGCGGCGGTGGTCGCAGCCAGACTCTGGTTGATAAAGAGCAGTGTGGCGCCCACCATCAGCGCCGCCATTTTGACCGCGGGGCGCATGCGGTGCAGCGGAGAGTGGCCGGGGGAGTAGAGATCCAGCATCAGGCCATGAGCTCCTGATAGGCGGGGATGACCTCGGCAGGCGGCCCATCGGCAAAGACGCGGCCCTCATCAATGGCGATCACGCGGTCATAGTCAGAGATCAGATCAAGATCATGGGTGACCATGACGACGGTTTGGGACAGTGCGGCCACGGCGCGGGCGATGCGGCGTTTGTTGCGCAGATCGAGAAGCGTGGTGGGTTCATCCATCACCACGATGTCGGGGTTCATCACCAGCACGCCGGAGATGGCGATCAGCTGTTTCTGCCCGCCTGAGAGCAAATGGGCGGGGTGTTCGCGCAGATCGCTGAGATCATAGCGGGCGAGGATTTCATCGGTTTTGGCGGCGATTTCAGCAGTGGAGAAGCCGCAGTTTTTCATGCCAAAGGCGAGATCTTCCTCAACCACGGGCATGACGATCTGATTGTCGGGGTTCTGGAAGACAAAGCCGACCTTGCGGCGCACGTCACGCCCCTTTTTGCGTGTGTTGAGCCCGTCGATCAGCACATCGCCGGAGGTGGGCAGGGCAAGACCATTGAGGAGGCGCGCGAGGGTGGATTTGCCGGAGCCGTTGGCCCCGATGATGGCGATGCGGCGCTCAGACAGGGTGAGGGAAAGGTCGTTGAGGACCTGGCGGTCGCTAAAAGAGAGGCTGACGTTTTGAAGCTCGATCATGGGGGTCCCGCCGGTTGCTGCCTGCTGCGCTCATAGCGCGGGGCGCGCGCCGGTTGAAGCGGCGGATGCCTCCGGCGGGGATATTTTGGGAATGAGAAGCCCTGAGGGACGCGTTTGGCGGGAAAGTTTTCCGCTTAGTCGGCCATGAGGGCGGGGACGCCGCCGATTTCGCCGATCAGGGGCAGCAGGGCTTCCAGCCCCTTGCCGTGCCGCAGCGAGGTGAAGAGGAAGGGGCGGGTGCCGCGCATTCTGGCGGCGTCGCGCTCCATCACTTCCAGCGAGGCGCCAACATAGGGCGCAAGATCGGTTTTGTTGATCACCAGAATGTCGGAGCGGGTGATGGCGGGGCCGCCTTTGCGCGGGATCTCTTCGCCCGCCGCTGTGTCGATCACATAGATGGTGAGATCGGCCAGTTCGGGGCTGAAGGTGGCGGAGAGGTTGTCGCCGCCGGATTCGATCAGCACGATGTCGAGATCGGGGATCTCTTTGGTGAGTTCATCAATGGCGGCGAGGTTGATGGAGGCGTCTTCGCGGATCGCGGTGTGTGGGCAGCCGCCGGTCTCCACACCTTTGATGCGATCCAGAGGCAGCACCTGCTGGCGCATCAGTTCCTCGGCGTCTTCGCGGGTGTAGATGTCATTGGTGACAACGGCGATGGAGAGCTTGTCGCGCAGGGCACGGCAGAGGTTGGCGGTGAGTGTGGTTTTGCCGGCGCCGACGGGGCCGCCGATGCCGATGCGGAGCGGGCCATGAGGTGAAGCGGAGGAGGTCATGTGGGTTTCCTGTGAGGTTAGGACCGGAACAGCCGGGAGTATTGGGTTTCGTGCCGCATCGAGGCGATGTCGGAGGCAAAGGTGGTGGAGGCGATGGCCGAAAGCGGCTCGGTGATCGCCTGATCTGCGATGGATTGGCACAGTGAGGTGAGGGCGGTGAGCACGCTTTGCGCCTCGGTTTGTCCCAAAGGCACCAGCCGGGTGGCGGCGGAGGTGAGATTGGCTGCAAAGGCGTGCAAGAAGAAGCGGGCGGTCTCTGGCAGCGGCAGGTCTTGCAGGCGCGCGGCGCGGCCCACGGCCACCGGATAGGTGAGCTGTGTCAGATCAAGGTCGTGAATGGCACTGGCCGTGCGCACAAAGGCGGACCCCTGCTGATCGGTTTCCAGCAGGCGCTCGGCAGAGGGGGCGAGCGCGCGGGCGAGGTTGTCGGCCTCCGTCAGGGCACTCAGATCGTCAGCCTTGTACGCGGCGGCGAGCAGGATCACGTCGTTGTGGCCTGCGCCATGCACAAGCGTGTCCTGCAGCCAGTGCGAAAAGCTGGCGGCATCATGCACCGTGCCGCAATCCACCAGCGCCTCCAGCCCGTGGCTGTAGGTGAAGGCCCCCACCGGATAGGCGGGGGAGAGCCATTGGGCCAATGTCAGGATCGGATCAGTGCTCATGCGGGTGGTCATGACCGTGGCTGTGATCATGGGCGTGGTCGTGGGCGTGCGGGTGGCTGTGATCGTGGCCATGGGTGCGGCCGTGGCCGTATGCGCCGCCTTCCGGTGTGAAGGGTTCGCAGACCTCTGTCACGGTGGCGCCAAGCAGGGTGAGCATTTCTTTGATCACGTGATCGGGTTGGATCAGCAGGCGCGCGCTTTCGATCTGGCACGGGGTGTGGCGGTTGCCGACGTGCCAGGCGATGCGGGTGAGATCGGGGGCGGTGACTTGCAGCAGCGGCTCCGGCGCGGCGGTCACGGTGATTTCGCGCCCGTCGGTCAGCACCAGAACACCGCCGTGATCGAGCGATGTGGTCTTGGGCAGATCGACGAGGATGCGGGTGCCGTCTTCCAGCCGCAGGGTTTTGCGGCGCAGGAAGCGGTCTTCGTAGGTCAGGGCCACCTGCCCCGCAGCGGGGGCATGGGCGTGGCCGTGATAGGCGCGGGCGGTTGGCAGAGCGGTCATGGCGCCCCCCCGGTTGCCCGCAGGATCAGAGATGCATGTAGTCGCGGAAGACGTGCTGCACGATGTCCTCGCGCTTCAGGCCACGTGCTGCCAGCTGGGCGTCGGTCAGTGCGTTCAGTCGGTCGACCTGCTGAATGCGGCTGTTGTTTTCGATCAGCGAAACGAAGCCATTGCCGATTGCGCGGAACGGAGCGGCCAGCACTTTGCCCAGAGTGAGCGGTGCGGCGGATGTTGTGTCGGTCAGTGCCATGATGAACCTCGGTTTGAGTAAAACGTTCGGTCCTCCCCTGGCGCTTTATATGGGGGAAATGGAGGGGCATGTGCACGGGGTCTTTCGTCATAGCTGGCCTGCGTTTGCTGCAATGCAGCGTCAGCGCAGGGCGGGGATTAGTTTGCGGCTTCGATCCGGACATAGACATAGCGGTCTGGCTCTGCGTCTTTGGATTTGGACTCAGAGAGGTAGGAGAAGCCGAGTTCGGGCAGGTAGTGCAGGGTTTCCTGATAACCGTCGTCGTCATGGTAGATGGCGGTGACCGCGATCATGTCGTAGCTGCAGCCGCCAAGCGTGACCTGTGTCGGGTCGCCGAAGAGGTAGCTTTCGGTGCCGCTGACGACGCCTTCGCTGTCCATGGTCACCACGTTGGTGTCCCAGCGCCCGCCGGCGACCGGGAGCGGCGCTTTTTCGGGCGGCAGGGGGTAGCTGTGGGTTCTGCGGGAGCTGGTGATGGCGTTGCCGTCGCTCACATCAAAATACTCCACAAGATAGATGCCTTTGAGCAGGACAAACTTCGACAGCACTTCAGAGCCTTCTTCCCACGCGCCGCGAATGTGGTTTTCGCCGAAGGCCTCATAGGTTTCCACGGTGCCTTCCATGTCGACCAGGCGGATGCCGGTTTCCATGTCAGAAGCGGTTGGGCATTGCGCAGCGAGAGGGCTGGCAAAGCAGGTGAGGGCGAGAAGAAGTGCGCGCATAAGGCCTCCGGTCAGAACATAAAGTACCGCTGTGCCATGGGCAGCACCTCGGCAGGCTGACAGGTTAGAAGTTCGCCGTCGGCGCGCACCTCGTAAGTCTCTGGGTTGACTTCGATTTCCGGGGTGGCGGCGTTCAGTTTCAGATCCGACTTGCCAATCTTGCGGGTATTCTGAACCGCGATGGTTTGTTTTGCCAAGCCCAGTGACGCACCGATGTTTTCCGCTTGTGCCGCTTCTGACACAAACACAACGGCAGCATTTTCCACGGCACGGCCATAGGCGCCAAACATCGGGCGGGAGTAGACCGGCTGGGGCGTTGGGATGGAGGCGTTGGGGTCGCCCATCTGCGCACAGACAATCGAGCCGCCAATCAGCACCATTTCCGGCTTCACGCCAAAGAAGGCCGGGTTCCACAGCACGAGATCGGCGCGCTTGCCTTCTTCAATGGAGCCGATCTGATGGGCGATGCCATGGGCGATGGCGGGGTTGATGGTGTATTTGGCGATATAACGGCGGACGCGGAAGTTGTCGTTTTCGCCGGTCTCCTCAGCAAGGCGGCCGCGCTGTTTCTTCATTTTGTCAGCGGTCTGCCATGTGCGGATCAGCACTTCGCCGACGCGGCCCATGGCCTGGCTATCGGACGCGATGATCGAGAACGCGCCCATGTCATGCAGGATGTCCTCAGCCGCAATGGTTTCGCGCCGGATGCGGCTTTCGGCAAAGGCCACATCCTCGGGGATGGATTTGTCGAGATGGTGGCAGACCATGAGCATGTCGAGATGCTCATCCACCGTGTTCACGGTGAAGGGCCGTGTGGGGTTGGTGGAGGAGGGCAGCACATGCTCTTCGCCGCAGATCTTGATGATGTCAGGGGCGTGACCGCCGCCTGCGCCCTCGGTGTGGAAGGCGTGGATGGTGCGGCCTTTCATGGCGGCCACGGTGTTTTCAACAAAGCCGCTTTCGTTGAGCGTGTCGGTGTGGATCATCACCTGCACGTCCATGGCATCGGCCACCGAGAGGCAGCAATCAATCGCGGCGGGCGTGGTGCCCCAGTCTTCGTGCAGTTTGAGCGCGCAGGCGCCTGCCTTCACTTGCTCTTCGATGGCCGCAGGCAGCGAGGCGTTGCCTTTGCCCGCAAAGGCGAGGTTCATCGGGAAGGCGTCGGCAGATTGCAGCATGCGGCCAATGTGCCAGGGGCCGGGGGTGCAGGTGGTGGCCAGCGTGCCGTGGGCCGGGCCGGTGCCGCCGCCAAGCATGGTGGTGAGGCCCGAGTGCAGCGCATCCTCGATCTGCTGGGGGCAGATGTAGTGGATGTGGCTGTCAAAACCGCCTGCAGTCAGGATTTTGCCCTCTCCCGCGATGGCTTCGGTGCCGGGGCCAACGATGATGTCCACGCCCGGTTGGGTGTCGGGGTTGCCCGCCTTGCCGATCTTGGCGATGCGCCCATCCTTGAGGCCCACGTCGGCTTTGTAGATGCCGGTGTGATCGACGATCAGCGCGTTGGTGATGACCGTGTCCACAGCGCCTTCGGCGCGGGTGGTTTGCGCCTGGCCCATGCCGTCGCGGATCACCTTGCCGCCGCCGAATTTGACCTCTTCGCCATAGCTGAGCGCATTGCCGTTGCCCGCTTTCTCGGCGGTGAGATCCCGCTCCACCTCGATCACAAGATCGGTGTCAGCGAGGCGCAGCTTGTCACCCACGGTGGGGCCAAACATGGCGGCATAGTCGGAGCGGGAAATTTTGGCTGGCATTTCAGGACGTCTCTGTTGGTTGCGCAGAGGGCGGGCGGGGCCCGCCTCTGGATTACTTTTTGGGTTTTGCAGCCTGCGGCATGGCCGGAGGCTTGGAAGGCTGGCGTTTGGGTTTGCGCGTCGGCGCTGGTGGCTGTGCCTGTGTCGCTGAAGGCTCGGCGCTGGGCGTTGCGGTTTTGGCCGCGGGTGCGGGTTTGGCGGCCGCTTTGGGGGCAGCAGCTGTGCTTGCCTTTGCTTTGGCCTTGGTTTTGGGCGCGGCTTTTGCGGGCGCGGGTGTTGCAGTCTTTGCGGCGGGTTTGGCCTTTGGCGCGGCTGTTTTTGGCGTTTTGGGCTCTGCAGTTTTGGCCACCGTTGGTTTGGCGGCAGCTTTGGCGGCTGCAGGTTTGGTTGTGGCGGCCTTAGTCGCAGGCGCGTTTGCGGTCTTTGCCGTTTTGATGGCGGGCTTGGCCTTTGGCGCGGGTTTTGCCGCTGGAGCTTCCGGCGCGGCGGGTTTGGCGACTTTTGGCGCAGGTGATGTCGCGACATTGGCGCTGGTGGTTTTGAAGCTCGGCTCTGAGGGCGCGGGTTTGGCGGCTGCGCGTGATGCAGGGCGGGAGGTCTTGGCTCTGGCCTTGGTCGCGGTGCTGGCTTTGCGGCGGGGCGGGCGTTTGGCGGCAGGTTTGGTCACCGGGACCGGTTTGGCCACAACGGTGGCAGGCGGTGCGGTTAAGGGTGCAGACACCTCTGAGACGGTGTCCGGGCGGCGCAGGCCCATGGAGGTCATCATGGCCTTGGTCATGGCATGAGAGGTGCGCATGTTGCGCTCCATCATGCGCGACATGAAGATAAACCCGTTCAGTGAGGCCGTGATAGAGCCCATGGCAAGTGTCTGCATCAAAATCTCCTTGGGGTTATGTCATGAGAGAGGCCCCATGACTTTCTGATTAAATCCGTAAATGCGGCGCGCGCCTGAAACCGGGATGAGGTTCACTTCGCGGCGTTGGCCCGGCTCAAAGCGCACGGCGGTGCCGGCGGCGATGTCCAGACGCAGGCCATGGGCGGCGGCGCGGTCAAATTCCAGAGCCGGATTGGTTTCGGCAAAATGGTAGTGGCTGCCCACCTGAATGGGGCGGTCGCCGGTGTTGGCCACCATGAGGGTGGTGACTTCGGCGTGTTCGTTCAGGGTGAGTTCGCCCTCTGCGGGGATCAGTTCGCCGGGGATCATTGCAGGGACCACGCGAGAAGACCAAGTGCGCCAAGGGTGAAGCTGCCTGCCAGCTGTGCGAGCAGCAGGGGGTCACTGGATTGTGCCAAGGCCGGAGCGGCGCTTTTGGCGGGGAGGGAGGTGACGGCAAAACGTTGCATGATGGGTCTTTCTGTTTTGGTCAGCGGATCGGATTGTGGACGGTGACGAGCTTGGTGCCATCGGGGAAGGTGGCCTCCACCTGCACCTCATGGATCATCTCGGGGATGCCCTCCATGCACTGCCCACGCGTGATGACCTGTGCGCCCGATTGCATGAGGTCGGCCACGGAGCGGCCGTCACGTGCGCCTTCCACAACGGCGTCGGTGATCAGGGCAATGGCCTCTGGGTGGTTGAGCTTTACGCCGCGCGCGAGGCGCTTGCGGGCGACCTCGGCCGCCATGGCGATCAGCAGTTTGTCCTTTTCGCGGGGAGTCAGTTGCATGTGGTCAGAGCATCCATGTTCGGGGAATATCAGCGCCGTGCAGAAGCGTGAGCGCGGGAATGAGGGATTGGCGCAGGGCGTGGCCGTCTTCGGCCAGAATGCGCGCAAAGAGGAGGCCGTCGCGGATCACGCTGGCCCCTGCCGTTGCAGGCATAAGCGCGCGCAGGGCGTCCAGATGGCGGGCCGCATCCGGTGCGGCCAGCAAAAGCGTGGCCATGGCGCGGGCACCGCCTGCGATGGTGGGGCGGTCAAGCTGGGCCTGAATATTGCCGCTGAGTTTGACCCGGTCTGCAAACAGCAGCTTGTCTCCACGGGTCACGGTGATGCGGTCAAAGATATCGGCTTTGCGCACGGTTTCACCCATGGCGGTGCGGCCAAAAATCAAAGGCTCCACCATCAGGAAGCGGGCGGTTTTATGCATGTTGACGGTCAGGCTGCGCGACAGCGATGCGCCGTCAAACAGGATGGTTTCCTGTGGCAGCCAATCGAGTTGGCTGTTCTCAGACAGGGTGAGTGTGCTGTCCAGCCGGCCGGGCTTTGCGTCGATGCTGCGATACGCCCGCTCGGCGGCCTGGGTGGTCACGGTGAGATGGCTGCCCGTGCCTGCGGCGGCGGCAACGGAGAAACGGTCGCCTCCGGTGATGCCGCCTGCGGTGTTGAGCAGAACCGCTTGCAGCGCCTTGGTGCGGCCGCGCGCGTAGTTTGCGTGCGGAAACAGGACGCGGTTGGAGCCGGACAGGCGCAGATCATCCAGAACGGAGCTGCCCTCGCGCAGCTTGCTGCGGATGTCGGCACTGCCTTGTGCGCGCGGCTGCTGCGTGGGTGGCAGGGCAGGCTCTGGACGTGATATGGGTGTCAGCGCGGTGATGGCACTCTCCGGTCTTTCGGCAGGGAATTTGCCTTTGACTCGCATCGGTTGCGCCGGGCGGAAAGTGAGGCTGCCCGATTTTTGAGCGCATTTGTGCGGTGCGTGCAATTTTTGCGCTAACTGAAAACCTAAGATGAAAAATTAGGCGGATTGTGAACTTTGCGGTGCGGATGCCAATTCGATTGAAATTTGCCCTCTCTCTCGCCATTTTGCCGCCAGTTTCGAATCGCCTTCAGAGGGGGCGATGTCGCCATTTTGCGCAGTCTGACAACAGGTCTGACCCCGCAGCCCTTCAGATCCCGGCGTGGCCGGAGAGGAGCCAGATATGAGCTTTGATCGCAAGATTAAGATCGCCCCATCCATCCTGTCAGCGGATTTTGCCAACTTTGGCGCGGAGATCCGCGCGATTGAGGATCAGGGCGCGGATTGGGTGCATGTGGATGTGATGGACGGCCATTTTGTGCCCAACCTGACCTTTGGCCCGCCAGCGGTGAAAGCCTTCCGTCCGCATGTGAAAACCTTCATGGATGTGCATCTGATGATCGCGCCGGTGGATCCCTATATCGAGGCCTATGCCGAGGCCGGTGCTGATATGATCACCGCCCATGTGGAGGCAGGTCCGCATATTCACCGCACGTTGCAGGCGATCAAGGCACAGGGCGTGAAGGCGGGTGTAAGCCTCAACCCCGGCACGCCGCTGGAGAGCATCGAGCATGTGATGGATCTGGTGGATATGGTGCTGATCATGACCGTGAACCCCGGCTTTGGCGGGCAGAAGTTCATCCACTCCGGTGTCGAGAAAACCCGCCGCTGTCGCGAGATGATTGGCGATCGCGAGATCCACATTCAGATCGACGGCGGCGTGACCACGGAGACCGCCCCATTGGTGGCTGCGGCCGGTGCCGATGTGCTGGTGGCGGGCTCTGCTGTGTTCAAAGGCGGCTCTGTCGATCAGGCGCAGGTCTACGGCGAAAACATCCGCGCCATCCGTGCAGCGGCAGAGGCGGCACAGTAAGCAGCGCGCAATGAGTGCCTGTGGAGCGTCATAGAAGTATGACGCTCGACGGGAGAGCTCTGAGGGCGTCAGCGGGGCGGTGTTTGGTTTGATGGTTGCGAAGGTAGGTGAGCGGGACTTTGCGGCTACTCGCCTGTTTGGGGTGAAGCATCGCTGTCAGCCCACAGCGGTCCTTGGCAAAGACAGCCGCGAAAGACTTCTGAGAGCCCAAACCTACCGATGCTGCGATGGAGATGAACGGTTGCTATCCCGAGAGAACTGGCGCTGGGTTCTATCCGCCGACTTTGAACATTGCCTGCGCTCGCGGCTCTAGTCCACAACCAGACTTTAAGAACTCAATATAGTCGAACGCTGCCTGATAGAATTTGGACGCCATCTCAACATTAACACTACGCGTGTATTCCTTGGCGTGCTTCGGCTTGTGAACCTTTCTAACCGCCGTGGTCGTGTTTTCTATCTCGACCTTTTCGATCCGATACGGCGAAGCATGTGTTACGAGGTTTCTCCAACGCTGCATATCAGAAATGGTCTGAAACAAGCCTTTTGACTTATCGACGGTCTGATCTGTCGCGGCGAACAGCATATCGAGCTTTCCCCAAAATGTTCTTTCGCGACGATAAGCCTCAAAATCGAAGCTGCTAAACTTATCAGTTTGGGGCATTGAGAATGCTACTGAGGCGGAGAAGCTCTCGATAGCAGAGAAAGATAATAGCATAGATCCTGTGAATGCTGAGAACCCCATGCTCATGTTGCCGGTGCGGGGCCGCTGATCCATGACTTTGCCGACTTGAAGCAGTTCGAAAGCGGCGTGCAGCGTCAAATCCCAGTCATGGTTTTCGGCAGAGTATTCATGAGGCATCAGGTTCACTCTTTCTATGTCTTATGCACATCTAACTCTGATTTTCGTGAAACCCCAGCAAGCCTTGCCGTAAGTCTCGATATCAAACAGCATCGGGCACCTCTTGAACACAAGAGTTGTCATTGACCGGATGCGCGAGTTCAGAAGCGGTCGTCCGTCTCTTTTCCGTAAAAGTCCGCTTTGTCCCGCGTTGTTACTGCCCTGCGTCTGACTTTGCAAAGTCGGCTTTCTGCGCATTGCTGCAATCGTTACTAGGCGCAGCATCCGGTATTGGCCTCTTCGCCAGCATCGCACCCGCGCGTCATCAAGCGGATTGGGCGCTGCGCTGTGTGGCCTTGAGTGTGCTTCGAGACCGCAGCCAGCCCTGATGGTTGCGCCCGATGCCTGTGAGAGGTTTTCCAAGCGACAGCGGGCAGATCAGTCGCGGATTTCCTCGGCTGACACGCCCCAAAGGTCGGATTTCTGGACCCAGCCTTTGTAGCCACCCGCCTTCAGGCGGCACCAGTCTGGATTACATTCTTCAAGTTTCGCGATCACGCCCAGCTCAAGATGCGCGGCGGCCTGTGTTTCGGCTTCCGGGCGGATGGCGAGCGGCAGCATGTCTTTCTGGACAATCACCGTGCGTACGCCGGACAGAAGCGAGTAATGCACCCAGCCGCCTGCGCCTTCGATGTCGCGCACGCGGCGCCAGTGACCATATTCGGCGGTGATCTGAAGCGGCATGGATTTGCGGGTGAAAACCCAGTCGATCCGGTGCGTGCGCGAGGGGCCGCGCCGGACGTTGGCCTTGCTGGCTTTCAAAGACACATAGCGCGGTAAAGGCAGGTTGGTGACCGGCCCGCGCTTTTGGTCGGCTTGTACTTCTGCCGCAACGGAATTTGTGAGCGCCAACAGCAAAGCTGCGGCCAAGCTCACAAGAGATTTTCGACCCAAGGTGAACATTTTGCCTGTTATTTTCTGCATTGAAGGTGCGGAGGGGTTCTTGTGCCCCGCTGGCCTGTGTTGCACTGTGACATCAACAGGCTGATTTGGAAAGCATTGGGAGGCATCGAATGCCAAAGCAACGTCTGAGTGTTGTCGTAACGCGACGTCTGCCAGAAGCGGTTGAGACACGGCTGTCGGAGCTGTTTGATGTGCGGTTGCGGGAGGATGACGCCCCGATGAGCCGCGAGGAACTGGCGGCGGCCATGAAGGACGCGGATGTCCTTGTGCCAACGCTGAGCGACAAGATCGACGCAAACATGATTGCGCAGTCCGGCGAGCGGCTAAAGCTGATTGCCAACTATGGCGCGGGGGTGGACCACATCGATGTGGCTTCGGCCCGTCAGCGCGGTGTTTTGGTCTCCAACACGCCGGGTGTGTCGGCGGATGACACGGCGGATATGGCGCTGGCGCTGATCCTTGGTGTGACCCGCCGCGTGAGCGAAGGCGTGCAGCGGATGCAGTCGGGTGAATGGGACGGCTGGGCCCCCACCACGCTGCTGGGTGGCCGGGTGAGCGGCAAGCGGCTGGGCATTCTGGGCATGGGCCGCATCGGCACGGCTGTGGCGCGGCGTGCGCATGCCTGTGGCATGCAAATTCACTATCACAACCGCCGCCGTCTGCGCCCCGAGATTGAAGAGCAATATGAGGCGACCTATTGGGAAAGCCTCGATCAGATGCTGGCGCGTATGGATGTGATTTCCGTGAACTGCCCGCATACGCCATCGACCTTCCACCTGCTGAACGCGCGCCGGTTGAAGCTGATGAAGCCCTCCTCTGTCATCATCAACACCTCCCGTGGGGAAGTGATTGACGAGAACGCCATGGTGCGGGCGCTCAAGAACGGAGATCTCGCCGGTGCAGGGCTCGACGTTTATGAGCATGGCCATGAGGTGCATCCGGATCTGCGCGGTGTGCCCAATGTGGTGCTGATGCCGCATATGGGCTCGGCCACCGTGGAAGGGCGCATTGAGATGGGTGAGAAAGTCCTGATCAACATCAAGACCTTTGACGACGGCCACCGCCCACCGGATCTGGTTGTACCAGCGATGCTCTGAGCGGGCGGCGCTGACCCCATGCGCGCCTTTGTTGGCATACCGCTGGATGGCCCCGAAGAAGACCGCCTGCTGGATATGCAGGACAGTTTGGCCGTTGGCACCCCCGTGCCTGCGGCCAATTTGCATGTGACGCTGGCCTTTCTGGATGATCAGCCGGTGGAGCAGCTTGAGATGCTGCATGAAGAGCTGGAGATGATCCGCGCGCCGGGCTTTGAGATGACCCTCAAGGGCATCGACATCGTGGGCGGCGCGAAAAGCCGCTGTCTGGCGCTGTTGGTGGCGCCGGATCCGGCGTTGATGGCGTTGCAGGCTGATGTGGCTCGCGTCGCGCGCCGGGTGGGCATGAAGATCGAGAAGCGTCGCTTTCGCCCCCATGTCACGCTGAGCCGGTTTCGCGACGGGCAGCACGCGCCGGAGAAGATCCAAGGCGCGATTTCGCGCGGTGCGCATTACGATATGTGGCCGGTCTCGGTGTCTGAATTTGCGCTCTATCGCTCGCATCTGACCTCAGTTGGCGCGCAGTATGAGGTGCTCAGCGATTATCCGCTGTTGGTGATGCCGCCGCTCTGACCTAAGCTGTCTTCAGGTGGATCGCTCGGGATTTTGAGAGCGGGAATTGGCCTTGTGGTTTCCGATTTAGGGAGAGTGGAATGAAGCGTTTTTCATTAAGTGTTTCCGTGGCTTGCCTGATGGCAAGCATGAGTTTGGCGCAGGAGGCGGCGGACAGTATTGCGCCGGAGGGGGCGACTCAGCTTGGCGGGCAAATCCCCGAAGCCTTGATGGCGGCGCAGAAGGCCAAGGAGGCGGGCAGCCCCACATCGGCGAAAAACTGGATGGTCGCAGCGGCCAATCCGCTGGCGGTTGAGGCGGGCGCAGATGTGCTGCGCGCCGGGGGCTCTGCGGCGGATGCCATGGTGGCTGTGCAATCGGTGCTGGGGCTGGTGGAGCCGCAAAGCTCTGGCCTTGGCGGCGGCGCGTTTCTGGTCTGGTATGATGCTGAGAGCGGCACGGTGACCACGCTCGATGGGCGGGAGAAAGCGCCGATTGCGGCCACACCGAAGCTGTTTCTGGATGAGACCGGCGAGCGCATGAAGTTCTTTGATGCGGTGGTTGGTGGGCGCTCTGTCGGGGTGCCGGGCACGCCGATGCTGATGGAAGAAGCGCATCGCCGCTGGGGGCGCAGCGCCTGGCCCGGCCTGCTTGAGGCCGCGATTGGCCATGCGGAAAACGGCTTTGCGGTTTCTCCACGCCTTGCTGGCGCGGTGGCCAAAGACGCGGAGCGACTCTCAAGCCATCCGACCACGGCGGCTTATTTCCTGCCCGGTGGCGAGCCACTGGCGGAAGGCAGTGTTTTGCAGAACGCAGATTATGCAGAGAGCCTGCGCCTGATGGCGGAGCATGGCGCGGATCCGTTTTACACCGGTGAGATTGCCACGGATATTGTGGCCACGGTGCGCAGTGCCGACAATCCCGGTGTGCTGAGCACGGTGGATATGGCGCTCTATCAGGTGAAAGAGCGCGATGCGGTCTGTGTTGAATACCGCGAGCACGATGTCTGCGGCATGGGGCCGCCCTCCTCTGGTGCGCTGACCGTGGGGCAGATCCTTGGGCTGGTTGGGTCTTATGACATGGCGGGCATGGGGCCTGAGAGTGCGGATGCCTGGCGGCTGATCGGGGATGCCTCGCGTTTGGCCTTTGCCGACCGTGGACGTTACATGGCGGACAGTGATTTTGTGCCGGTGCCCACCGCCGGACTGGTGGCGCCAGACTATCTGGCGGCGCGGGCAGAGCTACTGTCAGGAGGCAAGGCGCTGGAAAGCGTGGCACCGGGCACGCCGGAGTTTGACCATGCGCTGAACTGGGGAGACGGGCAGACATTTGCGCAGCCCTCCACATCCCACATCTCGATTGTGGACAGCTATGGCAACGCATTGTCGATGACCACCACGATTGAGAACGGCTTTGGCAGCCGGGTGATGGCGCGGGGCTATCTGCTCAACAATGAGCTGACAGATTTCTCCTTCCGCTCCCACAATGACGGCGTGCCGGTGGCCAACCGTGTGGAGCCGGGCAAACGCCCGCGTTCCTCCATGGCGCCGACGATTGTGCTGAAGGATGACAAGCCTGTGCTGGTGATTGGCAGCCCGGGCGGCAGCCGGATCATCGGCTATGTGGCCAAGACCATCATTGCCCATATGGATTGGGGCATGGATGTGCAGGCCGCGATTGATTTGCCGCATCTGGTAAATCGTTTTGGCACCTATGATGTGGAAGAAGGCACCTCGGCTGCTGATTTTGAGGCCCCGCTGACACAGATGGGCTTTGAGGTGAATGTGCGTGGGCTGAACTCTGGCTTGCATGCCATCGCAATTGGTGATGGGTTGCAGGGCGGGGCGGACAACCGCCGCGAAGGGGTGGCCTATGGCGAATAAGCGCATCTGAGCAAAAGGCTCTGCGTTTGCCTGCGGCCCGGTTTGAGCTGCAAAGGGGAGAGGCATGGCAAACGCAGAGGTTTTGGAGCGCAATGAGACGGGTATTGCCGCAGCGCTGGGAGTGCTGAAGCAGCAGTTTGGCGAGGCCTGTCAGACCGGCCAGGCCATGCGTGAGCAACACGGCCACACCACCACTTGGTTGCCCAACCAAGCGCCGGATGTGGTGATCTTTGCCAAATCCACCGACGACGTTTCCGCCATTGTGAAAACCTGCGCCACCCATAAGGTGCCGGTGATCGCCTATGGCACGGGCACCTCGCTTGAAGGGCATGTGAATGCGCCGGCGGGGGGCGTGTGCATCGACCTCACAGAGATGAGCCGGATCGTCGCCGTCAATGATCAGGATCTGGATTGCGTGGTGCAACCCGGCGTGACCCGTGAGCAGCTCAACACCCACCTGCGCGATCGCGGCCTGTTCTTCCCGATTGATCCGGGGGCCAATGCTTCGCTGGGCGGGATGGCCTCCACCCGCGCAAGTGGCACCAATGCGGTGCGCTATGGCACGATGAAAGACAATATTCTGGCGCTGGAGGTGGTGCTGCCGTCAGGCGAGGTGATCCGCACCGGAACCCGCGCCAAGAAATCGAGCGCAGGCTATGACCTCACGCGCCTGATGGTGGGAGCCGAAGGCACCTTGGGCATCATCACCGAGATCACGTTGAAATTGCAGGGCATTCCTGAAGCGATGTCCTCCGCCCGCTGCTCGTTTGAGAGTGTGGATGCGGCCTGTCAGGCGGTGATGGCCACCATTCAATACGGCATTCCGGTGGCGCGGATCGAGCTTCTGGATGCGATGAGCGTGAAGGCGGCCAATGCCTATTCCAAGCTCGATCTGCCGGAAACACCGCTGTTGCTTTTGGAGTTCCACGGCTCAGAGACTGGCGTGGCCGAGCAGGCAGAGATGTTTGGCGCCATTGCCGAGGAGATGGGTGGTACGGGGTTTGAGTGGACCACAAAAGCCGAGGACCGCACCAAGCTCTGGCAGGCGCGTCATGATATGTATTGGGCCTCACTACAGCTGCGCCCCGGTACAAAAGGAGTCTCCACCGATGTTTGCGTGCCGATTTCACGGCTGGCGGAATGTGTGACGGCGGCGACCGAGAAGGCGGCGGAGCTGGGCTTGCTGGCCCCGATTGTGGGCCATGTGGGAGACGGGAATTTTCACACGCTGCCGCTCATTGACATGGAGAATGCTGAGGAGGTCGCCAAGGCGGAGGGCTTTGTCAGCTGGCTCAATGATCTGGCGATTTCCATGGGCGGCACCTGCACCGGCGAGCATGGGATTGGTCAGGGCAAGAAGCCTTATCTGCGCAAAGAGCTTGGCGGGGCTGTTGATGTGATGGCCGCAGTGAAGGCAGCGATTGATCCGGAAGGGATTATGAATCCGGGGAAGATTTTCTGAGGGTGTTGGATGGGGATAGGAGCGGTTGGTGGCTTTGGTCCCTTAGTCACGCATGCGACGTAGCGGGCGAATGTCCGGGTTTGTTTAATCGCGTTCGTTGGCGCGACGGCCAAGAAAACTCGAAGCCGCGCCCAGAAGGACCATTGGAATGAACGTCGCAAGCGTCAGTGAACCGAGATACCATGAGATTGTGTAGATTAGCCGCGAGACCTCAGTATGGTTTCCATGAGAAGCCACGAAGTATCGTCCCTCAGATGAAAAGCCATTGAGAGCATCCCCGCCAATTATTATTGAAAATACGCAAAAAACCACAAACGAGGGAACCGCCACTAATGCCAATCCCGCGCAAGCGGTCCCAAGTACTTGGTGTGGTTTCGTGGTCGTGTGTCGCATCGAAGTCCAAAAAATGCGCTGAAACGCTCTATCTCCCTTGGGGCAGATCAGCCAGTTGATATGACCTCAACCAGACCATGAACGGCCCTAGTATCGACGCAAGATATACTCTGGAAGCAGACCTAAGTGGGGAAAATTCGAGTGGTTGCTTCGTCGCACAACTCAGCCTTCGCGCACCGATGTGTAAAGCGGGCTCCGGTCGGGCTGGATTTTCGCGTCGCCAACAACCCGCATCTTCCCCCGGAGCGCTGCGAACATTGCAGCTGGAGCGGGCAATACCCGCTCCGGCCCTTGCACTTAGCTCTTTTTGCGGAACAGCCAGGCTTTGAGCAGCATGGTGATCACAGGTATGATCAGGTAGGTCATGGCGAGCACCTGAATGGTGACGATGATCAGGGTTTGTGACCAGCGCGGCAGGCCTGTCATGACCGGTCCGAGCAAGAGCTGAAGCGCAAAGACCAGGGCAAAGATCACGGCAATCAGGACAACCGCCATCTTGTGACGCGGGGGCTGCGTGGGGCGGGGGGCTTCGGGCAGATCAAACCAGACTTCAAGGCCCGTGGCGCTTTCACGGTCGGGCTCGCCGTCGGTGATGCCTTCCAGTTTGGCGATCCACTCGGTGCGCACAGGGGAGTTTTCCCAGGCGGTGGCGTGCTCGTAGGTGTCAAAGCGGTAGATCACCACATAGCGCCCGCCGGTCTGCTCAGAGGGGCGCAGAATGTTGATGCCCTGCTGGCCGTCAAAATGGGAGGCCACTTCGGAAATGCCGCGGATCCACTCCTCATAGGCCGTCTCACGCCCGGGCAGGATGCGGCGATAGACTGAGATTGTGACAGGGGGATTTTCCGCATTTGAACGGGGAGGTAATGTCGCCACCATGTCTGCGTAAATGGCGCGATTTGCAAGTCCGTTTGGCGTAATCTGCAAGTGACGTGCAGCATTTGCCTCCTATGTAGTGGCAGAGATGTTGTTGAAAGGATCTGTAGATGACGCAGGGAACAATAACCGTTGACACCAGCAGCCCTGTTTTGGTGACAGGGGCCACGGGCTATGTGGCGGGTTGGATTGTGAAAGGCCTGCTGGAGGCGGGTGCCACCGTTCATGCAGCGGTGCGCGATCCGGGCAATGCGGCCAAGGTGGCCCATCTGACCAAGATTGCGGATCAGTCAGACGGGACCTTGAAGCTGTTTGCGGCGGACCTGTTGCAAGAGGGCAGCTATGCAGAGGCGATGCAGGGCTGTGAGATCGTGTTTCACACCGCCTCGCCTTTCACTGCGCGTGTGGATGACCCGCAAAAAGAGTTGGTAGATCCGGCGCTCAACGGTACGCGCAATGTGCTGGATCAGGCCTCTGCCACGGAAAGCGTGCGCCGGGTGGTGCTGACCAGCTCAGTGGTGTCGATTTACACGGATGCGGTGGAATGCGCCGATGCGCCGGGGGGGCAGCTGACCGAGGCGGTCTGGAACACTTCGGCTTCGCTGGAGTATCAGCCCTACAGCCTGTCAAAAACGCTGGCCGAAAAAGCCGCCTGGGAGATCGCCGACGCGCAGGATCAGTGGAAGCTTGTGGTGATCAACCCGGCGCTGGTGATTGGCCCGTCGCTGCAGAAAAGCCCGACTTCGGAAAGCTTCCATCTGGTTCAGATGCTGGCAAGTGGTGCGATGAAATCCGGCGCGCCCCGCTATGGGATGGGCGTGGTGGATGTGCGCGACGTGGCGCAGGCCCACCTGGCTGCCGCCTATCTGGAAGAGGCCGAAGGGCGGCACATCGTGTCAGCACAGAGCGCGGATTTCTTTGAAATGGCAGAGGCGCTGCGGCCCCGGTTTGGTAAAGACTATGCCCTGCCCACACGGGTTGCCCCCAAATGGCTGGTCTGGTTGCTTGGCCCGTCAATGGACATGCCGCGCAAGATGGTCAGCCGCAACGTGAATGTGCGCTGGAAAGCGGACAACAGCAAAAGCAAGCGCGCGCTGGGTATGACTTATCGTCCGATGCGTGAAAGCCTGGAAGACATGATGGACAAAATGATCTCCGACGGCGCGTTTGCTGCTAAATGAGTGACGAGATAGGCGGCGGCAATTGACCTCCGCCTATCTCGGATTTGTCTCATCGATAAACCTCATCCTCTCCCGGGAAGCTGCGGTCTTTGACCTCTTCGGCGTATTGGCTCACGGCGCGTTCGATGGCGGGGCCGAGGTCGCCGTAGACTTTCACGAATTTTGGCGTCCATTCGTTCAGGCCCAGCATGTCTTCGAGCACGAGGATCTGGCCGTCACACTCGGCGGAAGCACCGATGCCGATGGTGGGGATGGGGATCTGTTTGGTGATCTTGGCGGCCAGCGGCTCGACCATGCCCTCAAGCACAATGGCAAAGGCACCGGCCTCGGCGACGGCGCGGGCGTCTTCTTCGTGGATCGCCCAGCTGTCTTCCTCGCGGCCCTGGGTCTTAAAGCCGCCCATGACGTTTGAAGACTGTGGTGTGAGGCCGATGTGGGCCATCACCGGGATGCCGCGTTCAGTCAGGAAGCGGATGGTTTCGGCCATGCGTTTGCCGCCCTCAAGCTTCACCGCGCCACATTGGGTCTCTTTCATGATCTTGGCGGCATTGCGGAAGGCCACGGCAGGGCTTTCCTCATAGGTGCCAAAGGGCATGTCCACCACCACAAGCGCTTTCTGAGTGCCGCGCACCACGGCTTTGCCGTGCATGATCATCAGATCGAGCGGAACGCCGACGGTGCTTTCCATACCGTGCATGACCATGCCAAGGCTGTCGCCCACCAGAATGAAATCTGCGTATTTGTCGACAATCGCGGCGGTGTGTGCGTGATAGGAGGTCAGCGATACAATCGGCTCTCCGCCTTTGCGGGCGGCGATCTGAGGGACGGTGGTGCGGCGGAACTGGGTCTGTTTGCTCATGGGGTCACTACTCTTTGGTCAATCAGAAGAATGTCGCCAAAGGCAACGGAGATCATGATGGCGGTGGGGCCGGTGAGCGGCCCGGTGAGGGTATTGAGCGTTTCGGCGGCCACGATGTCCACCCCCTTAAGGGCGGCGCGGGGCTCAGCTGAAATTGTGTCTGCGATGGCGGCCTGCAGCTGTTCGATCGTCGCATCAGCACCTGCGGCCACGGCCTCAGCCGCATCCAGCGCGCGTGACAGCACCAGCGCGGCGGCGCGGTCTTCCGGCGACAGGCGCACGTTGCGCGATGACATGGCGAGCCCGTCGGCCTCACGCACGGTGGGGGCGCCGATGATCTGCACCGGCATGTGAAGGTCGGCGACCATGCGTTTGATGACCTGAAGCTGCTGGTAGTCTTTCTCGCCAAAGACAGCCACATCCGGTTGCACAATGTTAAACAGCCGTGCAACCACGGTGGTCACGCCGCGAAAATGGCCGGGGCGGACTTCGCCGTGCAGCATGTTGGCCAGACGGGTGGTCTCCACGATGGTTTCATCGCCGGAAGGGTACATGGTCTCGACCTCTGGCAGGAAGACCACAGCGACACCGGCCTCTTTGAGCAGGGCGAGGTCGCGCTCCACATCCCGTGGATAGGCGTCCAGATCGGCGGCTTCGCCAAACTGGGTGGGGTTCACGAAAATCGACACGGCAATGGCGTCGGCGTGGGCTTGGGCGGTTTTGATAAGGCTCATGTGGCCTGCGTGCAGGTAGCCCATGGTGGGCACCATACCGACGCTTTGGCCATTTTGGCGCAGCCCTGCGATCGCTTGGCGGCATTCCGAAACTGAGCGGCAGATCAGCATACTGGTCTGTCTCCATTTAAGGTGGGGAGGGTGTAGCGATGCTGCGGGTGCACAGCAAGGGTTTTAACCAATACGCCACGTCGCATTCGCACAATATTGCGTCGGCTGGACCGAGAGATTCGTGGCCAATCGTTTAGACTCAGCGAAAATCATTCTTCTGCGGGGAGTCGCCTGTCTTATGAAAACGAATGTCAAAGCGCTGGTAGTGGGCGGTGGTGCCGTCGGTACCTCGATTGCATATCACCTGGCCAAAGCGGGCTGGGACGATGTGATGCTGATCGAGCGGGACGAGCTGACCTCCGGCTCGACCTGGCACGCAGCTGGCCTGCTGCCGCTGTTCAACATGTCCTATGCGACAACACACATCCACCAGTACTCGGTCGACTTCTACAAAACGCTGGAAGAAGAGACCGGCCTGAACGCGGGCTTTGCGGTTGTGGGCAACCTGCGCATGGCGCAGACCCAAGAGCGTATGGACGA
This sequence comes from Shimia sp. R9_2, assembly GCF_017743735.1. Lineage (GTDB taxonomy): Bacteria > Pseudomonadota > Alphaproteobacteria > Rhodobacterales > Rhodobacteraceae > Shimia. Next base: position 804,490 of record NZ_JAGHRO010000001.1, read on the forward strand.
GTACATGCTCTATGCTTCCACCGCGGAGACCTGCGGCGTGGCATATGAGTGGCTGACACCGGATCAGATCAAAGAGCGCTGGCCGCTGATCGAAACCGGCGACCTGAAAGGCGCGATCTACCACACCGAAGACGGCTATATTAACCCGGCTGACGTGACCCAGGCGATGGCCAAAGGTGCCCGCCAGCGTGGTGTGGAAATTCACCGCAAGCTGCAAGCCGATGCCTTCCACTGGACCGGCACCCATTGGGAAGTCACCTGCACCAAGATGGTGGAAAAAGGCGGCAACCTGATTGAATCCGACGAGCAGGTGGTGATCACTGCCGAGCACGTTGTAACCGCCTCGGGCAACCACGCACAGCGCACCGCAAAGATGCTGGGCATCAAGATGCCAGCGATCCCGGTGGAGCACACTTTCATCGTGATGGATCAGGACCCTGAGCTGGTCAAATGGCGTGAAGCGGGCAACCCTGAGCACCCTGTTGTGCGTGACGCCGACAATGAATCCTATGCACGTGAAGAGCGTGGTGGCTGGATCCTCGGCATCTACGAAAAAGGCGCACCTGCGCGCTTTGAACACGGTGTGCCTGACAGCTTCCGTGCGGATCTGTTCCCGCTGGATCTCGACCGGATTGCGGATCAGTACATGGCGATGGCCGAGCGTGTGCCCTCCTGTGCCGAATCCGGCCTGAAAGACGACTTCAACGGCCCAATCTGCTACACCCCAGACGGCAACCCGCTTGTGGGTCCGGCCCCTGGTCTGCGCAACATGTGGCTGGCGGAAGGCTTCTCCTTTGGCATCACCGCGGCAGGCGGTACCGGTTACTACCTCGCACAGATGATGGTGGACGGCGAAGCCGACATCGACATGGCGAGCCTCGACCCGAAGCGCTATTCCTCCAACTGGATGACCACCGAGTTTGCGGCGCGCAAGAACGAAGAGTGCTATGAGCACGTCTACATCCTGCACCACCCAGATGAAGAGCGTCCGGCATGTCGTCCGCTCCGCACCTCGCCCGCCTTTGACCGTCAGAAAGAAAAAGGCGCTCAATTTGGCTGGGTGAACGGCTGGGAACGTCCGAACTACTACGGCCCGGTGGATGCGCCATCGAACTTTGACGAGGAGAACCGCTCCTTCCGCCGTGGCGGCTGGTGGCAGTATGCCGTGGATGAGGCCAAAGCGATCCGTGAAGGTGTTGGCCTGATCGACGCAACCGCCTTTACCAAACACGTTGTCAAAGGCCCCGGTGCGACCCAGTTCCTTGACTGGTTCACCTGTAACAAGCTGCCAAAGGTCGGTCGTATCAACCTGACCTACGCGCTGACCGCAGCGGGCACCACCCGCACCGAATACACCATCGTGCGCAACGGCGAGAACAACTACTACATCGTCTCCGCAGGCGCCTGGACCGAATATGACGCAGACTTCCTGCGCAAAGCGGCCGAGGACAAGATGGAAGAGTTCGGCTACATCGAAATCCAGGACGTCACCACGCAGTGGGGTGTGTTCGCGATTGCCGGGCCAAAATCCCGCGATGTGCTGAAGAAGGTCATCAGCGACGCCGATCCAAGCACCGCGCTGTCCAACAAGCGCTTCCCTTGGCTGTCTGCGCGCCAGATCGAGCTGGGCATGTGCCCTGTGAATGCGATCCGCGTGGCCTACACTGGTGAGCTTGGCTGGGAACTCCACCACCCGATCGAGATGCAGAACTACCTCTGGGATCTGCTGGTCGATGCGGGCGCGGAGTTTGACATGAAGCTGGTTGGCGCCCGTGCGCAGAACTGGCTGCGTCAGGAGAAATCCTACCGTGCGTTTGGCACCGAGCTGGGCCGCGATGCGACCCCGGCAGAGGCCGACCTGCCGCGCTTTATCGACCTGTCCAAGGAGTTCCATGGCAAGGCCGAAATGGAAGCCAAGGGCGTGCGCTTCAAGTGCTGCACCATGCTGATCGACGGGCCGGATGATGCGGATCCTTGGGGTCGCGAAGTGCTCTACACCCCTGAGGGTGAGCGCGTTGGCCGCCTGACCTCCGGTGGCTACTCCGTTGCCTTCGAGAAATCCATCGGCATGGGCTATGTGAAGCCTGAGCTGGCGGTGGAAGGCACCAAGCTGAAGGTGAAGATGCAGGACAAGCTGTGGGATGCGGTTGTGACCTGTGACAGCCCTTACGATCCGAAGAACGAAACCATTCGGAAAGACGGTTAAGTTTACTCACCAAACAAGAAACGCCCCGCAGATTTGCGGGGCGTTTTGTTTTGGTCGGGGCGGTGTAAAAAAGCGCGCGGCGCTTAATATTCGCCTTTGGAGATGACGCCGTCACCGTCTTTGTCGATGCTGGAGAACCACGCGCGCAGGCGGGTGTTCATCTCGTCACGGGTGACCATGCCATCCAGATTGAGATCGGTGGTGGCTCGGCTCAGCCCCTGCACGGCGCGGTTGGACAGTGAGGTTGGATGGGCCTCGGCCTCTTTGGCGCGGGCTTCGTCAAAGGCGCTGTATTCGGCGTTGTCGAGCTTGCCGTCCTGATTGGCATCAAAGGCCTCAAAGGTGCGTTTGCGCATCTCTTCCATCTCAGCCCAGGTGATGGTGCCATCCGCGTCCAGATCCCAATCTTCAGAGGCGAGGGCGGGGGAGGTTGCAGCGAGCCCAAGCGAGAGCAGGGCGGAACAAATCAGAGATGTGCGCATTGGAGATCCAATCATTTTAGCTATGGTTGTGTGCACCTTAGGGCGTGGCGCGCGGGATGTCAGCCTGCGGAAAGCTCTTCAAAGCACTCAAGTGCTTTGCCCGCATACATCATGGCCGGACCGCCGCCCCTTTCCAGCGATTACAGAGGTTTCTTCTGTTGCAGCAATAGGTTGTTGGCGGGCATCTCGGTCAGGGTGCCTTTGGAAAGCCCGTGTGAGGCGGCGAAGGCGTCGACGTCGGTGTCGGATTTGTACCCGATCTCCGGATCCTGTGCGCGCAGGTCTGCATCAAAGCGCTGATCGCCTTCGCTGACCAGCACGCCATCGCGTTTGAAAGGGCCGTAGATCAGCAGCTGACCGCCCGGGGCCAGCGCTTTGGCGGCTTCGGCAATCAGGGTTTGTGCTTCGGCTGTGCTGATCAGATGCAAAAGATTGCTGAGCAGGATCACATCCGGTGCGCCGACCTGCGCCGCCCAGCCGGGGGCGGTGGCGTCCAGATCCTGAGGGGCGGCGAGATTGGTGAGGCTGCTTTCGTCCACATAGGCCTGAATGCTGGCGCGGCGGGTGGCGTCGATTTCGGTGGGACGCCATGTGAGCGCGGGGAAGGCTTCGGCATAGGCGGCGATGTGCTGCCCGGTGCCGCTGGCGATTTCAAGAACCTCGCCCTCTGCGGGCAGGAGGTCTTTCAATGCGTCGATTAAAGGGGCGACATTGCGGGCGGCAGAGGGGGCAAAGAGTTTGCCAGCGGTGTCCGGCGTGGCCACGGAGGCGCTGTCAGGCAGGTTTAGGCGGCGGGGCATCAGGTGAACCTCCTTGGGTCAAGGGCGTTGCGGGTGGCGGTGTCGAGCTCTGAGGGCTGGCCCGCGATCAGATCGGCGATCAGCTGGGAGGCGGCTGGTGCGGATTGAAAACCATAGCCGCCCTGACCGGCGACCCAGATAAAGGCCGCATCACTGCCATCTGGCCCGAGGGCGAGATTGCGATCCGGTGTGAAGCTGCGCAGCCCGGCCCAGCTGGCCTCAAGGCGTGTCACCTCCTCAGAGACAAATTCCTGATATCTGGCAAGGCCTTCGGCCAGAACCATGTCATCAGGCCAGGCGTCAAAGGGCGCCATCGGGTCCTCTTCGGCGGGGGAGACAATCAGGCTGCCCGCATCGGGTTTGGCGTACCAGTGTTCATGCACATCCAGCAGCATGGGCCAGTGGCGCAGATCATGGCCTCCGGGGGCGGGTATGCGCGCCATGGAGCGGCGCATCGGGGTGATGCCAAGCGGGGCAATTCCTGCAAGCTTCGCGATCTGATCGGCCCAGGCTCCGGCGGCGTTCAGCAGGAGTTTGGCCTCATAGGCCTCACCCCCCGCGACCACCTGCCAGCATGATTTGGTGCGGGTGATTTCGGTGACGGTCTGGCCGGTGCGCACCTCCCCACCATGGGCGCGGCAGGTCTTGGCACACCATTGCAGCAGGCGATCTGTGTCGATGTCAAAGGCCTCTTCATGCATGGCTGCGAAACCTGCGATCTCTGGCCGCAGAATGGGCACCCGCGTGCAGGCGTCTTCTGTGGAGATTGGCGTGGCCTCAAAGCTCTCGCAGGCCTGCTCAAAGGCCGCGCGGTCCTCGGATTTGGCGAGAAACATCACGCCACGGGGGGAGAGGAAGCCGCCGTCTGTTGTGGCAAAGAAATCCGCGCTCGCGCGGCTGAGGGCGACGGTGCTGGGCAGGCCGTAGTTCTGCTCAAACATCGCGGCCGAGCGCCCGGAGGCGTGATAGCCAAGTGCGGTTTCCCGTTCCAGAACAAGAGTTTTGCCCATCGGCGCCAGCCGCGCCGCCGCAGAGAGCCCGGCGATGCCGCCGCCAATGATCAGGAAATCAATCATGCCTCCTCAAGCCGGTCGGTGGCGGGTGGCGGTGTGGGTGTCAGCGCGGTGAGCTGCTCATAAAGCGCATCGTCCATGTCATAGGAGACCGCCGCCAGAGAGGGCGCAAGCTGCGCGGCAGTGCGGGCCGACAGGATCGGGCTGGGTGTGGTGCTGTGGCGCGCGGCCCATGCCACGGCCAGCGTGGCGGGGTGGACATTGCGCTCAGCGGCGATGGCTGAAAGCTGTGTCGCCGCCGCGTGCATCCAACCCTCGCCATAGCGCGCGGCATAGCGGCTGTCGGTGCTCAGGCGTCCTGCGCCAGTTTCCGCGCTGTATTTGCCGGTGAGCAGCCCGCCGCCAAGGGGTGAATAGGTGGCCGCAAGGATGCCGAGATCGGCGCACATTGGCAGGATTTCCACCTCCACCTGACGTTTCACGAGGCTGTACATCGGTTGCAGCACGTCGATGGATAGGTTTTTTGCTGCGCCGGTCCATGCGGCTTTGACCACCTGCCAGGCGGCAAAGTTTGAGAGGCCAACGTATCTGATTTTCCCGTCGGCCTTCTGCTCGGCAAAGAAATCAAGGGTTTCCGCGAGCGGGGTCCCCTCGTCAAAGCGGTGCAGATAGAGGATATCGACCTGATCAAGCTGCAACCGCTGGCGGGAGAGCTCAAACTGTGCGGCGAGATTGGCCGCGCCTGCGCCGCCGGTGTAGCCCGCCTTGGTGGCGATCACCAGATCGTCGCGGTGGTCCTTGATCAATTCGCCCAGAATTTCCTCCGATTTTCCAGAGGTATAGACATGGGCGGTGTCAAAGTGGTTGATGCCCGCCGCGCGGCAGGCCTCATACATTTCGGCGCTGTCTGTGGCGCTGGCACCTTCGCCAAATTGCATGGTGCCAAAGGCGAAGCGGCTGATGGGGGTGCCGTTGGGGCTGGTAAGAGGCTGTGTCATGGCGCGACGTTGCCATGGGTTGCGGCGCGGGGGAAGGGCGATTTTGAGCCGCGCATCGCAGCTTTGCTGCCCGGCCCTAAAATGCGCAGGCCCCCACCAGAGCTGGCATCAATTTTTGCGGATGGTGGCCGGTGCAGGCAGGGTCTGGCCGATGGTGAAGCAGCGCTCAAGCAGCATGTCACGGCGTTGCTCTGAGGCGGAGCTGCCAATGAGCAGTTCCAGTCGTCGGGGCAGGGCGCCAAAATCTCCCGCGGCGCCCATCATCCATGTGGTGTCCAGCGCCGGAGCGTGGCCTTTGCGCTCTACCCGGTCGCTGCGCGGCCCTGCGGGGACCAGCATCAGGCCGGATTTCAGATGGGCGTCACGCAGGGTGGGCGCGGTGTTTTGATTGGCGGCGTCGTTGGGCATCCAGACGCGGTTGACCCAGCCTTTCATCTTGGCGGACATGCCCCACCAATAAAGCGGAAACACCAGACAGATCGCGTCAGCGCGGGCGATGCGTTCCTGCTCCTGCGCGACATCCTCCGCGCCCTCTTCGGAGATGTCAGCAAGGGAGAAGAGCGGATTGAAATCTTCGGCGTGCAGATCAGCGAGCTCTGTGGTGTGGCCTGCGGATTTGAGACCGGCGATGAAGCGTCTGGCGGCACCGGCTGCGAAACAGGTGGGGGTCGGGTGATCTAATACGGTGAGAACATGCATGGAAAAACTCGCTGTGTGAGACAGGTTTTTGGGAGCGACGGCGTGCGAGGCCTGTGCCGCCCCCGACAGCGAAGGAGAGCCACTGTCGGAGGCGGTGCGGGGCAGCCACGGAGGCGCTTGGGTTGCGCGAGGGGGGAAGTGTGGCTGCCGGATCGGGGTGTACATAGGGACAGGGATCACCCCGAATGCGATGTCAGAGCGCGAAAGGCACGTGCAGGGCGGCGATCTCGGTGGGGGATGGCAGGCCGGGTGCGCCCGCGGCAGAGCTGCCAAGGCCGAGGATCAGCGCGCCTGCGGTGATGGTGAGGCTGCCACCCAGTGCGGCGAGGGCCAGAGATTTGCCAATTTGCGGAATGGAAAACGTCATGGTTGTATTCCTTTGGTCTGTTTGGCGCAGGGAGGATGCGCGGTTTTGAATGGAGGCCGCCGTCTGCGTGGAGGAGTGCTTGGGCGGTGTGTGTCTGATGTGCTCAGAGATACCGCAGCGCATCCGCCAAATATTGACGCCACGTGCCAAAGACTTGACAGCAGATGCCAAAGGTCAAAGTGTCGATCACGAAAGCGTGATCGGTGGGCGGCGCGCGTGATTGATGCAATTTATGGGTGAACAGGGGGCAGGCGCGTGACGGCAGTGTCAGCGATGTATGCGCGCAAGCAGATCGAGCAGGCTGTGAAGCTGCCCGATAAGGCACCGCTGTATAAGATCATCGACTTCACCCCGGAGCAGGTGCAGGATCCTGCGGTGATGGTGCCGATTGCGGCCTATCTGAGCCTGATTGAAGCGATTGCGCAGAGCGAGTGGCCCGATCTGCAGTTTCATATGCGCACGAGCCAGAGCATGCGGTGCGACGAGTTCGGCGTGTTCGGGCTTGCGTTCAAATCTGCGCCGACTGTGCGGCAGGGATTGCAGCGGCTTCAGCAATATGTGCGGCTGCACAATCGGGTGTCAGAGTTTGCGGCGGAACCTGAGGGGGGCGCCTATGTCTGGTCGATGAAAGGACCGGCGGTGGCGCGGCTGGGCAGTGCGCTGTCCAATGAGGCGGCGATGGCGACCACATTGGTGCTGTGCCGGGAGGCGACACAGACAGCGCTGACCCCGACAAAGGTGGAATTCAGCCACACGCGCGAGGGCAGCAAGGCGGCTTTGCTGGATCATTTTGGCGTGATGCCCGAGTTTGATGCAACGCGAGATGCGATCCATTTTGACATGGCCGAGGTTGAGCAACCCTGCGCGGTGGGGGATGCGGCGATCTGGCAGTATCTGACAGCGCATCTGGATCAGGCGCTGGAAGAGGAAGACAGCAAGGCGCGTCCGTTTGATGCATTGGTGGTGGAGGAGATCACCAAGCTGCTCAGCGGTGGTGTGCCCCAATTGGCCGAGGTGGCCGGGATCATGGGGCTGGGGGAGCGCACCTTTCAGCGGCGGCTGTCTGAGCGGGGGCAGACCTTTCAGGCGCTGGTGGATGAGGCGCGGCATCAATTGGCCAAGCAGCTGGTGCTGGGCTCGTCTTATTCGCTGATCGAGATTGCCTTTCTCACCGGATTTTCCGAGCAGAGCGCCTTTTCACGGGCGTTCAAGCGCTGGTCCGGCATGTCGCCACGCGCCTATCGGCAGGCGGAGCAGGGCGAGAGCCTCGGGGCTCCCGCCACAAGATAGAGTCCGTTTGTCAGCCGGTGAGGCTTGCCAGATAGAAGTAGATCGGCAGGCCGAAGGTCAGGTTGAAGGGGAAGGTCACCCCGAGTGCCAGCGACAGGTAGATGCCGGATTTGGCCTGCGGCAGCGCAAGGCGCATGGCAGCAGGCACGGCGATGTAGGAAGCAGAGGCGCAGAGCACCATCAACAGGAAGGTGCCGCCCATTGACAGGCCCACAAGCGCCCCCGCGCCCCAGCCAAAGAGGGACCCGATCAGCGGCATCACACAGCCAAAGATCAGCACCCCGCCGGAGATTTCTTTGCGGTTTTCGATCAGGCTGCGGCCGGCGGAGAGGCCCATGTCCAGCAGGAACAGGGCAAGCACGCCGGTGAAGGGCACGATGATGAAGGGTTCCATCTGTGCAAGGCCTTCCTGACCGGTGGTGACGCCGATGGCAAAGGCACCAAGCAGCAGCACAATCGAGCCATTGCCGAGGATGTGGTGGGCCAGCTTGCTGTCAAATTTTGCACCGCCGCCTTTGCGCGCTGCAAGCCAGAGGGCGGACATGATGGCAGGTACTTCCATCACGGCGGCGACGGCGACCATGAAGCCCTCGCTGTCAATGCCGCGCCCTTCAAGAAGGCTCACGGCGGTCACAAAGGTGACGATGGAGATCGAGCCATAGTGCCCCGCCACTGCAGCCGCGTTGAGCGGGTCAAGGCGGGTCATGATCGACAGCAGGCCAAAGGCGACAAAGGGCAGCACAAAGGAGAGCACGATCCCGGCGACGAGCGAAAGGATCAGCGCGTTGCTGATCCCGCTGACAGCCACCGCTGCGCCACCTTTGAAGCCGATGGAGAGCAGCAAATAGATCGACATGATCTTGGCTGCGCCCTCCGGGATGGAGAGGTCACTTTTGGCAAAAGCGGCGATCAGGCCGAGGAGGAAAAACAGAATTGTGGGCGCAAGCAAGTTGCCCGCCAAAGCAGCGAGGGAGAGGTCCATAAGCGAGACTTTCTTGAATTTTCAGGGAGAGGTGCCGGTGATCAGAGGATCAGTGCGGGTCGGGTCGTCGGTGATCCATAGAGCGGTCCTTGGTCATGCCGCCAAAGAGATCAGGCAGCGGGAGGCATTGCATTTGGCCTCATATCTCTTGTGTGAAACATTTGTTCAAATATAAGGTTTCTTCGATTTGTATAGTTTGAGGCTATGAAATGCGCCCGACATTGCGGCAGTTGGAATATATCGTGGCGGTGGCTGAGACCGGGCGGATTGGTGTGGCGGCGGATCGGCTGAATGTGAGCCAGCCGAGCCTCTCTGCGCAGCTGGCTGAGGTGGAGGCGGATCTGGGCACCACTTTGTTCCTGCGCGGGCGCGGTGGAGCGAAACCCACTCCAGTGGGCGAAGAGGTGGTGCGCCGCGCGCGGATGATCCTGCATGAGATGGAGGATTTGCGCGCGGTGGCGCGCGGGGGCGGGATTTTTCAGGGGCGGCTGCGTCTGGGCGTGTTGCCGTCAATTGGTCCGTATCTGCTGCCCGGCGTGGTGCGTCGCCTGCATGCGGAACATCCGGACCTGCGCCTCGTGATCCGTGAGGAAAGCACCCATGATCTGGAAGAAGGGCTGCGCAGCGGGCGGCTTGATATGATCATCTCCACGCCGGAGGACCATATGGGCGCACGGGCCATGCCTCTCTTTACCGAGGAGCTCTGGGCGGCCTTTGCACTGGATCATCCGCAGGCCGAGGGGGCGGCGCTGGCGCTTGAGGTGTTGGAGAATGAAACCCTGCTGACCTTGGGGCGCAAACACAGGCTCTCACATATTGTGGAAGGGTTGGCCCTGCGCGCGGGCGGGCGGGTGTCGGATGAATATGAAGGCACCAGTCTGGATGCGATCCGGCTGATGGCGGCCAGCGGCGCGGGGGTGGCGGTGCTGCCCAGTGTCTATGCGGCGACGGAGGTGCGGCGGGGCACAAATGTGGGGCTGCGCAGGCTCGATCACCCTGAGGCGCACCGCGATATTGCTCTGATGGAGCCGATGCGGTCAGAACCCACACGCGGCGCAGCGGTTTTGGCGGAGATTTTGCAGGCGGAGGCCGCTGTCATACTGGCGGAGTGATTTTCTTTACGTTTGGTCATGCAAATGGAGGGGGTAGCAACCTATTTGGCTTCGCCCGTGTTTGGCGCATAAGGGGACAGGGAATGAGTAAGGGTTTCTGGCGCGTGAATATTAGGAATAATCGCGATCGATGGGTTTTGGGTTTTGTGGTGACAGTGGCATCCCTGATAGGCTCATTAGTGCTGACCTCTGTGCTGTCGCCCACCGGCCTGTCACCTCAGGCGCTGCTGCCCTCTGTGACTGTTCCGCTGATTGTTGCGCCATTGGCCGTCAATTGGGCCACGAAGAAAACCTTGCGTGTCTATGAGCTCAATCGTGAACTCGAACGGATTTTGGCGCATGACAGCCTGTCGGGCCTGCTGAACAGGGCTGCGTTCTTTGATCTTTTTGCCTCTGATACTGCCCTTGGGCGCGGGGCGATTCTGCTGGTAGACATCGATGGTTTCAAAGCCATCAACCAGAACCATGGCCATAAGATCGGAGATCAGGTGATTGCCTTGGTGGCGCAGGTTCTGAAGGTGCAGACGGCGGCAGGTGGCTATGCGGCGCGGGTGGGCAGCGCGCAATTTGCAGTTTTTCTGCCCGATGATCTGGGGCGTGCGCCCTTGGACTTTGCCGAGGGCATTCGCAGCGCGGTGGAGCAGGAGGCTTTGCCAGCGGATCAGGGCAGCGTGTCCTGCACGGTGTCGATTGGCGTGGAGTATCGCGAAGGGGATGAGGACATCGATTCAGCAATGCGGCGTGCGGATCAGGGGCTGAGTGCGGCTCAGGACGCAGGGCACAACCGCGTGCGTCAATATCAGTATCTGGCTCTGGTGTGAGCCGGACGCCGGAGCGGGCCATACCGCCGGGGCGTCAGAGGAGCCGCTGCGCACCACGCTGACCATAGATCAATACGACATGATTATGGATGTGGTGCAGAACGGGAATATGCTGGCCTGCGCGCCGCGCCACCTGCTGCGGCCTTACGCGGAGGATGGCCGGTTGCGGGTGCTTTCGCAAAGCGCATTGCAGCCTGTGTGGCGCGCCTCGGCGGCCTATCGGCCTGTGTCGGCGCTGTCTCCGGCCTTTTCCGCATTGCTTGAGATGATACAGAGCTGGTTTGCACAGCAGACATAACGCGCCGAAGCGCGTGGATGGGTCTTTAAGCTTGGATGCGGGCTCAGGCGTCGCGGCTGAGACGTTCTTCGAGCACCTCAAACGGCACACCGGGGGCGTCTTTGGCGCCACGGATCACCAGAGAGGTTTTCACGCTGGCCACATTGTCAGCGCTTGTCAGCTCTTCGGTGAGGAAGGTCTGAAAGGTGCTGAGATCGGGGGCCACGCATTTCAGGATGAAATCCACCTCGCCATTGAGCATGTGGCATTCGCGCACAAGCGGCCATTGGCGGCAGCGCTCTTCAAAGGCGGAGAGATCCACTTCGGCCTGAGAGACAAGCCCGACCATGGCAAAGACCTGCACCTCAAAGCCAAGTTCGCGGCTGTCCACATCGGCGTGGTAGCCACGGATATAGCCGGCGTCCTCCAGCGTGCGCACGCGGCGCAGGCAGGGCGGGGCAGAGATGCCGACTCGTTTGGCGAGTTCGACATTGGTCATGCGGCCGTCGGCCTGAAGCTCTGCGAGGATTTTGCGATCAATCGGATCAAGCCGGTGTCCGGGCATGTCTCTGTCTCATTGGTCAAATTCGCGGTTGTTATATCACCAAAGGGCGCGCGCGCAATATTGTTTCGTGTTAGCGCAATATCCTTTTGCGGATTTCCTACTCACGCTTGTTTGTTGAGCAGAGTGTTCCGCTTTTGGGTCTTGGGCTTTCCCTGCGGGGCGGGGATGGCTATATCGGCTACCGACTTAGATTTTGCAATGCAGAAAGGTGCCTTCATGGCCGAGACAAAACACACCAAGGTTCTGATCATCGGGTCGGGGCCTGCGGGGTATACTGCGGGTGTTTATGCAAGCCGCGCAATGCTGGAGCCTGTGCTGGTGCAGGGTATTGAGCCCGGCGGCCAGCTGACCACCACCACCGAGGTGGAGAACTATCCTTCCTTCGTGGAGGTGCAGGGCCCGGAGCTGATGCAGAAGATGGAAGAGCACGCCCGCGCGATGGGCTGTGAGATCATCGGCGACATCATCACCGATCTCGACCTGAGCGAACGCCCGTTCAAAGCCAAGGGCGACAGCGGCACGCTTTACACCGCTGATGCCGTCATTCTGGCGACCGGTGCGCGCGCCAAATGGCTGGGTCTGGAAAGCGAAGAGGCTTTCAAAGGCTTTGGCGTGTCGGCCTGTGCGACCTGTGACGGGTTCTTCTATCGCGGCCAGGAGATCGTGGTTGTGGGCGGCGGCAACACCGCTGTTGAGGAAGCGCTGTTCCTCACGAACTTTGCCTCCAAAGTGACCCTGATCCACCGTCGTGACGAGCTGCGCGCAGAGAAGATCCTGCAGGACCGCCTGTTCAAGAACGAGAAGATCGAAACCCTCTGGTTCCACGAGCTCGATGAGGTTGTGGGCGACGAGATGCCCAAGGGCGTGACTGGCGTGAAGGTGAAACATGTGGAGACCGGTGAGATCACCGAGATCCCGGCAAAAGGCGTGTTTATCGCCATCGGCCACGCGCCTGCGAGCGAGCTGGTGAAAGACCAGCTGGAGCTGCACAATGGCGGCTATGTTCAGGTTGAGCCCGGCACCTCCAAAACCTCCATCCCCGGCGTGTTTGCTGCGGGTGATCTGACCGATCACGTCTACCGTCAGGCGGTCACATCCGCAGGCATGGGCTGTATGGCGGCGCTAGATGCGGAGCGCTTTGTGGCTGAAAACAGCTGAGCTGTTTGACAACGAAACACGGGCGGGGTCGCGGCAGATGCTGCGGCCCCGTTTGTTTTGGTCGTTGGAGGGGGGCAGCCCCCAGCGTGGCTGCGCCACGCTCTCCCCGGAGTATTTGTGGCAGAATGAAGCGGACTGAAATGACCTCAGAGTGGCCAAATCCCTGATGTGGCAGGGGCGCGGCGCCCCTAGGCTGCGCTGCCGATGGGGGTCTTGCCGGAGAAGAGATCGGCGCAGGTGCTGGCCAAGCTGTTGATCGCCTGTTCAATTTGCGCCAGCAGCGCTTGCACCGCAGCCATGGCTGCCTTGGCCGGGTCAAAATCGGGCAGTTTGCCAAGCGCATCCTGAAGCATATCCCGCGCTTTTTTCATCGCATCCCGGATCGGTTTGAAGGCCCAATCGGTGAACTTCTTTTTGAGCTTGTGAAACTCGCGGTCGATTTGATCGAGAAAACCTTTGATTTTGCGGTAGGTTTTGCCGCCGAGTTTCTCGCCAAGGGCGAGGAAGCTTTTGATCGTGGCTTCCCCGTAGTGGGCGAGTTGGGCGAGGGCAGAGCTGATGGCGTGAATGGCGTCGCGGATTGGTTTGAGGCCCGCATAGACCTTTTCGATGAAATCGCTGAAATCCACCGCCTTCGTGAGCGCGTTCACCGCAGCCTCGCCCGCGCGCTCTGCCGCATTGAGGGCGCTCCGCGCCTGATCTTTGGCGTCGTTTAAAGGGCGCACGATGGGGGTGAGCGGTTGATCCAACGCCGCAGCGCAGCGGTTGACGGAAGCGGGTGTCTCGCAGCCCTCATAATGTTTGAGCAGCGCTGTGGTGACGGTTTCGGCGCGTTCCAGAAAGCCTTCGACATTTGCGATCGCGGCCCAGGAGGTATCGACAGGTTTTTTGAGCTCAAAAAACGCTTCCGTGGCTTTGTCGACATCCTTTTGAATGTCGCCCAGAACGGTCTGCACTTCGCCAAGGACCGTGTTGATGCTGCCCAGCGTTTCGGCGGCGAATTTGGCCTCTTCGCCAATCTCCGGCAGCCAAGTGGCGGCTTTGCAGGCTTTTTGCAGGTTGGAGAGAACCGAGTGGATCTCTTTGACTTTGTCTTTCATGCGTTTTGGAGTTTTTTCGATCCGCTCCAGCGCGTTGAGCGCATCATGCACGTCTTTGAGCGGCGTCGAGAAATAATCGATGTCGTTGTAAAGATCGCCCAGATCCCTGTTGAGATCGCTGAGCGGGGAAGCGGGTGCGGTCATGGGGGAACTCCTGAAAACAGATACTAGAGAAACATCAACAGTGCGGAGCATGCAGCGTGTCGGGGTGCAGCACGGCGGGCTATGGAGGCTTGATCCAGCAAGTCTAACAGAAAACGGGGTGTGATGCAGCCGGCTGGGCAAGAGCGTGTTGGAAAGATCGCGCGCACAGCACATCTGCGCGAGGGCGCAGAGGGTGATCTTGACGCTGGTGGGGGTGTTGGCCAGTTTGAGGCAGGGCAACATTTTTGAACGGGCGCATATGAATACTCTTTGGAAAGGCAACTGGCGGGTGCGGGTACGGATTGTGTCCGGCCTGATCCTGTTTGCCTATGTGCTGGTGCATTTTCTCAACATCGGCTTGGGGCTGGTTTCGCTGGATCTGGCAGAAGCGTTTCAAGACATGCGCGAGTTGGTGCACCGCAGCTTTCTGGGCAGTGTGGTGCTTTATGGCGCGTTTCTGTTGCACGGGGGGCTGGCGTTGTGGCGTCTGGCACGGCGGCGGACGTTGCGGGTGCCGATCTGGGAGTGGATTCAGGTCGCGCTGGGGTTGACGATCCCGTTCCTGCTGATCACCCATGTGGTGCACACGCGGATGGCGCATGAGGTTTTCCTGCTCAATGACGAGATGGGCTATATCGTCGGGCTGATCTGGAACACCGGCAGCGGCTGGAAGCAGGCGGCGCTGCTTTTGATCACATGGGCGCACGGCTGTATGGGCGTGCATTTCTGGCTGCGCACGCAGGACTTCTGGGAGCGGGTGCTGCCGGCGTTTATTGCTTTTGGTGTGCTGGTGCCGGCCTTCGCGCTGGCTGGCTTTATGGTGCAGGGGCGGCTGCAATCTGCGGCGTTGCAGGACCCGGATGTGTTTCCGGCTCTGGCGGAATACTACAACTGGCTGTCAGCAGAAGCCTTTGCCACGCTGCATCACCGGAGCACCATCGCGATCTGGGCGTTTGCAGCGGTGCTGGCTGTGGTGGTCATCGCCATGGCGGCGCGACGGCTCTTGGCGCGGCGGGGTGCTGTGCGGATCAAATATGTCTCCGGCCCTGAGATTTCGGGGCAGCCCGGCATGACGCTTCTGGAGATGTCGCGCGCTTCGGGTGTGGCGCATTTGGCGATGTGTGGCGGGCGTGGGCGCTGTACCACCTGCCGCGTGATTGTTGAAGAAGGTGCTGAGCATCTGCCGCCGCCCAGCCCGGAAGAAGAGGCCAGTCTGGCGGCGGTGAATGCACCGCCCAATGCGCGGCTGGCTTGCCAATTGCGGCCGGTGCAGCCTGCCACGGTTTTGCGGGTCTTTAACAGCGATGGCGGGCGGGTGCGGGCGCACCAGAGCCTCGGCAAAGAGCGCAATATGGCGATCCTGTTTCTGGACATGCGCGGGTTTACCGCGCGCACCACGGGCCAGCTGCCCTATGATGTGGTCTTTCTGCTGAACCGCTTCTTTGATGCCATTGTGCCCTCGGTCATTGGGGCAGGCGGCACGGTGGACAAATACCTTGGCGATGGGCTTCTGGCGGTGTTTGAGCAGGAAGATGAGGCGGCAAGTGCGCGGGCAGCGATGGAGGCGGCGATTGGCATCAGCTCGGCGCTGGCGACCTTCAACCAGGCCCTGAAAGCGGAAAAAGCCGCGCCGGTTGCCATCGGCATGGGCGTGCATCTGGGCACGCTGGTGATTGGGGAGATCGGTGCTGCGCAGCACGCACCGCGCACCATCATTGGCGACACGGTGAATGCGGCGAGCCGTCTTGAGGGGGCCACCAAGGATCTTGGGGTGGAGCTTCTGGTGTCGGAGAACGTGTTGCGCGCGGTTGGTCAGGATGTGGATCGGCTGGATCTGGAGATTTTGGAGCTGCGCGGGGTGTCAAAGCCGGTGCTGGCGTTGCCTGTGCAGATTGGCAGTGATCTGCGTGAAATTCTGGATCAGGAAGCCGCCGCATAAGGCCGCCGAATGCGCAAAAGGCGAACACAGCTGTGTGATTACCTGCTGTGTCGCTAAAATTTCACAAGTTTAGGGAGTGTAGGGGCTTTCTTTTTGAAATGTGCTGTGCAATGTGTTCACGAGTGAACAGACTTTGAGTCTCGTTGAGATGTCCGACACCACAGTCAAACCCAACCCAGACGAGGAAGATCTGATCTTCCGACTCCTGCGCCAGCTGGATGCGGCGCCGGATGCGTCTCAGCGGGCGACGGCGCAGGCGCTGGGCATTTCGTTGGGTCGGCTGAATGCGCAATTACGCGCGGCGGCGGACGCGGGGCTTATCACCATCAGCGACAGGGCCGGGCCGGACAAGCGCCAGCGCTTTGCCTATACGCTGACCACCCGTGGGGCGACGGAGAAGATGCGCCTCACCGACCAATTCCTTGCCCGCAAGCTGGCAGAATACAACGCACTCCATGCGGAATTGACAGGCTCAGCAAGCGGCCTTGTCCCCATCAAACACAGGACACATCCAATGCAAAACAACCTGGCTCCTATTCCTGAGCTTTATGTCTCCTATGAGAGCGCTCAGAAACTGAAAGTCGAAGCGGCTGATCTGGTCAGCTGGGATCTGACACCGCGTCAGATCTGTGACCTTGAGTTGCTGATGAACGGCGGTTTCAACCCGCTTAAAGGCTTCCTGACCGAAGAAGACTACAACGGCGTTGTGGAAGACATGCGTCTGGCGGATGGCTCTCTGTGGCCAATGCCGATCACTCTGGATGTGAACGAAGAGTTCGCAGGCTCTTTGGAAGCGGGTCAGGACATCGCGCTGCGCGACCAAGAGGGCGTGATCCTCGCGACCATGACCGTGACTGACAACTGGGTGCCAAACAAAGCCCGCGAAGCCGAGAAGGTTTTTGGTGCCGATGACGATGCGCACCCGGCAGTGAACTACCTGCACAACACTGCAGGCAAAGTGTACCTCGGCGGCCCGATCACCGGCATTCAGCAGCCTGTGCACTATGATTTCCGCGGCCGTCGCGACACGCCAAACGAGCTGCGCGCCTACTTCCGCAAGATGGGCTGGCGCAAAGTTGTGGCGTTTCAGACCCGCAACCCGCTGCACCGTGCGCACCAGGAGCTGACCTTCCGCGCCGCGAAAGAAGCGCAGGCCAACCTGCTGATCCACCCGGTTGTCGGCATGACCAAGCCGGGCGATGTGGACCACTTCACCCGCGTGCGCTGCTATGAGGCGGTGCTGGACAAATACCCGGCCTCCACCACCTCCATGTCCCTGCTGAACCTAGCGATGCGTATGGCGGGCCCACGTGAGGCGGTCTGGCACGGTCTGATCCGCGCCAACCACGGCTGCACCCACTTCATCGTTGGCCGCGACCACGCCGGCCCCGGCAAGAACTCCGCAGGCGAAGACTTCTACGGGCCTTATGACGCGCAGGATCTGTTCCGCGCGCATCAGGAAGAAATCGGCATCGAAATGGTCGACTTCAAACATATGGTGTGGGTGCAGGAGCGCGCACAGTATGAGCCGATGGATGAGATCAAGGACAAGGATGAAGTCACCATCCTGAACATCTCCGGCACCGAGCTGCGTCGCCGTCTGGCCGAAGGTCTGGAAATCCCTGAGTGGTTCTCCTTCCCTGAGGTGGTGAAAGAGCTGCGCAAGACCCGTCCGCCACGGGCGCAACAGGGTTTCACCGTGTTCTTCACCGGCTTCTCCGGCTCCGGCAAATCCACCATCGCCAACGCGCTGATGGTGAAGCTGATGGAGATGGGTGGCCGCCCTGTGACGCTTCTGGATGGTGACATCGTGCGTAAGAACCTCAGCTCCGAGCTGGGCTTCTCCAAAGAGCACCGTGACCTCAACATCCGCCGTATCGGCTATGTCGCGTCCGAGATCACCAAAAACGGTGGTATCGCGATCTGTGCGCCGATTGCGCCATATGCCACCACCCGTCGCGCGGTGCGTGAGGACATCGAGCAGTTTGGTGCCTTTGTTGAAGTGCACGTGGCGACCTCGATCGAGGAATGTGAGCGCCGTGACCGTAAGGGCCTCTACAAGCTCGCACGCGAAGGCAAGATCAAGGAATTCACCGGGATTTCCGACCCCTATGACGTGCCTGCCGATCCAGAGCTGCGTGTGGAAACCGAAGGTGCCGACGTGGACAACTGCGCGCATCAGGTGATCCTGAAGCTGGAAAGCCTCGGCCTGATCAAAGGCTGATCTGAGGGCCTAGAGAATAGAGAAAGGCGCGGAGCGGTCCGCGCCTTTTTTATGCCGCGCCACCGTTTGCCCTGCATCGCATCAGTGTGCGATCCCCTCTCAGACAAACGGCGTAGGGTATAACGCAGCCGATCAGGTGCCCGGGATCAGCACTTTGTCGATCACGTGGATCACGCCGTTGGAGGCTGTGATGTCCGCAGCGGTCACCTTGGCATCATTCACCTTCACACCGTTGCGGGCGTTCACGTCCAGACGCTCACCTTCCACGGTCAGGACTTTGGCTTTCTTGCCGTCGATGTCACCGGCCATCACTTTGGCTGGCACCACGTGATAGGTCAGGATCTGCACGAGTTGATCTTTGTTCTCAGGCTTCAGCAGGTTTTCAACCGTGCCTTCCGGCAGCGCTGCGAAGGCGGCATCTGTGGGGGCAAACACGGTGAACGGGCCTTCGCCTTTCAGGGTGTCCACCAGACCGGCAGCCTGAACAGCGGCAACCAGGGTGGTGAAGGAGCCCGCGTCAACGGCGGTGTCGACAATATCCATTTTCTTGCCGTGGCCGTCGGCGAATACCGAAGTGGCCCCCGCAATGGCCAAAGATGCGCCGATCACAGTGGCCATAAATGTACGTCTAAACATGTTCAATCCTCTCCAATGTTGACGTGAAAGCTACGGACGGCAACGGCGGCGTGGATCAGAAAAAACTCAACTCATGCGCAGAAACGTGAATTAAGGTATTGATAATAATTGTGAAAAATTTTGATTTTTTGTGTTTGAACAGAGCGGTGTTTTTGCCGCTCTGCCCTTTGGCGCTCAGTTTTTGCGCGCGGCAGCGTGGGCGACATCGAGCACATGGTGGCCCACCGGCGGCACGAGCAAAGTCTTTCGCGGGCCGTCTTTGGCCCGGTAAATTTCGCCGTCATCCTTGATGGTGGCGACCACTTTGAGGGTGTCGAGCGCCTCGGGATCAACCGCAGTTGGGTCGTCGGAGAGGATCACAAAATCGGCGATTTTGCCGACTTCGAGGGAGCCTTTCTCGGCCTCTTCAAAGTGCTGATAAGCGGGCCAGAGGGTCATGGCTTTGAGCGCGGTCATCACGTCGACGCGCTGGTGCGGGCCAAGGATGTCACCAGAGCGCGTGCGCCGGGTCACGGTGGCGGAGAGGACGCGCATGCTGTCAGGAAAGGCCACCGGAGCATCGTGGTGGGTGCCAAACATCATGCCGCGCTCGCGCACCCAGCCCGTGGGGGAGATGTTGTCGGCGTTGATTGGCCCCACTGTGCGATCCCTGTGCCAATCTCCCCAATAAAACGTGTGCATCGGGAAGAGCGACGGGAAGACATCAAGCCGGTCCAGCGCGGCCACCTGATCGGGGCGCAGGAACTGGCCGTGGATCAGAACCGGGCGGCGATCCGCCCGACCGTGGGTTGCCTCGGCGGCGTCGATGGCGGCGATCAGCATGTCAGAAGCCCCTTCGCCATTGGCGTGGGTGAGGATCTGAATGTCGTTGCCAAAGGCCCAATTGATGGCGTCCTGCACCTGCTCGGCGGTGGCGGAAGCATAGCCCGCATAGCCCGGAGGATAATTGCCAACCGGATCAAAGTAAGGCCGGTCGCGCAGCGCGGTGAAGCCTTGCGGGGAGCCGTCGATGGTGAGTTTGGCGCCGCCGATGCGCACGCCGTTGTCGTAGGTGGCGGATTGATTGGCGAGGATGAAATCCCGATCCACCAGAACGTCGGGATAGACCACCACATCCACGCCCATGCCGCCCTCGGCGGCAACTTCGTGGGCGATGGCGGCGACCTGCGGTGTGGCGCGGCCTTCCTGCGCGGTGGTGTAGCCAAAGCTTGCCCAGAGTTTGGCACCCGCGCGGGCGAAGGCTTTGAAGCCCTCATCTCCGATCCCGCCAAGCATCTGGCCGAGCACCATGAAGAAGGCGTTCTCTTCCAGCACGCCATCCGGCTCGCCATCCGCGCCGTAGCGGATGATGCCGCCGGGCGGCACCGGGGTGCGTTTGGTGATGCCATTGGCGACAAGCGCGGCCGTGTTCACCGCGCCGAAATGGCCGGATTGATGCACAAGGATGATCGGCACATCGGTGGACACCGCATCCAGATCTGCCTTGGTGGGGTGGCGCTGTTCTGCGAGCTGGGACTGGTCATAGCCAAAACCGACTATCAGGTTGGAGGCGGCAATGGCCTCCTGATTGTCCGCCATCCAGCCGCGCAGGGCCTCTTGCAGGCTGGGGATATCCGTCACGTCCCCGTCAGGTGGGGCCAGCAGGTTGGCCGAAAGCGCCTGAAGGCCGCCCATCACCACATGGCCGTGGCTGTCTACAAAGCCCGGCAGCATGGTGTGCCCGTCCAGATCATAGGCGCGGGTGCTCTCGCCCTGATGGGCCAGAAGATCCGCGAGCGCGCCGACAGCGAGGATGCGGCCATCTTTGGTGGCCAGCGCCTCCGCTCGTGGCGCGCTGTCATCCATCGTCAGGATGGTGCCGCCGGAATAGATCGTGTCGGCGATGTCTTGGGCAAAAGCGGGGCCGTTGAAGAGGGCGCTGCAGGACAAAGCAATGGCCCTGGTGACCGGGAGAAACAGATGACGCATACCAAATTCCTTTCGGATTACAGGGCGATTGTGCCTGTGTCCTCCAAGGGCTGTCAAATGGTGGAAGCAATCGCCTTAAAAGCGCTGTTTCAGGCTGCTAAATGCGGGCCGTCGCGGGACAGATTTCAAAAAGTGGCTTTTGTGCAACATGCGCGTCTGAGGGGCAATAAATACTACCTAAAGGAGAGGCGACACGCTTTCTAAGACATCATGGATTTAGCGGTTGAGCCGCCTGTTTCACGGCATGCAGGTGCCGGAATGCCTATATGGCAGACAGGTGAAACAACAACAGGGAGAGCCGAATTTGCTATTTTTGCCAATAATTTCGATCTTTGTCATTGCTGCGGGTTATGTGCTGCGGCGTTCTATTGAGTTCCCGGACAAACCCAATGTGGATGGCACGGTGAACATCGCCGGATGGTTTGTGAAAGCGACCGGTTTGCTGATGCTGGTGGGCAGCCTGTTTAGCGGCATGTTCTTTTACGCGGAGCCGGGTTTCAAATACCACGTGCGCACCATTCTGGGCGAAGAGAAGATGGTGTCTGACACGGGTTACAATCTGTATCTCTTTGGCCGCTACAATGCGTGGAAAAACGCGATGTCGGTGCAGGCCTCTTCGACCGGACGGGGCGAAGTGGTGGCTGAGGCAGAGAGCGCGCAGATGAGCGCGAACCTTGCGCCAAAGTCGCTGGTGTTCCTGGATCAGGTGGACGCCTTTGTGTCTGCGACCTCGCGGTTTGAACTGCCCTCTGATGAGGAGGCGTTCCTGCGACTGGCGCGTCAGTACCGCACGCCGGAAAACCTGCTGCGCACGGAACTGGTGCCGGCCTTTGAAGAGACGCTGGGCGCGACCGCTGCGTTGATGTCTGCAGAAGATTACTTCCAAGGCGGCAAGACGGAATTTAACAACGAGTTCCAGCGCCAGATGGAAGACGGGATTTATCTTGTGCGCCGGATTGAGACACAGGTGTCTTCGGGTCAGAACCGGGCTGGATCGGCGAATGCGGCGCTTGGGGAAGATCAGGAAGAGTTTGGCGATGACACCAAGACCGTTTTTGTGGTGCAGAAGCTGCTGGATGAAACCGGTCAGCCACGTCGCAAGCAGCAATCTTTCACCCAGTTTGGGATTTCTGTGACTTCGGCGCGTGTGACCGATGTGAACCCGAACCAGAAGTTTAAGGACCGGATGGCGTTACGCCAGCAGGCAGCAGCGGATCGCGCGATTGCGCGTGAGCAGCGCATTCAGGAAGAAGAGCAAAAGCTTCTGGCCGTGGCGCGTGGTGAACGTGAAGTGGCGGAACGTCAGGCGGCGGCCAAGGTGATCCAGATTGAGCGGACCACTGATGCGGAGACCGAAAAGCAGCTGGCGATCACGGCTGCGGAGCGGGAGCGTGAAGCGGCGCGGATTGCCAAGGAGCAGTCTGAGATCCTGCTTGATAAGGCGCGGATTGATGCAGAGGCGGTGCAGGTTGCTGCGGATGCGGAGGCCTATGCCAAGAGCAAAATCCTGGAGGCCGACAACGCGCTGGCGCAGAAGCTCGATGCCGAGGTGGAAATCCAGAAGCTCTGGGCGGACGCCTTTGCCAAGCGGAATGTGCCGACCTATGTGTTTGGCTCCGGTGGCGGTGACGGCGGAACGCCGGTGGGTTCCGATGATGAGGCATCCCGCCTGTTCCAGATCCTGACGCTACAGGCGGCGGAGCGGCTGGACTACGACCGCACGATCGCTGAGTGATCTAAGGTCTATGAGGTTAGAGCCGGGCGTGAGAGCGCCCGGTTTTTTGTTGGCCAGAGCCGGGTGCCGCCCGACCTCGGGTGGGCGACCTCACCTCAATTCTCGGCAAGAGAGGTTCCATAAAACACAACAGTGCTTAGGCAGTCCGGTGGTGCAAAATCGCCCTCCCGTGGGGGAGGTCGGGCGATGCCCGGCGGGCCTGCGGCCCTTTGCGCGGGCTGCTGATGCAAAAAGGCCCGCCAATGTGGCGGGCCTTCTGTGTTTCAAAACCGAGCGTGGCTTAGTTCGGGATCTCGGCGGTCAGGCCTTCAACGTAGAAGTTCATGCCTGCCAGGCCGTCGTCGCCGTAGTCAGCGGCGGTTTCGCCTTCTGCCAGCCATGGGGTGCCGTCCTGCTTGTTCAGCGGGCCGGTAAAGGCGTGGTAGGAGCCGTCTGCCAGTGCATCAACCAGTGCCAGTGCTTCGGCTTTCACGTCTGCTGGAACCGCGTCGGAGATTTCACCGATGCCAACCATGCCCGCGCCGATGCCGTCCCATGTGGAGACAGACTCCCAGGTGCCGTCCATGACAGCCTGGGTACGCGCGATGTAGTAAGGTGCCCAGTCATCGATGATGGAGGACACACGTGGGAATGGTGCGTATTCGCCCATGTCAGAAGCCTGACCAAAGGTGATCACGTTGCCAGCCGCCTGTGCCGCTGCCTGAGGTGCGGTGGAGTCGGTGTGCTGCAGGATCACGTCTGCGCCTTGCTCGATCAGCGCTTTGGCTGCGTCGGCTTCTTTGGCTGGGTCAAACCATGTGTAGGCCCAGATGATGGAGAACTCGACGTCCGGGTTTACTTTCTTGGCGTGGATGTAGGCGGAGTTGATGCCGCGGATCACTTCCGGGATTGGGAAAGAGGCGATGTAACCAATCTTGTTGGTCTTGGTCATCTTGCCTGCGATGTGGCCCTGTACCGCGCGGCCTTCATAGAAGCGTGCGGAGTAAACGGACACGTTGTCGGCCTGTTTGTAGCCAGTGGCGTGCTCAAACTTCACCTTCGGGAATTTCTTGGCGACGTTGATGGTTGGGTCCATGTAGCCAAAAGAGGTGGTGAAGATCAGGTCTGCGCCCTGCAGCGCCATCTGGGTGATCACACGCTCGGCGTCGGCACCTTCGGGCACGTTCTCAACAAAGGTGGTTTCCACTTTGTCGCCGAACTTCTCTTCAACCGCGAGACGGCCTTTGTTGTGCTCGTAGGTCCAGCCGCCGTCGCCCACTGGGCCAACGTAGACAAAGCCCACTTTGGTGGTGTCGGCCATGGCGGTGGTCGCCAGACCGAGCGCGACAGCTGCGCTTGTCAGAAGTTTGGTGAATTTCATTTTGGGAGATCCCCCTGTTGGTAGCAGTTTTTTATCATATGCCTCACTGGGAGGCGTGGAAGGTACGGCCAAGCGAGGCGGGTGCGCCGCTCTTGTCAGCCGACATGATAACCAGAACGAGGATGGTTATCAGATAGGGAGACATTGCCAAGTATTCGACTGGAATGGCAATGCCTGCCGCCTGCAAATTGAGCTGTAAAACATTGATGCCGCCAAAAAGATAGGCACCGAGAAGAACGCGCCAGGGTTTCCAGCTGGCGAACACCACAAGGGCGAGGGCGATCCAGCCGACACCTGCGGTCATGCCCTCGGTCCACTGCGGCACGCGAATGAGCGAAATATAGGCACCGCCAAGGCCTGCGCAGGCACCGCCAAACATGATCGCCAGAATGCGCACTCGGATGACGTTATAGCCGAGCGCATGGGCGGCATCATGGCTTTCGCCCACCGCGCGCAGGATCAGCCCGCCGCGTGACTTCTTGAGAAACCACCAAACAACGGCAGTGAGGGCAAGACCCACATAAAGCACCGGATCATGGGAAAAGAAGATCGGGCCGATGACCGGAATGTCAGAGATCACCGGAATATCAAGTTTCGCCAGAGCGGGCGGCTTGATGCCCACATAGGACTGGCCCATGAGGGCCGAGAGGCCCAAGCCAAAGAGTGTGAGCGCGAGGCCTGATGCCACCTGATTGGCCAGTGCAAACTGTGTGAGGAAGGCAAAGAGCAGCGACAGAACCGCGCCGCCGACCATGGCGGCCAGCAGGCCCAGCATGGGGGAGGTGGTCTCCACCGCGATGGCAAAGCCGCAGATCGCGCCCACGATCATCATGCCTTCGACGCCGAGGTTCAGCACGCCGGCTTTCTCGACAACAAGTTCGCCAATCGCCGCCAGCAGCAGCGGGGTCGCCGCCACCATGAGGGAGGCGATCAGAAGGACGGGGTTGATGGCTGAGAGATCCATTATGCGACGCCCTTCGTTTTCAGAACCACGCGGTAGTTGGTGAGCAGGTCGAGTGCCAGGAGGAAGAACAGGAGCATCCCTTGGAAGACCTGAATGGCCGCAGAGGGCAGGCCCAGATTGCCCTGTGCCAGATCGCCGCCCACGTATGTGAGGGCCATCAGCAGGGCTGCGAGCAGGATGCCGACCGGGTGCAGGCGGCCGAGGAAGGCCACGATGATCGCGGTGAAGCCATAGCCTGAGGCGAAGTCGATGTTGACCTGACCGGAGGGCCCGGTGACCTCAAACAGACCCGCCATACCCGCCAGCGCGCCGGAGGTGCCGAGGCAGAAGAGGATCAGGCGGGTGGGGTTCACGCCGGCAAAGCGGGCTGCGCGTGGGGCCTCGCCGGTGAGGCGGATGTTAAAGCCGAGGATGTGACGGTTCAGAAGCACATAGGCAAAGATCACCGCAATAAAGGCAAATGCCATGCCCCAGTGCAGCCCTGCGGCCTCATTGATCCAGCTGTTGGCCGCCGGGTAGTCGCCAAAGTTGCGCGAGCCGGGAAAGCCGTGGCCTTCGGGATTGCGCAAAAGGCCCAGCGACATGGAAGCGAGGAATTGCTCTGCCACATAGACAAGCATCAATGACACAAGGATTTCATTGGTGCCAAAGCGGACTTTCAGCAGGGCGGGGATCATGCCCCAGGCCCAGCCCCCCAGCGCGCCTGCGAGGATCATCACCGGGAAGATCAGCCGGCTTTCGGTCGGATAGACCGCAAGCCCCACGGCGGCGCCACAGATGGCGCCCATGATGTATTGGCCTTCGGCCCCGATGTTCCAGATGCCGGCCTTAAAGCCCAGCGACAGGCCGATGGCGATCAAAACCAGCGGCGCGGCTTTCACCAGAAGCTGCGGGCGGTAGTAGAAGGCAAACTCGCCAAAGACCGGATCCCAGAAGATCGTGCGGATGGCTTCCACAGGGTTTTTGCCAAGCACGGCAAAGAGGATGCCGCCCATGATCATGGTGATGATGACCGCGATCAGCGGCGTGGCCAGCGACAGGGCGCGGGACGGGGTGGGACGTTTTTGAAGCGCGATCATGCGCTTGCTCCTTCTTGGTCGTTCTCGCCCACGTGGGCGACTTCCATGCCGTGGGCACCGCCCATCATCAGGCCAATTTCGTCAATCGTCAGCCCTGCGGCAGAGCGGATGTCAGACAGGCGGCCTTCGTTCAGTGCGCCGAAGCGGTCAGAGATTTCCATCAGTTCGTCGAGGTCTTGTGAGATCACAACGATGGCCGCCCCTTCGGCGGCGAGATCGAGCAGGGATTGGCGGATGGCCGCGGCGGCGGCGGCATCCACGCCCCATGTGGGTTGGTTCACCACCAGCACTTTGGGCCGTTGCAGCACTTCGCGGCCAATCACGAATTTCTGCAGGTTGCCGCCAGAGAGTGCGCGGGCGGCCACGTGGTTGCCCGGTGTGCGCACGTCGAAAGATTTGATGATGCGATTGGCAAAGTCACTGGCGCTGGACCAGTTCACAAAGCCTTTGTTGGTCAGCCCTTCGCGGATTGCACCGGTCAGCAGTGCGTTTTCTGTCAGGCTCAGATCCGGTGCGGCGGCGTGGCCCAGACGCTCTTCGGGGGCTGCCAGAATGCCGCGCTCGCGGCGGGCATTGGGGCCAAGGCTGGCAATCTCCTCGCCGTTCACCTTGATTGCATCCGGCCATGTCAGCGCTTCGCCTGAGAGGGCGGCCAGCAGTTCGTCCTGCCCGTTACCAGCCACGCCGCCGATGCCGAGGATTTCGCCTGCGCGCACGGTGAAGTGGATGTTTTTGAGCGTGGTGCCAAACGGATTGCTTGGCTCAATGGAGAGGCCAGATACATCCAGCATCACATCGCCTGCCTTGTCGGTGGTGCGGGTCGGCGTTTGCAGCGTGTCGCCCACCATCATTTCTGCCATGTCGCGGGCGGAGGTCTCGGCAGGCACACATTCGCCCACGTTTTTGCCAAGGCGCAGAATGGTGGCGTGGTCACAAAGCGTGCGGATCTCTTCGAGCTTGTGGGAGATATAAAGAATCGAGGTGCCCTCGGCCTTTAGCTTGTTGAGGGTCTGGAAGAGGATTTCGACTTCTTGCGGGGTAAGAACCGAGGTGGGTTCGTCCATGATCAGCAGTTTTGGGTCCTGCAGCAGGCAGCGGATGATCTCCACGCGCTGACGTTCCCCTGCAGACAGGTCGCCCACGGTGCGGTTGGGGTCGAGCGGCAGGCCGTAGGTTTCCGACACACGGCGGATGCGGCGCGCAAGATCGCGCATCGACGGCGGGTTTTCCATGCCAAGGGCGACGTTCTCTGCCACGTTCAGCGCGTCAAACAGGGAGAAGTGCTGAAACACCATCGCCACGCCTGAGGCGCGGGCGGCTTTGGGCTCAGACGGGGCGAAGGGCTGGCCGTTCCATGTCATGGCGCCGCTGTCGGGCTTCACCAGACCGTAGATCATTTTCACCAGCGTGGATTTGCCCGCGCCGTTTTCGCCGAGCAGGGCGTGTACTTCGTTGTGTCCGATGTCAAAGGAGACGTCGTCATTGGCCACCACGCCGGGGTAGGCCTTGGTCAGACCTTTGATGGAAAGGAGCGGTGCGCTCATATGTGATCCCCTGAGTAAGTCTTTGCCTATTGGGTGCGGACAGGCCGCTTTTTTGTTGCGTACACACCCTAGAAACCGGCCCCCCGCCTCTGCAACAGAAAGTTCCGCGCGCCTTGGGCTTTGGGCCGCGCTTGGCTGATGCCAGAGGGCGCGTCTCTCTCCATATCCTTGGTTTTTAAGGGCGTTGCCAGAAGATTTTCAATGAAATGACGAAAGAGTTGCAGGGGAAAGCAGGCAGAAAATGCCTAATTTTTATACGGTTTTCGCGCGTTTGGAGCCGATCTTTGGGCAAAGAGCGTGCCATCTGTGTGCATTGACGTTGGGTCCACATGCGCGCTGAGACCCGCATGTGATGTGTTTTCGGAGCAGGTGCGGCCGATTGCCCGGATGCTTGAGCGGGCGGCGGAATCGCCTCAGGTCAGGGCCTTAACCTCTGCTGAGAGTGCGCGGGCGGTTTTTGCGAGCAGGAGCGTGTCCATTCCCACCGCCACGAAGGTCGCGCCAAGATCGAGATAGTGTTTCGCGGCCTCTTGGGAAAAGGTCAGGATGCCCGCGGCTTTGCCTGCTTTGGTGATGGTTTGAATGGCCTCTGCGATGGCCGCCTGTACCGTTGGTTCATCGGAGTTGCCGGGGAAACCCATGTCGGCAGAGAGGTCGGCGGGGCCGATGAACACACCATCGACGCCATCCACCGCGAGAATCTCATCCAGATTGGCCAGCGCCGCGCGGCTCTCGGCCTGCACCAGCACGCAGATTTCCTCGTTGGCATTGCTGACGTAGTCGTAAATGGCGCCAAAGCCGGTCACGCGGGAGTCAGCTCCGCCCATGCCCCGCACGCCTGCGGGGGCATAGCGGCAGGCGCGCACGACGGCGGCGGCCTCTTCTGCGGTGTCGATCATCGGCACCAGCACGGTTTGCGCGCCCGCATCCAGCACCTGTTTCAGGATCCAATCCTCATAGATCGGCACACGCACCACCGGATGGCTGGCGTTGCCGTTCATGGCGCGCAGCTGATCGGTGATTGAGAGCAGGTCATTGGGGGCATGTTCGCCATCAATCACCAGCCAGTCAAAGCCGGTGGTGGACATCAGCTCTGCGGCGAGGGGAGAGCCAAAGCTCATCCAGCAACCGATCTGGGGCTGTTTGGCGGCAAGGGCGGCTTTGAAGGTGTTTTTGGGCGCAGGCATCGCGGCTCCGTAAGGTTTGAGGGCAGTTGCGGCGGATTGAACAGGCAAGCCTGCGCGCTGTCCAGAGGCCTGCGCAAAAACGAGACAGGCTGGCCCGAAGGCCAGCCCATCCCATAGCGATATTTGATGTGCGCGATTGTGGCGCGTGGCGTATGGGGTGTCAGCCGAGCAGCTTGGCTTCGTCCCGTTTCAGCGACAGGCGCGCGGCGGTGTAGCGCTTCAGGCCTTCGAGCTTTTGCAGCTCGGGGAAGAGGGCGTAGATTTCGTCGCGCTGTTCGCGGCCGATGCCATCCAGCGAGTATTCGCCGGGCTGGAAGCTTTCGCTCCATGCGCCATCTGCGAGCACCACCTCGTGGTGGTCACACATGAAGTGAATGTATTCGACACCCACGGTGTCGACCTGCTCCACACCTTCCAGATGGGTCAGGTGTTTGGCGGCCACGAGCACCTCGCGTTCCTCAAACAGCAGTTCGGCGCGTTCTGACACCAGCAGCATCCGGTGGTTCGGAGACACCATCATGTCCCGCTCCGGCTGGTTGGGGCCAAGGGTGCCTTTCTTGATCAGAATCGGACGCAGGTTTGGCGTTTTCATCAGCTCGCGGCCCGAGACATGTTTGCGCCCGGTCCAGCGGATCTCCTGAAGGCCGTTGTCGCGGGTGACAACTTTGTCACCTGCCTGCAGGTTTTCGACTGGCACTTCGCCCATGGGGGTCAGCACGCGGGTGCCGGGGGTGAAGCAGACCACCACTGGCGTATCAGTGATGTTTTCGATGTTGCGGAAAATGGCGGAGCCTGTTTCCACACCATTGGCATCAAGAAAGAAAATGGTGCCGTTCTCGGCGTTGTCGGGATCAAATTCGATACGCAGCGTGCCGCCCGGATTGGCGTCTTCTGCCGCGCAGAAGAGGTTGATCGTGTCAAAATCAACGCCGCTTTCATTGCCGTCGATCATATCACCGGGGCCGACCAAAACAAAGGTGTCCTGATCTTCGCCGCCAAACATGGTGTCGTTGCCGTCCATGCCGACAATGGTGTCATCGCCAAACTGACCAAGGATGATATCGTCACCTGCGCCGCCGATCAGCAGATCATTCGCATCTGGGGTGGCGTCAAAGAAAACATCGCTGATGGTCACGTCGGCAGGCGCGTCATCCAGGTTAACGGTGATGATTTCCAACCGTGCCACAGGGCCCGGAATATCGACCACGACGGAATTGTCGGCGTCTTCTGCGTCGCTAGAGTCAGTACCGTCTGCGATGGAGGCCTCGGTGGCGCCGTCGCCGTCGATGTCAGCCAAATGCAGGTTGGTCAGATCGCTTGCGGTGAGGGTGACCTCGACCGGATTGCCGTCCGCATCCCATGCGCGGACTTTTACAACGGAGTCTTCGTCGATGTCGTTGATGCGGAACTGAACGTTTTCAACCGCTTCAGAAAACGCCAGCGCTTGCGTGGCTGTAGCGTTGATGCCGTTGCCGGTTGCGGACAGCGCGCCGCTGTTTGGGTTGGCTGCTTCGTCGCCGGTGTTGAGGTCATTCACCAGCTGTGCATCCGCTTCAAAGGAGGTGGTGCCGGACGTGGTCAGGGTGACGGTAACGGAGCCGGTGTCCTGAGACTGTGGGGCTGTGATTGCGTCGCCGTCTGCCAGCGCGCCCAGATCATCCCAGTTGAAGCTTTCGCGCACAGACTGAACCGGCGGCGTGCCCGGTTTGTAGTCGCCAAAAATCGCGTCATTGCCGGCGCCGCCAAATACGGTGTCATTGCCCGCGCCGCCCACGATGATGTCGTCGCCCGCGGGCTCGGAGCTATCGCTGTCAGCGCCTGTTTCGTCGGCAATGATACGATCGTCGCCGGCCCCGCCAAAGACCAGGTCGCTGCCGTTGCCTGCGAAGATCGTATCATCACCTGCACCCGCACGGATGGTATCAGAGCCATCTTGCGTGCTGATGGTGTTTCCGGAGCTGTCTGCGGTGTCGCCTTGTCCATCGACGGTTCCGACTTCGACACTGTCGTCTGTTTCGGTGCCGTCTACGATTCCGGGACCTCTTGGATCAGCCATAGTACCTCTTCCTCTCCGGGTGGTACCGGCTTGAACCAGCTATGGGGCACAGGCCGCAAAAGATCGGCTCCGTGCCGCAGCAAAGCGGTCACAAGCGGCATCACACGGATGCGTATTACAAGTTTTGGTGGCTGCCCCAAGCCGAACTCATCCCCCAGTCGGATGTGAGCCAAATATGCGCGAAATGTGCCGTTAGAGAAATAAAAACTTATAAAATTTTGGAAAAATCGACGTGAATGGGGCGTGATTGTGCTGGACCAATGGGCGATGTGTTTCAACGGGTTACGGCTGATTGTTTCTCAATTGGGGCGCAATTGTGGCGCGGCGTGCCGGGCTAAGGCCCATATTTGCGCCACATTTTGGCCGTTTTTCAAGTTGGCCCAAAAACTGCGAGAAAACTGGCATGGTGGGTGTTTCTGAAAGGGAACCAATCTGGCGTGTGGATCGCGGGCGGGGAGGGGCCGTTTGCTACGCTTCAGCGGTGAGGGATGATTGTTTCTGAAATCTGCTCAAAGGGCGAGTCGCTCAGGGATTGGTTCGGAGTGGCGCGCAGAAGGGGGCGAATCGCTGTCGCCGGGGCGGTTGCTGATTGCACTGATTCCCTCAGTGGAGGGGCAATGCATATGCAGGCTGCATCGGAACGCTTTTTAGCGTGCATGTTTTATTGCCCTGGCGAGAAATAGGCTTGGGCACTTTTGCACGATAAAAAGTGATGTTCGTTTAAGGGGATGACGGTGGTGCTGCTGGGGAGGATTGAACTCCCGACCTCACCCTTACCAAGGGTGCGCTCTACCACTGAGCTACAGCAGCGTTACCGTGGCGCGGCTTTTAGGCGCAAAATCTGACGGGTGCAAGGGCAATCTGGACCCTTTTTTGCACCTCATGTAAAGAAACTTCATGGAACGCAAATCGACCCCTGTAAATAAAGCCAAAAAAGCCTCAGATCGCGAAGACCGTCTGAAGGCTGCATTGAAAGCCAACATGGGGCGCCGTAAGGCGCAGGCGCGTGCGCGCGCCACACCGACGGACGCGTCCGAAGAGATTGAGGCAGTTGAGAACAAAAGGCAGGATTAAATGGATTCGATCATCGTACGCGGCAACGGGCCGCTGAAAGGGCAAATCCCCATTGCCGGGGCCAAGAATGCCTGTCTCACCCTGATGCCTGCGACGCTTTTGAGCGAAGAGCCGCTGACGCTGACCAATGCGCCGCGGCTGAGTGATATCAAGACCATGAGCCAATTGCTGGGCTCTTTGGGTGCTGAAGTGACCAGCCTGCAGGACGGCAAGGTGCTGGCGATGTCGAGCCATGACATCAACAACCATGTGGCGGACTATGACATCGTGCGCAAAATGCGCGCCTCCAACCTTGTGTTGGGGCCGATGCTGGCGCGGCTTGGGCATGCGGTTGTGTCGCTGCCGGGCGGCTGTGCGATTGGCGCGCGACCGATGGATCTGCACATCTTTGGCCTTGAAAAACTGGGCGCTGAGATCGAGCTGAAGGACGGCTATCTGCACGCCAAGGCACCGAATGGCCTCAAGGGCGCAGTGATTGAGCTGTCTTTCGCCTCCGTGGGCGCAACCGAAAATATCCTTATGGCTGCGACACTTGCCAAGGGCACCACGGTGATCAAGAACGCCGCGCGGGAGCCTGAGATTGTGGATCTGGCCACCTGTCTGCGCGCGATGGGCGCTCAGATTGAAGGGGATGGCACCAGTGATATCACCGTGCAGGGTGTGGACCGGCTGCATGGCGCGACTCACCCTGTGGTGACCGACCGAATCGAATTGGGCACCTTTATGCTCGCGCCTGCCTTCTGCGGCGGCGAGGTTGAGCTGCTTGGTGGTCGTATGGATCTGGTGGAGAGCTTTGTGGCCAAACTCCATGAGGCCGGTATCGACGTGGAAGAGACCGACAAGGGCCTGAAAGTGGCGCGCAAAAATGGCCGGGTGAAGGCTGTGGATGTGACCACCGAGCCGTTCCCGGGCTTCCCGACTGACCTGCAGGCGCAGTTTATGGCGATGATGTGTACCGCTGAAGGCACCTCTGTTTTGGAAGAAAAGATCTTTGAAAACAGGTTCATGCACGCACCTGAGCTGGTGCGGATGGGCGCAAACATCGAGGTGCATGGCGGCACCGCGACGGTGCATGGGGTGGAAACGCTCAAGGGGGCGCCAGTGATGGCGACCGATTTGCGCGCCTCCGTGTCGCTGATTCTTGCGGGGCTGGCGGCAGAGGGTGAAACCGTTGTCAGCCGCGTCTATCATTTGGATCGCGGCTATGAACGGGTTGAGGAAAAGCTCAGCAATGTTGGGGCCCATATTGAGAGGGTGAGTGAGTAGTGACACAGGACGCGCGGTTTGAAGATGGCGGCGATCGCCCGCTGAACCTTGGGGCGCTTGATGGGGAGGACCTGCAGGTTCTTTCCACCTTGGCGCAGGATGCGGTTTTTCCGGCCACGGAAATGCAGTGGCTGCCCAAGGAGCGCAGATTTGCCATTCTTTTGAACCGCTTCCGCTGGGAGGATCAAACCTCTGCTGAGGCGCGCGGGCGCGCGGTGGAGCGGGTTCAGGCGGTGCTGTTGTTTGAAAACGTGCTGTCGGTGGCCTCTCAGGGTGTGGCGCGCGGGGATGCGGATACGATTCTGTCGCTCCTGTCTGTCGGCTTTGAGGCCGGTGAGGATGCGGAAGGATTCGTCACGCTGACGCTGGCAGGGGATGGCGCGATCCGTCTGAAGGTGGAAGCGCTGGAGGCCACGCTGAAGGATGTGACGCGGCCCTATATGGCGGTGTCCAAAACCACGCCGAGCCATCCGGAATGATCCGCACCCTGACGGCGGATGATCTGGAGGCCTATAAAGCGCTTTGGATACAGGGGCTTACCTCTGAGCCTGCGGCCTTTCTGCTGACAGCAGAGGAAGCCTTGGGCGCTCTGGACAGCGGCCTGATTACGAAGCTGGCTTCGGGCGCCGTTATTGGTGCCTTTGAGGGCGCGACGCTTGTGGGCTTTGTCGGCATGCATCAGGGCGGGCCGCAGCGGCTGCGCCATATGGCAGATATCGGTCCGCTTTATGTGCAGCCTTCGGCGCGGCGTCGGGGGCTTGGGCATCAGCTGATGCAGGCGGCGATTGATGCGGCGCGGGGCAAGGCATTGCTGCAGCTTGAGCTGTGTGTGGACGCCACAAACGCGGGCGCGCGAGCGCTTTATGCGGCTTTGGGATTTGAGCAGATCGGGTTGCGGCCACGCTCTGTGATTGTGAACGGCGTGGCGCGCGATGACGTGCTGATGCTGAAGCGGCTCGACGCGGCCTAACATTTTTTCGCCAAAGGTTAACGGCGCTGGACGCCAAAACGCGGCGCAAAACAGTGATGTCGGTATCGCGTCGGTATTGCGACGTTATCGCGTAGGTGCAATTTTCCGACTTTTGACGCCATGAGGCCTGTTAAGGCCGCGTGCGTTGCGCAACGTTTTCTGCCGCAGATCGCCGCATCTGCGCTGATCGCTTGAGACCCTTTGTCCTGCCCGTTAAGACACCGCACAAAGGAGACACTCATGCCGCAGTTTCTGAACAGTTCTGATGCAGATTTTGAGACCCGCTTTGGCGCGCTTCTGAGCGCCAAGCGCGAGGATAGCCCGGATGTGGATGCGGTGGTGGCCGACATCATCGCAGATGTGCGACATCGGGGCGACGCAGCGGTGATCGAGCTGACGGCGAAGTTTGACCGGTTGGAGCTGACACCGGAGACGCTGCGCTTCTCGGAAGCTGAGATCGAAGAGTACTGCGCGCAGGTGACTGATGCTGATCGCGCAGCACTTGAGCTGGCGGCAGAGCGGGTGCGGGCCTATCACGCGCGTCAGATGCCGGAAGATGCGAGCTGGACCGACGAAAGCGGAGCCACGCTTGGCTGGCGTTGGACGGCGGTTTCCGCAGCCGGGCTTTATGTGCCCGGTGGGTTGGCGAGCTATCCGTCTTCTGTGTTGATGAATGCGATCCCCGCCAAGGTGGCCGGGGTGGAACGTCTGGCGATTGTGGTGCCAACGCCGGACGGTGTGGCCAATCCGCTGGTGCTGCTCGCGGCCAAGCTGGCGGGTGTGGATGAGATCTACCGCATCGGCGGGGCGCAGGCTGTGGCGGCGCTGGCTTATGGCACAGACACCATTGCGCCGGTGGATAAGATCACCGGGCCGGGCAATGCCTTTGTGGCGGCAGCGAAGCGCCGGGTGTTTGGCAAGGTGGGCATCGACATGATCGCTGGCCCGAGCGAGATTCTGGTGATTGCCGATAAGGACAACAACCCGGATTGGATCGCGCTCGATCTGCTGAGCCAAGCCGAGCATGACGAAAGCGCGCAGTCGATCCTGATCACCGATGACGAGGCCTTTGGCGCGGCGGTGGCTGCGGCGGTGGACAAGCGTCTTGAGACGCTGGAGCGGCGCGAGATTGCGGGAGCAAGCTGGCGTGATTTCGGGGCGGTTGTGACCGTACCCGATCTGGCGACTGCGGCGCAGCTTTCCAACCGGATTGCGCCGGAGCACCTTGAACTTTGTGTGGCTGATCCGGATGCGCTGGCAGAAGAGATCACCCACGCGGGGGCCATTTTCCTTGGCCAATATACCCCTGAGGCGATTGGCGATTATGTGGGTGGCCCCAACCACGTGTTGCCCACGGCGCGCTCTGCCCGCTTTAGTTCCGGTCTGTCGGTGATGGATTTCATCAAGCGCACAACCCTGTCAAAGATGACACCCGCCGCGCTCAAAGCGATTGGCCCGGCGGCGGAAACTTTGGCGATTTCAGAGAGCCTTGAGGCTCATGGCCTGAGCGTGCGCGCGCGGCTGGATGCGCTGAACGAAGAGTAGACGTGTAGGGGCGCTACCCCTGCCACATCAGGCTGTTCGGGGCTCCGCCCGTTCGCCGTTAAAACTGTCCACTGGACAGTTTTCTAGACGCGGCTCACCCCGGGATATTTACGGCAAGAGGAAGCCTCAGCTCCCAGTTTTGGTGGGGCTGAACGCTTCAGTAATGGCTGGTGTAACCGCCGTCGACGGCCCAGACCTGTCCGGTCACATAGCTTGCGCCGGGGGAGGCCAGAAACAGAAGCGCGGGGGCGAGTTCTGCGGGCTCTCCCCAGCGTTTGAGCGCGGTGGCGTTGTTGAGCTTTTCTGCAAGTGCGGGATCTTTTGCCGCCTCCATGTTGGGGGCGGTTTTGAAGAAGCCGGGGGCCACGGCGTTGACGTTGATGCCGGAGGGGCCGAGTTCGGCGGCCAGAGCTTTGGTCATGCCATTGAGGCCTGCCTTGGCTGAGGTATAGGCGGCGTCGCCCGGTTGCGCGATGAGCCCGGCAATCGAGGAAATGTTGACGATGCGGCCGTAGCCCTTTGCCTGCATCTGCGTTGCTGCGCGCTGGCACAGCCGGAAGGGGGCGATCAGATCCACACCAAACAGGCGTTGCAGATCGGCTTGGGTGAACTCTTGCAGGCTGCGGCGGTCTCGCAGGCCGACATTGTTGATGAGGATCGCCAGACCTCCGGCGGTCTGCAATGTGGCAAAGGCGGCCTCGGCTGCGGCCTCATCTGACACGTCAAAGGGCAGGGCGCTGGCCGCCCATCCGCGCGATTTCAGCGTGGCAGCGACCTCTGCGCAGCGCGCGGCGTTGCGGCCGTTGATCCACACATGTGCGCCAGCCTCAGCGAGAAGTTCGGCGGCGGCAAGGCCAAGCCCATCGGTGCTGCCGGTGATCAGGGCGTTTTGGCCGGAGAGGTCAAAGCAGGGCAGGGCGTTGGGCATCAGGTGATCCTTTGTCGTGCGCGATTGGCTACGGCATCGCGTGGCGGACATGGCCCTGTCAAGCGTGTCGCGCCGTGACGTGAGATCGGCTTGAGGCAGACGGTGCATAGACAAGGCGGGCGCGGCTGCGCTACTCATGCTGCATCGCAACACCGAGAAGAGGCAGCCATGTCCCGGATCAGCCACATTCAGATTGACGACCGCAACCTGCCGCCGCCCACGCCGGAGATTGATCAGGAGCGCAAAGTCGCGATTTTTGACCTGCTGGAGGACAACAGCTTTGAGCTGCCCAAGCGGGAAGACCGTGTGGTGCCTGACGGGCCGTTCTCCGTCGATCTGGCCATTCGCGAAAAGCGGCTGGTGTTTGATGTGGCGACCGAAGGTGGGGACAAGGCGGCGGAGTTTCACCTGAGCCTGAGCCCGTTTCGTCAGGTTGTGAAAGATTACTGGGCGATCTGTGAGAGCTATTTTGACGCGGTGAAGACCCTGCCGCCGAGCCAGATCGAGACCATTGATATGGCGCGGCGCGGCATTCACAACGAAGGCGCACGTGTGCTGCAGGAGCGGCTTGAGGGGAAGGCCGAGGTGGACACGGACACCGCGCGACGGCTTTTCACCCTGATCTGCGTTCTGCATTTCGGAGGCTGAGGCAAGTGGCAAAGACGGACCAGAAACAGCCTTTGCCACAGTCGGTTCTGTTTTGCTGTGATCAGAATGCGGTGCGCTCTCCGATGGCGGAGGGCATCATGAAAAAGCTCTACGGTATGGATGTTTACGTGCAATCCGCCGGGATTCGCAGCGATCTGGACATCGACGGCTTTGCGATTGCCGTATGTGATGAGATCGGCGTGGAGCTTGCCCGCCACCGCACCCGCAGTTTTGCAGAAATGGAGAAGCTTGGCGATGACCTCTCTAGCTTTGACATGGTGGTGGCCCTGACGCCCGCGAGCCGGGCTGAGGCGGAAAAGCTCACCCGTTTTGATCATCTTGATCTTGAGTTCTGGCCGGTGTCAGACCCAAGCGGTGCGACCACCGGCGATGCACGTGAGGCCAAGCTCGCAGCCTACCGGATGGCGCGTGATGAGATCGTGGCCTATCTGCAAAAGCGCTGGGGTGCGTCGGTTTCCACAGCGTCATAAGGCATTCGGAGGGTCACTTTTGCGCAATTGGCGGGAGTTTGCCCTTGAAAAGCAGCACATTTGGGATCATTTAGGGGCAGCCCGCAGCAGGCGGGTGTAATGTGAAGGAGAAACCATGGCCAAGGAAGAACTGCTCGAATTTCCCGGTGTCGTGAAGGAACTCCTGCCCAATGCGACGTTTCGGGTCGAGCTGGAAAACGGCCATGAGATCATCGCACATACGGCAGGCAAGATGCGCAAGAACCGCATCCGTGTTCTGGCTGGCGACAAAGTCCAAGTCGAGATGACACCTTATGATCTGACCAAGGGTCGGATCAACTATCGCTTCAAGTAAGCCTTTGCGCGGACAGACAAAACGAGGTCTGAGATGAAGTTGATCTTGGGCTCCGGCAGTCCGCGCCGCCGGGAATTGCTGGCACAGATTGGGGTTGTGGCGGATGACATCCGCCCGCCCGATATTGATGAGACCCCCCTCAAAAATGAGCTGCCCCGCCCCTATTGCGCGCGTATTGCGCGGCAGAAGGCGGAGGCTGTGCAGGCCGCGCCTGAGGATATCGTGCTGTGTGCCGATACCACCGTGGCATTGGGGCGCCGTATCATGGGCAAACCTGCAGATGCCGGAGAGGCGGCAGAGTTTCTCATGGCGCTGTCCGGGCGTCGCCACTGGGTGATCACGGCAGTTGCGGTGCGCCGAGGCGACCAGCTCTGGACCCGCGAGGTGGAGAGCGCTGTGAAGATGAAACGGCTGTCCAACGCGGAGCTCAATGCCTATCTCGCCACCGGCGATTGGGAGGGCAAGGCGGGGGGCTACGCCATTCAGGGGCCGGCCGGGGCCTTCGTTCCGTGGATTTCCGGATCATTCACTGGCATTGTGGGGCTGCCCGTTGCGGAGACAGCCGGGCTTTTGCAGGCCGCCGGATATCCGCTTTACCAAAACACATAAAAGGATGCGCAGATGAAGGGGCGTCAGATCATTCTCGACCACATCAATGGGCGCGAGGCCGCTGCTCTTATGGTGGATGGCCAGCTTGATGACCTGTTGATTGAGGGCGATGCGCCGCGGGTGGGCACGATCTACCGCGCGGTTGCCGACCGGCCTGTGAAGGGGCAGGGCGGGATGTTCCTGAAGACGCCTGATGGGGCGGCCTTCCTGCGGCAGGTGAAGGGGCTTGCGCCAGGGGATCAGATGCTGGTGCAGGTCACCGGCATTGCCGAGCCTGGCAAAGCCATTCCGGTGACGCAGAAAATCCTGTTCAAAAGCCGCTATGTGATTGTCACCCCCGGAGCGCCAGGCGTGAATGTGAGCCGCTCGATCCGTGATGATGACGCGCGCGATGCGCTTTTGGCGATTGCCCATGCGGAGGCCGGTGGCCTGCCTGAGGAGGCGCGCATTGGCCTGATTCTGCGCTCCGCCTGTGAAGACGCGGCGGAAGAGGACATTGCGGAAGACATCCGCGCGATGCTGGATCTTTGTGAAGCGGTTCTGGCGGATGCGGAAGGTGCGGCGGAGATGCTGAGCGAAGGCGACGGCCCGCATGTCTCGGCCTGGCGCGATTGGTCAGAACCTGCGGAGGTGGTGACCGAGGCGGGCAGTTTTGACAGCCATGGCGTGCTTGATGCGCTGGAGATGGCGGAGGGCGCCGAGGTGGCGCTGGGCGGTGGGGCCTACATGTATGTGGAGCCGACCCGCGCGCTGGTGGCGGTGGATGTGAACACCGGCCGCGACACCTCCCCGGCTGCGGGCACCAAAGCCAATTTTGCGGTTGCCAAAGCCCTGCCGCGGGCGCTGCGTGTGCGCGGCCTTGGCGGGCAGATTGTGCTGGATCTGGCCCCGATGCCCAAGAAGGACCGCCGTGGGTTTGAGAGCGCGCTGCGCGCCGCCTTCAAGCGTGATCAGATCGAGACCACGCTGGTGGGCTGGACCCCGCTTGGCCACTATGAGCTGCAGCGCAAAAACGCCCGCGCGCCGCTGTCGGAGGTGCTGAAATGAGCTGTCCGATCTGTAAGAAAGAGACCGTGGCGGACTACCGCCCGTTCTGCTCCAAGCGTTGCGCCGATATCGACCTGAACAAGTGGTTTTCAGGCGATTATGCGGTGCCGTCTCAGGATCCTGAAGAGGCGATTGAGGCGTTGGAAGAGATCGAAAAACAGTCTTCGCGATTGCATTAAATTTTTTTGTCATTTCCCTCTGGACAGCCCCGCGCGGCTGACATAGAAGCACCCCACCCAAGGTCAACAGCCTTCCCGTGCCCGGGTAGCTCAGGGGTAGAGCAGTGGATTGAAAATCCTCGTGTCGGTGGTTCGATTCCGCCCCCGGGCACCATTATCAAGCAAGTCAACAGATAATCCCAAAGGCAACCGAATGTTCGCGCCGCCGCATTTTGTAACTGTGAGCAATGTGATCGTTTTGTGTGTTGAAGACTGCGGTCGACCCCTTCACGTTCCCGCGGCGTAAGCCCCCAAATCAGGAAACATGTGAAGTCGTGATGTCGCCAACAACTTTCCCTCTCAAGTTTACGAACATACCACCGGGTTTCACGTCGGATAGTCTGGTCAGTGTACCGTACACACTTGCAAAATACAGTGCAGCAAATGGGCGAAAGTCTCAACCTGTGCTGGCCGGAAGGAACGTTTTTGCTCCATCAATCAATCTAAACGAGTACAACTGCACTGCCGTGGTCGATTGGCTCGAAGTTGCGATGGAAACGCCTGCGAACCACCAAGCTGTCAATATCCATAGGTACTTGAACAATGAGCTGAGAGACCTTGGGTCGCCTTCCACGGTGCATGTATCGGGTCCTGAACGAGAAGCTGGATACAAAGGCCGTCTATTTCTGGTTCGGATTCAGCAGCCGCGCTTGCGCTCAGCCCTTATGTTGTTTGACAGGGCAGCAAAGTACTACAACGTCGACGTACCGCACGTAGGATTTCTGAAAGTCAGAGGAATCGAGGTATCCATTGATTTCAAAGCAAGGACTAATCAGGACCTGTCTTCTGACGAGCGCAATCTCAAGCGGTGGCAGATCCAAGACCTACTCTGGAGACACTTGCGCGTTGAGCCCCGCTTCACTGAACGAGAGAACTGTTCACCCAGGTTTGTTCAGATTAGACAGTCGCCGAGCGGACTGAAACGAGCTGGTGCATCGTTTGTCGTTAGGCAGACGTCCCCCAAACCGGGGTCAGCGATTTCATTGGCCGGTCTCGATGCACATAGTTCTTCGTCTTTGATGCTTGCAGCGTATCATCAACCTCATCTCGACATGACCTACTATGTTGGCTCCAACCAGGAAAGCGTTTTGCTGAGGATTATGGACAAATGCTCAGACAGAAGGGATCCAAGCAGGGGTACGAGGGTTGCGTTGCCGGAAGAAGATTGGCGCGCAAGGATTGAGGTCAGTCTTCTAGCGGAGGACAAAACAACGGGTGTTCCGGCCGCACTTGGCGTAGATACGCTCAGAGATCTGATCGGATTCAGGTTCCGAGACATTCGAAAGCCGATGTTTGAGTTCTTTGTCCCTACATTTGATGGAGATGGAACTGCTGCGATTCCAGGATTGGGAACCAAAGTATCGGAGTATGAAGCGTTCCGACGCGGGGGTGTCTACGGCCTCGATCGCTTGCTCAGATCGCTGCACGTTACTGCGACACAAACGGATCTTCTCGCTGATGGACATTTGCACGCTCACCCGTTGGGCAAGAAGGGTAAACTTGTCTCCTACGTTGACTTGAACAGCAAACTGGATCGGGCCTTGAAGGCACTTGAGAAGCGCTGGGCTTTATAGCGGAAGGTGAGCGCCGCGGGGGCTGAGGTCACACTGGTTTTCGCAACATTTACTGACGGAATATCCTTACAGAGGGATCGTCTCAAATCCGGTGGAGTGCAGGTATCCAGCTATACCAGCCTGGCCGATGCGCATAAGGATAGCTATCACAATAGATTGCGTTGCTGCTCAACCCTAATAACTTCAGTATATACATAGATCTCACTACAAATCAGAACACAGAGATAGACGGAAAAGAGAGTGCAGAAAAACCCACTCACCTTACCACTCTTGCAAGCTTACTCCGTCAGTACACTGCTGTGATTGATAAACGAAGTGAAAGCGGGCCGGTTAGATGGGATCATTGGAGGCCGCATATCTCTTATTCTCAAGCTCTTGTTTTCCGTCAGTCTGCATTTGCTTTCTTTGAAACTTGGTCGGTCAATTGAGAGATTTCCATCGGCAGAACGCGGAGCCTTCGGGATTTGAGAAGTTGGAGAATCCATACGCTGTGCATCGGTTGGAAAAGATCAGTTGAGTTTACTCTCGGAGCATTCTCTTACCACTGCCAACAAGTTTTCCAGATATCTCCACAGCGGACCAATGGCGTCGACAATGCCGCTTGCCTCGGTCGTTCGGAGAAGGCTAAGCAGCCTCATTTCAGTGTCGCTCAGTGGTAATCCGAGAACATCCACCAGAACCTCATGAGTTCCGGGGTGGTATTCCTCGATCGCAGTCATGAGGAAAGTCTGCGCGTTGATCTGCAGGGTTTCTGACAGAGCCGGGATACGACCTAACGGGACTCTTGTGATCCCCTGTTTCATCATGCTGATGACATTGGCGTTATTCATACCGATCCGGTCAGAGATTTCCTTTTGTGTCATGTCCGACGCGTCAATGGCTTGGGCAAGCATCGTAGCGGTTGGGCTGGCGGTCATTTTCTATCACCTTGTGATGTTGTTTCGATGCAATGTGATAGTGCGTTCAGTCACGTCCTTGCCTGAGGTACGTGATAGGACAGACCTTGCTTGGTGGGCGTCTCCGTAGGCACGTTCTGCGCGCGCTCAGAGCTCTCTGGTGTGATCCGCTGCTTCGGGTGCGGGTTTGTCTTTGCGAAGCTTTCTGGCTCTCCTCTGCGTGCGTATGGGCGCTCCTTCGCGCCATGCTGCGGTCATTGCATTGACCTCGTCAGAAACCCACAACCGCGCCTGTCTGCGGCTCAGTTTGTAACGTTTCAGCAATGCTTCGTAGACCGTCAGTGTGTGACGGATGTGATTGGTGACAACGATCCCTGTTGCTTTCGGAAGGGGAGCGTTCTCCCATTCCCTTGCCGTAAGTTTCTGGACGAGAAACGGGATCTGATCTTCTGGGCAGCGGGGATATTCGACCGCTAAGTATGCTCGGGCGGTTTCTTCGTCGTAGGACTGTTTGGTCATGGCTGATTGTCTTGTGCAAATTGCCCAGCTCCGCCCGATATGGAGTCTCAGGCAAGCCAGCGTGGGGGGGTAGAGTTGATGCGCAGACATAGTCGGGCACGCTCAGTCCTGTTGCTAGGAAGCGCCTCTATAAGGATTGGGGGCCGGCCAGGCGAATAGGGCAGGGAATGCCTCATATATGCAGATATGGCTGGCTAGGACTTCCTGTCAGAGGGCGTGGCAAGTCATCATTAGAGTGGCGAGCTAGCCTTTCCCTGGTGGGGAGAGCGGCCGGGTTTGGGGCAGTTGCGCGACCTGCGACTTGTTGATCGCTTTTGAAGACACTTCGGGTGCGCTTCTGGGGAAAGACGCACATTGACCAGTTTGGAACGATGTTGCGTGATGCAGCTATAGGAGCCAAGCGAAGAGACCGGACTGTGCAAAGTTCAAGCGATTATCGAAAGCGGACCTACAAACTGATCGCGGCGAGCGGTAGCTCAGAGCCCATATTGACTTATTCTGCAGCCTGCACGAAAGGAAGCGCTGCGCAGTCAAGCGGACATGATCCGTATCTCGCTAAATCTTCAAGCTTGCAGGTGTCTGTGACCATACGAGCCCCAATAAACTCGATCTCAAGCGCTTTCACCACGATTGTGTTTTCAGGGGTACCCCAACGACTTCGCTGCGCGAAGGTTCAACTCACTCTGCAGCGACAGGTTTAGACCAGTCTTCCCATTCTGCGCCGGTTGCGAACAGCGGACCGTCCCAGTTAAACGGGATCTGGTGAATGATCGTCTCTCGGCCTTGGATCAGAAGAACATGATATGCTGGTTCCATCGGACCACCTTCCAACAATTTGGGCTCTTTCATATCCGGGTAGGATTGATTGCAAGTGGACGGTACGCTTGAGAATGGAATGCCGCAATAGGTTCCATGGATCGGGGCATGCACATGGCCGAAGTGAATATAGTCGATTTTGGCTTTATGAGCTTCAAGCAAAGCTTTGAATCTTGGTCGATCTTCTTTAACCAGCGCAATTTGATCTTCCGCAGGAAGCATGATCTCCATCGGGTTGTGATGAAGGAAAATACGCGCGTGCTCCGCTTTTTCGAGTTCAGCTTGCAACCAAGCGCACCGATCTGCATCGAAGTGGCCCGCATGGGTCAGCGGCTGGGTGCTGTCGAGATAAATAAAACTGTTGTCTCCGATCACTTCTGAATGATTCACAAAACCAAGCGCATCGGTTTCCTGCTCTGGGAAAACGGAAAGGAAAGTCTCGCGGTTATCATGATTTCCTACCAATAGTCGGACGGGAATGGTTTGTTCGGCCAACACATCACGCAAGGCTTCGTAGGCCTCGCGCTCGGCCCAATGGGTCAGATCGCCGGAGATGACGATGCGCGCCGCGTCCGAATGATTTTCGTTCACATCATCCAGTGCTTTGGCCAGCCGTTTGTGCGGATTTAGACCGCCCATACGTTCGCCGGGAATGGTGAAATGGATGTCGGAAATATGGATTACTTTCATCGGATCGGCCCCTGAAAATAGAAGGCGACCGGCAAAAAAGCCGCCGGTCGCTTATTGAAATTAGCTGTTTGGCAGCAGGTCGTTGACTTCTTCAACTAGCTCTTCTTGCAGCTCTTTCATGTCGGTTGCGTCGCCTGTCACGATGCGCTCGATGCTGTCGTAAATCACCTGAGTGATCGCCAGACCGTTGTC
This sequence comes from Shimia sp. R9_2, assembly GCF_017743735.1. Lineage (GTDB taxonomy): Bacteria > Pseudomonadota > Alphaproteobacteria > Rhodobacterales > Rhodobacteraceae > Shimia. The sequence continues at coordinate 849,013 of NZ_JAGHRO010000001.1, forward strand.
ACCAGGGTAAGCCAGCCAGTCGCGCAGCAGTGGCAGCTGATCAACTGCAGTCTGTTTGTTTGGGTTTTGCTCGTAGAAATCAGCCAAGATGATCTCGTTGGCCGCTTTGTTCGGAGGCATGTAACCGGTTGTTTTCGCAACTTCAGCTGCACCATCACCGGAAGTGATGTACTTCAGGAAAGTCCAAGCCGCTTCTTGAACCGCTGGGTCTTCAGAGGTGGACGTCAGCATCGCGGCGTTGCCGCCCGCTGGAAGACCTTTTGGTGTTTCTCCCAGACCTGGGAAAGGGCCTGTTTTTAGTACGAAGTCACCTTGGGACCGTTCAACCGCGCCCAGTGCAGAGGTGGACCAGAACATCATGCCGATTTCACCAGCAGAGAAAGATGACAGCGCCGCTTTCCATTCCAGGTTCTGCATTTCACATTTAGTAAAGATCTCTTGCATTTGTTCCAACGCGGTCAGGGCTTCTGGGCTATCCAGAGTGACTTTGCCGTTTTCGACAATTGCTTTGTCTTGAGACCACATCAGCGCTTGCATGAACCAGTTGCCAGTGATGTTCCAGCCCCAGAAGATTGGATTTTCGACGCCGTTTGCGTTCATTGTTTCGCAAGCCGCGATCACTTCGTCCCAAGTGGTCGGCATCTTTTCGATACCGGCCGCGTTCAGAACGTTCATGTTGTAGTAGCCAACAGGCAGTGAAACGGAAAATGGCAGACCGTGCACGTTGTCACTGAATGTGGACAGGGACAGCATTGCGTCGTGGTAACCGTCTTTTTCAAAGTCAGCTTCGCCCGCGATGAACGGCTCAAGGGACTTCGCAATGCCTTTTTCAACCAGGATCTGTTGACGGTTCAGGCCTTGCATAGTGACGTCTGGCAGGTTGCCAGAAACCGCTTCGCGCAGGATGGTGTTTGTGCCGTCCTCATAGGATTCATAAGTCGCACGGAACTTAACGTCGATGTTTGGGTGCGCTTCTTTGAACGCAGGCATCATCGCTTCGTAGGTGACGTCGAAAAGGTGGCTGTAAGGGTAGGCAAATTCGATGGTCACTTTGTCGTCTGCCCATGCAGCAGAGGCAGAGAGGATCAACGCCATTGCAGTTGTGGTGAATTTCATGTTCTTTCTCCATAGGTTGACCGCCTTTGGTTTGGCGACTGCGGCGGTCTTCTCAAGTCATCCCTGCTGGGATTGCGTTGGTAGGCCGGGCTTTGGCCCGGCTTACTTCATTCCGGATAGGGTGATCCCCTCGATAAAGCGGCGCTGCGCGACCAAGAAAGCAACGATCAGCGGTGTGACGATCACGGTGGCGGTGGCCATCATGGGGCCAAAGAAACTGCCGTCGCCGTCGCCTTTGAATTCGCGCAGGCCTAACGGCGGTGTGAATAGATCGCGGTTGCCGGTCACAACGATGCGCGGCCAGAAATAGTCGTTCCAATGGGCGACAACAGAAAAGATCGCAAAAGCCAAAAGTGCTGGGATCGCAGTGGGCAGCATCACGCGCCACACGATGGCGAATTCCCCCATGCCGTCCATACGCGCCGCATCAATCAGATCATCCGGCACGGTCATAAAAAATTGACGCATCAGGAAAATACCAAAGACAGAGATCGTCCAGGGCACAACCAACGCGGCATATGTATTCGTGAGCCCCACTTTGGCAAGCATAATGTAGAGCGGCAGGGCAATGGCGTGCACAGGGATCAACAGGCAGAACAGCACCAGGGAAAACACCGCCTCGCGCCCCCAGAACTTAAGCTTTGCTAGTGCGTAGGCCGCAGGTAAGGCAACCACAATCTGGATCAAAAAGATCGACGCGGTTACGATCACACCGTTGAGCAAGTAGCGCAGCAAAGGTGCTTCGGTGAAGGCTTTGGAGTAGTTGAAAACAATTGGGCGCATCTGGCAGTCGGCCACCGCTTCGGCTACCAAAGCATCCCGAATTTGACTGTCGGTCTGGTTTGGAAAGCGCGGTGCGGCGGCTGCGACGTCATCACGGTTTGGATCGCGCAGCTTTACGCAGCGTTCATCGACCATCATTTCCTGTCGCCCAAAGAAGCCACCTTCACCTCGGTCGATCTCGCCCGGAGATTTGAACGAATAGCTGACCATCATATAAAATGGAGCGATCACCACGAGCGCGCCAAGGATCAGAATAAGATGCTTCCAAAGATCGCGTGTCATCAGTAGTGCACCTTGCGCTCCACCAGCCAGCGCTGGATCAGAGTCAGAAACATCACAAAGACCAAGAACAAAACGGTAATGGCAGAACCGATCCCGATGAGATTTTGTTGAACGCCTTTTTCAAAGATCGCGAACATCATCACATAGGTTGATTTGTTCGGCCCGCCGCCTTGCGGCCAGAAGGCTTCGATGGTGTCAAACACTTGAAAGGCGCGGATGCACGAAATGGTCACGACAAATACAGTCGTCGGTCCAAGTGCTGGCCACGTTACAAGGCGGAAGCGTTCCCAACCAGATTTCGCCCCATCTATTTCAGCAGCGTGGTACAGTTCCCGATGCACGCCGGTCAGGCCAGCAAGGTACAACACCATATTGAACCCAAACCCTTGCCAGACGCCGATAAAACAGATCACCCAGATCGCGTAGTCTCTATCTCCGAGCCAAAGCGGAAACCGGTCCCCACAACCTTTCTTTAGAAAAGGAATGATCTCAAGAATTGTCCCGCAGGACATTTTAAGGGTGTGGTTGACCATGCCAATTGACGGATGCAACATGAATTCCCACGCGATAGCCATAGCCAACAAGGTCGCCATCACCGGCAGGAAAAAAATGGTTTTGTAAAGATCGCCGATCCTGCCCAAAGAGTTGATCAATAGCGCAGCCCCTAGTCCCAGACCAACCGACAAAGGCACCACTGTGACCACATAGGTAAAGGTGGCGATGAACATCTTTTCATAGGTCGAACGAGAAAACAGACGTTCATAGTTTTTTGCACCGACCCAATTGAAGGTGTCATTGCCGAGCGAATAATCTGTGAAAGATAAAATTCCGGCGATCACGACTGGGACCAACAGGATCAAGACCATCAATCCAAGCGCAGGGGCTGTGAGCCACCATGCCGTGCGGCACTGTGCGGTTTCCGCAGAAACAATCACGGGCGTATGGGTTTCCGCAACGGCCATGCTAAGCAACTTCGCTTTGCGTCGAAGCGACGTGCTGGTGGAAGATACGTTTGCCGTTAGGGCCGAACAAGAGAGCAGCGCCATCATCAAAGGCCAAGCCAACATTGGCACCAATATACAAGGAGTTGCGCTGCTCAGGGGCGGCGCGCAGAGTGACGCGGCCATCGTGCCCCTCAAGGCCGATCTGTGCAAAGATCTCGGAACCAAGGTTTTCGACGTGGACGACCTGCCCCGCGAGGAGCGAGTCATCGCCAGCAAGGCGCAAAGCCTCAGGGCGCAAGCCAATACGAACAGGGCCACTCAGATTTTTAGGGGCCAATGTCGGCAAAACAACTTTGTCGAACGTAAGCACCCCATCCCTCGCTTCCACCGGCAGGATATTGATTTTTGGCGAGCCGATAAATTCAGCAACGCGAATGTCCAGTGGGTTGTTGTAAACTTCGTCTGGCGCATCACATTGTAGGATTTCCCCGCCCATCATAACTGCGATACGGCTCGACATGGTCATCGCTTCGACTTGGTCATGAGTCACATAGACAAAGGTCGCACCCAAACGACGGTGCAATTCAGCAATCTCGGCTCGTGTTTGAACCCGAAGTTTGGCGTCCAAATTTGACAAAGGCTCATCAAGTAGAAAAGCCGCTGGTTCACGTACTAAAGCGCGTCCCAAGGCCACACGTTGGCGCTGGCCACCGGACAACTGGCCGGGTTTTCGATCAAGAAGCTTGTCAATCTCAAGCGTCTGCGCTGCGTGTTTGACAGCAGCAGCGATTTCGACGTTTCTATCACGCGACCCCGGCAGATACGGTCCGATCACAGGTAGCCTTTGCACATTGCTCAATTTGCGCATTTTCAGAGGCACCGAGATATTTTCTGCAACGGTCAAATGCGGGTAAAGCGCGTAGGATTGAAACACCATCGACAGGTTGCGATCCGCCGCGCGAATACATGATACGTCCTGCCCGCTAATGCGGATTGCGCCAGAAGTCTGGCCTTCGAGGCCAGCAATGATGCGCAGCAAAGTAGATTTTCCGCAGCCTGAAGGGCCGATGAGTGAGACGAATTCTCCGTCAGCGATATCCAAGGATATCCCTTTGAGCACCTGCGTGTCCCCAAAGGCTTTGGTTACATGATCAATCTGTAGATCGGCCATCTGATTCCCCCATCAGTTGGCGGAAGACCTAAAAGGCGAAGGCGAAATTCCTATGACGTCATATTAGTGAAACCGATAGCTGATAGCGAAAATGGCGGAAGGAGGCTCCGATGCGCCCAAACCATCACCAGTTTATCGCGTTCTCATATGTCGTGCGTGAAGGAAGTTTTTCCGCCGCCGCACGGCGACTGGGGGTCACTCAGTCAACTGTCACACAGCATGTTTCAAAACTGGAGGAACTTGTGGGATCAGAACTTCTGCTTCGAAGTCGTGATGGTGTTTCCCTAACACCGACAGGGCGTGATTTCTTCGGATTGGCGGATCGCCTTGTCACCTTAGATAGCGAAATCGGTGAGCGTCTTCGCGGTTATTCCTCCTTAAACGAAGGGCGTCTGAAAGTGATCGCGAATGCGCCACAACCGGCCTTACAAGTGATCGCAACTTTTAACGCCCACTTCCCAAACGTGCACATTGATTTCCGCCTGTCCGACTGGACAACAGCCATCCAACTTATTCGAGATCGTGTGGCTGATGTTGGTCTGATTACGGATGCGCCGGAGTGCGATGATTGGGATCGGGTTGTTCTGCAAAAAACGCGATATGTCTTGTACTGCCGTTCTGACCACGCTTTAGCAGGTCGAAACAGTGTAGGTCTTGAGGAACTGGTCGACCAGACCATTATCCTGCCTGAACAAGGCTCACTGACGCAACGCGTCGTCCGCCAGAAGCTCTCTGAGCGAAAAATCGACCTGCCTCAACTTATTACGATGACGACATTTCCGGTTATGTGCGAAGCTGTTAGGCAGGGTCTCGGTGCTGCAATATTCTTGAAAAACAGCAGTCACATTTACGATGAATTGGTTGAAATCCCGATGCGTGATTTTCAAAAGGAGCATCAAACGTGGCTCGTCGCACCCAAAGATCGAGCACGCCTTAAATTAATCAATGAATTTCGTAACGCAGCACTCGCAATCACGATCCAATAGCTGGTTGGCAAGGCTTAACGCCATCAGCACATCTATTCGAATAGTTCTGTGCAGCGCACAAGCGGCGAACGACTGCGCGCACTTTATAGCCTAAAACGTCACATTGGCTTCAAGGTGAGAGCAGACATATGAACGCAGAGATCGAACGACCCCTTTGTCCGTTTAGCGGTCTCCGCTACCACCTCCGGTTAAGATCCACTGCGCGGACTCTGCCACCTTGCGTATTTAGTACCAACTAATCCTGAGCTGCTCATAACCGCAGCTCAGAAGTCTTTGTAGGTGAGGCCTGCGCTCCACTTCTCAACATAATTGCCTATCCAAACTAGAAAGGAGGCTCCTACCAATTCCACCGTGCCGAAGTCATGATCCCAGAAGTAGACGGGTGCTGACGCAACGGTATCACCTCGAAGATCCGCGATGTCGAAGCAGAATTTGTTGCCCATGCTGTCGTTCCCAATGGCGATTAGGTTCTTCGGCATACCGATCTTCCACCAGCCAGTTGATACTTCTATAATGTCATGGGGAGCGTAGAGGCCAGAAAGATCGTGGAGATCAGCCTCCCGCTCATCAATCGCCTCGAGCAAGGCAAGTGTCGGGCTTGGCAAACCTACCGATAGGACCTCCGCTTTGTAGTCTTCAGGAAACCGGATGCCGAGGGTTGTCTCTGCGTCATTCAGTTCTGAATGATTGACTTTCACCGGGGGATGATCTGGGTGGCTCCATTGAGTGAAGAAGGCCAGAAGGATGCCACTAATAATATCCATGATCGCCTCTATGTGAAAGAATATCGAAGGTACATTATTATCAGATCGCAAGATCGCAAGGCGATTTGAGTTCGTTTAGGGCCTTCTCTTCACTGCTGAAGGTCCCCAAATCCAACCGTCCGACGCGACGGCGGTTTTTTCACCAGTATCGACCTTTTCTGACACAGCAGAAGTCTCCGAAGCCGACTTTAGAGCAGCCGCAGCGAAAGGGTGTTCTGTCCGCGCAGCAGACCTTCGGGCGAAGCGCGACCCTTCGCCCTAACAAGTAGTTGGGTAGGGTCTGCCTAGGGCTGGTGCCGGCAGTGCGCTACTGGTCATTCGTGCTAATTTTGCTAAAAGCAGTGTCTACCGCTTTGTTGCTCGTTGCGCTCAATCTTGTGAAGCTTGCTGGATGCTGATCTGTCAGCCCCCCAGTTACTCGGAGACCATGTGGGCGAGAACCTAACAAGCTGCGCCTCTTCCGCCTTGTGCGCGAATAGGGCGGAATCACCAAGGGGAAAGCACGGGATTCTCAGGGAGTTTTGTAGGCTTTTTCAGGTAAGCGAATGTTATCTGAGCGTCAGGGCTTTTAATTGAAGGATTTCTCCTCAAAAGCCCAGTATAAGCTTTGGTGCCATTTCGGCAGAAGCTTTAAACAACCTGCCAAACCGACAACTCAACTCTTACACTGCGTCTCTTTCCCGCATAGAGGCCTTTGCTCTTGCTGCAAGTGTTTCCTCATCTCCATCGACTTCTTCCAGGCGCTTCAGTAGGCGTCTGACGCCTGCCGGTCCCCATAGATTACCGCGACTGGTGCGCAGCCCTTCGTTATTGGCAGCATCCGCTATCGCTTGGAGTGGCGCGCTTCCAAGTGTTTGTTTGAGGCGGTCGCGTACTTCGGCAAGTTCATGAGCTTTGCGGTCCGCTGTGTCGGATCTCACCTTCCTGGAAGCATGGACTGCGTCTTGCGTATTCAGGTGCCGCTCTGCCTTCGGTATCGCTTTTCGGGGAATAGGTGTCCGGACATATCTGACCGGTCTCTCAGCCAGACACAGTTGCCTCAGCAGGGTTTCAGGGAGCTCACCCAGAAGTTTGCCTGTCTTGAGATCCCTGATGTTTTCCTTGAATAACAACAACTCTTCAAGAAGTGTCACGGTGTTATCGCCAGAATAGTGGGCAAACAGTCGGCGAAAATCGTCGATGATAACTGCGCTACTTTGTTCTCTCACACTCTCTAAGAGTTCTTGCAATGTTGGCAGATCGGTCAGCGATTTGTAGCTGCGAGAATGGTCGTAGAATACGCGCAGCTTTTCGGCGGCTCCCAACTCATTTGCCACGCCTTGAAGATTGGCGAGTTGTTGCTTGGCTGATGGGTGCTGTTGGATAGATCCATTTGGTTTTGGACCGTGGGTGAGTAGGGCATACGCTGGTATCAACGGGTTCTCTTTATGTTGTGGCTACATAAACGCGAGGATTGGAGGTGTATCTGGCGGGCTGTTCTGCTTCAATCTAAGAAAAGTGATGCATTTTGGCAACATTTGCGGAAAATATTCGGAAATCGCCCGAAGGCTTCGAGGCCGATTACTAGCACAGATCGGTCAAGAACTAACCAAGGGAAAGATCCGCATGTCCAAATCATCAAAAACCGTATCTGACGCGTGCCAAAGCTGGCTGAAAACCTGCCAGCGCAATGAGCTTGAGCGCTCTACAATGAAAGCCTATCGCAGCCATGTGCGCATCCATATTGAACCGAAGATAGGAGGTCTCTTGCTCGCGGAGCTGTCGCGTGGCGATATCCGGGATTTCATGGATGATCTACTTGATGGTGATGTGTCGCGTGCGCAGGTGAAGAAGATCATGGTGAGCCTCAGAGCCATTTTGACCGAAGCGGTTGAACGCGAATGGGCCAGCCACAACGTTGCAACCGAAGTGAAGCTTAAGCGCAGCTCCCGCGTCGATGGCAAGCGCGTGGATGTGCCAACCAAGGCAGAGATCAGAACGATCATAGCGAAAGCGCCTGCGTCACATCGGGCCATGTTCATCACAGCTATCTTCACGGGCATGCGGATCTCTGAATTGAGGGGCCTGACATGGGGTGCGATCGATTTTGATCGGCGCGTGATCCAAGTCCGACAGAGAGCAGATGAATACTGTGAAATCGGTTTGCCGAAGAGCCGTGCCGGCACACGTGAGATCCCAATGGCCCCGACTGTCTTTGAAGAGCTTTGGGAGTGGAAGGCTAACGCGCCTGAAAGCAAGCTGGATCTGGTGTTCCCAAATTCTGTCGGCAAGGTGCAGAACTATTCAAACATCTACAACCGCGTGTTCAAACCGATGCTTGTCAAAGAGGGTATCGTTGATGAAATGGGGGAGGCCAAGTTTGGCATCCACGCCCTTCGCCATGCGGCAGCGTCTTTGTTCATCGAGCAAGGCTGGAACCCCAAGAAGATCCAAACACTGCTTGGTCACGCTTCCATCACGATGACAATGGATGTCTATGGACATCTGTTTGAGAACGCGGAAGAGGACGTTTCAATGTTTGAGAAGTTGGATGCCGAGCTGATGGCGGCCTGACACAAGCAGTGGCGGCTGTCCGAGCTGTTTGACGCCGCCACTTTAGCCACTTCGGGAATGTGGGGCGATGTTCCTGCTAAGGTGCTGTCCGAGTTAGCAAGCAGCTAGGAAAGCCGCGAACAGCCCTGAAGCCCGGCGGGTAAAACGAGCCATGCTCCCTTTTGGTACAGTTGAATGGCCAGACCCGCATTCTCGGACGCCAGTGTCACGCTAAAAGGTGAGGCCGACAAAATCGCCACATCTTTTGGCATGCGCTCTAGGAAATCTTGGCTGGGAAACACGACCAACGCAGCAGGTGCATCATCGGTCAACAGGGTTACCGCCCCAAGAATACCCAGCCATCCAAACAAAAGCAGCACCAGTGACAACAAAACGCTTCTAGTAGTCATGGATATGCTCTAGCCGCTGAGTTCCATCTTGCAGCGCTCGCAGATCAGAGGCCAGGTTCGCAACCTTTGTCAAAATTATGTGCCGATGGCTTTCAAAACCCTGCCTGGCATCGCTGTAGATCGCATTAGGTTGGGTATCACTTTCTGAAATAGTCGTGAACATGATGTCATCATTTCCTGCGATCTCGACAAACTCAACGCCAATACTTGCCATTTCCAAAATGAGATGTGTGAGTTCGCGGTAACGTATCGTTTCGATTTCGATGCCGAAACGTGTTTTACCGACAACGGTCACCCCATTGAAACGTTCCAGCGTCTCGGGTGAAACGCCATCAACAATCATGCGCAGGGTGAGCGCGTCAGCGCCAACGCCCGCAACAGCGGCGTCTATCACTTTAGCGTAGGCGGCTTTGGTGCGATATTCTAACCCCAAGGCAATCCGTCGCTCGCGGTCTCTCAGTTCTTTTGCGTCCTCCTCTGCAAGAGCCTGCGCGTCCGCGAGGAAATCCCATTTGTACCAAGGCACCTGTTGAAGAAAAGATGCGTACTCTTTCGCCTGTTGCGCTGAAACGTCGTCCAGAATGGCTCTGGAGGGACCACGGAGAGCCGAGAAAAGACGACCAAATGTTTCTTCGTAGGCTGCCTTAGCCAACAACTCAGCCGTGAAGCTTACGCCGATCACGTAAACCATTTGCTTCGTCGCGCCTTCAATAGGCCCAAGAGTACCTGACGCCTGAGACATGGTGCACACCGAGCGCCAGAACCCCGAAATACCTTTGAGAAACTGGTAGTCATGCGGGTCGCCTGTTTCGATGACGCGTGCGTAATCTTCATAGGCGTGAACAATATGCCATTCCGGATAGGTCAAGAGCGTGCGTGATTCAGCACGGTGATGCATTTGGTCCAAGATCGGTTTGCGCGAGTCCGCCTCTCCGGTTGGTCGGCACATGGTCTCTGAATACACAACTGGGGATAAGAGCGCCAGGACACCTACAACGGCAACTGCAGTCAGCCTCAAGAGCCATCGCAAGAATAGTCTCATTCGGGGCTTCCGATGTTTTTGGCTCCGGCCCAAACGGCAAGGCCACCGAGCGCCAAGTGTGGGACATTCGCAAGCACGCGACCCAGCGAGAAGTCCAGACCCAAAGAAGCATTCGTCAGAATGCCTAGATCGAGATAGCCATAGCCCGTGAAAAAGCCAAAAACACCGTCGCCGAGATAGGCAAGGCCAAACAAGATCATGAACATGTGAGCGGCCCTATGGGATTTTAGTCCGGCGATTAATGCCCATAGTGCGGACGCGACGTGGAGGGCATCGTCATAGATGTCGAGGGCAAAGATACCGAACGCCAGTCCATTTTCATCCGTCAATCCAGGTACGTAGTTTAAGGATGCTGCGATCATCAACGCGACGAAGTAAGCAAGGCTGAGTTTCTGTAGTGACGTCATAACCGCTCCAAATACGTATCCCAGAGGTTGTTGCGCAGGACCAATTTAGGATCCAGTTCACGTTTTCTAGCCGCAAATTTGGCGGCCCCGGCATAGGCTTTTGACAGTTGATCAAGACGTGCGTGAGGCCGGTAGGGCAGGTAGTAGGCGCCACCATCTTGCGATATCCGGTCTATCAGCTCTTCGGTTATGCGTCGCATGTCGGCTTCGGCCCGTTTGGTCATCTCCTGACTGAAAGACATGACGGCGGCGATGCGAGGTGCTGTGGCATACGATAGGTCGCTCTGGTCGTCTTGAGCCACATAGCGCAGTGTAACATTCAAGAATTCCTGATAGGACGCCGGGATCACTTCGCGGCAGGCCGTGAGAAAGGCGTCAAATGCGTCGAAACTGACAAAGTACTCATGCAGGATGTCGGTCCGGTCGGGATTGCGATCATCAAGTGTCACAACGGGTTCGTTGATCAGCGAATTGCGTGTCACCTCGCCACTGCCGAGGGCTGGCCCTAGTGTCGTTTCATTCCACCAGCGGAAGGATTTCATGGTCTCATTGCCAAGTTGCGCGCGGTATATGCGACTTGCCACATGCGACATCCAGCCGGAGCCAGACGCAGTTGGAAGGGCTTCTTGATCGTCGGTCTGTCGGTAGGTCACAAGTAAGGCCTGCTCAAAGAAGGCGTCTCGCTCTACGTTCAAGCGGCCGTATGCCATCGTAACTGCCGGATCATCAACAGCGGATTGAAAGGCCCTTGGAAACGCTTCGGCTTTCATTGTTTCAAAGGTCGGGGCCAGGCGGGCATTGGGCACCATGTCAACCTCCAGGTCCACGATCACGCCAACAAGCCCATAGCCTCCCATGGCCATATTGAAGAGATCTGAATTCTCCGTTGGCGAGCAATTTACGAGATCGCCAGTTGGCAAAATCATGCGAAGTGCGCGCACCGTTGCGCCCATCGGTCCGTAAGGCACAGGCCAGCCGTGTGCATTGACGGAAAACGTCGCAGCCACTCCAAAATCATTGTTGGATTGCATAACGGCGGGCGACCACCCGGTCGGATCAAGTGCTGCGATGACTTCTGACCAACGAGCGCCAGCATGGGTGCGATAGCTGCGATTGCCGGTGTCGATTTCCACGTTACCATTGTCGAATGTCACGGCTGTACCGTTTCGTGGAATGGCCTGCCCTCCCATCGAGTGACGCGCGGCGCCCACGTTGAAGGCCCTGTTTGCAGTACTAGCTTCGGCAAGTTCCCTACGTATTGTTGCAATCAATGCGTCGCCTGCATCCTCCGAAAGGACCAGATGCTTGTGGATTGGGGTGGCCGAGAGACCGCTTGCGTCATTCATGACCAAGCCGGTGGGAGTAGTGTCCAGTCTTGTTGTTCCGTTTAGAACAGGCAGATTGCTGTGAAATGGTCGGGCAGCAAGCCAACCTGCTGCCGCGCCACCAAGGGCGAGGGCTGCCCGCCGGTTGAAAGGCTTCATTGCTGTTCCAACTCCTGTGTGTGTGGCGGCGCCATTGACTTCAACGCATCTATGAGCGCCTCTGCAAATTCCGGAGGGGCTTCCAGGTGAGGTATATGGCCAACGCCCTCAAGGATCGTCAATTTTGCGTTTGGTACAAGCGTAGCGAGTTCTTTGCCCTGTGAAATTGGCGTAACCTTATCCTCAGCGCCCCAAATGACGGCGAATGGCAGGTCGAGCGCTTCCCAGTTGGTAGGGTCTAAACTCAGGGCATCCCTTGGCGTTGTGAAGAGTTCCGGAACCCATTTCGAGACAGCATTTGTATAGCCCTCACGCACCATCGGCGCACGCAGCATGTCAATGAGTTCTGGTGTTGCTGCTTCCTTGCGATACATGAAGTCACGCAGGAAAGTTCCGGTCAGCATTGGATTTGTCGCTGTGATGGAAGTTGCAAGTTCACGAATAGTAGAGTTGCGTAAGAGATGCGGCGGTTGTTTGGGGTTTCCTCGGTCACTTAGACCAATTGCACCGGATACAACGATATACCCTGAGACCAATTCCGGTCTCTTCAGCACAGCTTCAGAAACTGGGCCAGCGCCAACTGAATGCGCCACGATGATTGGGCGATCATCCAAAGCTTCCAATAAGGCAATCACTCGGTCGGCTTGCGCTGCTCTGCTGTAGTCTGCCCTATCGGGATGCTCTGACCAACCAAAGGGAGGCATATCGAATGCCGTCGCCTGATAACCGGCGTTTGAAACCGAGAGCATGGTTTCACGCCAAATCGCTGACCAGGCTGCGGTTCCATGCGCAAAAACTACGCGAGGCGCGCTTTGTTTGGCGAAATCGACTGTAAAAACGGCGCCTTGAGCGGTGTCAATAAGCTGTCCCTCTGGAGGGAGACCGACGGAAAATGATACAGCCTCGCGCAGGTGCGCAGCCCATCGGAACGCCAGTATCGTGACGCAGCAAAGCGCAAGCAAAGACGCAAAGCATCCAAAAATCCACCTGTTCATGAAACCCTGTTTGTCAGCCTTTCTTTGGCTTTAAGATCGCCTTACTTGCATCAAATACAAGTCAGGTTTCCCTTGAGTTGCCGAAGATATCGAGCAATGCGCCTAAGAACCCTCTTCTAAGTGTCCGTGCCGCGAGTTCGCTAAGGTGCAACTTGGGTATTTGAGATAGGAGAGACATGGGCACCGGTCATATCCGCCTTTGAGTCTAAGCCTTGCTCTCAAGCAGAAAGCGAAGCCTTGCAGTGAAGCTGGTCGTCAGGACCGAATGATCTGTTTATGTAGTGCAAACATAAATGGTAAGTTGTAGCCGGACCATTCTGGATGGATTGAAAATCCTCGTGTCGGTGGTTCGATTCCGCCCCCGGGCACCATTTAGATCTCTGATACAGATTATCTGGTTTGACCGCGCGTTTGGCAGTTTTAGATGGCATTTCGCTGTCTGAGGCTGGAATGCAACCATTTGAAAAACGAAACATGTTCTGCGAGTGGCTCAGACTGGTCGTTGGCTGTTTGCTCGTCACCCAGCGCATAGGCACCTATCCCACAATTGCAGCAGCAGATGAGCAAAGCCCCTGCGAGGTTGAGTTCGCGCTTCAGGCGTTTTTTAACTCCCGGAAGATCCAGTCGCGGAGTGCTGCGATGTTGGGGCGTCGTGAGTGCGCTTCGGGATAGACAAGGTAAAAGGTTGATCCCAAGGGGATCTCTAAGTCGAAAAGCTCGACCACGCGTCCGGCTTGGACGTCTTTTGCCGAGAGGACACGCCAGCCAAGGACAACACCTGCGCCATCTATCGCGGCCTGCAGCCCATGGTCCGGTAAGCTGAAGTGCATCCCGCGCGAGGCGTCTACGTCGGTTGTGCCGCTGGCGTCCAGCCAGGTCTGCCAAGTTGGTGCGTTGGGGTCAAAATCCATTGAGTGGTTGTGCAGCAGGACATGTTTTCGAAGATCAGACGGCGTTCTGATCGCGTTGGGGCCTTCAAGAAGGCTTGGGCTGCACATGGGAATAACCGCCTCATCAAAGAGCTTGATGGCTTCAAGGCCTGGCCATTGGTCGTGGCCGAGGCGAATGGCGGCGTCAAAATCGTCTCGTTGAAAATCCACCAGACTCAGACCAGTAGAAATGCGCACATCGATATCTGGATGTTCCGTATAGAATTTCTGTAGCTTCGGGATCAGCCACATCGCGGCGAAGGTCGGCGCGACGGAGAGGGCGAGTGAGCCGCCTTGATCCGCCTCCATCACGTTTTCCATGGTGCGATCGAGACTGATGAACACCGCGTGCAGCTCTTTGGCGAGCAGTTGTCCCGCTTCGACAAGAACCAAGCCGCGCGTCCGCCGCCGAAACAGCGGGAAGCCGAGGAACTCCTCAAGTTTTTTGACCTGGTGGCTGATCGCTGCCGGGGTGACAGACAGCTCTTCGGCGGCTGCCACAAAGCTGAGATGGCGCGCGGACGCTTCAAAAGCGCGGAGTGCGTTCAGGGGATAGTTTTTGCGGTGCATGGCTATGACCTAGTTTTTCTAACCCTGCGATAGACATTGTCGTTTGTCAAATTGCGGCGTGATGCGCACATTTACATTCAGAAACAGCCCAGTCGGGCATCCCAACCAAGACGAATGAATGAGTTTCCGAAAGGAGAACGCTATGGCACGTGCCTTCGCGACCATCGCCTTTACGCCTGCCGTACGATCGCAGCAGCATCGCAAGGGCTCTGCGGATGCCTATGCCAAGCTCTTGTCTGACGACGTGGTTTACCCAGATGAACTCGGGCCCCAAGAGATCGATTTTATCACCGCGCGTGACGGTTTCTATCAGGCCTCGGTGTCACAAACAGGGTGGCCCTATGTGCAGTTTCGCGGTGGCCCGGCGGGCTTTCTGAAGGTGCTGTCTCCCCAGACGCTTGGCTATGCCGATTATCGCGGAAACCGTCAGTATATCAGCGCGGGGAACCTGTCGGGCAATGAGCGGTTGTCGATGATTTTGATGGATTACCCCAACCGCCGCCGCCTGAAGCTGTGGGGCCGCGCACGTCTGATCGAAGGCGAGGATCACCCCGAGATTCTGGACCAGTTGCATGACCCATCTTACCGGGCGCGTCCCGAGCGCGCGGTGATGATCACTGTTGAGGCCTTCGACTGGAATTGCCCCAGCCATATTCCCCAGCGCCTCACGGTTGATGAGGCACAGCAAGAGATTGCGGCGTTGCGCCGCGAAAACGAGGCCCTGCGGGCCGAAACCTCTGCCATGCGCGCGACGCTCGCGCGCGGCACCCCAACTTTGAAAGGAACTGACCAATGACAAAATCTTTGCGTATTCCCGTACTTACCACGCTGCTGGTCGGCACCATGCTATTGCCGATGATCCACCCCAACAGCGCGACCGCTGCGGAAAGCCCCTTTGCCGTGGATATGAAATCCATGGAGATTGACGGGCACACTATTGCCTATCGCGAAGCAGGTGATCCGTCCAAACCGACCGTGCTTCTCCTGCACGGGTTTCCCACCTCGTCTCATATGTTCCGTGACCTCATTCCCGTGCTGGCCGAGGACTATCATGTGATTGCGCCGGACTATCTGGGCTATGGCGCATCTGACATGCCATCTGCCGAAAGCTATGACTACAGCTTTGCCAATGCTGCGGAAACCGTCACCCGCCTGATCGACGCCAAAGGGGTCGACACCTATAGCGTCTACCTGATGGATTACGGCGCGCCTGTTGGGTATCGCATGTTCGCTGAACACCCCGAGCGCGTCACGGGGTTCGTGATTCAAAACGGCAATGCCTATGATGAAGGCCTGCGCGAATTCTGGGATCCGATCAAAGCCTATTGGGCCGATCCCAGCACGGAAAACGGAGATGCGCTGCGCGGCTTTCTGACGCTTGACGCAACCAAGTGGCAATTCACCCATGGTGTGGGCGATGTCTCCACAGTGAGCCCCGACAACTATTGGCACGTTCAGTACCTGCTGGACCGTCCGGGCAACCAAGAGGTGCAACTGGAGATGTTCCTGGACTACGGCACCAATGTTGCTGAGTACCCCAAGTGGCAGGCCCTGTTCCAAGAGCATCAGCCGCCGGCGCTGATCGTCTGGGGCAAGAACGACCATATCTTTCCCGCAGATGGCGCCCATCCCTACAAGGCGGACCTGACCGATGTGGAATTCCACCTGCTGGACACCGGCCATTTCGCGCTCGAGGAGTATGGCGATGTGATTGCGGCCGAGATGCAGGAGTTTCTCGCGCGCGTCACCCAGTAGAGGCTTCCGGCCCTGGCGCGATGATCTGCCAGGGCAGTGCAAGCGGGCAGCCATGACATCCCGCTTTTGAGCTGCCCGTTCTGACCAGCAATGACAGAAAAAGGACCAAACCCATGAAAGATAGCATCAACCTGAACGTTCTCAGAGTAGCGGCCTTCTCCGATGGAGCCACAGGCGGCAACCCCGCAGGTGTCGTGCTCGGCGATACGCTTCCCTCCGACTTTGAAATGCAGCGCCTCGCTCAAGAGGTGGGATATTCCGAAACAGTCTTCGCCGCACCTCAGGGTGACGCATGGCGGGTGCGCTACTTCTCGCCCGAGGAAGAGGTGGCGTTCTGCGGACATGCCACCATCGCGCTGGGCAACGCCCTCACCGCGCGTGAGGGGGGCGGGCTGTTTCAACTTGATCTGAATTCGGGGCGCATCAGCGTGGAAACTAAAAATGACGGCAGCGCCACGCTGACCTCTCCTCCCACCCACAGCGCTGAGGCGGACCCGGATCTGGTGGCGGCGGCGCTTGCGCTCTTTGGCCTGAAAACCGCCGACCTTGACCCCGCATTGCCACCCGCGCAGGCCAATGCTGGCAACAATCACCTGATCCTTGCGTTGCGTGACAGACAGAGGCTTGCGGCAATGTCTTATGATTTGGCGGAAGGCGCGCAGCTCATGCGGGCGCATGACCTGACGACGATCAGTCTGTTGTGGGCTGAAACACCACGCCGTTTTCACAGCCGCAACGCCTTTGCCATTGGCGGCGTGGCCGAAGACCCCGCGACAGGGGCCGCCGCCGCCGCATTGTCTGGCTATCTGCGCGATATCGGCTGGCCGCATGAGGGCGAGATCGACATCGTGCAAGGAGAAGACATGGGGGCGCGGTCGCTGTTGAAAGCGCAGTTTGGCGCCACTCCGGGCGAAGGTATCCGCGTGTCAGGGACGACCCGGATCATAGAGCCTGACACGCCAAAGGCGGATGGGCAAGCAACGTTACCGGTGACCGTTCTGGCGCCGATCAAACTTGCTGAAGGCAAAACAGAGGCGGATCTGCTCGCGGCTTCGGCCGTTTTTCAAAGGGACTTTGTCGCCCATGAGCCGGGCATTTTACGCCGTGAACTTGTGCGCAAACCCGACGGCACATACCTCGATATCGTGCAGTTCCGAAGCCACGAGGACTATCAGGACGTGGTCAAAAAAGAGATGGAGTCGCCGGTGTGCGCGATGTTCTTTTCGGTCATGGACCTTAGCGATTTTGATCCCGACGCCGAGATGGATGTATACATCTCGCTCGAAACACATTGAACAAGCGTTTGCGGCTCCGGCGGGGGCCGCAAACCGCAGCTTTTGAGGCTTGTTGACGGTTGGGAAAATCAGCGGATATCGATTTGGCGCTGCCACATTATAAATGCGAATAAATGCGAGGGGGCGCTATTCCTCGATATTCGCCTCACCAGTTGGGATGCTGTTAATTCTGAACAAGGTTTCAAGGTACTGAGACCGACGTCTTTCCCCGAATCTTCCGTCGAACATCTGGGCAATCGTGCCATCGGTGAACATGGAATACAGCGCCAGGGTGAAGTCCTCGGCGAAACCTCTTTTTTCGTTGGAAAGAACCAAAGCATAGGGTTCATAGGTCCCACGAGAAGAGGGCGTTTCGTCTGCGGGGCATTCGTTGTCTGTGTTGTTGGAGCGATAGGCGTTGACCGCCGCCCGAACGAGATCGACATCTCCAAAATATCGGTAGATCTTTCCGTTGCAGAAGGCTTCAGTGGCTAAGGTGTGCGAGTCAAAAGCTTGGGGGCAAATGCCGATGGAGGAGGGAGCCAGTTCCGCTGCTTTGACAACTGACGGTCCGATGGTCGATCCTTCGAGATATCCCCAAATTTCGAACTCAGGCTTTACCGGGTCCGGCTCCGGCCAGATTTGCGGAGGCCAAACTTTGCGCTCTTGATCCTCGGTGTTTTCCGGCAAGTCCTTGTCTGTCGCCATGGCCTCAAGGATGGCATCACAGGCAGTCGTCCAATCTATGCTTGGCTTTTGTGCAAACAATTCAGTATCGGGTCGGCGAAGCCACTCCCAACCGGTCGGGTGTTCGCGCTCGCCGCAAAAAACAGGCTTTAACTCGGGGAACTGAGTGCATCTAAGCTTCAGTGTCGTTGCAAGCTGTTCACGAAACACTCTTCTTGGATAGCCCAGCTGAAAATACGAACCATTTGCCAGATAAAGGATGGGGGAGAAAACAAAGCGGTGCAGGCCTTCTCCTTGGTCTTCGTTGTCTATTTCTGAGAAGGTCTGCATCCGTTTCAGATTTACAGTAGTCGGATCGCACAGCAGTTCCACTGTCGCGATCTCGGCGGTGCAGGTGTCGTATGTCTCGCCGTCCTCTGTGCAATAACTGCCTTTGGACAAAAGGTCCGATCGTTGCCCCGCCGAAATCGGCACTGTTTCGAATGGCCGATTTGAGCGTACGAGTGCCTCAACGCAGATATCCCAAAAAAGCCCACGGTATTTTTGGGTTCGTTTGTCCTTCCAGATGAATGGCGGCACATCGGTGCGCGCGCCCATGATGATTTTCCGATCCTCTTTTACAGCGGTCTCAAGTTGGATATCTTGTCCAAAGGCAAGTGCTGGCAGACAAGCCAAGCTCAACAGTGAAATCCAGACACTGGCTTTCATTATTCTTCCCCTGCAGCTTCTAAAACTCGACCGTCGGCTGGATCCTTTGAGGCACGATAAAAGGCGCGTCGGGTAAGTACTTCGGACAGGCAGAACATCACCAAAGCTGCCAGAACAACGGTGTAAAGCGTCGCCCAGATCATCAACCCGGCGTCTATATGATCGAAATCTCGAGGATAGTCCTGCGTGGCCGCCAAAAATGACAGATAGCGCATGACGGGGGTGATGATCAGCATCATCAACGCTCCCACCGCGACCCAAGACAGACTGTCCAGCAATGACAAATCGCGCCATGTTTTGGCATTCGATTTCATCTGGTCGCTAGACTTATGTCTCTTGAGCTGTTTCTGCTCATACCGGCCCGCGTCGGTCCACAACCGCTGCCTCGCATCCAAAAGCACTGTCACAAGCAGCGCCAAACATGCCGCGCGGAAAGAAATTGGGCCCATGTATTCAAAACGCCAGCGGATCGAAATTATGAACTCTTCGAATGTCATTCGCCAGGCTTCTGCTTCGGGTGTTCTGGTTTCCGTGAGCCATAGCTGAACCGCTATGTTCAATGCTGTAGAAACCAAGAAGGCAATGGAAAACAGGCTTAGTGCCTGCGGTAGCCAGCGTGTCCAGTGATTGGGATAGCGCATGTTTTCCCATTTTCGCTGGCCGTCTTCAGCAACCGAAGTCATGCGGACCCAGCGAAATGTGATCGCAACGATCGTGGCGATGCAGTAGGTGTTGAATGCGTTGACCGAATACAGCCTGATCCTCCGATAGGTGTCACTGCTGAGCGTGTCCCAGATCAAATTGAATTCCGCTTGCCCCGGCCACAGCACCGCCCAGGCGACTGTCCAACTCAGCACGATCGCCAGTGTCCAGAATAGCGCCAAATTGTTGCCGCGGCGCTGCATCAATGGTTCAGTCTTGTTCTTGTAAAGGACGTCTACGAATTGCCTCAGCCTATCCCGGGCGCGGCGTTGGCTTTCTGTGGGGGCCGGGCGCTGATCATAGGGGTGAATGACGTCCTGTTCGTCATAAAGAGCAATCAGCACGCAGAAATCGCTGGCCAATTCATCTGCGGCAGTGGCCACAGCCTCCCAGCCTTCATGGGAAAGATCGGGACTATTCGCATTGCTGAACAACTCGTTCTTTCGGCGACGAAGCTCATTTTCTATTTCTTCGAAGCGGTTTTTGTCGCCGGTCCCCGTGATCCGCAGCTTTTCATCAAGAAACCACGCCGATGCAACAAGAATGACTTCGATATTCAGGATGAAATCATCCAGATTGCCCAGAAACGGCTTGGCCTTGGCGTGCAAATCTATAACACGTTTGCGCTCGGGTTCTGAAATAAGATATTCGCTGGAATTGTCGGCTTCGCTGTCCGTGAAGAACCGTAAAACCTTGGCGTTCGACCGCAATGCGTCCGAGGTATCTATAACCCAGGTCGGTATTCCCGCAACGCGATGGGCAAACATACGCAGCCATTCATCCACGCGCACCAGCGCCTTTATGGAAGGTGCTAGGCCGACCATGATCAGGGCTAGCCCCATGGAGACTTCGGGTGCGATATTGACACCTGAATTGGTTTCCACGGGCTCGGAACTCACAGTGGGTTCAAGGTTTGCTATCCAGAACTCGATCGCCGAAGATTCCATGGGGGCGAAACCTGTTGTGGGTTCGGGGGTGGTGTCTGACGCTGGAGGTGGGCTCGTCGACGCTTCGGAGGGCAGAGTGCTTGCCCCGATCTCGGGCAAAAGATTTTGACCTCCGATAAGAGGTAACAGAATCTCGGCATAGCCGCATAAAATCAAATAGAGGATGATCAGAGAAAGCGTGTAGATAAAATATGCGTATGTAACCTGCCGGCGTGCGCGCAACTTATCCGGTGTAAGAAACGATACAAGCCGATCAAGACGTTTGCCGGTCTCGTAGGAGATCCGGTTAAAACGTTCATGGGAAAATGCGATTATAATGCCGACGCCAAAAAACAACGCGACAATGTCGTGCATACCGTCCGTAGACATGACGTTACAATGCTACTTTATCGGCACCGTTCGCGCGAAGGGTCGCACCCCACCTGAGAATGCACCGAGGAAGGGGATGCTGCAAAAAACGCAGCGCACAAAACAATCAATACCAAGGCTGACTTCACAGCAATCACTCCGCTAAATCGGAAGAATTAAGTAACGTATATTGTAATATATAAATTCGATTCCTTCAACTTTTGGTTGGATTTAGGGCTGAAGTTGATATCTGAGTTTCTGTTTCTTTATTTGCGTGTTCTATTCGTTTTTTGGGTTTGGCTTATTTTGAGGTTCTTTTAATTGAGTGCTGCGTCTTCTCTGAGGGAGGGCATTTTCGCTTGTCGATTTCAGGCTCTTGTAGGTCCGGTAAAGGTGAATTTTCTTGGCTTTTCAGCAAAGAGCGGATCTTGGGCTAGATTGAAAGGAGTTTTGACGAGCGCTTTGCCAATCAATGGCGAGCGAAACCCAACGAAGATAATTTTACCATCTATGTAGATGCAAAAAATTAGCCTGGCTCATTTTTGAAGTTCACGATGTACTGAAAATCACTGCTTCGGTGCTTTAATGTCGCCTCGGGGTATCTTTTAACGGATAAGTTGAAGAGCAGATCTAGGCTGTTTGAAGAGCTCAAATGAGAGCGACCAACGATAGCTGCTTGGCTTTGCCGCTAAATGCTCGCTTACAGCCTTCCTTTGCTTGTGATTAATAGAAGGACCACCCTGTTAGGCATGCTCCTGCCAGCGGCCTCACCAACACTAACATGCTCTGAAGTCACGCAACCGCAAAACCCGCCAAATCACCACTTGCATTTGCCTGTACCGGGGCTTGCAGTTTGAATTCGTGATACATCATCGGCACGACGAAGGGGATCAGGTCGACGAGGATGTCGCGGTCGGCGAAGACGAAGGTGTCTATGGCATTGGTCCGGTGGGAGACGTGGATTTTGCCGTCGTTGAGGAAGTCGAGCAGGGGGAGCAGGAAGTCTTGATGGCTCAGGTGGAGGCCGTTGGCGGTCCAGCTGTCCGGGCGCAGGGCGGCGGCGGCGAGGAAACCGGCGCACCAGGAGGTTGGGTCCATGTCGCCTTCTGCGGTTTCATCAAACACCGGCGCGAGGTGTTTGCTCTCTTCGAGGCCTGCCAGAATGTCGTCATGGAGGCCGCCAACCGCGATGATGACACTTTCGGGAAGGTCCTCTGGGGCGCCCAGAGCGACGTGAAGCCACTCATAGGCTGGGACGGACTGAGGGGAGCAGATCACGCCGGTGAGGTAACCATCCAACTGGGAGACTGAAGTGCAAGATCCGCCTGTTGATTGGGTTTCCATAAACTCTTCGATGGTGTTGAAGTCGTTGAGGCGGCGCATAAAATCGTCTTGGAATGCCTCGTCAATTTCCAAGGCCAAGGCATGTTCTTTTGCGGCGTCTGTGTCCCATTCGGAAAGGGTGGCAAGGCTGTCTTCTTCCGCCTCCAGGGATTTGAGCTTCCGCTTGGACGTGGCCGGTTCGAGAGCCACAAAGATCGCTGTGATCACCAAAGTGGCGATGCCGCCGCCAAGCCAGCCCAAAACCGGGGCGCTGATCCAGGTGGCCCCCATTACGGCAGCGGAGATTGCCAGCAAAAGGGAGCAGCCAAGATTGAGCAGGATGATCTGCATGACATTGAAGCGCGGGGCGTCGTTGGTCTTTGTGGGGGCGGTGGCAAGAACGATCTGGTTGGCGGTCATCGGTTTCATAGCGGGTCTCTACGTGGGATGGGTGAACTCAGGAAGAGAACCATTCTGGTTCGGGTCTGGGGGACCGTCAGCGTTCTTGCTGTGGGCTTTGTATACCGTCGTATTCATTTGGTGATTGGGTGGCAGAGGGTGAATGCAAATAGCCCTAAGGCAAGGCAGCTATACTTTAGGTTAGTTGGGGGTGGCGTGAGCGACCTATGGCACACTGTATCGGCGATTAAACTCGGATCCTGTGGCCTTGCTCCTGACCTAATGGACCAGTCATTCAGGATGCACTAAGACTCAGGCTGGATCATCTGAGGGGGCATGCTGATGGAAGAGAATTGGATTGAAAAGTTCAATGGCCTGAGCCGCTTGCCTGCCGACATACGAGCGGCGTTGGAAGCGGGCAGCGAGATTGTTTCGGTTCCGGCGGGCACGCAGATCTTTGCGCCGGGGCAGACGGCTGACAATTTGTGGTTGCTTTTGGATGGCACGGTGAAGGTGCAGCAAAGGTCGGACACCGGACGCGAGGTGTTTCTGTATCGGGTGCATGCGGGGGAAAGCTGTGTGCTTACCACGGCCTGTATGCTGGCCTTTGAGGATTACTCGGCGGAAGGCGCTGCGGAGACCGATGTGAAGGCGGTGGCGATACCGCGCGCGACCTTTGATGATCTTGTTGGCAAGTCACCGGTGTTTCGGGAATTTGTGTTCACCGCCTATTCGCGCCGGATCACTGATCTGTTTACGCTGATTGACGATATTGTCTTTCAGCGGATGGATGTGCGGCTGGCGTCCCGTTTGCTGGAGCTCGCGGATGCGGGTGATGTTGTGCATGCGACCCACGCCGCGCTGGGCACTGAATTGGGCACGGCACGGGAGGTCATTTCGCGCACCCTGTCGGAATTCCAGCGGCGGGGATGGGTGGAACAATCCCGCGGCGAGGTGAAGCTTTTGGAGCGGGAAGGGCTGGAGCACCTTGTGAAGACCTCAGGGGCGCATCGCTAAGACGTCTGGAGCCCTGTGGCGAAGGTACGCAGGGCGGAAAATCCCACCAGATTTCATGAAATTCCATTGCTTGGTGACCATGTCACCAAAGTCTCCGGGCACCACATGCGAATGTGGCCAGGCAACGATTCGACCTGGAGACGAAAAATGATGAAGAACATGGGAATGATCGACCGCGGCGGCCGTCTGATCATCGCGGCGGCGTTGGTGTATCTGGCGCTGGTTGCAGGCGTTATTGGCGGTGTCCTTTTCTGGATTGCGCTGGCTGTTGCCGCTGTGTTCACGCTGACGGCGTTTGTCGGGAATTGCCCGCTTTACCGCATTGTTGGCCTCAAGACCTGCAGCGACTGCTGATCCACATGCGGGCCAAGGGCGCGAGGGGCCTTCCTTTTGAGATGGCTTTGAGCGCTCTGCACCGCACCCGGATGCGTTTGGCTTCGGCAGGGCGATTGCCGGGGCTGCACGCCAGCGGTGCGGCTGCCGAGGCGCGCCTTCAGGCAATACGAATTCACACATGCCGTCACTGATTTGGAAGACCAAGGGCGCGGGGCGCGTCCTGAGGAGGAGAAACCTATGACTGATTATCCCGTCAACATCACCGTGAAACCTGAGGTGCAGGCGTTCTTTGACGAGGCGACCAACACCATCAGCTACATTGTCAAAGACCCGTCTTCAAAGAGCTGCGCGATCGTGGATTCGGTGATGGACATCGACTATGCCGCCGGGCGTATCACCTTTGATCACGCAGACGAGTTGATCCGCCAGATCGAGACACAGGGTCTTAAGCTGGAGTGGATCATTGAGACCCATGTGCATGCTGACCACCTGAGCGCGGCACCTTATCTGCAGGAGCGGTTGGGCGGGAAAATCGGGGTCGGCTCCAAGATCACCGTGGTGCAGAACGTGTTTGGCAAAGTGTTCAACGAAGGCACCGAATTTCAGCGCGACGGGTCGCAGTTTGATGCGCTGTTTGAGGATGGCGACACCTATATGGTCGGCAATATGCAGTGCTTTGCGATGTATACACCGGGGCACACACCCGCCTGCATGGTGCATGTGATGGGCGATGCGGCCTTTGTCGGGGATACGCTTTTTATGCCTGATGGCGGCTCTGCCCGCTGTGACTTTCCCGGCGGCTCGGCAGAGGAGCTTTATGCAAGCATCATGAAAGTGCTGGCGCTGCCGAATGAGACGCGGCTGTTTATGTGCCACGATTATGGCCCCGGCGGCCGTGCCATCGCCTGGGAAACCTCGGTGGCGGAGCAGAAAGCGGCCAATATCCATGTTGGCCAAGGCAAGACCAAGGAAGAGTTTATCAGGTTCCGCACCGAGCGGGATGCGCAGCTCTCGATGCCAAAACTCATCATTCCGTCGCTGCAGGTGAACATGCGCGCGGGCGAAGTGCCGACTGATAAAGACGGCAACCCGATGCTGAAGGTGCCGGTCAACGGCCTGTAAGCGGCGGCGCGCGCTGAGGCGTGCGATCCGCCAAAACCGCCCGGAGGAGGGGTTCACATGAACATCAAACGACTAACCGATCAGGTTTCGGTCAGCCCGCAGATTGTGGCCGATGATATTGCCGAGATTGCCGCGCAGGGCTTTCGCACAATTTTGTGCAATCGGCCTGATGGCGAGGGGGGCGATCAGCCCTCCTTTGAGGAGATAGAAGCTGCGGCCAAGGCCGCAGGGATTGAGGCGCGCTATGTGCCGGTGCAATCGGGTATGGTGCGCGATGAGGATGTGGCCGCATTTGGCGCGGTTTTGGAGGAGGTCCAGCGCCCGGTTTTGGCCTATTGCCGGACCGGCACACGCTCGGCGACGCTGTGGTCTTTCCATCAATCCAAATCGCGCCCGATGACCGAGATTCTCGCGGCCACGAAAGCGGCGGGCTATGACATGAACGGCGTGGCGCGGCGTATTTCCAATGGAGGCAAGACCCCCACAGATACGGGCGACGCCCATTTTGTGGTGGTGATTGTTGGCGCTGGCGCCGGGGGCATCGCGGTTGCAGCCAGCCTGAAGGCACGGCAATCGGGCCTCAATATCGCGGTGATTGATCCTGCTGACATCCACTACTATCAGCCCGGCTGGACCATGGTGGGGGGCGGCGTGTTTGAGGCGCAAACAACCGCCAAGACCATGGGATCTCTGATCCCCAAAGGCGTGCATTGGATCAAATCCGCGGTGGCAGCGTTTGAGCCGGAAAACAACGCGGTCATTCTGGATGGCTGCCGGGTGGTGAAATATGACCGGCTGGTGGTCTGCCCGGGCCTGAAGCTGGATTGGGCAGCCGTCGAAGGCCTTGAGGAGACGCTCGGCCGCAATGGTGTGACCTCAAACTACCGCTATGATCTGGCGCCTTATACCTGGCAGCTGGTGCAGGAGCTGCAGGAGGGGCGTGCGCTGTTCACCCAGCCGCCGATGCCGATCAAATGTGCGGGGGCACCGCAGAAGGCGATGTATCTTTCCGGGGATGCCTGGCACCGAAATGGGCGGCTGAAGAACATCGACATCCAATTCATGAATGCTGGTGGGGTGCTTTTCGGGGTGAAGGATTATGTCCCTGCGCTTTCGCAATATGTGGAGAAATATGACGCGACGCTGAACTTCTTCCACAACCTCGTCGCGGTGGATGGGGCTGCGAAGACGGCCACGTTTAAAGTGGCCCAGCCGGATACCTATCCTGCGGAGGTCACGGTGGACTTTGACATGATGCATGTCTGCCCGCCGCAGGTGGCACCGGATTTCATTCGGGTGTCGCCCTTGGCGGATGCCGCAGGGTGGGTCGATGTGGATCAGGCCACCTTGCGCCACACGAGCTATGACAACATCTGGTCCCTTGGCGATGTGATGAACGCGCCAAACGCCAAGACCGCCGCCGCCGCGCGCAAACAGGCACCGACGGTGGCCGATAACATCGTGGCGGATATTGCGGGGCGCTCGCCAACCTCGGCTTATGACGGATATGGTTCCTGCCCGCTAACGGTGGAGCGCGGCAAGATTGTGCTCGCGGAATTTGGCTATGGCGGCGTGCTCAAGCCCAGCTTCCCCACTTTCCTGCTGGATGGCACCAAACCCAGCCGGGCTGCTTGGTTCTTGAAGGAGACCATGCTGCCGCCGATCTACTGGAAGGCCATGCTCAAGGGGAAGGAGTGGCTGGCAAAACCGGAGAAGATCAAGGTCGCACCGAACTAAAGCGCGCTTCGCCAGCGTCGTGCCCGCCTGTCCCATGTCGCGATGGGCGGGCGCGGAACTGCGCGATGGGCCGAGGCCCGCAAAACACAGATGACGGAAAACACAATGTCCCACCCCCTGCGCCGGTTTGTTCCCATTCTTGATTGGGGGCGTCGCTATGACCGGAACGCACTGTCAAATGACCTGATCGCTGCGGTGATCGTGACGATCATGCTGATCCCGCAGTCGCTGGCCTATGCGTTGTTGGCGGGGTTGCCGCCGGAGGCAGGCATTTATGCCTCGATTGCGCCGATCATCCTGTATGCGGTCTTTGGCACCAGCCGTGCTTTGGCGGTGGGGCCGGTGGCGGTGGTGTCGTTGCTAACCGCGTCAACCATCGGGCAAGTGGCAGAGCAGGGGACCGCTGGGTATGCGGTTGCAGCACTCACGCTGGCGTTTCTGTCCGGCGCGTTTCTGGTTCTTTTGGGGGTCCTGCGCCTCGGGTTTTTAGCGAATTTCCTGAGCCATCCGGTGATTGCCGGATTTATCACGGCTTCGGGCATCCTGATTGCCGCCAGCCAGCTCAAACATATTTTGGGTGTGAGCGCCCATGGCCATACGTTGCCGGAAATGCTGCTGTCGATTGCCCGGCATCTGCATGAGATCAACTGGATTACAGTGGGGATTGGTGTTCTGGCCGCGGGCTTTCTGTTTTGGGTGCGCGCCAACCTGAAGCCGCTTCTGAAAAAGCTTGGGGCTGGGCCGCTTCTGACTGATCTTCTGGCCAAGGGTGGTCCGGTTTTTGCGGTGGTGGCGACCACGCTTGCGGTCTGGGGGCTGAATTTGGGGGAACAGGGCGTGCGCATTGTTGGGGATGTGCCGCAAAGCCTGCCGCCGCTGACCCTGCCGGGATTGAGCAGTGATCTTATCGGCGCGCTATTGCTGCCTGCCATCCTGATTTCGATCATTGGATTTGTGGAAAGTGTTTCGGTGGCGCAGACCCTTGCGGCCAAGAAACGCCAGCGCATTGATCCGGATCAGGAGCTGATTGGACTGGGGGCGGCCAATCTGGGGGCGGCGTTCACCGGGGGCTTTCCTGTCACCGGCGGCTTCTCCCGTTCGGTGGTCAATTTTGATGCCGGGGCGGAAACCCCTGCGGCGGGGATCTTTACGGCAGTGGGGCTGGCGGTGGCCGCGGTTGCGCTGACCCCTCTTGTGTATTTCCTGCCAAAAGCAACGCTGGCGGCAACAATCATCGTGGCGGTACTGTCGCTGGTGGATTTTACGATCCTACGTAAGACCTGGGCATACTCTCGCGCGGATTTCACCGCCGTGGCAGCCACGATCCTGCTGACGCTGGGGCTGGGTGTGGAGGTTGGTGTGGCCAGCGGTGTGGCTATTTCGGTGCTGCTGCATCTTTATAAGACCTCCAGCCCCCATGTGGCGGAGGTGGGGCTGGTGCCGGGCACGCAGCACTTTCGCAATATCCTCCGCCATGAGGTGGAGACCGTGCCTGCGCTGGTGACGCTGCGGGTGGATGAGAGCCTCTACTTCGTCAATGCGCGGTTCCTTGAGGATTTGATCCAGAGCCGTGTCACCGCCGGTTGTGAGGTGCGCGATGTGGTGCTGATGTTCTCTGCGGTCAATGAAGTGGATTATTCCGCGCTGGAAAGTCTGGAAGCCATCAATGCCCGTCTGAGAGACATGGGGGTGGGGTTGCATCTGTCAGAGGTGAAAGGGCCGGTGATGGACCGGCTGCGGCGCTCGCATCTGATTGAGGCGCTCAATGGCGAGGTTTTCCTGTCTCAATATGACGCCTGGCAGAGGTTTGGCGTGCCGAAGGATGTGCCTCAGGTTGCGGAGTAGGGGCGGCGAGAAGGCGCGTGGCCCGTGAAACGCCCAATATTACAGCGCTTGGGTAGGCGGCCTCCTCCTTTGGGATAGGCCACATGACCGCTTAAAGAATTCTCAGGATTTCTGCGCCTAGGCTCCGTGAAATGCGCGCACACGTCGCGTGAGAAGGCATGGTCGGGAGGCGTTTCTATGCTCAAGTTTGGCAACCTTTCGCTCCGGCTCAAGCTGCCCCTGCTGATGGTCGCGTTGACCGCCACGTTCCTTGTGGGGGTGTCCTTTTCCGTCTACCGGATGGCAGAGCAGACCATTCGACAGAATGTGTTCTTTTCTCATGAGACCTCCGCCAATGCGGCCCAGCAGGCGCTGACAGCCATGATTGATGCGGTGCGCCGCGATCTGGTGATGAATGCGGATCAGCCCACGACCTTCCGCGCGATCAGCAATTTTGAGCGCGTGATCAAGATGATCGAAGCCGACGATCCGATCCAGTATCTCACGGACACTTACGTCACCAACAATCCGCATGCGGCAGAAGAGCGCGCCAAACTGGTCGATCCGGGAGATGGCGAATACTACAGCCAATCCCACGCCAGCTATCACCCAACGTTTTTGCGGTCGCTCACGCTCAATGGATACAAGGATATGTATCTGTTCAACACAGAGGGGCGGCTGCTGTATTCGGTGACCAAACAGGCGGATTTCGCGCAGGACTTCTCTGCCGGGGCAAATGCAGAGACAGGTTTGGGGCAGGTGTTTCAGGCCGCTTTGAAGGCGCAACCGGGAGAGATCAGCACATCTGATGTTGCTGCTTACGCGCTTGGCGATGGCGTGGCAGGGGCTTTTCTTGCGATCCCGGTGCTGAGCAAGAAAAAGGTGATCGCGGGCGTTCTGGCGGTTCAGCTTTCCAGTGAGCGTATCGCGCAGGCCCTGGCGGGCAATCTTGAGCCAAACGGCGGGCAGAACATGTTTCTGGTAAGCCAGGATGGGCGCGCACGCAGCCCGTCCTTGATTGAGGGGCAGTTTGCGGTTGCCGATATATTGCCGGAGGCACCGCATATTGCTGCGGCCGAGGCGCGCGAAGAGGCGTTGTTTGAAAGCGTAACAACCGGCGCTGGGCATACCGTGATTGGACTCGTCAAACCTTTGGAGGTTGATGGATTCTCCTGGGCGCTGGTGATGGAGACAGACCGCAATGCGGCCTTTGCGGTTGTGCGCGACATTCGCATGGTGGCCATCGCCATGATCGCTGCGGCTGTTGTTTTGGCCACGGTCGTGTCTTGGCTTGTCGCAAGCCGGATCACGCGCCCGATCCAATCTCTGCGGGAAGTGACAAGCGCGCTGGCGGAAGGCACCTATGACGTGGAGATCACCGGGCGTGCGCGGGGCGATGAGCTTGGCGATCTGGCCAACGCGATGGGCAGTTTCCGTGACCGGCTGAAGAGCGCGGATGCGGCCTCTGCCCGAGAAACGCAGGCGGCGCAGAAAACCGCACATGTGGTGGCAACCATGAATGATGCGCTGTCTGATCTGGAAGGCGGCAATCTGGCCTGTGACATCACAACGCCCTTTGCGGAGGACTACGAAACGCTGCGGGAGAGCTTTAACCGCGGCCTCGCCAACCTGCGCGACTTGATGACAGGTGTGATTGATGCGGCGGGCAATGTGGATCAATACTCCAACGAGCAGAAGTCTGCGGCAACCGTGCTGGAAGCGCGCACAGAGGCGGCCGCTGCGACATTGGAAGAAACCGCGCGCGCGGTGGATCACCTGTCTGAAGGTGTGACAGCCACTGCGGATCGCGCAACCCGTGTTGACACGGCCATGCAGGCCGCGCGCAATGAGGCAGAGAGCAGCCGCGATGTTGTGTCCTCTGCGGTGTCGGCAATGGATCAGATCCAGACGGCCTCTGATGAGATTGCACAGATCATCGGTGTGATTGACGACATCGCCTTTCAGACCAACTTGCTGGCCTTAAACGCGGGTGTTGAGGCTGCGCGCGCAGGCGAGGCTGGCAGCGGATTTGCGGTGGTGGCCTCTGAGGTGCGGGCGCTGGCTCAGCGGGCTTCCTCTGCTGCGGGCAAGATCCAGACCCTGACCGGGGCCAGCGAAGACCATGTGGCCAATGGCGTTGCCATGGTGGGACGTGCAGGCGAGGCGCTGAGCAGCATTATCACGCAGGTGGGGTCTGTGTCGGATCTGGTGACCGAAATTTCCGAAGGTGTGCAGGAGCAGGCGTCTGATCTTGATGAGGTCAATGCGGCCATGCGCAAGCTCGACAGCATGACCCAGCAGAACACGGCCATGGCAGAAGAGGCCGCCGCCGCCAGTCAGATGTTGCAGGGCGAGGCCCAAAGCCTAACCGGCATTGTGTCGCGTTTTGAGATGGATGCCGTCAGTGCAGAGGAAGTGGCAGCGTTGGAGGAGCCGGAAGCGGGCTTTGAAGACACGCGCCTTAGTGCTTAGAATTCGACGTCTTCTTTGATGAAATCATAGAGGTTTTTATAGAGCCCTTCGCAGTTCTGATTGTTCACACATTGCGGTGACGTTGCAGGGGCTGCGGGCACGGTGGTGCGTGCGGCGGGCTTGGCGGGCTGGCGTGGCTGCATTGGCACGGATGCGGGTACCGATGCTGGCTTGGCTTTGGCGACGGGGGGCGGCGTGGCCGCTTGCAGGCGTTCGATAAAGTCAAAATCCACTTCGCCATTGGCAATCAGATGGTGCTTGGTTTGAAACCGGGTGATCGCCTGGCGGGTGGCAGGATCCAGCGCGCCGCTTGGGCTGCCGCTAAGATAGCCGAGCGCAATCAGGCGGCGCTGAATGTCCTTGGTTTCCGCACCGGTAAGCACATGTTTGCGCTCGCGTTTCTGGGCGGCGCGGGCATCTGTCATATCGCCCTGCAGACATTGCCAATAGGGCACACCCGCGTGTTTGCCCAACAGTTCGATCAGGCCAAGCTCGATCAGATTGCGGACCGCCTGGCCCTGACTTTCAACGCGGTCGATGGAGATCGGAACGGCCACATCCAGATCGTCGATCATGCCCGCGACCGTGCCGCTGAGCCCGCGACGGGAGACAACCATGGAATTGGAGACAGAGCCGCCAGCGAGCACCTGACGGCTGGGATATTGCACGAGATGCAGATCCACCGAGACAATCGAAAGCGTACGTTTGCTGCGGTAAAGCGAGGTGGTGATGCCGCGCCCGCTGTTGGAGTCATGGCCTGCGGTGATGGTGTTGTCGACCGTGTCAGAATCGAGCTGGGAAATTGATCCTCTGATATAGAGGTTGGGTTTGACCTCGCCCTTTTTGCGGGTTGTGACCAGCTCCAGCTGACCAAACCCGGAGATGCGGGCCTGATCCAGAAACACATAGCGCCCGCTGCGTTGGTTCATCTGGTTGAGCGCGTTGATGAGCATGTCGTCCGCGCCCACATCAATGTCGCGCGTGTCATCGGGGATGTCTGAGGACGACACCAGATAGCGCCGCGCGGGCAGCTGGGCAAAGAGCCCGTCCATGCAGCGCAGGGATGGCGCAAAAGAGGTGAAATTCCGCGCCGGTCGTGCATTGGGTTGCGCAATCGCGGGGGCAAAACTGGCGTGCGAAGAGGCGCAGCTGGTCAAAATGAACGCGGCCAGAAGCCAGAAAATCACAACGGAAACAAAGCGAACCCGAACCAAGAGGACACCATACACATAACCAAAACACCCCAATAGTGTGCGGCCAGTTGGTTTACACCGGTAAAACGGATCGGTGTTGTTGTGCGCGTTTTTGCTGCGAATTTTCTAAAAATCGAAGGTTTCCAAGTTACGCTCTGTTTAGGCTTTCGTGCCAGAATAGACGCGTTGCCACTGTGTTTTGTTTGGTTCTGGCTATGATGTTTGTGCGGTTTTGCAGCCTTATTGGCGCTCT
The DNA here is from genome assembly GCF_017743735.1 of Shimia sp. R9_2. Classification (GTDB taxonomy): domain Bacteria; phylum Pseudomonadota; class Alphaproteobacteria; order Rhodobacterales; family Rhodobacteraceae; genus Shimia. The sequence continues at coordinate 881,525 of NZ_JAGHRO010000001.1, forward strand.
CTTTCTTCTGTCTTCTCATGTGTTTGCGGCTTCGCGTGAGCTGCCGGTTTCGGCAGACGGTTGCGCGATCCATTTTGCACTGACGGGGCAAGTGGGGGCGGGGTGCGCGCCGCCTGCTCGAGCAGAACTTGGCGTCGCGCGGCGATTGCCGCCTGCGGGATTTGACATCACAGCGGCCAGTCTGGACAGCGTGCCTGAGGAGCAGGGGTATTTTATCCGCTTTCCCTTCAATTCCGATGATTTGACTGAAGAGTATAAGGCTCATCTGGCGCGGTTGGGGCGTGTTTTGAATGCGCCGAAGCTGGCGCAGAGTTGTATCAAACTGGTTGGCCATGCGGACAGTGTGGGCGGGCCTGCCTATAACCGGCGATTGTCCGATGCGCGGGCGCGGGCGGTGGCGGCTGCGCTGGCCAGTGCGTCCCAAGTGGATATGGGCCGGATCGCCACAGAAGCGCAGGGCGAAACCGCTCTTCTGAGGGGCATCCCGGGGCCACATCCGTTGAACCGCCGCGTGGAAATTCTGGCGCGGCCGAGCAATGGAACCCGTTGCAAGTGATTTGGCGGGCTCTGGTTGTTCTGCTGATCGGTGTCGTGGGCGTTGCGCACGCCGCATGGGCCGACATTCGCGACCAGCGATATGTCGCGCTGGTGATTGGAAGCGGAGCTTATCCGGGGGCGGCGGCGCTAACCAATGCGGTGGCGGATAGCGGGGCGATTGCCGCGCGTCTGCATGCGCTGGGCTATAGTGTGGTGCATCTTGAAAACCCGACACAGGCGGAGGTGATGCGCACGCTGGGCGTGTTGCGCTGGGCGGCTGAGGATGCGCAGCAGGTGGTGGTTTATCTGGCCGGACATGGGGTGATGCAGGCGGGGCAGGCCTTCTATGTACCAGTGGATGCGATGAACGGGCCGCAGTTTGATCAGTCTGGGCAAAGCCCGTCGGAGGCGCAGATAGGGGCTTTGTCTCAAACAGTGCCACTCTCCGCAATTGTGCAGGCGCTTTCAGACAAACCGCGCAACAAGATCATATTTTTTGACGCATGCCGTTCGGTTGTATCTCTGCTCGGGGACGGGCCTGGCGGAAGCGGGCGCGGCATGGAGGCCGGGGTGGTCATCGCATTTGCGTCTTCGCCGGGTACGGTGGCTTATGACGGCCAAAATGGCCACAGCCCTTTTGCGCAGGCTTTTTTGCGCCATGTCACACAAAATGCCCCGCCGCTTGGGGATGTGCTGCGACGGATGCGGGTCGATGTGGTGCGCCAGACGCAAGGGATGCAGGTGCCTTGGGTGCGCTCTTCAATGTTGCAGCGTGCGTTTGTGCAACCGATGCCTCCGGCGCCCAATGGTTAGGGTATGAGCTGTCGGCTGATGCGAAGGGGCGGGCTGGGCGCTGAGCGGGTCAAACCGGTGGTTTCAGCCCTTCGGTGCAGATCGGTTCCGAGTACTTGGTATTGGCGCTCTTGTGGCAGGGCACGCGTTGCGGACCTCTGTGGTGGGGGCAAAGTAAGAAGCGCCGCAGAGAGGACTGCGGCGCTTCAAATCTGTCAGTTTGGCTGAGGTGTCGCGGGTCAGCTGATGGCGACGGTGAAGGCAAATTGGCCCAAGGCGCTTTGCAATGCGTCTTGACCGGACGCCACCGCAACTTTTGCAACAACGCCGCGGCTGGCATCCTGCACCACATCGAGGCTGAGCAGCTCGGCGGAGAGCTTTTGCGCCTCTTCCCGCACGGTGCGCTCGATTTCCATCATGTTGAGCGTGACCTTGTGGATCTTGCCAACAGCGGTCACCGGCAGGGTCTCAAGGCAGACGAAATCCTTTGGCACCGCCGCGCGTTCGGTCACATGGGTTTGTGCAAACTCCAGCAGCGCGGCCGCATCAACCTCTGTGCCAGCCGATTTCTGATAATACATCACCGGCACTTCGCCCACTTTGGCGTCTGGGCGGCCGATCACGGCGGCCATGGCGACGGCGGGGTGCTTGTGCATGGCTTCTTCGACGATTTTGGGGTCGATGTTGTGGCCACCGCGAATGATCAGCTCTTTTTTGCGACCGGTCATCCAGAAGTAGCCATCCGCGTCACAGCGCGCGAGGTCGCCGGTGTTGAACCAGCGCTTGCCGTCTTGCTCCAGCCAGATACCTTTGTTCTGCTCCTCGATCAGGTAGCCGTCAAAGACGTTGGGACCGGTAATGTAGATCACCCCGGCCTCATCCACCTCGGCCCAACGCTCAAATTCGTCGTTGTCGTTGAGAATGGCGATGCGCATGTCCTGATAAGGGAAGCGCATTCCGATGGAGCCGATGCGCGGCTCTGGGTTGTTGATCGGGTTCATGGAAGACGCCAGAACGCCTTCGGTCATGCCGTAGGCCTCAACGATGGAGACGCCAGTTTCCGCCATGAAGGCATTGAACAGTTCGACCGGCATCGGCGCCGCGCCACAAGCGCCAAAGCGCAGGGAGCTGAGGTCTTTGTCTTTGTGCGGCACCTGCATCAGCGCGCCATAGATGGTGGGCACGCCGGAATAGGAGCTGATACCATAGTGCTCAACCATTTCCCAGAACCCTGCGATCACGCCTTCGCCGCGATAGCCGGAAGGGGTGGCCAGCACGATATGGCCGCCGTGCATCCATGGCAGCAGGCCGGTTACGAGCATAGCGTTGGTGTGAAAGAGTGGCAGGCCGCACAGCGCTGCGGTGCCCGGGCCGACGTTTTCCGCGCCAACATAAAGGCTTGGGCACCAGGAGTTGTAGACCTCGCCAAAATGGGTGCGTTTCACGATTTTGGGCAGGCCGGTGGTGCCACCGGTGCAGAGCATGGTGGAGGTGTCCTGCGGACCCGGCGCATCAAAGGTGAGCGTATCGGATGGATCGTTGGCGATTTCATCGAGCAGGCGGGACATGGTGACATTGGTGCCCTCAAGCGTGGGGGCGACCGGAGGCAGAGGCAGGGTTTCGGGCCAAACGCCGTCCCCCTTGATGTAGGGCGCAAAGTTGCAGAGCAGGATGTGCTCCAGGCCGGGCACGTCTTTGGCTGCGGCGCTGGCTTTCTCCCAGATGTCGACACCGGGGGTCTGCTCAAGTGTTATCAGTACTTTCACACCGGCGGCTTTCAGCAGGTCAGCCATGTGATCGGCTTCCATCAAGGGGTTGATGGCGAGCATGCCACCTGCCGCGCTGCCTCCCCAGATCGCAAAATGGGTTTCTGGCATGTTGGGTAGGATGTAGGCCGCCACATCGTCGCGGCCGATGCCGAGGCGACGCAGGGCGTTGGCCGTTTGGGTGATGCGCGCAAGCAGCTGGCCATGGGGCAGCACATAGGGCGTGCGCATGGCTGCGGCGCTCAGAAAGAAGCTGAGAGCAGGGGCATCAGGGTTGAGCGCTGCGCCTTTTTGCAGCGCCTCATAGGTGCTTTGCGGCAGGTGCCGATCCTGCAAAGGTGTCCGCTCAAACGCAAGAATTTCATCCATGGTTTTGAGAACGGTATTGTTATTCATTGTCTTTCCCTTTTTGGTCCGGCACCCGCCTCCGTTCGTGTGAGGCAGGATGTCAGTGTGTCATCAGGCCGCTGCTTTGATCTGGTCCGATTTGATCATGTCGGCGGCTTTCTCTGCGATCATCATGGTCGGGGCATTGGTGTTGCCCGAGATCAGATTGGGCATGATGGATGCGTCGATCACGCGCAGCCCTTCCATGCCGTGGACGCGCAGCTCGGGATCAACCACCGCCATCTCATCGACACCCATCTTGCAGGTGCCCACAGGGTGATAGATCGTGTCCGCGCGCGCACGGATGTGTTTTTCCCAATCCGCATCTGTTTTGGCGTGTTCCGTGCCAAACATCTCTTTGTGGCGGTACTTTGCCAGCGCCGGGGCCTCCATGATTTCGCGGGTCATGCGGATGCCCTTGATCATGGTTTCCAGATCGCGGCGGTCTTCTAGGAAGGCCGGATCAATGGCCGGGCTGTCAAACGGATCCGCGCTCTTGAGCGTCACAGAACCGCGGCTTTCCGGGCGCAATTTGCAGATGTGGCAGCTGAAGCCATGGCCGTAGTGCAGTTTGCGGGAGTGGTCATCCACCAGCGCCACGGTGAAGTGCAGCTGCACGTCTGGGCGATCCAGCGACGGGGAGGTTTTCAGGAAACCCGCGCCCTCCGCAAAGCAGGTGGCCATCATCGAGACGCCGGTTTTGCGCCATCTTTTGAGGTGCCCCATCATTTTCAGGCCGCCGCGCAGGCTGATCCCGAAGTTGTCGAGGTCTTTGGATTTATAAGCCAGGGTGAAATCGAGGTGGTCCTGCAGGTTTTTGCCAACGCCAGGTAGGTTGTGGCGCACTTCGATACCGTGTTTTTGTAGGTCCTGGGCATCGCCGACGCCGGAGAGTTGCAGAAGCTGCGGCGTTTTCAGCGCGCCACTGCAGAGCAGCACCTCGCGTGTGGCGTTGACAGTGATGTCCGCGCCTTTGCCATCTTTTTTGTAGACCACGCCGGTTGCGCGCAGGCCGTCAAATGTGAGCTGCGTGGCGTGGGCCTTGGTGATCACAGTGAGGTTGGGGCGGTCCATGACCGGGAAGAGATAGGCGGCGGCGGCAGAGCAGCGCTCGCCGTTTTTGGCCTCATCGTGGAACTGGGTGACCTGATAGTAGCCAACACCCTCGTTGTCGCCACGGTTGAAATCTGTGTTCTCGCGGAACTGCAGCTGGCGGGCCGCTTCGACAAAATCTGCGGTGATCGGGCGCGCTTCTTTCTGGTCAGACACCTGAAGCGGACCACCGTTGCCGTGCACGTCGTCGGCGCCGCGCTCGTTGTTTTCGGATTTCTTGAAGTAGGGCAGGATGCTGTCCCAATCCCAGCCTTCACAGCCGAGGTTGGCCCATTCGTCATAGTCCTGACGCTGGCCACGTACATAGAGCATGGCGTTGATCGCGCTGGAGCCACCAAGCGCTTTGCCGCGCGGCTGGTAGCCCTTGCGGCCGTTCAGGCCGGGCTGCTCAACGGTTTCCATGATCCAGTTGTTGATCTTGAACGGTTTGCCCGGAAGCATCGCCACAACCGCGGCCGGCATGCGCACGAGGATGCTGTTGCCGCCGCCGCCTGCTTCGAGCAGGCACACGTTGATGTTGGGGTCTTCGGTCAGGCGATTGGCGAGTACACAACCCGCAGATCCACCGCCTACGATCACGTAGTCAAAATTCATAATATTCCTCCCTTGCCGTATGCTAGAAAATCGAGCGGTTTGAGGAAGCGTCTTTGAGGACATTTTTTTGACACTTCCGGCCAGTCGAGTTCCTCTGTTGTTCCAGATTTTCAATCCTGAGTGGTTTTTAGGTTGCTGGAAATTTTGAAACTAAGGGGAGGTTTGCGCAGAATGCAAGTCGCGCGCGGCAGCCGGAGATGACTGCAATCTTTTGTTAAGATTTCACAAAAACGCTGTTTGGGTTTGCGTCATTGGCTCAAAAGAGGCTGTGAAACAGGCGTGCTGGGCCCTTGGGTTTCAATCCTTTGATGTGCGATCTGTTGCAGTGTCAGGCTTGAGGGCTGCCTGCCTGACGTGGCGGCAGTATGTGCGCCCTATTGGCGGAAATGTTCAGGCACTTTGTTTCAAGCTGCCGGGGCTGTAGCCGTATTGCTTGGTAAAGGCGCGCACGAAGCTTGAAGATTCGGAGTAGCCGGTGCGCCATGCAACGGTGGTGACATCCAGACCAGCGGTGCTGAGCAGCTCGTGTCCGATCGCCAGACGAGCCTCAATGAAGATCTGCCGGAAAGACGCGCCTTCTGCGGACAGGCGGCGGCGCAGGGTGCGTTCGCTCACCCCCAGTTTGGCCGAGATGGAGGCGATTGTCGGCTCGTTGTTCATGTCGAGCAGAATGGCCTCACGCACTTTGGAGCGCATGTCGTTGGGGGCGGTCTCAGTGAGGTTGAGCAGGCTGCGGCATTGCTGGAGGCATTGCTCCATGGTCGCGGGGTCATGGCGCGGCAGGGGCGTGTCCATCAGGTGATCGGGCACCACGATGGCGTTGCGGTCGCTGTTTACGATGACCTTCAGGCCAAGTAGCTTCTGTATCGCTGCTGCGTTTTCCGGCGCATTGAGCGTGGATTCCACCGTCATCTGCGCGAGCGACAGTTTTGGCAGCACTTCTGAGGTGAAATTTGTGAACACCGTCAGGTGGCGTTCCAGCACAAAGGTTTTGACGCTGGGCGGCAAGCCATCGGTGTCATAGATCAGCAAGGTGCTGTTTTCGGCGCGCTCCAGTTTGAACTGGGCGATCAGAAAGGACAGGTTGGCAAAATCCACGGCGGTTTTCAGGCCAGCGCGCAGGGACGGGCTGCTGACAATAGCGTAGCCCCAGATCCCGAACACCTCGGGGCGATAGAGACGCCCGATTTCCACACCCAAACCCGGCCGGTTTGTGGTGTGTTTTAGAAAGTTGCCAATCACAGCAACCTCTTGGGCGATCGTCACTTGGGTGTCGTTGTTGTAGAGGTCGAATGTGACCAAGCCCGTTCCTTGCAGGCATTGCTCTGAGCTGACGCCATAATTTGGCGCTGCTTCGCACAGGATGCGGATGCTGCCTGCGGGGCGTTTTAGTGACATATCTAACATGATCAGACGCTAAATCACGTGGCCGGAAATGTCAAAATGATGTCCCCAAACGTCATCGGCTTTCCTTGGCGGTCGTCTATTGTGATGTGATCGGGAGGTACATATGCGATCACTTATTACCATTCAAGAAGGTCAAATTTCGCTCGAGCAGATCAAGGCGTTGGAAGAGGTTTTGCGTAAACTTTACGCGGAACACATCTGCGACGACAAACTGACCATCATTTGGAACATTGCGGCCAAGCAGCACACGATCACCGATCGGAAGTGGTCTCGGTCCTCTACAGTGACCATGGAAGTGCCGGACGGGCTGGAAACCCAGAAGCGTGAAGCCTTCATGCTGGAGGTGGAAAAGAGCTGGCGTGCCGTAACCGGGCAGCACCCGGATCAGGTGGCCGTCGGAGCCTTTGACCAGTCGCGCTACACGGACATTCTGAAAGGCAACCTGACGCGGTTCTCCACATGGGGGCGCATCAGCTATCTGGCCAAGCTTTTCACACGCATCTTTATATCCAAGGCACGGTATGGAGTGCTGATTACCCGATTTAACCAGTGAGGGAGGAGACTCATGCCGCTTTATACTCTGGCTTCCAAGAAGCCGTTTGCCGAGCAGACACGTTTTGACATCGCACAAGTGATCACGGATGTGCACTGTGGCTTGACCGGCGCGCCAACCGAGTTTGTGAATGTGGTTTTCATGACCGGCTACAGCATGCGCCGCGGAACCATTCTGGGTGTGAACGGGAACGTCCGCACCGGAGGAGACCGCACCGCCGGTCTTTATGAGCAGCTCAACCAACAAATGCGCCAGCGGATCGCGGAAGCGGCCAAGCTGGATCTCTCCAAAGTTCTCGTCACGCTGATCGGCATCGAGCCGCATTGGGTTGTTGAAGGGGGCATGGTTTTGCCACCACCCGGCGAAGAAGCGGGCTGGCTCGAACGCAAGAACGCCGTTCACGCTGCAATGGGCGTGGGCACGGCGTAAAGACTACAATGGAAACTGGCCGCATGCGACAGGGTATGCCGGCCTGTACAGACATCAAGGAAATACAGACATGGCAACGCTCGGAGATTCTCTGACGCTGAAATCGGGTACGGTTCTGCGCAACCGGATTTGCAAGGCTTCGATGAATGAAGCGCTGGCAACGCCGGACGGCAAGGTAACGGACGCGCATGTGTCGCTCTATGAAGCATGGGCGGACAGCGGCGCGAGCCTGCTGATCACCGGCAACATGATGGTAGACGGCAAGCACATGAACGAGCCGCTTGTTGTGGACGCGCTGCTGGACACCAACATGGATTTGCTGCGCAAGTGGGCAGCCACCGGCAAACGCACCAACACCCACATCTGGCCACAGCTGAACCACCCGGGCAAGCAATCGCCAAAGATGGTGAATGATGCACCGCTGGCGCCGTCTGTTATGCCGATCCCCAACGACATGTTTGCGCCGCCACGCGAGCTGACCGACGCCGAAATCGAAGGCATCATCGACAGCTTTGCCGAAGCGGCGGCGCGTCTGGAAGAAGCGGGCTTCACCGGTGTTCAGCTGCACGGCGCGCACGGCTATCTGATTGGCCAGTTCCTGTCTCCGCACCACAACCGTCGCGAAGACAAATGGGGCGGCAGCTTTGAAAACCGCTTTCGCTTTGTGGAAGAGATCTACAACCGCACCCGTGCCCGCACCGGCCCTGGTTTCAACGTCGGCATCAAGATCAACTCCTCTGACTTCCAGAAGGGGGGCTTCACCGAGGAAGATTCCATCGAGGTGGCAAAGCGTCTGGACAAGCTGGGCATCGACCTGATCGAGATTTCCGGCGGCAGCTGGGAAAACCCAGTGAACCGTAAAGGCAAGCAAGAAGCGAAAAAGGAAAGCACGCTGAAGCGTGAGGCCTATTTCCTTGAGTATGCTGAAAAGGTGAAAAGCCAGATTTCCACACCTTTGGTGGTGACCGGTGGGTTCCGATCGTCTGAAGGCATGAGCGAAGCGCTGGGAACCGGTGCAATGGATATGGCCGGTGTGGCCCGTCCGTTTGCGGTGGATCCGAAGTTTGGCAAGCACGTGATGCAGAACAACAAGCACGTGTCCCCAGTGGCGCCGATCCGCTCGGGTCTGAAGAAAATCGACGCAATGGCGATCATGGAAATCAGCTGGTACACGATGCAGATCGAGCGCATTTCGCAAGGCAAGAAGGTGCAAACCAAAGCCGACGGCATCTGGCCTGCGCTGCGCGTGATCTATCGCTTCTGGAAGAACGGCAAAGCAGTAAAGCGCGTCCGCGCCTAACTCTACCGACCGTTTATCGTGATTGAGGGCCGCCCAGTTTGGGCGGCCTTTTTCGTATCCGCGCTGCCGTAGAGATGCTGGAAAGGGGTTTAAAGCTTAGGACTGCGCGGGGTGATGGCTGCCTGCGTGGGGCAGGCAGCGCTTCGGGCTTAGCCCCAGGTTGGGTGGAAGAGACCGGCTTTGGAGAGCGTGAAGATGTCTGCGCCGTCCGAGGTCACACCGATGGAGTGCTCAAACTGTGCGGAGAGCGATTTGTCGCGTGTTACCGCTGTCCAGTCATCTTCGAGCACTTTGGTTTCGGGGCGGCCCAGGTTCACCATTGGCTCGATGGTGAAGAACATGCCTTCTTCGAGCACAGGGCCAGTGCCTGCGCGGCCATAGTGCAGCACGTTTGGCGGCGCGTGGAACACGAGGCCAAGCCCGTGGCCGCAGAAGTCGCGCACCACAGACATGCGCTGGCGCTCCACATAGGTCTGAATGGCGTTGCCGATGTCACCAAATGTGTTGCCGGGTTTGACGGCTTCGATGCCCAGCATCAGCGCGTCATGGGTGACCTGAATGAGCTTTTTGGCAAACGCCTTGGGTTTGCCGGCCACATACATGCGGCTGGTGTCGCCAAACCAGCCGTCCACGATCACGGTCACGTCGATGTTGAGAATGTCGCCATCCTGCAATTTGTCATCGGCGCGCATCGGGTCTTCTTTGCGGGCGCTGGTCTCTTTGTTCCATTTGGGGATCGGGCTGCCGGGGATACCGTGGCAGACAACGTGGTTCACACTGATGCAGCTTGCGTGCTGGTAGCCGCGATAGCCGATGGTGGCGGATTCAGCGCCAGCCGCGACGACTTTGGACTCAATCAGGCGGTCCAGCTCGGCCGTGGTCTGGCCGGGGAAGACATGCTCTGCGATCTCATCAAGGATCTGCGAGGCAAGCGCGCCTGCTTTGTGCATGCCTGCATGGTCGCCTGGGGCGTAGATGCGAATGCCATCGCGGGTTTGGCGGCCTTTGCCGATCATCTGAACTGCTCCATCACCTAGGGTCCGACGCTATGTAAGGGCAAATGCCTCAAAGCGCCAGAGGGGGCTTATGCTATGCGTCAGAAAGGGTTTCGGGGAGGTGAAAAGGCAGGCGTTTGCCGATGGTGATCTGCGCTGGCGTGATGTCGCAGCGATAGGCGATCACCTGCACGCCTGCGGCCTGCGCCTTGACGAAGGTGGCGGCATAGGTCGGGTCGATGTCATGGGCCAGTGTCACCCGCTCCGCGTCAGTGCGCTGCACCAGATAGAACATCGCAGCATCATGGCCCTGCGCGCGCATCTCGATCAGCTCTTCCAGATGTTTGGCGCCCCGCGCGGTCACGCTGTCAGGAAACTCGGCCACACCGGGCTGGCGTGACAGAGTGACGGATTTGACCTCCAGATAGAGGTCCGGGCGGGCGGGACCGGACAGCAGGAAGTCAATCCGGCTGTTTTGACCGTATTTTACCTCTGGGCGGATCATGTCGTAGCTGGCGTATTCGCGGATTTCGCCCGCCATTAGCGCGGTTTTTAACGCGCGGTTGGGCACAGAAGTGTCCACCCCGGTGAAATCGCCGCTCTCATGCTCCACCAAACGCCAGCCGTATTTGAGCTTTTTCTTGGGGTCATCATTGGGCTCAAGCCAGATTTTCATTCCTGGTTCGGCCAGCCCCATCATTGAGCCTGGATTGGCACAATGTGCGGTCACCTCTGTGCCATTTTCGAGCACCGCATCGGCAAGAAAGCGTTTGTATCGGCGGATCAGCGTGGCGGGGATAAGAGGGGTTTGAAAGCGCATGGGACAGGCCTATACCTGCACTAAGCTGCTGACAAGGAATGAGATCATGACAAACCCTACTGCCGCCATGCTGGTTATCGGTGATGAAATCCTGTCGGGTAGAACGCGGGATGCGAATATGCACTATCTTGCGGGTGAGCTGACCAAGCAGGGGATCACGCTGGCTGAGGTGCGTGTGGTGCCGGATGTGCCGGAGAAGATCATTGGCGCGGTGCGTTCCCTGTCGGCCGAATATGACAGCGTGTTCACCTCCGGTGGGATCGGGCCGACCCATGACGACATCACGGCAGATTGTGTGGCCGAGGCCTTTGGTGTGCACATCGACATTCGCGATGACGCGCGGGCGCTGCTGCAAAAGCACTATGACAATGCCGGGCAGGAGTTTAACGCGGCGCGCCAGCGCATGGCGCGTATCCCCGATGGGGCGACTCTGATCGACAATCCGGTGTCGGTTGCGCCGGGGTTTGTGGTGGAGAATGTCTATGTGATGGCCGGTGTGCCTTCGGTGTTTCAGGCGATGGTGGCGAGTGTTCTGCCAAAGCTCACAGGTGGCGCACCCTTGCTGAGCCAGACCCTGCGCATTGAGCGCGGCGAAGGCGAGATTGCCGGACCGCTGGGCGAGTTGGCTGAGGAGTTTTCCGATCTGTCAATTGGCTCTTATCCCTATCAGCGCAATGGCGTGTATGGTGCCAATGTGGTGGTGCGCGGCACGGATGGTGCGCGGATTGATGCAGCCATGGCGCGGCTGTCCGGGCTGTTCGCATGAGTGCGACGCCGGATGCGCGGCAGCTTTATGATGTCGTAGATGCCACCTGGCCCGCAGCGCGGAGCTTTGCGGTTGGGCCGTTTCTCATTCGCGAAGGCAAGGGCGGGGGCAAGCGGGTGTCTGCGGCCACCGCGCTGGGCCCCTATGACGACAGTGATATTGCGCGTGCAGAAGAGGCTATGACCGCGTTGGGACAAGGTCTGTTGTTTCAGCTACGCGAGGGCGAAGAGGCCTTGGATGCGGCGCTGGCTGCGCGCGGCTATGAGGTCATTGATCCTGTCATCATGTATGTGATCGAGGTGGAGGCGCTTTCGCAAGAAGAGCCGCCGCGCACGGCGGCAATCCCCGCTTGGGAGCCGCTCAAGATCATGGAAGAGATCTGGGCCGCAGGTGGGGTTGGCCCCAAACGTATCGATGTGATGCGCCGCGCAGAAGGCCCGAAAACCGGGATGATTTCGCGTTGGAACGACAAGCCTGCAGGGGCATCTTTCCTCGCCATGCATGAGGGCATCGGCATGGTGCACTCGCTTGAAATTCTACCGCATCAGCGCCGTCAAGGCGTTGCGCAGTTTTTGATGCGCCGCGCCGCGATCTGGGTGCAGCAGCACGGCGGCACACATCTTTCGGTGATCTGCACCACGGCGAACGAAGGGGCAAACGCCCTCTATGCTTCCCTCGGGATGCGCGTTGTGGGACAGTATCATTACCGCCAGAAAACAAACGCTTGAGGGAGGGGAAAGACCATGAGCACAGCAGAGATGCCAACCGCACTCGACATTCCGATGATGGACCCGCTGCCGCCGGAGACGCAGCGCTATTTCGAGATTTGTCAGGAAAAGCTGGGCATGGTGCCCAACGTTCTGAAGGCCTATGCCATCACGCTGGAGAAACTCAACGCTTTCACCGCGCTCTATAATGATCTGATGCTGGGCGAGAGCGGGCTGAGCAAGCTTGAGCGCGAGATGATTGCGGTGGCGGTGAGCTCGATCAACAAGTGTTTTTACTGTCTGGTGGCGCATGGGGCCGCGGTGCGGCAGCTTTCGGGTGATCCGAGCCTCGGCGAAAAGATGGTGATGAACTGGCGTGTGGCGGATCTGGATGCGCGGCAATATGCGATGCTGGCCTTTGCCGAAAAGATGACGGTGGCTTCGAGTACAATTGAAGAAAATGACCGTCAAAAGCTGCGCGATGTTGGCTTTTCCGATCAGGACATCTGGGATATCGCCAATGTGGCGGGGTTCTATAACATGTCCAATCGTGTGGCCTCCGCGACCAACATGAAACCCAACGAAGAGTATCACGCACTAGCAAGATGAAAACGGCCCTGGCGATAGGCTTGGCGATCATGGCGCCTTTGGCGTGCTGGGCATTTGAGCCCCAGTTCGATGGCGAAGGTCAGTTGATGGCCGATGTGTTTGAGCCTCAGGGTGTTTTGACTTTGCCAGTTGGGCGGTTTGCTGATGGTGTGATGCCGACGCGCAGCCTGCCGGGGAATGTGACCCGGCGCAGCTGGCGTATCTCGCGTGGGTTTCGCGGCACGGGCATGTTGACCGCCACGCTTGCGGCGCAGATGCGCCAGCAGGGGTATGACGTGGTCTTTGAGTGTGAATCCGATGGTTGCGGCGGGTTTGATTTCCGCTTCGGGATTGATGTCCTGCCGCCGCCAAAGATGTTTGTGGATCTGTCGGATTACTTCTTTCTCTCAGGGACCAAAGACACAGACACCGGGCTGGAGGCGGTTTGGATTCTGGTGAGCCAAACCGTGCAGGCGGGCATGGTGCAGATTGAAAGCGTGTCCCCTGCAAACACCGTCGCTCCGGAGCCTCTGGCACCAACAGGTGGGGGCGGTTTTCAAGGCGTGGCGGAGATTTCGCCGGATGGTCAGGAGGCTGTGTCCACAAAATCCCTGTCAGATTTGAGTGCGCAGATTGAGGGCACCGGGCATGTGGTGCTCGATGATCTGTCCTTTGAGACCGGAGCATCCAAGCTGGCGGAGCGGGAGTTTGCCTCGCTGAAGGCGCTTGCCGCCTATCTGAAGGCAAATGCCGAGACACGCATCGCGCTGGTTGGGCATACGGACAGTCAGGGCGCGCTGGATGTGAACACCCGCATCTCGCGACAGCGGGCACAGGCTGTGAAAGACCGGTTGGTCAGCCAGCATGGCGTGCCATCCAAACAGGTCGAGGCCCGAGGGGCCGGTTATCTGGCGCCCGTAGCCAGCAATCGCACGGACGCGGGGCGGGAGGCCAATCGGCGTGTGGAAGCGGTGTTGCTCAACATCACTGAGTGACGGATGGAGGCCGGCCAAGTTGGCCCGCCAATTTTGCATACCCGCACGATGCGAAGTTGCGTCCGCTGACGCTCTGCAATAGAATCACTTCATGGCCATCTGCATCATGTACAAACCAGCGCTGCGCACCCGCCCAAGATACTACCGGGTGGAGATCGCGATGAACTTGTTTGAAGAGGTCTCTGTCATGCGCGAATGGGGGGTGAAGGGCGGCAAAGGCCGCACCATGATCAGCATCTTTGGCAACCTGCGCGATGCGTCTTTGGCGGCGGATGGGTTCCGGCGCAAAGCCCTGCGTAAGGGATACGCGCGCAGCTAGAACCCCGCGTATTTGACGGGGCCGCCTTTTCTCATGTCGAGGCAAACTGCCTCAATTGGCCAAGCGCGACACCGCGCGGGCGAGCACTTCCAGACCTTTGACCAGATCTGCTTCGGCGGTGTCTTCCGCAAACACGTGGCTGACGCCGTTGATGGAGGGCACAAAGAGCATGCCGGCCGGCAGGATATTGGCCACATTGGCCGCGTCATGCAGCGCGCCGGAGGGCATCAGGCGATGCGCATCCGGAGCAAGCGCGGCTGCGGCGTCCGACAGCGCGGCTTTAAGGCGCGGGTTCATCTGTGTCGGAGGCAAGGCCCATTCGCCGCCAAAAGAAACACGTCCGCCAAAGCGGGTGGCGCAGTCTTTGGCGAGCTTTCTGATCAGTGTGTCCATGTCTTGCAGGCGGGTCTCGGACCCGTCGCGCCATTGCATGGAGAAGGTCACGCTGCCGGGCACCACGGAGCTGGCGTTGGGATGCAGGGAGACGTGGCCGATGGTCCAGACCGTGGTGTCTGTGACAACGTCCGCTAGGGCTGCATTGAGTGATTGGTTGAACGCGGAAAGCATCTGAAATGCGTCTTTGCGGGTGGACATGGGCGTTGTGCCAGCATGGTTCTGTGCGCCGTCAAAGGTGATCTTGAGATCGCGGATGCCGACAATCTCGGTCACAACACCAATTTGCTCACCTGCCAGATCGAGCCAGGGGCCCTGTTCGATGTGCATTTCCAGAAAGCCAGTGAACTGTGCGGGATCCACCCAGCCCCGATCCAGATGGGCCATACTCTGTCGGGCCTCTGCGAAGGTGATGCCCGCATCATCTGTCACTTGGTCCATCTCGTCGAGCTGGGTCACGCCGCTCCAGAGCGCGCTTGCGGTGGTGCCACCAAAGCGGCCTTCTTCGTCCTGAAAGGACACAACGGATACGGGCGGGCCGCCGCTTTCCTTGTTGGCGCGGGCGATTTCAAGCCCGGCGATGACCCCAAGCGCCCCGTCGAGCCAGCCGCCTTCGGGCTGGGTGTCGCTGTGTGATCCCAGCAGCAACGAGGGTGCCTCTGCCAATCCCCAGACCGATCCGGCAGGGTCAAAATGCGGCGTCAGCCCGGCCTCTTCAAAGCGGGTGGCAAGCCATTGGCGAGCGGCGATGTCATCCGCACTAAAGGCCTGCCGTTGCACACCTTTGCCTACACCCGCCGCACCAATGGCGCGCAGCGCATGGAGGTCTTGAAGAAAGCGGTCGGGATTGAGCATGGATGGGCCTCACTTGTGAATGGCCAAACCCTAACCTCCCGCAGGGCAAGCGCAAGCCGGTGGCGGCGAATTCGCTTTCCCAAGGCGCGTCGCTTCGCTACGCATGGGCCACCGCTGTAGTTGAGAAAGGTCGCAGATGCCTCACATCACCCTTGTGCGCCACGGACAGGCCAACACCGAAGCCCGCGATGAACAGAGCTATGACAAGCTGTCGCCTTTGGGGCATCAGCAGGCCGCATGGCTCGGCGCGCATCTGCGCGGCAACGGTGAGCGGTTTCAGCGGGTCTATGTGGGCAGTATGCGGCGGCATCGGGAGACAGCGGAGAGCCTTGGCGCGGCAGAGTTTGCCGAGATTGTGGAAGATCCCCGTTTGAATGAGTTTGCCTATTTTGATCTGTCCCGCCTGATGGAAGAGCAGTTCGGGCTGGAGGTGCCGTCAGACCGGGAAGGCTTTGTGCGCCATATGCCAAGGGTGTTGCGGGCCTGGCAGGAGGGCGAGATTCAACATGTGCCAGAAAGCTACGCCGATTTTGATGCGCGTGTAAAAGCGGCTATGGCGGAGATCGCCTCTGGTGAGGGGCGTGCGCTGGTGGTCACCTCTGGCGGCTTGATTGGCGCGGTGCTGCGCCAGACGCTCTCGCTTGACGTGGATGGCTGGGCGCAGATGTGTCTGGCGATCCAGAACACCTCGGTGCATCGCTGGCAGATGGTTCTGGGCAAGCCTTTGCTGGCGCAGTTCAACTCTGTGGCCCATCTTGAAGCGCCAGACCGGCAGTTTGCCCAGACCCATTTGTAAAACCGGCGGGTGCCTCGGAAAGGCACCTCAGCGCGGATGGATCGCTTAGGCGACTTTGTCTTCGAAGTCTTTGTGGATGTATTTGCAGTCGCAATAGGGGCACTCGACCCAGCCGTGCTCATTTGGGATCTGCAACCAGACACGGGGATGGCCCAAGGCACCCTCGCCGCCGTCACAGGCAATGCGATAGCTGTCAACGATCTTGGTTTCAGGGGCGGCAATCGTCATCGCAAACGTCCTTTGGCTGGGGCAGGCATGCGCCTGTGACTTGGCAATTTCCGGGGAGTTGGTTGTGATACCGGCCCCGTTTCGATAGGGCAAATATTATGGATTGCACAGCGAGGGGCAAGAGCGGTCATGGTTCAGAATGCGATTGAAATCCGCGGGCTGCAGAAGACCTACAGGGGGGGGCGCGGCGAGCCAGAGAAACACGCCCTCAAAGGGGTCGATCTTTCGGTGCCGGCGGGCAAGATTTTTGGTCTGTTAGGCCCCAACGGTGCCGGGAAATCGACCATGATCAATATCATGGCAGGACTGGTGACCAAGACCTCCGGCAGCGTGCGCATCTGGGGATTTGATCAGGATGAAAATCCGCGCCAATCCCGCGCGGCGATTGGCGTGATGCCACAAGAGCTGAACCTTGACCCCTTCTTCACCCCGCACGGCGCGCTTGAGGTGCAGGCGGGCCTTTATGGTGTGCCAAAGGCGCAGCGGCAAAGCGATGCCATTCTGGAGATGGTGGGGCTGTCTGATAAGGCGGATGCCTATGCGCGCACCCTGTCGGGCGGGATGCGGCGGCGGCTGTTGCTTGGCAAGGCGTTGGTGCATGGGCCGCAGGTGCTCGTGCTGGACGAGCCGACCGCTGGCGTGGATATCGAGCTGCGCCAGATGTTGTGGCGCAATGTGCGGCGGCTGAACGAAGAGCAGGGCACAACGATCATTCTGACCACACACTACCTCGAAGAGGCGGAGGAGATGTGTGATGAGATTGCGATCATCAACCAAGGCGAGCTGGTGGCGCAGGACAGCACGCGCAACCTGTTGGGCCATATCGATCAGAAATGTATGGTGATCCAGCCCGCAGGCGAAGTTGATGCGCTGCCCGAAGCCGAAGGTCTTTCGGTGGAGCGGCGCGCCGACGGCGCTTTGGCAATCAGCTATCAGGCCAATGCCACCTCAGCCGAAGACGTGCTCAATGCGGTGCGGGCTTCCGGGATTTCCATTCAGGATGTGAAAACCGAGCAGGCCGATCTTGAAGATGTGTTCCTTGAGCTGACGCGCAGTCGCTGAACCTGCGCGGCGGGCAAAGGCACCTCGCTTAGTCGCTGAACAGATAGTCCGTGCGGGCGACTTCGCGGGCGGCTTCCTCGTTCACATGCAAGAAGTCCGTCAGGGCTTTGACATGAGTTTCCTCAGTGCCGCCTTCGATCATACGGGAGAGGTTCTCAAAACCAGCGTCGCGGATGCGGTCACTTTCGTTGAAGATGTCCCGTTTGATGGTTGGCAGGAGCCGCTCCAGAGTTTCCCGAGGGGTCTGTTCTCCGGCGAGGCCAATCCGGATGGCGTGGCCCGTCAGGTACTGATCGGTGAAGTCACACTGGATTTCCAGCATCCGCGTGGTGGAGCGGTCGCTGAAGAAATCCTGCATCAGATCCAGCGCGCTGGGGTCGAGGCAGATCAGCAGGCGATCGGTGTCGTAATAGTCAAACAACATCCGCATCAGCGCGCGGCGGTGGCGCGTGCGTTTGCCGAGAGTGGATTGAATGCCACCCAGATCGGGAAGCGGTGTGCCTTCTTCGTTGAAGAGGTAGGCGATGGTCGGGATGTTGGTGGTTTGACTGATCTTATCGAGCAGACGCTTGGCGACGTGCCATTTTTTGCACACCAAGAGCATCAACTCGCGGTCCCGGCCCAGCGTACTTTCGGTCTCCCAAAAACGGCTGGCAAAGCGCTTGCCCTGTCGGCCGCGCCCGGTAAGGAAACGGAACAGGCTGGGGCCTTCGGCGGAAATCTGAAACTGCACGCCTTTCTCCGCATATAGTTGCCCCAGGCGTTCCTTGAGCTCCAAGGCTTCGGGACTGATCTTGCGCGCAAAGAGGTAATCCTGACTGATCAACAGATCATAGTGATCGTTGTAAAAGGTCAGGGGCATCCCGTAGTCGGTGAACATCAGGAAGGTCAGCGTGCGGGAGCGGATCTCCTCAGTTGGCACCAGATGGCGCACCAGTGTTTGGAAAAACGTCTCATCTGGAATCCAAGTGGTGCGGAAAAAGCGCATCACATCGCGGCGTTTTTGCGTGAAGTTCAGCACTGCTTCGATGGTTTGGCGACGCAGACACCACCATTGGCTGCCAATCATCACCTGAATGTCGGCGGGAACTTCGCGTTTCAGGCCCAGCTTTTTCTGCAGATTGAAGGTCGTATAAAAACGACGCTTCTGCGTGCGCTCGTTGAACCAGTGGCGATAGATCAGGCGCTCGGCCTTCATGCCGGTCTTGATCCAGTCGCTCTCAAAGAAATCAAAGCTCTCGATGAAATCCACATCGTTCTCATCCAGGAAATTGTGGATGTACTCGGAAGATTTGATCACCATGCAGTCGCCAGACAACATATAAAAATGAGAGGCGCGCGGGAATTTTTTGACGGCGGTTTCCACCGCGTTCAGCGTCGCCTCCACCAGAGACCACTCGCCCCAGCCACATTTGATCCGCTTTTCGGCAAAGGCCACGTTGGGATTGGTCCCCAGCGCCTCTTGCAGCATGCGAAAGTGCTCTGGTTTGGCACGCGCATCAAAGTGAATGGAGATGTGGTCACCCGTGGCCGTCAGGCGCTCCGCCTGTTTGATGATGGCTTCGGGATCCTTGTGGCACAGAAGAATGTAAGCAATTCTCGCCATCTAGCCTCTTTGATCCCCACTTTGACGTCTTGTAATTATCCATTTAAAGATGAACACGCGTTGAATAAACAGACTTTGTTTGGAATTTTAAAATACGTACAGAGATCGTGGCATTTGAGCGAAGCACGGCGGTAACGGAGGCAGAGCAATGGGATTTCCCGGCACCTGGATGACGGAAAGTGAGAGCGTGGTGTACCGTGTGGTGCCCAAATGCGCTTGCTCGACGATCGGGCAGATCATGTATTACTCCGATCATGGCACGTTTTTTGACGGTGACATCCATGACGCCAAGGGCGGGATGCACAAATGGGCGCTGGAAGGCAGCCATCAGCCGATCACCGACAATGTGCGGGATCATCGTTCTTATGCGTTCACCTGTGTGCGCAATCCTTACACGCGAATTCTGTCTTCTTTCTTTGACAAGATCTGCGGCATTCAGCGCAACGGCAAACGCTATCGCGGCAATCTGGTGCCGATGCTGGTGCAGAAATACGGGATCGAAGTGGGGGGCGATGACGGCAAACAGGAGTTTGACCAGATCCAGAGCTTCCGCCGTTTCCTGCTGTTTGCACGCGACACCATTCGCTGGCGGCGCCCGATGGACCCGGACATTCACTGGTCGGCCATGTCGGGCCATATCTCCACTTTCATCGTGAACGGTGGCGCTTACGATAAGATTTTCTGGACCGAGCAGTTCAACGACGGCATGCAGAGCGTGTTGGATCAGATCGAGACACCGCATGCGGTGGATCTGGCAAGCATCCCGCGCTTCAACGAATCTGAGGGCCACGGCCCCAAGCGCGCGCATCCGGTTGAGGACTATTTCGACGATCTGTCGATGCATCTGGTCTATGAAATCTACAAACGCGATTTCCACCTGTTCAAATATGATTTCGAGAATCCGGCCAACAAAATGCCGATTGGGGAAATCGATCTGGACGAGGTTCACGCCAAACTGGGCGACTGATCGGCGGGCCGACCCGTCTTTCTGGCGAGTCAGTGCACAATTCAGATGTTTGTGGCCTGAACTGTCCGGGTAGCCTTTCACATAGGTTGAGAGCGGTTTTTTATGTGATTCTGGTGCCTTATGGGCTGTGGAAACCGAATGTTTCCCTGTTTCCATGCCGCAAACGATCCCATGAAAACCCCGATATTGTCCGGCCTCTGCCCATATCCTGCCCGATTCCGGCGTCATAGATGGTGCTCAAGCGAGTAACTAGAGGACACCAGCATGGATCGCCTGACCGAGATGGAAGCTTTTGCCACTGTTGTGGATCAGGGCGGATTCACGGATGCCGCCAAGAAGATGGGCATTTCCAAATCTGCGGTGTCAAAGCACGTCTCTTCCCTTGAAGCCCGTCTGGGCGCGCGCCTGTTGAACCGCACCACCCGCCGTGTCTCACCCACGGAGATTGGTCTGGCCTATTATGACCGCGCCCGACGGGTTTTGAATGACGCAGGCGAGGCAGATGCGCTGGTGACCTCGATGCAATCGGCACCCTCGGGCCTGTTACGCATCTCTGTGGCGACGGATTTTGGGGTCAATCACCTCTCCCCTGTGCTGGGCGATTTTCTGGCGGAATTCCCTGAAATCACTGTGAATATGGTGCTGAACAACCGCTATGTGGAGCTGATCTCTGAAGGCTTTGATATGGCGATCCGCATTGGGGAGCTGGAAGACAGCACCCTGCGGGCGCGCAAGCTGGCTGAGACCACCAAGCGTATGATCGCGAGCCCGGCCTATTTTGAGAAATACGGCCGTCCGGAGAAGATTGACGATCTGAACCACCACAAACTGTTGCATTATTCCAGTCAGGCCAATGGCGCTGTCTGGAAACTGACCGCGCCGTCTGGCGAAAAGCGGCAGGTGCGCACGGCGGGCTGGCTCTCGGTGAATGACGGACAATCCCTTCTGAACGCGGCACAATCTGGCCTCGGCATCGCCTATCTTCCAAACTTCCTCTATGCGGATGCGCTGGAGCAGGGGCTGGTTGAGGAGGCCATTCCGGATCTGCCGATTGAGACACAAGGCATCTATGCCGTTTACCCGCCCGGGCGCTTTACCCAGCCCAAGGTGCGCGCGTTTATCGACTTTCTGGTCCACGCTTTTGGCGACAAAGGCCCGGCCAACTGGTAATTTTCCCTGGCTTTCTATGAAAGCAACCTTAGCTCGGGTTCCTTGTGAACTCGGGCTTTTTCTTTTGTGCGGGCAACAAAAAGGGGAGCGGCCAGCGCTCCCTTTTGGTATTCTTATCAGTGTTTTACAGGCTTGCGGCCAGACGTGTGCCCTGATTGATCGCGCGTTTTGCGTCAAGCTCGGCAGCCACATCCGCGCCGCCAATCACATGGCAGGTGACGCCTTCGGCCTCAAGCGCGTCCGCTAGGCTGCGATCAGAGAGCTGACCGGCGCAGATCACCACATTGTCGACTGCGATCACCCGAGGGTTTTCACGCGCTTCGCCAAAGGAAATGTGCAGGCCGTCGTCGTCGATCCGCTCGTAGTTCACACCACCAAGCATCTCGACGTTCTTCATCTTCAGCGCCGCGCGATGGATCCAACCGGTTGTTTTTCCAAGACCTTTGCCAAGCGCCTTGGCCTTGCGCTGCATCAGGGTTACCTGGCGCGCCGGGGCGTGGGGCTGGGCACCTTTGGGGGCGAGGCCTCCGCGGTGCTCTTCTGGGTCTGCGACGCCCCATTCCACCATCCATTCGGGCAGGTTCTCGGTGAGGCTTTCCCCTTCGTGGACAAGGAATTCGGAAACGTCAAAACCGATGCCGCCTGCGCCGATGACGGCGACTTTTTTGCCGACAGGTTTCTTGTCGCGCAGTACATCGAGATAGCTCAGCACTTCGGGGCGATCTTGGCCCGGAATGCCCGGGTCGCGTGGCACGATACCGGTGGCGATGATGACCTCGTCAAAACCTGCCAATGTGTTGGCGGTGGCCTCGGTGTTCAGGCGCACCTCGATGTCGAGGTCGGCGATCATGGCTTCATACCAGTCTACCAGCCCCCAGAATTCCTCTTTGCCGGGGATCTGTTTGGCAACGTTGAGCTGCCCGCCCAGTTTGTCGGCGCGGTCGATCAGGGTGACCTTGTGGCCGCGTTGTGCAGCGGTCATTGCGGCGGACAGACCGGCTGGTCCGGCGCCAACAACGGCGATGGACTTCACCGCATCCGCAGCAAGGATCGGCAACTCGGTTTCATGGCAAGCCCTTGGATTCACAAGACAAGATGTGAGCTTCCCGCCAAATGTGTGATCCAGACACGCCTGGTTGCAGCCGATGCAGGGGGCGATGTGGGCGGCTTTGCCTTCGGCGGCTTTGTTGACAAAATCGCTGTCCGCCAAGAAGGGGCGGGCCATGGAAATCATGTCGGCACAGCCCTCGGCCAGCACCTCCTCGGCCACTTCAGGCGTGTTGATGCGGTTGGAGGTGATCACGGGGATGCCAACCTTGCCCATCAGCTTTTTGGTGACCCATGCAAAGGCGCGGCGGGGCACGGAGGTGGCGATGGTCGGGATGCGCGCCTCGTGCCAGCCGATGCCGGTGTTGATGATGGTTGCGCCTGCTTTTTCAATCTCTTGCGCCAGCTGTACCACCTCTTCGTGGGTGGAGCCGTTGGGCACCAGATCAATCATCGACAGACGGTAGATGATGATGAAGTCCTCGCCCACAGCCTCGCGGCAGCGGCGCACAACTTCGATGGGCAGGCGGATGCGGTTTTCGTAAGACCCTCCCCAGCGATCCGTGCGTTTGTTCACATGGGTACAGATGAACTGATTGAGGAAATACCCCTCGCTGCCCATGATCTCAATACCGTCATAACCGGCTTCGTGCGCGCGGGTGGCGGCGGTGATAAAGTCTTGAATTTGCTTTTCAATTCCCTCTTCATCCAGCTCCTTTGGCGGGAAGGGAGAGATCGGGGATTTGATCGGAGAGGCCGACACACATTCCGGCCCATAGGCATAGCGACCGGCGTGCAGGATCTGCATGGCGATCTTGCCACCGGCCTCATGGACGCGGTCTGTCACCACCTTGTGGTTGGCGATGTCCTGATCGGAAAACAGCCCGGCAGCACCGGGGAAAACGCCGCCCTCTTTGGAAGGGGCCATGCCGCCTGTGACGATCAGGCCAACGCCGCCGCGGGCGCGTTCGGCATAAAATTCCGCCACCCGATTCCAGTCTTTGGTTTCTTCCAGACCGGTGTGCATCGAGCCCATCAGGACGCGGTTTTTCAGAGTGGTAAAGCCCAGATCAAGCGGGGCCAGCATATGGGGATATTGAGTCACAGGTGCCTCCATCGGTGCCTCCTCATTTCCGGTTGACCAAAACGTAAAGACGGGGCGCTGTCACCCCTGAACGCGGCGTCATCGTCGCTGCGTCATGGCCAAAGTGTTGCGCGGCGATTTGGCCATATTAACCATAAATCGCGACGTCGGTATTGCGTCTGTATCGCGGCTGTATTGCGTAGGTGCCAAATTCAGGCGGCTGCAAAACATTAAGGCGGCGTGCGTTGCGTCTTCCTCTTGCCAAAAAAATCCAGGGTGAAGCCCCATCTGTGATGGGGCGAGGGCAGAGCCCTTTACAGGCTCAGCGACGCTGAGCCAGACCCAAGCGCGGCGCGGGAGGTTAGACCTCCTGCACCGCCATCACGCCTTCGACGGATTTCAGCGCGCTCTTGATCTGAGGATTTACCGGGAAACCTGCGCCTGCGTCGATCTCGACCTCGCCGGGCAGCTCCATATTGGTGAGGCAGAACATGATCGGGCCTTTGGGGGCCTTTGGCATGCTCTCTTTTGCGCCCTGCAGGATGTTGGCCACCGGTCCCACGGCGCTGGCATCATCGAGGAATATCTTGAGGCCCGCGTTTCCGGCATCCGCAACAATGGTGTCTACCGGTGTCATGGATTGGGCTAGCAGTTTGAGCTGGTCACTTTCCATCTCCGCCTTCACGGTCACCACCACCTTGGAGCCGGTCTCCAGGTACTCGCGGCATTTTTCCAGCGTGTCCGAGAAGATCGTGACTTCATAGGCCCCGGTCGGGTCGGAAAGCTGGGCAAAGGCAAAGCGGTTGCCGCGCGCGGATTTGCGTTCCTGTCGGCCGGAAACACGACCGGCGAGCTTGGCGATACAGGCCCCCCCGCGCGCCTTGTCGGTGAGCTCGTCCAGCGTGAGCACCTGCTTGCGCTTCAGCGCGGCCATGTAATCCTCAAGCGGGTGACCGGAGAGGAAGAAACCAATTGCCTTGGCCTCCTCATCCAGTCGCTCGGCCTGTAGCCAGTCCCCGGCGGGGGAAAGGCGCGGCTCTGGCAGGTCATCCCCGGCCTCGCCAAAGAGCGAGACCTGATTTGAGGTCTTCTGCTCATGAATGGCGGCGGAGTAGTTCACCAGACCATCGAGGCTTTCCAGCACACGGCGGCGGTTGCCATCGAGCTGATCAAAGGCGCCGGAGCGGGCGAGCATTTCCAGCGGGCGTTTGCCCACTTTTTTGAGATCCACCCGACGGGCGAAATCAAAGAGCGTGGCAAAAGGCTTATCCTGCCCGTCGACCTTGCGGCCTTCGGTGACGAGTTTCATCGCCTCCACACCGACGTTTTTCAGCGCCCCAAGGGCGTAGACCAGCGCGCCGTCGACCACTTTGAAGGTGGCATCCGAGCGGTTCACGCAGGGCGGCACATAGGGCAGCTTGAGGGCCTTTTTGACCTCTTCAAAATAGACCGCGAGCTTATCGGTGAGGTGGATATCGCAGTTCATCACCCCGGCCATGAATTCAACCGGATGGTTGGCTTTGAGCCAGGCGGTCTGATAGCTCACCACCGCATAGGCGGCCGCGTGGGATTTGTTAAAGCCGTAGTTGGCGAATTTTTCCAGAAGGTCGAAAACCTCGGAGGCTTTCTTGGCTGGAACGCCGTTTTCCGCCGCGCCTTTTTCAAATTTTGGGCGCTCGGCGTCCATCGCCTCTTTGATCTTCTTACCCATGGCGCGGCGCAGCAGGTCGGCGCCGCCAAGGGAATAACCCGCCATGACCTGAGCGATCTGCATCACCTGTTCCTGATAAACGATGATGCCCTGGGTTTCCTCAAGGATGTGGTCGATCAGCGGGTGGACGGATTCGATCTCGCGCTGCCCGTTTTTGACTTCGCAATAGACCGGGATGTTCTCCATCGGACCCGGACGGTAGAGCGCCACAAGCGCAACGATGTCCTCGATACAGGTGGGTTTCATGCGCTTGAGCGCATCCATCATGCCGGTGGATTCCACCTGGAACACGGCGACGGTTTTGGCATCAGAGTAAAGCTTGTAGGTCGGTCCGTCATCCAGCGGGATGGCGTTGATCTGGTTCTCGGCACCCTCGGCAGGCTCATAAAGCTGGGTGCCATCGGCGGCCACATGCAGCGGGCGGCCCGAGCTGTGGATTTGCTCAATGGCGTTCTGGATCACGGTGAGTGTTTTCAGGCCCAAGAAGTCGAACTTCACCAGACCGGCCTGTTCGACCCATTTCATATTGAACTGGGTGGCGGGCATGTCAGAACGTGGATCCTGATAAAGCGGCACCAGCGCATCGAGCGGACGGTCGCCAATCACCACACCGGCGGCGTGGGTGGAGGCGTTCCGCAACAGCCCCTCAACCTGTTGGCCGTAGGTCAAGAGGCGGTTCACCACCTCTTCGTTTTCGGCCTCTTCGCGCAGGCGCGGCTCTTCCTTGAGACTGTCAGCGATGGACATGGGTTTGACGCCCTCCACCGGGATCAGCTTGGAGAGGCGGTCCACCTGCCCGTATGGCATCTGCAGAACACGGCCGATGTCGCGCACGGCGGCTTTGGACAGCAGCGCACCAAAGGTGATGATCTGTCCCACTTTGTCGCGGCCGTATTTCTGCTGCACATATTTGATGACCTCCTCGCGGCGGTCCATGCAGAAGTCGATGTCAAAGTCGGGCATCGAAACCCGTTCCGGGTTCAGGAAGCGTTCAAACAGCAGCGAGTAGCGCAGGGGATCAAGGTCGGTGATGGTGAGCGCATAAGCCACAAGGCTGCCCGCACCGGAGCCCCGACCCGGCCCCACCGGGATGCCGTGGTCTTTGCCCCATTGGATAAAGTCCGCAACGATCAGGAAGTAGCCGGGGAAACCCATGCCTTCGATGATGCCCAGCTCAAAATCGAGCCGTTCCTGATATTCCTCCACACTGACGGCGTGGGGGATCACCGCAAGGCGGGCCTGCAGGCCCTCATTGGCGATGCGGCGCAGCTCAGCCACCTCATCGTCGGCAAATTTGGGCAGGATCGGATCGCGCAGATAGGTGGCAAAAGCGCAGCGCTTGGCGATTTCCACCGTGTTTTCAATTGCTTCAGGGAGATCGGCAAAAAGTGTGATCATCTCTTCCTGAGATTTGAAATAATGCTGCGGGGTCAGGCGGCGGCGGCCGTCCTGTTGATCCACATAAGCGCCCTCAGAGATACAGATCAGCGCGTCATGCGCCTCATACATATCGGTCGTCGGGAAATAGACGTCGTTGGTGGCGACCAGCGGGATGTCCATGGCGTAGGCCATCTCGATAAAGCCGCGCTCGGTCAGCTGCTCGGCCTCAGGCTTGCCGTGCTCGCCGGGGTGACGCTGCAGCTCCACATAAAGCCGGTCGTCAAAGATTTCCTTGAAACGGGTCATCATGGCGCGGGCGGCATCGTGCTGGCCGTTGCGCATCATGCGCCCCATCGGGCCATCCGGCCCGCCGGTGAGACAGATCAACCCAGCAGAGCGCTCCGCCAGCTCCTCCATGGTGACCTGCGGCAGCTGCCCGCCTTTGTCCACATAAAGGCAGGAGGACAGCTTCATGAGGTTTTCATAGCCCTCCTCGCGCTGGCTCAGCAGCACGATGGGGGCCGGGGGCGGCGGGGCCGTGCGACCGGTCGGGTCGTTGTGCGGCATGTGCAGATCGACCTGACAGCCCACGATGGGCTGAATGCCCGCGTTCTGCGCCCCGACCGAGAATTCCAGCGCCGCAAACAGGCTGTTGGTGTCGGTGATGGCGACGGCGGGCATGCCCATCTTTTCACAAAGCGCGGGCAGTTTTTTCACGCGCACGGCGCCCTCCAGCAGAGAGTACTCCGTGTGGGTGCGCAGGTGAATGAATCGGGGAGCTGTGGTCATTGCCACAGGCTATCTCAGCCCCGCGGGGGAGGAAACACCCGCCAGCTTTCTCATTCCAAAAATATCCCGGGTGAAGTCACATCATTGATGTGACGAGGGCGGCGCCCACAAGCAGGCTCAGCGTCAGCTGAGCGACCGGCCGGTCAATAGTGTGGCGGGCGTTCGTTGCCGATGACCACACCGCCGCCGCCTTCGGCTTCGCGGCTGGCCTCGCGTTCCATCAGCATGTGCACACGGCGGGTGAGCAGGGCAATCTCGCTGTCCTGACGGGCCACAACATCGCTGAGATCCTCGATGGTGCGGGTCAGGTGGGCAATCTGTTCTTCAAGCTTTTGCACGGTGTGTTCCATGCGCCTGCCATAGGCGTGAAGGGGCCGCGCCGTCAAGCGCAGCCCCGTGTTTTGCTCGGTTGGCCCGGAAGGGCCGGGCGGGATTACACCTCCAGAGGGGTGTTGCCGCGTTCCCATTTCAGCGGGTGGAACACTTCGTCGACCGGGGTCTGTGCCACGTGGTTGACGTAGTTGGACATGGTTTTCTGCGCCAGACCCAGGATCACGTCGAGCACCGCGCGGTGGCCGTAGCCTGCGTCAAAGAAAGCTTTCATCTGCGCTTCAGACACGTTGCCGCGCTCACGCACCATCTGCACGGTGAAGGTGCGCAGAGCTTCCAGCTTGGCGGAAGGCAGCGGGGTTTCATTGCGCAGCGCCTCGGTGATCTCGTCTGACACCTTCATCATTTTGGCGATGCCGGTATGGGCTGGCACGCAGTAGTGGCAGGCGTGCTCGACGTTGATGGACTGCCAGACAACGGTCAGCTCATCGGCGTCAAAATCGGTCTCGGTGAAGAGTTTGTGCAGCAGCTGGTAGCCTTCATAGGCCTGTGGGCTCTCTGCCAGAACCTTGTGCAGGCCGGGCAGGCGGCCAAAGGCTTTCTGGGAGTTTTCCAGCAGCGGCTTGGAGGCTTCAGGGGCGGTTTCGAGGTCGTGGGACGGGAAGCTCATGAGGATTATTCCTGTGATTCAGTGTCGATGAGACTCATTTAGGCTTTATTGAGTGATCACTCAAGTATATTGTTGAGCAATCATTCAAGAATTAGCCGTAACGAGTCCGTGATGCCCCGAAAGCCAAATTATGACCGCCAAGAGTTGATAGGCCGCGCCCGTGATCTGTTCTGGCAGCGCGGCTGGGCGGGCACGTCGCTCAAGGATCTGGAGGCAGAACTTCAGATGAAGCCGGGCAGCTTTTATGCGGCTTTCGGTTCCAAGGACGCGCTGTTTGAGCTGGCGCTAAATCAATATGCCTCTGACGGGGTGGCGGGGTTGACCGCATTGGCGCAGGAGCTCGGGCCGCTTGAGGCGCTCAAGCGTTGGCCGCAGATTGCGATCGGCAATGGGGCGGCACCGGCAAAGGCCTGTATGCTGTCAAAAACGCTGCTGGAGCTGCGGGCGCACAACCATCCGCTCGCTGAAACCGCGAGCCAGCATCTGTTAAAAATGGAAGCCACCTTTGCCGCCCTGTTTGCGCAGGCGCAGGCCGCCGGGGAGATTGATGCGGCGCATAATCCCAAGGCTTTGGCGCTGCGCTATCAGTCTGATCTGCTGGGGCTGCGCGTGTCAGCAGAGCGCGAAGGGGTGGATGGCGTTGCCATCGCGCAGGAGATTGCCGACGACCTCGGTGCGCTTTAGGCTTCGGTTCAGATCAGCCGTTGGTGCCGGTTAGCCCTTGGTGCCAGTCTGTGCTGTGCCGTCCGGCAGGTTGAGCGCAGAGCGCAGATAGCCCTCCACATTCTCCAGCTCCAGCGGACGGGAGAAGAGATAGCCCTGACCCACGCGGTTGCCGACCCCGTGCAGCAGCGCGATCTGCTCTTCGGTTTCGATGCCTTCCACCACCAGATCAATGTCGAGCTGGCACAGCATATCGGCGAGGTGGCGAACCAGAATGTGGTTGTCATTGCCCGCGTGAATGTCGCGCACAAATTCCCGGTCAATCTTGATCTCGTCAAATTCCATGCGCAGCAGGTAGGCGAGTGAGGAATAGCCGGTGCCAAAATCATCGAGCGCGCTGCGCACGCCCTGTTTGCGCAGAGCGCCCATTGTGGCCTGAACCGCTTCCATCTTTTCCATTGCGGCGGTTTCGGTCACTTCCAGTGTCAGGAGCTCGGGATCAAAGCCCGTGGTCCAGAGAATGTCCTGAATGTCCTCGGCAAGGGACAGGCTGCGGAAGCTTTTGGCGGAGACATTGACCGAAATGGGCACCGGCACGCCCATATCCGCGCTCAGCTTTCGGGCAAAGCGGGCGGCCTTTTTGAGCACATAGAGGTCGAGGTCTTTCACCACGCCAGAGCTTTCGGCGATGGTGATGAACTCATCCGGTGAGATGTCTTCCCCGTCCAGACGCCAGCGCGCCAGCGCTTCAAACCCGCGGAATTGCCGGTTGCTCAGATTGACCTGAGGCTGCAGCGCGACACGGATGTCGCCATTCCGGATCGCGTCAGGCAGGCGCGCAGCGATGGTTTTCTGCCGCTGCATGCAGGCGTCGATGACCTTGTCGTATTCCTGATAGGTGTTTTTGCCGAGCCCCTTGGCCGAATAAAGCGCGGCATCTGCGGCCTTGAGCAATTCGCTTGGGGTTTGCCCCATGCCTTGATCGGTGCAGGCCAGACCAATGGAGCATTTCGGGGTGATGGACCAGTTCTCAAATTCCATCGGCCGGGTGACCTGCGCGAGCATACGCGGGGCCACTGCCGCGCCAAGGCTGAAGGCGTTGCGGGCGTTCCAGATCAGCGCAAATTCATCTCCGCCCAAGCGGGCGACCATGGCGTCCACATCGCGGGTCGCTGCTTTCAGGCGCTGGGCGACCTCAACCAGCAGGGCATCACCGGCAGCGTGGCCCATGGTGTCGTTCACCAGTTTGAAGTCATCCAGATCCACCAGCGCTGCGGTCAAGGTGTTGCGATCCGGCAGGTCAAAGCTGTCGCGCAAATGCTCGTTGAAGAGCTTGCGGTTGGGCAGGCCGGTCAGCGGGTCATGGGACAGCAGGAACTTTTCCTTGGCGTCCGCCGCGTTTTTCATTTCCTCGATTTTGACCTGCGATTTCAGCTGCAGCACATGGAGGTTGCGGGCGTGTTCGCGAAAGCCGATGAGCCAGAAGACGGCCAGAGAGCCAAAGAACCAGACGGCGGCATATTTGGCATCTGCCAGCGCATTGGCGGTCATGTCGCGCTCCACCACATAGGCGCCCATCGCGTCGCCCAGTTGAAACACCTCTTCGCCAAGCAGCGTGTTGTGGCAGCTCACACAGGTTTCTTTTTCCGCAATCGACGGCACCAGGGTGCGGCTGATGAGCCGGCCATTCTCCCAATGCTGTTCGTGCACCGGCGCGTGGTTTGATTGGCCTGAAAATCCGGCGATGACCTCGGACAGACGGGGGTCATCCTCACTGGTGCCAAGCTCAAGGCCGGGCAGACCCGGCATGCGCATCTGCGTGTTGGCGCGCCCGTCGCGTTCGACTTGTCCGGTGCTGGAAAAATGCTCGATGCCAAGGCGCCGGAAATGCGCTGGAATAGGGGAGTCCTCGCCGCGCGCATCAGAAAACACGGCCACAAAGCTGTCGGTCATTTCCACAAGCTGCAAACGCTCATGCTTGCTGATGTGGTTTTCCTCAACCCGCAGAACGGCAAAGAAGATCAGCGCAGTGCCAAGAGCAATTGCGATGGACCAAAGCAGTGTCTTGGTTTTTTCCGGTGCCAAGGTCGGCAAAGTGAGGTCGGTCATCGAAGGGCCTGACAAATACGCATGTCGGAACATTTTTGTGCAAGTGTCCTTAGATTCGGTGAATCTGCCTTCGATTGCGGGGGCAGATTTGGGGTCGGGTGCCGTAAGGGCCGGGCGCTGTCATAAAGCCTTTCCTTGCTCCTCTGCTGGGCATTCTGTAAAGGCACAAGCGACGTAATTTCACTCAGGGACCATGGATATGGCCAAGCAGAAGAAAGCCCCCCGCCCCAAGGCAGTCACGCCAAAGGGGTTCCGCGACTATTTTGGTGTGGAGGTGACCGAGCGCACCGAGATGCTGCATCAGATCGCCGGGGTCTATCATCGCTATGGTTTTGAGGCGCTTGAGAGCAGCGCGGTGGAAACTGTTGAGGCGCTGGGCAAGTTCCTGCCGGATGTGGACCGCCCCAATGAAGGCGTGTTTGCCTGGCAGGAATTTGACGAGAAAGATCAGGGTGACTGGATGGCCCTGCGCTATGATCTGACCGCGCCGTTGGCTCGGGTTTATGCGCAGCACCGCAATGATTTGCCCAACCCTTATCGCCGCTATGCGATGGGGCCAGTGTGGCGCAACGAAAAGCCCGGACCGGGGCGTTATCGTCAGTTTTATCAATGTGATGCAGACACCGTGGGCACGGCGAGCATGGCAGCGGATGCGGAAATCTGCGCGATGCTGTCTGATACGCTGGAGACCGTGGGCATTCCGCGCGGGGATTTCCTTGTGCGGGTGAACAACCGCAAGGTCATGAACGGTGTGCTGGAAGTGATGGGGCTTGGCGACGATCAAGCCGCCCGCGACAACGTGCTGCGCACCATCGACAAGTTTGACAAGGTGGGCGAGAGCGGCGTGCGTGAGCTGCTGGGCAAAGGCCGTCTGGATGCCTCCGGTGCCTATATCGACGGTGTGGGCCTGTCTGACGATCAGATCGAGCCGGTGATTGCCTTCCTGACCTCCAAAGCGGACGATGTGGCAAAGACCTTTGACAATCTACGTGGAGCGGTCGGGGCCTCCAAAGTGGGCGCTGAGGGCATTGCCGAGCTCGAACAGATTGGCGAGCTGCTGGCCGCAGGTGGCTATGGCAGTGACCGGATTGAGATTGACCCCTCCATTGTGCGTGGATTGGGCTATTACACCGGTCCGGTGTTTGAGGCAGAGCTGACCTTCGAAATTCTCGATGAGAAGGGCCGCAAGCGGCAGTTTGGCTCGGTGTCCGGCGGTGGGCGGTATGATGGTCTGGTGAAGCGGTTCACCGGGCAGGAAGTGCCTGCGGTTGGGGTGTCCATCGGGGTGGATCGCCTGCTGGCGGCGCTGCGCGAAAAGGGCCGTATGGGTGGCGTGGCCACGGGGCCTGTGGTGGTGACCGTGATGGATCGCGACCGGATGGCGGATTATCAGGCCATGGTGGCGGAGCTGCGCAATGCGGGCATTCGCGCCGAGGTTTACCTTGGCAATCCGAAGAACTTCGGCAACCAGCTGAAATACGCGGACAAGCGCAACAGCCCTGTGGCTGTGATCGAAGGTGGTGACGAGAAAGCCAACGGTGTGGTGCAGCTTAAAGACCTGATCCTGGGCGCAAAAATTGCCGAGAGCGCCACATTGGAAGAGTGGAAAGAGCGCCCGAGCCAGTTTGAGGTGCCACGCGGTGATCTGGTTGCGAAGGTGCGCGAAATTCTGGCGTCTCAGAGCGAAGAGCAGGCGGGCTGATGGCACAAAAATCCAAAATCCGCGCGCGGGCGGCAGCGCTGGCTGCTGACTTTGAAGCGGCGGGTGCGGTGCCGGTGGAAACGCCGATTCTGCTGCCTGCGGACGCGCTTCTGGACCTGTATGGCGAAGACATTCGCGGGCGCGCCTATGTGACCTCGGATGCGCTGCGCGGGGAGCAGATGCTGCGGCCCGATTTCACGGTGCCTGTGGTGCAGATGCATATGGCGCATGGGGCGGAACCGGCACGCTATACCTATGCGGGTGAGGTGTTCCGGCGGCAGGAAGATGACCCTGCGCGGGCCAATGAATATATGCAGGTCGGCTATGAGGTGTTTGACCGCGAGAACCCTGCGGCGAGTGACGCCGAGGTGTTTGCGGTGATGCAAGACGCGCTGAAAGGCGTGGAATTGCGCGCCTCCACCGGCGACATTGGCATACTGGCCGCCGCTGTGGCCGGGCTTGAAACCACCGAGCGGCGCAAGCGCGCTTTGGCACGCCACATCTGGCGGCCCCGGCGGTTTAAGGCGCTGCTGGATCGGTTTGCTGGGCGCAGTGAGGTGCCTGCAAGTCGGGCGGCGCTTTTGGCGGCGGATGATCCGATGGCGCATGGCTTCACCGATATTGGTCTGCGGTCGCAGGCCGAGGTGGCGGCGCGTATTGAGGCGTTGCGCGAAGATGCGGCGGCGCCGCCGATCTCGCCCTTGCAGGTGGAGCTGATCGAAGCGCTGCTGAATGTGCGAGAGACGCTGCCCAATGCGCTTGAGCATATCCGCGATCTGGCGGTGGACATGTCCGCGATCAGCGGAGCCGCACGCCGGTTGCGCGAGCGTATGGAAGCGCTGGATGCGCGTGGTGTGGATGTTGAAAGCCTTGAGTTTGAGGCCAGCTATGGCCGGACCTCAATGGAATATTACGACGGGTTTGTCTTTGGCTTTTATGTGCCGGATCGGGCGGATTTGCCTGCGGTGGCGACTGGCGGACGTTATGATGCGCTGACGCAAGTGCTTGGCCAGGGGCGGGAAATTCCCGCTGTGGGTGGCGTGATCCGTCCCGGTGTGTTGGTCGATCTGGAGGACGCGGCATGAGCATCAAGCTGGGTGTGCCCTCCAAAGGGCGGCTGATGGAGAAGACCTTTGACTGGTTTGGCGCGCGCGGTGTGCAGCTAAGCCGGACAGGGTCGGATCGTGAATATGCAGGGGCCGTTGAAGGCGTTGAGGGCGTGGAGCTGGTGTTGCTGTCCGCAGGAGAAATCCCCCGTGAGCTGGCGGCGGGGCGCATTCACCTTGGCGTCACGGGCACCGATCTGGTGCGCGAAAAGCTTGGTCAGTGGGAGCAGCAGGTTGCGGAGCTGGCGCTTTTGGGTTTTGGCCATGCGGATCTGATCATTGCGGTGCCGGGCTGTTGGGCCGATGTGGACACGCTCGATGATCTGGATGCGGCGGCCTCGGCGTTCCGGGAGGCCCATGGGTTCCGGATGCGGATTGCCACCAAATACCACCGCCTGGTGCGGGAGTTCCTGCGCGACAACGGCGTGGCGGATTATCAGCTGGTGGACAGCCAAGGTGCGACCGAAGGCACGATCAAGAATATGACGGCGGAAGGCGTGGCGGATATCACCTCGACAGGGGATACGCTGCGGGCCAACCACCTGAAAATCCTGTCAGATGCCTTGGTGCTGAAGTCGCAGGCGACGCTGTTTAAAAGCCGCAAGGCGGCCATGACGGATGAAGAGCGCGCGACCATGAAGGCGCTTTTGCGGACGCTGGAGCTTGATGGGTAACGCCCGGAGCAAAGGCGGCTCAGCCGCCGCCGGGCATCGCCCGACCGACCGGACGGGAGGGCGATTTTGCTGACAATATCGCATATTGCAAACACCGGAGGGGTGCCGCTGAGATAAAGCGGCATCCTTTTTTGTGGGTCGCCCACCCTCGGTCGGGCGTTGCCAATGGGCGGTATTTCTCTGAGCGGGGCGTTCCGCTCTTGGCCCCACGGCAGGCAATGCTAAGAAGGGTGCTCCAATGATTTTCAGGAGAGCCCCCTTGGATACGAGCACGCGCATTTTCCGCACCATTGCTGGCGAGATTGCCGCCAAACCCGATCAGGTTGGGGCGGCTGTGAAGCTTTTGGATGAGGGCGCGACAGTGCCGTTTGTGGCGCGCTACCGCAAAGAGGTGACAGGTGGGCTGGATGACAGCCAGCTGCGGACCTTGGCGGATCGGCTGGCTTATCTGCGGGAGCTGGAAGCGCGGCGCGAGACCGTGGCGGCCTCGATCACCGAGCAGGGCAAGATGACCGATGCGCTGGCCAAGGCCATTGTGGGGGCTGAGACCAAAGCTGCGCTGGAAGACATTTACCTGCCTTACAAACCCAAGCGCCGCACCAAGGCGATGATTGCGCGCGAAAACGGGTTGGCCCCGCTGGCAGAGGCGATTTTGGCGGATCGCAATGCGGATCCGGAGGCACTGGCGGCGGGCTATGTCACCGAAAACGTGGCCGACGTGAAAGCAGCGCTGGATGGCGCGCGCGATATTGTTGCGGAAGGGCTGACAGAGAACGCCACGCTTTTGGGCGAGCTGCGCAGCTTCTTGCAAAAAGAGGCGATTGTGGCGGCCAAGGTGATTTCTGGCCAGGAACAGGCGGGCGCGAAGTTTTCGGATTACTTTGAGCACTCAGAGCCGTGGTCCAAAGTGCCAAGCCACCGCGCGTTGGCGATGATGCGCGCCTCCAAGGAAGGCGTGATCTCGCTAGACATTGGCCCCGATCCGGAGGGCGGCAAGGAGCGCGCAGAGGCGATGGTGGCGAGCTATCTCGACACCCGCAGCGAGGCGCCCGGTGATCTGTGGCTGCGCAAAGTGGCGGGCTGGACCTGGCGGGTGAAGCTGAGCCTGACGATGACCGTGGATCTGATGGGCGAGCTGCGTGCGCGGGCGCAGGAAGAGGCCATTGCCGTGTTTGCGCGCAACTTGAAAGACCTCCTGCTGGCAGCTCCTGCGGGGGCGAAGGCGACACTGGGTCTGGACCCGGGTATTCGTACGGGCTGTAAAGTGGCGGTGGTGGATGCCACCGGCAAGCTGCTGGATACGGCCACGATTTATCCTTTCCAACCAAAGAATGATGTGCGCGGCGCTGAGGAGACCTTGCTGGCGCTGATTGCCAAGCATGGCGTGGAGCTGGTTGCGATTGGCAATGGCACCGCGAGCCGGGAGAGCGAGAAGCTGGTGGGCGAGGTGCTGAAGCATTTGCCCAAAGGTGTGAAAGCGCCGACCAAAGTGGTGGTGAGCGAGGCCGGGGCCTCTGTTTACTCCGCAAGCGAGCTGGCGGCGCGGGAGTTCCCGGGGCTGGATGTGTCTTTGCGCGGCGCGGTGTCGATTGCGCGGCGTTTGCAGGATCCGCTTGCGGAATTGGTGAAGATTGAGCCGAAGTCCATCGGGGTTGGCCAGTATCAGCACGATGTGGATCAGCACCGTTTGGGCAAGTCGCTGGAAGCCGTTGTAGAAGACGCGGTGAACGCGGTGGGTGTGGACCTGAATATGGCCTCCGCACCGCTCTTGGCGCATGTGTCCGGTCTTGGGCCGGGGCTGGCGGAAGCGATTGTGGCGCATCGCGATGAAAACGGCGCCTTTGGCTCGCGCAAAGAGCTTCTGAAAGTGGCGCGCTTGGGGCCGGTGGCCTTTGAGCAATGCGCGGGGTTCTTGCGGATCACCGAAGGGGATGAGCCGCTTGATGCCAGCGCAGTGCACCCGGAAGCCTATGATGTGGCGCGTAAAATTGTCTCTGCCTGTGGGCGGGATGTGCGCAGCCTTATGGGCGATGGCGCGGCGCTGAAACGCCTGCGGGCGGAGGAGTTTGTCTCCGAGAAGTTTGGTCTGCCAACGGTGCGCGACATTCTGAGCGAGCTGGAAAAGCCGGGGCGTGACCCGCGCCCGACGTTCAAGACCGCGACCTTTGCCGATGGGGTGGAAGAGATTTCAGACCTCAAGCCTGGCATGGCGCTGGAAGGTACGGTGACCAATGTGGCGGCCTTTGGGGCGTTCGTGGATGTGGGCGTGCATCAGGATGGTCTGGTGCATGTGAGCCAGCTGGCGGATCGCTTTGTGAAAGACCCGCATGAGGTGGTGAAAGCCGGGGATGTGGTGAAGGTCACGGTGACGGAAGTGGATGTGCCGCGCAAACGCATCGGCCTGTCCATGCGCAAGGATGGCGGAGCTTCGGCCAAAGAAGACCGCAATGCACGCGCTGGGTTTGGCGGCAAAGGGCGCGGTGGGCCTGCTGGCGGACCGCGTGGGAAAGGACCGCGCGGTGCCGGCGGCGGAGGCAACTACAGTGCCAAGCCCAAGCAGCAGGACAGCGGCAATGGCGCATTGGGCGCTGCGCTGATGGATGCGATGCGGAAGAAGTGATGAGGGGAGGGCGGCGCCTGCCGGGGGGCAGGCAGGCGCAGACCTCCCTGCGGTCGGTCGGAAGGATTAGCCGAGCAACGTTCCCATGCGGCGCACGGCCAGAGCGTAGCCTTCCACGCCAAAGCCTGCGATCACACCTTCTGCGCGGGCCGACACATAGGAGTGGTGCCGGAAGGCTTCGCGTTTGTGGATGTTGGAGATATGCACCTCCAGCACCGGCCCCTCAAAAGTGTTAAGCGCATCGAGAATGGCCACGGACGTGTGGCTGTAGGCGGCGGGGTTGATGATGATCCCGGCCGCTTGCGCGCGGGCCTCGTGGATCCAGTCGACCAGCTCGCCTTCGTGATTGGATTGCAGCAGCTTCACCGACAAGCCAAGCGCGGTCCCGACCGCGGCGCAGGAGGTTTCAACATCGGCCAGCGTGTCGTGGCCGTAAATCTCCGGCTCGCGTTTGCCCAGAAGGTTCAGGTTGGGGCCGTTGAGGATGTAGATTGTGCTGCTCATCTGCGCTCTGCCTTTTGTGGTGCTTCCGACCTAGCCGGAAACGGCGGGCCGGGGCAATAGGGCGCAAAAACGCGCAGGAAATCTGTGACATAGGAGAAAAAACCGGTGCGGCACTTCTAACGCCATAAAAGTGCGGGAGAAAATTGCCTTTGAACGGGGGCTTTGCTAGCGTCGCCACAGCAACCAAAACGGCAGCGATCGGGGGAGGGTCACAGGCGTGTTGGATTTTTCGCACAACCCCTGGCTTGTGGCGACGTCATTGGCGGTGGCGCTGATGGCGGGGTTCACCGGGTTGTCGCTCACACGCGGGGCCAATGCGCTTCCCGATGCGCGGCGCAAGATTGTGGTGGCGCTGGCGGCGGTGGTGCTCGGCGGCGGCATTTGGTCGATGCATTTTGTCGCCATGCTGGGGCTGCAACTGCCGATCCTGTTTTTCTATGACGCGCTGATCACCTTGATCTCTGCGCTGGTGGCGATCCTGATGGTCGGGCTGGCGCTGTTGCTGCTGCATTTCAGAGAACGCTCGCCGCAGGTGATCCTTGGGGCAGGTGTGATTGTCGGCCTTGGCATTGTGGTGATGCATTATGTCGGCATGGCCGGGATGCAGCTGTGCCGACCAGTTTATGGCGTGCTGGATGTGGTGATCTCCACCGTGGCCTCTGTGGTGCTGTCGATTCTGGCGATCTGGGTCGCCTATGATGCGCGCACACAGCGCAATATTGTGCTGGGCACGGTGTGTTTTGGCTTTGCCGTGTTTTCCATGCATTTTGTGGCGATCCTGCTCACCGGGTTTCTGCCCAGTGAGGCCGCCGCTGTCGCCGGACCAGCGCTCGACAATCAGGTGCTGGCCATGGGGGTCACGCTGGCGGTGTTTCTGATTTGCGGGGCTTTCTTGCTGACCGGGATCACCTTCATCGCCCCGCAAGAAGACACCGAGACCGCACCATCAGAGCCCGCCGCAGAGCCTGCGCCGACGCCACAGCCTGTGGCGGCCACGGCGGGGGTGCCGTTTGAGCGTGAAGGGCAGACGTTTTTTGCGGATCCGACGCAGGTCGCAGCCATTCGGGCGGAGGGGCATTATACGGTGCTCTATCTTGGGGCGGAGAAGCTGTTTTGCCCCTGGTCCATCACGGAGGCGGCCAACCGTCTGGAGGCGAGCGGGTTCTTGAGGGCGCACCGCAGCTATCTGATCAACCCGAGCCATGTGAGCAGCTTTGAGCGCAACAAGGACAATGGCACGCTGTATTTTGAGACGGTGGAGTCGCTCAGCAAGGTGCCGGTGAGCCGCTCCCGCATGGGGCCGCTGCGCGAGGCGCTGGGGTTGTGAAAGGGGGCAGAGCTTTCCAGTTAAGCCCTCGCTTAATGGGGGAAATTCAAAAAGCTCGATTTTCGGTATGCCCCGTTAGTTTTAAAGATCTCCCAAGTTTGCACATATTTGGCTCGCCCTGAACATTCCGACCTTCCAGTGGCTTGAAATGCTAAGAGCAAAGTGCTTGATACGGGATCGAATTGTCACTGCATTTCAGTGATCATTTCTACACTTCATAGGAGCAATCATGAGTTCAAAAAAATCTCTAGCAGCGCGAGCTATCGGCCGAGTTCGCGGGGCGTTTGGCGTTATAACAGGAACACATGTTGCATCGCCATCTGAAGTTGAGCTCGATTCAGCAAAAGAAACTCTGGCTGAGATCAATGTCGGAGAAATTTTGGCGCGCGTTCCTGCAGGATTTCGTGGAGCAGAGTTCACTCCTGTGGACTATGTTTGGTGGAATTTCCTCTGTCGTTCTAGGACAATTGATATGTTTCCGACGGAGTTAGCCGCATCAAAAGCTGCGGTAAAACGCATTAACGATTTCTATAGTTCTAATGTTGAGCGCTTTGGTATCACTAGAGGCAATTTTTTTGGTGGAAGCATCAAAGATGATGAAGCGGTGACGCTGCATCGTCTGATCATAGAGCA
This sequence comes from Shimia sp. R9_2, assembly GCF_017743735.1. Lineage (GTDB taxonomy): Bacteria > Pseudomonadota > Alphaproteobacteria > Rhodobacterales > Rhodobacteraceae > Shimia. The sequence goes on from NZ_JAGHRO010000001.1 coordinate 921,019, forward strand.
AAAACCAAAGAATGTTGTGCAAATTGGCACCTTTATTGGCTATTCTGCCGCTATTATTGCAGACGCTCTTCGGCAAAATGGCTCTGGAAGGCTGATTTGCATTGATCCTGAAATCCAACACCGCTCAAGTGGGAACCCGGTTGATGTGGCGAAAGAGCTTTTTGCCAATATGGGCCTTTCAGATATTGTGTCATTCGAAACAGGTTGGAGTTCAGGCCGGATATCCCATGGATATGACGCCAAGGTTACGAGCGTTGATTTAGAGAAAGCGCGCATGATGAATATCCCTGTGGTCGGAAGGGACGTTTTGCAGGCTGTAGAAGAGGGAGTGGATTTTGCGTTTGTGGATGGGGACCACTCAACGGCTTTTACTCTCATGGATTTCCATATGATTAGAGAATACCTCAATAAAGGGGGTATTGTGCTTTTTCATGATGCATTCTCTTGGCCGTCAGTCGCACAGGCGCTTTCGATTATTTGGAGTGACATACTCTTCTTTACTAAGAGTACGAGCGAGTTTTTTGATCTCGACGTTCGTAAGGGGCGAGATGGCTTGGCGATTATAAGAAAGAAGTAGTCTCGTTGCCCACATCCTGGCATTGTTTGCGATGGGTTAGCTTGACTGTTTTTATGTCAGAAACGTGTTTGGCGGGGGTGGTTATTTCTTGTTTCGGCAATGCGTCTCAGGGGGCTGCTGACTATTGGTTGCACAGGGAAAAGTTTTAGGCGCGGTGAATTCAGTTGCTGCGAAGCGCGACTTTCTTACACATGTGTTGTTGGACGCAAGTCGTACAGGAACTGCAAAGTGCAAGCGGCCCCCTTTGAATGCAGCTCGGCCACCCCATCGCCGGTTTCAAGCTTTTTAGACGCGGGCGGTCCGACCTGCCCCGATGCGCCCTCACTCGCAACGAGAGTCTGCGGGTCTGTTTTAATATTCGGCGACTTTGGTATGGGCAAGCGCGTCGGGCACGGAACCCTCAATTTGCTCAAGCGTCAGAAACGCTTTTGTGGGCGTTTGATTGCCGAACGATGAGTGCGGTCTGACGTTGTTGTAGTGGTATCGCCAGAGCGCCAGCTTTCGGCGGGCATCTTCCAAGCTCTCTAACATCTCTTCGTTCAATGGCTCGTCGCGGATACAGCCGTTGAAGCTCTCGAAGAAGGTATTCTGCTGCGGCTTGCCTAGATCAATGTAGTGCCAATCGACGTTGTTGTCTTTCGCGCATTTCAGGATCGCCCGACTGGTGAACTCTATTCCATTATCGCTGACAATGCTGGCGTGCTTGCCATTTATGCAAACCAGCGAATCCAGTTCTCGCGCCAAACGGGCGCTGGAGATCGATGTGTCTGCGATCAGCCCCAGATTTTCACGAGAATAATCAGCATTCACTGCCATAATACGGAACCGGCGCGATGCACTGAACGTCTCTGACTGAAGGTCTAGCGACCAACGTGCACCGGGCCATAGGACCTCTGGCATCGGTGTTCGTGATCCTCGGGCGCGCTACCTACCTCGTCGGCGTCTGACACCCAGTTTCTCTTCGGTGTAGAGGCGATACAAATTCATCTGGTTCATAATGCACCCTTCGTGCTCAATTATCACGCCGATCCGGCGATAATCAAATCTGCGTCGCTTGGCAGCGATCCCCTTCATCTCCTTGCGGATCTCCGGATTGTCAGGCGGACGGTCGCGCCTGACGGTCTTGGGGTCGACACCGACAAGACGGCATGCGCAGCGCTGCGAGATGTCATGATCCCGCATTGCCAACAATGCTCCTCGCGTCGCTTGACCGGCGTCGTCAGCTCTTTCCCAGCAACCCCTACACTACAACGCGGGAGATTTTTGGGGGCAGGCCATACCCTTCACTAAGCATTGCAGCTCTTTACAACCGACAATCACTCACCTGTAGATCTTTAGAGCAACTACTTTTATTGAACTAGCTAAGCGTTTGGAAATTAGTTCACATCTCATCGAGCAGTCCCCCCGCTCCAACGCAGTAAACCGGCCCCATAGGTCACGGAGCCGGTTATGTCTGGGGCAGATTTATTCCGCTGCGATGGCCTCGTCGGCCTGCGCTTGGAAGGCCGGAATGATGTGGTTGCCGTAGTCGGAGATGATTTTCTCCTCCTCGCCATTGTCCAGATAGATGTTGAACTGTGTCACACCGGCCTCTTTGAGCGCGTTGAGCTTGCTGATGTGCTCGTCGATCTCGCCCAGAACGCTGAAGCTGTCGACGATGTCATCGGTGATGAAGTCGAGGTAGGGGTTATCGCTCTGGCCGTGTTTGGAATAGTCATAGCCTTTACGGTCTTTGATGTATTCGGTCAGGGCTTTGGGGATGTCTTCGCGCTCGGTGCCGTATTTCTCAACGATGTCAGCGACGTGGTTGCCGACCATGGCGGGGAACCATTTGGTGGCTTCGCGGCCTTTGGCGCGGTCGCCTGTGTAGGCTGGCGCGGCGGCCATGACGCCGAAGTTGGACATGTCGCGGCCTTCGGCTTCGCCTGCGGCAATGGCCTGATCGGTTAGCCATTTGATGATTGCAGGTTCGGCAATCTGCAGGATCAGACCATCACCGACGCGGCCTGCCGAGGACAGGGCCTTGGGGCCATAGGCGGCGACCCAGACGGGGAGTTCATAGCCGGTGGCCCATGGGAACTGGATCGGGTTTGGCGCGTCGCCATATTGTGCCTCATCGCCGCGCACGAGGGCTTTCACAACATGGGTAAACTCCTCAAGGCGGGCGAGGGGGGCAGGTTTTTTGCCCATCACGCGCACGGCGCTATCGCCGCGGCCAAGACCAAGTTCAAAGCGGTTGCCGGATTGCTTGGCAAGGGAGCCAAAGAGCGAGGCGGCGTGGGACCAGTCGCGGGTGTTCGGGTTGGTGACGCAAGGCCCGAATTTCATCTTGGTGGTGTGCTCCATGCACATCGCCATGGCCACATAGCTTTCGCGCCACAGGATGTGGCTGTCATAGAACCAGCAGTAGGTGAAGCCTGCGTTTTCGGCTTGGCGCACAAGTGCCTTGGCGCGCTCCGGCTCAACGAAGCCTTTAAAACAAATACCAAATTCCATGGGGGTCTCCTTGTTGGGTGTTGTTGTGTTTGGGGGCGGGTGGATCAGTGATCCGGCGCCCAGACTTTGATGCCGGCGTGGGAAAACGGCACGGCTTTGGAAATATTGGTGCGGATCAGGATCGGGGTGATCGCCTCGACACAGCGGGCGGCCTGTGCGGGGCCTGCGTTATAGGCGGTGACGCCAAGCTTCTCGCAGAGTTCCATGACCTTTTTGCGCGCGGCCAGCTGGTTGCCGCAGACAAGGATGTCGCAGTTGATGTCCCACTCAAGCGTGTTCAGGGTGACCGCAGAGACATTGTGCAACGCGCCAATCACCGGGATGTCGGCCCCGAGAATGGCCTGCGCGGCCTCGGTTGCGGAGCCTTCGGGCGGCATGTCCACAAGCTTGGGATCGCCCTCTGCCAGCGGCACCACGATGTCGACGAGGATCTTGCCCGCGAGATGGGGTTTGAGCGCCTCCAGCGTGGCGTTGTGGCCCGCAAACGGCACTGCTAGGATCACCATTTCGTCGGCGGCCTGTGTGGCGCCTTCGTTGTCGGCACCGGTGATCGGGGCGGCGTCGGCGGCCAGTTTGGCCTGAAGCTCGCTGGCGATCTCGCTGGCGCGGGCGCCGTCCCGCGAGCCGAGCACCACCGGCACGCCCGCGCGGGCAAAGCGCAGCGCGAGACCTTGGCCCTGTGGGCCGGTGCCGCCGATAATTGCAATTGTCATCTGAACATATCCTCTTTCTTTTTGCGGACCAGATCGCTGGCCTGTCCGGTGTTTCCATCCCAGGTGAGGCCCCGGATCACCACGAGGGGTGTCTGTGAGGCTTTGGAGATTGCGAGGCCCGAGGCGGCGGCCAGTTCATCGCCAAAGGCCGGTTGTGTGACCGCCAGATCACGGCCATGAGCGTCTTTGTTGCCGACCTCGGATTTGAGCGCGGGCAGCCCGGCCATGCCGATGGCCACATTGACCTGCCCCAGCCGCCACGGGCGGCCGAAGGTGTCAGAGATCACCACGCCCAGACGGGTCTGAAACCGCGCGGTGAGGGCCGCGAGCAGCGCGGCGGCGCTGGCGTCGGGATCGCGGGGCAAGAGGAGCGCCATGTCCTCGCCGCCGATGTTGGATTGATCGACGCCCGCATTGGCAGAGATGTGGCCGCTGACATGTTCACAGATCAGCGTGCCTTCGCCCGCGTCGGGGTGTTTCCAGCTTTTGACCACGCGCGCGCTTTCGCGCAGCACCACCTCGACCTTGCGCGGGTCTTTGGAGATACGCTGCGCCAATGCGTTTGCCTCCTCACCCGGGGTGACGGTGGCGAGATCAACCAGCAGCCCTTCGGCTTTGGACACCACCTTTTGGGCGACAATCAGAATGTCATTGGGCTCCACGCCGATCGGCTCCAGAGCCTCGGCAAGGATGGCGGCGAGATCGTCGCTGGGGTGGATTTCTGGGATGCCGGGGACAGCGATGATGGAAAGCGCGCTCATAGGGCCTGTTGTCCTGTGGAGGGGCGTTGGCGCAGCTGTTGGATCTGGGCCAAATCGCGGGTGGTATCGACGTCAAAGCGCAGGGTGCTGCTGCGCAGGATGTGGCAGGCGAGACCCGCGCGAGCAGCGGCTTTGCGGTGCGCACGAAAGGAACCGGGGCCAAAGCAGAACTCAAATTCGGCCTCGGGATGGAGCATCAGGCAGTTGGTGCCGCCATCGCTGGATTCACAGAGCGCGGCGGCGGTGGGCGGCAGGGTAAGCCGTGACAGCTGCGCGATGTCGGTGGCAGAGAGCAGGGCGAGATCGCCGGGCAGGATGGCCAGATGCGCAAAGCCTTGGTCTGCGGCCCAAAGCTTGGCCTGCGTGCAGGCGCTGTTGAGGCCCTGTGCGACCTCTTCCATCAGCACGGCGGCCCCGTGCGCGCGCGCTTTTTCGGCAATGAGAGGGCTGGCGGTCACCACCACCACCGAGGCGTCACATTGCGCCGCTGCGATCTGATCAAGCGTGCGTAGGAACAGGGAGAGGGCGAACCTCTGCCGCTCTTGCGGGGGCAGGGCGTCGCTGAGGCGGGTTTTGGCCTGTTTCGGGTCCTTCATCGGAATGGCGATCAGCAGCTTGCTCGTCATGCGCAGACCTCATCCGGAGCAGGGGCCAAGGGAGACAGGTTGGCGAGATGCAGCAGGCGCTGCGCCAGCGCGCATTTGTCGGTGCGGGTTTGCATTACGGTCTGCTCGACATGGAGGGGCAGGTCGGTTGCCACCTGATCCCCGGCGTCGGTGACGTCGATCACCAACCCGTCGATCAGCCCGTCATAGAGATCGGCGATATAGGCGGTGGAAGGCGTGAGACCGAGGCTTTGCAGCATTTTGTCCGCCGGTCCTTTGAGCGCGCGGCCCCCCACAAAGGGGCTGACCGCAAGGCGGGGGGCGGTGGCCTGTGCCAAGGTCTCGCCGATCCCGGGGATGCCGAGAATGGGCATGATCGACATCAGGGGATTGCTGGGGGCAATCACGATCAGGTCGGTGTCGGTGATCGCGTCCAGTGCTGCCGGATTGGCGCGTGCGGTTTCCTGCCCCTCATAGGCCAGATCGCGCACCGCAGGGCGGCATTGGTCGCGTACGAAGTACTCCTGAAAGCTTTGCCAACCGCTTTCTGTACAGACGCGGGTTGGCACTTGATCCTCGGTGGAAAGGAGCAGCCGCGCAGAGATGCCAAGGGCTTTGGCGATGTGATCTGTGATGTCTTGGCGCGCGCGGCCCTGCACCAATTGCATGGTGCGGAAGATGTGCAGGCCGAGGTCACGGTCGCCCAGCGTCATCCATGTTTCTTGTCCCAGATCCTTAAGGACCGAAAGCGCGCGCAGGGCGTCGTCTTCTACGCCCCAGCCTTGTGCGCGGTTGATGCGGTCGCTCAGAGTGTAGAGCATGGTGTCCACATCCGGTGACACCCAGAGACCGTGGAAGCTGTCGTCATCGCCGATGTTGCAGATCACGCGCAGATCAACATTGCCCAGATGCGCAAAGCCTTCGGCCATTTTGGCACCGCCAACGCCGCCAGCGATCAGGGTGACACGGGTTTGAGACAGGCCGCTCATTCTGCGGCCACCCGAGTGGTGTCTTCCTCAAGGAAGGCCAGCGGATCCTGGCCCTGACGGGCGACAAGGGGGGCTTGGGCGTCCGGGGTGTGGTCGTCGTAGGTTTCCAGCGTGTCATAGACCGTGTTGCGGCGCACCGGGATGCGGCCTGCGGCGCGGATGATCTCGACCATTTCGGCGGCCATGATCTCCTGCCCGTTTTTGGCACCGGCAGAGCGGCTGATGCTTTCGTTCATCAGGGTGCCGCCCAGATCGTTCACGCCGCGATCCAGCATGTAATGCGCGCGCTCGGCACCGAGTTTGGTCCAGCTCACCTGAATGTTGTCGATCTGGCCGTGCAGGAAAATGCGGCTGACGGCGTGCATCTTTTCGGTTTCATAATGGGTCGGGCCGGGGCGGACAAGCTCCGGATTGGCGGTGAAGAGCGGGGAGTCCTCATGCACAAAGCTGAGCGGGACCAGCTCTGTGAAACCGCCGGTGTCTTTCTGAATGTCGCGCAGGATGCGCATGTGCTGCGCCCATTGTTTGGGGCCGTCGATATGGCCGTACATGATGGTGGCGGTGGTTTTCAACCCGACGGAATGGGCGGCGCGGATGATCTCGACCCAGCGCTCGGCGCTGAGCTTGTTCTTGGTCAGCTGTTTGCGGATGTCCGTGTCCAGAATTTCGGCGGCGGTGCCGGGCATTGAGCCAAGGCCGCATTCTTTGAGATCCTGAATGAAATCGGCAAAGGACAGTTTGGTTTTGGCCGCGCCGTACCACACCTCAAAGGGCGAAAACGCGTGGATGTGCATGTCGGGCAGTTCAGCTTTCAGCCCGAGCAGCAGATTGCGGTATTCATGTCCTGACATTTTGGGGTGCAGGCCACCTTGGATGCAGACCTCGGTGGCACCGCGGTTCCAAGCCTCCACGGCGCGGGCGACAACCTGATCCACATTGAGCCACTCAGCACCCGCATCTTCGCGGCGTTTGGCAAAGCCGCAGAATTTGCAGCCCATGTAGCAGACGTTGGTGAAGTTGATGTTGCGGTTCACAACAAAGCTGACCTGATCGCCATTGGCGCGGTGGCGCAGCTGGTCCGCAACCGCGGAGATTGCCGCGATGTCTGCGCCCTGCGCGGCAAAGAGGGTTTCGCCCTCCTGTTCGCTGATCTCCTGACCCTCAAGGGATTTCTCAAGGATGGCGCGCACAGCGGGCGAGGTGCCGTGCAGCGAAACGGGGGCGGGGCCGATCACGCGGTTGTGGTCAAGCATGTCTCTTCCTCCTGTTGCAGCGCGAGCCCGTCTGCGCGGGCCTGTGCCTTGGCGCGCTGTGCCAATTCCGGCGCCATGAAGCGGGCGCTGCGCTTGAGATAGGCGGGGTAAACGGTGAGGCGTTCCTGCAGCTGGTGGCCGGTGCGCGCGGTGTTTTCGGCCAGCGTGCGGATCTCGGGCCACTCGTGCTGCGGGTTGATAAAGTCGATGGTCACCGGGCTGATGCCGCCCCAGTCGTTGATCCCGGCGCTGAGATATTCCAGATGCCGGGCGCTGAGGTTCGGAGGGGCTTGAAGGCTGACATCGGCGGGCAGGATCAGACGCGCGGCGGCGAGCGTTTTGAGCATGTCCTGAAGGCTGGGCTCCGGATGGTGCTCCATGGCGATGCCAGGCTTGGCTTGAAAGTTCTGCACGATCACTTCCTGCACATGGCTATAGGTCAGATGGCTTTCGCGAATGGCGTGCAGCGCTTCTATGCGTTCTTCCCAGGTCTCGCCGATGCCGATCAGAAGGCCGGTGGTGAAGGGGATCTCAAGCCGCCCTGCGCGTTCCAATGTGCGCAGGCGTTGCACCGGGGTTTTGTCGGGGCAGGCGTAATGCGCCATGCCTTTTTTCATCAGACGCCGACTGGTGGTTTCCAGCATCATGCCCATGGAAGCGCTGACCGGTTTGAGCTGTGCCAGTTCGTCCTCAGTGAGAGAGCCTGCGTTGACATGGGGCAGCAGGCCGGTTTCATCCAGCACCAGCCGACACATGTCGCTGAGGTAGTCGACCAGAGTGTCATAGCCATAGGCCGCCAGCGCCGCGCGGGCCTTTTCATAGCGTTTCTCTGGCTTCTCCCCGAGGCTGAAGAGCAGCTCTTTGCAGCCCTTGGCTTCGCCGCGTTTGGCGGAGGCGAGAACCTGCTGAGGCGACATGAGTTGCGCGGCCGGGTCATCGGGGTGTTTGACAAAGGTGCAGTAGCCGCAGGTGTCGCGGCACATGTTGGTCAGGGGCACAAAAACCTTGCGCGAGTAGGTCACCGTTTTGCCCCAGTGGCTGTCACGCATGTCACGTGCCCGCGCCATTAGCGTCTCAAGATCAAGGGCTTGCAGTGCGTCTGCCGTCAGTTTGAGTGGGTCGGTCATGGGGCCTCCTGTTGGAGGTAGGGTTTGACCAATTGATCAAAAAAGCCAGAAAAAAATTTTACCAAACGATAAAATAAGCAAAATAGTCAGGAATCCGCATGAATTTGATGAAATTGCGGGCGGTTTGGGAGGCGGCGCGCTGCGTTCAGCGTCTGATTGCGCCGAGAGAATCGCTTTTGCGCCTCAGAGGAGATTCGCCTTTTTGTGCCGTTTGAGGCGAGCGGGCAGAGTTTGCGGCGCTCTTGAGAGGGGCGTGTGGCGCGTCAGGTCCGTCAGCAGAGGGGGGATTGTGGCTTGCGCCATGTCGGCGGCGCATTTGGTGGATTTCCCGGGTTTCGCAACTCGTGCAGCCTATTCGCATTTCGTGCAACGAACCGCGCGGGCTGTTTTTAAAGGCTGGCGCGGGTCCACTGCTGTTGGCGGACTGGTTGTCGGAGGCGCGCACTGGGCGTGCCAGGGAGGACAAGCCAGATGATACCAGCGGGGTTCGAATACTACCGGCCGTCTGACATTACGTCAGCGGTTTCGATTTTGCAGGAACATGGAGATGAGGCGCGGGTGATCGCGGGCGGGCACAGCCTGATCCCGATGATGAAACTGCGCATGGCCGATATGGGCCATCTGATTGATCTGCAGGATATTGATGCCTTGAAGGGCATTGAGATTGGCAGCGATGCGGTGACCATCGGGGCGATGGTGACGCAGCATGAGCTGATCACACATGAGGGGCTGTCAAACGCCGTTCCACTGATCAAAGAGGCGGCACTTTTGATTGCGGATCCGCAGGTGCGCTACATGGGCACGGTGGGCGGCAATGTCGCGAATGGCGATCCGGGCAATGACATGCCGGGGTTGATGCAGTGCCTGAACGCGCGCTTTGAGCTGAGCGGGCCAGACGGGGTGCGCGAAGTGGCGGCGCGTGAGTTCTATGAGGCGGCTTATTTTACCGCGCGCGAGGATGAGGAGATCCTGACGCGGATCACCATTCCTGTTCCGGCGGGCGGCACCGGCTATGCCTATGAAAAGCAGAAGCGCAAGATTGGCGATTATGCCACGGCGGCGGCGGCTGTGATGATTGGCGGCGGCACGGCGTCGGTGGCGATGACCAACCTCGCGGACACGCCGATCTGGTCTGACGCGGCTGGCGCGGCGCTGGCGGCGGGGGACGTTGACGGCTGTGTCAGCGCGATGATGGGCGCGATTGATCCGGTGGCGGACAACCGTGGCCCAATCGAATTCAAGAAACATGTGGCTGCCGTGATCCTGCGCCGCGCGATTGCGCGTGCGCAGAGCCGTGCGAGCTGAGGGGGGAAATCATGTCAAAGATGCATGTAAAGATGACCGTGAATGGGAAAGAGGTGGAAGGGCTTGCGGAGCCGCGCACGCTTTTGATCCATTTTTTGCGTGAAAACCTGAACATCACCGGGCCGCATATCGGCTGTGAGACCTCCCATTGCGGGGCCTGCACGGTGGATCTGGACGGCAAGTCTGTCAAAAGCTGCACCGTGTTTGTGGCCCAAGCGCAGGGCAAAGAGCTGACCACGGTGGAAGGTCTGGTGAATGAGGACGGCAGCCTTGGTGTGTTGCAGGAGATGTTCCGTGAGCATCATGGTCTGCAATGCGGCTTCTGCACGCCGGGGATGATTACCCGCGCGCACCGCTTGTTGCAGGAGAACCCGAACCCAACCGAGGAAGAGATCCGCTTTGGCATGGCGGGCAATATCTGCCGCTGCACCGGATACCAGAACATTGTGAAGTCGATTGCGGCTGCGGCGGACACGCTGAACGCTCAGAAGGAGGCGGCAGAATGAATGATCTGACCCCAACCCCCGAAGAACGCGCTGCCAATCTGAAAGGCATGGGTTGCGCTCGCAAGCGCGTGGAAGACGTGCGCTTTACCCAAGGGCGCGGCAACTATGTGGATGACATCAAGCTTGACGGCATGCTGTTTGGCGACTTTGTCCGCTCGCCTTACGCCCATGCGCGGGTGGTGAGCATCAATTCTGAGGAGGCCATGAAAGTGCCCGGCGTGGTGGCTGTGATCACTGCGGCGGATCTGGAGCCGCTGGGTTTGCACTGGATGCCGACACTGGCCGGTGACAAGCAGATGGTGCTGGCTGATGGCAAAGTGCTGTTTCAGGGCCAAGAGGTGGCCTTTGTGGTGGCCGAAGATCGCTATGCGGCGGCCGATGCGGTGGAACTGGTGGAAGTCGAGTACGAAGAGCTTCCTGTCATCGTGGATCCGTTTGAGGCGTTAAAATCCGATGTGGTGCTGCGTGAGGATACGGTGGATGCCAACGGCAAAGCCACCGACGGCGCACATGGTCCGCGCAATCACCCCAACCACATCTTCACCTGGGAACAGGGTGATGAGGCGGCAACCGAAGCGGTGATGGCAGAGGCCGAAGTGGTCGCAGAAGAGACCATGTATTACCACCGCACCCATCCGTGCCCGCTGGAAACCTGCGGCTCTGTGGCCAGCATGGATAAGGTGACCGGCAAGCTCACACTCTGGGGCACGTTTCAGGCGCCCCATGCGATCCGCACCGTGGTGTCGCTGATTTCCGGCATTGAGGAGCACAATATCCGGGTGATCAGCCCCGATATCGGTGGCGGCTTTGGCAATAAGGTGGGGGCCTATTCGGGCTATGTCTGCTCGGTTGTGGCCTCGATTGTCACCGGCAAGCCGGTGAAATGGGTCGAGGACCGGATGGAAAATCTGATGACCACGGCTTTCGCGCGGGACTACTGGATGAGCGGCAAGATTTCCGCCACCAAGGACGGCAAGATCACCGGGCTGCACTGTCATGTGACCGCAGATCACGGCGGCTTTGACGCCTGCGCCGACCCGACCAAATTCCCGGCCGGATTCATGAACATCTGCACCGGCTCTTATGACATTCCGACGGCCTATCTGGCGGTGGATGGGGTTTATACCAACAAAGCACCGGGCGGGGTGAGCTATCGCTGTTCCTTCCGTGTGACGGAGGCGGTCTACTTCATCGAGCGTATGATTGAGGTGCTGGCGATCAAGCTCAATATGGATGCCGCAGAGCTGCGCCGGATCAACTTCATCAAGAAAGAGCAGTTCCCTTATCAGTCCGCGCTGGGCTGGGAATATGACAGCGGGGATTACCACACCGCCTGGGACAAGGCGATGGAGGCTGTGGATTACCAAGGCCTGCGCGCGGAACAGGCGCAGCGGATTGAGGATTTCAAGGCGGGCAAGACCCGCAGCCTGATGGGCATTGGCCTGACCTTCTTTACCGAGATTGTCGGGGCGGGGCCGGTAAAGAACTGTGATATCCTTGGCCTTGGCATGTTTGACAGCTGTGAGATCCGCATTCACCCGACAGGTTCTGCGATTGCGCGGCTGGGCACGATCAGTCAGGGGCAGGGGCATGCGACCACATTTGCGCAGATCCTCGCCTCTGAGATTGGTTTGCCTGCGGACAGCATCACCATCGAGGAAGGTGACACAGATACCGCGCCTTATGGGCTTGGCACCTATGGGTCACGCTCTACCCCGGTGGCGGGGGCGGCCACGGCGATGGCGGGGCGGAAAATCCGTGCCAAAGCACAGATGATTGCGGCTTACCTCTTGGAAGTGCATGACAATGACGTCGAATTTGACGTGGATCGTTTTGTGGTCAAAGGCGCGCCGGAGCGGTTCAAGACAATGAAAGAGATCGCCTTTGCCGCCTATAATCAGGCCATTCCGGGGATTGAGCCGGGGCTTGAGGCGGTGAGCTATTATGATCCGCCCAATATGACCTATCCGTTTGGTGCTTATGTCTGTGTGATGGACATTGATGTGGACACCGGTGTGCCGGAAATCCGCCGCTTCTATGCGCTGGATGACTGTGGCACGCGGATCAACCCGATGATCATCGAAGGGCAGATCCATGGCGGCCTGACCGAGGCGCTGGCCGTGGCGCTGGGGCAGGAGATTGCCTATGATGAGATGGGCAATGTGAAGACCGGCACCTTGATGGATTTCTTCCTGCCGACCTCCTGGGAAGTGCCAAACTATGAGACAGATTACACCGTGACCCCAAGCCCGCACCATCCGATTGGAGCAAAAGGCGTGGGCGAGAGCCCGCATGTGGGCGGTGTGCCCTGTTTCTCCAATGCGGTGCATGACGCCTTCCGCGCCTTTGGTTTGACGCAGACCAATATGCCGCATGATCACTGGCGGATCTGGAAGACCGCCAACGATCTGGGCCTGCATGGCTGATCCGCTAAAGACCTCGCCCGCGTTGCGGGCGGGGGCCTCCGGCGGGGATATTTTGAGAATGAGAAGGTGAGGGGCGCGCGATGAGCGTGAACGATGTGCAATCTGCCTTGGCGGAAGAGGGCTATGTGGCGGATGCGCGCCTTGCGATGGCGCTGCATCTTGCGGAAACCCTGGGGCGGCCCCTGCTGCTGGAGGGGCCTGCGGGGGTTGGCAAGACCGAGGTCGCCAAGGCGATGGCGGCGGTGCATGAGACCAAGCTGATCCGGTTGCAGTGTTATGAGGGCTTGGACGCAAGTCACGCGATTTATGAGTGGAACTATCAGCGGCAGCTCTTGGCGATCCGCGCGTCTGAGGCGCAGGGCGGCTTGGCGGAGGCGGCGCTGTTTGGGGAAGATTATCTGCTAAAACGACCGCTTCTGGAAGCGATCACACAGGAGCAGCCGCCGGTGCTGTTGATTGATGAGATTGATCGGGCGGATGAGGAATTTGAGGCCTATCTTTTGGAGGTGCTGTCTGATTTCCAGATCACCATTCCGGAGGTGGGAACCGTTGAGGCGGTGACACGCCCGATGGTGATTTTGACCGCCAATGGCACGCGGGAGCTGTCAGACGCGCTGCGGCGGCGGTGTCTTTATGCTTATGTGGAATATCCGGATCGCGAGACCGAACTTGCGATCCTGCGCACGCGGATGCCGGAGATGGAAGGCCTGCTGGCGCGTCAGATTGTGGGCGTGGTGCAGGATTTGCGCCGCGAAGAGCTTGAGAAAGCGCCGGGGGTGGCGGAGATGCTGGACTGGGCGGCGGCGCTGGCGGGACTTGGGGTGAATGACCTGGCCCAGAGCCCGGAGGCGGTGCAGGCGACATTGGTGTGTCTGCTCAAGACCGCGGCGGACTATGATGCCGCTCCACGTGAAGTGATGGACCGGCTGATCGGGAAGGTCGCCTGATGCAGGTGACGCGGTTTCCCTCCCGTGCCGAAGGATTGGCCGACCGCATGGCGGGGTTCATGGCGCATTTGCGTATGAATGGCTTGCCTGTGGGCGTGGCGGAGACCGGCGATGCGCTGGCCGCTTTGGCGGCGGTGGAGGCGACGGATGTGGATCAGGCCCGTGAAGCGTTGTGTGTTCTGTTGTCTGGGGATGCGGAGAGCTGGCGCAAGTTTGACGACTTGTTTGATGCCTATTGGTTCAACGCAGGCAAGCAGCGGCAAGGCACGGCGAAAAACGTTCATGTGAAGGTGCAGGCCGCGCGGCCTTTGTTGTGGCAGACGCATTTTGGCGAGAGTGCTGAAGACGGCGTTGAGGGCGGCACCGAGAGTTCAGAAGACGCCTTTGCGCCGGATGCGGGCGATGGGGAGGCCGAGGGCACCGATGGGCGGCTGATTGCGACCCGGACGGATAACCTCTCCCGGCGGGATCTGCGGGAGTTGATGGATGAGGACAGTCTGCGCCGTGCCGAAGCGGCGGCGGTGAGAATTGCGCGCGTGATACGGGATCGGCGCTCGCGGCGGCGCAAACAGGCGCTGCGGGGGCAGCAGCTCGACATGCGGCGTATTCAGCGGGCCTCGCTGGCACGTGGTGGGGAGCCTATGGAGCTGCATCGGCGGGCGCGGCCGCCGAGACCGATGCAGATTGTGGCGCTTTGCGATGTGAGCGGGTCGATGACGGTTTATGCGCGGGTGTTTCTGGCCTTTCTCAAGGGGCTGGTGAGCAGTGAGACGCGCACCGATGCCTATCTGTTTCACACGCGGCTGATGCGGGTGACGGATGCGATGCGCGACCATGACACGCTGCGGGCGGCCTCTCGGCTGTCGCTGATGGCGGAGGGCTTTGGCGGGGGTACGGATATTTCCGGATCGCTGGAGCGTTTCCTGAACGGTTATGGCGCGCGGGCGCTGAACGGTCGGACGGTCGTGATCATCCTGTCGGATGGCTATTGCACCTCTGATCCGGAGGCGCTGGGCGCGGCTTTGGCAAAACTGAAGAAGAAGGCGCGGCGGATTGTCTGGCTGAACCCGCTGAAAGGCTGGCGGGACTATGCGCCGGTGGCGGCGAGCATGCAGGCGGCGTTGCCCTATCTGGACGCACATCTGCCGGCGAACACGCTTGAGGCGCTCGGCGCGCTGGAGCGAGAATTTGCCCGGCTTTGACGGTGCGTGGCTTTGAGGGAGGAGCGCATGGAGGCTTTTGACATATTTGATACGGTGGCGCGGCTGCGTGAGGAAGGGGCGCCGTTTTGTGTCGCAACTGTTGTGCGCACCGCCGATGTGACATCTGCCAAAGCAGGGGCGAAAGCGGCGGTCACGCAGAGCGGTGAGATCATCGGACATCTGGGCGGGGCCTGTGTGAAACGCGCGGTCAAAGAGGCGGCGGCAGAGGCTCTGGCGGCGGAGACGCCGCGCATGATCCGGGTGAAGCCTTCCGACAAAGTGGTGACCTTACTGGATCCGGACGGGGTGCAGACCTTCAAGAGCGGTTGTCCGTCAGGTGGCACAGTCGATGTGCTGATCGAGCCCTATCAACAGGCGCAGCGGCTGGTGATTTTTGGCGACACACCAATTGCGCAGTCGGTGGCGGCCCATGCCACGTTGGCTGGGTTTCGGGTGTGCCGTGGGGATGAAGGCGTGGGGCAGATCGAGGCGCGTGATTTTGTGCTGGTCGCCTCCCAAGGGCAACGGGACAGCGATGCGCTGCGCTCGGCGCTGGAGACCCCGGCGCGGCGGGTTTCGATGGTGGCGAGCCGCAAAAAAGCGGCGGTGCTCTGTGAGAAGCTGATCGCGGCAGGGCTGGAGGAGGCCAGGGTTGGTCGGCTGAAGAGTCCGGCGGGGCTCGATATTGGCGCGGTGGACCCACATGAGATCGCGCTGTCGATCCTTGCGGAGATCGTTCAGTGGCGCCGGATGGATCAAGCGGAAGCGGGAGAGGGCGGCGATGAGAAACTTGCTTGAGAGATGGCGGGCGTTTTGGGCCCCACGTGAAGATTTGACACCGGAGCAGGCTGCAGAAGAGGCGCTTCGGGTGTTTCCCAAATGTTGTTGAGACCAAGAAAGGCAGAGAGACCAGATGGAACTAAAAGATGAGATTCGCATTTCGGCACCCCGCGACGTGGTGTACCGGGCGCTCAATGACCCTGAGGTGCTGAAACAGTGCATTCCGGGCTGTGAAGAGCTGGAGCAGCACACGCCGGAGCATCTGGAGGCCAAAGTGGTGCTGAAAATCGGCCCGGTGAAAGCGAAGTTTGCGGGAGAGGTGTTTCTGGACACCAGCGGCGCGCCGGACGGGTTCACGCTCAAAGGTGAGGGCAAAGGCGGCGCGGCCGGGTTTGCCAAGGGCGGTGCCGAAGTCACCTTGGTTGAAGACGGTGCGGAGACCGTGCTGAGCTATGAAGCCAAGGCAGAGGTCGGCGGCAAGATCGCGCAGCTGGGCAGTCGGCTCATTCAAGGCACGGCGAAGAAACTCTCTGCGAAGTTCTTTGCACAGTTTGCGGAAGTCGTTGCGGAGCAGACAGCGGCGTAGGCAGGGATCTAAAATCCACTCACAGATCCCAAAAAGCGAAGCCCGGATGGCGATCCATCCGGGCTTCTGGAATTCTTGGTGGCGGTACAGGGACTTGAACCCCGGACACGCGGATTATGATTCCGCTGCTCTAACCAACTGAGCTATACCGCCGTAAGTGAGGTGCGATTTAGGGTGTTCCTGAGGTGGGGTCAAGAGAGAAATCTGCATTTCTGCGCGGGTTTTTTGATTTCGGAAAACCAGAGCGGCGCGGCGCGGAGGTTCCGCTGTATTTTGCGCTGAAATCGCCTGTTTTTCGGCACGCGGAGGCAGTCGCGACAGCCCAACGGCGCTCGCGGAGCCGCGATGAAAGTTAAAATTGTGCCGACTTCCGTTACAGAAACTTCATCATACTGACAATTAAGCTTTGGATTCGGCCTGTAGCCAGCGCCCATCGAATGTTGGGGATAGGCCGTGCTAAAAGTAGAAAAACTGACCAAAGCCTTTGGTCCAAATGTGGCTGTCGACGCGGCCAACTTTGTTGTCGAGAAGCCAGCAATGATTGGGATCATCGGACGCTCTGGAGCCGGTAAATCCACCCTGCTGCGGATGCTGAACCGTCTTACAGAAGAGACCAGCGGGCAGATCATCTTTGAAGGCACCGATGTGACCGCGCTGAAGAACGGTGACAAGCGCCGCTGGCAGAGCGAATGCGCGATGATCTTTCAGCAGTTCAACCTCGTGCCGCGTATGGATGTGGTGAGCAACGTGCTGCATGGCACGCTCAACCGCCGCAGCACGCTGGCAACCATGTTCAACCTGTTCCCCAATGAGGACATCCACCGCGCGATCGACATTCTGGATCGTCTCGGCATTGCCGAGCATGCCGCCAAGCGCGCCGAAGCGCTGTCAGGCGGTCAGCAGCAGCGTGTGGCGATTGCCCGGGCGCTGATGCAGGACCCGAAGATCATTCTGGCGGATGAGCCGATTGCCTCGCTTGACCCAATGAACGCGCAGGTGGTGATGCAATCGCTGCGCCAGATCCACGAAGAAGACGGCCGCATGGTGATCGCGAACCTGCACACGCTGGACACGGCGCGGCGCTATTGTGACCGGGTGATCGGCATGCGCGACGGGCGCATCGTGTTTGACGGCACGCCTGCGCAGCTGACCACCGGTGTGGCGCGCGACATCTATGGGGCGGATGCCTCCTTTAGCGAAGCGGCCACCTCGACAGAGATCGAGACGCTGGACCGCACCGACGCAGAAGTCGGCCGCAAGACCCCTGAATACGCCTGAGTTTCATCACACCCCACGTCAA
This sequence comes from Shimia sp. R9_2, assembly GCF_017743735.1. Taxonomy (GTDB): domain Bacteria; phylum Pseudomonadota; class Alphaproteobacteria; order Rhodobacterales; family Rhodobacteraceae; genus Shimia. The sequence continues at coordinate 938,592 of NZ_JAGHRO010000001.1, forward strand.
AGAAGCGTGGGGTTTTTTATCAACCGGAGAGAAACGATGAAAAAACTGATTGCTGCCGTTCTGGCGACCACTGCCCTGACGGCCCCTGCGTTTGCTGAAGAGATCAGCGAATTCCGCATTGGTCTGCTGGGTGGCGAAAACGCCCAGGACCGTCTGAACAACAACGAGTGCTTGCGCGCCAAAACCGAAGAAGTGCTGGGTGTCCCAACCAAGCTCTTCGCCCCTGCCGACTACAACGGCGTGATCCAGGGTCTGCTGGGCGGCACCATCGACATGGCTTGGCTGGGCGCATCCGGCTACGCAAAGACCTATCTGTCTGACCCAGAGGCGGTTGAGCCGATCCTGGTGAAAGTGAACGTGGACGGTGGTTATGGCTACTACTCCATCGGTTTTGCGCGCAAAGACAGCGGCATCACCTCGCTGGAAGACATGAAGGGCAAGACCTTCGGCTTTGGTGACCCGAACTCCACCTCCGGCTTCCTGATCCCATCCATCGAGATCCCTGAAGTGACCGGCGCGACCATGACCTCTGGCGACTACTTCGGCGAAGTGAAATTCTCCGGTGGCCACGAGCAGACCATCGTTGGCGTGAACAACGGTGACTTTGACGGCGGCGTGACCTGGGCTGACGGTCTGGGCGAGTGGGAAGACGGCTACAACTCCGGCGCGCTGCGTCGTGCGGTTGATGCGGGTCTCGTGGACATGAACGAGCTGGTGAAAATCTGGCAGTCCAAGCCGATCCCGGAAGGCCCAATCGTGCTGCGCAAGGCGCTGCCGGAAGACGTGAAAGTGAAATTCACCGCGCTGATGGCCTCCCTGCCATCCATGGACCCAGAGTGCGCCTATGGTGTGCTGTCCGGTGAAGCCAAAGGCGTGCAGCCAATCAGCCATGACGCTTACGAAGTGATCATCGAAGCACGCAAACTGAAGTCCAACTAAGACGACTTCACCACTTTGAGCAGGCCCTGTGCAGATGCGCGCGGGGCCTGTTTCCTGACTGAGGGGCTCCCATGACAGATTTGACCGGTAGCGGCACTGGCAGCAGTAGCGCGGGCGGCGTGCGCGCGGATTACATGGCGCAGGTGCGGCGCAAGCGGATGATGGATGGCATCATCCTCATCGTTTTCATTGCCTTGATGACGACGGGTTTCATGATTGCGGATGACCGCAATGCCGGTGGGTTCTGGGACGGGCTGCACCGTCTGTTTGACTTCCCCAAAGAGGTGCTGGGCGAGGCCTTTGAGAAGGCCGCTGATCTGCCGGCACATCTGCTCAAATTCCTGCCGTCGCTGATTGAGACAATCAATATCGCGGCGGCCTCAACCCTGATCGGGACGATGCTTGGCATGGTGCTGTCGCTGCTGTCCACACGTGGCATGGCCAAATGGCCGCGTCTCATTCCGCTGTTCCGCCGGATCATGGACATCATGCGCGCGATGCCAGAGATCGTGATTGCCCTCGTCTTGATCTTTGTGATGGGCGGTGGGCCAGTGCCGGCGATGGTGGCGATTGCGTTCCACACCGCGGGCGCGATGGGCAAGCTGTTCTCCGAGGTCAATGAAAACGCTTCGCTCAAGCCCGTGGAGGGGCTGCAATCTGTCGGCGCAAGCTGGACGCAGCGCATGTGGCTGGGGGTGATCCCGCAGGTGGCGCCGAACTACTTCAGCTACGGCCTGCTGCGCTTTGAGGTGAACATCCGTGCCTCCGCCATCCTCGGTTTCGTGGGTGCGGGCGGCATTGGCTATGAGCTGCGCAATGCGATGAGTTGGGGCAAAGGCCAATATGACGAGGCCGCTGCGATCTTCATCCTGCTGTTTGTGACCATTGTGGTGGTGGATCAGCTGTCCTCGCTGGTGCGCGAGCGCCTGACTCACGGCAAATCTGCCCAAAAACTTGAGAAGGCCTCGGCATGAGTATCGCAGCCAATGAAACCGATTTCCTGAAGGTTCAGGCGGATCGCCACTTTGCCAGAAAGAAGCTGATGAGCTTTGGCCTCCCGGCGCTGGTGATTGCCTATCTGACCTATATCTTCTTCATCTTTGACATTCCCGGTCTGGCGCAGCGTTTCGAGGCGGACAATGCCCGTGCGCTGGTTGCGGACAGCTACAGCTACAAAACCCATGTGGCACGTGACAACCGCTCTGGCGAGGTGTCTGTCGCCATCGAGGGGGAGCGCAAAGGCACCTATCCCGAGGGCACATCGCCGGATTGGGTCACACTGGGAGACACCAACACGGTGATTGATCTGGGTAATGGTCATGTGGTGACTTATGGCACGGATAATTTTGTCAGCTACGATGTGCCGGGCTATGGGTTGATCACGGCGCAGCCGAGCCGCGCCAAAGGAGTGCAGGCCGTGCTGCCTGAGGGCGAGACACCTGACTGGATCAATGCTTCCAAGAACCGCATGACCATCACCACCGATGCCGGGCGTCTTACGGTGACGCGCAACCGCACCGAGGTGTTCCGGTATTTCACCGGTTGGGAGCTGTTTTTCTTCACACTCGACAGCCCCTACCACGGGATGCCTGTGGGCGAAGTGATGTCGCGCGCGCTGGGCGGCGAGGCGGCTGCGATCTGGCAGGATTTCTGGACCAACAAGATGTGGCGCCACCAAGATGTGGCCTGGGCGATCTTTGAAACGATCCTGATGGCCTTCCTGGGCACCATGGGCGCGGCCATTGTGGCGCTGCCGCTGGCCTTTCTGGCGGCCAAAAACTTCACGCCTTTTGTGGTGCTGCGTCAGATCACGCGCCGTATCTTTGACTTCTTCCGCGGCGTGGATGCGCTGATCTGGACGATTGTTCTGGCGCGCGCCTTTGGGCCGGGGCCACTCACGGGCGCGTTGGCGATCCTGATCACGGATACCGGCTCGTTTGGCAAAATGTTCTCGGAAGCTTTGGAAAACGTCGATCAGAAACAGATCGAGGGCATTCAGTCGACCGGGGCCAAGCCGGTGCAGCGCTATCGTTTCGGGGTGATCCCGCAGGTGACGCCGATCCTGATGAGCCAGGTCCTGTATTTCCTGGAATCCAACACCCGCAGCGCCACCATCATTGGCGCGATCACCGGCGGTGGCATCGGCTTGATGCTGACACAGGCGATGATCACGCAGAAAGACTGGGAAGAGGTCACCTATTACATCGTGCTGATTGTGCTGATGGTGATGGTGATGGACTGGTTCTCCGGCTGGCTGCGCCGCAAGCTGATCACCGGTGACGAAAGCGGCCACTGATCCGCGACAAGAGTTTTGCCTTCGGCGAGGATATTTGGAGAATGAGAAAGGACGGGAATGCCCCGTGTTTCCTCTTGCCAAAAATATCCCGGCCGGAGGCATAGAAGTTCAGACAACAGGAGCCGCATATGGCCAAGCTCTCCGCAGAGGCGCCGCTGATCCACCCGGACTGTATTTTGCATGACGCGACTTTTGGGCGCTATGTGGAGATCGGGCAGGGCAGCCGGATCATTTCAGCGCATTTTGACGACTATTCCTATTGTGACCGTATGGCCGAGGTCGCGAATGCCAGGATCGGTAAATTTGCCAATATCGCCGCTTTCAGCCGGATCGGGGCGACAGATCACCCGATGGAAAACGCCTCGCTGCACCATTTCCTCTATCGCTCGGACGATTACTTTGACGATGCAGAACCGGATGCGGCGTTTTTTGCCCATCGTCAGAGCCGGGTGGCCACCATTGGCCATGACACCTGGATTGGTCACGGCGCGATGATCAAGCCCGAGGTCACGCTGGGCCACGGCAGCATTGTGGCGAGCGGCGCGGTGGTGACCAAAGATGTGCCGCCTTACATGATAGTCGCTGGGATGCCGGCGACACCGCTGCGGCGGCGGTTCAGCGAGAAGGTGTCTGAACGGTTGATGGCGCTGGCCTGGTGGGATTGGGACCACAGCCGGTTGCGTGCAGCATTGACGGATTTTCGCGCGCTGAAGGCAGAGGCCTTTCTGGAGAAATACGGGGGCTGAGGCGTTACTCTCAGCCCTCCCTGAGGCGGCGGATTATTCCGCCGCCATTTTTGTGTCTGAAGCCGCGTCAAAGAAACGGTGGGCCACATCGCCGGAGAGGTGGCTGATACGTCCGCCTGCGATGGTGCCTTCAATCGCATGGGTCTCCGGATGGACAATGGCGATGTCGGCGCGTTGGCCCAACTCCAGCGTGCCGCGATCGTCCATCTCCATGATGCGCGCCGCATTGGTGGAGATCATCGCCCAGGCGGTGGGCAGATCACACAGGCCGTCGTCCACCATGCGGAAGGCGGCTTTGGAGAGCGCGGGGTAGTGATAGTCTGACACCAGCGCATCGCAGAGGTCGTCGGCCACCAAGCGCGCAGCCTGAATGTTGCCGGCCTGGCTACCGCCGCGCACGATATTGGGTGCGCCCATCACCACGTGATCGCCAACTGCTTTGGCCACAGCAGCGGCGCTGCGCGCGGTTGGGAATTCACAGACCCGCGCGCCCAGCACGGAATAGCGCTCCCGTGTGTCACCATCGGGGTCGTCGTGGCTGCCGTAGCGCACACCGAGCTGGTCAAAGGCTTCGGCCAGAGCGCAGAGGTGGCGGGGCACCTGTGGGCTTTCATCAAAGGCGGCGCGGACCAGTGCCATATGCTCTTCTGGCGTGCGCCCGGCGCCTTTGGCCCAATGGGCGAGGTTTTCCGGTTTCTCGCGGGCGAGATAAAGCGCCTCTTCGAGGTGGTTGTTGAAGACCACATAGTCGACTTTGTGTTTCTCAACCGCTGCCAGAAGCCGATCCCGCGTGGTCACCGTGTGGGTCTCACAGCGGATCTGAATGCGCAGGTCGGTGTGGGCATGGGGGCGGTAGGCATCGAGTGCGGCCAGCAGGGTTTCGGCCGCATCGGGGCCACGGTGGCCGCCTTCCCAGCTCCAGCTTTGGGCGAGCCAGGCGGTGGTCACCCCATTGGCGGCGGCGTCACGGTCAGTGCCGCGCAGGCCCATGTCCACGGGGAAAGGGGCTGAGGGGCGCGGCGCGATGTGGCGCTCAAAGGCATCGCCATGCAGATCAATGATGCCGGGCATCAGCAGATAGCCGGATAGATCTACCTCCGCCTGTGTGTCATCAACAATCAGACCGTCCACGAAGGACAGTGGGGCATCCTGCAGCATGCCGTCGCGCAGGACGTGTGCACCTGTGAGGCGCAGAGACAGAGAGGATCTGGACATAAGAATGCTCTTTTGGTGTTTTCGCTCTCTCTACGTCCCTTATGTGTCGGCTGCGTGACGTCTGCGGCCTGTTGGGCAAATTATTCAATCTGTAAGTGTGAGCGTGACACGGTCGCCGGCAAACCAGGTGATGCCAAATTCGACCGGATTGCCCGCCGGGTCGATGTTGATGGCTTTGGTGCGCAGGACGGGATCGCCCTCACTGATGCGCAGGTGCAGGGCTTCTGTGGCGCTGGCGCGCCGGGCGGTCAGGCGGGTTGAGGCGCGGGTGTAATCCGCCACGCCGTTTTCCTTGAGCGCCGCCGTGACAGAGCGCAGGCGTGAAAGTTGTTCCGGCAGATCGGGAAAACGCGCCGCCGGGAAGACGCTTTTGAAGAGGGCGATCGGGTTGCCGTCTGCGAGCGACAGACCGTCATAGACATGGACCTCTGACCCTTCCGGCAAAGCGAGTGCTGTGGCCTCTGCTGCATCCGCGCTGCGGGTTTCCAGATGCAGCACCTCTTTGCCCGGCAGCCGCCCGGCCTGCGCGATATTGCGGTGAAAGCGCACTCGTTTGCCGATGGCATAGTCGGTTGGCACCTGCGCCACAAACACGCCAGCGCCGCGTCGGGCATGCACCAAGCCGTTGTCAGACAGCGATTTTAGGGCGTGGCGCACGGTGTGACGATTGACGCCAAAGCGGCCGGAGAGCTCGGCCTCGGTGGGCAGTTTGTCCCCCGGACCATAACGGCCTTCGGCAATGTCTTCGGTCAGTGTGCTGGCGATGGATTGCCAGATCGGGGTGCGTTTGGCGCTCATGTTGCGGGTCTCTGTCATGAAAACTTCATGGGGTGATGGATTGCGCGACTCGCGATGTGTCGCTAGAATTTGTCTAGTTGTATAGGAAAATAGACAAATCGACAAGGTGTCTAGATGACCGCAGAAAATAACAGACGCGCCTGGATGTCGCTGCTCGCGAAAGCGCCCGCAGACCGGCTTTTGGCGCTTTGGCAAGAGCATGGCGTGGCGCCGGCATTTCACTGGCTGCGTGCACCGGAGATCGGCGCGACCATGGTGCGGGGGCGCCTTGGCGGCACCGGCGCGCCGTTCAATCTTGGCGAGATGACGCTGACCCGCTGCGCATTGCAGCTGGAGAGCGGTGAGGTCGGCCATGGCTATGTGCAGGGGCGTGACAAGCAGAAGGCAGAGATTGCCGCGCTGGTGGATGCGTTGATGCAGGGGCCTGAGGCGGAGGCAGTGGAAACCGCGATCCTGACGCCGCTGGGTGATGAGCTTGCGAAGGCCAAGACCGTGCGTGCGGAGAAGGCGGCTGCCACAAAGGTGGATTTCTTCACCATGGTGCGGGGAGAGGATTGATGAACGCAGATGTTCTGAAAGGCGGATTTGCCAATGCGCCGGTGGATGCGGCACATGCGTTTCGCGCGGCCATGAATGTGATGGCGCGGCCGGGCACAATCGAGACCCTGGAGGGCGCGGTGCCGCCCGCGCCAATGTCGACAGCGGCGGGCACGCTGATCCTGACGTTGTGTGATCCGGATACGCCATTGCATTTGGCAGGCGACTGGGATTGCCAAGAGGTGCGTGACTGGATCGCCTTTCATATTGGGGCGCCGATCGTTGGGGCCTCGCACGCGATGTTTGCGGTGGGCGACTGGGACGCCCTCGCGCCGCTCAACCGCTTTGCCATTGGCACACCAGAATATCCGGATCGCTCTGCCACATTGATCGTGGAGCGCGAGGCGCTTGCGACAAAGGGTGCAACCTTGCGTGGGCCGGGCATCAAGGAGACGGCTGAGATGGCGCTGCCCGAAGCAGAGGCGTTTCAGATGAATGCGTTGCTGTTCCCGTTGGGGCTCGATTTCTTCTTCACCTGCGGGGATCAGGTCTCCGCGCTGCCAAGAACAACGAAAGTGGAGGCGGCCTGATGTATGTTGCAGTGAAAGGCGGCGAGCGCGCGATTGACAATGCGCATGCCTGGCTGGCCGAGGAACGACGCGGTGATCTGAATGTGGCGGAACTCTCCGTCGTCCAGATCCGCGAACAGCTGAGCCTTGCAGTGAACCGGGTGATGGCTGAGGGATCGCTTTATGATCCTGATCTGGCGGCGCTGGCGATCAAGCAGGCGCGCGGTGATATGATTGAGGCGATTTTCCTCATTCGCGCCTATCGCACGACGCTGCCGCGATTTGGCGCGTCCGCGCCAGTGGAAACCGCAGATATGGCCTGTGACCGCCGGATTTCGGCGACCTTCAAAGATGCGCCGGGCGGGCAGGTCTTGGGGCCGACGTTTGACTACACCCACCGCCTCTTGGATTTCGCTTTGGCTGCGGAGGGCGAGACACCGGTGGTGGAGCGTGGCGAAGCACGCACGGAAGCAACACCGCATATCACCGAGTTTCTCAACAAAGAGGGGCTGATCCAGACAGAGGTTAGCTCGGAAGAAACGCCGGGGGATCTGACCCGCGAGCCGCTGGAGCTGCCCGCAAACCGCCCTCTGCGCCTGCAGGCGCTGACGCGGGGCGATGAGGGGTTTGTGCTGTCGATGGCCTACTCCACGCAGCGGGGCTATGCGCGCAACCACGCCTTTGTGGGGGAGCTGCGCATTGGCAAGGTCGCGGTGGAGATGGAAATCCCGGAGCTGGGCTTTGCCATTGAGATTGGCGAGATCGAGCTGACCGAATGTGAGACGGTGAACCAGTTTCAGGGCTCCAAAACCGAGCCACCGCAGTTCACACGCGGCTATGGGCTGGTGTTTGGCCAGTCTGAGCGCAAGTCGATTTCTATGGCGCTCGTGGACCGTGCATTGCGCTGGCAGGAGCTGGGCGAAGACAACCTCGGCGCGCCTGCGCAGGATGAGGAGTTTGTGCTCTATCATTCCGACAACATTCAGGCGACGGGGTTCTTGGAGCACATCAAACTGCCGCATTACGTGGATTTCCAGTCTGAGCTGGAGCTGATCCGTAAGCTGCGCCGTGAGGCGATGGAAAATGTGGCACCGGTGCAGGAGGCGGCGGAATGAGCGATTATAACTTTGCCTATCTGGATGAGCAGACCAAGCGGATGATCCGTCGTGCCATCCTCAAGGGTTTGGCCATTCCGGGCTATCAAGTGCCGTTTGCCAGCCGCGAGATGCCGATGCCTTATGGCTGGGGCACGGGGGGCGTGCAGGTCTCGGCCGCCACATTGACGCCGGATGATACGCTGAAGGTGATCGACCAGGGCGCGGATGACACGACCAATGCGGTCTCGATCCGTAAGTTCTTTGAGAAGACCGCCGGTGTGGCGACCACGGAAGAAACCGCGCAGGCAAGTGTCATTCAGACCCGCCACCGCATTCCCGAAGAGGCGCTGCGTGAAGATCAGATCCTCGTTTATCAGGTGCCGATCCCGGAGCCGCTGCGCTTTCTGGAGCCCTCGGAGGTAGAAACCCGCAAGATGCACAGTCTTGAGGAATATGGCCTCATGCATGTGAAGCTCTATGAGGACATTTCCAAACACGGGGCGATTGCCACCTCTTATGCCTATCCGGTGAAGGTGGAGGGACGCTATGTGATGGACCCAAGCCCGATCCCGAAGTTTGACAATCCGAAGATGGAAATGGCGGCGATCCAGCTGTTTGGTGCGGGCCGTGAGCAACGGATCTATGCGCTGCCACCTTATTGCCAAGTGGTGAGTCTTGATTTTGAGGATTTCCCCTTTGAGGCCAGCAAGGCCGATCACCCCTGTGACATGTGTGGTGCCGAGGACAGCTATCTGGATGAAGTGATCATGGATGACGCGGGCAACCGGATGTTTGTCTGTTCTGACACGGATTATTGTGCCAGTCGCCGTGCCGCCGGGCATGTGGGCGCGCAGGCCGCAGCCCTTGAGGAGACAGCCGCATGACGCCGCTTCTGAAAGTTGAGAATATCAGCAAGTACTATGGCAACCGTATTGGCTGCAAAGATGTGAACTTTGATCTCTACCCCGGAGAGGTCATGGGGATTGTTGGGGAAAGTGGCTCTGGCAAGTCCACTTTGCTCAACTGCCTTGCTGGTCATCTGACCCCGGAAACGGGTGAGGTGCTGTTTGAGATGCGCGATGGTGCGATGCGGGATACGGTCACCATGAGTGAGCCGGAGCGTCGTATGCTGAGCCGCACGGACTGGGCCTTTGTGCATCAGCACGCGCGCGATGGGCTGCGCATGAATGTCAGCGCGGGCGGCAATGTGGGCGAGCGGCTGATGGCCGTGGGCGCGCGCCACTATGGCAATATCCGTGAAGAGGCGATTGACTGGCTGGGCCGTGTGGAGATCAACGAGAGCCGTGTGGATGACCGCCCGACGCAGTTTTCCGGCGGGATGCAGCAGCGCCTGCAGATCGCGCGCAATCTGGTGACCGGACCGCGGCTGGTGTTCATGGATGAGCCAACTGGCGGGCTTGATGTCTCTGTACAGGCGCGGCTCTTGGATCTGTTGCGCGGATTGGTGCGAGAAATGGGCCTGAGCGCCATCATCGTGACCCATGATCTGGCGGTGGTGCGCCTGCTCGCGGATCGGCTGATGGTGATGAAAGACGGTCATGTGGTGGAGACCGGACTGACCGATCAGGTGCTGGATGATCCACAGCATGCCTATACGCAGCTGCTGGTCAGTTCCGTTCTGCAAGTTTGACAGGTTGGGGGCTGTCTGCCCCCAAACCCCCGAGGATATTTGGGAATGAGAAATCAGATGATTGAGATTAGAGATCTGAGCAAGACCTTCACCCTGCACAATCAGGGCAGTGCGGTGATCCCTGTAATGGATGGCGCCAACTTGAGCGTGGCGCGCGGGGAATGTGTGGCGCTGATCGGGGCGTCTGGTGCCGGTAAATCCACCCTGATGCGGATGATTTATGGCAACTACCTCGCGGCTGGCGGGTCTATCGTCGTGGATGGCGTGGATGTGGTGCAGGCCGAGCCGCGCGAGATTCTGGCGCTGCGGCGTGAGGTGCTGGGCTATGTGAGCCAGTTTCTGCGGGTGGTGCCACGGGTGCCGACGCTGGATGTGGTGGCGGAGCCCTTGCTGGCTGTTGGCGTGGAGGCCGAGGCGGCGCGGGAGCGGGCGCGGCAGTTGCTGACCCAGTTGCGCATTCCGGAGCGGCTCTGGCAGCTGAGCCCGACGTCGTTTTCTGGCGGGGAGCAGCAGCGGGTGAACATTGCGCGCGGATTTGCCCATAGCTATCCGGCGATGTTGCTGGATGAGCCGACTGCTTCGCTGGATGCAACCAACCGCGCCACTGTGCTGGGGCTGATTGAAGAGGCCAAGGCGCGCGGGGCGGCGATTGTTGGGATTTTCCACGATGAGGCAGCGCGCGATCAGGTCTGTGATCGGGAGATTGATGTGTCTGTCTTCACGCCCGGCCTGCAGGGGGCGGCTTGATGGGGAACACTGGATTGCCTGTGCGGGTTGTGGGGGTTGTTGGCCCCTCTGGAGTGGGCAAAGACACGGTGATGGATGCCATGGCGGCGGCGCGCAGCGATGTGGTTTTGGCGCGTCGGGTGATCACGCGGGCTGCAGGCGCGGGTGGCGAGAACTCGATTGGCGCGACGGATGCGGAGTTTGATGCGCTGGTGGCGCAGGATGCTTTCGCCTTGTGGTGGCCCGCACATGGGCTGCGCTATGGCGTGCCGCGTGAAGCGCTGCAGCAGGCGGGCGCGCGGATTGTGCTGGTGAACCTGTCCCGTGGTGTGCTGGATCAGGCGCGGGCGGCGTTTGAGGATTTTGCGGTGCTTTCGCTGACCGCTGATGTGCAAACGCTGGCGCAGCGGCTGGCGGCGCGGGGACGGGAGAGCGAGGCGGAGATCGCAGCGCGTCTGGCCCGTGCCGGTGTGTCGCGCCCGACAGGCGCAGATGTGGTGGAAGTGGCCAATGACGGGGCGCTGGCGGCCACCGTGGCCGCCGCGCTTGAGGCGCTTCAGCCGGTGAGAGCGTAGCGGTGGATTTCGTGAAACATCTGGCTGTCGTCTTCGCCCACCAAGGTCAGGCTGTTGACCACAAAGGGCTGTGGCAAGAGCGGTGTGATGTGGGGCAGAAGCGCGGCCTGAGTTTGTTCGGCATCTTTGTCAAGGCGGCCTGTGAGGGTGATGTGGAAGCGAAATTCCTCCATCACGTAAGGGTAGCCCCACTCTGCCAGCAGCGCTTCCTGTGCGGGCGACAGATTGGCCTGACGGCGGCGCGCCAGTTCGGCCTCAGAGGGCGGGCGGCGGAACATGTCGAGCTCGGTGACAGCGCGCGCGGCCAGTGCGGCCAGCGGGGTTTGATCGCCGTCGATCTTAAGGGCCAGAAAACTGCCGAGGCGGGCCAATGTCAGACCGGGCAGCGTGACAGGGGCCAGCGTGGCACAGAGCGCGGCCAGCGCCTCTTGCAGGGCCTCAGCGCTTTGGCCATCTGCCAGAAAAAACGGCGGTTTGATGGTGCCGTGCAGCCCGTATTTGCGCGGCGTGGCGGTGATCTCTTCCACCGGGCGCAGAAGATCTGCAATCTCCGGGTGGGGACAGTGCTTGCCCGCCACAGGATCCCAGCCCAGCCAATGGGCGCCAAAATCAGCCAGAGCACCGGGCTCTGGCGTGTAGTAAATGCCGTATCGTTTGAACTGCATATTGCCTCTTTCAACCTTTTGACAGCGAATGCCAAAAATGCGTGACACCCACATGACACAAGAGATGATCCTTGCAAATGCCACCCTTGTTTTGCCCAACGAGACCGTGACCGGCTCGGTTGTGGTGCGCGACGGGATGATTGCCGAGATGGATCAGGGCGCGGCGGTGCCTGCGGGCGCGGTGGATTGCGAAGGCGATTATGTTGCGCCGGGCCTCATTGAGCTGCACACCGATAATCTGGAGCGGCACATGCGCCCGCGCCCCAAGGTGGATTGGCCGCATCAGGCGGCGATTGTGGCCCATGATGCGGAGCTGGCGAGTGTGGGCATCACCACGGTGTTTGATGCGCTGCGCATCGGCTCGATCCTGTCTGATCCAAGCAAAAAATACGGCAAATATGCCCGGGCTGTGGCCGATGAGATCCTGTCGATGCGCGACAGCGGAGGATTGCGGATCAGCCACCATCTGCACCTGCGGGCGGAGACCTGCTCGGAGACGCTGATTGAGGAGCTGGCGGAGTTCGGGCCTGAGGATCGCGTGGGCATTGTCAGCCTGATGGATCACACGCCGGGACAGCGACAGTTCACCGATCTGAGCAAGTTTGAAGCCTATATCCGCGGCAAATACGCCATGGATGCGGAAGGGTTTGAGGACTACGTCGCCTTTCTGCATGGGCTGCATGACCGGTTGGGCAAGGCTCATGAAGAAGCTACAGTTGCGGAGGCCAAGCGCTTTGGGGCTGTGCTGGCGAGCCATGATGACACCACCGCTGCTCAAGTGGCGACCTCGGCGGGTTATGGCATCCATCTGGCGGAGTTCCCAACAACGGTGGAGGCAGCACGCGCCAATCACGCCCATGACATTGCCAATATCATGGGCGGGCCGAACCTTGTGCGTGGGGGCAGCCATTCGGGCAATGTGGCGGCGATGGAGCTGGCGGAGCTTGATCTGCTGGATATTATTTCGTCAGACTATGTGCCTTCTTCGCTGCTGTTTGGTGCGGTGATGCTTGGCCAGACTTGGGGCAACATGGCCAAGGGGCTGCACACGGTCACTGCGGCACCGGCGCAATACACTAACCTGACGGACCGTGGGCGTCTGGAGGTTGGTTTGCAGGCGGATATGATCCGGTTCCGGCTGACTGAGGGCGTGCCCTCGCTGCGCGCAGCCTGGCATAAGGGGGTGCGCTCGGCCTAGAGCTTTGCGAAGGCTGGCGCGTATGAGACCGCAAATGGGGTTTTGAGCGCGCCTGCTGCAAGCTCCAGCGCCATGAAATAAGGGCCTGCGAATTGGTTGGTGAAGCCTTTGGCCAACTCAACAGAATACCCAAAGCGGCTGTAGTAGGCGGGGTTGCCAAGTACGAAGCTGGCTTGCCAGCCCTCACGTTGCGCCTGCGCAAGACCGTGGCGGACGAGGGCTGCGCCGATGCCCTTTTGTCGATGGTCTGGCGCAACCGATAGCGGGCCAAGGCCTAGCGTGCGCACCGGGGCGGCCATTGGGGAGAACAGGACGTGGCCGATGATCTGGCCGTCTTCTTTCGCGACAAGAGAGAGCGCTGCATCGCCCTCTGCGCGCAGCATGTCGACAAGGCGGGCCTCCTCCGGTTGGCCAAAGGCGGCTTCGGTAAGGCTATGGATGGCGTCGATGTCGGCGGCGGTTTCTGGGCGGATGTGCATTTTGGCGTGCCTTTGGGGGAGGGCGGCGGTGCGCAGGGACTGCGCACCCTACGGGGAGGTGGTGAAGAGAGCGAGTTTGTTGCCTTGGGGATCGCGCAGATAGGCGACGTAGAAATCGGCGCTATAGGCTTCGCGAAAGCCCGGCGCGCCTTCGTTTGTGCCGCCTGCGGTGAGCGCAGCGGCGTGCAGATCGCGCAGCTGCTGTTGGCTCTCTGTCTGAAAGGCCACCATGGTGCCGTTGCCTGCAGAGGCCGCAGTCCCGTCAAACGGGGCTTTCACGTAGAAATCCGGAGAGGTTGGCGGAGTACCCGGCGGGATGTAGCTGAGATCGCCGTGATAGTGCTCAAGCCGATAGCCGAGCGCGGGCAGGAAGGCCGAGTAGAACCGCTCTGCGGCGGGGATGTCGTCTGCGCCGACGGTGATATAGGCGATCATGTGAGGCGTCCTTTCAGGGGAAGCATAGCAAGCAAATCATACGCCGCATGCAAAAAAGCCCCGCGCGGGTGGCACGGGGCTTTTCAATAAAACGAGAGAAGCGCTTAGCCGATGGCGGCGGCTTTCACGTCTGCGTCGATGTAAGGCAGGTATTGCTCGAAGTTGTCGGCAAACATGCCCACCAGTTTGGCGGCTTGTGCATCATAGGCGTCTTTGTCCGCCCAGGTGCCGCGTGGGTCGAGCAGGCTGTCATCCACACCGGGGACAGAGACAGGCACTTCGAAGCCGAAGTTGGCGTCTTTGCGGAATTCCACGTGGTTCAGGGAGCCGTCCAGCGCGGCGGTCAGAAGCGCGCGGGTGGCTTTGATCGGCATGCGGGAGCCGGTGCCGTAAGCGCCGCCGGTCCAGCCGGTGTTCACCAGCCAGCAGGTGGTGCCAAATTCCGCGATCTTCTGGCGCAGCAGGGCACCGTAAGCTTCCGGACGGCGTGGCATGAACGGGGCGCCGTAGCAGGTGGAGAAGGCCGGGGTTGGCTCGGTCAGGCCACGCTCGGTGCCGGCCATTTTGGCGGTGAAGCCGGACAGGAAGTGGTATTCTGCCTGCGCCGGGGTCAGACGTGCAATCGGAGGCAGGATGCCGAAGGCGTCACAGGTCAGCATGATCACGTTTTTGGGGTGACCGCCAAGGCCGTTGTCGGATGCGTTCGGGATCGACTCCAGCGGGTAGGCGCAGCGCATGTTTTCTGTGAGGCTCTTGTCCTCGAAGTCGAGCACTTTGGTCTCTTCGTCATAGACCATGTTCTCGATCACGGTGCCAAACATCTTGGTGGTTGCGTAGATCTCAGGCTCGGCTTCCGGGTTCAGGCCGATGGTTTTGGCGTAGCAGCCGCCCTCAAAGTTGAAGGTGCCTCGGTCAGACCAGCCGTGCTCGTCATCGCCAATCAGGGTGCGGTTCGGATCGGCAGAGAGCGTGGTCTTGCCGGTGCCGGACAGGCCGAAGAAGATCGCCGCATCGACAGGGTTGTCTTTGGCGTGGTTGGCGGAGCAGTGCATCGGCATGATGCCTTTTTCCGGCAGCAGGTAGTTCAGCAGGCCAAAGACGGATTTCTTGTTCTCACCGGCGTATTCGGTGTTGCCGATCAGGATCATCTTTTTCTCGATGTTGACCGCGATCACGGTCTCAGAGCGGCAGCCGTGCTTGGCCGGGTCGGCCTTGAAGCTTGGGCAGTTGATGATGGTGTAGTCGGCCACGAACTGATCCAGCGCATCGCGGTCGGGGCGGCGCAGCAGGTGACGGATGAAGAGGTTGTGCCAAGCCAGCTCGTTCACGACGCGCACGTTGATGGCGTGGGTCGGATCGGCACCGGCTGTGAGATCCTGAACGAAGTAGTCGCGGCCCTTCATGTGCTCCAGCATGTCGGCATGCAGGCGGTCAAAGGCGTCGCTGGCCATCTCGTGGTTGTTTTCCCACCAGATGGTGTCTTCGGTCATCGGCGTGCGCACGGTGAACTTGTCTTTGGGCGAACGGCCGGTGAATTCACCGGTGCTCACCAGGAAGGTGCCGCCGTTGCCCAGCGTGCCTTCGTTGCGCTTCAGAGCGTGCTCAATCAGTGCTGGCTCCATAAAGTTGTAATAGACATTGCCCAGACCTTCGATCCCTTGATCTTGCAGGCGGAATTGCGGGTTTACCCGTCCAAATGTCATTTCTTACACTCCTGTAGCCGCGTCTGTTTGGCGGCGGTCGTTGACAAACTTCGGAAAGCAATAATCTTGCGCGACCATCATTTCCGATGCGTTACCCGCCGGTCTTAACATGACGTTTCACAATAAGAACAGGCGGGTTTGGTATAGTTAGCGCAACCAAGTGCAGGTTAGCGCAACCAAGTGTTCCGATCGGAAAATTCGCGCAATGTTTGTCCCCGAAAGTGAGACAATTTAGTCATTGGTTAGCGATTTTGCGGCCTAATGAGTCCGGTTTGAGACCCGAATCGCACTTTTGCGTTGATTGCCTCAGCCTGAGATGCGCATAATACCGCAAAATTAGGCATAAAATAAGAGCAGTGAGAGGATCCGTCCGATGTCAAGAATTGCCCTTGTGGACGACGACAGAAACATTTTGACGTCGGTTTCAATCACCCTTGAGGCTGAGGGGTTTGAAGTCGAGACCTACAATGACGGTCAGCAGGCGCTGGACGCATTCAACAAGAAACTCCCCGACATGGCGGTGCTCGACATCAAGATGCCGCGCATGGATGGTATGGATCTGCTGCAACGACTGCGCCAGAAAACCACGATGCCGGTGATTTTTCTGACCTCCAAGGATGACGAGATCGACGAAGTGCTGGGGCTGCGCATGGGCGCGGATGACTACGTCAAGAAACCGTTCAGCCAGCGCCTGCTGGTGGAGCGTATTCGTGCCTTGCTGCGCCGTCAAGAAGCCGTGGATGGCGATATTGTCGGCGATACCGAAGACACCAAGATCATGGAACGCGGTGAGCTGACCATGGACCCGCTGCGCCACTCGGTGAGCTGGAAGGGCAAGGACGTGACGCTGACGGTCACGGAATTCCTGCTGCTTCAGGCGCTGGCGCAACGCCCGGGTTTTGTGAAGAGCCGCGACCAGCTGATGGATGTGGCCTATGACGATCAGGTCTATGTTGACGACCGTACCATCGACAGCCACATCAAGCGCCTGCGCAAGAAAATGCGCACAGCCGATCCGGACTTTTCCGCGATTGAGACGCTGTATGGCATTGGCTATAGGTACAACGAAGAGTAACGACACCAGGCCGAAAGGACCGACGTGCGAGATATGGCGCAAGGGCGGGACGGGGACGTTGTTTTGGGTGACGATTGGGTCGCGCCTGAAGCCCGTGCTGAGAGGGAAATGCGAGGTCGGCGCGAACGCCGCCGTCTTTTGCCTCTGAGCAAATCGCCCCTCACGCGAAAGATCATCACCTTCAACTTGATCGCCCTTTGCGTTCTGGTCGCGGGGATTTTGTACCTCAACAGTGCGCGCGACAGCTTTGCCGTGCAGCGCGCCGGTGGGTTGGCCACAGAGGCGCGCCTGATCGCAGGTGCCTTTGAGGCGCAGCTTCCGGCGGGGGCGCCGGTGAACCTTGTGACCAATGACGGGGTTGATGTGGCGGGCACGCTTGCGAAGCTGCCGCTGCAGATGGGCACCACGGTCACCGTGTTTGACTCCGCCCCAAGTGTTGTGGGCTCCAAAGAGGGCATTACTTCCACGGCATTGGCAGAAGTGCTGTCAGAGCGCCCTGAGGGCACACCTCTGACTTCGGCCCTCAGCCGTGCATGGGCAGCGATTTCCGGGCGGGATGGCTCTGAGCCGCGCACAGGCCCCGCGCTAAACGAAGAGCTGAACCGTCTTGCACAGGATGCGGTGGCGGGCAGTGAGAGTCTTGATACGCTGTCCAATGCCACAGGCGAGCGCATCTTTGCCGTGGCGGTGCCGATCAAACAGGGCGCTCGGGTGATTGGCGCGGTGGTGCTGACCAGTGCCTCCGGTGAGCTGGATCATATGGTCAGCTCGGAACGCGAGCGCGTTTTGCAGATGTTCCTGATTGCCACGGTGGTCTCTGTTGGTCTGTCCATGGTGCTGGCCTCAACCATTTCCAATCCGCTCTCTGATCTGGCCGCAGCCGCAGAGCTTGGCGGGGACAGCGACAACCGCAAGGTCAATCCCGGCCGGGTGCGAATTCCTGACCTGACCGCGCGGCCTGATGAGATTGGCCGCCTGTCCGGTGCGCTGCGCGGCATGGTGTCAGCGCTTTATGAGCGTATCGACAGCAATGAACAGTTTGCCGCCGACGTGGCGCATGAGATCAAGAACCCGCTGGCGTCATTGCGCTCTGCTGTGGGCTCTCTGCGGGTTGTGAAGAAAGACGAACACCGCGAGAAGCTGCTGAGCGTTATTGAGCACGACGTGCGTCGCCTTGACCGTCTGGTGAGCGATATTTCCAATGCCTCGCGGCTGGATAGTGAGCTGGTCAAGGAAGAAGAAGAGAACTTCGACCTGCTGATGATGATTGGCAATCTGGCGCAATATCTGAGCGAAGATGCCAAATCCAAGAACATCGATTTTATCGCGGATCTTCCTGAAGGACCGATTGAGATCAATGGGCTTGAGGCACGGTTGGCACAGGTGTTTGTCAATCTGATCACCAATGCGATCAGCTTCTGTGAAGAGGGCGATGCGATCCGCGTCTGGGCGCGGCGGCGGGAAAACCGAGTGCTGGTCGTGGTGGAAGACACCGGGCCGGGCATTCCGGAGCAGTCGCTCAACAAGATCTTCAACCGTTTCTATTCGCACCGCCCAGAATCGCAGTTTGGCAACAACTCAGGTCTTGGCCTCGCGATCTCCAAACAGATTGTCGAGGCCCATGGTGGCGTGATCTGGGCTGAGAACATTCGCCCGACAGATGCGGATGTGACCTCTGAACCGCTGGGTGCGCGTTTTGTCGTGGGCCTGCCGGTCTGAGCCATGGAGCAGGCGCCGGGCAAACCAGTGAGCGCGTCTAATTCCTCAGAAGACCTGCATGTGGCAGAGACCCTGCTGCATGGCTCCTGCGTGGCAGATGGCGGGCGTGCGGTGCTGATCCGTGGGGCCTCCGGGCGCGGGAAATCCTCGCTGGCGTTGCAGATGATGGCGTATGGCGCAAAGCTGGTGGCGGATGATCAGACCATGGTGCGCCGCGACGGGGCGGCGCTCTGGGTGTCTGCGCCTGAGACGACGAGCGGGCTGATCGAGGCGCGCGGGGTGGGCATTCTGCGTGCGGAGATTGCCGAGACCGCGCTGCTGCAGCTGGTGGTTGATCTGGATCAGACCGAAACCGACCGGCTGCCCCATCCAAGGCACGCACGCATTCTTGAGCAGGATGTGCCCTTGCTCTGGTCAGTGGACGCCCCATATTTTGCGGCAGCGCTTTTGCAGATGCTGCGTCACGGCCGAAATGCATAAGGACAGATCATGCCCGCCTCCGATAAGCCCTTTCCACTTGTTTTGCTCACCGGCCCGTCCGGTGCGGGGCGCTCGACCGCGATCAAGGCGCTGGAGGACGTGGGCTATGAAACCATAGACAACCTGCCGCTTGGCCTTCTGGAGCGGTTGCTGTCCGGGCAACCATTGCGGCAGCCCATGGCGCTGGGGCTGGATGTGCGCAACCGGGATTTCTCGCCGGACGCTTTGCTGGCGGCAATGGAGATTGCGCGGGGCATTCCAAATGCGGCGGCGGATCTCCTGTATCTGGATTGCCGGGCGGAGGTGCTGCGGCGGCGCTACAATGAGACCCGGCGCAGCCACCCGATGGCGCGTCAGGAGGACCCCACCGAAGGCATTGAGCGCGAGCTTTCGCTGCTGAGCGGGGTGCGCACCTATGCGGATGTGCTGATCGACACCTCAGAACTGAGCCCGCATGAGCTGCGTCAGGCGGTGCAGGCGCGGTTCTCTCAGCTTAACGAACAGGCGATTGGCCTGACCATTCAATCCTTCAGCTACAAGCGTGGTCTGCCGCAGGGCGCGGATATCGTGGTCGACTGCCGGTTTTTGCACAATCCGCATTGGCAGGAAGATTTGCGGGCGCTGGATGGCGGGGATGCCGCCGTTGGCGCCTATGTGTCTGAAGACCCGGGATTTGCGCCGTTTATGGAGCGCATGGAGCAGATGGTGGAAGGGCTGCTGCCGGGCTATATTCGCGAAGGCCGCAGCCATCTGATGATTGCCTTTGGTTGTACGGGCGGCAAACACCGCTCGGTCTTTGTCACCGAAACCATGGCCGAATCCCTTGCAAACAGGGGCTGGCAGGTGTCTATAAGACATCGCGAGCTTAACCGGTTTGCGTCGCTGCCAGCGCGGATACCGGTCAGCCAGGAAGATGGGGAACACACAGTTTGATCGGAATAGTGATCGTCGCGCATGGCGGGTTGGCCAAAGAGTATCTGGCCGCCATGGAACATGTGGTCGGCACGCAGGGTGGCGTGCAGGCGATCACCATTGAGGCCGATCACGACCGGCCGCAAAAGCAATCTGAGATTTGTGAAGCTGCGGATTCCGTGGATCGCGGCGATGGTGTGGTCATCGTCACCGATATGTTTGGCGGCTCCCCGTCCAACCTGAGTCTGCGGGCCTGCGCCCCGGCCAACCGCCGGATTCTCTATGGTGCAAATTTGCCAATGTTGATCAAATTGGCCAAAAGTCGCCATTTGGATGTGGCCGATGCAGTTCGCGCTGCGCTAGAGGCCGGTCGCAAGTATATTGACAGCCAAAATATTCAAGCAGGGTAGTGACATGAGCCAGATTGTCCAACGCACGATGCAGATCGTGAACGAAAAAGGCCTGCATGCGCGGGCGTCTGCCAAGCTTGTGGAAGTGGTCGAAGGATTTGACGCCAGTGCCGAAGTCGCAAAGGATGGCTTGAGTGCCGGAGGCGACAGTATTATGGGTTTGCTGATGCTGGCTGCCTCCAAAGGCACCAGCATTGACGTAGAAACCAGCGGGCCAGATGCTCTGGCCTTGGCCGACGCCATTGAGGCGCTTGTCGCAGACAAATTCGGCGAAGGCTTTTAGAACAGGCGCGCGGTGGCGCAGGAAGACGGACTTGGTAGACACGGTGCCAGAGGCGCAGGCGGGCAAACCTGCAAGCGAAACTGACGGTCAGATTTATGACCGCCGTACCCTGACGTATGCCAACTCCTTTGATGACCGCTGGACCGCTTTGGCCATTCGGGTGATCGAGTGGTTTACCGGCAAACTGACCGTTCTGCGCATGGTCAACAAGTTTGAGCGCGACAACGAACAGTACCGGGGCCAGAAGTTCTGGCGCGGGGCGCTCAATGTCATGGGCATTGAGCTCAAGACGCCCCAGGAGCAGCTTGAGAACATTCCCGCCGAGGGCCCTGTTGTGGTGGTGGCGAACCACCCTCATGGCATGGTTGACGGGATGATCTTTGCCGATCTGATAGGGCGGGTGCGACAGGATTACCGCATCCTCACCCGGTCTGTGCTGACCGGTCTGGATGAGGCGGCCTCAAGCTTTATGATCCCGGTGCCTTTCCCGCATGATCCGGACGCGCAACGCAAGATGGTTGAGATGCGTGGCAAAGCCATGGCGCATCTGAAGGAAGGCGGCGTGGTTGCGCTGTTCCCATCCGGTGTTGTGATGAGCTCTGACAGCTGGTTTGGCCCCGCGATTGAGCGGGAATGGAATGTGTTCACAGCCCAGCTGATCCGCCGCTCCGGTGCGCGGGTGGTGCCGATCTACTATCCCGGACAGAACAGCCGCGCGTATCAAATTGCCAATAAGATCTCTCCGATCCTGCGTCAGGGCCTGTTGCTGCATGAGATTGTGCGTTCCTGCCACAAGCCGCAGAAACCAGTGGTGGGCAAGCCGCTGACGGATGCGCAGATGGAACGCCTGCACACGGACCCCCGTGGCTTTATGGCGTGGCTGCGTCAGCACACGCTGGATCTGGGTAAAGACAGCTGACAGAGGCCCGCCACAGGCGGGGCTGACGCTTCATATCTTCTTAGGGTAAAAGAGCCGGAGGGCATTGTTGCTTGCCGGAGGGCAAAGCACGTGAGCGGCGCGGCGCGGGGCCGCGCGTCCCTCAGAAGTTCTTAACGGGTCGGGATCGGTGTCTCGCCGCGATAGTCATAAAAGCCGCGTTTGGTCTTACGACCAAGCCAGCCGGCTTCAACGTATTTGGTCAGCAGCGGGCAGGGGCGGTATTTGGTATCCGCAAGGCCGTCATGCAGCACGTTCATGATCGCAAGACAGGTGTCCAGACCGATGAAATCCGCAAGCTCTAGCGGGCCCATCGGGTGGTTTGCACCCAGCTTCATGGCGTTGTCGATGGAGGCGACGTTGCCCACACCTTCATAAAGCGTGTAGCAGGCCTCGTTGATCATCGGGATCAGGATGCGGTTCACGATGAAGGCCGGGAAGTCTTCGGCGCTGGCAGCGGTTTTGCCCAGACGCTCCACGATGTTCAGGCAGGCCTTATAGGTGGGCTCATCGGTGGCAATGCCGCGGATCAGCTCAACCAGCTGCATCATCGGCACCGGGTTCATGAAGTGGAAGCCCATGAAGCGCTCTGGGCGGTCGGTGCGGCTGGCCAGACGGGTGATCGAGATCGAGGATGTGTTTGAGGTCAGGATCGTGTCTGGACCGAGATGCGGTTTCAGCGTGTCAAAAATCTGATGTTTGATCTCTTCCCGCTCGGTCGCCGCCTCGATCACCAGATCGGTGCCGCCCAGATCCGGCAGCTGCAGCGTGGTTTTGATGCGGGCCATAGCCTCGGCCTTTGCATCGGCGGAAATCTTCTCACGGCTGACCTGGCGCTCAAGGTTTTTGTCGATGCGCGCCACGGCGGCATCCAGCGCGTCCTGGTTGATATCGTTGAGCAGCACATCATAGCCAGAAAGCGCCATTACATGCGCGATGCCGTTGCCCATTTGGCCCGCGCCAACGACGCCAATCGTTTTGATGTCCATGTCACTTATCCTCTGAGACCTTTGCGAGGACCTTATGCCTGCGTGGGCGACAGCTGCAAGAGGGGGGAGTCGCTAAAACTTATGTCAAAGGCGCGCATTAGCTTTTTCGCAAGAGCTTTGCGCGATTCTCCCAAACGGGTGAGAAAATTAGTGGTGAGAATATGTCTTACGAGAAGATGAAGGGCGGTGAGCTCAATTATGAGCCGTGTCGTTACGGGGAGTCCCGGCTGGCCTTCCGTGGACCGAAGAAAGATCTGGACGCGCCTTATGTTGCGTTTCTGGGTGGGACAGAGACCTATGGGAAATTTGTTGCGCATCCGTTTGTGGAGATGCTGGACGACAGGCTGCCGCTGGACTGTGTGAACCTTGGCTATGTGAACGCCGGGATTGATGCATTTCTGGCAGAGCCAACTGTTTTGGAAATGGCGCAGCGGGCCGAGGTGACGGTGGTTCAGGTCATGGGCGCGCAGAATATGTCCAACCGGTATTACAAGGTGCATCCGCGCCGCAATGACCGGTTCATTGGCGCCTCCAATATGATGCAGATGGTGTTCAATGAAATTGATTTCAGCGAGTTCCATTTTACCCGCCATATGCTGGGCACGCTTTGTGCGCGCACGCCGGACCGCTACTGCATGGTGCGCGATGAGCTGCGCATGGCGTGGAGCGCACGGATGAAGCTGTTGCTGAACACCATCGGCGGCAAGGTGGTGCTGTTGTGGGTGGCTGACCATGCGCCTGACACCGCGCTTGGCACCAGTGGTCTGGGGCCGGATCCGCTGTTTGTGGACCGTCTGATGATTGAAGAGCTGCGCCCGCTGGTGGAAGACGTTGTGGAAGTGGTGCTGAGCGAAGAGGCCATGGCACATGGCGTCACCGGCATGGCCTTTGGCGATATGGAGCGTGGTGCGGCGCAGCGTATGCTGAGCGTGAAGGGTCATGAAGAGACCGCAGAGGCGCTGGCTGAAAGCCTGCAGGTGCTGATGCCGCTGGCGTGAGCCACACCGGCGCCAGACGAAACAAAAAAAGGCCCGCCAATCAGGCGGGCCTTTCTGTATCTGAAAGCGGTGTCGCTTAGCCGAGTTTTTCGGTCAGAGCAGGCACGGCTTCGAAGAGGTCAGCCACCAGACCGTAGTCTGCAACCTGGAAGATTGGCGCTTCTTCGTCTTTGTTGATCGCAACGATGATCTTGGAGTCTTTCATACCTGCAAGGTGCTGAATGGCGCCGGAGATACCTGCTGCGATGTAGAGCTCAGGTGCCACAACCTTACCGGTCTGGCCAACCTGCCAGTCGTTTGGTGCGTAGCCGGAGTCAACCGCGGCGCGGGATGCACCAACAGCTGCGCCCAGCTTGTCTGCCAGAGCTTCGATGATTTTGAAGTCTTCTTCAGACCCAACACCGCGGCCACCGGAGACAACCACGCCAGCGGAGGTCAGCTCAGGACGGTCGCTCTCGGCAACTTTGTCCTCAACCCACTCAGACAGGCCTGGGTTTTCTGCCGCGCCGATGGTTTCCACGGATGCGGAACCGCCTTCGCCTGCAGCGTCAAAGGTGGACGTGCGGAAGGTGATGACCTTCTTGGCGTCGGAAGATTTCACGGTCTGGATCGCGTTGCCGGCGTAGATCGGACGCTCGAAAGTGTCGCCATCCACAACTGCAGTCACGTCAGACAGCACCATCACGTCCAGCAGCGCGGCCACGCGTGGCATCACGTTTTTGGCGTCGGTGGTGGCTGGTGCAACGATGTGGCTGTAGTCGCCCGCGAGGGAAACGATCAGCGCAGCAGTTGGCTCGGCCAGACGGTGGCCAAGGGATGCATCCTCAGCAACCAGAACCTTGGCAACGCCGTCGATTTTCGCGGCAGCTTCGCCAGCAGCGGCAGCAGATGCGCCAGCGGCCAGAACGGTCACGTCACCCAGTGCTTTTGCAGCGGAGACAGCTTTGGCGGTGGCGTCCAGCGCCAGCTCACCGTTGTTGACTTCTGCGAGAAGAAGAACAGCCATTATACAGCCCCCGCTTCTTTGAGTTTTGCAACCAGCTCATCTACGGAGCCAACCATGATACCTGCGGCGCGCTCAGTCGGCTCGGAGGTTTTCACGATTTCCAGACGTGGGGAGACATCCACGCCGTAGTCGGCAGCGGTTTTCTCATCCAGCGGCTTTTTCTTCGCTTTCATGATGTTCGGCAGAGACGCATAGCGCGGCTCGTTCAGACGCAGGTCCACGGAGATGATTGCCGGGGTGTTGACTTTGATGGTCTGCAGACCACCGTCCACCTCACGGGTCACAACCGCTTTGTCGCCGTCCAGATCCACTTCAGATGCGAAGGTCGCCTGGGACCAGCCCAGCAGAGCAGACAGCATCTGGCCGGTTGCGTTCATGTCGTTGTCGATCGCTTGCTTGCCGCAGAGCACGAGGCCCGGCTGCTCTTCTTCGACAACTTTTGCCAGGATCTTGGCAACGGCCAGCGGCTCGATGTCCTGATGTACATCGTCAGCAGCCACAACCAGGATGGCGCGGTCCGCACCCATGGCGAGGGCGGTGCGCAGGGTTTCCTGAGCTTGCTTCACACCGATAGAAACGGCGACGATTTCGTCCGCTTTACCGGCTTCTTTAAGACGGATGGCCTCTTCGACTGCAATCTCATCGAATGGGTTCATCGACATTTTGACGTTGGCGAGATCGACACCGGTCCCATCCGCTTTCACGCGGACTTTCACGTTGTAGTCAATCACGCGCTTGACAGGTACAAGTACCTTCATGGGCGTAGACTCCTCAAAGTTTGTCAAAGCCGCCTAGGCAGCTCATCCGAATGCTCTCACGGCGTTGATATATATTCGCGCGCTCAGGAAACAGAGCAAAATCGTCACCTTGCAGCGCAACGACGTCGCGTATTGATGTTTTCACGCGACGTTCTTCGAAAGATTGTTGCCGCGTCGCAGAAAGTTACGCGAGGAGAGTTTGCGTCAACCGTGCCGTTAACGCAAACAGATGGGCCGATAACCCGGATTTGATTCGCGCTGCTGCGCGCGGATTGGAGGATGCGGGGCTCAGCGGTTGGCGCCGGGCACCCAGAGCACGTCATCCTTGCCGTTGTTGTTGGCCACACGGGAGGCCACGAAGAACCAGTCGCTCAAGCGATTGAGGTAGGTCACTGCGTCGCTGTTCACATCTTCATGTTGGGCAAGTTCAACCGAAAGGCGCTCTGCGCGGCGTGCCACTGTGCGGCAGACATGCAGATGCGCCGCCAGTGCGGAGCCGCCGGGAAGCACAAAGCTGCGCAGCGGTTCGAGATCGGCGTTCATGGCGTCGATTTCTTGTTCAAGGCGTGCCACCTGGCTCGCCGCCATACGCAGGGGCGGGTATTCGGCTTCGGCGTCTTTGGCCATGTCCGGGCGGCACAGATCGGCGCCAAGATCGAAGAGATCATTCTGGATGCGCATCAGCGCGGTGTCCATTTCACCGACCGCATGCAGACGGGCCACGCCAACGGCCGAGTTGAGCTCATCAGACGTGCCATAGGCCGCGACGCGCCCATCGTATTTGGCAACGCGGTCGCCATTGCCAAGTGCGGTTGTGCCCTTGTCGCCGGTGCGCGTGTAGATTTTGTTCAGTACCACCATGTCGTCATCCCCCCTGACGCAGCCAAACAAACGCCAGGATCAGCAAAACCGCCACAAATTGGGCGATCAAGCGCAGGCGCATGATTTTGTTGGCATATTTCTTGTTAAATTCGCCGCCTCTGGCAAACCCGCCGACACCCACCATCAGGATGATCAAAACGCCAATACAGGCGACAGCGGCAACCCAAAAAAGGGGATCATTGGCCATGAGACTGCTCCTCGAGTTTGTGGTGGCTCTGTGTAAACGCTTTGGGCGAAAAAAAGAACCACCAACTCTGTACGCGCGCTTAGCCTTTGGAGATCACCCAATCGAGCGCGCGGGTCGACAAAAGTCGCCGCAGGACGTGCATCAACCGTGCAGGAAAGGTGATGCGGTAGCGCGCGCGCGGTTTTTCGGACTCCAGAGCATGGATCAACTTGTCGCAGACTGCGGAGGCCGGCAGCTCAAACTTATCTGGCGTCTGATCCTCTTCTCTCAGGCGTTCGACCAACCCTTTGCGGTAGTCCTCCGCATGGGGTGAGTTTTCCCAGTCGATCCATTTGAAGAACTGTTTCGCGGCATTGGTGCGGATGTTGGAGGTGATCGGGCCGGGTTCGATCAGGATCACGTGGAGCGGGGTGTCGCGCAGCTCGATGCGCAGGCTGTCGCTTAGGCCTTCCAGAGCGAATTTGGTGGCCACATAGGCACCGCGATAGGGCATGGAGACATAGCCCAGAACCGAGGAGTTCTGAACGATCCGCCCATGGCCCTGTTTGCGCATGATTGGCACCACCTGTCGGGTCAGATCGTGCCAGCCGATCAGGTTGCTTTCCATCATCTCGCGCAGACCGTCGGTTGGCAGGTCTTCAATCGCGCCGGGCAGGGCGCGCGCGCCGTTGTTAAAGAGCGCATCCAGCGTGCCGCCGGTGGCAGCGAGCACCTCTTCAAGGCCGGTGCGGATGGTTTCCGGATCGAGATAGTCGATGCGGGGGCTTTCATAGCCCATGGCAATCAGGCGGTCGCAGTCTTCCTGCTGGCGGCAGCTGGCGAACACGCGCCAGCCGCGGGCCTTCATGGTTTCAGCGGCTGCAAGGCCAATGCCTGTGGAGCAGCCGGTGATCAGGAGCGTTTTCTGGGTCATAGCGAGACTGGCCTTCTGTTGCGCGCGTTTGCGCGGCACACTAGGCCGGACCAAGACCGGAGCAATAGCCCAGACGTGGCGTCTTACTTAACTGTTAGGTGATGTGATCATTTTTGCAGACATCCAGCCGACAATGCCGCTTTCCTGATCACGCAGTTTGAGCCAGCCGGAGCCGCTTTCGCGCAGAATTTGCACTTCCTGGCCCCGCGACAGCACGGCCAGCACGCCATATCCGATGCCCGGTCCGCCGCGCATGTTCACGCGGGAGCCGCGCACTTGCCGCATATCGGCGGTGGCGCGGGGTGCGGGCTCCGCTGCGGGCACCGGGGTGGCCTCAGCAACGGCCGGAACAAAGGCCGCATTCGGGGTCTCGTAGGAGGCCAGATTCACATTGCGCGAGGTGGCAAACACATTGTTGGTGATGCCGGGCTGAACTGCCGGGATGACCGAGGCTGTGTTGGCGGTGCGTACTACCGCTGGCGTGGCCCGAACCGTGGGCACAGAGGTTACGACACGCACAATGGACTCATTTTTGGTGACCGTTGCTGACGTCTCCATGGCAGTGGAGGCGATGGCCGGTTCCGTATGGGCCGATTCCACGATGCGCTGCGATTTTGGCTCAAAATCCGCGCCACCGCTGAGTTCCCAGAAGGCCCAACCCATAATGCCAAAACTCACAATGACAAACTTATTCACTTTGTACCCTCCCCAGGGAATCAATAAATCAATACAGACGCGCTTCTTAAGCGCTTGATGCAAAAGATAAACTGAGGAAATCCTTAACTTGTGGGGGAAAAATCGGCGGCTGTTCCCGTGCATGTGCTTTACCGTGACGGCGGCAAAAGTTATCACTCAGCCATGACTGATCTGATCGATGACGACGAGCTCCCCTCTCAGAACGTAACGGAACCGCTGCGGCGCGCGATTGGCGACCGCTATCTGACCTATGCGCTGAGCACGATTATGCACCGCGCGCTGCCAGATGCGCGGGATGGGTTGAAGCCGGTACACCGCCGAATCCTTTACGCGATGCGTGAGCTGAAACTTTCCGCCACCGGCGGCTTCCGGAAATCCGCGAAGATTTCCGGTGACGTGATGGGCAACTATCACCCGCATGGTGATGCCGCGATTTACGACGCAATGGCGCGTTTGGCGCAGGACTTCAACGTGCGCTACCCGCTGGTCGACGGTCAGGGGAACTTCGGCAATATCGACGGGGACAACCCGGCGGCGAGCCGATACACGGAAGCGCGGATGACCTCGGTTGCTGAGGCGCTTTTGGAAGGGCTGAACGAAGACGCGGTTGATTTTCGCGAGAACTATGACGGCACGCTGAGCGAGCCTGTTGTGCTTCCGGCGACCTTCCCGAACCTTCTGGCCAATGGTGCCAGCGGCATCGCGGTGGGGATGGCGACAAACATTCCGCCCCACAACATCAGCGAGCTGTGTGACGCCTGTCTGCATATGATCAAGACGCCGGATGTGCGCGATGACACGTTGCTAAACTATGTGCCGGGGCCGGATTTCCCGACCGGTGGCGTGATTGTTGAGCCGCCTGAAAGCATCGCGCAGGCCTATCGCACCGGGCGCGGCTCGTTCCGTTTGCGCTGTAAGTGGGAGAAGGAAGATCTGGGTCGAGGTCAGTGGCAGATTGTGGTCACTGAGATCCCCTATCAGGTGCAGAAATCCAAGCTGATCGAGAAGCTGGCCGAGCTGATCCAGACCAAGAAGGTGCCTATTCTCGCGGATGTGCGCGACGAGTCGGCAGACGATATCCGCGTCATTCTGGAGCCGCGCAGCAAGAACGTGGAGCCGGATGTTCTGATGAACATGCTCTATCGCAGCAGCGATCTGGAGATCCGCTTCTCGCTGAACATGAACGTCTTGATTGATGGTGTGACCCCGCAGGTCTGCTCCATGAAAGAGGTTCTGCGCGCGTTTCTGGATTTCCGCCGTGAGGTGCTGATCCGTCGCTCCAAACACCGGATGGAGAAGATTGACCACCGTCTGGAAGTGCTGGAAGGCTTCATCATTGCCTTCCTCAATCTGGACCGTGTGATTGACATCATCCGCTATGATGATGCGCCCAAACAGGCGTTGATGGCAGAGAACTGGGATCTGGATCATCCCCGCGCGACCAGTGAGGCGGACTATAAGTCGCCGCTGCCGGGCAGTGGTGCAACCCAGCTGACCGAGGTGCAGGCAGAGGCGATCCTCAACATGCGCCTGCGCAGCCTGCGCCGTCTGGAAGAGCTGGAGCTGATCCGCGAGCGGGATGCGCTGCAGGAAGAGCGCGCCGGCATCGTTGCGCTTTTGGGCAGCGAAGACATGCAGTGGGAGCGCATTTCCGATCAGCTGAAAGAGGCCAAGAAGACCTTTGGCAAAGGCTATGAAGGTGGCGCGCGCCGCACCGTTTTTGCCGAGGCGGCCGAGGTGGAAGAGGTGCCGATTGAGGCGATGATCGACCGAGAGCCGGTGACTATTGTCTGCTCTCAGATGGGGTGGATCCGGGCGATGTCCGGCCACATTGATCTGACCCGAGAGCTGAAATTCAAAGATGGCGACGGGCCGCGGTTTATCTTCCATGCGGAGACCACGGACCGCCTGCTGATGTTTGGCAGCAACGGGCGCTTTTACACTCTGAGCGCGGCCAATCTGCCAGGTGGGCGCGGCATGGGGGAGCCTGTGCGCCTGATGGTGGATCTGCCCAATGAAGCGGAGATCGTGGACATCTTTGTCCATGCGCCGGAGCGTAGGCTCTTGGTGGCCTCAAGTGCGGGTGACGGCTTTGTGGTGCCTGAAAAGGATGTGATTGCCCAGACCCGGACCGGCAAGCAGGTGCTGAACGTCAAGGACGACGTGAAGGCGATGATCTGTAAGCCGGTGGATGGCGATCATGTGGCGGTGGTGTCCAAAAACGCGCGCTTCCTTGTGTTCCCTGTGGATGAGCTGCCTGAACTGGGTCGCGGCAAAGGGGTGCGCCTGCAGAAGTACAATATGGCGCGCGGCCGTCAGGGCACGCTGGAGCTGGATGGCGGCCTGTCGGATATCACCACATTCAAGTGGGAAGACGGCCTCACCTGGTCGATGGGCAACAGCGGCAAAACCCGCCATGAGCCTGATCTGTCAGACTGGCTGGCGAAGCGGGCCGGGGTGGGCAAGAAGCCGCCCTATGGCTTCCCCAAAGACAACAAGTTCAAATGATTTTCGGGGGCCGCTGTGCCCCCGTTTTTCTTCGATGTGAGATGAGGATTTTGCGGTGGGTGAAAGGTCCATCCTTGCGTTTTATCGACCTATGATTGGGCGAGGTGCTTGGGGGTTAGTTTCATGGTGTGGGGGAGCTTAGAATTTTGTCCTATGCCGTTCCAGTGTGTGGCCATAAGGGCTCAGCTCACCGTAGAAAAAGACCGTTGAACCTGGCCGCAAACTGCCGCTGTCATTTTTGGAGAAACCGCAGGTCTCTAGCGTTACATTTTTTGCATCTAAAGGGGTAAGTGAAAGGCAAAGTCCCATTTTGCGAACGATCTTTGCATGGGAGATCACGTAGGCCTTTTCCGCCTTCGGATGATTTGTCAGCACGTTTATGGCTGTCGGGATCAAGGTGTGCTTTCCCCCTAGTTGCCAGCTCGCGAATGCAAGTGCCAACAGCACGGTACCACCAAACATTGCCTTCGGGCGTGAGCTTTTCCAGCCGTCCGGCCGTTGGTAAGGAGGGCGCATAATCATAGCCGCAACGGCAAGGGCGATTGGTCCCAAGAACGCTGCTTGCAAAAGCACTTCGTGTTTTTGTTCCCAAGCCAGCTGCTGAGGGGTGGCGATTGTTTTTGAGAAGATCGTAAGGGTCGCCAGGCCCATCCAAGGCAAGCAGGCGACGTAAAGGCATGACTTATCGAGCCAGTCTTGTTGTCGGGGTTCCGAGGCTTCAGTGTAGATCGCAGTGTGCAGGCCCTGAGTGTCAAAATAGTCGGCATAAACCTTATGTGCAAAGCCTGACATGAATACCAAAAGGTTGATAAGTACCGCTGCGGCGGACGCGGCCACAAGCATGAGTGCCATGGCAAATTGATTGTCGGACGCGGGAGCGTCAAATAGCCTAAACAGCAGATAGAAAAGGGCGCCGATAAATATGAGGTTTGCCAGGTGGTTTAGTAGTTCGGAGCCTCGAACAAACACATCTTGCATTGCATTCTCAAATTTGCCCGGTAGCAGGAACTCCATGGCTTTCAAAAATATTAGAATGACCACAAGCGCATCAATGGCGTTTATGATTTCTGGGGAGGAGAATGTTGGGGCTGCGAGTGAGATAAACGTGGCAATCGCGAAGAGCCCAATGAAGCCCAGCAATCTAGCGGATACATCTACGGTTAGTAGTGCATAATTCAAGGTCGACCCCTATCAACTTTTACGCGAGTCTTTTGCGGAAAATCATGTCTCAATTTTGGCGCGCGTATGGCGTCAAAAAGAAAGTGCCGCAATTGGTGTGCGCTTTGGCTCTGAGCCTCTTACTCTATGTCTTGCGACGTTCGTTTCGGCACCCGCAAGGCCTCTCCATTTTGAACTGAATTTTGCTCAGCTGAGCGCTGTGCGCGGGGCCGGTTTTTAGACTTTGTTAGTCTGAAAAACCTAGGTCCAGCGCTGGAATACTTATTCATTCGGTCAAAAAGAAAGCACAGCCATGAAAACCATTCTTGCAGCCGGCACCTTCGCACTGGCCAGCCTGTCTGGCACCGCCAGCCTTGCAGAAACCCTTGTGGTGGGCGTTGAGAACATCGACTACCTGCCGCACTACAAATGGGACGGGAACTCCTACACCGGCTTTGCGGCTGATGTGCTGTCCGCCTTTGCTGCGGACGAAGGGCATGAGCTGCAGTTCAAAGCGCTGCCGATTAACCGCTTGATGCAGGCGGTGGTGTCCGGGGATGTGGATTTGAAATATCCGGACAATGCCTATTGGTCCGCTGGTCTGAAGAGCGGTGTCGAAATGCACTATTCCACCGTCGTGGAATCGACCGTGGAGGGGGTGATGGTGGTTCCTGAGAACCTCGGCAAACCCGTGGATGAGATCGCGCAGATCGGAACGGTTTTGGGTTTCACAGCCTTTTCCTGGTTGGACCGGATTGAAGCAGGTCAGGTGACGCTGAAAGAAAACCCGAACTTCAGCGGCCTGGTCCGTCAGGCGCTCGCGGGGCGTATCGATGGCGCCTATGCAAACGTGCATGTTCTGAACCGGGTTCTGAGCGAAATGGGGCAGGACGAAGGGGCGCTGGTCTTTGATGAGAGTCTGCCGAATTCGCAGGCGGATTACCATCTGTCCTCCAGCACGCGCGGCGACATTGTTGACTCGTTCAACGCGTGGTTCGCGGCCAATCAGGACACGGTAGCAGCGCTGAAAGAGAAGCACGGCTTCTGATCTGCCTGAGACAAAAAGCATGTGAAGCGTCGATCATGAGAATGGTCGACGTTTTCTTTTTGACGGGTGTTAGGCTCAGGAGGTTTGCGCGATCTCTTTGGACTGCAGCCAAACCCCGCCTTCGGGCCTCAACGTGAGGATCATCACTGGCTTTGGCGGGCGGCCTGCGATCTCTTCAAAATGAAAGCGGCGCAGAAGGGCTGCGAGGATGATCACGGCCTCCTGCAGCGCAAAGCTCGCACCTATGCAGATGCGCGGGCCGTCGCCAAACGGCAGGTAGGCGTAGCGGTCAATGGCTTTGCGGTTGGCAAAGCGGTCCGGGTCAAAAGCGTCCGGATTGTCCCAGAGCTGGTGATTGCGCTGCAGCGCGTAGATCGGGATCATCACCGTATCGCCGGGATGGATGTCGCGGGCGCAGAGCGAGTCGGCCTTTTGCGCGGTTCGGGAAATGATGCCCGCCGGTGGGTAGAGCCGCAGGGTTTCCTCGACAATCTGGCGCAGATAGGTGAGCTGATCGACATGATCGCCGGTGATCGGAGCGTTGCCGCAGACCACGCTGATCTCGGCGCGCGCTTTTCTTTGCACGCCTTGGTCAAAGGCGCAGAGGTAGAGCGCCCAGGCAAGGGTGAGCGCGGTGGTCTCATGCCCGGCGACGATGAAGGTCAGCAGATTGTCACGCAGCTCTGCGGTGTTCATGCGCTTTTTGGTTTCCGGGTCTTCGCCCGCCAGCAGCAGATCCAGCAGATCCGGCGTGTCTTTTGCCCCGCGCGCGCGCCGGGACTCGATGGCCGTGTCGGCAACCTTTTTCATCTCGACCATGGCCTGGCCGGTACGGATGCGGCCGGGGCGCGGCACCCAGTCGGGCACGCCCAGCATATCCAGTAAGGAGATTTTGCCGGCCTCTGCGATATAGGCGTCGATGGCCTCATGCACCGCGCCGCTGTCCATCCTGCCATCACCTGAGAAGGTCACCTCTGAGATCACATCAAAGGTGGTTTTGACCATCTCATCCAGCAGGTCGACGGCGCGGGGGCCTGCAGTCGCGATACGGTCGGCGGCGCGCTCTCCGGCGGCGGCCATAACGGGGGCAAGGTTGCTGATGTTGCGGTGGGTGAACGCGGGTGCAGCAGCGCGGCGCTGCCAGCGCCAGTGCGCGCCTTCCGCAATAAACAGGCTGTCACCGATGGCGGGGCGCAGGATGTTCTTGGTGGCGCGGGACTTGGGATAGTCGTCGACCTTTTCCAGAAGCATCTGCCTGATGGCGCCGGGGTCCATCACCATGTGCCAGCGCAGCCCGGTGCGGCCAGACACCATGGGCTGACGCACGGCGATTTCGGGAAGGATCGACAGAAGATTGCTGCGCGCCGCCTTGAGCGAGCCCCAGAGCCCAAGCGGCTCGGTGGCAAGTTTGGCGTGAACAGGCAGAGCCTTTGCGCGGTCGGCCTCGGTCAGCTGGGACTGATGTACATCATCTGGCATGTCGATCCTTCTACGCAAAAGTTTAGGCTGCGGATCAACTCAAATAAAGGCCAAGATTGCGTGAAAGCCGGGCATCGGCTATGTGATCGCTCAATCACAACGACGAGCAGCAGGAACAGCTTACATGGGCAGGATCGGGATGTGTTTGGCGGCATTGGCCGTGCTGGTATCTTGTGGCGCACGCAGCACCGAAGTGACCAGCGAAAAGCTGGACCTCGGAGATTTCACAATGGGCCACAATATTGTGGTGGCGCCGGATCTTCAGAAAGGCCCGCTGTCGCGCGAATTGCCCAAGGAGCAGTGGGTTGCTTCAATGAAAAATGCGGTGGATGCGCGTCTGGGCCGCTATGACGGAGAGCGTCTGGTGCATTTTGGCATCAACCTGTCAGGTTACATGCTGGCGCAACGCGGTGTGCCGGTGCTGCTGTCCACGAAATCTGCGCTGATCCTCACCGTCACCGCCTGGGATGACCGTGCGGGCGCGAAGTTCAACGAAGAGCCGCGCGAGATCATTGTGCTGGAAAGCTTTGGCAGTGGCACGGTTGTGACATCCAGTGGTTTCACGATGACCGCCGAAGAGCAATTGGAAAATCTGACCTTCAACGCAGCGCGTGAGATTGAGCGCTGGATGCATGAGAATCGGGCCTGTCTTGTGGACGATGTGCCCCCCGAAGTGCTGGCAAAATGCTGGCCGTCTGAGAAAGATGAGCGTAAGCGTGCGCAGCTGGAACGAGAGCTGCGTCGATAAACGGCAAACCCGCTTGATTTTTTGCGCGCAACCAAATATGTCGCGCGCGGTAGAGGAAAACGGGCCAAGACCGGCCCCCCACAAAGTAGAAGGCGCCCGAGATGGCTAAGGAAAAGTTTGAGCGCAGTAAACCGCACTGCAACATCGGCACCATTGGTCACGTTGACCACGGCAAAACCACGCTGACCGCCGCGATCACCAAACAGTTTGGTGACTTCAAAGCGTACG
>NZ_JAGHRO010000020.1 GCF_017743735.1 Shimia sp. R9_2
GGCAAGCACCTCAACCTGTCGTAACTTCGTGACAATTTCCTCGGGCTTGTGTCGCTTGTTTCCCATCGTGAATCCTCCGTTTTCCTAAACATAGCGGCGGACCACTTCAGTGGGGGAGGATCAATGCCCCTGCCACGCATTGCCCTGATCCACTTCCACTTGGAAAGCAACCGTGCTGCGCCGTTAACCGAGCGCTCGGATTTTGCGGCCCAAGGCTTAGCCATCGGCGAAGACTTCGCTCAAGATCTTGAGAAGCGGCCGGTATTGGCATCCGCTGGTATCAGAGGGTTCCAAGAGGATTTCGGGGATTTTGAACCTGTGCCGGTTTTTGCGGCATTCGCAGGTGCGGGCGGCATGATGGATGGCGCGTTTTTCGACGAACTTTTGCAAGCGGTGCGGGACCGGCTTCCGTTTGACGTCGACGGTGTCTATCTGGACGCGCACGGGGCCTGCATCGCAACCAATGACGAAGACCCCGACGGGACGCTGATTTCTCTGATCCGCGATATTGTCGGGCCGAACACGCCGCTTGTGGTGACGCTGGATTTGCATGCCCATGTCAGCCAGGCCATGATCGCGGGTGCAGACTTTATCGCCGCCTACCGGACCAACCCACATGTGGATCAGTTCGAAAGGGGGCAAGAAGTCGCCCGCGCCATGAAACGGCTTCTGGCCGGACAGCAAACCGGCCGCGCGTTGGTTCGTTTGCCGTTTATTCCGCCTTCGACCACACTGGACACGACCCGCGGGCCTTATGGGCGAATGATGAAAGATGCCGTGGCTCGGGCGGTCGACCCGATCTGGAATGTATCTCTGTGCGCGGGGTTCTCGGTCGGCGATTCGTCGAAAGCGGGCGTGAACGTCACCGTTACGGCTGACACTTCTTCCGTGGCGCTGAAAACGGCGCGCGAAATCGGTCAGACATTTTGGGACGACCGCGAAGAGTTTCAGACTAATCTAACCTCAATTGAAGATGCCATCTCCCTAATGTCGGACGAGCAGACCCCTCGTATTTACGGAGATGTCGCCGACAATCCCGGCGGCGGTGGGCACGGTAACACTATTTCCATTCTGCGTGCGATGCTCGAAGCAGGCGTCGAAAACGCACTTGTCGGTATGCACGTTGATCCGGATCTTGCCGCCGAGGCCGTGCAACATGGCGAGGGGGCAAAGTTCTATGCCGAATTCAATCGCAGCGAGACGGATAGGCAATCAGGGCACCATGTTGCAGAGGTTGAAGTTGTGAAGCTGGCAAATGGTCCGGTCGCGCGCAGACGCGGTCTATACGCCGGAGGTAGTCAGAATCTCGGCCAATGCGCGCTGCTACGCTGCGCAGGTCTATTGATCATTGTGTCAAGCATTCGCCGCCAATTGTGCGAACCTGCCTTTGTCGAGCGCTTCGGACTGAACATCGCCAATTTCAATACCCTCGTCGTGAAATCTCGCGGCCACTTCAGGGCTGGATTCGATGAGTTCTTTAACCCGGCGCAAGTGGTTGAGATCGACGGCCCCGGCCTGACTTCCCCTGAATTGACTCGCATAGATTTTCAGAAAACGCCGCGCCCCATTCACCCGATTGACAACGGCGTAGAGTGGCGCGCCGACGAAGATGGCCTGGTAGCCGGTCAACCCTAACTAGCAAGAAAAAGGTAAACCTGATCCTATGGGCCACGTGACCGCACTTTCCATCGGGCTTGCGGGAGCATTGATCGCCGTTGGGATTGGGTTTCCTCTTCCATGGATGTTGGGCCCGATGGTCTTGGTGACATTGGCCGCCATTGGTGGCGCGCCGGTCAAAGCACCCCTTCAGATTCGCAAAGTAATTATGCCAATACTGGGGGTTATGCTCGGGTCTGGTTTTCACCCCGAGACGTTTGAACAGATCGCGGAATGGGCAGAAACGATTGCCTACATTCCCCTGTTCGTGGTCATGGCATTCTCGGCGGCATTTGCAGTCTATAGATTTATAGGTCGTTTCGAGCCTATCACGGCATATTTCTCGTCCGCTCCAGGCGGCTTGAACGACATGATGCTGATCGGAGCTGAAGCAGGCGGTATCGAGCGTCGTATTGCCTTGGCCCATGCCAGCCGGGTGTTGATTGTCGTCTCAAGCATGTCGTTCATCTTCTGGTACTTCTTTGAGGTCCGCTCAACGGGTCAATCCACGCAAAGCGTGGGATTCGCAGATTTAAGCCAGCAGGACTACGCGCTCTTGATCTCTTGTGCCGTTGTCGGTGCTTTTTTCGGCCCCAAACTTCGCCTCCCAGCGGCGCAAGTTATCGGTCCAATGATCCTGTCCTCGCTTGTGCATCTGGCCGGGCTGACGCAAAGCGCACCCCCTACGGCTGCCGTAAATGTTGCGCAGTTGGTCATGGGAACGGTTGTCGGCTGTCGCTTTTTGAGTGTTCCGATCAGCTAAATCTGGCGGGATATTGGTCTAGCGATTATCGCGACGACGGGCATGATGTTTGCCGCATGCCTTTGCGCAATATTGGTCAGCCAGCAAACAGGTATCGACATCAAGCAGACCCTGCTGACGTTTTCCCCCGGAGGCTTGCCTGAGATGAGTTTGCTGACCCTTGCAATGGGCGCGGATATCGCTTTCGTGGCGACCGCGCACATAATTAGAATTCTGCTGGTGATCGCAGTTGCTCCGATCATGTTTCGAATTTTGAAAATCCGGTCAAGATATTAGCGTAAACTCCGGGATCCGCCCTTACGGCCAGCTAGGTTCAACTTGCCGCGTGCACGCTGCTGATTTGTTTCATCCAATCAAGCTGAACATAAGCAGACGTTCACCCCATCGGCTAGATCGTCCGCATTGCCCGCGTCTCGATGAACTGATCAGCTTGCAGAGAAGGAGCGGTAATGGTGTGGGTGGAATTGATGGCGGTGAACGACCGGAACGGTGATTTGCGCCGCTCCGCAACAACAGGCGTGCCGCATATGCGAGCGGTTGCTGCGTCAGCAACGGTGGTGCGAGCAAAAGGCGGGTTTGTCCGCACAGCCGCCAATGAAAACTGAACTTTGCAAAGCTCGCTTTCTGCGCACAGCGGACACTATTGCAGATTGCAGAAAATGGCCAGTTTCCGCCCCAAATCGGCCTCCTCACCTGCCTACAAATTGCGCTATCAATTCAGCTCCATGAGCCTAGCATCCATCCACCTCTCCGAGGTCCGCTTGCGGCGCTTCGGAGGCAGGTATGGGTTGGAATAGACGCGCAGCGCGTATTACAAGCCGTTAGCCTGCGTAGCCGTTTTTGTTTGCTTCGGAGCAGTAGATGATAAATCCGCGGCATCGCCAAAAAGCTCTCAAAAGGGCGTTGCCCTCTGCCAGTGATACTCGCATTCACCCACGGTTTTTTCAGCAAATAGATGTTTGGCAGGATCGCACTGATCGGCCCAACTCCAAACACGCAATTGCGCATTGGCTGCTCCATTCGTTGCGTACAACCGCCTTTTCGCCTTCCCTCTCAAGCACCGAGATTTCTTCTTTCAATTGAGCAATCTTTTGGCACCGCAGGTGGTCATCAATAAGCTTCAAAAACATCTGCCTCTTCGCACCTTTTTTCATGCCAAACTGTGCGGCAGCAAGTTGATTGAATTGATCCGCCTGTTCAGAGGAGACTCGGAAGTAGAAAGAGACCGTGTCCTCTAGTTCATCGCCTGACATCATGGCTCCCCTCAAAGAGCAGCGAGGTAATGTGCATTGCGAGCAGCGCGTGGATGACAGCCAATTTTGCTACGCCCACCCACATCGCGCGGCCTGCTAGGCTGGCGGCATACGCCCTAAACATCGCCTTGTTCCCTCAGCGCCAACGCTGCATCCTTCTCAAGAAGGCTCCAGCAGGCGAAGCATTGGCAAGACGACTAGACGAATACGAATTCGACCCCGCGCTAGATTCTGTGAACCTGATGTTTTTTGTTGACCCGGCGCAAGTTGATCTGAGTTTTACGAGCCTGACGTCAAAGAACTGGGACGACGTAACATTGACTGAGACAGAAACACGGATTGTAGTCGCCGAAGTACAACGTTTACTTGACGCTCATTTTCAAGCATCTCGTGAAGTGAGCGATTTGGCATCGTCTGTTTTGAGCGGTTGCCCTTCTAGGTAGTCGCCAAGGCGCAGCGAGTTGGTGCAAAGTCCGCAGACCGTAAGTTCGAGCACAACAAGATTTCGCGGGTTCAGCGAAAGTCTGGTTCGGTGAAGTCAAATAGCGGCATGGCTTCACATGACGAACGACTCAAAAGGACCATTCTTAGCGGTGCCAACGTCCGCTTTTGAGATATGCGGCTGTCAATACACAGCGCAGAATTTTGCGCTTTGGGCTCTTAGCAACCAGTCGCTTTGCAGACGACGCTGACAGTACTGACGGTACTTTCGGTCACATGCTTAGGCTTTGGTTCTTGTTGCTTCCACGGTGCTTCCAATTGATGGCGACACAAACGCAAAGAGCCGCCCTTGGGCGGCTTGTGGTGCAGGGCGGTGGAAAGTCGCGACTTTGCTTTTGTTGGCTGTGTGTTGTAGCACAGCTGTAGCACGAAGCGGTGCGCGCGCTTACACGTGGTGCACTGCAAACCGGTTCAGGTGTCTTATTTTCTTGGTTTTGTTTTTGGTTGCGGGAGTAGGATTTGAACCTACGACCTTCAGGTTATGAGCCTGACGAGCTACCGGGCTGCTCCATCCCGCGACGCTTTTGATCTTGGGCCTTTTTTGGCTTTAAGATCTGTCGCCCT
>NZ_JAGHRO010000021.1 GCF_017743735.1 Shimia sp. R9_2
GGCGACAGATCTTAAAGCCAAAAAAGGCCCAAGATCAAAAGCGTCGCGGGATGGAGCAGCCCGGTAGCTCGTCAGGCTCATAACCTGAAGGTCGTAGGTTCAAATCCTACTCCCGCAACCAAAAATAGCAAATGATATCAATGATTTACGCTGCGCACCTAAACATGTGCTCACAGTGCCATCTCAGCCGTGGAAGCGCTGTGGAAGCAATTGAAGCGACAAAAACGGTGTGGCTAAAGAGTGACATAAGAATGGGGAGTGGCAAGCTTGCCTATTCAACACGGTAAGCCACGCACGTGACTTTATGCGCAGCACTCCTAAACAATTTGCGGCGAGAAGCGGACAGCGCAGACTCAGTTGTTGCAGGCCCCGGTCTTCGGAGCTTCAAGCAGCTTGTAAAACCTCTAGTCCAAAGCGTATTCGACGAGATCGTCCAATGACCTTGGCTGGAGCGTGTCAGAGATCAACTCCAAAATATCAGGTACATGTGCATAGAACCGTTTCAACCGGTTATGTGCCACGCGGTCCTTGTCCCCCATAAACTCGAGTACTGATTTTTGGGCTTCATATTCGTCATGCCAGTGCTTGCCGATCAAACCCCTCCCAACCGCGGAAAAGATCTTGGCGTCATCGGCAGTAAAGAGTCGTACTTTTGCCATGAATTCTTCTGGATCATGGCCAGCGCGATGCCAGATCTGATAGAGTTCCGTCATGCAAGCCACCGACCGTAGGTATTTGTCAGTCAGCACGATCAGGATGCGGTCCCCTTCGACAAGTCTGCCCATGAATTCTGAGATGCTCTCACCAAACTGAATTTCGTTCTTGTCGCGCTTTATCTTGATGCCTTCCCTCTCGGCGCGGGTACAGAATTCATCTACGATCGTGGCACGAT
Organism: Shimia sp. R9_2; assembly: GCF_017743735.1. Taxonomy (GTDB): domain Bacteria; phylum Pseudomonadota; class Alphaproteobacteria; order Rhodobacterales; family Rhodobacteraceae; genus Shimia. The sequence continues at coordinate 893 of NZ_JAGHRO010000021.1, forward strand.
CGGGGGCATCCTTGTCGCTCCAGGCATAGGAAACAAAGAAGTTTTTGGGCATATTTGGGTCGGGTGTAAATGTCACTCTAGGATCTCCTTCCGGCTGTTGAGGGGCCGCGGCTTTCGACGTGAGTTTGAAAAGCTCCATCACACGCTCGCTGAGTTTGCCGAGCGTCCCGATCAACTCTCCGGCGTTGCGGCCCTTTGCGCGAAGCTGTAGACCGTGCCCGTGATCTGGGTCGTTGACTTCTTCCACTTGAATGCGTGTTTGTTGCTCTAGGGCGTAGCCGCTGAACCCATGGCGCCAATAAATACCATGGATGCCAGCCTGACGCCCGATCTCCACCAGAAGGGCACGCATAAAGCCGGGCGCCTTACTCTCAAACCAGTAACAATGTGTTGCATCCGCGTCATCGATAGGTGCCGGATGTTCCCCGTCCAAATGCTCTGGCAAGGCATCAGGGGCGATGTAGAGGGCCGTATCCTCTCGCAGCGAGCCTGAGACCTGAAAGCAAATGCCACTCTGACACATGAAGGAGACAAAGAGCCGTTGTTCCTCGGCTGAGTATCCCTGCCTGTCCCATAGGAAGCTTCCCATGATCTGGCGGCTAAACCGGCCCCGGCTATACAGCAGGTTAGTCCAGCACTTCTGGCGTTCGTAGACCGCATAGATTGCTTCCAGAGCCCAAGCCTGATCCAGGACGATGGTGTCCGTTTCACCAGTGCGAAGCCAAAAGACTTCCCCCGCATTGTGCAGGAAGGCCAGGAACTGTTCGACATTGCTGATGCCGTCGGTCGCTTTGCAAAGCTTGCAGAAGTCCTCCATCGACAATGTGCGGTGCCGGCGATCTCTGGGCTCATGCTTCAGGTCTTCGGCAAGCATCTCCCGGAGTTGCCGCAGCACCGTTAAGCGCCCGGCACCGATCAAGGGTGGGTTGAAACGATCGGCAGCTCCGTTGAGCGCATCTTGAAGGCTGGGCAAGCCCTCGGGAGTGCGAGCGCTCACCGCCACGGCGCGGCAGTAGCGGCGTTCATTGCGAAATGGGGCAAGGTCCGGGTGATCCCCCCGAGCGTATTGTCCGTCACGGTCAATCTGGTTCTGCACCATGATCAGCGGCGTATCCGGCTCCCCGAAACGCTGTACAAAATCCAACCACCACCCCACGGGGCGGTTCCGGAACTGGAGACCATGCACCGAGATATCCTCGTCGCCGTTGTCTGTGTCGGGGGTCCAGACCAATAGGAAGACTGCGCGGGACCGCAGGAAGAGCGCATGCGTGCCATGATAGATCTCTTGCCCGCCGAAATCCCAGATCCGGAAGGTGCCGCGCCGACCCGGGATGGGTGTTTCAGAAAGTTTAATACCATGGGTGCTGTCTGCGTTTTGCTCAAACGGCAGGTCACGCAGACGGTTGCTGATCTGTGTTTTGCCGATGCGGCCATTGCCCAGAATGATCAGCTTCACTGTTTCCAGCAACGTTGGGTCGTTGCCGAGATCTGCAAAATGGGCGCGCACGCGGCCCGCACAATTCTCGAATGAGGCGGTGCTGAACACTTCATTTGGCAGGCCTTGGGCTCGGGTGCGATACGCATTGAGGACCTGAAAGCTCTCCACAAGAAGCAGGTCATGTAAGGGTTGTGATACTTTCAGATCCAAGCCAGAGCAGTCGAGGCTCTGCAGTCGGGAGAGACCGCTCAGCGGCGCCAGATCGCTGACCTCTGTGCCCGAGCAGTCGAGGCTCTGCAGTCGGGAGAGACCGCTCAGCGGCGCCAGATCGCTGACCTCTGTGCCCGAGCAGGTGAGGCTCTGTAGTTGGGAGAGACCGCTCAGCGGCGCCAGATCGCTGACCTGTGTATGCGAGCAGGTTAGGCGCTGCAGCTGGGAGAGACCGCTCAGCGGCGCCAGATCGCTGACCTGTGTATGCGAGCAGTCGAGGCGCTGCAGTTGGGAGAGACCGCTTAGCGGCGCCAGATCGTTGACCTGTGTACTCCAGCAGTCGAGGCTCTGCAGTTGGGAGAGACCGCTCAGCGGCGCCAGATCGCTGACCTCTGTGCCCGAGCAGGTTAGGCGCTGCAGCTGGGAGAGACCGCTCAGCGGCGCCAGATCGCTGACCTGTGTATGCGAGCAGTCGAGGCTCTGCAGTTGGGAGAGACCGCTTAGCGGCGCCAGATCGTTGACCTGTGTACTCCAGCAGTCGAGGCTCTGCAGTTGGGAGAGACCGCT
>NZ_JAGHRO010000022.1 GCF_017743735.1 Shimia sp. R9_2
GCCCGGCAAGCACCTCAACCTGTCGTAACTTCGTGACAATTTCCTCGGGCTTGTGTCGCTTGTTTCCCATCGTGAATCCTCCGTTTTCCTAAACATAGCGGCGGACCACTTCAGTGGGGGAGGATCACCAAAGGCACGATGAACCAGTTCCCAGGCGATCCGAACGGCGGTGGAAACGGTCGCAAACATATCTTGAAAGCGTTTGACGCCTCGCTCAAGCGGTTGGGGACGGACTACATCGACCTGTACTATCTGCATCAGTGGGATCAGGTTACCCCGATGGAGGAGGTGCTCGACACCTTCGACACGCTCATTCGTCAGGGCAAGCTACATGCGTTTGGCCTCTCGAATTTCCCTGCTTGGTATGTGGCCAAGATGCAGACACTGGCGGGGCTCAGCCATCGTCATCCGGTGTCGTCGATCCAAAACCAATACAGTTTGGCCGCGCGCCATGCCGACTATGAACATCTTCCGATGTGTGATGCACTGGGTCTGGGGTTCACCGCCTGGAGCCCGCTCGCCAACGGTCTACTGACTGGAAAATACTCGGTCGACGATGCAGGCAATCTGGTGGGCGCTGGCCGTTTAACGGAGACCTGGACCACCGATCCAAGTGTCGCCAATCTCTCCTCAGAGCAAAACATCGCCATCGTCGGCGAGCTGCTGCGGATTGCTAACGAGACAGGGCACAGCGCGTCGCAGATCGCACTCAACTGGATGATCAAACACCGAGGTGTCACCTCTGCCGTCATCGGCGCACGCAAGCTCAGCCAACTTGAAGACAACCTCGCGGCACTGGAATTCACGCTGGATGAGGCGCACGTCGCCGCGTTGAACGCAGTGAGCGAAATGCCGGGGTTGTCGCCCTACACCTACCATACGCAAACGATGTTTGATTTGATCCACGTGGGCGCGCGGGTGCTTTCGTAAGCGCAAGAGAGCCTGCGGCGCACCTTGGTCGCGGGCTCTCGATAGGTTTAAGAGGCAACCGCGCTGCTATTGTGGGCGCCGACGGGCTCGACCGGCGCATCCTTAGCCTTTCCGGATGCAGAGACAGTAACCTTCGCACTGGCCCTGGCGCTATTCGGCAACAAAGTCCGTGGCGAGACCTTCTCCTGCGCGCAGTGTCCAGTCAGACAAGACTGGACCCGCCAGTAAACGGTTTATCAAGCCTATTTCCGCATATTCCGCTTGAAAACCCCGCCAGCAGAAAGCCGGTACCAATGCCTATTGCCTCACCCTTGCGTTTCAGCCTTCTGGCCCTTGGCCTCGCCGCGTCCGATGTGCAGGCAAACAGTGTCTCTCTGATCCAGAACGGTTTCTTTGCGCAGCGCGCCTCCTTTGATGACACCTCTGCCTTAGTGCCGAACCGTCCTGCTCTCGCGCAGCCGTCCGGCGCCGATGTCAGCCGCGGTGCGGTGGCCTTGCGCCCCGGCGCCGCCAGCCTTTTCCGGGGTCGTGCCAGTGGCGGTCTTTTTGCGCCGGTGCAAGTGCAGGTCCTGCCGTCTGCAGCCAAGCAGCTTATGACCCTGATTGCGGGCGCAGAAGCGGGCAAGGCTGGCTATGATGCGGTGCAGCATGGCGCCCGGACCCGGCCCGCGAGACAGCCGACCGAAATGACAATCGCCGAGATTTATCAATGGATTGACGCCACACCGGGACAGCCACATGCGATCGGGCGCTATCAGCTTATCCCCGCCACCTTACGCCGTCTTGTGCGCCATCAAGAGGTGCCGCACAGCGAAGTTTTTGATCCCGAGCTGCAGGACCAGCTGGCACACCAGCTGTTGGAAGAGGCCGGCTTCAGCGATTTCCTCGCCGCTGAAATGCCGCGTGGAGACTTTATGCTCAATCTGGCCAAGATCTGGGCGGGCTTGCCGACGTCAAACGGCAAATCCTACTACGAGGGCTATGCCGGCAATAGCGCCGTCTACACGTGGGATTATTTCGACAGCCACTTCAGAAAGATTTTTCCGGGCTAGCGGCTGAGTTGGGTCTGAAGGGGGCGCGGTAGTAACTATTTGCCAGTCTACCGAAACAACAAACTGAATCGACTGCTCGTTCCCCTTCAAAATAAGCGTTAGCCATTTCTTTGAGATGTGGTGATTTGGGCGGAAAGCTAATTCCAAAACAGCCAGAGCGATCTTTTAGCACCTAGGCAAAAATCGGCGATCGCGGCCCACGGCTTTGAACGCGATCAAGTTACTCGTCTGCACCGCTATACCGAATGCTCAGAAACTGGAACTGGTTTTGGGGTCCAACGTTTGATCTGTAGTACAGGCTATGTGTTCGGCTTTAGTAGGAAAATTTGGTGCGATGCGCCCCAGCGCCAAGCATTCACTATATTTCTGGTCCAACCATTGATCCTCCCCCACTGAAGTGGTCCGCCGCTATGTTTAGGAAAACGGAGGATTCACGATGGGAAACAAGCGACACAAGCCCGAGGAAATTGTCACGAAGTTACGACAGGTTGAGGTGCTTGCCG
>NZ_JAGHRO010000023.1 GCF_017743735.1 Shimia sp. R9_2
CGGCAGGCCGTCGTCATCCCCGTCTGTGAGCAGAACCGCATTGGGATCAATCGGATCATAGAGCGAACCAACGGTCACAGACACATCTGCCGTGCTGGAGGTGGTCCCATCCGACACCGCGTATGTGAAGCTGTCGCTGCCTATAAAGCCCGCATCCGGTGTGTAGACAATCTCACCGTTCACCACAGACACCGATCCATTGGCCGGTGTGGATCCCGAGACATCCAGCGTGAGACTGTCCCCATCCACATCGCTGTCATTGGCCAGAACGTCAATGGTGACGGCCACATCCGGGTCCGTACTGGCGCTGTCGTCCTGCGCCACCGGCACATCATTTTGTGCCTGAATGGTCACCGTGGCGCTGCCATCGGTGGTGGTCTTGCCATCACTCAGCACATAGCCAAAGCTGTCCGTCCCGGCATAATCCGCATCCGGCGTGTAGGTGGCAACGCCGCCCGCCAGGATAACAGAACCATGCTCAGTTTCCACAACCCCCACGGTGCCCGCGTCATCATAAGCGCTGGTCAGAGCTGCCACCGTCAGCGGATCGCCATTGGCGTCACTGTCATTGGCCAGCAGATCCAGAGCCACCGCCTGATCTTCCAAGGTGTTGGCCGCATCCGCCGCGGCCACCGGTGCCGCATTGGTCTCATAGACTGTGACCGACACAGTTGCTGTGTTGCTGCTGGTGCCATCGGAGACCGCATAGGTAAAGCTGTCGCTGCCCACAAAGCCGGGGTCAGGCAGGTAGACGATCTGCCCATCCACAACGGAGACCTGCCCGTTGGACGGAGCAGCACCGGAGACATCCAGCGTCAGGCTGTCGCCATCCACATCGCTGTCGTTGGCCAGAGCATCGATTTGGATCGGGCCATCCTGCTCGCCACTGACCGCGTCATCCTGAGCCACCGGTGCATCCGGGGCCGGGGCCACGGTTACTGTCACCGTGGCAACAGATTGTGTGCCCTGTTCATCACTCACTGTGTAGGTGAAACTGTCAGTGCCGTTGACGTCGGCATTGGGGGTGTACGTCAGCTGTCCCGCATCAATCACAACAGAGCCAAACTGCCCCTGTGTGACCGTATCCAAGCTCAGCGCAGCGCCTTCAGGGTCGCTGTCATTGGCCAGCACATCGATGGTCACCGCTTGATCTTCTGTGGTGCCCGCACTGTCATCCACAGCGTCAGGCGCGGCATTGGGGCTGGCCGTCAGAAGGCCACCGCTGGCTTCCAGAGATGCTTCGGTGCCTTGGAGATTGCGCACGCCTTGCAGGATGGCGACGGGCACAAAACCACTGGCCCCATCCGGATTGATTTCCATCAGCGTGTCGCTGCCGGTGGTGCTGAAGCGTACAAAATCCGTGATGTCATCGGTCGC
>NZ_JAGHRO010000024.1 GCF_017743735.1 Shimia sp. R9_2
TGATCAGCCCCACCCAAGTGGTCCGGTTTGATTGTTAGTGCATGACTGGCCTCTGATCCATCGGGACGACGGTTTCCGGCGCTGGTGGGCGGTAACCCAGAGCACTATGCGGTCGTTTGGTGTTGTAGTGTTTCCTCCATTGTTCGATCAGGATTTGTGCCTCACGCAGGCTGTAGAAGACTTCACCGTTTAGAAGCTCGTCCCGGAACCGGGCGTTGAAGCTTTCGCAGTATCCGTTTTCCCATGGGCTGCCTGGCTGGATGTAGGCGGTCTTGGCTCTGACGGCTTTGATCCAGTCCTGAACCGTCTGCGCAATGAACTCCGGGCCGTTGTCAGAGCGGATGTAGGCAGGCACGCCGCGCAGAATGAACAGATCGCTCAAAGCATCAATCACATCACCAGAGTTCAGCTTGCGCTTCACCCTGATTGCCAGACATTCCCGGCTGTGTTCGTCGAGGATGTTCAAGGTGCGAAACACCTTCCCATCATCGGTCCGGCAGTGAACAAAATCATAGCTCCAGACATGGTTGCGACGCTCTGGACGCAACCGGACGCAGGAACCATCATTCAGCCAGAGCCGTCCTTTCTTGGGTTGTTTCATTGGCACTTTCAGCCCCTCACGACGCCACAGACGTTCCACACGCTTATCGTTGATTTGCCAGCCCGCGTCTCTTAGCAATGCCGCGATCCGGCGGTAACCGTATCGGCCATACTGACGGGCCAGCTCAATCATATCTGCAACCAATCTCTCTTCATCAGCGCGGCCCTTTGGCAACTTTCGTTGTGTGGATCGGTGCTGCTTCAACACGCGACAAGCACGACGTTCAGAAATCCGAAACTGACTTCGCACGTGATCGATACAGGTCCGGCGACGCGCGGGGCTCAGTAGTTTCCCTTCGCAGCTTCCGCCAGAATGAGTTTGTCCAGAGTGAGGTCGGACACAGCCTTTCTCAGCCGCTCATTCTCTTTCTGAAGACGTTTGAGCTCCCTGAGTTGGTCGGTTCCCATCCCACCATATTGCTTGCGCCAGCGCTAATAAGTCTGCTCGGTTATGCGAACTTCCCGGATCGCATCGACCCGCGCCATTCCTTGCCCGGCAAGCACCTCAACCTGTCGTAACTTCGTGACAATTTCCTCGGGCTTGTGTCGCTTGTTTCCCATCGTGAATCCTCCGTTTTCCTAAACATAGCGGCGGACCACTTCAGTGGGGGAGGATCA
>NZ_JAGHRO010000025.1 GCF_017743735.1 Shimia sp. R9_2
ATGGCTAAGGAAAAGTTTGAGCGCAGTAAACCGCACTGCAACATCGGCACCATTGGTCACGTTGACCACGGCAAAACCACGCTGACCGCCGCGATCACCAAACAGTTTGGTGACTTCAAAGCGTACGACGAAATCGACGGCGCGCCAGAAGAAAAAGCACGTGGCATCACCATCTCCACCGCACACGTGGAATATGAAACCGAAGCACGTCACTACGCACACGTTGACTGCCCAGGCCACGCTGACTACGTGAAAAACATGATCACCGGTGCGGCGCAGATGGACGGCGCGATCCTGGTTGTGAACGCAGCAGACGGCCCAATGCCACAGACCCGTGAGCACATCCTGCTGGGCCGCCAGGTTGGCATCCCTGCCATGGTTGTTTTCATGAACAAAGTGGACCAGGTTGACGACGAAGAACTGCTCGAGCTGGTGGAAATGGAAATCCGCGAGCTGCTGTCTGAGTATGAATTCCCAGGCGACGACATCCCTGTGATCGCTGGTTCCGCTCTGGCGGCTCTGGAAGACCGTGACGACAACATCGGCAAAGAGAAAATTGCTGAGCTGATGGCGGCTGTTGACGAGTACATCCCACAGCCACCACGTGCGACTGACCAGCCGTTCCTGATGCCAATCGAAGACGTGTTCTCGATCTCTGGCCGTGGTACCGTTGTGACCGGCCGTGTTGAGCGTGGCGTGATCAACGTTGGCGACGAAATCGAAATCGTTGGCATCAAAGACACTCAGAAAACCACCTGTACCGGTGTTGAAATGTTCCGCAAGCTGCTGGACTCCGGTGAAGCGGGCGACAACATCGGCGCGCTGCTGCGTGGTGTTGACCGTGAAGCGGTTGAGCGTGGCCAGGTTCTGTGTAAGCCAGGTTCCGTGAACCCACACACCAAGTTCGAAGCAGAAGCCTACATCCTGACCAAGGATGAAGGTGGCCGTCACACCCCGTTCTTCGCGAACTACCGTCCACAGTTCTACTTCCGTACAACTGACGTGACTGGCACTGTTGAACTGCCAGCGGGCACCGAGATGGTGATGCCTGGCGACAACCTGAAGTTCAACGTTGAGCTGATCGCACCGATCGCAATGGAAGCCGGCCTGCGCTTCGCGATCCGTGAAGGCGGCCGCACCGTTGGTTCCGGTGTTGTGTCCAAAATCGTCGAATAATCAGACCTTCTGATT
>NZ_JAGHRO010000002.1 GCF_017743735.1 Shimia sp. R9_2
ATGATGACGGCAGCTTTACCTATACGCCCGACGCAAACTTCAACGGCAACGACAGCTTCGCCTACCAGATCAACGACGGAAACGGAGAAACAAACACCGCAACCGTCACGCTCAACGTTGACCCCGTCAACGACGCGCCGGTGGCCACTGATGACGGCGGGCTCTCCACCGCCTTCAACACCCCGATCTCCATCGACGTGGCCACGCTGCTGGCCAATGACACCGATGGTGACCCGGAGCTGACCCAGACACTCTCCGTCCTGTCGGTGGATGCGCCCGTGGGTGGCACTGTGGCGCTGGCTGGCGACACCATCACCTTCACGCCGGATGCCACCTTCTCAGGCCAGGCAAGCTTCACCTACACGCTGTCAGATGGCGCAGGCGGCCTCGACACCGGCACCGTGACCGTCGCCGTGAATGCCAACACCGCGCCGGTGGCCGGGGACTACACCGCCATCACAACCAACGAAGACGCCTCCGTCTATATTCCCTTCTTTGCCAATGACAGCGACGCCGATGGCGACCCGCTCTCTATCGCGGCCATCGGCGCACCGGCAAACGGCACCGTCACGCTGGACGGCGAAGGCTATCTCTACACGCCCGATGCGGATTTTTCCGGGAGTGACAGCTTCAGCTACACCATTGATGACGGCAATGGCGGGCAGGACACCGGCACCATCACCATCACGGTCGCCGCAGTCAATGATGCCCCCGCCACCGCAGATGACAGCGTCAACACCAATGAGGATTTTGCGCTCACATTTGATGTGCTCAGCAATGATGCGGATGTGGAAGGCGACGCGCTATCTGTCACCAGCGTCTCTGATCCCGCCAACGGCACCGTGGTGATTGAGGCCAACGGCCAGCTCACCTACACGCCGGATGCAAACTTCAACGGCAATGACAGCTTCACCTACACCGTGGCCGACAGCAACGGCGCCACCGACACCGCAACCGTGGTTGTGCTTGTTGCGCCCATCAATGACGCGCCAGTGGCACAAGATGACAGCGCCGCAACCGATGAAGACCTGGCCGTGACCTTTGACGTGCTGGGCAATGACAGCGATCCGGATGGCGATCCGCTAACCGTCTCGGATGTGGGCACCCCGGCCAATGGCTCCGTGGTGATTGAGGCCGATGGCCAGCTTACCTACACACCTGATCCGGGGTTTTCGGGCACCGACAGTTTCACCTACGCCGTGGAAGACGGCAATGGCGGCAGCGATACCGCCTCCGTCACCCTCGCCGTGGCGCTCGTCAACCTGCCCCCCGTGGCCACCGATGACAACTACAGCCTGACAGAAGACACCCCCCTCGCCATAGACGCAGCCCAGGGCCTTCTGGCCAACGACAGCGACCCCGATGGCGACCCGATCAGCGTCACCCTGACCAGCGATGTCTCAAACGGCACCCTCACCCTGGATGATGACGGCAGCTTTACCTATACGCCCGACGCAAACTTCAACGGCAACGACAGCTTCGCCTACCAGATCAACGACGGAAACGGAGAAACAAACACCGCAACCGTCACGCTCAACGTTGACCCCGTTGCGGATGCGGTTGTGCTTGATGCTGTGACCGGCGACGATTTCATCGATGTTCAAGAACAGCTTTCCCCGATCACAATTTCAGGGACGGCTGATCCAAACGGCTCGGTGACCATCGACTTTGGCGGCACGGTCGCCACCGCGGATGTAGGGGCAGATGGCCGGTTCTCTCAGGTGTTTCAGCCTGCCGATATTCCGGATGCAAACAGCGTTCAGATCAGCATCACATCGCTTGATGCAAACGGCAACGACAGTGGAAGCACCAACCGGGTGGTGAGCATTTCGCAGCCCACGAACGAGTTGACGGTGAATGTGGCCGGATCCACCACCACATTTTTATCCCAGCCCCCGGGCTTTGACCTCTATTTTGGAGACATGCCCGACGCGGCCTTTTTTGAGGTCAACTCGGGTGTCGCATCGGTCCGCGCACCTAGCGTAAATTCATCATCAGAAATCCGGTTTACCGCAGATGATGGACGTACCTTTGCCTTTATCGGCTCAGACCTCGACTACGACGGTGCTACCGGGATCATCACCGGGGTAGAAATCGGCACACCGACGGACCCGGATTTTCTGACCGGGACAGGCTTTAACCTGACCGTGGCTGAATTCGTAACCGCTTTGAACAACAGCGTCGTCGGTGGTGTGATCGATAACGCGCCTTTAGATGCGTTCTTTGGGGAATTTCCTTGGGTATACAATGGGTCTGATCAGGAAGATTGGATCGACGTTAATGAAGACAATACATCCAACGATATCTTCTTTGGCAATGGTGGGGATGATGAGGCCGACTTTGGCTTGGGAGATGACCAATATTTTGGCGGCTCCGGAAATGACTTTTTCTATGACACCGACGGAAACAACAGCTTTGACGGCGGCGCAGGCGAGCTTGACCAAATTTCTTATGCCAATGCATCGGGTGCCGTCGACGTAAACCTAAACGCAGGTTCTGCCGAGAAATCTGACGGTACTTTGGACCTAATTAGCGGCATTGAATTTGTCCGTGGCTCACAATTCTCAGACAGCATTCAGCTTGCAGATAATGCCGACTTTAGTCGTGCGCTCGGCCTGGCTGGAAATGACACTCTGAGAGGTGGCGCAGGCGGTTTTGACCAAGTCTCTTATGATCTGGACAGCAGGTATACTATCCGCACCGTCGGGGTGACGATCAATATCGCACTGGGCTTCGCAATCGACCTCTTTGGGGACACGGACTCTCTTGCAGGTTTTGAGAGTGTCCTTGCAACAGAGTACAACGACGTCGTGATCACCGGAGATGGAGGCTTCGTAACCTTCGCCGGTGACGGCAACGACACCGTTCAAACGGGAGGTGGCGACGACTTCACGGAACTTGGCGCAGGCGAAGACATCTTGGTCTATACGGCTGGCTTTGACGTGGTCGGAGATTTCAACCCTGATGAGGACGCACTTGTCTTTGGCGGCTTCGCCCTGGCAAACTTTGATAGCCTCACAACCGCAGCCTATGACGATGGCGTTGATACCGGAACACTTCTGGCATTTGATGACGGGGCCGGCACCACATCAAGCATTGTGTTGTTCGGAGTGACGTTGGCGGAAGTCTCAGACCTTCTGAATGTAGAGTATTTCTATGGCACAGATCTCAACGATACGATCGAGCACACCACTGTAGATGGGGACGCTAAGATTACCTTCGCGTCGTTTGGCGACGATACTTATATCTATTCAAATAATGCCCCAGAGGCTTATCAGGAGTTGCGTTACAACGCAGAAGCTCTCGATTTCGGCTCCATAACCGCCAATCTTGATGCCAACGCAGCGACAAACACGATCCTGAAATCTTCAGGTGGCACGGACACGCTTGTCGACCTGTCTCAGGTCGCGCGTTGGGCCTTTGGCATTTATGGTACGTCGAATGACGACACATTCAACGTCACACTGAGCGATACCGACTTCGCATGGATTGGCGTTTTTGACTCAGGTGGTGATGACACGGTCAATCTGTTTGGAGGGACGGGTTGGCTGCGTGTCAATGCTGGCGAAGACGGTGAAAACGTCATCGCTGACCTCGGCGCAGGTACGGTTTCTTGGGGCACGGATTCGACCACGATCAACTTTCTGGGCGACATATCTGATGTGACGCTAAACCTTCGGACGCATGCTGGCGACGACAACGTGGTTGGCAGCGAAGGACGAGACTCCATTATTCTCGGTCCCGGAACGGACATTGCCGACGGGCGCGGCGGATTTGATAGCATCCAATACAACCGCTTTGATATATTCGAAGGCGTAACAGTAAACCTCGCGACTGGCATTGCGACCGGCATCTGGGACGGACAAGCGTTTACGCATACGCTCAGCAATTTCGAACGTGTCCGAGGATCAGATTTTGCGGACTACCTCACTGCTTCAGAATCGGGCAGCCACCTACAAGGCCACGCAGGCAACAACACACTTATAGGCGGCTCTGGAAGAGATACACTCTGGGGGTGGGAAGGCGATGAACTCTTTGATTCATCTGCGGGCACGACTGAAACGCAGGGCTACGGCGATCTCATCGAGCCATGGAGCGGTAGCGACACGATCATCGGTCACCAAGCGCATTGGGAAGCAGGTGAAGGCATCGAAATCGGTTACTGGAACCTGACAGGCACAGGCGGGCTGCAAGTCACGCTTGGCCTTGAAGGCTCAGGAACTGTCATCTCCAATAACGTCGGTGTTGTGAACGATACTTTCACCTACGCAAACTGGCTGCGCGCTACGGATGAGAATGACTATTTTGTGGGTGCGGAGTCATATGGCGCGCCCAATGAAGGCTTTACCTTACGCGGTGGTGGTGGAGACGATACCATCATTGGCGGTGGTGGCCGGGAAAACATGCGCGGCGGCGATGGCGATGATCTGCTCGATGCGTCGGGCGGCAGCATAGAGAACCAGTTTTGGGGTGACTACATTCAACCCGGTGCTGGCAACAACACGATCATCGGCCACCAAGAGCTTTGGGAGCAAGGGGACGGCATCGACATCAGCTATGATGACGTCGAAGGAAGCGGCGGAGTTGTTGTGAATGTTGGTGCGAACGGCTCCGGCACCGTTGTCTCAAACAACGCCGGTGTTGTGAACGACACATTCACCTATACACATTACTTTGGCGGCACATCAGACGCCGATATTTTCAACGGCTCAGACCACCAATCTGAAGGATATCAACCGTTTGGCGGGGACGACACCATCAATGGAGGCGATGGCGAAGACGAGCTCAACTATCGCTGGGATATAAATCGCGGCGGTACAGGAGCCGTTACAGTAAACCTGCAAACCGGCATCGCCATTGACCCGTTTGGCGACACGGATACGTTCACCTCCATTGAGAGCGTCCGCGGCACCGAAGAAGGCGACACAATCATTGGCTCAGTGAACGATGAGGGCTTTCGTCTCGAAGCCGGCGCAGACAGCCTTACCTATAACGGTGGGTATGACTATGTCGGTGATTTTGACGTCACCGAAGACACGCTGCAATTTGCAGGAGCGCCAATCACCTACATCGGCACATTGGAAATTGTCAGCAGATCAAGTGGGCCAGGACATTCTTTCCGTTTTGATGATGATTTTGACGACCGGCTCGAAAATGAATTTGAGCTCACACTTGATGGAGTCTCGCTCGAAGGCATGTATCAGATTTTGGCAGGCATGACCTTTACTCCGGTCAATACCGTCGGAACCTTTGGTCGTGCAGATTACTTTGGCTCACCTGAAGACGACACCATTTCAATTGGCGGCAACGATCGGGAAGGCGAGTTCATCTACGCAAGCGCCGGCAACGACACCTACAACTACTCCGCAAGTACCAATGAGACGTTCACCGATCTTATATACGAATATCTGGGCGCGGTTGGCATCACCGTTGATCTGGATATGAGCAGAGGCATCAACACCGTCGACAAAGGTGTGGCGGGGGTCGATACGCTCGAAGATATCGCTCTTGCTGCGGCGGGTGATGGGCTGTTTATCGTTGGCAGCGATGGGGATGATCTCTTCAACATCAGACAAGATCCCGTTGAGAATACATGGCTCGGCATCTCTCATCGGAGCGGTCACGACGTCATCAATCTCACCGCGGGCACCGGTCTGTTCCGCGTCGACCTAGGCAGCGGCAACGACGACGTAACTGGCGACTTGGTGACAGGCTTCTTCTCTGAAGGCCCAGACGAAAGTGTGACCATCAACTACAGCGGAGATTTTTCAAACTCACGGCTTGATGTGCGCACCCGAAACGGCAACGACACCGTCTATGGGACAGATTTTGACAACCGCTTTATTCTGGGCGCGGGCAATGATTTCGCAGATGCGCGCGGTGGGTGGGACACAATACGATACGATCGCAACGGAGTCGAACAGGGTGTCACTGTCAATCTGGCAACAGGTGTCGCAACGGGTGTCTGGGATAATCAGGCTTTCACACATACGCTCGTGAACTTTGAGCAAATCCGCGGGACAAATTTTGACGATATCTTGGTCGCAAACAATCTAGGCAACCGTATGGATGGCCGCGATGGTGATGACATTCTCATCGGGGGCGCTGAAAATGATGAGCTTTCCACGACGGGAGGCGTCAGTGTCCTGATCGGAGGCGGCGGCGATGACTACTACAACGTCTATGAAGGAAACAATCTGATCATCTTCTCAGCCGGAAACGACTATATTGACGGCTTTGATCCAACCACAGACATGTTGCAATGGGACACCTCCATTGCCGCCCTGCCCTTCACCATCAGCGAGTATGTGTTTGACGGCGATACTCGCGTGCGGTTTGATTTTGACGATGGATCTGGCAACTTCTTTGGTGTTGACCTAGGCAGCACTACTTTGGCGAATGCGAACCAGATTGTGGCGAATATGGCCAATCAAGCAAACTACATCATTGGCACCACTGGTCGCGATGATGAGATTTTTGGCACAATTGGCGACGACGACATCAATCTTCTCGGGAACAACGACGAAGGCGACTTCATCTACGGGTCGGAAGGCAACGATATCCTTCGCTTTACCCATGCTACGGACAACAGCTGGTATGAAGTTGACTACAGCGATCTCTCGACTACATCAGTCACTCTGAATTTGGATCTACAGAACAACACAGGCTCCGTAGACAAGGGCGCTGCAGGCATCGACACACTCGTCGACCCTCAATTCGCTGATTGGGGCCTCAGCTTCCAGGGGACAATCGGCAACGATACCTTCAATGTTACGCTGAACAGCACCGAGTTTAACTGGATTAGCTTTGGAGCCAGCGGAGGCACAGACACGCTGAACCTTACTGGCGGCAATGGTCTGGTGCGTGCAAGCATCTACTCGGGCGATGTGAGTGCTGATCTCAGCCAGATACATCTGGGTGCGTCCGGCAGCATGTCTTCCACCACTGGCGAAGCTCATATCATAAACGCCGCTGGTGATCTGACAAACACCCTAATTGAACTGCGCACTGAAGATGGCGACGACAATTTGGTTGGCAGCGAGTACAATGATCGCTTCATTCTCGGCACCGGCACGGACATCGCTGACGGCCTCGGCGGGGTCGATCAAATTCGTTATGACCGCAGCGGTGTCGATAGTGGCGTTACCGTCGATCTCCAAGAGGGATCTGCGACCGGCACTTGGGACGGGCGCATTTTCAATCACAGCCTTCAGAACATCGAAGTTGTCCGAGGATCCGATTTCGATGACCAGCTCACTGCGCTGGACGATGGTTTCAGCGAGTTGCGCGGACGCAATGGAGATGACCTGCTGATCCGTTCGGATTTTGCAGAAGACTGGACTGAGGGTGGCGAAGGTCGCGATACCCTCATGCAGTCAAGCTCCGGCAGCTTCGATTTCTCCGCATTCAATGTGCGCGACCACTACCGCGATATCGAAGTGCTCAACTTTGAAAACGCCGGTGCGGATGACATCACCCTGTCACTGGAAAACGTCATGGACCTCTCAGACACAGCAGATTCCCTACTTGAAGGCTTCTTTGGTAGCGACGCCATGGAAAGCATTACGGTCTTGGGCGAAGCCGGGGATAGGCTTACCTTTGATGATGAGGGGTTCAGCAAAGGCTCTTCAATTTCTGATGGCGAAGGTCGCACCTTGGACGTCTACCAGTACGACGGAGGTGCCGGAATTCTGGCAATTGTCGCCGTTGATCAGGATGTCTCGGTCGAAGGAGCCGCAACAAACACCTAAAGGCCATCTCGCTCCAGAGACGCAAAAGCTTCGCGTTGGCGTCATGAGTTAACCTCATTTCCACTCTACCCTCCTATTTTGTGGGGCAGTTGACCGGCAGGATGGGCCGGCTCTGCGACGGAGTGGATCTTGAAAAATCGGCGCTTGAGCGGCCATCGTTGGGCGCTTACTACCTTCTGCATGCTGCAAATTGCATCGCTACCTTTGGCCAGCATCGGTTTAGCGGCTATGCCAAAAGCCCCGGCTGACCGTCCACTCATCATTCACAATGATCGCGGCGGCCTCCTTACGGATCGCATTCACCAGCTGCGAAATTTGGTAACCACACAAACCCCCGTCGAAATTCGTGGCGAAGTCTGTCACTCAACCTGCACGATGTTGTTGGGGTTGCCCGATGTCTGTGTTTCGCCAGATACCCGATTTGGTTTCCATGGCCCCAGCAGAAGCGGCGCACCACTCAAACCTGAGATGTTCGAACGCGCCTCTCGAGTGATTGCCAGTTTCTACCCAAATGATCTGCGTGACTGGTACATCAGTTCCGCTCGCTATCGCATTGCTGAACATGAAGAAAAAACCGGGGCGGAGCTCATCGAAATCGGCATACCGCGCTGCGCCAACTCCTAAGTACTCTACTTCGTCGTTGCATCATGGACGCCGTCCCAACCCTTCGGTGGAGGTGCGCGTTCAAAATCTTCAATCCGTGTAGAATAGTTCATCAGGTGTGTGTTGAGCCTGGTATCGAAGTCGGCCACCAGCGGTTTGAGAGCTTCTAGCATTTCCTTGGCCCGCGCCCAGTCGCGCGAACGATACGCCTCAAGCATCTCTGCATTGGTCTGCCGAATTTTTGCGAACATCGCTTCTCTGAGTAACTTTGCGTCGCCTAATAGGGCAAAGATATGCTCAGCCTGCTGCTTGCCCTTCAACCGCACAAAATCGACTTCCAACAAGGCAAAATCATCTCGGACCAAACGCTCAGTCTCTGCAGCCACGATGACTGTCTTGCCGTATGTGCTTGATTGGCCTTCAAGACGTGACGCCAAATTCACCGGATCCCCCATGGCGGTGTAGTCAAACCGCGTGTCCGACCCCATGTTGCCCACCATGCAGGACCCTGTTGCGATCCCGATCCCAAACCGGATTTCGAGAAACTCAGCACCGGCAGCTTTTGCTTCTTTTTGCCTCTTGATGTTGAGAGCTTCCACGCCGTCGCGCATCAACAACGCGGCTCGACAGGCCGCGCGCGCGTGATCCTCGTGGCTGAGCGGGGCATTCCAGAAGGCCATCACCGCATCGCCCATGAATTTATCAATCGTCCCCTTTTCATTCAGGATGGCGTTGGACTGGAGATTAAGAAACGTATTCATCAACCGTGTCAGGCCTGCAGGATTGTCGCGGAAACTCTCTGCAATGGGCGTGAACCCTCGCACGTCGCTGAACAAAAGCGTCAGCTCTCTTGTTTCCCCGCCTAGCTGCAAGCCATCCGGGTTGTCGCTCAATGCGTTCACCAGATCTTCGGAAACATAATGCCCAAACGCACTCCGGATATCGCGGCGACGCTTCTCTTCGCGCATATAGTTTGTCGTCGACATAAAGATGATCGTGGCTAGGGCAGACACGATCGGGAAACTCGCGTCCAAAAGGATTTTTTCGTTTTGAAACAGCAGGAAAGAGCCCCATCCAAAAGATGTTAGCATGGCCACGGAGGAAACTGCTAGAAACCCCGCATTCATGATTGGGGTGACGATCACAAACAACAAACACAGAAGAAGCGTAACCGCCAGTTCAGCAGAGATCGCATAGTTGGGTCTTTGCAAGAGCGAGCCGGTAAGCAGGTTTTCCAGCAACTGCGCGTGAAGCTCCACACCGGGGACAGCCACGCCAAAGGGTGTCGCCCGATAGTCGCCCAATCCCACCGCTGACGTGCCAAAAAACAGCAGCTTACCGGCCACCTGATCTGGCCTAAGCTTTCCGTTCAACACATCTGAAGCTGGGATAAATCGCTCTTGAAGAGATCGCGTTAAATACGGCCTGACAGTGCCATCAGCTGCAGTCTGTATAAACTGACGCGCAAGCACGACCCCATCAACACCTGCCTCGTTTGATCTCAGCACAAAAGGCGCCCCACCAGTGGCGACCCGCAACATCTCTGGCGCAAGAGCAAGGCGTAGATGTCCCTGTGCGTTCATAACCATCGGCAAATTGCGATAGACCCCGTCTGGATCCGGTCGAATACTAAACATTCCTCTGCCGGAAGCGGCGTCCTCAAGCACCGGCAAATTTTGCACGAGATCAGGCAGCTCCAGAATGAACCCCACAGGAGACGGCCCCATCATGGCATGTGGCACATCCGGAATTTGTTCATTGGGGATCGAACGATGGAATGCGCTTCGAATGCTTGTTTGCCCCACAATCACGCGGGCTCGCTCGAAAGACGCTGCCAATACATCGTCATTGTCGGGAAGCCGTGACAGCGCCTGAGAAACCTGCTGCGGTAATGCGCTGTTGTCCAAAGCAATAGCCTGCGGAGAGAGACGGTCGGGTTCGGCAAAAATGACGTCAAATGCTATCGCGACCGCGCCGAACTCGGTCAGCTTGTCGATCATTTCGGCAAACCGCGTCCGTGGCCAAGGCCATTGACCAATTTCAGCGATGCTGGCATCGTCGATATCGATAATCGCTACAGGAAGATCTTCCGGTACACGCGGTAGAATACGTTGGTAGGCATCAAAGGTGAGGTTGCGCACAAGCTGAACCGGGATTGGGTCAGCAATGCGGACAAACAGCGCAA
Source organism: Shimia sp. R9_2 (assembly GCF_017743735.1). Classification (GTDB taxonomy): domain Bacteria; phylum Pseudomonadota; class Alphaproteobacteria; order Rhodobacterales; family Rhodobacteraceae; genus Shimia. The sequence goes on from NZ_JAGHRO010000002.1 coordinate 10,540, forward strand.
AAATGATCAACCCCAACGCCACAATCCGTGCAAAGGCAACGGACTCAATAAACCGAACAAACATGTTCTGATTAAGCAAGAGCCTGAGAGTTTTGGCAAATACTTCTGTAAGTCAGCGGTCTTAAGCGCTCGTAAGGGGCTGATCGGCTACAAAGACGGCCGTTGTATTCGCCCACGATCTATCGATGACCAACTGGCGATGCCAAGGTTTAGAAAACCGATGGCACCGCCAGCCAGAGTAATTTAGTCGATCAGGCGCGCTGACCCAGCGCGCGTTTTTTGTCGCCCTCACGCAGCAGGTATAGCGCGAGCAACGTCACGGCGACGCCAGACAGCAGGTAGATCGCGGCCGCCCAAAGCCCAAAACGGGACGCCAGGAACAATCCTGTGAGAGGCGCTAATGCCGCGCCAGCCAACCAGGACAAATTCGTCGCCATGGCCGATCCGGAATATTGATACTCTTCCTTAAAGCGGTTCGGCACGATGGAGCTGGATTGCCCGTAAGACAGGCCAAGCACAACAAAGCCGAAGAGAATGTAGATGGACGGAACGGTTTCCAGTGTCACAAAGCTGAGACTGAGCAACACCATCAGAACGCTGCTGATGAACAGCACAACACGGCGCGAGAACAAATCGCTCAAAATGCCTGACACGATGACCGAGCCAATCGCCAATGCGCCGCCCAACAGCTGCAGCAGCAGAATATCGGTGATGTCTCTGCCAGAAAACAGCAGCGCATAGCTGAGCGGGAAGACTGTGACCAAGTGGAACAGGGCATAGCTTGCAAGTGGCAGAAGTGCCGACAAAATGATCGTCCGCCACTCGTTTTTCAGAAGATCCGGAAGCGGTGCCGATTTGAGTAGCGTTTCGTCGTCACTGCCAAAGTCGGTCGTCAGCAACCGCAGACGCGCGAAAAGAGAAACCACATTCACAGCCATCACCGCAAAGAAGGCAAAACGCCAACCATATGTCAGGAATTCCTCTTCCGTCAAAAAGCCAGTCAACACATAGAAAAGCGCCGCTGCAACGCAGAATCCGATAGGCCCACCAAGCTGAGGCACCATGCTATAGCGCCCTTCCCGGCCCTCCGGTGCCGCCGACTTCAGCTGTAACGTGATGCCGTCCCAAGCGCCGCCGAGTCCCAGCCCCTGCACAAATCTCAGAACGCCCAACATGATGGGTGCAGCTATGCCCCAATTCTGGTAACTTGGCAGCAATCCGATGGCCACCGTCGACGACCCAAGAATCATGAGTGCCAGAGTTATCTTTCCGGGCCTCCCGATCTTGGTCTGAATGCGTCGCGCGAACATACTGGCGATCGGCCTTGCGACAAAAGCAAGTGAAAACAATGCGAAAGACCACAAAGTTCCACTAAGCGGATCCAGATGAGGAAAGAAAACCGCTGGAAAAACGAGGGCTGAAGCGATGGCGTAGACAAAAAATCCGAAAAAATCCGTCACCCGTGCCATCACCACGGTGATGACAACATCGTCGAGTGTGACGTTTTGTTGTGCAGTTGCTTCAGTTATTGCCATATTTTTCAGCCTCCCGTCTGGTGAATTCACCTCTGATCCTCTCCTCAAAGGATCAAAGACGCCTCAACCGCCCTGCTTCGGCAAATTTGACGCAGCGCAGCATCTTGCAACTGAAGCGTACTGGCGATATTCGCCCCCGGCAAGGTGCGAACGGCGCCTGATCGCCGTTAAACCCAGTTAAAAATATCCAGATACGAAAAGAAGAATGCCATGCTGCTGAAACGCGTTGGTTTGTTCGTGCTCCCGTTGTTGTTATTATCAGGGTGCCAACTCACAGTCCTTAGTCCGGCCGGCGACATCGCTGCGCAACAGGGCGACCTGATCATCTACGCAACCGTGCTTATGCTGATCGTGATTGTGCCAGTCATGGCGCTGACAGTCTTTTTCGCCGTGAAATACCGGGCCTCCAACGAAGAGGCTACTTACGAACCTGACTGGGATCACTCCGTCAGTCTTGAGGTTGTTGTTTGGTCTGTGCCGCTGGCCATCATCATCTGCCTTGCTGGTCTGACCTGGGTCGCGACACACCGTCTTGAGCCCTATGACGATCTGAAACGGATTTCTGCTGAAAAGCCAATCGATCCAAGTGTGGAGCCTCTCGAAGTGCAAGTGGTCGCACTGGATTGGAAATGGCTGTTCATTTATCCGGAATACGGCATTGCGACCGTGAACGAAGCAGCCGCCATCGTTGACCGTCCCGTGGAGTGGAAAATTACCTCTGCGACGGTGATGAACGCGTTCTACATCCCTGAAATGGCCGGCATGATCTATGCCATGGGCGGCATGGAGACCGAACTGAACGCGGTGATCAACGCCCCGGGCGAGTTCGAAGGCTTCTCCGCCAACTACAGCGGCAACGGCTTCTCTCACATGCGCTTTGACTTCCGCGCACTGGACGAATCTGACTTTGATGCGTGGGTCGAAAAGGTCCGCGAGGCCCCTCAGGCACTGGATCAGGATGCCTATGTCGCGCTTGAGCCACAAAGCACCGATCACCCTGTCACCTATTACTCCTCGGTCGAAGCCGGCATCTGGGATAAAATCCTGAACATGTGCGCAGGCGAGGACGACCTCTGCCTCAATGACATGATGATGGCTGACGCGCTTGGCGGCGGCGGCATCGAAGGGCTTTATAACCGTGAGCTCTTCCGCGGTCTGTGCGCGGCGGACGATCCGCAGGGTCTGTTTGACATCCTGCGCCCAGATCTGGCCGAACGTCGCGACGAGATCATCAACGCAATGCTGAGTGACTCCACTCTGCTTCCTTCCTCTACAGTACAGGCGAACTGATACATGGCGAGCCCAACCGCAGCCGTCGAGCACGGCACAGATATCGTCAACTCTGCCCACTGGTTCTGGGGCAAGTTGGGATGGGACATCTTCCCGTTCTACGATCCAATCATCTTTGGCACCTTCATTGGCACCTGTCTTCTCGGGTTGGCCGTGTTCGGTGCCATCACCTACTTCCGTCTCTGGGGCTATCTCTGGAACGAGTGGTTCACTTCGATTGACCACAAGAAAATCGGGATCATGTATATGATCCTTGGCACCATCATGTTGGTGCGTGGCTTTGCCGATGCCTTGCTTATGCGCTTGCATCAGGCCTTAGCCTCTTCTGGATATGTCGGCTTTTTGCCCGCCTATCACTATGATCAGGTCTTCACCGTTCACGGCGTGATCATGATCTTCTTCGTGGCAATGCCGTTTGTCACAGGCTTCATGAACTATGTGATGCCTCTGCAGATCGGCGCGCGCGACGTGGCTTTCCCGTTCCTCAACAACTTCAGCTTCTGGCTGACGGTGTCTGGCGCGGTGCTGATCATGATCTCGCTGTTTGTGGGCGAATTTGCGGCAACCGGCTGGTTGGCCTACCCACCCCTCTCGGGTCTGACGTTTAGCCCGGGCGTTGGCATGGACTACTATCTCTGGTCCCTCAACATCGCAGGTATCGGTACGACGCTTTCCGGGATCAACCTGGTTGTGACCATCGTGAAAATGCGCGCACCGGGCATGACCTGGATGAAGATGCCTGTCTTCACATGGACCACGCTCTGCACCAACGTTCTGATCGTGGCCACCTTCCCTGTGCTGACAGCCACCCTCGCGCTGCTGACCGCAGACCGTTACCTTGGCACCCACTTTTTCACCAATGAAATGGGCGGCAGCCCCATGATGTATGTGAACCTGATCTGGATCTGGGGTCACCCAGAGGTTTACATCCTCACGCTGCCGGTCTTTGGCATCTTCTCCGAGATTGTGCCGACCTTCACAAAGAAACGTCTCTTTGGTTATGCATCCATGGTTTACGCCACCTGCGTGATCATGATCCTGAGCTACATCGTTTGGCTGCACCACTTCTTCACCATGGGGGCCGGTGCAAATGTGAACTCCTTCTTCGGGATCACAACCATGATCATCTCGATCCCGACGGGCGCGAAGCTCTTCAACTGGCTGTTCACCATGTATAAAGGCCGCATCAGCTTTGAGCTGCCAATGATGTGGACCATTGCGTTCATGCTAACCTTTGTGATCGGCGGCCTGACAGGCGTGCTTCTGGCCATTCCGCCAGCGGACTACGTCTTGCACAACTCGCTGTTCTTGGTGGCACACTTCCACAATGTGATCATTGGCGGCGTGGTGTTCGGCATCTTTGCGGGCATCAACTACTGGTGGCCCAAAGCCTTTGGCTTCAAGCTGGACCCATTCTGGGGCAAAGTCAGCTTCTGGGGCTGGGTTGTCGGCTTCTGGTTTGCTTTCATGCCACTCTACATCATGGGCCTGATGGGTGTGACACGACGCCTGAGCCAGTTTGAGGACACCTTCTACAGCGTCTACTTCATCGTGGCTCTTGTGGGTGCACTGATGATTGCTGTGGGTCTTCTGGCCTTCATCGTTCAGATCGGCGTCAGCATCCTGAAACGTGAAGAGCTGAAGGTTGATGGCGATCCATGGGGCGGCCGCTCTTTGGAATGGGCAACCACTTCGCCTCCGCCATACTACAACTTCGCGTTCAACCTGCGGGTCCACGCGCTGGATGCATGGCAGCACATGAAGGACAATGGCTATCAGAAACCCACCGAAGGGTTCACGCCAATCCATATGCCGCACTACACCTCAAGCGGGATCATCATCTCCGGTTTCATGACCGTGATGGGTTTCGCATTGATCTGGCACGTTTGGTGGTTGGCGGCTGTGACCTTCTTTGCCTCCCTCATCTGGGGCATCGGCCACACATTCAACTACAACCGTGATTACTACATCCCTGCCGACGAGGTCCGCGCGATCGAAACCGGCAAGGCAGCAACCATGAGCCCGGCGGAGTAAATCTTATGTCCTCAGCTACCGTTGACACGCCGGAAGGCGGCTTTGAATTCATCGTCCATGATGACCACCATCATGACGATGGAGAGCACCACCACGAAACCGGGACAATGCTCGGTTTCTGGATCTACCTGATGAGCGACTGCCTGATCTTTGGCATTCTCTTTGCGATCTATGCAGTTGTGGGCCAGAACTATGCGGCTGGCCCCGCTCCTGTGGATCTCTTTGAGCTCGACAAGATCGCTTGGGCCACTGCCTGGCTGTTGCTCTCTTCGATCACCTACGGGTTCTCCGTGATCAAAATGCACGAGAACAACAAGAACATGATGATGTTCTGGTTGCTTGTGACAGGCATCTTTGGCGCGGCGTTCCTGTATCTGTCGGTCGAAGAATTCATGCACCTCTGGCACATCGGTGCCGGTCCGGGTGCTTCGGCCTTCCTGTCCGCGTTCTGGTTCCTTGTGGGCACCCACGGTGTGCACGTAGCTTGTGGCGCGCTCTGGCTGGTTGTTCTGCTGGTGCAGGTTCAGATCCACGGCCTGACCCATGAAAACAAACGCCGCATCCTGTGCCTGAGCCTGTTCTGGCACTTCCTCGACCTGATCTGGATCGGGGTGTTCTCATTCGTCTATCTCACAGGGGTTCTGCTATGAGCGCTGAAACACACGACTCAGCCAAGGCCTATCGCGACTATCTGAAAGGCTTCATCTTTTCGGTGATCCTGACGGTCATCCCGTTCTATTGCGTGATGAGCGGCGCGGTCACCGACGTACCGACCCTGATCGCAATCATCTTCGGCCTCGGCGCGATCCAGATGCTTGTGCATGTGGTCTACTTCCTGCACCTGACCGTCAGCGCAGAAGACGGCTGGCAGGCCATGTCGGTTGTCTTCACCGTGATGCTTGTCGTGATTATCATGGCCGGCTCGATCTGGGTGATGGCGCATCTTCATGAGAACATGATGCCAGCACACGATCAGATCGAACGGATCAAAAACCTGCCATGACGGCCTCTTCAACCCGCGTGAAACGTCCTCTTTGGGTCGATGTCACTATCCTGCTGTTGTCCTCTGCGCTCTTCCTTTCCATGGTCGCGCTTGGCAATTGGCAGGTTCGGAGACTCGGCGAAAAGCTGGACCTGATCACGCGGGTTGAAACCTACGCATATGGGGATCCTGTCCCCGCGCCAATGGAAGGTGTCCCGCCAGAATATCTGCGGGTACACCTTTCCGGCACCTACGATCATACAAAATCCATCCTCATCAAGGCGGTGACCGATCTTGGCCCCGGCTATTGGATGATGACCCCCCTCTTCATTGCGGGCTCAGCAGACACAGCGGTTTGGATCAATCGCGGGTTTGTGCCGACGGGAACCGCAGATACGGATTGGTCGCTACCGGAAGGCCCCCAAGAGATTGTTGGCCTTGTGCGCCCGAGCCAACCCGAGGGGACTTTGCTGGAAAGCAATTTGCCCGACCAGGATCGCTGGGTCTCGCCTGATCTTTCAGTGATGTCCACGACCGTGGGGCTTCGCACTACCCTCGATTACTATGTGGCAGCTGAACACAGCGGCGCAGAAACTGCCTGGCCGCGCGGCGGCATGACCCGTCTCACGTTCAGCAACTCACACCTGAGCTACGCTCTGACATGGTACGCCATGGCCGTCCTCTTCCTCGCAGCGATGCTCTATGTCATCTGGGATCGCAGACGCGCCAGCACCTGACACTGTCAGCCCGTTCCAAACAGCAAAACAGAATTGACCTTCAGCCTGCGCTGAAAGGTCTCTGCCCCATGTCGCAAAATTAAGCTTTTTGTAAGCTTTTCGCCTTGCGGCATCTGCGTGATTGGGCAATCAGACATCCCTAATAAAGAACGCTCTTCGCGCGCTTTACTGCCCTGCCAAACAGCAGAGGCACCGATACCGACATTCACCAGCATGGAGACAAAACGCACAATGTCTGCACGACAAGACAGCGATGGTGGCATCCCATCATCCGAAACCGCCTATAAATTCGGGCTACAACAAGCGCTCGCAGGCGCACAGATGCTCTTCGTGGCTTTTGGAGCCTTGGTCCTTGTACCAATCCTCACAGGCCTCAATGCGAGCGTCGCGCTGTTCACGGCCGGCCTTGGCACTCTGATCTTTCAGATCGTGACCTGCGGGCAAGTGCCGGTATTTCTGGCCTCCTCTTTTGCCTTCATTGCGCCCATCATCTACGGTGTACAGACGTGGGGTCTGGCAGCCACCACAGGCGGTCTGGCCGCCGCAGGCCTGCTCTATGTTATGCTCAGTTTTGCCATCCGCATCTGGGGCAGCGGCTTTCTGCACAAATACCTGCCACCGGTCGTGGTTGGCCCGGTGATCATGATCATCGGCCTGTCGCTTGCGCCGGTCGCGATCAACATGTCCACAGGGCTCGCAGGTGACACGCAGATCATGCCACGTGGCATCGCCATGCTGCTGGCAGCAATCGCACTTGGCACCACCATGCTCACCGCGATTCTGGGCCGTGGCATCATGAAGATCGTCCCCATCCTGGCAGGCATCGTTGCAGGCTACGTCGCCGCGATTGTGGTTGGCCTGATCACCGGCGAAAGCCTGATCAACACCGCAGGCCTTTCAGATGCGCCTTGGTTCGCGATCCCGGAATTTGTACGCCCAGAGTTCCACCTGGCGGCCATTCTGTTCATCCTACCAGTGGCAATCGCCCCGGCCATCGAACACTTCGGCGACATTCTGGCCATCGGCAATGTCACCAAGAAAGACTACCTCAAGAAGCCGGGCATCCAGAACACCATGCTGGGCGACGGTCTGGCGACAACCGCCGCTGGCCTGCTGGGCGGCCCGCCCAACACCACCTATTCCGAGGTGACAGGCGCCGTTACCCTGACCCGTGCGTTCAATCCTGCGATCATGACCTGGGCAGCAATCTTCGCAATTGCTCTGTCCTTTGTTGGTAAGCTGGGCGGCCTTCTCGGCACCATCCCGATGCCCGTCATGGGCGGCATCATGATCCTGCTCTTTGGTATGGTGACCGTTGTCGGCATGAGTGTGGTCGCAAAGATCGGCGATGACCTTCACGATCCCCGCAACATGGTGATTGCCTCCACAATCTTGGTGCTCGGCCTCGGCGGTTTGACCCTGTCGTTTGGCGAAGGCTTCTCTCTTGCCGGAATCGGTCTGGCTGGCGTCGCCGGGCTCCTCCTGAACATGATTCTGCCGCAAACCCGTAAGGACTAACTTCGGCTTGCCGAGCCAGAAAAGAGCGCTGCCCACCATCCGGGCCGCGCTCATCCCCTACCCGTCAATTAACTGACGTTCCCCCCGACATGGTACCAAGACCGCCGCCTGCTCCTCTGTAGAGCAAGCGATCCCTACCGCTGGGCAAGCGCGATACAATGCAGCCACAAGTCAGATCGCAAAGTAACCCGAATACGCCATCCAATCGCGTCAAACACTGCAACGTCTTGAATTACATTGATTTATCTCAGGGGATGTATGGCGGAGAGACAGGGATTCGAACCCTGGAGACGGTTTCCCGCCTACACACTTTCCAGGCGTGCGCCTTCGACCACTCGGCCACCTCTCCGCATCAAAGAGTTGATGTTGTCATCGTCTCTCTGTGGAGCGGGGTTTACCTCTAACTGTCAGGAGGATGCAAGAGGCAAAATGATGTATTTTTTGGATTTCTGAACAAAAAAGAGCCGCGCAGTTGCGCGGCTCTTTTGATGTCCTAATAAACCCTTATCAGACAGCTTCTGCGGCCTGTGGGCGGTCTCTGTTTGACAGCTCTTCGGCCACCAGGAACGCAAGCTCAAGCGACTGACTGGCGTTCAGGCGCGGGTCACAGGCGGTGTGATAGCGTGCAGAGAGATCTTCCTCTGTCACGGCCCGCACACCACCGGTGCACTCGGTCACGTCCTGACCGGTCATCTCGAAATGCACACCACCCGGGATGGTGCCTTCGGCCTTATGCACGCCGAAGAATTCACGCACTTCGCGCAGCACGCTGTCAAACGGACGCGTCTTATAACCGGTCGCCGATTTGATGGTGTTGCCGTGCATCGGGTCACAGGTCCAAAGCACATTGGCGCCCTCTTCCTGAACTGCTTTGACCAGACGTGGCAGATGATCCCCAACGCTGCCTGCGCCAAAGCGCGCGATCAGCGTCAAACGGCCTGCTTCATTCTCCGGGTTCAGCTTTTCCATCAGAACTTTCAGGTCGTCCGCCGTGGTGGTCGGACCACACTTCAGGCCAATCGGGTTCTGAACGCCGCGAGCGAACTCGACGTGGGCACCGTCAGGCTGGCGGGTGCGGTCGCCGATCCAGATCATGTGGCCGGAACCAGCAAGCCATTTGCCAGAAGTCGAATCCAGACGGGTCAGCGCCTCTTCATACTCCAGAAGCAGCGATTCATGGCTGGTGTAGAAATCCACAGTCTGCAGCGTATGCAGACGATCAGAGGTCACCCCTGCCGCCTTCATGAAGTCCAGCGTATCGCTGATACGGTTGGCCATATCGCGGTATTTTTCTGCCTTCTCCCCTTCGGTGAAGCCCAGCGTCCAGGCGTGTACCTGATGCACATCCGCATAACCACCGGTGGAGAACGCACGCAGCAGATTCAGCGTTGCCGCCGCCTGTGTGTAGGCCTGCAACATCTTGCTGGGCGCTGGAATGCGCGATTCTGGTGTAAAGGCCAGATCATTGATGATGTCACCACGGTAGCTTGGCAGCTCAACACCATCCACAGTCTCTGTTGGCGCGGAACGCGGCTTGGCAAATTGCCCTGCCATACGGCCCACTTTGACCACCGGCACCTTGGCACCATAAGTCAGCACCATCGCCATCTGCAGCATCACTTTGAACGTGTCACGAATGCCATCTGCGCTGAACTGCTCAAAGCTCTCGGCGCAGTCTCCCCCCTGCAACAAAAAGGCCTCGCCGCGAGAAGCGGCCCCAAGCTGTGCTTTCAGGCGGCGCGCTTCGCCGGCAAAGACCAACGGCGGATAGCTTGCCAGCTTGGCTTCAACTGCCTTAAGCTCTGCTTCATCCGTATATTCAGGCATCTGAACTCTGGGCTTTGCGCGCCAGTCAGATTTTTGCCATTCTGCCATTGTCTTTACTCCGATTAGACAGGTTAAAGGCACCTTATACAAAAGCTCTTGTGATAGAGCCATAGATGAAATATCCGACTTTGACGGGCGCGTCCAAGACCCCGTCAAATCCAAACAAACAAGGCGCTATGAAAGCGCCCTCACCACGGGGAAAAGGGAACGATGTCAAAGACTTCGACCATCGGTTCTGAGCTTGACGACGTCAAAGGACGGCGCTTTGTTTTTGTACTCCTTGAGAATTTCACACTGCTTTCTTTCGCATCTGCGATTGATTGCTTGCGGCTTGCCAACCGCCGCCTGGGCCGTGAGCACTACACATGGAATCTATGTGGTGAAGGTGGTGACACCACCAATTGCTCAACCGGAACGTCACTGAAACTTGACGCAGATCTGGAAGAGTTGCACCGCGATGACACGATTGTGTTGTGTGGCGGCGCTGATGTTCAACAGGCCACAACCAAGCGTTTGCTGAACTGGCTCCGGCGCGAAGCCCGCCGTGGCCCCGCCATTGTGGGTCTTTGCACAGCCTCCTACACTATGGCCAAGGCCGGGTTGCTCGACGGAAAGCGTGCGACCATTCACTGGGAAAATCAGGACAGTTTCGCGGAAGAGTTTGAGGAGATTGAACTTTCCAAGGCGGTCTTCACAGCTGATGGCAATCGCATGACCACAGCTGGCGGCACGGCCTCAATCGACCTGTTCCTGAAAATCATCGCGCAGGATCTGGGTGAGGAAGTGGCCAACTGGGTTGCAGATCAACAGATCTACAACTCGATTCGGACAGATCAGGACACGCAACGCCTGTCTGTGCCAACTCGAATTGGCGTGCGCCACCCCAAGCTCTCTATGGTTATCCAGATGATGGAAGCCAACATTGAGGAGCCGATCAGCCCCTCCCTGCTGGCAAAAGAAGTTGGCATGTCGACGCGGCAGCTGGAGCGCTTGTTCCGCCGCTACCTTAACCGCTCGCCCAAACGCTACTATATGGAACTACGCCTGCAGAAAGCCCGCAATCTGCTGATGCAGACGGATATGAGCGTCATCAACGTGGCTTTGGCCTGTGGCTTCGCCTCACCCAGCCATTTCTCAAAGTGCTATCGGGCGCACTACGAGACTACGCCCTATCGCGAACGCGGCTCCCAGAGCGCGCGGCTGTCTGTCTAACGGAAAGTCCAGACAACCGTCCCGCGCCGTTTCGGCTAGTTGGCAGGCGTCATTCGGTAGAGCGTGCCCTTATCATCTGAGAGGAACCAGATGGCCCCATTTGGTCCCTCTCGCACATCGCGCACACGCTTGGTCGCCGATCCTTTTATTTTCTCGACTTCCCGCAATTGCGCCCCGCTCAGGCGACTCACGTAGTCAAACTTCAGGCTCCCTACAAAGAAATCCCCGCGCCACTCCGGCCACAGCTTCCCAGAGTAGATCATCAGGCCAGACGGCGCGATTGAGGGATCCCAATAAAACGCAGGTTGCTCCATACCTGCCTTTTCTGTCCCGACACCAATCTTCGCCCCTGAATAATGCGCGCCGTAAGAGATAACGGGCCAGCCAAAATTCGCGCCCTTTTTTATGAAGTTCACCTCATCGCCCCCCTTTGCGCCATGCTCAACAACCCAAAGACGGCCCTCTGCGTCCAGCGTTGCGCCTTGAGGGTTGCGATGGCCAAATGACCAGATTTCAGGCTGAGCGCCGGCCTGGCTTTGGAAAGGATTATCCCCGACCGCCCCGCCGGTACGCGCGATACGTATAACCGTTCCTTCGTGACCGGTGACGTCTTGCGCCGCAGGCCGGTCGCCGCGCTCGCCAATGGTGACAAACAAGGTCCCGTCAGTCGCTTCCACAATACGGCTACCAAAATGTCGCCCCCCGCTGCTGCCCGGAGCCATTTCAAAGATCCTTTTGGCCTCTGTCAGCTTTGTGCCGTCTTCAGACAAAATCCCCCGATATACAGCGGTGCCGGACCCGCCCTTCTGCCGCACAGCCAGACTGAGAAACACCTCTCTTGATTGAGAAAAATTGCGCGCCACAACCACATCCAGAAGCCCACCCTGCCCCTGAACATGCGCCTCAGGCACACCGCGAACCTCAGTGCGTTTGCCATCCGCCGCAACATGCCACAAACGACCGCCACGCTCGGTGATCAATAGGCCGTCCTCGGGAAGAAATGCAAAGCCCCAAGGGTTCTTGAGATCTTCAACCACAGCTTCAACGGCAATGCGACCTTGAGAGCTTTGAAGGCTCTGCGCGGTCAAAGAACTGCTGAAACCCAACAGTGAAACACAAATCATCATTCTCAAAAGTCGCATGCAACACCCTGATATTATGCAAATATTCGGCGCCTAGCCGCTTGCTATGTGAAAGCTCCCGCCAATGATGAAAAATTGGTCAACAGCCTCTTTCCTTTTGATTTTAGCGCGCTTAGGCTCCAATTCGGAATAACAATAAATCACTAGGGAGTAAGAACATGAAAAAGCTGCTTATGGCCTCCGCCGCAGGCGCATTGCTGGCCGGAGCTGCATCTGCAGAAGACATCAAAATTGGTGTCATCCTGGGCTTCACCGGACCTCTGGAATCCATCACCCCAGCAATGGGTGACGGCGCCGAACTTGCGATCAAAGAAGTGAATGACAGCGGCAAGCTGCTGAACGGCGCGAGCGTAACTGCTGTGCGTGCAGACTCCACATGTATTGATGCAGCAGCGGCAACTGCAGCGGCAGAGCGTCTGATCACCTCTGATGGCGTCAAAGCGATCATGGGCGCGGACTGCTCCGGCGTCACCGGTGCGATCCTGCAAAACGTCGCGGTGCCAAACGGCGTTGTGATGATTTCGCCATCGGCAACCTCCCCGGGCCTCAGCCACGCCAACAACGAAGACAACGGCCTGTTCTTCCGCACCGCACCTTCTGACGCCCGCCAAGGCGTTGTGATGACCGAAATTCTCATGGAAGAAGGCATCAAGGAAGTTGCTGTTTCTTATGTAAACAATGACTACGGCAAAGGCCTGGCAGACGCATTTGCCTCCGCTTATGAAGCAGCAGGTGGATCAATCACCATCAGCGCAGCGCATGAAGACCAGAAAGCGGATTACTCCGCAGAGGTTGGCGCTCTTGCCGCTGCCGGTGGCGAGCGTCTCGTGGTTGCTGGCTACGTTGACGGCGGTGGATCCGGCATCGTGCGCGCCGCAATCGATACGGGCGCATTTGACACCTTCCACTTCCCTGACGGCATGGTCGGCGACCAGCTTCAAGCCAACTTCGGTGACGAAATCGAAGGCTCGACCGGTCAGTTCCCAGGCACCGACAGCCCGGGCGCTGCCAACTACGGCAAGATCGTAGGCGATGCGTTTGACTCTTCCGGCGCATTCTCTCCGGAAAGCTATGATGCTGCGGCGCTGATCATGCTGGCCATGCAGGCAGCTGGCTCTGCAGAATCCGCTGATTTCAAAGAGAAAGTCATGGAAGTTGCAAACGCACCTGGCGAGAAAATCTACCCAGGTGAACTGGCCAAAGCGCTCGACATTATCGCAGGCGGCGGGGACGTCGACTATGTGGGCGCATCCGCTGTTGAGCTGATCGGCCCGGGTGAATCGGCTGGCAACTACCGCCAGATCGTCATTGACGGCGGCGAGATCACCACAGCTAAGTATCGCTAAACAAAGCGTGACTTGAAACAGAAACAGCCCGGCCTTGCCCGGGCTGTTTCTCCATATATAAGGCGCAGCCAGAACTGTGCATTCGGGGGAAAAGCCATGATCGTCGTAGAAGACGTTCACAAACACTTTGGAGGGTTTCATGCCGTTGACGGTGCGACCCTTCGGATCGAGCCTGGCTCGATTACCGGGTTGATCGGCCCCAACGGCGCCGGAAAAACCACTCTTTTCAACGTCATCGCGGGAGTCCTTCAACCCACATCCGGTCGTGTGACCATGGCGGGCGAAGACATCACCGGCCTGCCGCCACATGAGCTGTTTCACAAAGGGCTGCTGCGCACGTTTCAGATCGCCCATGAATTCAGCTCCATGTCCTGTCGCGAGAACCTGATGATGGTGCCCGGCGGGCAATCTGGCGAAACGCTGTGGAACACTTGGTTTGGTCGTAAACGCATTGCGGATGAGGAACGCGCCTTGCGCGCCAAAGCCGACGAAGTGCTTGAATTCCTTACCATTGAACACCTTGCCGACCATAAGGCGGGTCAGGTTTCCGGCGGTCAGAAAAAGCTTCTGGAACTCGGGCGCACCATGATGGTCGATGCCAAAATCGTCTTTTTGGATGAGGTGGGCGCCGGGGTGAACCGCACCCTGCTCAACACCATCGGCGACGCGATTATCCGCCTGAACAAAGAACGGAATTACACCTTTGTCGTCATCGAACATGACATGGATTTCATCGGCCGTCTCTGTGACCCGGTGATCTGTATGGCAGAAGGCAAAGTGCTCGCAGAAGGCACTTTGGATGAGATCAAAGCCAATGAACAGGTGATCGAGGCCTACCTCGGCACCGGGCTCAAGAACAAGGAAAAGCTGAGCGCATAACACGTCGGTATCGCATCGGTATCGCGGCTGTATTGCAGCGGTAAAGCGACGGTGCATTGACGGTGTTATCTGCTTGCTCAGCGAGGAGTGATGGGATGACGGGGAACCCGTATCAGGACGATCGTGGCAACAAAGACGCCTCGATCACCAACCCGAAAGGCGGCGGAGAGCTTGTGAGCTCGGTCGGCACCGGGAAAGAGATGAACACGACCAATGCCTTTCTGGTCGGCGACAGCATGACCGGCGGCTATGGCAAGGACGGTCCGGACATTTTGCATGACTGCACGATTGCTGTGAACCCGGGCGAAATTGCCGTGATCGTCGGGCCAAACGGCGCGGGCAAATCCACCGGCATGAAAGCTGTCTTTGGCATGCTGAATCTACGCCAAGGCTCGGTGCGACTGGATGGGGAAGATATCACCGATCTGACCCCGCAGGCGCGCGTCGCCAAAGGCATGGGCTTTGTGCCGCAGACCAACAATATTTTCACCTCGATGACCGTGGAAGAGAACCTTGAAATGGGGGCCTTCATCCGCACTGATGATTTCTCCGGCACCATCGAGCAGGTCTATCACCTGTTCCCGATCCTCAAGGAGAAGCGCAACCAACCGGCCGGGGAGCTGTCTGGCGGCCAGCGTCAGCAGGTGGCCGTGGGCCGCGCGCTGATGACCCAGCCCAAGGTTCTGATGCTCGATGAACCCACCGCGGGCGTGTCGCCCATCGTGATGGACGAGCTGTTTGACCGCATCATCGAAGTCAGCCGCACCGGCATTCCAATCCTGATGGTCGAGCAAAACGCCCGCCAGGCGCTGGAAATCGCCGACAAAGGCTACGTGCTGGTTCAGGGCCGCAATGCCTACACCGGCACCGGCAAAGACCTTCTCGCGGATGACGAAGTCCGCAAGTCATTCCTGGGGGGCTGAGGACCATGGACTTTCTCAACGCTCTTGTGGCGCTTTCTAACTTTGTTCTGATTCCCGCAATCGCCTATGGCAGCCAGCTTGCGCTTGGGGCGCTGGGGGTGACGCTGATCTACGGTATTCTGCGGTTTTCCAACTTTGCCCATGGGGACACCATGGCCTTTGGCGCGATGCTGGCTGTGCTGATCACATGGTGGTTCCAATCCATGGGGCTGAGCTTAGGCCCATTACCAACTGCCCTGCTGGCCCTGCCCTTTGCAATCTTGGGCACCATGGCGCTGATGCTGATCACAGACCGTATGATTTATCGCTTTTACCGCGAGCAAAAAGCCAAGCCGGTGATCCTTGTGATCGTCTCCATGGGCGTGATGTTCATAATGAATGGCCTCGTACGCTTCATCATCGGCCCAGCGGATCAGAAATTCTCTGATGGCGAACGGTTCATTATCTCGGTGCGCGAGTTCAAACAGATGACTGGCCTGCGCGAAGGTCTTGCGATCAAAACCACGCAGGGCATCACCGTTGTGGTCGCCATCGTTGCTGTGGCGCTGCTGTTCTGGTTCCTGAACCGCACCCGCACCGGCAAATCCATGCGGGCCTATTCTGACAATGAAGATCTGGCGCTACTGTCAGGCATCAACCCTGAGCGTGTTGTGATGTACACTTGGCTTATTGTGGCAGCACTCGCGACCACGGCTGGTGTGCTCTACGGGCTCGATAAATCCTTCAAACCGTTTGTGTATTTCCAACTGCTGCTGCCGATTTTCGCCGCAGCCATCGTCGGTGGGCTGGGCAGCCCGCTGGGTGCCATTGCCGGGGGCTTTGTGATTGCCTTTTCTGAGGTGACCATCACCTATGCGTGGAAAAAAGTGCTGAAATACATGTTGCCTGAAAGCCTTGAGCCCTCCGGCCTCGTGCAGCTTCTGAGCACCGACTATAAATTTGCCGTCAGCTTTGTGATCCTGATCGTGGTTCTGCTGTTCAAGCCGACCGGCCTGTTCAAGGGGAAATCGGTATGAGTGAACAGCTAAAAAACACCGCCCTCTTTGCCCTGGTCTTTGGCCTGATTGTACTGACCGGCTTTATGCAGAGCTGGAACGTGGCGCTGCTGATCCTCAACATGGGGCTGATTTCGGCAATCATGGCGCTTGGCGTGAATCTGCAGTGGGGCTTTGCCGGACTGTTTAACGTGGGTGTTATGGGCTTTGTCGCGCTGGGTGGGTTGGCCGTTGTGTTGACCTCCGCAGCGCCTGTAGACGGTGCCTGGAGCGCAGGTGGCTGGCGGATTATGATCGCTTTGCTTGCGGGTGCCGGCACAATTGTGGGCGCGGTTATGCTGCGTCAGAAAATGCCTGCTGGACGCGCGCGTAATCTCGCAACGCTTGCTGTTCTGGTGGCGGGCTTCTTCCTCTACCGCGGCATCTTTGATCCCGGTGTGGCCGCAGTCGAAGCGATCAATCCGGCCCTGCAAGGTAACTTGGGTGGTCTGAACCTGCCGGTGCTGCTGGCGTGGCCTGTGGGTGGTCTGCTGGCTGCTGGTGTGGCCTGGCTGATCGGCAAAACCGCTCTGGGTCTGCGCTCTGACTACCTGGCGATTGCGACGCTGGGGATTGCGGAAATCATCATTGCCGTGATGAAAAACGAAGACTGGCTGGCGCGCGGCGTGAAAAATGTGGTCGGGCTGGACCGTCCGGTGCCCTATGAGATCGACCTGCAGAACTCCTCAACCTTCATCAACCGCGCTGAAGCCCTGGGAATAGATGTGGCGACAGCCTCTTCGATCTTTGTAAAGCTGAACTATTCGGTCCTGTTTGCCATTGTGCTGATCCTGATCTTCGTGATGGCGCAGCTTGCACTGAAAAGCCCTTGGGGCCGGATGATGCGCGCGATCCGCGACAATGAGGTGGCAGCGGAGGCCATGGGCAAAGACGTCACCAATCGCCATCTGCAGATCTTTGTGCTGGGCTCGGCGGTCTGCGGCATTGCGGGCGCGATGATGACAACGCTTGATGGTCAGTTGACACCTGGCACCTACCAGCCGCTGCGCTACACCTTCCTGATCTGGGTGATGGTGATTGTCGGCGGCTCCGGCAACAACCTTGGCGCGGTTTTGGGCGGCTTTCTGATCTGGTTCCTCTGGGTGCAGGTTGAGCCGATGGGGCTGTGGCTGATGGAGCTGGTCACCATCGGAATGGCGGAAGACAGCGGCCTGAAGAAGCACCTCATCGACAGCGCGGCCCATATGCGCCTGTTGACCATGGGGGTGATCCTGCTGTTGGTGCTGAGGTTCAGCCCACGCGGTTTGATCCCTGAAAAGTAAGAGAAAAAGGCGCTCCCTCGGGAACGCCTTTTGCCTTCGGCGAGGATATTTCCAAGAATGAGAAGAGGCTGGCTCAGCGCCCTTTGAAGAGACCGCCAAGAATACCGCGCACGATTTTGCGCCCCGTTGTGCCTGTCAGCTCTTTCATCACCATCTTGCCCATGGCGGTGCCAAAGCTGTCATCTGAACGGATACGCACAGAGCGAGAGGACGACCGGCTCACGCGACCTCCACTGTAGCGCCGGGCCGCGCTGAACTCGCGCTGAGCCGTGGGTTGCTCTTCTTCCTGAGCTTCGACGACCTCCGCCTCCTTGGCTGCGCTTGCGGCGCGATCGCGCAGCATTTCATAGGCGGAATGACGATCCTTGGGGGTGTCGTATTTTCCGGCAACCGGTGAGTTGGCCATCACATTTGCCCGCAACGCCTGATCCAGTGGCCCCAGTTGCGACGATGGCGGGCGGATCAGCGTGCGCTCGACAATGCCGGGCACGCCTTTCTTCATCAGCATCGAGGTGACAGCCTCCCCGACGCCCACCTCGCGTATCGCCTCTTCAGTCTCAAAGCGGGGGTTTGGGCGATAGGTTTCTGCCGCAAGCCGCAACGCTTTCTTATCGCGGGCTGTAAAGGCCCGCAGAGCGTGTTGGACGCGGTTGCCCAATTGCCCGAGAATATCCTCGGGGATGTCGTCAGGGTTCTGGGTGACGAAGTAGACCCCCACCCCTTTGGAGCGGATCAGGCGCGCCACCTGCTCCACCTTGTCAATCAGCGCCTTGGGCGCACCGTCAAACAGAAGATGCGCCTCATCAAAGAAGAACACTAACTTGGGTTTTTCCGGATCGCCCACCTCAGGCAGGGTTTCAAACAGCTCGGACAGCAGCCACAGCAGGAAGGTGGCATAGAGGCGCGGCGCGCCCATGAGTTTGTCTGAGGCAAGGATGTTGATGCGACCGCGGCCTTCGGCGTCCACCCGCATCAGATCAGACAGATCCAGTGCCGGTTCACCAAAGAGTTTGTTGGCCCCCTGATTTTCCAGAACCAACAGGCGGCGCTGAATGGCACCAATTGAGTTGACCGAGATATTGCCGTAGCGCAGGGCCAGCTCTACGCGGTTCTCGCCAACCCAGACAAGCAGCGCCTGCAGGTCCTTGAGATCCAGCAAAGGTAGGCCCTGCTCATCCGCCAGGCGGAAGGCGATGTTGAGAATGCCTTCCTGTGCCTCGCTAAGCTCCATCAGACGCGCCAGCAACAGCGGCCCCATCTCCGCAACTGTGGTGCGCACCGGATGCCCCTGGGCCCCAAAGAGATCCCAAAAGGTCACCGGGAAGGCTTTGTAGCTGTAGCTCTCAAGGCCTATTTTTTCAGCGCGGGAGGTGAAAGCACCGTGCAATTTGGCCTCTGGGCTGCCGGAAGCTGCAAGACCTGAGAGGTCGCCCTTCACGTCAGACAGGAACACCGGCACCCCAGCCGCGGAGAATCCTTCCGCCAGAATCTGCAAGGTTACAGTCTTTCCAGTGCCGGTTGCCCCAGCAATCAGGCCATGCCGGTTGGCATTTTTCAGAGAAAGCTCCTGTTTTTCGCCATAATCGGGGCCGCCACCGCCCAAAAAAATCTTGCCGTCCATCAGTGACTTACCTCGCCGTTGCCCTGAAAATGAGTTGGTTAACCGAATGCAGAATACATTGTTAACCTTTTTGCCCCATTTTCAAAGGTGTTCCAGACCAGAGCTTAACGGTTTTGGGAACGAACTCCTCCCTGTTGAGTACTGGCCGCACGCACTGTGCGGCCCTTTTTTTTGTACAATTCCAAGGCAGAAGAATTTCTTTTTCCTGTTGACCGCAAACGATTTTGGCCGTAGCGTTTTGGCAATGAATAAGTCGGCCAGTCCGACGGGGAGTGAAATATAGGGAGAGGGCCCAGTTTTGGGCCCTTTTTCTTTGGAAAGTGATTGTTCCTTCAATCCCTTACACGCCATCCCTCGTGCAAACTTAGTTTACCCTGTCGGCCCAGTTGCAAGGCGTGCTTTGCCAGATGTGTCCGCTCACAAAAGCGAAGCCTGTCAGCATTGATCAGGTTTTCATCAAGCGTGACCTGACAATCAAATTCTGCCGTGTTAAGCGACGGCAGACGACATGAGAACAATCAGGAAATCACATGCTCAAACTTCCAACTTTTATTGCCGCGTTGCTCGTGGCGAGCCAGCTCTCTGCGCAGAGTGTGCCATCCCTGTCTGACGGATCGCTGGCAATGGGGGAAGCCGTGGCCGGTCAAGGTGAAGCCCAGATCCCGCAGGCCCCGAACAATGACGTGACCACCGAAGTGATCGGCGATTGGGAGCTGCAATGTGCGGCCAGCGGGCCGGAGCCGCGCCCATGCCGTTTGTACCAGCTTTTGCGCGATCAGACCGGCACGCCGATCTCTGAAGTCACACTGTTCAAACTGGCCCAACCTGAAGGCCAGGCGGTGGCCGGTGCGACTTTGATTGTCCCGCTTGAAACGCTGCTGACCTCGCAGTTGACCATGGCCGTGGACAGCAATAACGCCCGCCGCTACCCGTTTGCCTTCTGCAATCAGGCTGGCTGTGTCGCGCGGATCGGCTTTAGCGAAGCAGATATCAACAATTTCAAAGCTGGTAATGTCGCGCAGATCACCATTGTGCCTGCGCTGGCTCCGGATCAGGTGGTCACCGTGGAAATGTCCTTGGCTGGGTTTACCAAAGCCTTTGACACCGCAGGTGGCGTCGATCAGTAAACGCTCCCAAAGCGTCAAAAACAACAAAGCCGCGCACCTGATGGTGGGCGGCTTTTGATTTTCTGGAGTCTGTGTGTTGGCGTTCTTGTGGTATCAGACCTTCTTTAAAGCCATCACCGCATTTAACCCGCCAAAGGCAAATGCATTTGAGAGTGCCACATCCACATTGGCCTCACGTGCCTCATTGGGCACAACATCCATAGCGCATTCAGGATCGGCTTCTTCATAGCCGATCGTGGGCGCAATGATGCCGTCGCGCAGCGCCATGATGCAGGCCAGAAGCTCCACCGCACCGGTGCCGCCAATCAAATGACCATGCATGGATTTTGTGGAAGAAATCATCAGCTTATCTGCATGCGGGCCAAAGACATCTGCCACCGCGCTGCATTCGGTTTTGTCGTTTGCCGCCGTACCGGTGCCATGCGCGTTGATATAGCCTACGTCTTCGCGGTTCAGCTTGGCATCGGCCAAAGCGCCAGAGATCGCGCGGGATGCACCCTGACGGGAGGGCATCACAATATCAGCCGCGTCTGAAGTCATGGCAAAACCGACCACCTCAGCCAGAATTTCCGCACCGCGCGCCTTGGCGTGGTCCATCTCTTCAAAGACAAAGACACCTGCGCCCTCGCCTTGCACCATACCGTTGCGGGTGGCTGAAAACGGCCGGCACGCATCCTTGGACATGACCCGCAGCCCTTCCCAGGCTTTGACGCCGCCAAAGCAGAGCATGGATTCTGCCCCACCGGTGATCATCACCGGAGACATGCCGGAACGGACCATCTGGAAAGCTTGCGCCATCGCATGGTTGGAGCTCGCACAGGCAGAAGCCACCGTGAAACTCGGGCCTTTGAGGTTAAACTCCATGCTGATGTGGCTCGCCGCGGCGTTGTTCATCAGCTTGGGCACCACAAAGGGATGCACGCGATTTTTTCCGTCCTCATAGACAGTCCGGTAGTTTTCATCCAGCGTCTGCATGCCACCGCCGGAGTTGCCAAGGACAACGCCGGACTTTGCGGAAAGCTCACCAGAAAACTCAAGACCGGCCTGCGCCAGCGCTTCGCGTGCCGCGACAAGCGCGAACTGCGTAAAGCGATCATAGAGCGAAAGCTGCTGCCGGTTGAAGATAACCTCAGGCTCAAAGCCCTGGACCTGCGCGCCGATTTGGACGCCCAGACGGTCCACATCGCGCATGTCCAGCTCGCCAATGCCACAATGCCCTTCACGCATGGCTGCAAGCGTTTGTGGCACATCATGCCCAAGGGCGTTGATTGTGCCGGCTCCGGTAATGACGACGCGCTTCATGTCCTCTTTCGCCTTATCCGTTCTGCGAGTGTAGGCTCAGCCTTCAACCAGCTTTTCAATGCCGGAAATGATGGTGGCTACTGAGGAAATGTCAAAGTCACTCTTCTCAGGCTCATTGGCATTGAAAGGGATCGAAATATCAAAGGCCTCTTCAATGGCAAAGATGCTTTCGACCAGACCAAGGCTGTCGATGCCAAGGCTCTCCAAAGTGCTGTCCATAGAGATGTCAGAAGGCTCCAAAACCGCCTGTTCGGCAATGATTTCAATGACTTTGTCTTTGACACTCATTTCTCTTCCTTTCCCGCGGTCATCGGGTTTTAGGACTTAAAGCCCAACTTCGAAACAGTTTTTTGAAGATCTGCAAATTGCTTTGCCAATCGCGGCAACCGTCTGAGAGCTTTGTACATTTCCAGATTGGTTTCCATCTTGACCGCTGGGTAACCAAGCACAACCTGCCCCGGTGCCACCTTGCTCATCAGCTTGCTTCCGCCACCGGCGATGACGTTGTCGCCAATCGTAGTGTTGTCGGTGACGCCAACCTGTCCGCCAAGGACCACATTGTTGCCAATACGCGTGGAGCCCGCAATGCCGACCAATCCGGCAAACAGGCAATCATTGCCCACGACAACATTGTGCGCCACATGAACGAGGTTGTCGATCTTGCAACCATTGCCAATCTTGGTGTCGCGCACCGTGCCGTAGTCCACGCAAGAGTTAGCGCCGATTTCCACGTCATTTCCAATGGTTACAGCACCAAGCGAATGTATGCGCGCCCAAGCCTGTTCATTGACGTCACCCTGATCCCCCAGTGAAGCGCGCGCTTTCTCAACGCCACTCGGCTCAGGGGTCACAAACGACAGTCCATCCGCGCCAATCCGCGCGCCCGGTTGGGCCCAAAACCGGTCTCCGATTGTGACACGCGCGCCGATCGAGACATGATCGCGCAGCATTGTGTCCTCACCCAGGCTGGTATCTGCACCAATGTGGCAGAACGGGCCAATAACGCTGCGCGCACCAATCTGTACATTTGCCCCGACAACCGCATATGGTCCAACGGAGACGCCCTCGCCCAGAGAGGCGGTTTCGTCAATCAGTGCAGTCGGGTGGATGCCTTCTGGATAGCTTTGCCCCGGGTCCATCATGCGCGACAGCCCCGACATGGCAAACCGTCCGCGTTTGGCGGTAATCGCGGCCTCAAGCCCCATGCCTTGCCAGTCTGCACCATCCCAAAGAAGCGCCACTTTGGCCTGCCCTTTGGCAAGCCCATCGGCGAATTTCGGATTGGTCAGAAGCGCCAGATCATCCGGACCGGCCATGGCAGGTTCGGCAACCCGCTCCACGACCAAATCAACGTTGCCATGTGCCTGGGCATCAATTGCCGCAGCAATTTGCTGAACCGTAAACGCCATGTGCAACCCTCCGGATGATGTCGGAGGCGTGTTTAGCCTTGATAAGAGGTTAAGGCCACCCCTTCATTTGCCATGGCTTCCCAGATCTTTGCGTCACGACCATAGACGTCGCGGCGATACTGCACCGGACCTTTGGCCTCGGTGTAGGCCGTGCGGTAAATGATGTGCACCGGGATGTTCTGCTCCAGATTCACATGGGTTTCCCGCCCGGTTTTTAAACGCGACTGAAAGAAGCCTTTGGGGTTGTCTTCCTGTTTGGACAGAAGCTCATAGGCAAATTCAAACGGCTGCTGCAGTCGGATACAGCCATGGCTGTAAGCACGCACCTCGCGCTTGAAGAGCGCCTTTTGAGGCGTGTCATGCAGATAGATATTGTGCCGGTTCGGGAACATGAATTTGACCAAACCCAGCGCATTGCGGTTGCCGGGTGCCTGCTTCATGTCAAACGGGAAATTCCGGGTTGTGAACTGAGAGAAGTCAACCGCACTGCGATCAACCGTTTGACCGCGACCATTCACCAAACGCAGATAGCTCACAGCGTTTGGGTTCTGCTTCAGCAGAGGCAGGTATTCCTTGGTGGCAATAGAGCGTGGCACATTCCATGTTGGATTGATGACCATATGCTCCATGGTGTCGGAGAATTCAGGACTGCGGCGATCACTCTGGTTTTTGCCAACCACTGAGCGCGTGCGGAACGTCAGCTTGCCGTCATCGATGATTTTTGCGGAAAAATCGGTCAGGTTGACGAGAATTTCGCGCCCTTCGGTTTCACGATCTAGCCAGCGCTCCCGCTCCATGGCGACCATGATGGACTTCAGGCGGGTCTCGGCAGATACGTTGATCTCGCTGATCGTGCCTTTGCCCGCGACGCCATCGATTTCCAGCCCATGGGCTGTCTGGAATGCGCGCACGGCGTTCTCAACGTCGCTGTCATAAGACGCGGTGGCGGAGCGTTCCATAAAGCCCATCCGCATCAGGCGGTCGCGCAGCGCAATAACCGAACGGCCTTTGTCGCCTGGTTCCAGCTTGGCAACAGGCACGCTCTCGCCCCATCCGCCCTCGGAAACCAAACGCTGAAGGCGCAGTTTCTCTTTCATCAAGCGGGTATATTCCGGCGTTTGCGGCGCAAGCCCGCGCAGAAAGCCCTTCGCATCATCCGCCGCAATAAAGCTCTGCAAAAGCTCGGTGCGATCACGCCGCGCAATCTCTCGCACGATTTCTTCGTCAATACGGGATGGCACCAGCATGCCAGACGTCAGATCACGCGCATATCTCAAGTAAGCCTTGCTGAGCGCCACCTCCACAAGTCCCAGATCCCGGGCACTTCGCGCACTGGCCATTTGGGCAACCAAACGATCCACATCATAACGCGCCGACGGCAGTGCATGATCCTCAACACGGGACAGTGCGTTGATCAGTGCCTTACGCCGCTTAACAAAGATCTCCCCCTGCCCGGTCCAGATCGGATCAAAATCCGCGCCGCGGTAATAGGCTGCAATCGCATCGTCGCGCGCCGCCGTTTCTGCAACCGCCTGCTTAAAGGCTGGGAAGGCCTGCGCCTCAGTGGTCAGCAGTGAAACAGCGAGGACAGCCGCGGTGACAGAGCTGAAAACACAGCGCTTAAAGCGGGACGCGCGCGAGGGTTGCAACATAAGAAACTTCCAATAGTCGGGATCAATTCAGACTTCGATTTTCTCCGTATCGGCAACGCTGTCCAATCACAAGTTCGCCAAAGGGGGGAATGCGGTGCAATTTGTTGCACCGGTGCAGCGGAGCCACAAATCCGGCGGCGGAAACCTTTTGTTCAGGAATTAAGCAAAATTCTGCCTAAAACCCATGCTCCGCCCGTCAACGCCAAAAAGAAACCTTGGTGTAGAAATCCTTGTGTGCCATAAAAAACCGTACATCTGAGGGGATGGATGACAACAACGGCCGCGTAACATCGCGGTGGCAGGTAAGCGACGGGACAGGCGCTGAAACTATGAACGAACCGAACGACGGCTCTTTGAGCATGACGCGGCGCGGCTTGCTGGGCGCGTTTGCAGCAACAGCATTGACTGCGGCTCCGACATATTCCAAAGCAGCGGGCTTTTTGCGCGGTGGTGGCGATATTCGCCGCATTCGCATGTATTCGGGCCGCACCGGTGAGCGCATCGACACCATTTACTGGGTTGAAGGCGAGTACATCAAAGACGCGGTCAGCGAAGTCAACGCCTTCATGCGTGACTGGCGCACCAATGACGTTATCAACATGGACATCCGCACCATCGACATTATGGCCGCAGCCCACAATCTGATGGACGCCGGCGAGCCTTACATGCTGCTGTCCGGCTACCGCAGCCCCAAGACAAACGCGATGCTGCGCTCCCGCTCCCGCGGCGTGGCGAAGAACTCATTGCACATGAAAGGCCAAGCAGCAGACTTGCGCCTCTCTTCCCGCTCAGTGACGCAAATGGCCCGCGCAGCAGCCGCTTGCCGCGCCGGTGGTGTTGGCCGCTACTCCGGTTCCAACTTTGTGCATATGGATTGCGGACCCGTCCGCACTTGGGGCCGCTGATCCCCGAACATGTCCCAATCCCTCAAAAAGAAAAAGGCGCCACTCAGGCGCCTATTTTTTTGCCAAGACCACGCCCCGCGCCCTTAGCCCTCGTATCGCCAGGCCCCTCTGCGCTCTGACAGCTCCGCTTCCCCTGGTAGCAGCGTTCCCAATTTCACCATTCCTGCCGTGACTGCGGGATCAGCGCCCTGAGTTTCAGCGTCAGCCTCCGGCGCAGCTTCCGCCATTAAAGATTCAGTCTCGGGTTCGTCTTCCTGAGTGTCTTGTACTGGGGCAACCTCCGGCTCAGCCACGGGCGCCGCCGGCTCCGGCGCGGTCGCCACAACAGGCTCCGGTGCTGCTGGCATTTCAGGCGCTTCAGCAGCGCTCGCAGACTTACCCATCATGGTCATGCCAAAAAATGCCGCGCCTGCAAGGATGGCCGAGACAACAAATCCCCAGCCCAGCCCGGCAAGACTGACAAGGAACACAAGGGCAGCAACAACAAGGGCTGCTGTGGATTTTCGATTGCTGGTTGACTGTGACATATCTCTCCTCCCCAAGAGTGAGAGAAACTATAGGCCCGAGGAGCTCATGCACCTAGAGATATGTCCCAAAGCCCTCATAGGCCTTTGGTCGTATCAGGGTTCAACTCAAAGCGGATTTTACGCGAAATTGCGTGCAACGGGCAAGCTCACCGACATTAACTATAGGACATAAACTATTGATTTTGTGGTGCCCAAGGAGAGACTCGAACTCTCACGCCCGTGAAGGCGGGGGATTTTGAATCCCCTGCGTCTACCATTCCGCCACTTGGGCCACGCTCTTCATTTAGACAAGCTTCTCAGGAAGGTCCAGCCACAAAACTCAACTTTCTGACAGAGATATAACAGCGGCAGATTCGGCCTCACCGCACTCATTCGTTGATTATTTGCTTGCACTTCAATCCCGATGCCCTACGCAAGTGTAAGGTGCAAACTAGGGCTCAAGAGACCGAAATATGCTTCAACGCCTCTACAGCTGGACCATGAGTCTGGCAGATCATCCCCGCGCGCTCTGGGCGCTCGCGATTGTCAGCTTCATCGAAAGCTCCATCTTCCCAATTCCACCCGACGTGCTGATGATCCCGATGATTCTGGCAGCTCCGTCCCGGGCATGGCTGATCGCACTGGTTGCGCTGGTTTCTTCTGTGTTGGGCGGTATCTTCGGCTATGCCATTGGCTACTTTGCATATGAGCAGATTGGCGAGCCGATCTTGATGTCTCTTGGCAAAGCGGACGCTGTGGCAGAGTTCTCAACGCGATTTAACGATTTCGGGTTCTGGGCGGTGCTTGGTGCGGGCATCACGCCCTTCCCTTACAAGGTCATCACTATTATGTCGGGGTTTACCGGCATGCCTATGGGCACCTTTATCGCAACGTCGATCTTGGCACGTGGCATCCGCTTCTTCCTGGTTGCAGGTCTGTTGCGCAGATTTGGTGAACCGATCCGCGACTTCATCGAGAACCGCCTTGGCCTTGTAACCACCGTCTTTCTTGTGCTGCTTTTTGGCGGCTTCTTGGTGGTGAGATACCTTTAATAATGACGCAAAAACATGTCTTTCTGCTGCTGACCGGATTTTCGGTCAGCATGGTCCTTGGGGCTTGGACTTTTGAATTCATTGGCGGGCTTGCGCCCTGCAAGCTCTGCTACTACCAGCGCTACCCGCATTGGGTGGCGGCAGGCGCCGGAGCTTTGGCTGCACTGTCAGGCATGACACTCCTGGCCTATGTGGCCGCCATGGGCGCGGCGACGTCCGGCCTGATCGGCCTGTTTCACTCCGGTGTGGAACGCGGATGGTGGGAAGGCCCCTCAACCTGCACCAGCGGTGACATCACAGGCATGAGCGCCGACGATCTTTTTAATCAGATTATGTCCGCACCTTTGGTGCGTTGTGACGAAATCCCATGGCAGATGTTTGGTCTGTCGATGGCCAACTACAACGCCCTCCTGTCCCTTGGCGCCGCCCTGATCTGGCTTTGGGCGATCAAGCGTACAGCCTGAACTGACTGTATCCAATCTTCACCCGGCCTTCCGGGTGGAGAGCAGCAGGCTGGTCTCGCTGGTGGCCACCCCATCCAGACGCCGTATCTGGGCCAGCACGTCATCAAGCTCCGCCAAAGTCTCGGTTCCCAATTCCACAATCAGATCCCAACGGCCATTGGTGCTGTGAATGGCGCGTACCGGCGTAAATCCGGTGAGGTGGCGCACAATTCGATCTGTCCCCCTGCCCTCGATCCCGATAGACATAAGCCCGCGCACCGGATCGCTTTTCATGTCGTCCTGCAAGACCACAGTAAAGCCGACGATGTCCCCGCGCTGACGCAGGCGCTCGATCCGGCCTCGTACCGTTGTACGCGAGACGCCAAGCGTGATCGCGAGATCGGACAAAGAGGCGCGCGCATCGTTGCGCAATGCCGAAATCAGCTTTCGATCCACATCATCCATTTCGACAGCTCCACATTCCAATCTGAACAATCTCTTCGCGTTATGTGCAAATTGCTGGGTGTAAATCAATTCATTTCGGAAACATCTTCCGAGAAATAGCGTCAAATGGATGAGCAAATGACACAAAAGACCTGTTTGTTGGTCGGCGCGCCGGTGGATAGCGGCAAACGCCGTCGTGGATGTCTGATGGGGCCGGATGCCTTTCGCACGGCTGGCCTGCGTGAAAGCCTTGAGGATCTTGGCCATGCGGTCGAAGACCTTGGCAATCTCGCGCCTCGCGCCTTTTCTGATGAAATGACAGAAGGCGCACCCTATGCGCTCAATGAAACCATTGCCTGGACCGAGCGCCTCACCGCTGCAGCAGAGGAGGCCTGCGCGCGTGGCTTCCCCATCTTCTTGGGTGGAGATCATAGCCTTTCCGCTGGCACGGTAGCCGGTGTCGCCAATCACGCCGCCAAAGAAGACCGGCCGCTGTTCGTGCTGTGGCTCGATGCACACACCGATTTTCACACGCCTCAAAGCAGTGACAGCGGCAATCTTCACGGCACGCCCGTGGCCTACTTCGCCGGGCGTGACGGGTTTGAAGGCTTTCCAGCAGTGCAAAATCCCCTGCCCGAAGAAAACATCTGCATGATCGGCCTGCGTTCGGTGGATGCTGCAGAGCGCGAGACGCTGCAAGCCACACAAATCCGCCGCCACGACATGCGCGACATCGACGAAAACGGCATTGCCCGACCACTGGCAGCCTTTCTTGAGCATGTGTCCCAAAACAATGGCCTGCTGCATGTGTCGCTCGACGTGGACTTTCTGGACCCATCCGTAGCCCCAGCCGTGGGCACGACCGTACCGGGGGGTGCCACTGTGCGCGAGGCCCATCTGGTCATGGAGATGCTGCATGACAGCGGGCTGCTGAGCTCGCTGGATCTGGTCGAATTGAATCCCTTCCTGGATGAACGCGGACGCACCGCCAAGCTGATGGTCGATCTTGCGGCCTCGGCGCTCGGTCGGCGGGTCTTTGATCGCCCAACCCGAAGCTTCTCCTAACTTTCGCGGTCCGGTCCGCCCCTCTTCTCTCTGACGGAGCCACACTCATATGTCCCAACCTTCTGAAAAAGCCCTCGTCCCCTTTGTCTCCGTCGACAATATGATGCGGCTTGTGCATCACATCGGCGTCGAGCAGGTGCTGATCGACCTCACACGCTATGTCGAAGAAGATTTTCGCCGCTGGGAGCAGTTTGACAAAACACCCCGCGTGGCAAGCCATTCTGACGTCGGCGTTATTGAACTCATGCCGACGTCTGACGGCGAGGCCTACGGCTTTAAATATGTCAACGGCCACCCCAAGAACACCGCCGAAGGGCTGCAAACCGTGACCGCTTTTGGTCTGCTCGCAGATGTCTACACCGGCTATCCGGTTCTGCTGACGGAAATGACCATTCTGACAGCCCTGCGCACCGCAGCCACCTCAGCAATGGCCGCTAAGTATCTGGCACCAAAAGACACTGACACAATGGCAATGATCGGAAACGGCGCACAGTCCGAGTTCCAGTCGCTCGCTATGAAGGCCATTATGGGTGTAAAAACTGTGCGCCTTTATGACAAAGATCCGGCGGCAACGGCAAAATGCGCCGCCAATCTTGCAGGCAGCGGATTGACCGTTGTCAGCTGCTCTTCGCCGGAAGAAGCGATCGAAGGCGCGCATATCCTGACCACCTGCACCGCAGACAAACAATACGCCACAATCCTGAGCGACAACATGGTTGGCGCCGGGGTGCACATCAACGCGATTGGCGGAGACTGCCCCGGCAAGACGGAACTGGCCAAAGGCATTCTGGAGCGTTCCGACGTGTTTGTGGAATTCCCACCTCAGACCCGCATCGAAGGCGAAATCCAGCAGATGCCGGAGGACTTTGCCGTCACCGAGCTCTGGCAGGTGATCACAGGCGCAAAACAGGGCCGCCGCGATGCGCGCCAGACCACTCTGTTTGACAGTGTAGGCTTTGCAATCGAGGATTTCTCGGCGCTGCGCTATATCCGCGACAAGGTGGCGGAGACCTCATTCCACGAAGATCTGGACATGCTTGCAGACCCGGATGATCCGCGTGATCTGTTTGGCATGCTGCAACGCGCCAAGGTCTGAGCCCAGCCCTGCCAACGAAATCCGGCTGCGGCGCGCTAAAGAATATCTTCGCGCCGCATCACAAAGGTGTGGATTGAGAAAATCACCGCATCACTCTCAGGCAGACGCAGGATGCTCTGACGTTCCGAGCGCAGATACGCCCCTGCTTTTGCCGGCACCGGATCGCGCGGCGCGCTTTCTGAGCGTGGCGTAAACAGCGTGGGATCATCATACCACAGCGCATTCTTGCGCCACAGCGGACGACCTGCGCGCACGCCATCAAACAAACGCTGCACACGTTTCGCGATGTTGGCGTCATATTCCCCCACCGGAATATGGATATCGATCAGCGGCTTCTGAAACTTCTCCGCCAATGTCCAGCTCGCAGGGAAACAAAGCACCGCACCGGTGAGCACATGCTCCTCCCCCTGTTTTTGCAGCAGACAGATGTCCTCCTGAATGATCTGACCCAGGCTCATCAGAGGCTGGTTCCAGTCCAACGCCACCTCGCGCCCATCCGGACAAACAACCACTTTTTCAGAAACACCAAAGTCCTCGCGCTGCGATAGGCGATCCAGCACAGCGCGCAAAGCCTCCTGCGCCGCGGGCAAAGCTTCAGGCGCAAGGCAAGCCACCTCATCCGGGCGTTGTTTCAAAAGTGCGCAGCGCAACGCCATCTGCGCCCCATAAGCGTCATCAAATATCAGCCAGTCCGCAGGCTCAAGCGGCGCAATACCCGGCAGAGGCTTCTGCGCCAGCGCGTCATAAGGAATCTGTTTCTGTAGAATAGGTTGCATGGCGTCTTGCTATCCAATCACAGGCTCGGAAGCACGCTCAAAATCACCATCAGTCGGCTGGGCACCAAAATTGTTCGCTCGCACAAAGTCACCTTCCTGTGACCAAACGAAATCTTCCTTTTATAGGCGGCTTTGCGCCCACACATTGAGTGGCAACTGCTCTCTGGAGATACCACATGCCAATCGAACGCATCACCTTCCCCGGCCACGGTGGCGATCAGCTTGCCGCCCGCCTTGATTTGCCTGACGGCCCACATCTGGCCACAGCCCTGTTTGCCCATTGCTTCACCTGTTCCAAAGACATCCCAGCCGCCCGCCGGATCGCCTCGCGTCTTGCGGCGATGGGCATTGCGGTCTTGCGGTTTGATTTCACCGGCCTCGGACATTCAGAAGGGGAGTTTGCCAACACGCATTTCTCCTCCAACGTCGCAGATCTTGAAGCGGCAGCGGCCTATCTGGAAAGCCGCGGCATGGCGCCAAGCCTGCTGATCGGCCACAGCCTGGGCGGTGCGGCCGTCCTCAAGGCTGCCACGCGGATTGCCAGCTCCAAAGCTGTCGTCACCTTGGGCGCCCCATTTGAGCCGGAACATGTCAGTCATCAGTTTGGCGATGCGGTCACCGAGATTGACCAACAAGGCCAAGCCGAGGTCAGCCTCGCTGGGCGTCGTTTCCAGATCACCAAAGCGTTTCTGGAGGACATCTCTGCGCAAAATATCGCGCCCTGCATCCGCGAGCTCAATCAGGCGCTTCTGGTACTGCATGCGCCACGTGACAGCACAGTGGGCATCGAAAATGCCGCGCGTATTTTTGAGGCGGCCAAACACCCCAAGAGCTTTGTCACACTGGATGACGCCGATCACCTGATCTCTGATCCCAAAGACGCGGAATATGCGGCGGAAGTGATCTCTTCCTGGGCAGGTCGCTACCTGCAACTGCGCCCGCCTGCCCCGCCGCCCGGTGCCCCCGAAGGCATTGTGCGCGTTGCAGAAGCAGATCCAAACGGCTTTTTGCAGGATGTGAATGCAGGTCCCGCCCACCACGCACTTGCGGATGAACCCCTCGCCTACGGAGGCACCAACCAAGGCATGACGCCTTATGGGTTCCTCTCCGCCGGATTGGGTGCCTGCACCTCAATGACCATCCGCATGTATGCGCGGCGCAAAGACTGGCCCCTCACCCATATTTGGGTCGACGTCAGCCACGATAAGGTCCATGCGCGGGACGCCGAGGCCCCGGCCGGTCAAAAGGTGGATACGTTCTCCCGAACCATCCACCTGCAAGGCGACCTCAGCGCCGAACAGCGCCAGCGGCTCCTCGAAATCGCCGACCGCTGCCCGGTGCACCGCACGCTGGAGCAATCCTCGCTTGTGCGCACGACGCTGGCAGAACCGGCCTTAGCGGCAGCGACTTAGCGTCGTGGCCGTCCCACAGGCGGGCGCGCAACCGGAGGTCGAGCCACCGGTGGGCGCGCCACAGGTGGCCGGGCCACAGGCGGCGCAGGTGCAATCGGATGAACCGGGCGTTCTGGACGATCAGGGCGCTCGGGCCGGTCCGGCCTGTCAGGTCGATCCGGATGGTCGTGGTAGTAGTAGTCGTTCCACAACATGCTGTCATAATAGACACCGGTGCTGACATAGCCGCCGCCACCTTCACAAGCCGCCAGAAGCATCCCCGCCAAACCGAGGCCGGCAATCATTTTCAAAGAGCGTTTCTTTGTCATGTCAAACCTCCCTCAGCGTGCCCGAATGGATTGCAAAATGGCATTCACATCGCTCAAAGCGCGGGTGTCATACCCTTTATCAAGCACGGTCAGCCCAACAACCACGCGATCGCGTGGCAACTCCAGAACGGCCGCGGTGAAATGCACAGGGCGCCCATCGCGGCGGCCCGTGCCCTCAACGACAAAGGCAGGATAGCCAGCGATCTCGCGGCTTTCGGTGCCGGTGATCTCGGTGGTTTTGGCAAGCTGTCCGCTGAGGCTCTGCGCATAGTCCTTGGCAACTTCAAGCCCGCGCAGCTGCGGCGGCGACATCAAACCAACCCAAACGCCATTCTCCAGCTCAGGCGACAATCCAAAGACACGCGCAATTGGGCGTGGTGCTTCTTCGTCTGACGGTGTGATCTCCCGTTCCCCACCCACGCGCAATGTCCAAAAATCAGGCACAGTGACTTCAAACACGTTGCGCCCGGCGTCTGCATAGACAACCTCGGTGTCGGAAAGTGCAACCTGCGGCAGCAAGGACAACACGCCCACTGCAGCACAGGCAACAAGGCTGGACCAAGCTTTCATAAATGCCTCCATCAAAATTTCGCGTAATAGGACACTTGGTGTGCTGCAATTACAAGCTAAATGCGCATCGCAAAACCACGTCCCTTGCTGTTTCGCGCTCTGACGTCTAAACGACGCTCGACCCCACGCTAACAAACAAGGCTGAGATATGATCCCGCGTTATGCCCGCCCCGAGATGGTCGCCGTTTGGTCGCCTGAAACCAAGTTCCGCATCTGGTACGAAATCGAGGCGCACGCCTGTGACGCGCAAGCCAAATTGGGCGTGATCCCGCAGGAAAACGCGGATGCCGTCTGGAAAGCCAAGGACGTCGAATTTGACGTCGCACGCATCGACGAAATCGAAGCTGTCACCAAGCACGATGTAATCGCCTTCCTGACCCACCTGGCAGAGCATGTGGGTTCCGAAGAAGCCCGCTTTGTGCATCAGGGCATGACCTCCTCTGACGTTCTGGACACCTGCCTGAACGTACAGCTGGTACGTGCCGCAGACATTCTGCTCGCCGACATGGACAAAGTGCTGGCTGCATTGAAAAAGCGCGCGTTAGAGCACAAAGACACCCTTCGCGTGGGCCGCTCCCACGGTATCCACGCAGAGCCCACCACCATGGGTCTGACCTTTGCCCGCTTCTACGCTGAAATGGACCGCAACAAGGCCCGTCTGCAGCAGGCGCGTGAAGAAATCGCCACCGGCGCAATCTCCGGCGCGGTTGGCACCTTTGCCAACATCGACCCGGCCGTAGAAGAGCACGTATGTGAGCAGCTCGGCCTCACACCAGAGCCGATCTCCACACAGGTGATCCCGCGCGACCGCCACGCCATGTTCTTTGCCACGCTGGGTGTGATCGCCAGCTCTATTGAGAACATCGCCGTGGAAATCCGCCATATGCAGCGTACCGAGGTGCTGGAAGGCGCAGAGTTCTTCTCCATGGGCCAAAAAGGCTCCTCCGCGATGCCGCACAAGAAAAACCCGGTTCTGACCGAAAACCTGACAGGTCTGGCCCGTCTGGTGCGCATGACCGTGATCCCGGCCATGGAAAACGTGGCACTCTGGCACGAGCGTGACATCTCTCACTCCTCGGTTGAACGCGGCATTGGCCCTGATGCGACCGTCACTCTTGACTTCGCACTGAACCGTCTGGCCGGTGTGGTCGACAAAATGCTGATCTTCCCGGAAAACATGCTGGCGAACATGAACAAGTTCCCGGGCCTGGTGATGTCTCAGCGTGTGCTTCTCGCTCTGACCCAAGCGGGTGTCAGCCGCGAAGACGCCTACGCCATGGTACAGCGCAACGCATTGAAGGTCTGGGAAGAGCGCGTGGACTTCCAGGAACAGCTTCTGGCGGATGCCGATGTTGTGGCGGCACTGGGTGAAGACGGTATCAAAGAGAAATTTGATATGGGCTACCACACCAAACACGTCGACACGATTTTCGCGCGTGTTTTCAAAGACTAAGACACCAGAAATCACCTGGAAATCACAAAGGCGTGGCCCATGGCCGCGCCTTTTTTGAATTTTATTTGAACTGACAGCCCTGTGATTACGACATCTTAATACCACGTGCTAGCGTATTGCTAAGCACAGAGATTTTTTGGAGAAAGAATGATGTTGGTCAAATCCTTCGCAGTCGCGTCACTCGCCGTTTTTGCCGTGGCTGGACCTGTTTGGGCCGCGGGAAGCGGTTCTTCTACACCCAAACCCAAAACCGTGCATTGCAGCAGCGGCAAGGTATACAGCGAAAGCGCTGGCAAATGCGTCGTGCAGCAAGACAGCTCGCTGACCGACGAGGACTATTTTGAAAACCTACGCAGCCTCGCTTATGCCGGTGAAAATGCGGCGGCACAGGAACTGCTGGCGATGATGTCAGATCAAAACGCTGACCGCGTTCTGACCTACTGGGGCTTCACCCACCGCCGTCTGGGCAATGTGGATGAAGGCATGCGCTACTACAACAAAGCGCTGGCGAAGAACCCTGACAACATCCTGGCGCGCTCCTACATGGGTCAGGCTCACGTCGAAGCCGGTCGGCTTGATCTGGCGCGTGTTCAATTGAAAGAGATCCGTGACCGTGGCGGCGAAGGCAGCTGGCCAGAGATCGCATTGGCCAAAGCCATACAGAGCGGCGACACGTTCAACTACTGATATCCAATGAGGCAAACGTGTCTCCACGTTTGCCTCAAAAACCTTTGCGACCTCCATTGGTCTTGGTGCACCTCGGCGTTCTCAAATCTTGGGAAAAAACCGAGGTGCTTTAAGTAAGTTGTTCAGAGTTTCTTTAGGGTTGAGTGGGACATTGCAGCCCAAGACCTATGGAGACATTGATGAGCAGTGCGATTCCTCTGGCGCCGTTTGGTGGTGCCGCTGACATGCCCAGCTTTGGCAGCATGCGCAAAACCAATCTCACCCGCCCGCAAAAGGCAGCCATCATCGTGCGTTTTCTGCTCAATGAGGGTGCCGAGCTGTCACTGGCCGAACTGTCAGACAACCATCAGGCAGATCTGACCTACATGATGGGCGACATGGGCTACATCGACCGTGACACCCTTGCCGAGGTCCTGATGGAATTTGCGCAAGAACTCGAATCCATCGGTCTCTCTTTCCCGAACGGTATTTCCGGAGCGCTCAGCGTGCTTCAGGGCCAGATCAGCCCACTGACCGAAGCGCGCCTGCGCAAAGAGGCTGGCGTGCGCATGATCGGCAACCCATGGTCACGCATCAAGGAACTCTCCGTGCCGGAGCTGATCAACATGGTCGACAGTGAAAGCATCGAAGTCTCCGCTGTCCTGATGTCAAAGCTCCCGGTCGACAAGGCCGCTACCGTTCTGGCCAAACTGGCCGGCGACAAGGCCCGCCGCATCACCTTCGCCATGTCGATGACCGAAAGCATCACGCCTGAGGCCGTGGACCGTATCGGCCTGACGCTGGCTTGCCAAATCGAAG
Organism: Shimia sp. R9_2; assembly: GCF_017743735.1. GTDB lineage: Bacteria > Pseudomonadota > Alphaproteobacteria > Rhodobacterales > Rhodobacteraceae > Shimia. The sequence goes on from NZ_JAGHRO010000002.1 coordinate 46,908, forward strand.
ACCGCCCGCCCAAAGCCTTCAAGCAAGGCCCGGAAGACCGTCTGGGCGCGATCCTCAACAACGCAACCACCGCGACACGCGACGACGTCCTGGAATCGCTGGACGAACAGGATGCGGAATTTGCCGTGGCGGTGCGCAGACGCATCTTCACCTACGCGCATATCGCAACCCGCGTGAAACCGCTGGATATCCCCCGTCTGGTGCGCGATCTCGACGAAGGCAGCCTGATTACCGCCATGGCTTATGCCACCGAGGGCGACTTTGGCGTCTCCACAGAGTTTATCCTCAACAACATGTCCGCGCGTATGGCGGATCAGCTGCGCGAAGGTGTCAACGACCGCGGCGAAGTGAAAACCAAAGAGGCAGAGGCCGCCATGTCGGAAATCACGACAGGTGTGCGCGAGCTGGTGGAGCTTGGCGAAATTGAGCTGATCAGCGACGAGGATGACGACGAGGATTAATCATCCTCCCCAACGTCATCCTGAGTGTATGTTATTTTACGCGCGCGGCGGCTTCGATGGGGCCGCCGTTTTCGCGTTGAATGAGCACCACAACGGGAGCGTCGCCCTCAACAGTAACGCGCATCGCCAGATCGCTTTGCCCCGTCCAGCGGCGCACTTGCTCCCAATTGTCCACGATATTGGCGTAGGTCAGGACGCGACCGGCGTTTTCGCCCCGTTTGATGGAGACTTTCTCAGCCGAGCGATACTGGACCACATGCACATTCATCGGCGTGCTCAGGTCTGTTGACGCAGTGATGCTGATCGCATCCCCATCACGTGTAACATCCAGGTCCACCTGAGGCGACACCGCTTGATGCGCCTCAATCAGCTTTTCCACCTTATTGGGATGCGCACCAACAACATGGTCCTGCCCGTTGATGATCATCTGGGGCGTGTAGACCGAGCGATGGCCTGCAGCACGCGCATAACTGTGCTGGCGCTGGGTGAACGCCGGATTGGCGAACTCGTCTTTCCAGCCGATGTAATCCCAGTAATCCACATGCAGCGCGAGCGCGATCACATCCTCCCGCGCGGCCAATTGTTCGCGCAAATAAGCATCAGCTGGCGGACAAGAGGAACACCCCTGCGAGGTATAGAGCTCAACCACAACAGGTTGCTCTCCTGCAGCAACAACGGATGCAAGTGAAAGCCAAGCAAGTGAAAGCCAAAGTGTCGCTATTATGCCTGTTGTCCGGATCATCGTCACAGTTATCCCCTTCGCATTTCCCAGCAACATTACTACGCCGCGACGGACTGACTTGCCAATCAAGGTTTCGCGAGAAGCCGGTGAACCTCTCGGCAAGCTTGAATGCCTGTCGCACATGGGCCACAAATTTACGTAGCGAACCCCTGTGTAATGTTGAGAGGGAGGCCAACATGCCCATCACTGTCGGACAAGACAACGCCAAGGCACGTAAGACGTTTTCGGTAAACGGAAAATCGATATCATTTTATTCCATCCCCGCCGCTCAGGACGCCGGATTTGGCAATTTCTCCAAATTGCCCGCAGCCCTTAAAGTGGTGCTGGAAAATCTGCTGCGGTTTGAGGACGGCGGCTTTTCTGTTTCAACGGACGACATCAAAGCTTTTGGTGAATGGGCAAAAAATGGCGGGCAAAACCCGCGTGAGATTGCTTACCGCCCTGCCCGCGTGCTCATGCAGGACTTCACTGGCGTGCCTGCGGTTGTTGACCTTGCTGCGATGCGCGACGGCATTGTCGGCCTCAAAGGCTCCGCCTCCAAAATCAACCCGCTGGTGCCTGTTGATCTGGTGATCGACCACTCCGTGATGATTGACGAATTTGGCAATCCCCGCGCGTTTCAGATGAATGTCGACCGGGAATATGAGCGCAACATGGAGCGCTACACCTTCCTGAAATGGGGGCAAACCGCCTTTGACAATTTCCGCGTCGTGCCTCCGGGCACCGGGATTTGCCATCAGGTGAACCTCGAATATCTCGCTCAGACGGTCTGGACCGATGTGGACCAGAACGGCGATGAAGTCGCCTATCCGGACACATTGGTTGGCACAGACAGCCACACCACCATGGTCAACGGCGCAGCGGTTCTAGGCTGGGGTGTTGGCGGGATCGAGGCTGAGGCCGCAATGCTTGGTCAGCCGATTTCCATGCTGATCCCGGAAGTCATCGGCTTTGAGCTGACCGGCGAAATGATGGAAGGCACCACCGGCACGGACCTTGTGCTGAAGGTCGTTGAAATGCTGCGCGAGAAAGGCGTGGTCGGCAAATTTGTGGAGTTCTACGGCGACGGGCTGGACCGCCTGCCTTTGGCGGACCGCGCCACGATTGCCAATATGGCACCGGAATATGGCGCAACCTGCGGCTTCTTCCCGATTGACGGCGAAACCTTGCGCTACCTCACCAATACCGGCCGCGACGAAGACCGCATCGCGCTGGTGGAGGCCTACGCCAAAGAAAACGGCTTCTGGCGTGATGAAAACTACGCGCCGATCTACACCGACACGTTGCATCTGGATATGGGCACGATTGTGCCAGCAATTTCGGGCCCGAAACGACCTCAGGACTATATCGCGCTGAGCGACGGCAAAACCGCCTTCCGCCGCGAAATGGAGGAGACCTTCAAGCGCCCAATGGGCAAAGAGGTGGTTGTCGCAGGTGAAGGCTTCACGATGGAAAGCGGCAAGGTGGTGATTGCCTCCATCACTTCCTGCACCAACACCTCCAACCCCTACGTGATGATCGGCGCAGGGCTTGTGGCGCGCAAGGCCGCCGCTCTAGGACTGAACCGCAAGCCATGGGTAAAGACCTCGCTTGCACCCGGCTCTCAGGTCGTATCGGCCTATCTGGAAGCCGCCGATCTGCAAAAAGATCTCGACGCGCTTGGCTTTAACCTTGTGGGCTATGGCTGCACCACCTGTATCGGCAACTCCGGCCCGATCCAGAAAGAGATCAGCGACGCCATTGCCGAAGGCGATCTGGTGGCCACTTCGGTGCTGTCTGGCAACCGCAACTTTGAGGGCCGCATCAGCCCCGATGTGCGCGCCAACTACCTCGCCTCCCCGCCCCTCGCGGTGGCTTACGCCATTGCCGGGACGCTCGACATCGACTTGACCTCCGATCCTCTTGGGCAGGACCAGAACGGCAACAACGTCTTCCTCAAAGACATTTGGCCTTCGACACAGGAAATTGCCGACCTCGTGCAACAAACGGTGACCCGCGAGGCATTTCAATCCAAATATGCCGATGTCTTCAAAGGGGATGAGAAATGGCAGGGCGTCGAGGTGCCGCAACAGGAAACCTATGACTGGCCTGCAACGTCCACCTACATCCAAAACCCACCTTACTTCCAAGGCATGGGGCCGGAGCCCGGCACCATCAGCAATATTGAAGGCGCGAAAGTTCTGTTGATGCTCGGTGACATGGTCACAACGGACCATATCTCCCCCGCAGGATCCTTTGCGCAGTCCACCCCGGCAGGCACCTATCTGACCGACCGCCAAGTTGCGCCGCGGGATTTCAACTCCTACGGCTCGCGCCGAGGCAACCATGAGATCATGATGCGGGGCACCTTCGCAAACATCCGTATCAAAAACGAGATGCTCGACGGGGTCGAAGGTGGCTACACCAAAGGCCCAGACGGTGCGCAAACTTCGGTCTATGAGGCCGCGATGGCCCATCAGGCCAATGGCACGCCATTGGTGGTCTTTGGCGGCGCACAGTATGGTGCCGGATCGTCCCGCGACTGGGCGGCGAAAGGCACGGCCCTGCTGGGCGTGAAGGCGGTCATTGCCGAGAGCTTTGAGCGCATCCACCGCTCAAATCTGGTGGGAATGGGCGTGATCCCCTTTGAATTCACCGGAGGTGACACCCGCAAGACACTTGGTCTGACCGGCGAAGAGAACGTGACAATCACCGGATTGGACAGCGTGGAGCCGTTGCAAGAGGTGCCGTGCGACATCACTTTTGCGGATGGCACAGAGAAAACCATCACGCTGAAATGCCGGATCGATACCGCACCGGAGATTGAATACATCGAACACGGCGGCGTGCTGCACTATGTGCTGCGCAATCTCGCCAAATCCTGAAACCAAATGGCTAAGGCCCCGCCAAAGGGGCCTTAATCCATCTCAGTCAAAATCAAAACTGACCGGGAAGTGATCGCTCGCTGAAGTCAACGCCTCAAAAAGAGCTTTGTTTTCAGCCGCCTCGCGCTGCTTCTTCGTCCACATTTCATAAGGGTTCCAAATCCTGTAAGCGTCGTCACCGGCTGGTTTTATGGACTGGCTGGTCATGATCAGATCAATCATCGCATTGATAGGGTCTTCGGTGATCTGGTCAAAAAACCGCGTGGTGGACGGCTCCCAGCCAAACCTCTTCCATTTTGGCCGCCCAGCATAACAACGCAGAATTTTCTCCGGCTCAAACAGATCTCCCATGATGATCTCAACGGCAGAGCGGCCAAATTTCGCCTCATGCTCATCCATGCCCAGACCATCATTGATATCCCCCATCACCATCACCCGCGCATCATCGACCATCAGCCGGTCAACACGCTCCCGGATGGAGGCCGCCTGAGCAAACAGACGCAGGCGGTTCCTGCGCGACGTGCGCTCCAGATGCACCAAATCGACACTGTTGAAGATGCCCTTGGATTTGGCATGCACCACAAACAGATCCATCGGCGCACCGCCATCCTTGCGCTCTACATGCACCTCCAAGGGCGGGCGATCATGCTTGTGCAGCTCCTGCAGCCCATCCTCATCCGCATCATATAAAAATGGCTCATCAAACCGCGGGCTCTTTTTGCTGCCAGCGGTGCCGCTCGGCTTATGCGTCACATCAAGACTGTCCGGATCATAGAGCACCGCAATTTCCTGAGTACCGGCGTTAAAGCCAAACACACATTTGCACGCGCGCAAGCCCGCCTGCGCTGCGAAAGCCTCAAGACAGGCCACGGTGGATTTCACGGCATTTGCGCTGCTTGCCGTGTTGGGGGCCTCAGTGATCCCGATCAAATCCGCATCAATCTCTGCAAGCACCTTCCCCACCGCCTCTATCTGCGGCAGCGGATCCTTCTTCTGACGCTTATGATCCGGCTCAGGCACGTTCTGATTGGTAAAGGCGCGGTCAAAATGTTCGATGTTATAGGCGGCAAAACGCATCACGCTTACTCCACAAGAAATCACTCAAAACAATCTCTTCTTTGGTAGACCAGATTGATGTGATCTCCAAATGACGCCCCCAAAACGAGCAAAGCCCACACCGGCTGGCATGGGCTTTCTCAAAAGTTTTTGGGCTGAGTGATTACTTCAAACTGTCCAGCGCGGGCCGGAGCCGCTCGTCCAATTCGCGCTGCGTGACCGGCCCTGCAATACGCAGCACCACATTGCCCTGCCCATCAATCAGATAGGTCTCCGGCACGCCGTAGACACCCCAGTTGAGCGCCATACGACCCGCCGTGTCCGCGCCAACCGCCTCATAGGGGTCCCCCAGTTCATCCAGGAAAGACAAGGCATTGCCCTGCACGTCCTTATAGTTCGCACCAAGGATGGTGAGCCCTTCGGATTGGAGTTGTTCCAGATTGGGATGTTCCACCCGGCAAGGGCCGCACCAGCTGGCCCAGAAGTTCACTAGAGTTGGCTCGCCACTGCGCAGCGCCGCGTCATCCCACATGGGCTTGTCGCCCAGCGGCGTCATTTCCGCAGAGGGCGCCTGCTGGCCCACCAATGCACTTGGCAGCTCATCAGGGTTCTGGCGTTGCATCCCGATCAGGAACAGCGCCGCAAGCCCCGCGAAAAGCAGGGGCGGCAAAAACATCAGCGGGGAGACTTTACGAGCGCTCATTGCGACGCGCCTCCACCTGATCCAGATCCGCTCGGGCTTTGCGGGCCGCACGGATGCTGAGCCACACAAGACCGGCGATCAACAGTAGAGAAACCGCATAAGACGACAGCACCGTGTCAGCGTATTTTCCAAGATCCGGCATCATGCCAAGCGCTCCCGTGCCAAAAGCGCGCGTGTGCGGCGCTTGTGAATTTCCGTACGCGTGCGCAGCAGCACCAGCGCAACAAACAGCAAAACAAACCCGGCGATGCACATCAGCAGCGGGTAAAAGAAGACGTTAGAGACCTTCTCCGTGGTGTCCGCCCCCGTAACAGCCTCAACCCGTGCAAACGACGCCCCCTGATGCAAACCCTGGTTCCAGAAGTTCACAGCATACCGGCTGAGCACGGCAAAAACCGATCCTACGATGCACAGAACAGACGTCAGATCTGCGGCGGTGTCAGGATCATCAATCGCCTCCCAAAGGGCAATATAGCCAAGATAAAACAGAAACAGGATGAGGAAAGAGGTTAGACGCGGATCCCAGGCCCACCATGTGCCCCACATCGGCTGTCCCCAGATCGCGCCTGTCAGCAGTGCAATCACCGTCATGACCATGCCAATAGGCGCTGCCGCCTTGGCCGCAAGGGCGCTTACGTGGTGGCGGCGCACCAGCCAGATCAGCGAGGTGATCAGCATCATGAACCAAGCGTTGATCGCCATTAGCGCTGAGGGCACATGTAGATAGATGATCTTTACAGTGGAGCCTTGGCGAAAGTCATCCGGCGTAAAGAAAAAGCCCCAGATCAGGCCAATCACCAGACAGGCGCCAGCCACGATGGCAACAGGTGCCAGAAACCGCGAAACGGTTTGGCTGAATTTCACCGGATTGGCATATTCCCAGATCGATCCCATGAGGTCGTCCTAACTTTCTGTGCCGTGTTTTGCACCTCACTTCCATGAGAGCATCACAGGTGCTTTGATATGGATTAAATACCTTAAGCGCTATCGCAGATTAACACGCAATACTGCCGCACTAGCAAAAGGCAAAAGCGCGATGACACCAAAGGTGATCCCCGCCAGCATCAACAGCGGCGTGGTCACGGCCTGCCCCTCAGCGCCCCGGCGCGCCAGCTCTGCGCCAAAGATCAGGGTTGGCACGTAAAGTGGCAAAATCAAAAGAGAAAGCAGCAGCCCCCCGCGTTTGATCCCCACTGTCAGCGCTGCGCCGAAGGTACCAATCACACTCAAGGCTGGCGTGCCCAGAGCCAGCGATGTGACGAGCCAGATGTATCCTTGTGGTGGCAGGTTCAGCAGCACCCCAAAGAGCGGCGCAGCCACCACAAGCGGAACCCCTGTGGTGAGCCAATGGGCCAGCGCCTTGACGGAGACCACAGCCTCAAGCGGCAGAGGTGATGTGGCCACCAGATCCAACGTGCCGTCTTCCCAGTCAAGCGCCAGAATACGGTCAAGCGACAGAAGGCAAGCCAGCAGCGCACCGAGCCACAGAATGCCGGGGGCAATCTTGGTCAAAAGGCCGCTTTCCGGGCCAACAGAGAACGGCACAAGTATCACAACAATAAGGAAAAAAGCGATACCAAGGCCAAAGCCGCCACCGGCACGGAAGGCCAGTTTCAGATCCCGCAGGAGAAGTGCTCTCATAAGAAGGCCTCATCATAGCCTGCGATAGCGCCCTCACGCGCAGTTGCGCGGAAGGGGCCGACATCCAGCACGTCCACGGACAGGCCAAGATCGATGTGTGTCGCCAAAAGCGCGCTGCCACCGCTGGCCAGATGCCGCTCCACCGCTTTGGCAAACAGGGCCACAGAGGCGGTGTCCAGAGACACGGTGGGTTCATCCAAAATCCAGATCGGACGCCCTGTCACCAACAGGCGCGCCAGCCCGAGGCGGCGCTTTTGTCCGGCCGACAGGCTGCCTGCAAGACGGCCTTGCAACTCGACCAAATCAAACCCTTCGATGGCGGCAGAAATGTCAGACTTGCCAAAGACTTCCGCCCAAAACCTGAGGTTTTCCTCAACCGTCAACATGGCCTTTAAACCATCGCTGTGGGCCGCATAGGCAATGCTTTCTTCGGGCGCTTCAACGGTGCCTTTGAAGGGGGGCTGCAATCCGGCAACCGTGCGCAAAAGCGTGGTCTTGCCGACGCCATTGGGGCCTTTCAGAATCAGCCCTTTGCCGGGTGTCACCTCAAAGGACAGCCCTTCCAGAACGGTCACGCCACCACGCGCCACGCTGACATCTTTTACGCGCAAAGTCATGACGCTGCATCTAACCGCTTTTCTACGATGGCAAAAGAGTTACCTTTTGACGCAGCCCACATCGCATGTCTGTATCGCGTCGGTATTGCGGCTGTATCGCGGTGGTGTTGTTTTCGGCTCCCGCACTCAACGCAGATGTAAACGCACCGTACGTTGCACGCCCCGCCGCAGCCCTCAGACCGGCATCAGGACGGCCGCAACACGGCGCCCCTCGCTCACCAAAACATTGTAGGTCCGGCAGGCAGACGGTGACGCCATGGGTTCCACGCCGATGCCTGCCGCTTCCAGCGTCTCGCGAAAGGCGGCTGGAACCGGTGCCATGTCGGGACCTGTACCCATGAGGATGAAATCGATCTCTTCCGCCAGCGCCAACACCACCTGCGCATCCTCATAGCCTGCCCAGCTGCGCGCGCCTTTGGCATGGATCACAGCCCCGCCTTCGATCACCTCTCCGCCGATGCGGAAAAACCCTGGGCCATAGCTGTCTATCGGTATGGCGTCCGCATAGGTCACTTCTGTCATTTGCATGATCTTCTCCTCCTAATGCCCCCCGCCCGCGTTCAAGAATGGCAAACCGGACAGGGCAGCGGCAGCGATAATCAGATAGGCCACAGCCCGGTAAAGTTTCTCATGGCGCGGATCAAAGAGCCAGCCTCCCAAAAGATTGCCAGCCATCGCCGGCAGCGACAGCATGATACCAAGCACAAAGGGTGCGGCTTCAAAGCGGCTCAGGCAGATCAGCACCACCACAAGCAAGATGTCGTAGAAAAACAGATAGGCGTTGGTATTCGCGCGGATCACTGTCGGGCCATGCGGACTGGCCATGTAGAACATGATCACAGGCGGCCCCGGCAGCCCTGCGGCACCGCCCAGCAATCCCCCTGCCCCGCCAATGCCATAGACCATGGGGGCTGTGACCGCGCCGCGATAGCGAAACCCGGTCAGCAAGACGACCAACATGCCGAGCGACAGAAGCGAAACCAGGTAGCGATACACCTCAGGCTCTGTGCGCTCCAAAAGCCAGAGCCCGGCAGGCATAAGCAACACCACGCCGATCATCAGACGCAGAAGATCCCGGCGGTGCCCATTGCGCAGCGCGGCGGGGATGTGAACAGCAGGTGCGAGGATATCCATGCCCGCCAGCGTGATAATCGCCCAGAGGGGCGGCATGACTTGCGCAGCGATGGGAAGGTAAATCAGTGCGGTGCCAAATCCAGCAAACCCGCGCACAATGCCTGCCATAAAGGCGGCAGCGGCGACCCAGGCAAACCCGTCAAGAGCGAGGGCCTGGGTCAGGATGTCATGCATCAATATTGGCGAATTGGTTGCCAGCGGTGTTGTCCGGCTTGGACCAGTCGCGTTTCACGCCCAGCTTCAGAAGCACGGCAGAGGCGATAAAGATCGAGCTGTATGTCCCGACAATCACCCCCCAGATCATCGCAAAGACAAAGCCCCGGATCACGTCACCACCCAGCACAAACAGAGAGATCAGCGCCAGCAACGTGGTGACAGAGGTCATCATGGTCCGGCTCAGGGTCTCGTTGATGGAGATGTTGAGAACCTCTTTCAGCTCCATCTTCTTGTATTTGCGCAGGTTTTCACGAACGCGGTCAAACACCACCACAGTGTCGTTGAGCGAGTAGCCCACAATGGTCAGCAGGGCCGCGATGATAGCGAGGTCAAACTTGATCTGTAGCTCGGAGAAGACCCCGATGGTCAGCACCACATCGTGCACAAGCGCGGCCACAGCGCCCAAGGCAAACTGCCATTCAAAGCGCAGCCAGATGTAGATCAGAACCGCGCCAATCGCCAACAGCACCGCAATCGCCGCTGTTTTGATCAGCTCACCGGAGACCTTGGGGCCAACGGACTCAACCGATACAAACTTGATGTCAGACACCACGGTTTTCAGCTGCGCCTCAACACGTTCGATCACGTCAGATGTCACTGCCTCTTCGCCCTCTTGGGCCTGAATGCGGATCATCGTCACATGCTGATCCGCCTCAAAGGTGGGATCAAACACTTCGGTGATGGAAATGTCGCCGAGCTCCAGCGGCACCAGGGCTTCACGGTAGTCGCCGACCACCACTTCCTGCGCACTCTCGGTGCGGATGGTTGTGCCACCCCGGAAGTCGATGCCGAAGTTCAGACCCTGAATGAAGAAGCTCACAAGAGCCGCCACCATCAGTGCGCTGGAAATGCCCAGCCACAGGGTGGGACGCGAGAAGAAATCCCATTTGGTTTCTTGGGGAACCAGTCTCAAACGCATGGCTTATACCTCGATTGTCTTGGGACGGCGGCGCTCAAACCACATCACGATCATCACACGCGTCACAAAGATCGCCGTGAAGACGGAGGTGAGAATGCCAAGTCCCAGCGTGATGGCAAAGCCGCGTACCGGGCCGGAGCCCACGGCAAAGAGGATCACAGCGGTGATGAATGTGGTGATGTTGGCGTCCAGAATGGCCGAAAGCGCCTTTTCATAGCCAAGCTCGATCGCACGGGCCGGACCTTTGGCCGATTTCAGCTCTTCGCGGATACGCTCAAACACCAGCACGTTGGCGTCCACCGCCATACCGATGGTCAGCACGATCCCCGCGATGCCCGGCAGGGTCAGCGTGGCGCCGATCAGGCTCAGCAGGCCAAAGATCAGGCCCACGTTGATAATCAGCGCGATATTGGCAAACAGCCCAAAGGTGCCGTAGCTCAGGAACATAAAGACCAGCACGGCGACAAAGGCGACGATACAGGCGATCCGGCCTGCCTCGATGCTGTCTTGGCCAAGCTCTGGACCGATGGTGCGTTCTTCGAGGAATTCCAGACCAGCCGGCAGAGCGCCTGCGCGCAGCAGCACAGCGAGGTTGGTGCTTTCTTCCACAGTAAAGCGCCCGGTGATGATGCCGGAGCCGCCCGCGATATGGGCCTGAATGACCGGCGCGGAGATCACTTCGTTATCAAGCACAATCGCAAACGGGCTGCCGATATTGTCAGCGGTGTAGTTGCCAAACTTGCGTGCCCCGGTTGGGTTGAAGCGGAAAGAAACAGCGGGGCGGTTGTTCTGGTCAAAGCTTGGCTGTGCATCCACCAGCTCTTCACCGGTCACAACAGGCGCGCTTTCCACGATGTAGTAGACGCCCTCTTCATCCAGTGACGGCAGCACTTCGTTGCCCACACCCGCAGGGGCGTCCGGATCAGAGACGCGGCCCACAACCGGGTTAAATGTCAGCTGTGCTGTGGTGCCAATGATGTCTTTGAGTTCAGAGGCCGAGCCAATGCCGGGCACCTGAATGAGAATACGATCCGCACCCTGGCGCTGAATGGTCGGCTCACGTGTGCCCACCTCGTCAATCCGGCGGCGGATGATTTCCAGCGCCTGCTGCACGGTGCGCTCGTCTGTGGCGAGCTTTTCCGCATCAGAAAGGGTCACAACAATGGTGTCACCATCGGTGCGCACCACAATGTCAGAGGCCCCGGCCCCGGTGATCGACGTCACCGGACGCGACAGGCCGCGCACCAGCGTGGCGGCTTCCTGAATGGCTTCGGGTTTGGAGATCTTCACACGCAGCTCATCCACAGGCGAAGGCTGCAGACGGATGGTGCCGATGGTGGCCCGCTCGCCGCGCAACAGGTCGCGCACCTCGGGCCACATCGCTTTCATGCGGCTTTCATAAACGTCCTGAACCTTCACTTCCGCCAGAAGATGCGCTCCACCGCGCAAATCCAGACCAAGGTTCACCAAACGGCTTGGCATGAACGACGGCCAAGCCGCGACCGCCTCCTCAAGCTCGTCATTCAGCTCGCCGAATTCCATAGCGGCGAGCGCGTCATTATGGGCCTCAACCTTCGGATAAAAGGCATTTGGCGTGGCCAAGAGCAGGCCCACCGCACAGGTGAGCCAGATCAGGACCCGTTTCCAAAGGTCGATTTGCAGCATGTTTGCAGCCCTGTTGGTCGTGTCTTTTATAAGTGCGCGGGTTTATTCGGCTTTGGCCGCTTCGGTCTTCGCCAGCACCTGCGCGATGGTGGATTTCACCACACGGACTTTCACGTTTTCAGCCAGTTCGACTTCAACTTCATTGTCGTCCTTGACCTTGGACACTTTGCCGATCAGCCCGCCCTGAGTCACGATCTGATCCCCACGGCGCACCCCAGCCACCATGGCCTGATGCTCTTTAACTTTCTTCTGCTGCGGGCGGATGAGCAGAAAATACATGATCGCGAAGATCAGGATGAGCGGCAGAAACTGGCCGAGTTCTTGCATGTGTCTATGTCCTCTAAATTCAGGCGAGGCGTTGCCCCGCAAAGTCGCAGGGAACCTATGTGGGCTTGGCGGCACATGCAAGGCGAGATGATGGGAAATGCAGGATGCGTTACTGCCGTTTGTCGGGTGGACGTGTGATTGACGCAACCCTAGTGTGAAAATGCATTACGAGCAGAGGCAGGCATGACGACGATCACCCTCACCACAGAGGATTTCCAGTTTCTAGCGGCATTTGTGAGCAGCATGATTGCCGCAGTCGTGATCTTTTTGGCCCTGCCCCGAACAGACAGCGGGAAAGAAACGACGTTTGCGCGGTTGCAAGAGGCGCTTGGCGCAAAGCGCTGGCCTGCAAAATGGTTTCTCGCGGTGGCGGTTTTCTGGGCGGTATTGGCGCTTTGCCTGTTTGGCGGGCTGATCGCCACTATTGGCATGATTGTGCATCAACTGTTTTTTGCAGAGGATTTCACGGCCAACCGCTTTCCGCTGATCCAACTGGCGGCGTTGACGGCGACATTGGGCGCAGTTGTGGCGCTGCCTTTTACGGTGCTGCGCCTGAAGCTGACGCAAGAGCAGACAGAGACCGCGAAGGCTGCGCTGTTTAATGACAAGATCACTGAGGCTGCCGCGGATTTGCATGCGCAGCGGCAGGTGTCGAAAGAAACTGACAGCGGCTGGGAAACGGTCTGGGAGGATGACGTTGTGCGCCGGAATGCGGCAATTGACCGGTTGGAAGGGTTGGTACGCGAAGAGCCAGAAGAAGCCGCGCGGGTTTCCCGCCTCTTAAGTGTTTATGTGCGTGAATTGTCTAAAGTATATCCAGCCGTTCCAGAGCCAAATACAGATAACCCTAAAATCCTAGTAGATTGGGTTCGCCGATTGGAAGTTCAGCGCTCAGATATGCAGAATGCTGTGCAAGTCTTGGGTCGGCTTACCACAATTGATGGGGTATCGGCAGAAGCCGTGGGAATCGATCTAAGCGGCTCGAATCTTCAGGCTATGGAGCTAACGAAACTCAACTTCAAAAACGCGCTCCTCAAAAACGCGGCACTTCAAGGAGCTAATCTAAATTCGGCACAATTGCAGTTTACGGTTCTTAACGATTCAAGCTTCGTGGGCGCAAACTTAACCTTCGCTAATTTTGAATGGTCAATTATCTGGTTGTCTGACTTTCGCTATGTATCTGGTACAATGGCAACTTTTTCTGCTGCCAGCCTATGGGGCTCGAAGTTTCATGGAGCAACATTTCCTAAAGCCAACTTCAAAGATTGCGTTTTAACGGATACCGATATGGAAGGCACTAATCTGAATTCAGCCAATCTCTCAGGATCCGATCTTGACCGAAGTAAATTTGACTCAACAACGAAACTCTCTGAAGTGGACTTCACAGCAGCGTCCATAAGAAATGTAGATTTTACAAGTGTTTCTGAAATAGAGGGGCACTTAGACAAAGTTTTTGGCGACTCTAGTACAAAACTCCCTAACAGCCTCGCTTTACCCTCAAGTTGGCCTTCGGCAGACAGCAGCTACAAAAACTTTCGAAGCGCGCATTGTAACTGGGCCAGATCAAAAGGTTTCTCTGTTCCAGGGCCGCGTGCGATGTAACACAACTCTTCCCCTCCCGCCCGCGCTCCGGCATATAGGCGGCACTGTGAATCACCCTCATCTAAAGGACACATGAGATGCATGACATTAAAGCGATCCGCGAGAACCCGGCCGCTTTTGACGCCGCCCTGACCCGCCGTGGGGATGCGGCCATGTCCTCCTCCGTGCTGGCCCTTGATGAAGAGCGCCGCGCCAAGATTGCCGCCGCTGAGGCCGCCCAAGCCGCCCAGAAAGCCGCCGCCAAAGAGGTTGGTGCCGCCAAAGCCAAAGGCGATGAGGCCGAGTTTGAAAGGCTGCGCGCGCTTGTGGCTGAGAAAAAATCCGAAGTCGCGGCGATGCAGAACGAAGCCAAAGAGCTTGACGCCAAGCTGACCGACACGCTGGCGCGCATTGCCAACCTACCGGCGGATGACGTGCCTGAGGGTGCGGATGAAGACGACAACGTCGAGGTCAACCGCTGGGGCACCCCACGCGCGTTGAATTTTGAACCTGTCGAGCATTTTGACATCAAAGGCGTCACCGCCGCGATGGATTTTGAAACCGCCGCGAAAATCTCCGGCGCGCGCTTCGTGATGCTCAAAGGCGCAGTGGCCCGCATTCACCGCGCGCTGGCACAGTTCATGATCGACACCCATGTGGATGAAAACGAGCTGACCGAGGTGAACTCGCCGGTTTTGGTGCGTGACGAGGCCATGTATGGCACGGATAAATTGCCGAAATTTGGCGAAGACAGCTATCAGACCACCAATGGCTGGTGGCTGGTGCCGACCTCTGAGGTGCCGCTGACCTATTCGGTCGCCAGTGACATTCTGGAAGAAAGCGCCCTGCCGATCCGCATGACCGCACACACCCTGTGTTTCCGCTCGGAAGCGGGCAGCGCGGGCAAAGACACCTCCGGCATGCTGCGCCAGCACCAGTTTGAAAAGGTGGAGATGGTCTCCATCACCCATCCGGACAAAAGTGAAGACGAGCAAAAGCGCATGCTGCGCTGCGCCGAAGGTCTGCTGGAAAAACTCGGTGTGCCTTATCGCACCGTGGTGCTCTGCACCGGCGACATGGGCTTTGGCGCGCGCCGCACCTATGACATCGAGGCGTGGATTCCGGGTCAGGACACCTATCGCGAGATCAGCTCTGTCTCCACCACCGGCGCCTTTCAGGCCCGCCGCATGAACGCCCGTTTCCGCCCCGCCGATGGCGGCAAGCCGGAATATGTGCACACACTCAACGGCTCGGGCCTCGCGGTGGGTCGCTGCCTGATCGCGGTTCTGGAAAACGGCCAGCAGGCCGACGGTTCTGTGGTGCTGCCAGAGGTGCTTGCACCTTATCTGGGGGGCAAAACCGTTCTGACCGCAGAAGGCAAACTGGCCTAACACCTGACCACTCAGACAAAATTAAGCGCGGCCCCGATCCTCCTCGGTGGCCGCGCTTTTTCTTCTCATTCTTCAAATATCCCGGGGTGAATTGCCCGTGAGGGCAAGAGGGGCTGGCCCCTCGCTCCCCTGTCTACGGCCTACTCCGCCGCCACCGCGCTTTGTGTCGCGCCTTTCTTCGGGAAGGGCACCAACCGCTCCGCCTCTTCATCCCAAAGCTTCAGCGAAAACGAGCGCAGCGCCTCCGGCCATTTGATCGTTGACAATCCATATTCATCGCGGATCATCCGATGGCATTTGCGCAGGTTGTAATGCGGGATGCGCGCGTTGAAATGGTGGATGTCGTGATAAGCGATATTGGCGGAGGCCAGATCCATCCACCAGCCCAGATCCAGCGCAGAAGAGCCTTGCAGCGCCGCCAGACGCGGGTCCAGATCCGGTCGGCGATCCCAATAGGTGTCCTCAAAATTATGCTGAAGGTAGACCATAAACACGCCCACCATGCCGCCAAACAGCGCGCTGAGGAACCAGATCAACAGCCCGTTCCATCCGGCCAGCGTGACAATCACCCCCATGTAGAGAAAGATCACCAGGTTGTGCAGCACCACTGACCGCCACATGCTTGAGGCGCTTTTGGGCCAGCGGTAGCGGATGAAATAGGTATATAGACTGCCCAGCGGGATCAGCACAAAAGGATTGCGGTAGAGCCGATAATAAAGCCGCTCCCAGAACCCGGCCACCTCCCACTCGCGCAGGGTCATCGTGTGGATTTCGCCGGTGTCGCGGTGGTCCAGATTGCCCAGATGGGAATGGTGCATATTGTGGTTGTGCCGCATCGCCGCATAGGGCGCGAAGGTCACCACAGACAGCGCCTCCCCGGCCCAGTCATTGTGTTTGCGGCTTTTGAACAGCGAGGCATGGCCCGTGTCATGCTGCAACACATACAGCCGCACCGCTGAGAGCCCGTTCACCACCATCAGCGGCACCTGCAGATACCATGTGCCCTCATGGGCAATGGCGAGATACAGGGTGGCAAAATAGAAAACAAAGGTGCCAAAGAAGCTGACCGCGCCGATACGGTCATCCTGAATTGTATAGCCTTTCAAGCGCTCGCGAATGTCCATCGCAAAACCCTCTGTTCAAATAAATTTCCGCCTTGGCCTGAAAAATGGCCTGGGTTTGTTTCAAATACGCGACCAATCAGAAATTGGCTCAACTTCGCCAACTATAACGCGAAATTGACCTTCGGCAACGTGCGGGGTCGCCAAAAGCTGCTGATGTGGCAAGGCCTTGCCTGTCATTTCAGCAAAAAGGGCCGCCCAATGGACGACCCTCAAATCAGTTCTGCGATCTGCACCCTCAGTGCGGGGCGCCACGCCCTTTGATGTGTTTGCGCAGGCGCGAAGGCGTGGATTTTTTCTTGCCCTTATAGGGGTTCTTGTCGCCCTGTCCGCGCATGGTCAAGCGGATCGGCGTACCGGGCATGTCAAAAGTCTCCCGCAAGCCATTGATAAGATATCGAGAATAGCTCTCGGGAATCTTGTCCGGGTGGGAACACATCACCACAAAGCCCGGCGGGCGGGTCTTGGCTTGGGTCATATAACGCAGCTTGATGCGCTTGCCCTGCGGCGCGGGTGGCGGGTGCTGTTGCAGCATTTCCACGAGCCAGCGATTGAGGGCAGCGGTGGGAATGCGGCGGTTCCACGTGTCATAGGCATCAAGAATGGCATCATGCAGACGCTCCAACCCACGGCCGGTTTTGGCCGATACCGTGATGAGCGGCGCGCCGCGCAACTGCGGCAGCAGACGGTTGAACGCTTCTTTGAGGTCGCGCAGCTTTTCCTGCTTGTGCTCTTCCACATCCCATTTGTTGACCGCAACAATCACCGCGCGCCCCTCGCGCTCCGCAAGGTCGGCAATGCGCAGATCCTGTTGTTCAAAAGGAATGGCCGCATCCAACAGAACCACCACAACCTCGGCAAATTTCACCGCGCGCAGTCCGTCGCCCACAGAGAGCTTTTCCAGCTTGTCCTGGACCTTGGCCTTTTTGCGCATCCCGGCGGTGTCAAAGATCCGCATCGGGGTCTCGTCCCAGGTGGTGCGCAGGCTGATGGCATCGCGGGTGATCCCGGCTTCCGGACCGGTCAGCAGACGGTCTTCGCCAATGATCTTGTTGATCAGTGTGGATTTACCGGCATTCGGACGGCCCACAACGGCGATCTGCAAAGGCCGACGCTCGGTGAGCATCTGAGACGGCCGCAGCGCATCGGGATCAATCTCTTCATCGGCTTCGTCTCCGTCGAGATCCACATCGGTCTCGACTTCGTCATCCAGCGCTTTGGCGCGTTTGGCAAATTCATCCGCCAGCGGCATGAGCTGGGTGTAAAGATCGTTGAGACCCTCACCATGTTCTGCCGAAAGGCGGATCGGCTCACCAAGGCCTAGGGAATAGGCTTCAAGCACACCGGCATCCGCAGCTGCACCCTCGCCCTTGTTGGCGGCAAGGATCACATGGGAAGCGCGTTTGCGCAGGATTTCAGCAAAGATCATATCGGTGGGGGTGACCCCTGCCCGCGCATCAATCATGAAGAGACAGATGTCGGCCATATCCACCGCACGTTCCGTCAGCCGGCGCATGCGGCCCTCAAGACTGTCATCGGTGGCATCTTCCAGACCCGCCGTATCAATCGCGGTAAACCGCAGATCGGCCAGTTTGGCATCGCCTTCCCGCAAGTCGCGCGTCACCCCGGGCTGGTCATCCACCAGCGCGAGTTTTTTGCCGACAAGGCGATTGAACAGGGTGGATTTGCCCACGTTTGGGCGGCCCACAATGGCGAGCGTGAAACTCATGACAGATCTCCGGAACGTCTGAAGTCGCTCCGATATACCATTATTGCGTCAACGGAAAGCGTACAATTCACCTTTGCGATTCACCACATAGAGCACGCCACCCGCCACAATCGGGTTTGTGGCCGCGCCATGGGGCAAATCGACGGTGTTTGTCAGGGCGCCGTCCTGCGGATTGTAGAAACGGATCTTGTCGTCAGAGGAGGCCACCACCAGCTGCCCGCCTGCAAGAATGGGGCCATAGTGGACATGCAGCGTCGATTGCTTGCGCGGCTTGTCTTTCACAAACTGCGGCAATTGCACGCCCCAGATGCGGCTGCCGTCACGCGCATTGATGCGCAACAGCACATTGCGCTCAGACACAAAGAACAGCGATCCACCAGCCGGGAACACCGGGCTGAGCGCGCCATGATCGGCGGTCCAGTTGCGCTGGCCGGTTTCCATGTCAAAGGCCGCCATACGGCCAGAATGGTTGGCCACATAGGCAGTGTTGCCGACCACAACCGGATCACTGGAAATATCGCCAACCGTGTTGACCGAGCGGCCCGGGCGCACGTCTGACAGGCCTGCGGACCAGCGCGACACACCGCCGCGACGGAAAGCCGCCTGAATTTCACCGGAGCCATAAGGGAAGAGCACAAGGCGATCTGTCACCGCAGGCGCGGCAGGGCTTTGCACGTTCTGTACGTTGGGCAGCGACACGAGCTGCCAGGCCACACGGCCAGTGTCTGTTTCCAGCGCCCAGCCGGTGGCGTCGCCAGAGACCACATAAACCAGTCCGTCATAGACTGTGGGGGTGCCGCTGCCGACTGCTTGCAGCTTCTGCTCCCAGAGCACGGCGCCGGTTGCGGGATCAAGCGCGGTCAATGCGCCAAACCCAGTGGTGACAAAAACCTTGCCATCGCCATAAGCCAGCCCGCCGGTTGACGCTTGCCCTGTCTTGTCCTGCGGTGAGGTCAGATCACGGCTCCACAGGGTCTCGCCAGAAGTTGAGGTCGCGCTGATGGTCGCCTCGGCATCCACGGTGAAGATGCGCCCGTCTGCCACAACCGGATCAGCTGTGATGCGGGTCTTGCGCGACTCACCTTTGCCGATGGAGGCCGTCCAAGCCACGGTTGGACGCGCGGACAGCGCCGCATTGGCGGTGCGATATTTGGGCGAGCCGATACGGTGGGTCCAGCTGGCGTTCTGCACCTGAGACGGCAGATTGATCGCCGGGCTCTGGTTTTCAGGCACCTCTGGCTGTGCAACCAGATCTTCGCGGGCACCGGGCAGAATGACTTCTGGTTCGGCGCAGGCTGTGAGTAGCGCTGCAGTGGCCACCGCTGCCAGCATCAAAGTCTTACGTGTCACTGAACAGGCCCCCACCCCGTTATCGTCTTTTTGCGGTCAGGTTACTGACCAACCACCAGTCCGTTGGTTTCAGCCGGTGTTCCGCCAAGAGCCACAATTAACTGAGCCGCGCGGTTGCGCAAGCCTGCTGTCACTGCGGCGTCCTGAATCAAATCCTGCAACTGGGTGATCGCACCTTCCGCGTCCCCCTCTTCCAACGTCAGAAGCGCAAGCTGCTCACGCGCCAAAAGCGCCAATGGTGCGCCCGGTGTGGCAAGGCTCTCGAGTGCCAGACGACGCTCCGCGGCGGGTGTGTCTTTGCCCTCAGCCAGTACCGCCTTGAAGGCTGCAATCTGACGGTAGATTTCCGGCATATCCAACCCGCTGGTTGCGATGCCTTCCAATGTTTCAGACGCGTCTGTGCCTGCGCCAAGCTCAAGCTGATGTGCGGCCAGCAACATATCAGAGACGACCTGCGCATCGGGCGACTCGGTTTTCAGATCGGCCAGAGCAGCCACACGCGCTTGCGTATCGCTTGTGGACACCGCTTTGATGATTGCGTCGCCGGAATCCTGCGCCGCATCGCGGGCGTTGCCTTTGCGCACTTCATTTGCAGCCGCCGCACCAACGATGGCAATCACCAGCAAAACCGCGATCCAGCCATAGCGGCGCATCAGGCCAAACAGGCGGTCGCGACGGACTTCTTCGGTGACTTCTTCGATGAAACTGTCGGTGTTGCTCACGCCTGCTCTCCTATTCGTTCGCTCTGTCTTATCGGTTTGTTTTCAAAGTGCCAAGAGCTGGGCGGAGCTTGTGCAAATCATCACTGAATTTTCATCAGGTTGACATTTTCTGAACTGATGAGTTCAAAATAGCGTACTACAGGTTGTTTCTATATGCAGAAGCGCCAATATAACCTTCACTATTTTGTGCGCTCCGCGCTCCAATAAACCTACAGGGAACAGCAGATGCGACTTATTCCGTTCCTCACTGCGATTTTGGTCACCGGTTTTCTTTTCATGATCGTGGTTGAGCGCGAGCGTCTTCTGGCCTTTGCCAGCGGCGATGCCGCAGACACCGCCACAGCTGTTCCAACAGATACCGACACCGCGGCAAGTTCGACAGCGCAAGCCGCTGATAATGCAGAAATTCCCGCTTCGACCGATGCTGAACCTTCAGAGGATCTGATCCGCGTGGTGGTCCTGCAAAGCGTGGCCCGCGAGATCGACAGCGCCGTGATCCTCAGAGGACAGACCGAAGCGGACCGTGAGGTCGAAGTGCGCGCTGAAACCAGCGGGCTGGTGATCTCAGAACCGCTGCGGCGCGGCGAGCACGTCACTGCTGGCCAACAGCTCTGCCGCCTTGATGTAGGCACGCGCGAGGCCGTACTAGCGGAAGCCCGCGCACGGCTGAGTGAGGCCAAAGCCCGAATCCCAAGCGCAGCGGCGGCGAAAATCGAAGCCGAGGCGCGGCTTGAGGAAGCCCTGATCAACGACAACGCGGCACGCAAACTCTCTGAGGGCGGCTTTGCTTCCTCCACCCGCGTGGCCAGCGCGGCGGCAGGTGTGCGAGCTGCTGAGGCGGCGGTGCAATCCGCGACCTCCGGCCTTGAGTCGACCCAAGCAGGCATCGAATCGGCGATGGCTCTGGTCGCCGCTGCAGAGAAGGAAATCGAGCGCCTGACCATCAAGGCCCCGTTTGACGGGCTTCTGGAAAGCAAAACCGCCGAATTGGGTAGCCTGATGCAGCAAGGCAGCCTTTGCGGCACCGTCCTGCGTCTGGACCCGATCCGGATCGTCGGCTTTGTGCCAGAGACAGAGATCGCCCGCGTCTATGAGGGCGCGCTGGCGGGCGCACGGTTAACCACCGGCCAAGAGGTCTCGGGTCAGGTGACATTTGTTTCACGCTCCGCAGATGAAACCACCCGCACCTTCCGTGTGGAAATCTCCGTCCCCAACCCTGATCTCAGCATCCGCGACGGTCAGACCGCAGAGATCGCGATCTCCGCTGACGGGGCTGCTGCACACCTCCTCCCGCAATCGGCTCTGACCCTGAACGACGAAGGCACGCTGGGCGTGCGGCTGGTGGATGAAAACGACAAGGTCTTCTTTGCCGCCACAGAAATCCTGCGCGACAGCACCTCAGGTGTCTGGCTTGGCGGCCTGCCGGAGATGGCGGATGTGATCGTCGTTGGTCAGGAATTTGTCACCACCGGCGTGCAAGTGACCCCAACAATCCGGGAGCTGAACTGATGACCGGCGCCATCACATGGGCCTCTGAACGGGCCCGAATGATCCTTGCCTTCATCGCGATCTCACTCGTGGTGGGGGCATTTTCTTATGCCAGCCTTCCCAAGGAAGGTGAGCCGGATATCGACATTCCGATCCTCTATGTCTCCGTAAGCTTCCCCGGGATTTCGGCAGAAGATGCCGAAAGCCTGCTGGTCAAACCGATGGAGACCGAGGCGGTTGATCTGGACGGTCTGGACCAGATGACCGGCATCGCGTCGGAAAACCATGCCTCTCTACTGCTGGAATTTGAGTTTGGCTGGGACAAGAGCGCCACCATCGCCGATGTGCGCGATGCGATGAACACCGCGCAAGCCAACTTCCCGGATGGGGCGGAGCAATACACCATCACAGAGATCAACTTCTCTGAGTTCCCGATTGTGATTGTGAATCTTACCGGCGATGTACCGGAACGCACAATGGCCCGCCTTGCCAAGGACTTGCAGGACGAGTTTGAAGCGATTGACGCGGTACTGGAAGCACCGATTGCGGGCAACCGGGACGAAATGGTCGAAGTGGTGATCGACCCGCTGCGCCTTGAGTCCTACAACATCACCGCCGTTGAGGTGATCAATGTGGTGCGCAACAACAACCAGTTGATTGCCGCCGGTGAGGTGGAAACCGCCCAAGGCACATTTTCTGTTAAGATCCCCTCCTCCTTTGACGGCGTGCAGGACATCTACGCCCTGCCCGTCAAAACCAACGGCGACCGAGTGATCACGCTGGGCGATCTGGCAGAGATCAACTTCACCTTTGAAGACCGCGCAGGCACCGCGCGTTTTGACGGTGAAAAGACCGTGGCTTTGCAGATTGTGAAGGGCAAGGGCTACAACATCATCGACACGGTGGAGCAGATCAAGGCGACACTGGCTGAGGCGCAGGAAAGCTGGCCTGAAGAGCTCAAGGCCGCTGTCGAGGTGGGCACCTCAAACGATCAAAGCCGAACCGTTGGCTCCATGGTGCGCCAGCTGGAAGGCTCTGTGCTCACAGCTGTTGCGCTCGTCATGATTGTGATCCTCGCCGCCCTTGGCAGCCGCGCGGCGATGCTTGTGGGCTTTGCCATTCCGGCCTCCTTCCTGCTGTGTTTTGCCTTCCTCGCGCTGATGGGCGTAACGATTTCCAATATGGTGATGTTTGGTCTGATCCTCGCGGTGGGCATGTTGGTGGACGGCGCGATTGTGGTCGTGGAATACGCCGACAAGCGCATCAAAGAGGGCACCGGCCCGATGCATGCCTATGTGGAAGCGGCTCAACGGATGTTCTGGCCGATCATCAGCTCCACGGCGACCACGCTCTGTGCCTTCCTGCCGATGCTGTTCTGGCCCGGTGTACCCGGGGAATTTATGGGCATGCTGCCCGTGACCATGATCTTCGTGCTGTCTGCTTCCCTGCTTGTGGCCCTGATCTATCTGCCCGTTGTTGGCGGGATTTCCGGCCGGATGAGCCGCATGTTCTCCCACGCCTCCGATGTTCTGCGCGCGCGCCTGCCTTGGGTTGTGCGTGCCGCGTTGGTGCCGGTGGCACTCTGGGGCATGTTCTCAGGCGTGATGCAGATGCTGAACCCCGGCTATCTGATGCCTGCAGACAGCAGCGGCATGGCACCTCTGCTCGTCGGTGGTGTGCTCTTTGTGGTATCAGCCTTTGCCGCCTCAATCACCCTCAGCGCCGCAGAGCTGCAATTCAAACGCCGCGCCGTGAAAAGCGGCTATCGGCTGAACCCATTCGGCCACCTGATCCGCTTCATTGTCGGCAATCCAATCATGCCGATTATCTCCATCATTGCGGTGATTGCCACTGTAGTGAACGTTCTCAACTACTTTGGTGAAAACAACAACGGCGTTGAGTTCTTTGTGGAAACCGAGCCGGAGCAGGCCTCCGCCTTTGTGCGTGCCCGTGGCAACCTCTCCCTGCCGGAGAAAGACGCGATGGTGCGCGCCGCGGAAGAGATAATTATGGCCCACCCGGCGGTGCGCAATGTCTTCTCCTTTGCGGGCGAAGGCGGGCTCGACACCGGTGGCCCGGGTGGCGGCGAAAACACCCCACCGGACACAATCGGTCAGGTGCAGTTTGAGATCATCGCCTGGGAAGAGCGCCCAACGGTGCGCGAAGAGTGGTTCTTTGGCCTTCTGGAACGCGAAGTCACTGCACCGGCCTATGGCGGCAACCGGGTGCTTGACGAGCTGAATGCGGAATTGGCCACATTGCCGGGCTTCTTTGTGGAGACCAAACCGATCGAGCAAGGTCCCGGTTCCGGCAAACCGATCCACCTGCGCCTGCGCGGCGATGGCTGGGACGGGCTAAACGCCGCAGCGCTTGCCGCGCGCGACACGTTTGAAGCCACCCCGGGCCTGAGACTGGTGGAGGACACCCTGCCCCTGCCCGGCATCGACTGGCAGATCGACGTGGATGTGGAGAAAGCCGGCCGCTATGGCGCCGATGTGGCCACGGTGGGCGCGATGGTACAGCTTGTCACCCGCGGCATCCTGCTTGACACCATGCGCGTGGACAGCAGCGATGAAGAAATCGAAATCCGCCTGCGTTTGCCTGAAAATGACCGCGTGCTCTCCACCCTGGACAGTATCAAGGTGCGCACCAACGAAGGCCTTGTCCCACTCTCAAACTTCATCACCCGCACCCCGGTGCCAAAGCGCGCCTCGATCAGCCGTATTGATCAGGAACGCTTTTATGACGTGAAAGCGGATATCGTCAAAGGCATCGAGATCCTAAAAATCTACCCTCTGGACGACGACGGCAATGTTGTTCAAGAAGGCGTGCTTGACGTTGGGTTCGGCTATGAGGTTAGCGAAGAAGACGCTCTTGCAGGGGACCCCTACAACGTGACTTTCGTCGAAATTCGCACCGGTTTCTTCGGCTGGCTAAAGTCATTGTTTTCTGACCCCAAAACCACGCGGTACAATGTTCCAGAGGTTGCGCAAAGCGTGAGCCTTGATGAGATCAATGCACAACTTGAGAACGGCAATGCCACAGTCACTCTAGATCCGATGACGCCGACGGAGCGGATCGAGGTCCTGACTGAATGGCTCAACACTTCCCCCTTTGACAGCTCCGTGAGCTGGGAATGGACCGGGGATCAGGAGGAGCAGGAAGAATCCGGTGACTTCCTGACCAGTGCATTCTCCGCCGCATTGGGTTTGATGTTCGTGATCCTGCTGGCGCAGTTCAACAGCTTCTACAACTCGGTGCTGGTGCTTCTGGCCGTGGTTCTGTCCACCGCAGGTGTGCTTGTAGGTATGCTGGTGATGGATCAGACCTTCTCCATCATCATGACCGGCACCGGCATCGTGGCGCTGGCGGGGATTGTGGTGAACAACAACATCGTTCTAATCGACACCTATCAGGAATATTCCCAATACATGCCCCGGATTGAGGCGATAGTGCGCACCGCGCAAAGCCGTATCCGTCCGGTCCTGCTGACCACCATCACCACCATGGCGGGCCTTGCGCCGATGATGTTTGGCCTGAGCCTTGATTTCATCAATGGCGGCTACTCAATCGACAGCCCGACCTCCCTGTGGTGGAAACAGCTGGCAACCGCGGTGGTCTTTGGCCTTGGCATCGCAACCGTGCTGACGCTGATCTTCACCCCGTCCATGCTGGCCCTGCGGGTCTGGGCAGGCACCTACTTTGGCTGGATGATGCGGCTTCTGGCACGCCTCTCCTTTGGCCGCGCCTCGCGCGCGGGTCAGGATTGGGCCCTGCGCCGCGAAGCCCGCAAAGTACGCCATCCGCTGATCATCTGGGATGAAGACGGCCTCACCGCAGAGGTTGAGGAAGTCCATGCAGACAAGATGGATCCTGCAGCGCTCGCACCCGAAGTGGAGGCCCCGCGCGCTGGTGAGAAGAAAGCCGCCAACGACGATCCTGATCCAAGCGGTGTTCAGGCGGCGGAGTAAGCCTCAGACCACCTAAAAAAGAAAACGCGCCCACGGGCGCGTTTTTTCTATTTGCAGATCAAAATCCCGCCTAAACCCACAGGTAGCCAAGCGCAAACGCGGCAGCGCCGAAATCAGAATTTAAATATTATTTTCAAAATATTATAAGCTAAACCTCAATGAACGCCTCAAGCATTCTCATCGCCAGTGCGGCTTATCTCTGCCTGATCAATTTGACCTGCTTCGCAGCCTACTACGTGGACAAACGGCGCGCATTGTCAGGCAATTGGCGCGTGCCAGAAAACCGCCTTTTGTGTCTCGCGCTGATCGGCGGCAGCCCCGGCGCAAAATGGGCGCAAAAGCGCTTTCGTCACAAAACCCGCAAACAGCCTTTCTGCGCGCGACTAAACAGAATTATTTGGCTTCAGTTGGTGTTGATCATTGGCGCGCCGCTCTATGTCGCCACCTAAGACCAGCTGACTTGAAACCGCTGCCCGAGCGTAAAAACCCGGACAGCGCCCATCTTAAGCCGCGTCTTCATCCGCCAGCTGACGGGCCCAAAGCTGCGCATAACGGCCCTGTTTGTCCAGAAGTGCGGCGTGGGTGCCCTGCTCGATCACTTCGCCCTGCTCCAAGACAACAATGCGATCGGCCTCCGCAATGGTTGAGAGACGGTGTGCGATGGTGATCACCGTGCGGCCTTCCCCGGCGCGCGCCAGAGCTTCCTTGATGCCTTGTTCGGTTTCTGTGTCGAGCGCCGAGGTCGCCTCATCCAGAAGCAGGATGGGCGGGTTCTTCAGCAATGTGCGGGCAATGCCAACACGCTGCTTTTCACCCCCGGAAAGTTTCAGCCCGCGCTCCCCAACAGCCGTGTCATAACCTTCCGGCAGGGCCGCGATGAAGTCATGGATCTGCGCAGCCTTGGCCGCTTCGATGATCTCTTCTTCTGTAGCGCCGTCCCGCCCGTAAGCAATGTTGTAGCGGATGGTGTCGTTAAACAGCACCGTGTCCTGCGGCACCACGCCAATGGCATCGTGCAGGCTTTCTTGGGCCACATCCCGCACGTCCTGCCCATCAATACGCAGCGCACCGCCCTGCACGTCATAAAATCGGAACAATAGCCGCCCGATGGTGGATTTCCCGGAACCGGAGGCGCCCACAATCGCAACTGTCTGACCACCCGGCACATCCAGGCTCACGCCTTTCAGAATGGGACGTTCCTGCTCATAGCCAAAGGCAATATTGTCGAGCTGAATATTGCCAGCACCAATCGCAAGCGGCTTGGCATCGGGTTTGTCCGCCACCTCGGAGGGCTGCTCCAGCAGATCAAACATTTCGCCCATATCCACCAGCGCCTGGCGAATTTCGCGGTAGACCGTGCCAAGGAAATTCAGCGGCATGGTGATCTGGATCATATAGGCATTGACCATGACAAAATCGCCCACCGTCAGGTCACCATTCTGCACCCCAATGGCGGCCAGAACCATGACGATCACAAGGCCGGAGGTGATCAAAAACGACTGGCCAAAATTCAAGAAAGCCAAGGAATATGAGGTCTTTAGAGCTGCCTGTTCATATCCCGCCATGGCGCTGTCATAGCGCGCGGCCTCGCGCTTTTCTGCACCAAAGTACTTCACCGTTTCAAAGTTGAGCAGGCTGTCGATGGCCTTCTGATTGGCGTCCGTGTCCTGATCATTCATCTCGCGGCGCAGCTTCACGCGCCATTCAGTCACCTTGAATGTGAACCAGATGTAGATCGCAATGGTCACACCCACAACCGCGAGATAGCGCGCGTCAAACAACCAATAGAAGATCGCGGAGATCATCAGCAGCTCAAGCACCAAGGGCCCGATGGAGAACAGCAGAAAGCGCAGCAGGAACTCAACGCCCTTCACCCCGCGCTCGATGATGCGGCTCAGCCCACCGGTTTTGCGGGTGATGTGATAACGCATCGACAGGCGGTGTATGTGCTCAAAGGTCTCCAGCGCCAGTTGGCGCAAGGCACGCTGGGCCACTTTGGCAAAGATGGCATCCCGAAGCTGCTGAAAGCCGTTGGTCATCAGGCGTGCCATACCGTAGGCCACGGTAAGCCCGACCGCGCCCAATGCGAGCGGCGGCACGCCCTCTCCGGCCAGCGCGTCCACCGCCGCTTTGTAAAGCATGGGCGAATAGACCGCGACCATCTTGGAGGCCATCAGCATCAGCATCGCCAAAATCACACGACGCTTCACCCAAGGCTGATCCTCAGGCCAAAGACGCGGGGCGACCTTGCGAATGGTGCGCCAGCCCGAGCGCTGTTCGTTACGGGCCAGTTCTTCTTCAGAGGCCGTGTGCCATTGTGCCATGCTGCTTGCCTTGCTTGTGGGTGAGCCGGGCAAACTTAATCACTGGCAGCAGGACATGCCACCCCTGCAACATGTCTCAGATGCTTATTGTTCAGGAACCGCAAAGACTTGCCCCGGATAGATCAGGTCCGGGTTCTGAATCTTCTCTTTGTTGGCCTCAAAAACGCGCACATACATCAGGCCTTCGCCGTAGCGGTCCCGCGCAATCGCCCAAAGCGAGGAGCCAGGCTGTACGGTGACAATCTGCACCGCTGGCTTGGTGGCCTCCGCCGATGGTGCGGCCTCAGATGTTGAGGCGGTTGTCACAACCGGTGCACTCTCCGCACTGGCAACAGGCGCATCTTCGCTTGCTTGCGCAACGTTCGGCGCTGCCGCTTCCGGCGCGGGTGACGGCGCCTCAAGTGCGGTGGTCACGTCTGGCGCGGTGCTTTCAGCTGTGTCAGTCGCGGTTTCGGCGGCCGCTGCGGCCTCTACAGTCTCTTCAGGTTTAGGCGCTACTGCCACCTGCGCGGGCTCGGCCTGCTCCACAGACGCTACTGGCTGATCCGCGCTCTCCATTGGTTCAACGGGTACAGCAGCGGTGGTTTCCTCATTCGCTGGGGCCGCATCGGCCACAGTCTGCTGATTGGCAGCAGTGGCATCAGCCTGCGCCCGCGCTTGGGCCACAGTCTCAGGTGTTTCGCGCTTAAACGGTGTCAGCACACGAGAGGTCACCTTACCGCTCTTGTCCACCTCGTCGGCACGCATCTCATAAAGCCCACCCGCCACATCGGCCAATTGGCTGCTCCACATACCGCTCGCGTCCACTGCCGCCTCGGCCGCAAGCGCGTTGTTCAGATAGAGCCGCACAAACAGCCCCGCCGCGCCGCGCCCGGAGACCATCACCGCGCCCGTGTCTGTGTAGCTGATCGAGTCAATGGAGACCGCCGCGAGCACTTCTTCAGATGTGTCCGCCGGCGCTGCGGGCTGCAAAACGCGCACCCCTTGGGAATCTGAGACGATCACCGCTGGTGCTTTGGAGGCAGCGGCGACAGGTGCCGCCTGCTCCGCCGTCTCAACGGTTTCAGCTGTCGCCGCATCAGCCACGGCCACGTCGGCTTCAGTCTGGACGTTCTCGCCCTCAGCCAGCTCGGTCTCAGCGGCCGGTGTGTCAGACCCTTGAGCCGCCGCAACATCGGTGGCAGGCGCGGCCTCCTCTGCTACCGTTGGAACGGGTGCCGCAACCGCCAGAACGGGGGCCACAATCACCGTCGCGTCAGAAGGCACATCGCCCGCGTCGCGCCGCTCGACCAAAGACAAAACGCGCGGCGCATCACTTGGCGCAATCGACAGAATGGCCGCAAATTGCCCGGTGCTGTCAGCAGGAGAGGTCGCGATTTCAACCCCGTCCAGAAGAATGGCCAAAACCGCATTGGGCGCAGCCGCCCCGGCGACCACAGTGTTGCCCTCTGCATCCACCCGCACAAGATCAAATGTCGGTGCCTCAGTGACAGGTGCAGCAGCCGTTTGTGCGGTGTCGTTTGTTGGGGCTTCTGCCGCCTCGGCTTTCGGCGCATCAGCGATCACGGTCTGTTCAACAGCCTTCGGCGCGGTTTCGCTCTCAGCGATAGTTTGCCCATCAGAAAGCGCAGGGTCTGCGGCTGTGTCCACTGGCTCCGCCGCTTCAGACGTGTTTCTCTGAGGTGCAGGTGCAGGTGCAGGTTCGGCGGCAACGACCGGGGTCTCTTCCGGCGCACTGCCATCCAGCACACCAGTCGCAACCAGCGCATAGACGGACACGCCCATCGCCACCACAACTCCGGCCACCCAGACAATATTTCCGCTGAGCCCTGATGCTTTCTCAGTCATCGCCGACAAACCCCCAAATTCTGTCGCCATCTTGGTTGAGAGACCTTAGCAACCGCTTTATTTGTGGTCAAAACAGCATTGATCATATTGGAGAATTTCATGACAACGCGCTCGATCTGTGTCTTTTGCGGCTCACGTTCCGGCGGGGATGCGGCCTATCAGACAGCCGCCGAACAGTTTGGCGCAAGCTTTGCCGAAAACAACTGGCGATTGGTCTATGGCGCGGGGGATGTGGGCTTGATGGGAGCCGTGGCAAACGCCGCGCAGGCATCCGGTGCAGAGACTTTCGGCGTGATCCCGACACACCTTTTGGAATGGGAGGTGGGAAAGACCGACCTCACCAATTTCATCGTAACCGAAAACATGCATGAGCGCAAAAAAGTCATGTTTATGAATTGTGATGCGATCGTGGTTTTGCCCGGTGGCGCGGGCTCGCTTGATGAGTTCTTTGAGGTGCTCACCTGGCGGCAGCTGAAACTGCACGCCAAGCCCATCGTGCTGCTGAACATCAACGGCTTCTGGGATCCGCTGATCGGTCTTGTGGATCATGTGATCGCGCAAGGCTTTGCCGATGCCTCCCTGCGCGACTTTGTGCAGGTTGCCAGCGATGTGGCGGAGCTGCAGGCGATGCTCGACGCCGCGCTCGCATAAGCCTCAGGCGGCGGCTTTGCTGTCGGCTTGTTTGTCGATCTTGTGCTGGTCCTCGGTGCGCCCTGCCCGCCAGTAACTGGACAGATAAATCTGATCGCGGTCCACACCGCGGTCGGTGCGGTAATAGCTGCGCAGAGCGCGCATGCTGTCAAACTCACAGGCCGTCCACACACTCACCCGCCCCTCACGCCACGGGAGCGCCTTGATGGCCTCCACAAGGCGGCCTTTGGTCTGATCTGGTGTCGGGTTCACAATCCACTGCACCACCATTCCAGCGGGCAGTGAGAGCGGCTGCTTGTCAGCTTCAGAGGTGATCTCCACCACGACATATCCGCTGGCGCTCTCCGGCAAGCGATCCAGATTGCACATCAGCGCAGGAATGCCCGTCATATCCGCCGCGAGCAGATGCCAATCGGCCTCCGGATCGGCCATCCGGATACTGCCCGGTCCAGCGATCATGATCTGATCCCCCGGCTGCGCCCCCTGCGCCCATTCTGTCGCCACCCCTCCGGCGTCGCCATGTAGCGCAAAATCCACAGACAAGGTGCCTTGCGCCGCATCAAAAGCCCGAATGGAATAGGTGCGCATCACCGGCCGCTCTGGTGTGCTAACAGATGCCTCAGGGAAGAGCAGCTTGATATAGCCGCCCTCCCGCCCTTCAGGGAAACCCGCCAGATCTGCACCGCCCAGTGTCACGCGCAGCATATTTGGTGTGATCTGCTCGGTGCGGAGCACTTCAAGTTTTCTGGGCGGCGGTTTTGGCATGTTGGTCCCCTGATCTGACATCTCCACAACACCGCAGACTTAATAATCCGATTATTTTTATCAAGAAATAAATTTACTCCAAATACAGATTGCTTGCCTGCATTTGCATGGGACGGATCGCCACCTCACGCGGATATCTCAATCACCGTGATTTCAGGCACCACTCCAAATCGCACCGGCATAATCGAGCAGCCGATGCCGCCTGAGATCACCAAATCCCGCCCTTCTTCCCTCACATGCCCGTAGGCAAAGCGGTTGCCGTAACGCGAAGGAACAATCGGCGACCAGCCAAACAAGCGCACTTGCCCGCCATGTGTGTGCCCGCTGAGTGTAAGAGCGACACGTGAGGGGACATTGGGAAACACATCCGGCTCATGCGCCATGAGCACAACCGGCGCACCGTCGTCTTCGATCTGCTCCAAAGTGCCGGGGAGATCATCCAGACCCGCAAAACGCCCATGGCCTTTCAGGATCGCGAGCTGATCTTCAAGCCCCGCGAGCCAAATGCCCGGCTCCTTAAGCTTCATCGCTTGGTTTGAGAGAACAGGTATTCCGTTTTCTTTCAGTGTTTCGGCATAAAGATTAGGGCCACTTCCGCGCTTCTGCGCACTCAAATCATCCCACCAGTCGTGGTTGCCCAACACGCCAAACACCCCGTATTTGGCTCTGATATCGCCAAGGATCGGCGCAACATCTTGAATTTTGACAGGAGCGGTGATGAACCTATGCCCCGCCGCAAAATCACCCAGCAACAAAACCAGATCCGCATCCAACGCATTGATGCGTTTGACCAATCGGGCCACCCGTTTGAGCCCGACAAAAGGCTCGCCCACATGAAGATCGGACAAAACAGCGATTTTTAACGGTGTTGCTGTCCAGTCTTCACGGCGAATGCGCCAGCGCTTCACCCGAATGCGCAACGCAGGCTCAATAAAAAAGCCGTAAGTGGCCGCAAAAAAGCCTGCCAGGATCACTCCCAGCAGGCCTTTGATGAAACCTCTACGGGTCACGCAATCACATCCGGGATGCGACGTTTTCCCAGTTCACCAGGTTGTTCAGGAAGTTGTCCAGATACGCCGGGCGCTTGTTGCGGTAGTCGATGTAGTAGGAGTGCTCCCACACATCACAGCCCAGCAGAGCGGTCTGGTTGAAGCAGAGCGGGTTCACGCCGTTTTCGGTCTTGGTCACCGCCAGAGAGCCGTCTGCGTTTTTCACGAGCCACGCCCAGCCGGAGCCGAACTGGCCAGCGCCTGCGGCGGCGAATTGGGATTTGAACTCTTCAACGGAGCCAAAGCTCTCTACCAGCGCTTTTTCCAGCTCACCCGGCATTGCGGATGCGCCAGGGCCCATCATTTCCCAGAACTGGTTGTGGTTCCAAAGCTGGGAGATGTTGTTGAAGATGCCGTTCTGCGCAACTGCGTTTGCGTCATAGGTGCCAACGATGATTTCTTCCATCGTTTTGCCGTCCCACTCGGTGCCCGCGATCAGCTTGTTGCCGTTGTCGACATAAGCTTTGTGGTGCAGGTCATGGTGGAATTCCAGCGTCTCAGCGGACATGCCTTTGTCGGCCAGAGCGTCGTGAGCGTAAGGAAGATCGGGGAGTTCGAAAGCCATTGCAGCATCCTCTTCTGTTGCGCGAATTTTATGTGAAGACAGATGGGGCTGAATGGCAGGTAAGGTCAAGGGCAAAGCGGAAAACTTCCTGATTTGCCGCGCCGGTTTTGTGTCATCGGTAGGCGTCCCAAAGCGCGGAGCGGCACAGATCGGGCGCTTTCGCAAAGGTTTACGCCAACTGGCCTGTTGGATGGGTCTCCTTAGGCGTGTATACAAAATCCGACTCTTATAGTAGGGATATTGAATGCCAACCTCTTTCCTGCGCTGCACGGCCGCAGCCGCGCTCTTCATCTTTGGTGCGGCACCGGTCTTGGCGACACAGCTGCCAACGGCATCCATGCTGATCAACTGCCAAATGAAACCCGGCGACAAAGGCGGGGATTGGATTGCGCCCGCCTATGCTTTCACCATGCACCGAAATGGCAATGTGTTTGTGGTGGATGGCGTGGGCATGCGGTTTGCCGGCCGTGCGACGCCTGTTAAGGTGACCCGGAAAAAGAATAAGGCCAAACTCAAGTGGACGCTGCCTGTTGAACTGGAAGTGAACCCAAATGGCGCGGTTATGACCGATAGGATGGTGAGCTTGC
This sequence comes from Shimia sp. R9_2, assembly GCF_017743735.1. Lineage (GTDB taxonomy): Bacteria > Pseudomonadota > Alphaproteobacteria > Rhodobacterales > Rhodobacteraceae > Shimia. The sequence continues at coordinate 80,395 of NZ_JAGHRO010000002.1, forward strand.
ACTATGTTGCCTCGCTCAACACCCAAACCGGCAAAATCACCATTCGTGCGGGCACGCTACGTGGCAGCGAGACCACCTATCGCGGCAGCGGCGTTTGCGATTTTCACAAGGCCTGAAATGAAAAGCACCGGGCGATCTATTTCAATCGCGCCGGTGCTCTCTTTTTCTCAGGTAAGCCGCCGCGCCCCTAGACTGTGGAGGCCAAGCGGGGCTTAGTGAAACCCGACCTCGCCGCCCTTCTCCGCGGAGACTTTGAGCAGGTCAAAGACATATTGTGCCACAGAGCGGAAGCAGATCACTTCAAAGCTCCCATCCGCATTGCCCCAGACCGCAGCCGGCACTTGGGCAAAGCGGGAGCGGCGGATGTCGCCCGCGCCAAAGGCATCTTTGCCAAAGTCCACCGGTGCCAGTTTGGCCAGCACATCAGGGCTGTGTTCACCAGACACACGGTAAACCGCACGGGCGTCAGAGACATTGGCCACCAGCGCATGAACGCCAGACAGCGCCTCTGTCAGCACAGCCACAGTGTTGTTGACCGTTGCATAGTCCACAACCACCAACAGCTCATCCGGCGACATCCAGGCGACCGCGCCTTTGTCCCCGGTGACCACTTTGCGCAGCGCAGGCATGTCGGCTCCGGTGGCAGCTTTCACCGCTGCCGCCATTTCCGCGCTTGCCAGATCACCACGCAGGGTGATCATGCCACGCAGGCCAGTTTCCTCGACTTTTGCAAAGCCCTCAAACGATGCCCCTTGCAGGGCGCTCACAGCCTTAGACATTCTGCTTCTCCCCATCTTTGTCATAGAACACCGGATCGACCACTTTGGCCTGAACGGTGGTGCCGTCCACTTTGTTGAACTCAACCACATCACCGAGGCGTTTCATACCGCCGTGGATCAGGCCCATTGCGATGCCGCGATCCAGCGTTGGCGAATAGTAGGTCGAGGTGACACGGCCCTGCACGTTGCGTTGGTTGTTGGCATTGGTGCCGGTGCCCACGATGTAGGCGCCATCCGGAATGACAGAGCCATCCACGGTTTCAAAGCCTGCCAGCTTCCAACGATCCTCAGAGGCCATGTGATCCCGCGTCTGCGCACGTTTGCCGAGGAAGTCCTCTTTCTTCTTGGAGATCGCCCACTGCATGTTGAGATCCTGCGGGATCACAGTGCCATCGGTTTCGTCCCCAATCATGATGAAGCCTTTTTCGGCCCGCATCACGTGCAGCGCTTCGGTGCCATAAGGCATGATGTTGAACTCTTTGCCTGCCTCCAGAAGCGCATCCCAGAAGGCGCGGCCCTGGCTCGCTGGCACGGCGATCTCGTAGGACAGCTCGCCAGAGAAGGAAATCCGGTAAGCACGGGCGTCAAATTCGCCAATCTTGCCGTCTTTCCACTCCATGAAGGCGAGGCCTTCTTTGGAGACATCCATATCGCCGCCAAGCTTTTCGATCACCTTGCGAGCGTTCGGGCCCACAACCGCGATTTGTGCATATTGCTCGGTGACATTGGCGGTGAAGACCTTCATGTCCCACCACTCGCACTGCAGCCAGTCTTCCATCCAGCCGTGGATGCGCTCTGCGCCCCCGGTGGTGGTGTGGCAGAGATAGGTGTCCTCGTCGATGCGGGCGACAACGCCGTCGTCAATCAGGAAGCCGTTCTCGTTACACATCAGACCGTAGCGGCATTTGCCCGGCTTCAGCGTGCTCATCATGTTGGTGTAGAGCATGTCGAGGAATTTGCCCGCATCCGGACCCTTGACGATGATCTTACCCAGCGTGGAGGCATCCAGCAGGCCCACGGAGTCCCGTGTCTGACGGATCTCGCGGGTCACCGCATCCGCGTGGGTCTCCCCCTTGCGCGGGAAGCAGTACGGGCGACGCCAGTGGCCCACCGGCTCAAAGAAGGCCTCATTGGCCTCATGCCAGTCATGGATCGTGGTGCGGCGGATCGGCTGGAACACCTCGTCACGTGCCTCACCGGCAATCGCGCCCATGGAGATCGGCGTGTATGGCGGGCGGAAGGTGGTGGTGCCGGTCGCCGGGATCGGCTGGTTCAGCGCATCAGAAAGAACCGCCAAGCCGTTGATGTTGCTCAACTTACCCTGATCGGTCGCCATGCCAAGCGTGGTGTAACGCTTGGTGTGCTCCACGCTCTCATAGCCTTCCTGAGCCGCAAGACGAACGTCAGAAACCTTCACGTCGTTCTGGTAATCCAGCCAGGCTTTCATGCGCAGTTTCGGGCCAGCGCCCTGCGGCATCAGCCACACAGCCTGCATTGCGGCCTCTGCAGTGGTTTCCCCTTTGGGAGCTTCTGCCGCGCCGCCGTCAAAACCGGTCGCTGCCGCAGCAGCCACACCGGCCGCATGGGCGTTCTCCAGAATTTCGGCCAAGCCGAGCGGGCCGCTTGCGCTGCCTGCGGTGGCGACAAATGGCTTGCCGTCATGGCTTGTTGGTGCGCGGTCCGCGTCGGGGCGGAAATGCGCCTGTGTCTCATCCCAGATCAGCTTGCCGCCGCAGTGGGACCAGAGGTGCACCACCGGAGACCAGCCGCCAGACATGGCCACCGCGTCACAGGAGATCTCTTCCAGAGCAGCGCCTTCGCCTTCTTGCGTGCAGATGGCAACGCCAACCACGCGCTTGCCGCCTTGGACCTTGGCAATGCCTTTGCCGATCTCAACGCGGATGCCGAGCGCTTTCGCCTCATCCATCAGCTTGCCGCCGCCAAGTGGGCGGGCGTCGATCACAGCAGGCACATCCAGACCGGCTTTCTTCAGCGCGATCGCGGTGCGGTAGGCGTCGTCATTGTTGGTGACAACCACAGTGCGGTCGCCGGAGGACACGCCGAAGTTCACCACATAGTCGCGCAGGGCGCTGGCCAGCATCACACCGGGAATGTCGTTGCCTGCGAAAGACAGCGGGCGCTCAATCGCACCGGTGGCGGTGACAATCTGTTTGGCGCGGATGCGCCACAGGCGGTGACGCGGACCATCGGTCAGCGGCGCGTGGTCGGTCAGGCGCTCATAACCCAGCACGTAGCCGTGGTCATAAACCCCTGCCCCCATCATGCGGTTGCGCAGGGTAACATTGTCCATCGCCTCAAGCGCGGCCACAGTGGCGTCGATGTAGTCTGCCACATCGCGGCCATCCACGGTGCCGCCGTCAACAGCAGCGCGGCCACCCCAATGGGCGGTCTGCTCCATCAGCAGAACCTTGGCACCGCTGTCAGCTGCCGCTTTGGCCGCCTGCAGACCGGCGATACCGCCGCCCACAACAACCACATCAAAGAAGGCATAGAAATGCTCATAGCGATCGGCATCGCGGTCCTTTGGCGCTTTGCCGAGACCGGCAGACTGGCGCACAATCGGCTCAAACACATGTTTCCAGGCCGCCGCGGGCGCCATGAAAGTTTTGTAGTAGAAACCAGCCGGCAGGAAGCGCGCGGCGTAGTTGTTCACAACACCGATGTCCATCTCAAGGCTGGGCCAGTGGTTCTGCGATGTCGCAGACAGGCCGTCAAACAGCTCGGTGGTGGTGGCGCGCTGGTTTGGCTCAAACTTGCCACCCTGCCCGAGGTTCACCAGAGCGTTGGGCTCTTCGGCACCGGAGGCCACAACCCCACGCGGACGGTGGTATTTGAACGACCGGCCCATCAGCATCTGATCGTTGGCCAGAAGCGCGGAAGCGAGCGTATCACCCGCATAGCCGGTCATCTGCTTGCCGTTGAAGGTGAATTTCACCTGTTTGGAGCGATTGAGAAGGCGCCCACCTGTGGAAAGTCTTGTGCTCATATGTCAGCCCTTTGCATGGGTTGATCCGTCAGATGCCTCCGACGGGAGTATTTCGGCAAGATGAAGATCAGGAGAACTCGCGCCAGCTCCAGCCCGGGTAGGTCGCGGTGATCTTGTCTTTGATGTCTTGTGGCGGCTCCAGCGTCTGCGCGGAATAGGTGCCAAAGACCTGAAGTGTCATGGTGCAGCGGGCCGCAAGGAAGAACTTGCCGCAGCCGTTGGAATGACGCCAGCGCTCAAAATGCACACCCTTTGGGTTTTCGCGCATGAAGAGGTAGCCTTCAAAGTCCTCATCCGCCGAGCCGGGGCCAAAACGCTTCAGATGCGCTTCGCCTTCGGCGTGCAGTTCGGTCTCTTCGGCATGAACGCCGCAATAGGGGCATTGAAGGGTTAGCATTGAAACTCTCCCGTTTCATTCCTAGGGTGATTGTTATGGAAACACGCACCGTAATTAGTCTGATTATGTTCTCGATTGTGCCCATTGGCGCGATCGCAATTGGGCTGCGCTATCGATACCAGCGCCGTTTTTCCGAAAAGAAAACCCATCAGCCTGACAACAAACTGACGTCCAACAACAGCGCCGAGATTTCTAATAGTCACCAGATTGGTGTGAGTTCTCAGGGTTCTTAATCCGTTGTTTCTCGAAAGGGTCGCGCCTGACCCTGGGTGGGTGCTGAAAGCGCCCTCCCAGGGGGAGGGTCGGGCGCGGCCCGGCGTGGCCGGGCTACGAAGATTGAAAAGATGCGCCATCAGTGCGCCACCCCGGCCGCAACGCTTTCGTCGATGAAGCGGCCTTCGATGAAACGTTCCATACCAAATTCCGCTGAGAGCGGGCCTGGTTCGCCTTTCGCAATCAGCTCAGCCGTGGCCCAGCCGCCGCCCGGAATGGCTTTAAAGCCGCCGGTGCCCCAGCCTGCGTTGATGAAGCAGTTGCCCAGCGGGGTCTTGCCAATCACAGGGGAACGGTCGCCGGTCACATCCACGATGCCGCCCCACTGGCGCAGCATCTTCAGGCGGCTGACCATTGGGAAGGTTTCGCACAGCGCGCGCACGGTTTCCTCAATGTGGTGGAAGCTGCCGCGTTGGGTGTAGTTGTTGAACCCGTCGGTGCCGCCGCCGATCACCATCTCGCCTTTGTCAGACTGAGACATATAGCCGTGCACGGTGTTGGCCATCACAACCACATCCATGCAGGGTTTGATCGGCTCTGACACCAGCGCCTGCAGCGCAACAGATTCCATTGGCAGGCGGAAGCCCGCCATATTGGCCAGCGCACCGGAGTTGCCCGCCACAACAAGACCAAGCTTGTCACAGTCAATCGGACCTTTGGTGGTGTCCACACCGGTGACCTTGCCGCCCTCTTGGCGCACGCCGGTCACTTCGCATTTCTGGATGATGTCCATGCCCATGTCAGAGCAGGCACGGGCATAGCCCCAGGCCACAGCATCGTGACGACCGGTGCCGCCGCGTTCCTGCCAGAGACCGCCCAGAACCGGATAGCGTGGGCCATCGATGTTGATGATCGGCACCAGCTCTTTCACGCGCTCAGGGCCGATGAACTCGGTCTTCACACCCTGCAGCGCATTGGCATGTGCGGTCCGCTGATAGCCGCGCACCTCATGCTCGGTCTGCGCCAGCATGATCACGCCGCGTGGGGAGAACATCACGTTGTAGTTCAGGTCCTGAGACATGGTCTCATAAAGCGAACGCGCTTTTTCATAGAGCGCTGCGGAAGGATCCTGCAGATAGTTGGAGCGGATGATCGTGGTGTTACGACCGGTGTTCCCGCCGCCCAGCCAGCCCTTCTCGATGATCGCCACATTGGTGATACCGAAGTTCTTGCCGAGATAGAAAGCGGTGGCCAGTCCGTGCCCACCGGCACCAACGATGATCACATCATATTTCTTCTTGGGTTCCGGCGAGCGCCAAGCCCGTTCCCAGCCAGTGTGGTAGCGGGCGGCTTCGCGGGCGATTGCAAAGGCTGAATATCTTCTCATGATGCGTGATTCCGATATGAGGCAACTTATCTGAGAATATGATCTTTTTGCACCTGCGTCGTCCGAGATTAAAGCGCCCATTTGAGGACTGGTTGCGACATGGGGTGTCAGATGTGTGATTTTCCCTTTTCCAGCCCCCTATGCGACACTACATGGGAGCCAACTTGATGGAGTACCCATGATTTTCTGGATTGTTGCCGCTGCGCTGACCGGGATCACCGCTGCGATGTTGGCTTTGGCGCTTTTGCGGCGCCGTGAGGACGAAGAGCACCCCGCCGCCTATGACCTGCGTGTCTATCGCGACCAGCTCAAGGAAGTGGACCGCGATCTGGCGCGAGGCGTAATCGGCGCTGAGGATGCCGAGCGGATGCGCACCGAAATTTCGCGTCGCATTCTGGCCGCCGACGCCCAGATGCAAAACCATGAAAACGATGCAGAAAAGACCGGTGGCGGCACCAAGGCCATGGCGGCGGTGCTGATGCTGATCGTCGCGGCCAGCAGCTTTGGCCTCTATGTCTGGCTTGGCACCCCCGGACACCGGGACATGCCTCTGCAGGTGCGCCTGGAGACCCTGGCCGAGGACATGAAGGCACGCCCGTCTCAGGCGGAAATGGAAGCCGAGCAGACGCCCGTGCCCCTGCCCGCGCCTGACCCTGAGTTTGCCGAGCTGATGACCAAATTGCGCGCGGCAGTGGCCGAAAAACCGGATGATCTGCGCGGTCAAATGCTTCTGGCACGCAACGAATCTACCTTGGGCAACCACAAAGCCGCTTATGAGGCACAGGCACAGGTGATTGCGCTGAAAGGCGACAATGCGACGGCTGGTGATTATGTGCTGCATGCAAATTTGCTGATCGCAGGCGCGCAGAACTATGTCTCACCAGAAGCCGAGGTCAGCCTGCGCGCCGCCCTGCGGATTGACCCGCTGAACAATCTTGGCCGCTACTATCTGGGTCTGATGATGTGGCAGAACGGCCGCCCCGATGCCGCTTTCCGCCTCTGGGATCAGGTCCTGCGCCAAAGCCCGGCAGACGCCCCTTGGGTGCCCGCCATCCGCAACACCATTTCAGAACTCGCCTGGTATGCCGGTGTGGATTACAAAATGCCCCCTGCCCCGCACGCTGGTCCGGTCGGCCCGTCTGACGAGGATCTTGCCGCCGCCGAAGAGCTGAGCGCGGAGGATCGGCAAGCGATGATCCAGGGAATGGTGGCACAGCTGTCTGACCGTCTGGCGACCGAAGGTGGCACTCCGCAGGAATGGGCGCAGCTGATCAGCTCTTATGGCGTGCTCGGCGAAACAGAGCGCGCGCAGGCGATCTGGAACGAGGCGCAGCAAATCTTTGTATCGGTCCCGGAGGCGCTGGAGATCGTGCGCGCCGGTGCCGCACGTGCGGGGTTGCTGCAATGACCACCACCATTTTTGAAACCATCGAAGACCTCGCTCCCAATCTTGCGCCCATGACAGCGTTGATGGGGCTCGATTTGGGCACCAAGACCATCGGTGTGGCGGTGAGCGACGGTCTACGCACTGTGGCCACGCCGATTGAGACGGTGAAGCGCAAGAAATTTGGTGTGGACGCACAGCGGCTGGTGACCCTCCTCAATGAACGCGCCATTGGCGGGATCATCCTGGGGTTGCCACGCAATATGGACGGCTCCGAAGGCCCCCGCGCCCAGTCCACCCGCGCCTTTGCCCGCAATCTCGCCCCGCTGGTGTCGGTGCCCATCGGCTTCTGGGACGAGCGCTTGTCCACCGTGGCGGCAGAACGGGCGCTTCTTGAGGCGGATACGTCACGTAAACGTCGCGCAGAGGTGATCGACCATGTGGCCGCCTCCTATATCCTGCAAGGGGTCTTGGACCGACTAAACCACTTGGGGAGCACGACGTGAGCAAGGACAGCGTTTGGAAACGTAACGAGGTTGAAAGCCCGTGCATACAAGTCTGCGTTGTGCATCCGGAAGCCCGGATCTGCACCGGCTGTCTGCGCACCATCGACGAGATCACCCGCTGGTCGCAGATGTCCCAAGACGAACGCGGCACGATCATGGCAGAGCTGCCCACACGCGCCCCACAACTCAAACAACGCCGCGGTGGACGGGCAGCACGGCTGAAGCGGTAAAAAGGGGCACGCCCGTCTTCAGCGTGCCCCTATTTATACAACTTCGTATACCAGTGAGGTTTATGAAGCCGGAGCACGCACGCTGTTGATCACGGCTACGTTGGCCGCGCTAAACCCGCGCCCGAACACTTCAGCAACGTCCTGACCGTCATAGGTCACGGTAAACCAACCATCCCCAAGCTCTGTCGACGGAGTGACCGTAACCGCGGCCGGGGTTTCCGAAGTCGGAATATAGATCACAAGTTGGTCTTCGGTAGTCGAGAAGTCAGAAATCTGGGGCAGGTTATCTTCCCCGACCCATTCGCCGGTAATGAAGACATCATTTCCAGAGCCACCTTCAGCAGAATCCCCAGAGCCCAGAGCGAAGATATCGTCGCCGGATCCTCCTATCAGCGTATCCGCGCCATTATCGTCAACAAACACACCACTGTTGCTACGATCAAGGTCGACACCCAACAGTTCGTCGTCACCAGCTCCCCCATCCAGACGGTCTGCGCCACCATTGCCGATCAATGCATCATCATCTGCACCACCCAAAAGGGTATCATCACCATCACCGCCATGCAGCGTGTCTTCATCATCGCCACCGCTCAGTTCATCATTGTCGGTGCCACCTTTGAGGCTGTCATTGCCAGTGCCGCCATCCAAAACATCGCTGCCGAAACCGCCAAGCAGGGTGTCATTGCCGTCTTCGCCCAGAAGCGTGTCGTTGTCGTCGCCACCAACGATACTGTCATTGCCATTGGAGCCTTCGAGACGATCAGATCCGCTGCCGCCATCCACAGAGTCATTGCCCCAGCCAGCTAGGATGGTGTCGTTGCCATTCTCTCCGAGCAGCACGTCATCGCCATTACCGCCAGAAATGCGATCCCCACCAGGTCCGCCCCGGATGTTGTCATTGTCCGCGCTGCCTGAAAGCTCATCGCCGCTGCCTGCGCCCACAATTGTGTCGTCACCTGCCCCACCATCAATGCGGTCAGGACCATCTCCACCCAGCAGCTCATCACCTTCTTCGGTGCCTTCCTGCTCTTCAAACGACACGTCATCATCACCGCCGTCAGAATCAGCCACCATGGCCGCTGCGCCACCAGCAGCCACAAGCCCAAGCAAAATCAATAGTTCCATCGATTCAGTGCCCCTAAAAATCGTACTCGCATAAAGATGTAGACGAAATCTAAACTCAATTTTTAGGAAAATAAATGCTTAGTTAACGAGCGTTTCCCAGCTGTATCCAATCCACACCTATAGGGCGAACTGTTCGCGAAATCTCCCGATAACAGCCTCTAAAACCTCAGGTATTCGCAAGCCAGGCCACCGCACCGCCTGGCAGTATCGGGCGAAAATAGGCAATGGCACGACACTCACACGAGGGGAGATCCTCCGACTCACTCTCCCATGCCGAGACTCCATGTACAGACAGCCGGTGCATCAGGATCGCCTCGCCGGGCTGGGCGATCAGCTTCACCCTGGTGCACGTCTCAAACACCTGTTTGCGCGCAGCCTGATAGGGCGCTTGCAAATCCACCGCATGCCACATGTCTTGCGGATGCGCCGCCAGCGCGTCCAGCAAAGCCGTGCGCATGATCTCGTGACTGCCTTCCCAGATCACCAAAGGGGCTTCGGTGTCTACATTCTCCGTGAGCGGCAGACCCAATATCCAGGCGTGCGGCTCCGCAATATAGCGCCCGCCATCCTCGCCCTTTTGCAACCCGTCCAGATGGGCAGCGTCCCGCTTGATACGATAGCGAAACCCGGCCTCACTTTCGCCCATGCGCGGTCTCGGGTAACCCGGATAAGTAATGGAAAGCTGCCCGGGGTGCAGCGGCAAAACCTCACCATACAGCGCCTGAAGGGTCTCCACCGGCGCGCCGGTCAGGGCTGGTCCTGTACCAATCGCCCCCGCCGCGTCATTTGGCAGCGCATCCACACCAATGAACCAGGTGTTCTCGCAATCCCACCAAAGCGCGTGCTCCGGCGCATCTTTGGCAATCTGCCCGGCCTGCCAGGCGGAGGCTGCCCAATCGCGCACCGCCGCATCATACGGCAGCTTGGCCCAACCGCGCGCCGCAAAATCGGTTACCATCCGAAGGCCTTTCGCAGCATGTTCAGCGCCACCAGCGTCAGGAACACGGCAAAGACGCGCTTGAGCGGTTTGGGGTCCATGGAATGCGCAAGCTTCACCCCAAACGGCGCGGTGATGAGCGTCATGGCAATGATGATGAAAAACGCCACCATATTGACCGCGCCGATGGTCAGCGGCGGGCGGCTGGCCGGATCGATCTCCATAAACAGAAAACCAATCACCGCAGGCACAGCAATGGTGACGCCAAATCCAGCCGCCGTGGCCACAGCGCGATGGATCGGTACGTTAAACAGCGTCATCAGCGGCACGCCAAAGCTGCCCCCGCCAATGCCCATCAGCACAGAGAGGAACCCGACCGCCGGGCTCAGCGAAAGCCGCCCTGCCCCTTTGGGCATGGCCTGACCCAGCCGCCAATGCGCTTTGCCCAGCCCCATATAGGCGCCAATCACCAGCGCGAGACCGCCAAAGACAATCTGCAATGTGACCGAGCGCAGGTTGGCCGCGACCAGCACGCCAATCACAGCCCCAACGGCAATGCCCGGTGCCCACCCACGCAGGATCTCCCAATCCACGGCACCTTTTTTGTTGTGGCTCGCCACAGAGCGCAGCGAGGTCACAATGATGGTCGCCAGAGAGGTCGCCAGACAAATCTGCATCAGCTGCGGCCCGTCATAGCCAAGTGCGGAAAACGCATAGAAAAAAGCAGGCACCAAGACGATGCCACCGCCCACGCCCAAAAGTCCCGCAAGGACCCCGGCAAGCGCGCCGATGGCAAGCAAAAGCACAAGCATTTGCAACAGAAGGGCTGGATCTTGGGACATTTTCGGCTCCGCAGGTTTGTTCGCGCGCGAAGGTAAAGCCGAAATTTCAGCCCCCTGCAAGCGGCGCAAAAGCCGCTGGCGGGAATGTCATCTGCGTGGGCTACAAACGCGCCCCCATAGACGCGCTGCTCAGGCCGCGGATTGCGTCACATGGCTGAGGGCTGCCAGAACGGTGTCCGGCCCGGCGGTCTTTGCGGTGGCGTTTTCAGACAGGTAGCGCCGCCAGGCGCGCGCACCGGGGCGACCGGCAAACAGGCCCAGCATATGGCGCGTGACCTGATGCAGCTTTCCACCTTGCGAGAGATGCGCTTCGATATAGGGCAGCATCTGCTGCACAACGGCGACCGGATCACTGTCCGCCCCCACGCCGTAAATCCGCCGATCCGCAGCACAAAGCACATCAGACGGGGTATGATAAGCAGAGCGTCCGATCATCACGCCATCCAACCCGTCCGCCAGATGTTTCTCTGCCTGATCAAGGGTCTCAATGCCGCCGTTGATGGAGATATGCAGCTCCGGAAAGGCCTGTTTCATGCGATGCACCAGCGGATAATCCAGCGGAGGAATGTCGCGGTTCTCTTTCGGGCTGAGCCCCTGCAACCAGGCTTTGCGCGCATGCACCGAAATCCGGCGCACTCCGGCCTTGGCCATGGTTTCAATGAAATGCGGCAGCACCTCTTCGGGGATCTGGTCATCCACCCCGATGCGGCATTTCACCGTCGCCTCAACAGACACCGCATCCTGAATGGCCTTCATGCAATCCGCAACGAGCTCCGGCGAGCGCATCAAAACCGCGCCAAAGGTGCCCGATTGCACCCGATCACTCGGGCAGCCGCAATTCAGGTTAATCTCATCATAGCCCCGCGCCTCGGCCAGCTTGGCCGCTTTGGCCAGCTCCTCAGGGTCCGAGCCACCCAGCTGCAGCGCCACAGGATGTTCTTCCTCGCTGAAATCCAGCAAATGCACAGCCCCGCCCCGCACCAACGCCGGCGCAGTGACCATTTCGGTATAGAGCAGCGTATGTCTGGACAGCAGCCGATGCAGATACCGGCAATGGCGATCCGTCCAATCCATCATGGGTGCAACGGACAGGCGTGCGGCGGAGTGTAGGTCTGGCTTCAAAACACATGCTCCTTGCGGCTTTGTGTCTGGAGGAGCTGCATCGCCACGCGCAACTGCGCGCAAAAGGCAGCCCAATGATGAATCGGGTGACCTTTCATTTAGCACATCCTTCTGCGGCTTAAAGAGGCAGGCGCTCGGATCGCTGCGACCACAGCTGATCTGAGCGCGCTTTCTGACGTCGTCGTGCACGAGTCGCCCACGCGAATCCTAGTCCGGGACGACAACCACCCAAGGTAGAAAAGGTAAAATGCCGCCCTCCCAGAGATAGCTACCCCCCCTCCGTCAACACAGCCAATTGGCCGATTTAGACAGGGCCTTTACACCCCGTTATCAAATTCACCCCCCTATCTGCAGCGCAATTCACCAGCCCAACCTGACGCCCGCGAAGGATGCCCCTATGACACCGCGCTTCCAGATCCTCCTACCCAGCGACACCATTGCAGACATAATGGAAAGTTCTCGACTGACTCTATCGACTGAGAGCTTGTTTCCGTCCTTTTTGCGATACGTGTTCAAGAGATAGTCGCGAACCTCGCGACCATGTTCCCGTTTGAGGGGGACCAAAGGCATATCCTTAAGCGGACCCAAAACGTGTTCCATTCGGGAGACATGACGTTCAAGCCGTTTGGTTTTGTCAGCATCCCCCCTGAACGCGCTCTTCAGCGTAGATGTTACGGGCATCCAAAAGCGTGATCGCAGGTGCTTCCAAATTCGGAACCAAGACAGCCTTAACCACAAGGGGGTCTTCGCCTTGCTTGACCGAGCCTTCGGCAACAATGGTGCGCGCTTCGTCACGGTCCAGACCTTGGACCCCATCTTGAGACCCTCGGCTCTCAAGATGGCATCACGCCAAAGCATCGCGGGGCTTCGGTTGTCTTCGCCTTTCATCCGCTTTGTGGTTTCGACAACCAACCGATCAAACTCACGCAAATAGTTTCCCATACAGCGATCATCCTAGCCCCTGACTTCTGGCGAAAGTGGACTTGAAACCACTACCGACCCAAAGCGGCCTGAATGCGAGTTCGTATTCTGCGGCGGTAACGTGGGGTGGTTTTATCTTTACACACCATATCAATGTATTTGAGTTTCGTGTGCAGACCCATTGAAATGTGTCTACGCTGTGTGTCGCATTATCTGTGCGTCAACAAGTCTAAGTCTCTGATTTTTCTGCAAATAGGGCTCTTTCATTGAGCCAATGGTGCGGGTGGAGGGACTTGAACCCCCACGCCTCGCGGCGCCAGAACCTAAATCTGGTGCGTCTACCAATTTCGCCACACCCGCACGGTCCGCGCGTCTTAGCAAAGCTTGAAACGGGATGCGAGAGGAAAAACGCACTCCCGGCGCAGGTTTTTTCTAAATCGCCTGCGCGATGATTTGCGCCTCGCGCTGATGGGCCACAGGACGCGCTGTTTCACTGACATAAGCGCCGGTTTTCAGCTCGGGAAACAAGGCAAACAGCTCCCGACGGCTGGCATTTGGCAGCGCCTTGAGCGACTGCGGGCCGGGATTGAAGCTCTCCGTGGCCAACCCGTCAGAGGTGATGATCTCATGTTGGTCAAATTGCACATGCACATAGGTCACCGCAGGCACATCATGGGCCACCGTAACTGTGCGGTCATTCACCAGATGTGTGGCCGCCGCAAGAACCTCGCGCTCCCCGCACCAGAGCTCTGCGCGCCAGCCCAACAGCAGCACCCGATGCTGCGGTGAAACCAGCATGTCACGATGCGGCATCCCTGGTCCAAAGGCATCCCGTCTGATCCGGATCGGGCGAAATTGCGGATGGCTTTTGAGGTCCGCACCGGAGACAGACACCTGCCCCAGCCAGCGGACCTTCTGAAACCCATTGTCGCGCGTCAGCACCTCATCCCCGACTTCCAGCGCTTCCACCGCCTTTTCGCCGCCCTTCACGACGATTTTTGTGCCGGTGGTGAAACACGGCGGCGCAGCGAGCTCGCTCTCATGCACCGGTGCGTTGCCGCCGGGGCCTTCTTTAGCCGAGATAATCTTGAGCGGCACACCGATGGGCGGGAAGCTGTCAACAAAGGCCAAGCCCTCCACGGTGCTGAAGCTGACCTGCGAATTGTTGAAGTTCACCGACAGGATACGGTAGGTCTCCCCAGTGCTGATGTCTTGCACAACAAATTCGTACTCCGCCTCAAGTCGCAGATTGTCGCCATAGGTGACACCATCGAAACTCTGATTTCCATCAAGCACTTGCGAATTGTCATTGTCGTCAACATTGGCATCATCGTCGCGGACAAAAATCTCTTCCCACGCATTGTCATTCAGCGTGATAATCTCCCCCACAAGGTGACTGCCGTCGCCCTGTGTGATCCCGTCCAAAATACTGTTGCCGGAGAGGGAAACATGAGATTCCCCCAACGCCCAAAAGCTGTACCGTTCCATTGTACATGCGCGCCTTGTGTCAGTCTGAGTGGCCCCAGCATGACAAAGAGAGCTTGATAACTGCTGAATCGCCCCCCAAAAGCCTCAAACCGCGCGGCAGCACCTCATTTCAACAGTGTGCGCAGCACCTGAGACAGGGTCTCGGGCAAATCTTCCGCAATCAATCCGGGGCCAAAGACCCGCGCACATTCCACATGCAGCCATGCGGCCGTTTCCGCCGCATATTGAGGTGCAAATCCACGCGCCAACTGCCCTGTGATGAAACCCGCAAGCACATCCCCGGAACCTGCCGTCGCCAACCAGGGCTCGCTGCGCTCATACACCGCCGCGTGCACCCCACACATTCCATTGGGGGAGGCGATCACCGTATCCGACCCCTTAAACAAAACCGTGCACCCTGCCCGCGCCGCCGCCGCGCGCGTGGCATCCACTTTGGAGTAAGCCGGGCCTTTGGTTGGCGGCACAGCCAGTCGCTCGGCAATATCCGGAAACAGCCGCGCAAATTCGCCACCATGCGGGGTGAGCACGACACTCTCATGCAACATCTCAAAAAGCTGCTCTGGTTCCGCCGCAAAAGCGCTCAGCGCATCGGCATCCAGAACAGTTGCACGCTTTGACTTCAGCGCCACAGGCACCAAATCCCGCGCACGCTCCTGCCCCAATCCGGGGCCAAGGCAAAGTGCATTGAGCCTTTGACCCTGCAGGACCTCTGCCAGCGCTTCGCCATCCGACACCCGCTGCAACATCAGCGCGGTGATTTGACAGGCCACCTCCTGCTGCGCCGCTGGCGGCACCCCAAGCGTCACCAACCCTGCGCCAATTCGCAACGCCCCACGTGCCGCAAGCCGCGCCGCGCCGGTTTTGCCGGAACCACCGGAAAGGATCAGCGCATGACCATGAGAGAATTTGTGGTGCGGCGCCTGTTTATCCAAATCGACAGGCAGGTTCACCACCTCCCGCACGCGCTGCTCCTCCGGGATCACCTGACCATGCCTTTCAAGCAGACCAATATCTTTCACTGTCACAGCCCCGCAAAAGGCTGGTCCGTCTTTCAGAACATGCCCCAGCTTTTGCGGTGGAAGGTCACCACAAGGTCTGCCGGAATACATGTGCCCAACACAGCGCCGCTGTCACTGCACAAGCCGGTGGGAATATCGACTGCCACAACCTTACAGCCAGCCTCTGCCATGACCTTGCGCAAATTCTGATCCGCGAACATAGAGAAAATTGACCTAAAAGGTCGCGTCAGCCCGGTGCCAAACAGCGCATCGACAACAAGATCGCAAGGACCTTCGATGTGCACACTATCATCCAACAATGGTGGCGGATCAATCGCGCGCGTGCGGACCGCCCCCAACTCCAACCACCGCTCATAGTTCTCACGTGCATCAGGTGGCAATTTCTCTGCATTCCCATAAAGAAACGCCTCCAGCTCCCAGCCAAGCTGATGCAACAGCCGCGCCACCACAAAACCATCCCCGCCATTGTTGCCCGGCCCACAAAGCACAACCGCGCGCTTTCTCTTTCCGGAAGTATCCCGGGGGTATGGGGGCTGGCCCCCATCAGAAACTGCATTTGGGGCCTGACCGCCTTCCAAACCATCCTCTCGGAGCGGCTTGTCGTGCAAAGCGCCAGCATCACCCAACGCCGGCCATTGCTCAAAAATCGCCTCGACGACACCCCGCCCGGCCCGCTCCATGAGCTCCAGTCCGGTGACCTCGCCCGACTCAATTGCGGTTTGCTCAATGGCGCGCATTTGGGCAGCCGTCAAAATTTCGCTCATTCTCGATGCATCCTGCGATTCAATTCCGCTTATTTGCGCGCCTTATTGCCTATTTTTTAATCACACAGCATGTTTCCGATAGGCGCATTCACAATGTGTTACCCTATCCAATTGTGACCCCCAATCGAAAGTGGTCTGTCAACTGACAAGAACGCACCTGAGGAGGAGCCTCCACATGAAGAAGATCGAAGCCATCATCAAGCCGTTCAAGCTTGATGAAGTGAAAGAAGCACTGCAGGATTTTGGCATCCAGGGTCTGAGCGTTGTCGAAGTCAAAGGCTTCGGTCGCCAGAAGGGTCACACAGAGCTCTATCGCGGCGCTGAATATGTCGTTGATTTTCTGCCCAAGGTGAAAATCGAAGTTGTGCTTGAATCCGATCAGGTGGACGGCGCAATCGAGGCCATCGTGAGCGCTGCCAAAACCGACAAGATCGGCGACGGCAAGATCTTTGTCTCCCCAGTGGAGCAAGCCATTCGCATCCGTACCGGCGAGTCCGGTCCGGACGCGCTGTAATCACACTTAAATTCTAAAGCAATCAGAAGGACAAAGGGAATGAGCGCAGACGCAGTTCTCCAGCTGATCAAAGACGAAGATGCGGCCTATGTCGACATCCGTTTCACCGACACACGCGGCAAGCTGCAGCACGTGACCGTGGACGTGGATCTCGTTGACGAAGACTTCCTCGAAGAAGGCTTCATGTTTGACGGCTCCTCCATCGCTGGCTGGAAATCCATCGAAAACTCCGACATGAAACTGATCCCGGACACCACCTCTGCGTATGTCGATCCGTTCTATGCCGAAAAAACCATCTGCATCCACTGCTCCATCGTTGAGCCGGACACCGGCGAAGCTTACGAGCGTGACCCACGCGGCACCGCCGAAAAAGCCGAAGCTTACCTCAAGTCCTCCGGCATCGGCGATGTGGCTTACATGGGCCCGGAAGCAGAATTCTTCCTGTTCGACGACGTTCGCTTTGAGAACAAAATCAACAAAGTATCCTACGAAGTTGATGCGATCGACGGTTCCTGGAACACCGACACCGAATACGAAATGGGCAACATGGGCCACCGCCCTGGCGTCAAAGGCGGCTACTTCCCGGTAAACCCAACCGACGACAGCCACGACCTGCGCTCCGAGATGCTTTCCACCATGAAGCGTCTGGGCATGAAAACTGACAAGCACCACCACGAAGTGGCGTCCTGTCAGCACGAGCTGGGCCTGATCTTTGACAGCCTGACCAAGCAGGCAGACGAGCTGCAGAAGTACAAATACGTGATCCACAACGTGGCCGCGTCTTACGGCAAATCCGCCACCTTCATGCCAAAGCCGATCTACGGCGACAACGGCACCGGCATGCACGTGAACATGTCCATCTGGAAAGACGGCAAGCCGCTCTTTGCAGGCGACAAATATGCGGACCTGTCTGACGAAGCTCTGTACTTCATCGGCGGCATCCTGAAGCACGCAAAAACCCTGAACGCCTTCACCAACCCATCGACCAACTCCTACAAGCGTCTGATCCCGGGTTTTGAAGCACCAGTTCTGCGCGCCTACTCCGCACGCAACCGCTCCGGCTGTGTCCGTATCCCATGGACCGAAAGCCCGAAAGCCAAGCGCGTTGAAGCCCGCTTCCCAGATCCATCCGCGAACCCATACCTGTGCTTCGCAGCGCTGCTGATGGCTGGCCTTGACGGCATCAAGAACAAGATCGATCCAGGCGAAGCCATGGACAAGAACCTCTACGATCTGCCTGCTGAAGAACTGGCTGGCATCCCGACCGTATGTGGCTCCCTGCGCGAAGCTCTGGAAGCACTGACCGCAGATCACGACTTCCTGCTGGCAGGTGACGTGTTCACCAAAGACCAGATCGAAGGCTACATCGAGCTGAAGATGGAAGAGGTGGAGCACTACGAGCACACCCCGCACCCAGTCGAATTCGGCATGTACTACAGCTGCTAAGTTGTAACGGGACAGTGAAAAGAAAGGGCGCTCTTCGGGGCGCCCTTTTTGTATCGGTTCATCCGTAAGGCAAAAACTACTCTTTGATCCAACAGATTGCTTGCACCGTAATCGCAGCATCAAGGGAGGGTCACATGAGGCTCATTCATCTCGTCGCTACAGCGGCCTGTCTCAGCGCCTATACATCCGGCGCTTTTGCCGACACAAGCATCACCGCGCGTTTTATAGAGGGCGCGCCGAAGGATCGCTTTGAAATCTCAAACACCTCCGCTTGCGCACTTGTTGATGCAACTGTGACCATTGATCTGTCAGGCTCACCGGCCGGGCTGATCTTTGACGTCAGCTCCAGCGGCGCAGGCGTCGAGGTATTTCAACCTTTCGAACTCCAGCGAAACGCCGAAGCGCTTAAGCGCCAACCCCACGTGCGTGACGGTCAATCCCAAGTTCACTTGGATATTGAAACATTGCCCGCTGGCGAAACCTTGGCCTTCACCATTGACGTGGACGACACCGGCGGACGGCGTGAGATCATCGTTTCCAATACCGAGATTGAAGGCAGCCGTCTTATAATCGACCACAGAGGCCAGCATAGCGAAGTAGCATTTTCACAGCGCTCAATGGCTTCTTTGCCCTACGACACCTGTTCAGACAGCGTTGAAAGCTAAAGAAAAACGCGCCACATAGCTTGCTACCTATCTGATCTATGACTTTATCTCTTCAGAAAGGATGCCTCACCGCACCCCTTCGCGCCCCTTATCCACCCGGTAATACGCCCACAACAGCCGCGCCGCCACGCTGCGCCAGGGGGACCACGCCTCCGCCATCTCCCGCAGCGCCCGTTCCTTGGGGCGCTCCGGCAAGTCAAACAGCATACGTGCGCTCTCCTGTAGCGCCAGATCGCCGGGCGCAAACACATCTGCGCGGCCCAGCGAGAACATCGCATAGATTTCTGCCGTCCAGATGCCGATGCCGCTCACTTTGGTCAGGGTCTTGAACACCACCTCATTTGGAGCCTCGCGCAGCGCGTCAAAATCGATGCCTTCTGCCGCCAAAGCCCGCGCATAGCGCATCTTCTGGCGGCTTAGGCCCACAACCTTCAAATCCTCTTCGCTCGCAGCCATCACGGCCTCAGGCGTCACCAGCCCCGCTTCCTGCATCCGCCCCCAGATCGCCGCCGCCGAAGCCACGCTCACCTGTTGGCTGACAATCGCGCTCAAGAGCTGGTCAAACCCATCCGGCCGCAGCCGCAGGGGCAAATCTCCGGTCAATGCCAGCGCGCGCGCAAACCGTGCATCCTGCCCCGCGAGCCAAGCGGCCCCTTCCGCCACACAGGCATCCGTTCTGATAATCCGACCCACGGCCATCGCCCGCCTCCCTCTTTTCGTCTTAAGCTTTAGGCGCACACCACGCGCCACTCAACTCCTGAAACCGCTGCCAGCCCGCCTACCCGGCACAGCAACAATCGCAACCCGTTTCCTGCGCAATCACACTTGCAAATAAACACATTCACATATCGTGATGCGTTAATGATGTCGCAACGCTGGACCTGAGCTAGTGAACAAGCTAACGCTTGGCGCATGAGCACTGTAGTAGACGACACCCGCGCCCGCCGTACCGTATTCATTCTGGTTCTGGCACAGGCCTTCCTTGGCGCCCAGATGCCTATGATCTTCACCATTGGCGGCCTTGCGGGGCAATCGCTTGCCTCCAACCTCTGTTTCGCAACCCTGCCGATTTCGCTGATCGTTCTGGGCTCCATGCTCTCGGCCACGCCGATCTCCAACATCATGCAGAAATACGGCCGCCGCGTGGGTTTCCTGCTCGGTGCACTGGGCGGCGCACTCGGTGGCGCCATTGGCGCTTACGGGCTTTATCTCAGCTCCTTTCCGGTGTTCCTGCTGGGATCCTTTATGACCGGTATCTATATGTCCGCGCAGGGTTTTTACCGCTTTGCCGCTGCTGACACTGCCTCTGATGCCTTCCGGCCCAAAGCCATCTCCTATGTCATGGCAGGCGGTCTGCTCTCCGCGATTGTCGGTCCGCAATTGGTCAAAGTCACCTCCGATGCGATGATCGTGCCTTTCATGGGCACCTACTTCGGCGTGATTGCCCTCAATGTGGTCGGCTCGCTGCTCTTTCTGTTCATCGACATCCCAACGCCCGAAGCCCCGACCGAGGACGCCCCAAAAGGCCGCAGCCGCTGGGAGCTGATCACCACGCCCCGCATCGCCGTGGCCGTGATCTGCGCCATGGTGTCTTATGCGCTGATGAACCTTGTGATGACCTCCACGCCCCTCGCTGTGGTGGGCTGTGGCTTTGAGCAGAACGACGCCGCCGATGTGGTCACCGCCCACGTGCTGGCGATGTTTGCGCCGTCGTTCTTCACCGGCCACCTGATCGCGCGCTTTGGGGTTGAGAAAATCCTCGCTCTTGGTCTCCTGATCCTCGCCGGAGCCGGCGCTGTGGCCCTTCAGGGCGTGGAGCTTGAAAACTTCTTCATCGCGCTCATCCTGCTGGGCCTTGGCTGGAACTTCGGCTTTATCGGGGCCACCACCATGCTGGCAGGCGCACATGAGCCCAGCGAGCGCGGCCGCATGCAGGGCATGAACGATTTCATCGTCTTTGGCGGTGTGACCGTGGCCTCGCTGGCCTCCGGCGGTCTGATGAACTGCTCCGGCGGCAGCGCAGTTGCCGGCTGGACCAGCGTCAACCTCGCGATGGCGCCTTTCCTGATGCTGGCCGGTGGCGCCTTGATCTGGCTGGTGCTGCGCCCCCAGGAAGAGACAGCCTAAAGCCGCGCTATCTTCATTCTGCCAAAATTACTCAAAATCGACGTTGCGCCATAAGGCGCCGCGTCTGACTTGTCTCACCAACGGCCCGACAACGCGCGCCACATCAGGCCCGCGCGTTTGCCAAACTCGCTCATGCCAAGCGCCCCTGCGGCCACCCGCTCGGGCTCCCGCGCCGCCTGACGTAACACCGACTCCGCCTGCCAGGCGGCCAAGAACGCCTGTCCCGCCGCCGCGCTCACGGCCCTCCGGCCTGCCCGCGCTCGTTTCAGCCGCACCAGACCTGTTTCCGCCAACGCCGCCACGGCCTCCGGGCGTCCATCCACCAGCGGCACCCGTTTGGCTTCTTCCAGCGCCGGGATCGCCTTGAGCCAATTGGCCAGCCCCAGCGCATAGCCGACATCCTGCGCCACCTCCGGCGCACAGGTCCCAAGCGCTTGCGCCGCCACCTGCATCAACCCGCCAGAGGTCTGCTCCAGATAGCGCTCAAAATGCGCAGCATCTTCAAACGGATCGCGATAAATGTCCCAGCGCCGCGCTTCGATCAGCTGATCCAGCAGTGCTGCGCTCTCGCCATCGAGCACCAGTGCCAGAGGCGTGACCACCTCATGACGGCGCACCATCCCGCCCGCTTTGATTTCCTCCAAAGCGTCGCGCCACCATTGCAGGCGCATCTCCGCAATCATGCTCTCCTGCGTCACCCAGGGTGCGCGCGCCACCTCGACGTTGAACGCATAGATCGGCAAAAGCTTTTCCCGCGCCGCCGGTTTGGCCGCCATGGTTGCGACAAACCGATCAGGGTCCGCCTTCTGCACCAATGCGGCGCAGGCAGCGATATCCTCTGCCGCATCTGGTGCCATCACCGCCGCCCCTCGGCGCTCACCTGCGCGCGCAGCCGCATCAGACCGCCACCCGCGTGCCGTCCTGCGCAAGCTTCCAGTTCAACGCATCCAGAAGCGCGCCAAAGCTTGCATCCACGATGTTGGCAGAGACCCCCACCGTGGCCCAGCGCCGCCCTTTGTCGTCCTCAAAGTCTATGATCACGCGGGTCACAGCCTCGGTGCCGCCATTGGTTATGCGCACCTTGAAGTCCACCAGACGCACATCATCAATGACACCCTGATACGGGCCAAGATCGGCCTTAAGCGCCTGCCACAGCGCGTTCACCGGGCCTTCGTCACTCAGATCATCGGCGTGATCGTTTTTGAAATAGCTGGTGGTCTTGGCGCCATTGGGCAGCTGCACGGTCACAACCGCTTCGCTTTCCACCACCGTCGCCCCGCGCGCATTGCGGCGGCGCTCGGAAATCACACGGTAGCGCTCCACATCAAAATAGCTCGCCCCCAGCCCCAGCGCATCGCGCGCCAGAAGCTCAAAGCTCGCCTGCGCCGTATCATAGCTGTAGCCTTTGGCCTCGGCCTGTTTGATCCGGTTGAGAATGTCGCCCAGCGCCGGATCGCCCTTGGCCACATCCAGCCCCGCGTCGCTCAGCCGTTTGCGCAGGTTGCTCTGCCCCGCCTGATTGGACATCGGAATGATGCGCGCATTGCCGACCACAGCCGGATCAATATGCTCATAGGTGCTCGGATCTTTCAGGATCGCGCTGGCATGCAGCCCGGCCTTATGGGCAAAGGCACTGGCCCCCACATAGGCCGACTGCCGCATCGGCACGCGGTTGAGGATGTCATCAAGCATCCGGCTGGTGCGCGTCAGCCCGGTCAAAGCTTCCTTGGACACGCCAATCTCAAACTGGCTGGCATAGGGCTCTTTGAGCAGCAATGTCGGGATCAGCGTGGTCAGATTGGCATTGCCACAGCGCTCGCCCAGCCCGTTCAGTGTGCCTTGGATTTGCCGCGCACCCGCATCCACCGCGGCCAGCGAGTTGGCCACGGCGTGTTCGGTGTCATTATGGGTGTGAATGCCCAGATGATCGCCGGGAATGCCCGCCGCAATCACCGCCTTGGTGATCTCGTAAACCTCACGCGGCAAGGCCCCGCCATTGGTGTCACACAACACCACCCAGCGCGCCCCCGCCTCATAGGCCGCCTTCACCGCTTCCAGCGCATATTCCGGGTTGGCCTTATAGCCATCAAAGAAATGCTCCGCATCAAACAGCGCTTCCCGTCCCCGCGCCACCATATGGGCCATGGATTTGGCGATATTCTCGGTGTTCTCTTCCAGCGTGATGCCCAGCGCCTTGGTCACGTGGAAATCATGGCTCTTACCCACCAGACAGACCGCCTCCGTGCCCGCATTCAGCACACCCGCCAGCACATCGTCATTCTCTGCAGACATGCCCGCCCGTTTGGTCATGCCAAAGGCGGTGAAGGTCGCGTTGAGCTTGGGTTTGGTTTCAAAGAACGCGCTGTCGGTGGGGTTCGCACCTGGCCAGCCGCCTTCGATATAGTCAATACCCATCGTATCCAGCGCCGCTGCGATCTGTGCCTTTTCATCGGTTGAAAACTGCACACCCTGCGTCTGCTGCCCGTCCCGCAGCGTGGTGTCATAGAGATAGAGGCGTTCTTTGGTCATTGCTCGCTCCCGCTGGCCCGTCTTTTTCTTGGTATCAATAATCTCAGTCGGACCGTTTGAGGCCCGACCGCCTGTGGCCATCTAGATTTCTTCCAGCTTGGCCGCATCAAAACCAGCGGCAGGCAACAATTCAACACCCGCCTTGCTCATGCGCACCTCAACACCGGCTTCTGTGAGCGCTGTCTTGATCCGGTCCACCTCGGCAAAATCCTTGGTCTCCATCGCCTTGGCCCGCGCCTCTGCCAGAAGTGTCTCATAGGCTGACAGATCAACGCCTTCCGCCCATGCGCCCATCTCTGCGGTCAACAACCCAAGGAACTGCGCCCCAGCCAAGAGCTTGGCCGCATCGCCAGCACTGGCAAACTGGTGCAGTGCCGCAATCGCGCCTGCGGTGTTCAGATCATCCGCCACAGGCTGCAGCACCTCGGCGGGAACCTCCGCAGCAGGCGCAACATCCGCCGTCAGCGTCCGCCACTTGCGCAACGTCGCCTCTGCCTCCGCCGCCTTCTTGGCGGTCCAATCCATCGGCTTGCCATAATGGGTGCTCAGGAACACAAAGCGGATCACCTCCCCAGGCACACCGGGATTGCCATCATGCCCATCCAGCAAATCGCGCACTGTGAAAAAGTTGCCAAGGCTCTTGGACATCTTCTTGCCCTCCACCTGCAGCATCTCATTGTGCAGCCAATAGTTCGCCATCGGCGCGCCCTTGTTGGCACAGCAGCTCTGGGCAATCTCATTCTCATGATGCGGGAACATCAGATCATTGCCGCCCCCGTGAATGTCAAAAGACGCCCCCAGAATTTCATAGGACATAGCAGAGCACTCAATGTGCCAGCCCGGACGCCCAAGGCCCCAGGGGCTCTCCCAGCCGGGCAGATCCTCGCTGGAAGGCTTCCAGAGCACAAAATCCATCGGATCTTCTTTGTAACTCGCCACCTCAACCCGCGCGCCCGCAATCATATCATCCACCGAACGGCCCGAGAGCTTGCCGTAGTCGTCATACTTGCGCACCCGAAACAGCACATGCCCGTCATGGGCATAGGCAAAGCCATCCGCGATCAGCTTTTCAATCATGGTGATCATCTGATCGATATACTGCGTGGCACGCGGCATTTCGTTGGGCTCCATCGCTCCCAACGCCCCCATATCATCAAGATACCATTGCGTGGTCTCCGCGGTGATCTCGCCAATCGCCCGCCCGCTCTCGGCCGCACGCGCGTTGATCTTGTCATCCACATCGGTGAAGTTGCGCACATAGGTCACCGCCTCTGGGCCATAGACCTCCCGCAGCAGGCGGTAGAGCACATCAAACACCACCACAGGCCGCGCATTGCCAATATGAGCGCGATCATAGACCGTCGGCCCACAGACATACATCCGCACATCATCCGCTTTGATTGGCGTAAAAATCTCTTTCTTACGGCTCAGAGTGTTGTGCAGCGTGATCTCGGTTCGGATCTCAGTCATAAGTGGCTCCTCAGCACACGGGTTTCGCGTGGCGGGCTTACCAACTCTCTCTCATTTTTGAAATAGAAGACCGGCCCGCGTGACGATGTCAGCAGGTAATGCAGCAGCAAATAATGATGGTGCGTGCGGTTTTCATAGGGGCGACCCTAGGCGGCGCACCCTCGACCGTCAAGAGACCTCTGCCCTCAAGTGCGCTCTAATCACTGTTGACCCACTGTCGCCCTCCGCCCAAACTCAGCGCATGAGCCGAGACACCGTCAACACCATCTGCGCGGCCCTTCCGGGCGCTGAGCTGTCTGATCCCTTTGGCGGCGGGCATGATGCGTGGAAAGTGGGTGGCAAAATGTTTGCCTGCATCGGCAGCCAGAACACCGGCGTGTCGGTGAAAACCGACAGCATCGAAACCGCGCAAATGCTGATTGATGCGGGTGTCGGCGTCAAAGCGCCCTATTTCCACCGCAGCTGGATTCACCTGCCGCTGGAGTCCGATCCCGAGGAGCTCCGCCACCGCATTCTGGTGTCCTATGACATCGTGCGCAGCGGCCTGACCAAAAAACTGCAAGCAAGCCTGCCCGCGCGCAGCTCATAGGCGCGAAACAGCCCGCAGCGCAGCGCCCCGGGCCATCTCTGTTATAATGCGATATTACAACACCTTAATACGTGGAGCGGATGTTTCACTCACTGGCGCGGCACAGGCTCCAAGCCGCGCGCGGGTCCGCCGACCAAGCGGCATCGGCAGCGAAACATCCAACGGCCGGTTCCTCTGCGCCAGCACCGTGAGCGCGATGCCCAGTGCCGTGATCGCTGCGCCCATCCAGCTCAGCATCCCGTAGCGCTCGCCCAGCAACAGCACACCAATCACCAGTCCCACCGCCGCCGCCACATAGCCGATCTGGCTTAACAACACCGGACCGCCCAGCTGCTGCAGCTTAAAATAAGCCGGAAAGGTCAGCGCCGCCGCAACCACCTGAAAAGTCGCGGCCCAAGGCACCGCAGAGAGGCTCCCAATGTCCACGCCATCACCGCGCCAGATCATCACCGCCATAAGCGCCACAATCGCCACCCCATGGCTCCAGAACGCCAGCGCTATCGGATGCGCGCCTTCAGGCTAATCCAGCGTGCGATACACATTACCCGCCGCCAAAATCAACGGAATCGCCAGCCCGGCAAGCGACCACCAAAGCGTGCCCTCCACGCCGCCCCGCCCAAAGGCCACCAGCAACGCCCCGATCAGACCAAATCCGATGCCCCAAAGGCCCAGCCGACCCGGCGCCTTCATGCCAAACAACACAGACAGCGCCAGCGTGGCCACCGGAGACAGGGCGAACATCATCCCGACCTGCCCCGCACCAAGCTTGGGCACCAGACCAAAGATCATCAGATTGATCCCGGCAAAACTCACCAGTCCCGAGATCACCACATAGCGCAGCATGCGCCCCTTGGGCCATGACAGCTGCCCCCGCACCCCCAGCACCGGCAACAGGCTGAGGCTCGCGCCCATCGACACCAGCAAGGCCCAGACCATCGGCGACACACCGGCGGCAAAGGAAATCTTGCTCAGCGGAAAGCCAACGCCCAACAGCGCGCCACACCACAACAACAGCCCCACCGGGCCCACTCCGCGTGTATCAGGCATAGCTCACCACCTCATATTCAATCTCATCCGGCCCATCGAAATAGAAACGCTTCCCCGGCTCGTAATCGGCGTGGCTGGTCGGCACAAATCCAGCCGCCTTCACCCGCGCCTCAATCAGGTCGAGATCGCGCACCACGATCCCCACATGGTTCAGCCCACCCGCCCGGTAATAGCTGCTTTCCGCATTTTGAATATCCACGGGCGGCGCATAGAGCGCGAGATAGCTTTCTGCCTCCCCGACATGCACGCTGTACCCACCATGGATGGAATCACCTTCCCAACGGACCTGCCAATCAAACAAATCACACAGGATCGCGGCGGTCGCCTTCGGGTCACGGACAGTCAGGTTCACATGCTCAAGTTTCATCTCTCTGGTCCTTTCTCAAACTCATCCATGGACACAGGCTAATTCTTCAAGTTAACTTGAATGCAAGACATTCTTTTCGTTTTAAAACAGTGATGTAATGAAATCACCAAAACAAATCCGCCTGCGACCAACCGGATTGACCATCGGTCAAATCTCAGAACGCACCGGCCTCGCGCCCTCCGCAATCCGCTTTTATGAGGAACAAGGCATCGTTTTTCCGCATCGCACCGACACAGGACAGCGCCGCTATGAACGCGCGGATATCCGGCGCTTATCCTTCGTGATGATTTCCCAATCTCTCGGATTTTCGATCTCCGAAATCCGCACCGCCCTCGCAACACTGCCGGAAAACCGCACCCCAACCAAAGCCGACTGGCAGGCCATTTCCGAGCAGTTCCGCCGCGCGCTGGATGACCGCATCGCCCAGATGACCGCCCTGCGCGACCGGCTCGACGGCTGCATCGGCTGCGGCTGCCTCAGCCTGTCCAATTGCAAACTCTACAACCCCGACGACCGCGCCCGCACCCGCGGCACCGGCCCGCGCTACCTGATGGGTGACACCCCATCGGACCTGTAGCGCCAGCCTTTCTCATTCGCAAAATATCCCGGGGTGGCCACATCGCAGATGTGGCAGGGGCAGCGCCCCTTCCAATCAATGCCACGCAAGCCGCCTCACATACATCGCGCGCCTGCTCCAATCCGCCTTATCACTCAGCATCGCGCCGCCACAAATGGCGGGAATGCCCCCCATCACCACAATGAATTTGACTTCCGGCCCGTCCATCAGCCACCACAGGCGCAACAACTATTCGGGGAGCGCGACATGAAACTATCTGAACGTCTGACAGACATCACCGGCGGCGGATCTGACGGCTGGGATGTGTTTTACAAAGCCCGCCGCATGGTGGCTGAGGGCGTGAATGTCACCGAACTCACCATTGGCGAACATGACATCCGCACCGACCCGATTATCCTCGCTGCCATGGATCAATCCGCGCGTGGCGGTCACACCGGCTATGCCATGGTGCCCGGCACCCAGGAATTGCGCGAGACCGTGGCGACCCGTCTGACCGAGCGCACCGGCGTGCCAACCAGCTACAAAAACATCCTGATCACACCGGGCGGTCAGTCTGCGCTCTTTGCCGCGCATACCGCAACCTGTTCCGCTGGTGCGCGTGCGCTCTATATCGATCCCTATTATGCCACCTACCCGGGCACCATCCGCGGCGTCGGTGCGGTGCCTGTGCCAATCCGCACCCACGCGGACAACGCCTTTAAACCCCGCCCCGAAGAGATCGCTGCCGAGGCCGCCAAAGGGGCGGCGTCCCTGTTGATCAACACCCCGAATAACCCCACCGGTACCGTCTACGGCCGCGACACACTGGAAGGCATCGCAGAGGTCTGTATCACCCATGACCTCTGGCTGATTTCAGATGAGGTCTATGACACGCAGGTCTGGGAAGGCGATCATATCAGCCCCCGCGCCCTGCCCGGCATGGCCGAGCGCACGCTGGTGGTCGGTTCCATGTCCAAGAGCCACGCCATGACCGGCAGCCGCATCGGCTGGATCGCCGGCCCGGAAGAGGCCATCACCCATCTGATCAATCTTGCAACCCACACCACCTACGGTGTTCCCGGCTTCATTCAGGACGCCGCCGTCTTTGCTCTGGCACAAGGGGAGCCCTTGGAAGAAGAGGTCTCCGCCCCCTTCAAACGCCGCCGCGAATTGGCCAAAGCCATTCTTAGCGAGCAGAACACAGTGGGTCTGATCCCCGCACAGGGCGCGATGTATATCATGCTCGACGTGCGCGCGACGGGCCTGTCAGGCGAAGAGTTTGCCAACTCCCTGCTCGACACCCACCACATCGCCACCATGCCGGGCGAGAGCTTCGGCCAATCCGCCCACGGCCATATCCGCGTTGCCATGACGGTTGCTGACGACCGCTTTGAAGCGGCGCTGCACACCCTCGTGGCCCATGCTGAAAAGCTGTCAGAGCAGGTCCCTGCATAGGGAACAGCCTCCGGTACCGCGCTGAAATTCGGGCTAAAATCCCGTTTAAAATCATTGTGAAACGCCTGTTCGCGACAAATGTCGCTTTTGGACGGGACGCGACGATTTTAGCCCCACAAACTGCCTTGTATTGGGAGGAGCCAATGCAAGGCGTGCGCAGCAAAATCAAACTGGTGAGCCGCACCATCGGGGCCGAACGCGGCCGCGCGGCACGGGGTCGCCCGTAAGACGTTGTCAGAAAGCACTTTCTCACAACACTTACAGGACAGACCCAAACATGAATGCACCATCTCCCCGCCGGTCCGGCGGCCGCGCCGCCCGTCGCGCGTCCCGCGCAGCTCCGCTGACACAAGACATCCGTCCCATTCGCCCCGGTATGGAAGGCGGTCAGTACAAACCGCTCACTGAGCGCGACATGCAGCGCATCCACGAAACCGCGCTGGATGCACTTGAGCAGATCGGTCTCGCAGACGCCCCGCAAAGCGGCATCGACATCATGACCGCCGCAGGCGCAATTCTGGGCGAGGATGGCCGCCTGCGCTTCCCCCGCGCCCTGGTCGAAGATATGCTCGCAAAGGCTTGTAAAGACATCTCTTTGCGCGGCCGCGACCCTCAATATGATCTCCAGCTTTCCGGCAACCGCGTGCATTTTGGCACCGCCGGTGCCGCTGTGCATATGGTCGATATTGATGGCAAAGAGTACCGCGACAGCACGCTGCAGGATCTGCACGACGCCGCCCGCGTCGCCGATCAGCTGGAAAACATCCACTTCCTGCAGCGCCCCATGGTGGCGCGCGATGTGACCGACAACCGCGAGCTGGACTACAACACCATCTACGCCTGCTGTGCCGGCACCAAGAAACACATCGGCGTCAACTTCACCGAGCCTGATTACGTCGCCGACGGGCTGGAGCTTCTGCATATGATCGCAGGTGGCGAAGACGCCTGGCGGGCACGCCCCTTTGTCAGCAACACCAATTGCTTTGTGGTGCCGCCGATGAAGTTCGCCACCGAAAGCTGCGAGGTCATGGAGGCCTGCATTCGCGGCGGCATGCCTGTGCTGCTGCTCTCTGCTGGCATGGCAGGGGCCACTGCGCCGTCCACCGTGGCAGGCGCAATTGTACAGGCCACGGCGGAATGTCTGGCGGGCATCGTCTATGTGAACGCGCTCGCTCCCGGCCACCCGGCAATCTTTGGCACTTGGCCCTTTGGCCTTGATTTGCGCAGTGGCGCCATGACGGTTGGCTCCGGCGAGCAGGCCCTGCTCTCGGCAGGCTGCGCCCAGATGCACAAATTCTACGGCCTGCCCGGCGGCGCGGCGGCCGGGGCCAGCGATTCCAAACTGCCGGACATGCAGGCGGGCTGGGAACAGATGTGTTCCAATGTCATGGCCGGTCTCTCTGGCCTCAATATGGTCTATGAGGCGGCGGGCATGCATGCCTCACTGTTGGGCTTCTGCCATGAAAGCCTGATCCTGGGCGATGATCTGATCGGTCAGGCCCTGCGCTGTGTGCGCGGTATTGAGGTCGATGAGGAAACCCTCGCGCTGGAGCAGATCCGCGAAGTCTGCCTTGGCGGCCCCGGCCATTATCTGGGCACAGACGCCACCCTGTCGCGCATGCAGAAAGACCATGTCTATCCAACCTTTGGCGACCGGGCCTCGCCCAAGGAATGGGCTGAGGTGGGCAAACCAGACCTGATAGAAACCGCCCGTAAGCGCAAAGAGGAGATCCTCGCCACCACCGCTTCTGCACGGTTTGACCCGGAGCTGGATCAGGCGATCCGCGCCCGCTTCAACATCCACCTCCCACAATAACACCTTCGCCAATAACAAAAGGCGCCCGATTGATCGCGGCGCCTTTCCTCTTGCCCTAAATATCCTTGGGGGAATCGCTGCTTTGACGCGATGGGGGCAAAGCCCCCTCTCCCTTGCTTACCTGTGCTCAGCCTTTTGCCAGTTGCGCCTCACGCGCATCGCGCAGGCGGGCAAAGTCATCCCCCGCGTGGTAAGATGAGCGTGTCAGCGGCGTGGCCGAAACCATCAGGAAGCCTTTGCCATAGGCGGCTTTCTCATAGCTCGCAAACTCCTCAGGCGTCACAAAGCGGTCCACGCCGTGGTGCTTGGGTGTTGGCTGCAGATACTGGCCAATGGTCAGGAAATCGACATCCGCGGCGCGCATGTCATCCATCACCTGTTTCACCTCTGGCTCCTTCTCGCCCAGCCCGACCATGATGCCGGATTTGGTGAAGATCGAAGGATCGAGCTCTTTCACCCGCTGCAGCAAACGCAGGGAGTGGAAATAACGCGCGCCCGGACGCACCTCCAGATAGAGCCCCGGCACGGTTTCCAGATTGTGGTTGAACACGTCGGGCTTGGCTTCCACGACGGTTTCCAGCGCACCCGGCTTGGCTTTCAGGAAGTCCGGCGTCAGAATTTCAATGGTGGTCTTGGGCGAGCGATGCCGCACCGCGCGGATGGTCTGGGCAAAATGCTCCGCCCCGCCATCCTCCAGATCATCGCGGTCCACCGAGGTGATCACCACGTGGTTCAGCCCCAGCTTCTGCACCGCCATGGCCACACGGCCCGGCTCAAAAGCATCCAGCCCGTCAGGCTTACCGGTCGCAATGTTGCAGAAGGTACAGCCGCGGGTACAGATCTCGCCCATGATCATCATGGTGGCGTGGCCCTGGCTCCAGCATTCACCGGCGTTGGGGCAACCCGCTTCCTCACACACGGTGACAAGCTTGTTCTCCCGCATGATCTTCTTGGTCGCGTTATAGCCTTCGCCGGTTGGCGCCTTCACACGAATCCACTTGGGCTTTTTGGGCTGAGCATTGTCCTTGCGGTGCGCCTTCTCAGGGTGGCGCTGCTCTGGCAGCTTCAGATCACGCAATTCTGGGTCCTCCCGACCGTCTGGGTTTGCAGAATGTAACATACGTCAATCTGGCAGCCACTACCAGAAGTGCATGACAGCTATGCATTTGACGCCGGAATGCACAACTATTTGGTTAATTTCAAAGATCAAAAGACTCTTACGCAACTGCAGCATTGCACCCCAATTTGGAATCATTATAGATCACGGCAAATCAAATATCTGTTAAGGAAAACATCGATGCAAGTTGGCGTAAAAGTCCCCAATGTTGTCTTTAAAACCCGCGTGCGTGACGAAGCCGTAGGTGGCCCAAACCCGTTCCGCTGGCAGGACATGTCCAGCGATGACTACTTCAAAGGCAAGCGCGTCATCCTGTTCTCCCTTCCCGGTGCGTTCACCCCGACCTGCTCCACCTACCAACTGCCTGGTTTTGAAGAAAACTTCGCCAAATTCCAGGAACTCGGCATCGACAACATCTACTGCATGTCCGTCAACGACAGCTTTGTGATGAACAAATGGGCCGAAGCTCAGGGCGTGAAAAACGTCGACGTGATCCCTGACGGTTCCGGCGAATTCACCCGCAAAGTTGGCATGCTGGTGCGCAAAGACAACCTCGGCTTCGGCCTGCGCTCCTGGCGCTACGCTGCCATCATCAACAACGGTGTTGTTGAGGCATGGTTTGAAGAGCCAGGTCTCGAAGACAACCACGGCGAAGACCCGTATGGCGAGAGCGCACCGGAAAACCTGCTGAAGTATCTGGAAGCTGCCAACGTAGAAACCGCCGCGTAAACGCTTTGCCAGAGGCAAATCAGAGGGTCGGTGCCAGGCGCGCCGACCCTTTTCTTTTGCCGCTCTCTTGCGGCGCCTCTCCCCGGCCAGCTAGCCGATGTAATCGCCCGCGCCGCCTTTGTGGGCCTGATAGAAATCCCTGAGCCGCATCAGGGCGATCCGCAACACGATCTTGCCGGATCGGGCCGACCAGCCCAACCGCTTCTCCGCAGCCTCCAAGCCTTCCAGATAACAGCAGCAGCGCAGCGCGATATCGCCCAGCCCGACACCCAAATCCCCCAGCGCCTCCACCACACGTTGGCGCGCGATCTCTGATCCGTGCCCCGCATCCCCGTCCGGTTGATAACTGCCCCCTCTCGGCCCGCTCAAAAACCGTTCCCAATTCTGCCCCGCCCGTGGCCCCATCTGCGCCAGTTCAAAATCCTCCCGCAGCCGCTCCCCTGCGGCCACCAGATCATCGCTTAGAAACCGCGCCCCGTCCTTGCCGCGCCGCCGCGCCAGCGCGGTCAGCGGGCTTTCCGTAAGGTTGAACCGCACCTGCCGCGCCCGCCCCCCATGGTGAATGCGCCGTGATCCAAACCGCGACAGACCGCCCTCAAAGGCGCTTTGCGCCTCTAAAAACCCCTGCGCCGAGTTTTCTGCTTCCGCAAGCATCTCCCGAAGGGCCGCCCGCCCGGCAGGTGTGATGGCATAGCGCGAAATGCGCCCCACCTGCGTGGCGCAGATCCAGTCTTTCAGCGCCATGGCCTGCGCGATCTGGCGCGTGACAACCGCGGTGCGCGTGCCCCCATCACGCACCACCACAGCGTTCTCCATGTCACTGGCCACCGCCAGCACCGCCCCGGTCTCGCACAACCGCCGCAGCACACGCATCCCCTCGCGCCGCAGAACCGCTTCCCCGGGCAGATCCTGCCCATCTGCATCCGCTGCCAGCAAAGGCGAGGCGATCCCGCTTTTCTGATCGTCACGCAGCCGCGCCAAGGCCGCATCCACCAGCGGATCTTCCCGCATGGTCTCCAGTTTGCGGATCTGCCGCAGCACGGTGGACGCGTGGCAGCCATCCCGCCGTGCCAGCGCCCGAATAGAGACCCCCTGCTCCGTATGCGCCACATAGCGCGCCACACTGTTGGGCACCCAATCCGGAAATTCGGGGATCAATTGATCTTTCGGCATTGTTACTCTCCTTACCAAGTCACTTACGTCACACTGCCTGCCGTTGTTATCCACGGCCTTATCCAACAGTTTTACACAGCCTGAGTACGCCGTGCAGGTCGCACTGGACGACCGTCCCTTGGCTAGGATTGTTTCCAAATCGTGAACGACAACATGCGCGCCCGCACGCTGTTTCCCAACACGCGCAACACCCGAAAAGGGTGTGATCTGCTGCCCGTGTTCAGAGAGAAAGGTTGATTCTATGCAGGATGTTTTACGCCGATTGTCAGAGCTGCGCCGCCCACGTCTTTTGATCCGCGCCGCACGAGCCGGATGCATAGAATACGTGCGAGACCAACATCTTAGACGATTGTTTGGAAGTGGGAAGCATCCGCGTCATGGCGAGGCTCTCACCCGCCTGATCGCGCTGGAAAGCGCCCTGAATGAAGCCAGGAAAACCGGCGCTGCGTCCTATTCCCTGATCGAACATGTCGACCTATTGATCGCCATGATGGGGGAGGCCCAGCTGTTGCAGGCCTCCCGCCAAAATTAACACATCTTAGACAAAAGCGTCCGGCATGGAGGCTTTCTTCTCGGCCACATAGGCGCGCAGCTTGGCTTCGATCTCCGGATCAAGCGCCGGTTGCTGATAAGCCCCCAGCAGCTCTTCCACACGTGCCGAGGCCAGCGCTTGGGTGTCGCGCGACCCTTCATCCGCCCAGGTTTCAAACGGCTTGTAGTCAAGCAGTTCAGAGCGCCAGAAAGCGGATTTGAAGTTGGCCTGCGTGTGGGCACAGCCAAGATAGTGACCACCCGGCCCCACTTCGCGCACCGCGTCCATGGCTTGGGCGTTCTCGTCATAGGCCACGCCTTCAGCCATCTTGTGCAGGGTGCCGAGCTGGTCTGCGTCCATCACGAACTTCTCAAAGCTCGACACCAGACCACCTTCCAGCCAACCACAGCTGTGCAGCATGAAGTTCACACCACCGGTCAGCGCCGCATTGTGGGTGTGTGCGGTCTCATATGCCGCCTGCGCGTCAGGCAGTTTGGAGCCACAAAGACCACCACCGGAACGGAACGGCAGGCCCAGACGGCGCGCCAGCTGGCCCGCACCAGAGAGGATTTGGCTCGCTTCAGGCGTACCAAAGGTCGGCGCACCGGAGTTCATGTCGATCGAGGTCACAAAGGCCCCGAAGATCACCGGCGCCCCTTTGCGGATCAGCTGGCTGAACGCGATACCGGCCATCACTTCGGCCAGAACCTGCGTCAGTGTGCCAACCACGCTTACAGGCGCCATCGCACCGCCCACGATGAACGGCGAAATGATGCAGGCCTGGTTGTTCTTTGCGTATACTTCCAGCGCGCCCATCATGATGTCGTCAAACGTCATCGGGGAGTTAATGTTGATGAGCGAGGTCATCACGGTGTTTTCCTGCACAAACTCCTTACCAAAGAGGATTTCGCACATTTCAACGCTGTCCTGCGCCCGGCTTGGCTCGGTCACAGAGCCCATAAACGGCTTGTCGCTCAGGGTCATATGCGCCAGCAGCATGTCGAGGTGACGCTTGTTCACCGCCACATCGGTTGGCTCACATACGGTGCCGCCGGAGTGGTGCAGCCACTTGGACATATAGCCCAGCTTCACGAATTTCTCAAAATCCGCCATGGTCGCATAACGGCGGCCACCTTCTGCGTCACGCACAAAGGGAGGTCCGTAAACCGGCGCACACACCAGCGTGTTGCCACCGATTTCAACGTTGCGCTCAGGGTTACGGGCGTGCTGGGTGATGCGGGACGGTGCCGTCTTGCACAGCTCGCGCGCCATGCCGCGTGGAATGCGCACGCGCTCGGCGTCGTAATCCACATCCGCGCCTGCTTCTTTCCAGATGTCCAGCGCCGCTTTGTTGTTCACAAAGTTAACGCCCACTTCTTCAAGAAGGATGTCAGCATTGGTTTCAATGATCTGAAGCGCTTCTTCATTCAGCACTTCAAACAGCGGAATATTGCGCTCAATGAACTTTGCGGTTTCGATTTTTACGCCGGTACGCTCTGCGCGCCGTGCGGCTCCGCCGCCCCCACGTCCACGCCGCCGTGTCGCTGCTTCTGCCATGTCTCATCCTCACAGGCTTTTGGTCTGTCTCCATTTTTGTAGCCCGTGCCCGCCCCCACAAGCGGCTGATTAACGGCCTTTGACGCAAAAATGCGACATGATGCCCCGAATTTGGCAGTGATTGGCGCGATGCAGCCCAGACACTTTGGTCCGGCATCCTCAGTCCAACCCTCTAATTCCCGTCACCCGCTTCCCAGGCCACTTTGGTGATCCGCTCATCCAGCATCAGCGGACGCAGCAATGTGCTAACCTCCGCATTGCTGCGCTCCTCGATGGTCAACAGCACATCCAGAACGGCAGTCTCCCCGCCGCTGTCACTGCGCGCCATTTCCGTGACGATCACGCCCATCTGGGTCAACGCCTTCAGCGCTAAGGCCCGCACATGTTGGTCGTTCTGCGCAGCATATTGGATCTGCACCTCATATTCCTGATTGAGCGGAACCCCGGCGCGGGTCTTACGCTTTAGCCACTTCACCAAAGGGCGCAGGCCGAGGTTCACAAAAACCACCAACCCCGTGGCCAGTGCTGCAAAGGCCGGCGCCCCCGCCCCCGCCATTAGCCCCACTGCCGCCGAGCACCAAAGCGTCGCGGCTGTGTTGAGGCCATGCACCGTGAACCCCTGCCGAAAAATGATGCCCGCTCCCAGAAAACCGATGCCAGAGACCACCTGCGCCGCCACACGGGTCGGGCTCACCTCATCAGGAAAGAGCGATGAAAACACCACATAGCTCGCCGCCCCCAGCGCCACCAACGCATTGGTGCGCAAACCCGCCATACGCTGGCGCACCTGACGCTCCGATCCGATCAACGCCCCACAGAAGACTGCCAGCGCAAGGTTCAGCGCGGCCACACGCAAGGTGCCATCAAACAGCGCGGCATCAAACAGCCCAGCATCAATCAGCCCAGCATCAATCAGCTCATCCATGTATATACCTTCAATATACGTTTTTTCGAGTTGAAGCACGAGGCACGGATGCAACGCAAGCCAAAATACGGGCAGACAGATGCAAAAACACGCAGCCCCTGGCCCTCTGGCTGCGCCACAACGCGCACAGGGACTTGCGCGAAACGCCGCCATAGCCTATGCGGCGCACATGTCCGATATTTCTCATGACCGCCTCCTCATTATTGACTTCGGCAGCCAGGTGACACAGCTGATCGCCCGCCGCCTGCGCGAGCTCAATGTCTATTGCGAAATCCATCCCTACCAGAACGTCGATATGGACTTCGTGCGCAGCTTTGCGCCCAAGGCCGTGATCTTCTCCGGTGGCCCAGACAGCGTGACCCGCGAAGGCTCCCCCCGCGCGCCACAGGAGATCTTTGACTACGGCGTGCCGATCCTTGGCATCTGCTACGGTCAGCAGACCATGATGACCCAGCTGGGCGGCAAAGTGGAAAGCGGCCATGGCACCGCCGAATTTGGCCGCGCCTATGTGACCCCGCAAAACAAGCTCGACATTCTGGATGGCTGGTTTGCCGAGGGCGACGAGCAGGTCTGGATGAGCCACGGTGACCACGTGAGCGAAATCGCTCCAGGCTTTGAGGTCTATGGCACCTCGCCCAACGCGCCATTTGCGATCACAGCGGACACCTCTCGCCATTTCTACGCGGTGCAGTTCCACCCCGAAGTGCACCACACCCCCAATGGCGCGAAACTCTATGAGAACTTCGTGAAAATCGCTGGCTTCTCCGGCGACTGGACCATGGGCGCCTACCGCGAGCAAATGGTTGAGGCGATCCGCGCGCAGGTTGGCGACAAGAAAGTCATCTGTGGCCTGTCCGGCGGTGTGGACAGCTCCGTTGCTGCGGTCCTGATCCACGAAGCCATCGGCGATCAGCTCACCTGTGTGTTTGTCGACCACGGCCTGCTGCGCAAAGGCGAGGCCGAGGAAGTTGTCACCATGTTCCGTGACAACTACAACATGCAGCTCATCCACGCCGACGAGCAGGAGCTCTTCCTTGGTGAACTCGACGGCCAGTCCGATCCGGAAACCAAGCGCAAGATCATCGGCAAGCTCTTCATCGACGTGTTCCAGAAACACGCCGACACCATCGACGGCGCCGAGTTCCTGGCTCAGGGCACGCTCTATCCTGATGTGATCGAAAGCGTCAGCTTCTCCGGCGGTCCTTCTGTGACCATCAAGAGCCACCACAATGTGGGCGGCCTGCCAGAGAAAATGGGCCTAAAACTGGTGGAGCCGCTGCGCGAGCTCTTCAAAGACGAAGTCCGCGCTCTGGGCCGCGAACTTGGCCTGCCGCAAAGCTTCATTGGCCGCCACCCCTTCCCGGGGCCGGGCCTCGCCATCCGCTGCCCCGGCGAAATCACCCGCGAGAAACTCGACATTCTGCGCGAGGCCGATGCGGTCTATATCGACCAGATCCGCAAGCACGGTCTCTACGACGAGATCTGGCAAGCCTTCGTGGCCATCCTGCCTGTGCGCACCGTTGGTGTGATGGGCGACGGCCGCACCTACGACTACGCCTGTGCCCTGCGCGCAGTGACCTCGGTGGACGGCATGACAGCGGACTACTACCCTTTCACCCACGAGTTCCTCGGCGAAACCGCCACACGGATCATCAACGAGGTCAAAGGCATCAACCGCTGCACCTACGACATCACGTCGAAGCCTCCGGGCACAATTGAGTGGGAGTGAGGCACGCCGCCTCATGTCTTCAATAGCCTACGCCGCTCCTACCCGGGGCGGCGTTTTCTTTTGCCCTCACCAAGTTTCCACTTCCATGTCCGCCCAAGCTGCGCAACAACTTCGCAGGGAGGAACGGTTATGAAGTTAACAACCGCAATTGTCGCCAGCGCTTTGCTCTGCCCATTCACCGCTATGGCGCAGAACGCGCCAATGGCCTGTGAAGGGACGACCGGCGACATGTTCCTCGGCATTGCAGGCCCCTCCGTGCAAATATGGGGCAGAGACGACAGCCGCATTCAGGGTGTCGCGGTCAAACTCAAGCAGGATCACGACGGCTTCCCCTCCGCTTGGGCGCTGAGCATCACCGGCACGCAAGCCACCATCATCGTACAAGAAGCGGCCTGCGCCGCTTCAGGCGGAGAGTTCCCGCTTTCTTTTGTGCTTCTCACCAACGAACAGCTGACCCACGGCTGCTGTACCATCGCGGAATAAGCACCCTATGACCGCCCCAATGATCCGCCTCACCGGCCACATCGATGTCCCTTCAAACCGCCAAGAGGCCGTCGCAGCGGCACTGCCCACCCACATCGCGCTCACCCGCGCAGAACCGAGCTGCCTCTCTTTTGACGTGACCCAAGATCCCGCCATTGCGGCTCGCTACACTGTCTCGGAACTCTTCGTGGATCAGGCCGCCTTTGACGCCCATCAGGCCCGTACAAGCGCCTCCGATTGGGCCACGGTCACAGCTGGAATACCACGACATTACCAGATCAGCGAGGTGCCCGCGTGAACGACACCCTCAAAGCCGCCATCTGGATGAGCGGTGCCATCCTCTCTTTCACCTCCATGGCCATCGCCGGGCGCGCCGTCTCACTGGAGCTCGACACCTTTGAGATCATGATGTACCGCAGCTTCATCGGCATCGTTCTTGTGGTCGGCGTTGCAACCATGGCGGGCACCCTGCGCGAGATCACCAGCCGCAATCTCGGTCTGCATCTGATCCGCAACATCAGCCATTTCGCCGGGCAAAACCTCTGGTTCTTCGCCATCACCGCCATCCCCTTGGCACAGGTCTTTGCACTGGAGTTCACCTCCCCCATCTGGGCCATTCTGCTCTCCCCTCTCCTGCTCGGAGAACGCCTGCGCCCCATCGGCCTTTTGGCAGCGCTCATTGGCTTCATCGGCATTCTGATTGTCGCACGCCCGACCCCGCAATCCGTCGACATAGGCCAGATCGCCGCCGCCACCGCAGCCATCGGCTTCGCGCTGTCAGCAATCTTCACCCGCAAGCTCACACGCACGGAAAGCATCACCTGCATTCTATTTTATTTAGCGGTCATGCAAGCGGGTCTCGGCCTTCTGTTTGCGGGCTTTGACGGCGACATCGCACTCCCGTCATGGGAGAGCCTCCCCTGGATCATCCTGATCAGCTGCGCCGGGCTGGTGGCGCACTTCTGCCTGACCACCGCGCTTAGCCTCGCCCCTGCCGCTGCAGTCATGCCAATCGACTTCATCCGCCTGCCGCTGATAGCTGTTGTAGGAATGACACTATATGGTGAACCACTGGACATATGGGTTCTGGTCGGGGCCACCATAATTTTTGCGGGCAATTACTTAAACATACTGTCGCAGATCCGCAGTACTACTGCGACGAGGTGACGCAAAGTAATGAAGTTTTATCCAATTGGCTAAGTTGACTTGGGCAAAGCTGCGCGAATAGCTTTGCTCAAGTAATAAAATAACTCAGGGACTAAACGGGACATCTATCTTATGAAAAAAATGCTTATGGGAGCCACCGCACTCGCGATGGTTGGAGGAGCATCTTACGCTGGCGGCATCGACCGTTCCGGACAAGGCGTCAACATCCTGTTCGAAGAGGGAGACTATGCACAATTCACCTTCGCCCGGATCAATCCAAACGTAACTGGCACACCTGCGGTTGCTGGCGCATTTGCCAACGCAAATAATGTTGCTCAAAGCTTCAATCAGTTGTCTTTCGGCTACAAGCACGAATTCAACGAAAAATGGTCAGCTGCCATCATTGCAGATCAGCCGTTTGGTGCACATGTGCTTTACGCTGATGGCCCTTTCAGCAACGCGGGCAGTGGTGGAGCGCTTCCCTTTGATGCGCAGGCCGATATCGACAGCCGCGCGTTGACTTTCTTGGCCCAATACAATCTTGGCAACGGGTTTAGCATCCACGGTGGTGCGCGCGCGCTCTCAGTGAACGGCATCATCGAGTCCGGCGACGGACGTCTTAACGCAGACAGCGACTACGACTGGGGTGGCGTTCTGGGTGTTGCCTATGAGAAGCCCGAAATCGCGCTGCGGGTCGCACTGACATACGCATCCGCCATCGACGTGGGTTTTGACGGCGACATCGAACAGCTTATAGGCGCAGGCACACTTGCACCG
Organism: Shimia sp. R9_2; assembly: GCF_017743735.1. Lineage (GTDB taxonomy): Bacteria > Pseudomonadota > Alphaproteobacteria > Rhodobacterales > Rhodobacteraceae > Shimia. The sequence continues at coordinate 121,265 of NZ_JAGHRO010000002.1, forward strand.
TCCAGAGCAACGGACTTCACCGTGGAATTCCCTGAAAGTGTGAACTTGGATTTCCAAACCGGCATCGCGCCCAAAACCCTGCTGTTCGGTTCTGTTCGCTGGGTCGGCTGGGAAGGTTTCAACCTCACAACTTCCGGCCTTGCCGGTGACATCGAGTGGGTGAACTTCGCGGATGATACCTACACCTATCGTCTTGGTGTCGGCCGTCAGATCAACGACTCTTTGTCCCTAGCGCTTGTCGCTGGCTATGAAAGCTCTGGCACACGCCCGTCCACCACGGCACTGGCACCGACAACCGGTTCTAAGAGCATCGGTATTGCGGCGACATACGACACCAACAAAAACTGGGTTTTCTCTGGTGGTCTTGAGTATGTCATTCCCGGCGATCAGAACGTTCAGGTGCAAAGTGGCGCGGCACCAGACCTGCAGTTTAACGACAACTCGGCCGTGGTTGCAGGCATTCGTATCGGCTACCACTTCTGATACCATCAGTCGGACTTACAAATACAAAGCCCCGCCCTCCGGCGGGGCTTTTCTTTTGCGCAACTTTCGGAGTGCAGTGCATACGTACCCACAGTAAGGTGCGCCCATGACGACCACTGTTCAAAAAACGCTCTCTGCCCGATCTTGGGCCGAACTGTTCCTGCTCGCGGCACTTTGGGGCGGCGTTCTCTTCACCAACCGCATTGCCCTTTATGAAATCGGTCCCATCACACTGGTGGCGCACCGGACTTTGTGGGCCGCTTTGTTTCTCTGGGCGCTTGTCCTGCTGCGCGGAATGCCTGTTCCCAAAAGCATGCGGCTTTGGGGGGCGTTTCTCATCATGGGGCTGCTCAACAATCTGATCCCTTTCAGCCTGTTGAACTTTGCCCAGCTCACCATCGAAAGTGGCTTAACGTCGATTTTCAACGCAGCGACAGCCTTTTTCGGCGTATTGCTCGCAGCCTTTTTTCTGCCGGACGAACCTCTCACTCTTCCCAAGGCGCTTGGGGTCTTTATTGGTTTTCTCGGCGTGGCCACGGCTATTGGCCTAACCCACCTTACCAGTTTTGATCATCGCTCCATTGCGCAGATCGCCGCCCTTCTGGCCACACTGTCTTATGGATTGGCGAGTATCTGGGGGCGCAAACATCTCGCCGGATGCTCACCCACAGTGGCCGCCGCAGGCATGCTCACCTGCTCCGCGCTGATGTCGCTGCCGCTGGCGCATTTTGTCGAAGGTCCAATCACCCTGTCGCTTTCCGCGCCCGCATGGGCCTCCATCGCCTATGGTGCGGCTCTGGGCACCGCTGCGGCCTATTTGCTCTACTACCGCCTGCTTGCCACCGCAGGCAGCGGCAACCTGCTTCTGGTCACGCTGCTTGTGCCGCCGTTTGCGATCCTGCTAGGCACCCTGTTCCTGGGAGAAACCTTGCACCCACGCGCATTTGCAGGCTTTGCCCTTCTGGCGTTGGGGCTTCTCGTGCTGGATGGCCGCCTCTGGCGGTATTTGCGCAAACAACCCGCAGGTATTTGATGCAAACCTGACTTGCCATTCCCGTGCGCGCTTGGCACGCTCACTCTCAGAAATACCGCGAACAGGGAGGGCAGAATGGCCAAAGGATATTGGATCGGGCGCGTCGATGTGGATGACCCCGAAGGCTATAAGAAATACATCGAGGCCAATGCCAAACCCTTTGCGGATCACGGCGCGCGTTTCCTGATCCGCGGTGGGCAGTTTGAAAACCCCGAAGGCAGCGCGCGCAGCCGCAATGTGGTGATTGAGTTTCCCTCCTACGAGGCGGCGCTGGCCTGTTACCACTCCGAAGACTACCAATACGCCAAATCCCTGCGCGACCCGGTCAGCACCGGCGACATTGTCATTGTGGAGGGTTACGACGGATGATCTGGGACCAGCTTCTCCACCGCCTGCGTGGAACACCAGACACCCCGCCGCTGCCGGAACCTGATGAAAAGCTCGCTCTTGGCGCGTTGCTGGTGCGGGTGGCCAAATCAGACAACCACTATGACGTGGAAGAGATCGGCGCGATCGACAAGATCCTTGCCGCGTCCTTCGATCTGAACCCGATTGAGGCCGCCAAACTGCGCGCCACCTGCGAAAAGCTCGAACACGCCGCCCCCGGCACACCAGACTTTGCCACCCTGATCCGCGAAACCGTGGATTATCCGCATCGTTTGGAAGTGGTGCAAAAGCTCGTTTCAGTGATCGAAGCCGACGGCGAACACGCGCCCGAAGAAGACGCCAGCCTGCATGAAATCGAGGCGATGCTGGGCATCAAACCCGAAGACAGCCCTGTCGGGTAATTTAAATTAAATCAAATGATCTTAAAAATTTAGGGCGTCGATCTTGATGTGATCGACGCCCTCTCTTTTGTTTATATCCGGCCCATCAGCTCGGGCCGAATATCTGCACTCAGGCCAAACCGTGTCAGGCCAAACTGGGCAACCAGAGCACAATCGACGGGAAGGCCACCAGCAATGCGATGGTCACGGCATCCGCGATGAAGAACGGTGTCACACCTTTGAACACATCCTGCACAGACAGATCATCGCGCACACCAGCCACCACAAAGCAGTTGAGGCCAATCGGCGGGGTGATCAGACAGAACTCCGCCATCTTCACCACCAGAATGCCAAACCAGATCGCGCACATCGTACCGCTCATGCCAAAGGTGCTGTCCGCCGCCGCCACGGCCTCGCCGCCGTTCAGCGCCATCACCGCAGGGTACACCACCGGCAAAGTCAGCAGCAGCATGCCAATGGCGTCCATGAACATGCCCAGCACCGCATAGGCCAGCAGAATGCAGATCAGGATCAGCCACGGCGACATCTCAAGGCTGGTGATCCAATCCGAAAACGCCCCCGGCAGATCCGCAAACCCAAGGAAGCGCACATAGATCAGCACCCCCCAGATGATGGTGAAAATCATCACCGTCAGCTTGGCCGTATCCAACAGCGCAGATTTCAGCTCCGGCCAGCGCATCCCGCGCACCAGCGCCAGCAGGAAGACAATGAACGCCCCCACGGCCCCGCCCTCGGTCGGTGTGCCCCAGGCATCGCCGAAGGGGTTGTAGACAAAGAAGATGATGATCACGACCACCGCCACAATCGGCAAAGCCGGCGGCAGCGCGGCAAAACGCTCACGCCATGTAAAGCCGCTCACCGGCGGGCCGACGGTCTTGAAGATCATGGCAATGCCCACAATCATCGCACCATAGACCACTGCGGAGAACGCACCAGGGATAAAGCCCGCCAGCAGCAGCTTGCCCACATCCTGCTCCACGATGATGGCATAGATCACAAGGATCGCAGAGGGCGGGATCAGCGAGGCCAAAGTGCCCCCGGCCGCCACAACGCCTGCGGCAAACTGCTTGTTGTAGCCCACCTTCAACATCTCCGGGATCGCAATCCGCGCAAACACCGCCGCTGTCGCCACCGACGCACCGGACACCGCCGCAAAGCCTGCGGTCGCAAACACGGTTGACACCGCCAGCCCGCCCGGCACCCAGGCGATCCACTTCTTGGCCGCATCAAACAGCGCCGTTGTCAGCTTGGCGTAATAGGCCAGATAGCCAATCAGAATGAAGGTCGGAATGAGGCTCAACGCCTGTGAGGACACTTTGGAATGCGGCACCGATCCGGCAATCGCGATGGATTTGCCCAACGCCCCGTCCCAGATCTCCCGCCGCTCATTCCAGTAGAGCAGTTTTTCCGGCGCATAGCCGGACTTGGCCCAGAAAATCCAGACGATCCCGACAAAGCCAGCCAGCGCAGCGGCAAAGGCCACCCGCATCCCCAGCACCACAAGCAGGAGCATCCCGCCCGTGACCCACAGGCCAATCGTAATGTTATCCATTGTCAGCATCCCCAAGCTGATCGACCTCTGCACGGGCCTGTTCTTCGATCGACTGCACCAGCGGCACCGCCACCGGGCTTGGTAGGTTCAGCAAAAACGCGCGCCCATAGCCCCAGACCTGCAGCGCCAGCCGCAGACACATCACCGAAAATGCCACCGGCACAATCAGCTTGGAGGGCCAGATCGGCAGGCCAATATCAATCGAACTGTCGCGCGAACACAGCGGTCGCGCGCAATCAAAAGAGCGCTCAAAATGCGCCCAGCTGCCCATGGTCAGCGCAATCATCAACCCAAGGATCAGGATCACAGACAGCAGCTCTGCCCCCCAGAGCGCACGGCCCTTGAGCTTGCCAATCACCATATCCATGCGGATGTGGCTGCCATCGCGCTGCACATAAGCGATCCCCATCACCGCAATCAACGGCATCAGCGCCTCGATATAATCCACATATCCCGACAGCGGCGACGCAAAGAACTTGCGCCCACCCACCGAATAAGCGGCCAAAAACATCAGGCTGAACACGGCAAGGCCGCTCAGCAATGCAAAAAACTGTTCCAGCTTGAGCAGGTGACGATCCAGTCTGCTGAGCACACTGTTGTCTTCAAGCACGGCAGAGGCACCGGCCATATCCTTCCCCCTTCTACCTGACACACGTCAGATACAAAACGGCCCCGGAACTCACCGAGGCCGCAATTTTAATTATTTTTATCAGTTGGTTGCGCGGTGATCTTCGAGAGTTTTCACAACCAGATCATAGAGCTCCTGACCAGGAATGCCCTGCGCTTCCATGTCTTTGATCCAGGCATCGCGGATCGGGTCTGCCGCTTTGGCGCGGAACTCCGCGATCACAGCATCGTCGATCTCAACCTTGGCCACGCCCTTCTCTTCCAGAACGCTGTCCCACCTCTCCAGAAGCGTGCCGTAGTTCGCCACATAGTGATCCAGCGATTCCTGAACAGAGCTGTCCAGCGCCGCGCGGTGCTCATCTGACAGGTCTTCATAAGCGTCGATGTTCACCACAACCGGGCAGTTCACGGTGCCGGGGTTCAGGTTGGCTGTCCACCAGTCCGCTTGGTTGATGGTGCCAAAAGACAGGTGCGCGTGCTGCGCAAAGGCCACCGTGTCCACCACACCGCTTTCCATCGCCTGATAGGCTTCGGTCGCGGTCACAGAGGTCGGCACGCCGCCCACGGCTTCAAAGGCTTTGCCCAGACCGCCGGTGGCGCGCACGCGCATGCCGTCAAAGTCGGCCAGCGAGTCACGTGGATCGCCGGTGCCAACAAGGTTGTACTGCGGCATGGGCGAGGTCATCAGCAGCTTTGCGTTCCACTGCTCCATTTCTTCCGCTGCGGCCGGGTGGCCGTAAACAGCCGCAGACACCGCCATCTCTTCCTGCAGGTTCGCCACGCCGAGGAATGGCAGCTCCAGCACAGTGATCACGCGGTTCTTGTCACGGTGATAGCCTGCACAGAATTGCGCCATTTCAAACGCGCCGATGGAGATCCCATCTAGGTTTTCACGGTTCTTGGACAGACCGCCATAGCTGATGTTCATAGTGAACTCGCCGCCGGTCTTTTCGCTCACCAGCTCCGCCAGTTTCTCAACATGCTCGGTGAAGGCGCGGCGTTTGCCCCAGACAGAGACATTCCACTCGGTGGCCATTGCTTCGGTGACAAAGGCCATAGACAGGGCCGCCACGGCGGTCCGGCTCATCAATTTACGCATGATTTCCTCCCGATTGCGTAAGTGCTTATGTCCAAAGCATGCCGCAACGCGCATCAGATTGCCAATGAAGGATTTTGCGCAGGACACGACGTCAGCCCTGCGGATTTCCGCAGGGCAAGAAAATCATCAATTTCTTTGAGGTTTCAGCGCTTTAAGCCGCGCATTCAACACCAGATTGCGCGCATCCGCCGCAGCAAACTTTTTGGCTGTGCGTCTCTACGCGCAACCCGTCAAAGCAGCGCTTCTTTCTTCAGACCCAGCTTCACAATCTTTTCGTTCAGCGTCCGCCGTCCGATTCCCAGCGCCTCCGCAGCGGCGTCCATCCGCCCCTCATGCCCCTTGATGGCCTTTCCGATCAGTTCCCGCTCAAAGGCGGCAACGGCCTCCCGTAGGGTTTCCGGCACATCCTCAAGCCCGCCCGTCTGGGTCAAGGCCGCCGCCATGGTGCCCCCACCCCGACGCGCCTGCATCACACGGCGCGCACAGACGTTGCGCAGCTCGCGTACATTGCCCGGCCAATCATGCGCCATCAGCGTGGCCACATCCTCATGATCCAGCTCCGGCGCAGCAATCTCATGCACCCTTGCATAGTCATCAAGGAAATGCGCCGCCAGCAGGGTCACATCGTCCCGCCGCTGGCGCAGCGGTGGAAGTTGCATCACGAAGGTATTGATCCGAAACAGAAAATCCTGCCGAAGCCGGCCATCCGCGACAGCTTGTTCCACGTCCTCATTGGTGGCTGAAATGATCCGCAGATCCACCGCATCCGGCGTGGCCGCGCCCACGGGAAACACCTGCTGGTCTTCGATCACCCGCAACAGCTTTGCCTGAACGGCGGGTGGGCAAGCCCCGATCTCATCCAGAAACAGTGTCCCGCCGGTCGCCGCCTGCAGACGCCCCTTGCCACCCTCCGCGGTGCCAAACATCTCCGCTTCAAAACGCTCCGGGCTCAGCGCCGCGCAGTTGATGGCGAGAAACGGCTGCTCAGCGCGCGGCCCCAAATCATGCAGCGCCCGCGCCACCAATTCCTTGCCGGTCCCCGTCTCGCCCTGGATCAGCACCGCGCCCTCCATGGGCGCAAGGTCCAGCACCTCTTCGCGCAGATTGGCCACGGCCTGCGTTTGCCCCAAAAGCACCCGATCCAGTCCCGACAGTTCATAAAGCCGCGCCTTAAGCCGCTGGTTGCTGGCCCGCATCCGGCGCTGTTCGGCCGCATGGGTCAGAATGGTCAGCAGACGGCGCGGCTCATAAGGTTTCTCTACGAAGCTGTAGGCACCGGCCTGCATCGCCTCCACCGCCATGGGAATATCCCCATGGGCGGAAATCAGAACCAACGGCGGGGACAGTTCGGTATCCAATGCGGCCAACAGTTCCATCCCGGTCATCCCCGGCATACGCACATCTGAAAGGATCACATCCGGCGCAAATGTTGCCAGCCGCTCCAAAGCCTTTTCGCCGCGCGCCACCGCCTCCGCCTGCCAGCCCGCCGCCTCCATCAAGGCCAGCAGCGAATGCCGCATCGCCTTGTCATCATCCACAATCAGCAGGCTGTATGTCGGCCCGTCGTTCATCTGCGCCTCTCCTTCATTGCGCCGCAAGCGGGCCGCTCTCCGTCAGCCCGGTGCCTGCTCCCGCAAGCGGCAGCGACACCCGAAACACCGCGCCACCGCTGTGTTCTGAGGCATCCTTGCTCACGCGGTCTTCAGCTTCCATCCGGCCGCCGTGATCTTTCACGATGGTGGCGGAAATGGCCAGTCCAAGCCCCATGCCGCGCCCACTTTCTCTTGTGGTAACAAAAGGTTCCTGCAGGTCCTGCAAGTTCGCCGCCGCCAACCCGTGCCCCGTGTCCGTGACCTCAAACACCGCAAAACCGTCGCTCTGCCACAGCCGCACGGTCAGCACCGCCGCCTGCGGTTCCTCTTCCATGGCGTCACAGGCGTTGCGCAGAATATTGGTCATCACCTGCTCAATGCGCAGCCGATTGCCGCGCACCAAAATCGGCGCCTCCGCCAGATCCCGCGCAACCGTGACCTCCCCCGCCTCCAGATTGGGGGCCACAAGGGTCAGCGCCGCCTCCATCGCAGATTGCAGCGCAAAAACCTCAAACCCTTCTTTGCCGCTGGTGGCAAAGAACTTGAGCTGGCGTGTGATGCCCTCCATGCGCGCCACCAAACCACCCAGATCCGCCCCCAGCCCCGCAGCCCCCTTCGGGTTCAGCTCCGCCGCTGCCAGATGGTTGCGCATCGCGGCAATCGGCTGCCCCAGCTCATGGGTCACAGAGGCGGAAAGCTGACCCAATGCCGCCAGACGGCTGGCTTGCGACAGCTCCTTCTGCGCCGCCTGAAGCTGGGTCTGCGCGGTCTTGCGCTCTGAAATCTCCACCGCCAGCAATGCATTGGCCTGACGCAGCTGCGCCTCTTCCTGCTCCGCCCGCCTGAGTGCCCGCCCGATCCGCCGCGCGCGCTGCACCTGAAACAGGATCAAAGCCGATCCCGCCAGCAAAACCACCACAGCCGTCGCCAGCCAGGCCCGCGCCACCGCCCGGTCATCACTGGCAAAATAGTGCAGCTCCCAGCCATCCGGCAGATCCTGCGCCACCAGATGCAGCCGCAGCTCGCCCGCAATATCCGCCTGATTTTCGCCTTTCGGCGCCCAGTCCAGCGGATCCAATGCCTGCCCGGGGAACTGCCGCGCCGCGACAATCTCGTCCTTCTGTGCCGCGCTCAACGGCGACAACGCGCGATAGCGCCACGACGGATCAGACGCCAGAAGGACAACCCCGTCCCGATTGGCAAGGATCACCTGCTCCCCCGCATTGGCCCAGCTTTCTTCCAGATCGCCAAAGCTCTTCTTCAGCGCAATGACACCAGACACCTGCGCGTCTGAACCTAGCACCGAAGACCCCTGCACCGGATCGGCTATGAAATACCCCGGCTCCCCCGTGGTGGTGCCAATCGCATAAAACCGCCCCTGCCCGCCGGACAAAGCCTCCTGAAAATAGGGCCGAAACGCATAGCTTTGCCCAACAAAGGAGCGCGGCGTATTGTGGTTTGAGGCAGAGATGGTGCCGCCCGTGGCATCCATCAGATAAATCGCATCCAAGCCCGCCTTGCTGGCAAAATCCGCAAGCCGGGCATTGAGCGCGCCGGTGTCTTCACCTGCCAAAGCGTCCAAAACAAAACTGTCCTGCGCCAGCACATGGGTCAGGTGGCTGTGCCGCTCCAGCTCCGCCACAACCGTGCTGCGGTAAAGCGAAAGCTGCCCTTCAGATTTTTCAAGCTCCTCTGACAAAAACAGCCCCAGCGCCACGCGTTGCACCACAAAGCCGACGCAGAGCGTCGCGATGAGAGACAGGATCAGAGACAGGCGGGCCATGGTATTGGGCTCATGAGGGACAGCTGAAAGACAGTGGCAGGCACGCTAGTGCATGCAGAGAAAACTGCAAACGGGATTTTGGGGCGCAGACCGGTCAGGGGCTTTGCCCCTGCCACCGCAAGCGGTGGCCACCCCAGGATATTTGACGAATGAGAAACAGAACTTGCCGCCCCCGCCGCACGGTCTTACATCTTCGCCTATGTTTGCAGATTTTCTGAAACGCCTGACGGCGCCCGCCCCTGAGCCCCTGTCCGATATGGATGCCCGACTGGCGCTGAGCGCGCTGTTGGTGCGCATTGCCCGCGCAGACGGCAGCTATGATCCGGATGAGGCCGCGCGCATCGAACGCATCATCGCCGGCCGCTACAGCCTGTCCCCGTTTGAGGCCACCTCGTTGCGCAAAGAAGCCGAGACGCTGGAATCCGAGGCCCCGGACACGGTGCGCTTCACCCGCGCCATCAAAGACGCCGTGCCACTGGAAGAACGGGTCTCTGTGATTGAGGCCATGTGGCAGGTGGTGATGGTCGATGGCGAACGCGACAGCCGCGAAGACGCGCTGCTGCGACTGGCGGCCAATCTCTTGGGCATCTCAGATGTGGAAAGCGCCCGCGCCCGCCAACGTGTGATCGCCCACGGATGAGGGTTGCCCTGCCGATGTATGACCGCCCGGAAACCGCGGCGGCTCATGATCGGCTGTGCCAGCTCTTTGTGGAGGCCTATGGCGATGGGCCATCGCGGCGCAGTACCCCTGAGGATCTCTGGGCGCTCTGGCAAAGCCCCGATCTGTTGCTGGCCCAGACCTGTGGCTTTCCGTTTCGCACGCGGCTGATTGGCAAAGTCGCTCTGATCGGCGCGCCGGACCATGGCCTGCCGGATCTGCCCGCCGGGCACTATTGTTCGGTGATTGTGGTCCATAAATCCCATCCTGCCGCGCAGGCAGACCAGCCCCTTGTCCCGCTTGAGGGTGCAACCATGGCCTATAACGAGCCGCTGTCGCAATCAGGCTGGGCCGCACCTTGGCACCATTTTGACAGCCGCAACTTGCGAATCGGCCCACGTGTTCAAAGCGGTGCGCACCGCCGCTCCGCACAATTGGTGGCCGAAGGCAGCACAGATTTTGCCGCTCTGGATGTGGTGAGCTGGATGTTGATGCAACGTCACGATGGCTTTGCCCGTGATCTTGTCGAGATAGAGCGCACCGCGCCGACGCCAGCTTTGCCCTATATCTCCGCGATTTACCGCGATCCCGCGCCCATTCAGGCTGCCTTAAGTGCAGCAATAACAGCGCTTTTGCCGTCTGAGCGGTCAGAATTGATCCTCAAGGGGCTGGTGGACATGCCCCAAAGCGCTTATGAGGCTGTGCCAAATCCGCCCGAACCCTGACCATTTGGTCATTGGGGGGATCAAAACGTCAGCCTTGGCGTCTCAACCGCCCTTTTGAAAGTTGCAATTAGGTAAATTTTCATCCCTATTGGGGCACCAAGATCAACCCGATACTGATGGGGACACTGTGAGCGAAGCCACGCCCGTTCTGCAAATCCGCGACCTGCACAAAGCCTACGCCAATCTCGAAGTGATCAAAGGCGTGGATATCACCGCCCATCGCGGCGACGTGGTGTCTCTGATCGGCTCGTCCGGCTCCGGCAAATCCACCATCCTGCGCTGCGCCAACCTTCTGGAGCACAGCCAGCAGGGCGACATCCTGTTCAAAGGCGAACCCGTCAGTTGGAAAGGCAATGGCCATGCGCGCCAGCCTGCCGACCCCAAACAGGTGCTGCGTATCCGCACCAACCTGTCGATGGTGTTTCAGCAGTTCAATCTCTGGTCCCACATGACCATCCTGCAAAACGTGATGGAAGCGCCCATCACCGTGCTGGGTCGCGACCGCGACGAGATTGAGGAAGCCGCCCATATGTATCTCAACAAGGTGGGCATTGCCGACAAACACGATGCCTACCCCGCACAGCTTTCAGGCGGCCAGCAGCAACGTGCCGCAATTGCCCGCGCACTCGCGATGGAGCCTGAGGCGCTGCTGTTTGACGAGCCCACATCGGCGCTTGATCCCGAGCTTGAACAGGAAGTGGTGCGCGTGATCAAGGCGCTGGCTGAGGAAGGCCGCACTATGATGATCGTGACGCACGACATGAAGATGGCACGTGATGTTTCTGATCACGTTGTGTTTTTGCATCAAGGCCTGATCGAAGAAGAAGGTGCGCCGGATGAACTTTTTGGCAATCCAAAATCAGAACGGTTGAAACAGTTCCTGTCATCAACCGTCACATAATTTACCAACCATAGGGAGCAACACTATGAATAAACTGATCCTGAGCACCGCCGCACTGGCGTTGACCGCAGGTTTCGCCATGGCGGACACCGTTCGTCTCGGCACCGAGGGCGCCTACCCTCCATACAACTTCATCAACGATTCTGGTGAAGTGGACGGTTTTGAGCGCGAGCTGGGCGACGAGCTCTGCGCACGTGCCGAGCTGACCTGTGAATGGGTCACCAACGATTGGGATAGCATCATCCCGAACCTGCAGTCCGGCAACTACGACGCCATCATCGCGGGCATGTCCATCACCGATGAGCGCGAAGAAACCATGGACTTCACACAGGGCTACACGCGTCCGTCGCCTTCCGCCTACGCCGCTCTCTCTGCGGACGTAGATGTGAAATCCGCTGTTGTTGCGGCCCAAACCGGCACCATTCAGTCCGATCATGTGGCCACCACTGGTGCAACGCTTGTGGAATTCAACACACCTGACGAAACCATCGCCGCTGTGAACGCAGGCGAAGTCGACGCCGTGATGGCCGACAAAGACTTCCTGGCACCTTTCGTGGCTGAAACCGAGCTGACCTTCATCGAAGACGTCTACCTCGGCGGCGGCATCGGCATGGCGTTCCGTGAGTCTGATGACGAGCTGCGCGGCAAGTTTGACGCGGCCATCGCCTCCATGAAGGCAGACGGCACGCTCAACGCGATGCTCGACAAATGGGAAATCGAAGGCAAATTCTAAGCCCTTCGCTGATCCACAAACACGAAGGGGGGCGGCTTGCCCCCCTTTTCCAATCCCGCGCCGAGGCTGATTTGAGCCTGTGCTGCGCGAAAACCAAATGAGGCCAGCCATTTTTGCCTATTGCTCAGATCCCTCTGTCCTAGACAGTCTGCCTTGGCTCAGCTGCTATCTCACCACCGGGAAGCACATGGCCTTTTACGCCTCTTTTGGCACCGTGCTCCTGCTGCTAGCCGTGACCGCGCCCACAGCGCTGGCCTTTGGCCTTGGTGGCGCCATGGCTGCCCGCGCGCGCTTCTTCCTGCTGCGCTGGATCGGCAAAGCCTATATCGCCATCGTGCGCGGCGTGCCGGACATCGCCTTCTTCCTCTTCTTCGTGATTGCGCTCGATCAGGGCATCGAATGGCTGCGCCACAAGGTGAAATGCCCCGACTGGTCCGAACCGATCCGCCAAGGAAACGAGTTCCTGGTCTGTGACATCGCCAAAATGCCGCTCAGCACCTCTCCGCAATGGGTGCATGAGATCTACGGCTTCTGGGTTGCTGTCTTCACCTTTGCGATCGTCTTTGGTGCTTTTGCCGCCAATGTGCTCTTTGGCGCCATGAACGCCGTGCCGCGTCCACAGCTGGAAACTGCAGAGGCCTATGGCATGACGCCGCGCCAGACCTTCTGGCGCATCCTGCTGCCGCAAATGTGGATCTACGCCCTGCCCGGCCTGTCCAACCTCTGGATGGTGCTGATCAAGGCCACCCCGCTCCTGTTCCTGCTCGGTGTCGAAGACATCGTCTACTGGGCACGCGATCTGGGAGCCTCCAAGACCGCCCGCTTCACAGACTACCCCCATGGCGACTGGCGCATGTGGTATTTCCTCGCGCTACTGATCTTCTACCTCCTGTTCACACGGGTCTCTGAAATCGCCCTGGGCCGCCTCACCAAACGCCTCTCCCACGGCCAGGCCACATTGGATGGCGAAGCCCAACGCAAAGCAGGGAGCGCCGCATGAGCTGTATCGAGACCATTCAGGCCTATGCCTTCCGCTCTCTGGGCTATGGCGAGCGCCTGCTGCCGCGCAGCGAATTCACCCTCTGTGAGCATTTCACCCTGATCGGCTCCGGCATGATCTGGAACGTCTACTACGGCGTTCTGGCCGTGCTCACAGGTTTCCTCTTTGCCAACCTTCTGGCGGTGGCCAAGAACTCTGACAGCCGACTGGCCCGCAAACCGGCGGAGTGGTTCATCTTCCTCTTCCGCGGCAGCCCGCTGTTCATCCAGTTCTTCTTTGCCTACTTCCTGTTCCTGTCGCTCAAGGGCCTCTCGCCGATCTTCAACCCACTGTCCTCCGCGGCACTGGGCGCGCTGATCGTGCTGTTCCTGAATACCTCCGCCTACTCGGCAGAGATCTTCTACGGCGCATTGCGCTCGATCCCAAAAGGCGATGTAGAGGCGGCAGACGCCTATGGCTTCACCGGCTGGTATCGCTATCGCCGGATCATGTTCCCAACCATGATGCGTCTGGCATGGCCTGCCTACACCAACGAGGCAATCTTTCTGTTCCATGCCACAACACTGGTGTTCTTCTCAGGCTTCCCGGCATGGCGGCAACAGGGCGATGCGCTCTATTACGCGAACTACTTCGCGGATAAGACCTACAACCCCTTCGTGCCCTACCCCATTCTGGCGCTCTATTTCATCCTTCTGACTCTGGTGATCATCTGGGTCTTCGGAATTGTGAACCGCCGCCTGAACCGGCATCTGCCTCAAAATGCGGCACCAAAGCTGCGCATCCGGCCAAATCTCATTCGCTGAGTCGCCCGCGCGCCTTTTGCAAAAATCACGTTGCGCCCGCCCCTTATAAGGCGGGCGTTGCTGTATTTTCTCCACCGTCGCGTTACAGCCGCAATACCGACGCGATACCGACATCACGAGAAATTGCTGGACAAGCCGCGCAACGGCAAAGATAATTTGATCAAATTATCCAAGTAGGTACTCCATGGACAGCGCGCTCCCTCCGACACTTCGCATCGCCGCCGTAGATCTGAACGGTCAATTGCGCGGCAAACGCATCCCTTCGGAACATCAGGCAAAGCTCTCCAAGGGCGGCGCGCGCCTGCCGATCTCCGCCCTCAATCTCGACATCTGGGGCTGTGACATCGAGGACAGCCCGCTGGTGTTTGAAAGCGGCGATCAGGACGGCATCCTGACCCCCAGCACGCGCGGCGCCGTGCCTATGCCATGGCTCTCCACCGCCTCTTCCCTGACGCTGATGCAAATGCTGCAAGAGGACGGCACGCCGTATCTGGGCGATCCCATGGCGGCGCTGGCCCACGTCCTGGACCGCTACGCCGCCCGTGGCTGGACCGTCATGGCCGCCACCGAAATGGAATTCACGCTGATGGATGACAGCGGCAGAACCCTGCGGCCGCCACTCAGCCCACGGGACGGGCGTCGCCTCGACGCCAGCGAAATTCTGTCGCTGGATGAGCTTGACAGTTTTGACGCGCTGTTCAGCGATCTCTATCAGGCCGCCTCCGATATGGGCATCCCGCTGCAGACCATGACCTGCGAAGGCGGCATCGGCCAGTTTGAAATCACGCTGAACCACCAGCCCGCCATGAAGGCCGCACAGGATGCCTTGTTGATCAAGCAGCTGATCCGCGCAACCGCCAGAAAACATGGGGTTGCCGCCACTTTCATGGCCAAACCCTATGCGGATGATGCAGGCAATGGCATGCATGTCCATTTCTCCGTGGTGGATGAAACCGGCGCCAATGTGTTTGACGATGGCACGGCCGAGGGCTCCAACTTGCTGCGCTTTGCGGTTGCGGGATGCCTTGCCGCCATGCGCGCCTCAACCCTGATCTTCGCGCCCCACGGCCCCTCTTATGACCGCTTTGCGCCGGGTGCCCATGCGCCCACATCGGTCTGCTGGGGCTATGAAAACCGCACCGCCGCGCTGCGCATTCCCGGCGGCCCACCGGCTGCGCGCCGCATCGAACATCGCGTTGCAGGCGGGGATGTGAACCCTTTCCTCATGCTGGCCTCGGTGCTCTCCGCCGCCCTTACCGGGATTGCGGAGCGCATGACACCGCCAGCCCCAGTTGTCGGCAACGCTTATGCGCAGGAGCAACCGCAGTTGGCCGAAAGCTGGGAGACAGCCATTGACCTCTTTGAACACGATGCCTTCATCGCCCGCTGCCTGCCTGCCGAGCTGATCCGCAATCTGGTGATGACCAAGCGTCAGGAACTACGCAAGCTCGCCGACATCCCCACAGAGCAACACTGGCAAACCTATCTGGAACGTGTATGACAGGCTTGCGCGACGCCCATGGCGGCGCTACGGTAAATTTGATCAAATTTGGTGACCCATGAAAATCGGCATTTTGCTCACCGGACACACTCCCGATGAGCTCGCACCCCACTACGGCAACTACATCGAGATGTTCAAAACCCTGCTTTCCGGACAGGATTTTGAGTTCGCAGGCTACAAGGTGGTCGATGGTGAATTTCCCGCATCGATTGAAGAGTGCGACGGATGGCTGATCACTGGATCCAAGCACGGCGTCTATGAGGATCACGATTGGATTCCCCCGCTGGAGGATTTCATCCGCGAGGCGGTGACGCTTAATATCCCGATGGTTGGCGTGTGTTTCGGCCATCAGATCATCGCACAGGCGCTTGGCGGCAAAGTCGAGAAATTTGAGGGGGGTTGGGCTGTTGGCCGCCAGACCTATGACTTCGCGGGCACCGAAATCGCGCTCAATGCCTGGCATCAGGATCAGGTGGTCGAGATTGCGCCCGGCGCTGTGACCATTGCCACCAATGACTTCTGCAAACACGCGGCCATTCTGTACGGCGACCGCGCTCTGACGGTTCAGGCGCATCCTGAATTTTCAGCCGATTTTGTGGATGGTCTGATCAACACCCGTGGCCGTGGCGTGGTGCCTGAGGAGGTGCTCGAAGCCGCCATCGACGAGCTTGATGAGGCCACCGCGAGCCAAACCATTGCCGACCAATTTGCTGACTTCTTCCGCCAAGAGAGACCCCGATGACCGACTGGCTTTCCAAAACCCCTGATGCTGCACGTGCCTATCTCGAAGGCCACCGGCTCGACGAAGTCGAATGTATCATCTCTGATCTTCCCGGCATTGCGCGCGGCAAGGCGGTTCCCGCCACCAAATTTGCCCGTCAGGACTATTTCCACCTGCCGGATTCCGTGTTTTATCAAACAATTACGGGCGATTGGGGCGAGGCTGCGGGCGAGGAAGGCTTCATCGAGAAAGACATGATCCTGCGGCCGGACTGGAACACGGCCACCGCCGCGCCATGGACCGGCGACTGGACGCTTCAGGTCATTCACGACGCCTACAACACCGACGGCACACCTGTGCCCTTCAGTCCGCGTAACGTATTGAAACGCGTGGTAGATCTCTACCGTGCCAAAGGCTGGGAGCCGGTGGTCGCACCGGAAATGGAGTTCTTTCTGGTCGCGCGGAATACGGATCCCGCGCAAAGCATCAAGCCGATGATGGGCCGCTCCGGCCGCCCCGCTGCGGCCCGTCAGGCCTACTCCATGACGGCGGTTGATGAATTCGGCCCGGTGATTGACGACATCTACGACTTTGCCGAAGCGCAAGGCTTTGAGATTGACGGCATCACCCAGGAAGGCGGCGCGGGCCAGCTCGAAATCAACATGGTGCATGGCGATCCGGTCAAGCTGGCGGATGAGGTGTTTTACTTCAAGCGTCTGATCCGCGAAGCGGCCCTGCGCCATGATTGCTACGCCACCTTTATGGCCAAGCCGATCGCCGATGAGCCCGGCAGCGCGATGCACATCCACCACTCGGTGATCGACATCGAGACCGGCCAGAACATCTTTTCCGGCCCTCAGGGTGGCGACACGGATGCGTTTTTTCACTTTATCGCGGGCATGCAGAACCACCTGCCCGCCGCCATTGCCGTGCTTGCGCCTTATGTGAACTCCTATCGCCGCTACGTGCGCGACCATGCGGCGCCGATCAATCTGGAATGGGCGCGTGATAATCGCACCACCGGCATCCGCGTGCCCCTCTCCAGCCCGCAGGCCCGCCGCGTCGAAAACCGCATCGCGGGCATGGACTGCAACCCCTATCTCGGCATCGCCGCCTCCCTCGCCTGCGGCTACCTAGGGTTGATCGAGCAGGAGCGCCCGGACAAGCAATTCAAGGGCGACGCCTATGACGGCGAAGAAGCCATCCCCCGCATCCTCGGCGGCGCCCTCGATCTCTTCGATCAGGCCACCGCCCTCCACGAGGTCCTCGGCCCAGAATTCGCCCGTGTCTACTCCATTGTGAAACGGGCCGAATACGAAGAATTCCTCGCCGTGATCTCCCCCTGGGAACGTGAGCACCTTCTGCTAAACGTTTGATTTTAAAAGCCGCCTGACAGGCGGCTTTGCCTCCGGCGGGGATATTTAAAGGCAAGAGGAAACAGACACACCATGTCGATGAACCTGCTCTACGCCAATGATCGCAAAGGCACATATCCCGAGAGTTGGTACGCCGCCACGGTCACGCCACTCCCCCCATTTGCACCTCTCAAAGGGGACACCCGCGCAGATGTCTGCGTGATTGGCGGCGGTTTCACCGGCCTATCAACCGCGCTTCATCTCGCCGAGGCTGGGCGCAAAGTTGTGCTGCTGGAGGCCCACCGTGTGGGCTTCGGGGCATCCGGGCGCAATGGCGGTCAGCTCGGCAGCGGCCAGCGCATGGAGCAAGACGGACTGGAAAGCCTGATGGGTCCTGAGGATGCAGCCAAGCTCTGGGCCTTGGCAGAGGACGCCAAGACCCTCGTCAAATCCCGCATCCAACAGCATGACATCGCCTGCCACTACAAACCCGGGGTCGCCCACGCCTGTTTCTCGGTAAAGGAAGTTGCTGAGGAACACAGCTACGCAGCGCATCTGCAGGAACAATACAGCTACACAGAGATTTCTCCGCTGGATCGCGACGCCATGCAAGCGCTGTGCCCGTCTCCCAAATATGTCGGTGGCTCACTGGATATGGGCGCAGGACACCTGCATCCTCTGGCCTATGCACTTGGCCTTGCGCGCGCTGCGGCGGCGGCAGGCGCAGTGATCCATGAAACCAGCGAAGTCACAAAGATCGAACGTGGCACTAAGATCGCCGTCCATACCTCAGATGGAAAAGTCTCGGCAGATCAATTGGTTCTGGCGTGTAACGGATATCTCGGGGATCTTGAGCCCAAAGTTGCGAGCCGCGTCATGCCGATCAACAATTTTATCGCGGCCACAGAACCGTTGGGCGCTGACGCGGCGCGTGTGCTGACTCAAGACGTCGCAGTGGCCGACAGCAAATTTGTGATCAACTACTTCCGGCTCAGCCACAACAAGCGGCTGCTCTTTGGTGGCGGCGAAAGCTATGGCTACCGCTTTCCTGCGGACATCGCCACCACTGTGCGCAAACCGATGACGGAAATCTTCCCCCATCTCAAAGACATACGCATCGACTACGCCTGGGGCGGCACATTGGCAATCACCATGAAGCGTATGCCCTATCTGCGCCGACTTGCGCCCAATATTCTTACCGCGTCCGGCTATAGCGGGCATGGCGTCGGCACCGCCACGCACGCAGGCCAGCTGATCGCACTGGCACTGGCGGGGCAAAGTGACGGGTTTGACACCATGGCCCGCGTGCCGGCTTTGCCCTTCCCGGGCGGCCAGCGCCTGCGCAGCCCGCTGCTTGCACTTGCGATGACCTGGTACGCCCTGCGCGACCGCCTCGGCATCTGATCCCTCTTCACCCTGAGACAACATGTCATGAAATCATCACATCCCTCGGGGTGATTTCGCTGGCTTGGCGCGGCGCATTGTTTTATATTTTTGAAAACCCAACTTAAGAAAGTTGAAAACTATGACATTGCCTCCCAATGTATATGCCGCCGAGCCGATCCCGAATTCTGCACGCGAGGAAATCGAACACCTTCTTCAAACCGGCGACCTCTTCCGTTACACGGCTGCCGAAAACGCCCCTGTTTCTTTGCTGGAAGCGGAATTCGCCGGGCTGCTGGGCAGCAAATATGCACTGGCGGTCTCTTCCTGTTCCGCAGCGCTGTTCCTGTCTTTGAAGGCGCTTGATCTGCCCCGCGACGCCCGTGTGCTCCTGCCTGGCTTCACCTTTGCAGCTGTGCCTTCTTCGGTCGTGCACGCAGATTGCATCCCCGTGCTGTGTGAAGTGGGCGACAACTATCGCATCGACCTCGCTGACTTTGAGGCCAAACTCGACGATAGCATCTCTGCCGTCATCATCAGCCACATGCGCGGCCACACCTCTGATATGGACGCGATCATGGCGCTTTGTGAGGCGCGCAACGTCCCGGTGATCGAAGACGCGGCCCACAGCCTTGGCACCACATGGCATGGCCGCAATATCGGCACCCTTGGCCGCGTCGGTTGTTTTTCCTTCCAGTCCTATAAGCTCGTGAATTCCGGCGAAGGTGGAATCATGGTCTCTGACGACGCTGATCTGATCGCTCGTGCTGTGATCATGTCTGGCGCCTATGAGCACAACTGGAAGAAGCACAAAGCGCGCGAAGGGGACAACACCGGCGAACTGGCCGAGGCCTTTGGCCGCTGGCAGAACCAACTGCCGCTCTATAACCTTCGCCTGTCCAATCTGGCCGCAGCAATCATTCGCCCGCAGCTGGGTGAAGTGGCGCGCCGCGTGCGCGATGGCCGCGCAAACCATGATTATGTGGCCGGTCTCTTGAACGCCTCTCCTTGGCTGCAAGTACCTGAAAAGCTTGCGCCAGAGGAGCGCGCACCGGATTCAATCCAGTTCAACCTCGAAGGCATGAACAACGAAGAGATCCTCGCCTTCCAAGAGGCCGCCAACGCCCATGGCGTGAAGGTCCAGGTCTTTGGTCAGTCGACCGACAACGCACGCGCATATTGGAACTGGCAATTCATGCCCGAGATGCCCGAGCTGCCAAAAACGCGCGCGATGCTGATGTCAGCCTGTGACGTTCGCCTGCCTGCGCGCCTGAAGAAAGAAGAGCTCGACGTGATTGCGGAGGCACTCACCGGTGCTGCGCAGGATGTGATGGGCAAACTGCGCGCCTATGGCACGTAACCAGGTCTATTGATGCCAATTAAGAAGAGCGGGCCGCAACGTCCGCTCTTTTCTTTTGGCCAAAGCCTTGCCTCCATTGGTACGTGCGGCAACCGCACCTATATCCCTCCCAATGCCTCAGGCCGGATTGCTCCAATGACAGCTTTTTCACTCCTTGATTTGTCCCCCATCCCGGAAGGGGCTTCTGTTGCGGAAGCCTTGCAGCACACAATCAGCCTTGCCCAACACGCGGAAACCTGGGGATACGGGCGGTTCTGGCTGGCCGAGCACCACAACTCCGGTGGGATTGCCTCCTCTGCCACTGCGGTATTGATCGGCCAAGTGCTCGCCGCAACCTCAACCATCCGCGTTGGGTCCGGCGGCATCATGATGCCCAACCACAGCCCGCTTCAGGTGGCCGAGCAATTTGGCACATTGGCAACGCTCTATCCGAACCGTGTTGACCTCGGCCTGGGCCGTGCCCCGGGCACCGATCCCAACACCGCCGCCGCATTGCGCCGTGGCCTGAACGGGCCAGATCAATTCCCGCAGGATGTGATTGAACTGATGGGGTTCTTGGGCGAGGCCACACCGGATCAACCGGTGAAAGCCGTGCCTGGGACAGGCACCCATGTGCCGGTGTGGATTTTGGGCTCCAGCCTGTTTGGCGCGCAGCTCGCCGCGCAGCTTGGCCTGCCCTACGCCTTCGCCTCCCACTTTGCCCCTGACGCCCTGGAAGAGGCGGCTGCGATCTACCGCCACCGCTTCACGCCCGGAATCACGCAAGAGCCCCGGTTTATGATGGCGGTGAATGTCTTTGCCGCCGATACCGACGCCGATGCGATCCGGCTACGCACCTCTATGCAGCAAGGGTTCCTGAACCTGCGCCGCGGCAGACCCGGCCCGCTGCCTGCGCCTGTGGACAGCTTTGATCAGGTCGCCAACCGTGTGGAAGCGCATATGGTCAACCACGCTTTGCGTGTCACGGCTGTGGGCACGCTTGACACGGTTCGCCACCAGATTTCGGAGCTGATCGCCCGTCTTAAACCAGACGAGGTGATCATCACCAATATGATCCACGACCCTGAGGCCCGCCTGAAATCATTCAAAATTGCTGCGGACGTCATGCAAGAGCTGACGCCCCTCGCAGCCTGATCACTTCAGCACAAAGGGCTGGCGCATCCACGTGCGCAAGGCGGCCGTGACCGCATCTGGATTCTCAAGAACCGGCAGATGCCCGGCGTCGGGGATCACCTCAAGCTTGGCATAGGGGATCAGCTCCGCCATGAAGCTGTGCCGCTTTACCGGCGTCAGCGCATCATGCTCGCCGCACAGCACCAACGCGGGGCATTTGCATTTGCGCAAAACGCTCTGCTGATCACGGCGGCGTTGCAATGCACGCGCCTGTCGCACAAACACCTCCGGACCAAGCGCCATGCCCATGTCACGCACTTGATTGAGGATGTCTGCGCGCGCGACGCTTGGCGCAAGATATTCCGGCCGCATAAAATCGCTGAGCACTTCATCAAGGCGCCCTGCCCGCGCCCCCACAATCCAAGGCTCATATGCTGCTGCGCTGGTTGGAGATTCCGCCAGTGGATTGGTGTCCATCAAGGCGATACGGGTCACCCGCTCCGGCGCTTTGCGCAGGATGTCCATCGCGACAATCCCGCCCATGCTCAGACCGGCCAGTGCAAACTTTGGCGGCAGGATCGGCAGCAAGGCAGAAGCTATCTCGCTGATCCGCTCTCCTTGAGTGACCGGCGCAACCATCACCGCGTGATCTTTGGACAAATCCGTTACCTGATGCGCAAACAAACGTGCATCGCACATCATTCCCGGCAACAGCACAATCGGCTCTTGCATAACTGCCCCCTGTTCTTCTTTTTGTTGTGCGCAACTGTGCCATAGCGCTCGCTTAGGTCAAGCGGTCAATAGCCGCCCCAGCGAAAAGCGCCCTCTTTGGAGAGTTCGGAGAACGGATTGTGGGCCACTTCCCAGACATGTCCGTCCAGATCAGCAAAATAGCCAATGAACCCGCCCCAGAAGACCTCCCCTGCCGGTCTCAAAATGCGCCCGCCGGCCTCTTCGGCCGCCGCAAGCAGAGGGGCGACCTCTTCCGCTGTGCGCACATTATGCGCCAACGTTATGCCGGAAAAGCCGCCAATCGCTTCTTCGGGAATGCCCAGATCTTCAGCCAGCCCGGCTCTGGAATAGAGACCAAGGGTCTGCCCCAGCAGATTGAAGGCCACCACGCCTTCGTTCCCCGGCTCCCGCTCCCAGCCAAGCGCCTCATAGAAGGCCGCCGATGCCGCAATGTCTTTCACGGCCAGAGTGATTAGACTTACCCGCGGTTCCATTTGTACCTTGGTCATAGCTGCACCCTATAAACTTTTGATAAAATTCACGAAACCTTCCACGGCCTTCTGCGTCTCTCCAGGCGACATAATATCTCCGGCAATCACATGCGCGCCTGGATCTGCATCTGGCCCCAGATTCTGGATTGCGACAGTTGCTACACCGCCCCAGCGAGCGGCGACCTCTTTTGTCTTGCTCGCGTCCACCACTTTGTCATCCTCTGAAAACCAAAACAGCGCTGGCAGAGTACTCTTGGAATGGTCCATAGCAAAGACGTCTTTCACCAAGGCGGCCATTTGCAACACAGCAGTTGTTGGGTAACGCGTTGTCCAATAAGTGTCATGCGCCTCATTACTGGGTTCAAACGAGCGCTCTGCCCCCGCCACCAGCGATACCCAACAGCGTGCCGCAGGCCAGGTAAGCAGAGCTGCCGCAGGATTATTGATGCCGAAATTCGGCGACACAAAGATCAATCCTTTGACACCCCTCATGGTCGCATTCTGATCGGCCATGCCTGCGACCAATGTGCTACCGGTCGAAGTGGAAATCACCACCACTTCATCACCAACACGCCGGGCCACCTCTAGCGCTTCAGAAAGGTCATCGGCCCAGCCTTGCACTGTAGCTTCATTCAGTGCGGCACCGTCACGGCCATGTCCTTGCAAGCGTGTGTAAACCAGATTGGCGCCAAGGGCTGCAGCAACAAGATCCGGCACTGGACGAATTTCTTCTGAGGTCGCTGAAAATCCGTGTACGTATAGTATCGACAGAGGCGTGCGTTGGCCCGCTTCCCTGTGCCAAACCACACGTTTCGCCACGCCGGGCGTGAGATCATCAAACGCAGCTTCGCGGCCAGCAAAATGAACATCCACATCTGCGCCAATGTCGCTGGCAGAGGCACTCGGCGCTAAAGAAACCTTCTCATAGGGGCCCAAAACATACAGTGCCGCACCAAGCAGGATCACCCCGAGTAGCACACGCCCCAAAATCCTCCCAAAGGCGCGCATCAGTTCTGAACTGGTGCCGCAAGCACCTCTTCCACTTTGGTTTCGATCAACCTCAGACACTCATCATCCGAAAAGCGGTGATCTTTGCCCTTCACCATCAACAGCTGGATGTCCTCCCCCTCAGCGTGGTCCAGCAATCGATAGGCCACTTCAGAGCTTACCGCCGTATCCTCTGTGCCCTGCAAGAAGCGTACCGGGAATGGCAGCGACAGCGGATCGCGCAGCACAAGTCGGGTCCGCCCGTCTTCGATCATGCGTTTGGTGATGATATAAGGCTCCATATAGTCCGAAGGCAGCGCCACTTGTCCTTCGCGGTCAAGCTCTGCTTTTTGTTCGTCGGAAAAGCCCGCCCAATAGCTGTCTTCGGTAAAATCCGGTGCGGCAGCGATTGTCACTAGCCCATGAATGCGCTGCGGCACGGCCTTGGCTGCCAAAAGCGCCTGCCAGCCGCCCATGGAGGACCCAACAACCACCAAAGCGCCATCTGTCAGCGCATCCAGCGTGGCCAAAGTGTCCTCATGCCAATCGCCGATACAGCCCTCTTCAAAGGTGCCACCGCTTTCCCCATGACCGGAATAGTCAAACCGCAGAAAGCTCTGTCCGCGCGCTTTGGCCCAAGCCTCCAGATGCACCGCCTTGGTGCCTTCCATATCCGATTTCAGGCCACCAAGAAACACGACGGTCGGCCCCGCCCCATCGGTCTTGTGATAGGCAATGCGGCGGCCTTGCGGGCTGTCAAAGAACTGGGTGGCGCTCATGGGGATCCTCTTAAGATTTTTTCAAATTTTATCGGTGCAAGTCGCATCTGTTAACCCCGCTTGACTTGAGGGGCAGCACGGTTCATTTAAGCGACGAACCATATACCCGCAACCGGGCGTTCCGTGGGCGCCAAACTGACGAGGAGCTAGACGCCTATGGCTGATATTTCCCTTACATTTCCTGATGGTAACACGCGTTCTTTCGCAGCAGGAGTGACCCCTGCCGAAGTCGCAAGCTCCATCTCCACCTCGCTTGGCAAAAAAGCGATCTCTGCCACTGTCGATGGCAAACACTGGGATCTGCAATGGCCGATTGAGGCCGATGCCAGCATCGCAATCAACACAATCAAAGACAGCGACGCCGAGGCGCTCGAACTGATCCGCCACGACTGCGCACACGTGATGGCCCGCGCGGTTCAAGAAATCTGGCCCGATGTAAAAGTCACCATCGGCCCGGTGATCGAGCACGGCTGGTACTATGACTTTGACCGTGAAGAGCCCTTCACACCGGAAGATCTCGGCCTCATCGAAAAGAAGATGAAAGAGATCATCAACAAACGCGAGCCTGTGACCACCGAGGTCTGGGAACGCGAGCGTGCGGTAAAACATTATCAGGCCAACAACGAGCCTTATAAAGTGGAGCTGATCGAAGCCATCCCCGGTGACGAGCCCCTGCGTATGTACTGGCACGGCCACTGGCAGGATCTCTGCCGCGGCCCGCACCTGCAGCATACCGGCCAGATCCCCGCGGATGCATTCAAGCTGATGAGCGTGGCCGGTGCCTACTGGCGCGGCGATTCCGATCGCGCGATGTTGCAGCGTATCTATGGCGTGGCCTTCAAAAACAAAGAAGACCTCAAAGCTCACCTGCATATGCTGGAAGAGGCTGAAAAACGCGATCATCGCCGCTTGGGCCGCGAGATGAACCTGTTCCATATGCAGGAAGAGGCGCCCGGACAGATCTTCTGGCACCCCAATGGCTGGACAGTTTACACCGAGCTGCAAGACTACATGCGCCGCAAACAAAAGCGCGGTGGCTATGTAGAGGTGAACACCCCGCAAGTGGTGGACCGTAAGCTCTGGGAAGCCTCCGGTCACTGGGACAAGTATCAGGAAAACATGTTCATCGTCGAAGTGGACGAGGATCATGCCCGAGAAAAGGCCGTGAACGCGCTGAAGCCGATGAACTGCCCCTGCCACGTGCAGATCTTTAATCAGGGTCTGAAATCCTACCGCGATCTGCCTTTGCGGATTGCTGAATTCGGCTCCTGTGCGCGTTACGAGCCTTCCGGTGCTCTGCACGGGATCATGCGTGTGCGCGGCTTTACGCAGGACGATGGCCACATCTTCTGTGCTGAGGATGAGATCACTTCGGAAACCAAGAAGTTCATCGACTTCCTGTCAGAGGTCTATTCCGATCTCGGCTTTGACAACTGGACCATCAAGCTCTCCACCCGCCCGGAAAAGCGTATCGGCTCTGACGAAAGCTGGGACTACGCTGAAAAGGCGCTTGGCGATGCCTGCAACGCGGCTGGCCACGAGTTTGAGATCCTGGAAGGCGAAGGCGCGTTTTATGGCCCCAAGCTGGAATTCACCCTGACAGATGCCATCGGCCGGAACTGGCAATGCGGCACCCTTCAGGTGGACCCCAACCTGCCGGAACGTCTAGATGCGACCTACATTGGTGCGGACGGTGAGAAGCACCGCCCTATCATGCTGCACCGCGCGACACTGGGCTCATTTGAGCGCTTCATCGGCATTCTGATCGAAGAGCACGCTGGCAAACTGCCGTTCTGGCTTGCACCGCGTCAGGTGGTTGTTGCGGCGATTGTATCTGATGCGGATGACTATTGCCTAGAAGTTGTCGAGGCGCTCAAAGCCGCTGGCGTGCGGGCAGAAGCTGACCTGCGCAACGAGAAGATCAACTACAAAGTTCGCGAGCACTCCGTCGGCAAGGTTCCGGTGATTTTGGCCATCGGGAAAAAAGAAGTCGAAGAGCGCACCGTATCCACCCGCCGCCTGGGTGAGAAACAAAGCAAGGTGCAAAGCTTGGATGAAATCGTGGCGCAGCTGTCGGTCGAAGCAACCCCGCCCGACATGCAGTGATTGCTCCACACGACAAGTTCTTAAATGCGGCGCTCTGAGCGCCGCATTTTTCATTTAAGGCGCAGTCCAAGGCGACAAAAGCTGAAACATTTGCAAGCCATTGCACTATTTTGGGGGTCGTAAGGCTTTGCCTGCCACCGAAAATTGTAACAATTGCCAGTGATTTTCGGCGAGACCTCGCAACTGCTGGTCGGCGAAACCCTGCGCAAGCGCCAAAATCCCCGCAGTTTTACCCGGAAAGTCCCCCAGCATTCACAAGAGATTCACCAACAGTTGCAGATCTTTGCCAGCTTCCCGACCACAGTGTTACATGAGATAACATCGCCGTGGCACACAGTCGTGTGATTGGTAAGTGACCTGCGCGGCGACCTATGTTGTAGTCATGCTAAGGCGCAAACGCCGCGTCTGGCCGAATTTAACTGTATCAAGAGGGAAGAGATACAATGTCCACAACCGTAAAAACTCTCGCCGTTGCCGGCGCCGTCGCAGCAGCCCTGACCGCGCACGCAACCACCGCATCCGCCGCAGGCAAAGAGAAATGCTACGGTGTGTCTCTGGCAGGCGCCAATGACTGCGCCGCCGGTCCTGGCACCACCTGCGCAGGCACCTCCACCGTTGATTACCAGGGCAACGCATGGAAACTGGTTGACGCAGGCACCTGCGTAGACATGGAACTGCCAGCACTGGCAGACGGCACCCCACGTGTCGGCTCCCTGGAAGCGCTGGATCGCGACCTGCCGAAGAGCTAAGGCCTTCTTGCGAAGCCCCGCCCCACATGGGGCTTCGCATTTCCCCTGCCATATTGGCGCAAGGGACCAAGAACTGTCATACTACGCTCAACGGGCAGCACTCAGCAGCCCAGCGTGGTATAAAGGATCAAGCACGATGGCGCATCATGCCAGGCATTCTTATTTGAAAATTTCCGCGCCAGCCGCCAGTGAAATTACCCAGTGAAATTCTACAGAGCCCAAAAGCCACCACTCCAAAAGAACCTGCCCCCAACACCTGCCACAAGAACAAGGTGACGCGATGTTTGACGCACAACAAACGCCCCGCAAATTGCCCAACCGCCCCGGCGTCGGCTACAAGCCGCAGCACTACGCCGATCTGATCCAAGATCCCGGCACCGTGGGCTGGCTCGAAATTCACGCTGAGAACTATATGGGGGATGGCGGTCGCCCCATCGCGCAACTCCGCCAGTTGTCTGAGCGTTTTCCGATTTCCGTCCATGGCGTTGGTTTGTCAATCGGTGGCGAAGGCGCACTTGACGCCGACCACCTTGCGCGCCTCAAGCACCTTGTTGACTGGCTAAACCCAACCGTTTTTTCTGAACACTTGGCTTGGAGCACCCATGATGGCGCGTTTTTGAACGATCTGTTGCCCTTGCCCTACACCGACGCCACGCTCCAGCGCGTGTGCGACCACATCAACCAGCTGCAAGACACCATCAATCGCCAGATGATGCTGGAGAACCCGTCCAGCTATTTGGCGTTCGATGAAAGCACCTGGTCGGAACCTGATTTTCTGCGGGAAGTTGCCAAGCGCACAGGATGTGGATTGCTGCTGGATGTGAACAACGTTTTTGTGTCCGCAACCAACCTGGACTACGATCCCCGCGCCTACATTGCAGATTATCCGCTCGACATGGTCGGTGAAATTCACCTCGGCGGCCATGATGAAGACGAAGATGATCACGGCAAGCCACTGCTTATCGACAGCCACGGCGCACCTATTGTTGATCCTGTATGGGCGCTGCTTGACCACACCCTTTCCTTGTCTGGCCCCAAACCGATCCTGATCGAGTGGGACACCGATGTGCCGGGATGGCCGATCCTGCATGACGAAGCGCTGCGCGCAGATGCAGCCCTTGCCAAGCTTACCACCGGTGTTGCGGCATGAACGTCTCCCAGAACGAATTTCGCGGCGCGATCTTTGATGGCGGACGCGCGCGGCCTGAAGGCCTGTCCGATGCCAAAGGTCAGCCTGCCGGGCGGCGGTTTGACGTCTATCGCAACAATGTGGCCGTCTCTCTGACAGAAGCGCTTGCCACCGGTTTTCCGACCATCGCCAAACTCATTGGCAGTGAGAACTTCAATGCGATTGCAGGCGTGTTTCTGCGCCAATCGCCACCGTCCTCGCCGATGATGATGCATTATGGCGAAGACTTTCCGGATTTTCTGGCGGGCTTTGAGCCTCTGGCACATCTCGGCTACCTCGCAGATGTCGCACGCCTTGAGATGGCGATGCGCCGCTCCTACCACGCAGCGGACGCAGAAGCGGTGAACCCCGAAGCCCTAGCGGCCCACCCGCCTGAGCGCCTCACCGAACTGGTAATGACCTTCGCCCCCTCGGTTAAACTCCTGCGCTCTCCCTGGCCGATCCACGCCATTTGGGCATTCAATATGCAAGATGGCCCAAAGCCTGAAGCCGGAGGCCAGGATGTTATCATCCTGCGCCCTGAATATGATCCGGTCCCCCACGCTTTGGCACCCGGAGCCTATGAATTTATCACCGCGCTCACCGCGGGCGGCACACTGGGCGCCGCGGCTGCTGTCGCAACCGACGAAGTGGCTGAATTTGACCTGAGCGCCACGCTCGGCCTACTCCTAACGGGCAACGCCCTGATTTCTATTGATTTACCATCCTAATCCGAGGATCGCATGACACGTATACTGGACCAATACACCGACCTTCTTGACCGGCTTGACCGTCTGGATTGGCTCGTTCCCACGCTGGCCCGCCTGAGCTTTCTGGCAGTGCTGTTCTTCTATTTCTGGAACTCGGCAATGCTGAAGATCGACGGTTCGATCTTCTCCCCGTCTTCCGGTGCATTCGGGCAGATTTTCCCAAAAGCAGCCGAAGCCGTGCTCTGGGACGTCACTCAAATGAACTTCTTACAGCGCATTGTGATCCTTGCTGGCACGATTGCTGAGTTTGTTCTTCCTCTGCTGATCGTTTTTGGTCTGCTGACCCGCCTCGCCGCAGCTGGCATGATCGGCTTCATCATTGTTCAAACGCTGGTGGACGTGACGGGCCACGGTGTTGCCCTTGGCGGTCTGTTTGACAGCGCTCAGGGTCTGATCGACCAGCGTGTGATGTGGATCCTGCTCTTTGTGGTGCTGGTCTTCAAAGGCGCTGGCCCAATCTCGATTGACGCCCTGTTCCGCAAGCCTTCCAGAGACTGATCCGGGCGGCCACTTACATACAAAAAACAAAAGCCCGCGAGACAATCGCGGGCTTTTTTGATCTGCTCTGGCACCCTAACGAAACTCAATTTGTCCCGACTGAAAAGACTAAGGCACCGAGAGAAATTGAGCTCGATATTCGCGCCCTTAGCTAAGTTCGGCCTGCACGTCTTTTCCCCAACCGAGGTAATAGCTTCCGCCGCGCTCTATAAGCGGACGTTTCATCAGGGTGGGATGCGCTTTCAAAAGCGCAATCGGATCTTCTGAGCGTTCGTCTTCGCTCAAATTTCTCCATGTGGTCGATTTCTTATTCACTAGATCATCTTTAAATTGTGTGTGTGCTATTTCTAACACCACATCAGGAACCCCATCCTGACGAACATCGACAAAGGCAACATCCCCCAATGTTTTCATTGCCTTACGACAGGTATCGCAATTTTTCAAACCGTAGACAGTTGTCATGTCACCCTCTTTGCATGGCCATAATGACCGTATAATCCAGTTCATTTCGGGTTTCACGTTGGTTTTGCTTGATTTTTGTCATCACCATGCAATCCTCAGGCAGGCGCATTTGTTTCAATCTTCCGTAATCGTGCACTCGGAATTTGGGATTTCTGTTGCTCCGGCATTTTGCCGTAATTGACTAAAAGTGAATAAAGAGGAGAACGGTATGCCACGCGGTACCGTAAAGTGGTTCAACACCACCAAAGGCTTCGGGTTCATCGAACCTGAAGAAGGCGGCAAAGATGTCTTTGTCCATATTTCCGTTGTCGAACGGTCCGGACTTAAAGGTCTGTCCGACAACCAGAAAGTTGAATTTGAAATGACGCAAGGACGGGACGGCCGCGACATGGCGGGCGAACTCAAACTGCTTTAATGGATTGGGGCGCCATTAGCGCCCCATCCGCCCTGCGCTCCGCGCGCAAATCCCCTCCTTCAAAAATCTGCTATGAACAGCCCTTCGCACCAGGTGGACAGCTTGATGCTCTGTAGCCCCTGTGGCCCGTGCTCGCATTGACAAAACGCTCGGTGGTGTTAGGCGTACCACAACAAATCACGCCACCCAATGTCACTGGCTGGAGCCCACTCGGGCAGTAATTTGTATAGGTCGGATAGGGATGGATCAGCACCCCTTCAGGCTGATTGACCGGCCCAATGACCGGAGCATTGCTGCTCCAGCTCTGTGCCGAAAGCGGCGCGGCAAACATCAATGCAACTCCAGTGGCAAGCGAAAGGCATTTCATAAAACACAGGCTCCAATTGTTGTTAGAAACATAGATAGCTTTGGCTAAGCTACTGCACGCGTTTGAAAACTGTCAAATTCGCAGACACGCGCCACTGTGATTTTGAAAGCCAGTCACTCACGCTGCGGCAGTTTTAGAAACACGCAAATACTCACGCACCGTACAGCTCGGTGTGGCGCCCTCAAGCGGTCGGCTTGTGATGAGCTGCCACTTCGCAGGATCAAACTCCGGAAAGAAGGTGTCCGCGTCATTAATCTCGGTCTCGACATCCGTGATCAGCAGACGATGCGCGACATTGAGCATTTCCTTGTAAATGCCCGCGCCGCCTATGCCGTAGATCCGATCATAGCCTTGCGCTGTGGCATAGTCGACAGCAGCATCAATCGAGGGCACCACAATGTCCGCCGCATCCGGCTGTGAAGCCACCACAATATTCAGCCGATTTGACAGCGGCTTTACCGGCAGACTGTCCCAGGTGTTGCGTCCCATAATCAGGGCGCCTCCGGTGGTCTCGCGCTGAAACAGTTTAAAGTCCTGTGGAATGCGCCATGGTATGTCCCCATCCCGCCCAATCGCACCGTTTTGGGCCCGTGCAACAACAAGTGTGATCATAGTTTACACCGCCACTGGTGCGGAAATGGCCGCGTCCGGCTCATATCCAACAATTTCAAAATCCTCGAAGGTAAAGTCAAAGATCGACTTCACATCCCGCTTAATCACCAATTTCGGCAGCGCCTTTGGTGTGCGTGTCAGCTGCAGATTTACCTGCTCCATGTGATTGGAATAGATGTGGGCATCGCCAACGGAATGCACAAAATCCCCAACCTCATAACCGGTCACATGCGCCAGCATATGCTGCAGCAGCGCGTAGGAGGCGATGTTGAACGGCACGCCCAGGAACATGTCGGCAGAGCGCTGATAAAGTTGCAGGTGCAATTTGCCATTCAGCACCCGCACCTGCCACATGGTGTGGCACGGCGGCAGCGCCATATCGGGCACATCCTGCGGGTTCCAGGCAGAGACTATCAAACGGCGGCTGTCAGGCGAGGTTTTGATCATCTCAACCAGCGTTTCAATCTGATCTACGCCGCCAAAATCGCGCCACTGCTTGCCGTAAACCGGTCCAAGATCCCCGTTTTCATCGGCCCATTCGTCCCAGATGGTGACCCGATTGTCTTGCAAGTACTTGATGTTGGTGTCGCCTGCGAGAAACCACAGCAATTCATGAATGATCCCGCGCAGGTAAAGCTTCTTGGTGGTCACCAAAGGAAAGCCATCTGCGAGGCCATAGCGCATCTGCATCCCGAAATAAGAACGCGTGCCCGTGCCTGTCCGGTCGCCCGTGTCTTCGCCAAACTCCAAAATGGTCTTCAATGCATCATGATATTGTTGCACGGCCTGCCTCGTTTCTCCTCAGTGTCACCCCATCTGGAATGCCATTTGCACCGGCACCCATTTGGAGCAACGACTCACAGTTGTCGCGTTCTCTGAACTATATCTTGTGGGTCTCAAGCTGGAAACCGCGAGGATTGATCCATCCACAGGCAAATTCAGCGCACCACTTCCCGCATCCGTGATTGCCTCCCAACTGCAAACAGGCTGGCCAATCCGGACAGTTGCGTGTTCAATATCTCCAAACCCCATTCAAAGGAATCCCATATGCATGTGAAATACCTGCACACCATGGTGCGTGTCTCTGATCTGGAGGCTTCCATGGCTTTTTACGCGCTCTTTGGTCTCAAACAGATCAAGCGCTATGACAGCGAACAGGGCCGCTTCACGCTTGTCTATCTGGCCGCAGATGGCGATCACGACGCACCACTGGAACTGACCCACAACTGGGACGGCGACGAAGGCCTGCCCTCTGACAGCCGCCACTTCGGGCATCTCGCCTATGAGGTCGGCAATATCTACGAAATGTGCCAGCATCTGGCGGACAATGGCGTGGTGATCAACCGCCCGCCCCGCGACGGGCGCATGGCCTTTGTTCGCTCACCGGACAACATCTCCATTGAGTTGCTGCAGCAGGGCGAAGCGCTCGCGCCTGCGGAACCATGGGCCAGCATGGAAAGCACCGGCCATTGGTAAGAGCGACGGCGCATATCGCCGCAATTGGGGTGGCTCTTGTGGCCACCCCCACCCTCGCTTCGGACTGCCGCATGGCGCTTTTGCTGGCATTGGATGTGAGCTCCTCCGTGGACAGCGATGAAGACGCGCTTCAGCGCCTCGGCCTCGCCGCTGCTCTGAGTGCTCCCGAAATTCAGGCAGGTTTCCTGAGCGATGCACGCCCGGTGGCGCTTGCAGTCTATGAATGGAGCGGGCGTCACAAACAGAAAACCCTGCTGGACTGGACCCTGATCGAAACACGCCAGATCCTCAATGAAAGCGCCGCCAAACTTGGGCTTTCAAAGCGCGGCACCTCTGAATTTCCCACAGCCCTTGGCCATGCGGTCGGCCATGCCGCCACGCTCTTTCGTCAGGCACCCGCGTGTGATGTTCAGGTGCTGGATGTGAGCGGAGACGGGGAAAACAACGATGGTTTCACACCCAAACAGGCCTATGCGGCCTTTCCGCTGGACGGGGTGATCGTCAACGCGCTGGCGATTGAGACATTTGGTGTCAAAGCGGCCGATTTTGCAGCCCGTCCCGGTGATATGACGGACTACTATCGGCGTGAGCTGATCAAAGGGCCTGATGCCTTTGTGGAAACGGCCAAAGGGTTTGAAGACTTCGAGAACGCCATGCGACGTAAGCTGTCACGCGAACTGTCTGTTACTGTGATCGGTCAAGCTTGGTCTCGCGTATCCGAAAAATCAAACTGACTTATATTTTTCAATAGTTTGCAGTGCAACCCTCACGCAAATCTGGAGCACATAAGCAAACGCACGCCGCGCCCCATTCTGGGGCAGGCGCGCAAAAAGCTACGGAGTCCCCATTCTGGGGCTGCCGGCTATGTCAGTAGATGTAGCGGATCTGATCCGTCCAATAGCGTTCCACACGACGCAGCGCGTGGGTGATCTGTTCGATGCCATCATCGCCCAGCACACCTTTGGACTGCAGACCTTCTGCATGGCGCGCAAACAGGGCAGAAATCACATCGCGAATTTCACGACCCTTTTCGGTCAGGCGCACGCGCACCGAACGGCGGTCAATCTCGCAACGCTGGTGATGCATATAGCCTGCATCAACGAGTTTTTTCAGGTTGTAACTCACGTTTGAGCCCTGATAGTACCCGCGGCTTTTGAGTTCGCCGGCTGTCACCTCATTGTCGCCAATGTTGAACAGCAGCAACGCCTGCACAGCGTTGATCTCAATCACGCCCACACGCTCAAATTCGTCCTTGATCACATCCAGCAACAGCCGGTGCAACCGCTCTACAAGCGCCAGCGAGTCCAGATAGTCGGCCATAAAGCTCTGTTCTGTCCCGCTGGGCATCGATGAATGAAAGCTCATTCTTAGTCTCCGTCAGCTTATCTAGCAGCCAGAGTGACGGAAAAAGCCCAACAAGAGGTTAAACCGTCCAAAAGACATGACAAATTCGCGTCAATTTGCACCGCTGATGGTGGTCGCAATGCGAGAAATAAGGGCTTTGAAAGGTTCAGGCGTTGGTTTTTGCCCCGTAACCCATTGATATAAATCCTGGTCATTCTCACAGAGCAGAGCGTCATAAAGATCCAGCGCAGCGGTATCCATCTGCGCCAGATTCTCATCTGCAAACCGCTCAAGGATGATGTCCATCTCTTTGATGCCCCGCCGCATGGAGCGCATTTTCATGCGCTTGAGACGATTCTCATATGTTTCCTCGCCGAAATTTGCGGCCTCTTTTGGGGCGTCAGACATCATCACACCTTTTGCTCAGATCTTTTTGCGCAGAGTTTTTTCAAGCCGTGCCAGCCGATCCAGATCATTTTTCATGCGCGCGCGGATATCGCGGATCTCTTTCAGAATGGCAAGCAGATCTGCTTCTACGCTCTCGCCCTCCTCGCTCATGTCAACGCCGTCGCCCTCCCCGGTCAGCAACCAACCGACCGAAACATTCAGCAATCCGGCCATCATCGACAGGCGATTGGCGCGTGGCTCCCCGAGATCGTCTTCCCAGGCCGCGATGGTCGACTTCTTGACGCCAAGACGTTTGGCAAACTCGCCGCGCTTCAGGCCTCCAGCCTCTCTGGCGGCTGCCAGGCGATCGCCGAAGGTGGCAACCTCCTCACCATACCAGTCGTCTTCAGGCATCACTTCCAGTTGATCTTGTGGCATAGTTTACTCCTTAGCGCTTCGACCTTGAATGGCCTTGGTGGGCACCCTAAGACATGGGACCAGAGATTACAAAAAGAGGCCAAGCCATGTCTTTCCTGTCTGAGACCCTATCGCGTGTCAAACCGTCCCCGACCATCGCTATGACAGCAAAGACCGCAGAATTGAAGGCCGCCGGACGTGACGTTATTGGCCTGAGCGCGGGTGAACCGGACTTTGACACCCCGCAAAACATCAAGGACGCCGCTGTGGCGGCCATAGCGGCGGGAAAAACCAAATACACCGCGCCTGATGGGATCCCGGAACTGAAGCAGGCGGTCTGCGCCAAAATGATGCGGGATCACGGGCTGGAATACACACCTGCGCAGATCTCCGTCGGCACCGGCGGCAAACAGACGCTCTATAATGCGCTGATGGCAACGCTGAACCCCGGCGATGAAGTGATCATCCCTGCGCCCTATTGGGTGAGCTATCCCGATATGGTGCTGCTCGCGGGCGGCACACCTGTGGTGGCTGAAACATCGCTGCAGACCAATTTCAAACTGACAGCAGATCAGCTGGAAGCCGCGATCACGCCAAAAACCAAGTGGTTCATCTTCAACTCGCCCTCCAACCCGACCGGCGCGGGCTACTCGCGACAGGAGCTCAAGGAACTCACCGATGTGCTGATGCGCCATCCCCACGTCTGGGTGATGAGCGACGATATGTATGAGCATCTTGCTTATGACGGGTTTGAATTCTGCACCCCGGCGCAGGTTGAGCCGGGGCTTTATGAGCGCACCCTGACCTGCAATGGCGTGTCCAAAGCCTATGCCATGACCGGCTGGCGTATCGGCTATGCTGCGGGCCCCGTGCAGCTCATCGCCGCAATGCGCAAAATCCAAAGCCAGAGCACATCAAACCCCTGCTCCGTCAGCCAATGGGCCGCTGTGGAAGCGCTGAACGGCACGCAGGACTTTCTCGCTCCCAACAATGAGGCCTTCAAACGTCGCCGCGATCTGGTGATCTCCATGCTGAGCGAGATCGAAGGGATTTCCTGCCCCACGCCAGAGGGCGCCTTCTATGTCTATCCGTCGATTGCCGGACTGATTGGCAAGACCACGCCCAAAGGCACCGTGATAGAAAACGACGAAGCCTTCGCCAACGCCCTGCTTGAAGAGGCAGACGTTGCCGTAGTGTTTGGAGCTGCCTTCGGGCTTTCGCCAAACTTCCGCGTCAGCTACGCTACCTCTGACGAGGCACTGACCAAAGCCTGCCAGCGCATTCAGGCGTTCTGTGCTTCTCTGACATAAACACCGGACAACCGGGGGCATCCGGAGAGGACAGATGAGCGGCGATCTTCCAGACTATTATTTTCGCGTGCGCGAAAATGGCGCGGCGGTGTTTCGTGTGGACACAGAAAATCGCCATCGCCGGATCGAGATGGATCAGATCGCCGTTCTCAACATCCGGAATGGAGAGGTCAAACCGCACGGGGAACGCACACTTTCCAAAGAAGACAAAGCCGCGATTGAGGCTTGGATGGAAGAGCGCCGCGCCTTGCTTGCAGAGCGCGACATCGACGACATCCTGCGCACGGTGGATCATTTGAACCTGACCACCCAATGGGCCCAATCCAAGGCCACGCCTGAGCAGCTTGAAGAGATCACCGACACGCTTTTGCTGACCATGCATGATCTACGCTCGGTGCTGGTGCGCAAAAAAGCCGACCGACTGCTCAAGGGAAAGTAGTAGCTGCGGCACTCTTCTCAGTGAGCACCCATTTTTTTGGATTTAGTTTTTTAGGGGCGCTGCCCCTGCCACGCAAGCGGTGGCCACCCCGGGATATTTTGCGAATGAGAAGAGCTGCACGTGCAAGCTTCAGGCCTGGGCAAACTTTTCCCGCAGACGACTGAGATCGGTGCGCCAGAAACGATACATCAGCAACACCGCTGCAGCCGTCAGCCCTAGAACCAAACCCAGCCAAACGCCCACGCCGCCCAGCTCAGCCTTAAAGCCCAACACATAGGCACAGGTGACACCAAGCAACCAGTAGCTGATTGCTGCGATCACCATCGGGCCGCGCGTATCCTGCACACCGCGCAGCAGCCCCAGCGCCATGACCTGCGCGCCATCCACGACCTGAAAGAGCGCGGCCACATAGAGCAGGCTCACGCCTGTCGCGAGGATTGCCACGCGCTGGGGCTCCTCTGGGTCGATGAACATCCCCAGAAGCTGCTGCGGGAACGCAAGAAAGACGGCGACCGTGATAAGAGAGACCGCAAGCGACATGACAATCGCCACCAGCGCGCCCCTAGCCATATGATCCGCATCTTTGCGGCCCATCGCATTGCCAACGCGCACTGTGGCGGCGTTTGACAGCCCCAGATGCAACATGAAGGCAAGGCTTGCGAGCTGCAACGCAATGCCATGAGCCGCAAGCGCCACGGTGCCAAGCCAGCCCATCATGACAGAAGAGGCGGAAAACAGCCCGACCTCTGCGAGGTTGGTGAGGCCAATCGGCAGCCCCAGCTTAAAGACCTGCGCAAACACATCCCAATCCGGGCGCCAGATGCGGGCAAACAGCTCATGTTGCGGCAGAGCACGCACCGCATAGAGGATCACGCCAAGCAGCGAGACAAACTGCACAATGATTGAGGCAATCGCCGCCCCGCGCACGCCAAGCTCCGGCAGTCCCCAATTGCCAAAAATCAGGCCATAGTTGACAAGCGCATTCACCGGCACCGCAACAACCGTAACCCAGAACACCACGCGCGTGTGCTCCAATGCGGCCAGATACGACTTAAGCACCATCACCAGCAGCGCGGGCATCAGCCCAAATCCGGCGATGCGCAAATAGGCCTGCGCCAAATCGGCCACTTCCGGCCCCTGCTGCAATCCCAGCAGCAACGCTCCGGACAGGAAAAAGAGCGGCAGAACCACCAGCCCGTAGGTGACTGACAGCCAAAGCCCCATGCGCGTGATGCGACGCAGCGCAGCTTCATTGCCTTCAGCGTCGGCCTCAGCCACCAGCGGCATCACCGCAATGGCAAAGCCTGACCCGAGGATAAAAATCACGAAGAAAAACGTGTGTCCAAGCACAACCGATGCCAGCGCCTCTACCGAGTACCAGCCCAACATGATTGTGTCGGTCAGACCGATGGCAAATTGCGCCACATGGCCGCCAATCAGCGGCAAGCCCAAGCGCGCAAGGGCCCGGATGTGATCCCGCGTGGCCATGGAAGATTTTACAGAAGTTCTGGTTGTCTCGCTCATCTCTCAGCCATATGCCCGTTGTTTGTGCAGAGCAAGCCGCCAGTTGCAGTTGATCGCTTCTCGCGGCTCTGACACCATCAATACATGCGATCCGCATTGGAGCAGCAAATGTCCACAGCAGCGTTAGACGGTCTAATTCCAGACACCCGACAGTTCCTTGGTGAGCTGGCCGAAAACAACACTCGCGACTGGTTCTTGGCCCACAAGGAGACCTATGATAAAGCGCTCAAAGCGCCCGCGCTTGAATTGCTGGATAAGGTCGCCGCCCATTTGCAAAAACAGACGGGCCAAGTGCCCACCACAAAGCTGTTTCGACCCAATCGCGATGTCCGCTTCTCAAAGGACAAGACGCCTTATCACCTGCATCTGCACATGTCCTGGTCCACGGCGCCAACCGGCTGGTTCTTTGGTATCGGACAGGACTACATCTCCGCAGGTGCTGGCATCATGGGATTTGACAAAGACATGCTGACCCGCTGGCGTGCAGCTGTGGACGGCCCCAAAGGAGAGGAGATCGCCGCAGAGGTGGATCGCCTGCTGGGATGGGGAGCGCGTCTGGATGAACCTGCGCTCAAGCGC
This sequence comes from Shimia sp. R9_2, assembly GCF_017743735.1. Lineage (GTDB taxonomy): Bacteria > Pseudomonadota > Alphaproteobacteria > Rhodobacterales > Rhodobacteraceae > Shimia. The sequence goes on from NZ_JAGHRO010000002.1 coordinate 160,087, forward strand.
GTGCCTGCACCTTATGGCAAAGATCACCCTCAGGAAGCCCTGTTGCGTCGCAAAGGCCTGGCCATGTGGTTTGAGGTGACGGAGGAGGAAGCGTCAAAAGGCGACCTCGTTTCCGAGATCGCCTCCGCATTCCACACATTTGATCCACTCAACCGGATCCTGTTTGAGATCTGAACCTCAGCGGTCTTTTCGGCTGTCCGGATGCAACGCCGTACCCAGAATATGATCTGAGTTGTGGATCACATGGCTTGCGGTGTTCGCAATCAGCGGATCAGCGGGTTGCGCAATCTTCGGATCCTTGCCCGGATAGTCCAGCGTGCTCAGGAAGTGACGCATACAGTTCAGACGCGCCCGCTTCTTGTCGTTGGATTTGATCACGGTCCAAGGCGCATCAGCCGTGTCGGTGTAGAAGAACATCGCCTCTTTGGCTTCTGTATAGTCTTCCCATTTGTTCAGCGATGCTTTGTCAATCGGGCTGAGCTTCCACTGTTTGAGCGGATCGGTTTCGCGGCTTTCAAAGCGGCGCTTCTGTTCATCTTGGGTGACTGAGAACCAATATTTATAAAGCCGAATGCCTGACCGCACCAGCATCTGCTCCAGATCAGGGGTCTGGCGCATAAATTCAAGATATTCTCCGGGTTCACAGAACCCCATCACCCGCTCAACACCCGCGCGATTGTACCAGCTGCGGTCATAGAGCACGATTTCACCGGCAGTCGGCAGGTGCTCGATATAGCGCTGAAAATACCATTGGCCGCGTTCTTGATCAGTGGGCTTATTCAGCGCCACCACACGTGCAGTCCGCGGGTTGAGGTGCTCGGTAAACCGCTTGATGGTCCCGCCCTTACCGGCCGCATCGCGCCCCTCAAAAAGCATCACAAATTTCTGGCCGGTCTCCTGCGCCCAGAGCTGAACTTTCAGCAGCTCGGACTGCAGCTTGGCCTTTTGCGTCTCATAAGCACGACGCGACATCTTTTTCGGATAAGGGTACTCGCCGCGTTCAAAGGCGCGGCGCATCTCATCCACGGACTCCTTATTGGCAACGGCAGGTGCCGCTGGAGCCGCAGCGTCCTCTGCAACTGGCGCGGGCTCGGCTTCGCTCTCTACCTTTGGAGCCTCTGCAATTTCAGCAGGTTCCGCAGCGACGTCCAGCACCAGTTCCTCTTCAACAACACGCTGTTCAAGTTGTTTTTCCATAAGCTAATCCCTGTCCTGATAAATTCGACAGACATATAGCAAAGGTTGCAATTTCGCGCTTTGACACACGTCAATTTCCAGAGAAATAGTCAGTGAATTTATTGCGCTGATCTCTGCACCGAAAACATGTCGGCAACTGGGAGGGCGCACCTCTATCTGAGGAGTACGCCGATCGTACCCTTCTATGGAAGATTGAAGCCCTCAGATATCGACCTCTCAAATCCATATTAAATCCACCACAAAACAACGCGAAGAAGGAAGCGAAAGCTATTGAAAATATTGAATAGTCGTCACAGCCAGTAGCGTTCCGTTAAGATTCGCGCCCCTAGGCTCTCCTCACACTTAAGAGGACCCTAAGATCATGAAACTTTTTGCCGCCGCTTTGGCCACAACATCCCTCACGCTTACCGCGCCCGTCTTTGCTGAAACGCTCACCATCATGGCAGCCGATTTGCCGCCGATGGTCTACGCCGACGGCACAGGCCGCGAAGCAGAGATCGTGACCGCTGTGATGGGCCACTGCGGTCACGAAGTGGCTTTTGAGGTGCAGCCGTTCACACGCCACTGGGCCTCATTTGAGGCGGGCAAGGGGGACGCTGTGATGACCGTACCCGTGGGGATGCCAATGGAAGGCACCCAAGGCGCTGCCTATATTGCCTATCAGAACGGCGTGTCCTTCCTGGCCGGTTCTGGCAGCGACTATGGCGCGCTCAGCGATCTTGCAGGTCTCAGCGTTGCCGCATTCCAAGGCGCGTCCAACATCCTGCCCGGACTTGCAGAGGCCTCCGACACCTTCGCCTCTTATCGGGAGATGACCGATCAGGAAACTCAATCCAAGCTCCTCTTTGGCGGGCGCGTGGACGGCATTCTGGGCGATGGCATGCTGTTTGCGGCCTATACCGCCTCTCTGCGGGACGCAGGCTCCAGCGCTGGCATTGATGCGTCCCAACCGCTTGAGTTCCGCGCCATTTTTGAGCCGTCCAATTATGCGATGAATTTCCGCGATGCCGCGCTGGCCGCCGATTTTGATCGCTGCTTTGCAGAGCTTGAGGCGGACGGGACCATCACCGCCATCAACGCCAAATGGGTCGACAAATATCGTGACACATTGGGCAACAACTACCTGTCTATGTAACCTGTTGTTGGTGCGGCGAGCGCCCTGCGCATGCAGAAGGCGCCGCCAACCTGCTGCGCATTTTAATCACAGAACCGGCCCTGCACCTCGTAGCGAGCAAAGGGAATTTTGTCCGGACGTTCCGGCCTGTCAAAGGTCTGTGGGCGGCCAATCACCCGATCTTCCGGATCGCGTGTCCCACGCAAGCTGTCAGGGTCCAATGCACGTCGATCACATGTCGCCAACAGGCGGATCGTGATCGCCTCCTGATCCTGCAAATCAATCAGGTAGCCTTCCCGACGCGTTGCCGTGCTGTTGAAAATCAGCGGTGGGTCCAACCGGAACTCTCGTGTCTCAGGCCCGAACAGCTCCGGCTCGCCTTGCCAATCTTGCCCGGAGGCAAACAGCAACTCATAAAACCCAGGCGGCACCAAGACGCGGAAGAACTCTCCGCCGCGTATATAGGCAGCCAGCGCCATCTCCCCGGTTTCATATGCGCGCAGCCGCAGCACATAATCCGCCTCCGCCGTTGTCTTGATTTGCAACGGGATTGTGGTGGGCAGCCCCGTCTTGTTCCAAAGCAAACCCTGCGGCCTTTCCTGCGCCGCCCCACCTGTCGCGAACAGAATGAAAAACAAGATACTGCGCCACATTACCGGCTCTCCCTCAGATGTCTCAAAGATAGGCATCCGCGTGGGCCCGAGCCATAGAATTTTCCGTGACCATAGAGAGAGCAACTCTGATGGCGTATCTGCGCGTTCTTCCTCTTCCCCCTGCCGCGCGCTCCTGCCATAATGCTTACCAAGCAACATGAACAAGAGCAGCCCGCGAATGCCCAACGACCTTCTGGCCGAAGCCCAGCCGACCGATTATGACGCCTCCTCGATTGAAGTCCTTGAGGGGCTTGAACCTGTCCGCAAGCGTCCGGGCATGTATATCGGTGGCACGGATGAGCGCGCGCTGCACCACATGGTCGCCGAGATCCTCGACAACTCCATGGACGAAGCGGTGGCAGGCCACGCCAACCGCATCGAAGTGGAGCTGCATGAGGATTATTCCCTGACCGTACGCGACAACGGGCGCGGCATCCCTGTAGATCCCCACCCCAAGTTTCCGGACAAATCCGCGCTCGAGGTGATCCTCTGCACATTGCACGCGGGCGGCAAATTCTCGGGCAAAGCCTATCAGACCTCGGGTGGTCTGCACGGCGTGGGTGCCTCGGTTGTGAATGCGCTTTCGGATTTGATGGTTGTGCAGGTTGCGCGCAACAAAGAGCTCTATGAGCAGCGGTTCTCCCGCGGCATTCCGCAGGGCAAGGTCGAGAAAATCGGCGCCGCGCCAAACCGCCGTGGCACAACCGTGACCTTCCACGCCGATGAACAGATCTTTGGCTCCCACCGCTTCAAACCGGCACGCCTCTTCAAATCCATCCGCTCAAAAGCCTACCTCTTCTCCGGTGTCGAAATCCGCTGGAAAACCGCGATTGATGACGGCGAAACCCCAACGGAAGCCACCTTCCACTTCCCCGGCGGTCTGTCCGATTACCTCAAAGAAACCATGAACGGCGCCACCACCTACGCCGAACAGCCCTTTGCGGGCACCGTGGACTTTCAGGAGCGTTTCAACACGCCGGGCAAGGTCGAATGGGCCATCAACTGGACCCCAAGCCGTGACGGTTTCATTCAGTCCTACTGTAACACCGTCCCCACACCGGAAGGCGGCACGCACGTTTCCGGCTTCTGGGCCGCCGTGCTCAAAGGCATCAAGGCTTACGGCGAGCTGGTGAACAACAAAAAGGCCGCCCAGATCACCCGCGACGATCTGATCACTGGCGGCTGCGCGCTGGTCTCCTGCTTCATTCGCGAGCCGGAATTTGTCGGCCAGACCAAAGACCGCCTCGCCACCGTTGAGGCCCAGCGTCTGGTGGAAAACGCCGTGCGCGACCACTTTGACAACTGGCTGGCCGCCGACACCAAATCCGCCGGCGCGATCCTTGATTTCCTCGTGCTGCGCGCCGAAGAGCGTCTGCGCCGCCGTCAGGAAAAAGAAACCGCCCGCAAAACCGCCACCAAAAAGCTCCGCCTGCCGGGCAAGCTGGTGGATTGCTCCGCCACCAACCGGGAAGGCACCGAGCTTTTCATTGTTGAGGGTGACTCCGCGGGCGGCTCTGCCAAAATGGCACGGGATCGTAAGAAACAGGCCCTGCTGCCCCTGCGTGGTAAGATCCTCAACGTGCTTGGCGCAGCCAGCTCCAAGATCGGCACCAACCAGGAAATCAACGACCTGACCCAAGCACTCGGCGTCGGGCTTGGCACCAAATTCAATGTGGACGATCTGCGCTATGACAAGATCATCATCATGACCGACGCGGATGTGGACGGCGCCCACATCGCCGCGCTGCTGATGACCTTCTTTTATACCCAGATGCGCCCGATGATCGACGCGGGCCACCTCTACATGGCCTGCCCCCCTCTCTTCCGCCTCACTCAGGGCGCCAAACGTGTCTATTGCGTGGACGAAGCGGAAAAAGACGAATGGCTCGCCAAAGGTCTTGGCGGCAAAGGCAAAATCGACGTCAGCCGCTTCAAAGGTCTTGGTGAAATGGACGCCAAAGACCTCAAAGAGACCACGATGGACCCCAATTCCCGCAAGCTGATCCGCGTGACGATTGACGAGGACGAACCCGGCGAAACCGACGCGCTGGTGGGCGATCTGATGGGTAAAAAACCGGAGAAACGCTTCCAGTACATTCAGGAGAACGCGCGGTTTGTGGAGGAGCTGGATGTTTGAGGCAAGGTACCCAAAAGTGTAAATGGATACATCACAAATTGCTCAAAAAGTTTCGCTCCCTACGGCGCGCATAGTTGCCATTTTTCTAGTGATTGAACTGTTTTCACTGTTCACAATCGGCAAATCGCCCGCCTATTTGACAGCGAACGAGTTGTTTCAGGCGCGCCCTCTAAACCTAGGTTACTATGCAGTCATTTGCTCCATGGTGGCTTTTCCTGTTTTTCTGCCATTGTATTTTTGTTCTTGGAGCTTAAACTTTTTGCCTACAGGTTGGTAACCTGGCCGTTTAGGCGCTCTCGCATTGCTAAGGTAAGTTTCGCATTTTCTCGACGGCAACAGTTTGTACACTCTTCTATTGTCAGAAAATACGCTGAGTGGAAATCAGATGCTAAACTTCTGGAGAAACTGAACGAAAATGAACGCCGGTGCGCGCGACCATCGGCCATGCTGCCATCAGCAATATTCGTTTTACTGATTTTGATCGTGTGGAACTCTTCGAGCGCCGCTCCTTCATTTTTATGAAAGTGTGCTCTTTAGATGAGCCAGCTCAAGTCTGCGGGCTATATGATATCGTAGTCGCGACAGCCTTTCTCCAAGCCGGTTTTTTGATGGCCGTCCAAGGTTTTGCAGACAGACAGTCTCAGTTTTTTCCAATACGAGAACTGCCAGTAGCTCTTGGCGAAATAAGAAAGGCGCCAAGATCCGAAGTGGCCGACGACCTTGCAAAAGCGATGTCAACTTGGATGCATGGAAGAAGCGATAAATCCTAAGCGCCCGACCCTAGGGTGGGTGCAGAATGCGCCCTCCCATTGGGGAGGGTCGGGCGCGGCGGAATGCAAAGCATTCCGCATTGGATTGTAAATCACACGCCGTAGGGTGCGCATTCACTGCGCACCACCCTTTCGATACACAACACCGCCAAATCGGTGCGCATTAATGCGCACCCTACGGCTTGCCCCTGCGCGGTGGCACTGCCACACTCTGCCCCATGCGCCAGATCCTCCTCCTCGCCCTCCTGATCCCAAATTCGGCCCTCGCCCAAGCCCGCGCGGACAGCGAACGCTATCAAAACAATCACTTGTCCCCAACCGCGGCACCCAAATCGCAGGACTCAGACCTCTCTCAATGGCCGCAAGATGAACCCCGCACAGAGCTCTTCTGTGACCAATACGCCCGCGCCGCCACCGGTATGCGCGGCACTGAGCAAGGCAGCCGCACCGGCACCAATCTTGGCCAGGGTCTCGGCTACATCGGAACACGCGACCGCAAACAGGCCGAGGCTTTTGGCATGATCGGCGCAGCTCTTGGGGCGTCTGAAGGCCGCGCGCAGGATCAGGAATTTTACAGCTTCCACTTTCAGGAATGCCGCACGGGTGGGCGCCTTGTCCCCACCCCGAAATAAGCCAATCAGCTGTTGAAACACCCCTGACCCACCTGTGAACCCTGTTTCAACGGGAACCCGCTATGCTCGCCCCATGGCTGACTTCATTCACATCTATCAACTGCCTCTGATCCTGCTTTTCTTCATGATCGGCAGTGCCGGCGCGCTGTTGTTGTTCAAATTCGCGCACCGCTCAAAGGCATGGGAATTGGCCGATGTGATCTGGGTGGCGCTCGGCGGTTTGGGTGCTGTAGTCGCCATAGCTGTGGGCATCTATCAGGAGGACAGCACGGCGCTGAACCGTCAGGTCACCGTCGCCTATACCGCGTCGCGCGCCTTTGACACCGACGCCGCCCGCTTCCGCCTGCGCTATTGTAACGATGTGTCCGAAGAGGAGCTGCAAAAGCTCTGTGAGAAAGTTGAATATCTTTCCGCCAGTTCCGCCAGCAACACTGCCTTGCCGCTCTTTGTCTCGGTGACTGAGCGCCGCGCGCCGCTCGAAGGTTTCACGCTACTGTTCAAAAACCGCGACGACATGGACACCATGGAGAAAGCCGCCGCCCAACTGGAAGAGGCGGAGTTTCTCGCCTTTGACACCCGCGATGTGCCCACGGTTATGGCGCTCAAAGACATCGCCCCCACCCGTCCGGAGGTTGCTGCCGACTACCGTGTTCTGGCGCTGACCTATGACGCGCTGATCGAAGATGTCAGCGTTCTGCGCGAGGCCTGGGAGGTGCTGCAATCAGGCCGCGCCCTTCTGATCCTGCAATTTGTCGCCATCTGCCTGGTGGCCTTTGCCGCGCCCTTCCGGCTGGGCCGCACCATCGACGGACTGATCTGACTGTGACGTGATCGATTTGCGCCTTGTCCGATCTGCGGCCTTTGCTACTCTTCTTTCATGCGCCGCCTGCTTTGCCTTCTCTCCCTGACGCTGATTTCCTGCACCCGTCCCCTCACGGAGACCGAGACCGCCTTTGCGCGCGATGTGCATGGCGACAGTCTGGACACCAGCCGCGTGCGTATCACGCGCGATGTGCCTCTGGGCGTGGCCACTTTTGAATACAAAAAGCGCCCGCGTCTGGCCTGTCGGGAACGCATCAATCCCGAACCCAAAGAAGAGGTCATCACCGCCTCCCCCGCGGGTGTGGTGCTCTTCAATCGCCTCTTCACCACCGAAGACTGGTCTGTCCCGAACTATCTGCCGGACTATCCCGAGAAGGTGCACATGAGTGCCGCGCTGTTCTTTGCCCACGAAATGACCCACGTCTGGCAATGGCAAAACCGCGACGTCACCGGATATTCACCCCGCCGCGCCGCGAGCGAGCACAAACGCGGCGTAGATCCCTATCAGTTTGAAACCGCCTCGGCGGAGACCTTCCTGGATTACGGCTATGAACAGCAGGCCTCTGTGGTCGAAGAATACCTTTGTTGCGCGATCCTGGATCCGGAAGCCCCCCGCACCGCGCGCCTTCGCTCCCTGCTGGATGATCACTTCCCCGTCGATGATCTGCCCCGTCTGGAGTCCGTGATCCTGCCTTGGGAAGGGGCGGAACTAGAAGGCATTTGCCGCTAAACCAGTCGGTATTTGCACTTACGGTCCACAGCCGTGGTACCACCGCGTTACAGCCGCAATACCGACGCGATACATATGTGGACCTGCCCACAAAGAAGGAGGCCAAGGCCCCCTTCTGTGTTCCTGCGCCTATTTGTATCCGAAGGCGCTGTCCGGGATCAGTTGTCGCTTGCCGCCCGGCGGTGTCCACTCGCTCTCAAAGCAGGCCGTGCCTTCTTTCTGGAAATACAGCACCTTAATGTCATACCAGCCTGCCTTAGGCACATTCACCTGCGGCCGCCCTGCGCTGGCACAGGCGGTGATGCCGTCAATCTTGCCCACGGTCTGCCCGCTGATCCAGATCTGCGCGCCATCATTTGTATAGAATTCAACACCATAGACCCCAGCAGACGGAAATTTGATGTAGCCGGTCACCTCTGCGCCAACCAACTCTGCACGGCCTGACGTCATCACCGGCGCGCCCTTGCCCTTGTCTGGAAAATTCAAACCCGGCAGCGGCGTTCCCGGCTCACCAAAGCGCTCAATCCGGCGCTGCGCCGGATGCAAGTTGCGCACACTCCGGTCATTGACCGCATATACAACTGCAAGCCCGGTCTTAAGACCTTTGGGTTGTGGATCTGCAGGTGTCAACTCAATCACCTGCGCAGAAAGCGCGTTAGAAAACATAACAGAAACTGTCGCCAACGCACTGAAAATAAAAGACTTCACTGTGCAACCTCCCTGGTGTCGCATTCTTCTATCGCAGCCTAGAATCTTTGACACCCGCGGGGCAAGTCACAGTTCAGCGACAGAATAAGTAACCAGTCGCGCGTCAGGCTATGGCACTCAGCTCCGCCGCACGCAGGAAGTCGTTCCAATGCGAAAACCGAACATCATGCGCGATTTCCTCGACCGGAGACTTGCGGTAGCCCTCCGTATACAAGGCAAATCTCACCTCCGCATTCTCTGCGGTTCCGGCATCCACTTCGCTGTCGCCCACATACAGAACCTCCGCGGCGGAGAAGCTGCCCATCGCCTCATACAGCGGCTGCGGATCAGGCTTGCGCACCGGCAAGGTATCCCCGCCGATAACAACATCAAAAAAACCTTCAAGACCCAACCCGGCCAACACATGCCGCGCGGGCTCTTCCGGTTTGTTGGTACACACCGCGAGAAACATCCCCTTTTCCTTGAGCAACCGCAGTACGTCCAACACGCCGTCATACACCACGGTCTTGTCGGAATTTGATGCATTGTAGATTGCCAACACCCGCGCGTGTACGCGGTTAAACTCTTCCACCGGCATGCCCCGCGCGGCCATCACGCGTTCAACAAGCTTGGGCAAACCATTGCCCACAAACGAAATTGTCGTCGCAAGATCGAGGGGTTCGAAACCTTCTTCGGTGAGAATCAGGTTGATTGAGGCCTGAATATCCGGCGCGCTGTCCACCAAAGTGCCGTCCAAATCGAATACCACTGCCTTGATCATCATTATTGCTCCCAAAACTTTCGGCGCACAGAAACAATCTTTGAGGACAAAGGCAAGCGCATGGGCGCGCTCTACCCACGTGCTTTGATGACAACTGCAGACTAGCTCCAATTCGTTGGCCAAAGGGCATTCAATCTGCCCGAAACCAATCTGGAGAGCGGTTTCTGCAAATCTGTCGCCGCGACATGCTGGTGCATTCTGGTTTTCTTCACTAACATGAAGAACCCTGACTTATTTCAAGAAAATCCTGAAAATTCATGTCCTACATCGACAACATCCGAACCTTTGTACGTGTCTATGAACTGGGCAGCATGTCCGCCGCGGCCCGTGATCAGAGGATATCTGCGGCTGTGGCATCCTCGCGGATTTCTCAATTGGAAGAATATCTTAGCGTGCGTCTCTTTCACCGCACAACGCGGCAGCTTAATCCCACTGAGCAGGGCAACACTTTCTATGATGGCGCATGTAAGGTTCTGGAAGCGATAGAAGACGCCGAAGCCGCAGTGAATTCCATCACGCAAAGCCCACGTGGCTTGCTCCACATCGCCGCCCCCTTGGGTGTTGGCCGGCGGCTGATCGCGCCCTTGGTGCCAGAATTCAAAAAAGAATATCCACTGGTCGATCTGAGACTTCGTCTGTCCGACCGGAAGCTGGACCTCACCGCGGAGGGCTTGGATGTCGCCTTTTTCTTAGGTGTGCCGGAAGACAGCACTCTACGCATCCGAAAGATTGCGGATTGCCCGCGTGTTCTTTGTGCATCCCCGAGCTACCTCGCACAGCGTGGCACGCCGGAGACGCCTGAGGCCCTTACGGATGGAACTCATGATTGCCTCAACTTGCGCTACCCCGGCGCGCCGGAATTCCAATGGCCTCTGGAAACATCGAACGGAACACAGCGTTTTGCAGTGAAAGGGCCGTTTGAGTCCGACGATGGAGACGTTCTGACAGACTGGGCGCTTGAGGGCTTTGGCATCACCCTCAAGCCGGTGTTTGAGATCGCAGAACATCTCAACTCAGGCGCTCTGGTGCCCGTCCTGCAAGATACGCCCCCGATACCGATCCAGATGGCGCTGCTTTACACACACCGCCGTCACCAAGACCCCAAAACACGGCTTTTGATCGAGTTCATGACCCCACGCGTGCAAGCTGCGCTCTCCGGAAACCTTTCGGTTTCCGAAGGTTAACTGCCGCGATAGGTGGAATACCCGAATGGGGACAGCAACAGCGGCACATGGTAGTGCGCATCGGCGTCAGCCATGCCAAAGCGGATCGGAACCTCATCCAAAAAGAGCGGATCATCTCCCGCCTGACCGGTCTCGCGCAGGTAGTCACCGCAATGGAAGATCAGTTCGTAAGTGCCTGTTTTAAAATCGCCTTCTGGCAAGATTGGCGCATCAGTGCGGCCGTCATCGTTGGTGACAGTCTCGGCAATTTTGCGGTGTGAATTGCCGCTGACGCGATACAGCGAAATACGAATACCTTTTGCCGGAACGCCCCGCGCCGTGTCCAGAATATGGGTTGTCAGATAGCCAGCCATAAAATTCCCTCACATTTCTTGTGCATCGTCTATCGCCGATGATGCTCTGCCAAGCAAAGCCAGAGTGCCAACAACACTTTCATGAATAAAGAGAAAGTCTTGGGCATTCGCGCGCGTTAGAACATAATGACAAAAATGTGAGGGAGCCGACAACGTGACTCGTTACGTCCGGAACATGCGGGGCTATGGCCAAAACCCACCCCGCGCCGCTTGGCCGAATGATGCCAAAATCGCCGTACAATTTGTGCTGAACTACGAAGAAGGCGGCGAAAACTGCGTTCTTCACGGGGACGCCGCCTCTGAGGCATTCCTGTCAGACATCCCAGGTGCCGCGCAATGGCCCGGGCAACGCCACTGGAACATGGAGTCGATCTACGAATATGGCGCGCGCGCCGGCTTCTGGCGCCTCCATCGCCTTTTCACCGACGCGGATATTCCCGTCACGATTTATGGCGTCGCCACCGCACTTGCCCGCAGCCCCGAACAGGTCGCTGCCATGAAAAGTGCAGGCTGGGAGATCGCCAGCCACGGCCTCAAGTGGGTTGAGCACAAAGATATGGCAGCGGATGAAGAGCGCGCCGCGATTGCGGAAGCAATCCGCCTGCACACCGAGGTGGTCGGTGAGCGCCCGCGCGGCTGGTATACAGGCCGGTGCTCCGAAAACACCGTGCAGCTCGTCGCTGAGGAAGGTGGCTTTGACTATATCTCAGACACTTACGACGACGACCTGCCCTATTGGCTGGAACTGGAGGAGCGTGATCAGCTGATCATTCCCTACACGCTTGAGGCCAATGACATGCGCTTTGCTACGGCACCGGGCTGGGTGACTGGGCAGGACTTCTACACCTACCTCAAAGATGCCTTTGATACGCTCTACGCCGAGGGCACCGACGGCGCGCCAAAGATGCTTTCCATCGGACTGCATTGCCGCTTGGTCGGGCGTCCGGGCAAACTCGCGGCGCTCAAGCAGTTTGTGGACTACATCCAGAGCTTTGAAGGGGTTTGGACACCCCGGCGGGTCGACATCGCCGAGCATTGGCAAACCCATCACCCGCACCAGCGGATCGAACGTCCAAGCATGATGGACAAAGCCCGCTTTGTGGAAAGCTATGGCGGCATCTTTGAGCACTCCCCCTGGGTTGCCGAGCAAGCGCATGATTTGGAACTAGGTCCGGCGCACGATTGCGCTGCCGGGGTGCACAATGTGCTTTGCCGCGCTTTCCGACGCGCGCCGAAAGAAGCGCGCCTAAAAGTGCTTCAGGCCCACCCTGATCTGGCCGGCAAACTCGCAGCGGCGGGCCGTTTGACCGCTGAAAGCACCTCAGAGCAGGCCGGTGCAGGTTTGGACATGCTGACCGATGACGAGCGCGCACGTTTCACGCAACTCAACACAGATTACGTTGCGAAACACGGGTTCCCTTTTATCATCGCGGTGCGCGATCACGACAAACCCTCCATCATGGCCGCCTTTGAACGACGGATCGGCAACGACAGCACAACCGAATTTGCAGAAGCCTGCCGACAGGTTGAGCGGATTGCCGAGTTCCGGCTGCAGGATTTGCTGCCTTGACCGATATCAACGCACTCCCATTGACCGCAGAAGCCTTCGCGCCATTTGGCGATGTCATCACGCTGCGGGACGCTCCTGATAAGATCATCAATCAAGGCATGTGCGGTCGGCATCACGACTTGGCCCAAATGGATTTTGGGCCAATGGGGCGCGCGGGCATATCGCTGTTTAATGCCACGCCGCGCACGCTACCTTACACACTGGACATGGTCGAGCGGCACCCAGACGGCTCGCAGGCTTTCATTCCGATGACGGAACATGCGTTTTTGGTGATTGTTGCCAAAGATTTAGGCGGCATCCCCGATGTGCCCCAAGCTTTCCTCGCGGCACCCGGCCAGGGCATCAACTTTCATCGCAACATATGGCACGGAGTGCTGACCCCTCTGAGCGCACCCGGCTTGTTTGCCGTGGTAGATCGCATTGGAGACACCGCCAACCTAGAAGAGTTTTGGTTCGACACACCTTATCGCGTGGTGGCCGACCAAATCCCCCGGTCAGGCCTCACCTGACCCTCTTGCCTCAAGCTGCTCAATATTAGAAGTGGCAGGGCGTAACGACCGACAGGAGAAGCAAAATGGCTGATAGCACAGCTAACAACACGCAGACATTGGGGCAATATGCCGACCCCAATGTCACGCCACCTTTAGGCCAAGCAATTCCGCTTGGCTTCCAGCACGTCTTGGCGATGTTCGCCTCCAACGTGACCCCTTCAATCATCGTCGCCGGTGCGGCTGGTCTGGCCTTTGGCGGGCCGGAACAGGTCTATCTCATTCAGATGGCCATGCTTTTTGCAGGCATCGCCACGCTCTTTCAGACTGTTGGGATTGGTCCCATTGGCGCGCGCCTGCCCATCATGCAAGGCACCAGCTTCGCCTTTGTGGGCGTTCTCGCGGGTGTCGCCGCGACCCAAGGTTTGAGCGTTGCGCTCACCGCCTGTATCATTGGCGGCGTTATCCACTTTGCGCTTGGATCCGTGATCGGCAAACTGCGCTGGCTCTTCCCGCCGTTGGTGACCGGTCTGGTGATCCTTGCAATCGGCCTATACCTGATCCCGGTGGCCATCAAATATGCAGCAGGTGGCGCGGCAAGCTTTCAAATGGAAGCCGAAAGCTTCGGCTCGCTGAAGCACTGGTCCGTGGCCCTCACCGTTGTGATCGTCGCTTTGGTGCTGAAGTTCTACACCAAAGGCGTCCTGTCCAATGCGGCCATTCTCGTGGGCCTGCTGGCGGGCTACGTTCTGGCTTTTGCTCTCGGAATGGTAAACTTCGCAGCCGTCGGCAAAGCCTCTTGGGTGACAGGCATCACACCGCTCCCTTACGGGTTTGAATTCAGCTTGGGCGCTGTCATCGCGGTCACCTTGGTTTCCATCGTGTCTGCCATTGAAACCGTGGGCGACGCCTCAGCGACCGCGAAAGCGGGCGCTGGCCGCGACGCAACGGATGCAGAGATCCAGGGCGCGACCTACGCAGATGGCCTCGGCACAGCCGTGGCAGGCGTGTTTGGCGGTCTGCCCAACACATCCTTCAGCCAAAACGTTGGCATTGTCGGCATGACAGGTGTGATGAGCCGCCATGTGGTGACCATCGGTGGCATCGTTCTGATCGTCTGCGGCTTGCTGCCCAAGATTGGCGCCGTCATCGCCTCTATGCCGCTTCCGGTGCTGGGTGGCGGTGTGATCGTGATGTTTGGCATGGTTGCCTCCGCAGGTCTGAACGTGCTGACCGAGGTGAACATGAACCGCCGCAATATGGTGATCATCGCGGTCTCGCTCGCGGCAGGTCTCGGCCTCAACCTTGTGCCAACCGCCGTGCAATATTTGCCAGGTGTTATAAAAACGCTGATGACATCCGCAGTGGCCCCCACTGCACTTTGCGCCATTGTTCTCAACCTCGTGCTGCCGCAAGAAGAAAGCTAAGCTTCTGCAAATCCGATCTAAAAGGGGCGTTCGCGCCCCTTTTTCTTTGTCTGCTCACCCGTCTTTAACCCTTCCGCCATACCCCGGAACAGACATGATCTGAGCGCATGGGAGCCATGCAACCGCCCCACTAGCTTGATTGTTTAATGTTAAACTATAGTGTCTGAAACGCGGATTTCAGTGGAGGAGACGCCGCATGGCGAACGAGATTTCTGACATCGACCCAATCGAGTCCCAAGAATGGCAAGATGCAATCGAAGACGTGATTGCACGGGACGGCCCAGACAGAGCCCATTACCTGCTGGACAAAGCGGTTCAACAGGCCCGTGCGGCCGGTGCGACACTGCCCTTCTCGGCAACCACCCCATACCAGAACACCATCCCGGCGGATGATCAGGAAGATTTCCCTGGCGATCTCGATATGGAATGGCGCATCCGCACCATCAACCGCTGGAATGCCATGGCGACCGTGGTGCGCCGCAACAAAGAGAGCAGCGAGTATGGCGGTCACATCGCTTCCTTCGCCTCCTCCGCGGTGATGTATGATATAGGGTTAAACCATTTTTGGCGCAGCAAATCTGCGATCCACGGCGGCGACCTTGTGTTCTTCCAAGGTCACGTGATCCCTGGCATCTATGCGCGTTCCTTCATGGAAGGTCGCCTGACAGAGGAGCAGCTTGAGAACTTCCGCTCCGAGGTGAATGGCAAAGGTCTTTCTTCCTATCCGCATCCATGGCTGATGCCCGACTACTGGCAGTTCCCAACCGTATCCATGGGCCTTGGCCCGCTGATGGCGATCTATCAGGCGCGGTTCATGAAATACATGCATAACCGCGGCCTCATCGACATGGCAGACCGCAAGGTCTGGTGCTTCCTTGGTGACGGGGAAATGGACGAACCGGAAAGCCGTGGTGCCATCGACCTCGCCGTGCGCGAAGGCCTCGACAACCTGATCTTCGTGGTAAACTGCAACCTGCAGCGTCTGGATGGTCCTGTACGCGGCAACCACAAGATCGTGCAAGAACTGGAAGGCGACTTCCGCGGCGCGGGCTGGAATGTCATCAAGCTCCTGTGGGGCAAAGGCTGGGACGAACTGCTGGAGAAAGACACCTCTGGCAAGCTGCGCCAGTTGATGGATGAAACCGTTGATGGCGACTATCAGACATTCAAGTCCAAAGATGGCGCCTACATTCGCGAGCATTTCTTCGGCAAGTATCCGGAGACCGCAGAACTGGTCAAAGACTGGACAGACGAGCAGATCTGGGCACTGCGCCGCGGCGGCCACGATCCGCAGAAAGTCTATACCGCGTTCAAACGCGCAACCGACACCAAGGGCATGCCAACCTGCCTGTTGATCAAAACAGTTAAAGGTTATGGCATGGGCAGCGCTGGCGAAGGTCAGAACACGACCCACCAGCAAAAGAAAATGGCCGAAGATCAATTGCGCGCCTTCCGGGATCGCTTTGAGATCCCAGTGAGCGACGAAGATCTGCCCAAAGCGCCATTTGTGAAGCTCAACAACGCGCAGAAAGCCTATCTGGCTGACCGCCGCAAAGCGCTTGGCGGGGAATTCCCCAAGCGTGAGAGCCAATCACCCAAGATGGAAATCCCAGCGCTCGACAAATTTGCCGCGCAGCTGAAAGGCACCGGCGAGCGTGAAATTTCCACCACCATGGCCTTTGTCCGCATCCTGACCACGCTGCTGCGTGACAAACAGATCGGCAAAAACGTCGTGCCAATCGTGCCGGATGAAAGCCGTACTTTCGGGATGGAAGGCCTGTTCCGCTCGGTGGGGATCTATAACCCAGAAGGGCAGAACTACACGCCGGAAGACGCCGATCAGATGATGTACTACAAGGAATCGACCTCTGGTCAGGTTCTGCAGGAAGGCATCAACGAAGCGGGCGCCATGGCGGATTGGATTGCGGCAGCAACCTCCTATTCCAACCATGGCGTGCCGATGATCCCCTTCTTCATCTACTACTCCATGTTTGGCTTCCAGCGGATTGGCGATCTGGCTTGGGCGGCAGGCGACAGCCGGGCGCGCGGCTTTATGCTGGGTGGCACCGCAGGGCGCACCACGCTGAACGGCGAAGGGCTGCAGCATGAGGACGGCCACAGCCATATCCTCGCGGGCACTATTCCAAACTGCGTCAGCTATGACCCGACCTTCCAGCACGAAGTTGCTGTGATCGTGCAGCATGGCCTCAAGAGAATGTATGAAAATCAGGAAGATGTGTTCTTCTACCTGACCTTGATGAACGAAAACTACGCCCATCCGGACATGCCTATGGGTGTGGAAGACGAGATCATCAAAGGCCTCTACCGCTTTCAGGAAGTCAAAAAACCAACCAAGAAGCACGTCACGCTGATGGGCTCCGGCACCATTCTTGTTCAGGCCATGAAAGCCGCAGACATGCTCAAGGAAGACTTTGGTGTGACCGCTGAAATCTGGTCCGCCACGAGCTTCAACGAGCTGGCGCGGGATTGTCAGGATGTGGCCCGCCACAACCGCCTGAACCCGCTGGCGGAGCCAAAAGTGTCCTTTGTTGCGGAACAACTTGCCAAAGCAAAAGGTCCGGTGATCGCCGCGACAGACTACATGAAGAACTACGCAGAGCAGATCCGCACATGTGTGCCGGGCCGCTATACGGTTCTGGGCACAGACGGCTTTGGCCGCTCTGACAGCCGTGTGAACCTGCGCCGCTTCTTTGAGGTGGATGCCAACCACATCGCCGCAGCCGCCATGGTGGATCTGTTCCGCGAAGGCGCTGTGACCAAGAAAGACCTTGAGGCCGCATTGGCCAAATATGACATCGACGGCGCCAAGCCGAACCCGCGCCTGGTGTGATCGGGAAGAGAGGAGATTTTAAACATGGCAATTGAAGTCAAAGTTCCCGACATCGGTGATTTCACTGAAGTTCCAGTGGTTTCCGTCTTGGTCAGCGCAGGCGATGTGATCGCGGCAGAAGATCCCCTGATCGAAATCGAAAGCGACAAGGCCACCATGGAAGTGCCCTCCCCGGCTGCGGGCAAGGTGCTTGAGATCAAAGTGGCCGAAGGGGACAATGTCTCTGAAGGTTCGCTGGTTCTGCTTCTGGAAGCAGAAGAGGCCGCAGACGCAGCACCGGCACCCAAAGCTGAGGCCGCCCCGGCTGCGGCACCTGCGCCAGCCGCACCTGCCCCGGCAGCTGTGACAGACGCTGGATTTGGCAAAGCACATGCGTCCCCGTCTGTGCGCGCCTTTGCGCGTCAGCTGGATGTGGATCTGGCCAAGGTCAACGGCACAGGCCGCAAAGGACGCATCCTGCGCGAAGACGTCACCGCCTTCCTGAAGTCCACCACAACAGCGGCAGCGCCTGCTGGTGCGGCACAGGGCGGCATGGGCATCCCACCGATCCCGGCTGTGGATTTCTCCAAATTCGGTCCAACCGAAGATGTGGATATGCCCCGGATCAAAAAGATCTCCGGCCCGGCCCTTCACCGCAGCTGGCTCAACATTCCGCATGTTACCCACAACGAAGAAGCCGATATCTCTGAGCTGGATGGTTATCGCCGTGAGCTGGATGCGCAAGCCAAGCAAGACGGCTACCGCGTCACGCTTTTGTCCTTTGTTATCAAGGCCTCTGTCTCTGCCCTCAAACAGCACTGGGAAGTCAATTCCTCGCTGCATCCGGATGGTGACAAGCTGATCAAAAAGGATTTCTACAACATCGGCTTTGCGGCGGACACGCCCAATGGTTTGGTGGTTCCGGTGATCAAAGATGCGGATCGCAAAGGCATCATCGAAATCTCCAAAGACCTGATGGAGCTTTCCGCCAAGGCGCGTGAAGGCAAGCTGAAGGGCGACGACATGTCCGGCGCGACCTTCACCATCTCGAGTCTCGGCGGCATTGGCGGCACGTCTTTCACCCCGATTGTGAATGCACCTGAAGTGGCGATCCTCGGACTGACCCGCTCCAAAATGGCGCCGGTCTGGAACGGTGAAGAGTTTGAGCCACGCCTCATGCAACCGCTGTCTCTGAGCTATGACCACCGCGCGATTGACGGTGCGCTGGCAGCGCGTTTCTGCGCCACGCTGAAGCACCTGATGGGCGACGTGCGTCGCTTGATGCTCTAAGGGAGGACTTCACTATGGACGTCAAAGTACCTGATATTGGTGACTTTTCCGAAGTTCCTGTGGTTTCCATTCTGGTTTCTGTTGGCGACACTGTCGCCGCAGAGGATCCGCTGATCGAGCTGGAAAGCGACAAGGCCACCATGGAAGTGCCTTCCCCCGCCGCTGGCGTGGTGAAAGAGATCAAAGTGGCCGAAGGCGACAATGTCTCTGAGGGCAGCCTGATCATCGTTCTGGATGCTGAAGGTGCGGAAGAAGCGCCCAAAGCGGCAGCTCCGGCAGCGCCTGCTGCACCACAAACCGTAACCGCAACTGGCACTGCAACCGGTGCCGGTGATGTCCATGCCGAGGTGGTTGTGCTGGGCTCTGGCCCCGGCGGTTACACAGCAGCCTTCCGCGCGGCGGATCTGGGCAAGAAAGTTGTTCTGATTGAGAAAGACAGCTCGCTTGGTGGTGTCTGCCTCAACGTGGGCTGTATCCCCTCCAAGGCGCTCCTGCACTCGGCGAAAGTCATCACCGAAGCAGAGGAAATGGGCGATCACGGCATCAGCTTTGCCAAACCTGAGGTCGATCTCGATAAGCTGCGCGGCTGGAAAGAAAGCGTTGTCAATCAATTGACTGGCGGCCTTTCTGGATTGGCCAAGGCGCGCAAGGTTCAGGTTGTGAACGGCTTTGGCACCTTCACCGGCCCCAATATGATCCAGGTGGACAACGACGGCACAAAATCCACCGTCAGCTTTGATCAATGTGTGATCGCAGCAGGGTCTGAGCCCGTCACCCTCCCCTTCATCCCGCATGACGATCCTCGCGTGATCGACAGCACCGGCGCGCTGGAGCTGGAAGACGTGCCAGAGCGCCTGCTGGTGCTGGGTGGCGGCATCATCGGCCTGGAAATGGCCACGGTGTACGATGCGCTTGGCTCCAAAGTGACAATTGTCGAGTTCATGGATCAGATCATTCCCGGGGCTGACAAGGATGTGGTCAAACCGCTGCACAAGCGGATTGAGGGGCGCTATGAGGCGATCCTAACCAAGACCAAAGTCACTGCGGTTAATGCAACGGACGCTGGTCTTGAGGTCACCATGGAAGGTCCTAAGGGCGAAGTGGTTGATACTTTTGACAAAGTTCTTGTTGCGGTGGGCCGCCGTCCGAATGGGGCAAAAATCAATGCCGCTGCGGCTGGCGTGGCTGTGGATGAGCGCGGCTTTATCGCGGTCGACAGCCAGCAACGCACTGGTGTGCCTCACATTTTTGCCATTGGCGATGTGGTTGGCCAGCCGATGCTCGCCCACAAGGCTGTGCATGAAGGCAAAGTCGCTGCAGAGGTGGCCGCAGGGTACAAACGCCACTTTGATGCGCGGGTGATCCCGTCTGTGGCCTACACCGATCCTGAGGTTGCCTGGGTGGGCGTCACAGAGACCCAAGCGAAGGCCGAAGGGCTGAAGGTTGGCAAGGGTGTGTTCCCATGGGCCGCGTCTGGTCGCTCCCTCAGCCTGGGCCGCTCTGAAGGGCTTACCAAGTTGATTTTCGACGAAGAATCCGAGCGCGTGATTGGCGCCGGAATCGTTGGACCCAACGCTGGTGACCTGATCGCGGAGGTGGCGCTGGCCATCGAAATGGGCGCAGATGCGGTTGATCTGGGCCACACGATTCACCCCCACCCAACCCTGAGTGAGACGGTGAATTTCGCGGCGGAAATGTTTGAGGGAACGATCACAGATCTGATGCCGCCCCGCAAAAAGAAATAAGAAAACATCTGTTTTCTGCCAAAGCGCGCCTTCCTTGAGGGCGCGCTTTTTCTTTTGGGAAAGGTTAATCCGACTCAGTGCGCCAAAAAGGCGGTTCGGTATCGCGTCGGTATCCCTACGGTATTGCGTCGGTGTTGGTATGCGGATTGCACGTATGGCGAGAGTTTAACGGAGCGCACGTCGCCTCCGCCATAGAGACCTCACTGCGCAACACGCGGTCGCCCTGCCCTTAGAGCGGCCAGAAGACCGGGATCAACAGAGAGGCCAACAGCCCGATCGACAGGTTCAACGGAATGCCCACGCGCATGAAATCGGTGAACTTGTAGCCGCCCGGGCCGAACACCAGCATGTTGGTCTGATAGCCGATTGGCGTGGCAAAGCTTGCGGAGGCCGCGATCATCACCGCCACCACCAGCGGGCGCGGATCCACGCCAATAGCCTGTGCCAGCCCCACCGCGATGGGGGTGACTACCACCGCCACAGCGTTGTTGGAGACAAGCTCGGTCAGCACAGAGGTCAGCAGATAGATCGCCCAGACCAGCAGGAAGGGCGGCAGGTTCTCAAGCGCCGGGGCAAGGCTGGTGACAATCAGAGAGACCGCCCCTGAGGAGGACAAGGCCGCCCCAATCGCCAACATGGCAAAGATGAGCGACAGAAGCCGCCCATCCACAAAGGAAAAGGCCTCATCTGCATCAATGCAGCGGGTCAGCAGAACAACCGCCACCGCCAGCAGCGACAGCAGCAGGATCGGCGCGAGGCCAAAGCCTGCAAGCACCACAACGCCCGCCATGGCGCCCAAGGCAATCGGCGCATGGCCCCGGCGGTATTCCCGCTCAGAGGGCTGGGACACATCCACCATATCCATATCCGCCGACAGGCGCTGGATGTCTTCCGGCGCGCCTTCAAGCAGGAGCGTGTCGCCCACCCGAACCACAAGCTGGTCGAGCTGCTGGCCGATGTTCTGGTTCCGGCGATGCACCGCCAGCGGATAGACCCCATAGCGGCGGCGCAGACGCAGGGAGCCGAGGCGGCGACCCACCATGCGGCAGCCCGGTGTGATCAGCGCCTCAACTGTGGTGGTTTCCACCGCGCCGACCTGATCCAGCCGTTTCAGCGATTTGTTGCGCTGCAGGCTCAGAAGCTCGGTCATCTTGGTGCGAAGAACCACGCGGTCGCCGACCTGCAGGGTCACATCTTTGAGGTTGCGGCGCAGGGAGGTGTCTCCGCGGATCACGTCGATCAGGCGCACGCCGTCGCGCTTGAAAAGCTGCACCCCGGTGACCTCCCGGCCCACAAGGTTGCTTTCCGGCGGGATCACCGCCTCGGTGAAGAATTTCATCTGGCTGCGGTTGGACAGCAGGTCCGCCATGCTTGCGCGCTCCGGCAGCAGGCGGCGACCGATGACGTAGAGGTAGAGCATCCCCCAGGCCACAATGATCAGGCCCAGCGGTGTGACCTCAAAAATCGAAAACGGCTCCAGCCCCTGATCGCGGGCCACGCCGTCCACCAGCAGGTTGGTGGAGGTGCCAATCAGGGTCAATGTCCCGCCCATGATGGCGGCATAACTGAGCGGGATCAGCAACTTAGAGGCCGAAGTTCCCAATGTGCGCGCAAGCTGGGTGAAGACCGGGATCATCACCACCACCACCGGTGTGTTCGACACAAAGGCCGAGGCGACGATCACAAAACCCAAAAGCATCACAATCGCCAGCGCGGGGTTTCTTTTGGCCTGCCCGTCCGCAAGCTGCGTGAAGGTCGACAAGGCCCCCGTGCGCACCAAAGCGCCCATGACAATGAACATTGCGGCAATTGTCCATGGTGCGGGGTTGGAGAGCACGCCCAAGGCGGCCTCATAAGGCAGCACGCCGAGGAACAGCAGAACCGCCACGCCACCAATGGCAACCACCTCTGTGGGGTAGACTTCCTTGAGGAACAGCACAAACATGCTGGCCACCGTCAGCAGAGCCAAGACCGCCTGTGTGGTTTGAGAAAACGCAAAAAGATCCATAGTGCTCAGCCCTTATCAGCGGGCAAGTTTTATCATGGCGCCGATGCCGGGCAAGCGGTTTTCGTTTCCAATCAGCAGGAATAGAGCGCTTTGCTCAGTCTGACAGCAACGTCATGGCGTTCCACGCTTCATAGCGCTCTTCATTCTGCCCAAAATACTCTGGGGGGATCGCGGCCTGGCGGCGATGGGGGCAAAGCCCCCTCCTCTGCAGATCAGGAAGACTGTCGCGGACGCACGAGGGTCATGCCGGTCAGGATCAACGCGAGCGCCGCCCAGACCCAGAGCGAGTAGCGCTCTGACAGCAGGAGCATCGCCCAGAGCACGCCTGTGCCGGTCACCACATAAGAGACCTGCGCCGCAAAGACCGCGCCTGCGCGGGACACCAACCAGACATAGGCGGTGTAGACACAGACGTGAATGATTGACGACAGCACCAGCGCAAACTCCGGCGCGGTCCACTCGGTGCGCGGATCAATGAATTGGCCAGGTGCCAGCGCCAGCGGCAGGGCCAGTATGGCGCCCACCACGCTTGCGCCATAGAGCACATGGCCAGCGCCCAGCCCTTGCATGCCCCATTTGGCCACCACATTGCCTTCCAGCGCGTAGCAGACCGGGGCAATGACCGCGATGGGCGACCAGAGTGCCATGGCGGGATCTGGCAAGGCGGCGGGCTCTGACAGGATCACCACGCCCGCAAGCCCTGCCAGCAAGCCAATCAAGCGTGGCCAGTTGAACCTGTCCACCCCAAAGAGAAGCGCCATGGGAAAGGCGACAATCGGCACCAGTGAGATCACAATGGACATGACACCGGAGGGCAGCTCTGCCGCCGCGCGGTAGGAAAAGCTGTTGGGGATCAATGTGCCAAGCGCGGCGATTAGCAGGAAGAACCACAGTTTGTCGCGTGGCAGGGCGACGGATTTGCCGGTGAGCAGCCGCAGCAGAAACAGAAACACCGCGCCAATCAGCATTTGCCAGAAGATCAGCCCAAGCGGTTGATACCCCTCAGACACCGCGATTTTGGCCAGCGGCTGCGTGAGCCCCCAACCGGTGCCAATGGCCAGCAGGATTGCGCTAAACTGCAGGGGCGACATGGGCTGTTAAAGGCGTCAGCTTGGGCCGGACTGGCTGAGCCTGCCGCCCTGACGCACCATCTCGATGCGGGTGGCGGCGCCGGTGCGGTCGTCGGTTTCCACATAAACCCCTGAGAGCGTCGCCTCCCCCAGCGCGGGTGTGAACCGCGCCTTGGGCATGCCGGTGACAAAGCGGCGCATGGGCTCTTCTTTCTCCATGCCAATGACGGAGTTGTAATCACCGCACATGCCCGCATCTGCCTGAAAGGCCGTACCTTTGGGCAGGATCTGGGTGTCTGCTGTTGGCACATGGGTGTGGGTGCCCACCACAAGGCTCACGCGGCCATCGCAGTAATGCCCCATGCCCATCTTCTCGGAAGTGGCCTCACAATGCATATCGACGATGGCGGCCTGCACCATACCGCCGCGCGGATGGGCGCGAAGCACTTGATCCACGGCGGAAAACGGATCGGAATATGGCTGCTTCATAAAGACCTGCCCCAGCGCCTGAGTGACCAGCACCTTGCGCCCGCCGCGCGCTTCAAACACGCGGAACCCTTTGCCGGGCACATCGCCACGGGCGTAGTTCAGCGGGCGGATGATGCGCGGCTCTGACTGGATGAACTGCAGCATGTCTTTCTGATCAAAAGCGTGATCGCCAAGCGTGAGGCAATCGGCCCCGGCATCGAGCAGTGCCTTGGCGTGGGCACCAGACAGCCCCATGCCGTTGGAAGCGTTTTCGCCGTTCACCACGACAAAATCGAGCTGCCAGTCTTCCCGCAGCTTGGGAAGGCGTTCCACCACAGCCGCGCGTCCGGCGCGGCCCATCACATCACCTAGAAAGAGCATTTTCATGGGGGATGGTCCTATCCCTGATCGCGGCTCACCTCAAGGGAGGAACCACCACCGGCGCGCATTCCTGCGCATCCTGTGGCCCCGCACACCAATCAGCGCACCAATCAGCGGCCCAGTCACCGGCCCTCCACATAGGCGACCAGAAACTCTGGCGCGGGGAATTGGGTGAAGAGGATGTAGAGAAACACAAGCCCTGCAAGCAGGCGGCCAACCCTGTGATAACGCAGGGTGGCATAGAGGAATCGGAGCTTACTGCGCAGGCTTTGGGGGCCGACCTCTGCCGGTTGCTGCGTGTTTTTCGGCAGGGCGTTGCGGTCACCACGCACCGCCGCGCTGAGCTGTTGTTCGCTCAGCATTTGTGTGGTCACCACACTGCGGGGCTTGGGCGCGTCGGGCAACCGTCTGCGCAGCTCTATGTAGCCGTTGGGAAACTGGGGATTGTCTGCATTGTGGCGCACCTCGATCACATCAGCCCCCGGCTCATCATAGCTGAAGGTTTCCATATCGCCCAGAATGCGTCCCAGCGCGCGGCAATAGGTCAGGAACTCCAGAATATGCTGATGGTTTTGAAACAGCTGCTGCGGTTCAGTGGCGTCCGGGGCAAAGATCACCTCTTTTCCCAGAAAATGCTGTGACCCGATGGCGCGCAGGCCGACCTTCTGGGTGCCGTCAGGCCCTGCCCCAGCCCCAAAGGGAAAGGGCGCGACATAGAGCACAGGATTAAAGCCGACGGAGGCCAGTTTCACAAATGTGGCCCCGTCCAGCAGCTGATGGGACTGACACCAGTGCACCGCAGAGGGCATCATCTCGCCTATCAAGGCCGTGGCAACGGTCTGGGCAATCAGCAACCGACGCTCAAAGCTGTCGGTGTTGGCAACATCCCCCAACATGGGGCCGAGACTGGCAATGAAGTCGCTGTCCGCGCCACTGTTGGCCAGTGCAGCGGCAAAGCCGGGCACAGAGCCCGGAGCGACCTCAATCAGGATGGCCCGCTTGTGCTGTTTGACCGCCTGAAACAGATCAGGGCGCAGCGCCGCTGTAAGCGCGTTGGACAACACCGCAGAAAACCCCTCTTGCGGTAAAGGCTTGTCAAACCGTTCCAGCGTGACGTTCACCTGATCCGTCGCCAGCCCCAGATGATGAGGCGAGTTATAGCCTTTCAAGCTGGTCCAAGGACCATGGTCCTTAAGCGCGTCCTGCAGGCGTGGATTGAGGCGCTCAAGCGCTTTGAACTGGCGCTTGAACTGTCGTGTATTGTCAAACACAAGGACAACCTGAAGGGCCTGCGCCAGATCTTTGATCATAGTTCCAAACTCGCTATGCGTGTATGGGAACTAATCACAACCAATTATGGCTGAATTTGGCGCGAACTGCGGAAAGACTGCGCAAGCCACATTTTGCCAGCGACAACAGCGCCGGACCACCCAGACCACATCCAATCTTGCCCTATGCGCCTGACGCGGTATCTTGGGGCAAGTCATTCCAACCACAGGTGAATTATGAAACCCATCCTAGCCCTGACTGCCGCCGCTGGTGCCCTCGCCCTTGCGGGCTGCACCGAGCCTTACCCCAATGATCCCACCAATCTGGCCAATCCGGCGGCGACGCTCTGTGTGGACAAGGGCAACCAGTATGAGATCCGCCAAGATGCGGAGGGCAATGCCGTGGGCTATTGCATCCTGCCAAGCGGTCAGGCGGTGGATGGCTGGGAATACTTCCGCACGCAGGCGACCTGATTTAAACGGGCAACCTGATCCTTACGATCACATCGCCCAGCGCGTGCGATGTGGCACGACGGGCGGTGCCTGATCAGCGAGAAAACTCGATCACCCGGCTTTGGGTGATCACCATATCCAGTGGCTGATCGGTGGCTTCCAGCGGCAGGGCCTCGGCCATTTGCTCTTCAAAGGCAAAGCCGATTGCCAATGTGGCGCGGCGGCTGCGCAGCAGCTCCAGCGTGCGGTCATAAAAGCCGCCACCATAGCCCAGACGCCCGCCCTTGAGATCAAAGCCCACCAGCGGGACAATCACGATTTCCGGCTCAAAATAATCATCCACCTCTGGCACCTTGGCCCCAAACGGTCCATCGCGCAGCGGCGCATCAGGTTCCCAACGGGAAAATTTGAGCGGCATGGCTTCGCCCTGAATGACAGGCACCCCGACCGGGCCATGGGCCGCGGCCTCTGCCATGGCGGCCAGCGGCGAAATCTCTGTGCGGATCGGCATATAGCCCGCCAGCGGCACGCCACGATGGCCTGCGAGCACTTCAGAGAGATGCCCGGCCTGACCGGGGCCTGCCATGGCAAAGGCCTCCTTGCGGCGGGCAAATGCGGCTTTGCGGGCGGCGGCTTTCTGATCGTTCAATGTCATTTCAGGGGTCATGGTCAGTCACTCACAAAAGGACCTGGGCGGCAAGCCCGAGGAAAAGGAAGAAGCCGACAACATCTGTCACCGTGGTGACAAAAGGGCCGGAGGCCAGAGCCGGGTCGATGTTCATACGGTCGAGCGCCATGGGGATCAGGATGCCGCCCAGCGCGGCGGCAATCTGGGTGAGCAGCATGGCCACGCCAATCACCACAGCCAGCATCGGCACGCCAAACCACGCGCCTGCCACAAGCGCCATGATGAAGCCAAAGAGCGCCCCATTGAGCGCGCCCACAGAAAGCTCCCGCCAGATTACCCGCATGGCGTTTTGTGCGGTGAGGTCTTTGGTGGCGAGCGCGCGCACGGTCACCGTCATGGTTTGCGTCCCGGCATTCCCGCCCATGGAGGCGACAATCGGCATCAGCACCGCAAGCGCCACCATCTGATCCACCGTATCGGCAAAGAGGTTGATCACGCCTGAGGCCAAAATGGCGGTCAGCAGGTTCACAAACAGCCATGTGGCACGACCCTTGGCGGCGTTGAAGATCGTGTCTGAGAGGCTCGATTCATCGCTCACACCGGCGAGGCGCAGAATGTCCTCTTCGTGTTCCTCATCCAGCACCACCATGGCGTCATCAATGGTGATCACCCCCACCAGACGCTCGTCCTCATCCACCACAGGGGCGGAGATCAGGTGATACTGGTTGAAGGCATAGGCGACGTCTTCTTCGTCCTGTGTGATCGGGATGACCTGAAAGACCTCTTCCACCAATGTCGCCATCAGCACTTCGCGGCGCGCCGACATGAGCTTGCCCAGCGTGACATTGCCCACAGGCTTCATGCGCGGGTCGACAAGGATCACATGGTAAAACTGCTCCGGCAGCTCTTCGGCGTTGCGCAGGAAGTCGATGGTCTCCCCCACCGTCCAGTGCTCCGGGGCAAACACGGTCTCGCGCTGCATCAGACGGCCGGCGGTGTTCTCCGGATAGCTGAGCGCCTGTTCCACCGCGACACGGTCGGCATCCTCAAGCTGGTCAAGAATGGCTTCCTGCTGTGGCTCATCGAGATCTTCGACCAGATCAACGATGTCATCGCTTTCCAGATCGCGCACCGCTTCGGCCAGAACATCCGGGCGCAGGACGTTCATCACCTCTTCGCGCAGACCTTCATCCAGTTCGGAGAGGATCTCCCCGTCAAACTCCGCCCCGTAAAGCTGCACAAGGCGGCGGCGGTCAAAGGCGTTGATCTGTTCCAGAAGGTCGGCGATGTCCGCCGCGTGCAGCGGCTCCATCAGATCCAGCAGCGTGGCACGGTCACCCGCCTCAATGGCGTAGAGCACACCGGCCACCAGTTTCGGGCTCAGGGTGTAGTCGTCCTGCTCTTCGGTCTCAGCAGTAATCTCGGCGGTCTGATCGATGGCTTGGGTCATGACACCTGCTCTCTCGTTCTGCCGCTTGAGCGCCGCGAATGTCATCGGTGGCTGCGGGGCGTTTGCTCTGATCCGCCCAGCCCTCTGGCAAGGCTTGGACTTGGCCCGGACCATAGTTTAAAGCAGGGAGAGAACTCAATGGGATGCGACGGTTTTGACGCCAAAAAAGGCCCGCTCTAAGAGCGGCCTGCGCCCCGTGATCAAATGATACCCGATACTGCGGAGTTTGCCGTGATGACCCCTCCTGTTTTGCTGCTTGGTCAGACCCTGTCTTTTGACGCGAGCCCGTTTGAAACGCCAATTGAGAGCGCGGTGCGGCACCTGACCCATGGGGGCGTTTTGATACAGGGCGGCAAGATCGCCGCGGTTGGGGATGGCGCAGCGCTGAAGGCCGCCCATCCGGAGGCACAGGTGGTGGAGTATGGCGATCAGCTGATCTGTGCAGGCTTTGTGGATGCCCATGTGCATTACCCCCAGACCGGGATCATCGCGAGCTGGGGCAAGCGGCTGATTGACTGGCTCAACAGCTACACCTTCCCCGAAGAGATGCGGTTCAAAGATCGCGCCTATGCGGATGAAATTGCCAAGACCTATCTTGATCTGACAGCCCGGCACGGTGTCACCACGATGGCGAGCTATGGCACCAGCCATCCGGAGTCGGTGGAGGCGTTTTTCAGCGAGGCCCAGCGCCGGGGGCAACGGGTTGTGGCGGGCAAGACCTGTATGGACCGCCATGCGCCTGACGGGCTGCGCGACACGCCGCAGAGCGCCTATGACGACAGCAAGGCGCTGATTGAGAGGTGGCACGGTGTAAGCAGGATCAGCTATGCGATCACGCCGCGGTTTTCGCCAACCTCCACGCCCGAGCAGCTAGAGGCGCTTGGCGCGCTCTGGGCCGAGCATCCCGATTGCCTGATGCAGACCCACCTGAGCGAGCAGACCGATGAGATCGCCTGGGTGGGCGAACTGTTCCCTGAGGCGCGGGACTATCTTGATACCTATGAGCAGTTCGGCCTGCTGGATGCGCGCGGGCTTTATGGTCATGCGATCCACCTTGAGCCGCGAGAGAAAGACCGGCTGCGCGAGGTTGGCGCGGGTTTGATCCATTGCCCCACTTCCAACACGTTTATTGGCTCGGGGCTGTTTGACCTCAAAGGGCTGATGGCCCAAGGGCAGAAGATCGGGCTTGCCTCCGACACCGGCGGCGGGTCAAGCTTTTCCACGCTGCGCACCTTGGCGACGGCCTATGAGGTGGCACAGCTGCGCCACCACCCGCTGCATGCGGCCGAGCTGATGTGGCTGGCCACCCAAGGCTCCGCGCAGACCCTGCATATGGCCGATCAGATCGGCAATTTGGCGGCGGGTATGGAGGCTGACATTGTGGTGCTGAACCTCGCCAGCACACCCGAGATTGCCCAACGCAGCGCGCGGGCAGAGGATCTCTGGGAAGCGCTCTTCCCGACCGTCATGATGGGAGATGACCGCGCGATTGCGGCAACCTGGATTGGCGGAAAGCTCACCTAGGCTGAGCCTTCATTCTGCCAAAAATACTCTCGCCGAAGGCCTCCAATGGGGGCAACCCTCCGCTGTGCCCTGCGGCTTATGCGATCAAAACGCCTTAAACGTCAGCGTCGTCAGCGTGCGCTCGATGTTGGGAATGTCGAGCATGTGGCTGTTGATGAACTTACCCACGTCTTCGCCTTCCGGAATATAGAGCTTCATCAGGAGGTCGTAGTCACCGCTGGTGGAATGCAGCTCGGAGTGGATTTCCTTCAGCGCAATCTCTTCGGCGACGCGGTAGGTGGTGCCGGGTTTGCAGCGGATCTGGATAAAGACGCAGGTGGTCATGAAGGCCCTCATTTGATTTGGCCTCAAACTGGCACAAATGCCACCTGCCTCACAATCTGAAAATCCGCCCCCTTGGCCTGCCCCCTGCCCGCCCCTATAAGGGCGCGGCAATACAGAGAGCGAAGGACGTCTCCCATGCGCAAGGCAAGCGTGACCCGCGCCACCGCGGAAACCAAAATCACCGTGGACATCAATCTGGATGGCAGCGGCACCTATGACAACAAAACCGGTGTGGGCTTTTTTGACCATATGCTGGACCAGCTGTCGCGCCACAGCCTGATTGACATGACGATCCGCGCCGAGGGCGATTATCACATTGATGACCACCACACCGTTGAGGATGTGGGCATCACGCTGGGTCAGGCGCTGACGCAGGCGCTTGGTGACAAGAAAGGCATCCGCCGCTATGCCACCTGCCACCTGCCGATGGATGATGCGCAGGTTCGGGCCGCGCTGGATCTCTCCGCGCGGCCTTTCCTGATCTGGAACCTTGAGATGCCAACCCAGAAGATCGGTTCCTTTGACACCGAGTTGGTGCGCGAGTTCTTCCAGGGGTTTGCGACCCATGGCGGCATCACCCTGCATGTGGACCAGATCCACGGGTTCAACAGTCACCATATCGCCGAAGCCGCCTTCAAAGCGGTGGCACGCGCGCTGCGCGAAGCGGTTGAGGTGGACCCGCGCAAGGCGGATGCGATCCCTTCGACCAAAGGTGCGCTCTGAGAGCGCACCCTACAGCTACGACTAAAAAAGACATTTAGAGGGTTCGCTTATGCTGACAGCGATCATCGACTATGAATCCGGCAATCTGCACTCTGCCGAGAAAGCCTTCCAGCGCATGGCGACGGAGGTGGATGGCGGTGAGGTTGTGGTGACCTCTGACGCGAATGTGGTAGCCAAGGCAGATCGTCTTGTACTGCCCGGTGACGGAGCCTTTCCCGCCTGTGCGGCAGAGCTGCGCGGACACAAAGGCATTTATGACGCCATGGTGGAAGCGGTCGAAACCAAAGGCCGTCCGTTTCTGGGCATCTGCGTTGGCATGCAGCTGATGGCCAGCCGGGGCCATGAATATGAGCTGACCGAGGGACTGGGCTGGATCGAAGGCGATGTGAAACGCATCACGCCAGAAGACAGTTCCCTAAAAGTGCCGCATATGGGTTGGAACAATCTGGTGATTGACCACCCGCACGCGCTGCTAGATGGGATCAAGAGCGGCGATCACACCTATTTTGTACACTCCTACCAATTCCACGTGACCAAGGCCGAGGAACGTCTGGCGCATGTGGACTATGGGGGCGACGTGACCGCGATCATTGGGCGCGATACGATGGTGGGCATGCAGTTCCACCCGGAGAAGAGCCAGGACATCGGTTTGCGGATGATTGGCAACTTCCTGAAGTGGGCGCCGTAAGCGCCGCCTTGGATAGGGGCGTGTGGGGCCGCAGGGGCCTCAGGCGGCGCGCAAGGAAGATGGCGCTGCGCCATGGGCTTTACGAAAGGCGCGGGTAAAGCTCTCCGGGCTGGCGTAGGCATAGCGGCGCGCCACGGCATCGACACGATCGCCGCGCAGAATATCCTGATGGGCCAGAATCAAACGCCAACGGCGCAGATAGCCCATCGGGGTTTCCCCGACCGTGGCGGCAAAGAGCTCTGAGAAGCGCGACAGGGAAAGCCCCGCCTGCGCGGCGAGATCCGCGTTGCTCCAGAGGTGGCTGGGCTGATCATGCATCGCCACAATGGCGCGGGACAGGCGCGGGTCGGCCAGCCCGGCCAGCAACCCGGCCTCGGTGCTGCCTTTGGCAATCTGATCGCGCAGCAGCCGCACCATCAATGCTTCACCGAGCCGGTTGACCACCGATTGCGCGCCGCAGCGGTTGCCTGCGGTTTCCTCGGCCATCAGCCGCACCAGCGCGCGGCTGTCCCCTTCATCGCGCAGATCATAACGCAGCGTTTCCGGCAAAGACGCCATCAGCGGATTTGAGCGCCCCATCCAGTCAACCTCCGCAGCAAAGATCGCGGCCGTGTCCGCGACCTGTCCCTTGCGGCCCCGCGGCCAGAACACCACGTCGAGCGGAGCCCCGTCGTCATCGCCAAAGACCAGCAGATTGGCGCGCTCAAGCGGGGCGCTGCGCACCGTTAGGTGAAATTTATCCATTAATGTGGTTAAACGGTCCAAGGGCACCTCGGATTTTCAGCACGATTATTCGGATTTAATGTGCCCAGAATACTGCAATAACACAAGCATGCTGTTTTTTTTAACCGTTACCAGGAGTTACTCATGCTCATTCCCCGCCAGAAGACCCCCGACCTGACATTGCCGCTTGTGGGCGGCGGCACGTTTGATTTGGCCAGTGAAGGCTCAGAGCGCGGCACTGTGGTGTGTTTTTACCGCGGTCTGCATTGCCCGATTTGCGCCAACTATCTGAAAGAGCTGGAAAAGCTGGTTGATGCTTTTGCCGAGCGCGGGGTGACCTGTGTGGCGGTCAGCAGCGATGGCGAGGAGCGCGCGGCAGAGATGGTGGAGAAGATTGAGGCCAAACGGTTGCGGTTTGCCTACGATCTGCCGCTGACCAAGGCCAAGGAATGGGGCCTCTACATCTCCACGTCGCGTGGCAAGACGTCAATCGGGATTGAAGAACCGGCCCTTTTTTCCGAGCCCGGGCTGTTTATGGTGAGCCCTGAGCAGGCGCTTTACTACGGTTCTGTGCAGACCATGCCATTTGTGCGGCCGCATTTTTCGGAACTGGTGGGGGCGTTGGATTTTGCGATTGCCAACAACTATCCGGCGCGTGGCGAATACACAGGCGCGCTGTAAAAACGGGCGCGTCCTCAAGCCTGAACCGCAAACAAAAAAGGCGCAGATTGCTCTGCGCCTTTCTCTAACTGGTTCAGCCAAGATCAGTTGATACGCGTCCAGTCTTGGCCGCGGCAGATAATGGCCACACAGCCTTTGACTGTGAGCGTATTGCCTTTGAGTGTCATTTTGGACTTGTAAGTTTTGTCCGCATCCGGCGCCCAGATTTTGCCTCCAGAATAGGCCCCACCACCATCTGCGCTCATGTCCCAGAGCATCTTTTTGCCCTGATGTTCATAGTTGGCAATGGCTTGGCCGCTGGCGTCAAAGGCCTTGTCAATATTTCCGCAAACAGCATTGCCGCAGGGCGCAATTTTCACGTGCAGGTAACCGCCAGTGTCACCGGGTTGGGTTTTCCAAGTGCCTGCAACAGGCTCTGCAAAGGCTGTTGTTGCGGCTGAAATCGCCATGGCCGCTGCCAAAAAAGTCTTTTTCATAGTTTCCTCCCATGCGTGTTGGGCAAAGACTGCGCGAGCGGGCGATTCCGATCAACACTGACTTTGGGTCACGCGGCGGTATTGACCAAGCCCAGCCGCGTTGCAATTTGAGCAAGACCGTGCCACACGCTTGGCCAACAATCACTCAGACAAAACAGGGCCCGCTTATGATCCTCTACCCGGCCATCGACCTCAAAGACGGCAATGCCGTGCGCCTGCTGCATGGCGACATGGACAAAGAAACCGTGTTCAACGAAAACCCCGCCGCGCAGGCGATGGAGTTTGTCAACGCGGGCTGTGAATGGCTGCATCTGGTGGATCTGAACGGCGCCTTTGCCGGAGAGCCGGTGAATGCCGCGCCGGTAGAAGAGATCCTGAAACAGACCAATGTGCCGGCCCAGCTGGGCGGCGGCATCCGCGATATGGCCACCATCGCGCGCTGGATCGACAAAGGCCTGAGCCGCGTGATCCTGGGCACCGTGGCGGTTGAGAACCCCGATCTGGTGCGCGAAGCGGCCAAGGAGTTCCCTGGCAAAGTGGCTGTGGGCATTGATGCGCGCAACGGCAAAGTGGCGACCAAAGGCTGGGCGGAAGAGACCGACGTGATGGTCACCGATCTGGCCAAATCCTTTGAAGACGCAGGTGTGGCGGCGATCATCTACACCGACATCATGCGCGATGGCGCAATGAAAGGCCCCAATGTGGAGGCCACCGCAGCGCTTGCGCAGGCTGTTTCGATCCCGGTGATTGCCTCTGGTGGTGTGAGCTCTCTGGAAGACCTGCAGGCGCTCAAGGACTGTGGTGCCGCGCTGAACGGGGCGATTTCGGGCCGGGCGCTCTATGACGGGGCGATTGATCTGGCTGAGGCGCTGAAAGTTCTGAAGGCATGAGCCTGCGCCGCCGGATCACCTATGGCGGGCTGGGCCTGATATTGGCCCTCTCCCTGATCCCGGCGGCATATGTGTATTGGGCCCAAAGCACGGCGGAAAAACACGGCTGTGACTTTGGGCTGGCGCTCCAGCAGAACGGCTGCTGGGTGGAGGGCGTCAATATTGCCAGCCAGCTTAACGCGGCCTACTCCAAGGCGGGGCTTGTTGTGCTGACGCTGCCGATCGGATTTGTGGCGATGCTGGCCCTGATCCTGATGATTGCCGCCGACCTGAGACGCTGCGCAGCCCCCAAGGCGTGACGATTGGTCCTCTGGCTTAAAAGCTCCCGCACTCCCAGATTTTGAGGTGAGGCGACGAAAAGGAGCTGCAAAATGTTGGGCGTATTCACCAAAGTCAGCGCAGCGCAGCTGCCAGCGGACAGTCTGCTGCAGAGTCGCGTGGCAGAGGACGACTTTCTGGATTGTTATCGTGCAAAATGCGCCCTGCCCGCACGTGTGGCGGCGGATGAAGTCACGCGTTTTCCGGACTGGGCCCAGGTGTTGGTGGCGCTGCGCAATAAGCTCGTGGCACCGCTGGGCCTCAAAGGTGCATCAGATGTCGAGGTGGCCCATGCGGGCGCGGATCATGTTGGCATTTTCCCGATTGAAGCGCAGAACGATCAGGAGGTGATCGCCGGGTTCAACGATCACCATCTGGATTTCCGTGTGTCGATCTACAGCACCGGAGAGCATGTCTATCTGTCAACATGGGTGCATCGGCACAATCTGACAGGCCGCCTGTATCTGGCGACGATCATGCCCTTTCACGTGCTGATCATACGAGATGCCCTTCGTCGGGTCGCGGGCTGACGCCCGCAGCCCCAAGAGACGTTACTCGCCCGCCGCTGCGGCGGTCAGCTTGGCCAGAGCGCCGCGCATGGTGGCGATGAAGGCGGCATCCTCGGCAATATCCAGACCCGCGAACATCTGCGCTGGGTCCTCATAGGTCAGGTGGACCTGCCCTTGTGCGTCCTCATAGGCCAGCACTTTGAGCGGCAGGAACAACCCGGCCTTGATGTCTGCCTGCATGGCGGGGGTGCCAATCTTCGGATTGCCAAAAATCAGCAACTCCGCATCCGACAGCTCTGCGCCCACTTTGGCGGCCCCGCCTGCGTGATCCACACGCGCAAAGACTTTGGCACCGGCGTTTTCCACGGCGGCGGCCAGCGCATCAACGGTCTGTGCGACCGATTTGTTGGACGGGACAGACAAAAGCTCCGCTTGGGCCGGAAGGGTGGAAGACAAGGCAATGGCTCCTGCAATGAGAATTTTTTTCATGGTGATCTGCTCCAAAAATGAGATCGTGGGATCAGTCACGACATCATAGCGCGATTTGCCAATCACGTTTTCTCGATAAGCGGAAAAACCGCGCTCTTGGCGTCCCGCAGATAAGCGGGTATGAGAGCGCAAAGAGGTGCCCAATGCTAAAAACCCGCATCATTCCCTGTCTGGATGTCGCTGATGGCCGTGTGGTCAAAGGAGTGAACTTTGTTGGCCTGCGCGATGCGGGGGATCCGGTGGAGGCCGCGCGTGCCTATGACGCCGCTGGCGCGGATGAAATCTGCTTTCTGGACATCCATGCGACCCATGACAACCGGGGTGTGATGATCGACATGGTGCAGCGCTGTGCCGAGCAATGCTTTGTGCCGCTGACCGTAGGTGGTGGCGTGCGCACCGTGGCCGATGTGCGGCGGCTGTTGCTGGCGGGGGCCGATAAGGTGAGCTTCAACTCCGCCGCTGTCGCCAACCCCGATGTGATTGCGGAAGCCTCAGCGCAATTTGGCAGCCAGTGCATTGTCTGCGCGATTGATGCCAAGACCATTGGCCATGATGAGAACGGCGTGCCGAACAAATGGGGCATCTTCACCCATGGCGGCCGCAAAGCTGCGCTGGATCAGGACGGCAACCCGATTGACGCGGTGGAATTTGCCAAGCTGGTGGTGGCCAAAGGCGCCGGGGAAATCCTGCTGACCTCGATGGACCGTGACGGCACCAAGGCGGGCTTCAACCTGCCGCTGACCAACGCCATCAGCGATGCGGTCAACGTGCCGGTGATTGCGTCGGGCGGCGTCGGCAATCTGGACCATCTGGTGGAAGGCGTGACCAAAGGCGGCGCAAGTGCAGTGCTGGCCGCATCGATTTTCCACTTTGGCGAATACACCGTGCAGGAAGCCAAGCAATATATGCATGACGCCGGTATCCCGATGAGGCTGACATGAGTGTTCTGAACGATCTTGCGGCCACCATTACCGAGCGCGCCAAAGCGGACCCGGACAGCAGCTGGACAGCCAAGCTGTTGGCCAAGGGTCCGGAGAAATGCGCCGAGAAATTTGGCGAAGAGGCCATTGAAGCGGTGATTGAAGCCGTGAAAGGGGATCGCGAAAAGCTGACCTATGAGGCGGCGGATGTGCTGTTTCACCTGCTGGTGATGCTGGAGGCGCGCGATGTGGCGCTGGACGATGTGCTGGCGGAGCTGGCGCGGCGGCAAGGCATGAGCGGCATTGCCGAAAAAGCGGCGCGCACCAAAGCGTGATACGGGCCGCAATTGCCAAGTCCGGAGGGTTCCTATAGGTGGCCAACTGGTATTTGAGGCAGGCGGTATGACACGTTTGGGATTGGTGATTTGGGGGCTTATTGCGGCCCTGTTTCTGACAGCATGTGGCGTGCCCCAAGAGGCCTTGAGGCCGAATCCCGCAGGGCTGGCACAGGAAATCCTCGCGCTTGATGCTGATGTGGACATCGATGAGGCAAACCGCGTGGCGCGTATCGCCTATGAATACCCGCTGGAGCTGCGCGTGGTCTATAACGTCACCGACGGCCCACTGATCCACAACACCAAGGTCAATCAAGGGCTTAGGCCGCGTGGGCTGTGCTGGCACTGGGCCGATGACCTTGAGGCGCGCCTGCGTCAGGAAGACCTGCAAAGTCTGACGCTGCACCGCGCCATCGCCAATCATGATAATATTCGCATCGAACACAGTACTGTCATTGTGAGTGCTAAGGGCGACAACATGCGCGAGGGCATCGTGCTCGACCCCTGGCGGTACGGCGGATACCTATATTGGGCGCCGGTTTTGGAAGATGAGCGTTACGTCTGGGAAGAACGCAACAAAGTCTTTGCTGCCAAGGGCCTGAGATAGATAATTCACGCATTTTGGAACAGAGTTCCGCTATATGTATTCAGCAGGCTTTAACGCTTGCTGGGTTACAGCGGCAGTGATCACGAGTACGATTGAGCATGACCAAACCACTCAAGGCGATTTCCAGCGCATTCCTTGCCTACTTTTGGCCGGAGATGGCGGTCGACGACAATTTCGACCACGCCCGGACACGCTTGGTCTGTGTCTTTTCCCTGATTGTAGGGACAATCGGCCTGCTGCACAGCATTCCGGTCTACTATATCTCTGACACGCTGCCGGATCATGGGGTCCTGATCTCCAACTTGTTTTGCCTGACCTATTTTACCGTGCCCGCGATCTGGCACAGGACCCATAACATGCGTCTGGCTGCCTTTGTGCTGGTGGCGATCTTCTGGGTCCATATGGAATACCTGCTGATCGCGGATCGCTCTGACATCTGGCGGCGGGAGCTGTTTCTGATCGGGCCGCCCATTATCCTGCTCATCCTTGTGGGACGTTTCAGCGCGCGCATTGCAACGGCACTGATGGTGGCAAATTTTCTGGTGCTTTCAATTGTGTTTGATGCCTTCCCTGTAGAAGGCACATTGGCGATGACCGCAGCGCTCTG
Organism: Shimia sp. R9_2; assembly: GCF_017743735.1. Taxonomy (GTDB): domain Bacteria; phylum Pseudomonadota; class Alphaproteobacteria; order Rhodobacterales; family Rhodobacteraceae; genus Shimia. Next base: position 198,037 of record NZ_JAGHRO010000002.1, read on the forward strand.
CACGTTGATGGCCGGGCTGTCGATGTACTTCACCGAGGTGAACAAAAAAGAGGTCCACCTCAAAGAGCTGCGCGATGAGGCGCAGCTGGCAGATGCACAAAAATCTGAGTTTCTGGCCAAGATGAGCCATGAAATCCGCACCCCTCTCAATGGGTTAAGTGGCGTTCTTCAGCTGCTCGACGAAACGGATTTGACCCCGGAACAGAAAGAGCTGGTGCAGATAGGGCGCAGCTCCGGACGGAACCTGATGGGGCTGATCAACGGTGTGCTGGATTATTCCAAGATCGCGGCGGATGGCATCACCATTGAGCAGATCCCCTTTGCGCGCGATGCGCTTTTGACCACGGCGGTTCAGTCTCAGCAGGCGGCGGCCACGGCGGCGGGCCTTGAGCTCAAAGTCTATCAGGACCCGCGCCTGCCAAGCTGCCTGCGCGGGGATCCGGTGCGGCTCAATCAGGTGATCACCAATCTGCTGAGCAATGCGATCAAATTCTCCAAAGAGGGCGACATTCGCTGCGAGATGATCCGGGATGGGGATTTTGTCAGGGTCTCTGTTACAGACCGGGGCATTGGCCTCACCGAGGAGGCCCAGACCCGGGTGTTCAACAAATTTGAGCAAGCCAGCACCGCCACCAGCCGCGAGTTTGGTGGCACGGGGTTGGGGCTTGCGATCTGCAAAGAGCTGGTGGAGCTGCTGGGCGGCCGGATTGGTGTGAACAGCACCCCGTTGCTAGGCAGCACCTTCTGGTTCACCTTCCCGCTGATCGAAGCAGATACACGGGAGAGCCAGTCTGCGCTCCCTGTGGGTGACGCAGGTGAGCCGTCCGCCACTGATTTTGCCGGCACCCATGTACTGGTGGTGGAAGACAACAAGACCAACCAGCTGATCGTGCGTCGGTTTCTGCAGAGCATGCAGATCACCATGGATGTGGTCGATGATGGCCACCCTGCCCTGCAGCTCTGCGCGACGCGGCACTACGATCTGATCCTGATGGACATCCAGCTTCTGGATATGGACGGTATGGAAGCGGCAGCGATCCTGCGCAGCGGCCCCGGCCCCAACCAGCGCACGCCGATTGTGGCGCTATCAGCCAACATCCTGCCCGAACAGACCAACGCCTATCTGAAGGCGGGTATGAATGCCTGTCTGGGCAAACCTTATCGCAAAGATGAGCTGGTGAAAGTCATGGCCCGTCTGTTGGACCGCAGCAATACGGACGTCAGCGCAGCCTGATCACAGCCCCCGTTTCAAAGGCTAAAGCTTGGACGAAATCACACCGGTGGCAAAACCGCCCATGCGCAGCTCTCCAAAGAGGCGCTGATATTCGATCTTGGGACAGCGGTTTTGAATGACATCAATCCCCTGCGCCTCTGCCTTGGCCGCCGCTTCGGCATGTTCCACACCGATCTGCATCCAGATCGTTTTGAGCGCGGGCAAATGGGTAAGCGCCTGATCGACAATTGGCGGCACCGCTTCTGAGCGGCGAAAGATATCCACCATATCCACAGGCGCGGAAATTTCGGACAAATCAGCCACCACGGTTTCCCCAAAGAGCGTTTTGCCCGCATGGCCCGGATTGACCGGAATGACCCGATAGCCTTTCAGCGACAGATACCGCGCCACATAGTAGCTGGGCCGCACCGTATTCATGGAGACGCCTACAACGGCGATCACCTTGCTGCGTTTGAGAATCTTGCGGAGAAAATCGTCTGTGTCGCTCATGGAGGCAGGCTAGAGCACCTGTGTGAGACTTAAAACGCTTATTCGCAACGCCGCGCTTAAAGCACATCTAAAGCACATGGGCGCAGGCACATCCGGATGTCAGACAAAAAAACGCCCAAGGGGGGACCTTGGGCGCAGGTTCGGAACGAGGGACAGTGAAGCGAAACACAGCGGCTCCGATGGCTGTGTTTCCTGTTACTCTACATAAGATCGCAGAACTGGATGTGAAGAGATGATCAGATTCATGTGAAGATAGCGTTACCAAAACCTTTACAATTGCGCTTATTGAGCTGGTTAGCGGAGCGGTTTTGGGGCCTGAAACAGCGGCCTATCTTCAGATGCAGAAGCTGGCGCGGCGATGCGGTAAGCCGCGCCAACGGCTCAATCAAAGATGTCTTCAATCACATCAAACGCCTCTTTCAAAAACCAACCCACCGTGGATTTCTTTTTGCGCTTTGGGCGTTTCTTATTCTTTGGCGGCTTGCTGGCCGATTTTGCGCTGTAGGCAGCATAGTCGGGCGATTTGGCTTTACGCCGCTTCTCGCCCTTGTCTTTGCTTCTGGGCGCTGCCTCCTGCACCGCGCTCACGCGCAGGTGTTTGAGATCATGCAGAGGCGCGCCGCAATTGGAACAGGCGAGCTCATGCCGGGCCTCGCCGCGCAGCACTAGGGCGGCGCGGGTGCCGCAATAACAGCAAGTGGCGATTTTGGATGCGTGTGCGATGAGCCCCTCCTCCGCGTTCTGGCGTTTCTGCCTCTACCTAAGCACTGCGCCGCGCCCTTGGGAGCCTCCTGCGGGGATATTTTTGGCAAGAGGAAGAGGCATCGCGCCGCGCTCAGCTTTGTGCGCTTTGCGGCAGTGAGGCATAAAGCGCGACCGCCGCAGCATTTGAGACATTGAGCGAGCCAAAAGCCCCGGCAAAATTGATTTTCACCAGTTGGTCCACGGTCTCTTTGGTTTTCTGCCGCAGGCCCGGACCTTCTGCGCCCAGAACCAGCGCGATGGGCATGTCGCGTTTACCCTCAAGCGCCTGCTCAATGGTGTGCTCCGCTTCGCCGTCCATGCCCAGCACCAGATAGCCCATGTTCTGCAGGGCGGTGATGGTGTCCGCCAGATTGCGCTCGCGCAGATACGGCTGGCGCTCCAGAGCTCCGCTGGCGGTTTTTGCCAGTGCGCCGGTTTCCGGTGCGGAGTGATGGCGCGTGCCAATCACGGCCAGTGCGCCAAACACTTCCGCAGAGCGCAGAATCGCGCCCACATTATGGGGGTCGGTCACCCGATCAAGCAGAATCAGCCGCTGTGGACGGTCATCAGACGCAATCGCCACATCGGAAAGGCGGCCCCAGTTGAGCGGTTTCACCTCAAGCGCGGCGCCCTGATGCACCGATTGCGGGTCAATCGGAGCTTTGAATTTGCGCGGATCCACCACTTCGGGTGTGATGCCGGAAGCGGCGATGGCCTCATCCAATTTATCCGCCGCATTTTTGGTCACGATCAGGCGCAATTTTTCCCGCGCGGGATTCGCCAGTGCGTCCCGCACCGCGTGCAAACCGAACAACCAGACGGTTTCTGACGCCTCTTTGCGCTTGGCCTGTTCTTTTTCCACGACCCACTTGGGTTTTTTCATCGCTCTGCACCTTCAAAATAAGAGGGTTTCACCAATGGGCAAAAGAAGCGCCTCACGCAACCACTTTTCTGGTTGACGCCCCCCGCGCATCACAGTAATCACCCCCTCACACCAACGAGGCTAGCGCGCCTCAGGAGAGTGGGCGACAGGCCGCAAGGTGTGGCAGGGGACTGTAACTCCCTCGCGGAGACGCACGCTTGGTTCGATTCCAAGGTCGCCCACCACTTTCCATCTTATCAGTGACTTAGCATATGCTTTACCCCGGTGCGCCGCACAGGTGAGACACATATGCGTCCTGCAAGTTACCTCAGCACGTCCCGTCACGGCGTCTTCTACCTCCGCCTTCCAATCCCCCGTTCCGCCCATCCGGAGCGTCGTAGGACCGATCTCAAGGTCTCTTTGGCGACCCGCGAACCAAGAGTGGCCGCGACACTTTCCCGCCTCCTCACTGTCTCTGGACAATCCGCTCTGGCTGCGGCATCCGCTCGCGGCATGCGCTATGATGAAATCCGGCACCACGTCCAAGAATATCTGAAAGTCGCCCTCTCAAACTTCAGGGAAGGCATTGGTCAAGATGGGCCGATGGAGGGGCTGCACCTAACTGCTCTGCAGAACAGCCTGTGGGCCTCAGAGATGCCGTTTGAGGAGTGGTGTGACACCATCGGTGCCGAAGGGGCTGAGCGCGCTCTTAGGTCGCTCTGTGAGGCCCGGGACATTGAACCCGATCTTACTGAAAAGACACGAACACTCATGTTGAAGGAGTTGCACAAGATGTGGCGCGCCTTCACTTCTCAGGCTGTGGCCCACAATCAGTCCTTTGACAGCCTACAGACCGAAGCCCCGCCCTCAACCACTGTGGCGGCTGTGCCTGCTCCTCCAGTCCCGACACCAACGACAATCCCAGCTGAACCTTTCTGGGACGTTGTGGATCGCTACATGCGGGAGAAAGATCGCTCTCAAGAATGGGCTGCAAAAACGCGCTCCGAGAAAACCGAAGCCCTCAACCTGCTGGCTGAGCTCACCGACAGCAAGCCTCTGGCAAGTCTGACCAAGGCTGACGCACGTGAGATCAAGGACATCCTGCAAAGGATGCCCAAGAACCGCAGCAAGAACCCTCAGACACGCGGTAAGCCTGTCAGGGACATCTTGGACATGAAAGGTATTGAGACGCCCACAGCGCGCACGGTGAACGTCTACATCGGCCATTACCAATCCCTTCTCGGCTGGGCGAAACTGAATGGCTACGTTGAGGAGAATGTTTTTGATGGCTTGCGCTTGAAGCTGAAGAACGCGACCTCGGAGCCCGCGAGAAAAGCCTTCAGCGAGGAGCAACTGAGCCGCCTGCACCATCATCTTACCATCAACCCAGACGGGCTTGTGAAGAAGCCAGAACATAAGTGGGTGACGTTGGTGGCGATGTACACAGGTGCGCGGCTCAACGAAGTTGCTCAACTGGACGTGTCCGATGTCAAAGACCTAAGCGGGATAGCCTGTATCGACATCACAACTGAAGGTAGCCCCAACAAGCGCCTCAAGAACGCATCGTCCAAACGTGTCATACCTATCCATGCCGATCTGATAGCATTGGGTTTCTTGGAGTTCGTTGAGCAACTCCGTGCCCGAGGTACAGTGCGTCTTTTTCCAGCACTCTCCTATTGCCCAAAGAATGGCTACGGGCGCAACGTTGGGAGATGGTTCGGCGATAGCTTCCTGCCGCGTCTTGGGATCGACGATGAAGCTTTAGTGTTCCACAGCCTTCGGCACACTATGAATACCCAGCTTGCCCGCAAAAATGTTCCCGAGCAGCTTCAGAAAGCCATTCTTGGTCACAAGCAGAACGGCATGACGTATGACACTTATTTCACCGCTGGGTTTCTGCCCGATCAGTTATACCCGGAGGTCAATAAGTTCCGAGCTATACCGGATTAGTATAATCCACTCTATTAATCCGGTTATGAGCTAACTGTATGATACCACAGCAACCCAAGGAGCACTGTCCAACATAAACGCCTCAGGTATTCTTGAGTTCTATTGGTTAGAAGTATTCTCTGTATACTCGACCACAGGAAATTCATTATTATATATTAATATCAATATTTTAAGTAGTAAAGTTCACTTGTTGAATTTTCACATAGGTATCTTCATGCGATAACATTTTTTGGACCTAAGTATTTATACTAGCTGAGACAGATACCGAAACTGGTTCTGTCTAGGAACGGAGGGATAAGCCTCGGACCGAGGTTCATGGCCCATATGGTTCCCGTCGCTGTGGTCCGTCATGGCAAAAATGGGGCTGATGCCGGGCGGTCCCCAAATACCGAAAGCAGACAGATACCGGGCGCAGAGGATTGACCATATTGGGATTGGCCACCCCGGACTGCAGCCATTGACGCGCCCCGGAGCGCCGCTCAGAGGCTCTGTCGGCAAGTCTCGGTCTCTGAGGCTCTGAAGATGCTCTCAAGCGCGTCTACGGTGCCCTAGCTTCCCCCTGCGAAACGGGCTTCCGGCTTCCCCCAAAAAAGCCCAAGTGCCAGCCCCGCGGCCGGAATACTCCCCCAAACATCAAGGCGATGCATCATCCATACATTCCCCTAAAGGTTGACAGAGTTGGCGGCTAGAGCGTTGAATACCTGCATTTCTTCCAAGTGGAATTTGTCATGCCCATTACTGATCTCCCCGAAAATGTCGTACAAGGCGACCAAGCTCGGCTCTTTCCGGTTCTCGCAACCACGTCGAAAGAAGGGCGCACCACGGCCATAGTGCTTTCCTGCCTGAGTTTGGTTAGGGAGTTTGGCGCGACCCTTCTTGGCGGAGTTGGACAAAAGCTGGGCACAAGGGCCAAGGTCAGCACTTATACAGAAGTCGTTTTTAAGAGCCAGACAGGCAAGTCGGGTGATAGACCAGACGGCCTCATCGTTGTCAAAGTCGGCTCGCGAGAGTGGAAGGCTTTGGTAGAAGCCAAGGTTGGAAACTCAGACCTCGATGCTGATCAGATAGAACGCTATCGGACTTTGGCAAAAGAGAATGGCATCGACTGCGTCATCACCATATCAAACCAATTCGCAACCTCTCCTGATGCTCACCCTATTGAAGACGTGCGTAAGAGCCGCTCAAAGATACCTGTCTACCATTGGTCTTGGATGCATGTCCTCACCACTGCCGATCTGCTGTTGAATACCGAAAGCGTTGATGACGACGACCAGACATTCTTGCTGCATGAGCTTCACCGCTTCCTGAGCCATGAGAGCGCAGGCGTCAAAGGCTTCGATAAGATGCCGAAGGCTTGGACAGAGCTCAACAGGCTGGTCTCCAGCGGTGGGGTCATTCCCGCACGGTCACCCGAAGCCAAAGAAGTGATCTATGCTTGGCACCAAGAGACGCGAGACCTGACCTTAATATTGAGCCGCATGACGGAGACCATTGTGCTAGAAAAGCTTCCTCGGAAGCACCAGAGCGATCCAGCACTGAGGCAGAAGGATGAACTCACTGATCTTAAAGATAACTGCCGCTTATCCGTTTCACTCAGCGTGCCTGACGCCGCTGCGAATGTGGATGTCACAGCCGACCTTATGCGTCGCACTGTCGAGGTGGGAATGAGCCTGCGCGCCCCGGATGACAAGAAAACCACAAAGGCCCGGGTGAACTGGCTACTACGTCAGATAAAGACTGAGGACACGACAGACCTACATGTGAGATTGTTATGGCCCGGAGCTAGCGAGCCAACGCAACACCTCGTCTCAGACCTGAGTGAGAATGTGGAACTGTGCAACGAGGGCAAGGAGCATCTCGTTGCTCATGGCTTTCATGTGTTCCACAGCAAGAGGCTGGGTGGACGCTTCACACAGCAGAGCAACTTTATCGCTGACCTTGAAGCCATCGTGCCCGATTTCTACGGCACCGTGGGATCAGAACTCAAAGCATGGCAACGCCCAGCGCCGCGCATCAAACACTCGGATGATCTACAAGAAACCGGAAGCGCCGGAGAGGCGGCAGAGTGATGCTCTGACCGCGTTCCAGCCTCAGACACGCCAACGGCCTCTGAGCACCTCTGAGGGCGCTCACAGAGGCTCTTGGGGCACGTCCAATCGGTCCAAAGTGCGTTTGATCTGCGACGCCTGCCATCGACCGCCCCGAGCGGTTACAACGCCTGCTGTGTTGAGGTGTTCTGCTATCTCTCTCAATGACTTACCAGCATCGCGCAAAGGTATGATCAGTCCTGCGACCTTCTCTGCCCGGGCTCTTGCGTTGGCCTTGACGGCATCGTTGCGCTTCATGGTCTTGTCTCTCAAACCACCCAGCTTTGTGCCACGTGCTTTTGCCTCCGACAGTGCCGCCTTGGTACGTTCTGAGATGAAGGCGCGCTCTTGCTCTGCCAATGCCGCATAGATGTGAAGCTGAAAGTTGTCGGCATTGGGCATCTGGGCAACTCGGAAGGTGACCTTCTTGTCTTCCATGAGGGCGGCGATGACAGACACCTTACGTGACAGCCTATCCAACTTACTGACGAGGAGAATGGCTCCGGTCTGTCGCGCCAAAGTCAAGGCTGCATCTAGCTCTGGTCTAGTGTTGTCAGCACCGCTCAGGACATCGGTAAAGGTGCCTACCACTTCATAGGGTGCCGGACTGAACCGCTCCAAGTACAAGTCGATGTCGCGCTCTTGGGCATCCAAGCCTAAGCCACTGCGCCCCTGCTCCTTGGTGCTGACACGCTTGTAGATGATGTATTGCTGCATGACCGTTGGCCCTACCCTGTCTTTAGAGGTCAAGGTAAGCACCTACGTTGCAATCGTCAACGTTGGTTGTGCATGATACACTCAGCAATCTTCATGCAACCGAGTGAAGGGGTATGGGGGCCGTTCGACTGTCGCCTCACATAGATGGGGGCATGAAAAAATTTGTCAAAAAATCTAAATCGACAACTTGCTACCAGTCGACAAAGTCAAGGATGCTATCCAAGTGAACGACCTCGACATCGTTCTTGAGTTTGTCTCGCCAGTAGGCCAACCTGTCATTGTCGGGCTGTGACCCGCTCCACTCCACCACACGCACATGTTTGTTTGTGCACCTACTTGCTAGCTGATTGTTGAGATGAGTGTCATAGCCAGAGTAACCAAAGAGCACGACCTCACTGCTCTCCTTCAAAGCCTTACCCAAGAAGCGCCAATACTCTGACAATAAACTTGATGCAGAAATGATAGCGGTCTTATGCCTTACATGAGTGAGAACTAAGTGGGTGCTGTCAACCTGCTCGCCAATGAGTTGGTGCCTCCGAAACTTTTTGATACGTCCGTTTGGTGCATCATAGAATAGAGGTGAGCCATGCAGGTGTAGATACCAACCAAGCCTGTCGGGGTTTTTCCTCATCATGTTGTTTTTGGAGAACCCGGTCCGTGTCATACCGTCTATTAGGTCACCGTTGTACCCACGCAGAACATGCGAACCGAGAAACGCTTCGTATAGCAGAGGATCGTAGTTAAGTGTCGCCACGTGCGATTTCGTTTCATGGATGAAATCAGTGAGGGGCTCAACAAACTCATATGGCAATTCCTCTCCGGTATCGTGAAAGCAGCATGCAACCTGATGCACGAACTTTCGGATCGAAGACGGAAACTCTCTACCGTGCTCTGAAAGCCAGTGCGCATCGTCCTCTAGCTCAATACCATCTAGGAAATCGCACGAAGCCAAAACACGCTGCAGGACATACAAGTCCTCCTCGCTGCTGGGTCTCTCATACTCTGTGTCTTCGGGAAGACAGGCGCGGATCATTCCTTTCTGAGCATCAGAAAGGATGTCATCCTCCCACACACTAGCAAGCGCATTGTCGAGAGAAAACAACTCAGGCGACAGGCCCATACCCAGCCCATTGCCGAAGATCAACGTCTTACGGGTCATTAGCTTACGTCCGCTATCAAATTTGCAATGGTGCTGGCGTCGCTTCGCAGAATAGCCCGTGTAGTATTGGACACAGACTTCTCCCCGGTTCTGCTTCCATTGGTGAGGTTAGCAAGTGCGAAAGTGCTGTTGGCAAGTGCGGTGCTTCGGTAGCACTCGCGCAGCAATAAACAGCCGACAGCGGCGTACTTTCTTTGGAGCTGTGGAGTTCTTGCAGCCCAAATCGAATGCACCCAGCTGGTGTCCTTCTCAAGTGTTAGGAAGAGCGGATCGCAGGCAATCGATATATTGTGTCCGGGAATTTCGTATGTGCGCGGCCTCTTAATGGCTTCGATCTTGCGTTTGCTGGCATATCTCTCAGAAAATCCTTGGTACGCGGCTGTGTTGTACTCGCGCTCAACTGCATTAGTGGGCGATTGCAATATATCGTCGACTACATCGCTACTCTCACCTGCAAGATGAGCCCGGATGGCTCGCGTTAAGCTCTGATAGAAGTTATAGCTCGCTCCACCGTTTATCTTCTTGTCAATGGCGGCAATCTTCTGGTCGGTGTCCAACTGACAAAGGCGAATGAAAGAAGATAGCGTGAACACTTGAATTGTAGCCATTGGTCCTCCGACAAACCGCTTTAGCGGCTCTGTGATCGAATGCTTAGTCATATCTAGGAAACTCTACCCTCGAGCGACAGAAGGTCAACGACATTCAATCTTAGGCAACCACACTCACCTACGCTGTGACGCCTTGCCTAAACGCCCTAAGTGAGACACAAAGGTGAGACACAACCGCTAACCCGCGCTGGATTGTTGAGTTATTGCGGTCACTTAGAGGAGTGGTGGACTTTCCAAGGTCGCCCACCACTTTCCATCTTATCAGTGACTTAGAGCACATTTTGGATGTGGCGACATGCCATATCGCCGTCGTTATTGAGACCTTTGGTGATCTCTTCGCACTGAGCAGTCGCCCCTTAAGACATTTAGCGCTCATCTAGCGCTTCACGCTCAGCGATCCGTCGCCTCGCCCGTTTCGCCTTTGATCGTGCGCGCCATGAGCCATTGATAGAAGGCTGGCGAAACGCGGTTGAGCATATGGGCGAGTTTGGACACGCGGCCCACTGCCACAAAATCCCTGCCTTGGCTGAACCCGCGCAGAATTGCGGTGGCGGCCTGTTCCGGTGTCATGGCGTCCACCGCGTCAGCCGCACTGCCCGGCGGCGAGATGCCGAGCGTATCGGTGCCACCCTCTGGGTTGGTTGCGACAAAGGACGGGGCGGCGACACAGACCCGCACGCCAAAGGCTTTCTCTTCTGCCCTGAGGGAGCCGAAAAAACCGGCCATGGCGTGTTTGGAGGCGGCATAGGCCGCGCGTTGGTAAAGCGGCGCAAATCCTGCCACGGAGGTGAGCACGAGATGGGCGCCCTGACTTCGGCGCAGGGCATTCTGAAACGCCTGCGCCATGGCGACGGCGGCGAAATAGTTGACCTCAAAGAGATGCCGGTGCGCGGGATCTGAGAGTTTGGCCACCGGTCCAATCGTGGTGACGCCCGCCGCATAGACCAACAGGTCGATTTGCTCAAAGCAGGCAAGAATTTTCTCACAACAGGCGGCCAGCTGCGCGGGATCTGTGAGATCACATTTCATCGGCAATTGCGTGTCTGAGATTTGCAGCCCGCTGACCTCCCGGTCGAGCAGCACCACCTGCCAGCCTTGGCCTTGCAGCTGTTTTGACAGGGCAGAGCCGAGCCCACCGCCGCCACCGGAGATCACGGCGGTTTTGCGCCCTGCCCCGCGCAGCTTACTCATGAGCGCTGGTTCCGATGCCAGAACTCAAACACCTCACGGCTGGACTTCTCCGGTGTGTAGCCAAAATCTCGTTTCAGAGCGGTGTTGGAGAGCACGGGGCGGTATTGCAGAAAGCTGACCTGTTCCGGACCATATTGGGACAGACCAAGCGGGCGCGCTACGGCGAGCGCAGTGCGCAGCAGCCAGGCGGGCAGCCGCAACACGGGCTTGCCCATCATATCGGAGAGATCATCGACGCTGAGCGCGCCGTCGCCAGCGACATTATAGATGCCTGCGGGCCCATCCGTGGCCGCGCGCAGCAGGATACGGGCGAGATCGCGGTTCCAGACAAAGACAAAGGGGCTGTCGCTGCCCTGCACCGCCAGAAGGCGCGGTTTGTGGAAGAGATCGGTGATCTGATTGTCGGTGCGACGCCCAAGCACCGTGCCGACCCGCAGCACAACCTGCTCGAGGAACGGCGCGTTGTGGCGCACCTCGGCCAGAAACTCCTCGACCAGACGTTTGTGATGGGCGTAGGCGAATTCCGCATTGCCCCGGATATCATCACTTTCGCGCAGCGGCACAGGGTTGTCGGCGTGATAGCCGTAAGCAGCGCCCGAAGAGGTGATCACCAAGCGTTTGGTGCCAGCTGCAAGGGCTGCGGTGACCACGGAGCGGGTCCCGACCACATCCACCGCATAGGCCATCTCCCGCGTGCTGTCTTTGGGGGGCGTCACAACGGAGGCCAGATGCACAATCACATCCGGCTGATAGCGTGCAATCACCCGCAGCGGGGCATCGGTGGTGACATCCATGGGATGAAACCGCGCATTGGCGGGCAGCTCTTCGGGGGCCTGCACATCACAGGCGATGACCTCATGGCTGGTTCTGGCGAGCTCTGCCAAAAGCGCTGAGCCGACCATGCCAGCGGCCCCGGTTATCAGGATACGGGTCATCGTGCCGCCTCTGTCCGGTTCATGATCATGGCCAGACCGAGGCCGGTAATCGCATGCCAAATCCCCCAAAACGCAGCCACCACGGCCATGCCGCCAAGCCCGCCAAAAAAGCCAAAAATAAGGATCAGGCCGAGGCCAGAGTTCTGAATACCGGTTTCGATGGTGACCGCGCGCCGGTCATAGGCAGAAAGCCCCATCACGCTGGCGATGCTGAAGCCGGTGGTCAGGGCCAAAGCGTTGTGCAGGAGCACCAGCGCCGCCACAGCGGCCGCAAATTGCAAAAAGTAGTCCCAGTTGGAAATCAGCGCCAAGACAATAAAGGCGATGAAAATGGCCATGGCCACATTCTGCAGCGGGCGGCGCAGGCGGGTTGTCAGCTCGGGGCGCGCGCTGTTGAGCGACACGCCAAGCACCAGAGGTAGGATCAGCATCAGCCCCACCGTGATCGCAACCGTCACAGGATCAATCTGCGTGGCTTGCAGGATTGCGCGCGTTGGCGCGTAAAGCGCGCCCCAGAACGCGATATTGAGCGGCGTCATCAGGATGGCGCCGACGGTGGCAAATGCGGTCATGGACACGGAAAGGGCCGCGTTTCCGCCCGCACGATGGGTGATGTAGTTGGAGATATTGCCGCCCGGACATGCCGCCACCAGCATCAGGCCCAAAGCGATAGAGGGCTGCGGCTGGGTGAGCAGAACCAGCACAAAGGTCACGGCAGGCAGCAATAAAAATTGCGACACCAATCCCGTGACCAGCGCGCGCGGCGCCTGGACCAGCCGACGGAAATCGGCAGGTGTCAGGTCGATGGCAATGGCAAACATCACCACCGCCAGAACCGCATTAAGCACGGTCAATGAGGTCGCGCTGAAGTTCAGCACAACCGCATCCAGACTGGCCTCAGTCATTTGGGTTGCTCCGCCTCTAGCGCTTTGATCCAGCGCGTCACAGCGCCACGGTATGTGGCCTTGTCAACGTAGTAGGCCATGCGCGGCAGTTCGAGGTAAGACATTCCACCGGTTGCGCGCGTGAAGCCGGACCGCTTCTCACGCTGGAGTTTTTTCGCCGCAGCACTGCCGCTTCTCAGCCCCCGCAGGTATCTCGCGACCATTTCCGCCTGCTCGTGCCGCCCCTGCCAGCCAAGCCCTGTGGCCTCCACCATGCCCAGCACAAAGAGGTCATCGCGCTCAGGATGCATGGCGTTCAGATAGAGATGTGGTGCATCTTTTTGCCAGTTGAGCAGTTTTTGGTCGATGAACGGATAGTCGAGTTTGTAGCCGGTTGCAGCAAGGATCATATCATAGTCGGCCTGCGCGCCGTCCGTGAAAGTCACCGTTTTCCCGGAAATATCGGCAATATCCGCGCGGATGGTCAGATCGCCGTGGCCTGCGTGATAGAGCACCAGCGAATTCACCACTGGATGGCTTTCATAAAGTTTGTAGTCGGGCTTGGGAAAACCATACTTCTGGGGATTGCCGACAAACCACTTGAGGATCAGCCCATCGATCCGACGTTTGAGCCACATCGGCAGCTTGATTGCGCCGCCTATGGTGTCAGCCGGTTTGCCAAAGACGTATTTGGGCACGAAATAATAGCCGCGCCGCATCGACAGATCGCAGCTTTGTGCGTGATGCACCGCATCCACCGCGATGTCGCAACCCGAGTTGCCTGCCCCCACCACCAGCACACGTTTGCCGGCAAATTGCTCCGGGTGGCGATAGGCGGCGGCATGCAGCAGCTCGCCGTCAAACTGCCCCGGAAACTTGGGCATATTAGGGGTACTGAGCGTGCCATTTGCGATCAAAACGCCCGCATAGACGGCGCTATGCGTTTGCCCTCCCTGTCGCCAAATGACACGCCAGCCCGCGCCGTTGTCCCCTTCCGGCGTTAACTCTGTGATCTCCGCCCCAAACCGAAAATGGGGACGCAGATCAAAATGCTCTGCGAAGTCGCGAAAATAGCGGGCCATCTCGCGGTGAGACGGGTACTCCGCCACCTCCGCATCCATGGGAAAATCCGCAAACTCCGTCATGGTCTTTGAGGAGATCAGATGCGCGCTTTCATACATAGTCGAGCGCGGCCCCTCGATGTCCCACAGCCCACCCACATCAGAGTGCAGCTCAAAGCCATCAAAAGCGATGCCCTGCGCGCGCAGCACCTTGGCCGTGGCCAAACCCATCGGCCCCGCCCCGACGAGGGCGAATTTTTCGCGCGTTTCTGACATTCCGGTCTCCTTGAGAACGTTATTTAAGTTGAACGGTCGTTAAATATAAGGCAAGCTGTTTTTATGAGCCGTGATTTCCTGCAAGAAAAACAAAGACAAAGGGCCCCTTCCAAGAAGGCTTTGGAGACCCGGACACGGATCTTTGACGCAGCGGAAAGGGTGTTCTCGCGCCACGGTTACGATGCGGCATCGATTCGCGATATCGCCGCTGAGGCCGGGGTTCAGGGCGCGCTGGTGAACCACCATGGCGGCAGTAAGGAAGAGCTGTTCTGGCGGGTGGTGGCGCGCCGTGCCGACATCCTGAACGCCGCGCGGACCGAGGCGCTTGAGGCCTGCAAATCCGAAGGCGGGTTCACACTCAACGCCGCGCTCACATGCTATTTTGAGCCCTATCTGTCCCGGGCAGACTGCGGCGATGCACAGTGGCTGGCCTATGCGCGGCTGGTGGCGATTGTCTCCTCCGACACCCGCTGGCAAGAGCTGGCTTCTGTGTGTTTTGACCCCACCGCCATGCAGTTTGTGGAAGAAATCGCAGCGCTCTACCCGCCTCAGGCCAGTGCCGCGGTGGCCACCGGATTTGTCTATTCCGTTGCCGGAATGCTGGCGCTTTTGACCGCGCAATGGCGGATGGAAGCACTTGGCGACAGCCGCAAGGATGCCCAAAGCCGCCTGAGTGAGCTGGTGACCTTCTGCGCGGCGGGGATAGAGGCCAGTGCTGCGCAGGCACGGTGACCGGAAAGACCGCGTTTGCAAAAAAATCGAATGCGCGCTTTTGCAACTCTGCCTGCAGGCCTATAGTTGCAAAAACAATCGCGCAGAGCAGCAGAGCAGATGGCAAAAAAGCCTTTGAAATCACAGAGCTTCAACATCGTTGTTGTGGGGCAGAACGGGCGCTTGCAATATGAGGCGGCGCTGTTTGCGGCCTCGTTGCGCGCCAAATCCCCCAATTTTGCAGGCCGCCTGTTTGTGGCTGAACCGCAGCCCGGGCCGCGATGGGAAAAAGACGGGCGCATCGGCAACCCGCAGGTGCGTGAGTTGCTGGAAGAGCTGGAGGCCGAGATCCTGCCGTTTGAAAGCCGCGCCTTTGGCGAGGACTATCCTTATGGCAATAAGATCGAGCTGCTGAGCGCGCTGCCTGAAGGGGAACCTTTTGTCTTCTTTGACAGTGACACGCTGATCCTTGATGACATCACCAAAGTGCCGTTTGACTTTGAGCGCCCCTCCGCAAGCCTGCGGGTGGAAGGCACATGGCCGGAGCCGCCGCTTTATGGGCCGGGCTACAACGGGATCTGGAAAGCGCTTTATGACCGCTTCGGGCTCGACTTTGAAAGCTCCCTCGATCTGAGCCAGCCCGATGAATACTGGCGGCGCTATCTCTATTTCAACGCCGGGTTCTTCTACTACAAATGCCCCAAGATGTTTGGCGCGCGCTTTCTGAAATATGCCACCAGCATTCAGAACGACCCGCCGGACGCGCTGGCCTCCCAAACATTGCGGCCCTGGCTTGATCAGATTGCGCTGCCGCTGGTGATCCACGGGCTTGGCGGCGGGCGGGATGCTCTGCCTGAGGGGCTACTTGATGGGTCGGTGAGCTGTCACTACCGGCTGATGCCACTGCTTTATGCACGGGAGGCCGATCATGTGGTCGCAGCGCTGGAAGAGATTGCCGCCCCCAACCGGATCAAGAAGGTGCTGAAACAATATGAGCCCTTCAAGCGGATGATCTATCAAAAGCGCGGGCATAAAGCGCGGGCGCTGTTTGATCGCGAACACCTGCCGCGACGTGAACAAGCTATACGTAACACACTGAAAAAGAACGGATATTGGCTGCGCTAGCTTTGCCATTTGAAAGGCGACGGGGCGAGGTAGCATTGCCGCCTCTAACAGCTCATAGCGCGACCCAGGCTGCCAAGATTATGTTCTCTTTTTTGACGCTTATTCATCGACATGATCCAAGAGTGAACTGCTTTAGAGAACACTCCTTCTGAATTCTTGATGTACGGCCAATTTTGCTCTGGGCCGAATGGACTTCATCACAAAGTTGTGCGTTGTTCTGTTGCGCGGTAGCCGACAGCCCCCTATCACTTTGGCAAGACTTTTTAGGGAGAAAAAACATGACCGACGGACCCACCTACGGTTTTGACACATTGCAAATTCATGCGGGCGCGCGGCCGGATCCGGCGACCGGCGCACGCCAGACACCGATCTATCAGTCCACCGCCTATGTGTTTCGCGATGCAGAACACGCGGCGGCGCTCTTCAACCTGCAGGAAGTGGGCTACATCTACTCCCGCCTGACCAACCCGACCGTGGCGGTTCTGCAAGAGCGCATTGCCACGCTTGAAGGGGGCGTTGGTGCGGTCTGCTGTTCTTCCGGTCACGCGGCCCAGATCATGGCGCTGTTCCCGCTGATGCAGCCGGGCTGTAATGTGGTGGCTTCCAACCGGCTTTATGGCGGCACCGTCACGCAGTTCAGCCAGACCATCAAACGCTTTGGCTGGTCCGCGAAATTTGTCGACACCGATGATCTGGACGCGGTGAAAGCCGCCGTGGATGAGAACACCCGCGCGGTGTTCTGTGAATCTGTGGCCAACCCTGGCGGCTATATCAGCGACATCGAAGCGCTTGCCGCTATCGCGGATGAGGCAGGTGTGCCGCTGATCGTCGACAACACCTCGGCCACGCCGTACCTCTGCAACCCGATCAGCCTTGGCGCCACATTGGTTGTGCACTCCACCACCAAGTATCTGACCGGCAATGGCACCGTCACCGGTGGCTGTATTGTGGACAGCGGCAAATTTGACTGGTCCGCCAGCGACAAATTCCCCTCCATGAGCCAGCCGGAGCCCGCCTATCACGGGCTGAAGTTCCACGAGACCTTTGGCCCGCTGGCCTTTACCTTCCACGGCATTGCGGTGGGGCTGCGTGATTTGGGCATGACCATGAACCCGCAGGCGGCGCATTACACGTTGATGGGCATTGAAACCCTCAGCCTGCGCATGGAGCGCCATGTGCAAAACGCCAAGGAGATCGCGGGCTGGCTCGAGACCCATGAGCTGGTGGACTATGTCACCTACGCGGGGCTTGAGAGCTCGCCCTACCACGATCGTGTGGAGAGGATTTGCCCGAAAGGCGCTGGTGGCCTGTTCACTGTGGCGCTCAAGGGCGGCTACGCGGCCTGCGTGAAATTTGTCGAGAACCTTGAGATTTTCTCGCATGTGGCCAACCTCGGCGATGCGCGCAGCCTTGTGATCCATTCGGCTTCCACCACGCACCGCCAGCTGACACCAGAGCAGCAGGAAGCGGCAGGAGCCGGGCCAAATGTGGTGCGGATTTCCATCGGCATCGAGGCGGCGGCAGACCTGATTGCCGATCTCGACCAGGCGCTGAGAAAGGCGCATGGCTAAGCCTGCGCGCCGGATCTGACGACAGCTTTTCAAAACGCCCCGCGCAAACCCGCCGGGGCGTTTTTTCTATGGCGATGGAACTTTGGCTCAAATGGCAGGCATCAAGGGGCGGATCACACCAAGTGTTTGCTTCCCCTTCGGCGATAACTTGCTATAAATTCGGCAATTCCGCAGGAACACGGGCATCCTGCACATCACCATGTTAGGGCTGTTCCATGACTCCGGATCTTGCGCTCACCCTGTCTTATCAAGGCATTAGCCTCCTCACCCGCGTTCAAGGCGGCTGGCATCTTCTGGGGGAGGTGTCGCTGGAGTCTGACGATCTCACGGCCAAACTGGCCGAGCTGCGCGAGATGGCGACCGCTTTGGGCGGCGTGGGGTTTCAGACGATGCTGGTGCTCCCCAATGACCAGATCAAATATCTGGACCTGCCCGCAGGTGAGATGAGCGAGAGCCGTCGCCGGATGCAGACCGAAGAGGTGCTGGAGAGCGCCACGCCTTACCGTGCCGATCAGCTGATGTTTGATGTGTCGCTGCAAGGGGACACGCCGCAAGTGGCAGCTGTGGCGCGCGAGACCCTGGCCGAGGCGGAGGCTTTTGCCACGGAGCATGATTTCAATCCGGTGTGTTTCACGGCGATCCCGCCTGCGGGGAGCTTTGCCGGAGCACCGGATTTTGGCCTGACTGACGCGGCACAGCGCGCGGGCCTGCAGCTGGTGGCTGATCGCAGCGCGATAGAGGTGGTCGGATCCGGCCCCCTGCCTGTCGCCGAGGCGCCAGTGCCTGAGAGCGCTGCCCCTGAGAGCCTCCCGGAAGATATCGAGGTGGAAGCTGAGCCAGAGCTGCCTGAAACCGCGCCCGAGGAGCCTGTTATTGAAGCGCCAGCCGAGGTGGCTGTGGAGGCACCAGCGGAAGTTGAGGTCTCTGCCCCCGATGATGTGGCCACAGATCAGGACACTGACGAAAGCGCCTCAGCCTCAGCGACCACCCCTGAGACTCCGGCAGGTTTTGCCTCTGTTCGCGCGCATCGGGATGCGCCGGACGCCGCGCCCAAACGCGCCTTGGGCGGTGCCACCCGCGATGTGACCGGCACCAATGCCCCCAGCATCCCCGTACCCCGCGACAGCGATGCGACCGCCATCCGGTTTGATCCGGCCAAGGCGGTTGCCGGGCTGACCGCAGATCGCGGTGAGGAGGATGCCCCTGATCTGATGCGTGATGCAGACAGCGGTGGCGACACCAGCACCTTCGCCAGCGCGCGCAACAAGACCAAAGTGGCCGGCCCAGCGCCAAAGACGCCGCGCAATGATCCCAAGCCGCGCCGCAACAAAAAACAGGCCTCCAAACCGGCAAATGCAGACCAACAGAACCTTACGATGTTTGGCGCACGCAGAGGCGAAGTGGGCGGCAAGCCACGCCATCTCGGGCTGATCCTGACCACGCTGTTGCTTGTGTTTATGGGGCTTGTGGCGCTCTGGGCCTCGTTGTTTCTGGAAAACGGCATTGCGGGGCTGATCGGTCGCGAACAGGCGGTTGAGGTTGCGACAGCACCGTCGTCTGAAAGCGGTGAGACTGAAGAGACGCCGGTTCTGGCCGAAGACGCGACAGACGCTGACGCGCTGCCTGCGGCGGAAGAGGTGATTGCGATCACGGTTCCGGACGGGCTGACGCCTGATGGGACAAATGGCTCGCAAACCGCATTGCTGGAGCCCCTGCCCCCTGAAGACCTCGCGCCAGAAGAGCTGGCAGAGAGCGTTGAGGACGGCGGCGAAGCGGCCACCATCGTTGCGCAAGCCCCGGCGCTGACCCCTGAAGAAGCTGAGGCGCGTTACGCGGTGACCGGCATTTGGCAACTGGCACCGGAGCCTCTGGCCGAACTGACCGAAGACAGCAGCGACACAATCTATGTGGCCTCCATTGACCGCCTGACATTTGGCTTGGACGCAGTGGCGCTGCCGGGTGTGGACGCCCTGACCACAGATGAGGTGCTGCCGACACAGGTCAATCCGCTGGCCGCCAGTGTCGCCTTTGATGTGGACGCGCGCGGTCTGGTGGTGGCCACACGTGAAGGGGCACTGAATGCGGAAGGTGTGATGGTCTATGCAGGGCGGCCGCCTGTGGTGCCTGCGGCCTATCCCAAACGGATCATCGTGGCAGATGCCCTGCGCCTGCAAAGCGATGCGCGGCTGGCGAGCGTCAGGCCGAAACTGCGGCCAAGTGATCTGCTGGAGCAAAACGAGCGCGCTACCTTTGGCGGCCTGTCGCGCGCAGAACTCGCCAGCATTCGCCCGCAGTTGCGCCCAGAAAGCGCGCAAGACGTGGGTGTCGCGGATCGTGCCCCGACCCAATACGCAGTGACAGCCTCCCTGCGCCCACGCCAGAAACCTGCCAACATTGCCCAACTGGCCGCCCGCGCCGCGCAGAATGAGGCGGAAACAGCGACGCCGGTTGCTGCCGCACCGCCAGCCGCCACTGTGGTGCCGACCATTCCGTCGACCGCTTCCGTCGCCCGTCAGGCCACCATCAACAACGCAATCAACCTGAGAAAAACCAGCCTGATCGGGGTCTATGGCACCTCGTCAAACCGCCGCGCCTTGGTGCGTTTGCCAAGCGGACGCTACAAAAAGGTGCAGGTGGGTGACCGGATCGACGGCGGCAAAGTGGCGGCGATTGGCGAAGATGAGCTGCGCTATGTCAAAAGTGGCCGCAACCTCGTTCTGAAGATGCCGAAAGACGGCTGAGCCTTTCTGACAGCGCGGCGCACAAGCGCAAAAGGAAAACGCGCCGCCCGCATATCTGCGGAACGGCGCTCCCCTCCCTCCCGGACTTCGCCGGATCTCGTGGCGGCGGTTGTTACTCAGCCGCCTGAATTTCCCCGTTGTTGATCTGCTCCTGTTCGATGGATTCGAACAGCGCTTTGAAGTTGCCCTCGCCAAAGCCATCGTCACCCTTGCGCTGGATGAACTCAAAGAAGATCGGGCCGATCACGGTTTTAGAGAAGATCTGCAGCAGGATCTTGGTCTCACCACCGTTCACCACACCTTCGCCGTCAATCAGGATGCCATGCTTTTTCATGCGTTCAAGCGGCTCTTCATGATCCGCCACGCGGGTTTTTGACAGCTCATAGTAAGCATCGTTCGGCCCCGGCATGAACTTGATGCCTTTTTCGGCAATCGCATCGGTGGAGGCGTAGATGTCGTCGCTGCCCACCGCGATGTGCTGAATGCCTTCCCCGTTGTATTTCTTCAGATAGCTTACGATCTGGCCGGTTTCGCCGCGGTCCTCGTTGATCGGGATACGGATCTTTCCGCAAGGCGATGTGAGCGCGCGGGAGAACAGGCCGGTGAATTTGCCTTCGATGTCAAAGAAGCGGATTTCGCGGAAGTTGAAGAGATCGCCGTAGAACTTGAACCACTTGTCCATGTTTCCCTTAAAAACGTTGTGGGTCAGGTGATCGAGGTAGAAGAAGCCATCGCCCTCAGGCTTGGAGGTCACCAGCCAGTCGAATTCTTCGTTGAAGGGCGAGCTGTCATAATACTGGTCGGTGAAATAGATCAGAGAGCCGCCAATGCCCTTGATCGCAGGCCAGTTCAGGGTCTTGTCGTCCGCGTCATAAGGCTCTGCGCCTTTGGAGACCGCATGTTCATAGGCCTGCTGCGCATCAACAACACGCCAGCCCATCGACGGCGCACAGGGACCGTGCTCTTCCACAAAGCGTGCAGCAAAGCTGCCGGGCTCCATGTTGAGGATGTAGGTCACATCCCCCTGCTGCCACAGCTCAATCGCCTTGGTCTTGTGGTTGGCTACATGAGTGTAGCCCATTTTGGCAAAGAGCGTGCGCAGCTCGTGCGGCTCGGGATGGGCGAATTCGACAAATTCAAATCCGTCGGTGCCTGCCGGGTTGAAATCGGAAATCTCTGCGCGCGGTGCATCGTGGGGGAATGGGCCCATGGTGCGTCTCCTCCTTTGGTAAGCCAAAATGGCATTTGCCTGTTCACATTCAAGAATAAGGCGCAATTGCCGCGCAAACACCGCAAAGTGACGTGCAATATTTACATTCAGCGCGTAGAATCCTCTTAGACACCAAAATCCATGCAAGAATTCCGCATATGCTTGATGACACAGACATGCGCCTGCTCACCGCGTTGCAGCGCGACGCCCATCTCACCGCGCAGGAGCTGGGCGAGATCCTGAATCTGTCGCCAAGCCAGGCCGGGCGGCGACGTCAGCGGCTGGAGGCAGAGGGCTATATTGAGGGCTATATCGCGCGGCTGAGTGCCGGCCATCTTGGGCTGTCGGTGCAGGCCTTTGTGCAGGTGCAGCTCGGCACCCATGGGCCGGAGCAATCGCAGAGCTTTGCCACGCTGATCAGCACCCGTCCCGAAATTGTCAGCGCTTGGACATTGACCGGCGATGCGGACTATCTTTTGCGCGCCTATTGCGAAGACCTGACAGCGCTTAACCGTTTGATACACGAAGTGTTGCTACCGCATCCCGCAGTGAGCCGTGTGCAAAGCCAGATCGTGATGGATCAGCTCAAGCGCGACGCCCCGTTGCCAACGTAACCCAAGCAGAAAGGCCCGGACGACCAGAATGGAAGAAGCCCTCTACACAGCCACTATTTTTCTGATGACAACGGTGATTGCCGTGCCGATTTCCGCGCGGCTGGGGCTGGGATCGGTGCTCGGCTATCTCGCTGCGGGCATTCTCATTGGCCCGATCTTCGGGCTGGTGGGTACCCATGAGGCGGATGAGCTGTTGCATTATGCCGAGTTCGGCGTGGTCATGATGCTGTTTATCATCGGGCTTGAGCTGGACCCGCGCGCGCTTTGGGCGATGCGTGACAAGCTTGTGGGTTTGGGCGGATTGCAGGTGGGGCTTACCGGGCTGGCCGTGTTTGCCCTTGCCGTGGCGCTGGACCGGCCCATCAATGTGGCGATTGCCTGCGGCATGATCTTTGCCCTCTCCTCCACGGCGATTGTGCTGCAAACGCTTACGGAAAAGGGCCTGATGCAGACCGGTGGCGGGCGATCAACCTTTGCGGTGCTTCTGACGCAGGACATCTCGGTGATCCCGATGCTCATCATCCTGCCCCTGCTGGCGGGTGCTGCGGTGCCGCAGGTGATGGCCGATGGATCTATTTCGGTGGGCGCGCATAGCCATGAAGACTCCGCGCATGGGCTGTCTCTTGTGGATGGTCTCCCCGGTTGGGGCATCGCGCTGGTGACGCTGGGTGTGGTGGCGGCGATTGTCATTGGCGGGCGCTACCTGACCCGGCCTGTGTTCCGCTTTATCCATGCTGCGCACCTGCCAGAGATGTACACGGCGCTGGCCCTGCTGATTGTGGTCGGCATTGCCTTTCTCATGCATCTGGTCGGCCTGTCCCCCGCGCTTGGCACCTTTCTCGCTGGCGTGCTGCTTGCTAACTCCGAGTTCCGACACGAGCTTGAGAGCGATATTGCCCCCTTCAAGGGCCTGCTGCTTGGGCTGTTCTTCATTACGGTCGGTGCACAAATTGATCTGGATGTGTTTATTGCCGCGCCCGGTGATATTCTTGGGCTGACGCTTGCGGTGATGGCGCTGAAAGCCATGGTGCTCTATGGCATCGGCCGCGCCTTTGGCCTGCGTCACCGCGCGCTGTGGCTGTTCACGCTTGGGCTCGCGCAGGCGGGGGAATTTGGCTTTGTGCTGATCACCACCGCCATGGGGCAAAATGTGCTGCCCCCTGCGCTGGCGGAGCGTTTGTTGCTGATTGTTGCGTTGAGCATGCTGATCACGCCGCTGCTGTTCATCCTTTACGATCAGATCTCCAAACGGTTTGGCGACAAGGAAGAAGAGCGGCAGGAGCCAGACACGATTGACCGCACAGGGCCGGTGATCATCGCAGGCATTGGCCGGTTCGGGCAGATCGTAAACCGCCTTGTCCGCGCCTCGGGCTTTGAGACGGTTGTGCTGGATCACAACATTCAAACCATCGAGACCATGCGCCATTTTGGCGTCAAAGGGTTCTTCGGCGATCCGACCCGCCCTGAGATGCTGCATGCCGCCGGGCTGAAGGAGGCAAGCGTGCTGGTGGTGGCGCTGGATGATCCGGCCGCGGCCATCAAGCTCACGCATTACGCGCGGCGCGAACGCCCTGATCTGCACATCATCGCGCGCGCCAACAACCGCGGCACGGTCTATCAGCTCTATAATGCCGGGGCGAATGACATTGTGCGGGAGATGTTTGACAGCTCGCTGCGCGCAGGCCGCTATGTGCTGGAAAACATTGGCCTCAGCGAATATGAGGCCGCCCGCGCCGAACAGGCGTTTTACAAACACGACCGCTATGCCGTGCAGGAGCTTGCGCAGGTCTGGCGCGAAGGTGTGCCAAGCGCGCAGAACGCCGAATATATCAAGCGTGCCAAAGAGTTGGAAAGCGAACTTGAGGCAGTGCTCCTCGCGCAACTTCAGGAGAAGCCAAGCGAGGAAGCCTGATCAGGGGGCGCGGGATCAGCCGTCTGTCACCCCCGCTTCGGCAAAGGTGGCCATGCCCGAGTGGCAGACCACTGCCGCTTTCAGGATGTTGATGGCCACCGCCGCGCCGGAGCCTTCGCCCAGACGCATGTTGAGGCTCAGGATCGGCTCTTTGCCGAGCCGTGCAAGCACCGCGCCATGGGCTGCTTCGGCGCTGACGTGGCCTGAGATCACGTGATCCAATGCGCCGTCTTGGGCGTCCGCCAGCGTGGCCGCCGCCGCAGAGGCAATAAAGCCATCCAGGATCACCGGAATGCGCAGGCTGCGCGCACGCGCAATCGCGCCGACCATGCCTGCCAGCTCTCGCCCGCCAAGGCAGCGCAGCGCCTCAAGACCTTTGGGTGTGCCATTGGCGGCCACACCTTCGCGCACCACACGGGCTTTGTTGGCGAGACCTGCGTCATCGACACCGGTGCCGCGGCCCACCCAATCCTCAGAGGTCCCACCAAAGAGCGCGTGGGAAATCGCCGCGCCACTGGTGGTGTTGCCAATACCCATTTCACCCACAACCAGCAGATCGGTGCCCTCTTTGACCGCAGACCAACCTGCTTGCAGCGCGGCCACCACCTCGGCTTCGCTCATGGCGGGGCCTTGAGTGAAGTCTGCCGTAGGTGTGTCCAGATCCAGCGCAATCACGTCCAGATCGGCACCGGCGGCACGGCTCAATTGGTTGATGGCAGCGCCGCCATGCTGAAAGTTCAGCACCATCTGTTCGGTCACTTCCGCCGGAAAGGCAGACACGCCCTGCGCGGTCACGCCGTGGTTGCCCGCAAAGATGATCACCTGCGGTGCCTTGATGGAGGGGCGTGGATTGCCGCGCCAGCCCGCATACCAAATCGCCATATCCTCAAGGCGTCCAAGCGCGCCGGGGGGCTTGGTCAGCTGGCCATTGCGGGCCTCAGCTTCGCCCATGGCTTGCTGATCCACGCCGGGGGCCTGCGCCAAAAGCGATTGAAACGCGGCGAGAGTGGAAAATTCTGCGGACATCGGCGGGGCTCCTGTTGAATTCTTATCGTCAGCACTGTTTAGCTCATTGCCAGCCCCCGGCAATACAGGAAAAGACGCAGACATGCCTGCTACCGACACGTCACCCTTTCGCCCCCGCGATATCAACACCGCGATTGCACTTCTGACGCGATTGCCGGTGCGCGCTGATTTCAGCCGGGGCGCCCGCGCCGCATGGGCCTACGGGCTGGCCGGCGCTGTGCTTGCGCTTCTGGCCGCCCTGCCCACAGCCGCAGCTCTGCTGATTGGCCTGCCCCCTGTGCTGGCGGCGATCATCTGGCTCACCGCGATGATCGTGATGAGCGGCGCGATGCATGAAGACGGCTTGGCGGACACCGCAGACGGCTTCTGGGGCGGCTGGGATCCAGCACGTCGGCTGGAGATCATGAAGGACAGCCGCATCGGCGCTTACGGCGTGATTGCGCTCTGCCTGTCGATTGCCGCGCGCTGGGGCGCGGTGACCCTGTTGCTGGAGGCGGATGTCTGGCTCTTCGGGCTGTTGGCGATTGCCATGCTCTCGCGCAGCACCATGGTGCTGGTGATGACCGCCCTGCCCCATGCGCGCGCAAGCGGGCTGAGCCATTCTCAGGGCCGCGCGCCGCGCGGTGGTGCGATCACCGGCTTTGCACTGGCCGCAGTGGTGGCCTTTGGCTGCGCCGGTATTCCCGGCGTGGCGATGGGAGGCGTGGCCTTTGTGATGGCGGCGCTCTGTTCCGCCACCGCCAAGGTCAAGATCGGCGGGCAAACCGGCGATGTACTGGGCGCGACGCAGCAGGTCACCGAGATTGCGCTGCTGTTCACGTTGGTGGCGGCCGCGCAGTTTGACTGGCCGGTCTGACCGACCCAGCCAGAGAGATTTGGCAGGCCTTATGCGGGCCTGCCTAGAGCCTCGTCCTGAAAATTGGCAACGGTTACATCCAGTCGCACAGACCAGCCCCCGATCCTGGGTGGGGGTGAAGCCCCCTCCCTTGGGGAGGGTCGGGCGCTGGTCGGCTTCGCCTCCTGAGAAATGGTCGAAATCGCGCGTTCAGGTTTTCAGGACGAGGCTTTAGGCCCCGCGCGTCTTGATGTGCACGATGCTGCCGCAGTGTTTGCAGTGGATGGCATCCGGGTCATGACGCATCAGACCACAGGTCTGGCAGGTAAAATTGACCTTCTCGGGCTGAAAAATCGCCTGCGCGAGCCGCACGAACAGGGTCACCCCCACCACCATCACAAAGACGGAGAAGAGTTTTCCGAGCGGCGTGCCCAGCGTGATGTCGCCGTAGCCCGTGGTTGAGAGCGTGGCCACCGTGAAATAGAGCGCGTCGACATAGGGCGTGTCGGTCACGGTTTCATCAATGAAGAACGCCCGCGTGGTCGCAGCCGCCAGCATCACAAAGACAAAGAGGTTGATGCCCGCCGCCATGGCGTCTTCGTGTTTGCGAAACCAGCCGCTGCCCCGGCGCAGGTCATAGAGCAGGTGGTAAGACTGGATCAGGCGCAGACCGCGCAGCACCCAGAGGAAGGCGAGGTTTCCGGCCACAAAGAGATCGAGAAACAGGCTGGCGATCACCACGATGTCGGCCAGCGTGTAGATGCGTGTGAGCAGAAACCAGCGGTCTTCTGACACCCAGAGCCGCGCCAGAAGCTCCAGCAGAATCGCCGCCCCCGCCACCCGGCTGAGCACCGTCAGCGCAAAGCCATACTCAAAGTTCACGGTCAGGAAAAAGAACAGCACCGTGAGCGCGTCAAAGATGACCAGCCCGTAGCGAAACCGCACAGCTCCTGGCGTGTGCGCCGTATAAAGCCCGGTCAGAAACTTTTTCAGATCGCGCATCTCTGTCTCCTGGACTGGCGGAACCTAAGGTCAGGTATCACAGGCAAGACCCTGTATAAAAATAAAAAAGACCGCACCAGAGTGCAGTCTTTTTCTGAAAGATATGGGGCGCTGGCCTTATGCGGCGCGCGACACCAGCACGTCGTCGACCTGCTTGGCTGCGGCGACTTCATCACCACCGGCCACAGCGGCCACTTCGCGGGTCAGACGCTCCAGCGCGGCTTCGTAAAGCTGACGCTCGGAATAGCTCTGCTCGCGCTGATCATCGGTGCGGTGCAGGTCGCGCACCACTTCGGCAATTGCGATCAGATCACCGGAGTTGATCTTCTGTTCGTATTCCTGTGCGCGGCGCGACCACATGGCGCGTTTGACCTTGGCTTTGCCCTTCAGGGTCTTCATCGCCTGATCAATCACGTCAGGGGAGCTCAGACCGCGCATGCCAAAATGGGTGGCTTTGTTGGTCGGAACCCGCAGGGTCATCTTGTCTTTCTCAAACGAGATCACGAAAAGCTCCAGCTGCATGCCGGCAACTTCCTGCTCTTCGATGGAAATGATCTGCCCAACACCATGTGCGGGATAAACAACATAGTCGTTCGGGCTGAACTCGTTCTTCTTGGCTTTGCTCATGCAGTGCTTCCTTTGTGGGCCCCAGTCCTGCCAGACAAAAAATTTCGCTCGGGAAAGGCGCTTTCCCGACACGGAATGTCCTCTGGTAGAAAAAGCCACCCTCAGCAAATGCGGGGATGGCTCTCAGGCAGTTATGTCCTCTGTGAAGGATATATAACACAAAAAACGGACCCTTTAAAGCGCAGCCCGCTTAAAAAGGTGTTTTGCGTAGCGTCTTCAGAGCGTTACGCTCTTTTTAGGCCGGAGCGGCGATCCCAATATGCACAGGGCAGACCGAATCGCCTCGACACCGATAGCTTAACCGCCTTCGCCCGGTGCTTCGGAGAAATATTTCTCCAATTTGCCGGTCTCGCCGTCTTTTTCTTCGTGACCGGGCAGCGGATCTTTCTTGGTGATAATCACTGGCCAGATTTCAGAATACTTGCGGTTGAACTCAACCCATTTTTCCATATCCGGCTCCGTGTCCGGACGGATGGCGTCCGCCGGGCATTCCGGTTCGCACACACCACAGTCGATGCATTCGTCCGGGTGGATCACCAGCGTGTTCTCACCTTCGTAAAAACAATCTACCGGGCATACCTCTACGCAGTCCGTATATTTGCATGCGATGCAATTGTCGGTCACAACATAGGTCATTTTGGGTTAGCTCACTTATCGTCAGATCACGTGCCTGACTAAATCAGCACGACTTAATCTTCAAGGCGGGAAGATATCATAAGATCGAGATTGCGGCGATCCCTCTTGGTGGGACGCCCTTTTCCGTCTGAACCCGGTGCCTTTGGAACAGGTTTCTCTTCCGGGGTCAGATCATCGTATAATGTTTGCGCCTCAGGTGCCGGGCCACGCCGTTCTCCAAGCGCTGCCACCTTCACCACACGCACACGCCGCGCCTGTGGGAAGGTCAGCACGTCACCAACGCTCACCGCATGGCTCGCTTTGGCAACTTTCTGGCCGTTCACCCGCAGATGCCCGCCGGTGACAAGTTTGGCCGACAGGCTGCGGGTCTTAAAGAACCGCGCCTGCCAGAGCCATTTGTCGACCCGCAGTTTTGGGGACGGCCCGCTCACGCGTCAGTCCTTGGACTTCAGCCCCATAAGCGCTGCGGCAAAGGGGTTGTCCGGATCAATCGCCTTCTCTTTTTTGGGAGGACGGGATTGGAACTGTTTGGGGCCATTGTCGCGACGGGGGCCTTTGCCTTTTGGCTTGCCACCTTTGCCGCGCGGTTTGTCACCGCCCTGCGTGTCGTTGCGGCGCTTGTTGCCGCCTTGAGCGTTGCCACCGCGACGCTGACCACCACGGTTGCCACCCTGACGACCGGCCCAGGTGAAGGTGTAAAACACTTCCACCTCAGGCGCTTGTGCTTCCGCATCAGCGGCAGTCTCAGCGTCTTGCGCAGGCGCCTCTGCAGCCGCGGCTTCCGCTTCCGGCGCGTCCGCAACGGCCACTTCAGCGGCAGCCTCACCGGCTGCGTCTTCGGTAGGCGCTTCCGCATGTACCTCAGCGGCGGCTTCCTCTGCCGGTGCTTCGCTGGCGTCAGCTTCGGCTGCTGGCGCAGCTTCTGGCGCGGCCTTCACCTTTTCACGCTCGCCTTTCTCGGCAGCATAGCCCAGACCCTGCATAAGGTCGGCAAACTGCTCCAGCGTCATGCCGGTGATCGACAGCATGTCAGCCTTGGCTTCAAAGCCGCCACGGCTGTCTTCCGCGCGCAGCATATCTGCCAGACGCTCCAGCATATCGATACGGATCGCACGTTCACCAGCGGCGCGGTAGCCCGCCATGGCGTGATAGCCACGCGGCAGGCTGGTGCCCGATGGCACGGTCACGAGACCCGGAGGCGGTGCTTCGGGGAACTCCTGCAGGCCTTGCGCCAAGGACCACAGCACCAAACGCAGACGGGTTGGCGCAGGCTTCAGCAGCAGCGGCATGAAGATGGTGAACTGACCAAAGCGGATGCCGTGCTTGCGCAGCGCGCCACGGGCGTCCTGATCCAGCTCTTTGACTTCGGTGGCCACGTCACCGCGCGGGATGATGCCCAGCGCTTCGACCATGCGGAACGCAAAGCCACGGGCCAGACCTGTCAGCTCTTCGTCGCGGCTGAGGTTCAACAGCGGCTCAAACAGCGCGGCGATCTTGCGATCGATGAAGTGCTGCAGGCGGCGCTCAACCTTCTGAGCAACCTCGGCACCGGCCTCGTCATCCACAAACACGGAAATACCGGGCTTGAGCGGATCGTCACCGGCCACCAACTTACCGACAGCCTGTTCGCCCCACATGAGGCCACCCTGCTCGGTGAAGTCGATTTCCGTATCCGGCGCGTTGTAGAAGCGGTCCGCGCGCAGATGGAACTGCGGCGCGAGGGCTTGCAAGCTCGCCTGTTTCAGCGTCTTGGCTTCCTGCCCGCTGGCTTCTTTGTCCGCGATGAAACGGAACCCTTCAAGACGACCGACGAATTGTCCTTCGACGGTCACCTCACCCTTGTCATTCACTTCGGCCAAAAGGGCCTCCTTCTGCTTGAGCCGGCGCAAAAGCACTGACGTGCGCCGATCCACAAATCTCTGCGTCAAACGCTCGTGTAAAGCATCCGACAGGCGATCTTCTACCGCGCGCGTTTCGCCACGCCAATGATTTTCATCACTCACCCAGTTATTGCGCTGTGCGACATAAGTCCACGTCCGTATAAACGCCAATCGTTTTGACAGCGCGTCAATGTCGCCATCGGTGCGATCAAGCCGTTTGACCTGTCGCGCCATCCAGTCATCCGGCACCCGCCCGCTCTCATGCAGGAAGCCGAAGATTCGCTCGATCATCTGAGCGTGTTCGGCGTGGCTGATGCCGCGGAAATCCGGAATGCGGCAAACGTCCCACAGCAGGCGCACGGATTTGCCGTCGCTGGCGCGGGCCTGAATTTCGGCCTCCGCGGCCACGGTTTTGAGCGCGCGGAGATCATCGGCCTCCCGCGCTTTCATCAAAAGCGGATCATCTGGTGCCTCTTCGAGCGAGCGGATCAGCGCGTCCACCTTGCCAAACTCCAGCCGCGCGTTGCGCCAGTTGAGTTTCTGCACAGGGGTGAAGCGGTGATCCATGATCGCCTCAGCCACGCCTTCGTCCAGAGGTGGCGCTTCGCCGGTCACCCCAAAGGTGCCGTGGCTCATGCCCCGCCCTGCCCGTCCGGCAATCTGCGCAAGCTCGTTTGGCGCCAAAGGGCGCATCCGGCGGCCGTCAAATTTGGTGGTGGAGGCAAAGGCCACATGGTCGATATCGAGATTGAGGCCCATACCAATCGCATCGGTCGCCACCAGATAATCCACATCACCGTTCTGATAGAGCGCCACCTGCGCGTTGCGCGTGCGCGGGCTGAGCGCGCCCATCACCACAGCCGCCCCGCCTTTCTGACGGCGGATCAGCTCGGCAATGGCATAGACGCTATCTACGGAAAACCCGACAATCGCGGAGCGCGGCTGCATCCGGCTGATCTTGCGGCTGCCGGAATAACTGAGCGTGGACATGCGCTCACGGCGCTTGAACTGCGCCTCAGGCACCAGCTCCGCGATGGTGCTGCGCATGGTGTCGCTGCCCAGAAACAGGGTTTCCTGCGTGCCGCGCATCCTGAGCAGCCGGTCCGTGAAGACATGCCCCCGCTCCGGATCGGCGCAGAGCTGGATTTCGTCGATCGCAACAAAATCCGCACCAAGACCTTCCGGCATCGCCTCAACCGTGGCCACCCAATATTGGGCGCGCGGCGGCACGATCCGCTCTTCGCCGGTGACCAGCGCCACCACAGAGGGCCCGCGCGCAGCCACGATCCGGTCATAGACCTCCCGTGCCAGCAGGCGCAGAGGCAAGCCGATCACGCCTGTGCGATAGCCCAACATGCGCTCGATCGCATAATGCGTCTTGCCCGTGTTGGTGGGACCCAACACTGCGGTGATCCGCCGATCTGCGGCCATATCTTTGCCTAGCTCTTGGTCGTGGTCGTCTGATCTTGCTTAGAGCGATTTGCCGCGCACCTGCGGCTCGAGTCGCTCTAAGGCCTCTGTTAGGCCTGCCTGATGGGGATGTATAGCCTTGACCTGCAGATAGGCTTCATAGGCGTCTTCCGGCTTGCCCATCTGATCCAGCATCACCGCGAGCCCCATGATCGCATCAAAATGCTGCGGGTTCAGCGCCAGAACATGCTCCAGATCGCTGATCGCAGGCCCGTAAAGATCCAGCGCATAGAAGGTGCGCGCGCGCTCGGCCCAGCCTTGGGCGAATTCCGGCGCATGATCTGTCAGCGCTGTGGCATGGGCCAGAGCCGCCTGCAGATCCTCAACCTCGATGGCTTTGCGGGTGCGGCGCAAAAGATAATCGGCACTGGCAGAACCCGAGGCATCCCAGATGTGGCGGATCTGTCCCGCCAGACGATCTGCCTCGCCGGGATCAGCATCGGCCAAGGCAGCCAGCAGAGCGCCCACATCCTGCGTGTCCGCCGCCTGTTCGGCTGCGCTTTCAGCCGCGTCCTGCGCCTGTGCCGGTCCTGCGGCAATCACGGGTTGCAAAATCCCCATTGCGATAGGAATTGCCGCGACGATAAGTTTGAGACGACTCGGTAAGTTGACCATAACGTAAATTATTGTAGCCCTTGCACATGTGATTCCCAAGATGTGCACAACAAAGTGAAGGATCAAGCAGATGAGCGATATCGTAACTGCCGCAGTGACCGCCCTGACCGAAAAACTCGGCGGTGAGAGCTTTGACGGCTCCGCCAAATTTGCCATCGAAGGCGAAGGCGCCATCATCATCGACGCAGACGGCGTGCGCGCAGGCGACGAAGACGCTGATGTGACCATGACCGCGGATGTGGAAACATTCCAGGCCATCCTGGAAGGTGAGTTGAACCCAACCGCCGCTTTCATGTCCGGCAAGCTGGCGATTGACGGCGACATGGGTGCCGCCATGAAGTTGGGCGGCGTTCTGTCCTGATGAGTTTGCAGCGCGCCCCATTTTATCATGACGTAGCCGACGGCCCTGAGGCAGATGCCTATTGGGTCAAGGCAGAAGACGGGGTGCGCCTGCGCTTTGCCCATTGGCAGCGCGAAGCGGCCGCTGGCCCGACCAAAGGCACGGTGCTGCTGTTTCCGGGCCGCACCGAATATGTGGAAAAATATGGCCGCGCGGCCGCCGATTTTGGCGCGCGCGGTTATGAAATGATCGCCATTGACTGGCGCGGTCAGGGTCTGGCCGATCGCCTGATCAAAAATCCGATCGCCGGATACGTTGGCCACTTTGATGATTTTCAGCGCGATGTCGCCGCCGTGATGGCAGCTGTCGAGGCGCTGGAACTTCCCAAACCCTACCATCTGGTCGGCCACTCCATGGGTGGCTGCATCGGGCTGCGCGCGATCTATGACGGCTTGCCGGTGAGGTCCGCGGTCTTCTCTGGGCCGATGTGGGGCATTCATCTTTCCCCCACCATGCGCCCAACCGCCTGGGTCACCAGCGCGCTTTCCAAAGTCTTTGGCTTTGACCAGATGATTTCACCGGGCACCAGCGACACAACCTATGTGCTGGATCAGGATTTTGACGGCAACGCCCTGACCAAAGACGCGGGCATGTACGCCTATATGCAGCGCCAGATGACGGATCATCCTGATCTCTCCCTGGCCGGCCCCAGCCTGCGCTGGGTCTATGAGGCGCTGATGGAATGCCGCAAGCTTGAGAAAAAAGCCTCTCCTGACACGCCCTGCCTCACCTTCCTTGGAGCGGATGAACAGATCGTGGACACCAGCGCCATTCACGACCGCATGCGCCGCTGGCCCAACGGCACGCTGGATATCGTGCCTGCCGGAGAACACGAGGTGTTGATGGAAGTGCCGGAAAGCCGCAATCGCATCTTTGATGACTGCGCCGCCTTCTTTGCCGAACACAGCTGAGCGCCAACCAGCCTTTTCTCATTCGCAAAATATCCCGGGGTGAATGGCACAGCTCGCTGTGGCAGAGGGGCTGCCCCCACTCTCTTTGCAGGCGTCGTAAACACACGTCCATCGCTGCTGCCCCTTGAACCTCCCCCGCCGCTCTGCCTATCTGAGCGACAACAGTTATTCACAACACAGGGTGCTTTCATGCTGAACCTTCCGTTTCCCGTCCGCGATGCCAATGCGTCTTCTGGCACGCAAGAATTCGGCGATCTGCCCGAATGGGATCTGAGCGATCTTTACGCGGGGGACGACGCGCCGGAGCTGATCGCGGATCTGGAATGGCTTGAGGGCGAATGTGCCGCCTTTGCCGCCGATTATGAGGGCAAGCTTGCCGGGCTTTCTGCGGCTGACCTGCTCACCTGTGTGCAGCGCAACGAGAAGATCTCCCAAATCTCCGGCCGCATCATGTCTTACGCCGGTCTGCGCTACTATCAGCTGACCACCGATGCAGAACGGGCGCAGTTCATGGCGAATATGCAGGAGAAGCTGACCAATTTCTCCACCCCGCTGGTGTTCTTTACGCTGGAACTGAACCGCATCGAAGATGACACCCTGGCCGCAGCCTTTGCAGAAAACGAAGAGCTGGAGCGCTATGAGCCGGTCTTCCGCCGCATTCGCGCAATGAAGCCGCACCAGCTCTCTGATGAACTGGAGAAATTCCTGCACGATCTGGGGGTCGTGGGCGACGCCTGGGAGCGCCTGTTTGACGAAACAATTGCCGGTCTGACCTTTGACGTGCTTGGTGAAGAGTACAACATCGAAGGCACGCTGAACTGCCTGACCGATCCGGATCGCGAAAAGCGGGAAGCCGCCGCCCATGAGCTGGCGCGGGTTTTCAACGACAACATCAAGATCTTCTCCCGCGTGCACAACACCGCCGCCAAGGAAAAAGAAGTGCTCGACCGTTGGCGCAATATGCCAAGCGCGCAGACCGGCCGCCACCTCTCCAACGATGTGGAACCCGAGGTGGTTGAAGCGCTGCGCGATGCGGTTGTGGCCGCCTACCCCAAGCTCAGCCACCGCTATTACGAGCTGAAGCGCAAATGGCTGGGTCTGGACCGCATGCAGGTCTGGGACCGCAACGCACCGCTGCCGATGGAAGATCCCTCCACCGTGGATTGGGCCACCGCACAGAAAACCGTGATGGATGCCTATAACGCTTTTGATCCGCGCATGGGCGAGATTGCAGAGCCGTTCTTCACCAAAGGTTGGATTGATGCGGGCGTGAAGCCGGGCAAGGCACCGGGCGCTTTCGCGCATCCCACCGTAACCAGTGTCCACCCATACGTGATGCTGAACTACCTCGGCAAACCGCGCGACGTGATGACACTGGCGCATGAGCTGGGCCATGGCGTGCACCAGGTGCTGGCAGCGGAACAGGGCGAGATGCTCTCCTCCACCCCGCTGACACTGGCGGAAACTGCTTCTGTCTTTGGCGAAATGCTGACCTTCCGCGCGATGCTGGACAAGGCCGAAACCCAGGAGCAGCGCAAGATCCTGCTGGCGGGCAAGGTTGAGGACATGATCAACACGGTTGTGCGCCAGATTGCCTTCTATGACTTTGAATGCAAACTGCACGCCGCACGCCGTGAAAGTGAGCTGACCCCGGAAGACATCAACGCGATCTGGATGTCGGTGCAGGCGGAAAGCCTCGGCGAAGCCTTCGACTTCATGGAAGGCTATGAGACCTTCTGGGCCTATATCCCGCATTTTGTGCACTCGCCCTTCTATGTCTACGCCTACGCCTTTGGTGACGGCCTCGTAAACGCGCTCTATGCGGTTTACGCAGAAGGGGACGAAGGCTTTGAGGACAAGTATTTTGACATGCTCAAGGCAGGTGGCTCCAAACACCACAAAGAGCTGCTGGCACCTTTCGGTCTGGATGCCTCTGATCCTAAGTTCTGGGACAAGGG
Source organism: Shimia sp. R9_2 (assembly GCF_017743735.1). Lineage (GTDB taxonomy): Bacteria > Pseudomonadota > Alphaproteobacteria > Rhodobacterales > Rhodobacteraceae > Shimia. Next base: position 233,478 of record NZ_JAGHRO010000002.1, read on the forward strand.
CCTGTCGATGATTTCATCCATGATCGACGAGCTGGAAGCGATGGAGTGAGAAGCGGTCCGGGGCTTTGCCCCGGCATTCGCTCCAGTGGAGCGAATGTGTTGCGAACGGGCGGAGCCCCAAACCCACCCGAGGCGCAGCCCTAAAGCGCGCTGAGAAACCGGAGCCCCCGCTCCGGTTTTTTTTCGTTTCAGACCGCCGCCAAAATCGTGCTGACAATCAGGTCTTTCATGCTGTTCATCAGGTGTTTGACCCGCGCCCGCGCGATGCCTTTGGCGGAGATGGCCAAGAGCTCTGCGTTGTCGGCTTTCATCTTCATCAGGAACTTCAGCTCAAACTCGGAGAGCTTCCCTTCCGCAAAGAGTTTTGCATAGCGGCGGATGTCTTCCTCGGACTCTTTCACAAAGGCTTTCAAATCCCGCTCCGCCTCATTGGCAAAGGTCTTGGCCGCGTTTTTGACCAGGTCCGCCAATCCGTCCTGGATCGCGTCTAATATCGCGTCTGTGTCCATGATCTCTCTCCTTGCCCGCGGGCGTTACTGTTCGATATCAGCACAAGCGGTGGCTTGGCCTTTGTTCGCTTCCAAACAGATCAGGCGATCGAAGCTGAAGGTGATGTTCTTTTTGAACTCATTGATGAATGCACTGTCTGCACTCACGCCGCCGGGGAACTCTGTGCGCCAAGCGGTGAGAAAACCGCCCACCAGATTGCCATCAGGATCGCGCAATTTATCCCAGATATCAGCGGCTTCTTCGTTGTTCTCAATGCCGTTGGCAAACTCATACGCCACGTCCATATCCAGCAACAACGCCTCAGCGGCCGCCCGATTGGCGCTGTAGCTGCCGTTGGCTTTGCTCACCAGTTTGAGCGTTTTGGCCTTGGCCTCGGTGGCGTAGGTGTAGGCTTGCAGCGAATAATCAGCGTAGTTGGTGCAAGCGGCGAGAAGTAAGGCAAGCGCAAAGAGCGCGGCCTTTTTGGGGAAATACAACAGAAACATACCCAAAATCCCATAAACAAATAAGCGGTATGGTACACTGCCGCGCGCGTTTCACCAAATTAGCATCAGCAAAGCGATGCCGAGCCGCAAGCGGTCGTGTGGCTCAGAACACGCCAAGCGCCAGTCCGGCAGAAAGCGCGGCGCCAAGGTCACCGCAGGGGGCCAGCTCCGTTTCAGAGAGGGTTTTCTCCGCCATTATCGCCTCTGGCGTCTGCGCATGGGTGCAGACAATCAGCGCGGGCTGCACCTCCTTGAGCCGCCAGCCCGTGGCAATGCGTGCCAGTTGCCGCGCGGCACCTGCGCCGTCTGATCCGGCACAAATCATCTGCGCATAAGGCCGCCCCTCGACCTGCCCCAGAACTGGGTAGTAGCAGCGATCAAAGAACTCTTTCATCGCGCCTGAAAGCGTTGCGAGGTTTTCCGGCGCGCAAAAAAGATAGCCTGTTGCGGTCAACAGATCTTCCGGATGGGCGTCTTCTGCCCGCAGCAAGCGCGCTGCGCCCTCCGCCTGCGCGGCGGCAAAGGCCGCTTCGGCCATCAGACGACTGCCTCCGGTGCGGGAGTGGTAAACAATCAGCAAGCTCATCAGAGGGGTCTCACTTCAACTGGCTGTCCTTGGAGCCACGCCGGTTGATGCCGCCACGGGCTTGATAGGCGCTATCGCGCTCCTGCTGACATTCAATACAGAGCTTTACGCCGGGCCGCGCAAGGCGGCGTGCTTCGGGGATTTCCTCCTCGCATTCCGCACAGAACCTGAGGCTCTCACCCACCGGCTGACGCTGCGCCTGAAGACGGGCCAGCTCATCGTTGATGCTGGCCTCGATCTGTTCGCTCACCGCGCCATCTTTTGCCCAACCACCAGCCATGTGATCCTCCTTTGCCCATCCCCCAATCTAAGCACACCACCGGCAAGGAGCAACGCCCCGCCCCGACGTAAAGCTTTGAGACTGCCCCCTTTCCAGCCTAGGCTCTGCACAAGACAAGGGTGCATCGGGGGAGAACATATGCGCACATTTGGCAAATGGTTGGGCAGGCTGCTTTTGACTTTGGCTGTGGCGGTAGCTGCGTTTCTGATCGTGGCACCGGGGCATGTGGAAAGATCCCGCAACGCGATCACCAGCGAGGGTGGCTTTCCGGTCAGCGATGTAGCGCGCAGATTGCACGGTGATCTCTTCATTGGCGACTGGCATGCTGACACGCTGCTTTGGAAACGCGATGTTCTGGACCGCGCGGATCGCGGCCATGTGGACCTGCCCCGCCTGATTGAGGGCAATGTGGCGCTGCAGGTGTTCACCGCCGTGACCAAATCTCCGGCCGGACAGAACTATGAAGAGAACTCAGCAGATGCGCGCGACAACATCACCCTGTTGGCGGTTGGACAACTCTGGCCTGCGCGCACCTGGGATTCTATCTTTGAGCGCGCGGTCTATCAGGCGGAGCGCCTGCAAAAGGCCGAGGCAGACTCCGGCGGGCAATTGCGCATTCTGCGCAGCAGCGCCGACATCGACGCGCTGCTTGCGGACCGCGACGCGGGGCAGACCGTTGTTGGCGGTATGCTGGGCATCGAAGGGGCGCACCCTTTGGAGGGCGACATCGCCAACCTGCAAAGACTGCAGGACGAAGGCTACCGCGTGATTGGTCTGCAGCACTTCTTTGACAACGCGCTGGGTGGCTCCCTGCACGGGATTGGCAACAAAGGGCTGACCGACTTTGGCCGCGAGGTGGTCAGCGCCATCACAGAGCGCAATCTGGTGCTTGATCTCGCCCACTCCAGCCCGAAGGTGGCAGAAGAGGTCATCGCGTTGACCGACATTCCCCTGATCGTCAGCCACACCGGTATCTACGGAAATTGCCCCGTGAAACGGAACTACGAAGACGCGCTGATGCAGGCGATCGTGGCCAATGGCGCAGCAGATGGCGGCGGCGTTGTGGGGATCGGCTACTGGGCAGATGTGACCTGCGATGACAGCCCTGCCGGGGTGGCCAAAACCGTGAAAGCGGCGGTGGACCTGCTTGGGGAAGACCACGTGTCGCTGGGCTCCGATTATGACGGCTCGGTCGCCACAGCCTTTGACACATCCCAGCTCGTCGCGCTGACCCACGCGCTGATTGAGGTAGGTCTGAGCGAAGCGCAAATCCGCAAGGTTATGGGAGAGAATATGCTGCGGGTGCTCAAGGCACGGTTGGGCTGATAGAGGCTGTAGCGCAACAAAAAAGGGCGGCCTCTCGGGGCCGCCCTTTGGCATTCTATCGCGCTATCGCGTGGCCTCAGCCGTCAAAATCGACTTCTTCAACCAGCTTGAGCGCCTCGGCGCGGTGACCGGCGAGGGTCATCAGGTTCACATCGTCAGCCGTGAATTCGCCCCAGCTCTGCACCAATGGGTCCGCTTCCATGCCCGGTGCAATCGGGTATTCGAAGTTGGCGGAGGCATAGACTTCCTGTGCTTTGGAGCCGGTCAGGAATTCCATCATCTTGATGGCGTTTTCCTTGTTGGGCGCAGCTTTGGTCAGCGCAATGCCGGAGATGTTCACGTGGGTGCCGCCGTCTTCAAAGGTCGGGAAGACGATGTTCACGCTGTCGGCCCAAGCCTGCTGCTCTGTGTCTTTGAGCATTTTGCCCATGTAGTAGGTGTTGCCCACAGCGAGGTCACATTCGCCGGCCCAGATCGCCTTGACCTGCGCGCGGTCGTTGCCCTGCGGCTTGCGCGCGAGGTTGTTTTTCACGCCTTCCAGCCAGGTTTTGGCTTCGGCTTCGCCGTGATGCTCGATCACAGCGGAGGTCAGAGCGACGTTATAGGCATGGGTGCCGGAACGGGTGCAGATGCGGCCTTCCCATTTCGGGTCTGCGAGATCCTCATAGGTGGTGACTTCGCCCTCTGCGACGCGGTCTTTGGAAGCGTAGACAATCCGTGCGCGGGTGGTCAGGCCAAACCAGTGGCCTTCCGGATCACGGTAAGCTTCCGGCACATTGGCGGCGATCACATCGCTGATCACAGGCTGGGTTACACCGGCCTCAACCACCGCGTTCAGGCGGGAGATATCAACGGTCAGCACCAGATCGGCAGGGGAGCGATCCCCCTCTGCCTGCAGACGCTCCACCATGCCTTTTTTGAGGTAGGCCACATTCACCTTGATGCCGGTTTCTTCGGTAAAGGCATCGGTCAGCGGCTTGATCAGCTCTGGCTGACGGTAGGAGTAGACGTTGACTTCATCAGCCATCGCCGGCGCAGCCACGGCCGCTGCGGCAAAAGCAAAAATGGAGGTGGAAAGCGCTTTGGTCATGTCATCCCTCACGGTGTCATGGTTTCGATGGGCTGCGTTAAATTTGAGTTTTTCAGTCAGGTCAATACCTGAACAAATTATTCAGGTTTGATATTTGCGTGAACGGAGGCGTCGCAGCGCCAAATCCTGCGCCCCTGTTTGGCGCAGGTTTCAGGGGCAAGTCGCCCGCTCAGACGCGGGTTTTACCCCTGCCCTTTGGCCGCTTTCTCTTCGGCCTTGACCGCATCCCAGAGCGCATCCATCTCGGCCAGATCGCTCTGCTCCGGACGTTTGCCTTGGGCCGCGAGCTTGGCCTCAACCCCTTCAAAACGCCGCACAAATTTGGCGTTTGTGGCGCGCAGGGCGGCTTCGGGATCAATCTTGAGATGCCGCGCGAGATTGGCCATCACAAAGAGAAGGTCGCCAAACTCCTCCTCAATCTCATCTTGGGTCAACCGGTCACGTGCCTCGGCAAGCTCACCGGCCTCTTCCACAATCTTATCAACCACTTGCTCGGTATCCGGCCAGTCAAATCCCACACGTGCGGCGCGTTTTTGCAGCTTCACGGCGCGCAGCAAGGCAGGCAGGCCCAGAGCCACACCATCCAGCGTGCCCTCCTGCGCCTTCCCGGCACGCTCCGCGGCCTTCACGGTCTCCCAATCGCGGGTCTGCTGCTCGGCGGATTTGTCGCGGCTTTCATCGCCAAAGACATGCGGATGCCGCGCGACCATCTTGTCAGACATGGTGTCTGCCACCTGATCAAAGGTGAAAAGCCCCTTCTCAGCCGCCATCTGGGCGTGAAACACCGATTGAAACAGCAGATCGCCCAACTCGCCTTTCAGCTCATCCCAGGCCTCACGCTCAATCGCATCGGCCACCTCATAGGCCTCCTCAATGGTGTAAGGCGCGATGGTGGCGAAATCCTGCTCGATATCCCAAGGGCAGCCATGGTCCGGATCCCGCAAACGGCGCATAATCTCCAAAAGGCGCGGCATGCCGCCATTGGGATCAAGGATAAGGGGGTCTTCGGCCATTGCGCTACGCTCCAGTCTTTGGTTTGGAGGCATCTGAGCGAATTGATGGAGGGGAGTCCAGACATGCCAATCGTGAATCGCATCGCAGATTACGCGGAAGAGATGAAAACATGGCGGCGTCACCTGCACGCCCACCCGGAGTTGGAATTTGACTGCGTGGAAACGGCGGCATTTGTGGTGGAGCGTCTGAAAGAATTTGGCGTGGATGAAATCCACGAAGGCATCGCCAAAACCGGCGTGGTCGCGATCATCAATGGTGAGGGCAACGGAGAAACCATTGGTCTGCGCGCGGATATGGACGCCTTGCCCATGGATGAAATCACCGGGGCGGACTACGCCAGCAAGGTCGCAGGCAAAATGCACGCCTGTGGTCATGACGGGCACACCACCATGCTGCTCGGGGCGGCCAAATACCTTGCCGAGACCCGCAATTTCTCCGGCCGTGTGGCATTGATCTTCCAACCAGCCGAAGAAGAAGGCGGCGGCGGCAATATCATGGTGCAGGAAGGCGTGATGGAACGCTTTGAAGTCAAAGAGGTCTATGCGCTGCACAATGTGCCGGGCCAGCCTCTGGGCAGCTTTCATACCACGCCGGGGCCGATCATGGCGGCAGTGGATACCTTCACCATCCACATTCAGGGCAAGGGCGGCCATGGGGCCTACCCGCAGGACACGGTTGATCCGGTGGTGGCTGCAGTGGCCATGGTCAATGCGATCCAGACCATTGTCAGCCGCAACCATGACACCCGTCAGCAGGCGGTGGTCTCGGTGACGCAGATCCATGCAGGCAGCGCCAACAATGTGATCCCCGATGGCGGCTTCATCAATGGCACCATCCGCACCTTTGACAAGGATGTGCAGGCGATGATCCACCGCCGCCTTGAGGAGATTTCAAAAGGCACCGCAGCCGCTTACGGGCTGGACGCGACGCTGGAGCTGGATGTGGATTACCCAGCCACCATCAACCACCCCAAGCAGACCCATTTTGCCGCTGACGTCGCCCGCGAGATCGCCGGGGAGGCCAATGTGGATGCTGAGCAGTGGATGGAAATGGGTGCGGAAGATTTCTCCTACATGCTGGAAGCGCGCCCCGGGGCTTATCTCTTCCTTGGTGCGGGCGAAGGCGCCGGGTTGCACCACCCGGCCTTTGACTTCAACGACGAGATCAGCCCGATTGGCGCGTCTTTCTTTGCCAAGCTCGTGGAAACGGCACAGCCACGCTGATCCACCCCAGATTTTAGGCAGCAGCCTCACAACAAGCCCTTCCGCAATCGGGAGGGCTTGACCTTTTTGTGTCTACAGACGAAATTTGATCAAATTTTCAGATGAGGACTCCCCATGGCGCTCGAAGATGCCAAAACCCAGGTCGACAATGCCTTCACGCGCAAAGCGCCGCACGGATTGAGCTTTGAAAACACCTTTGGGGGGGCCACGTCCTTTCTGCGCCGCCGCTACTCCAAAGATCTGACAGGCGTGGACATCGCAGTGACGGGCGTGCCGTTTGACATGGCGGTGACCAACCGCCCCGGCACCCGCCTTGGCCCACGCGCCATCCGCGAAGCCAGCGCCATTCAGGCCTTTGATCCGCCTTACGGCTGGGGCTATGATCCGATGACCGAACTCAGCATCGTGGATTATGGTGATCTGGCTTTTGACTATGCGCGGGTGATGGAGTTCCCCGACGCGCTGACCAGCCACATCCGCAGCATTCTGGAGACCGACACCGCCAGCATTGCGCTGGGGGGGGACCACTACATCACCTACCCGATCCTGAAGGCCTATGCCGAAAAGTTCGGCCCCATGAGCCTTTTGCAATTTGACGCCCACACAGACACTTGGGCCGATGATGAGCCGAACCGGATCGACCATGGCACCATGCTTTACAAAGCGGTGAAAGACGGGCTTGTGGACCCATCGCGCTCGGTTCAGGTGGGGATCCGCACCGAGAACCCTGACACGCTTGGCTTCAACATCATTGATGCGCGCGAAGTGCATGTGAGTGGCCCTGTGGCGGTGGCAGAAAAGATCAAAGGCATTCTGGGCGATCACCCGACCTATCTGACCTTTGACATCGACGGGCTTGATCCGGCCTTTGCGCCCGGCACCGGCACCCCGGTTTGGGGTGGTCTCTCCAGCGGTCAGGCCAGCATCATCCTGCGTGATATTGCTGGCATCAATATGGTGGGTGGCGATGTGGTTGAGGTGTCCCCGCCGTTTGACACCACCGGCGCAACCGCCGTGGCAGGGGCCCATGTGGCGCTCGAGCTGATCTGTCTGTGGGGGTGGACGCTGCGGAAAGCTTGACGCGCCCCGCATCTGCTTTGATCCTGATCCACAACAGAGGCGGCAGCGTATCATGAAGGATGCGGGCGAAGACCTTGCCCGCAAACAAAAAACCGCATCTCACAGGAGACCGACGATGAGCTATATCTGGGTATTTTTTGCGGTGGTGGCGCTTCTAGCGGTCTATGTGCGTGTGGCGCCAAGTGATCCGACAAAATGGCATGTGGCGGCGCAATTTGATCAAAACAGCGACGGCGAAAACAGCGCCCGCCGGATTGTCGACACCGGCCCTGACGGCCTCACACGGTTAAACGAAATAGCGCTGAGCACACCGCGTACAACGGTGCTCGCTGGCGCGCTAGAGGACGGCATGATCACCTATGTGACCCGCTCCAAACTGCTGTCTTATCCGGATTACACCACCGCCCAACAGGTCGGTGACACACTCAAGATCAACGCGCGTTCACGATTTGGGAAAAAGGACTTCGGTGTGAATGCCAAACGCATCGAGGCTTGGATCGCGGCTCTGGGGCAACGGGGATAGGTTGGAGCTGAGGCAGCCAGGCGAGATTTCGCGCCACATCGGTACGTTCAGCGACATCTGACATTGCGCCATGAACATGCGCCCATCGACCTGCAAACAGATGGTTTCGCCCAGCTCGATCCGCTGCCCCTGCTTGTCGGTGCAATAGCAATCCACCGGCACGCCGTTGATCATCCCATCCGCCAAGGCGGGGGGCGCAAAGAGCATCATCATCACAAACAACCGTCTCATAAGGCCATGCTACACCAAAAGGCAGCCCTTGACCAAACCCCGAGATTGTCCCACTTAGCGACATGGTTCCGATAGAGCGACTACATCAGATCACCCAGCGTTTTGAGTTCCTTGAGGCGCAGATGGCCGAAGGCGGCGGCGACATTGCTGCGCTGGCCAAGGAATATGCCGATCTCAAGCCCGTGGTGGAGCAGATCGCAGCGTATCAGCGCCTACTTTCCGACATTGAGGAAGCCGAAGAGATGCTCGGCGATCCCGATATGAAAGCGCTTGCAGAAGAAGAGTTGCCGGAGCTGCGCGCGGCTGTGCCCGAGGCAGAACATGCCCTGCAGCTCGCGCTTTTGCCCAAGGACGCAGCAGACGCCCGCCCGGCCATTCTCGAAATCCGCCCCGGCACCGGCGGCGATGAGGCCGCGCTTTTTGCAGGTGACCTGCTGCGCATGTATCAGCGCTATGCCGAAGCACGCGGCTGGAAGCTTGAAATCCTTGAGGAAAACGCCACCGAACTTGGCGGCATCAAGGAAGTGGTCGCCCATATCAAAGGCGAAAACGTCTTTGCACGGATGAAGTTTGAATCCGGCGTGCACCGTGTGCAGCGGGTGCCCACCACCGAAAGCGGCGGGCGCATCCATACCTCGGCGGCCACTGTCGCTGTGCTGCCGGAAGCCGAAGACGTGGACATTCAGATCGACGCGAATGACATCCGCATCGACACCATGCGCGCCTCAGGCTCCGGTGGTCAGCACGTGAACACCACCGACTCGGCAGTGCGGATCACCCACCTGCCCACCGGCATCATCGTGACCAGCTCGGAAAAATCCCAGCACCGCAACCGAGAGATTGCCATGCAGGTGCTGAAAACCCGCCTGTTTGATCTGGAGCGTCAGCGCATTGCCGATGAGCGCGCCGCGGATCGGGCTGGTCAGGTGGGCTCGGGCGATCGCTCGGAACGCATCCGCACCTACAACTTCCCTCAGGGCCGCATGACCGACCACCGCATCAACCTCACGCTTTATAAGCTGGATCAGGTGATGCAGGGCGATCTGGATGAAACCATCGATGCGCTCACCGCAGACGCACAGGCGGCGGCACTGGCGGAGATGGAAGGGTGAGCCTGACCATCGCTGACCTGATCAAACAGGCGCAGAACTCTCTCACCGCTGGCGCAATTGACAGCGCCGCACGTGATGCACGGTTTCTGGTGGCCAAAGCGGTCGACATACCTGCCGACCGTCTCACGCTTGAAGCGCGCAGCGACGCGACGCTGGCCCAGCAAACCGCCCTGCTCGGCCTTGTCGCCCGCCGCCTGTCACGCGAGCCTTTGTCGCATATTCTGGGCAAACGGGCCTTCTTCAATCACAGCTTTGCGGTCACTGCGGCGACGCTTGACCCGCGCCCGGAAACCGAGGCCTTGGTGCTTGAGGCGTTAAAACGCCCCTTCAAATCCGTGCTGGATCTCGGCACAGGCACCGGTGCCATCGCCATTTCCCTGTTGGCCGAGCGGCCCGATGCGCGCGGCACCGCCACCGATGTTTCCGCCGACGCGCTCGCGGTCGCACGCCAAAATGCAGATGCGATTGGCGTGGCCGACCGGATAACGCTAACAGAAAGCAATTGGTTTGCCGCCGTCGACGGCAGCTTTGACCTCATCGTCTCCAACCCGCCCTATATCGCTTTGGTTGAAATGGACGCCCTCGCACCAGAGCTGTCTTATGAGCCGCGCATCGCGTTGACGGATGAAGCGGACGGGCTCACCGCCTACCGCGCCATCACCAAAGGCGCGCCAGACCATCTGGCGCCACAGGGCTGGTTGATGGTGGAGATCGGCTGGCAGCAGGGGCCGGATGTGGCCGCGCTTTTTGAGGAGGCCGGGTTGCGCAACGTTGCCGTGCTCCCGGATCTGGATGGGCGTGACCGCGTGGTGATCGGGCAAAAACGCCCAACATAACGAGATATTTTTGCAATTGAGCGCATTCTAGACAGAAAACCTCTTGTGTGAGAACCAAATGCGCCATATCAAGTTCATGTCCTTTTGCTGGATGCCCTATTTTCAGGGCCGTCCCGATCGGACACCAAGCCACAAATTGTCGCCCCCGGAAGACAGAGCGCACGAGGCGTGAAACGGGATGAGCGACCGCCATGGACCAAGGCTGGATTGCTGAAAACATGAGATCTTCGAAGTCACGTTCGCGGAATAAGTCAAACCGCAACCGTCCCTCCGGCAATATCGTCAACCGTGTGTTTGACAGTTCCGGCCCGGAAGGAAAAGTACGCGGCACCCCACAACAGGTGATCGACAAATACAACCAGCTGGCCCGCGACAGCCAGCTTTCCAATGACCGTGTTGCGACGGAGAACTTCCAGCAGCACGCAGAGCATTACCAGCGCATGCTGAATGAAGCGCAGCGCGAGCAAGAGGCGCGCCGCGAAGAGCAAGAACGCCAGAACCGTGAGCGCCAGGCAGAGCGTGATCGCGAGCGCCGCGAACGTATGGAACGCCAGGAACGTGAGGCCAACGGTGGCGAGGGCAAAGCCCAGCCGCAGGCGGACGAAGCGATGCCAACGGTGGACCCGTCTGAGGCCGAACAGCCTGATCTGATCGTGGATGTGGCCGAAGAAAGCGCTCTGGTAGAAACACCGGAAACGCAGCCGGAAGCGCCAAAGCCTGCGCCCAAGAAAGCGCCACGCAAGCGCGCGCCGCGCAAGAAGGCCCCTGCCCCAGCGGCAGAGGACGCCCCAGCAGAGGCACCTGCGCCAGAAGCAGAGAGCAACGACGCGGCCGAATAAGCCAACTCTGTTAAAGACATCAAAAAAGCCCTCGGCGGAAATTTTCCCCCGAGGGCTTTTTTATTTGAAAGGCGTGGCTGCGCTTAAGCGGTGGCAAGCACCTGGTCCACCATGGCCTGCGTGCCACGGGCCTGCTCCAGCGGCCAAAGGTAAGCCTCACCTGTCCGCAGCGCATGCCCAAAGGCCTCCACCTGCAGCACATAGTGGTTCACACCGGGGAACCGCTCCACGCGGCGGCTTTGATCGGGCCGTGACAGCACCAGCTCCGCCTGATCAAACACGGCGGCATTGAAAGGACACGTCAGGCTCATCACCCCGGCGTCGCCATGAAAATGCACTTCCTGACGCGGAGCCATGCGGATGGCGGTGTAGCCCTGATAGGTGAAGCTGGGGAAAGTGAAGCTCATATCGGCAAAGAGGTCGATGCCGTTTTCCATCTGCACCCGCGTGTGATCCAGCGAGACCGGCTCCTCTCCGGTGACAAAACGCGCGCCGCCCAGCACGTAACAGCCGATGTCGCGCAAGCCGCCGCCGCCAATATCAGCCTGATTGCGGATGTTGGCAGGATCATCATTGAAATAGGAAAACACCGCATTCACATGGCGCAGCGTGCCTATGGCCCCCTCCTCCAGCAGTGCCTTGGCGCGCTGCCACTGCGGGTGATGCACAATCATGAAGGCCTCTGCCGCCAGAATACCGGCCTTGTCCCGCGCGGCGATCAGACGGTCGATCTCTGCCACATCCATGCCAATCGGCTTTTCGCAGAGCACCGCCTTACCGGCCTCAAGCGTCTTGATCGCCCATTCCACATGCAAATGGTTGGGCAGCGGGATGTAGACCGCATCAATCTCCGGATCGGCGAGCAGTGCCTCATAGCTTGTGTGGTGACGCATCCCCGGCGCGAAAGCCTCAAAAGCGGCCACCTTCTCCGCGCTGGAACTCGCCACCGCCGCCAGCCGCGCGCCTTTGGCCGCATGGATCGCCGGCCCCATGTGAATGAGGGCAAAATTTGCCGCCCCGAGAATACCCCATCGAATGGTTTTGTCAGACATGTTAGCGCTCCCTCCCTCTGATCGTGCAGAGCCTAGTCTCCGCTTTCCCTAGAGGCAACCGCCCGCGTCATCTAAGAGATCACAGATCCATGAGACAAGGTAGGCCGCAATGAAAAACGCCGATCCTGAAAGGACCGGCGCTCTTATCTGTGTGGTGCGGCTGCGCTCAGTTCGCTGCCAGCATCCCGCGGCTGGAGGCCAGCTCACGCATGCGCTTTTGCAGTTTTTCAAAGGCGCGCACTTCGATTTGGCGGATGCGTTCGCGGCTCACGTCATACTGGCCACTCAGGTCTTCCAGCGTCACCGCTTTTTCGGCCAGACGGCGCTGGGTGAGAATGTCCTTCTCGCGGTCATTCAGCACATCCATCGCTTCAACCAACAGCTCACGGCGGGCGGCGAGCTCGTCCTTGGCCTCATAATCCGCCGCCTGATCCGCGGTTTCATCTTCCAGCCAATCCTGCCACTCCATGGTGCCTTCACCCTCGGAGCCGACCTGTGCGTTCAGGGAGGCATCCCCGCCCGACAGGCGCCGGTTCATCGAGATCACCTCTTCTTCGGTCACCCCGAGATCATTGGCAATGCGCTCCACGTTTTCAGGACGAAGATCGCCTTCTTCCAGCGCGCCGATGCGGGCCTTGGCTTTGCGCAGGTTGAAGAACAGCTTCTTCTGCGCGCTGGTGGTGCCGAGCTTCACCATGGACCAGCTGCGCAGCACATACTCCTGAATGCTCGCGCGGATCCACCACATGGCATAGGTCGCCAGACGGAAGCCTTTTTCCGGATCAAACTTCTTGACCGCCTGCATCAGGCCCACATTGGCCTCGGAGATCACCTCCGCCTGAGGCAGGCCGTAGCCGCGATAGCCCATGGCGATCTTGGCCGCCAGACGCAGGTGTGAGGTCACCATTTTATGGGCCGCTGTCGCGTCCTGTTCCTCAACCCAGCGCTTGGCCAGCATGTATTCTTCTTCCGGCTCAAGGAGCGGGAATTTGCGAATTTCCTGCAAGTAACGGTTCAGACCGCCCTCTGGTGTCGGTGCGGGCAGGTTTGCATAATTTGCCATAAGTCTTGCCTCCCAATCGTATGTTTATCTGCTTAACATTGATCTAGGTCGCCAAATGCGTGTTTCAATAGGCAGATGTGAATTTCTGACTCTCAGAGTAGGGTTTACTACGCGGCCGCACCAGCTTTAGACCAGTGTTTCACACGCATTTGCGCTTTGTTTCAAACGCATGGCTGGCGAAAAATGTCGCTCAAACCCCGCCGAGATCCTCAATCAACTGCGCCATGTCCTCAGGCAAGGGCGCTTCAAACCGCAGCATGTCCCCTGTGACCGGATGCTCAAAGCCGAGAACAGCAGCGTGCAGCGCCTGCCGGTCAAAACTGCGCGCAGCGGCTGCGCCTTTGACGCCAATTGCCTTTTCGGCCAGCTTGCGACGCCCGCCATAGACCGGATCCCCGATCAGCCCATGGCCGGCATGGGCCATATGCACGCGGATCTGGTGGGTGCGGCCAGTTTCCAGCCAGCATTCCACCAGACAGGCCACCGCCGGATTGCCAAAGGGCTGCACGATCCGCACCCGCGTGACCGCATGGCGTCCGCCTTCAAACAGCACCGCCTGACGCTGTCGGTCTGTCTTGTGACGCGCCAGATGGGTGGTGATTTTCATGATGTTTCCGGATTCAAAATTCACGCCGCGCACACCGCGCAGGCGCGGGTCATTGGCATCCGGCACCCCGTAGCACACCGCGCGGTAATAGCGCTTCACGGTATGAGCCTCAAACTGCGCCGCCAGCCCCTGATGGGCCGCGTCGGTCTTGGCCACCACCAAGAGGCCGCTGGTTTCCTTGTCGATGCGGTGCACAATACCGGGGCGCTTCATGCCGCCCACGCCGGAAAGCGTGTCGCCGCAATGATGCAGCAGCGCATTCACCAAGGTGCCATTGGGCGTGCCCGGTGCCGGATGCACCACCATGCCCGCAGGTTTGTTGATCACAATGAGATCATCATCTTCCCAGATCACCTCAAGCGGGATGTCCTCTGGCCCGATGTGGCTGTCCTCAGCCACAGGCACGGTGATGACAACCGCATCGCCCTCTGCCACCTTGTGCTTTGGGTCGGTCACGGCAACCCCATTGAGCGCCACGCCGCCCTCAGCGATGAGTTTGGCAAGCCGGGTGCGGCTCAGGCTGGCTTCCACTGGCACATCACGCGAAAGCGCCTTATCAAGACGCTTGGGCGGGTCTTCCGCGATCACAAATTCTACAAGGGTTTCCGCCATGGAAGAGTCTCCGGAACCAATTGAGCCAACCAACCTGCGCTTTCTGCGCCTACTGGTCACGGGCCTGACTGTGGTGATGATGGTGGGGCTTGTAACGGTGGTTGCGCTGATTGTCATGCGCTTCCGTGACGATGGGCCGATCCTGCCGGAAAACCTCACGCTGGACGGCGGTGCAGAGGCGCAGGCGGTCACTATGGGAGACGGCTGGGTGGCCATTGTGACCACCGACAACCGCATTTTGATTCACGACCGCATCACAGGTGCATTGCGCCAGGAGATCGCGCTGTCCGCAGGGGGTTTTGGCGCGTCTGTCGGCGAAGACTAGACACTCAAAGCCCAAACCGTACTGCCCTGACAGCCCAAAGAACGCCAAAAAACAAAAAAGCTCCCAGCCATAACAGCTGAGAGCTTTTTGATGGTACCGCCTCCCCGGCTCGAACGGGGGACCTCTGGATCCACAATCCAGCGCTCTAACCTACTGAGCTAAGGCGGCACTGTGAGGGGCGGTTTACAGATACCATTCGGGGGATGCAAGCACCTAAAACACGATTTCCCAGGTTTGTTCGACAAGATCGCATCCAAAGCTATGCACCGGTCGTTCCGCCACACAGCGCCAGCCGTTTTTGGCATATAAAGCGCAGGCTGCCTCATGGCTTTTGTGGGTCCAGAGCGTCATGCCCTCATAGCCAACGCCCCGCGCAAACCCCATGCAGGTGTCCAAAAGCCGTTGACCCAAGCCAAAGCCGCGCGCCTCCGGCAGCACCAGAAACAGGCGCAGCTTTGCGAATCCCTCCCGGTCTGCGCGCACGCAGAAAATACATCCCAGCCGGTGCCCGTCGTGCTCGGCAATCCAGCCTGATTCTTTGCCGATCTCGTGATAGACAAGAAATCCGCGGGCGATCTCCGCCACCAGAGGGCCAAAGCTGTCATCAAACCCTTCTTCGCGCGCATAGAGCGTGGCGTGGCTTTCCACCAGCCAGTCCAGATCCTGCGCGGCAAACTTCCGGAAGGTGATTCCGTCATCCACTGCCCTGCCCCCCTTCAACCTCTCCACAGCCGACCTCTCCACCACGCGCCTCACCACCGCAACCGCAAACCGCCAGATCCGCGCACAGCTTGCCTTTGGCGCAAGTTCACGCTACCGCAATCGGCACAACATGGAACCCCCAAGACCGACCATCAGACTGACCCCAAGGAGATCGCCATGGGCATCAACACCGAAAGCAACATCGAAGCCAACATGCAAATCGGCCCCACCGATCAGGGTTTTGTGCGCATCTACATCGAAGCCGGTGGCTTGGAAATCCCGATGGATTTTGACCCTGAGGAAGCCGAGGAAATCGCCGAAGAAATTCGCGCAGCCGCAGCCACGGCGCGTCAGGTGAAGTGAGGCTGGTTAGGGGCGCAGCCCCTGCCACATCTGCGATGTTGATACCCTGGGATATTTGAAGAATGAGAAGCCAGGGCGGCTTCAGGCGCGGTCAGCTCAGGATCTCTCCCGGGTCTTTGAGTTCAAAGGCTTTGATCTCAAACTCATAAAACCCATTTCGGTCGCCGCGCTCTGCACGCGCGATCAGCCTTCCTCTTCCGCCTCCTCCGGCAAGGCCGAAAGCTTGGGATCGCGGTAGCGCTGGAGGCGCCGCGCCGCATCCATGGCAAATTTCTGGATCATCTTTTTGCGCCGCGCCGGAGCCAGCTTTTCTTCGGGCCCCATGCGAATGATCTCCGCATCATAGGCATCCGCAAAGATCAGCCCCGTGCCCTCGGGCAAAAGCTCGGTGGGAAAATCCGTGTCCACCGCCCAGAAATAGCGGTCGCCCCACTCAAGATAGCCCTGCCATTTCTTGTCGGTCTGAAAATCTTCGCGGCTGGATTTGCACTCAATCACCCAAAGTTCGCCTTTAGGTCCCAAGGCCATCACATCCACGCGCAGACCGCGGGCGGGCACAAATTCCTCAACAGAGACAAAGCCATGGCTGCGCAGATGGCGGCTGACACCGCGCGCGAGGCGCTGTCCGGGTTGCAAATTCTCTTCCATGCTCACAGCGTGAACATATGGAGAACATAATTTCAAGCTCTGATTTGAAGGGACACAGGCGGGCCACCCCTTGTCTTTGCGCGGGTGCGGGCATAGATAGGTCAGCGGCGGGTGCTGCCCTTCTCGTGATACGGTTGCATTCCGGTGGCCTTAAGCAATTCCGAGGGAGCTGGCTCTGTCCTGGTCCTGGCCTGGTTACCTGGCGCCCACCTGTATATACAGGTCCTCGGGAATGAGATAACCCCACGGCTGCGTTTGCGGGCCCGCCACTTTACGCCTCTGTGAAAAGAGCCTCGATAGCGTGAACGAGCTTGGTTAAGTCTGCCGCATAAAACCCTGCCGCGTTTATGCTATTTGTTTCGATGATATGGTGCATGTCGCCAATTTGGCAGACATCCATGACATAGGCGGATGCATAACCCGCATTTTTCTGTGTCATCTCGCGCCCGAAACGTAGAGCCTCCTCTGTGATGTCATGCACATAGCCCACGCGACCTGCTTGCTTGTAACGGGAATACGTCACCAACTGATCATCAACGATCCAAAGACGCCACTCTGTATCAATCTCCTTTGGCGCGGAGAACATGACATTTGTATCCGGTCGCAGTGAACCGATTGGAAGTTGCTCTTCTGGCAGGTTGGAAACCCGATGCGCCAGCTGCGCAATTTCTCCAGCCTGCATAACGCGTCCGGGAATCTCTTTGCTGTCCTCAACAGGCCGCAAAAACCAGTACTGCGCCGGATCGCACAAGAAAGCAGGGCAATCCGCAAAGCGCATCACCCGAGCCTCAGGTCCGTTTAACAAGAATGGATGCCACACTTCTTGATCCAAGAAGGGAGCAATTCGAATGACGCCCGGTTGCAAGCCCTGTGCTTCGGCGTACTTCCACATACTATAAGCGCCAAACATGACGACAGAGCGCGGATCTTTGATCACCGGCGCAGGTGTAAGGTCGCCAACAAACGGCACTATTTTGTGCCAGCTAATGTCGCGTCCCATCGCGAGCAAAACTTCGCCCAACTTCTCTGTGTCTTCAAAGTCTTGAAGCAACCACTGCATCAATTTTCTCTCAAATGGCATGCGCTATGCGGCGTTTTTTTCTGCTTGCGGACGATATCCAATACAGCGGGCGATGCAACTCAAGCTTGACATAATACCAAAAGGTACCACATATTTATAGTACCAAACGGTATTATTAATGGGGGAGCCCCATGCCCGATCACCTGCAACCTGTCTTCCGCGCTTTGGGTGACCCCACCCGTCGCGATATTCTGCGCATGTTGGGGGACACACCGATGACCATCGCAGAAGTCTCCGATCACTTCGACATGACCCGCGCTGCCGTGAAGAAGCACCTTGTTGTGCTTTCAGACGGCGGGTTGATCACAGTGACCCCGCGTGGGCGCGAAAAAGTAAATGCGCTCAATCCCTTGGCGCTCAAACCTGCTTTGGATTGGCTGGGGTGGTTTGACCAATTCTGGGACGCGCGCCTCACCGCACTCAAGACCGCCATCGAAACCGACATCCAAAAGGAGACTGACAATGACGCTGGACAGCACAATGGCTGAACTTTCCCAAGACACGACCATTCGCAAATCCGTCTTCCTCGCAGTGCCCAGGGACCGTGTTTGGGCCTTTCTCACCAAATCGGAGCTGCTGGGCAAATGGTTCCACCCTTCCGATGCGGATCTCACGGTTGGAGAAGACTACACGCTGCGTTCCCAGAAAGACGGCGACCGCATGTGCTGGGGCAAGGTGGTTGAAGCCCATCCGCATGACTACATGAAATGGGATTTCACCGTGGGGCCTATGGAAGGCCAGATGAGTACCGTGGAATGGGAGCTGAAGGACGCCCCCGGTGGCACGCGCCTTACGCTCACCCACTCTGGTCTGCCCAAGGATGTGGACGGCTTTGGTCTCGTCTTGGCGCTCGACAAAGGCTGGCACGGCTTCCTGCTCAACCTGCACGACATGCAGTGATCCCAACAAAAAAGCGCCCTTGGAGGGGCGCTTCGCTGCGATTTACTGCGGCCTGAGATCAGCGGCGGATCTGGCGCTGTTGAGGTGTACGGCGATCCACTTTGACCGGCACCGGCTCTGCCAGCATCACCGGCAGCATCTGGCGCTTGCCGCCACCGGGCTGATCGTCGTCTTTCAGTCGCATGATGGCGATACCGAACTGCACGCCGGCGAACACGATGCCATTCAGCACCCACATCACCACCAGCGCAATCGCGCCTTCAGAGCTGCTGCTCACCAGATGCCAGAGATTGGCCACGTTGAAATACATCAACATCCCGACAAACACGGCGGACAAGGCAAACCCAATCGCGACCTGACGAATGTAAAGAGAGATAAGCTTTGGCATGGCAGTGCCTCCTTTCGCTCATTAAACGACAGCCTGTCAGAAACGGCAAGCCAATCCGGCGCGACATATTTGTCCTACGACACGTCACACAGCATACGCCACCGCGCGCGTCGCGGATCACCTTGGCGCGCGAAGGTTAACAGCCGATTAATGAGTTGGAGAAAGCAAGGAGGCGCTTAGAACGCCTCCGGTTTGGCCTCACGCGCCATGTGATCCAGCACCGCATTCACAAAGCGGGATTCCTTGCCGTCCGGGAAGAAGGCCGCGGCAATGCCGACATATTCGGTGATCACCACCTTGGGTGGGGTCTCACTTTGCAGGATCTCCGCACCTGCCGCACGGAACAGCGCGCGCAGCGTCGGGTCGATCCGGTCAATCGGCCATTTTGCCACCAGCGCGCGGTCGGTCATCTGGTCAATTGGCGCCTGATAGTTCACCGCATCCTCAAGGGTTTTGCGGAACAGCTCCGCATCGCCCTCGATCATGTCCGTGCCATCATCCACCTCGGCGCCAAACCGGTGGTCCAGAAACTCCACCCGCACCTGATCTACGGTTTGGTGTGAGCTTTCCATCTGAAACAGCGCCTGCACCGCATAGAGCCGGGAGGCGGATTTCATCTTACGTTTCTGGTTACCTGAAAGGGTCATGCCGTTGGATTGTCCTTGAGTTGACCAGCGATCTTGAGTTCTTCGGTGTCGGGCAAAAAGCCGACTCCCTTGCGCTGAGCGCCCCACTTACGGCTCAACGCCACAAGATGCAAGGCCGCAGCGGCCGCACCGCCACCTTTGTTCTGATCTTCCGGATCGGCGCGCACTTCGGCCTGCTTGCGGTTCTCCACCGTCAGGATGCCGTTGCCGATGCACAGCCCCTGCAGCCCCAGAAGCTGGATCGCGCGGCTGCTGTCATTACAGACAGTTTCATAATGCGTGGTCTCGCCACGGATCACACAGCCCAGCGCCACATAGCCATCAAAGTTGCTCATGCGCTCGGCAATGCCAATCGCGGTTGGGATCTCTAGCGCGCCGGGCACTTCGACCACCTCATAGGTGCCGCCTGCGGCCTCAATCTCCGCCACAGCGCCCGCCAGCATATTGTCGGCGATGTCTTTGTAGTAAGGTGACATCACGATGGCGAGCTTGACCGGCTTGTCGAACTCTGCGCGCGGCATGATGTAGTGTTTTTCTGCGCCTGCCATGGTCTTATCCTTCCGAGAGAATGGGGCGTGTGCCCACGATGGACAGCCCATAGGCGTCCAGTCCGAGGTATTTGGTTTCCGGGCTATCGGTCAGCAGGATCAGCTCTTTACAACCGAGGTTGGAGAGGATCTGCGCGCCAAGTCCTGTGCGTTTCACAATGCGCGGGCCTTCGTCTTCATCGGCGTAAAGGCTGTGGCGCACTTCGCGGAACAGGCAGACCACACCGCGGCCTTCCTCGGCAATCTTGCGCATGGCGGTGGGCAGCTCGTTGACCGATTTTGGCCCAAGGCCCAGCACATCTCCCGCCTCATGCAGCGCATGGGTGCGCGACAGAACCGGCTCTGGTGTGGTGATATCGCCCTTGATCATCACCACATGCTCGATGCCATGGATCTGATCGGTGAAGATGCGCATCTCCCAATCGCCGCCATATTCCGAGGTCACGGTCTCGCGCGAGGTTTCCACCACCTCATTGTCCACACGTGAACGATAGGCAATCAGGTCGCTGATCGTGCCGATCTTCAGGTCGTGCTTTTTGGCAAATTCCACCAGTTCCGGCAGGCGGGACATGGTGCCGTCTTCGTTCATAATCTCACATATCACCGCGCTGGGGTGACAGCCTGCGAGGCGCGAAATATCCACCGAGGCTTCGGTGTGACCGGCGCGCACCAGCACACCGCCACGCTTAGCCCGCAGCGGGAAGACATGCCCCGGCGTGGCAATCGCCGCCATGGTGTTCTGCTCATTGATCGCAGTGGCAATGGTCAACGCGCGGTCTGCGGCGGAAATCCCGGTGCTCACCCCCTCACGCGCCTCGATGGATACGGTGAAAGCGGTCTCGTGACGCGAGGAGTTGTTCACCGCCATCATCGGCAGGCCCAGAGTGTCAATCCGCTCAGCGGTCATGGGAAGGCAGATCAGCCCGCGCCCATGGGTGGCCATGAAGTTGACCGCCGCCGCATCGGCGAATTCGGCCGGGATGATCAGATCCCCTTCGTTTTCACGATCCTCATGGTCCACAAGGATATACATCTTGCCATTGCGCGCCTCTGCAATGATCTCCTCAATCGGGCTGATCGCATCACGCAGGCTTTGCTCAACGGGGCCGGGCTGTTCAAAAGACATCTGTCATCTCCGCACTGTTGCCGCCCAGATAGACCATGCGTGCTCTGAATGAAAGTGCAGGAACGGCCACCCCGGGTGCAAAATCGCCCTCCTTTGTACCCAGAGCTTGCCCAAGAAAGCCTCCCAACAGCTTCTCATTGCAGAAAATATCCCGGGGGTGTGCTTGCGCTTTGCGCAAGTGAGGGGGCTGGCCCCCTGCCCCGGTTTACGCATAGGCTCTCCCTTAAGAAGAGGACAGACCATGCGCATAAACCGACTGATCACCGCTGTTGAAGCCCATGCCGAAGGCGAGCCCGGGCGCGTCATCACCGGCGGCGTACCGCATTTTCCCGGCAACACCGTGTTTGAGCGCATGAGCTATATGCAGGCCCATCACGACGATATCCGCCTCAAGATGCTGCGCGAGCCGCGCGGCAACCCGGGCCTCTGCTGCAATGTGATCGTACCACCCTGCCATCCAGACGCCGACATGGGGTTCATCATCGTGGAGCAGCAGGAATACCCGCCGATGTCCGGCTCCAACACGATCTGTGTGGTCACTGTGCTTCTGGAAACCGGCATCCTGCCGATGGTGGAGCCTGTGACCGAACTCACCTTGGAAGCCCCCGCTGGCCTCATCAAAGTCACCGCCACCTGCAAGGAGGGCAAAGTCACCTCGGTCAGCTTTGAAAACGTGCCGGCCTTTGCCGTGCATCTGGATGCAAAGGTCGAAGTTACAGGCCTTGGCACCGTCACTGTCGATGTGGCCTGGGGTGGCATGTTCTTTGTTCTGGCGGAGGCCGCGAAACTGGGTGTGGATCTCTCCGGTGACAATGGTGGGGAAATCCTGCGCGTCAGCGAAGCCATTCGGCATGCCACCGCAGAGCAGCTCCCCGTTGTGCATCCGGAAAACCCCGCGATCACCGGCCCAACCATCACCAATCTCTGGGGGCCACCGATTGATCCGGCCACCCACGGGCGCGGCGCAATCACTATTTCCACCGGCCCGTTTGATCCCGCGCAGCCCCAAGCGGCCAGCGGCATTCTGGACCGCTCCCCCTGTGGCACGGGCACCTGCGCAAAGATGGCGGTCATGCATGCGCGCGGCCAGCTTGCTGTGGGTCAGGACTATGTGAATGCGGGCCCGCTGGGCACCACCTTCACCGGACGTATTCTGCGCGAAACCACGGTTGGGCCTTACAAAGCCATCGTGCCGAGCCTGTCTGGCCAGGGCTGGATTTACGGCACGGCAAATTACACGCTGGACCCCAGTGATCCGTTCCCCAACGGCTTCACTGTTGGCGATATGTGGTGAGGCTGCGGCTCAGAGGCTCGCGTGCAAAAGAAAAGGCGCCGCAGCATTGCGACGCCTCAAACTCTTCAGTCCCCACAACCAAGCACGACAACCGCAGCCTTGTCTGTCGGGGTGACGGGATCAGGCCTCAGCCGCCCATCTCAGACAGCCGCGCCACATAGCGTGCAAGCGTGTCGATTTCGAGGTTGATCAGATCGCCCTCTTTCGCATCGCCCCAGGTGGTGACCTCTTTGGTGTGCGGAATGATATTCACACCAAATGTGCAGCCATCCACCTCATTCACGGTCAGCGAGGTGCCATTGAGCGCAACAGAGCCTTTCGGGGCAATGAACTTCGCCAAAGCTTCCGGCGCTTCAAAGGTGAACCGCGTGCTGTCGCCTTCGTCGGTCATCTTCACGATCTTGGCCACGCCATCCACATGACCAGACACAATATGCCCGCCAAGCTCGTCGCCCAACTTCAGCGCGCGTTCAAGGTTCACACGGCGCCCAGCTTCCCATGCCGCCAGATTGGTCTTGGAGACGGTTTCACCGCTGATTTCCACATCATACCAGCCTTCGCCCATGGCGATAACTGTCAGGCACACACCGTCGCTTGCAATAGACGCGCCTATTTCGATGCTGCTTGTGTCATAGGCCGTGCTGACGCGCGCGCGCAGATCGCCCCGCTGTTCCAATTCCGCAATTTTGCCAACGTCGGTGATGATTCCGGTAAACACGAGCCGCTCCAATACAATCCGGTGATTTGCGTAAGACCTAAGCCGCAGCGCGCGCCAAGACAAGCCATGGCGGGCGTCAGGACGGCCAACAGAGCCACAAGCAGCCCCCTCTGGACCATAATTTTGCCACGCGGAAAGGGTAACATTTGCTTAAATTCCGGCGTATAGGGTTGGCGACTATGAAGAATACCACCGGCACAGATAGGACTTTCCTGTTCTTACAGGGACCGCACGGCCCGTTTTTTGCGGCGCTTGGGCGGATGCTGCGCCGGTCCGGTGCGCGGGTCTGGCGTGTCGGCTTCAACGCCGGGGATCATGCCTTCTGGCCCGCCCGCAAAAGCTACATTCCCTATCGCGACACGCTGGAAAACTGGCCGGACACCTTTGAGAGCCTGCTGGCGGAGAAAGGCATCACCGATATTGTGCTCTATGGGGACACCCGCCCCATCCATGCCCGTGCGGTGGAGATCGCCAAACGCACCGGTGTGCAGGTGCATGTCTTTGAAGAGGGCTATCTGCGCCCCTATTGGGTGACTTATGAGCGTGGCGGCTCCAATGGCAACTCGCGCCTGATGGACATGACCATCCCCGAGATGGAGCGCGCGCTGGAGCTGTCGGATATGGAGGCCCCGCTGCCCCCGGCCCATTGGGGCGACACCCGCCAGCATGTGTTTTATGGCGCGCTCTATCATTGGTTTGTGATGTTCACGAACCAGCGTTACCGCAACTTCCGCCCGCATAGGGCGCTGCCGGTCACGCGGGAATTTCGCCTCTATCTTCAACGCCTTCTGATGATGCCCGCCCACGCGCTGGAGCGCCGCATCGCCACGCTGCGCATCCGCTTTGGCGGCTTCCCCTATCACCTCGCGTTGCTGCAGTTGGAACACGACAGCAGCTTTCAGTCCCATTCCCCGTTTGACAGCATGACAGACTTCCTGTCGCTGGTGATTGAGAATTTTGCCGCTGGCGCACCGCAGCACCATCATCTGGTGTTCAAGGCGCATCCGCTTGAAGACGGCCGCGTGCCCCTGCGGCGGGAGATTCGCAAACTTGCCCGGCAGCACAATGTTGAGGACCGCGTGCATTATGTGCGCGGCGGCAAACTGGCCCAGCTGCTCAATGATGCGCGCTCTGCCGTCACCGTGAATTCGACAGCCGCGCAGCAGGTGCTCTGGCGCGGCATTCCTCTCAAAGCCTTTGGCAGCGCGGTCTATGACCAGCCCGAGTTTGTCAGCAAACAACCTCTGACCGAGTTCTTCGCCGGTGCCAGCCGCCCGGACAACCGCGCCTATAAAACCTATCGCCGCTACCTGCTGGAAACCAGTCAGGTGCCCGGCGGATTTTACTCTGCCCGCGCACGTCGGCAACTGCTCCGGCAGGTCGTCGATATGATGCTTTCTCCTGACGATCCCTACAATGCGCTCGCCTCCGGCACAGCGGCACCGCGGCAACAGTTGCGGCTGGTGACGAAGTAACCACTAAGTCTAGCGCTGGATTTTTGGTTTCTATTTCGATAAGTTGTCGAAAAAACCTGAGGCAGAAAAATATAAGGTCGAGGAGACCGAGCAGTGAAAGTCTTTGCTACCCGTATGGGGAAATGCGCCACAATGGTCGCGGTCGCGGCGCTTGTGGCTTCTTGCAGTTTGGTGCCACGGTCCGGCCCAAACAAGAAAGAAATCTTCGCCGGTTCCGTACAGCGTGAGGGTGACGCCTTCATCGTTGAGGTCAATGACCGTGTGTCCCGCGCAACCGCGATTGTTCCCGCGCTGGGATTCTCTGACAGCTTCCAGAACGCAGACCGGCTTGGCTCTGACACTATCCGCCCCGGCGATGTGCTGGCGCTGACAATCTGGGAAAACGTCGACAAACCGCTTCTGGGCCCTGAAGGTCAGGTCGCTGCGATCCTCGAAGAGGTGCAGGTCGACGGCGCAGGCTTCATCTTTGTGCCCTACGCCGGTCGCATCCGCGCTGCGGGCAACACCCCTGAAGGCATCCGCCGCATCATCTCGTCCAAGCTCGAAGAGCAGACCCCGGATCCGCAGGTCGAAGTGCGCCGCGCCGCAGGTGATGGTGCTACCGTCTCCCTTGTGGGCGCTGTAGGGGCGCAGGGTGTTTACCCGATCGAGCGCCCAACCCGCACGCTGTCCACCATGCTGGCGCAGGCCGGCGGTGTGACCATCGTGCCCGAAATTGCCCAGATCACCATCCTGCGCGGCAGCGCCAGCGGGCAGATCTGGTTCCAGGATCTTTATGATGATCCAAGCCTTGATATCGCCCTGCGCGGCGGCGACCGCATTCTGGTCGAAGAAGACACCCGCGCCTTCACGGCTCTGGGCGCGACCGGCACACAAAGCCGCGTGAATTTCTTCTCCAAGGATCTTTCCGCCATCGAAGCGCTGGCGCAGGTTGGCGGCCTCACCCCGACCAACAGTGACCCCACCGGCGTCTTTGTCTTCCGCAACGAAGAAGACGTGATCGCCAACAGCGTGCTGGGCCGCCAGGATCTGAACGGTGCGCAGCGCATGGTCTACGTGCTGGATCTGACCAAGCCCAACGGCATGTTCATGGCACGGGATTTTGTCATCCGCGACGGCGACACACTCTATGTCACCGAAGCGCCGATCACCACTTGGGACAAAACCATTTCCGCGATCACGGGCACCCTGTCTTCGGCTGACACGCTCAGCAGCCTTGGCAGCCTAGGCGGCTAACTGTGCGCAACACATATGAAAACGAAGCCGCCGGGAGCAGTACACCCCGGCGGCTTTTTGCATTCAACGGCGGGTTTTTCTTTCAAAAACGCCTGCGCCGCATTCTGAGCCTTGCGGGCTACAACCTGCATCTGGGCCGCCCTAATGAAGACGATCTCATCGCGATCTGGGGCAACAGCCCGACCGCCCACCGTGGCCTTGCCATGGCGGAACGCACCGGGGCGCCATGTCTTTATGTCGAGGATGCCTTCCTGCGCTCGCTCTTTCCCGGGCGCATCGCCAAAGAGCCGCCCATGGGCCTGTTGATTGATAAAACGGTCCCGCATTTTGACCCTTCCGAACCGTCTGATCTGGAAAAGCTGCTCAAACACCATCCGCTGGATGACACCGTTCTGCTTGACCGCGCGCGGGGTGCGATCGCCCGTCTAAAAGAAAGCCATCTCACCAAATATGCTGCCGTGGACGATACCCTGCGCCCCCCAGATCCCGGATATGTGCTGGTGATCGATCAGACGCGTGATGACGCGGCTGTGGTGGCCAGCGGTGCCAATGCGGCGCGCTTTCAGGAGATGCTCATCCTTGCGCAGGAGGAAAACCCCGGTGCGCGCATCCTGATCAAAACCCATCCGGAAACCAAACAGGGCGCGCGGGCGGGATACTACAGTCAGGATCACATCACCGATCGGGTCAGCCTCTGTGACGCGGCCCATAGCCCGTGGTCCCTGCTGGATGGCGCGATTGCGGTCTACACCGTGTCGTCCCAGATGGGCTTTGAAGCCATCCTCGCGGGCCACAGGCCGCGCGTCTTTGGCCAGCCGTTCTATGCCGGATGGGATCTGACCGACGATGAGTTTCCGCTCTATCGCCGCCAGCGCCGCCTGACCCGCGCACAGCTCTTTGCGGCGGCCATGATCCTCTATCCCACCTGGTACAATCCCTGCACAGATGAACTCTGCGAGCTGGAAGACACGCTGGAGCAGCTTGCAGCGCAAACCCGTGCCTGGCGGGAGGACCGCCGGGGCTGGAACGGCCACGCGATGCGCCTTTGGAAACGCAAACCGCTGCAGCGCTTCTTTGGCCAGCACAAAGCCATGGTGTTTGAGCGCAGATCCTCAGAGGCCCGCAATATGGTCTGGGCCAGCAAGGAAGGGCCGGAGGGCGCGGTGCGGCTGGAAGACGGATTTCTGCGCTCCCGCGGGTTGGGAGCTGAACTGGTGCCGCCGCTCTCGCTGGTCTGTGACGATCTGGGCATCTACTACGACCCCACACAGGAAAGCCGCCTTGAGCGCCTGATCACCGCGCGGGAAACCCTGCGTCCGGATCAGGAGCGCCGCGCGCGGGCGCTGATCAAGACCATACGCTCTGCACAGGTGAGCAAATACAATCTGGGCGGCGCACAGCCCGCTCTGCCCGAAGGCCATCGCATTCTGGTGCCCGGACAGGTCGAAGACGACGCCTCCATTCTCAAGGGGGCAAATGGCGAGGTGCGCAGCAATCTCGACCTGTTGCGCGCCGCGCGCGCGGCCCATCCGGAGGCGCAGATCCTCTTCAAACCCCACCCTGATGTGGAGGCCGGCTTGCGTACGGGGCGTGTGGATCCTGAAGAGGCCGCCGCCCTTGCCGATATGGTGCTGGATCAAGCTGATATGGCCTATCTTCTGGACAATGTGCAGGAGATCTGGACCATGACCTCCCTCACCGGCTTTGAGGCGCTCCTACGTGGCTGCAAGGTCACCACTCTTGGCAGCCCGTTTTATGCCGGATGGGGCCTGACCACCGATCTGGGTAGCCCCCCTGCCCGCCGCCGCGCAGAGCCGAGCCTTGAAGGGCTGGTTCATGCAGCGCTGATCGACTATCCGCGCTATCGCGACCCGGTCAGCGGCCTGCCTTGTACCGCGGAAACCGCCTTGCTGCGTCTCTCAAGCGGAGACATTCCGCATCCGGGTTTGGGCAATCGGCTGCTGTCAAAACTGCAGGGGCGGTTTGCCAGCTATCAGGCGCTTTGGCGGCGCTAAAAGGCAGAAAGTCTCAGAGGTTGTAGCGCGGGTTGCGCTGCGCCTCGACACGATGCCAGGTGCACATCATGTCATGGCCGACCGCACGGTGGGACACCAGATCAAAGCGCGGGGCCTCCGCGAGCCGTGCCAGCCCCATGGCCCCAATCGCTGGATGACCTTCAGCGCCGATTACCGCGCCTGCAGAGAAGGTGATCAACTCATCCACCATATCCGCGGCCAGCAGCGAGCCCGCCAGCGCGCCGCCGCCTTCACAGAACACCCGCGTGATGCCGCGCTTGCCCAATGCCTGAAGCACCGCCGTGGGCGACAGCTGCACGCCTTCAAGGGCGCAAGGCAGTAGCTCCGCGCCAATATCACGCCAAGTCTGCATCAGCGCGGGATCAGCGTCCTCGCCATGGGCAATCCAAACCGGAATATCTTTGGCCGTGCGGGCCAAGGTGCTCATCAACGGCAGGTCCAGACGGCGCGAAACCACCACGCGTACAGGCTGGTGTGAGACGCCAAGATCCCGCACCGTGAGCGAAGGATCATCCGTCCGCGCCGTGCCTCCACCGACCATCACCGCATCATGGCGCATCCGCATCCCGTGCACGGCACGACGGCTTTCAGCACCGGTGATCCACTTGCTCTCCCCTGATGCGGTGGCAATGCGCCCATCCAGCGTGGTGGCAAGCTTCAGCGTCAAGAACGGACGCCCCAGATCGGTCTTGAGGAAAAAGCCCTGCAAGTCGCGCGCCGCTTCATCGGCCAGCACGCCCATGGTGATCTCGATCCCCGCCTCCCGCAGCATGGCAATCCCACGGCCGGAGACACGCGCATCGCTGTCTTCCACAGCAATCACCACCCGCGCCACGCCCGCCGCAATCAGCGCCTCGGCACAGGGTGGGGTCTGACCATGATGAGAGCACGGCTCCAGCGTGACATAGACCGTCGCGCCACGGGCCGCCTCCCCCGCCTGCGCCAGCGCGACAGGCTCCGCATGGGGGCGGCCACCGGGCTGGGTCCAGCCCCGTCCCACAACACGCCCGTCCTTCACAATGACACAGCCCACCGCAGGGTTGGGCCAGCACACACCTTGACCGCGCCGACCCAAACTCAGGGCCAGCGCCATGTAACGGCGATCAGTCACAATTATTCCTCAGGAGCAGGATCGGGACGCAGTTCGCTTACAAATTTATCAAAGTCGTCTGCGGCCTGGAAGTTCTTATAGACGCTGGCAAAGCGCACATAGGCCACCGTGTCGATCCGGGCGAGCGCTTCCATGACAATTTCGCCAATGGTTTTGGAGGGGATATCCGTCTCCCCCATGCTCTCCAGACGCCGCACAATGCCGGAAATCATCTGATCAATCCGCTCTGGCTCGACCGGACGTTTCTGCATGGAGATGCGAATCGAACGCTCCAACTTGTCGCGGTCAAAATCTTCGCGGCGGCCGTTGGATTTCACCACGACCAGATCGCGCAGCTGCACCCGCTCATAGGTGGTGAACCGACCCCCGCAAGCCGGGCAAAAGCGACGCCGACGGATCGACACATGGTCCTCCGCTGGGCGTGAATCCTTCACCTGAGTGTCGATATTTCCACAAAACGGACAGCGCATAGACTTCCCCTTGTATCAGCTGCTTTGGGCCTCACCTTTGCGCCATGTCCCGACGCTAGGGCGTTTTTTCAACTTATCCACAGCTACTATAGGGGAGCTACAATTCTTTGGGTAGAGGCAAAAGCGCGCCCCAATATCGGCCATAGGGGGAAAAGGCTTTTTTCTTTCCCGCTGCATCTCTTACGTCACTGTGGTATACAGAGACCTGAGGCAAGAGAGCTGATCCAATCATGCACTGAAATGCGCCGTCACACGTCTGCTGTGCGGCGCATTTCTATGTTCAAAGAGATAGATCCCCTGCCAGGTGCCCAACGCGGGCGCCCCGCCACTCACAGGAATGGTCAGCGACACCGGCATCATCGCCGCCTTGATATGCGCGGGCATATCATCCGGCCCCTCATAGGTGTGGGTCAGATATGACATCGACGGATCGCTGGTCGGAGGCACGAGGCGGTGAAAAAACGCCTGCAGATCGCTCTGCACCTCAGGATCGGCATTCTCCTGTATGAGCAGACTGCAGGAGGTGTGGCGCACAAAAAGCGTGAGAAGACCTTGCTCTGCCTCAGCCCCAAGTGCCGCAACCCAGCGCGTCACATCGCGGGTAAATTCATAAAGTCCCGGGCCACGGGTTGTGATCTGAAACTCAGTTTGCGGCATGTTCAGCCCTCTTATGCGTGACACGCAGATTGCCCCGCCCACGGGCAAACTTCAATCATCTGAGCTTGTTGCCAGATCTCGGCAGCTCCGGCGGGCACGCCCAACAGTCGCTGAGGCACCAAGCTCTGGCCCCCAAGAGGCCGCGCGTCCAGTGGCGCCTTCTGTCCGCGCAGGTGGTGTGAGCGAAAACTGAGCCGCATCCGGTGATTTCGCAGTGACGCCCGGCCCTGCCCCACCGACCACATAAACCAGCGCCGTGTCAGGGGCATCCAGCGCGCGCCGCGCGTAATTGCCAGCCCCGCACCAAAAATCTGACGCCCGCCCGGCCGGGCGCGCCAGCACCTCAAACACGGCTTCATTGACCGGATTCACCCGCACGCCATTACGGGTGACAAAAGCGCTGGAGCCAGTGCCTTCGCAGGCCATCAGCGCCAGCGGCAGCACAAACTTAAAACCACGCATCACACACACCTTCGCACACTGCTTGGGCCGTTCTCAAACGACACATCCTTTAGAAGGAAACATCAAACTGCGTGCGGTTACAACGTCCACGCGCATCTCCCACAAATCGGGATTGGCCGAGCCTCGGCCCCCAACGGGTGTCGCGACCGGTAGCACTCTCCACCTGCGCGGCAGGCTTAAGCGAAAACTGCGCCGCAGTCGGCGCCTTCATTGTCACCGCTTGCCCTGCGCCGCCGACAACATAGACTTTGGCGTTGGACGGCGCACCGAGCGCGCGGTGGGCATATTCACCGGCCCCGCACCAGAGTTGGTTCTTCTCGTTGCCGGGGCGTGCGATGACTTCAAACACATCCCTATTCACCGGATTCACGCGTGTGCCGCCAGCGGTCACAAAGCCACCGTCACCCAATTCGGCACATCCAGCCAAAATTATCAGTGACACCAAAAAGCGTTTTACCATACCAGCATCCTTTCGAGCAGCTTAAGTCCCGTCTTAGCGCAAGCATGAAGTGCATCAAGGTCTATTTTGGCGGCGCCCCCCGAAGGCGTGCTTGCAAAACTGTCAGGCAAATCAAACTGGCCCCAAGCTCTGTCCAGGGTTAATTTGAAAAGAAATCCACTCGGCGGACACAGCGATAGCGCGCATCGCCAACAAATTCATCCTCGCCGAGATCAGGCCCCCAGGTGCTCTGACGTCCGGTCGCGCCACTGGCTTGCCCCGGTGGCAGGAGCGAGAACTGCATCGCATTAGGCGATTCGACCACGGTGCCCGGGCCGGCCTCACCAACAACATAAATGCGCGCATTCGCAGGAGCTCCCAAGACACGACTGGCATATTCACCCGCTCCGCACCAGAACTGGTTGATCTCATTACCCGGACGCGCGGTCACCTCAAACACATCCTGGTTCACCGAATAAACCCGGGCTCCGTTGGAAACCACAAAACCACCATCGCTGCTGGTCGTTGTTGCTTCACATGCCGCCAAAGCGGCCACCATAACCAAAGAAAAACGTTTCATTTTCGAACTCTACGTGCAACGCCCACCCTCTGTGGCAGACACTTTCAATCTAGTTGTTAACCCCAAAACTTGAAAGACCGCCGGCAAACACCGACGGTCACATCATTTTTTTCAGTCTTCATTGAACAAAATCGCAAAGACCAAGGACAGATCGTCAGAACAGGTGATCCCCCATCTGATCGATCATCTGCTTGGCCTTATTGACAGACGCCTCTTTCGCCTCATTGAGGTCCCGGATCACATCGGCTCGAATAAGCGTGTGCGTCTTGGCTTCGCCGTTCACCGTTTTGTCGATACGCGCAGAGATCCGGTACTGACCGCCCTCTTCAATTGGCAGCGGCGTGATCGCAAATCCTTTGTAGTCCACCTGTTGCGGCGGCTCTTCGGGCTTTGCCCCACCACCGCCGCCAAACAGGGTCTTCCAGAACGACACGGCTTACTGATCCAGGAAGGAGCGCAGCTTACGCGAGCGGCTCGGGTGCTTCAGCTTGCGCAGCGCCTTTGCCTCGATCTGACGGATACGCTCACGGGTCACGCTGAATTGCTGGCCCACTTCTTCCAGCGTGTGGTCGGTGTTCATGCCGATGCCAAAGCGCATCCGCAGAACACGTTCTTCACGTGGGGTGAGGCTTGCCAGCACGCGGGTCGTGGTTTCCTTGAGGTTCTCCTGAATGGCGCTGTCCAGCGGCAGCACGGCATTCTTGTCCTCGATGAAATCACCCAGCTGGCTGTCTTCCTCATCCCCGATCGGGGTTTCCAGAGAGATCGGCTCTTTGGCGATCTTCATCACCTTGCGCACCTTCTCAAGCGGCATCTGTAGCTTCTCGGCCAGCTCTTCCGGAGTAGGCTCGCGGCCAATCTCGTGCAGCATCTGACGGGAGGTCCGCACCAGCTTGTTGATCGTTTCGATCATATGCACCGGAATACGGATGGTGCGCGCCTGATCCGCGATGGAGCGGGTGATCGCCTGACGGATCCACCATGTGGCATAAGTCGAGAACTTGTAGCCGCGGCGGTATTCGAACTTGTCCACCGCCTTCATCAGGCCGATGTTGCCTTCCTGAATGAGGTCAAGGAACTGCAGGCCACGGTTGGTGTATTTCTTGGCAATCGAGATCACCAGACGCAGGTTTGCCTCGACCATTTCTTTCTTGGCCTGACGCGCCTCTTTCTCACCTTTTTGCACCTGCTGAACGATGCGGCGAAATTCGGAGATATCCAAACCAACATACTGACCCACCTGAGCCATGTCGTTGCGCAGCTCCATCACCTTGTCAGAGGAGCGCTCCATGAACATCTGCCAGCCACGGCCGGACTTTTCGGACATGTCTTCAAGCCATGTCGGATCAAGCTCGCGGCCACGGTAGGCTTCGATGAACTCACGGCGGTTGATGCGCGCCTGGTCGGCCAGCTTCACCATGGAGCTGTCGATCTGCATTACACGGCGGTTGATGCCGTAGAGCTGGTCAATCAGCGCTTCAATACGGTTGTTGTGCAGGTGAAGCTCGTTCACCAGCAGCACGATTTCCGCACGCAGCTTCTGATAGGTGGCTTCGTCCGCCTCAGAGAACGAGTCGTCTTCGTTCAGGGTCGCGGAGATACGCGCATCCTGCATGTCGCTCAGTTGGGCAAAGTCACGGGCGATGATGTCCAGCGTTTCCAAAACGCGAGGCTTCAGGGCCGCTTCCATCGCCGCAAGCGACATGTTGGCCTGTTCGTCCTCGTCATCATCATCGTCTTTGGCAATCGGGTTGCCGTCCGCATCGAGCTCCTGCTCCGCTTCCTGTTTCGGCGCGGTGGTCACATTGGCGGCTTCAGCGACGGGCGCGGCATCGTCCTCGTCGTCATCGTCGCCCATCTGGTTGCCAAAGGTGGTTTCCAGATCGATCACATCGCGCAGCAGAATGTCTTCGGACAGAAGTTCGTCGCGCCAGATGGTGATCGCTTGGAAGGTCAGCGGGCTTTCGCAAAGCCCGGCAATCATCGTATTGCGGCCAGCCTCGATGCGCTTGGCAATCGCGATCTCGCCTTCGCGGCTCAGCAGCTCAACAGAGCCCATCTCGCGCAGGTACATACGGACAGGGTCGTCCGTGCGGTCGAGCTTTTCGTTGCCGCCACTGGCAAGCGCCACGCCACGGTTGGCCGAAGAGGTGTCCACAACAGCGGTGGATTTCGCCTCTTCTTCTTCGGCTTCCTCATCCTCGATGATGTTGATGCCCATTTCAGACAGCATCGACATCACGTCTTCGATCTGCTCAGAGCTCACCTGATCGGGCGGCAGAACCTGGTTCAGCTGATCGTAGGTGATGTAGCCCTTCTCCCGGGCCTCGGCGATCATCTTCTTGACGGCGGCCTGGCTCATATCGAGCGAGATTTCGGCGTCCTGATCGGCGGGCTTCTGGTCGTCGGTGTCCTTGGCGGCCATTAAGTGCTCCTGCAAGTTCGGGCTGAAGGTGATTCGCTAGCGTCGAATCAACCGTTACACGGGGTGATTCGCAACCCCACAAAGCCCGTTTTCTTCATCTGTTGCTCACAAGGTAGAATCGACACCCGACTCGCGCGGAAATTATCCGCGTCGAGGTGGCTTCCCGCCCCGTGAAAAATCAATGTTTTCAGCCAGCGCATCCAGCGCCGCGCGTTCCTCTCTGTCGATCGGTGCGCCGTTGGCTCCGACCGCATAATCGCCGCCTTCTTCGTCCTGACTTGAGATTTTGGCCTTGTTGCTGTCCTCTGCGGCCTGTCCCAATCGCCACGTTACAGTTTCATCTGTCAAAGAATGCGCTTCTTCTTCCGCCTCTGCGATCTCCTGCCGTAAGCCTCGTTCAGCTTTCAACTTGTTGAGTTCTTCTCTCAAGGTTTTGCGCGCAAGCGCGGTGTCGCCGGCACGAAGAACTGCAGGGGTAATCGCCACATGGGGTTGGCGCAGCAGGTTTTCAACCGCCTCCGGGCCCAGATATCCCTCAATATTGGCGCGCGGATCCGGCGTATTGGCAAATTGCATCAGCGCATCGCGCATCCGGGCGTTGTCCTGATCCAAACAATCCATGCTCTCGATCTCGTATTCGAAATCATCCAGCATCTCGGGCGTCATCAGGGCCACCGCCAGCACCACGGCCTCGCGCACACGTTGCTCCACCGCGCCTTCGCTGGCGGCCAGCATCGAGACTTTGGTGCGCGCCTGTACCGTCGGCTGCGCGTTCCAGCGCCCGCGCTGAAAACCGCCGCGCTTGCCGCCGCCTGCCCCGCCGCCACGCTGAGGGCGGAAGAGCTGAAAGCGCAGCTCTTTGATCGCATCGCCGTAATGGCTGCGGATCGACGGGTCCTGGATCAGTTTGATCTTTTCGCGCAGGGTCTTGTCGAGCGCCGCCTTGCGCTCCGGGCTGTCAAAAATCTTGCCTTCGATCTCGCGCTGCCACAGCAGGTTGACCATGGGCATGGCCCCATCCAGCACCTTCTGCACCGCACTCGCTCCTTTGGCGCGGATCAGATCATCCGGATCCTGCCCCTCAGGCATAATGGCAAATCGCAGGCTCTTACCTGCCTCCAGCAGCGGCAGCGCCAGATCAATCACCCGCATCGCGGCGCGCAGCCCCGCCTTGTCGCCATCCAGCGCGATGATCGGCTCATCAGAGATGCGCCACAAAAGCTGCAACTGGTTCTCGGTCACCGCGGTGCCAAGCGGCGCAACCGACGCGCCAAATCCCGCCTCGCTGAGCGCGATCACATCCATGTAGCCTTCCGCCACAATCAGCGCCTGCCCTTTGCCAGCGGCCTCGCGCGCGGGGCCGTGGTTGTAGAGACTGCGCCCCTTGTCAAACAGCTCGGTCTCAGGCGAGTTCAGATATTTGGCATTGTCATTGGGGTCCATCGCGCGGCCGCCAAAGGCGATACATTTGCCGCGCGCGTCCCGAATGGGAAACATGATCCGATTGCGGAAGGTGTCATAAGGCTTGCCGCCCTTGGTCGAGGGTTTGGCAAGCCCGGCACCAAGGATCAGATCCGGCGCGACACCTTTGCCGGTCAGATGATCCCACAGCCCCTGCCAGCCCTCCGGCGCAAAACCGATGCCAAACCGGTCCCGCGCCTCCTGAGACAGCCCGCGCCCATCCAGATAGGCCCGCGCCGCGCCGCCTGCGCCGGTGTTAAGCATCAGACGGAAATGCTGTGTGGCCATCTCCATGACCTCAGCAAGCTGCGTGCGCCGATCCGCCTTTTGCTGGGCTTGCGGATCGCGTTTGGGCATCTGCATCCCGGCCTCTTCGGCCAGAATTTCCACCGCTTCCATAAAGCTGACGTTTTCCGTCTCGGTGACAAACTTCAGCGCGTCACCCTTGGCGTGACAGCCAAAGCAATAGTAATAGCCTTTGCGGTCATCCACATGAAAAGACGCCGTTTTTTCATGGTGAAATGGGCACGGCGCCCACATGTCACCCTTGCCCTGATTGGATTTGCGCTGATCCCACATAACCTTGCGCCCCACCACTTGCGTGATGGAGGTACGGCTGCGCAGTTCATCAAGGAATCCGGGTGGCAAAGACATGGGTCAGATCACATCAGACAGAGGGTCAGTTGGAAACGGACTTCTGCAATTCCTGTATCTGATCCCAATTGTCCAGACACTGCTGCTCAATCTGTGCGCCCAAATCGATCTTTTTGAGATCGCGCCGCTTCGCCTCATACACAATCGGGGCAAACTGCGGGATCGCCACATTGTAGCTTTCTGGCCAGCTCGGGTTGTTGGCCTTCAGATGCTCCTGCAAGTCGCGCTCCTTCACGCGGTCCAGGCGGGCCTTCTGAATGGCTGTCATCACCGCGCCCTGATAGCCGCAGACCTCTTCTTTGTTGTCTGCCGCAACGGCCGCCGTTCCCATCATCGGGCCCAACGCCGCAAACGCCAAAATATACCGGACCATCCCCACTCTCCTGAATCACTTCTG
This sequence comes from Shimia sp. R9_2, assembly GCF_017743735.1. Taxonomy (GTDB): domain Bacteria; phylum Pseudomonadota; class Alphaproteobacteria; order Rhodobacterales; family Rhodobacteraceae; genus Shimia. The sequence goes on from NZ_JAGHRO010000002.1 coordinate 270,090, forward strand.
ATCCGGAGAGATTACCCCCGTGCTCCCAAGCTTTCCATCGCTGTTATCAGCTCGTGAACCAGGGTTTTGGCCATCGAGCGGAACGCCATGATCTGAAAGCTGCTGTCGCCCACCCGCGTGATCGACACGGTCATATGCCCCAAAAGCGTGCGCACAGTGTGCCCGCGCTTAAAGTTCTGGGGGCGCAGGTCCACCGGCACAAGCCGTGCCAGCACATCTGCACCCTGCTCTCCTTCGAGCCTCACAACCGCCCAGGCGTCGCTCTGATCGGTCATCGCCGCGAGCCCGCTGAGATCCGCCGCCAGCGCAGCCCCCATCAGAAAGGCCTGCCCGCGTCCGCTCCAGATCAGTCGCTCACCAGCCCGTCCCGTGCTGCGGTTTGGCTTGGGAAAGCTCAGCTTGTGGGTCACCATAAGCGCCTCATCAACTGCTGCCGCCTGCCCCTCCAGTAGCGCAATCGAGGTGATCTGCCCTGCCTCAGCCTCTTCAATGCGCATGTCACCAACCCGTTTGGGCAGCAGGCCTTCGCAGGCGGTTTTTGCTTTCAATTCAATCACGCAACCGTCCTCCGTCAGCATCAAAAAACACCGGATCACAGACCTTACAGCGCGCCGTCACGCCCCGCAGATGATCCACCATCATCACCTCCTCGCCATGACGCGCGCGCCCATTGCGCAAAAACGCCAACCCGAGGAAACTTTCCAGCGTCGGCGAATAGCCCACCGAGGTGGTGTAGCCCTGCTCATTTTCGCGCACAGGCTCCGCTTCAGGCGCAAACAGATGCGCTCCCGCCGTCAACTGCTTCACCGGCCCCACCGGCATCAGGCCAACCAACTGCTCACGTTCCTCACCCCAAAGCCCGGGCCGCTCGCTCATTGTTTTGCCGATACAGTCTTTCTTCTGGCTGACCATACGCTCCATGCCGATGTCAAAGGCCGTGACCCGCCCGTGAATTTCCGCATGGGTGATGAAGCCCTTTTCGATGCGCAGCACATTCAGCGCTTCCAAGCCATAGGCCCCTCCGCCCAGCGCCTCGGCTTGGGTCAGGAGCGCGTCAAACAGGCTGGCGCCATAGCGCGCTGGCACGGCGATTTCATAGGCATGCTCCCCGCTGAAAGAGATCCGGAACAGTCGCGCCTCAATCCCGCCAATCGGCACGGAACCGCAGGCCATGAAGGGGAAATCGCTCTCCTCCAACGGCGCATCCAGCACCTCATCCAGCAGCGCGCGCGCCTTTGGTCCGGCCACCGCAAACTGCGCCCATTGCTCTGTGGTGCTGATCATCGCGAGATCCAGCTCCGGCCGCAGACACTGATGCACATATTCCAGATGGCGCATCACCGTGCCCGCAGCTGCGGTCGTGGTGGTGATCACATAGTGGTTTTCCCCCATGCGCGCGCAGGTGCCGTCGTCCATCACCGTGCCGTCTTCCCGCAGCATCAGCCCATAGCGCACGCGCCCCGGCTTCAATGTGCTCATGGTGTTGGTGTAAACAAAATCCAAAAACGCAGCTGCATCAGGGCCTTGCACGTCGATCTTGCCCAATGTGGAGACATCACAGATGCCCACCGCGTTGCGCACCATGGTGACCTCGCGATCACAGCTTTCGCGCCACTTCACCTCTCCGGCGGTTGGGAAGTAGCTTGGGCGGTACCAAAGCCCCGCCTCAATCATCGGCGCCTTGGCCGCGATGCTGGCCGCATAGCCGGTGGTGAAACGCTCCGGCGCAAAGCCTTTGCCCTGCGCCCCTGCGCCCATGGCGGCAATCGTCACCGGCACGAACGGCGGACGATAGGTGGTGGTTCCGGTTTCAGGAATGCCCCGTCCGGTCACATCCGCCAGAATGGCAAGTGCGCCGATGTTGGAATTCTTGCCCTGATCAGGTGCCATACCCTGCGTGGTGTAGCGCTTCATATGCTCAACAGACTGGAAATTCTCCTTCGCTGCCTGCTTCACATCTTTCACGGTCACATCGTTCTGAAAATCGAGCCAGGCGCGTCCGCTGCCTGCGACGGCCCAATGGGCCTTCAGCGCATAGGGGGCATCTTCTGCCTCCGGTGTTGCCACCTCAGAGGCATCAAGCCCAAGTTCCGCCAGCACATCACGCGCCGCTGCCGCGCCCTCTGTCAGCGCGCCATGGGTCGAGAATGTCCCCTGACAGGCCCCCGCGGTGCGCAATCCCGGGATTGCGCCGGGCACCGGCACAAAGCTCTCGATCTGACGGCTCCATTCCGGCCGCCCGTTCATGTGACAGGTCAGATGCAGCGTCGGGTTCCAGCCACCGGACACTGCCAGACAATCGGTGCGAATTTTTTCCTCACCGCTCACCGTGCGATAGGTGATGCTTTCCAGCGCCCGCCGACCACCCGCGTTGCAGACCTCAGCCCCCGGGATCACGCGATAGCCCTCTCCTTCCGGCCCGTCATGGCGCGTGTCCAGCACCGCGGCCACATGTGCCCCGGCGCGGATCAGATCGCGTGCGGTGCGGTGGCCATTGTCGTTGTTGGTGAACAGGGTGATCGCCTTGCCCGGCGCCACGCCATAGCGGTGCAGATAGGTGCGCACCGCCGCCGCGCCCATAATGCCGGGGCGGTCATTGTTGCGAAAGGCGATGGGCCGCTCAATCGCTCCGGCACAAAGCACGGCCCCTTTGGCCACGATCCTCCAGAAACATTCGCGGGGTTTGTCGCTGCGTGCAGGCCCGTCCACGATCCGCTCCAACGCGCCGTATGTGCCTTGGTCATAAGCGCCCGTCACCGTGGTGCGTGTCATCAGCCGCACATTGGGCATCGCCGCCAGCTCCGCCACCGCCTCTGCAGCCCAATCCGCGCCCGGCATGCCGCCGACCTCTTCGTCCTCACCGTTGAGCCGCCCGCCCATGCGCAAATCTTCATCCGCGAGGATCACATCGGCCCCCGAGCGCCCTGCGGTCAGCGCCGCCATCAACCCCGCAGGACCCGCGCCAATCACCAGCACATCGCAGAACGCATAGGCTTTCTCATAACGCTCTTCACAGTTCCGCCCACTCAGCGCGCCAAGCCCCGCCGCGCGACGGATCATCGGCTCATAAAGCCGCTCCCAAAAGGCGCGTGGCCACATAAAGGTCTTGTAGTAGAACCCCGCGCCCAGAAACGGTGCGGCCAGATCATTCACGGAGAGCAGATCCATCCCCAGCGTCGGCCAGCGGTTCTGGCTGAAAATCTCCACCCCCTGCCGCGCCGGGATCATTGTGGCGCGCAGGTTGGGCTCCTGCCGGGAGCCACGCCCCAAGGTGACCAGTGCATTGGCCTCCTCAGAGCCTACCCCCATAATCCCGCGCGGCCGGTGATATTTAAAAGAGCGCGCCACCAGCTTGATATCATTGGCCAAAAGTGCCGAGGCCACGGTGTCGCCTTCAAAGCCGCTGACCGGTGCGCCGTCAAACTGAAAAGTTACCGGCTTGTCGCGGTTGATCTGCCCCTTGCCCGCAATCCTCATGCTTCCGCCTCCTCTTGGAGCGCCTGTTTGGCGTCGCGGGCCAGCGTCACATCGTAGATCTCATGGGTGATGGTGTTGCGCCGCACCACAAGCCACGCCCCACAGCCCGCCTCATGCTGCCACAGATCGCGGGTCTCCCCCGCCGGGTTGTCGCGGTTGTGGAGATAGTCATCCCACACCTCATCGCTGGCCTCCGGCGACGGCCGCTGGAGCGCCACCGCGTCGCCCATATAGTAAAACTCGCGCCGGTCACGCGCGCCACACACTGGACATGTCAATCTCATTTGCTGTCCCCCGTATCGCTTGGCCGCTCTTGCGGCGGCACCCCGTCACGCACCAGCAGGGCACGTACGCCCGCACATTGGCGCGCATCTGCGCGGTAGAGTTTGTATTTGACCGCTTGGTCCGGTTTCTCCGCCAAATCTGCCGCGCCACCACAGCTGCCGGTTTGGCCAACCATAAAGTAATTTGTCTGGATGGTGATGGCGTCGCCCGTGTCCCGTACGACTTGAAAGCGGCCTCCGTCACAATCGACCACGCAGGTCGGACCACCTTCAAACTCATAGCACAATGCCGATTGATTCAGCACCTGCCCCGCATGGCGTGTGCCTGCCACATGGCCTTGCGCGGCAAACCCAACCTGCACCATGGCAGATTTGTTTTCGAACTGATTTTGGTAAACCCAAAGCTGCATCCAATCCACAACCTGCTGGGGTTGAGATGCCAAATGCGCGTCTGAATAGTCCCGCACATAACAGCCCTCAGGCAACCCATCCGCCAATGCAGGTCCAGCCAAAAGCGCAGTGGTCAGGGCCATCGTTTTCATTGCAGTCTTCATTGCTGCCCCCCTCAGTCTCAAAATATTTCAGTGCAAATTGTGCTGAGAGCCTGTGCCCTCTTCATCCATGATCCCGACACCAGTGCGGAAGCGATCGAGCCGGAACTTTGCCGCCACCTCATGGTGCTGGTCCGTGGCCATCAGATGCGCCATACACCAGCCAGAGGCCGGCACCGCCTTGAAGCCGCCGTAGTTCCAGCCGCAGTCGATATAGAGCCCCTCGATGCCCTCCATCTTGTCTATGATCGGAGAGCCATCCGGCGTCATATCCATGATCCCACCCCAGCTGCGCAACACCTTGGCTTTGCCGATCATCGGCATCAGCGTCATGCCCGCCTCCATGACATGCTCTTTCATTGGCAGATTGCCGCGCGCCGCATAAGAGGCGTAAAAATCGAGATCCCCGCCAAAGACCAAACCGCCTTTGTCAGACTGACTGATATAGAAATGCCCCATGCCAAAGCTGATCACATGGTTGATCACCGGCTTCAGCCCTTCGGTCACAAAGGCCTGCAGCACATGGCTTTCCACCGGCAGACGCCGTCCCGCCATCGCCGCCACCTGCCCAGAGCGTCCCGCCACAATGATCCCCACCTTCTTGGCACGGATCGCGCCACGGGTGGTCTGCACCCCTTTGACAACGCCGCCTTCGATATCAATGCCGGTGACTTCGCAATTCTGCACCAGATCGACCCCGCGGTCTGATGCGCCCCGCGCATAGCCCCAGGCCACCGCATCGTGGCGCGCGGTGCCGCCGCGCGGATGGTACAGCCCGCCGTAGATCGGGAACCGCGCCTGTTTAAAATCCAGATAAGGCAGATGTTTGCGCACGCCTTCACGGTCCAGCAGGATCGCATCATCGCCCTGATTGACCATCATATTACCGCGCCGCACAAAGGCATCGCGCTGCCCGTCACTGTGGAACAGATTGATCAGCCCGCGCTGGGAATGCATCACATTGTAGTTCAGATCTTCTTCCAGCCCCTCCCAGAGCTTCAGGGAATGGGAATAAAACTCGCTGTTGCCCTGCAGGAAGTAGTTCGCGCGCACAATCGTGGTGTTGCGCCCCACATTGCCACCGCCGAGATAGCCTTTCTCAAGCACGGCAACATTGGTCAGACCATGGTTCTTGGCGAGGTAATAGGCAGTGGAAAGTCCGTGCCCACCGCCACCGATGATCACCAGATCATATTCCGGCTTGGGCTCTGCATCCCGCCAATGGGCCTGCCAGCCCTTATTGCCGCGCAAACCTTCCGCGAGCACTTTCAGCCCTGAAAACCGCATGATCCGCCCCCCTGTTTCGTCACATCTCTCTGGCGCACAAAACCGCCATTACAGACCAAGACATGTCTCTGCGCACACATCCTCAGCCCGCATGAGCATACCATGCGGCGCAAGATTTTTGATTGCAATCAAGGATGTCCTTACTGCGACGTTTCAGAACGCCAGCGACACAGCAATGCCCAGCAATGGCGCAGTGTCATAGCTCTCTTTGCGCACCGTGGTGCCGGCGGCATTTTCCACCTCCAGCTGCCCGTCAAATTCCGCTCCGGCAAAGACCGCAAAGTTCATCGAAGGGCGCGGTTTGTAGTTCAGACTCACCACCACCGGCACGCTTGTGTCCTCGCCTGCGCCTCCGGGTGTCGTGCCACGATCTGACAGCGCAAAGCGACTGCTCTCCCGCCGCGCCGAAAGCGTCACCCCCCAGTCGTCATCCAGCGCATAGCGCAAAGACAGCCCCGGCCCCTGCGAGGCTCCAAGCGTCGGCCCGGTCGTGAGGCTGAACCGGTCAGAGATCTGCCAGTCAAGCAGCAGAGCTGGAAAGACATCGACATCCTCACTGCCCACGCCTTCAAAGGCACCGATGGCCGGGCCAATCGTCAGCCGGTCGTTCAAGGACCAGCTCACACCGGCAAAGGCCCCTGCCGTCACGCCGTCATCCGATCCGGCACCGGTTTCTGCACGCTCCCGCAGCGTTGGCGCCACAAACCAGTTCATGCCATTGCGGTTGCGGCCCGCAAAGGTCAGCGACAGGCTGTTCTCCCGGATGCGCCCCCAGGGGGCCGCTGTGTCAAAGTCATAATCGGTCTGCCCAAGCGTGGCTGACAGGCCAACGCTCAACCCGTCGGCGCGCCGATTGAACGACCCAAGCCGCAGATATCCCCGCTCCGCCGAAAACGCGCTGCCGGAGGACAGATCAGAGTCGCCTTGTGAGAGATAAGCACTTTCGAGCTGAAACACCCAACCTTCCGGCGCGGCCTCATTGCCCTGCGCAAACGTCTGAGACGCCAAACAGGCCAAAACGGCAATGGTGCATGTTGCTCGGATCATTTCAGGTCACAGTCTCCATAAGCCCTTTAAAGGCTCTACGCATGGTTCAGTACGAAAGATCAGTCTGCGTGGTTTAGGATAGCACAGTATCTCTAAAATACTAATAAAAGTGCTAAATCCTGCGTGAACACAGCGAGCGGTGCCTTGGGTATGCCTTCACGGCGTGGCGGATTTGCGCTCTTCTTTGGTCAGCACACGGGGTGTCACCACCGGCGCACCGGCGGTGTCAAACAGCGGCGTCTGCTTCACCTGCCCCCGCATCAAAGCGCTGAAGTGGCGGGCCAGCACCTGAAACCCCGCACGGTTGAACCCGTATTCGCGCAACCGCTCCGCACCCATGGGCGCATCCTGCGTGCGCACCACCGCAATCACCTTGCCAATGGCCTTGGCAACCTCAGCGCCCTGCATCGCCGGAACCCAGATCCCGACAAAGGCCAGCTTGGTGTGCGGCAGGCAATTGAACAACGGCGTGTCACAACACCCCGCATACCATCGCATCAGACCTTTGGGCGAAAGCCGCAAACAGGACAGATGCTCTTCCCCCTTGGTGATCTGCAAATGCGCAGGGGTGGTCTGGAAAATGTCGCTGCCGCCGCGCGGCAACAACTGATCTTCTGCGCCCAGCACGCGCGCGGCGGTTTGGCAGTCCGTGCAGTGACATTGCACATGTGAGCCCATACGCGGGCTCACATCTTTGAGTACGGCACCAAACCGGCCGCAGCGGCACCCGATATCCAGATCGACGGGCGCCATGCGCTCAGAGACCTTTGGCGCGGTAGCTGGCGGCCACTTTCTCGATCGAGACAAGATAGGCGGCGGTGCGCAGATCTTCCACGTCGTCCCGAGAATGCCAGACATCCCGCATGGACTGATAGGCAATCCGCATGGTGTCATCCAGACCAGAGCGTACCAGCTCCAGCTCACCCGCCCCGCGCAGATACTTCTGCTTGAAGCCATCGGTGAGCTTATACTGACCGCCCAGCGCAGCGCTGATCTGTTCCAACTCATCCACGACAAGCTGGTGACGCGCCTCTTCCTGACGACGCTGCATCCGGCCAAAGCGGATGTGGCTCAGGTTTTTGACCCACTCAAAGTAGGACACGGTCACACCACCGGCGTTGGCATACATATCCGGAATGATCACGGTGCCTTTCTTGCGCAGAATGTCATCTGCCCCCGCAGTGATCGGACCGTTGGCGGCCTCGATGATCAGCGGTGCCTTGATGTTGGCCGCGTTCTCAAGGTTGATGACCCCTTCCAGCGCTGCAGGCACCAGAATGTCACAGTCTTCCTCAAGGATCGCCGCGCCGTTCTGGGTGTAGCTCGCATCCGGGAAGCCGGACACACCGCCGTGCTTGGACAGCCACTGCTGCACCGCATCCACATCAATGCCATCCGGATTGTGCAAAGCGCCGTCGCGCTCGATGATGCCAATGATCTTGGCGCCATCTTCCTCGCTCAGGAATTTGGCGGCGTGATAGCCCACGTTGCCAAGCCCCTGCACAATCACGCGCTTGCCATCCAGAGATCCGGTCATACCGGCTTTCTTCACGTCAAGCGGATCACGGAAGAACTCGCGCAGCGCATATTGCACACCACGTCCTGTAGCCTCGACCCGGCCGGAGATGCCGCCCGCGTTGAGCGGTTTACCGGTGACACAGGCGCGCGCGTTGATGTCTGTGGTGTTCATGCGGGCATATTGGTCCGCCATCCAGGCCATCTCGCGCTCCCCGGTGCCCATATCCGGCGCCGGAACGTTCTGCGAGGGATGGATCAGGTCACGCTTGGCCAGCTCATAGGCAAAACGGCGCGTGATCTGCTCCAGCTCATGTTCGTCATATTTGCGCGGGTCGATCCGCAGGCCGCCCTTGGAGCCGCCAAACGGTGCTTCCACCAGCGCGCATTTATAGGTCATCAGCGCCGCCAGCGCCTCAACCTCATCCTGGTTCACACCCATCGCAAAGCGGATACCGCCCTTCACGGGTTCCATATGCTCGCTGTGAACCGACCGGTAGCCGGTAAACGTCTGGATCTGGCCGCGCAGGCGGACACCAAACCGTACCGTATAGGTCGCGTTGCAGACCCGGATCTTTTCTTCCAAGCCGGGCGGAAGGTCCATCAGAGCAACCGCTCTGTTGAACATCAGGTCGACACTTTCCCGAAAACTCGGTTCTTGAATTGTGCTCATCTTTTTCCTCCCGACAAGCAAACGACTGCGACTCACCGTCACACCAATCGACTTAATCAAGAGTTAGGCGATAAGTCGGCCCGTGACGATAGAGGAATCCATGTCACAGTTGCGTGTCAGGGATGTTTTCAGTTCGGAAACAGAACACCGTTCAAATCAAAGACTGTATCCAAACCCTTACTGAAAAACAAAAAAAACTGCCTCAAGGCCGCATTAACCACCCGTTTAGGCCCCAATTCCGCCCCAATCTGCTTGGATAAGATCCTTGGCGCAAACCGCAACTTCGGTGGGAACTCCATTTTGATGCGTCGATACGAGGTGAGTAATATGAAACAGTTTACAGTCCGCAAACGGCGCACCAAAAGTCCCGGTCCAAGCGCCGGGAATCTGGGGATAATCACCCGTTTCCGCAAAGAGGAAGACGGCGTGATGGTCGGATTCGCCGTTGTGCTGGTCATCATGATGGTGATGATTGGCGGCCTGGGCGCCGACATCATGTTGGCAGAAATGAAACGCACGCGTCTGCAGCACACGCTGGACCGCGCCGTTCTGGCGGCCGCCGACATGGATCAGGAACGCGCACCCGATGCGGTGGTCGAAGACTACTTTGACAAATCTGGCGTCGAATATGACAGCGTTTCGACATCTTCAGAGATCACGCTGAACCACCGCAAGGTCAGCGCCTCGGCCACCGTGCCCACGGTCCTGCGCAACAGCCAGGTTGGCGCGCGCTTCAAACGGGCATGGAAAGGCGACGGCGAAGCCAGCGGCTCTTCGGCTGGAGAGGGCTCCGCTGATCAGCTCACCGACGCGACCAGCAGCACGCAGGATATCGGCGAAATCACCGTTTCTGCGACCGGCACCGCGATCGAAAGCATCGGAAACATCGAAATCTCCATGGTTCTCGACGTGTCCGGTTCGATGAACAGCAACAACCGCCTGACCAACCTCAAGATCGCGGCTCAAGAGTTCATCGACACAATGGATGACAACACCGAAGACGGCACATTGTCTGTTTCCATCGTGCCCTACGCAACGCAGGTGTCCATTCCTGACGAAGTCATGGCAGAGCTGAACACCACGGGTGAAAACGCCTATTCCAACTGCGTGAACTTCACCAGCGGCGACTTTGCCAATACAGAAATCTCGCCGACGGCCACGTACCAGCGCACCATGCACTTTGACCCGTGGTATCGCTATGACAACCGCGATGCGACGCCGACACCGGTGAATAACTTGCCCGTCTGTGAGTTTGACAGCGGCCGTGAAGCCATTGTGCTGGAAAGCGACCGCACCACGCTGAAAAACTACATCTCGGCTCTCACCGCCCGCGGCAACACCTCTATCGACGTCGGTATGAAATGGGGCACCGCTCTGGTGGATCCGTCCTTTGAACCGATTGCGGCCAACCTGATCGAAGGTAGCCACATCTCCAGTGGTTTCGCAGATCGCCCTTATGAATACGGCACCAACGAGTCCCTGAAAGTGGTGGTTCTCATGACCGACGGTCAGAACACCAGCCAGTACTACATCCGGGATCAGTATCGCTCCGGTGACTCCAATGTCTGGTACAACGAACAGGAGGATTTCTACTCCGTCTATGTTGGCCAGGATGTGAACGACCAGGACTACGACGGCATCACCTCAGAGCCGCTGTTCTACTGGCCTTCAACCTATGAATGGAAGAACTGGGCTTACGGTGAAGGTGTCTATGACAAGACCGAAACCAGCTGGGAATGTCAGTCCTACTATTGGAACGGCTCCTGCTACCGGTACCGTCAGGTTTCCAACACTGTAACCGTGAACGAGCCGGGCTCTGCAGAAGTCATCACATATCCTGACCTCTGGTCCTACACCACCAGCCGCTGGATTGCCGAGTATCTGTACCGCCCCTTCATGGGCTCCAACGCGGCCTACAACGACTGGCATTACGGTGTGCGCAGCTCCTTCAAAACGTCCCAGAAAGATGCGCGGACACGCGAAGTCTGTCAGGCGGCCAAAGATGCGGGCATCATCGTCTTCACCATCGGCTTTGAAGCACCTTCAAACGGTCAGGCCGTGCTGAAAGACTGCGCCAGCTCCGACAGCCACTACTTTGATGTGAACGGTCTGGAAATCCGCAATGCCTTCGCAACCATCGCAACATCTATTCGCCAGTTGAGGTTGACCCAATGATCCGGAGACTTGCAAATCTGCCCCGCGCGTTCCGTCGCGACGAAGACGGCAGCACCACAATTGAATTTGTCATCATGGTGCCCTTCTTCATCGGTCTGTTCCTCTCCTCTGTGGAGCTTGGCCTGATGACCCTGCGCTACTCCTATCTAGAGCGCTCTCTGGATATGGCGGTGCGCGACATCCGCCTCTCCACCGGGTTCACCCCAAGCCATGACGAACTGGTTGCACAGGTCTGTGAACGGGCCTCCATCATTCCAAACTGCGAAAGCAATATGAAACTGGAAATGGTGACCCGTGATCCGCGCAACTATGTGTCGATGGATGAAAACACCATCTGCACCGATCGTTCCGAAGCAACTCAACCGGTCACTCGGTTTGAAGATGGCGCCGAAAACGATCTGATGGTGCTGCGCGCCTGCGCCAAGGTCACACCTATCTTCCCAACGTCGATGATCGGATCGGCGCTGCACAAAGATGACGCCGGTGACTACGCGCTTGTTGTCATGAACGCCTTTGTTCAGGAGCCTCGTTAAGCCATGAATATTCCATCTGTTTTCCAGCTCATCCGAGATTTTCGCAAAGACACGCGCGGCAGTGTCGCGGTGGAGACCGTGATCATGTGGCCGGCCCTGTTCCTCGCGCTGATGGCCATGGCCGTGCTGTTTGACGCTTACCGCGCGCGCTCCACCACGGAAAAAGCTGCCTTTGCGGTGTCTGACATGCTGTCACGGGAAACCGCGGCAGTGGACTCCAGCTACATTGACGGTGTGCACACCCTGTTTGAGGAAATCTCCACCCTGCGCGGCGAGCAGGAGATGACCGTGAGCTTGGTGTCTTGGGACTCAAACACCAACGCCCACGATCTGGAGTGGTCGCACAGCACCTTGGCGTCGCGCACCCTGACCGATGCGGATCTGCCCGAGCTTGGTGAGAACCTGCCAACGCTGGTGCCAGGCGAAAGCCTGATTGTGGTGCAAACCTTTGGCACCTACGCACCGCCGGTGATCATGAAGCGCTGGTGGGGCGATGATTGGGACGGCTTCCCGATGAACACCTTTGTGTTCACCCGCCCCCGCTTTGTGGCCAACCTCGCCTGGAACGGCGCCTGATCCACAGGCAGCTCATTGCAAAACAATTTGAACGGCGGCTCAGATCTCTGAGCCGCCTTTTTCTACCAGCAGGGCTTCCAAAATCTGTGCCATCGACTTGGCTTCGGAGCCGGGGGTGACCCCACCAATGCCAACGCGCTTCCCCAGAGCCCACCAAAGGCCCGGCTGCCAACGGCGGGGGCGCGATGTTTTCAGCACCACTGTGAACCCGTTGGACGGTTTCAGATCAAACATCCCGCGCTTCACCGCTGCAATATCGTCCAGAGGGGCAATCACCTCGCCACTGTCGGTCGCCATCCCTGCGCGGGTGAGTTGAATGGTGTTCTCTGTTGCGCGCCGTGTGCTCTCCGCGAGCCACAAAGACAGCACGCCCAAGACCAGCAGGAAGACCTGCCAGATCAGCGCAGGCGACGTGGCCAGCGCCAGATACACCAGCAAACCGCCCAACAGGGCCAATGTGCCAATGCCAAACACCCGGCGCGGGCCGGAGGCTCGGATTGTGGCCAGCACTTCGGTTTCATCAGTTTGAGGAAGCATCTTCTCAGTCATCCTTTGTCAGAAACGCAGCCCCAAAAGACATGAGTGCTGAGGTCCGCGTTTCAAAATTGGTGTTTAGTAAGGCATCGGGTGCGCGCGGTTGGCCGCGTTGATCTCTGCCAGAACCTCATCGCTCAGCGTCACCTCCGCGCCTTTGAGCAGATGCTCCAGCTGCGTCAGCGTGGTGGCCCCAAAAATAGAGGAGCACATGAACGGGCGCTGCACGGTAAAGGCCATCGCCATATGCACCGGATCAAGCCCGTGATTGGCCGCAATATCCAGATAAGCCTGCACCGCATCAAACACCCGCGGGCTCACGCGCCCGCCCAGATCCCCGTTGATCGCTTTGCGCGAGCCTTCCGGTGTCTGGCCGTTCTGATACTTCCCGGTCAGCAAACCTGTCGCCAGCGGCGAAAACGCCAGCAGCCCCACATCTTCGTTCAGGCTCAGCTCCGCCAGATCCGTGTCAAACATCCGGCACAGCAGCGAGTATTCATTCTGGATCGAGGCCACACGCGGGGTGCCTTTTTCCTCAGACAGGCGCAGCCACTGCGCGGTGCCCCAAGCGCTTTCATTGGAGAGACCAAAGGCGCCGATGGTGCCGCGGTCCACCTCCGCCTGCAGCGCGTCCAGCACCTCCTCCATGTTCGCCAAAGTCTCGGCTTTGTTCTGGGCGGACGGGTCATACTCCCAGTTCTGGCGGAACATATAAGAGCCACGGTTGGGCCAATGCAGCTGATAGAGGTCGATATGCTCAGTTTGCAGCCGCTTGAGCGATCCTTCCACCGCCGTGCGCACCGACGCGCCGGTGATCGGCGCACCATCGCGGATGTGCTGCACCCCTGCCCCGCCGTGTTTGGTGGCCAGCACCCAGGCCTCCCGGCGTCCGGTCTTCGCAAACCAACTGCCGAGAATTTCCTCGGTGCGCCCCTGTGTCTCTGCGCTGATCGGGTTCACCGGGTACAGCTCGGCCGCGTCAATGAAGTTGATGTCATGGTCCAGCGCCATATCCATCTGCGCATGGGCGTCAACCTCGTCGGTCTGGGTGCCGAAGGTCATTGTGCCAAGGCAATATTCAGAAACAGAGCGGCCCGTCCGGCCAAGCGGGTTCATTTTCATGGGGGGATCCTGTTGGAAATCGCGTTGGCGCGACATTAAGCCTTGGCGCGCGGGTTTCAAGGGGCGCAGGCTTTCTGCTCCAGCAAAGCGCATCGGCAGGCACGCGCTAAAAAGCCGCGCGTCCTGCCGCAAGTGCTCTCATACTCTGCTGCGCTGCGCGCCCTTAGGCGCTGATGCTGCCTTGCTGCACCAAAGGCGCGTCGCCCGCGTCGCTCTCGACCCGTTCCAGAATGGCAGTGATCAACGCCTTCTTATTCACCGGCTTGGAAATATGCGCATCACAACCCGCATCCTCCGCCTGCTGGATATGTTCACGCATGGCATTGGCCGACAGCATCAGGATCGGCATGCGTGGCAGGCGGCGTATTCTCTCCTGAACCCGGATTTCCCGTGTTGCTTCAAGGCCGTTCATCTCCGGCATCATCATATCCATCAGGACCACATCCGGCTTCCAGGAGTGATACAGCGCCACCGCCTCTTTGCCGTTGTTCGCAAAGGCCGTCTCACAGCCTGTGACCTTCAACAGCAAAGCGACGATTTTCTGGTTCGCCTTGATGTCCTCGGCAATCAGAACCCTGCGCCCCTTCAGGCTGCCAGCAAATTTCTTGGCTGGCGCTGATGCCACCAACTTGGGTTCTGCTGGCTGCGCCCGCCGCAGCGGCAGCTCCACAAGAAAGGCACTGCCTTCTCCAGGCGCAGACACCACCGACAGGCGGCCACCCATCTGGCGCGCAAGAGAGGAGCTGATCGACAGGCCAAGCCCAGTGCCCGCGTAGCCCTCGGTGCTGCTTCTGCCCTTTTGGTCAAACCGGTCGAACTCATCCGTTTCGGTGCGCGTCGGAAAACCCACGCCGGTGTCTTTCAGGGTGATCTCCAAAGAGGCGGTTTCGCAATCCGCCACACAGCGCAGGCGCGTCGTGATCGCCCCCTCGGACGTAAACTTGACCGCATTTGACGCCAGATTGGACACGATCTGACGCACCCGCATATCGTCTCCCAAAACCGGAATGCTGGCCTGCGGGTCAATATCCACATGAAAGGCCACACCTTTGGCCTGCGCCGCCTCCGCATGGGGCGCCACCGCACGCTGCAGCATGTCCTCCGGTGAAAAGGGCTGGTTCAGCAGCTTGCTTTTGCCCGCTTCGATCTTTGAAAAATCCAGAATGTCCGACATCTGGCGCTCCAGCACCTTGCCGCTGTCAAAAATCATCTGGATGAGTTTCTTGTCCTCGTCAGACAGGCCCGGCTTATCCAAGAGCCCATCCGCAACGCCAACAATCGCATTTAACGGCGTTCTGATTTCATGGCTGATGTTTGCCAGAAACGCCGATTTGGAGAAGCTCGCTTCCTCGGCAGAGCGCTTGGCCTCATCCAGCGCCTCACGCCGCTCCACCTCTGCGGTCAGATCGTGGCCTGAGGCGATAATCAGCGTTCCATATACGCGGCTCTGCCACTCGGTATGGCGCACATTGCCATGCCCGTCGATCAGCCTCAGACGCGCCGGATTTGGCACATGTGGATCAGGTGGGGATTGCTGGAAATTCGGCACCTCACCGTGATCTTCGGGCTGCACAAACTCCAGAATATCCCGCCCGATCAGCTCCTTTTCATTCTTGTGCACCAGCTGGCAGAAGGCATGGTTCACCTGCTGAATCCGCCCCGATTGATCAAAGATACAATGCGGCGCCATGGAAACGTCAAAGAAGTTTGACACCAGCTTGGAGGCTTCCACACGCTCGGTCACATCAAAGCGGATCGAGAGGTATTTCTCCACTTTGTCGTCTTCGCCGCGGATCGGATAGATCAGCGTGTCCACCCAATAGAGCCGCCCGTCTTTGCGTCGGTTGCAAATCTCGCCGCGCCAGATCTGTCCTTTGGAAATGGTCTTCCACAGATCGACAAAGAAGTCTTTGTCATGTTCGCCGGAATTCAAAATGCGGTGGTCCGCCCCGATCAGTTCCTCTTCGGAATACCCCGAAATATCGAGCAGCTTCTGGTTCACGCTTGTGATCCGGCCCCGCCGATCCGCCGTGGCGACAATCGCCGCCTCATTGAGGGCTCTGCTTGCGTGCTGCAGCTCCAGAACAGACATCCCCTGCGGCGAGCTCAGATGCCGGGGCGCTTCAGTACCTTCCTGTTCTTCGGATATCTCTCTGAATGATCCGGCAATCGCGATCACCTTGTCCCCAGAATGGACCGGCGCACAGACCGCCTGAACCCACCGTTTGCGGTTCCGCGCGGTGACAATCTGCAGCGTCCCGTTCCAGGGCGTCCCAACCGACAGCACGAGATCAAGCGCCTTCTTCACCCCCTCGCGATATTCCGGCAGGTAAAACTCAATTGCCTTGCTCAGATCCGGCTCAAATTCCGGGGCCACCTCATGGATCTGCTTGGTCTTCTCGCTCCACCAAAGCGCCTCTCGCTGCAGGTCAAGACACCAGTAGCCAACACCCGTGGCCTGCTCCATCGCCTGCATTTGGACTTTTTGCATTTGAACGAGAACCGCAGTGTCGCTCTGCTTTGCAATGAAGTCTTCCATTGATTGTGTCTCCTCGCCAAATAATCCGGCGCACTAAACCGATCCGCAGGGCGGCGCACATAGGACAATCAAGAGAGGAAGAAAATAGTTTAATGTGACTCTTAGATAATTTTTTAGTGGGTAATCGGCCTGATTTCCGACGCGCGCTGCGCCCCGTCAAAAACCCGCTAAGCGCGCGTAAAATCGTATAGCGCTAACGGCGCTCAGCTATAATATATAAGTATATTTCCTTGGGCAACATAACCTCAAGGCCCGCTCTTTGACCACTGCAATTCAACCCTGATCACGCGCTGCAAACACGAAGCCCAACAGGTTCAACAGCACCTGTGCTGCCAAGATCGCAGTCGATCCGCTCTGGTCGTAGTCCGGGGCCACTTCCACCAGATCGATGCCCACCACCTCATAGCGTTTGGCCAGCACCTGCAACATCTCAAGCACGTCATAGTAGAGAAAACCGCCATGGCTCGGCGTGCCTGTGCCCGGCGCAATGGAGGGGCAAAACGCATCGATATCAATCGTCACGTAAACCCGCGCGCCCTCAGGGATCTGCGCTATGGTGCCTTCCGGCCCGAGCCTGCGCGCCTGACGCACGCTCAGGATCGAGCTGCCCATGGCCCGCGCATCGGCATAACCCTCCTTGGCGGTGGAGCTCACGTTGCGAATGCCCACTTGGGTCAGCCCGGTCACATAAGGTTTCTCCGCTGCGCGCCGCATCGGGTTGCCGTGGCCAAAGCGCACCCCGTGGCGTTCGTCCACAAAATCCAGATGCGCATCAATCTGCAGCACATGAATATCGCCCTGATCGTCAAAGGCATTGATGCAGGGGATGTTGATCGAGTGATCCCCGCCGATGGTTACGGGCAGCGCCCCCGCCTTCAGAGCGGCGCGGACCCCAGCTTCGATATTGGCATGGCTTTTGAACGTGTCAGTGTGCACGATGTCCGCATCGCCCATGTCGACGATCCGTACGCTGGCTGGCAGATAGGTCTCGTCGTCCTCATGGTCATAAGCTCCCGCGTGGCCAAAGCTGAACAGCGTCGAGGCCTCCCGCACCGCACGCGGGCCAAACCGCGCGCCGCTGCGCCATTGCGTGCCAAAATCAAACGGCGCACCAAGGATGGCCACATCCGCGTCCAGCGCGTCCCAATCGGCGACATAGGGCCGCTTGCCAAAGGTCGAAATCCCCACAAACGGCAAATCCAGCCGCCCGCTCTCATACCCGTGTCCCGCCATCTGCCGCTCCCTCTGTCTTGTTACACCGGAGCGTGACCGCTTTTGCCCGCGGCGTAAAGAAAAAGGGTGCAGCCCGCGCCGCACCCTTTTGATTTTTCAAGAAACTCAGCCGTTATGCTGCGTCTTCGCCCAGCCATTCCCAGGCGTTGATGAAATCACCGAGCACTTTGCTGACATCTTCGTCAGAGGCGTCTCCGGTGCGCTTCACTTGAGCGATCAGACCGCGCTTTTTGTCGTCAATCACGTGGTCGATATGTGCAGGCACGCCGGCTTTGGTCAGCGCCGCATCATAGACGCGGGTGATCGCCGCCTTGCGCAGGTCCGGCTTAAAGATCTTGCCCACCGCCGTCTTGGGCAGCTCCGGCATGATCTCCACATATTTCGGGTGGGCGGCGCGCTCGTGCACATGCACCTTGGCATGTTCCATCAGAGCGTCCTTGGTCACGCTCGCCCCCTCAATCAGCTCCACATAAACGCAAGGCACCTCACCGGCATGGGCATCCGGCTGACCAATCGCGCCCGCAAAGGCCACGTCATGGTGCGCCAACAGCGCCTCTTCGATCTCTGCCGGGTCAATGTTGTGACCGCCGCGGATGATCAGATCCTTGGCGCGTCCGGTGATCCAGAGATAGCCGTCCTCGTCAATCCGACCCAAGTCGCCCGTGCGCAGATATTTTTCATGATGATACAGGTCGGCGTTCTTATCGGCTTCCGTATAGGTGTTCCCCGCAAAGACACCTGGATTGGAGATACAAATCTCGCCGACCTCATCCGTTTCACAATCCACTGGCCCTTCCGGCGTGTTCTTGATGATGCGTACATCCGTATAGGGGAACGGCACACCTACAGAGCCGACCTTCTTATTCCCTGTAGGAGGGTTACAAGAGACCAGGCAGGTCGCCTCGGTCAGGCCATAGCCCTCCACGATGTCCACACCGCAGGTGCTTTCAAACCGTTTGAACAGCTCCATCGGCATCGGCGCAGAACCGGAGAAAGCGGTTTTCACAGAGGAAATATCCGCATCCACCGGGCGCTGCATCAGCGCGGAAACGGCGGTCGGCACTGTGATGATGAAGGAAATCTTCCAACGCTCGATCAGCTTCCAGAAGTTGTCAAACACCCCTTCCCCGCGATAGCCCTGCGGCGTCGGGAAGACCACATGCGCACCAGAGCTGATGGCGGCCTGCATTATCACATGCACCGCAAACACGTGGAACAGCGGGAGCGGGCACATGATGTTGTCTTTCTCGGTAAAGAGAAGACGATGGCCCAGCCAGCCATTGTAGACCATCCCGGAATAAAGGTGCTGCGCCACTTTGGGCATGCCAGTGGTGCCCCCAGTGTGGAAATAAGCGCCCACGCGGTCCACCTTGCTGTCTTCAAAGTCCAGCGTGGTGTTGTATTTCGCCAGTTCCTTGTTGAAGTCCTTGAAATCCGCATGGTGCGGGCCGCTCACCTTCGGACGGATCAAAGGCACAATCCAGGACTTTGGCGGGGTCAGATATTTGACCAGATCAATTTCCAGAACGGTGTGCACATGCGGCGCGTGGCGCACGGCCTCGGCCACTTTCTGAGCCACATCGGTCTTTGGGAAGCCTTTGAGCGTCACCACAACCTTGGCGTCCGTTTCCCGCAGGATCGCAGAGATCTGCTCCGGCTCCAGCAGCGGGTTGATCGGGTTTGCAATCCCGGCAACCATGCCGCCCAGCAAGGTGATCAGTGTTTCGTTACAGTTGGGCAGCACATAGGCCACGGTGTCTTTTTCGCCGACGCCCAGATCGCGGAACATATTGGCCGCCTGTGCCGTCTTAGCGTGCAGTTCAGCCCAGGTCAGCGTCTCAGCTTTGTCTTTGGGACCAGAGAAAATCTGATAGCTCACTGCAGGGCGGCTTGGGAACTTATCCTTTGTTCGCGTCAGCATCTCAAAGATGGTGACTGGCAAGTCGCGGTCTTCCCACGCCTGTTCTTGTTCAATTGCCTTCAGATCAGCCAAAGACTCAAAGCTCATAGTACTTGTCTCCCCCCTGTTGTGGGTTTTGCCACACATGCCCCACACATGTGGCGGTCCTTCCTCGCGATCTCAACAAAAACACTCAGCACCCGCAATGAGGCCAGTTGAACGTAAGGTAAACCGCAACCGAAACGTTACGTCATGATCTCCCTATACGACTGGAACAGCACCACCAAACTACTTTTCGGAGTTAGTCCTTGCAGCGCAGCCTCATGCATGCAGCCTACGCTGCACCGGCCGTAAATTGAAGCCTCGCAAGTTTGGCATAGAGCCCTCCCTCCGCAACGAGATCATCATGGCGTCCCTGCGCCACAATGCGCCCCTCTTCCATTACGATGATCCGATCGGCTTTCTTTACGGTTGCCAGACGGTGGGCCACGATGATGGTGGTCCGGCTCTGTGCCAACTCATCCACCGCCGCCTGCACCAGACGCTCGCTTTCTGCATCAAGTGCCGATGTTGCCTCATCCAGCAGCAGCACAGGCGCATCACGCAGAATGGCACGCGCAATGGCGATGCGCTGTTTCTGACCACCGGAAATCATCACGCCACGCTCGCCAAGCTGGCTGTCATAGCCCTCAGGCAGTGCTGTGATGAAGTCATGCGCCGCGGCCGCCTTGGCAGCGGCTTCCACCTCAGCATCGGTGGCATCAGGGCGGCCAAAGCGGATGTTTTCCCGCGCGCTATTGGCAAAGATCACCGGATCCTGCGGCACCAGCGCCATGTGCTGGCGGAACTGATCCCGCTGCAGCTCAGCCAGCGGCATACCGTCAAGCTTCACTTGCCCCTCTTTGGGGTCATAAAACCGCTGGATCATCTGAATGATCGTGGTCTTACCGGCACCAGACGGGCCAACCAGCGCCACCGTCTCGCCCGGAGCAATGGTCAGATCAACCCCATCAAGGGCTGAGACATTCGGACGGGAAGGATATTGGAAAGACACGTTGTCAAAAGTGATCTCCCCGCGCACCGGCGCGGCCAGCACTTTGGGCTGCTCAGGGTCGTTTACGCTGTCCTGCGCAAAGAGCAGCTCCACCAGACGTTCGGTCGCCCCGGCCGCGCGCTGCAACTCGCTCCAGATTTCAGAAAGCGCGCCCACCGCGCCCGCCACCATCACGGAATAGATCACAAACTGCACCAGCACACCGACGCTCATGCCCCCGGCCCGCACGTCACGCGCGCCCATCCAGAGCACGATCACAACGCCGGTGAAGATCAGAAAGATCACGATCATGGTCAACAGCGCACGGGTGTTGATCCGCCGCATCGCCGCTGCCAGCGACAGGTTGGTCACCCGGTCAAAAGCGTCACGAGATTGGGCTTCGTGGGTGAAGGCTTGCACGGTCTGCACCGACAGCAACGCCTCAGAGGCATTGCCGGAGCTCTCCGCAATCCAATCCTGGTTCTCACGGCTCAGCTTGCGCAGGCGCCGCCCCAGAACGAGGATCGGCACAATCACCATCGGCACCACCAAAAGCACCATCAATGTGAGCTTGGTGGAGGTGTAAAGCATCAGCACCAGACCACCAAGGAACAGCAGCATATTGCGCAGCGCGATGGACACCGAGGAGCCGATCACCGACTGAATAACCGTTGTGTCCGTGGTGATGCGGCTCAGCACTTCGCCGGTCATCACGTTCTCATAAAACGCAGGGCTCATGCCGATAACGCGGGCAAAAACCGCCTTGCGGATGTCGGTCACCACCAGCTCGCCAAGGCGCGTCACCAGCAGATAGCGCAGCGCCGTGCCCACAGCGAGCAACGACGCAAAGCCAAGCGCGGCGAGGAAATACTTGTCCAAAAGCGCATCGCTTTCGGTGCCAAAATTGTCCACCACGCGACGCACCGCCACCGGCAGCATGAGCGAGACCGAGGCTGTCAGCGACAGCGCACAGAGCGCCAGAAACGCCAGCACACGATAGGGACGCAAAAACGGGCCCAACCCGCGCAGCGCGCCAATGTTCTTGCTTTTTGCGCGGTCCTGGTCAGTTTCCGCGGCTTGTGGCCGTCTTGCCATCTGTCGCCCTTACTCTGGCTGAGGTGTTAAGCGTTAGTGACCAAGGAGCGCCCAAGGGTCAAGCGGTCAAAACCGCTACCGCGACAATAGCACCCCAAGAAACACGGCAAAGCGGCCCACCGGCGGGTGGTTTTGAGCGTGTTTCATCTGAGGGAGATTGACCTTGGAGCGGGTAGCGGGAATCGAACCCGCACCTTAAGCTTGGAAGGCTCTTATGATACCATTTCACCATACCCGCCCGAGGTCCGGTTGATGTATTTCAGCGATTTGGGGAGGTCAAGAGACTTACCCCATCCAATCGAAATTTATCGCAGATTTTTTGTCTCAGCCTTGCGCGATATGCGCCGTGGCCTCGATCTCCAACAGCGCCTCATCCTCCAGCAGATCCGCCACCACAACCAGTGACATGGCCGGGAAATGGCGCCCCATCACAGAACGATAAGCCGCGCCGATCTCCTTTTGATGGGCCATATACTCTGCCTTGCTTTTCACAAACCAGGTGAGCCGCGCGATGTCACTTGGCGCACCGCCCGCCGCCTCCACAACGGCGCGAATGTTTCTCAAGACCTGCGTCATCTGGCCGATGAAATCGTGACATTCAAAGACCTTCTGACTGTTCCAGCCAATCTGCCCGCCGATGTGCAGCGTGCCATCCTCTGCCAGCATGCCATTGGCATAGCCCAGCGCCGGGGCCCAGCCATCCGGATGTATCTCCTTTAATGCCATCCTTCCCCCTCAGGTCACACGCGACCGCGTTTGATATTTTTCATTTTTCCACAGCTGGTTAGACATCACATCTTCAAGCACTTCAGCTGCCGCGATGATGTCTGCCTCATCCAGATAGAGCGGCGTGAAGCCAAACCGCATGATGTTGGGCGCGCGGAAATCCCCGATCACACCATGATCAATCAGCGCCTGCATGGCCGGATAGCCGTGCTCAAAGGCAAAGGACACCTGCGAGCCGCGCAGCGCCGCCTCCCGCGGGCTGGCCAAAGTCAGCTCCGGACAGCGCGCTTCCACCTCAGAGATGAACAACTCGGACAGGCGCACAGACGCGGCGCGCAAATCCGCCATATCCACACCTTCCCAGGCCTTTAACGCTTCCTGCAGCACGGCTAGCTGCAAAATCGGCGGTGTGCCCACCCGCATCCGTTCCGTGGCGTTCGCGGGGCGGTAGTTCAGCTCCATGGCAAAGGGCGCATCATGGCCCAGCCAGCCGGACAGCGCGGGCGCAATGCTGTCGACAATGTCAGGGCGCACATAGATGAACGCAGGCGCGCCCGGCCCGCCGTTCAGGTATTTATAGCTGCAACCCACCGCAAATTCAGCACCGGATGCCGCAATGTCCACCGGCACGGCTCCGGCGGAATGCGCCAGATCCCAGATCATCACCGCCCCAACCTCGTGCGCGCGCTTGGTGATCGCCGCCATATCATGCATCCGGCCAGAGCGGTAATCCACCTGCGTCAGCATGACCACAGCCACCTCCTCGGTGATCGCGTCCATAACCTCTTCCGGCGCAGGCGTGCGCAGCGCGTAGCCCTGATCCAGCGTCTTGATCAGCCCTTCAGCCATATAAAGGTCTGAGGGGAAGTTGCCGTTGTCGCTCAAAATGACTTTGCGCTCAGGCCGCATCGTCAGTGCCGCCGCCAGCGCCTGATAGACTTTGATCGACAGCGTATCACCGGTGGCAACAGAGCCTGCCGGCGCACCGATCAGCCCGGCGATCTGATCCCCCACCACTTGGGGCAAAGCCATCCAGCCCGCCGAGTTCCACGCGCGAATGAGCTGTGCGCCCCACTCCTCGGTGATGGTCTTCTGCGCGCGTTCTGCGGCCCCTTTGGGCAATACGCCGAGCGAGTTGCCATCCAAATAGATCACGCCCTCAGGCACATCAAAAAGCTCTTTTCTGGTAAGCGAAACGCCCATCGTCATAAGTCTCCGCGCAGATGCCAAAGTTCCGGGAACAGCTCCACTTCCAGCATCCTGCGCAGATACTGCACGCCCGAGGTGCCACCCGTGCCGCGTTTGAACCCAATCACACGCTCAACGGTGGTAACATGATTGAATCTCCATCGGCGAAAATAGTCTTCCAGATCAACCAGTTTCTCGCCCAGCTCATAAAGCCGCCAATGGGTGTCCACGTCCTCATAGACGATCTTCCAGCGCGCCTGCACCTCTGCCTCGGCCTGATGCGGCTGGGTCAATTGCGGCACGGGCATCTTGGCGGCATCGCCGTCCAGTTCCTCAAACAGAAAGCGGATCACCTCGTCATAAAAACTCGGCTGCGCCAGCTCTGCCTCCAGCACAGCTTTGGCCTCCGGCACATGTGCATGAGGCTTCACCATATTCGGATTGCGGTTGCCCAGCACATATTCGATCAGCCGGTATTGATGGCTCTGAAACCCGGAGGACGGCCCCAGCGCCTCGCGAAACGTGGTGTAATCCGCCGGTGTCATCGTGCGCAGCACATCCCATGCCGAATTGAGCTGTTCAAAAATCCGGCTGACCCGCGCCAGCATCTTGAACATCGGCGCCAGATCGCGCGCCCGCAGCGCCTCTCGCGCAGCGCTCAGCTCATGCAACGCGAGCTTCATCCACAGCTCACTGGTCTGATGCTGAATGATGAACAGCATCTCGTCATGCGCATCGCTCTGGGGGTGCTGCTGGCTCAGAATGCCATCCAGATGCAGATAGTCCCCATAGGACATCGCATCCGCAAATCCCATTTTCGCCCCATCCGTTGCCGGATCGTAAGCCTTTGGTGTCATGTGTTTTCTTTCAGTCTGAACCGTTGAATTTTGCCGGTTTCCGTCTTGGGCAGCGCCTTGGTGAACAGCACAGAGCGCGGATATTTGTAAGGCGCAATTGCCGCCTTCACATGGGTCTGCAGCGCCTCAGCCAAAGCCGCATCTGCAGCAAAACCTTCTGCCAACACCACATGCGCCTGCACAATCTCGCCGCGCGCCTCATCAGCCACGCCAATCACCGCGCATTCCGCCACGGCCTCATGGCCAAGCAAAGCGGCCTCAACCTCTGGCCCGGCGATATTGTAGCCCGAGGAGATGATCATATCGTCGTTGCGCGCCGCAAAATGGAAATAGCCATCTTCGTCCTGCCAAAACGCATCGCCAGTGATGTTCCATCCCTCCTGCACATAGTCCGCCTGACGATCCCCGCGCAGATAGCGGCAGCCGGTTGGCCCGCGCACCGCCAGCCGACCAACCTCCCCACGTGGCAGCGTCGCGCCATCAGGTCCGATCACCTTCGCCTCATAGCCGGTCACAGGCTTGCCGGTGCAGGCCGGGCGGTGATCATCAAACCGGTTGGAGAGGAAGATATGCAGCATTTCCGTCGCCCCGATGCCATCCAGCATCGGCTTGCCGGTCTTCTCCATCCAGGCCTCATAGACCGGCGCAGGCAAGGTCTCCCCGGCACTCACAGCGGCGCGCAGGCTCGACAGGTCCGCGCCTTCTTCCATGGCCGCAAGCATCGCGCGATAGGCCGTCGGTGCAGTGAAACACACCGTCGCCTTATAGGTCTCGATGATCTCAATCATATTGGGCGGCGTGGCCTGCTCCAGAAGCGTTGCCGCCGCCCCAAAACGCAGCGGAAAGATCGCCAGCCCGCCAAGTCCGAAGGTAAAGGCCAGCGGCGGGGAGCCAACAAACACGTCGCTTGGCTGCACATCCAACACCTCACGGGCATAGCCATCCGCAATGATCATCAGATCGCGGTGAAAATGCATGGTGCCTTTGGGCTGTCCCGTGCTGCCGGAAGTAAACCCGATCAGCGCCACATCATCCGCGCTGGTGGGGACGGTCTCAAACATCACAGGTTTTTCCAGCGCCAACCGATCCAACTCCGCATCATGATTGGCCGTGCCGTCAAAGCCGATCACCTGAAGCCCGTCACATTGCGCCGCACAGGCCTCCATCTCTTCCATCAGGCGGGTGTCACAAATCGCGTGACTGATCTCGGCGGTCTGCACATATTTGGTCAGCTCCACCGCGCGCAGCATGGGCATGGTGTTCACCACCACCGCCCCCGCCTTGGTCGCCGCCAGCCAGCAGGCCACCATGGCCGGATTGTTGGCAGAGCGGATCAGCACACGATTGCCGGGTTTCACCCCCAGATCTTCGACCAGCACATGCGCCATTCGGTTGGTCCAGTCGGTCAGCTCCTTATAGGTCCGCCGGCGCCCGTTCCCGATCAGCGCGGTGTGATCACCAAACCCCTTGACCACCATCCCATCGGTCAACTCCCAGCCCGCATTCAGCTGTTCCGGATAGTCAAATCCCGCCAGCAGAAGCTCCGGCCAATGTGCCTGATCCGGCAAGTT
Organism: Shimia sp. R9_2; assembly: GCF_017743735.1. Lineage (GTDB taxonomy): Bacteria > Pseudomonadota > Alphaproteobacteria > Rhodobacterales > Rhodobacteraceae > Shimia. Next base: position 296,006 of record NZ_JAGHRO010000002.1, read on the forward strand.
GTCCCGCGTGAATGTGTCCTGATGTGCCGATGGTCCCAACATGTTCAAACACCTCCTGCCGCATGCGCCGCCAATGTCTGACGCGCAATCACCACCCGCTGCACATCGCTGGCCCCTTCATAGATCCGAAGCGCACGGATCTCGCGATAAAGCCGCTCGACCATCTCGCCGGATTTCACCCCGTCCCCGCCAAACAGCTGCACCGCCTTGTCGATCACCTGCTGCGCCTGATCGGTGGCAAAGAGCTTGGCCATGGCGGCCTCCCGCGTCACCCGCGGCGCACCGCTGTCTTTGGTCCAGGCCGCGCGGTAGATCAGCAGGGCAGCGGCATCCACGTCCAAAGCCATATCCGCGATATGGCCCTGCACCATCTGCAATTCACTGAGCGGCGCGCCCTGCACCTCACGCGCCTGCACCCGCGCCAATGCCTCATCCAGCGCCCGCCGCGCAAAGCCAAGTGCTGCGGCGGCAACTGTCGAGCGGAATACATCCAGCACCGACATCGCAATGCGAAACCCCTGCCCCGGCGCGCCAATCAAGGCCTCTGCCGGAACGCGGCAATTGTCAAAACGCAAAGTGGCCAGCGGATGCGGCGCAATGGTTTCCAGCCGCGCCACCACCGACAGCCCCGGCGTGTCCGCGGGCACCACAAAGGCGCTCAGCCCCTTGGCGCCCTCGCCGTCTCCGGTGCGGGCAAACACGGTGTAGACATCGGCAATCCCGCCATTGGAAATCCAGGTCTTCTCGCCATCGAGAACAAACCATTCCCCCTCGCGCGTTGCCGTCATCGTGCTGTTGGCCACATCCGATCCCGACTGCGGCTCCGTCAGCGCGAAGGCTGCAATCGCCTCCCCTGCCCGTGTCTTTGGCAGCCAAGCAGATTTCTGCGCCTCCGAGCCAAAAAGAGAAATCGCGCCCGTGCCCAGCCCTTGCATGGCAAAGGCGAAATCCGCCAGACCATCGTGCCGCGCCAGAATTTCCCGGCTCAGACAGAGGCTGCGCACATCGAGCACGCCATCCATCGAGGCCGTGGCATTCAGCAAACCCGCCTGCCCCATCTGCGCCACCAAATCACGACAGCTCTGGTCCACATCGCCATGATCCACCGACCCAAGCGCCTCAGACGCCCAGGCCTCCACCTCACGCGCCCGCACGCGGTGCCGCTCCTCAAAGAAAGGCCAGTTCAAAAACGTCTGATCCGCCAAGTCAAAGCCTCCTCTGCTTCCTCTGGCCCCACATCAACCTATGCTCAGGTCAATCCCCCACAAAAACCGGCCGTTCCTTAGCCACAAAAGCCTCATATGCCCGCCGGAAATCCTGCCCCTGCATACAAATCGCCTGCGCCTGCGCCTCAGCCTCAATCGCCTGCTCAATCGACATGGCCCATTCCTGCGCCAGCATGGTCTTAGTCATCATATTGGCAAAACCCGGCCCGTCTGCGATGCGCCGCGCCATGGCATGAGCTTCACTCAGCAACGCATCAGCATCGACGAGCCGATTGAAGAACCCCCAGCGCTCGCCTTCCTCAGCCGTCATCGCACGGCCAAGATACAGCAGCTCTGCAGCCCGCCCTTGCCCGATAATCCGCGGTAGGATCGCACAAGCGCCCATGTCACAACCCGCAAGCCCCACACGATTGAACAGAAAAGCTGTCTTGACTTCAGGCGTACCGATCCTCAGATCACTCGCCATCGCGATGATCGCCCCGGCCCCGGCACAAACGCCATCCACGGCCGCAATGATCGGCTTTCCACAATTCACCATGGCTTTCACCAAATCGCCTGTCATACGTGTGAAGGCCAACAGCTCCTTCATGTTCATCTCAGTCAGCGGCCCGATGATCTCATGCACATCGCCGCCGGAGCTGAAATTGCCGCCATTGGGGGCAAAGACCACCGCCTTCACCTCATCGTCATAGGCCAGATCGCGAAACCAATCGCGCAGCTCGGCGTAGCTCTCAAAAGTCAGCGGGTTTTTCCGCTCCGGCCGGTTCAGCTGCACCGACGCGATGCCATCCACAACCGTGCAAAGAAAATGCTCCACATCTGTGCGCATCGCTCAGATCTCCCTGTCTTCCAACGTCTCAATCAACCGCTCAAGCCGCGTGGCCATGCCGTCCACATCGTCTCCGCTGAGCCCGCCCAGCATCTCGTCAATCCAGCCCTCATGAGTGTCCGCATGCTCCGCAAACGCCGCGATGCCTTTCTCGGTCAGCTTTACTTTAGCGGCCCGCCGATCCCCCGGAACCGCCACCCGCTGTGCCAGACCTTCGTCTGAGAGCTTGTCGACAATGCCCGTGACATTGCCATTAGAAACGCGCAGCAAATCGCTGATCTCACTCATCTTTTTCCCTTCAGGAAAACGCGCAAGAACGCTCATCACATCAAAGCGCGGCAGGGTGCTGTCAAACTCCCGGCGCAGACGGCGGCGCACCTCGTCTTCAATCATGCCCGAGGCCTTCAAAAGCTTCAGCCACAACCGCAGCCGCGCTTTGCTCAGCTCACTCATATTTCGCCTCCTGACAGGCTCATGGCCGTTCCGTTGACCGAGCGCGCCGCCTCGCTGCACAGCCACATCGCCGCTCCCGCCACCTCATCGACCTCGACAAATCGTTTTTGTGGATTGCCCCGCATGAGGCTGGCGCGCGCTTTGTCCGCGTCCATCCCGGTCTTCTCCATGATATTGGCCACCGAGCGCTGCAGCATCGGCGTGTCCACAAACCCCGGGCAGATCGCATTCACTGTGATCCCGCTCTCCGCCATCTCCAACGCCACCGACCGCGTCAGCCCCAAAACCCCGTGTTTCGCCGCGCAATAGCCGCTCACATAGGGGTAGCCCTTCAGCCCTGCGGTCGAGGCCACCGCAATCAGTCGCCCCCAGCCCGCGCTCTGCATATCGCCCAGCGCCGCCTGCCAGCTGTTCATCACGCCCAGCAGGTTCACCTCCAGCATGCCCCGCATCTGATCGGGCCGCATCTTGGCAAAGGGCACGCTCTCAGCAGCGCCCGCATTGGCCACGGCCACCGCAATCGGGCCAGACAAAGCACGCGCCTCAGACATTGCGGTGCCGAGCGCGGCTGCGTCGGTCACATCCGCGACTTTCCAGCCGATGAAACGGTGTTTGCCCGCTACCTCGCGCAATGGCCCCTCGCGTCTGCCCACAACGGTGACCCTGGCACCGGCGTGCGCCATCGCTTCGGCAATCGCCGCGCCGACGCCGGTGCCGCCGCCGGTGACCAAAACATGTTTGCCGTCGACACTCATACTCGGATCATCTCCGCTTCCCTGTCCGCCAGACGCCACGCCTGATCGCGCCCAGCCTCATAAGGCAGCGACCAGGCGCTATGACGATCCCCAATCCGCGCCGCCTCATGCAGCGTCCAGTAAGGATCGGCCAGATGCGGGCGTCCCACCGCCACCAGATCGGCCCGCCCTGCCATCAGGATCGAATTGGCATGATCGGCCTCATAGATATTGCCCACCGCCATAGTCGCGATGCCGGCCTCATTGCGGATGCGATCAGAAAACGGTGTCTGGAACATGCGGCCATATACGGGCTGCGCCTCGGTGCTGGTCTGCCCCGCGCTCACATCAATGATGTCCGCGCCCGCCGCTTTGAACGCTTTGGCGATCTCCACTGCCTCCTGCGGGGTCACACCGTCATCGCCGAGCCAGTCATTGGCCGAAATCCGCACCGACATCGGCTTTTCCGCGGGCCAGACAGCCCGCATCGCGGCAAACACCTCCAACGGATAGCGCAGCCGGTTTTCCAAGCTACCACCGTATGCATCTGTGCGCTGATTGCTCACCGGCGAGATGAAGCTCGACAGCAGATAGCCATGGGCCGCGTGCAACTCGATCATGTCAAAGCCCGCACGGTCCGCCATCTGCGCCGACGCCACAAACTGATCGCGGATCATGTCCATATCTGCTCGCGAGGCTTCGCGCGGTACCGCATTCCGCCCGCTCCATGGGATCGCAGAGGCAGAGATCAGCTCCCAATTGCCCTCCTTCAGCGGTGCATCCATCTCTTCCCAGCCAACTTGGGTGGAGCCTTTGCGCCCCGAATGGCCTATCTGGCAGCAGATCTTCGCATCCGTCTCCTGATGCACAAAATCCGTCAGCCGCGCCCAGGCCGCCTCATGCTCCGGCGCATAAAGACCCGGACAGCCCGGCGTGATCCGCCCCTCGGCGCTCACGCAAGTCATCTCGGTAAACACCAGCCCCGCCCCGCCTTTGCCGCGCTCGCCATAGTGGATCAGATGCCAATCGGTCGGGCAGCCCTCAACCGCTTTATATTGCGCCATAGGCGACACCACGATGCGGTTTTGCAGGTCCATCTCGCGCAATTTATACGGCGCAAACATCGGCGCTCGCACGGGAGCCTCTTTTGACACGCCCGCCTGCGCCTGAAACCAAGCCTCCGCGCTCTCAAGCCAATCTGCATCGCGCAGACGCAGGTTTTCATGGCTGATCCGCTGGCTGCGCGTCAGCAGCGCATAGTTGAACTGCACGGGGTCCAGATCGAGATAGCGCTCCACCTCCTCAAACCACTCCAGCGAATTGCGCGCCGCCGATTGCAGGCGCAGCACATCGAGCCGCCGCTCGTCCTGATAGCGCTCAAACGCCGCCGCCATTGTCGGCTCGCTATGCAAAAATTCCGCCAGCGCAATCGCACTGTCAAAGGCCAGCCTTGTGCCAGACCCAATGGAAAAATGCGCGGTGGCAGAGGCATCGCCCAACAGAACCACATTCTCATGATGCCAGGTCTCACAGAGCACACGCGGGAAGTTCATGAACACCGCCGAGCCCCGCAAATGCGCCGCATTGCTCATCAGATCATGCCCGCCAAGGTGATCGGCAAAGACCACACGGCAGGTCTCCACAATCTCCTCTTTGGACATGTCTTCAAACCCGAAGCTGTCCCAGGTGTCCTGCCCGCACTCCACAATGAAGGTCGCTGTGTCATCGTCAAACTGATAGACATGCGCCCAGATCCAGCCGTGCGCGGTTTTCTCAAAGATGAAGGTGAAGGCGTCGTCAAATTTCTGATGCGTACCCAGCCAGACAAACTTGCAGGCCCGCACGTCGATCTCCGGCTTGAAGTGTTCGGCATAGGCCTCCCGCACCCGGCTGTTCAACCCATCACAACCCACCACCAGATCATACTCTGCGCGGATCGCCTCCACATCGTCAAACTCCGCCTCAAAGCGCAGCTCGACCCCGAGTTCCCGCGCACGATCCTGCAGCAGGATCAGCATCTGCCGCCGGCCAATCCCGGCAAACCCATGCCCGCCAGAGACCGTCCGCACCCCGTCATGCACCACCGCAATGTCATCCCAATAGGCAAAGTGATCGCGGATCATCTGCGCGCTTTTGGGATCATTCTGGGAGAGGTTCTCCAGCGCGTCATCTGACAGCACCACGCCCCAGCCAAAGGTGTCATTGGCGCGGTTGCGCTCAAACACCGTGATCTCATGCGACGGGTCGCGCAGCTTCATGGAAATGGCAAAGTACAGCCCGGCGGGACCACCGCCCAAACACGCAATACGCATACACCCCTCCTGATGCGTCCTTCGCGAGGCCCAAACGCCCCGTCACACAATCAGGCTAGGGTGAGTCGGAATTTACTTCAAGCTTGAAATTTCAAACTTAAAGATTTCTCCTGTGCGCGATTTCCGAGCCCCCGCTGCTGAAAATCCATTGCACGGCGGGCAGGCCCATGGTTCGATCAAGGTCCCATAACGCAAAGGACACGCCATGACCCTGCCCGCCACAATGTCCGCCATGATCCTAACCGGCCATGGAGACATGGACAAATATGAATGGCGCACCAACTGGCCCGTGCCACAGCCGGGCGCTGGCGAAGTGCTTGTGCGTGTGCGGGCCTGCGGCATGAACAACACCGATGTGAACACCCGCGCAGGCTGGTACTCCAAGGCGGTCACCGGCGCGACGTCAGGTGCCATCGAGGAAACACCTGACGGCGAAGACCCCAGCTGGGGCGGCAAACCGCTCGCCTTCCCCCGCATCCAAGGCGCAGACATCTGCGGCGAAGTGGTGGCTGTGGGCAATGGTGTCGACACTGACCGCATTGGCGAGCGCATCATCACCGACTGCTGGGTGCGCGACCCGGAGGATCTCACCGACAAAACCAAAACCGGCTATGTGGGCTCCGAGATTGATGGCGGGTTTGCAGAATACTGCGTCCTGCCCGCGCGTAATGCGCTCAAAGTGGTTTCGGACCTCTCAGATGCCGAGCTTGCCACCTTTTCCTGCTCCTACTCCACCGCCGAAGGCATGTTGACCCGCGCGCAGGTCACGGCCACTGACACGATTCTTGTGCCCGGCGCATCCGGCGGCGTCGGCGGCGCATTGATCCAACTGGCCAAGCGGCGCGGCGCGCGGGTGATTGCCATGGCCAGCGAAGCCAAACACGCCGCTGTAGCCGAACTTGGCCCCGACCGTATCCTGCCCCGCGCGCCAGAGAACCTGCGCGCCGCTTTGGGGGCTGAGAAAATCACCGTGGTCGCAGACGTTGTGGGCGGCCCCGACTGGCCCAAGCTCATCGACATTCTGGATCGCGGCGGGCGCTACACCTGCTCCGGTGCCATTGCCGGGCCGATGGTGGATCTGGACCTGCGCACGCTTTACCTGCGCGACCTCACTTTCACCGGCTCCACCGTGATCGATCTGGAGGTCATGCCCAACCTGATCCGCTATATTGAGGCTGGCGAAATCAAGCCAGCGCTTGCCGCCACGTACCCGCTCTCAGAGCTTAAGGCGGCGCAATCTGCCTTCATCGCCAAAGAGCACACCGGCAATATCGTGGTCACACCCTGAGCATGTCTGTCGACGCCTATTTCGCCACGCTCCCCGAAGCCCCACGCACTCAGCTGTCAGCGGTGCGCGCGCTGCTTCATGGCGCGGCACAGGCGGCAAACATCCCGCTCAGCGAAAGCCTGAAATGGGGGCAGCCCAGCTTTGCCCCGCCCCGCAAACTGGGCACCCCCGTGCGCCTGTCATGGTCCGAGAAAACCCCGGACCATTGCGCTTTTCTTGTGCATTGTCAGACCACTCTGGTGGAAAGCTGGCGTCATATGTATGCCGCGCGCTTCACCTATGACGGCACCCGCGCCGTGCATCTCCCGCTTGCGTCAAGCTTGCCTGAAGATGCCCTGCACCAGATGGCCGTCATGGCCTTCACCTATCACGCAGCCAAACCTTGAGCCTTCTGCGCCGCACCGGCCACATAGGTCTGTGCCACCGCGCGGTCATCGCCCATCATCATCAGAACAAACAGCTCCTCAGCGAGCGTTTCGGCAGCCTCCATCCGCAGCGCCATGGCAGAGGTCGCACGCGCATCGAGCACCACAACATCCGCCGCACTGCCCACCTCAAGCGTGCCAATCTCATCCGCCATGCCAAGCGTCTGCGCATTGCCGCGCGTGATCCAGTGAAACGCCTGATAAGGATGCAGCGCCTGCCCCTGAAGTTGCAGCACCTTGTAGCCCTCATTCAACGTCTGCAGCATCGAGTAGCTTGTGCCCGCGCCAATATCAGTGGCGATCCCGCTCTGAATGCCCCGCGCCTTCAGCCCTGCCTGATCAAACAGGCCGGAGCCGAGAAACAGGTTGGAGGTTGGGCAAAACACCGGATGCGCCCCGGTCTCTGCCAGCGCATCGATCTCGCGCGGCTCCAGATGGATCGCATGGCCCAGAAACAGCTTATCGGTCACCAAACCGGCCCGCTGATAGACATCCAGATAGTCCCGCGCCTCCGGATAGAGCTCCTTTGTGAAGGCGATCTCAGCTTTGTTTTCGCTCAGATGCGTCTGCACAAAACAGTCCGGATGCTCCGCCACCAGCGCGCCAGACATTTCCAGCTGTTCAGGGGTCGAGGTGATCGCAAACCGTGGCGTGATGGCATAGCGCGCGCGGCCCTGACCATGCCATTTGGCAATCAGCCGCTTGGTCGCGTCATAGCCCTCCTGCGCGCTGTCCATCAGGCCCTCTGGCGCATTGCGGTCCATCATGGTTTTGCCGCCGATCATGCACATGTCGCGCCGTGCGGCCTCGGCAAAGAAAGCCTCAGCAGAGGTTTCATGCACGGAACAAAACGCCATCGCGGTTGTGGTGCCATGACCGGTCAGCTGATCACAAAACGCCGCCGCCATCCGCGCAGCATAGTTGGCATCCGCAAAGCCCAACTCGGCGGGGAATGTGTAGTTGTTCAGCCAATCCAGCAGCTGTGAGCCCCAGCTGGCAATTACCTGCACCTGCGGGAAATGCAGATGCATATCAATGAACCCCGGCATCAGCAGATGCGGACGGTGATCCACCACCTCCGCACCCTGCGCCTTGGCCACCACATCGGCGTGCGCGCCCATGGCGATGATCCGGCCATCCGAAATCAGGATCGCGCCATCCTCAAGATATTGAAAGCTCGCCACATCTTCGGGCCACTGCGGCTCTGCCACAAAGTTCAACACGCGTCCGCGCAACAGTTTTTGCACCATTCTTTGACCTCTCTAAGGCCGCCTCACATGGTGGGTGAGACAACCGGTTCTGCGGCAGGTTCAGAGGTCAATGCCGCGATCACATCTGCCACAACGAGGGCTGCAATCACGGACGGCCGCTTGTCGCGGCTACCGCGCACCCCCGGGACCATCCCGATGGGGCAATTCAGTGTTTCCGTGCTTTGCCCCTCACAGTGCGTGCGGGCAAAACTCTCAAATTTTGCACGTTTGGTGGCGGACCCGATCATCCCCACCCAACATGCGTTTCCTTTTGCAAGCGCTTCAGATGTCAGCAGAAAATCCAAAGCGTGATCATGCGTCAGGACGATGAACGCACTACCTTGAGGCGCGCTGCGCACCTCGGCTTCCGGCAATGCGGTCAGGCGCTTTTCAACAGAAGCGCCTGCCATGTCAAGCTCCTCTGCGCGGCTGTCCACCAGCACGCAGCGCACGGGTAGATGCTGAAACTGATCCGCCAAGGCACGCCCGACATGGCCCGCGCCAAAGACATAGACATGGGGCAGCGCCGCCTCAGAGCGTGTGACTTCCGCCACTGCCTCTTCCCGCGCAGCCGCGTCCATCCTTGTCAATGTCAGCTCCACACGCCCGCCGCAGCACTGGCCGATCTCCGGCCCCAGCGGCACATCCATGTGACCGGCCTCCGTGCCAAGGCGCAGCAGTTTGCGCGCCTCATCCAGCGCCATATACTCAAGCTGCCCGCCCCCAATGGTGCCTGTCATGGCGTGGGGTGCGACAAACATCACAGCGCCTTCTTCGCGGGGCGAACTGCCCCGCACGCGGGTGATCTCCACCCGCATCACCGCGGGTTCGCGGTCCAGAAACGCTATAAGGTCAGCCGCTTTCAACCGCGCATCCGCTCCACCGCCATCAGCACACGCTCGGGCGTTGCCGGCGCATCCAAACGCGGGCATTCGGCGTAGTCCGCGACCGAGGCCACCGCCATGCCCAAGGCCTCAAACACACAGATCGGCAGCATAAACGGCGGCTCGCCCACCGCTTTGGAGCGTTTGATGGTCAGCTCGCGGTTTTCAGACCAATCCGCCAGATTGACGTTGAATTCGCGCGGAATGTCCCCGGCCAGCGGGATCTTATAGGTGCTTGGCGCATGGGTCTTCAGCTGGCCTTTCTGGTCCCACCAAAGCTCCTCGGTGGTGAGCCAGCCCATACCCTGCACAAAGGCGCCCTCAACCTGCCCTTTGTCCAGAACGGGGTTCAGCGACTTGCCCACATCATGCAGCACATCGGCACGATCCACCGTGTACTCGCCGGTCAGCGTATCCACCGAAACCTCGGCCACCGCCGCGCCGTAAGCATAGTAATAGAACGGACGCCCCTGCCCCTTCTCGCGGTCCCAATGGATCTTCGGCGTTTTGTAAAACCCCGCCGCCCAAAGCTGCACCCGCGCCATATAGGCCTGCTTGATGAACTCCCCAAAGGTGAACACCTGATCGCCCACATGCACCTCATTGGGCGCAAACTTCACAAGCAGTGCATCCACACCGAAGTGATCACAGGCCCAGCGGATCAGCCGCTCCTTGATCTGATCACAAGCGTTCAGCGCCGCCATACCGTTCAGATCGGTGCCGGAACTTGCCGCCGTGGCGGAGGTGTTGGGTACTTTCTCGGTGGTGGTTTTGGTGATCTTGATGTGATCAATATCCACCTGAAACGCCTCAGCCACCACCTGCGCAATCTTGGTGTTCAGCCCTTGACCCATCTCTGTGCCGCCATGGTTCAGCATGATCGAGCCGTCATTGTAGATATGCACCAGCGCACCGGCCTGATTGTACCAGGTGGCGGTAAAGCTGATCCCGAATTTCACCGGCGTCAGCGAGATCCCTTTGCGGATGATCCCACCCCTGGCGTTATGGGCCAGCACCGCTGCGCGACGCGCCTGATAGTCGGAACTCTGCTCCAGCTCTTCCACCAGACGCGGCATGACATTGTCCTCCACCGTCTGGTGATAAGGCGTCACATTGCGATCCGTGGTGCCGTAGAAGTTTGCCTTGCGCACCTCCAGCGGGTCTTTGCCAAGCTTATAGGCAATCTCTTCGATCATCCGTTCTGCCGCGACAACTCCCTGCGGCCCGCCAAAGCCGCGAAACGCGGTATTGGAGACGGTGTTGGTCTTCATCGGGCGGCTTTGCAGTTTCACATGCGGATAGAAATAGGCGTTGTCGGCGTGAAACAGCGCGCGGTCGGTCACCGGACCAGAGAGATCAGAGGTCCAGCCACAGCGCGCGGCAAAGACATTGTCCACCGCCTCGATCCGGCCCGCATCATCAAAGGCCACATCATAGTCGACCACAAAATCATGGCGCTTGCCGGTGCTCTCCATATCCTGATCGCGGTCAGGCCGGATTTTCACCGCACGGTTCCACTTCTTTGCGGCCAGCGCCGCCACGGCGGCAAACTGGTTCATCTGGCTTTCCTTGCCACCAAACCCGCCGCCCATGCGCCGCACATTCACCACCACCGCATTGTTGGGCACGCCCAGAACATGGGCCACCATATGCTGCGCCTCACTGGGGTGCTGGGTGGAGGAATGCACAATCACATCGTCATCTTCGCCCGGCATGGCAAAGGCAATGTGCCCCTCCAGATACATGTGATCCTGCCCGCCAATGCGCATCTGCCCGGCGATGCGATGGGCCGCATTGGCCTGCCCCTCAGCCACATCCCCGCGCTGCAAGGTCATCGGATCAGTCACATGCGGATAGCCCTTGACCACCGCCTCATCCGCTTCAATCACGTGATCCAGCGGCGCATACTCGATCTGCGCCAGCTCCACCGCGCGGCGGGCAATGTCGCGGCTTTCGGCCACCACGGCAAAGAGCACCTGCCCCCAGAATTCCACCTTCTCCGTGGCAAAGAGCGGCTCATCATGCCGCCCCGTGGGGCTCACATCATTCACGCCGGGCACATCCTCAGCGGTCAGCACATCCACCACACCGGGGGCCGCGCGCACCGCGCTCAGATCCATCGACACGATCTTTGCATGGGCCACTTTTGCCGTGCCAAAATAGGCGTGCAACGTGCCCACGGGCTCGGCGATGTCATCACAGTAATCCGCCCCGCCGGAGACATGTTTGATCGCGCTGTCATGAATAAGGTCGGTGTGCGCCGAACCACGGATAGAGACATTCTGTTTCATCATTCTCTCCTCACGCGCTCGCCAGACGGGCATCTTCGCCCTGCTGTTCCAGCCAGAACCGGCGGAACAGGTTCTGGGCCACTTTCATCCGGTAATCCGCTGTTGCGCGCATATCGCTGAGCGGTTGGAAATCCTCAGGCAGTTTCGCTGCCGCCGCCATAAGGCTGGCCTCGCTCCAGGGCTGGCCAACCAAAGCCGCCTCTGACGCCGCCGCCCGTTTGGGCGTGGCCGCCATGCCGCCAAAGGCCAGCACCGCTTGGGTGATGATACCATTTTCAACGGCAACATTCATCCCAACCGCCACAGAGGAGATGTCTTCCTCGCGTCGCTTGGAAATCTTATAGGCCGCATGATGCGTCCCAACATTCTCTGCTGACAGGCGCGGAATGGTGATGCTCTCCACAAACTCACCAGCGGCGCGGTCCTGTTTGCCATAGGCGATGAAGAATTCTTCCAACGGCAGCACCCGCCGTACATCGCCCTTGCGCAGGGTGATCGACGCGCCAAGCGCAATCAGCACCGGCGGCGTGTCCCCAATCGGGCTGCCATTGGCGATATTGCCGCCAATCGTGCCCATATTGCGCACCTGCCAGCCGGCGATGCGATCCCAGTAATCCACCAGATGCGGATAATGCTGCGCAATCACATCCTGCGCCTCGGTGTAGGTCACACCGGCGCCAAATGTCACCGCATTCTCCGTCACCGCAATTTTTTTCAGCCCGTCAAGCTGGCCGATGAAAACCGCAGGCGAAATGCGTTTCAGAAACTTGGTCACCCAAAGCCCCACATCAGTGGAGCCTGCCACAATGGTCGCCTCTGGCTCGGCTTCTAGAACCGCGGCCAGATCATCCACATCCGCAGGCAGGATGGCGCGGCTCTCGCCTTTGGTCACTTCCACCCGTGCGCCGTCTTTCAACGCGCTCAATTTTGCGGCCACCGCCTCGCGCTCGGTTGCCAGATGCTCCGCAGAGGCCGTGCCATATTCTGTCACCGCCTGCGCAGCGCGAATGATCGGCGCATAGCCGGTGCAGCGGCACAGATTGCCCTGCAGCGCGGTTTCCACCTGCTTCACTGTTGGGTGCGCTTGGGCCATCCACAGCGCGTAAAGCGACATCACAATCCCCGGTGTGCAGAAGCCACACTGGCTGCCATGGTGCTCCACCATGGCCTGCTGAACCGGCGACAAACGTCCATTAGGACCGCCGAGATATTCGATTGTCACCACATGACAGCCATCCAGTGTCGCCAGAAAGCGAATGCAGGCATTCACTGTCTCATAATGCAGCCCCTGCGGTGTCAGCCGCCCGACCATCACGGTGCAGGCGCCACAATCGCCCTCCGCACAGCCTTCTTTGCTGCCCGTAAGGCGTTGATCAATCCGCAGAAAGTCCAGAAGCGTGTCGTCCGCTCCCACATCGGAAAGAGAGACCTCACGGCCGTTGAGTAAAAAGCGTATTTCGCTGCGGTGCTGCATCCTGACCTCTTGCTGGGAGTCGGCACTTAGGTGGCCACAAGCTACTCTATCTGCTCTTTCGTCTTCAATGAAACGAGGGTTTTAGAAAATCTATTTCAATGATTTATTGAAAATCGCCCACCATTCCGGCAGTAAACTGTCCCTCAGCCACATATGGAGCGAGAAATGCCGTATCTTGAAAGCCTGAGAGTCTTTGTGCGTGTTGTGGAGCTGGGCTCGATCACCTCTGGTGGGCGGGATCTGCGGCTGACCCCGGCCGTGGCCTCAAACCGGGTGAAGGAGCTGGAGACCCGTTTGGGCGTGCGTTTGTTCAACCGCACCACCCGCAACCTCTCGCCCACCGAGGTCGGCAAGGTGTTTTATGAACATGCCCGCAAAGTGATCACCACATTGGAAGAAGCCGAAGCCGTGGTGGCCGGGTTCTCCGACAATCCGCGTGGCACCATCCGGGTCACCGCGCCCTTGGGCGTGGGTCGCCGCATCATCGCGCCGCTTATCCCTGCCTTCACCGAGCAGCACCCGCATGTGGACGTGCGCCTGCGCCTGTCTGATCGCACGGTGGACATGTTTGAGGACGGTCTGGATGTGGCCTTTGTCCTTGGCGAGCTGAAAGACAGCAATCTTAAGCTGCGCAAAATCGCCGATTGTGAGCGCGTGCTTGTGGCCTCTCCGGACTATCTCGCCCGCGCCGGAACCCCGCAAACCCCCGAAGATCTTCTCGCCAATCACAACTGCCTCTTGCTGCGCTTCCCGCGGTCGCCGGAATATTTCTGGACCCTGCAAACCGAGGCAGGCCCGCAGAAAATAGAGGCCAAAGGTCGGTTTGACGCGGATGACGGGGATGTGCTCACCCAATGGGCGCTTGAAGGGGCCGGGATTGCCAACAAACCGCGCTTTGACGTCTCCGCCGATCTGGCCAGCGGCGCGCTCGTTGAGGTGTTGCCTGACACCCCGCCGCTACCTGCATCTTTTGGTTGCCTCTATCCGCACCGCAAGCTGCAAGATCCGAAAGTGCGCCTGTTCGTCGATTACATCGCCACCGAAAGCCGCAACCGCATCGCCCAGCTATAGCACCTCTTTCAGCAAGAAAATGAGGGTGAACTCTTCCGCTTAACGCTTTGGCAACCTTATCTTTACGCACTCTAAAGCTGCGCACTAAAAAGAAAAAGCCCCGCAACACGCAGGGCCGTCATCTCGACATATCGGCGCTGCTCAGGCGCGCAGTTCAGGACCCCACCGCCAGCGGGCCGTTTTCACGCAGCTCCGGCCGATAAAGCGTGAAGGTCGCGCGCCCATCGTGCTTGGAGGCATAAAGCGCCGTATCCGCATCATCCATCAGCTCTTCAACGCTGGTGTCCGCCGTGCCGGTGTAGATCGAAATCCCCACGCTCGCAGAGACCTCGCACACCGCGTCCTTATAAGGCACCGGTGCCTCGACCTCTTTGATGATCCGCTCAGAAATCCGGCCCAGCACCTCCTCATCGGTGTTGCCCTTGATCACCAGCACAAATTCATCGCCGCCCACACGGGCAACCACATCCGCATCCCGGCTGCTTTCCACAAGCACCCGCGCCACATGCTGCAGCACCACATCACCTGCCGCGTGGCCCTTGGTGTCATTGACCTCTTTGAAGAAGTCCAGATCCACATGCAGCAGGCCAAAGGGCTTACGCGCCTCCACCAGACGCGGCAGGATCAGATCCAGCGCACGGCGGTTTTTCAGCCCGGTCAGCGTATCGGTGTAGGCCTGCTCCTCAGCGGCAACCTTGGCGCCCTGCAGGCGCTGGTTGAGCTTGCGGCTGGCCTCCATGGCGGCGGATTTGGCCTCCACCAGATAGAGCATCTCAATCGTCAGATCGGTGGCCGCAAAATCCGCCGCATTCAGATCATAGTCGCGCACCGCATCCAGGATCGAAATCCCAAAGCTCAGGTTCACAACCGCCCCCCCTTTGCCGTCGTGCATCAGCACGCCTTTTAATCCGGTGGGCGGATCAGAGCGTTTCTTGAGGTGCAGTTTCTTGCCCGCCGACGCCATCAGGCGCGACATGGAGGTGATGGCATGTGGGCGGTTCAGTTCAAAAACGTCAAAGAAGCCCGCGCCGATCAGCGCCTGATCGGGGAAAATCTTGGTCAGCGTGGGGCCCGCATGGGTGATGCGCCCCTCTTTGTCGAGCTGCACATGCATCGGACACATCACGTCCAGCATTTGCGTCATCTCACAGATCTGGTCCAATTCGCTCACTGGGCACGCGCCCCCAACTCAAACTCACGCCCACTGGCAAAGGCATTCACAACCAGTGTGATATCAACCACCTCAGCATCCTGCTCCGCGCCCTTGTGCTCCAGAAACACCAGCGCGCCATAGTCATCCGCCATGGTGCGCAAAATGCCAATCATCACATGGCCAAACCCCAGCTGGGGGTGTCGACAGGTCAGGCTATAGCATTCCGATGAATGCTCGCGAAGCTCCATACTCGGCAGAATAAGGTCATCCACCGCCAATCTCGCGCGTTCCGGCAAATCGTCCAGCGAGTGCAGGAAATCCACAAAATCCACGCCGCCAAAGCGTAACAATCGCCTGAGCGCTTCAACATTCGGATGTGTCACAAGATAGGTGCCAATGTCCTCAAGCACCGTTTCAAGCGGCGCACCAATAACCTCTGACGCGGCTTTGATCAGGTCTTCGGTCACGCTGTCTTCGTAGTGCAGCATGGCTTCGAAATCGGTGGTGTCCACATCGGCAAGTCGGCACACCTCAACCCACCGCGGCTGACCATAGCTGTCGCGGACAAAGCACTGTATCGCTCTGTTGATCAAGCCGTGCATGCATTCACCTTTCTTACCAAGACCCATAAAATCAGAGCGGTGTTAAGATTTCCCCAACGCGCCCAAAACTAAAACTCTGGTGTAAGCTCCATATCACCGATCCACAGCGATTGACGACTGCTCGGAGCCACCTCAAACTTTCCGTCCATTATATCCCTCAGTTGTCTGAGGGTCACCCGATCACTTTCTGATCTGGCGATTTTTTCTCCCACAGCGAGCGACCTGCCGACCTCATACACGCTAAATACGTCAACTTTGCGTGCCGCCACTGGCAAAAATAGGATCCCCACACGCCCAGCGTGTGTAGGGTGAAAATCACCAAACAGCAAAACGCATCCGGGATCCGGCGCGCTTTCGCAAATATCCGCCCAATCTTCCAAACGATAGAGCGCAATATTGCTCATATCTCGCGCCTCCACCACCGCTTCCGGCGGCAGCACCGTCAGATTGGCGGCAAATCTTTCTGCAGGTGCAACTCGCGCATTGCCATGAAAGCCCTGCGCATATTCCCAAGGGCTCTCCGCCGATTGTGCCGCCTCAACCGCGGCCTGCCATTCGGGTTTTCCGGCGGCAAAATCGGCGCTCAAAGCGGCCAATCCGGCCTGCCCTGCATGACCCCATTCCGCCTGCATCTCCCAAAGCGCGGCATCCTGCGGCGTCACTTTCTCTGCAACGATACGCGCCAGCTGAGACTGGGTCGAAATGCGCTCCACATTCAGCACCGGCGTCTGCCAGAGTGCCAGCAGCAACAGCATGCCCACCGCGATGGTGATATTGGCCTGGCGGATACGCGCCATCCACGCGCCGCGCAGCACCACCGCCACCGCATAGCTCACCGCATGCAGCCCCACCACCATCACCGTACAGGCCGCCGCCAGCCGCGCCGGTGTCCAGCCGTATTGCGCCACGCGCAACCACAGCGCGTAGCCCGCCAGCCCGGTCAAAACCGGCAACAACAATGCCAATGCCGAGGTCGCCGCGCGCATCAACGGGGTTTGCACCGCATCCACATCGCTGCGGTCGAGCGCCACGCTGATCAGCGTGATCATGGCCAGCGCCACCGCAAGCAAGGTCGTCGCGCGGCTCAAATTGCCAAACAGATCGCCCGGCGCCTGCATCAAGGCGGCGCCCACAAAAACAAGCACCACCACCAGCACCACCGGCACCAGAAGGCGCAGCAGACGCATCACCAGAAAGGGCGAGATATAGTCGCGCAGCTCATGCACCACAGAGAGACCAACGCCCAGCGCCGCGCCGGAGATCACAAAGGCCGCGCCCTCAATGTCCAGGAGATCCTCAATGATGGTGAGACCCACAATCTCCAACAGCGCATTGCTCAAGAAGATCACCGCCCAGATCAGCGCTACAAACAGCCAGGCCGCAGAGTAGCGCACAAGGATGCCCCAGCTCACATCAAACAGATGGCCATAATCCCGCAGGCTATGACGATCCCGCAGCGTCGCTGCGGCAAAGGGCGTGCCAATCAGCAGAAACAGCGCCCAGGCAATGATCGGATGCTGCGCTGCGCCAAAAGCGTCCAGCGTGTCAAAGCGCAGCCCCGACCATGTCAGCAGGGCCGCCGCCAGCGCAGACAGACCAAGCGCAGGCAAAGCTGCACGGACAATGCGATGCGGGCCGCTCAGCCCCATCAGAACAGCAAAAAAGCCGGAAACAAATCCCGTTAGGGTAAGATAAGCCAGTGGATGGCTGACAATCTCATGCGCTTTTTCAATCAGCGCCCAGATGGCCAATCCAGCCAAACCGCCCACACCAGCCATTTCCGCACGCCCTGCGGCCGCGTAGCCTTCCCGCTTGTGCATGGCCTACCTCCAACCAAACTTGCGGACTCTCTATATCGGGTTGACGATAAAAAACAACGTCTTGATAAGCCTACCTTGAAGTGAGGCGGCCTGCCGCCGCCCCGCCGCAACCCTACTGTGTGCCACGCCTCAGAAATCTGTGGGCGCGCCGCCTTCGGCTTTGCGCCGTTCTACAAGTTCGGCCAATTCCTCGCGGATCGCGGCGTCCATGGGGGGCTCTTCATATTGGCTCAGCACGTCCTTGAAGATGTGATGCGCGCGCTCCGCGGTCCATGTGCCGCCCGCCGCCTGAAAGGCTTCAAAGTTGCGCCAGTCCGAGGCAAAGGGCTGATAAAACGCGGTGGTGTAGCGCTCCTGCGTGTGATCGATCCCGAAGAAATGCCCGTCAGAGCCCACCTCGCGGATCGCCTCCAGCGCAACCTCCGCCTCTCCCGTGGCCCAGATATCCGGCTCCAGATAGCGCTGGATCATCTGCACCACTTCGCAATCCATGATGAACTTCTCAGGGCTGGCGATCAGCCCGCCCTCCAGCCATCCGGCGGCGTGATAGACCATATTGGTGCCCGACTGCACAGCACTCCACAGGCTGTTGGAGGTCTCCCACATGGCCTGCCCGTCCGGCACATTGGCCGCGCAGACGCCGCTGGCGCGCATCGGCAGACCATAAAACCGCGCCATCTGACCGGTCATCTGGGTGGCGCGCATATATTCTGGCGTGCCAAAGGCGGGCGCACCGGATTTCATGTCCACATTTGAGGTAAAGGTGCCAATCGCGCAGGCCACACCGGGGCGGATATACTGCGCCAGTGCCACCGCGCTCAACGCCTCCGCCAGCGATTGCGCGACCGCGCCCGCCATGGTGACCGGCGCCATCGCACCCGCCAGCGTGAACGGTGTGACCACCAGCGCCTGATTGCGCCGCGCCAGCCGCATCCAGCCATCCATCATCGGCTCATCATGTTTCAGCGGCGAGGTGGAATTGATGTTGGTGAAGATATGGGGCCGCGCTTCAAAGGCCTCATGGCTCAATCCGGCGGCAATCCGCACCATCTCCATGGCATCTTCCACCCGCTCAGCCCCCAGCGAATAAGTGTGCACCGCCTTATCGGTCAGGGTCAGCGTGTCAAACAGCACATCCAGATGGCGCACCGAAGCATGAATGTCCTGCGGCTCTACCGGATAGCCGCCGGAGAAATGGATACAGTTGAAAAACTGCGTCAGCCGCAGCAGGTCCGCGCATTGCGCCCGCGTGCCCGGCACTTTGCGGCCCAGCTCCAGATCCCAGTAGTTTGGCGGGCTCGACACATTGCCAAACAGGATGTGCCCTTCCCCCATCACCAATTGCCGGTCCGGATTGCGCGGGGTCAGGGTCCAGCTGCTCGGCGCTTTGGCCACCATCTCCATGACAAAGCTGCGCTCCATGAACACGCGGTCCTCCACCACGCGACAGCCTGCAGCTTTCAGGATCTGGAGCGCTTCGCCGTTGAAGAACTGAATGCCGATTTCCTCAAGGATCCGCATCGCCCCGTCATGAAGGCGCGCCACCCCGTCCTCTGACAAAGGCTCCGTTGGCCGATCCGTGTTGACCGGCAAGCGCCATGGCATCTGCTCAAGGCCAACCGAACGCCCACGCCGCGCGGCCCGTCCGCCGCTGCGTTTGCCTCTGCGGGATGTCTCTTCTGCTTCAGACATGGCGCTCTCCTTCTCCGCGTCCTTTTCAGGAAACGCTGACGCGCCCGAGATTCCTGCGCTTTTTCGACAAAACCTGTCGCTTTTGAACTCCGCTTGCGCCTTGGGGACCGAGCGCAGCGCAAAAGAAAACCCCGCCACCTCTTGGTGCGGGGTCTTTTTACTTTCTCAAATGGTGCTATCTGCCGGTCAGATCAGGCGCTCAGCCACTCCGGCAAATGGCCAATGTTGGGCAGCACCACATCCGCCAGCGGGGCCAGCTCCGCCTCTTCTGCCACGCCGGTCAGCACGGCCACGGTCTGCATGCCTGCCCGCCGGCCTGCCAACAGATCATGGCTGCTGTCGCCAACCATCGCCACCCGCGCCGGATCAAGCGCCACATGCCGGGCAAAGGCCAGCAGCGGGTCCGGATCAGGTTTCGCGCCAAAGCCGCTGTCAAACCCGGCGATGAAGTTGAAACGATCCACAACCCCGGCTTCCTGCAGATGCGCCCGCGCAGCAAATTCCGTGTCATTGGTCATCACGCCAAGCTTGAGACCCTGCGCGATAAACCCGTCCATCAACGGCCCAAGCGGCACCGCCGGTGCAAGCGAAGCCTCTGCCGCCTCAAGCATCAACGTGTGCTCAATCGCGTCCACATCGCCGCCCGGCACCACGCTGGCCACCGCCTCAGCCGCCTCGCGGTTGGTGCCCGCAATCACAAAGCTCTCCGGCAGAAAGGCCTCCGCGCTCAGGTCAAACTGCAACGCGCCCGCAATCTGCGCCGCCAGCGCCGTATCCCCATCAGCAAAGCGCGTGATCATCCGCGCCGCCCATCCGTTCCACGTCGCCCCAAAATCAAAAAGCGTGCCGTCTTTATCAAACAGAAGCCCGTCTACCCGCATCCTATCGCCTTTATTCCTTAGCCCCGCGCCAAGCGCCTCACCCGCGCACCCTGCACCGGTGCGGCCCCCGCGCGCAAGAGGCGTCCTTTATTTAGGTCCAGTGGGCCCGCGACTCACCCAAAAGAAGATTCGCTGCCATCAGCGGCACGTCATAGGGGAGATCATTGGCATCACAAAATGAGACCACCCAGGCGTCGTCCATCGTTAAGAACTCCAGCACAGACCCCAGGAAATCAGAATCACCTGCCCGCTCGCGCAGGTCGTTAACCGAGGCACCAGTAGCCCCCATGAAGACTCCGACCACTTCATCTTGGGTCACCAACCAGCCTAAAGCCTTAATAGCAACGGTTTCCGCCACTTCTTGAGAAACTCTCATTTGCTCCCACTTTCGAAAGAGTTTGTTAACCAATGATAAGCCAAAATGAACAGGTCCCGTTTTTCACAGTTTTCAGGTTTTCTTATGGCAGCTCATGTCTTGATCGTCGACAGTATCTCGGCGAACCGCATCTTGTTGAAAGTCAAACTGACTGGTGTTTTTGCTCGTGTTGAGCAGGCCGCCAGCGCAGGGGAAGCTTTGGATCTGCTCCACGCAGAAACACCGGACCTGCTGGTTCTGGGCGGTGACCTTGTGGACATGAGCGCACTGAAACTTTGCAAACTCGTTAAAGAGAACCCGGCTTTTGCCCATCTGCCTGTGTTGATCGCCAACACCGAAGGCACCCGCACGGATCGGATCGACGCCCTGCGCGCCGGCGCCGACGACGCTTTTGACATGTCTGTCAGCACCGATGCGCTTCTGGCGCGCATCCGCAGCATCATCCGCGCCCGCAGTTCCTATGAAGAGTTGCGCCTGCGCGAACAAGCTGGCCAGATCCCTGGCCTCGCGGAGCAGATGTCAGGCTTTGAAGGTCCGGCACAAGTGCTGATCGCCTCCTGGAACGCCGCCGAAGGGCTGCTGTGGAATGCGCAACTGCAAGCCTGCGTGCCCTACGGCCTGCGTCAGCAACAGATCTCCCAGATCGCGCAGGACATGTCACAGTTTGCCGCGCCGGACGCCATCGTGATCTCCCTGCGCACCGCAACGCCTGATGAGTCCCTGCGCCTTCTGGCAGAGGTGCGCGCCCGCGCCACCACCCGTCAGGCCGCTGTGCTTGTGGTGCTGGATGCCGAGGACGACACCGCCCGCATCAACGCGCTTGATCTGGGCGCCAACGATGTGCTGATCGACGGTTTTGATGCCGAAGAGGCCGCCCTGCGGCTCGATGCGATGATTGCCCGCAAGCGCCTGACCGACCGGCTGCGCAAACGCGTTGAGGATGGCCTCACCGCTGCGGTCACCGATCCGCTCACCGGTCTGTTCAACCGCCGCTATGCGATGCCGCATCTCACCAAACTGGCGCAGCGTGCCCACAGCCAGCGCGGCGATTTTGCCGTGATGCTGGCCGATCTGGACCACTTCAAAGAGGTCAACGACCGTTATGGCCACGCCGCTGGCGACATTGTTCTGGCCGAGATCGCCCGCCGGATGCGCCGCTGCCTGTCTCAGGCGGATCTGATTGCCCGCATGGGGGGCGAAGAGTTCATGATTGTGGTGCCGGTTGAGGATGTGACCGCCGCCGAGCAGGTCGCCCAGCGCCTCTGCGATGTGGTGCGCAGCGAGCCTGTCTACCTGCGCGGCCGCGACATTCAGATCCCCGTGACCGTCAGCATTGGCGTGGCCATGGGCAGCGACCTGATCAAGGCCAAGTCTCCTGACTGCAAATCCACACAGCACCTGCGCCTTGCCGCCCATGACGGCATTGCCTCTGCCCTGCTGGACCGCGCAGATCAGGCACTTTACGGCGCGAAAGCCGAAGGTCGGGATAAGGTCACCCTGTCCTGCTCCGCAGCCTGACACAGCCGCCTACGCCAACAAAAAGCGCTTCAAAAACAAAGCGCCTCTCTGCCCTCAGGCATCCCCCTAAAGTCAGGCCAGCTCGCCTCTCTCAGACCTGAGCCGCCTGCCCCACAAGGTCAGTTTTTATGCTTGCCGTCCTTGTGGCCATCGCCGTGTTTGCCTTTGCGACCATGTTTCAGCTCTTCTTCCAGACGATCGGCATACGCGGCGCGCTCCGCATCACTCATTTCGCTGATCCGCTTCAGAAAGCTCTCCCGCGCGAGCGTCCGCCGGTTCACCCCCGCTTCATCCAGCGCCACCACGGTTGCCTTAAGCGCTTCGCCATCAAACGGGCTCTGACGCAGCAAGCTCAGCGCCTCAAGATAGCGCGCCTGATCAGCGTGCCGATCCACAGAGGCAGACCGGTAGCTGCGGCGGATCTCCCGACCAACGGCGCGTTTGTCCTCAAAGCTCATCGCCCGCACAAAGGGCGCGGTGAACCGGTCCCCGGCCACTGGGGGGCCGTCGTGACGCTTGAAACTGAAGATCGCGCCACCGACCAACCCGATGATCAGCACATTTAGGGTCACGGACCCGATCAACAGCACTCGCAACGCGCGGCGCTTTTTGCCCTTTGGCGGCGGCCCATCGGTTGCGCCGTTTGCACCAGTGTCTTGTGTCATCATTCTTCCTCCACGCCCAGGTTCAGGGCGTAGCTCACATCCAGATCAGAAAGGTAAGTTTGCGCAACTTCCCCATAGAGATCGAGGCCCAAAGTGTTCTGCATCAGAGCCGTGCCTGACGAAACACCAATCCACACCCCGGCCAGCCCCGCAACGGCCACCCCGCTGAGCGAGGGCCATCCGCCCAGCGCCTGCAAGAGCGCCCGCCACCAGCCGCCCTCTTCGCGTAGCGGGCTTTGCGAGGCGCCCTGTGTGGCTTGCTGTGCCGCCTGCTGGTCTGCCTGAACGGCCTGGGCACTCTCCAGCACCCGCGCCATCAGGTCAGGCGACGGCTCTGCCCGCGCATCGCTCTTGGCGGAGGCAAACAGATCCTCAAGCATGTCGTCGTCAAACATCTTGTCATCAAACTTATCAGCCATCTGTATACCCCAGTGCTTCGCGCTGACCGGCCAGTGCCTGTGCCAGCGCCCGTTTTCCGCGCGAGGTCAGGCTTTCCACCGCCTCTACGCTGATCTCCATGATCTCGGCAATCTCAGGATTGCCCAACCCTTCTATGTGACGCAACACCACCGCCAGTCGCTGCCGCTCCGGCAGGCCGTTGAGCGCGGCTTGCAAAGCGTCATTGCGCGCCTGATCCTGCATCTGCTGCGCCGCCGATTTGGCGTCATCTTCCGGCTCCGGCACAGCGTCCAGCGCCACGCCCCGCGTCTTGCGCAGCCGGTCGGTGCAGAGATTGGCCACCACACGATACAGCCATGTGGTCACCTTGGCCTCGCCTTGGCGCCAATCCGGCGCTTGTTTGAAAAGGCGGATCATCGCCTCCTGCGCCACATCTTCGGCCTCGGCCCGATCCCCCAGCATGCGAAACGCCTGCGCAAACGCCCGCGGCGTCAACCGCAGCGTCAGACTGCGCGCCGCAGGGCTGTCTCCGTTGGCATATAACACCAACAAAGCGTCATCCGGCATCTCGTCCTGTTGATCGTAAGGCATCGTCATCGTCTCAAGGGCTACCCGCTGCGCCGATGCTGCGCAATCGCTCCGGTGGTAAAGCCGGATAAGCGATGCGCAGCAGGCTCAGGCCGGGACGGTCGGAGGGGACATCTCCCACCGCCCCGATCAGCTCGGCCGGATCAGTTGTCCTGCGTCGCTGCCTCACCCCGTTTGACTGTGCCACGCGCTTCCTTGGCCGCGTCCCACTCTTCCTGACTGATGCTGCCGTCACCGTCGGTATCAAGCGCCTTGAACATCTTAGCCTTACGCTCTGCACGCTTGCCGGCGTGCTTTTCCTTCATGGCGTCATATTCCGCCTTGCTGATCTGACCATCCGCGTCGCTGTCCAACCGCTCCAGCATCTTGCCGATCCGGTCGCCCTTGGGTTTCATTTCCTCGGCGGAGAGCTGACCGTCCTCATTGGCATCCAGCCGGTCAAACATCCGGTCCACACCTTTGGCCATGCGCGCATTGCCCGACGCCTCCGCATGGGCCCGCATCTCATCGCGGGAGATCAGATCATCATCATTGGCATCCACCCCGTCAAAACGCGCCTGCGCCTGTGCCTCAAGCTCCGCGCGGGTCACCACACCGTCGCCATTGGTGTCCAGCATTTCAAAAGCGGGCATGTGATGGCCGCGATGATGGCGCTCCTTGCCTCCTTCTTTGGCAGAAGCCCCAACCGCCGTCACCCCCAATGCTGCGATCACAACCGCGCCGATCATCAGTTTGCTTTGCATCTCGATCTCTCCTCTTTAGGCATCGTCCAATGTGGCTCATTGCCTGTTTGGTGCAGATAGAACGCGCCGCCCCCGCCATTCCGTCGCAACTTTTTTCGATTTTTTTGCGCGTGCCTTTCTTTGGCCTTCCACAGCTCCGGCAAGTGCCCCCGCAAGCCCTTCCTTTGCGACATCCCGCCGCAAGGCATTTTGACCTCTTTAATCTGTGCGCCCGCTACATCATTTTGACCGGATCGAACGCGAGGACATGTGATGAGCGAGACAACGGCAGCATTGGAAGACAGACCCTTAAAACCTGCCCTGATGCGCGGCTGGCGCCGCAAATGCCCAAATTGTGGCAATGGCCCTATGCTGAAGGGCTATCTGAAGGTGCGCGACCATTGCCCGGTCTGCAAACAAGAGCTGCATCACCACCGCGCAGATGATGGCCCCGCCTATCTGACCATTCTGATCGTCGGCCACCTCATGGCCCCGCTCCTGCACGTGGCCTTTGTGCACTGGCGACCAGAACCTCTTATCCTCTTTACAATTTTTGCGGTTGGCTGCGTCGCGCTCTCGCTCTACCTTCTTCCTCGACTGAAGGGGGGCGTGGTCGCGTTTCAATGGGCGCGCCGCATGCACGGGTTTTAGTGATCCGTCCCAAGACCCCTCAAGCTGAGGGGAGCATACGGGCATGACGATCGACAAAACCGCCATTCGAGACGCCGCAACGGTCATCGTTCTGCGGGATCGGGACACCGATCCCCGCATTCTGATGGGACAGCGCGGCGCCAAAGCGGCCTTCATGCCCAACAAGGTGGTCTTTCCCGGCGGTGCGGTGGACGCGGGTGATGCGGACATCGCCCTTGCAACGCAGATACCTGATTTCTGCGCCGACCGTCTGCGCGAAGACAGCGCGCACGATCTGTCTCATGCGCTCTGCGTGGCCGCCATTCGCGAGCTGTGGGAAGAAACCGGGCTGATCCTCGGGCAGAAAGGCAGCTGGTCAGAGCCGCCAGCGCCGGATTGGGAAAGCTTTGCCGCAACCGGTCATGTCCCCACCGCCGAAGCGCTGCAATTTGTCTTCCGCGCCATCACGCCTCCGGGTCGCCCGCGCCGCTTTGATGCGCGCTTCTTTCTTCTGGACGCCGATGAAATCGCCACCGATCTGGATGATTTCTCAGCCGCTTGCGAAGAGCTGTCCCACCTTCAGTGGATCCCGCTGAAAGACGTGCGCGCCTTTGACCTGCCCTTCATCACCGAGGTTGTGCTCGCCGAAATCGAGGCCCGCGTGACCGACCGCAACCCACCTGCCGCCGTGCCCTTCTTCAAAAACAACGACGAATCCAGCCTCTTTCTCAGGCTCTACGGCCACGAACAAGATCGCTGAGCCTAGGCCAGCAGGATCAGCCCCACAATCGACGCCGCCAAAAGTGCCATGCCAAGGTATTCCCGCCGGCTGATCGTCTCACGGAAGATCAGCACCGTGCCCAGAATGCCAAACACCAGCTCGATCTGTCCCACGGTTTTCACATAAGCCGCGTTTTGCAGCGTGAAGGCCGTGAACCAGCAGAAGGTTCCGCCCATGCTGGTCAGCCCGATGAAGCCCGCACTGCGCCAGGCGCCCAGCACCTTGGCCACCTCGCCGGGCTCGCGCAGCTTCAGCCAGCCCCACATGCCTGCCATCTGCATCGCCGTCACCGCCGCCAAAGTCACCAGCGCCCGCTGCATCGGCGCATCCAGCGCCACCTGCAAAGAGGCTCCGCGGTAACAGACCGCCGACACGCCAAAGAGCGCTCCGGCCAAAAGGCCCAGCGCCGCCGAGGGGCTAAGAAACCGCCGCCAGCCCTGTTGGTTGGCCTCAATCGGCCCCGACAGCACCAAAACCCCGGCCAAACCGATGAAGATCGCCGCCATCCCAAGAGCAGAGACCGCCTCGCCCAGCACCAGAATGCCAATCAGCACCGTCAGCAGCACCTCGGTTTTAATGAAAGCCATGCCCACCGCAAAATTGCGCCGCCCAAACAACATCACCGTACACACGGTCGCGGTGATCTGCGCCGCGCCGCCCACAATGCCATATCCCCAGAAGGCCCAGGACAACGCAGGCAGCTTCACCTGCCCCAAGGCGACAAGCGTCAGCAGAATGGTCGCGGCAATCGGCGCGGAATACACAAACCGCGCAAATGTGGCCCCAGCGGCAGAGAGCTTCACCTGCGCGAGGTGTTTTTGCAGCATAAAGCGCACGGTCTGAAAGGCGGCTGCGGCGACGGAGGCAATGATCCAAAGTTCCATGACGCTCTTGATGCACACCTAAGACGCTGTTGTCACTGTGGAATAGCCACCCGCGGCAGGTCTCACCCGCCTTTGCGCCACAGCGGATGCGCCACCGGGTCTTTGCTCTGCCAGAAATAGCGCCGGAACACCTCGCTGTAGGAGGCAAAATAATAACCCTCGTTGCGCGACAGATAACGCGCCCGATGGCTGCGAAACAGTTTGGGCAGCTGATACCAGGCCACTTTGGGATGCATATGATGCACCACATGCAGATTGTTGTTGAGAAAGACCCAGGACAAAGGCCCGCGATCCTCAATGATCACCGTGCGGCCCCGCGCGCGCTCATGCGCCTGATGCTCCAGAAAGGTGCGGATCTTCAAAATCGCCATTGCCCCATAGGCACAGCACCCAAACGCCCACCCCTGCATCTGCCCAACAGCCGCCAACCACCAGAGCACAACTGCCACCGCAGGCCCATGCCACAGCCAGCCGCGCAACACCGCCATGTCCCCTGCGCGCACCGCTCGCCAATCTGCAGCCATGAAACAGATCTGCCCCACCAGCGGTCCAACCAACAGCCTCCCGGCGAGCGTATTATTCCAATTCAGCACCCGCTGACGCCATTTGGGCAGCGCCGCCCAGTCCTCTTGATAGAGGTAATTGCTCTCCGGATCGTCATATGGATCGGTCAGACGGCTGTCCAAATGATGCGCCAGATGGGTGTCGCGAAACCGCAGATAAGGCACAAACAGCCCCAGCGCCGGAAACACGAAAGCGGCATTCAACACTTTGTTTTCAAACGGATGTCCATGCAAGGCCTCATGGCTCAGCGAGCTGTGCAGCGCCATGGCCACAACCGTCAGCCCCATGCCCAAAGGCAACCACAACGCCGCGCCCCAGACAGTGCCCAGCGCAAACAGCGCATAACACAAAAGAAGCAACCCAAGGGTGGGCCATTCCACCCGCACCTTCTTGGGCTGCACCCTATCCACGCACACGCCCCCAGGACACCCGCGCCCAGACCCGCTCGTAGATCACATAGCAGCTCAAACCGATGGCTGTGTTGATCGCCGCCATCTTGCCGCCCATCGCCAAAGAGCCCGTCGCCCAAAGCCCCACCAATGCCATGGACATCAGCCCAATCACATTCCAGATCACCGCTTTCACAATCGAGCGTTTGGGAGTTTCCATCGCCGTGCCTTTTCTTCGTCTTAGTCAGGCTCACGGTTTTGTGAGCACAACCAGAGCTATCGCGCCGCGGTGCGTTTCAGAATTCCGAATATGATTAACAAAAATCGTCATAGGTGATATTAATCACCACATGATCGAAAATATCGACAAACGGCTCCGCGCCGACCGCTTCCGCCAGCGCCTTGCCACCGCCATGCAGACCAGCGCCATGTCTCAGGCCGCGCTCGCGCGCACCATCGGCGTAGACCGCTCCACCATTAGCCAACTCCTCAAAGACGAGGGCGCGCGGCTCCCCAATGCGCAGGTTGTCGGTGAATGCGCGGCGGCGCTTGGGGTCTCTGCCGACTGGCTGCTCTCGCTCACCGACCGCCCTGAAAACACCGCCGATATTCTCGCCAATGCGCTCACCGTCACCAAGGCCCCCCGCGCGCTGGTGGATGAACAGATCTTCGCCTGGCACCAAGAGGCCGCAGGCTACAAGATCCGTCACGTCCCCGCAGCGCTGCCGGACATGCTCAAAACCGATGAGATGCTGAACTGGGAATATTCGCCGCATCTGGGCCGCACTGCTGAGCAGGCCATCAACGCCTCCCGCGACCGGCTGGATCTGATGCGCGCCTCACAATCGGATTATGAAATCGCCCTGCCGCGCCACGATATGGAATCCTTTGCCAATGGCGAGGGCTACCATCGCGGCCTGCCCGCCGACATCCGCGCCCGGCAACTCGCCCATTTCGCAACCCTTACAGAACAGCTCTACCCGCGCCTGCGCCTCTACCTCTTTGACGCCCGCCGCCTCTACTCCAGCCCGATCACCGTCTTCGGCCCCCTGCTCGCCGTGCTCTATCTGGGCCGCAACTACCTCGCCTTTCGCGACACAGAGCGCGTGACTTCCTTCACCGAGCACTTTGACAATCTGGTACGTCAGGCCGACATCAGCGCCCGCGACATCCCCGCCCATCTGGAAAGCCTCAAGGCCACGCTATAAGCCGCCCTAGCTTCTCATTCTCCCAATATCCTGGGGTGGCCGCCGCTTGCGGTGGCAGGGCAAAGCCCCTAAGCCTTCGGATCCGGATTCACCGTAAACCCGTCCACGGCAATCACCTGCCCGCTGACCATCCGGGCTTTCTCTGAACAGAGAAACACCGCCATATCCGCCACATCACGCGCCTCCACAAAGGCCCCCAGCGCCGTGCCACTGGCATAGCCCTCATAGACGTCATCGCGGCTCATTCCCTTGGCGGCCGCCTCCCGCGCCAGCACCCCCTCCATCCGCGGCCCTTCCACCGCGCCGGGGCAGATTACATTGGCCCGCACGCCATAGCCCCCGAGCTCCATCGCCAGAGTTTTGGTCAGCCCAATCACCGCCCATTTGGCGGCCGCGTAAGGCGCACGGTAAGGGTAACCATATTGCCCCGCTGTGGAGCTGGTCACCACAATCGCCCCCTGCCCGGCAGCCTTCATCATCGGCGCGGCGTATTTCGCCGCCAGAAACGCGCCTTCCAGATTGACCGCCACGCAGGCCTGCCAGTCTTGCAGTTTTATATCCTCCACAGCCGCAGTCGGCCCGGCAACTCCGGCATTTGCGCAAAGCGCATCGAGCCCGCCCCACGCAGCCTGCACCTCCGAAAACAGCGCAGCCACGCCTGCCTCATCGGTCACATCAAGCTGCGTGCTGCGCCAGCTCTCAGGCGCATCCGCCAAAGCCGCGCCATCCAGATCCGCCACCCAGACCTGCCAGCCCTCGCGCGCAAAAGCCTCCGCCATCGCGCGACCAATGCCAGAGCCGCCCGCCGTGATCAGAACCCGCCTGCTCATCGCGGCTGCCCCACATAGCGCCCGGCGCCTTCTGGAGCAGGCAGATCCGCCTGCGCGTCACAGATCATCTTCAGATTGGCGGCAATCTCTTCACTAAACGGCGCAGGCCGGCGGGTCTCAAGGCTCACATGGATCAGGATATGCTCCCCCGTCGCCAACAGTTTCTCACCCGCATACATCTCATGCCAAACATGCATCTTCTTGCCTTCGCCCATCAACACGCGGGTACGCACTTCGATCACGCTGCCCAAATGGGTCTCGTCAATATGCCGGATATGGGTCTCCGCAGTGAAGAAGCTCCCGCCTGTGGCGATATAGGCCTGATCACAACCAATGATCTCCATCAGCCGGTCAGTCGCATCGGCAAAGGCATGCAGATAGCGGCTCTCGGTCATATGCCCGTTGTAATCCAGCCAGTCGATCGGCACCGCCCGGCGCACCGTCACAATCGGCTGGCTTGGGTCTACAATCTCGCGGGCTGTGCGCACCATGCCCGCCTCGGCAGAGAGCTTGGCGTCATGTTTGTTCAGCACCGCACCGGAGGCAAAATCCTGCGCCTTCAAGGCCCGCATCATCGACACAAGATTGTTGTCGCGAATGCGCTCCATCTCACGAATGCTCATATGGCCGGATTGTGCGTCAGACTGCCCCGCAATCAGATCCACCAGCTCCTCAGTGAACTCCGGCACATCCATCAGCTTGGTCCAGGGCCATTCCAGCGCAGGGCCAAACTGCGCCATAAAATGCTTCATCCCGGCCTCACCGCCCGCCACACGATAGGTGTCAAACAGCCCCATCTGCGCCCAGCGAATGCCAAAGCCCATGCGGATCGCCTCATCAATTTCCTCGGTGGTGGCCACCCCGTCTTTCACCAGCCAAAGCGCCTCACGCCACACCGCCTCTAGAAAGCGGTCCGCAATATGGGCATCAATCTCCTTGCGCACATGCAGCGGGAACATCCCCACCCCGGTCAGGATCTCTTTGACCCGCGCCACCATCTCCGGTGGGTTCTTCTCGGTGGGCACCACCTCGACCAGCGGCATCAGGTAAACCGGATTAAACGGATGGGTCACCACAATCTGCGCAGGCCGCGTCGCGCAACCCTGCAATTCGCTCGGTTTAAAGCCACTGGTGGAGCTGCCAATGATGGCATCCTCGGCGCAATGCTCCTGCAGCGTCTGATAGACCTTCCGCTTCAGCTCCAGCCGCTCCGGCACGCTCTCCTGAATCCAAGCCGCGCCGTCCACAGCTTCAGACATGGTCTCATGAAAACTCAGCGCCCCCTCGGCAGGCAAAGCCGTGTCACTCAGCCCCGGCAAGCTCACCCGCGCATTGGCAATCACCTCGCCAATCTTGCGCTCCGCTTCCGGATCCGGATCAAACACCCGCACATCCCAGCCATTGAGCAGAAACCGCGCCGCCCATCCGCCGCCAATCACCCCGCCGCCAATAATCGCTGCTGTCTTTGTCATCCCGTGTCCTTTCCGCATGATACGGGTCGCTGCACCTCTGAGCGCGCCCTAGTCTCCCTCAAAAAAGGAGACCGCCTATGTCTGTTCATTTTCATCCGCTGCCCGCCGCCGAGGTGGCCGCAATCCGCGCGAGCGGCATCGACGCCTATGGCAACCCCGTGGAACGTGCGATTTGCGAAGGCCCCGGTCATCCCTGCCGTGCCTGCCTGACAGAAACCGCCGCCGGGCAGCCGTTCTTCACGCTGGCGCACCGCCCCTTTGAAGGCCAAAACCCCTTCACCGAAACCGGCCCGATCTATCTTTGTGAAAGTTGCGCAGGCACCCCGCCAAGCGCCGACCTTCCGGCGATCCTCAGCGCGCCGCGCCATATTGTGCGCGGCTACAGTTCTGACGAGCGCATTGTCTACGGCACCGGCCAGGTCACCCCAACGGCAGAGATCAGCACCTATGCCGCCAGCCTGCTGGCGCGGGACGACATCGCTTTTGTCGATGTGCGCAGCGCGTCTAACAACTGCTTCCTGTGCCGGATCAAACCCGCCTGAAACCCGTCGCTCTGCCGCGCGCACAAAAGGCCGCGCAACGGCCTTTCTTAACCATTGCACCGCCGACTCAAAGGCCGTTTTTGGCACCGACGCAATACCGTAGGGATACCGACGCGATACCGACATGTTGTGTTTTTGGCCAAACAGCGCGCGGTGGGCACAAAAGCCTGCAAAGCTTACCCCGCCGCGCGCAGCTGTTGCGCCGCCCTCCCGCAAGGCCTCAGTCCTTCGGCGCGCGTTTCACCAAGCCAAGCTTTTCGCGCACTTCTCCCGGGCCAATCACCCGCGCACCCATGTTCTCAATGATCGTGCCCGCGCGCTCCACAAGCTGCCAGTTTTCCGCCAGCACACCTTTGTCGAGCCACAGGTTGTCCTCCAGCCCCACACGTACATTGCCCCCGACCAGCACCGCTGCAGCCACATAGGCCATCTGATTGCGGCCCAGAGAAAACGCGCTGAACGTCCACTCATCGGGCACATTGTTGACCATCGCCATAAAGGTGTTGAGGTCATCCGGCGCGCCCCACGGCACGCCCATACAGAGCTGAACAAGCGCATTGGGCTCCAGCACGCCATCTTTCACAAGCTGTTTGGCATACCACAGATGCCCGGTGTCAAAGGCTTCGATCTCGGGCTTAACCCCCAGATCTGTCATCATTTTCCCCATCGCCGTCAGCATGCCCGGCGTGTTGGTCATCACATAATCGGCTTCGGCAAAGTTCATCGTGCCGCAATCCAATGTGCAAATCTCCGGCAGGCATTCCGCCACATGCGCCACCCGCTCCGTGGCCCCCACCATATCGGTGCCCGCCACAGTCGGCAGCGGGGTCTCCACGCCGCCAAACACCATATCGCCGCCCATGCCAGCGGTCAGGTTTAGCACCATGTCGACCTCACTGTCGCGAATGCGGTCGGTCACCTCGCGATAAAGCCCCAGATCACGGCTCGGCGCGCCGGTTTCTGGGTCACGCACATGGCAATGCACCACCGCCGCGCCCGCCTTGGCCGCCGCAATCGCGCTGTCGGCAATCTGCTTCGGGCTGCGCGGCACATGCGGGCTGCGATCCTGCGTCCCACCCGATCCGGTCACGGCACAGGTGATGAAAACCTCACGATTCATTTGCAGCGGCATGGCGATTCCTTTCTTGCTCCTTGCCCAACCGTACTGCTCTTGCAGCGCAACACTTTTCATTTTACGAAAATTATATGACTGAATCCGCAGAAATCAGCGTTTTTCGCCCTAACCCCGCCCCGCTCAACACCGCCATTCTGGTGCTGGATGAGTGCAACACGCTGAGCTTTGCCGCCACCGTCGATCCCATGCGCGCCGCCAACCGCCGCGCCGGAAAAACGCTCTTCAAATGGCAGTTTTTCACCGCAGAGGGCACGCCTGCTGCCCTCACCAGTGGCCTTGAAATCACCGGCCCTGCGCTGTCTGAGCTGGACAGATGTGATCTATTGTTTGTGGTGGCGGGCTTTCGTCTGGAGGAACAATCCACCCCGCGTCTGAGCGCCTCGCTGCGTCGTATAAACAGCACCGGCGCCTCGCTCGCCGCCATCGACGGCGGCCCGTGGCTACTCGCGCGCGCGGGGCTTCTGGATGGTCATGAGGCCACCACCCACTGGGAAGACCTCGAAAAATTCTCCCAACAATTCCCGCAGGTTAAAACGCTTCAGGACCGGTTTTGTCTGTCAGGGCGCATTGCCACCTCGGGCGGGGCCAGCCCCTGCATCGATATGATGCTGCACCTGATTGCCACCCGCTTCAGCCCCGATCTCGCGCGCCGCGTCGGCAGTGCTTTTCTCTATGATCCCATGCCTTCTCAGGCACAAAGTCCCACCTCAACCCCGCGCCAGATGCGCCAGCACCCGCAGGTTGGCCGCGCGCTGGATGTCATGGCCCGCGCGCTTGACACGCCGCTCTCCATCCCAGCCATTGCCTCCATCATCGGCACCTCCACCCGCACGCTGGAAATGCGCTTTGCCGCGCATCTGAACAGCTCGCCACAGGCCACATATCTGCATCTGCGCCTCGAAGAAGCCCTGCGCCTCGCCACAGACACCCGCCTGACGGTGCGCGACATCGCCCTTGCAACAGGCTTCAACAGCCCCACCAGCTTCGCCCGCGCCTTCAAAAACGCCCACGGCAAATCCGTCCGCGACCTGCGCCGCAGCCGGAGCTAAGCCCTTCATTCTGCTAAAAATACTCCCGCCGGAGGCATCGAAGTTTTAGCGCGCAGCTGCCAAGATGCCATCCACATCCAGATGTGTTTCCACATGATCTGCCAGACGATCCAGCACAGCCTGTACGGTGGCGTCATAGCCCGCGTTGCCCACCTGCGCACCCAGCGCCGTCAGCCAGGCCCGGCGGAACCCGTCATCGCGGAACATACCGTGCAGATAGCTCCCTGACACCTGCCCCCCAGCTGAAACAGCCCCCTCATCGCGCCCGGCCACCTGTGCAAAAGGCCGCGCCCGATCTGGCCCATCCGTGCGCCCGATGTGGATTTCATAGCCCCGGAAGGCCTCACCGGAAGCCACGTGCACCGCTTCGGTTTCCGTCAGACGTTTGTCCGGTGTCATCTCGGTTTCCACATCCAAAAGCCCAAGCCCTTCGGTCTCTCCAGCAGGCCCTTCGATGCCCTCAGGATCTTTCACAACCGCACCAAGCATCTGATATCCGCCACAAATCCCAAGCACATGGCCACCACGCCGCACATGAGCCGCCAGATCCACATCCCAGCCCTGCTCCCGCAGAAACGCCAGATCACCGCGAGTCGACTTGCTGCCCGGAAGGATCACCACATCCGCATCACCGGGGATCGGCTCCCCCGCCCGCAACATGGTCAGCGACACGCCCGGCTCCTGCGCCAGCGGGTCCAGATCGTCAAAATTCGCAATCCGCGACAGCCCCAGACAGACCACGTTCAAGCCGCCCTCACGCTCGGCATTCTTGATCTCCAGCGCGTCCTCGGCAGGCAATTTCCACGCTTCGCCGAAATAGGGCAACACCCCAAAGCCGTCCCAACCGGTCGTTGCTTTAATCAGATCATACCCATCATCAAATAAGCTCGGATCACCGCGAAACTTGTTAATCAAGAAGCCCACTACCAGCGCCGCGTCCTCTTCCGATATCACCGCCTGCGTCCCGACAACCTGCGCAATCACGCCGCCCCGATCGATGTCTCCGGCCAACACCACAGGCACATCTGCGGCCTGCGCAAAGCCCATATTGGCGATGTCTCCGGCCCTCAGATTGACCTCCGCCGGGCTGCCCGCGCCCTCAACGATCACCAGATCACTATTCGATTTCAAACGGTTAAAGCTCTCAAGCACCGCCTCAAGCAGCTGCGGCTTGAGTTTGGCATATTCCCGCGCCTTCACCGTGGTCAGCCGCTTGCCCTGCACCACCACCTGCGAGCCCACATCAGTCTCCGGTTTCAACAGCACCGGGTTCATATCCACGGTCAGCGCCTTGCCGCAGGCCAGTGCCTGCAACGCCTGCGCCCGCCCGATCTCGCCCCCGTCAGAGGTCACCGCCGCGTTGTTGGACATGTTCTGCGGCTTAAACGGTGCCACAGACAGCCCCCGTCGCGCCGCCGCCCGGCACAACCCCGCCACCAGCATCGACTTGCCGACGTTGGAGCCGGTGCCTTGTATCATAATCGCCTTGCCCATGACTCAGCCCTGTTTTGGGAGGAAGGCCTCCACCGCCGCTGAGGCGATGACCAGCACGTTTCCGTCATCAGGATTGGTCACATTCATCCCGCCAAAGACCGCTTTCACTTCGGCACGTCCTCGCGGCAAACGTTCTGCCAAAGCGTCACAATCGACCTTCTCGGGCTCCTGCACCCCCACGGTTACTTGCACCCGCATCTCTTTGGGATCTTTACCTAAAGCGGCAAACATCGGGATGGCAGAATGCCGGATCGCGTCTTCAATCGCACGGGCAGCGGCCTTGGTATAGTCCTGCCCGTATTGATCGTTGCCCATGCCCATTTCGATGATGAATCGCTGCTCGCTCATGCCGCGACCTCCACATCCAAAGCCACCGAAATCGCCACATTGGCCATCACTGTCGGGTTGCCGCCATCATTGCGCGGCACGTCCAGCCCGCCTTTGATCGGCACAACCGTGACCTGCCCATACGGGAAGATCGCCGCGATCACTGCTGTGTCAATCTTGTCTGGCTGCTGCACTGCCACCTCAACGGTGATGATCATCTCTGATTTGTCTTTGCCAAAAAGCTCCGCGAGATTGATCGAATTGTGCCACAGCGCGTCTTTCACAGCCCGGCTTGCCGCCTCGGTGTAATCCTGGCGTCTGAGCGAAGAGCCCATGCCAAATTCGGTGAGCAGACGTTTGATCATTCAGATCTTCCTTTGAAATTTGAACGGACAAAGACGATCAAGGCTACGGCAACCAAAACAAGCTCTACCTTGAAAGTCCAATGGGACAAGAACGATTTTATCCAGTGATCATGGGTTGCTTGCACAGTCACAAGCGTCATCGAAACCTCAGAAAAGGGCCAGCCCCAGGTCACCTTCCCAGCGATGCTGTCGAGCGCGAGATGCAAAAGCCCGCCGGCTGCAAGTCCGATCAGAAACCCCGCCTTAAAAAGCGCCCCGATAAGAAGTACAGCGGCCCATAAAATCGGGCGATGTGTCAGATAGTCGTGATGATGTGTACTGCCCTGATCGACGAAGTAGAACCACAACATATCCAAATCGGGCACCACACTCCCAAGCAAAACACCCCAGAAAACCGTGCGCGACGCACGCGCAAACACAGGCGACTTCGCGAGGAGATATCCAGCAGGAAGGTGCCCGATGAACATGCTTTAAAATTCCACCCCCGCCTGCGCCTTGATGCCATCGCGGAACGGATGTTTCAGCAGAGTCATCTCTGTCACCAGATCAGCGGCCTCGATCAGCTCCGGCTTGGCATTGCGGCCAGTCAAAAGAACGTGAGTCATCTCCGGCTTTTCGCTCAGCAGAAAATCGACCACGTCGTCGATGTTGAGATAGTCATTGCGCAGCGCGATGTTGATTTCATCCAGCATCACAAAGCGGTTCTCAGGGTTGCGGATCAGCTCCTTGGCCAGTTCCCAGCCTGCTTCTGCTTTGGCAATGTCACGCTCTCGGTCCTGCGTCTCCCAGGTAAACCCTTCCCCTGACACATGAAATTGCACTTCTTCTGGGAAATGCTCTTCCAGAAAGGCCCGCTCCCCCGTGGCCATCGCGCCTTTGATGAACTGCACCACAGCCACCGGCATGCCATGTGCAATGCAGCGCATAATCATGCCAAATCCGGAGGAGCTTTTGCCTTTGCCCGGCCCGGTGTGCACGATGATCAGACCTTTTTCTTCGGTCTTTGTGGCCATCATCCTGTCTCGCGCCGCTTTGATTTTGGCCATCTTGGCCTTGTGGCGTTCGTTCTGATCCGTGTTTTCAGACATTCCTGCCCCTCCGTTCGCGCTTGACTTAGCCGCAATCATTGCCCATTCGGGTTGTCGCTGGTTTCTGCTCGATTTGAGCAGGTGAAAAGGGAATGTGAAACGGGTCCAACGTCAAGGCCCAAAGCGCAGCCGCCCCCGCGACCGTGACCGGAGAGGTCCGCCACAGCCACTGGAGAGATCCGGGAAGGCAGGAGGACCACCAGAGCCAAAGCTCTGAGATCCGCAAGCCGGGAGACCTGCCAGCGCAAATGACATAAACCGGACGGGGTGTTTCGGTGTCGGGCTCTCCACAGATGTCCCGTGTTTGCCCCGTCCCTGAAAAGGGACCAGATCTGATGGCTGATGCAAATGCTCCAGTCGAATTGCTTGTCTGCACCACTTGCCGTGCCGGCCAGCCAACCGACGTCGAAGGGCCGCGCCCCGGCACGCAATTGTTTGATGCGCTCACCGCCTCAGACCTGCCGGAAAACGTGACCGTGAAAGGTGTTGAGTGCTTTTCCAACTGCGATTTTGGCTGCTCGATCACCGTGCGTGGCGGCGATGAGCGCTGGACCTATGTCTATGGCAATTTCACCGGTGCAGAAGACGCGGAACTGGTTGCGGACGGCGTGAGCAAATATGCCGCCACCGCTGACGGGCTGGTTCCATGGCGCGAACGCTCCACCCATTTCCGCAAAAACTGCATCGCCCGCATTCCCCCACTGGAGATCCCCGAATGAGCACTCTTGAAAAACTTCCCGTCACCGTGATCACCGGTTTTCTGGGATCAGGCAAAACGACACTGGTGCGCAACCTGATGACCAAACCACAGGGCAAACGCCTTGCGGTGATCGTCAATGAATTTGGCGATGTCGGTGTGGACGGCGAGATCCTGAAATCCTGCGCCATCCCGGATTGCCCGGCGGAAAACATCATGGAGCTGGCCAACGGCTGCATCTGCTGCACCGTGGCGGATGATTTTATCCCCACCATCGAAGCCCTTATGCAGCTTGAGCCGCGCCCCGAGCACATTCTGATTGAAACCTCCGGCCTGGCCCTGCCAAAGCCGCTGCTGAAAGCCTTTGACTGGCCCGATATCCGTTCCAAAATCACCGTGGACGGCGTGATCGCGCTGGCCGATGCCGAAGCGGTTGCCGATGGCCGTTTTGCCCCTGATGTGGCCGCAGTGGATGCCCAGCGCGAGGCCGACGAAGGTCTGGATCACGAAACCCCGCTATCCGAGGTTTTCGAAGATCAGATCAGCTGCGCGGACATCGTTCTTCTGACCAAACCGGATCTTGCAGGCCCCGAAGGTGTGGCCAAAGCCAAAGAAATCGTGCTGGCCGAAGCGCCGCGTCCCCTGCCTGTGGTCGAAGTGGCCGAAGGCGAAGTGGATCCACGCGTGATCCTCGGTCTGGAAGCCGCCGCCGAAGACGATCTGGAGGCTCGCCCCTCCCATCACGATGGGCACCACGACCACGAACATGACGATTTCGAAA
This sequence comes from Shimia sp. R9_2, assembly GCF_017743735.1. Taxonomy (GTDB): domain Bacteria; phylum Pseudomonadota; class Alphaproteobacteria; order Rhodobacterales; family Rhodobacteraceae; genus Shimia. Next base: position 334,895 of record NZ_JAGHRO010000002.1, read on the forward strand.
GCGTTGTGATCGACGTGCCAGAGCAGAGCGATCCCGCAGCTTTTGCCGCCAAGATCGAGAAAATGGCAAAAGATCTCAACATCCTGCGCGTCAAAGGTTATGCCGCCGTTGAAGGCAAACCCATGCGTCTGCTGGTGCAGGCTGTGGGCGCACGCGTGCGCCATCAGTTTGACCGCCCATGGAAGCCTGAAGAAGGCCGTCAGGGCCGCATGGTCGTGATTGCGGAACATGATGACGTAAATGTGGATGCGATCCGCGCCGCTCTGGTAGACTAAACGCCCATGCATGTAGTCTTTCGCGAAAGCCACGGTCTTGATGAGGCCGAAACCCCAATGGATCTGGGTCAGTCACCGGCTGACCTTGTGGTGCTGTCGTTTTCCGACAGCGATCTGGGGGCTTTCGCGGCAGGCTGGCATCGCAGCAATGGCGATCTGCCCACGCTGCGCCTTGCCAATCTGACAGCCTTGAAACACCCGCTGTCGGTCGACACCTATATTGACCAAACACTGTCTGGCGCCAAAGCCATCCTGATCCGCCTGATTGGCGGCATTTCCTATTGGCAATATGGAATCCAGCAGGTGCAGGCATTGGCTGCGGAAAAAGGCATCGCCCTTGCCGTACTGCCCGCAGACGGGCGGCCCGATACACGGCTGGATGAAGTCTCCACCCTTCCGGTGTCCACCCTGCACCGCCTGACCCATCTCTGTGACACTGGTGGCGCGGTTGCCGCGCAGGCCGCACTGGCGCAGCTGGCATTGGCCGCAGGGCTCTATGCAAAGCCGGTCATGGGCTCCAAAGCGCTGCCCGATCACGGCGGTTGGACGCCTGAGACGGGCCTGTCTGACCCGCTCACCGGGCGTGATACTGCAAAGCCTCTGATTGCCCTGACGTTCTATCGCGCCTACGTTAGCGCCGCGGACACCGCCCCGATTGAGGCGCTGTTTGAAGAATTTCGCGGACGTGGCTTTGATGTTGTGGGGCTGTTTGCCCCCTCCCTCAAAGTGCACGCCTCCGCCGCTTGGCTGGCCGACACCCTCCGCGATCTGAAACCCGCCGCGATTGTGAACGCCACCTCTTTCTCCGGCAAGGGCGCGGATGGCACCTCGCCTCTGGACGCCACCGAAGCACCGGTCTTTCAGGTGGCGCTGGCCACCTCCCGCACGAAAGCCTGGGCAGAGGCAGAGCGCGGCCTTGCCCCTTCCGATCTCGCCATGCACGTTGTGTTGCCAGAGGTCGACGGCCGTCTCTTTGCCGGCGTGAGCTCCTTCAAGGAACCCGGTAAAAAAGACGAAGCGCTGGAGTATTCCCGCTTTGCCCACCGCCCGTTGCCTGACCGCATCACCGCCATTGCGGATAAGGTCGAAGGCTGGGTGCGGCTGGCACAGAAATCCAATGCAGACAAACACCTGGCCTGTGTGCTGTCGACCTATCCGGGCAAAGACTGGAACATGGCGCACGCCGTCGGGCTCGACCCGCTTGCCAGTGTTGAGGCGATCCTGTCTGATTTTGCCGATGACGGCTTTGACACCGGAAACGGCGAGGCAGCGCCTCTTGCAGACGCACTGCTCGGCGAAACGATCTCTTGGTCGCTGGCCGATTACAAAACTGCACTGACCTCCCTGCCAGAAACGCTGCAGGCAGATCTCGCAGAGGCTTGGGGCGCACCGGAGGATGATCCAACCGTTGCGGATGGTGCGTTCACCTTCAAGGCTACAAAACGCGGCAATATCCTGATCGCGCTACAGCCGGAACGGGGCACCGATCTGATCCGCGAAGACGAATACCACGATCTCTCCCGCGTTCCGCGCCATTCCTACGTGGCCTTCTACCTCTGGCTCCGTCAAACTCAGGCCACCGATGCGCTGTTGCACATCGGCGCCCATGGCACACTGGAATGGCTGCCCGGCAAATCCGTGGCCCTCTCCGAGGCCTGCTGGCCCGAGGCGCTTATTGGCGACGTGCCGGTGATCTACCCGTTTATCGTGAACGACCCCGGCGAGGCGGCGCAGGCCAAGCGTCGCATCAACGCGCTCACCCTTGGCCACGTGCCGCCCCCGCTGAAAGCCAGCGCCACACCACAGCGGTTTGCGCGGCTTGAAACCCTGCTGGACGAGTTCTCCAACGCTGACGGCCTTGATCCCAAACGGCGCGACCGGCTGCAATCGGACATCAAAGACGAAGCCGAGGCGCTTGGTTTGCAATCAGAACTTGGGCTGGATGACGCCACCTCTCTGGCAGAGGTGATCACCCGCATCGACACCTTTGTCTGCGACATCAAGGAAAGCCAATTTGGCGACGGCCTGCATGTGTTTGGCCGCGCCCCCACCATCGCAGACGCGTTTGACGCCAGCGCCTCGGCTGATGCCGAACGCGCATCCCTGACCCGCGCGCTGGCTGGCAAACGCATCGAGGCAGGCCCCTCCGGATCGCCGTATCGAGGGCGCAAAGACGTGCTGCCCACAGGCCGCAATCTTTTCACCACCGATCCGCGTTCCGTGCCCTCACGCTCCGCCTACGCCCAAGGCGTGAAACTGGCCGAAGAGCTGGTGCGCCGCCACCTTCAGGAAGAGGGCGACTATCCCAAAAAACTGATCGTCGATCTCTGGGGCAGCGCCACCATGCGCACCGCAGGCGAAGAATTTGCCATGGCGCTGCACCTTTTGGGCGCAAAACCTGTTTGGGACGAAGGCAGCGAGCGCGTCTCCGGCGTTGAAATCCTGCCCATCGCGCTGCTGGACCGCCCCCGCATTGACGTCACCCTGCGTGTCTCCGGCCTGTTCCGCGATGTCTTCCCAACGCTGAGCACACTCTTTGGTCAGGCGGTCAAAGCTCTGGCAGAACGCGACGAAGCCGCCGATTGGAATCCCTTCGCGGGCCGCATCACCGCGCCAAGGGTCTACGGCCCCGCGCCCGGCAGCTACGGCCTTGGCATGGGCCACGACATCGAAAACTACTCGGAAGAAGGCCGCAAAGCCGCAGGCGAGGCTTGGCTCAACGCGTCATCCTATGCCTTTGACGGCGACAAGATCACCAAAGACGCGGATGGCATCCGCGCGCTGGTGGGCGCCGCTGACAGCTTTGTGCATTTGCAGGACATGCCCGAAACCGACCTCCTGCTGGCGTCCGATTATGCCACCCACGAGGCGGGCTTTGCCGCCGCGCAAAAGATCACCGGCGGCAACGCGAACCTCTATCATGTGGACAACACCAACCCGGAAAATCCCCGCGCCCGCAGCCTCACCGAGGAAATCGCACGGGTGGTACATGCCCGCGCCACCAACCCGGATTGGCTAGCAGGCATGATGCGCCATGGTTTCCGGGGCGGTGCCGAAATCGCGGCCACGCTGGAGCATATGGCCGCTTTTGCCAATCTCGCAGGCGCGGTGCCGCCACAGCTGTTTGATGCCTATCACGACGCCACTTTGGGCGACGCAGAGGTGGTCACCTTCCTTGAAAAGGAAAACCCGCCGGCGCTGGCCGCCATGCGTGACCGCTTTGCCGCGCTGCATGAGGCCGGTATCTGGATCACCCGCCGCAATTCCATTCTCGCAGAGCTGGAACGTCTGGCATGACCCGCCCCAGCGCCAAAGGCTGGTGCCCCGGCGCCTATAAGCCGATGATGTCCGGAGACGGTCTGGTGGTGCGCGTGCGCCCGATGCTGGCGCGGCTCACACAGGCGCAGGTGCTGGGCCTCTGCGCCACCGCACTTGAGTTTGGCTCCGGCCTGATTGACCTCACCAGCCGCGCCAACCTGCAAATCCGTGGCGTGGCGGAGGCCGATCACGAGGCGGTTCTGGCGCGTCTTGCAGATCTCGGCCTGCTGCCCGATGACCCCCTGCTGGAAAGCCGCCGCAACATCCTGATCCCGCCGCTCTGGCAAGCCGGAGACGAAACCGACCAGATCGCAAACGCGCTGGTGGCCCGTCTGGGCGACTTCCCCGAGCTGCCCGCCAAAATGGGCTTTGCCATCGACATCGACGGCGCACCGCAATTCATACAGAACTCCGCCGATTTCCGGCTGGAGCGCACCTCTGAGGGCGCGTTGATCCTGCGTGCAGACGGCGCGTCCCGTGGGCGTCCGGTCACCGCCGCCACCGCAGTGGATACGCTGATTGACATGGCGCAGTGGTTTGTCAAAACCGATGGCCCAAGCCGCCGCCGCATGGCCGCCCATGTGGCCATGACGCCCCTGCCCGTCGACTGGCAAGCCGCTTTGCCCACCGCCCCCGCAGCGGCTCTGCGCCCCGGCGCAACCGCCCTTGGCACCGTTTTTGGCGCGGCCTTTGGCCAGATCGAAGCCACCGCGCTGGCCGCATTGGTGCAGACAACACAAGCCGATGCGATGCGCGTGACACCTTGGCGGCTTTTCCTGCTCGAAGGGGTGGAACCGGTTGAAACCGCCGATTTCATCACCGAATTCAGTGATCCTCTGCTGAGCATTGATGCCTGCCCCGGCGCGCCATTGTGCACCTCCTCCTCCGTTGAGACCCGCCCGCTTGCCCGCGCCTTGGCCGCCACCGCGCGCGGCGCACTGCATGTCTCCGGCTGCGCCAAAGGCTGCGCCCGCCCGCGCCCCTGCGCCACCACCCTTGTGGGCAACAACGGCGCATTTGATCTTGTCAAAAACGGCCGTCCATGGGATGCGCCCACAAAAACCGGCCTCACGCCGGACCAGCTGACCACCGCCTTGGGAGAATTTTGATGCCTTACGAATATGAGAAGAATGGTCAGGCGATCTATGATGAAAGCTTTGCCACCATTCGCCGCGAGGCAGCACTAGACGGCTTTGACGCAGACGAAGAACAGGTTGTTGTGCGCATGATCCACGCCGCCGGCATGGTTGGTCTGGAGCAGCATGTGAAATTCACCCCCGGGATGGTGGCTGCCGCCCGCAAAGCCATGGAGGACGGCGCGCCGATCTTCTGTGATGCGCGTATGGTCAGCGAAGGCGTGACCCGCCCGCGCCTGCCTGCGGACAATGATGTGATCTGCACCCTGCACGCCGAAGGCATCCACGATCTTGCCAAAGAGATGGGCAACACCCGCTCTGCGGCCGCGCTGGAACATTGGCGTGACCGTCTGGGCGGAGCTATTGTGGCCATCGGCAACGCGCCAACCGCGCTGTTTCACCTCCTGAACATGCTCGAAGATCCCGAGTGTCCCCGCCCCGCCGCCATCATCGGCTGCCCCGTGGGCTTTGTCGGCGCGATGGAAAGCAAAGACGCGCTTTGGGCGGACCAGCCCGTGCCCTGCATGATTGTCGAAGGCCGCCTTGGTGGCTCCGCCATGACAGTGGCAGCGATCAACGCCATCGCGAGCCGCAAAGAATGAGCGCGCCCGGCACAATCCACGGCGTTGGCCTCGGCCCCGGCGATCCCGACCTCATGAGCGTGCGCGCGCACCGTCTTTTGACCGGTGCCAAACATGTGGCCTTCTTCCGCAAGGCAGGCCGCAAAGGCCAAGCCCGCCAGATCGTCGAAGGGCTTCTGCCCGAGGGTGTGATCGAATTTCCGATGGAGTATCCGGTCACCACCGAAATCCCGCTGTCTGATCCGCGCTACAATGAAATCCTGTCAGAGTTTTACGAGGATGTGACACAGCATCTGATCCGCCTCGCGCAGGCTGGTGATGATGTTGTTGTGCTTTGTGAGGGCGACCCGTTCTTTTACGGATCCTTCATGCACATCTATGAGCGCGTGCGCAAAGTCGTGCCCGTAAAAGTCGTCCCCGCCATCACCGGTATGTCCGGCGCGTGGACCGCCACAGGCGCCCCGATCACCTGGGGTGACGACGTGCTCACCGTGCTCACCGGCACCCTGCCGCAAGACACGCTGAGCGACTACATCGCGCGCACCGACTCGCTGGTGGTGATGAAAATCGGCACCAACTTTGAGAAGGCCATCGCCGCCCTCAAATCCGCAGGCCGCTACGAGGATGCCTGGATCGTGCAATACGCCACCATGCCCAAGCAGACGGTGACAAAACTTTCGGAAATGACAGACGACGTGACCCCCTATTTTTCCATCATCGTTGTACACGGTCAGGGGCGCCGCCCATGAGTACGTCAGAACAAGGCTGGGTCCAGATCGTGGGCATTGGCCCCGGTGATGAAGCGCTGGTGACCCCACAGGTACAGGCCGCGCTGGCCGAAGCCACTGACGCAGTGGGTTATATCCCCTATATGGAACGTGTGGCAGCCAACCCGAACCTGACCCTGCACTCGTCAGACAACCGTGTTGAAATCGACCGCTCCCGCCATGCGCTGGAAATGGCCTCTGAGGGCAAACGTGTGGTTGTGGTCTCCTCCGGCGATCCGGGCGTGTTTGCCATGGCTGCTGCGGTGTTTGAAGCGGTGGAACATGGCGAGGCCGCATGGCGCGATCTCGACATCCGCGTGCTGCCCGGCATCACAGCAATGCTGGCGGCCTCTGCGGCATGTGGCGCGCCGCTTGGCCATGATTTCTGCGCCATCAATCTCAGCGACAATCTTAAACCTTGGGAGCTGATCGACAAACGCCTGCGTCTGGCCGCTGAGGCAGATTTCGCCATGGCTTTCTACAACCCGCGCTCCAAGTCCCGCCCAGAAGGCTTTGAAAAGGCACTTAAAACCCTAAAAGACACCTGTAGTGACAACCGCCCGATGATCTTTGCCCGCAATGTGTCCCGCCCGGACCAGACGATCAAGATCGTGCCACTTCAAGACACCACGCCAGATATGGCAGACATGCGCACCGTGGTGCTGCTTGGCTCCAGCCAGACCCGCATCATCACGCGCGACGGCGCGCCGATTGTCTACACGCCTCGGTCGGTGGCTGGCTAAATGTCAGTCATGGCCCCTCGCCAAAAGGGCCGCGACCGATCCTGGGAGGAAGCAAAGTGCCCTCCCGTGGGGAGGGTCGGGCGCGGCCCGTCTACGCCGGGCCAAACTTCAGTTTTTAGCCCAAGCCAGAATCTCTTCCGAAGTGGCAACCGCCGCCCTCGGCGGCAGCTTAGGGCGATCGATCATAATCACCGGAATGTTCAACGCCCGCGCCGCGTGCAGCTTGGCCTCCGCCCCGATGCCCCCCGCGTTTTTGCAAACCACCGCCTCGACGCCGTGCTGCTCCATCAAGGCCCGGTCCCCAGCCACATCAAACGGTCCCCGTGCCACAACCACGGTGTGATGCGGCACGGCGGGCGGGGTCTCCGGCTGATCCACAAGGCGCAGGATATAGTGATGCTGCGGTTGCGCCGCAAAGGCAGGCAGATTGAGCTTGCCCAGCGCCAGCAGCACGCGCTTTTCGGCCCCATCCAGTGCTGCCACAGCTCCCTCAATATCCGCCACATGGCGCCAGTCATCCCCCACCTGCGCCTGCCAGACGGGACGGGTCAAAGCGATCAGCTCAACGCCCTCCTGCGCACAGGCGTGATAGGCGTTCCAGCTCATCTGCGCGGCAAAAGGATGTGTCGCATCAACCACATGGGTGATGCTATTGTCCCGCAAATAGGTGGCCAGCCCATCAACACCGCCAAATCCGCCCACCCGCGTGGGCAAGGGCTGCTCTTTGGGCTTGGCGACACGCCCCGCATAAGAGAAAACCGCGTCAAAACCCGCGCGCGCCACAGCTTGAGCCAAAGCACTGGCCTCGGTTGTGCCGCCAAGAATAAGGAGTTTGGTTGTCATGTCAGTTGATCCTTGGCTCACCATCGTCGGGCTCGGCGAAGATGGCCCAGATGGCCTTCCCCCTGCAAGCCGCAAAGCGCTTGAAGACGCCGAAGTTGTCATGGGCGCGGCGCGCCACCTGTCTCTGTTGCCACAGATCACCGCTGAGACTGTGACATGGCCCATCCCCTTCGCTGACGGCCTTACGCTTTTGCTGGAAAACCGTGGCCGCCAAACCGTTGTGCTCGCCTCCGGCGACCCGTTCTGGCACGGCGCGGGCGGCAGCCTCACCAAACATCTGGAGCTGGGTGAATGGCGCAGCTTGCCCGCCCCCTCCACCATGTCACTGGCCGCTGCCACGCTTGGCTGGCCGCTGGAAAGCACTATCACCATGGGCTTGCATGCCGCACCTTTTGCACGCCTGCGCCCGCATCTCGCCAACGGCACACGCGCCATCGTGACCCTGCGCGACGGTGACGCTGTATCTGATTTTGCCGCTTGGCTCACAGGCATCGGTTTTGGCGAAAGCACTTTGCATGTGCTTGAGGCTATCGGCGGCCCCCGCCAACGCATCCGCCAATCCGCCGCCCAAGAACTGGCCTTCAGTGACATCACACATCCCGTATCCGTCGCGATTGAGGCACAGGGCGGCCCCGCCCTCACCACCGCCTCAGGCCGCGCGGATGCGTTTTTTGACAACGACGGTCAGATCACCAAACGCCCAGTGCGCGCCCTGACACTCTCGGCTCTGGCCCCTTTGCCCGGCGAGCACCTCTGGGACATCGGCGGCGGCTCCGGCTCCATCGCCATTGAGTGGCTGCTCGCCCACCCGCGCACCCGCGCCACCAGTGTGGAGATCAACGCGGACCGCGCCGCGCGCATCAAGGCCAATGCCACATCCCTCGGAGCCGATCGCTTGAAGGTCGTGACCGGCGCCGCACCGGAGGCCCTCGCCGGTCTGGATGCTCCGGATGCCGTTTTCATTGGCGGTGGCATCAGCGAAGAGATGCTACAAACGGTCTGGCAGCAAATGCCCGAAGGCGCGCGTCTGGTGGCCAACGCCGTAACCCTGGAGGCCGAGGTGCTTTTGGCCAATTGGCAGTCACAAAACGGCGGCGACCTCTTGCGCATCGAGCTTGCGCATGCCAACCCCTTGGGCCGAAAACGCGGCTGGAAATCCGCTTATCCCATTGTGCAATGGAGCGTCACAAAATGAGAGTTGCCGGTTTTGGCTTCCGACAATCCGCCACGCTGGAAAGCCTGCAAGCCGCTTGGCAGGCCGCGCAGCCCGTGGATGTGTCAGCGCTTGCCGCACCGGAAGACAAAGCACAGGCGCAGGCATTTGCAACCTTTGCCGATGCACTCTCTCTACCTGTGATCCCCGTGTCACCACAGGATATGCACGCAGCCTCCACAGTGACCAACTCCACGAAAGTACGCGAAAAGCGCGGCACCGGCTCGGTGGCAGAAGCCTGCGCGTTGGTGGCCGCTGGCGCATCCGCCACATTGCTGCAACCCCGCGTCATCTCAGAAGACCGTATGGCCACCTGCGCCATTGCTGAAGGAAGTACCACATGACCGTCCACTTTATCGGTGCAGGCCCCGGTGCGGCCGATCTCTTGACCTTACGGGGTCGCGATCTGATCGCCTCTTGCCCGGTTTGCCTCTATGCGGGCTCTCTTGTGCCGGATGAAATCCTGTCCCACTGCCCCCAAGACGCGCGCATCATAAACACCGCGCCGCTGGATCTGGATGCCATCGTGGCCGAATGCAAAGCGGCCCATGAGAAGGGTCAGGATGTGGCGCGTCTGCACTCCGGTGACCTGTCGGTGTGGTCCGCCATGGGGGAACAGCTGCGCCGCCTGCGCGCTGAGGGCATCCCGGTTTCTGTCACCCCCGGCGTGCCAAGCTTTGCCGCCGCTGCTGCGGCGCTGGAAACCGAGCTCACCCTGCCGGGCCTTGCACAATCTGTTGTTCTGACCCGCACCCCCGGGCGCGCCTCCTCCATGCCAGAAGGCGAAACGCTCAATAACTTCGCCGCCACAGGTGCGACCCTTGCGATCCATCTGTCCATCGGCAACCTCGATCACGTGATCGCTGATCTGACCCCCGCCTATGGCGCAGGTTGCCCGGTGGCCGTGGTCTACCGCGCCAGCTGGCCTGACCAGCAGATCATCCGCACCACGCTCGCCACTCTGAAGGCCGATGTGACCGAAAACATCACCCGCACAGCGTTGATCCTCGTTGGTCCCGCGCTTGCAGGCGAAGGCTTTGACGAAAGCTGCCTTTACGCCACCGAATATGACCGCCGTTATCGCCCGCAGACCGCAGACAGCCCGTGGTCAAGCTGGCAGCATGGAGACGACTGACATGACCACCACCATGCCCCCCGGCATCCTGATTTCCGCCCCCTCCTCCGGCACTGGCAAGACCACCGTGATGCTGGGCCTGCTGCGTGCGCTGGCCGAAGATGGCCTGAACGTGCAGCCCTTCAAATCCGGCCCGGACTACATCGACCCGGCATTCCACCACGCAGCCGCGCGCCGTCCAGCGTTCAATCTGGACACATGGGCCATGCCACCGGCCCTTGCTGGCGGGATATCAGAACAGGCGCAAGGCGCGGACATCATTGTTGCCGAAGGCTCCATGGGGCTGTTTGACGGCGTTGCGACACGTGGCGAAAACGGCTTTGGCAGCTCTGCGGAAACCGCGCTGATGATGGGCTGGCCTGTGGTTCTGGTGATCGACGTGGGTGGTCAGGCCCAATCTGCCGCCGCCACCGCGCTTGGCTTCAAAACCTACAACCCCGATCTGCCCTTTGCCGGGGTGATCCTCAACCGCTGCGCCTCCCCGCGCCATGAGCGCCTCGCGCGGCTGGGCATGGATCAGGCCGGCATCAATGTGCTTGGCGTACTCCCCCGTCGCGGCGATCTTGCCCTGCCAGAGCGCCACCTTGGCCTCATTCAGGCAATTGAACATCCCGATCTCGAAGAAGCCATCACCGGCTATGCAGCCTTCCTGCGCGAGCACGTGGATTTGGAAGCCATCAAAGCAGCAGCCAAAGCAGGCCCCGCGCGCACAGGACAGCTGCCCAAGCCCCCGGCCCAGCGTATCGCTCTGGCACGGGATGCGGCCTTTAACTTCACCTATCCGCACCTTCTGACCGGTTGGCGCAACGCGGGTGCAGAGATCCTTCCCTTCTCTCCGCTTGCCGATGAAGCCCCTGATGCCAGCGCCGATCTGGTTTGGCTGCCCGGCGGCTATCCAGAGCTGCACGCAGGCACGCTTGCCGCCAATCAGACCTATCTTTCGGGTTTGCGCAAACACGCTGAAACCAAACCGGTGCACGGCGAATGCGGCGGCTACATGGCACTGGGCCAAGCCCTGATCGACAAAGAGGGCAACCGCCACGAAATGGCCGGCCTTCTGGGGCTTGTGACCTCTTATGAGAAACGCAAGTTCCACCTCGGCTACCGCCAAGCGACGTTGCAGGCCCCAATGCTGGGCTTTGACACCGGCGCACGCCTGCGCGGCCACGAATTCCACTATTCCACCATTCTGGAAGAACCAGATGCCCCGCTCGCCCAAGTTGGCGATGCAGACGGCAACCCGGTGCCGGAAACCGGCTCCATCAAAGGCAACACCACCGGCACCTTCTTTCACCTGATTGCAGAGGCCTCCGCATGACCGGCTTTGTCAGTTTCGTAAGCTCCGGCCCGGGTGATCCCGAATTGCTCACCCTGAAGGCGGTGGACCGCCTGCAAAAGGCGGAGGCCGTGCTGTTTGACGACCTCTCCGCAGGCCCCATTCTGGAGCACGCCAACAAAGAGGCAGATCTTGTTGGGGTGGGCAAACGCGCAGGCCGCCCGTCGCCCAAGCAACACCACGTCAGCCAGCTTTTGGTGGATTACGCCCAATCCGGCGCCCATGTGGTGCGCCTGAAATCCGGTGACAGCGGTATTTTTGGCCGTTTGGAAGAAGAGATCACCGCGCTCAAAGAGGCTGGCATTGATTTTGAAATCATCCCCGGTGTGACGTCGGCCAGCGCCGCCGCCGCTGCTGCTGGCATCCCACTGACCCGTCGTTTGGTCGCCCGTCGCGTGCAATTTGTCACCGGTCACGATGTGGCGGGCGCCCTGCCCGGCGATCTCAACCTTCAGGCGCTCGCAGACCCCGGTGCCACCACCGTGCTGTTCATGCCCAAGCGCACTTTCCCGGAACTGGCCGAAAAGCTCTTTGCCACGGGCCTGCGCCGCGACTGCCCTGCGCTCTTGGCTGAAAGCGTGTCCCACCCGGAACAGACGCTCACCCGTACCACGATGGACGAGCTCGCCAAACAGTTGGCCGAAGAGATTTCCTCAGCACCGGGCATCATCCTCTTTGGCGAACTGGCAGATCCCAAATGACCACGCTTTCCCTCGTTGGCATTGGCTCAGGCAACCCGGACCACCTCACCCGACAGGCGCTCAAAACGCTGGAGGCGGCAGATGTCATCCTGCTGCCCCGCAAGGGCGATGAGAAAACCGAACTCGCTGACCTGCGCCGCATGATCGCCGCAGAGCTCCTCACCACCGAGCCCAAAATCGTCGAATTTGACTATCCGGTGCGCGACGCGGACACGCCGAAATATCTCGACGGGGTGAACACTTGGCACGATGCACTTGCCGCGATCTGGCAAGATCTCATCGCCACGCATGCTCCCTCTGACGGCCATGTGGCGCTGATGGTCTGGGGCGACCCGTCGCTCTATGACAGCACCTTGCGCATCGCAGATCGCCTGATTGCACGCGGCATCCCGCTCTCTGTGAATGTGGTGCCCGGCATCACCTCTCTGCAGATGCTCACCGCCGCCCACGCCATACCGCTCAACACTTTGGGCGATCCGGTCCAGATCACCACGGGGCGCAAGCTGCGCGAAGACGGCTGGCCCGAAGGTGTTTCAACCCTGGCCGTGATGCTGGATGGCAGCTGCTCTTTCCAGCATCTCGATCCTGAAGATCTGCACATCTGGTGGGGCGGCTATGTGGGCATGGATCAGCAAATCCTGATCGAAGGCCCGCTGGCAGAAACCTCCGCCAAAATAATCAAGGCCCGCGCAGATGCACGGGCCCAGATTGGTTGGATTATGGATATCTATCTGCTGCGCAAAGCGGCTTAGACCGTCGCCTCAAACAGCGCTGTGAGGTTCGCCTCAGTCAGTTCCACCGGGTTGCCACCGCAGCTCGGATCAATCAGCGCGCCTTTGACCAGCTCAGGGATGGCATCTGCTTTCACGCCAAGGTCAGACAGCTTGCGCGGAATGGCAAAGCTGTCGTTGAAGCCCTGCACAAAGGCGCGGAACCCATCAAAGCCGCCTTCAACACCAAGATAACCAGCAGCGCGATCAAACCGCTCCGCAATTTCAGGCGCATTCAGCTCCAGAACCGCCGGCATACAGACCGCATTGGTGGTGCCGTGGTGCGTGTTAAACATCGCGCCCACCGGATGGCTCATGGCATGGATGGCGCCAAGACCTTTTTGGAATGCCGTCGCGCCCATCATCGCCGCACTCATCATATGCGCACGGGCTTCCAGATCTTTGCCATCGGCATAGGCGCGCGGCAGGTTCTCGATCACAAGCTTCATGCCTTCCAGAGCGATGCCCTGGCTCATCGGATGATAATGCGGGCTGGAATAGGCCTCCACACAATGGGCAAAGGCATCAAGCCCGGTGCCTGCGGTGATGAACTGCGGCATGCCCACGGTGAGCTCCGGATCACAGATCACAATGGCTGGCAGCACCTTGGGGTGGAAGATGATTTTCTTCTCATGGCTCACGGAATTGGTGATGACGCTGGCGCGCCCCACCTCAGAGCCCGTGCCAGCTGTGGTTGGAACAGCAATGATCGGCGCAATCCCGTCAGGATCGGCGCGGGTCCACCAATCGCCAATGTCCTCAAAATCCCAAACCGGACGGGTCTGGCCAGACATAAAGGCCACCATCTTGCCCAGATCAAGGCCTGAGCCGCCACCAAAGGCGATCACCCCGTCGTGCCCACCAGCGCGGTAGACCTCAAGACCCGCCTCAAGGTTCTTCTCATTGGGGTTCGGATCAACTTCGGAGAACATCGCGCGCCCAAGCCCGGCAGCTTCCAGAAGATCCAGTGTCGCCGTGGTGATCGGCAGATCCGCGAGACCTTTGTCCGTCACCAGAAGCGGCTTCTTCATGCCGGTAGCCGCACAGGCATCTGCCAGCTCCTTGATACGGCCAACGCCAAATTTCACTGCAGTCGGGTAAGACCAGTTGCCAACAAGTGTCATGATGTCACCTTTTTCAGATGGTAGGATTTTGGACGTGTGAGGTTCTGGAAGCCAATCACCGAGAGCCCTCCGCCACGCCCTGTGTTTTTGCAGCCGGTCCAGCACAGGCCCGGATCGAGGTAATCCGCCCGGTTCATGAACACTGTACCGGTCTCGATCTCATTGCCCACACGCTCTGCGCGCGCGACGTCTTTGGTCCAGAGGCTTGCGGTCAGACCAAACTCGCTATCGTTCATCAAGGCAATCGCCTCTTCGTCAGAGGAGACCTTCATGATGCCGACAACAGGGCCAAAGCTCTCATCACGCATCACGCGCATGTCATGGGTCACATCGGTCAGGATCTGCGGTGTGAGGTAAGCCCCGCCATCATCCTCGGCAAAAGTCTCAATATGCGCCGTCGCCCCGGCTTCCAGGGCTTCCGCAATCTGCGCGCGCACCTCATCAGCAAAACGCACGTTGGCCATCGGGCCAATTGTGGTTTCTTCATCCAGCGGGTTGCCTAGCTTGTAGCCGTTCACAACTGCCACAGCCTTTTCCACAAAAGCGTCATAGAGGCTTTCATGCACATAGATCCGCTCGATACCACAGCAGCACTGACCGGAATTGAACATCGCCCCGTCAATCAGCGTATCCACGGCCGCATCCAGATCCGCGTCTTCCATGACATAGCCCGGGTCTTTGCCGCCAAGCTCTGTGCCAACGCCCGTAAATGTGCCCGCCGCCGCGCGCTCCATCGCCTGACCGCCGACGACAGAGCCAGTGAAGTTCACAAAATCAAACGCATTGCCCGCAATCAGATCATTGGTCACGTCATGGCTCAGGAAGACATTCTGGAACACATCTTCCGGCACACCCGCGCTGTGGAAGGCCTGCGCCATGCGCTCACCCACAAGAAGCGTTTGCGTCGCGTGTTTCAGCATAACGGTGTTGCCCGCAATCAGCGCAGGTGCCACCGTGTTGATCGCGGTCATGTAAGGGTAGTTCCAGGGTGCCACCACAAAGACCACGCCATGCGGCAGACGCTTGATGTAGCGCTTAAACGTCCCGTCTTCGCCCACCTGAATATCCGCCAGAGACTCCGCAGCGATGTCCGCCATATAGCTTGCGCGCTCATTAAAGCCGCCAAACTCCCCGCCATAGCGCACGGGCCGGCCCATCATCTTGGCAATCTCTGGCACGATCTCATCGTTCATCGCGCCCACAGCGGCCACACCCGCCATCACCAGATCAATCCGCTCCTGCAAAGGCCGCGCGGCCCAGGCTTTCTGCGCGTCCTTTGCACGTTTGGCCGCAGCAAAGGCCTCATCAGCACTCAGTACAGGCCTTTCTGCAAAAACCGACCCATCGATCGGAGAGATACATGTCAACATGCCGCTCATGGCAACACTCCATCCATAAGGGGCACAACGCCCCGCTTTCTCATTCGTCAAATATCCCGGGGAGTGTGAGGGGCTGGCCCCTCACCTCTTCCGGCTTACGCCCGTTCAAACCCGCGCGCAATTTCCCAATCGGTTACCACCGCGTCAAAGGCTTCCTGCTCCCATTCGGCCATCCGCACATAATGGTCAACCACTTCGCTGCCCATCGCCTCGCGCAACATGTCAGAGCCGCGCAGCGCCTCGGTTGCATCACGCAGGTTTGTCGGGATCACATTGTCGCCTGCCTCATAAGCATCGCCTGTCAAAGGCGTGCCCGGATCGAGTTTCTCTTCGATGCCCTTGATGCCTGCTGCCAGCATCGCCGCGATGGCCAGATAGGGGTTCATATCCGCCCCCGGCACTCGACATTCCACGCGCACAGCCTTGCTGCCATCACCGCACAAACGGAACGCGGCCGTGCGGTTGTCAACCGACCAGACCTTGGCGGTCGGCGCAAAGCTGCCCTTCTGGAAGCGCTTGTAGCTGTTCACATAAGGCGCAAGGAACACGGTGATGTCATCTGCGTATTTCAGCAAGCCGCCCAGATAGTTGCGCGCCAAGTCAGACATGCCCAGATCCTTGTCCGCATCATAAAACGCAGGCACGCCGTCTTTGATCCAAAGCGACTGGTGCACATGGCTGGCGCTGCCCACTTTGTCATGGTGCCACTTTGGCAGGAAGGACACCGCATGGCCCTGCTGCCAGCCAATCTCCTTGGCCGCATGTTTGGAAATCGTATGGTTTTCGGCTGCGTCCATGGCGCTGCCATAGCGGATGTTGAGCTCTTCCTGCCCGGTTTCTGCCTCCCCTTTAGACCCTTCCACAGGAATGCCTGAGGCATAAAGCCCATTGCGCAACGCGCGCATCACACCTTCTTCCTTGGTGGTCTGAAGGATGTGATAATCCTCATTGTAAGCGCTGATCGGGGTCAGGTCGCGATAGCCCGTCTTGCCCAGCTCTTCAAAGCTCTGCTCAAAAATGAAGAACTCAAGTTCGGTTGCCGACACCGCTTCAAAACCCATCTCCGCAAGCCGTGCGATCTGTTTCTTCAGCATCGCGCGTGGGGAATGCGCAATGTCGTGGTGACCGTGGTGATCCATCACGTCACAGATCACCAGCGCAGTGCCTTCCAGCCACGCCGCCCGGCGCAAAGTGCTCAGGTCCGGCTTCATCAAATAGTCGCCATAGCCTGCCGCCCAGCTAGTTGCGGCATAGCCTTCCACCGTGTGCATCTCCAGATCGGTCGCCAACAGGTAGTTGCAGCAATGGGTTTCCTCCCACGCGCTGTCCACAAAGTGCTGCGCCACAAACCGCTTGCCCATCAAGCGACCCTGCATATCCACGATACAGGCCAGAACAGTGTCAATTTCGCCGCTCGCGCTCAGGCCACGCAGCTCATCAAGGGTCAGATTGCCAGACATCAAATGCGCCTTCTTTGTTGAGTGCCGAAGCCCCATCGACGGACGGGGCTTCGAAAGATGTTATTGCCGAAAGACTTAGCCGTAACGGTACGGGCGACCCGCCGCCTGCATGTCTGCGTTGTACTTGCGGAAGATCTCCACAACTTTTGCCTTGGTTGGGCTTTCCGCTGCGATCTCATCCCAGAATTTCACAGCTGCGGTTTCCACCTGTGCCCATTCTTCATCCGGAATAGAGGTCAGCTGCATCTTGGTGCCGTTCACACGCAGGTTGGCCTCGCCGCCCCAATACCACCACTGACGATAGTAGTGAGACTGGTCACAGCAAACGCGGAACAGGGTCTGCAGATCTTCTGGCAGCTCATTCCACCGGTCTTGGTTGGCAAAGAAGCTGCCCGCCCATGCGCCGGAAATGTTGTTGGTCAGGAAATAGTTGGTCACATCGGCCCAACCCACGGTGTAGTCCTCCGTGATGCCCGACCATGCGATGCCGTCAAGCTCGCCGGTCTGCACAGCCACTTCGATGTCTTCCCAAGGCAGGGTCACAGGCACCACGCCGAATTGGCTGAGGAAGCGGCCTGCGGTTGGGAAGGTGAAGATGCGCTTGCCTTTCAGATCAGCCAGGGAGTTGATCGGATCTTTGGTGGCAAAGTGGCAAGGATCCCATGCACCGGCGCTGATGTGCTTCACACCCACTTTGGAATACTCTTCGTCCCAGATCTCGTTCAGGCCGTACTGATTGAACAGCACAGGCACATCGAGGCTGTAGCGGGAGGCAAACGGGAAGTAGCCGCCAAACACGGTCACCTCAGTCGGCGACGCCATGGAGTCATCGTCAGACTGCACCGCATCAATGGTGCCGCGCTGCATGGCACGGAACAGCTCACCTGTCGGCACAAGTTGGTCAGCGTAGAAGAGTTCAATCTGCATACGGTCGCCCGCAATCTTGTTGAACATCTCAATCGCCGGATCGATCACATGTGCTGCCAGCGCGGGGCCGGCATAGGTCTGCATGCGCCATTTGATGGTGCTTTGCGCAATCGCCGGTGTCGCCAACGGTGCCGCAACTGCGCCAGCGCCAGCGGCTTGAAGAAACTTACGTCTTGTCGTCATCTCTTACTCTCCTTGTTGAATCTGGCCCCGTTTTCGGCGCTCTGTAGATTTTTTATTTTCCGTAGACATATTCCGGCAGCCACAGCGCGATCTGTGGGAAGATCATCACAAGTGTGAGTGCCAGAACCATGACAAACACGAAGGGCACGATGCTGCGATAGATGTCGCGCAGAGTGACTTCGCTTGGTGCCATGGCCCGCATGAGGAACAAGTTATAGCCGAATGGCGGTGTCATATAGGCGATCTGTGTGGTGATCGTATAAAGCACGCCGTACCAGATCAGATCAAAGCCAAGCGCCTTCACCAGTGGCACATAAAGCGGCGCCACGATGACCAGCATCGCTGTGTCGTCCAGAAATGTGCCCATCAGGATGAAGCTCAGCTGCATCAGGATCAGGATCATCCAGGGATCAAGCCCCAGCTGCTCGGTGAACAGATTGTCGATGGCTTTCACCGCGCCCAGCCCGTCAAACACCGCACCAAAACCCAGAGCGGCCAGAATGATCCACATGAACATGCAGGAAATGCCAAGCGTGCTGCGCACAGAGGTTTCAAACACCTCCCGTGTCATACGTCCCTTCAGAACGGCAGCCACAAAGGCCGTGATCGCACCAATCGCCGAGCTTTCCACCAGCGAGGTCCAGCCGTTCACAAAAGGCACCATCATGGTGGCAAAGATCACGATCGGCAGCAGACCAGCCCGCAGCAGGCGCAGCTTTTCTGCGCGCGAAATATCGCGATCCGCTTCTGGCAAGGCCGGGCCCAGCTCCGGCTGAATGCGGCAGCGGATCACCACATAGAGGATGAACATCGCCGCCATCATCAGGCCCGGGAACACACCGGCCAACCACAGCTGCCCCACCGGCTGGCGCGCAATCATGGCGTAAAGTACGAGCACCACAGAAGGCGGCACCAGAATACCAAGGCTCGATCCGGCCTGGATAACCCCGGTCACCATGCGCTTGTCATAGCCGCGTTTGAGCAGCTCCGGCAGCGCAATGGTCGCCCCGATGGCCATGCCCGCAACGCTGAGGCCGTTCATCGCCGAGATCAGCACCATCAACAGGATGGTGCCAATCGCCAGACCGCCCCGCACCGGCCCCATCCAGACATGGAACATCTTGTAGAGATCGTCGGCGATCTTGGATTCACTCAGCACATAGCCCATGAAAATGAACATCGGCAACGTCAGCAGCGGATACCATTTCATCAGCTTCATCGCGGCGGAGAAACCAATATCACTGCCCCCCGTGCCCCACAGCAGCACCGCTGCCAGAACACCCACAAAGCCAATGGCCCCAAAGACCCTCTGCCCCGTCATGAGCATCAGCATCATGGTCGAGAACATCAGAATGGCGATCATTTCATAAGACATCAGTAGTCAACTCCACGCATCCGCGCGATGTCTTTGAACAGTTCAGAGACCGCCTGTAAGAACATCAGAATAAAGCCAAAAAGCATGATCAGCTTGATTGGCCAGAGAACCGGCCGCCACGCAGTCGGGCTGCGCTCGATATAGCCGATGATTTCACTGGCCGCCTCTTTGCCACCGGTGACATAGGCCCAGACCAGATCGCGATAGAACGCATAAGGCTCGACGCCAAAGTGCCCCAGAGAATAGGCGCTGGATCCCACCGCCCCATGAATGAGGATCGCGATATAAAACATCAGGAAGAACACGGTCATCGCGTCCACCGTGGCGCGCTGGCGCAACGTCCATTCCCCGTAAAACAGGTCCATCCGCACGTTCGATCCAAGCTGCATCGAATATGGTCCGCCAAGGATGTAGTAGGTCACCATGGCAAACTGCGCCATCTCCAGCGTCCAGAGCGAAGGCGTCGCAAAGGTTTTTGAGAAGGAGGACCACAGCAAAATCGCCATCATGACGAAAATCCCATACATGATGAACCGCCCGATCCGGCGGTTAAATCCGTCGATGCCGCGAATGTAGAGCCGCACAAGCTTTGGCATTTACAGCCCCTCTTCCGTCGTAGAGTTGTCAGCGAGTGTGTGAAGGCCAGCACGCAGCGCGCCTTCGATCACATCGGCCATATGCGCAATCTGCGCCTCAGTGCGCAGAAGATCATTGCGCACCTCAAGCATCACATTTGCCACCTTATTTTTCAGGCCATAAAGCTGCAGAGAGTGGGTCACGCCATCTTCCGGCCCATAAGGCGCATTGCGCTGCACATCATGCTCAGAGTCCGAAAGCGCCTCCAGCATTCCATCCGCGAGTCGTGTGTCCCGGTCGTGCAACACGCCAATCTCCACCGCGCGCGGTGCGCCGTGATAAACTGGCGTAAACGAATGCACGGTGACCAACGCCTTGGGTTCCATCAAAACCAGGACCTGCTCCACCCCAGCCCGAAATGGTACATAGATCTGCTGCACACGCGCGTCCCGCGCATCCGCTGACAGATCAACATTGCCGGGAATGTCAAAAACCTCACTGCGCTGGGGGATCGCGCTCTCCGCTTCGGGCGGGCGATTGCAGTCGTACAACAGGCGCGACACGCCACCGGCCACCAAGGTGCTGCCAAAGCGCTGCGCCAGCAGCCGTGTCAGCGCTAGCGCCCCCGGATCCCAAGCCACATGGCTCTCGCGCACGTCATCGCTCAGCCCAAGTGTGCCAAAGCAATCGGGGAAATGGTTGGAAGCGTGCTCACAGACAAACAGCACATCACCGGGCGTGACCGGCCCTTCAACATGTACCACTTCGTCATCTTCTAAAGTCATTGGTGCCCCCTTTGTGAACAAACTTCTTCAGGAGCTTGTCTTCTGTCAATAATTATTCTGAAAATTCTTCTTCTTTAGAAAAAACTCTGAAACTATGCTTACAGAAACAGCAGAGAGATGGGGCACCCCCTTGGCAGACACCGCGCAGGAAAAGATTAACAAGGTTTATGAAAGCCTTACGCGCGCAGAGCGGCAGCTCGCAGGCGTGATTCTGGAAAACTATCCTATGTCCGGCATGGGCTCGATCACGCGACTTGCCGAGAAAGCTTCGGTTTCCACCCCAACAGTCGCGCGTATGGTGCAAAAACTCGGCTATTCCGGGTTTCCCGAATTTCAGGACACTTTGCGGCAGGAAGTGGAAGCGCGCTTTTCCAACCCCATTGCCAAACATGAAAGCTGGGCGCAAAGCGCACCCGAAGAGCACCTCCTCAACCGTTTCACCGAGGCTGTAATCGGCAATATCCGCCAAACTCTGGCAAGCGTTGATCCCGCACAATTTGACGCGCTGGCCGCGCTGCTCGCTGATGAAAGCAATGCGCTTTACATCACCGGTGGTCGCATCACCCACGCGCTCAGCGAGTATCTACACCTTCATATGCAGGTCATTCGCGCACGCGTGCGCCACATCCGATCCACCTCAAACGCATGGCCGCATGACTTGCTGGATATTTCAGAAGGCGATATTGTGTTGATCTATGACATCCGGCGGTATGAGAACTCCACTTTGCGGCTTGCCGAAATCGCAAAGGCGCAGGGCGCGCGCGTGGTTCTTATCACCGACCAATGGCAAAGCCCGATCAGCCAATACGCGGAGATTTCGCTGAATTGCCGGATCGAAGCTCCTTCGGCCTGGGACTCCACCATTGCCATGATGCTCTTGTCCGAAACCTTGATCGCCGCCGTACAGGAAGCCTCTTGGGGCCGGACCGAACAACGCATGCGCACGCTGGAAGACATGTTCGACCAGACAAAGATCTTCCGGAAATTTGTCTGAGCGAGCACCTGCTGTCAATTTCACCCCAGGGTGGAAGTTATGGCAATGGAGCACCTCAAACACCCGTAGCCCCCCTAAGCTTATGATTTTGCACGGATAGACTTCCTAACAAATCCTTAATTTTTTCGAATCAAGTCAATCTTTCGCCCCTTTCTGGACGCATTCGCTTTGCACTGTCTGACCAAGGCCGGTGGGCAGAAGCCGCGTCGGCACTGTTGGTTTGCGTTTCACGCTTTATCAGACAGGCAGCCACAGAAAGGGCTGAGACATGAAGATATTGGCCGTCGATGACGACGAGAGCATTTGCGCGCTTCTGGCGGAGGCCGTAGCGACCAAAACCGATCACACCATCGTCACGGTGCCTTCGGGCCCCGAAGCTATCCGCGCGATTGCCAAAGCCAAAGTGCCTTTTGACTGCTTCCTGCTCGACATCCAGATGCCCGTGATTGATGGCATCACGCTGGCAGGCAAAATCCGCAAGACCAAAGGCTATGCCCGCACGCCCATCATCATGCTGACCGCGATGTCTCAGAAGAAATACATCGATGCAGCCTTCGCTGCAGGTGCCACGGATTTTGTCACCAAACCTTTTGATTTTCTAGAGCTTTTCAGCCGCATCTCTCTGGCGCACCGCATTATCTCCGAACAACACCGCATTACAGAGACCGCCAGCGAAATGGCGGCCTTGAAGCGGGATCTCCTGGAAACAACCACCCACAGCCTCAAAGAGCCCATTGAGCTCACCGGCGTGACGCAGATGGTTGGATATGTTGCTTTTGAAAACCACCTGATGGGCCTGCCTCGCTCCACCCTGCTGCGCAGCATGGCCTTCGCGGTTAAGGTCGACACCATTCAAAGCGCCTATACCGCGCTCTCGCCTGTCGCCTTTCGGCGCATGCTTACGGATGTCTCCAGCGAGCTGATGTCGGTGGTGGCAGACAATGACGCAATCGCGACCTATCGCGGCAATGGCGTTTTCCTTTGCGTTGCCCCGCGCAGCCGATCCTTTGAAAACACGCGCGTCGAAGCCGCGCTCAACGAGCGTCTAAGCTACGTTCCGTCAACGCAGATTGATGGTTTGATGAGCAAAACAACGGTCGGAGAGCCGCAAACCCTGCGCACCCTGACCCGGGCAGGCGCGGTTCTGGCTTTGCAGCGTGCTGTCGCCAATGCGGAAATACGGGCCACCAGCCAGCGCAGCAGCTTTGCATATTTGCGCAAGACAATGCGCCATCATCCTGGCAGCGGGTTCCAGACCGAAATGGAACGCCGCGCTTATGAGCATCTGCTCCAAGACGCTTTGCGTGAAGACATCGACACGCGCCCCGCAGCAGCCGCTTTCAGCTAACGCCTCAGTGGCGGTGGGTGTTTGACAGATCCATACGCGCGACCTGCACCGGAAGCCCGTCCACCAGCATAATCGGCCCTGCCGCTTCTGCTACCAGACCAAGACGTCTGATCCAACGCGGCCAAACTGCGGGCACCAGACCAAGAACATGCTTGGCGTCCATGGACCGCGCTGTGGTGATCAGCTTTTGCATCAGCTGCGTCTGCACTTCCATGCGCTGCTCAGCTGGCACATCCCGCGCCACAAAAACCCGGCTGGCGTCAAATACTCTCGGATCAATGGGCGCTTCGTCAAACAGCAGGTTGCTGGGGATTGACTCCAACATGCCCTTCTGCGCGTCCCGCACCATATAAGAGTACATGCCACATCTTGCGGTGGTCGGTGTCAAACGCACCCCGGCAAGCACGCGCTCGCCTTCATGAACCGCAATCCAGCTGCTTGCTGGCGTGTCGTACTGATCGTATTCCATACCCGCCACTTCTGGCAGGTCCCATTTATTCTGTACAATGAAGGACTGTTTGCGAGCCCTTAGTAGGTTGACCATCAGTTCGCCATGCTTGTGCATGTTCTCGAACGAGAGGGTCGTCGTCAGCATATCCATTCTCTCTCCGGATACCTCTTTGCCCCTTCCCAACCGTGTACACTGACAAATCCTAAAAAATTGTATTCACTCACAACAACGCCGATTTTCGGATGCAAAACACACGCAACCGACCAATCATCGCATCACCCATAGGTAGAAAGTTCACGCTTAGACAAAGAGTACGGCAGACAAAAGTTCGGAACAGAAAAACGAACTATATCCATACAAAATAGTGACTTAACTCATAACCCACCAGAGTTTACCACCTAAAAAAAGCGCTCCCCCAAACACCCATAGCACGATTGAGGCACAAATTTAGTTAAACATCTAGTGAAAAAGTTCACTAGGTGAAGTTTGTTGAGTGTTTCTGTAATGTGAACACAGTTTTTCTAATTTTAGTGCAATTTTATGTATTAAATTTACCATTCGTAAAGCTTTTGGTCCGATTTACAGGATAGGTGGGGACCAGAAATGACTTCGTAAATTCTCCCCGGCAAGACCATCAAAATGCCGTTTTCCAAAGTGAGATTCGGCAAACACCCCATCCAAGGGGTCGTCAGTTCGGAGGATGCCATGCAGACCTATTTTTTGAATTTTCACATCAAAGGTGAAATCGCGCATACGCTGCTGCTCTCTGAGCCGGAGCCAAAGCTTATGGTCGACATCTCCGCACAAACAGCCACCGAGTCCGACGCCCCCGGATTTCGCTACCCGCGCCGCGTGAGCTTCACAGTACGCGACAAGGCACTTATCGAGCGGTTCCGCAACACTGTCTCCCCCGGAGACGTGATCGAAGCCACCGGCACGTTTGATCAGTCCGGCTATGTGCCCCATCACAAAGGGCATATCGACACGACCTTTGAATTGCTCGATTTTGAGATCTCCCGCCCGGAGATGGAGCTTCAGCACAACGGTCGCGTCTTCAAAACCGATCACAGCGCCCCTGCGCATTAAACCCGCGTGGCCGCTGGCCTCCCCCCAAGATTGCGCATCCTACAGATGCTTGGGTCATCGCGCCAAACAGATTGAACGCACCGCGTCGGTCACTCTCACTTGGATGTTGCAGAATGCACATTGAACAACCTGAAAAGACGGCGCGATCCACACGAATGACCCGCCTGTTTGGCAAACCTTTGCGCGGTTTGTTTCCTATTGCGGCCCATCCGGTTGAGGATACCCGCCGCCTGCATCAGGAAATTCACGATTTTGCGCTTGGCGGCATAACCCTCTTTTGGCAGCGCCAAGGCATCTACGTCGGTGCTGGTTTTCTCTGTGGCTTCTATTTCTCCTGGAGCCTTGCTGCGTTTTGCTACCTGTTCATTCAGGCCACCGATCTGTTTGACAACTCGATCTGCTACAAGGTGATCAACCGCACGGACCATTCTTTGCGCCACAGCCAGCGCCTGCTCCGTGGTTTATCCCTGTCAAACGCGCTTTCCGCCGCCTCAATCGCCACCTTCATTCTGCTGCTGGCGCGCCTCGAAGGCCCCGGCCAGCACTTTATGTCGCTGTTCTTCCTGTTCGCCGCTGGCCTTTTTGCCGCCGTGAACAATCACCAGCTGACGCAAATTCTGGGCCTTCGGTTGATCACTTACGGTGTGATATTTATCTACATCCCCGTGTCAGACATCCTGGCCCAAGGTGCGTCCTTTGACTCCAAGCTCTGGCTCCACTTTGCGACCGCCCTGTTTGTGCTCTATTTCGTGCTTGAGTGCTCCACGATTTTTCTGCGCATGTATCAACGCACGCTGGACCAGATGGATGAGCTGCGCGCCGAGCGGGACAAGGCACGCGAAGGCTATGAGCTCAAATCGCAATTTGTTTCGGTTGTCAGCCACGAGCTGCGCACCCCTCTGACCTCCATCACCGGCTCCCTCACTCTGTTGCGTGAAACCGATCTGGCCAAAAATCCAGACAGCGCCAGCCGCATGCTTGAAATCGCGCACAAGAACAGTAAGCGCCTCAGCAAGCTGATCAACGATCTGCTCGACATCCAGAAAATGGAAGCGCGCAAGATGGTCTACCACTTCGCCCCTGTAGATCTCGGCCAACTGATACATGACGCAGCGCAATCCATCACGCCTTACGCAGATCAATTTGAGATCGTGGTGCGCACAGCGCCGCCGCCTCAACCTCTCACGGTGCGCGGCGACAACGAGCGCCTGATGCAGGTGCTCGACAACCTGTTGTCTAACGCCGTGAAGTTCTCCCATTCCGGCGGCTATATTGAGCTTGGCGCTCGTCTGGAAGGCGGGTGCGCCATACTGGAGGTGCGCGACTACGGCATCGGGGTTCCGCCGGAAAGCAGCCACCTGATTTTTGACAAATTCCAACAGGTGGACACGTCTGACAGCCGCAAATTTGACGGCTCCGGGCTTGGTCTCTCCATCGCCCAGCAGATCATCGAAGACCATGGCGCCGCCATCGACTTTGAAAGCACATTGGGCGAAGGCAGCCGCTTCTTTGCGATCTTCCCGCTTTGCGACACAGAGCAGGACATCAGCATTGAACTCCCCCAATCCCCTGCACAGCAAGACGCCTGAGACCACAACCATGTTTCCGTCCAAATATCAAAGGAAGTTTGCCGGATTGCGCCGCCGATTTCTCTCTGGCCTGCCCGCGCGGGAAGCGGAAATCGAAGATCTCACCGCCACACTGCTGGAACACGGCGCGTCCCCCAAAACACTTGAAGAGCTTTATCTCGCAACACACAAACTCGCCGGCATCAGCGGCACCTACGGCCTCAGAAAACTCGGCGATCTGGCGGAAGAGGTGGAACAATTGCTTGAGCCCGTGCGCCTCAGGCTCCCGACACCCCACGAACTCGAAAGCATTCTGGTCGCCACGGACATTCTCAGCGAGGAGCTGGGCGAGGTGATTGCAACCGCCTGAGGAGGCTACTCAGCGGATCTGTTGCGCTGCGATCAGCTGGCGCAGCTGATCTGGCAAGGCCACCGGGTCAAACGGCTTTTGAATGGCACCAATCGCGCCCTCCCGGATCTCGTCTTCATCTTTGGAGGCGATGTCTTTTGATGTCATGAACACCGCTGGGGTCTGCGCAAGCTCCGGCAAAGCACGCATCGCAGCCAACGTTTCCACGCCGCTCAGGCCCGGCATCATCACATCAAGCACCATCAAGTCGGGCGCAAAAGCCACCGCCTGTGCAAGCGCATCTTCGCCGCTGGCACATTGCAACACTTCAAACCCTCCGAGTTCCACCAACGCGAGAAGTGTAATCTCCCGAATATCGGGATCATCCTCGACATGTAGAATTTTGCGAAGCTCCGTCATCCGCAGCCACCCCAATACCCCATTACCATCACCACGCTGGCTACCCTATCCTCTGAAGCGCTTTGAGAAAAGCCTCCACAGTTTTACCCGATGACAGCAGCCAATTCATGACGCGGCGTAGCCAATGAGCACCCAACTTGAGCGATGCCCAATTTTACCGCAGCCTGAGAGCATTCGCGTCCGCATAGGAGATGTCATGGCCACGCCCCCCCTTTTGAAAGAGCGCATCGGCAGCGCAATGGTGCTGACCCTCAATGACCCGGCCCGGCGAAACCCGATCGGGGCGCCTTTGCGCGCGGCTTTGTCGGAAGCTCTCGAAGAGATTGAGGCCGACACAAGCATCCGCGCGGTCATCCTCAAGGGGGCCGGTGGCCATTTTTGCTCGGGCGGCGATATCGCAGCGATGGACGCGCCGATGCGGCAGAAGCGGATCAACTTTGAACAGGTCAAACGCCTGGCCAATCAAATCACCGGCGCGTCTGTTCCGGTGATCGCGGCCGTTGAAGGCTGGGCCGCTGGCGCTGGCCTTTCTCTGGCGATGATGTGTGACACGGTGATTGCGGCAAAATCGGCCCGTTTCCTCTCGGCCTTCCCAAAGATCGGTCTGATGCCGGATTACGGCCTGCTCGCATCCCTGCCCGCCCGCATCGGCCAGGCGCGCGCGCGTCAGGTGATGCTCTATGCCCGTCCTGTTGATGCTCCCACGGCGCTCAGTTGGGGCATGGCAGATGACATGGTGGAGGATGGAGACACCCTTAAGGCGGCGCTCAGCCTGGCACAGCATGTGGAAACACTTGGGCCGGAAGCTCTGCGCGCGATCAAAGCTTTCAGCTCCGGGCGACTGGACAGCGCGATCGATTATGAGCGCGATGTGCAGCCACGCCTGCTCGGCAGCGACAATGCCAAAGAAGGGCGCGCTGCTTTCTTTGAGAAGCGGCCTCCACGGTTCATCCCCGACTGACAAAAGAAAAACCCGCCGAGTATATCGGCGGGTTCTTACGTTTCAGGTCGTTCCGATCACACAAAATCAATGTGATGGTAGAGCGGCAGCTCCCGAATGCGTTGCCCCGTCGCAGCAAAGATCGCATTGGCCAAGGCAGGGGCTGCAGGCGGCACCGGAGGTTCACCGACGCCACGGATCTTCTCTCCGTTCTCAAGACCTTTCACAAAGATCTCCGGACATTGATACATCCGCATGCCTTCAGCATCCCAATAGTTGGCCTGCTCCACCATACCATCGTCGTAGGTGATTTCACTGTTGATCGCGTGACCAAGCGCAAAGACTACACCACCCTGAACGAGGTTTTCAAAGTTCACCGGATCGAGCACACGGCCAACATCCGCAGCGACCCAGACCTTGTCGATGGTGATCCCATCCTCAGTGTTTGTCACCTCAATCACCTCGGCGGTTGGCACCCCAAAGCTCTCCACAAAGGCGACGCCTCGACCTTTGCCCTCAGCCAGCGGGCTGCCCCAGTTGGACATCTCACCAACGGTTTCCAGAACCTTGCGCGCCACTGGGTTGTTGATCAAACGAATGCGCTCCTTCAGCGGATCAGCCCCCGCTTCATGGATCAACTCATCCAACATACAGTCGAAGAAGAAGCCGCCGGCAGAGGCCCCAACCGAGCGCCAGCTCGATGTGGGGGCCAACTCCGGCACGCGATAGGCCCGCATCCGGTAGTTGTCAAAGCTGTAGGGTGCATCCCAGGCCCCGGCGGCAATCTGCGTATCCGGCCCCGGAATGCTTATGCCCAACCGCCCCATCTGCGAGGCCACCACCGAAGGCATGGCGATCTGCAAATCTGCAGCCACGACTTGGCCGTTTTTCACCGCGCCAGAGGCCCGTGCCATCCCAATGTGGCGTGTAAAGTCATGGGCAAAGTCTTCTTCGCGGCTGTAGGTCAACTTGACCGGCGTGCCCCGCATTTTATTGGCGATCTCCGCAGCCATTTTGACATGTTCCAGCTCCAACCTGTGGCCAAAGCTGCCGCCCATGTAGCAGTTGGTCAAATCCACCTGAGCGGGCTCATGCCCGGTGATCGCAGCCACCTGCTGTTGCAACATGATCTGCACTTGGTGCCCGGTCCAAACCGTCACTTTGTCATCTTCCACCAAAACCGTGGCGTTCAGCGGCTCCAACGGCTGATGCGCCACATAGGGCACGCGATATTCCACATCCAAAGCCTTGCCGTGCGCTTTCTTGGCCTCGTAGACGTCGCCTTCATCACGCCAAACCTTGTCGAGCCGGTCGCCGCTAAAGGACTCAGCGACCATATGCCAATGATCATCCTGCCGCGCTGGATAAGGCGCTTCATCCCAATCAAAATCAATGGCTTGCGCGGCCTGAATGGCGCGCCAGGTATTGTCGGCCACAACCGCGACACCACCGGTGACCTCGACAATCTTCTGAACGCCACGCATCTCTTTGGCGGCGCTTGCATCATAGCCCTTCAGGCCACCGCCCTTGCGCGGATTGCAAACAACAGTCGCGTGCACAGCGCCTTCGACCTCAACATCGATGCCATATTCCAAAGTGCCGGTCGACTTCGCCAGAATGTCCAGCCGCTGCATAGGTTTGCCCAGCAGACGCCATTCGCTTGGATCACGCAGCGTGATGTCCATCACCGGCGCGAGCTTTGCTGCCTCAGCGGCCAGCTCGGTGTATTTCAGCGCGCTTCCGTCCGGCAGCTGCACCGCACCATTGGCCGTCTTCAGCTGCGCAACCGGCACCCCGCTGACGTTGGACGCTGCCAGCTTGAGCGTTTCGCGCGCAACAGCCCCCGCTTCGCGCAGCTTCACATAGCTATCGGGCACCCCGCTGGAGCCGCCCGTGATCTGCAAGCCCAACAGCTTGGCAAACCCTGACATCATGGTCCGCGCGCTTTCTGCGACAAAACTTGTGTCACCCGATTGAAACGGCACGCCATCAGCCGAAAGCGCCCGGTTCCAGTAGGCCTTGTCAGGCTTGCCGAAGCTGGTCTCGACCTGATCCAACTCGATATCCAGCTCTTCGGCAATCAACGCCGCTTGCACATGGGCAATCCCCTGCCCCTTGTCCCCGTGCGGCCCGATCAGCGTGACTTTCTCGCTGTCGATGATCACCCACGGATTGAAGGTCGCGGCCCCATCGGCCAGCCCTTCTTTCAACGGGTTTTCATAAGGTGTCTTCACACGATAAACGCCAAAGGCCACCCCGCCCACAACAGCGGCAGCGCCAAGCAAAAACGAACGGCGGGCGATCTTTCCAACAGTTCCCATGGCTTACACCTCCTGCAACTTGGAGGCTGCGGTTTTCACCGCTGCACGGATACGCGGATAGGTGCCACAGCGGCACAGATTGCCGCTCATGGCGTCATCAATGTCTTCATCCGTTGGGTTCGGGATATCAGACAATAGAGAGGCCGCCTGCATGATCTGCCCCGACTGGCAGTAGCCACATTGCGCCACCTGATGCTCCACCCAGGCTTCTTGCACCGCATGCAAGGCACCGGGCTGCCCCAGACCGTTGATCGTGGTCACTTCGCCATCCACATCCGCCACAGGCGTTTGGCAGGAGCGCACCGCAACCCCATCAATATGCACAGTGCAGGCGCCACATGCGGCAACGCCGCAGCCGTATTTCACACCTTTGATGTTCAGCTCATCTCTGAGCACCCACAGAAGCGGCATGTCGTCTTCGACATCCACCTCATGTTTTTTTCCATCCACGATCAATTGCATAAGCTGTCTCCCGTTCGTTGGAACCGTTCGCGTTAGCCTCCAGATAACGCAGCTTCATAAAAAATCACTCGCAGATCGTGCCAAATCTCAAAGACGCTGGGTCAATCGCTTGTGATACCCTCATCCGACCGACTTCCCGCAGGTGCCCAACGGACCTGCGTGCGCCCGCTGCAACTCGCTGATTCGGCACAATCGGAGAATTGCGCCAGCCCCCACCTTGTTAACCAACTCTTTACGAACAGCCTGAGAATGTTAGCGATACCGTGAGCGGCACCGATACCGCAACCGATAGCGGCATCGGTGCAGTTTATCGCTAACACACTCATAATTCACGGTATTTCACCTTCCGCAAAGACAACGCGGCGACTATAGCAATACCCAATCCCTATTTATCCGCGCAGCTACAGGAGCGCCTCATGACTGTTACCGTCGGCATCAATGGTTTTGGCCGTATTGGACGTTGCACTTTGATGCACATCGCAGAGGAAGCCCGCGAAGATGTGCGCGTTGTCAAAGTGAACGCCACCGGCCCGCTGGACACCGCAGCTCACCTGATCCGTTATGACTCCGTACACGGCCGCTTCCGCAACGAAGTTGTGGCTGGCAACGGCACCATGGATGTGGGCATGGGCCCGATGCGCATGTACTCCACCTACGACATGGACGAGCTGGACTGGGACGGTGTGGACATCGTTCTGGAATGCACCGGCAACTTCAACGACGGTGAGAAAGCCAAAAAGCACCTAGAGCGCGGCGCGAAGAAAGTGCTGATCTCTGCTCCTGCGAAAAACGTGCAGAAGACCATCGTCTTCGGTGTGAACGATCATCAGCTCGAAGCCAACGACAACATGATCTCCAACGGCTCCTGCACCACCAACTGTCTGGCGCCTGTGGCCAAAGTCCTGAACAACGCTTTCGGCATTGAAAGCGGCATCATGACCACGATCCACGCCTACACCGGCGACCAGCCAACCCTGGACCGCCGCCACAACGATCTCTACCGCGCCCGTGCCGCTGGTATGTCCATGATCCCGACCTCCACCGGTGCCGCCAAGGCGCTGGGTGAAGTGCTGCCTGAACTCAAAGGCAAGCTCGATGGGTCCGCAATCCGCGTGCCAACCCCAAATGTCTCTGCCGTGGATCTGACCTTCACCGCATCCAAAGACGTCACCGCCGAAGATGTGAACGCCGTGATGGCCGAAGCAGCTGCCGGTGAGATGAAAGGCGTTCTGGGCTACTCAGAATTGCCGCTGGTTTCGGTTGATTTCAACCACACCACTGAAAGCGCCACCTTCGCAGCAGAGCAAACCAAAGTGCTCGGCGGCCGTCTTGTGCGTGTGCTGGCATGGTATGACAACGAATGGGGCTTCTCCGCGCGTATGGCGGATGTTGCAGCCAAAATGGGCCGCATCTAACCCAAACCCATACTAAATCTTGCGCCCTCGGATGGGGTCAGGCATATCTGCTCTGACCAATATCATCCGGGGGCGCAGTGCTTCATGACCAATCCCATCGCTGTTTTTCTCGTCTTACTCTTTCTGACGGGTTTGGGTTTGGACATGCTGTTTAACGACAGCGCCGCCTCACTGCTTTTGGCCAAAAAGTTCTTTGAACTGATCGAATGGGTCGCCTTCTGGCGCTAGCCGGAACTGTCTAGCGGAAAAAAGGGCTGCTCTCGTTTCCGAAAACAGCCCCCAAGCAATCTCGATCATTTGACGTCGGTCAGCTCTTGAGCCGATAGCCGGTTTTCAGCATCCACCACGCAATGGTGCAGAGCGCTGCGGTGACCGTTGCCACAACCACCAGCCCCAGCACCGGCGCGCCGTCAGATACCCCGATCACGCCGTAACGTGTGCCATCAATCAGATAGAAGATCGGGTTCACGCGGGTGAAGCTCTGAAGCACAGGCGGCAAGGCCTCAACAGAATAGAATGTGCCGGAAAGAAAGGCCAAAGGGGTCACGATGAAGTTTGTGATCGCCGCCATCTGATCGAACTTCTGCGCAAAAATGCCAGCCACGATGCCAACCGCACCCATCATCGCGCCACCAAGGGCAACAAACAGCAGCGCCCAGAGCGGGTGTGCAACCCCCTGCCCCAAAACCAGCCCCACAACGAGGCTCATGGCCACCGCCACAAACAGCCCCCGTGCCACCGCGCCAGCAAGATAGCCAAGCACCATTTCCAGCGGAGCGAGCGGCGGCATCAGCGTGTCGACAATATTGCCCTGCACTTTGGAGATCACGATTGAGGAGGAGGTATTGGCAAATGCGTTCTGGATCACCGTCATCATCATGATACCGGGGATCAGAAATGTCAGAAACGGCACGCCCATCACATCGCTGCGGCTTGGCCCGATCGCGATGGAAAAAATCAGCAGGAACAAACCCGCGGTCACCAGAGGCGCCAGAAGGGTCTGCGTCCAGACGGACATAAACCGCAGAATCTCCCGCTGCGCGAGGGTCTGCAGCCCCAGCCAATTTACGCGCCCAAAGCGGCGCACACCCATTTGCAACGGTTGATCGCTCTTTGCCATGTCTCTCTGCCCTCACTGAGTTGTGCCTGCTGCGCCATTGTCCGCGATTGTCCGGGCGCGAAGTGATTCTTCGCCTTGTAACTCGGGCTGGGGTGGCTAGAATAGGCCCCTGACCAAGAAATGCAGAGGCGGCCTTAGGCGGGCCGCTTTTTAGCTGAGGAAGTGACGAATGTCCTGGACCGACGAGCGCGTAGAGCTGTTGAAAAAAATGTGGGGCGAAGGCCAATCGGCCAGCCAGATTGCCAAGGAGCTCGGCGGCGTGACCCGCAATGCCGTGATTGGCAAAGTCCATCGTCTGGGCCTGTCCAACCGCACCACCGGCAGCACCGCGAAAGCCGAGAGCAAACCAAAGGCAGAGGCCAAGCCAAAGGCAGCGCCCAAACCCAAGGCTGCGCCAAAGCCAAAGGCAGAGCCTAAAGCGGAAGAGGCAAAGCCGGAACCCAAGACCGAACCTGCGGTTGCCGCGCGTCCGCCACAGCCGCTGCGCAAGGCCATCATCCCCGCAGGTCAGCCGCTACCGCCGCAGCCATCCGCCAATGAAATCAGCCCAGAGGCGCTGGCCAAGGTCAATGAGGTGGAGAAAACCGCCAAGAAGCTCTCTCTGATGGAGCTGACCGAGCGCACCTGTAAGTGGCCTGTCGGCGATCCGGCAACCGAGGATTTCTGGTTCTGCGGCCTGCCTGTGCAAGCTGGCAAACCTTACTGTGAGGCCCATGTCGGCGTCGCCTTCCAGCCGATGAGCTCGCGCCGCGACCGCAAACGCTAAGGCGTCTCACAATCAAACAAGTAACAGCCCCGTCGATCCCTATCGCCGGGGCTTTTCTTTTTGAGCGCTCCCTAGCGTTGAAGCCGCAAGGCCTCCGGGCCTATGCCTCAAAACGCATCCAAAGAAATTCAAACTCTGGATGCGCGGGCCTTTCTCTTCAGGGTTTGCGCATGATCGCTGTTGTTGCGGTCTACGCAGCAGGTGACACGCTCTGTCCCTGAACAAGCAGGGTGGCCTGTTCAAATTGATCGCGCAGCACTTCGGCCTTTTGGAAGAACGCCGCGCGCACCTCTTTGGCATAAGGATTGGCCACCTCAATCGCGTGCAAAACCGTGGGCGGATCGTCCTGCACCATGCCCACAGCCTCCCGCAGCAAATCAAAGCTCGCCGTGGTCAGGCGCTCTGGCAGCGGCCCGAGATCCGTCATCACCTTGCCGATCAGGTGCGTCAGCCCCTGCACCATCGCCAACTCGCGGTCATGATCCTCTGCTGTGGTCACAATCACATTCAAACCCCGTTGGCGCAGAAAAGCGGCAATCCGACGCCAGCGGGTGCCACGTACCGGACACAGCGCGATCTTCCGTCCTTTCACGCTTTCCTTCGCACTTTGCGGTCCAAACAGCGGATGAGTTCCTAAAATCTCCACATGCGGCGGCAGATGCGCCTGCATATCCGCCATGGGAGCCACTTTGACGGAGCCCACATCCATCACCACCGTGCCCGGTTTCAGATGCGGGGCCAGCGCCCGGCATACATGCGCCATGCGCGCCACCGGCACCGCTAGGATCACCACGTCACACTGAGCCACCTCCGCCAGCCCCTGCAGTGCCAGCCGCCGCCCATCCGGCAGCACGGCGCGGCTGTACGCCGGATCACAGATCGTCAGCGCACACTGCCCTGCCAACTCACGCGCCACCAACCGGCCAAAGCCGCCAAAGCCCACCAGCCCCACGCGGAGCTGCGCCTGCGCGCCCAGATTGGCGCCATTCAAAAGTTTGAGTTCATGTCCCATGACCGAACCCCTTGTCTATCGGGCCACGCCTGTCCGGGATCTCATGTGTTGGAAGGTTTTTTGGCTTCATCCCCGGCAAACGCGGCGGATGAAAATGCTAAATACCCCGCCACTATGTGGTCAGGGGATAATAGATGCCAAAAAAAATGCCTTCAGTGTTCATGTCTGCTTCGTGCCACAGGGAAATTGCCCGGTCAAGCCGCTTCTGAGGTCTCCTCAAGCGGCTCTTTGATATCAAGCCAACGCACGTAAATCGCACATAGAAGCGAAATCGCCACACAGCCGATCATCAGCCCATAGAGCAACAAAACGCCATTCTGCGGTGTCAGCACAGCGCCTGTCACGCTGGTCATGACCGCGCCAATCGCCACGCTCATCGCGCCAGACAACCCAGAAGCGCTGCCCGCCAGTTTCGGGCGCACCGACATCGCACCGCTGTTGGTCGATGGCAGGGTTAAGCCGTTGCCAATGCCCACAAATATCACCGCGCTGGTGAAGGTTACCGGATGCACAAATCCGGCCAGAACAATCGCTAGCCCCAGCAGCAGACCAAACAGGCCAACCACCCGACCGGAGAGAATGAGGATCCACAATGGCAAACGCTGCGCCAGTTTTCCTGACAGGTATGAGCCAAAGGAAAACCCGATCGCAATCGCGCCAACCGACATTCCAACAGAAGAAGGACTAAGACCAAACACCTCGGCCCCGACCAAAACGGAGCCGGTGATATGCACGTAAAACGCTCCCACAGAAAAGCCGCTGCAGAGGGCATAGCCCCAGAAGCGCCGGGATTTCAGCAGCGCGGGATAGGTGGCAAACTGCTCGCCCATGGTGGCAGCGCGGTCGGTGTTGGTCTCGCCCAGATCACGCCAGCACAACGCGAGCAATCCAAATCCCATGACCAGATAAACCACGAAGCTCGCGCGCCAACCAAAACTCTCATGCAGCAGTCCGCCGACCGTTGGCCCCAACATCGGCGCAATGGCCATGACCATAGAGATATAGCCCAACTTGCTGGCGGCCTCCTGCGGCCCGTGCATATCGCGCACCACCGCCCGGCTCAGCGCGATGCCGACCACCCCCGCGGTCTGCAACATCCGCCAGAAGAGGAACCCTTCGATGCTTGCCGCCCAAAGACACCCCGCCGATCCGAAGGTAAAAATCGCCAGCCCCCACAGCATCACCGGTCGGCGCCCGTAGCGATCTGACAGCGGCCCGATCACCACCTGCAAAATCACTGTTATGGCCAGAAAGCCCCCCAGCGAGAGGTTGGCAACCGCGTAGTCCACGTCAAACTCCGCGGCGATGGCCGCCATAGAGGGCAGGAACATATTGAGCGACAGCACCGACATGGCCGTCAACAGCACCAATGTGTTCAGATGTGGCGGGCTACGTCCCAGATCATCCGTCACGCCAGTCAGTTCCCACCCAGAAGGTTCAGCAGCCCTTTCTTGGCCTCATTCTCCAGCTTGTCTTTAATCGTATCTTCAGTGGATTGGCCCTCTTCGGCCTGCAGCCCAAGCTCACCTTGCACAGCCTCTTTCACACTGTCCTCAATGGCATCCAAATCCGCCTGAAACCCGCTTTTGATGGCGGCTTCGAGATCCGGCACAATGCTCGGATTGCGCCAACTGCCATGGATTTTCACCGGCACCATCAACGCAGGCCCATCTTGGCCGCGCACCTGTGGGGTGAACAGATAATCAATCGTCTGCAGCCCAAGCCCAACCGTGCCTGCCCCTGTCGCCGCCAATCGCGGCAGCCCCATGACCAAGTCCTGATTGCTGAGCACGCCTTCTGAAATCGTCCAGCTCGCCGCCATATTGTCAAACACCGTGGTGCCGCCGGTCACATCCCCGCGCAGCAGACGGTCCAGATCAATCCCGTCGATGGTGCCGCGCCCGACAGAGAGGTTGCCCTCCCCGCTCATGGCATTCATCAGCGCGTCCAGAGTGTTGCCAGAGCTCAAAAACGTGCCCCGCGCATCTGCTGATCCGGTGAACCTGTCAATATCCGCAGTGGCGGACAGGAATGGCTTCAGCCCGATATGGGCCGCAGTCAGATCACCGCGCACCGAAAGACCATTGCGGTTGTTGGCCACAAAGGTGCCCTGCACCGTGCCACCAAAAGCGGCCATTTCACTGATCGTTGCCACCGCACGCGCGTTTTCGATCTCCACCGTCGCACGGGTCTTGCCAAACACGATCCCGCCAAGGTCCATCTCTTCCGCCGCAAAGCTGATTGTGCCATCCACAAAGTTCAACGCACTTGCATCAATCGGATCCTTTGACCACCCGCCGGTCTCAGTTCCGCCTCCAGCAGAGGATGTCTCTGCCGGTTGCGCGCTGCTGGCCAGTTGCAGCCGCCTTGTGGCCACCTGCGCCGCCACTTTGGGGCGCACGCCGTTCAGGTCCACATCCGCTTGCAGCGTCAGCGCATTGCCCAGCGCCTCAAGGCTCCCCCCGCGCAGCGAAAACAGCCGCTCCCGGGTCAGCGTCACATCACCTGAGGCCGCCAACGGCCCTTCAATGCCCCCCGCTCCCAGAGCCGCCAGAAAGGCAGCCCCGTCGCTTGCCTCAACCTCCAGCCGCCCGCTGGCTTCCGGTGCCAGCCCAAACTGGCCTTCAAATCCCGCGCGCCCTCCAGCCGCGTCCAATGCGAGTGAAACACGGGTGTTCGCTCCCTGAAAAAGCCGCAGCGGGTCGTTCACCGTCGCTTCAGCAGCAATCTCCTCTCCGAAAGGTGCCGCGCTTACAGAAAGCTGTGCAGGTGCAGTCACCTCAGGCCAGCGCAACTCCAGGGCCAGCCCGGCAATATCCTGAACCAAGGCGCCATTTTCCACATAGCGCACGCGCGCCTCACTCAGAGCCAGACGTTCCAGCGTGATCCGGGTGAGCGCGCTAGAGGTCTCAGAAGACGATGCTTCCGCCGCTGGCTCCGTTGGCTCAGCGCTCGCAGCGCCCCTACCCGCGTCCAATTCCCAGTTCGCGCGCCCGTCTTGCGCCACTTCCAAAATCACATCTGGGGCCACGAGCTCCACGGTCTTGATGCGAATGTCCCCGCCAATTGCGGCCATCACATCCACGCCGATCACAGCGCTCTCGGCTTGAAACATCGGCCCTTGCTCAGACCAATCGGCATTGGCGAATGTCACGGCCTCCGTGCGCACGCCAAGCACTGGAAACCAGCTGATGCCAACCTCGCCCTCAAATGCCAGCTCCCGTCCGGTCTGCGCTTTCACCTGATCTGCCGCCAATTTGGCGATCTTCTCGCCCGGTAGCGCCACCACCAGCACCACTGCAGCAACCGCCAACAGGACCACCGCCGCCAAAATCCCTCGGATCACCTTCATCAGAAGACCTCTCCCTACTGCTCTACAACCAGCCTAGAGCGCTCAAAACAGGCAAGCAACGGCCCTTCCTGCGCCACAAGCCCAAATTTCTTCAAACCAACGTGGGAAGAACGCGACACAGCCGCCAGGCGCGGAGCTTCCAAGTTCCCAATCCCCCAAGCACGCCTGAGCTTTCTGCCGCTGAGCTGCCCCCGATCTCCCTTTGCCAAACCCGCGGCGCTGCCCTATATGCACGCCATGTCCAGCAATCCGCCCGATCTCCGCCCCGACCTCGCCCGCGCAACCCTCACCGGGGACGCACGTCCCGGCCAGCCCACCATCGGGATGGTGTCGCTTGGCTGCCCCAAAGCGCTGGTCGACAGCGAGCGCATCCTGACGCGCCTGCGGGCCGAAGGGTACGGCATTTCGCCCGACTATTCCGGCGCTGACGCGGTGATCGTCAACACCTGCGGTTTTCTGGACAGCGCAAAGGCCGAGAGCCTTGAGGCGATTGGAGAGGCCATTCAGGAAAACGGCAAGGTCATCGTGACCGGCTGTCTTGGCGCTGAGCCGGAGTATATCACCGGCACGCACCCCAAAGTGCTCGCGGTGACCGGTCCCCACCAATATGAGCAGGTGCTTGATGCCGTGCATGGTGCCGTGCCACCCAGCCCCGATCCGTTCATCGACCTACTGCCTGCCAAGAACGTCTCCCTGACGCCGCGCCACTACAGTTACCTCAAGATTTCAGAGGGTTGTAACCACAAGTGCAAGTTCTGCATCATCCCGGACATGCGTGGAAAACTGGCCTCCCGTCCGGTGCACGCAGTGCTGCGCGAAGCGGAAAAGCTGGTCGAAAATGGCGTGAACGAGCTCTTGGTGATTTCTCAAGACACCTCCGCCTACGGCCTTGACCGCAAGTATTCGACCCACCCGTGGAAAGACCGCGAGGTGCGTAGCCACATCACCGATCTGGCGCGCGAATTGGGCCAATTGGACGCTTGGGTGCGCCTGCATTATGTCTACCCCTACCCGCATGTGCGCGAGCTGATCCCGCTGATGGCAGACGGTCTGATCCTGCCCTATCTGGATATCCCGTTCCAACACAGCCACCCGGACACGCTCAAACGCATGGCGCGGCCCGCGCATACCTCCAAAACCCTGACAGAAATCGCCGCATGGCGTGACATCTGCCCGGACATCACCCTGCGCTCCACCTTCATTGTCGGCTACCCCGGCGAAACCGAAGAAGAGTTCCAGCATCTGCTGGACTGGATGGATGAGGCACAACTCGATCGCGTCGGCTGCTTCCAGTATGAAAATGTCGACGGCGCCCGCTCCAACGATCTGCCTGACCATGTTGCACCGGAGCTGAAGCAAGAGCGCTGGGAACGCTTCATGGAGAAGGCCCAGGCGATTTCTGAGGCCAAA
The DNA here is from genome assembly GCF_017743735.1 of Shimia sp. R9_2. Classification (GTDB taxonomy): domain Bacteria; phylum Pseudomonadota; class Alphaproteobacteria; order Rhodobacterales; family Rhodobacteraceae; genus Shimia. Next base: position 374,536 of record NZ_JAGHRO010000002.1, read on the forward strand.
CTCGCGGCAAAAGTGGGCCAGGTGATGGATGTGATCGTAGATGACATTGACGCAGATGGCATCGCCACCTGCCGCACCAAAGCCGACGCCCCGGAAATCGACGGCAACCTGTTCATTGACGAAGGCACTGAGGGGCTTTCTGTCGGACAGATTGTCACGGTGGAGGTGGATGAAGCCGGGGAATACGACCTCTGGGGTTGCCTGAAGCAAAGCTGACCACCGCGCAGCCCACTCAGGCGCTCCACAAGACCGGAGCGCCCATGAGCGACGAAACGCGGGTCCTTTTCAACGCGGACTGCCCGATCTGCAACGCCGAAATCTGCCACTACCGCACCTATACAAAGGCGCGCGGCCTTAACGTGGCCTATGACGATCTGAACTCAGACGCGCTGTCAGATTGGAAGGTCGACCCGGACACCGCCGCACGGCGCCTGCACGTTGTGAAAGAAGGCGCGCTATACGTCGGTGTCGCCGCCTTCGTCGCCCTCTGGTCAGAAATGCCGCGCTACCGCTGGATGGCCAAAATTGTGCGTCTGCCGGGCATCTGGCAGCTGTCCAACGGGATTTATGAGCGTATCCTTGCGCCTTGGCTCTATCGCAAGCATCTCAAGCGCAGCCAGAAAGCCTAATGCGGTGCCAAACGCGCCATCAGCGCTGCGTGGCAGCAGAACTCTGGCGGTGTCTTATGCTGTCCCGCTTCCCCCAACCAGGATTGGCACTCAGCCACATGCGCACAGGTTCGGCAGCGCGTGACCATCCCTGTGTACTCCTGCACACTCAAACGCCCCTCAGCCATCATTTCGCTGAGGGAGACCCCCATCTTGCGGCCCATGCTCCGGGTCAGCCAGAAATGCGTCGCCGGGTCACCCAAAGGCACAACAACGCCCATCAAACCTGCGCCTCCAAGCGCTTTAGCAGCTCGGCATTCCGACAATAGATCGGCGCGCCATCATCCTGAGCCTCAGCCGATTTCATGCGCAGCGCACAGCGCGCGGGCTGCAAACATCCTGAGCAACGGATCACCGCGTCCGAGATCTCGTCACAGCTCAACGCGCCTTTGATCGCGGCCTCCTGCAAATCCACCCCAACGTGGGACGCCATATCGTCAAACAAAGCCGAGTGGCGCTTGATCTTTTCCAGCCGATCCATACGAAAAACTCCTGTTTCGCTTGCAAACAAGCTAACAGGCTTCGCCGCATGGTCCCTTGATGTGCATCAATCTCAGCTTTTTTGCGCATCCAGATAGGCGTTCACGCAATCCTGCACCCGACGAAAGCGATCTCCGCCCAGTTTCACACCGCCATACCAGCGTGTGACAACCACGATGTGATCCGTGATCCCCTCGCGCTCCAACATCCGCAAAATCACCAATCCCGCACCGCTTTCGCCGTCATCGCCTTTCAGTGGCGTGCCGTCACTCAACAGCGCCGCCCAGGTGTTGTGGGTGGCTTTGGCGAATTTCTTGTTCCGCTTCAGATCCTTGAGAAACCGATCCGCCTCTGCGCGATCCGTCACCGCGCCGCCGGACACCGCATATTTGCTGCCCCGATCGGTGACCACATTGGTCAGCTGCAACATGGCCTACAGACCTGCCGCCGTGCGCTTCACAATCGCCACACGTGAGGCGTTGGGCGGGTGTGTGCCCAGAAACTGGTTGCCAGGATCTGGTGTGCGCTCAAAAAAGCCCACCCCGATCAGCGGATCATAGCCCGCTTTCTTGGTCAAAACTGTGCCGAGGCTGTCCGCTTCCAGCTCATATTCTTTGGAGAACGACCGTGAGCCAACAGAGGCACCGAGGTTTGCCGCCGCGTCCACAGAGCTTGCGCTGCCCCCGGCAAGGCCCACCAGAATGGCGCCCAATGCGGCCCCCGTCAGCGCATCTGCCTGTGACCGAGTCAGATGCCCCGCAATATGGTGTGCCGCCTCATGGCCCATCACAAAGGCCAGCTCATGCTGGTTGCGCGTCTCCGCGATCAACGGCGCGGTGAAAATGATCAGCGGGCGGCCGTTCTTATCAACGGTCTGAAAGGCGTTCGCGGGAATATCGGTGCGCGGATCGACAGAGATTTTATAATCGCAATCGGTGCCGCGTGGCGCTCTTGCGCGACACTCCCGCTCAGCCACAGGCTCCATCTGCGCAATGATCGGTGCAAGCCGCGCCTCGGCCTGAGACACGCTGATTTTCGGGGCCTTGGGCTGCGGCGCGCTGCGCTGTTGCGGCGCTGTTGTGGTTGTGACTTCACAGGCCGTCAACGCCGCCCCTGCCACAGTGGCCAGCACCATCGCACGCCACGGTCTTTGTCCAGATTTCAGCCCCTGCATCCGTCGTCCTTCCCAGCGCCCTAATCTTCTAAGGCGCTCACAAATATGCCGTCTTCTCGAATTTACGCCTCCCCTGTGGCCGAGACCAGAGGGAAATGCTTGCACCCGGTCCCCGATGCGCTAGGCTCACCATATGTTCAGCATCGAGCACGAATTTGACTCCACCGTTGTCACGCTTGTCGATGAAGGCGCCGCCCCTCTGGGAGAAGATGTGGTGATCCACATGTTTGAAGAATGCGTCACCATCGAGCAATATGATCCGCGCACCGACAGCATGCAGAAAATCACTCTTTCCACAGCACAGGTGCAGGATCTCACCGCCGCGCTGGACTTGCCTGAGGGTGTTTACATGCTCAAGCGAGACCCCGACAAAACGTGAGCTAGTCCAGCCTAAAGACCTTTTCGCGTGACGTCTGCCCGCGCACAAGGGTCAGCCGGGATTTGGCAACACCCAAGGTCTTTGCCAGCAATTTGGCAACGGCCGCATTGGCTTTGCCGCCCTCCGGCACAACCGTAACATAGACCCGCAACACATCGCCATCCTGCACCACCGCGTTGCGCGAAGCTTTTGGTGTGACGCGCACCGCGATTTCCGCACCCGGCGTGAGGGACATCTCAGGGGCCTTTGCCATTCTCTCGATCTCCAATGCAAAACCGTTGGGCGAACAATGATTTACATTCCACAAATGCCCCGCATAGGGTAGCCCTCGCAATGAAACGGGGGAAGCTGAATGGCCGCACGCAACAAAACCGGGTTCTTTTTTGATGAAAAGTGCTTCTGGCATGCAGGTGGCAACTATGCGCTGACCCTGCCCGTTGGCGATCTGGTGCAACCGCTTGCCGCAGGCGGCCTTCCTGAAAGCCCCGAAACCAAACGCCGCCTCAAAAACCTCATGGATGTCACAGGCTTAACCGCAGATCTTGAGGTGCGCAGCGCCCCCGGAGCCACCACAGAAATGCTGGCCCGCGTGCATCCCGGCGACTTCCTTGGCAAGTTCAAATCGGTCTCTGATGCGGGCGGTGGTGAAATAGGTTTGCGCACACCTTTCGGCAAAGGCGGCTATGAGATCGCAGCGCTCTCCGCAGGGCTCGCCAGCGAAGCTGTCCGCGCCGTTGCCGCAGGAGAGTTGCAAAACGCCTACGCCCTGTCGCGCCCACCGGGCCACCACTGCTTACCCGACTGGCCCAATGGCTTCTGCCTGCTCGCCAATATCGCGGTCGCCATTGAAGCCGCACAGGCGCAGGGGCTTGCCCAGCGCGTCGCCGTGCTCGACTGGGATGTGCACCACGGCAATGGCACCGAGGCCATCTATTATGAGCGCAGCGATGTGCTCACCATCTCGCTGCATCAGGAAAAGAACTACCCGCTCGACACCGGCGACGCGGCAGATCGCGGCAAAGGTGCGGGCCTTGGCACCAACATCAACGTGCCCCTGCCGCCCGGCGCGGGCCACAACAGCTACCTTCATGCCATGCAGCAGATCGTTCTCCCCGCGCTGCACAGCTTTAAACCCGACCTCATCATCGTGGCCTGCGGCTTTGACGCCGCCGCCTTTGGTCCGCTCTCGCGCATGCTCGCCACCGCCGACACTTTCCGCCAGATGACCAAACAGGTCATGGCCGCCGCCGAAACGCTATGTGAAGGCAAACTCGTGTTGGTACATGAGGGCGGCTATTCTGAAGCCTATGTGCCATTCTGCGGCCATGCGGTGATCGAAGAGCTTGCCGGCTCTGACATCCGCGCCGAAGACCCGATGGCCGCCTCACTTGAAATCCGCCAGCCCAACGCCCGGGTTGAAGCCTTCTTTGCCACGCTCATTGATGAGATGGCCGCCACATTCGCAAGCCCGCCCGGTTGAAATCACACCGGGCCACGCCAACATACCTACTCAACTCCCAAGGGAGAGGACATGCCACAACCAAACCAAGCCGCGCTGGATTTCCTGCTCAGCCGCCGCTCACGCCCCGCCAAAACGCTGGTCGGCCCTGCGCCATCACGCGCCGAACTGGAACCTTTGCTGGAGGCCGCTTTGCGCAGCCCGGACCACGGCAAACTTGAGCCTTGGCGGCTCATCGTCTTGGAACGCAAAGCCTTGCAAAAATTGGCGGATCTCATCCCCGAGCGCGGCGCTGCATTGGGCATCGAACCCGACAAGATCACCAAAGGTCAGGATCAATTCGCCAAGGCAGATCTCGCAGTCGTGGTGATTGAATCTCCCGTGCTGAGCGAGAAAGTCCCGGCGATTGAGCAATCTTACTCCGCCGCCTGCGTGTGCTTGCAACTTCTGAATGCATCCTTGGCTGCCGGATGGGGCGCCAACTGGCTTTCCGGTTGGGCCAGCCATGATCGCGACTTTGTGGAAAAAGGCCTTGGCCTCACGCCCCATGAAAAGGTCGCAGGCTTCATCCACATCGGCACCGAAAAAGTCGCGCCTCCAGAGCGCCCCCGCCCCAATATGGAGACAAAGGTCACATGGCTGTTGGATTGATCCTCTCATCCTTTGGCAAAACCCTCGGCCAATTGGGAGACCCGCGTTTTCGCCGGGTGCTCTTTAAAGGTATTGGCCTGACATTTGCCCTGCTCATCGCGGGTTACACGCTGTTCCTGATGTTTTTAAACTGGCTGGGCGCTGCCGCTTGGGTGCAGGAACTTCTGGGCAATATTTCCTGGGTCGGCGATCTTTTCACCGCCGCTTCCCTGTTCCTGATGATCTTTCTGTCGGTCTTTCTGATGGTGCCGGTCGCTTCGGCCATCACATCCCTGTTTCTGGATGAGGTGGCAGATGCGGTCGAAGATCGCCATTACCCCCACCTGCCTGATGTGCCTGCGGTGTCCTTTGGCGAAGGGCTGAAGGATTCGGTGAACTTTCTCGGCGTGCTGATCGCCGCGAACCTGCTGGCGCTGATCGTCTATGCGATCTTCACGCCGTTTGCCCTGTTTATCTTCTGGGCTTTGAACGGCTTCCTGCTGGGGCGTGAATATTTTCAGCTCACCGCCATGCGCCGCGTGGGCCGGGCGGAAGCGAAGAAACTGCGCCGCAAACATGGCGGCACAATCTGGCTTGCAGGGATCTTGATGGCGATGCCGCTCTCAATCCCGCTGGTGAACCTGCTGATCCCAATCCTGGGGGCTGCGACGTTTACCCATCTGTTCCATCAACTGGAGCCGAGACGGGCGCATCCCCCATCCGGTTGAACATGTCGAGATCACGCACGGTGATCATACCGGATGTGATGATCCAGAAAGCAATTGCCCAGATCACCGCCGACACAAGGGTGGTGATCTTTGCTTTGGCCTTCAGATAATGATGCTCCGGTGCTCCCGCGTGGGTGCCGGGCACCACATCGCCCAAATCCCCCTGGGTTTGCAGGCGAATCGGGATCACAATCAGAAAGGTCATAAACCAGATGACCGCGTATAAAACGATGGCTGAGGTGATCCCCATTGTGTGCCCTCCAAAAAAGTCAGCGGGCAAAACTGCCCGCTTTCCTACCCAAATATGTGGTTTGTTTAGACCTGTTCAAGCTCGACAAGGCAGCCGTTGAAGTCCTTCGGGTGCAAAAACAGCACCGGCTTGCCATGCGCCCCGATCTTGGGCTCTCCACTGCCCAAAACCCGTGCACCTGTCTCTTTCAGATGGTCACGCGCCGCCAGAATATCATCGACCTCATAGCAGACATGGTGAATGCCGCCTGACGGGTTCTTTTCAAGGAAGCCATTGATAGGACTGTCTTCTCCCAGCGGATAAAGCAGTTCGATCTTGGTGTTTGGCAGCTCGATGAACACCACCGTCACCCCGTGATCCGGTTCGTCCTGCGGCGCGCCTACCTTGGCGCCAAGCGCATCACGGTATTGCGCGCTCGCAGCCTCCAAATCGGGCACAGCAATCGCCACGTGGTTCAGTCGTCCAATCATTTTTGTCCTCCATGGATCGCTTTGGTCCCGCTCACCGCTGTTATGGGATTTGCATCGCGCGCGCGCAAGCGGCAGGGCGTCGCGGTGGCGATTAACGCTTCGTTAGTCATGTGCTGGCTAGCCTGAGTCCATGTGAATGTTTCAGTTAGTTTGCTTCGTTGAGGATTTCAGCCATGAATGACCAGTCCCCATTCTCCCCATTGACCTCGCCATCAGCCGCGCGGCCGCTTCTGGGTATGACCGTGCTTGTGGTCGAAGACAGCCGCTTCGCTTCTGATGCTCTGCGGCTCATGTGTGTCCGCTCCGGCGCGCGCATCCGCCGCGCAGACTGCCTGACCTCCGCCCGCCGCCACCTGCAAATCCATCTGCCCACGGTGATCATTGTGGATATGGGCCTGCCGGACGGCTCTGGCGCGGAACTGATCGAAGAACTGCACCATGCCTCCCCACGGGTCGAGCTGATCCTCGGAACGTCAGGCGATGATTTTGCCGAAGACAGTGCATTGGCCGCAGGGGCAGACGGATTTATCGCCAAGCCTTACGGCAGCCTGTCCTCTTTCCAGCAGGCCATCCTGTCACGGCTGACCGAAGGCTATCGCCCCACCATCGCCCGCATCGCTGACAATGAGGCCATCCAGCCCGATCCGGTCGCGCTGCGCGATGATCTGATGCACGCGGCCGACACCCTTCAGGAAACACCCGAAGAGGCTCTTAAAGACGGTGTTGTGGACTATGTGGCGCAATTCTTGGGCGGCATCGCGCGCAGCTCAGAGGATGCGTCCCTGCTGAGCGCCGTACAAGCGGTGGAACGTGCCCGCAAGGCGGGTCAGATGCCAACCGCAGATGTGGCCCATCTCACCGGCGTGGTGCAGGACCGGCTGGCGCAAACCGCCACCATCTGATCTCCCGCCACCGCGCGTTAAACCCAAAACGCCAGCGGCGCATGAAAGTGTCATTGCGACAATGCCTTGCCCAGACGATCTGGGAGGTTATCCCAGCGTCGGGTCTCCGCTCGCACGAACAAGTCGTGTCAGATCGCTCAGACGCTCTTTCTGCTGCCCTGCCGCATCAAAGTTGCTCGGAGAGAGCCAGACATCAAACGTCGCCTTAAGCGCGGGCCATTCCTGATCGATGGCGGCAAACCACGCGGTGTCCCGGTTGCGCCCTTTGTAGACCAGCGCCTGACGAAACACGCCTTCATAGCTGAAACCCAGCCGCTGCGCTGCGCGCCGCGAAGGCGCATTCAGCGCGTCACATTTCCATTCATACCGTCGATATCCGGCCTCAAAGGCCCATTGCATCATCAGAAACATCGCCTCCGTCGCCGCAGGCGTGCCCTGCATCATTGGTGCGAAGTTGATATTGCCCACCTCAATGGACCCCGCTTCCGGTGCGATCCGCAGATAAGAGGCAACACCTGTGAACGTCCGATCCGCTTTGCTGTAGATCGCATAGAAGAAATGATCGGGGTTCGCGACCGTCTCCCGCACCCAGCGATGATACTGGGCTGAGGAATGAAACGGCCCATACGGCATGTAATCCCAAACCCAGTCATCAGACTGATAGGACCGATACAGTAACGCCGCATGCGCCTCCGCATTCAACGGCTCCAGCCGCACATAACGCCCCTCCAAGACTGCCCCTGTTGGGCGGGGTGGCGCCTGCCAATCCGGCACGGCGAATCCAACAGGTCTTGGCTCAGTCATTTGGCATTCCTTCGTTTCCCGAAGTAGTGGCACAGCGCCCAGACTTGGCCAAGCCTTTGTTCACATGCCAGACGACTGAGGCCACAAAAGAAAAGGCCGCCCTCACCTTCGTGAAAGCGGCCCTTTGCAAGTCTATAGCGCGGATCACTCCTGCGGGATCACCCGCAGACCCAGCTCCATAAGCTGATCGCTGGAAGGATCGTTGGGCGCGTTCATCATCAGGTCTTCGGCGCGCTGGTTCATCGGGAACATCATGACTTCGCGGATGTTCTGCTGATCTGCCAGCAACATCACGATGCGGTCCACACCAGCCGCACAACCACCGTGGGGTGGTGCGCCGTAGGAGAAGGCTTTGTAAAGCGCACCAAAGCGCTCTTTCACTTCCTCTTCGCCGTAACCGGCAATCTCAAACGCCTTCAGCATGATTTCCGGCTGGTGGTTCCGGATCGCACCAGAAACCAGCTCATAGCCGTTACACGCCAGATCGTACTGATAGCCTTTGACCGCCAGCGGATCGCCGTTCAGCGCATCCAGACCGCCCTGCGGCATGGAGAACGGGTTGTGTTCAAAGTCGATCTTGCCGGTCTCTTCGTCTGCTTCATAGATCGGGAAGTCCACGATCCAAGCAAATGCAAAGCGATCTTCGTCGATCAGACCCAGCTCTTTGCCAATCACGTCACGCGCACGGCCCGCAATCTTTTCAAAGGCCTTTGGCTTACCGCCGAGGAAGAAGGCCGCGTCGCCCACGCCCAGACCCAGCTGCTGGCGGATCGCCTCGGTGCGCTCAGGGCCGATGTTCTTGGCCAGCGGGCCAGCGGCTTCCATGCCACCTTCCACTTCGCCAGATTTCAGCTTGGCTTGCGCCTCTTTCACCGAAATGCCCAGCTCCTGCGCCACGCTGTCTGCAGTCTTGTCGCGCCAGAAGATATAGCCCATGCCCGGCAGGCCTTCGCCTTGGGCAAATTTGTTCATACGGTCACAGAACTTGCGGCCACCACCGGTTGGCGCCGGAATGGCGCGCACTTCGGTGCCTTCCTGCTCCAGCAGTTTGGCAAAGATCGCAAAGCCGGAGCCTGCGAAGTGCTCGGATACCACCTGCATCTCAATCGGGTTGCGCAGGTCAGGCTTGTCAGAGCCGTATTTCAGCGCCGCTTCCGCATAAGGGATCTGCGGCCAGCTCTCTGGCGCGTCCACCTTGCGGCCACCGCCGAACTCTTCAAACACACCGGCCAGAACAGGCGCGATGGTGTCAAAGACGTCCTGCTGCTCCACAAAGGACATCTCCATGTCGAGCTGGTAGAAGTCGGTCGGGGAGCGGTCAGCGCGCGGGTCTTCGTCACGGAAGCACGGCGCGATCTGGAAATACTTATCAAAGCCCGCAACCATCATCAGCTGTTTGAACTGCTGTGGCGCCTGCGGCAGCGCGTAGAACTTGCCCGGATGCAGACGGGACGGCACGAGGAAGTCGCGCGCACCTTCTGGCGAAGACGCTGTAATGATCGGGGTCTGATACTCGCGGAAGCCCTTGTCCCACATGCGCTTGCGCATGGAGGAAACCACATCAGAGCGCAGCACCATGTTTTGCTGCATCTGCTCACGACGCAGGTCGAGGAAGCGGTATTTCAGGCGGGTCTCCTCAGGATACTCCTGATCGCCAAACACCATCAAAGGCAGCTCGTCTGCCGCGCCGAGGATCTCCAGATCGCGCACAAACACCTCAACCTCACCGGTCGGGATCTTGTCGTTGATCAGGTCTGCGTCACGCGCTTTGACGTTGCCATCAATGCGGATACACCACTCGCTGCGCACCTTCTCCATTTGAGAGAAAACCGGGCTGTCCGGATCGCAAAGCACCTGCGTGATGCCAAAGTGATCGCGCAGGTCGACAAACAGAATACCGCCGTGGTCACGGATGCGGTGCACCCAGCCAGACAGGCGGACGGTCTCGCCCACGTTGGATTTGTTCAGGTCGGCGCAGGTATGGCTGCGATAGGCGTGCATGTGCGGCCCCTCTTTCAGGGTGAAAAACAATGGTCGCGCCGATACACCTTTTTGAGGCCATAAAGTCAAGGTCCGCGCCGCGCGAAATGGCGCTAAAACGGCCGCACAACGTTGCCGGAGTAGAAAAACACACCCAGCCCCATGAGAAAGATGATGTTGCCCGCAATCGCATGCATCAGCACCGCCAGAGGAAAAGAGGCACGCTCTTTGTAGGCATGGGCAAAAATCACCCCGCCCACAAAGGTCATGATGGCCACGACCCAGCTCCAATACATCAGATGCGCCAGCGCAAAGAGCCCCGCATTCAGCCAGATCGCCGCCCAACCGTTTGGCAGGATCGCTTTATAGCGGCGAAAGAACAGCGGGCGAAACACCAGCTCTTGCGGCAGTGCGGACACAAAGGGATAGAAGATCAGGATCACCACCATCAATTGCGGCTCGTTCCTTATGAGAAAGAACAAGGCCTCCGGTGCAAACAGCATCGTCACCGCAAAACAGGCCGCAAACATCAGGGCCGTATAGATCAGCATCTGCCGCAGCTTGATCTCCGCCATCCCCTCGCGCAGCGCCCGCCAGCGAAAGCCCGGCGTCAGATGCAATAGAAGGATCCCAAGCGCGGTGAGCGCAAAAAGCGCGGAGAACATCACCGTGGCCGGCAGCAACGTGGCAATCAGCACCGGCGCAAGAACAAACAGGATCAGAAACTCGGCCCAAAGCCGGTTGGTGTTTTGTACGGGCAAACTGCTGTCCTCAATTGGTTTTGTCCGGAGAGTTGCGCGCGCACGTTTCAATTTCAAGACAGCATGAGGGCTGGCATCGCCGCCGCAAGCCTCAGGCCCGCGCCTATTTGACCACCGCCGGGATTTCCCCGCGCAGCGCATTTGTCAGATGCAGCGCTTGCGCCGAGAACAAATCCGCCTCACTCAGCACCGCTTCGCGCAGCGCCCCCGCCTCAATCAAACTCTGCCGATACACGCCCGGCAAACAACCCGACGCAACCGGCGGCGTCAGCCGAACACCGTCCTCCATGGTCAACACCAGATTGGTGATGGTGCCCTCACACAGCTCGCCGCGCTCATTGAAAAACAGCCACTCCTGCACACCCTCAGGCAACTCCGCCCGCGCTGCATCATAAAACGCACGCCGCGTGGTCTTGTGCTGCAAAAGCTGATCCGCGGAGGACAAACGGTCCGGATGTATCCGGCACACCCAAGGCTTTGTCGCCGCCGCCGGCATCTCTGCGGTGGTGATCTCCACATCCCCGGCCGCACCCAATGTCAGACGGCAGCGCAAATCGGTGGTCGCCTCCAGAGCCTCAACCGCGCGCAGAACATCTGTTTCAGAAAAGGCAAAGCCCAGCGCCTGCGCCGAGTGTTTCAGCCGCGCCAGATGCAGGTGCAGCCGCGCCACGCCCGCCCCCGGCACAAAGCGAAAGGTCTCAATCAGGCGGGTTCCGGCTGGAACGTCTTGGCAAAGCGGGCTTTCCACAGCGCTTCCTCATATTCATCAGGCGCCTTGCTGTCCCAGACAACACCGCCGCCCACGTTCAACACAGCTTGCCCGCCTTCAAGCAGCATCGTGCGGATCGCCACGCTGAACTCAGAGCTGCCGTCCGGCGCTGCCCAGCCAATTGCACCACAGTAGATCTCACGGGGCCACGGCTCCAGATTACGCAGAATCTCCATCGAGCGCAGCTTTGGTGCGCCGGTGATTGATCCGCAAGGGAACAGCGCCTGCAAAATATCGGCAAGCTGCGCGTCTTCCTGCAACTGCGCCTCAACGGTGGAGGTCATCTGATGCACGGTCGCATAGCTCTCCACCTCAAAAAGCTGCGGCACCTTCACGCTGCCCGGCTGCGCCACACGGCTGATGTCATTGCGCAAAAGATCCACGATCATCAGGTTCTCGGCGCGGTTCTTCTCGTCCTGCGCCAGCCACGCCTTACGACGTGCATCCTCTGCCGCGTCTTCACTGCGCGGCTGCGTGCCCTTCATCGGGCGTGTCTCAATCCGGCCCGCCGCATCGGTGCGGAAAAACAGCTCCGGCGAACGCGACAGGATTGTCGGCAGACCCGCCTGTTTGATCAGCGCCCCATGCCCAACCGGCTGACGCGCCGCGAGCGCGGCATAAAGCGCCTCGGCATCCCCGGACACAGCTGCATCCATCGGAAACGTCAGATTCGCCTGATAGATATCGCCAGCACCGATGTAGCCATGCACCCGGTCAAACGCCGCACGGTAGGTGGCCGCACTCCAGCGCGGCGCAAATGCGCCCAAATCAAACCGCGCATCTGTGGAAAGCGCCTTGGCCGCCGTTGGCGCGCGAAACACACCAAACTGCATCAAAGGCAGTCGCCGCGCCTTGGGCAGCATCCGGCGCAGACGTGACTCCAGCACATAGCCAAGCTCATAGCTCACATATCCTGCAAGCCAGAACCCTGCCGCCTGCGCCTGTCTCAGCACATCAAAGGCCAGATCCACCTCATGTGGCTCCGTCACCGAAATCACATGCTCCGCCGCATCAAACAGCGTCGCATGCCCGTTTGGCCCGTGATCAAAGCGAATCTGCACCTGTATCCCCTGTCGGCGAAAGTTGTCTTTTGGTCATATACGGCGCATTTTGGCAAATGACAGTGGTGAAAGCGGCAGATCATGACAAAATCCCGCTCCCCCGGTGATCCCTCTTGCACGTTGCCGCCTGATGCGTATAACCCACGACAATTTGCGCATTCGGCGTCTCCCACCACGCCCTTCTAGCCCGAGGTTTATCATGCCAAAAAGAACCGACATCTCCTCGATCATGATCATCGGGGCCGGCCCCATTGTGATTGGTCAGGCCTGCGAATTTGACTACTCGGGGGCGCAAGCGTGTAAAGCGCTGCGCGAAGAGGGCTACCGCGTTATTCTGGTGAACTCCAACCCGGCAACCATCATGACCGACCCCGGTCTGGCGGATGCCACCTACATCGAGCCGATCACGCCGGAAGTTGTCGCCAAGATCATCGAGAAAGAGCGCCCCGACGCGCTCCTGCCCACCATGGGCGGTCAGACCGGCCTCAACACCTCGCTTGCGCTTGAAGAAATGGGTGTGCTCGACAAATTCGGCGTCGAGATGATCGGCGCAAAACGCGACGCCATCGAAATGGCCGAAGATCGCAAACTCTTCCGCGAAGCCATGGACCGTCTGGGCATCGAAAACCCCCGCGCCTCCATCGTGACCGCACCCAAGAAAGAAGACGGCTCCGCTGATCTGGACGAAGGCATCCGCCTTGCACTGGAAGAGCTGGAAAGCATCGGCCTGCCTGCCATCATCCGTCCTGCCTTCACCTTGGGCGGCACCGGCGGCGGTGTGGCCTACAACCGCGAAGACTACATCCACTTCTGCCGCACCGGCATGGACGCCTCCCCGGTGAACCAGATCCTCGTGGATGAAAGCCTGCTGGGCTGGAAAGAATACGAGATGGAAGTGGTGCGCGACAAAGCCGACAACGCCATCATCGTCTGCGCCATCGAAAACGTCGACCCGATGGGCGTGCACACCGGCGACTCCATCACTGTGGCCCCTGCGCTCACGCTGACGGACAAAGAATACCAGATCATGCGCAACCACTCGATCAACGTGCTGCGTGAGATCGGCGTGGAAACCGGCGGCTCCAACGTGCAATGGGCGGTGAACCCAGCCGATGGGCGCATGGTTGTGATCGAAATGAACCCACGCGTGTCCCGCTCCTCCGCGCTGGCCTCCAAAGCGACCGGCTTCCCGATCGCCAAGATCGCGGCGAAACTGGCTGTGGGCTACACGCTGGATGAGCTCGACAACGACATCACCAAAGTGACACCTGCGTCCTTTGAGCCAACCATCGACTATGTTGTCACCAAGATCCCGAAATTCGCTTTCGAGAAATTCCCGGGCTCTGAGCCGCATCTGACCACCGCGATGAAATCCGTGGGCGAAACCATGTCCATTGGCCGCACCATCCACGAATCCATGCAAAAAGCGCTGGCTTCCATGGAAAGCGGTCTGACCGGTTTTGATGAGGTCGAAATCGAAGGCGCGGATGACACCGCAGAAGGCAAAGCCGCTGTGATCAAGGCGATCAGCGTCGCCACCCCGGATCGCCTGCGCACCATCGCGCAAGCCATGCGCCACGGTCTGACCAACGATGAAATCCACGGCGTCACCATGTTTGACCCATGGTTCCTAGATCGCATCCGCGAAATCGTGGACGCCGAAGAAGGCGTGCGCAAAAACGGCCTGCCGGTCACCGAAAAAGAGCTGCGCGCGCTCAAAATGCTCGGCTTCACCGACGCACGTCTCGCCAAGCTCTCCGGCCGCGATGAAGACAACGTGCGCCGCGCCCGTCAGAACCTCGGCGTGACCGCCGTGTTCAAGCGCATCGACACCTGCGCCGCCGAGTTTGAGGCGCAGACCCCTTACATGTACTCCACCTACGAAACCCCAATGATGGGCGAAGTGGAATGTGAGGCGCGCCCGTCAGAGCGCAAGAAAGTTGTGATACTTGGTGGTGGTCCAAACCGTATCGGTCAGGGCATCGAGTTTGACTACTGCTGCTGTCACGCCTGCTACGCGCTGACCGAGCAGGGTTATGAAACCATCATGATAAACTGCAACCCAGAGACCGTGTCCACCGACTATGACACCTCTGACCGTCTGTATTTTGAGCCGCTCACCTTTGAGCACGTGATGGAAATCCTGCGCGTTGAGCAGGAGAACGGCACCCTGCACGGCGTTATCGTACAGTTCGGCGGCCAGACCCCGCTGAAACTGGCAAACGCGCTCGAAGAAGAAGGCATCCCGATCCTCGGCACCACGCCGGACGCCATCGACCTTGCCGAAGACCGCGAGCGGTTCCAGGCGCTGGTCAATGAGCTGAAGCTGAAACAGCCGAAGAACGGCATCGCCTCCACCGACGCCGAAGCGCTTGCGATTGCAGATGAAATCGGCTTCCCGCTGGTGATCCGCCCCTCCTACGTTCTGGGTGGCCGCGCCATGGAAATCGTACGCGATATGGGCCAGCTGGAGCGCTACATCGCTGAGGCGGTTGTGGTCTCTGGCGACAGCCCTGTTCTGCTCGACAGCTACCTCTCCGGCGCAACCGAGCTGGACGTGGACGCGCTTTGTGACGGCAAAGACGTGCATATCTCCGGCATCATGCAGCACATCGAAGAAGCCGGCGTTCACTCCGGCGACTCCGCCTGCTCGCTGCCGCCCTACTCGCTCTCCAAAGAGACCATCGCGGAAATCGAGCATCAGACCCGCGCCCTTGCGCTGGCCCTCAACGTGGTTGGCCTGATGAACGTACAGTTCGCTGTGAAAGACGGCGAAATCTACCTCATCGAGGTGAACCCACGTGCCTCCCGCACCGTGCCGTTTGTCGCGAAATCCACCGACAGCGCGATTGCCTCCATCGCCGCGCGCATCATGGCAGGTGAGAAACTCGCGGACTTCCCCAAACGTGCCCCCTACGTGGAACTTGACGCCACCAAGGATCAGCCGATTGCGGATCAGATGACGCTGGCGGACCCGAACATGCCTTGGTTCTCCGTGAAAGAGGCCGTGCTGCCATTTGCGCGCTTCCCCGGCGTTGACACCATCCTCGGCCCAGAAATGCGCTCCACCGGCGAAGTCATGGGCTGGGACCGCAGCTTTGCACGCGCCTTCCTGAAGGCACAGCTCGGCGCAGGCATGGAGCTGCCCACCTCCGGCAAGGCCTTCATCTCGGTCAAAGACGACGACAAGACCGACGCCATGGTCGAGGCAGCCAACATCCTGATCGAGCTGGGCTTCTCTGTGGTCGCAACCGCAGGCACCGCCGCATGGCTGAGCCAGCAAGGCGTGGACTGCACCAAGGTGAACAAAGTCTATGAGGGCCGACCAAACATCGTGGACCACCTCAAAGACGGCGACATCTCTTTGGTGATGAACACCACCGAAGGCGCGCAAGCCGTCAACGACAGCCGCGAGATCCGCTCCGTGGCGCTGTTTGACAAGATCCCCTACTTCACCACTGCCGCCGCCTCCAACGCGGCAGCACGGGCCATGAAAGCCCGCGAAGAAGGCGACCTGGAAGTGCGTTCGCTGCAGGGGTGAGCGGCGCCTCCACCTCAAACATTCTCCAAAAGGGCGGCCATTTGGCTGCCTTTTTCTTTGCCTTGACAGGCCCCTGCCCGCTCCCTAAAACCCGCGCCTTTCCCTGCCGCGCGGAGACCGGACCATGAGCACCAAACCACACACTTTGGGCATCGATTTTGGCACCTCAAACTCCGCCGCGGGGCTGATGGTGGAAGGTGCCCCGCGCCTCATCACCTTTGAGGCCGGCCAGACCACCCTGCCCACCACCTTCTTCTTTGACTACGACAGCCGCGCCACGCTTCTGGGCCAACCCGCTAATGATGCGCTCCTTGAGGGCGAAGAAGGCCGCTTCATGCGCGCGCTCAAACGGGTGCTCGGCACCACGCTCATGCATGAAAAGCGCCAGATCCTGAACGAGCGCGTGACCTTTGTGGAGATCATCGCCCGCTTCCTGCGCCATATCAAACAACAGGCCGAAGCCCAGGCCGGCCTCACCTTCACCCACGCCATATCAGGCCGCCCAGTGGTCTTTCACGGCAGTGACGATCCGCGCGAGCAACAGGCCGAAGACGACCTGCGCGCCTGCTACCTCGCTGCCGGTTTTTCCGAGGTCACCTTCCTCTCTGAACCCGAAGCCGCCGCCATCGCCTGTGGCGCCCATGAACATCGCGGTGAAACCGGCCTGATTGTCGACATCGGCGGCGGCACCTCGGATTTCTCTGTGTTCCGCACCACCGACACCGGTGTGGAAATCCTCGCCAACCACGGCATCCGCATCGGCGGCACCGATTTTGACCGCGCGCTGAGCTTTCACCATGTCATGCCGCTGCTCGGCAAAGGCTCGCCCCTGCGCGACACTTTTGGCAAAGGCACCCTGCCTGCCCCCAACGCCATCTTCCACGATCTCGCCACCTGGGAGAAAATCCCCTTCCTCTACAACGCCCGCACCCGCCGCACCGTGGAGGATATGCTGCGCCAGGCGGAAGAGCCCGAAAAGCTCACCCGCCTTGAAACCGTGCTGCGTGACGAGCTCGGCCATGAGCTGGCCTTTGATGTGGAACGCGGCAAAATCGCCGCCAACAACGGCGATGCCAACGCCAGGATCAGCCTGTCAGAAATCGAGCGTGGTCTTGAGCAGCCGGTGAGCGGCGAAATTCTCACCGCGCTCCTGTCCGATCACGCCAAACAGCTGCACGTGGCCGCTGAAGACACCCTCGCAATGGCGAATTGCACTCCAGCAGACATCGGCCGCGTGATTTACGTTGGCGGCTCAAGCCTTCTGACAGTGGTCTCCGGCACCATGAAAACCGTGTTTCCAGACGCAGAACACACGTTCGCCGAGGTCTTCACCGCCGTGGCAGACGGGCTAGCGCGGGCCACTGAACTGCGCGGCTGAACAGGGCTTAGCAAACCGACGCACCAGCCTCCCCCTCCCAGTAAGCTCTTGACCTAAGCGAGAAAGCGCCAAAGCTGGCCATATGCCCAGCGCCCCGCCATCAGACGCATCGGTCGCCCATCTCGCCATGCTCCGCCCCGGCACGCCCCTCTGGATGCGTGATCCGCGCCGCACGCCCGTTCGGCTCATCAGCGTCCGCGCGGACATCGCAAGCTTCACGGTGGAAGTTCGCGCCTTCGAAGACACCGGCGCGCGCTGGACCTTTCCGCTCTGGCAGGCAGAGAAATTCCTCTGCGCGCCAACCTCACCCAAACTGCCGCAGGCTCACATCGACGAACTTGAAGCCGCATGCACCCGCCTCAATCAACCGCTGCACATCCCGATTGACACAGCCAAGCGCGCCACAACCGATAATCGGCTGCAGCGCCTTACCGCAGAAGCCAGCGACTGGCTGTCCGCCAACGGCCACGCCCCCGCCACCAACTCCACACCAGAAAATTTCTCGGCCTTCACCAACCCCAACGCGCTGAGCAACTGGCTCCGCCATCACGACGCCCTTTCGATGGAACAAGACATCGCCACCCGATACGTCAGCAATCCTCACGCGGGCGAAACCATCAAGGCCCACCGCCTCGCGCTGGCAGAGCTTGGCCTTTGCCCCTATGAGGGCCGCATCTTGCGCGATGCTGAGGAGCTCTCCGGCGACAAAGCGCTCCCACATCGCATGCGCCACATCCTCGCCCGCCTTGCTTACCTGCGCGCCGCTTTCACACATCTCGGCACGTCCCATGTGCTTCTGTACCGCACCATCTACTCAGACAGCCCGCTCACCGCCCCGCGCAACACCGGCTTTGTGTCTGCCACCTTCAGCCTCGCGGTTGCAGAGCGCTTTTTGAAAGACGGCGCCACCAAGGCCTACAGCGCCCTGCTCACACAGCACGTCCCGGTGACCCGGCTTTTTATGACCCATCTGGAAACGCCCCAAATGCGCGCGCCCTACGCAGAAGCCGAAGCCCTCCTGCTCTTTGATCCCAACGCTTCCCCATTCTGAGTCGGTACGAGATCATCACAATGCATGCTTCTCATTCGTCAAATATCCCGGGGGCTTGGGGGCTGGCCCCCAAATCAAACCAAAGTGGAAACCCCACGTCCACCTCACCAGCGCCAAGGGCACGGTTAAATCGCCCTCCCCTCCCCAAACACCCGCAACGCAATGAAAAAGGCGCAGCCTCCCGGGCCGCGCCTTCCAAATTCCCTCCGATCAGACACCGCCGTCATGCAACCACAGGTCTGATACAGAAACGCGGTGTCACACCTTTTCCTGCGTGTACTGACGTAGCTCTTTGCGCGCCACCTGACGGCGGTGCACCGCATCCGGACCGTCAGCCAGCCGCAATGTGCGCACATGTGTCCAGGCCTGCGCCAGCGGCGTGTCCTGTGAAATCCCGGTGCCGCCGTGCATCTGCACCGCTTCATCAATCACCTTCAGCGCCACATTCGGGGCCACCACCTTGATCTGACTGATCCAGGGCGCCGCCGCACGGGCATCCCCCTGATCCATCATCCAGGCGGTTTTCAGGCACAGCAGCCGCGCCTGCTCGATCTCCATCCGGCACTCGGCAATGATGTCGTAGTTCGCCCCCAGATGCGCCAGCGGCTTGCCAAAGGCTTCCCGGCTTAGTGCGCGCTTACACATACGCTCCAGCGCCACCTCAGCCTGCCCGATCGCACGCATACAGTGGTGAATGCGCCCCGGCCCAAGCCGGCCCTGCGCGATCTCAAAGCCCCGGCCCTCGCCCAGTAGCAGATTCTCCGCTGGCACGCGCACATTGGTGAATTTGATGTGCATATGCCCGTGTGGTGCATCATCCTGCCCATAGACCATCATGGGGCGCAGAATCTCGATGCCCTCGGTGCCCGCAGGCACCACAATCATCGACTGCCGCTTATGCACCGGCAGTTCCTCGCCTCCGGTTTTCACCATCACGATATAGACCTTACAGCGCGGATCCCCCGCCCCGGAGGCCCAATATTTCTCACCGTTGAGCACATAATCATCGCCATCGCGCACACAGGACATGGACACATTGGTGGCATCCGAACTCGCCACATCCGGCTCTGTCATCAAATAAGCAGAGCGAATCTCCCCATTCAGCAGCGGCTTCAGCCAGCTGTCCTTCATGGCCTCGGTGCCATAGCGCTCAAACACCTCCATATTGCCGGTATCCGGTGCCGAGCAGTTGAACACCTCAGCACCCAGCGGCGTCTTGCCCATCTCCTCGGCAAAAAACGCATATTCCACGGTGGAGAGTCCGAATCCCTTGTCCGAATCCGTCAGCCAGAAATTCCACAGCCCGCGCTCTTTGGCCTTGGCTTTTAACCCTTCCAAAATCTCCGCCTGCCGCGCGGTATAGGCCCAACGGTCCTCTTTGCCGATCTCCGCATGGTACTCCTCCTCCAAAGGCATGACCTCATCACGGATCATCTCTTTGACCTGCGCCAACAGGGCCTCATTCTCCGGCCGCATTCCCAGGAACATTGGCTCTCTCCTCTCTATCGCTTTGCCCCACCATGTCGTCGCGCCTCCCCCTTTGTCCACGACAGGCGCTGCGAAATGACGCGAGGTCTTCAAAAACCCAGTGTTTATTGGGCGCGCATTCTTTCGCGAAAATTTTTTGTACCGAGTGGCAATTTTTTCGCCAAAAAGCTCATTTCGGGTCTTGCACCTCCCAGCCGCTCTAAGTAAATACCGCCACACAGTTGGGGTGTAGCCAAGTGGTAAGGCACCGGTTTTTGGTACCGCGCACCGTAGGTTCGAATCCTACCACCCCAGCCACTTTTCTCTGAGATCATGATACAGCACACAGCCAACACATGTTGGATATCGCCTGCATTTGACTCGCGTCCTCTGCGCCCTGCCTCTCGCACGACAACGCATGCCACGCTCACCCCTACCCCATCGCCTGTAAAGCTGCCCATCCCCCACGCCTCATGGTGAATTTCATCACATGAGTTTTACACTCAGGGGAGTTTGATTTTTTCGGACAAGCCTCTATTTTCGGTCTCATGATAGTCAGAGCCAACACTCGATCCGCGACCATTCTGAAGGTCATTTGCGAGCACGCCGAAAAGCTTGGCGTCGATGTGGATGCCTGTCTGGAAGGTTCCGGCATCAGCCAGGACGAGGTGTCCGATCCGCAAGCCCTGCACAACACCGAGCAAGAGCTGCAGATCATCATGAACTTCATGCGGCTTGCGCCACGCAGCGTGGGCCTTGGCTGGATTGTCGGGCGCGACATGCATGTGCATGCCTTTGGCATTTGGGGTTTTGCGATTCTCACCAGTCCCACCTTGCGCTCTGCCATTGAGACCTCGCTTGACTACATCAACCTCTCCTCCTCGATTGCCGACTACAGGCTTGAGGAATTTGGCGAGCGCGCGCAGCTGACCATCAACATGGATGGCATCCCCGACACCGCACAGCGGTTCATTCTGGAGCGCCACTGCGCCATTTCGGTCAACTTCATTCAGGAAATCCTGCTGGCGCCGGGTCAGGTCGGGTTTACGATCGAAACCCCTGAGCCCGAGGCAAGCTATGGTCTTGATCTCTCCATGATCAGCAATCTGCCGGTTCAGACCGGCCAGCCCGCCTATGCGCTGTCGTTCCCGTCAGCCCTGCTGGATCAGCCGCTGGCAAAATCCGATCCGGTCTCGCTGCGCTTCTGTCTGGAGCAATGCGAAGCCCTCTCCCAGAACGCGGCAGACATCCTGCCGCCCTGGTCGCAGAAAGTGCGCGACGCGATTATGGACAATATCTCCAGCGAGCATAAGATCGAGGAGATCTCAGAACGTCTCACCGTGACAGAGCGCACCCTGCGCCGCCGCCTCACCGAAGAAGGCACCAGCTTCCGCGAGCTTTATGCCGATGTGCGCATGGCACTGGCCCATGAGCTGCTGCAAACGGCGGGCCTCAACGTGGAGACCGTGGCCTGGCGGGTGGGCTATTCTGAGCCTGCAAGCTTTGCCCGCGCCTTCTCCAAGAAGTTTGGCCAGACACCGGGTGAGGTGCGCCGCTCCAACGTGCGGCGCGTTGCATAGCAGGCGCCATGCGCTTCACAACATATCAAAAGCCCCGTCTGGTTGCGCGCCTGCGGGGCTTATTGGTTTTTCTGAGAGGGTGAGCCTGCCACGATCAGACCCCAACCGGATGATGTCGTTTGATCCAGTCGTCTTCCTCT
Source organism: Shimia sp. R9_2 (assembly GCF_017743735.1). Classification (GTDB taxonomy): domain Bacteria; phylum Pseudomonadota; class Alphaproteobacteria; order Rhodobacterales; family Rhodobacteraceae; genus Shimia. The sequence goes on from NZ_JAGHRO010000002.1 coordinate 396,208, forward strand.
CCCGGTTCCGGCAGAATTTCTCCGCCTTCCATAACCCAGCTTGCCGGCACATCCGTGATGTCCATCATAATCTGACTCATATCGATCCCAACATGGGCATGGATCGACGCGGTGATCCGGCTCACAAGCGCAGTCTTCTGCGCTTCGGTGCGTCCCTCGCGAATACTGGCAAAAAGGAACACGGCCTTTCCACCAATCGGCAACTGCGGCGCATCTTCAAAAAAGAACGCATGCACAAACTCACGCGGGGCACCGGTGACGTCGCAGTGAATGTCCGTAATGTCTTCGGCGATGCGCCTTTTGGCGTGTGCAGAAATAGTGCCATGAACAGCATTGCACATATAGAGAGGCATTTGATCTTCCTTCCCAAAGCGTGATCCAAAGGGGAAATATGTTTCTGCCCCCCATCCGCGGTATTATTCTACGTTAAAACGCGCCCCCCCAAAGGGATCACAAGCTCTCGGTCGACTGCGGGTCGCGAATTGAGGTCACAATCTCATTGGGCGACAATCCGGTCTTTTCCATGCAGATGTCTCCAAGCTCTCGCAGCAGCGCCGTGCGCTCTCCGCTTTTCAAGCGACGGTTTGCATGCATGGAAGCAATCATCGCGGTGGAGGGCGCAGCGGCGGTAAACCCGCTACCCTTTGGCACCACGATCCAGTCGATATCTGCTGCCGCAGCAAAGGCCCGCTGCGTGAAGGCACTGATGGCTGCTCTTAAGGCGAATTGAACCTCTGTTGAGATCTGCCCTTCCTGAACCACACACATGACTGAAATCATTTATCAATTCCTCATTTGAAGGCAGATACCTTCACACAAAATGCACGGACCGGTCGCCGCTTTCCACAGACTTCAGGATCGCAACCACATCCGCTTTGCGCATCACTCGCGGCACCGCATAAGAGCTGCGCGCCTCAGCCAGTGCCTCTCTTGCAATCGCGTCAAAATCCGCAGGCTGCACATCTTTCAGGTTCACAGGGATGCCCACACGCTCCGCCAACGCATCAACACGGTCGATGAACTGATCCACCTGTTCGGGCGCAAAAGCATCGCCCTCAGTGCCGATCAGCATCCGCTCCAGCTTGGCATATCTTTGTGCCGAGGCGGTCTTGTTAAACCGCAGCACCCGCGGCAGCAGGATAGCATTCGCGAGCCCATGCGGCGTGTTGTAGTGCGCGCTGATCTGATGGGAAATCGCATGCACATAGCCAAGGCTCGCCTTGCTGAAGGCATAGCCCGCCAGAAAGGAGCCCAGCGCAACCATTTCCCGGGCGTGTTCATCCGCCCCGTTCTCATAGGCCACCGGCAGGAATTTGACGATCAGCTTGATCGCCATGGCGGCATCCCGGTCTGTGTCAGCAAAGCGGTTGCGCGAGGTATAGGCCTCAATCGCATGGGTCAGCGCATCCATTCCGGTCGCGGCCGTCATCGGGCCGGGCAAAGACTTCAGCAAGCCCGTGTCAAACGCCGTTGCGATGGGAATATACTTGGGATCCACAAAAAACGTCTTCTTGTGGGTTTCCGTGTCCGAAATCACCGCAGCACTGGTCACCTCAGAGCCGGTGCCGGAGGTTGTTGGCGCCACATAAAACGGCAGCGGCGGCTGTTTTACCTTCAAAATGCCGGTCAGCTGCGCCAGGGACTTTTTGCTGGTGCTGGCCGCCGCAATCACTTTGGCCGCATCAATCGCAGAGCCGCCGCCCACCGCAAAAACCGCATCACATTGCCCCGCGCGGCTTGCGGCCAATCCGGCCTCCACGACGGCAAAGGTCGGGTTCGGGATGATGCCGTCAAACACCGTGACCGTGCAGCCCGCCTCTTCGAGAAAGGCGATCAGCTCATCGAGCATCCCATTCTTCAGCAAGAAGCCATCGGTCACCAGCAAAGGGCGTTTCTGCCCGCTGATCACCATCAAATCCGCCAGCTTCAACACAGCCCCCTGCCCTGAGAAAATCAGCGGCTTTTGTGGCGGAAAAAACGTGGACAGCGCGCGCAGGGCATAGGTGATCGGGGAGCTCATCATCTGTCAATCTCGGAGAAAGGCATGGGCCCAGCCGTCATCAAGGGCGCTGGGAGAGGTAAAGAGCCGAAGCGCGCGCACGTCGCGCTTCGGTGTGTTCTATGCGGGATCATCTGTGCGGGGAGGAAACGCAATGTTCAGATGATCCCAGAGGCCTGAGCCTGATCAGCTTAGGGCTTTTTGAAGCGCCACAGCTGGAATTTGACCATGATGTTGAAGAACTTGTTGTTCCATGGTGCAGCAACCAAAGCTGTGGCGTTGAAGCGCCCTTTGCGCACGACACCCTTGGCTTTTGAAAAGTTCAGGAACCCCTCTTTGCCGTGGTAGTGCCCCATCCCAGATGGGCCGACCCCGCCAAAGGGCATGTCATCCACCCCTACATGCGTGATCACTTCGTTGATGCACACGCCGCCCGAGTGGGTCTCGTTAAGGATCTTTTCGCCACGCGCATTGTCCCAGTCAAAGTAGTAAAGCGCCAGCGGACGGTCCCGGTCGTTCACATACTCAATGGCCTCATCGAGCGTGTCATAAGCGACCACCGGCAACAGCGGACCAAAGATCTCTTCCTGCATCACTCGCATATCGTCAGACACATCGGTGATCACATGCATCGGCAGCTTGCGGGTGCCTTCAAAGCTGTCGTTGCTTGGGTTGATCACCTTGATGGTCGCGCCTTTTTCTTCGGCGTCACGGATATTTTCCACCAGCCGGTCGCGCTGACGCTCGGTGATGATGGAGGTATAATCCGTGTTGGAAGCCAGCGTTGGGTAGTGCTTCGCAATTGCCTCACTGAAGGCCTCCACAAAGGCGTTCACCTTGCTGCGCGGCACCATAATATAGTCTGGCGCCACACAAATCTGACCTGCGTTCAGACCTTTGCCAAACGCGATCCGTTTGGCCGCTTCTTCCACCGGGAAACTGTCGTGAATGATCGCAGGCGATTTACCACCCAGCTCCAGCGTCACAGGAGTGAGGTTCTCGGCAGCCGCGCGCATCACGATCTTGCCAACCTGCGTAGAGCCGGTAAAAACAAGGTGGTCAAACGGCAGTCTTGTGAACTCTGTGGCAACTTCCACGCCGCCACCGACAACAACCACTTCCTCTTCAGAGAAATACTTACTCACCATTTCAGTGAGAACTTTGCCTGTTTCTGGGGCGAACTCCGAGGTCTTGATCATCGCCCGGTTGCCAGCCGCGAGGGCCCCAACCAATGGAGAGAGACCAAGGAAAATCGGGAAGTTCCACGGCACCACAATGCCCAAAACGCCCAGTGGCTGATAATGCACCTTGGTCTTGGAACCCAACAGCGTCAATGGCACATCGCGACGGGATTGGCGCATCCACTTGCGAAGATTCTTCTTGTTGTAGTGAATACCTTCCAGAACAGGCAGGATTTCCGCCAACATGGTCTCTGCCGGCGCGCGCCCGTCAAAGTCTTTGTCCACCGCGGCCACGAGGCGGTCTTTGTATTCGATGACACCTTTGTGCAACCGGTTCAGGCGGTCTTTGCGCTCTTCCCGTGTCGGCGCCGGAGAACGGGTATAGGCTGCGCGGACTTTTTCCAGAGACGCACGCAGGGTTGTCCCAATGCTGTCGGTTTCCATAACGTCTTTTGCGTTCATCGCATCCTCCTAAGGCGCTGAGGTAGATTGGTATTGCAAAGCTAAGTGCTTTCGCTCCCCACCTTAATGCAACATCTCAAGCGTTTTCCAAATGTCGTCGCCGGACAACCCGCTGACACTTTCGGACACACCTTAACGATAGTCTGGCCTGATCTGCCCCCGCTTGGCCGCCAGATACATTGTGCCTGCCCCGCAAAATCTCCTGTCGCGCGCATCATCTGCACACCTTTCGCCGGTCGTTGGCTGCCTGTGTCTGAGAGAGCGTGAGTGGTGGTTTTGGCAATTTCAGCCAGACAGGCAGCACGCGACCGGCGCGGTTTTGGGTGAGCGGTGGTCTTTGAAAATAGGGGCCCCGATCATCTGCGTTTTGGGGGGGAGGAGGGAGAGGGGGTTACGCAGACGACCGGGGATTTCAGTTGCGGCTTAAAGTAAGGAGTCCCGTCGCAACTGGAAAACAAGAGAACTGGCCAACCCCGCCATCGCAGGCTTTGGGCAAACGGCAGCGTGCAAATTCGACGGTGTTGTCACTGTGAACTCAGTCATCGCATCCTCCTAAAGCTCTGTGGTTTCGGGCTTGGTATTTCGGATTTGACGAACCCTGCGGCCCGCCCTGTGAGGCCAATATGGGTAACTTTGCATAAGCCCAACATGTTCGCGCCGGACAACTCGCTGACAGTTCCGGCCAGCGCTCTCAAAAATGTGAAGAGCGCCTCTTAAACCGGGGCGTTTCCTGCGCCACTGACGCCTAAAATTCTAAGCAATTTTCCGCATAAGTATTTGTTTTTACGAAACTCTGATAAATTCGGCCATCAAAGGTGTAATTTTGGCCTAGTTTTTCCAGCACCGCGCTATTTTTCTGGAGAATTCGGCCAAAGCGCCCCCCAAAATCCGTTTCACAGCGCGCATGAGCCCCCTCAGAAGACCGCTGCGCCGCTCTCAAGCCCTGTCCCGCAACGTCACCACGCGCCAGATACCCGGCATTTTATCGAACCTCTGTTTGATTTTCAGAAACCGTCAACTTCTAGCCTCTACTCGAATAAGCCATCAACCGATGGGAGCCGAAAATTGGATCAACGCGTGAAGGCTGAAACAGCCGAAGACATCTTTGCCCTTATTAAGACGATTCCGGCAGATGACCCCAGCGGCCCGGTTGCTGATCTTCTGCGCGATGGCGACATCTCGGAACTGATGATCTCCATTGCCACCGACGATTTTGCCACCGTGCGTGAAAATGCCCGTGTCGGCAGCGGTGTGAACTTTCAAGGTGCTTACGGCACAAGCCCCCTGCTCTTTGCGGCCACCCTGCAACGCCCCGATGTGTTTGCCTTCCTGATCGACAGCGGCGCGCGCATCGACCTCGCACTGACCGCTGAGGCCTCCGCCGTCACATGGGCGGCCCGCTACGGCAGCCTCGCCACCATGACCCATGTGATCAAAGCCGCGCTGGCCTTTGATGACCGCAGCCACATGATTTTCTTCCAAGCGCTCGAAGGCGCGGTGCGCTCTGATGCGCCCGAGGCCAAACTCGACCGTCTCGTCGGCTTTGGGTTCAACTTCATCCTGCCAAGCCCGCAGAAACTGACGCCCATGCATGTCGCCGCCCGCGCAGGCAATGTGGCCGCGATCACCAAGCTCGCAGCATTCGGGCTGGACCTCGCCTCCCCCGGCGACAGCGGCATGACACCAATGCATATGGCCGTCACATCCGGCCAGCTCCACACAGTTGAGGCCCTCATCGCCGCCGGTGCCGATCTCGAAGTGACCGACAACCGTGGTGAAACCCCGCTCTTTTATGTCTCGTCCCGCGACGGCGGACAGATTTTTGACGCGCTGATCAAAATGGGCGCCAAACCGGATGCCCGCCGCTTTGATGGTGGCACCATTCTGCACAAGGCTGCGGCTCTGGGCGATGTGCGCCTGTTTGACCGCCTTGTGGGCCTCGGCATCGGCCTTGAGGACCGCGACAACAAAGGCAACACCGCACTGCACGCGGCTTCTGCCGCCAGCCAGCTTGTGGCCATGCGCAAACTGCAAAGCCTAGGCGCGGATCTGGAGGCCACCAACGGCCGTCAGGAAACCCCGATCTTCCTCACCATCAACGCCGAAAACCCCGCCTCCTTCCGCGCACTCGAAAAACTGGGCGCGGATCTCTCCAAACACCGCAGCTACGGCACCAGCCTGCTGCATGATGCGGCACGTTGGGGGCGCATGGAAATTCTGCAGACCCTGCTGGAAAGCGGTGTCGACGTGAACTGCAAAAACGAGTTCGAAGAAACCCCGCTGCACTTCGCGGCCAAGTTCGGCCATATCGAGGTGATCAAAAAGCTGCATGAGTTCGGCGCTGATCTCGAGATGGAGAACAAACAGGGCGAAACCCCGATCAACTCCACCATGGAGGCTCTGGGCCGCAAATCCTTCGCCACCCTCTCCCAGCTTGGCGCAAACACCAAGACACTGAACCGGTTTGGCGAAGGTCTGATTCACTCCTCCGCGCGCTGCTCGGACCTTGAGATCTTTGAGAAGGTGATCGAGGAAGGCGTGGACGTAAACGCCACCTCCGAAATCGGCGAAGGCGCATTCCACTACGCCGCCCGCTCTCCGCTGGCCAAGAAAAAGCTGGATATCCTCAGCCTGCTGGGGGCGGAAATCGAGGCTGAGGATGATCGCGGGCGCACCGCCATGCACTCTGCTGCCGACGCCAAGAACATGCCGGGCATCAACGCGCTTTATGACATGGGCCTCAGCCCTGTTGCCAAAGACCGCGAAGGCGTCACCCCGCTGCATCTGGCCGCCGGCTCAAGCCGCTCTGAAGGCACCAAAGCCATCAAGGCGCTGGTGGGCATGGGCGCTGAGGTCAACGAAATCGACAGCAACGGCCTCACCCCGCTGCACTATGCCGCCGCCTCTGGCCACGCCTCCAACATCCGTGCCCTTGTGAAGCTCGGCGCGCGCGTGAATGTGACTGATCCAAACAACAACACGCCCCTGCACCTCGCAGCCAAAGCCGAGAAAAAAGAGGCCTTGGCCGAGCTCTGCGAGCTTGGCGCCAACAAGGACGCCCGCAACGCGGACAACCACAATGCGCTGCACGTGGCCTCAATGGGCAAATCCCGCCGCATGGCGCTCATTCAGGTGCTGCTGGAAAAAGGCTGCGACATCAACTGGCGCACAGGCCTCGGCGAAACCGTCGCCCATCTGATCGCCGAAGATCAGAACATCAAACCAGCCGCCCTGATCCGCCATATGGAAGAGCTTGCCGAATTGGGCATCGATTTCTTCTTCCGTAACCGCAAGGGGCTGGGCGCTCTGCAAATTGCGCAAGAACATGTGGAAAGCCACGGCGCAGAATGGGAACGCAAAAAAATCGCGCAACTGAGAAAGAAGCGCGGTAAAAACGCCCCCAAATAAAAAACGCACATTCAAAACAAAGAGCTCCGCAAAAGGCGGGGCTCTTTTTTATGGACACGCCAAAGCGCCCGATACTGCGCGAATTATCGCCCAAATAAGCCCACACAACGCAAATTAATGCCGATGCGGACTTTATTCAAAAGTTTTTAGACAAAACAACTCACACCAAAATCGGCAATTGAAACTTAAAATAAATACATAAAATCAACATTATAAACCAAATCAAGAATATCCAATTACGTGTATCAGTTAAAATTAACAGACCTCAAATCCACGCAAAGTCGTGGATATCTGACTTATGCACATCACCATAAAGTGATATAAAAAGAGCATTCCAAAAATACCGCGCCTGAATACCCATTCAATTTCACCAATACGGGCGCCGCAAATTTTAAATTTCAAATTGATGGAGTTGAGATGGCCAAGAAACCAGACTCATCACCCAAAGGCGACTCCGCTGAATCCGCCGAGGGTGCAGAGACCCCGCCCCCCGATACATCCCGACCTGCGCCCGATATACAGCTCGCCTGGGCGCAAATCATTTCCACCGCCTCACAGGACGCCAATTACGCCCAAAGCGCCTTCGCGGATCTGGCTTCCGCCTTCAAAGACATCGGCATTGAGGACATCTCCGGGGTCGATATGGACAAGGATCTTGTCCCCGCCCTGCCGGACGCCCAGCGCATGGTCAACGGTGCGCTCAATCTCAAAGCGCAGGAACAGGCGGCGCAGGGCATGGTGGCCTACGGCTATTCCTACGGCACCTATGCCACCGCCCCCGCTGACCAAGCGAGCCATTGCCAACAAACCGCCGTCGATACCACCGAAAGCCCGGATCAGGGCAACGCATCTCAAGACAGTTCAGACCAAAGTGATTTTCAAGGAGGACCCCAAATGTACACCGATCAATCAGGCACCACGGCCACCTATATGGGCGGTTGCGTAGGCTCCTTCGGAACCGCTGGCTCACTTGGATCCATTGGCGGCACGGCGGGCTCTGCAGCCACTGTCGGCTCCTACGGCTCAGCCGGGATACCCGATCCCGAAGGCCCCGCCGCCACCGCCTTCACAAAGCCGACCCAGCCGACAATTCAAACCCAGCCAACCATCGCAAGCATCAAACCCACCATTGGCTCGCTGGTCAGCCGCCCCTGTGTCCCGACGCAGCCCACTGTCGCCACGCGCCCGACACAGCCCTGCATTCCAACACAACCCACGCAACCTTGCGTCCCAACGCAGCCCTCACAGCCCTGCGTCCCTACGCAACCGTGCGTTCCCACATTGCCAAGCCAGCCGCCTTGCATCCTGACAAAGCCCTGCGTGTCCACCCAGCCGTGCATCCCGACGCAGCCAACCGATGCGACGACCAAGCCCACCATCGCCTCTCTGCAATCCCAGGCCAGTCTGGTGAGCCAGCCGCCCCCCATTTCCTCCACCCGCCTCTCCGGCAGCACCTATGGCGATCCGATGATGGGCGGCTGCTGGGGCAGCGCCGGCACCATCGGCAGCGCTGGCACCTTTGGCGGCACCGCTGGCACCGTCGGCACGGGAGCCTGCTACGGCAGTGCCAGGGATGACGCCAAGCTCACCCCCGTGGATCCCTGCACCGGCAGCATGGTGACACAGCCCACCATCGCGTCGGTCAAACCAACCATAGCGACGCTGCAAACCGTGGCCTCCCGCCTCACGCAAGCGTCAATCAAGCCAACCGTCGCCACGCATCAGACCACCGCGTCGCTAAAAACCATCGGCTCGCTGGTCTCACAACCTGCGCCCCTTTCCGCAGAGCCCATGGCAGGCGGCTGCAATGGCACCTTCGGCACCGTCGGATGCCTTGGCTCCGTCGGCGGCACAGCAGGCAGCGCAGGCACCGTAGGCACCTATGGGTCCGCAGGCATTGTCGCCGATCTGCAAACCGAACGCGCCAATATGATCCCCTTTGGCCCATGTCAGCCAACAACGATGACCACGGCCACCGCTCAAGGGACCTTTAAGGCCAATATGGCTGACATCAGCTCAACCCGTCTTTCCGGAGCCACCATGGGGTCTTTTGCCACCTATTGCGGCTGTGTCGCGGATATGGGGGATCTGCAGGATCCGATGATGGGCGGTTGCTGGGGCAGCGCAGGCACAATCGGCAGCGCTGGCTCCTTTGGTGGCACTGCAGGCACCGTGGGCAGCGCCGCCTGCTACGGCTGCGCGGGGGACTCGCTCACCATGGAGCTCAACCCCGCCGCCATGAGCCGCGCAACTGTCTCCACGCTGCGCTCGGCGATGGAGCTGCAACCAATGGGCGGCGCGGCCAGCTATGGCTGTGGCGCCACCGTGGCCACCTACCCCGATGGCTAAGCCCACCCCGGTTTAGCCCTCTGCATCGCCCGCACACATTTCGCGGGCGATGCCACGCTTTCATTTTATTTCAGCACTTTGTCCACAATCCCTGAGGTCTCTCATGCTCATCCGCCCAATTCTGAAGGAAAATTACCAAGCCTATACCGTCTATGGCGAAGGCCATGTACTGCTCTCAGATTCCGACAGTTTTGCGCTTGAGGGGCATATCCTCTCCCATCTGCTTCCACTTCTGAACGGACAGAACAGCCGCGAGGACATTGCCGCGCTGCTCGCCTCCATCGCCACCCCTGAGGAAGTCTACGCCGCGCTGGATTATCTCACACAGGCCGGCCATCTGCGCGAAGCCGACCCTGAGGCCAGCCCCGAGGAGGCGCTTTTCTGGTCGTCCCTTGGCATGAACAGTCAGGCCGCACGCGCACAGCTCGCGCAATTCCCGGTCACGGTTGTGGCCCCCAATGCCAGCGAGCAGGCCAATGCCATCGCCTGGGCGCAATCCGCGGGCCTTTCCGTGGATCAGGAGGCCGGGCGCATCACGCTTGTTGTGGTCGAAGACTACCTCGACGAAACCCTGCGCCCGCTCAACGCGCGGCTTCAGGCCAGCGGTCAACCCTGGCTTCTGGTGCGCCCATGGGGGTTGACGCCGCTTGTCGGGCCGCTCTTCATCCCTGGCACAACAGGATGTTGGGAATGTCTTGAAAGCCGCCTTCTGGAAAACCGCGATGTCGAGATGATGCTCGCGGGCCGCATGGCCATCAAAGGCGCGCCTCCGCGCCCTGTGGTGCAGTCAGATGCCTTTTATGCACAAGCGCTTGCCTCGGCCACGACCCAGCTGATGCGCTACATCGTGTCCGGTCAGAACCCCGAAGTTGCAGGCGTACTCAACCAGCTTATGCCGCTCACGCTGGAGCGCAAACCGCACCGCCTGCTCAAACGTCCGCAATGTGCTTGTTGCGGCACCCCCAGCCTTGGGTTGGTGGGCGGCGCTCCGCAACAGTTTGAGGACCGTGACGCCGCCGATGGGGTCGAGAATGGTGAACGCGCCGCCAGTGCCGCGCAAACGTTCGAGAGATACGCCATCCACATCAGCCCGCTCACCGGCGTCATCAAAGAGCTCACCCCCTCCCCCTACAATGGCGTCACCCCGCTGCGCACCTATTCTGCGGGCAACAATCTGGCGGTCAAACCCAACGGTCTCTGGGGTCTCAAACAGAACCTGCGCTCGGTGTCCTCCGGCAAAGGGCGCACCGATCAGCAGGCCCGCACCTCCGCGCTCTGTGAGGCACTGGAGCGCTACTCCGGCAAGTATCGCGGGGAGGAACTGCGCGTGCCTGCCTCCCTTGAAATGCTTGGCGACAGTGCGCTGCACCCCAATGATCTGATGCTCTATTCCGACAAGCAGTATCAGGATCGCGCGGAATGGAACGCCCGCGGCAGCCAGTTCCAGATCGTCCCGGAAAAGCAAACCGCAAATGAGGTGGTCGACTGGACCCCGGTCTGGTCCGTCACCGAGGAGCGCATGAAATACCTGCCCACCTCGATGTTGTTTTACTCCTACCCCGCGCCCAATAACCGTTTCACCTCTTGGGCGGACAGCAACGGCGCGGCGGCGGGTTCCAGCTATGAGGATGCTTTTCTTCAGGGGCTGATGGAGCTTGTTGAGCGGGATTCCGTGGCCATCTGGTGGTACAACCGCCTGCCCATGGCCGAGGTTGATCTTACCGGTCTGGATGATGCCTTTGTGGCCGAGAACCGCGCCTTTTACGCCCAGCACAAGCGCGAGTTCCATGTGCTCGACATCACCACCGACCTTGGCATCCCCTCATTTGTCGCCATCAACCGCCGCGTCGGCGGGCCGACGGAGGACATTGTCATGGGCTTTGGTGCACATCTGGACGCCCGCGTGGGTATCCTGCGCGCGCTCACCGAAATGAACCAGTTCATGCCCGCCGTGCTCAGCGTCGGCGTGGACGGGCGCACGCATTATGCCTTTGACGATCCCGACAGCCTGAACTGGTGGCAAACCGCCACCTATGAAAACCAGCCGTACCTCGTGCCGACCGGCGCAGCGCGCAAGCTCGCAGACTATCCACAGATCTCCGCCCCCCGCATCACCGACACGCTGCGCGACGCCATCTCACGTGTCGAACATGCGGGCCATGAGGTCTTGGTGATCAACCAAACCCGCGCCGATATTGGCCTTCCGGTGGTGCGTGTCTTCGCCCCCGGCCTGCGCCATTTCTGGGCGCGCTACGCCCCCGGTCGTCTTTATGACGTGCCGGTCAAAATGGGCCGGATGGAGCGCGCTTTGACCGAAGAGCAGCTCAACCCCATTGCGATGTTCCTCTAAGAAAGGAAGCCGCCATGCACCTCTGGTTAGATCCCCCTCAGGATCAAGACTTAGCGACGCTGCTGGACACTGCGCTTACGCCGCACTTGGTGAATGCGCCCGACTTCGTGGAGACCCTGCGCGCACTGCTGTCAGATCCGGATGGCACGCCAACAGCGGCGATCGCCAAGGCCAGCATTGAGGCGCGTGGCGCAGGTCAATCCATGGCCGAGGACGTGCTGCAAAGCGCGCTCCTGACCCTCGGCGCTATGGGATGTCTGCGCTACGGCTCAGAGGAGCGCGACGAGGCCGTCATCACCATCTGGCCGATCCAGCAATATGTGCTTCCCCCGCTGCAGCCTGAACCGGATCCGGAGACCCCCTACCGGCTGTCGCGTTTCACAAACATCCGGCGCGAAGGCGACACTCTGATCTTGGAGCGCCCGCTCTCAGGCTATCGCGCCAGCCTGCGCACCGACACCGTCACCGGCTCCAAACTCCTCGCCCTCTTCACCGAAGGCGCAACCGCCGCAGGCCTGTCTCAGGGGCGCATCCCGACCGGCCAGCGCGACACCATCTGCGCGATGTTGTCTGTCGCGGGCATCATCGGCGCGGTGGATGAGGATGGCAAACTGGCGGAGGATCACGACGACACTCTGCGCCAGTGGGAGCCGCAGGATCTCGCCTTTCACGCCCGCTCTCGCATGGGGTTTACCCATGATCCCATCGGCGCAACCTTCCAGTTCAAAGACGACATCTACGCCCAGCCTGCCCTGCATCCGGAGCCGGAAAACCTTGGCCGCGTTCCGCTGATGGCAGCGGATCTGGCCACGCTTTCAGCCACCGACCTGCCGCTGGCACAAGCGATGGAGCTGCGCAGCTCGCGCCGCCCACGCATGCGCCGCGCTCTGACGTTGGCGGAACTCGGCGTCTTTCTCTACCGCACCGCCCGCATCCGATCACATTTTGAAACCGACCTCGGCAGCTTCACCTCCCGCCCCTATCCTTCCGGTGGTGGCGCCTATGAGTCTGAAATCTACATCACCGCACAAAACGTCGCCGGCCTGCGCCCCGGGTTCTACTTTTATGCGGCAGCCAGCCACGAGCTCCTCTTGCTGCGCGACTGGGACGCCTCTTGCGCTGCGCTGGCCAATGATGCGCTCACCGCCATGGCCATGACCTCTGCCCCAGATGCAGTGCTGACCTTTGGCAGCCGCTTTCAGCGCATGCAGTGGAAATATTCCGGCATGGCCTACGCCACACAGCTCAAAACCACCGGCGCGGCTTATATGGCCTTCTACCTCGCCGCCACCGCCATGGGCCTCTCACCCTGCGGCCTCGGCCTTGGCAACGCCGCGCTTTTTGCGCAACTCACCGGTCAGGACCCCCATGTGGAAGGCTCCATCGGCGAGTTCGCCCTGTCCGGTCCGGGAGACGCCTGATGCCACAACCCTCTGACAATCCGCCCCTTGCCCTCTGGGCCATCCGCAATCAGGACACGCCTATCCCCGCCGATGAGCGCCGTGACATTGCCAACCGCCTACGCGAGGTTTTGGGCGACTACTACGTGCATCTGCCGCAAAAGGTCGGCTCCATGGCGATCAACCCCGTGCGCGAGCTTGAACTGCTCGCAGATGATGCCGATGCCTATTTCTCTTCCCACGCTTTCTTCCGCCGTCTGCTGAGCATCTTCACCAGCCTGCGGGACCGCCACACCACCGTGCGCATGCCCGCCCCATGGAACCAGATGATCGCCTTCCTGCCCTTTGTGCTGGAAAGCTGCTATGAGGATCAGCGGCGCAAGCTGATTGTCACCAAGTTGATCAATGCGCCAGATGATCCCCACTTCAACATCGGTGTCGAGATCACCCATTGGAACGGCGTCCCGATCCGCACGTTCATCGAGAATTTCTCCTGGCAGACCAATGGCTCCAACCCCTGGGCCCGCATCGCGCTTGCCCTGCGCGCGCTCACCCTGCGCCCTATGGCCTATGCCCAACCGCCCGATGAGGATTGGGTCACGCTCACATTCATCGACGGCACCGGCGCACAGCGCAACGCCACCTTTCAGTGGCAAGTGGTCATCGCCCCAAGCGCGCCTGCGGGGGGTGCGGGCGCACAAGGCGGCGTGGCAGAAGGGGCCACCGCGGGTGGCGCGCCCCTGCTGGGGCTCGACGCAGGCACCGATGTGATCAACCAGGGGCTTCAGGCGCTCTTCTCCCGCCCGCTGCGCGCCCGCAGTCAGGTGTTGGGCCTGACCGCCGCAGACACCGGCCTGCGCGTGGATGAGCTGCAGGGGGCCACGCAGGCCGCCCCCGGCATCCGTCCCTCCATCCTCACCCTGCCTAGTGGGGAGAGCTACGGTGTGCTGCGGATTTTTTCGTTTCACACAAACAACATCCGCGCCTTTGTGGAGAATATGGCCAACATACTGGCACAGATGCCGCAATCCGGCCTGATCGTGGATGTCCGTGCCAACCCCGGCGGCACCATCCCCGCAGGCGAAGCGCTCCTGCGCCTGCTCACCGACAAACCTGTCAGCTTCAGCCGCAACACCTTCCTCGCCACGCCCGCGACCCGCAAACTCTCAGGCGGCGCAGAGTTTTTCCACCGCTGGAAACGCTCGCTCGACATGGTTCTGGAAACAGGTCAGATGTTTTCGCAAGGCTTCCAGCTCGTCGAAGACGCCCACTGGCAGGGCTTGGAAGGCAGCTACACCGGCCCCGTGGTCGCCATCATCGACGCGCTCAGCTACTCTACCACCGATTATTTTGCCGCCGGGTTTGAGGACAACAAGATCGGCAAGATCATCGGCCTTGATCCCACCACGGGCGCGGGTGGGGCCAATGTCTGGTCACTGGACCAAATCGACCGCTTCGCGCAGGCTGCGGGTGCGTCGCCCATGCCGCCGCTTGCTGCCGGTGTGGAGGCCAATATCGCCGTGCGCCGGGCGCTGCGGGTGGGCGACAATGACGGCCTCCCACTTGAAGGCCTCGGCGCACGCCCTGACTTTCTGCATCTCACCACACGGCGCGACATTGTCTCCGGCAATCAGGACCTTTTGCTGCGCGCCGCTGATGTGCTCAAAAACAGCGGCTGACGCCTCAACTGCGCACCTTGGTCAGCTCCGGATCATAGGGGGACGGCGTGATCACTTCGGCGTCGTAAAGCCCACCGCAAAGGTCCGCTTGCATCCGCGTACCAACCTCCGCCAGCTCCGGCAGCACATAGGCCATGGCAAGGTTCATCCCCACGCGGTGCCCCCATGCGCCAGAGGTGACAGTGCCAACAACTTTGCCTTCGGCCATCAGTGACGCCCCGCCATGGGCAGGCAGCGCATCTGTGTCGATCTTCAATGTCACCAACCGCCGCTGCGGCCCCTCCGCCTGTCGCGCCACCAAGGCGTCACGCCCCACAAACGCCCCTTTGTCCAAAGTCACAAACCGCGCCAGACCGGCCTCAAAGGGATCAAACTCGGTGAGGATCTCCGCCTTCCAATGCAGATAGCCTTTCTCAAGCCGCATCGCCTCCACCGCGCGGCTGCCAAACAGGCTCAGCCCATGCGCCTCGCCTGCTTTGCGCAGCGCCAGATAGGCCGCATAAAGCTGATTGTTTGGCACATGAAGTTCATAGGCCAACTCCCCGGAAAAGCTCACAGACATCACCACCGCAGGCGCGATGCCCACAAAGGTCTCGCGCACAGATAACCACGGGAAGCCTTCCGCTGACCAATCGCCGCGCGCCGCCGCCGCAAGCACGTCCCGCGCCTTGGGGCCTGCCAACACAAGGATGGTGAAATCATTGGTCAGCGAGCGGATCTGTACATCCTCATCAGCGCCGATATGGCTGCGTAACCAGTCCATATCGTGATACTCCGCCGCCGCCGCAGAGCCATACCAGATCCGCGCAGGCCCCGTGGCGCTCGCAGGCAGATTGGCCACCGTGGCCTCGCTCTTCAGCATGCCCTTGTCGTTCAGCAGATAGCCCAGCCCGACACGCCCCTCTTTGCGCGGCAGACGGCCACAGATCATCCGGTCCAGAAAGCTCTGCGCATCCGCCCCGGTGATCTCAAACCGGTTGAACCCGCTCACCTCGGTCAGGCCGACGCCGCTTGCCACAGCCGCCACCTCCTTGGCCACAAGCGGCTCGACCTCGGAAAACCCAAAGCTGTGGCTTTCCTCAAAATCCGACGTCGGCTTGATGTAGTCCACCCGCTCCCAGCCGTTCACCACGCCAAATTCAGCCCCCTCTGCGGCCAGCACCGGCGTCAAAGGCGTGGTCTTGATCGGCCGCCCCGCCGGGCGATGTTCATGGGGGAAGTGAAAGCGGAACTCGTTCTGGTAATCCTCAATCGCCTTCAGCGCGGTAAGCTCCACATTACCGTGCCCCGTGAACCGGCGCGGATCGATCACCCAGGTGTCATAGCAGGCTTCTCCATGCACGATCTGCTGTGCCAGCAGCCAGCCATGGCCACCGCCCTCGCCCAGCCCGGCCCGCAGGCCAATGATGCAATAGGCGTTGCGCTTGCCCGGGATCGGCCCCACCAGCGGCGCGCCATCAATCGTATAGGTGATCGGCCCGTTGATCACCGTATGGATCCCCGCCTCCATAAGCGCAGGCATCCGCGCAAAGGCGCCCTCCAACACGTCCGTCACCCGGTCGAGATCATCCGGACACAGGGCGTTGGTGAAATTCGGATCAATCCCATCCATGCCCCAGGTCTTGCAGTCCTGCTCATAAAATCCGAGCAACAGGCCGTTCTTTTCCTGACGGCAGTAATAATCGCTGATCGGGCAGCGCAGCAGCGGCATCCGGTGCCCCGCATCCCGAATGGCCGGGATCTCCTCGGTCAAGAAATACTGATGCTCCATGGAGGCCACCGGATGGTGCACCCCCATCATCGCGCCCACCTCATTCACGCGGTAGCCACAGGCGTTCACCACAATGTCGGCGTGGATCGTGCCCTTGGGGGTCTCCACCTCCCAGGTGTCATCTTTGAGCTGCCGCAGCGCGGTTACAGGCGTGTGCCGATGCACCTCTGCCCCGGCAAGCCGCGCCCGTCGCGCCAGCGCCTGACAGAGCTGCGCTGGATCAATGTCCCCGTCCATCGGGTCCCAAAGCCCGCCCAGCAGGTTGTCTGTGGAAATCAGCGGATGCCGCCGCGCGCATTCCTCCGCATCAATCACCTCAAAATCGACATCCATTCCCCGCGCCATGGAGGCAAAATGGCGGTATCCCTCCATCTGCGCTTCAGTGTTGGCCAGCCGGATGCCACCGTCGCCGTGGTGATAGTTGATCGGATACTCAGGGTCATTGGCCAGCTCCTGATAAAGCCGTATCGAATGGCTCTTCAGGCCGACCATGGTCTGCGTCATGCCAAAATTGGTGACCTGCGCGGCAGAGTGCCATGTGGTGCCGGAGGTCAGCTCATCGCGCTCCAGAAGCATCACATCGCTCCAGCCCTCCTGCGTGAGGTGATAGAGCGTCGAGCAGCCCGCAATGCCGCCCCCAATCACAACAACCTTGGTCCGCGTCTTCATCCTGTGGCTCCCTCTCCTCAACCTCTACGTGGAGAGTGGGAAAGCAAAACCGCCACCGCAAGCGCTTTTCCGACACGAACTGCGTGTTTTTCAGGTTTTTCAAAGACCTGTGGCCGCTGAAAGCCGCCTCAGACCGCCACCGCTGCTGAACTGCGCTGATCACTTGGGGAGATGCCAAACTTGCGGGAGTATTCGCGACTAAACTGTGTCGGGCTTTCATACCCCACATCATAAGCGGTCGCCGCCACCGACAGACTGCCGATCGACAGCAGACGCCGCGCCTCCATCAGGCGCAGCTCTTTTTGGTACTGCAGCGGCGTGGTCGAAGTGACGGCCTTGAAATGCTCATGAAACGCCGATGCGCTCATGCCGGATTCCGCCGCCAGATCCGCCACCGGGATCTGGGTTTTGAAGTTTGCGCGGATATAGGCAATGGTCTTGGAAATCCGGCTCGCCGCGCTTTCATGGCGCAACAGCTGGCGCAGCATCGCGCCATGCCGGGCCCGCAGCAGGCGGAAGTGGATTTCTTTCAGCACCAGTGGCGCCAATGCCCGCGCCTCGACCGGATCACGCGACAGCTGATAAAGCCGGACCACCGCATCCACCAGCGCCCCATCGCCCTTGTCCACATTCATCGAATGCAGCTCTTTGCTCGGTTCCCCGATCCCGCCAATCTCATCATAAAGACTGCGCGCCAGCGCCAGATCGAGCTTCAGTGCCAGCGCCACATAAGGCGCCTCGGCACTGGCCTGTATCACCGCAGACTCCACATGCACCGCATGGCTGACCACCAGCGTGTCCCCCGCGGTGTAGCGGATCACCCGCCCGCCAATCTGCGCTTCCTTGGTGCCCTGCAACACCAGACACATGATCGGCTCATAAAATCCCGGCGTACAATCGCTCACATTCGGGTCCGCAAAGGCAAACAGCCCGTCCACCCCGGTGACACAGCCAACGCCCAATGCGCCCTGTTCCGCCACATGGTCAAAAACGTCCTGCACAAAATCTTTTGTGATCATCGGGGCCTCCTTTGCCCCACAAATATAGGGCTGTCACGCTGCAGAAAAATACACAAAAGCCGCCGCTCTGGAGGATTAGGCAGATCATTTGGAGAAACAGGCAACCTCTTTGCCCCGCCCTGTGCTATCTTGTGAGCGCGAACATCACTTTTCCCGCTCACGAAACTCATGCCACTTCAGCGCCTTTTATCGCAGCTCTGACGCAGGAACGAGAGACACCATGTATCAAGACGCACTTCAGGCAGGCGGCTGGGCCGTTGTCACCGGTGGCGCAAGCGGCGTCGGCTTCGCCGCTGCGGAGCGCTTTGCGCGGGATGGCCTGAGCGTGCTGTTGGCGGACCTGCCGGGCGAGGCGCTCTCTCAGGCGGCGGAAGCCATCGGCGATCTGCTAGCCGAAGGCGCCGAGGTCACCACCCTGCCCACAGACGTGAGCGATGCAACCGCCGTGCAGGCCCTTGCAGACGCGGCCTTTGCGCTCGGCGACGTGGCTGTCTTGATGAACAACGCAGGCATCGGCCTGCCAAGCAGCAGTTGGGATCACGCCGAGGCCTGGCGCAAAACGCTGGAGGTCAACCTCTTTGGGGTGATCAACGGCGTGCAGGCCTTCCTGCCCCGCATGGTGGCCGCAAACCGCCCCGCTGTTGTGATCAACACAGGCTCCAAACAGGGCATCACCACACCACCGGGCAACCCTGCCTACAACGTCTCCAAGGCGGGCGTGAAAGTTGCCACCGAAAGCCTCGCCCATGAGCTGCGCGAAGCCGGTGCGCCGATTTCTGCCCATCTGTTTGTGCCCGGCTTCACCTACACCGGCATGATTTCGCGCCATATCCCCGAAAAACCGGCCGGCGCTTGGACATCTGAGCAAACCGTAGATCATTTGATAACGCGCATGACGGTAGGGGATTTTTACATCCTTTGCCCGGACAACGACGTATCCCATGCACGCGACATGCGCCGCGTGACCTGGGCCTTGGGGGACATCCTTGAAAACCGCCCTGTCGCGGTGGCACCCGGACTATGCAGAGCTATTTGCAGAGTTTGAACAACCAAAAGACTGATAACTGAGCCAGAGGGAGACCTGATAGCTATGGCAATCTCACTGAAATTGAACGGCAAGACCCATGAGGTCGAAGCCGAACCGGGCACTCCGCTGCTGTGGGTGATCCGCGATGAGCTGAAACTGACCGGCACCAAATTTGGCTGCGGCGTGGCCTCCTGCGGCGCCTGCACCGTGCACATGAACGGCGAGCCTGTGCGCTCCTGCCAGACCTACATCGAAGATGTGGAAGACGCCGAAATCACCACCATCGAAAAGATGGAAGAAGACAAAGTTGGCGCGGCTGTGCAGCAGGCATGGCTGGAACTTGACGTTGTGCAATGCGGCTACTGCCAATCCGGCCAGATCATGAACGCCGTGGGCCTTCTGCGCGAAAACGCCAAGCCCACCGCCGAAGAGATCGACGATTACATGTATGGCAACGCCTGCCGCTGTGCCACCTACCAGCGCATCCGCGCCGGTGTGCAGCGTGCAGCCGAAATTCTGGAGGCATAAGACAATGACTGCTCATCTTTCTCGTCGCGGCTTTCTGAAATCCGCCGCCGCCGCAGGCGCAGCACTTTACATCGGTGCCAATGCAAAAGGCGTTATGGCCGCTTCCAGCTCTGCGGACGCGGCGCTCAACCCGTTTGTGAAAATCGGCGCCGATGGCCGCGCAATCGCGCTCATCAAACACGTCGAATTTGGCCAAGGCCCGGCCACCGGTCTGACCACCCTGATCGCCGAAGAGCTTGGCGTGACCATGGATCAGATCACCTATGAATTCGCGCCCTCTGATCCGCAGGTCTACAACAACCTGCTGTTCGGCCCCTTCCAGGGCACCGGCGGCTCCACCGCCATGGCCAACTCCTGGATGCAATACCGCAACGCCGGTGCCGCTGCGCGCGAGATGCTGATCTCCGCCGCCGCCAAAGAATGGGGTGTGGATGGCGCCTCTCTGGACATCGTGGATGGCATGGTGACCGGTGGTGGCAACTCCGCCTCCATGGGCGATTTTGTGGCCGCTGCTGCCGAAATGGACGTGCCAGCAAAGCCACGCCTGCGCGACGCTTCTGAGTGGAAACTCATCGGCAATGACGCAACCCGCCGTCTGGACAGCCCGATCAAGGTCAACGGTCAGGCCCAATTCGCCATGGACGTGCATCTGGACAACCAGATGGTTGTGATGATCAAACGCACCCCGCAAAAAGGCGGTGTTGTGGCAAGCTTTGATGACAGCGCAGCCAAAGACGTCAAAGGCTTCATCATGGCGCAGGCCCTTCCCACCAAACACGGTGTCGCGGTCTATGCCGAAAACACCTGGGCGGCCATGCAGGCCCGCAACGCCATCGAGGTGGAGTGGGACAATTCCGCCGCTGAGAGCCGCTCCTCTGCGGAAATCAAAGACGAGATCATGGCGGCGCTCGATGCTGAGCCAACCTACAACGTCAACAAAGCCAAACGCTCTGCGGTGCAAGCCGCCGTTGATGGCGCGGCCACGGTGGTAGAGAAAACCTTCTACTTCCCGCTTCTGGCCCATGCCCCGATGGAGCCGCTGAACTGCACCATCGAGCAGACCTCTGAGGGCAAAATCGTGCTGCATGACGGCGCACAAATGCCAACAGGCACCCACATGGCCTATCAGCAGATCTTCCAACTGCCACCTGAGCAGATCGAGATCAACAGCATGCTGGCCGGTGGCTCCTTTGGCCGTCGCGCGACCCCTGATGCCGACTATCAGGTCGAAGCAGGCCTGTCGTTTGTGATGACCGATCGCTCCCGCCCGTTGAAACTGGTTTGGGACCGTGAAGACGACATCCGCAGCGGCTACTACCGCCCGGCCTTTGGCCACAAAGTGCGCGTGGGTCTGGACGATGCCGGGACAATTGTTGGCTGGGATCACCAGATCGCAGGCCAGTCGGTCATCAAAGGCACCGCCTTTGAAGCGGCGCTGGTGCATGACGGCATCGACCACTCCTCGGTTGAGGGCGTGGCAGACAGCCCCTACACCATCCCCGGCCAGTTTGTCGGCCTGACCGACACCCAAAAGGCGACCAGCGTTCTGTGGTGGCGCTCTGTGGGCCACACCCACACGGCCTATGTGATGGAAGTGATGATGGATCTGGCAGCGAAAGCCGCCGGTCAGGATCCGGTCGACTTCCGCCTGTCCTATCTGACCGGTGAAGGCGACGCTGCCCGCAAGGCGGCTGTGCTGAAACTGGCGGCGGAAAAAGCGGGCTGGGGCAATGCGCCTGCCGGTCGCACCCAGGGCATCGCCGTGCACAAATCCTTCGGCTCCTACGTGGCAGAAGTGGTGGAAATTTCGGGCAACAACGACGACGGCATCGTGATCGAGAAAGTCACCGCCGCCGTGGATTGCGGCATCGCCGTCAACCCGGACACCGTGCGCGCGCAGATCGAAGGCGGCATCGGCTACGGCATCGGCCACGCCATGCGCGACCAGATCACGCTGGATGGCGGCGCGGTGGAGCAATCCAACTTCCCGGATTACGAGCCCCTGCGGATTTCCGACATCAAGGCGATTGAAACCCACATCATCGCCTCAGCCGAAGCGCCGACCGGCATTGGTGAGCCGGGCACCCCGCCCTCCGCACCAGCGCTGGCCAATGCGATTGCCGCTCTAACAGATGACAGTCAGCTGATCGCAGAGCTGCCAATGGCAGAATCCGGCGTCTACTTCGCCTGATAAGGGTCTGAAACGAAAAACAAACCCGCGCCGGAGACCTCCTTCGGCGCGGGCTTTCTTTTGCGCCTCAGGCGAGCGCCTTGGCAGCGGATCAGGAAATTGAAAGTGTGCCGGTCATATGCGGATGAAAGACGCAGAAATAGGCGGTCTCCATCCCCTCCGTCACGGTCACCTGCGCGGATGCGCCTTTCTCAATTTCGGCGGTGTCCCAGCCAAACTCCAGCGCGGTTGCCGTATGCGGTGCCAAATCTTCGTTGGTCCAGCGGATGATGTCGCCCACCGACACCTCCAGATGCTCCGGCTCAAAGGTAAAGGAGGTGATCCGCACCTCATGGACCATGGGTTTGGCCGCCGTGGTCTTTGCACGGAGGAACGTCAGAGCGGCCGCTGACGCGACCGCTCCTCCCATCAAGGCGCGGCGTGACAACGCACGTCCCATCACCGCAGCGCCTTCACCATCATCTCCGCATGCACCTCATGCGCCTTGAAGATCTCAAGCCCCTGCTCAAACAGCGCCTTCACCTCGGCATTGTCGATATTGGGGATCATGGTGTTCTCCACCAGCTCGTTCACCGCCTTGTGGTAAGCCAGCTCATTGGCCGCATAAGCCGCGTCAAATTCAGCCCCGCGCAACTTCACAAAGCCGGCGATGATCTCTTCGGCATTGGCATTCAAAGTCTGGCTGAAGGCATTGTCCTGCGCCGTTGCACCAAGCTTGTCCAGCAGCCCCAGCGCTGCTTCATTCACCGCCGTATGGTCGCGGATCATGGTGTTTGCAAATTCGTGGATCTCAGGGTTGGTCGACAGCGCCAGCGCCAGATGGGCATAGCGAATGTCGATGTTGTCCGCCGTATAGGCAACATGCGCATATTCCAGGTCGCTCATCTCGGCAACGTCCTGCGCAGCGGCTTGAACCCCGGTCATGGCCAGAGCCACGGCGAGTGCGGAAATCAGTTTCTTCATCTTGAGAACTCCATAGGGTGTTGCGATAAAACAGGAGTAATCGGAAGCAAGCTGCGCGATATATGCTTGAACGTCCTAAGTTTCATGCAGATCGTTCAGTTGTCTGTACAGAAGCGCTGGCACCTCTATGGTGGACACATGCTTGATCTGCTCAGTGACATCCTCAACAAACTCTCCATGCGCGGAACGCTCTACTTCCGCACCTCCTTCACCAAGCCCTGGGGCGTGGCCGTGCCAAGCTATGAAAACGTGGCCCGGTTTCACTTTGCCCATCGCGGCGCCTGTCTCGTGCGGGTCAACGGTGTCGCGGAGCCCATCGCCCTCAATCAGGGGGATCTGGTCATCATCCCCCATGGCGCATCACATGATCTCTACTGCGGGCACGATCCCGAGCACACGGTCATGCCGCTCGATACGGTGCTGGAGCGCTCCGGCTTTGATGGATCGGGCGTTCTGGTCTACGGCGGCGAGGAGCCGCAAAGCGAGACCCAGCTGATCTGCGGCCACTTCGCCTTTGATCCCAAATCCCGCCACATCCTGATGGAGCGGCTGCCCCCCTACATTCACCTCACCAACTATGGCGAAACCGCCGGGCGGTTCATGGAGGCCACCCTGCGGGTAATCGGCGAGGAAGCCGGCGGACACAAGATGGGCGGCGATCTGATTGCCCTCAAAATGTCGGAGGCCATTTGGGCGCAGGCTGTGCGCAGCTATCTTGAAAGCGATGCCGCACAGGACTCCGCGCTGGGAGGCTTTTCCGACAAACATCTGAGCAAGGCGCTGGATGCCTTCCACAAAGCCCCCGCAGACAGTTGGACCGTCGAGACACTCGCCCATGCCGCAGGCATGTCCCGCACCGGCTTTGCCGTGCAATTTCGCGAGCAGATGCAGATGCCGCCCATGGAGTATGTCACCGGCTGGCGCATGGAAATTGCCAAAAACGTGCTCAAACAGGGCGACGCCTCACTGACCGACGCCGCCGAAAGCGCAGGCTATGCCTCGGACTCAGCCTTCACCCGCGCCTTCAAAAAGGAGATCGGCGTCACCCCGGCCGAGTTCCGCCGAACGGAAAGAGCAGATCATTCGCATGCTTGAACGATCTGCACATACAGACGAACTTCCGAGCATTCATCAGGCTGAAATCTGCGTCTAACCTCTCCTTATCGCCGCTGATGATCAGCGCCAAAAAGAGAGAAAGACATACCCATGTTTCCACGCTTCATCACCAAAAACATCCATGCATATCTCGACTACCCTGTGGCCTTCGGCCTGATCGCCATGCCGTTTCTGTTTGGCTTGGGCGAGACCGCCCCGCTGGCCTTCTGGCTTTCGGTCCTGACCGGCATCGCCGCCTTTGTTCTGACCGTTCTGACCGACCACCACCTCGGCCTCATCCGCGTGCTGCCCTACAGCGTCCACCTCGCCGTCGACGGCCTTGTCGGCGTGGTCTTTGTCGCCGCCCCCATGCTGCTGGGCTTCACCGGCCTTGAGTTCTGGTACTACACCGTCCTCGGCCTGACCGTGCTGCTGGTGGTCGGCCTGCATCAATCCGACGAGCAAACCGCAACCGCCTGAGATTTGCAGACGGGTTAAAGCAGACCGTCCACACAAAGGGCCGCAGAGAACCTGCGGCTCTTTTTGCTTTAACGAATTGGTTAATTCTGCAATTTTCGAATTGGAGAAAAGAAAACACTGAGAGAGAGAGCAATTTGATGGAAACAGGCAATGTGATTCTCAAAAAGAAAACACCCTTACCTATTGAAACTATTGCCATTCATCAAAAGCCGCTCAACGAATTCGCCTGTATTTTCAGCATTTGACTGCCATTCAATTAGTCGGGCCTCTTGGTCATTTATTAATATTTCATTAAAATCAAACAGCTACCCACCCAACAAAAAACACCCCCTTGACGATACGGCAACCTGACCACAACCTTCAGCTTAGTTTTGGTTAATTTGTATTTCAGGGTATTTCGAAATGTTTATTTCGGTTGAAGCTGTTTCCAACCTTGAGGAAACATCTGGTGTTGATCCTAATTTTCTCAATTGGACTGTCTCTCTGGACGGGCCCTCTGCTGATGAGGTCACCGTGGATTTCCGACTGCTGGCGGGCACCGGCGGGGTTGGCTCCAGCGGCTCCAGCACCGGGCAGACCGATGCCTACGGCTCCCTGGAAAACACCCTCACATTTGCCCCCGGCGAGACCTCCAAAACCATCAGCTACCGCATCGATGCGGATGCGGTGGATGAGACCGATGAAGCCGTGGTGCTCGAGCTCTTTGACCCCAGCGGCGCCGCGCTCGCAGGCGACGCGCCGGTGATCCGCACCACAGGCTGGATCCTTGATGACGACGGCACCGGCAACAACCTCGCGCTGTTTGTCTCTCGCCCGGTGGTGCTCGAAGGGGACAGCGGCCAGACGCAAGCCTCCTTTGACATCTCCCTGTCGCGCCCGGCGCCGGAAAGCTTCACCGTTGATTACACCACAATCGACGGCTCCGCCCTGGCCGGTGAGGATTACGCCGCCACCTCCGGCACCCTCACCTTTGCCGCCGGGCAGACCTCCGCCTCGGTCACCGTGCCGGTCTTTGGCGACACCAAGATCGAGCCGTCCGAGCTCTTCACCCTGGACTTCACCAAGCCCGCCCCGGTGGCCAATGTCTCCCTCGGGTCTGCGGAGATCTTTGACGATGATGCGGGCGGCAGCGCCCCCACCATCAACGTCAGCGCGGCCTCCAATTTTGAAGCCACCTCCGGCGTGGACCCCAACTTCCTGAGCTGGACCGTCTCTCTGGACGGGCCCTCGGCTGATGAGGTCACCGTGGATTTCCGACTGCTGGCGGGCACCGGCGGGGTTGGCTCCAGCGGCTCCAGCACCGGGCAGACCGATGCCTACGGCTCCCTGGAAAACACCCTCACATTTGCCCCCGGCGAGACCTCCAAAACCATCAGCTACCGCATCGATGCGGATGCGGTGGATGAGACCGATGAAGCCGTGGTGCTCGAGCTCTTTGACCCCAGCGGCGCCGCGCTCGCAGGCGACGCGCCGGTGATCCGCACCACAGGCTGGATCCTCGATGACGACGGCACCGGCAACAACCTCGCGCTGTTTGTGTCTTCTCCTGAGGTCATCGAAAACCTTCCGGGCGGCGCCATTGCGGTGTTTGATATCTCCTTGTCACGCCCGGCCGACAAAGATCTGAGCTTCGCGTTTCAGACCAACGCTGACACCGCCACAGCGAATGCGGACTACGCCCCACAAAACGGCGTGATTTCCTTCACCGAAGGCCAAACCCGCGCCTTTGTGAGTGTGCCGATTGTGGCGGATCTGATCGACGAACTGGATGAAACCTTCACATTGGCCATCACGCCAACCGCTGATCTCGCCAGCGGAAACGCGGGGACCGTCGGAACGGCGACAATCATTGAAAACGGGCCGCCCCCACCGGAGCCGCCTGTCGCCGCACCGATCACCGCGAGTTTTGGTGAGGACGAGACCGGGCGTCTGGTCGATTTGCTCGACCCGGCTTTTGTCTCTGATCCCAATGGCGACGATCTGGACGTGGAGAATGTTCAGATCACCACAGAGGATGGGCGCACCGTCGGCAACAGTGTCAATCCGGAAACCGGCTTGCTGGTGCTGGGCGACGGGCAGTTTGAGGACCTTGCACAGGGAGAAACGTTTGACATTTCGGTGTCCTACGATGTGACCGATGGCGGTGACACAGTTGGCAACTCCGCCACCATCACCATCACAGGAGCAAACGATGCCCCGCTTGCTGCAAACGACACCGCCCAAACCGGCACAGGCGCGGCTGTCGAACTTGATGTGCTGGGCAATGACGCAGACATTGATGGTGACGCACTGACAGTCTCTGGGGTCGGCAACGCCAGCAATGGCACCACCGAACTCACCCCAGACGGCACCATTCGTTATACACCCAATGACAGTTTCACGGGGACCGACAGCTTCACCTACACCGTGTCAGACGGCAACGGCGGCACAGACACAGCCACTGTTTCCGTCGAGGTCGGAGACCAGCAAGCATTCCGCGATTTTGCCGAATTCCAAATGAACATCGGCAACGCAACCACGCTCACCTTTGATGAGTTTAATGCGCAGGACACCCTGAGCGGAACCGAATTTGACGGGGTGACCATTGTCGCGCGCGACATCAACGTGATCGACCCGACATCTCTCGGACTGGTCACCGGAAGCGTAAACGTCAACTCAGCGCCCAACGGCATTTCCGCCTCAATCTTCCAGACCTCCTCCAGCGCCATCGGCTTTGACAACGGTGATGACAATTTCGAAATCGTGTTTGACGAACCTACCGAAGTCGCAGGGCTTTGGATTGGCAATCTGGGGGCCAGCAACAACGACCCAACCACGCCGACCACCATCCAATTTCTGTCAGCATCAGGAATAGTGCTGTTTGAAGACACCGTTACACAGGCGTCTGATGGGATCATCGGATCAGGCGCAAACAATCGCATTTTCTGCGGCCTCTCCTCTGACGTCCCGATTGCGCGGATCGTGGTTCTGAATGCGGGCGGCGACGGGGATGGCATCATCTTGGATGACATTGTCTTTGGAGACGCGAATCTGGCGCCGACCTCAAATGATGACAGCGGGGCCGGGTTTGAGACCAATGAGGACACGGGCTTTGTCACCGCCTCCGTTCTCGGCAATGACGCCGATGTGGATGGTGATACGCTCACCGTGAGCGCGCTTGACACCACAGGCACTCTCGGTGCGGTCACCGATAACGGCGACGGCACCTTTGACTATGATCCAAACGGCGCCTTTGAAAGCCTTGGCGTGGGCGACAGCGCCACCGACAGCTTCGCCTACACCGTCTCAGACGGCAATGGCGGCACAGATACCGCCACCGTCACCATCTCCGTGACCGGCGTGAATGATGCGCCTGTGGCCGCAGATGACAGCGCCAGCACCGGCGCAGCCGCCGCCATCGACATCGCCGTGCGCGACAACGACAGCGATGTGGAGGGCGACACGCTGACCATCTCCGAGGTGGGCGACGCAGCCAACGGCACCACCGAGATCAACAGCGACGGCACCATCCGCTACACCCCCAACGACGGCTTCAGCGGATCAGACAGTTTCACCTACACCATAGACGACGGCAACGGCGGCACAGACACAGCAACCGTCGCGGTCACTGTCGCCCCCGATCCCCAGCAGCCGCCGCAGGTCGCCGCGATCACCGCCGGCTTTGGCGAAGATGAGACCGGCCGCATGGTCGATCTGCTCGATCCGGCCTTTGTCTCCGATCCCAATGGCGATCCGCTGACGGTGGAGAATGTCCTGATCACCACCGAAGACGGCCGCGTGCTCGGCACCAGCCTCGATCCGGACAGCGGCAAGCTCACCCTGGATGACGGCCAGTTCGAAGACCTCGCACAGGATGAGAGCTTTGAGGTCACCGTCGCCTATGACGTCTCCGACGGCAGCGACAGCACCGCCAACACCGCAACCCTCACCATCACTGGCGCCAACGATCAGCCGGTTGCCACCGATGACAGCGGGGCCGGGTTTGAGACCAATGAGGACACGGGCTTTGTCACCGCCTCCGTTCTCGGCAATGACGCCGATGTGGATGGTGATACGCTCACCGTGAGCGCGCTTGACACCACAGGCACTCTCGGTGCGGTCACCGATAACGGCGACGGCACCTTTGACTATGATCCAAACGGCGCCTTTGAAAGCCTTGGCGTGGGCGACAGCGCCACCGACAGCTTCGCCTACACCGTCTCAGACGGCAATGGCGGCACAGATACCGCCACCGTCACCATCTCCGTGACCGGCGTGAATGATGCGCCTGTGGCCGCAGATGACAGCGCCAGCACCGGCGCAGCCGCCGCCATCGACATCGCCGTGCGCGACAACGACAGCGATGTGGAGGGCGACACGCTGACCATCTCCGAGGTGGGCGACGCAGCCAACGGCACCACCGAGATCAACAGCGACGGCACCATCCGCTACACCCCCAACGACGGCTTCAGCGGATCAGACAGTTTCACCTACACCATAGACGACGGCAACGGCGGCACAGACGCAGCAACCGTCACGGTCACTGTTCAGCCGCCCTCTTCTGGCGGGGGATCAATCGGGCGGTGGCTGTTTGATGACCCAAGCAACGAGGGCCTGGACAGCACCGTCAACAACAACACGGCGCAATTGCGCGATGACGTGTCCGCCCCTGCTGGCGCGGCTTTGTTGGATGGTGTTGGTGACTACGTGGAAATCGAGAGTATTCTGCCTTATGAAACCCTCAGTTCCGGCCGAATAGAAATGGACTTCACCGTCAGCGCTTTGGACGGGGAAGACAGCGGCCGCCGCATCAAAGACACCAGCTATCAGACGCTCTTTTCCCGCGACTCTAGCGGATTTAACGGAGGCGGGCACATCACCGCGCTGGTGGACGGTGATGGCTCTCTGCTTGTCCGCCACCAAAGCGGGTCACAAAGCTATTATCTGCAAACCGAAGCAGGCACGATCACTGCGGGCGTCGCCGCTTCCATCGCCTATATCTTTGATCCCACCGAAGGCTTGCAGCTTCTGGTCGGCGTCGACGGCGCGACCCCAAGCTTGGTTGCGACCAACACCGACCCAGTGAAAAGGGGCGATCCGGTGGGCCTGATCGGCAATGAAGAGCCTTGGACCCTGGGCGCAAGCCAAGTGATCAGTGGCGATAGCACCGCTGATCCGCTGCTGAACTTCTTTGAGGGCGCCATTGACCGGTTTGAAATTTTTGACGGTCTCGCCGCGCTCAACACGGCACCCGTGGCTGCGGACGACAGTTTTGAAACGGAGGAAGATCAATCCGTGCAGGGCAACGTGCTTGAGGACAATGGCGCGGGTGCTGACAGTGACGCGGAGGACGACCCGCTGTCGGTCGGCCTTGAAACCGATGTCAGCAACGGCGTTCTTGTGCTGCAGTCCGACGGACGGTTCACCTATGTGCCTGATGACAACTTCTTTGGTCAGGACAGCTTTGTTTACCGCGTCTCAGACGGCAACGGTGGCAGCGACACCGCCACTGTGACAATCGATGTGACCCAGGCCCCGCCCCCGGCGTCCCTGCTCGGCCAATGGCTGTTTGACGATGAAAACCTGCCGGGGTTTGACGGATCTGCCAATGCCAATACAGCACTGCTGCAGCGCGGGGCGCAGGTTGAAATGGGAGCGGTGCAACTGGACGGCGTCAACGACTACGTCGAAATTGCCAATATCGCGCCCTATCTGGTCAAAACCGCCCAGATCCAGATCACCTTTACGATTGACGCGCTGGATGGAACGGACAGCGGAACCAATGTGAACGACGCCTCTTGGCAGGCGCTCTTCTCGCGCGATTCTCGCGGGTTTGACAACGGTGACCACCTGACAGCGCTGGTGGATGGCGACGGTTCGATCCTGATCCGGCATCAAAGCGCCACAGAGAGCTATCTCATTGAAACAGCTGCCGGAACCGTGACCGCTGGTGAGGCCTTCACGCTGGTCTATCAGGTCAGCGACGTGAACGGCATGACCCTGTTTGAGAAAAACGGCGATGACTTTGTGTTCCTCGGCTTCAACGAGGAGCCGATCCTCAATGACGATCCAGTGGGTCTGATGAACAACAACGAACCCTTCACATTGGGTGCCAGTCAGGTCCGCAGCGCCAATGACAGCGCCACACTTCTGAGATCCTATCTGGATGGGGAAATCGACAGCTTTGAGATCTACAATTTTGATTTTGTCTAACTGACATGCTTCTGCCTCAGAACGGGAAAATCGAATAGGCAAAAAGAAAGGCGGCGCAATACGCGCCGCCTTAAACTTTGGGATCACGGAGGCGGTGAAACCTCTACCCCAGCGCCCTCACCCGCACTTGCTGTACCCGCAGCTGGTGCAGGTCATGCAGCCTTCTACCATCTGTAGCGAGAAGTCTCCGCAGCTCGGGCAAGCCTTGCCGCGTGGGGTTTCGCCCACCGCCACAACCTCGGCCTTCGGGTCAGACTTCAGTCCCATGCCTTCGCCTTCGATGAAGCCGATCGCGATCATGTGGCGTTCCAGCACGCCGCCGATGGCTGCGAGAATGGAGGGGATGTATTTGCCTTCCATCCAGGCGCCGCCGCGCGGATCAAACACCGCTTTGAGCTCTTCGACGACGAAGGACACATCGCCACCGCGACGGAACACCGCTGAAATCATCCGGGTCAGCGCCAGGGTCCAGGCGTAGTGCTCCATGTTCTTGGAGTTGATGAACACCTCAAACGGGCGGCGGTGGCCGTTGATGATCACATCGTTCACGGTCAGGTAAATCGCGTGCTCGCTATCGGGCCACTTGAGCTTGTAGGTCGCGCCTTCAAGGCTCTGCGGACGCTCCAGCGGCTCGCTCATATAGATCACTTCACCGCTGTCGGCCACGTGATCGGCAGGCTGTTCGCCCGGTGCTTTCTCGTCGCTTTCTGATACAGTCAGAACCGAGCCGGTCACATCGTTCGGACGATACGTGGTGCAGCCCTTACAGCCGGTGTCCCACGCCTGCATGTAGACGTCTTTGAACGCATCAAAGCTGATGTCTTCGGGGCAGTTGATGGTCTTGGAGATCGAGCTGTCGATCCACTTCTGCGCCGCCGCCTGCATGCGCACATGCGCCGCTGGCTCCAGAGTTTGCGCGTTCACGAAGTAGTCCGGCAGCTCTTTGTCGCCAAACTTGTCGCGCCACAATTGCACAGCATAATCAACAACTTCTTCCTCGGTGCGGGAGCCGTCTTTCTGCAGAACTTTGCGGGTGTAGGCATAGGCAAACACCGGCTCGATGCCCGAGCTGACGTTGCCCGCATAAAGGCTGATGGTGCCGGTCGGCGCAATCGAGGTCAGCAGTGCGTTGCGGATGCCATGCTCTGCAATCGCCGCTTTCACATCCTCGTCCAAATCCTGCACCATGCCGCCGGCGAGGTATTTCTCTTTGTCAAAGAGCGGGAAGGCCCCCTTCTCTTTTGCCAGCTCCACAGAGGCCAGATAGGACGCCCGCGCAATCGCTTTCATCCAGGCTTCGGTCTGAGCTGCGGCTTCTTCGGTACCGTATTTCAAACCCAGCATCAAAAGCGCATCTGCCAAACCGGTCACGCCAAGGCCAATGCGGCGCTTGGCTTGGGCTTCCTGCGCCTGCTGCTCCAGCGGGAACTTGGAAGCATCCACCACATTGTCCATCATCCGCACAGCGGTCGCCACCAGCTCGGTCAGCGCCGCCTCATTCAGCTCGGCCGCCTTCTCAAACGGATCGGTCACCAGACGCGCAAGGTTGATCGAGCCCAGAAGGCACGCCCCATAAGGCGGCAGCGGCTGCTCCCCGCACGGGTTGGTCGCCGCGATCTCTTCCACATAGCTCAGGTTGTTGCGCTGGTTGATGCGGTCGATGAAGATCACGCCCGGCTCGGCATAATCATAGGTGCTCTGCATGATCTTGTTCCACAGATCACGCGCCTGAACCGTGTGATACACGCGGTCTTTGAAGACCAGCTCCCAGGGACCATCCGCCTTCACCGCTTCCATAAACGCATCGGTCACCAGCACGGACATGTTGAACATCCGCAGACGCGCCGGATCGGACTTCGCGGTGATGAAATGCTCAATATCAGGGTGGTCACAGCGCATGGTCGCCATCATCGCGCCGCGGCGGCTGCCCGCGCTCATGATGGTGCGGCACATCGCATCCCAAACATCCATGAAGGACAGCGGGCCAGAAGCATCCGCCGCCACGCCTTTCACATCCGCGCCGCGCGGACGGATGGTGGAGAAGTCATAGCCGATGCCGCCGCCCTGCTGCATTGTCAGCGCCGCCTCTTTGAGCATATCAAAGATGCCGGACATGCTGTCAGGAACCGTGCCCATCACAAAGCAGTTGAACAGTGTCACCTGACGCGCGGTGCCTGCTCCTGCGGTGATGCGGCCAGCTGGCAGATACTTAAAGTCTTCCAGCGCAGCGTAAAATTTGTCTTCCCACTTGGCCGGGTCTTTTTCCACGCGCGCAAGGTCACGCGCGATCCGCCGCCAGCTGTCCTCCACCGACAAATCAATCGGCGTGCCATCCGCCTCTTTGAAACGATACTTCATATCCCAGATTTGCTCGGCAATAGGGGCGGCGAAACGGCTCATCGTGGCGTCCTCGACTGTTCTGCTATGATGTTCAGGGTTTCTTAACCTATAACAAACCCGTGTATGGTGGCAACGGGCAAATAGAGTCCCAAGCAAAGAAAAGCCACATGATTTTGGGGTTGAAGGTTAATGAACCCACTATATAATGTAGGCTCCGTGCATAACCCTGTGGGAAAGCTGTGGATAAATCAGTCCATCTTGTAAAACTATCCGTCGGGTCGGAAACTCCCGAAACTCTGGCCGCTTGGCAAGAGGCAAATGCGCATCGTTTTCCCGATGGGCTGCCCCGTCACGTCACCCGCATGTGGCCTAAACGGGAGGCTGAAATCCTCAACGGCGGATCAATTTATTGGGTGATCAAAGGGGCGATCCAGTGCCGTCAGAAGATCATACGGCTGGACGAAGTGATTGGATCAGATGGCATCCGCCGCTGCGCCATTGTGCTGGACCCGCAGGTCCACCTCACGCAGGCCGCACTCAAACGCCCGTTTCAGGGCTGGCGCTATCTGAAGCCCGAAGACGCCCCAGCCGATCTGCCGGAAGGCCGGGAAAACGACGACGTGCTGCCTGACGACTTAAACCGCGCCTTGGCCGAAATCGGCGTGCTTTAAGGCACGGTTGCCGTGCGCCGCGTTAACCACACGCTCTGGCTGTGTGACGCCTCTTAACACCGACGCAATACCGTAGGGATACCGACGCGATACCGAAGGCGCTTTTTGGTCAGGGGGTCCACGTTAAGAAAGCGACTCAAAAGCCGAAAAAACCGGGTTACCGCGTGCCAATGTCCTGTGGCGCGACCGAGACCGACTTGATCACCGCATAGCACGCAACACCTTCGCGCAACGCCAGCGCCTCGGCAGAGCGGCGGGTGATGCGCGCCAGCACACGCCCGGCTTTTGTGTCCACCGAGACAATGGCCCCCGGCCCGCCTCCGGCCCGCACAGATTGCACGGTTCCCGCGATAATATTGAGCGCAGACAAGCCTTTAGGTTCCTCTCGCGACAGGATCACATCATGTGCAGCAACCCGCACGCGCACCGAATGCCCCACCGGATGCGCTACCTTTGGCAACAGCAATGGCACCCCATTGGCGCTGAGTTCCGTCAACCCGTCCGCATGATGGACTGCAACCTCTGCTTCCAGCACAGCCCCCACGGCCCGCACGCCCAACGGCGTAAAGCTCGGATCCGACAGCACCTCCGCCGCAGGTCCAACCCGCACAACGCGCCCCTGCTCCATCGCAATCACCGTTGTCGCCAGCCGCGCAACCTCCGCAATGGAGTGGCTAACATACAGTATTGGCAGCGAAAATTCGTCGCGCAGTCCTTCAAAATACGGCAGGATCTCCGCTTTGCGTGGCTCATCCAAAGCGGCCAGCGGCTCATCTGCGAGGATCATTTCAGGGCGCGCCAACAGCGCCCGGCCAATCGCCACCCGCTGTTTTTCCCCCCCGGAAAGCGCCGCAGGACGCCGCTCCAAAAGCGACCCGATCCCAAGGATCTCCACCACCTGATCAAAACCCGCCACCTCGGCCCGCTCTTTGGCATAGCCCGCCCCGTACAGCAGATTGCTGCGGACATTCAGATGCGGGAACAAACGCCCCTCTTGAAAGACGTAACCCACGGCGCGTTTGTGCGGTGGCGTCCACAGGCCTGCGTCGCTGTCCACCAGCCTGCGCCCCGCAGCCGTGATGCGCGCATGGCTTGGGCGACTCAGCCCAGCCACCGCATTGATCACCGATGTTTTGCCCGATCCTGAGCTGCCAAACAGCACCGTCAAACCCGGCGGGGCCTCAAACTGCACGTCGAGGTCAAACCCCTGAAAGTGCTGTTTTATCTCCACAGATAGGCTCATGCCTGCCCCACTTTCCGCGCAATCCGCCGCGCCAGAACTTCCGACAGGATCAATGCGCCCATGGCCACCACAATGGCCACAATAACCAGCCGGATCGCCGCCGTTTCTCCGCCCGGCACCTGCAGGAACGCATAGATTGCCGAGGGCACGGTGCGGGTTTGTCCGGGGATATTGGAGACAAAGGTGATGGTCGCGCCGAACTCGCCCATGGCTTTGGCAAAGGCCAGCACCATCCCAGCCAATATGCCCGGCAAAATCAACGGCAATGTCACAGTTGTGAACACCCAGAAACGGTTTGCGCCCAACGTGGCGGCGGCCTGCTCCAATTTCGGGTCCACCGCCTCAATCGACAGCCGGATCGAACGCACCAGTAACGGAAACGCCATAACTGCCGCAGCCAGCGCCGCCCCGGTCCAACGGAAGGCAAAGACGATCCCGACCTCTTTGAGCGCCGCGCCCAAGGCCCCTTGGGTGCCAAAGGTCACAAGCAACAGATACCCTGTTGCAACAGGTGGGAGGACAAGCGGTAAGTGTACAAAAACATTGAGTAATTGCTTGCCGTAAAATTGCCAGCGCGCCAGCGCATAGGCCACAAAAACACCGGGAATCAGCGCGCCCAACGTGGCCCAAAACGCCACTTTCAGCGACAGCGCCACCGCAGCCCACTCCTCTGGCCCCAGCCACTCCGTCACTCACCGCCCTCCAGCACCCGAAAGCCCCGCTCGACAAAGGCGGCTTTCGCGGCTTCGCCTTGCCAAAACTCCATAAATTCAATCACTTCAGGACGATCCTGCCCCGCCACAACAGCCGCAGGATACACAATCGGATCATGTAATTCCGACGGAAAGACCGACAAAACGCGGACCCGCTCTTCCGCCAAAGCGTCCGTCACATAGACAACCCCAGCCCGCGCCTCGCCCAGCGCCACCAACGCAAGGGACGAACGCACATTATCCACCTGCGCCACCTTCGGTGCCACATCCCACCAAAGCCCCATGTTTTCAAGCGCTTGGCGCCCATATATCCCGGCAGGCACAGCCTCCACCAAGGCCATCGCCAACCGCCCGTCCGCCAGCAAAGCGTCAAAGTCGACGTCAGATATTTCAACCGGCGCGACCGGATCATCCGCAGCAACAACCAAAGCCAAGTCATTGCCAAATAATGTTTTTGTCTGCCCCTGCACCAACACAGCGCGGTCCTCCAAATGCGTCACCCAAGCCGCATTGGCGGAGACGAACACATCCGCAGGCGCCCCATACTCAATCTGCCGCGCCAGCGCCGAAGACCCTGCCAGCGTCAAAACCACCTCATGTCCGCTCACAGCTTCAAAGGCATCCCCCAGGTCTTTCAAGACCTCCGCTAAACTGGCGGCCGCAAAGACTGAGACCTCTCCGGCCTGCGCCCCGGCAGGCGTAAGCGCCAGAATCGCCGCGCAGGCAGCGTGTTTGACACCAGAAAGCAGAGCGTTACGCCGCATGGGGTTCCATTGACAATTCACCGTCTTTTCATGGGGATACCGAATGCGCCCCCCGCAAGGCAAGGTCTTTGGGATTTGTCAGACACCGCCCCGCTGCTACTGTGGCGCAAACAATCGGGAAGCGCCATGCCAACAGCCTCTGATCTACCAATTGTCATCGCCGGCGGCGGCATCGGCGGACTGGTCACCGCCTTGACCCTGCATAAGATCGGCCAGCCGGTGGTGGTGCTCGAAGCGGTGGAGACCATCCGCCCGCTGGGCGTTGGCATCAATCTGCAACCCAACGCCGTGCGCGAGTTGCTTGAGCTCGGCTTTATACTGCGCGATCTTGACGCCATTGGCCTGCGCATCACCGAATGGGCCTTGGTGGGTCTGAACGGCAAAGACATTTACAGCGAACCCCGCGGCGAGGCTGCGGGTTATCTCTGGCCGCAATATGCAGTACATCGCGGACGGTTTCATATGATGCTGCGCGACGCCTTTCTGGCCAAGGCAGGGCCTGGGGCCTTGATCACCGATCGCCGCGTGCTCGGATATTCCCAATCAGAAGAAGATGTTACGGCCCAGTGGCAGACTCGCAGCGGATTTACGGGCGAGACCAAAGCTGCGCTTTTGATCGGTGCTGACGGCATCCATTCCAAGGTCCGCGCGCAAATGCATCCCGAGGACGGTGGGGTTCAATGGGGCGGTGTTCTCATGTGGCGGGGCACCAGTCTGGCAAAGCCCTTGCGCACAAAGGCCTCCTTCATCGGGCTGGGGAAACACGACAAACGGGTTGTGCTCTATCCGATCTCCGCAGCGGATGCGCAAACCGGGCTGGCCGAGATGAGTTGGATCGCTGAAATCACCCTTGATGGCGATGCGAACTGGCCCAAAGACAGCTGGTTTTCGCCGGTGTCCCCGGCGCAATTTTTGGAGCATTTTGCAGACTGGAAATATGATTGGCTGGATGTCCCTGCCCTGATCGCTGCCGCGCCCACCGCCTTTGAGAACCCGATGATAGATCGCAATCCCTTGCCGCATTGGCACCAAAATCGCGTGGCACTTTTGGGCGACGCGGCCCACGCGATGTATCCGACCGGCTCAAACGGGGCGACGCAGGCCATCATCGACGCGCGAGAACTTGGCAAAAGCCTGTGCAATCTCGGCGTCACCCCCGCCGCGCTTGCCGACTACAACAACAAACTTTGTGATCCCGTGACCAAGCTGGTTTTGCGCAACCGCGCAGACGGCCCCTTTGGACTCCTCAAACATATCGACCAGCTATGCGGCGGGCAGTTTGATGACATCGACACAGTGATCTCTCCCAAGGAGCGCGCCGATTTTATGCGCGCCTATCAAACCGCCGCCGGATTTGAGCGCGATGCCCTCAACGCCTCACAGCCCATCCTGTCGTGCTCTGCGTCACTGCGCTCCCCCTAGGGGTTTTGCTGCGCGGCCATGACTTCAAGTTCCGGCAGAACCGCTGATTTGAAGTAGCGCGAAAGCAAAATGTAGTCCTCTACAGTCACTTGACTGACGGATGGTTCCGCAGGTTCGCCACCACCGGTCGCGGCCATCATATCTGTTTCAAGTTCAGCAAGTATCTGATCCACCAACTCATTCTGGTAGAGCACCGGTTTGCCAGCAGGCTCCGGCGTCAGCGGCGCGGGGGTGCTGAGCGTTTCAGCAGCAACCGGAGTGGTCGGATGCGCTCCTACGCCTTGAGCCGTGTCTTTGGCCGCCATCTGCAGCACCCGCAACGCGGCTTGCGGATCCAGTCCCAGATCGGAAATCAGATAGTCCAACTTTTTCACCGTATCCGCCCGATTGTCAGACTGAGGCGGAACGGCAGGGCTTTGCGGCATCACCTCAGGCTGCGCGCTCAGCACTGGAGAGGCTGGCGCCCCAGTACCAGCTCCCCCCCCAGTAACCGGAAGAGACGGCTCTTGTTGCAGCCCATCCAATTGGGTCTGCAGCCCCTCAACCGCCGCAAGCAGTTGCGCCAGACTGGGCTCTGCTTGCTTGCCCCCTGCCCCACTCACGGGCATCGCAGCCTGCGGTGGGAATGCCGGTAGCGAGGTCGCATCAGGCACCTCTGCTGCCCGCCCAAGCTGCGCCTGCAAAATGATCTGTTTGAGCGTTTCAAGCTCCGTGCGCAGCTCTTGCCCGCTGACCGTGTCGGCCATCGGAGCAGACGTGGCTTGTGGCTGGGTCGTGGCGTTGGGCGCAGCCAACGTCACCGGGCTCGCCGTAGTCGCAGGGGCAATTCCAGCAGCAAGCGCACTGGCATATTCGGGCGCAAGCATCTGTGGCTGCGGCATGGGTGAATTCCAGGCGGCAGGTTGTGTCATCGACCCCGCGCCCCCTGCCCCGTCGGCATTTGGCACCGGCCAGCCCCTTGGCAAAACAGAATAATCCTGCTGCGCCGCGATCCAGCGCAGATAGGCGGTGACCGCCGAAAACCCTTTGAGTGACACACGCGACACCTCAGATCCCCCGCGGCGCACGATCAGCTCGCCGCCCGATCCCAAAAGCAACTCAAGCGGGACATCCAAGGGCTGCAAAATCCGCTCAGGCACCTGAATTTCAGACACCCCTTCTGAAACAAAAAACTGATCTCCGGCCAGCGCGTTCTCAAGCTTGACCTGCAGCTGCCCGCGATCCGTCAGAAAGGCCTCAAGCCCCTCTTTTCGCGCCGCGCAGGCATAGGTGCGCGGGCGGCAAATCACCTCAAAGACATCCACATCCAGTCGGGGCGTTGGCGCAAACCGGGCGTAGCCATCCGGATCAAACCGGAAATAGACCCCTTCCACCAAGCCTTCCTGAAAGCTGGGCCAGCCAAACGCCCCGCGCAAAGCCTGCCGCGCCTCCCGCGCGCCAATGGCAAAGGGAATGGAGGTATCCAAGATCGCATTTTCCGAGGCAAAGGCCTCCTCTCCACGCTCAGGCACGCCAACCGTCTGTGCGCCCACTGATGTGGCCGCCAAGAGCGCAGCGCCAACCGCTGCGGCGAGGGTTTGAACAAAATATCGCATCAGTAATCAGCCTTCTCTTGAACGGAATGACGCAGCACCGGGAGCCAGTCGTCTTTCTGTGGAGGGTCCGGGTAATTCCGCAACAGCCGGATGTCCTGATCGCGGAACGCAGTGTACCAGACCTCGGTGTCGCCGGTGTAAGGGGTCAGAATGGTGCCCTGCACCTTGTGCAGCAGGGAGGTGAGAATGATGCCGTTGTTGTTGGCCGTATAGATCGCCACACGCCCCTGCCCACGCTCATAAAGCCCTTCATACATGCCGTTTTCCGGATCATAGAGCTCGATGATCGCCTCATAGAGCACATCGGTATATTCGGTTTCCCACAACGCCCAGAGGCCCAGCGCCGCCTTTGCGGCCACGGCGGAGTGATCCGGCACATAGTCGCCGCGCGGCGTCACCGTGTTCCATGGGTAGCCATCCGAGAAGATGGTATCATAGGTGAAATACGGCGGGCCTTTGACATTGTGCTCAGAGCGCGCCGTCATAAACCCGGTCTGCCGCCAGCGGTTTTCCTGCACCTGATAGATCCGGTCGGCAAACTCCGCCCGCCAGCCATCCGTGTGCACCCATTCCGGGCTGCTGTCGTCATGGGGCATGTCAAACCCCAGCTCCAGCCCGTCTTGCAGGTAGGATTCCGTCACCACATAGTTTTGGGAATGAAACACCCGCGGGTCACGCCCGTCATAGGGCACCTGAATGCCAAAAATCGAGGCTGTCAGAAACGGCTCCGCCCGATGGGCCAGACGCGGCTGAAACCCCCAGAGCGCAAATCCCTTGGCCGCATATTCCTCATAACCAAGGCGCCCTTCTTGGGCATACACCGTCTCATCGGTTTCCTTATCGATATAAGCGCCAAACATTAACCCTTCAGAGTCAATGGCATTACGAAAATCCCATTTCAGCAATACGGAATCAATTGTATTTGCCAAATAAGGATAGCGATTCTTGCAAATACGAAGCCACACAAGAAACCGCCCTATATCCAAGGCAGAAAACCCGATTTCACCCGGCTTATTCGTATAATCCACCTTCGCGCCGGTCTTGGTATGATACACTTTATTGGGCAGCTCTTTGCGAAACAGCTCGAGCCCCTTCACCGTTGTCAGAAGCTGGGTGATCCGGCGATCAAACTCCGGCTTCTCAATCAGGCACAGCTCATAGGCAGACACCAATCCCGCCATGTAAGAGGCCGTGTCCCAAAGTGTGGTGGAAGGGTAGTTGCCAACCGAATTGGCAAGCCCCGTGGTCTCCTGTGTGAATTTCTCAAAATAGTGCCAGGCCACGCGCGCCGCGCGTAGCTCCCGTTCATTCAGAAAACCACGCCTTGCCCGATACTTACGCACATATGCGTTGTGTTTATCATAGCCATGCGGCACGTTCAGGCCGCGCTCCAAAGTGTCAAAATAATCCGCGGGCATTTCACACATTCGGGGCGGTTTTGTGCGACGTGGCACATCCGTGAGCATGCTGCTTGTCACGCTTGGCAAGTTCCCCCGCATCAGCGCAGGAATGTCATCCAGCTCACCGCCGGCAATGATCGGAATGATCTCTTCTTCCTGCGCCAGAAACACCTTGCGCGCAGATATCCCAACCGAATATCCGGCCCCGCTCAGCACAAGCACGGCAGCAAAGAATATAACAACGCCCCGTAGCGGCGACCGCTTGCCAGAACCAACAGCACTCTTCATCAAACACACTCCAAACGGAATGCAACCATGAAACGACAAAGCTATTAACAATTGGCAACCAACACCGCCAATTACCAATTTGAACAAAATAAGAACATAAAATTGAAAACACCTTACCATGCAATGCTTTTGTTAACTTCTGCGCGCTAAAACAAAGACGTGTTGTGAAGGTTTCCTTGGTTATGTCCGATATCTCCCCCCCTCAAAACGCTATGGAAGCGTCCAGACGGTCTGCTGGCCCCACCGATGCGCAGCCGGTGCCTTTTCAGGATCGCGCCACCCCGATGTGGGCCACGGCGATCTCCATCCTGTTTTCTCTGGGCAGCGGCCTGTGTTTGCTCTCGGTCGCGATCTTTGTGGTGTTTTTTTATGAGCAGGTTGCACTGAACGGGCAGACACTTCTGGCGGCCCTGCTGGCCGTGGGGGCTGTCGTGCCGCTTTTGGGGATGATCATCTTTGAAGTGGGTCACAGCCGCGCCTTGGCCGGATACCGCTATATGCGGCTGCGCCATGCCGTGACCGGGCGGGCGGTTGTCGGGCTGTTTGCCTGCGCCATCTTTGCTGTGTTTTCCCCCTATTTGGCGGTGCCTTTTGTGCTGACTGCCGCGCTCAGTTGGCTGTTCTGCGGGGTCGTTGCGCAAAAAATGCGCTCTGAGTCGATGTGGGAATTTCTACCGCAGGAGGCGGTCGCCTTTCTGTCCGGGCGTGATCAGCGCGCGGTTGATCTCGCCAATGCCGCGCGGGGAGACAGCGCCTTTCTGGACGCCACACAAAGCGCGCTCGCGTTGTGCGGCCTGATCGGTGGCTTTGCCATGGCCTCCTGGCTTGTGGCCCAAGATGTGCTCAACGTCGCGGCAATCGCCACCATCGCCCTCGTAACCTGCTGGTCAGCGGACGCTTTCGCCGCTTTCTTTCGCCAGATATCCCGCGCCGATCCCGAGTTGCAGCACCGCGCGGCCGAGGTGCGCCAATTGCCTGCGCCCTATTCCGCAGACGCTGAAGGAGACGACACAGCTTTGATCGTCAGCCATCTCTCTGTGCGCACGCCGGATGGCACGCCCCTTTTGTCCGACGTCTCCTTCCGCGCAGAGCCGGGCACGATCATTGGCCTGTCTGGGGACAGTTTTTCCGGCAAATCCCTGCTGCTGCGCGCGCTGCATGCCCCTCATGATCTTGAGGGGCTCTTGGTGGAAGGCCATGTCGCGTTACAGGGCACAGGGCTTTGGGCGCGCCAGACAGAGGCTCGTGCCCTATCCTCTGCCTTGGTGGGGCCAATACCGCTTTCGGTCCCCGGCGGCGGCGCGAACAATCTCAGCTGTTTCATTGGCGATCTGCAGTTGCAGCGCGCGCGAAAAGCGCTGCAAAATCTGGTCTTCACCGCCGATACTGTGGATCGCATCCAAAACGCCAGCGACGTCACACAGCTGTCCTGCACCGAACAAAAGGCGCTGGCACTTGCGCGCGCGCTGGCGCTGCGGCCCGGCCTCTATCTGCTCGACCGCCCCGAAGATGGCGCCAGCGAAAGCCTGTTGGTGGCCTTGGGCCAGCGCCTGAAATCTGATGCGCGCCTTGGCCATATCACGCTGATGATCACCGAAAACCGGCAATTGCTGGAACAATGTGACCAGCTCTTGATGATGCAAAACGGGCGGATCATCGAATTTGCCGCCACCTCAGACATTCGCGAAAGGCAGGCCTCCGGCTGGCACCGCTTTGTCACCCCCCGCAGCCTTGAAAGCGAAGAGGCGCTGGATGGCTGGATCTGCAGCCATTTCCGCCGCGAGGGGGACGAGGCCAACCGCCGCGCTGTCTGTATGGTGGCCAATGAAATGCTCAGTCTGGCCTGCCAATCAGGGATTGAGACACATACAGAGGCAGACAGCTTATCCTTTGAGTTCAAACATTTCGTGGGCAAATGCCAGATCCGGATGATCGACAGCCGCCTCGCGCTTTCTTCTGGTGCGATCCAGAAAGCCAAAACCGCCGCAGACACCTCGGTGGACGGGGAGCGCCTGTCCCCGCTGGCCAAGATCATGCGCGACTCGCTCGATGTGGAAAGCAGCGCCTCTGATGGCGGCGGCATCCTGCTTGTGGCCATCAAAACCTATGATCCGCGACTGCTGTCCTCTCGCAAGGTGAGCCAAGATGCGCCCCGCCAGCGTTGATCTCAAACCGCCGCGCCGTTTTCACCGGATGCCGCTGGTCTGGCTGGGCTGGGCCACGGCCTCCTGCGCCCTGCTCGGGGTCAGTGCCTGGTCCCTCTCCCAGCACATCACCATCACGCCGACACAGCGCTACACTGGCACCTTTGTCAGCCAGGCCCGCACGCTCCCGGTGGTCCTGCCCGCAGGCGCCGTCCTGCAAAGCGTGTTGGCACAGGATGGCGATGACGTCTCCAAGGGGCAAAAGCTTGCCCGATATGATCGGGACGCAATGGCCCAGCATAGTATAGAGCTCTCAAATCAACTGGCGCTGAACCGACAGCACCGCTGGTGCTTGCTTCAGGAAAATACCGGCACGCCCGTCTCCGAAGCACCCGCCACATCCACGGAGGCGCTTTCAGCGGAGGCTGATCTGCCTCTGGATCTGCGCAAGGAAAGCGCTTTGGCACGGTGTCACAACACCCATCGCCTCAACCGTCTGGCCCGGGACAAGCTGCAACAGCGCCGCGATAGCCTGCGCCGCAAAAGTGCCTTGGCGGTGCAGGAGCTGCTGGCCCGCGCAGCCCTGGCCAAACCGTCGGCACAAGGCGTGCTCAAACTGCGCGCCGCGATTGAGAAAGAAGCGCTTGAGGCCTCCATTCGTGAATTGGAGTTTGATCTGGCCCTCCTGCAGGAAACCCAAAGAAAAACTGTTTTAAATGAGGTGCAGCGTCTGGAGCAGGACGCGCTGACAATCGAAGCGGAGCTGACCGC
Organism: Shimia sp. R9_2; assembly: GCF_017743735.1. Taxonomy (GTDB): domain Bacteria; phylum Pseudomonadota; class Alphaproteobacteria; order Rhodobacterales; family Rhodobacteraceae; genus Shimia. Next base: position 440,322 of record NZ_JAGHRO010000002.1, read on the forward strand.
GCTGTCCGCCCTGATCGACGCACCTTGGCTGATTTCTCCCGGCACCGGCCAGCTGCTGCGTCTGCGACAGCTGTCACCAGAAAAGGCCTCAGACACCGCGTTGACGCTCGCGCAAATTCACCAGCCGCAAAACAAGGTATTTCATGCGGCAATCACGCTCCCGGAAGAACAGGCTGCTCAGTTGAAAGCGGGCGACCATCTGCCCGTCCGCCTGCTGGACATGGGGAAACTCCAGGCGCAAATATCGGGTCAGATCAAGCAGATCACGCCCGTGCAAGACGCCGCCACGCTGGCACAAGTGGAACTGGAACTGCGCCCGCAGAAAACCGACCATTTGCTTCAAAGCACATTGGAAGACCTGCCCAGCGGCACCCACGCCGCGATCGAGGTGACAGTGCCGGAGCGCTCATTCACTGACATTCTGTCGGGATCGGCAAAGACAGTCCTTCAGAGCTTCTGACGGGCAGGAGCAAAAGCCAAAGCAAACCTCTGATCACCGTAGCACAGTTCGAGGGATCACGCCTGCACGCTCACCGCCTGCACACCAGCTATATCTGGCGACGCGCAAAGCTGCGCCCCACCTCTATGAGGGTATGCTCCCTCTCAAATCGGGGCCTTTTGTCAGCCTAGACACCGACCATTTCGCCCCTGCCCGCGGCCCTCAACGCAGCAGAGGCCCCTTGAACTTATAGTGAAGCGCTTCCAGAACCACGGCATTGGTGTTGAGTGTCAAAGTAGTGTTGACGCGCCCATCAGCTTCATATCGGCCCGCCATCCAGCCCGTTGGCCCGGCCAGATCCGACAACTCATCCCTCAGGTTCTCCGTGTAAGCCGTGCCATAAAGCGCATCCCAGCCAATGGTCGCCTTCAGGCTCACGGTGCGCAGATCGTCATGCAGGCTGCCGTCTTCTGCAACCACAGCCCAATCACGCCCGTTGCCATAAACCGCGCCATAGAGAAAATGTGGCTCCTGATCGATGTGATCTTCTGACACCATCGTCGCCGCCCCCGTCTGCGCATGGCGCGCTTCCTGAGCGGCATAGACCAGGCTCGCCAGCAGGCGTGATTCACTGTTCAGCCCGACCTCGAACGCTTGCAAAAGATAGGGTTCACTCAGAACCGGCGTGATCGCGCCAAAGCTGGTTGCGCGCCGCCTGTCTGCCGCAACCTCCACCCCGCTGACCGTTTCCCAGGTCAGGATCGGGCGGGCTGTGCTGGCTTCAAGCGCATCCAATCCCCAAAGCGCCGCCGCACGCGCGCCATATTGCTCATAACCGATGCGCCCCTCCTGCGTGTATTGCGTCACGCCCTCCTCTCGGGTGGCACCCCAAAGTCGCCCATCAACCGTCATCGCGTTCAAATCCCATTGCGCCAGCAGTGCTCGAATGCGCGGCCCATAAGCCGGCTCGCTGATTTCAAACACCCGCAGGGCCATCAACATGCGCGCCACATCCAACGCCGACCAGCCGACACCCTCCGCCACCGGGGTATTGGCGTAATCCACCATCACCAGGCTGCGCGTGTCATAAGCCTTGTTGGGCAAACGGCCCTCAAACAGCGGCAATCGCTCAAGCCCTGCCATCAAGGCCTCACTGCGCGTCAGGAAATCCTCCCGTGAGAGCAGCCCAAGCCCCTCTGCCGCCATCAGCGCCAGCAAATGAGATCCCTGATCCCACATCGTCGCATTGGGGTGGCCGTCAACCGCATCGACAAATCCGGTTTCTGCGCGGAAATTGGCTTGAAAATACCGCCAAGCGGTTTCAGCATCCTGCCAGTCCTGTGCGGTCAACCCGCGGGCCGGCTGCGGCACATGGCGCAGTTCCTCTGACAGCGTGGCGAGCGTGTTCTGCCGCATCACCTGCCCCCAGCCATCGGTCCCAACCGCAAGCGCCGCCGTGGCCAAGAGCCCGACCACAAAGGCCCAGCTCATACGGTTGGAATTGCGGGTCTTCTCAGGTTGCAAGCTGACATGCGCCATGGGCGGCCTCCGGTTCTATCTGCGTTTCTTCGGCGTGGCGCGCCGCTGGCGGGGTCCACCAGGCCATCGGCACCAGTCGCGCAATCAACATCATATTGACCCCCAGCCAAAACAGGTTGACCCACAACAGCGGCGCGCTGAAGCCCGTGTGGCCGAGCGCGGTGCGCACAATACCAACAGCCGCGGCCCCGCTCATCAGGGCAAGCAGCACGAGATGGGGCAAAACATGCCGCAGCCCGCCGCCAACCAGCGGCAATTTGGGCGTGGGTGCAAATCGCGGCTTTTGCCCGTGCAGCACGCAAATGAGCGCATGCCAATGCACAGGGAGCGTGGCAACGCCAAGCACCCGCCCGGGCCCGACAGGGTACCCTTTGCAGGCCGCCAACATCGCCAGTTCCCCCAGCACCACCGCGGGCAGGAAATGCATAAAAAAGTCAAGGGAATAGGCTTTCACCGGCGTCACAGCGGTGGTCAGGGAAACCATCGGCGCAAGCAGGAGTATCGGCGCCCAGAGGACATTGAGGTAGGACCAGAAGGTCGCACCGTAGTGCAGCTTCTGACGCCAGCTCAGGCCACGCCGGAAAATCGGGTTGTCATGCGCCGCAATATCAAAAGTGCCGCCCGCATATTTCAGGCGCTGCGCGGCCCAGGCGGTCAGGCTCATGGGCGACAACATCCGCGCCTCAACCTGCGGGTGGTAAACACTTTTCCACCCTGCCGCCGCATCCTCATGCAGCAGGATCGAGGTATAAAGGTCCTCTGACACGTGAAACCGGTATGGCTGTAAAGGCAGCGCGCGCAGGCATGTCGCCACGGGCTGCATCAAACGTGTTTGCAACCGCCCCACCGCAGCCGATTTGCGCTTTATCGCCCCGGCAAAAACCGCTTCGCGCCGGTGGATTGAGGCTGCCCCGCAACAAAATGCGGCGTTGTTCCGGTTGCGCCTGCGTTGAATGACGTCAAAAAACACAGTGGGATCTGCGAGGAAAGGGTCTGCCCCAATCCGGCCGCGCCCGGTGATCCAGGTCAGCACAGCTGCGGCCAGCGTGACCAAGCGATGTGCAGGGGAGCCTCCTATGCGCCTGACAATCCAGTCAGACCAGCTCTCCCCCGGCGGCACATCATAAAACCAATGAGGCGTCTGCACCCAGGCGACCTGCGGATCAGAAAAATAGCCCAGCGTGTTTTGAAGAAAGCCCGGCAACAGCCGCGTGTCCGCATCGCAGATGACCACAAAGTCGCCCGATGTGCGCAGCAGCCCATTGCGCAGGTTGCCCGCTTTGAATCCCAGATTTTCACGTCGCGAAAAATACCCGATGCCGTGGTGCTTGGCCAATTGCGCCATGTCGGCCCGATCCCCATCGTCCAGCAACCAGACCTGCACGCGTATATCCTCGGGCGCGACGACCGCCTTTGCATCCGATATCGATGGGGCCACAACGGCCACATCCTCATCATAGGTCGTGATGAAGATATCCACGCTTTGCGGCGCAGGAGCACCTGATGCCGCCTCAAACGCCGCACTATCATAGGGCCGAGCGGGCGTGTCCCCTTCGTCCCAGAAATCAAAATAAAACAGCAGGGTTCCCAGAAAAAACAGTGTTTCGGCCGCGACCACCAGCACCGAGAACCCCAGCGCATCCGCGTTTAAAGACGCGCTCCAGCGCCACTGCAGATAATAGGCTCCGGCGGCAACAGCGCAGCCTGCCAAAAAATGCCAGATCGCGCGCTGGCGGGCGGACATCGGGGCAAACGCTGGCGGTTTGCGCCTCTCAAAAGCTGTGAAATACGGGCGCGTCATCAGGGCCTTACACCTTCATTTGGATCATTTTGTTTGGCGCAAGCGACTGGATGCAGCTTTGTGCATCGTCTCTTGGGGCTCAGCGGCCATTGACCTTCTGATGGTCGCGCACAAAGGCCTCTGCCACGCGCAAAATGGCATCCCGTTCAGTGCCGCTGTGATCACGCGCGGAGGAGCCTGTGGAAAAGGACCAGACGCCAGCGGCGACCTTGATGCGCGGATCGCGGGTCAGCAGAACATCCTGAGAAAGAGAGGCAAACACCGAGTATTGGTAGTCACACAGGTCCTCCGGATCAGAAAACGAGAAATAGAGGTTCAGTGTGGGCTGCCCGTCAAGCGAAGGAAGCGCGTCTTTATCGACCACCTCTATCCCCGCGGCCTGCAGCTTGCGCACAAACGTCGTGTGCAGCGAAGGCCCGAAGTCTGCCGAAAACCCGGGGGGGGCTTTCAGCCCGGTCAAATCAAGATGCAGCGCGTCAACGCCGCGCAAAACCTCGCCCTTCTCAGATTTGGGCAAGGCCATGGGATCAAATCCAAGCGCCGCCTCGATCTGATTTTTGCGACATATGTTGGGAGCCTCGGCGTGATCTTTTGGCAGCTCGGCAGCTTTGTGCAGGCCACCTTGCAATCCGAACAACCGGTAAATGAAGCCGGTGTTGTTGGTGGTCAGGGGGCGGCTGGAATAGCTTTTGAGTTCAACGCATTGCGCACCGTTCGGACAATGGCGTCCAGCAAATTTGACCCTCTCCCACAACAGCCAGAACCGATCCTGCGTGAGTGCTGGATTTGAGACACCTACGCCTGACTGCGCGCTGGCGGGCTGCGCAAATGCGCCCCACAAGAGACAACTCAGCACCGCGGCGCATAAGACCGAACCGGACCACAGTCTCATCACAAGCTCCCGACACGCGGCAAGTCGACAGGGGCTTGCGCGACTTCGGCGTGGGTAACCCCTTCCATCGGCACAGCGCTTGTTGTGCCGCCATCTGCAAAGCGGTGGTCGATGGCCCAATCGGCCGAAACAATCATGTCGCTGAGCCAGGTCCCCAGGGCGACGGCAGTGTTCGGCATCAGGATCGAGCGCTGTACCAGCGCGCGGGGAGCGACCCTGGCGCCCGCGCCGACCACCGTGGGCCCGTCAAGTTTCGCGCCTGCCAAAACCTTTGCACCGGGGCCGATATAACAAGGCCCCACCACCACCGCGCGCGCAGACAGCTCCGCCCCCGGCGCCAGCCAGACATGGCGCCGCACCTCTTGGGCCTCAGGAGAGACGCCCGCGATCAAGCCGCGCAACGCTTTGGAGACAGCGGCGAAATAGTCCTTGGGGCAGCCGATATCGACCCAGTCAAATGGGGCCTCATACACCTGCAGCGCTGCGCCTGATTTCAAGATTTCCGGCAAAAGATGCTGCGCGATATCAAGCCCCTGCATAGACGCATCAGGTAAGGTAAAACGGGAGCTGAGATGGCGCAGCGCGCTGGGTTTCATGACATAGATGCCAGTGCTTGCCAGCCGTGATTGCGTTTGCTCCGACGCAGGCTTTTCCACAAAATGCGTGATGCGCCCGCGCGCATCTGCTTCAATGATCCCGTATTTATGCACCTCCTCATGCGGCACAGACGTGGCCGCCACCGTGACCTCCGCCCCGCTTGCGCGGTGCTGCGCCATCATCTCTGCAAGATCAATATTGATGATCGCATCCCCGCAGAAAACAAAGAAATCCTCTTCAAATGCAGCGCATTGCGCCTGCAACGCCAAAAGTGTGCCAGCAGAACCGAGCGGCGCAGGCTGCCAGCGCCGATTGACAAACTGCCCCTCGTTAAAGAACTGGATGCTGCGGTGGGCAGTGGTTTTGAAACGGGTATGAAACTGCGGCCCCAGATGACCCGGGTTGAGGATAAAATCCCGCAGGCCAAAACTCTCCAAATGCCGCATCACATGTTCAATCACCGGCTGCCCAAGCAGATCCACCAGCGGTTTTGGCGTGTCATGTGAAATTGGCGCCATCCGGCTGCCAGCGCCCGCAACAAGCAGCACCGATTTGACACCGGCCAACTGGCAGGCACGAAACGCGGGATGGGCCAAGGCCTCCTTGCGCGTGTCAAACAGGCTCAGAAGTGGCGCAATGCCAAGCTTGTGGATCTCGGCTTTCACAGCGGGTTGCGCGCCGAAAAAGGCAATGCTGCCGTTGGATTTGGTCGCGCTCTGAAACTCCAAAAGCGCTGCGAGGCCGGAGACAGCGGCGCGGCGCACCCCGCTTAGATCCACCAGATGGGCAAAACGCCCGCGCTCTTCCGCCGCCATCTGTGCCTTTCGCAGGGCGGCAAAATCGGCTGATGTCAAACGGCTTGTGGCCACTTTCATCACGGAAATCATGCCAAGGTCTTCGCTTGTGGTGAGCATGTTTGCCTCCTTGATCAAATCGGTTGTGAGCGCGCAGCACGCGAGATTTGGGGAAATCGACCCAGACCAATGGTCCATCCCAGCCATCGGGAGCGGCCAAGCAGCCAGACAAACCCAAGAGTCATCGGCAAGGTCCACAGGAACTCCACCCCGATCAACGCGATGGGTGGCAGGTGGCTGTCTTTCAATGCAACTTCTGCGAGGTCGAGAAAGATCGGGTGACACAGGTAGATGCCAAAGGTGTATTTCGCGACCTTGGAAATCCAACTTGGCCAAGCCCTGTGCCCCAGGCACATACATATAAACAGCAGCGCAATCGGCATCAGATAGTCGGCCCAAAAGCCCGGCGCATAGGCAAAATCCCATTGCCCTGTGACGATAACATCGGAAATCGCCACCAGTTTGAACGCAAAAAGCCCCACAGCAAAAAGCAGCACCGGCCCAAGCCACTCCTCGCGCTCAGGCGCTTCGGACCGCCGCCAGAGCCCCAAAATCGCGGCCGCCGCAAGCCCATAGCCGGTATAGGTCGCCACTTTGGCCAGTCGCACGATGTAAGGCAGGATATCCGCGCCCCAGAACATCTTGAAGATCACCGGGTCAAGCACCTGTTTCATCAGCAAAAACACCACTGCGAACAGGCCAAAAATCGGTGCTTTTTCCGCCGCGCGGTAGGCTGGGTAAAACAACAAAAGCGCAAACAGCGTTGGGATGAAATGCATGTGATACTTCACATTGCCCAGCAGCAGAAAACCAACCCAGCTTTGCCAGGCCGCAAGCTCCGCCCATTCGGGCGAAAAATACCCCAGCGCGTCAGCTTTGATCAGCCCATAAAACGCAAAGAAGACTGTCCAGAAAACGAACGGCACCAGCAGCCTGCGCGCCTGTTCCTTTATGGTCGCACCATAGCCGCGCGGACGGCACTCAAGCGCCATCAACAGCAGGAAGATCGAGATCATCAGAAAGAGCTCAGTGCGCGCAGTATAGAGCACCGCACGGATCAACATCGGGGCAACCCGTTCTGACGGCGTCGCATCCGGAAACGGCTGCCCATGGGCATCCGCCGTGACATGTAATCCAACCATTGAAAGCCCGGCAAAGAGACGCATCGCGTCAATCCACGTGTGCCGGTTGGCCAATTGACCTTCTGCAACCATGCAGCGCACCCATACAAACAAACAACAGGGTCCATACTGCCCAAGAGGCGTGAACAAAACATAAACATATGTAATTTCACCGCATGCGGCACCTATTTCGAGGATTTACAAAAATTCAACGACTTGTCGGGACAATTTATCCAAGGAGTGCTCGTTATGCGGTTGTTTGGTTATGTCTGCCTGTTGGCGGCGATTGGGTTTTGCTCACCTGTTCTGGCGATGAGTGAGTCAGAGATTTGCGCACAAATCATGCGGGAATATGGTGTGCGTGCGGATCAATGCGCCGATGCGCCCGATGCGCAGCCGCAGCGCGTTGTGACAACAGAGCTGTCAGCGGACATTCTGGAGAGCCATATTTTCTTCGCAAAAGGAGGCACCGCGCTGGATGGTGACGCGCGCTTGCAACTGGCCGCCCTGGCCGCGGTCCTCAATGCAGCGCCGATGCAAACCGCCTGTCTGCGCCTGATCGGCCATTCTGACACCAGCGGCGGCGCAAACGCCAATCAGGCCTTGGCGCTCAAACGCGCAGAGGTGGTGGCCGCCTCCCTCAGGGCCTCCATGGCGGATGGCAGCCGGATCAAAGAGGTCATTTCAATGGGGGAAAGCCAACCGCTGGACAGCCTGCCGGGGAGTTCCCCTCTGAACCGGCGTGTGGAAATCCGTGCCAAAACATGCCCCTAAGGCGCATGCAGGTGGGTCAAACGGATAGACCGTAACGTCCCCCTGCCCTTGCTCGCTGTCGTCCTAGGCAGCGCGAGGTAGCTCACCCCCTATTTGACGACCAGAAAGCTGACAAGGCAACCACAGCCACGGGCTTGAACCTTCGGCTGCGATCGCACACGCTGCACGACCGCGTCCTCAACCTGCCCCCTCAAATTAACCATAAATGTAAATTTCCCTTGCCAAGCACCGGCGCCCCCTCGGATATATTAAGGTTAACGATTATTAACCTTAATGCGGGGTGGAGACGGGGTGCGGATCTGGGGGCAACTGTATGCGTGGCTCAAAGCCGCATCGCGTCTCAGCGGCGCATATGCTGCCTCATCAACCGCAACGCCTTCCCTGCAAGCCCGCAGAGCCACCTGCTCTTCTGTTTCGCTCGGAGCCTTGCTGATGTCGCTGGCCTCCACCTCGCTACACGCAGCCGAGCCACCGGGCGACCCAGCCAACGGGTTTCAGGCCCGCTTTGAGGCCGCCGCGCCGCCCGACTGGCAAGTGGCGCACTATGCCTTTTCACATCCCATGTTTGACACCGATTGGTCCCGCGCAAATGTCGCCTTTAACAAGGGCCTTCATCTGACGCTGACGCCGCAAGCGGCCCGCGAAAACCGTTTTTCCGGCGGCTCCATCCGCCACACATCCCTCAGCCACTACGGGCGCTATGAGGCCACCATCCGGCCTGCCAAGGGCGGCGGTGTCGTGACCGGCTTCTTCACCTACACCGGCCCCTACTGCGGCGCGCGCCACGACGAAATCGACATCGAATTTCTGGGACAGGACACCACAACCATCAATCTCGCGTGGTTTGTGGACGGCCAACTCCATGACCGCAAAGTGCCTTTGGGGTTTGATGCGGCAGAGCGCGCAGCGCGCTATGCCTTTGAGTGGCATCCAGACCGGCTGCGGTGGTTCGCGGGGGATCATCTGTTGCTGGCGGTCACCGCAGAAGACGCCCCGCTACCTCAGGTCGCTGGCTACCTTTTTGCAAATCTCTGGGCGGTCGACAAAAGCCTGAAAGATTGGGCCGGTGAGGCGAAGGCGCAAACCACGGCGTCCGCCTTTGTGACCGACATCCGGTTTATCCCTTTGGCCCAGATTTCCAGCGTTCACACAGGCCGCAGCGACCTCAACGCCATGCGCTAAACCCTTTTAAAAGGGCGCTTTTCCGTAAAGCAGGTGGGTGGGGTCAAACCCCCAACCAACTGGTCGCACTCAGCACGACCACAGACAGCAGAACCAATGCAAAGAAGTGTTGAACTGACTTACTCATGACGTCGCTCCCATCCCCTTGGGGCCAAAAGACTCTCGCGAATCCAAGCTACCATAAGAGTCGCCCAGAGAGGTTAATTTGTTTGAAATTGTCTGCAATGAGCAAAAAAAGACCGGAACACATGGGCGCGTTCCGGTCTTTGATTTTTTTGAACGATCAGGCGGACTGGCGGAAGCTCAGGTCGCTCTCATCTTCGTCCCAGTCGTCCGTGTCAGAGGCTTCCTGCCGCGCCTCAATAGAGGACGGGCGGAAGCTCGCAACCAGCTCGGCCAATTCCCCGGCCGCCGCCTGCAGCGCCCGGCCCTGCGCGCTGGAGCGCTCCACAAGGCTTGCATTCTGCTGGGTCACCCGATCCAGATCCATCACACCGGAGTTGATCTCGGTGATCGCGGTGGACTGATCCCGCGAGCCTTCGGCAATCTGCACCGCCAGTTTGCTCACGTCTTCGATCTTCTTGATGATCTCTTCAATCGCCTTACCGGCCGCATCCACGAGATCCACACCAACCTGCACCTTGTCGGTGGAGTTGTCGATCAGCTCCTTGATTTCATTCGCACTGGTGGCCGAACGCAGCGCCAGCGAGCGCACCTCTGAGGCCACAACCGCAAAGCCACGGCCACTGTCCCCGGCACGTGCCGCCTCCACGCCGGCGTTCAACGCCAGCAGGTTGGTCTGGAAGGAGATGTCTTCGATCACGCGGTTGATTTCGGAGATCTTGCCTGCGGAATCTTCGATGTCCTGCATCGCGTCAACCGCACGTTTCACAATGTCTCCGCCGCGCAGCGCTTCGGCTTTGGTGGCATCCACCGTGGCCTCAACCGATTTGGTCTGGTTGGTGGCGTTCTGCACGCTTTCGGTGATCTGGCTGATCGCCGCCGCGGTTTCCTCAAGCGTCGCCGCCTGGCTCTCCGTGCGTTTGGAGAGGTTGTGCGTGCCCTCCGCCATCGAGCCGGTCTCTTCCTCGATCTGGGAGATCGTTGCCAGAACCCGGCCAATCACATCATCCAGCGCTTCCGCGGTTTTGTTGAAATCCGCGCGCAGCATTTCATAATCTTCGCCAACTTCCGCCGTGATCCGGTGACTCAGCAGGCCCTGCGCCAGATGGTTCAGACCATCCGCCAACTCGCCAACCACCTCGGTCTGCTCCCGTGCGGTGTTGCGGGATTGCTCTTCCAGGGTCTTGTTCGCCTTGATGGTCTGCACAAATTCCACCACCGCACGCGCCAGACGGCCCAGCTCATCCTTGCGTCGATCGCTCGGCACCTCGCCCTCGGTGTCGCCTTCCCGCAGGCTGTCGATGCGCTCGATGATGCCACCCAGCGGCAGAGTCACACTGGCCGCGATGATGTAAACGATAAAGGCCATCACCAGTACCATGGCGAGCCCCACAACCAGCGACTGCATGTAGAGCTGGTTCACAACGGCCACGACCCGGCTGTGGTCAAAGCCCATCACCATTTCGCCCACCAGCGTGCCATCGCTGTGGTGCACCGGGAATTTGATGTATTCAACGTCCCCAACAGACAGGCGGGCGCTTTCTGCTTCCAGCGCCAGAACCTCGGCAACGCCCTCGTCCCAGCCGGAAGTGTCCGCCCCGTCCAAGGCGATCTCCGCAAAGATCTCACCATCGACAAAGACTTTGGCAAACATCGCGTCTTCAATCTCAACGATGCCCGCGATTGCGCCTTCCGCGCCATCGGTGTTGAAATCCCAAACTGCCGCAGCCACAGGTGGCGCAACAAAGGTCTGCGCCATCACCACTTCGCTTTCAAACGCGTGCTGCAAGGTGCTGGTTTGCAAATTCATCCACCACACGGTGGAGCTGGTGAAGAAAACCACGATACAGCCGACAATGGGCAGCAGCAGCCGCCCCATGATCGAAAATCCCAAGAAACGGTCGAGCAGACGCGTCAGAAAGTTTACCAAATAGGCCATTGCCTCGATCCGCTAAGCGGCCCCCAGTTTGCCTCTGCCAGAGAGGTCATTGCCATAGTCTCAGGGGGGCATCTGTGCCTTTTTGGCGGGTGAGTGACCGCACTCATCTGCGCGCCACGGCGCTTTTGCGCACCAAGGGATCAGACGGTTTTGAGCACAAGACAGCCCTGTCCTGTTGCGCTCACCGTAGGAAAGTTGCGTTAACAGTTGCTTACAGAGGCTCGGGCAGAAAGATGGGTTTTGAACTAACGCTTAAGCCTCTGGCCAAGCACCATTTTTGCGCAGTTCAGTGGAGCTGATCGCGCGCATCGGCACATTGGCAAAGCCCCAGGCCGGCGCCGCTGAACGACTCAACAGCCGGTTTTCACGCGGCTTCAGGCGCGCCTTGCGAAACACCTGCGCCGCCTTGGCAGTGCGCGCTTCAATCCGGTCTCCGGGCCGCGCCAGCACGCCCACCGGCACCCGCGCCATGATCTCCTGCCAGTCTTTCCAGCGATGAAACTGTGCCAGATTATCCGCGCCCATCAGCCAGACAAACTGCGCCTGCGGCACGGCCTGCTGCAATCTGGCAATGGTTTCAGCTGTGTAGCGCGTGCCCGCCTGCGTCTCAAAATCGCTCACAAAAACCCGTGGATGCTGCATCAGAGCCTGCGCCGCAAACAAACGCCGCCCAAGCCCTGCCGGGCCGCGCGCCTTCAAGGGGTTTCCCGGGCTCACCAGCCACCAGACCTGATCCAGCTCGAAGCGTTTCATCGCCTCCAGCGTGATATGCACATGCCCCGCATGCGGCGGATCAAACGATCCCCCCAGCAGGCCAATGCGCTGGCCGCGCGCGACATATGGCAATCCGTAAGGCACCCCGCCTCCTGACCTTTTCCCGCCCCGGCTGTCAAGCCCGCCCGGCGCACCCGCGCGCCCCTGTCGCCTCCGTGAAGCCCCCCGTATTGCGCTGGCCGCGCACAGCCACTAACGTCGGCGAAAAAACTGAGGCACAGCATGACACCCAAAGCCGCCCTAGCCGCGCTCACCCTTCTGGCCGCCGCCACACCGGCACTGGCGCAGGACAAGAAATTTGTGGGCTACACGATCACCACGCAGTCACCGGACGTGCGCGGTGTGATGCTGCATGAGGGCTACAGCGTGAAACAGGTGATCGCCTTTGTTCAGAAAAGCTGTGGCGGCAAGATCGGCCCCTTTGCGCTGGCCACCAAGACCCACCGCAAGGGCGGCTTTACCCTGAAAAACTTCCGCACCACCTGCCCCGCAGGCCCCGCCGCCCGTTTTGACGGCACAGAGCGCCTCTCCGTTGAGCACGAACGCCTGCCCGACGGCCGCACGCTGACCGAGTATTTTTACATGAGCGCTGGCGAGAGCAAACGGCTGGTGGAGTTTGAGTAGAGGCGGATAACGCTGGACAATCGGGAAATCCAAACGCACCTATAAGGCGATTACCCCAAGGATTTCCCCATGGCGCGCCTCTACATTCCCGAACCCAAGATCAAGCTTTACGAAGACGGCTTTGAAGAACACGATAAGCTTGGTCGCAAGGCCACGGGCGACAAACTCTCCGATCTTGTCGAGCGCATAGACGACCCGCTGGTCATCGCGCTGGACGGTGCTTGGGGCTCCGGCAAATCGGTGTTCCTGAAATGCTGGGTTGGTCAGCATCTCAAGCGCGAGGGCAACACCACGCAGACGGTCTATTTTGATGCGTTTCAACACGATTATCTCGATGATCCATTGATTGCATTGACCAGCGCAATCTCGGAGCGCATCGAACGTGACCCAGAAAGCAAATCAGCCAAAGCGTGGCGCATCGCAAAGAACGCCGCGCCTTTCCTAGGCAAAGCCGCGCTCCGGCTCGGCACCGCTGCACTTGTGGGCAAAGCAATCTCTTTGACCGGAGACGAGGATGGCGCTCTCAATGACATTGGCGACAAGCTCTCAGAGGAAGGCGGCGACATCGCCAAATCGCTGGATGACTTTTGGAAAAAAGAAGACGGCAAACGCGCCGCAATGGAAGCTTTCCGGAGCGCGCTTGTCCAGCTTACTGCCCCTGATGAGCAAGGGTCGCCAACTCAAAAGCTGGTCATCGTCATTGACGAATTAGACCGCTGTCGCCCCGACTACGCACTCTCGGTGTTGGAAATAATCAAGCATTTCTTCAACGTAGATGGTGTGCATTTTGTCTTGGGAACCAACCTACTGGAACTCGCAAATTCAGTGAGGTCACGATATGGCTCTGGCTCGAATGCCGAAGGTTATCTCGGTAAATTCATCACTCTCAGCATGCGCCTTAACAACGCCAATAAACACGTTGGTTTAAAACCTTTATTGCAGTTTTCGAAAAATGCAAAAGAAGAGATGGGTTTAGCAGGCAACCCATTGGCCGAAGCACTTGACGTCTATCTGGAGTTACCTCGATTAAACCAAAGTCTCTCACTTAGGGATATTGAAAGGCTCTATTCGCATTGTTCAGTACTACACCCTTTCGACACAGCTTGGGGTGGCGCCTTGTCAAACTGGATGTTGGCGGGGCTAATTATTCTAAAGCATCAATCATCTAAAGAGTTTCGAGCATTGTGTCTTGGGAACACAAGACAAATAGGGCTTCTTGAGACGCTAGGCTTCGACAAACTTTCTTTTCCCAACAGAGATCCTCACCGCGTCGAAAGGCATCAACTACTTAGTGAATTTTGGAACTACATCTTCAATGATGGCTTTCGGGCCGACCAAGAGTGGGTGAATGAACGCCACAAACAATTCATGCCCGACGACTTAAACAGAGGCAGCATGCACTCAGTGGTACTTGAAACAGCTCGGAATAAGCTCGGCGAAGTTGAGGTGGTTCCTTTCGGCGATGACTAGCGATTGCCCCCGCCCCCGCCCTCCGCTATCACACGCTCTAACGTGATTTTGGCGAACGGAGTCGGCTCCCATGGCATCTTATCAATATGTCTACCACATGCAGGGTGTGTCCAAGACCTACCCCGGTGGTAAAAAATGTTTTGAAAACATCCACCTGTCCTTCCTTCCGGGCGTGAAAATCGGTGTGGTCGGCGTCAACGGCGCCGGTAAATCCACCCTGATGAAGATCATGGCCGGTCTCGACAAAGACTTCACCGGTGAGGCGTGGTCCGCCGAGGGTGCCAAAGTGGGCTACCTGCCACAGGAGCCGCAGCTGGATGAAAGCCTCTCCGTGCGTGAAAACGTCATGCTGGGTGTGAAGGAAAAGAAAGACAAGGTTGATCGGTTCAACGCCATCGCCATCGAAATGGCGGAAAACTACACCGACGAGCTGATGGAAGAGATGACCGTCCTTCAGGACGCCATCGACAGCGAAAACCTCTGGGATCTGGACAGCCAAGTCGACATCTCCATGGAGGCCCTGCGCTGCCCGCCCGATGACGCCAATATCGCCGATCTCTCCGGTGGTGAGAAACGCCGTGTCGCGCTCTGCAAACTGCTGCTGGAAGCACCCGACATGCTGCTCTTGGACGAACCGACCAACCACCTGGATGCGGAAACCATCGCCTGGCTGCAACAGCACCTGATCGACTACAAAGGCACCATCCTCTGCGTCACTCACGACCGTTACTTCCTGGATGACATCACCGGCTGGATCCTCGAACTCGACCGTGGCCGCGGCATCCCTTACGAGGGCAACTACTCCGCATGGCTGGAGCAAAAGGCCAAACGTCTGGAGCAGGAAGCCCGCGAAGACAAATCCAAGCAGAAAACGCTGGAGCGCGAACTTGAGTGGATGCGTCAGGGCCAGAAAGCCCGTCAGGCCAAATCCAAAGCGCGTATCGCCGCTTATAACGATCTGGCCAGCCAGTCTGAGCGCGAGAAAATCACCCGTGCGCAGATCGTCATTCCAAACGGCCCGCGCCTTGGCTCCAAGGTCATCGAGGTCAACGGGCTGTCCAAGCACTTTGGCGACAAGCAGCTCATTGAAAACCTCGAATTCTCCCTGCCTCCGGGTGGTATTGTTGGCGTGATCGGCCCTAACGGCGCCGGTAAATCCACGCTCTTCAAGATGCTCACCGGTCAGGAACAGCCAGATGAGGGCACCGTGGAATACGGTGACACCGTGAAGCTCAGCTATGTGGACCAGTCCCGCGATGATCTGAACGACAAAGACACCGTCTGGGAAGCGATCTCCGGCGGCGCCGAAATCATCGAGCTTGGTGATGCGCAGGTCAACTCCCGCGCCTATTGCTCCTCGTTCAACTTCAAAGGCGGCGATCAGCAGAAACCCCTGAACCTGCTGTCCGGTGGGGAACGCAACCGTGTGCACATGGCGCGTCTCTTGAAAGAAGGCGGCAACGTACTTCTGCTCGACGAACCCACCAACGACCTGGACGTGGAAACCCTCCGCGCGCTCGAAGACGCGCTGGTAGATTTCGCCGGCTGCGCCGTGGTCATCTCCCACGACCGCTTCTTCCTCGACCGCATCTGTACCCACATCCTCGCCTTCGAAGGCGACGCCCACGTGGAATGGTTCGAAGGCAACTTCGAAGACTACGAAGAAGACAAAAAACGCCGTCTGGGTCCAGACGCCCTGGAACCCAAGCGCCTCAAGCATAAGAAATTTACAAGGTAAGTGTTTGACGCAGTCAAACACTTACAGCGCGTGCCAGGGTTTTGGCGCAGCCAATAACCCGTACGCGCCCCGGTGAGACGGCACAAAAACGCTGATTGACCAAAACAAAAAACAACAAAGGTGCGCGGCAACCGCGCACCCTATTCTGTCTAAAACTCATTTGTGTAACCGATACTCCGCACGAACAATGGTTTAATCTCAATCTCGAACGGCTCGGAATTCGAGTAAACGACTCCGCGGGTAACGCCTTATATTAACCCCATTACTTTGGTTTCCCCCAAGAATATGATAGTGTGTCTCGTCGTGCCCCACATAAAACCCAACATGACCTTTCCAACTTTGGCGATTTTCTCTCCAGAAAATGGCGATATCACCAACCTGCGGATCATCGGTTGAACTACCAAACTCAAGCCAGCTGCGATTTCCAAGTGGGATGTTGGGTAACTTCCCTTTGCCGGATTGAGCAACGACCCATGCAACAAATAGCCCACTCCATGGAATGTCATCGCCGGTGTAATCCAAATCTAGAAATTGCGCGTATCCCATTATTCTGGGGTTATTTTGGGGGCCAGCGACTTCTCTGACACCCAATTCCTCACTAGCGATGCAGTGCCAAATTGCATTTGCTTTTGAATATTTCTTCCGGCAGCTCTCCGACTTTGGTGTAAGGATCGAGGAATTGCCAGAGCCACTAGTTTCTACAGATTCTTGCTCCCCCTTTGACTTCACTACACTTCGATTTCGCTCAACATATCCAATTTCTTTATGGGACCATTCAAGCTTTCGCTCTAGTTCCGCTAGCTCGATCTGCTGACTAACGGATAGGGCATCTAAGGCGATTAACTTACGTAGTTGCCTCTCCAGTTCGTGAATTTGTAGTTTTTTTTCACTTCTCTGCTTCTCCAAGTGCTCTTCATATCTATGCCAAGGCGTACTTTGTCCTGTACTGAGAGTCTTAGAAAGGTAGCTTGCGAATCTCAAACGTAGCTCGATATCCTGATTGAGAGCCGTGTCCATGAAAGCGCGTCGTGTCTCGTATTGAAATTTTTCTCTTTCGAATTCAGCTTGTGCTCTAAGCCGTTGTTTTTCAAGGTTCACGCTCCAAAACTCAATTGCGCCGGGAACCAAAACACTTAAAATCCCCACCGCCGCAGTGCCCCAAACAACCTTCAATAGGCTGATTTTAGCTTCGTACTTGCGCAGTCCAATCTCTTCTTGAGTTAGCCGGTCCGCATCGAGTTTTTGCTCATTCGTCTTGCTATCAACCATAAAAATAGATCACTCTTAACTAGCCACTCGCCAAACATATCATGACTTTTAATATTTAAAAAAAGGCTGGTGGTACTGCGCACCACGCGCCCGCGCCCCAAAACACACCCCATCACACCCCCGCCATCCCTCTGTAACAACCCTTCCCCGCATCCCCGCGCATCCCCAACTCCATACCAACATTGGAGACACACCATGCGCCACCTGATCCCTGCCCTCGCCGCCACCCTCCTCATGGCCGTGCTCATCCTTGTCGATGTGGCCCGCCCGCTCGGCGCCCATCCGTGGTGGAGCCAGCAGACCCTACTGATTGGCGCGCCCCTTGGCCTGCTGCTGGCCACCTTGGCGGGCCTGCGCCTCAACACGCTCCCGCTGACTGTCGCTTTCCTGCTCGCCACAGCGCTTGCCTTTGGGGCCGCAAAATACGGTCAGCTCCAGTTTGCGGCCTCTTATGCCGAAGACCAACTCGCCGGGCAGCTCTGGCATTTTGGCTGGATCGCCACCGGCCTTTTTACCGCCGCAACCCTGACTGCAGCCGCCGCCACGCTGATCGACACCTGGGCTGCAACAATCCGCTCATCCGCCAACCCATTGCGTAAAATAAGGAAAATCTGACGCTCCTAAAACTTGGGCAAATTTGCGCCGACCGGAAAAATCAAAGCCCTTGCCAGGCCCTACTTCCGCCCTATTTAACCGAAATAATGACGAGGCACACCGTGATAGGACACCCCATGGCACTCGCAGTTTTCATACCCGGAAGTATCGCAGGTTTCATTATTGGCCTGATCCAGGTGTTTGTGCTGGGAGCAGGTGTCTGGACCGGCATCGCCACCTATTTCGGCTTTTCTCTGGGCTTCCCGCTGGCGGTGTTTGCCCTGACCTATCTGGCCTGTGCCCTGCGCCGCTCCGAAGACGAACGCGAAGAGATCACGCTGCACAAAGCCTGATTTCGCCACCACTCACGGCGCGTTCGTTTCCGGCCCAGCTGACTGCGGCCCCAACAGCTGGCTTTGCACCGCCTCTGTACTGCCGCTTTGCTCGTCCATCGCCGCATCAATATGCAGCTCTTCGGCGATCTTCATCTGCGCCCAGGTCGCCAACAGCCGATTGATGCGCGCCTGATAGCCTTTGCCCATCGCCCGATAAAACCGCGCCACGGATTTATCGAGGTACAGCGTCACCTTTTCCTTGCGCTCCTGAACCTCCAGATCCTGCTCCAGATGATGCCACGCCTCCGGCACCGCCTCCCGCAGGGCCGAGGTGACCCAGCTTTCCGTGGTCAGCATCAAGAGGTTCCGCCCTAATGCCGCCCGCGCCTGTCGCTGCGCCTTGGTGCCTTTGATCACCGCGCTTTGGGCGGCGCGGCGGCTGGGCCGATGTGGCGGGCGGATCTCTTCTGACATGGCGCTCTCCTTTGCGCCCATGTCAGCGCCAAGCCTTTAACGCGCGGCCAATCCACCGTGCGCCGCCCGTTGCCACCCCGCCTTCACGCGGCAAACGCCCATGTCTCAGATGGAAGCGCCACTCAGGCACCCGGCCAAGATGTCTCCTCTTCAGGCACAGGCCGTGGATTGCCATCCTCGTCAATCGCCACATAGGTAAAGACCGCCTCCGTCACCTTTTCCGAAATCCCCTGCCGGTGACGCACCGCCCAGGCTTCAATCTTGATCGCCATAGAGCTGCGGCCAACCCGCTCGACCCAGGCCCAGACACAAAGGATATCCCCCACCCCGACCGGCCGGATAAATTTCATCGCATCCACCGCCACCGTGGTCACACGGCCCTTGGCCCGCTGCGCCGCGATGATCCCGCTCGCGATGTCCATCTGGCTTAACACCCAGCCGCCAAAGATGTCCCCATTCACATTCACATCCGCCGGCATCGCCAGCACCCGCAATGTCGCTTCGCCTGCGGGCTGTTTCTCTTCGGTCATGGGCTGGTCCTTTCACTTGCTGCGCCACCGTATCCATCTGGCCTCGGAGGGAAAAGCTGATAGAAGCAAACCGAGGGATAAAGCATGACAGAGTTTGACATCATCATCATTGGTGCCGGTCCGGCAGGCAGTGCGGCGGCCGCTTGGGCTGCCGGACAAGGCTTGCGGGTGGCCTTGGTGGACAAGTCGCGTTTTCCACGCAGCAAACTCTGTGGCGGCCTCTTCACAGAGCGCAGCCGCAGCTATTTCCGCGAGATTTTTGGGCAAGAGCCTGACCTGTCCCAAGCGGTCACCCGCCACAACTGCGCCCTCTGGTATGAGGGCAAAGAGCTGGCCAAGCTCGAAGGCATCCCGCCCCTGCATCTGACCATGCGGCTGGACATTGACGCGCAGATGTTTGGCCATGCGCTGGCTGCGGGCGCGCAGGATTTCACCGGCCGTCCTGTGGCGACGCTCACCGACAGCTCCGTGACCTTCCGCGATGGCGAGACCCTGACCTGCCGCGTGCTGATCGGCGCGGATGGAGTCAGCTCGATTGTCGCCAAACACCTCTTTGGCGCGGCTTTTGACACCCAGACCATCGGCTTTGGGCTTGAAATCGAGGCCCCGCTGGCGTTGCAAGACCCGCAAACCCAGCCCCTGCGCATTGATTTTGCAGCCGCCCAGTGGGGCTATGGCTGGTCCTTCCCCAAACAGGGCTCCACCACCGTGGGCATCGGCGGTCTGAGGGCTGAGAACCCGGATATGAAGGCGCAGATGGCCGCCTATCTCACCACCTTGGGCCTGCCGACCGATGCTGCGAAGGTCAAAGGCCACCACCTGCCTTTTGGCGATTTTCGCCCCCACCCCGGGCGCGCCTCTGTGCTGCTGGCCGGAGACGCCGCCGGGCTGGTGGATCCGATCACCGGTGAGGGCATCGCTTTCGCCATGAAAAGCGGCCAACTCGCTGCACAGGCCGCCTGCGACGCTCTTGCGGCACAGGTGCCGGACACCGCACTGGTCCGCTATAAAAAAGCGCTCAAGGACATGCACCGCAACCTGCGCATCGCCCGCGCCCTGCGCCATGTGATCTTTGGCCCACGCTGGCAGAAGACGCTTATGGCCAGCTTCCGCCGCTCCGGCACCATGCGGATGATGTATATGCAGCTGCTGGCCGGTCAGGTGGAATACCCCGAGCTCGCCCGCCGTCTGCTGCTCCGCCTGCCCAAATATCTGCTCAGACGCATCCGCTAGATCATCGCCCCACAACTCTACAACGACTGTAACGGGTCACATAGACCAGCCCCCGACCCTGGGTGGGGGTGAAGCCCCCTCCCTTGGGGAGGGCCCGTAAAGATGAGGTGGGGCTGGTCGGCTT
The DNA here is from genome assembly GCF_017743735.1 of Shimia sp. R9_2. Lineage (GTDB taxonomy): Bacteria > Pseudomonadota > Alphaproteobacteria > Rhodobacterales > Rhodobacteraceae > Shimia. The sequence goes on from NZ_JAGHRO010000002.1 coordinate 460,748, forward strand.
CGCCTCCTGCGCCTAGGCGGAGACCAAGCGCTTCAGACTTTCAGGACGATCCCATAAAACGCAAAAAAGGCCGGGGTCACCCCGGCCTTCCTCATTCACAACGCTCTGGAATCAATCACTTCAGCGCTTTGTCGGTGATGGCGTGGGTCCAGGCGCCTTCTGGGGTCGCGGTGATCACCGGATCAGAGCCACCAGACATCAGACTTGCCACCGTGCGCTCATAGTCCGCCGGATCAAGCGCGCCGTTGGAGCCCGCGGTCAGCTTGGCAATCTCGCCCATCATACGCACCTGATGCTCTTCGGTCTGTGCACCGGTTTCGTCATACTCCAGCACGATCATCGCCGCGTCTTCAGGATTCTCCTCGGCCCACTTCCAGCCCTTCATGGACGCGCGCACAAAACGCACCATCTTGTCCTCAAAGGCCGGATCGGCAAGGTTCTCTTCCAGCGCATAAAGCCCGTCTTCCAGCGTCGCCACACCCTGATCTTCGTATTTGAACGTGGTCAGATCATCCGGGGTCAGGCCCGCATCAATCACCTGCCAGTATTCATTGTAGGTCATGGTGGACACACAGGCCGCCTGACCGTTCAGGATCGGATCCACGTTAAAGCCCTGCTTGAGCACCTCAACACCGGCGTCGCCGCCATCGGTGCTCAGCTCCAGCTGCGACATCCAGCTCAGGAAGGGGAACTCGTTGCCAAAGAACCAAACGCCCAGCGTCTTGCCGGCAAAATCATCGGTGGTCGCCACGCCCGCATCCTTGCGGCAGGTCAGCATCATACCCGAGGATTTGAACGGCTGCGCGATGTTCACCATCGGCAAGCCTTTTTCACGGGCCGCCAGCGCCGCAGGCATCCACTCCACGGTCACGTCCGCGCCGCCACCGGCCAGTACCTGTGTTGGCGCAATGTCCGGGCCACCCGGCTTGATGGTCACATTCAGGTCTTCGTCCGAGTAAAACCCGTTTTCCAGCGCCACATAGTAGCCCGCAAATTGGGATTGGGTCACCCATTTCAGCTGAAGGGTCACATCATCTGCGGCCAGTGCGGCAGACCCCAGCAGGGAAAAGGCCGCAGCCGTAAGAGAGGAAGTCGAGAGTTTCATGCAAGTTTCTCCTTGTTGAATATCATTTGGGTTGTTGTTCAACCTCTTTGTGATGGGTGCCAGAAGGTCACCCGTTTTTCGATCCATGCGACAACCCCGTAAAAGGCGCTGCCCACAAGTGCTGAGACAAAAATCTCAGCCCAGACCAAATCTATTGAAAGACTGCCAACGCCGGTCGAGATACGAAACCCCATGCCCCGCGTGGGCGAACCAAAATACTCCGCAACAATGGCACCGATCAAAGCAAGGGTTGTGGCAATCTTCAACCCATTGAAAATAAAAGGCAGTGCGGCAGGAATACGCAGCTTCAGTAACGTCTGGAAATAACCCGCCGCATAGGTGCGCATCAGATCCCGCTGCATCGCGTCCGTGGCGCGCAAGCCCTGCACGGTGTTCACCAGAATGGGAAAGAACACCATCACCACCACAACGGCCGCTTTGGAGTGCCAGTCAAAGCCGAACCAGTTCACCAGAATTGGGGCCACGCCAACAATCGGCAAAGCGGCGACAAAATTGCCGATCGGCAGCAGACCACGGGTCAGAAACGCGCTCCGGTCAATCAGCAGCGCCGCAACAAAGGCCGCCGCCGCCCCCATCAGAAAGCCACGCAAAGCGCCTTTCACAACGGTCTGTACAAAATCCACCCACAGAAGGTCCGTGGATTGGGCAAATACCACCATCACCTGGCTGGGCGGCGGCAGGATCACCTGGCTGACCCCAAAGCCGCGCACAAGGCATTCCCAGAGCACCAGAATGGTGATCCCAAACAGCACCGGCACCGAGATGCGCACCGCCGTCATACCTGCATAAGCCGAGTTTGCGAGCCAAACATTGGTGCGCCAGGCAGCCGCCCAAAACACCAGCATTGCAACAATCCAGATCATGAGTTGAACCCCATCTTGCGCAGCGTGACCCGCTGGGTGATGTCAATCAAGGTGACCAGAATACCGGCCAGCACAGCGGCACAGACCAGCGCCGACCAGATCGCCAGCGGCGTGCCAAACTGATCCCCGATCAGGATGCGCGCACCCAACCCACTGATCGCACCGGTTGGCAGCTCGCCCACAATCGTACCCACCAAAGCGGCGGCAATGCCTACCTTCAGCGCGGTGAAAAGATAAGGCACACTTGCCGGCAGGCGCAGCTTCAGAAAGCTCTGCAACCCACTGGTGTTATAGGTTTTTAAGAGATCCAGCTGCTCGCCCGTCGGAGAGCGCAAGCCTTTGACCATGGACACCAGCACCGGGAAGAAACACAGGTAAGCCGAGATGATCGCCTTGGGCACTCCGCGCCCTTCAATGCCAACCTGATTGGAAACCACAATGATCATCGGCGCCAGCGCCACAATCGGCACGGTCTGGCTGATGATCGCCCAAGGCATCACGCTCATGTCCACCACACGGCTGTAGACAATTGCTACTGCGCCTAGAATGCCCACGGTGGTGCCCAGTAGGAAGCCCCAGAGCGTGGACTGCAAGGTGACCCAGGCGTGATAGATCAGCGAGCGTTTGGACCAGGTCCGCCCTTTGGCCATCATCGCGCCTGTGGTCTTCCACAGCTCCTTGCCCACCTGCGCCGGTGTCGGCAGTCGTGGACGTTTCAGATCATAGCCCGCAGCCACCAGCGACGGGTTGTCGAGCATCAGCTTAAAGACCGACACATCGCGGCGTTCCACCGAGCCTTCCGGCACCACAACCGCGCCGCCCCGTTCGGCAATATCCAGCGCCGGGCGCACATTCATCGGCGCCACCGCCAGCCACCAGATGCCCACAATCGCGGCCAGTACGGTCAAAATCGGAAGAAGATTTCTCATCGCTGCCACTCCATCCGCACTTCGCGCACCGTGTTTGGCGGCTCCGCATCATGGCGGCTCACCTCGACAAACCCTTCGCGTTTGTAGAACTTCTGCGCTTTCAGGTTTGGCTCATGGGTGGTGAGCCAGAGGAAATCACGCCCCTCTTTCACCTTGTCCATCAGCGCTTTGCCCAGCCCCTGCCCGCTCTTGCGGCAATAGAGCCCGCCGACACGGGTGGCTTTGGGATCATAGGAGAGATAGCCCTCAATCGGTTCCCCCGCGACCCACATCTCCCGCTCAGGCATGGCCTCACGGATAAACCCGGAGATTTCCTCCGGCCCGTAAGGCGAGGTCATCCACTCCGTCGCGGCCTCCCAGTCACAGACAATCTGCGCCATGGCCCCGACATCCTCAGGCGTCGCCCGTCTGATGTGAAGCTCAGTCATTTTCATGCCCCGCCCGCAGGCCATCGCGCACACGATGGGAAATCTCGATGAACTCTGGGCTGTCGCGAATGTCGAGCGGCCGCTCTTTGGGCAACGTGCTCTCAATCACATCATGAATGCGCCCCGGACGCGGGCTCATCACCACAATCTTAGTCGACAGATAGACCGCCTCAGGAATGGAGTGCGTCACAAAACCAATGGTCTTATTGGTACGCGCCCACAGCTCCAAAAGCTGCTCATTCAGGTGATCGCGCACAATCTCATCAAGCGCCCCAAACGGCTCATCCATCAACAGGATATCGGCGTGAAACGCCAGCGCGCGCGCAATGCTGGCCCGCTGCTGCATCCCGCCGGAGAGCTGCCAGGGGAACTTCTTCTCAAAGCCCTCCAGATGCACCAGCTCCAGCACCTCTTTCACGGACTTGTCCTGCTCGGCCTTGTCCACGCCCATGATCTCCAGCGGCAGGCGAATGTTGCCGCCAATGGTGCGCCACGGATAAAGCCCCGCATGCTGGAACACATAGCCATAGGCGCGGCTCTTGCGCGCCTCTTCAGGGCTCACCCCATTGACGGTGATCTCCCCCGCCGTGGGCTGTTCCAGATCGGCCATACAGCGCAGAAACGTGGTCTTCCCGCAGCCCGAAGGCCCGATGAAAGAGACAAAATCCCCCTTTTTGATATCAAGGTTCACATCCTTGAGCGCATGCACCGGACCATCGTTGGTCTCAAAGGTCAGGCTCAGGTTCTTGGCGCTGATCACGGTTGACACACCGTTCTCCCCATCTGTCATAGTCATATCATTATTGCCTTTTTCGGGAGCACGCCCCCATGACATCTTCTTCCATGCCCACCAAATGCCAAAAGCTGCGCCCAGGCGGCACCTATGCCGGCAAACAGGGGTTCAGCTATTTTGAGGGCATTGCCCGCGAAACCACCGGTGCTCAGGGCATCTGCATGCACATCCTGCGCATCCCGCCCGGCGGTCGCGCCAAAGCCCATCTGCATGAAAGCCATGAAACGGCGATCTATGTGATGGAAGGCTCTGCCGCGATGTACTGGGGCGAAAAGCTTGAGCACTATATGGAAACCGATCCGGGCGATCTGGTCTATATCCCTGCGGGCGTGCCCCACCTGCCGATCAACACCGGCACGGTGGAGGCTGTGGCCATCATCGCGCGCACCGACCCGCACGAACAGGAAAGCGTGCGCCTCCTGCCCGAGCTTGAGGATCTGGTGCCCGCCTAAGCGCATCACACGCCCGTGGCCGGAATGCCGCTGCGCTCCACCGGGCGCGGCGCGCTCAATTCTTTCCAGGTGCTCAGCGCCTTGTTGACCGTGGTGTTGGCTTCACGCTCGACAAACTTGCCATGGCCTTCCTGCGTGCGGATCTCGCCGTCATGCACCGCCACATGGCCCCGTGTCAGGGTAAAGCGCGGCAGACCTTTGACCTCTTGCCCTTCAAAGACGTTGTAATCGATCGCGCTCTGCTGGCTGCTTGCGGAAATCGTCTTGGTCTTGGCCGGATCCCAGACCACAAGGTCCGCATCCGCACCCACCAGAACCGCGCCTTTCTTGGGATAGCAGTTCAGGATTTTCGCAATATTGGTAGAGGTCACGGCGACAAACTCATTTGGCGTCAGGCGGCCGGTTTCCACACCATGTGTCCAGAGCATCGGCATCCGGTCCTCAAGCCCGCCGGTGCCGTTCGGGATCTTGGAGAAATCGCCCACGCCATAGCGTTTCTGCTCGGTGGTGAAGGCACAATGGTCGGTGGCCACCACACTCAGGCTGCCCGATTGCAGACCGGCCCAGAGGCTGTCCTGATGCTTTTGGTTGCGGAACGGAGGCGACATCACCCGACGTGCGGCATGGTCCCAATCCGGGTTGAAATATTCGCTCTCATCCAGCGTCAGATGCTGAATGAGCGGCTCGCCCCAAACACGCTTGCCCTGCATCCGCGCGCGCCGGATCGCCTCATGTGCCTCTTCACAGGAGGTGTGCACCACATAAAGCGGCACACCGGCCATATCGGCAATCATGATCGCGCGGTTAGTGGCTTCGCCCTCGACCTGTGTCGGGCGCGAATAGGCATGGCATTCCGGCCCCACATTGCCTTCGGCCAGCAGCTTGGCGGTCATCTCCGCCACCACATCGCCGTTTTCGGCGTGCACCATGGCAATCCCGCCCAGCTCCGCTAGACGGTTGAAAGAGGCAAACAGCTCATCGTCATTCACCATCAACGCGCCTTTATAGGCGAGGAAGTGCTTGAAGGTGTTGATGCCGCGCTGCTCGATCACGGTCTTCATGTCATTGAAGACCTGCTCGCCCCACCAGGTCACCGCCATGTGGAAAGAGTAGTCACAGTTCGCGCGGGTGGATTTGTTGTCCCAGCGTTTGATCGCGTCCAGCAGGCTCTCGCCTTGATTGGGCAAACAGAAATCCACCACCATCGTGGTACCGCCTGCCAAACCGGCGCGCGTGCCGCTCTCAAAATCATCGCTGGAATAAGTGCCCATAAACGGCATTTCCAAATGCACATGCGGGTCAATCCCGCCCGGCATCACGTAGCAGCCGGTCGCATCCAGCTCCTCGTCGCCTTTGAGGCCTTTGCCAATCTCGATGATCACGCCGTTCTCAATCAGAACATCCGCCTCGTAAGACAGATCCGCCGTCACAACGGTGCCGTTTTTAATGACTTTCGTCGCCATGTCTTCACTCCCTGAATAACCCGCGCATGATGCGCTCAATTCCCCCCGGCTTCCTCTTGCGGGAAATATCCCGGGGGTGTGGGGGCTGGCCCCCACCTATCCTGTGCGTGGGGGCTGGCCCCCACTCAAATCACTGTGCGGAGAGTGCCCCCGCACGTTTTTGGTGGCCGGAGACAGCGCCCCCGGCACTTCCGTGCTTATTCCACGATCTCCGCGGTCTCGAGCACTGCATGCAACAGCACATCCGCGCCCGCTGCCGCCCAGTCTTTGGAGATCTCTTCGGCCTCATTGTGGCTCAGACCATCCACACAGGGGCACATCACCATGGCTGTTGGCGCCACCTGATTGATCCAGCAGGCATCATGGCCCGCACCGGAGATAATATTGGTATGGCTATAGCCCAGCCGCTCCGCCGCATTGCGTACAGCCGTCACGCAGCCCTCATCAAACTTCACCGGATCAAAGCCGCCCACCTTCTCAAAGGAGATCGTGAGGCCCATGTCATCGGCAATTTTCTGGCCTTCCACCTTCAGGCGGGCTTCCATGTCCTCAATCACCGACAGCTCGGGGCTGCGGAAATCCACGGTAAAGACCACCTTGCCGGGGATCACATTGCGCGAGTTCGGGTAGACATCGATATGGCCTGCCGCGCCCACCGCATGGGGCGCATAGGAAAAGGCGATCTCATCCACCTTGTCCAAAATCCGCGCCATGCCAAGGCCCGCGTTCTTGCGCATCGGCATCGGGGTGGAGCCGGTGTGCGCGTCTTTGCCTTCAATCGTCACCTGGGTCCAGCTCAGGCCCTGACCATGGGTGACAACCCCGATGTCCTTGCCTTCGGCTTCCAGAATAGGCCCCTGCTCGATGTGCAGCTCAAACATCGCGTGCATCTTGCGCGCGCCCACTTCCTCATCGCCACGCCAGCCGATCCGCGCCAGCTCATCGCCAAATTTCTTGCCTTCCGCATCTTCGCGGTCGTAAGCCCAGTCCTGCGTGTGAACGCCCGCAAACACGCCCGACGACAGCATCGCCGGCGCAAACCGCGTGCCTTCCTCATTGGTCCAGTTGGTCACAACAATCGGGTGTTTGGTCTTGATGCCAAGGTCTTTCATCGTGCGCAGCAGCTCCAGACCGCCCAGCACCCCAAGCACACCGTCATATTTGCCCCCCGTGGGCTGGGTGTCGAGGTGACTGCCCACATAGACCGGCAGTGCCTCAGGATCCGTGCCCGGGTATGTGGCAAACATATTGCCCATGGTATCAAGCCCCATGGTGCAGCCCACATCCTCACACCATGTCTGGAACAACGCGCGGCCTTCGGCGTCTTCATCGGTCAGCGTCTGGCGGTTGTTGCCCCCGGCCACACCGGGGCCAATCTTGGCCATTTCCATCAGACTGTCCCAAAGACGGTCGCCATTCACCTTCAGGTTTTCACCGGGTGCACTCATGATTTCACTCCCTATTTTCGGCCCGGGTTCCTGACCCTTGCGGGTCGGTCCCTCACTGGCGGGGCTCTTGCTTTCACTGCCATCCTGACCGTATGGTCAATTTCAGAGCACCACAGCCTGACCATTCGGTCAAGAAATTTCTCAAGGCCCCATTCATGACCTCCACACGTACAACCAACAGCAAAAAACTGCGTCGCAAAGAGGCGGAAACGCTGATTTTATCAGCAGCAGAAAAAGTCTTTGCCGAGGCGGGTTTTGGCGGCGCCACCATGCAGCTGATTGCCGATGTGGCCGGTCTGCCCAAGGCAAACCTGCATTATTACTTTCCTACCAAGGAGTTACTCTATCGGCAGGTGGTTCAGAACATCTTTGAAATCTGGCTTCAGGCGGCCGATTCCTTTGACAACGCCGAAGGGCCCGAAGACGGCATTGGCGCCTATATTGATGCCAAGATGGAAATCTCCCGCCGCCACCCGGACGGCTCCAAGGTCTGGGCCAGCGAAGTGATGCACGGCGCGCCAGTTATTCAGGATTATCTGGAAACCACGCTCACCGACTGGACCAACGGCAGAATCAAGGTGATTGAACGCTGGATTGCCGAGGGGCGCATGCAGCCAATCGATCCGCGCCAACTGCTCTATATGCTCTGGGCCACAACCCAGCATTATGCCGACTTCGGCCATCAGATCGAAACCCTCAACCACGGCGCGCCGCTCTCGGACGCGCAATGGGAAGAGGCAAAAAACACCATAAAAGCCATCATTTTGCGCGGTATCGGCACCATTTCCTGACCAATCGCACGGCAAAACCTTTGCGCTACTGGACCGCGCCCGCGCCCTCCAGTAGCCTCACTTGCAAAGAGCAATGGAACATCACGAATGCCTGAGGCCCAAACGCGCAAACCCAGCCGCATCCAGCAACGCAATCGCAAACGCATCCTCGATGCCGCGCTCGAAGTGTTCTCCAGCCACGGCTATCGCGGCGCAACGCTCGATCTGATTGCCGATGAGGCCGGTCTGTCAAAGCCCAATATTCTCTATTATTTCAGCGGCAAAGAAGACATTCACGTCACCCTGCTCAACCAGTTGATGGAAACCTGGCTTGATCCGCTTGAGGATATGGACGCCGAAGGTGACCCGCTCGAAGAGATCATGAGCTACGTCCACCGCAAGCTGGAAATGAGCCGCGAATTCCCACGGGAAAGCCGCCTCTTTGCCAATGAAATCCTGCAAGGCGCTCCGCGTATGGCGCCGCATCTGCAAACCGGTCTGAAACCGCTCTTTGACAGCAAAACCACCCTGATCCGCAAATGGGTGGCAGAGGGCCGTCTGGCTCAGGTCGAGCCGCGCCACCTGTTGTTTTCGATCTGGGCCACCACGCAGCACTACGCCGATTTTGACGCGCAGGTGCGGGTGCTGACCGAAGGCGAAACCAATGTGCTCGACGGCGCAGACGCTTTCCTCGACCAGATGTTTCGCAAACTCCTCTCGGTCTGAGGCCGCACGCCGCCCGCGCAAATCCTTCACACCAAACGCAAAACGCCGCTGCATCTCCTGCAGCGGCGCTTCTTTTTAATATGGTCGTGACGCCTTACTCAGCAGCCGTCGCGGTCGGGTTGTTCGGATGGCTGGTCCAGTTGCCATACTCCGCAGCAACCGGCGTGTTTGTACGCTCATCCATCTCACCCGCATCCAGCGTGCGCATGGTGATGCAGTTCTCCACCGGACACACGTTGACGCAAAGGTTACAGGCCACGCATTCATCATCCTTCACGGTGAACACACGGTCCTCAGACATCTCGATCGCCTGGTGGCTGGTGTCTTCACAGGCCGCATAGCAGCGACCACATTTGATACAATCATCCTGATTGATCACCGCTTTGGTCACGTGATTGAGGTTCAGATACTGCCAGTCGGTGACATTCGGTGTCGCCATGCCGACAAAATCCGCGGTGGAGGTGTAGCCCTTCTCATCCATCCACTGGGACAGACCAGAGATCATTTCCTGAACGATCTTAAAGCCATAGGTCATCGCCGCCGTACAAACCTGCACGTTGCCCGCGCCCAGCGCCATGAACTCCGCCGCATCGCGCCATGTGGTCACGCCGCCAATGCCGGAAATCGGCAGCTTTGCCGTCTCAGGGTTGCGGGCGATCTCTGCCACCATATTGAGCGCAATCGGCTTCACCGCCGGGCCGCAATAGCCGCCGTGGGTGCCTTTGCCGTCAATCATCGGCTCCGGGCTCATCGCATCAAGGTTCACCGAGGTGATGGAGTTGATCGTGTTGATCAGGCTCACCGCATCCGCCCCACCGCGCAGCGCCGCTTCGGCCGGGTAGAGAATATTGGTGATGTTGGGCGTCAGCTTCACAATCACCGGCAGGTCGGTGGCCTCTTTACACCAGCGCGACACCATCTCGATGTAGTCCGGCACCTGCCCCACAGCGGAGCCCATGCCACGCTCAGCCATCCCGTGCGGGCAGCCAAAGTTCAGCTCAAAGCCGTCACAGCCGGTTTCCGCGATCATCGGCAGGATGCGCTTCCACTCATCCTCCTCGCACGGCACCATCACGCTCGCGATCAGCGCGTGGTCCGGATAGTCCCGCTTCACCCGCGCCATTTCCTCAAGGTTCACCTCCAGCGGACGGTCGGTGATCAGCTCGATGTTGTTGAGCCCCAACAGACGGCGGTCCGCACCGTGGATCGCGCCATAGCGCGGGCCGTTGACGTTCACCACCGGCGGGCCTTCCGCCCCCAGCGTCTTCCAGACAACGCCACCCCAGCCCGCTTCAAAGGCGCGGCGCACGTTGTATTCCTTATCCGTTGGCGGCGCGGATGCGAGCCAGAACGGGTTTGGGGATTTGATCCCTACAAAATCACTTTCGAGATTGGCCATATCGCTTATCTCCTACCTTACGCCGACAGTGCAGCGTGAATGTCTTCGGCCGCATCGCGGCCCTCGGCTACGGCGGTCACGGTCAGGTCATCGCCGCCCGTGGCACAGTCGCCCCCGGCCCAGATGCCCTCAACAGAGGTCCGACCGGTCTCATCAACTTTGATCTTACCCCATTCCAGCGCTGGCAGGCCGTCGCCTTCCAGTGTCTGACCAATCGCCTTGAACACCTGATCCGCCACCAGTCGCACGCTTTGGCCGGTCGGCTTCAGGTCATTGTCGGTGTATTCAAACTCGATCTCGCGCACCGCACCATTGCCGATCACCGCTTTGGGCGAGGCATTGGTGATGATCCGCACGCCTTTGGAGGCCGCCAGATCCTGCTCAAATTCAGAGGCATTCATCCGGTCTTTGCCACGGCGATAGACAAGGCTCACGTTCAGCGCACCCAACAGCTTGGCCTGCACTGCTGCATCCACCGCTGTCATCCCGCCGCCGATCACCACAACATCACGCCCGATTTCCATCTGGGTGAGGTCTTTGGCCTGACGCAGCTCCGCGATGAAGTCGACCGCATCATCCACGCCGTCTTTGTCTTCGCCATCCACACCCAGCGCGTTCACGCCGCCCAGACCAATGCCAAGGAACACCGCGTCAAACTCGGCCTTCAGACCCTCCAGCGACAGCCCCTCGCCCAGCTTCTTGCCGGTTTCAATGGTGATACCACCGATTTTCAGCAGCCAGTCCACTTCGCGCTCCGCAAAGCTGTCGACAGACTTATAGGCCGCGATGCCAAACTCGTTCAGACCACCCGCTTTGTTGCGCGCATCATAAACGGTCACGTCATGGCCATGCATCGCCAGACGGTGCGCCGCCGACAGGCCCGCCGGCCCCGCGCCCACAACCGCCACTTTCTTACCTGTAGAGGCTGCGCGCTCAAACGGATGCACACCTGCATCCACAAGCACATCTGTCGCATACCGCTGCAGGCGGCCGATCTCCACCGGGTTGCCTTCCGCTGTCTCGCGCACACAGACCTGCTCGCAGAGCGTTTCGGTTGGGCACACACGGGCGCACATGCCGCCCAGAATGTTCTGATCCAAAATCGTCTTCGCCGCCGCTTCCGGCGTGCCGGTGGCGATCTGGCGAATGAACAGTGGAATATCGATGTCTGTCGGACAGGCCGTCATGCAGGGCGCGTCGTGACAGAAATAACAGCGATCCGCTGCGACAAGCGCCTCGTGATCGTCAAACCGGGGGTGCAAATCCCCAAAATTTTCGGCCAATTCCGCAGAGTTCAAACGCCCTGCTTGGATGCCGTTGCTGAACAGTGTGTTGGACATAAAACCTCCCCAGACACCTATTTGGCTACGCAATCAGGCTGGCACAGGCTTTTTTATCAATCAATCATTTTTTACCGAGCGGTCAAATTTATACAGCACCTCCCCAGTGCTTGTGCATTTTTTACGCAGCCGCCCAAAATACAGACCCACAACCAATGAGGGAAATTTTCCTACTTTTGAGCGCAAAGATGCCGACAGGCGGCAAAATATCACTAAAAAGACCCTGTTTTCATTGGCTTGTTACACGAAAATCCTTGCAATACGCCGATACCCCCTTCAGATGGACGTGCTAAGTTTTCATCTTCGACCTTCTGCTCCGCTATCTGGCTCAGTCATTCGATCATGTGACCAAGCCGCGCTGTTGCATTCCGTGGACAGCATAAGATCAGGAGAGACGACGATGGCCACAGGCACCGTCAAATGGTTCAACACCACCAAAGGCTTCGGCTTCATTGCACCGGACGAAGGCGGCAAAGATGTGTTCGTGCACATTTCTGCAGTAGAGCGTTCCGGGCTGACCGGTTTGGCTGACAATCAGAAAGTCAGCTACGAGCTGCGCGCAGGCCGCGACGGCCGCGAAAGCGCCGTAGATCTGGCACTGCTCTAAGGCTGCCACGTTATGGTGAGAAAGGCGCTGCATCCGCAGCGCCTTTTTTGTTTTTGGGGGATGGGGGGAGTGTGTGACTATCCTCCCCCAACCCTTGCCCCAAACGCCCCCCTCATGCACACTCGTCCTATAGGCGCGCAACTGGGAGGATCACCGCGCCACTGCCGGAGCGGTCCCCAGATCACCCGGCACAAAGGCAAGCTTTGGGAGGAGTGTGTCATGACGTCCAAAACCGCAGGCCCCACCCCGCCGGGCAATCTGGCACCGCGCCCGCAGAGCGTGCTCAAAGTCAACAAGGTGACCGCAGCCGACATCACCGCCGCGCTCAAAGCTGGCTACGCCGATTTTTGCGCCCACCCGGCCCTCAGCGGCTTCTTCGGGCTGTTTTACGTGTGCTTTGGCCTGCTGATGGTCTGGTGCCTGCTCTGGCTCAACCAGATCTGGCTGATCATCCCCGCCATTGTCGGCTTCCCGCTGGTCGCGCCTTTCGCAGCCGCAGGCCTCTATGAGATCTCCCGCCGCCGGCAAAAGGGTGAGCCCTTTGGCTGGTCAGACATCCTCACCGTCATGGCCCATCAGCGCAAACGCGAGATGGGATGGATGGCCTTTGTCACCCTCTTCATCTTCTGGGTCTGGGTCTATCAGGTGCGGCTGTGGCTGGCGATCATCCTCAAAAACGCCTCGTTTTCAGACCTCAACGGCTTTCTGACAACGGTCTTCTTCACGCCGGAGGGCTGGACCTTTCTGGCCGTGGGCACCTGTGTCGGCGCGGGTCTCTCTGCCGCGCTCTTTGCTGTCACTGTGGTGGCCATGCCCATGCTGCTGGACCGAGAGACCAATTTTGTCACAGCCATGCTGACCTCGGTGCGTACAGTCACGGAAAATCCGCTTGTGATGCTCACATGGGCGGCCCTTATCTCCGCCACCATGCTGCTCTCGCTGCTCCCAGCCTTTCTCGGCCTGATTGTCACCCTGCCGATCCTGGGCCACACCACATGGCACCTTTACCAACGCGCCGTGCCACCTGAGGGCAGCTGAGCCTCAACGCGCGCAAAGATCACAACATCGGCCAGCCGCTGTGCGGCTTGATCTCCTTACGCCGCCGCGTCCACCGCCAGCACGGCGCGCTAAGCGCCTCAGCCGCCAGAAGGTGCGCGACGGCTACCCCGCCATCAAGCGGCCTCTGGATCGTCTCAGCGCCGTTGCACTCGGCGCATTGGGAGCGGCTTTGATGCTCAACAGATGAAATCTGTCGGGTTTTACTGCATCCACACAATCACGGCGGCCATCCCCAGCATCGCCGAGGTGATTGGTCCCCAAAGCCGCCGCTCTGGCGCGGACGGTGTGATCCAATTGGCCAGACAGGAAAGCCCCTGCACGCCCAGCGCAACCCAGCTTGTCCAGATTGGCCACTGGGGCCGCCAGCCCGCAGCGGAGGTGATGGCCACCGCCATCCCCAGCAGAATCACCACAGAGACCGCCGCCGCAATCCGCCCGGACAGAGGCAAAGCGCCCTCATGCTGACCACCCTGTGTGATCCGCCCCCAGGGTGCGCCAAAGAGCAGCGCAAATTGAAATCCGATCACCGCCAGACAGGCGGTAAAATAAAGCGCGGGTAAAATCTCTGAAACAGACATGTGTCGGAGCTTAGGCAAAGCGCCCTGCGCTTCAAGGGGCGGCAACAGCAGGCTTCGCGCCCGGGATTGCAGGCCACAGGCAGCACGGTCCCCACAGGCCTCAAATAGAAAAAGGCGCCACCCGAAGGTGACGCCTTTTTTCTTTTCCTCTCAGAGGAAACATGGTCGGGACGGCAAGATTCGAACTTGCGACCCCCTGTACCCAAAACAGGTGCGCTACCAGACTGCGCTACGCCCCGGACCGTGGAGCACCGTTTACCCCCACTGTTCGGGAATGAAAACCCCTAACAACGCCACTTTGCGATTTCTTGTAAAAAATTTGGGTGCCGCATCACGCTTCCCTTTGTAATTCCTAGAGATTTTGCCATTCCGCCATTGATTTCCAAGACGTAACGAATGGCCTCTCCGCCCGGAATCGGGGTCTCATCCAGAGGAATCGCCTCGTGATGGATGTGCTGAATGACACCTGTCTCATCCGCAAACAGCATATCGAGAGGAATCAGCGTGTTCTTCATCCAGAACGCCACCGGGCCGGTCTGCTCATAAATGAAAATCATGCCCGCACTCGCAGGCATGGTGCGGCGATTCATCAGCCCCACCGCACGTTCATCAAACGTATCTGCCACTTCTACGGAGAATCGCGCCTGTCCCCAGTCCCCTTTCAGCCAAAGGGTGTCTTCTCGACAGGCACTCTGTGCATCGGCCCGCTCTGGCATCATGCCAGCCACTGCCAATGCGATCAAAACGGCGCCGACCCTACGTCCGGCGCCAGTTGGTCTTAGGAGAGCTCTAACGCTGCGTTTTCCCACGCCAATACCTCGGTTGCCATGCGACCACGTTTACCGTCGATCACCCGCAACGCCAAGGCTTCACCTGGCTGGAGGTCTGCCAGGCCGGAGCGGCGCAGCACCTCGATATGCAGAAAGATGTCTTCAGAATTGCCAAAAACATTGGCGAACCCAAAGCCCTTGCCCTTGTCGAACCATTTCACACGTGCCGGCTCCAGAGGCGTGGAGCGAATCTCGCTCAGGTCCATGCCTTCGAAATCTGCCAGGGCAACGGGGGTTTCGGTTTCGGGGGCTTCGATCTTATGCACCTCAACGGCCTGTGCGCCGCGGTTGGTGACCTGAATCGAAACTTCGATCACCGAATTGTCGGCGACAGAGCTTTGACCAAAATTGCGCAGAACGTTCGCATGAAGCAAAATATCCGGACCACCATCGTCAGATACGATAAAGCCGAATCCTTTTACCGGATCGAACCATTTCACCACGCCAAAGATACGTGTGGTGTCTTTCTCTAGAGTACTCAATGCCTCAACCTTAGTTTGTATCATCCCCATGATGAGGTTCATCATTGCTGCATCAGGACCAAATCGGCAAGCTCAAAAATATCTTGCATTTCATGCGCTTGCCAGATGCGGCAAAAATTCATCACGGGTTGAGACGGGCAATTTCCCACTGTTTTTCAGGAGCTTCACGGGTCCAGCGGAAGCGATCATGCAGGCGAAACGCCCCATCCGCCCAAAACTCGATTTCGGTCGGTATGATGCGGTAACCACCCCAAAAATCAGGGCGTTTGGGGCTCGGACCATGGGTTGCGGTCACTTTTGCCACTTTTGCCATCAATTCTGCGCGAGAATTGAGCGGTTGGGATTGATTTGAGGCCCAGGCCCCCAGTCGGCTCTTCATACTGCGCGACTCAAAGTAGGCATCCGCCTGAGGCCCCTCTTCGCGCGATACGTGTCCTCGGACCCGAATCTGACGGCGCAGGGATTTCCAGTGCATCACAAAGGCCGCCGCCCCCGCACTGTCGATTTCCTGCGCCTTGGCGCTGCCGTAATTTGTGTAAAACACAAAGGCCGCATCCTCGATGTCTTTGAGCAGCACCATACGCGCATTGGGCATCCCGCTGGCGTCCACCGTCGACAGCGCAATCGCATTCGGATCATTGGGCTCGCTCTTCTCGGCCTCTTTCAGCCAGGACCGCGCAATCTCAAACGGGTCATCCCCCGCAAATATCCCGGTACGATCAGTCATATTCCCTCTCCGCTCGCCTTGGGCCACACCGCATATGGTGCCGATTAGATGCTTTGTGAAGCTCTTGATGCACCATGGGCAATCGCCTAAAGGTCAGCAATAACGAATTGGGACTGGGAGTGCGGTATGTCAAATCACCTCATGGCGGGCAAACGTGGCCTGATAATGGGCCTGGCCAACGACAAATCCATCGCTTGGGGCATCGCCAAAGCCTGCGCCGACGCAGGCGCGGAACTGGCCTTTTCCTACATGGGAGACGCGTTCAAAAAACGTGTGGCCCCTCTGGCAGAACAGCTGGGCGTGGACACGCTGATTGATTGCGACGTCTCCGATGCGGCTTCCATCGATGCCGCCTTTGCCGAGATCGAAGCCAAATGGGGCAAGCTCGACTTCATCGTGCACGCCATCGGCTTTTCGGACAAAAACGAGCTGCGCGGCCGCTATGTCGACACCTCCAAAGACAACTTCCTGATGACCATGGACATCTCGGTCTACTCCTTCACCTCGGTGATGCAGCGCGCTGAGAAACTCATGAAGGAGGGCGGCTCCGCCCTCACCCTCACCTATTATGGCGCTGAGCAGGTGATGCCGCACTACAACGTCATGGGCGTGGCCAAAGCCGCGCTGGAAGCCTCTGTCAAATATCTCGCCGAAGACCTCGGCAAAGACGGCATCCGCGTCAACGCGATCTCTGCCGGGCCGATCAAAACCCTCGCGGCCTCCGGCATTGGCGATTTCCGCTACATCCTGAAATGGAACGAGCTCAACTCGCCCCTGCGCCGCAATGTCTCCATTGAGGATGTGGGCAACTCCGCGCTTTATCTGCTCTCTGATCTGGGCAGCGGCGTGACCGGTGAAAACCTGCACGTGGATGCGGGCTATCATGTGGTTGGCATGAAGGCCGTCGACGCTCCTGACATCGACGCAGTGGTGGGCCGCAAATGAGCCTGACTGCCTTTATCGCGACCATCTCGCTCTGCCTCATGGCCGCCATCAGCCCCGGCCCCGCTGTTCTCATGGCGGCCCGCGTCGGTCTGCGCGACGGTCTGAAAACCGGTGCCGCGCTGGCCGCAGGCATTGGCCTTGGCGCGGTCTTCTGGGCCAGCGCCGCGCTCTTTGGTCTGGCGCTTCTGTTTGAATACGCCCCCTTCCTGCTGACCGCCCTGAAAATCGGTGGCGCCGCCTTCCTGATCTGGACCGCCATCAAGATGTGGCGCACTGCAGATGTGCCTTTGGAAGACACCGAAGACGCAGCCGCCTTGCCCACGCTCTGGTCAGCCTTCCGTCTTGGCATCTGGACCCAGCTTGCCAACCCAAAGCCTGCCGTCTTCTTCGGCGCGGTCTTTGTGGGCACCGTACCTGCGGGCACCACCACCCTGGCTATGGTGCTTCTGCTGATCTGCATCTTCCTTGGTGAATTCCTCTGGAACACCGTGGTGGCGCGCCTGTTTTCACTGCGCAAAACCCGCGAAGTCTATGTCGGCCTGAAACACTGGATCGACCGCATCTTTGGCGGGCTTCTCGCAGCCCTGGGCGTGAAAATCGCAGCGCTCTGATGCGCCGCCTGCTTGCAATCTTTGTGGCATGCAGCGCCCTTGCGTTGCTTGCCCTGCACTTCAAACCCCAGATCCTCTCACTGATACCTGCGCCAGGCAGTCAACCGGATCTGCGCTCCCCCCGCTCCGGCATTTCCGAAATCCGCCGCTACCAGACGCCGCGCCTCGCTGCCGCCATGGCCGAGGCCGGAAGCCATCTGGGCGCGCCCAGCTACATTCGCATCTTCAAAGAAGAACAAGAGCTCGAACTCTGGCTGCAATCAGACGCCGGCCCCTATCAGCTCTTTAAAACCTACCCGATCTGCAACCACTCAGGCGCGCTTGGCCCCAAGCTCAAGGAAGGTGATCGGCAATCGCCGGAAGGGTTCTACCGCGTGGGCAAAGCCGCGCTCAACCCGAACAGCCGTTTTCACCTCTCCTTCAACCTCGGCTTCCCCAACACCTATGACCGCGCGCAGGGGCGCACCGGCAGCTACCTCATGGTGCATGGCGACTGTGTCTCCATCGGCTGCTACGCCATGACCGATCCGATGATCGAGGAAATCTACGTCACCGTGGAGGCCGCTTTGAACGGCGGGCAAGCCTTTGTGCCGGTACACGCCTTTCCCTTCCGCCCCACCGAGGCGCGTATGCAAAAAACCGAAAACCACCGCTGGCATGACTACTGGCAAAGCCTCGCCCCCGCCTACCATGCCTTTGCCCAAACCGCGCAGCCCCCGCGCATCTCCGTGCAAAATGGCGGCTATGTCGTCACGCCATAGCCCGCACCATCAAACAGTTTGCGCAACAAAGCGCTTCTGCTAGAAGACCCGAAATCTGCGACAAAGGGGTGAGTCCACCATGAGCGAGCGTCTGCCACACGAAAAAGGTTTCCACATCAGCTGGGATCAAATCCACCGCGACAGCCGGGCATTGGCGTGGCGTCTGGACGGCAAAGGCCCTGATGATGGCGCATGGCGCGCAATTGTCGCGATCACCCGTGGTGGCATGGCGCCTGCAATGATTGTGGCGCGCGAGCTCGACATCCGTGTGGTCGACACGATTTCCGTGAAATCCTACCACTCCGGCGGCGGCAAAGCCGACCAGCGCCGCGAGGCCGAAATCCTGAAAGCCCCAGATGCCGAGTTGATGGGCGACGGCGAAGGCGTGCTGATCATCGACGATCTGGTGGATTCCGGCAAAACCCTTGAGTTGGTGCGCGAAACCTACCCCAAGGCGCATTTCGCCACTGTTTATGCAAAGCCGCAGGGCGAGCCACAGGTCGACACTTTCATCACCGGTGTCAGCCAGGACACATGGATCTTCTTCCCGTGGGATATGGCCCTGCAATATGTTGAGCCGTATCGCGGCACCGACTGATCTTTGAGGATCTGCCGCCCTGTGTCTGGGGGGGCGTGTGAAAGGGGGCGCTGCCCCCGCCCCATCACAGATGAGACTCCCCCGGGATATTTTGGGCAAGAGGAAGGCCACTTCGCCCATAAAGCTGCCGATACTGACTGTCGCACGCGCTCAGGCAAACATCTGCTTGCACATCATTGCATTGGCGGCTTTTCTGCAGGAAAGCCGCTGATCCTCCCGCCTCTCGCACATAGGTCGGCCTCACCACAGATTTCAGGATGCCGCCATGACCGTGTCTCGCACCAACGCCACCTTTGCCCCGCCCGTTATGGAGGCCCGTCGCTGGCTTGAGGGCGTGGTTTTCTCAGATGACAAACCGCTCATCAACGTCAGCCAGGCTGCGCCCGTTGCCCCGCCGCCAGAGCCGCTGCGCCGCCACATTGCCGATACGGCACTGAACGTGGCGGAGGCCCATCTCTACGGCCCGGTGCTGGGCCTGCCAGAGTTGCGCGCAGAAGTGGCCAGCCAGTGGAGCGCGGCCTATGGCGCAGTAATTGCACCAGATCAGGTGGCAATCACCTCGGGCTGCAATCAGGCTTTCAGCGCAGCGCTCGCCGCAATTGCCAGCGAAGGGGATGAAGTTATCACTCCAACCCCTTGGTATTTCAACCATAAAATGTGGCTCGACATGCAGGGCGTCACCGCTGTGCCGCTCAAAACAGGCGCAGATCTTCTCCCCGATGTGGCACAGGCCGCCCCGCTGATTACACCGCGCACGCGCGCCATTGTGCTGGTCACCCCCAACAATCCGGGCGGCGTGGAGTATCCTGCTTCCCTAGTGCGGGGGATGTATGATCTCGCCAAGGCCCATGGGCTGCGTCTGATCGTGGATGAAACCTATCGCGACTTTGATTCTCGTGACGGCGCGCCGCATGATCTGTTTTCTGACCCCGATTGGGCGGACACGCTGATCCACCTCTATTCTTTCTCCAAAGCCTACCGTCTCACCGGCCATCGTGTGGGCGCTATGGTCAGCAGCACCCCACTTTTGGCGGAGGCCGAGAAGTTTCTCGACACCGTTGCCATCTGTCCCAACCAGCTTGGCCAGCATGCGGCCCTCTGGGGCATGCAAAACCTGTCCGATTGGCTGTCAGAAGAGCGTGAGGAGATCCTTGATCGCCGTGCCGCCATCACCGACAACCTGCCAAAAATCGACAAAATTGGCTGGAAACTACGTGCAGTGGGCGCATATTTTGCCTATTTCGAACATCCGTTCGATTTGGCTAGTGACGAGCTCGCCCAAAGACTTGTGCGCGATCACGCCATCCTCACGCTGCCCGGCACCATGTTCATGCCCGAGGAAGATCCAGACGCCGCCCGCACCCTGCGCATCGCCTTTGCCAATGTCGATCGCGACCAAATCGGCGTGCTTTTTGACCGCCTCGCCACGGTCGCCTACTGAGCGCGCACTCTGCACCTCCGGGCAGGCCAATGTGGCTTGCCCCCCCTGCCCCAACCGCGTAGACCTTGCCCTCAGAAACTTGAACGATCACAGGGCGGACAACCGACATGGCGCAGAGCAAAACCTCTAAAACAGCGGTCTGGATTCTCATGGGCCTGCTCATTCTGGGCTTGGGTGGCTTTGGCGCAACCAGCCTGACGGGCACCGTGCATTCTGTCGGCTCCGTGGGCGACAAAGACATCTCTGTCGATGACTACGCCCGCGCCCTGCAGGAAGAGCTGCGCGCGCTTGAGGCCCAGACCGGCCAGTCCCTGCCATTTGTGCAGGCGCAGGCCTTCGGCATCGACCGCCTCGTGCTCTCCCGCCTCGCCACCACCCGCTCGCTGGATGCAGAAAACGACCGCCTCGGACTCTCCATCGGCGACGAGAACCTACGCGACGAGCTGCTCAACATCCCCGCGTTTCAGGGCCTTGACGGCTCTTTTGACCGCGACGCCTACACCTTCGCCATCGATCAGGCCGGCATGAGCGAGTCCGAATTTGAAGACAGCGTGCGCGAAGACACCGCCCGCAGCCTGCTGCAAGGCGCGATTGTCTCTGGCCTCAACATGTCTGACGCCTACGCTGATGCGGTTATCACCTACATCGCCGAAGAGCGCGACTTCACATGGGCGCAGCTCACCGGTGACAACCTGACCCGCCCGGTCGAAACACCCGCAGACGCCGACATCGCCGCCTATTATGACGCCAACCAGGACAGCTTCATGGTCCCGGCCACCCGTCAGATCACCTATGCATGGCTCAGCCCGGACATGATCATCGATCAGGTCGAAATCGACGAAACCGCGCTACAGGCGCTCTATGAAGAGCGCGACGCCGAGTTCAACCGCCCGGAGCGCCGTCTGGTGGAGCGTCTGGCGTTTGGCGATCAGGCCGCCGCCGAAGCCGCCCTGGCAGAGATCACCGCAGGCACCACCACCTTTGAGGCGCTGGTCGAAGGCCGCGGCCTTCAGCTCTCTGATGTGGATCTGGGCGACGTGACCAAAGCCGAACTCAGCGCCGCAGGCGAAGCCGTGTTCCTGACCCCGGCAGGCGGCATCGCCGGTCCAGTGCAATCCGACCTCGGCCCGGCCCTGTTCCGCGTCAACGGCATCCTGCCCGCCCAAAGCACCAGCTTTGAAGAGGCCAGCGTCGTGCTGCGTGATGAGCTGGCCGCCGACCGCGCCCGCCGCCTGATCGACGCCCAAATCAGCGACATCGACGACCTGCTGGCCGGTGGCGCCACCCTCGAAGAGGTGGCCGATGAAACCGACATGCAACTGGGCTCGGTTGACTGGCACGCCGCTGTTGACCACCCGCTCGCAGGCTATGAAGGCTTCCGCGCCACCGCTGCGGCCGTGACCGACAGCGATTTCCCACAGGTCGAAGTGCTTGAGGACGGCGGCATCTATGCCCTGCGTCTTGAGGGTGAAACCGAGGCCCACCCGGCCCCGCTGGCAGACGTGAAAGACGAAGCCGCTGCTGCGGTTGTCGCCGAACGCACTGCCGAGGCGCTGAACGCGCTGGTGGAGCGCCTGATGCCACGCCTGTCTGAAGGCACCGAATTTGCCTCCTTCGGCTTCACCGCTGTGGAGGAAACCGGTATGGATCGCGGCGGCTTCATTCCCGGCACCCCGGCGACCTTCCTCAATGATGTCTTTGAGATGGAGCCCGGCGAGCTGCGCGCGCTGGAAAGCGCCAACGGCGTGATCCTCGTGCGCCTGAACGCCGTCACCATGCCAGACACCTCTGATCCTGAAATCGCCACCCTCAAGGCGCGCATCACCGAGCAGCTGGCCAGCGGCGTGTCCCAGGACATGTTCCAGGCCTATGCCGAAGCGCTGCAGGCGATGTACCCGGCAGAAATCAATCAGCAGGCACTCAACGCAGTGCACGCGCAGTTCCAATAAGAAAGGCCGCCAAGGTGGACCTGACCCCGAGCTTTGACGAGTTTGCCGCCGCCTATGAAGCGGGCAAAAATCAAGTTGTCTACACCCGGCTTGCCGCCGATCTGGACACCCCTGTGTCCCTGATGCTGAAACTCACCGGCGCGCATAAAGACGCCTTTATGCTGGAGTCGGTCACGGGCGGCGAAGTGCGCGGGCGCTATTCCATCATCGGCATGAAACCCGATCTAATCTGGCAGTGCCACGGCACCGAAAGCCGCATCAACCGCAGCGCGAGGTTTGATCCCGATGGCTTTGCGCCGCAGGAGGGTGACCCGCTCACCAACCTGCGCGCCCTCATTGAGGAAAGCCGCATCGACCTGCCCGAAGACCTGCCACAGGCCTCCGCCGGTCTCTTTGGCTATCTCGGCTACGATATGATCCGGTTGGTCGAGCACCTGCCCAGCATCAACCCTGATCCGCTTGGCCTGCCCGATGCCTGCATGCTGCGCCCCTCCGTGGTCGCCGTGCTGGATGGCGTGAAAGGCGAGGTCACCGTGGTCTCCCCCGCATGGGTCAGCGATGGCCAATCCGCCAAAGCAGCCTACGCACAGGCCGCCGAACGCGTGATGGATGCGGTACGTGATCTCGAACGTGCGATGCCACAGGCCGCGCGCGATCTGGGCGATGCCCATGAGGTCTCCCCCCCGGTCTCCAACTTCACCAAAGAAGGCTACATGGCCGCCGTGGAGAAGGCCAAGGACTACATCCGCGCAGGCGACATCTTTCAGGTGGTCCCGGCCCAACGCTGGACACAGGAATTTCCGCAGCCACCCTTTGCGCTCTACCGCTCCCTGCGTCGCACCAACCCGTCGCCGTTCATGTTCTACTTCAACTTCGGCGGTTTTCAGGTGGTCGGCGCGAGCCCCGAAATCCTCGTGCGGGTTTTTGGCGACGAAGTCACCATCCGCCCGATCGCAGGCACCCGCCCCCGTGGCGCCACACCGGAAGAGGACAAGGCGCTTGAGGAAGATCTGCTGGCCGACAAGAAAGAGCTGGCCGAGCACCTCATGCTGCTTGATCTGGGCCGCAACGACACCGGCCGCGTGGCCAAGGTCGGCACCGTGCGCCCCACCGAGAAATTCATCATCGAGCGATACAGCCACGTGATGCACATCGTCTCCAACGTCGTCGGCGAACTGGCCGAGGACAAAGACGCCCTTGATGCTTTCTTTGCTGGCATGCCCGCAGGCACCGTCTCCGGTGCCCCCAAGGTGCGCGCCATGGAAATCATCGACGAACTGGAGCCGGAAAAACGCGGCATCTATGGCGGCGGTGTGGGCTACTTCAGCTCCGGTGGCGACATGGACATCTGTATCGCGCTGCGAACCGCCATCGTGAAAGATCAGAAGCTCTACATTCAGGCTGGCGGCGGCGTTGTCTATGACAGCGACCCCGAGGCCGAATATATGGAGACCGTCCACAAATCCAACGCCATCCGCCGCGCCGCTGCCGACGCCGCGCGCTTCACCGGCAACAGCAATACGTGAACTAGACTGTAAAGCGTCCTTCTGAAAACCAGAAGCACGTGGTCGCCACCCTTTCACGGACGACGAAGCCGACCAGCCCCCGACCCTCCCCAAGGGAGGGGGCTGGCCTCTTTGACCGGAGGCAAGCCTTGTTGTTTCATTGGACCGCGCTCTCTCACAACTCACCGCCCAACACGCGCCCTACCATGGGGATCATTTCGCGGGTTTTGACAGCCTTTGGCGGCGCTCAGCACCCGCAACAAGTCCGTTTTTAACTCCTCCCCACATGGCGCATTTTTGTTGCGTGCGGCCCCCGTTGCGCCGTACGCCGCGTTAATCTGCGCCGCCCGAAAATCGCACCTCCGCAATACAGCCGCATTACCGACGCGATACCGACGTGGAATCCGCCGCAAATTTAAGTGTTAACGCGCGGACATCCGCCGCCGTCGCAGAAGTTTATCCACCCGGTCAAATTGCTGTTACAGTCATCCCATTGATTGCCTTCCGAACCCGCCTTCACTGCCAACCGGCGGGCCTGATTCATTTCCAACAGCGAGGGTCCCATGTCTCAATTCACCCTGTCCCGCCGTCATTTCCTCGGTGCCACTGCAGGCTTCATCGCGCTGCATCCGTTCTCGGCAAAAGCCTCAACAAATCAAGCACATCTGCGGATCATGGAAACCACAGACCTGCATGTGCATGTCTTCCCTTATGACTACTACGCCGACAAACCGCGCGACACAGTAGGCCTTGCGCGCACCGCCTCCCTGATCAAAGAGATCCGCGACGAGGCCACCAATTCGCTCCTGATCGACAACGGCGATTTCCTGCAGGGCAACCCCATGGGCGACTACATCGCCTATGAACGTGGCATGAAAGAAGGCGACAGCCACCCCATCATCACCGCCATGAACGCAGTAGGGTTTGACGCCGCCACAATCGGCAACCATGAATTCAATTACGGCATTGATTTCCTTATGAAATCCATGGCTGGCGCGGGCTTTGAAACGGTGCTTTCCAACATCTCTCTGGAGCAAGGGGCGACCGCCCGGGAGGACAAAACCCTCTTCAAACCCTACGCCATTCTGGAGCGCGAAATCACCGACGGCGCAGGTGAGAAACACCAGATCAAAGTTGGCGTCATCGGCTTCACCCCACCCCAAGTCATGAACTGGGATCGCCGTCATCTTGAGGGAAATGTCCAGGCCCGCGACATCGTTGAAACCGCGCAAGCCTTTGTTCCGCAAATGAAAGAAGAAGGCGCCGACATCATCATCGCCCTCAGCCACTCCGGCATCGGCGCAGCTGATCACTCTGACGGAATGGAAAACGCCTCCGTCCCTCTGGCCGCCGTTGATGGCATCGACGCCGTGCTCACCGGCCACCACCACCGCGTCTTCCCCTCCTCGGCTTATGAGGGCATGGCAGGCGTCGACGTCGCCGCCGGCACCCTCATGGGCAAGCCCGCTGCCATGGGTGGTTTCTGGGGCTCCCACCTCGGTCTGATCGACCTCATGCTGGAACGCGACGGCAGCTCTTGGCGCATCGTCAGCCACAGCACCGAGGCCCGCCCGATCTCCAAACGCAACGAAGACCGCTCCATCACCGCGTTGGTGGAAAGTCAGCAGAACGTATTGAAATCCGTACAAAAAGAGCATGACGAAACGCTCGCCTATGTACGCCGCGCGGTTGGTAAAACAGATGCCCCGCTGCACAGCTACTTCGCGCTCGTGGCCGATGATCCCTCGGTGCAAATCGTCTCGATCGCGCAGCTCTGGTACATCGAGCAGATGATGAAAGGCACCGAATATGAGGGCCTTCCCATCCTCTCCGCCGCCGCGCCCTTCAAGGCTGGCGGCCGCGGTGGCCCGGAGTATTACACAGACGTGGCCAAGGGCGATGTGGCGATCAAAAACGTCTCCGACCTCTACCTCTATCCCAACACCGCCCGCGCCGTGAAAGTAACCGGTAAGGAGGTCAAAGATTGGCTTGAGCGCTCTGCCGGGATCTTCAATCAGGTGGAACCGGGCAAAGCCGATCAGGTGCTTCTGAACCCGGATTTCCCGTCCTACAACTTTGATGTGATGGACGGCGTCACCTATCAGATCGACCTGTCCCAACCCTCAAAGTTTGATCCCAAAGGCACGCTGATCAACGCCGATGCCAACCGCATCGTGAATCTGATGTTTGACGGCAAACCGCTTGATATGAATGCGGAATTCATCATCGCCACCAACAATTACCGCGCAGGCGGTGGCGGCAAATTCCCCGGTGCGATGGGTGACACCATCGTTTTTGAAGGCCCCGACACCAACCGCGACGTGATCGTGCGCTACATCCTCGAAAAAGGCACCATCAGCCCCCGCGCCGACGCCAACTGGACCTTCGCGCCCCTGCCTGACACCTCGGTGCTGTTTGACACCGGGCCGAAAGCTGCCGAGTACAGCGACAGCGTCGAAGGGGTCTCTATTGAGGCCGCTGGAGAAGGCCCGGACGGCTTCGCCCGCTTCCGCATCCTGCTCTAAGCAAACGCACCAAAACCAACACGAAGGGCTGGAGAAATCTCCGGCCCTTCTCTTTGCCCACCATCGCCCCAACCGCAGCGCTCACAAGCCCACAGCCCTTTTTGTGGCCCCGATGGCCCGCTTTCACGTAGTCTGGTTGAAACACGCCTGAACCGGCCCCCCCCAAACAGCGGAGCGGACGATGACACTCACAAGACGGCACTTCCTGAAAAGCACAGCGGCGCTCTACCTCGCTCCTACCCTCGCGCAGGCCTCAGTCAACGTACTCGAAGCCAAGGTCGCTTCGGTGCAATTGATCGATGCTGAATTTGGTGATTATCCGGAAACGCAGGTTTGGGGGTTTGACGGCACTGTCCCTGGCCCGCTGCTGCGTTTTAAGCAGGGAGACACACTGCAGCAAACACTGCGCAACAGCCTGCCCGATCCGACCTCCATTCACTGGCATGGTTTGCGCCTACCCAACGCCATGGATGGTGTGCCGGGCTTCACGCAACAAGCGGTGCAAACTGGCGAAACCTTTGACTATGCCTTCCCGCTGAAAGACGCCGGAACCTATTGGTATCACTCCCACAATCACTCCACCGTGCAGGTCGCGCGCGGCCTTTACGGCGTGATTGTTGTTGAGGAGCAAACCCCGCCCGATGTGGACCATGACATCGTGGTGGTTCTGGACGACTGGCGGCTGGATGAAACCGCGCAGATCACCGAAGATTTCGGCGCCATGCATGATTGGACCCACGCTGGCCGCATGGGGAATTATGTGCATTCCCACCTCACACCGTCGCCCGCCTCTGTGGAGGAAAACGCGCGTGTACGGCTGAGGTTTGTCAATGTCGCCACCGACCGGATTATGACCATCGCCTTGAAGGGTGCCGTCGGAAAAGTCGTGGCAAGAGACGGCATGCCCCTGCGCGCGCCCGAGGATTTGGATACGCTGGTGTTTGGCCCGGCAGAGCGCGCAGACGTGATTGTGGACATCACCTCATCTGAGGCACAGGCCCTTCAAATTGTCTTTGTCGAGCGTGACACAGGATACCTGCTGCACGACATTCCCCTTTCAGGCCGCAGATCAGATCCCAGGCCACCCATCCAGCCTTTGCCAGCCAATCCAATGCGGTATCTGACAGATCTCTCAGGCGCGAGAGAGATCCCACTGATCATGTCCGGCGGCGCGATGGGCCGCATGGAAAGCGCCACCTGGGAAGGCCAGGAAATGTCCACCCGCGACTTGGTGCAGCAAGGCAAGGTCTGGGCGTTCAACGGCGTTGTGGGCATGCCCACAGCCCCTCTCGCAGAGTTGCGGCAAGGGGAGCTCATACGCATCCCCATCGTGAACGAAACCGCCTTTGCCCACGCGATGCACCTGCACGGCACCCATTTCCAAGAGGTCTTGCCCGACGGCGGCTTTGGTCCGCACAAAGACACGCTTCTGGTGCAGCCCCGTGAAACTCGCGAAATCGCCTTTGTCGCTGAAACGCCGGGGAAATGGCTGTTTCACTGCCACATGCTTTCACACCAGGCCGCAGGCATGAAGACCTGGTTTCACGTCATCTGAAGCGCGCCGAAGCCGCGTAGTTCAAACAAAAAAGGGCCGGAAAAACTCCGGCCCTTTGATCTTTCCAAACGGGGGTTTTACGCGGCTTCGCTTGGCTCGCTCTTCTTGCCAAACCCCTTGATCCATTCGCGCATGCCCTGCAGCAGCACATAAAGGATCGGCACGATCACCACGCCAATCACCGTGGCCGCCAGCATCCCGCCAAAGACCGCCACACCGATGGCTTTCTGGCTGGCTGCCCCGGCCCCGCTTGCGGCAAGCAGAGGCACAACGCCCAGCAGGAACGATAGCGCCGTCATCATCACCGCGCGGAAACGCTGGCTGGCCGCTTCAATCGCCGCCTCCCGAATGGTCAGCCCCGCGGCACGCCGCTCCATGGCGAACTCCACGATCAGAATGGCGTTTTTGGAGGCCATCCCGATCAGCATGATCATCCCGATCTGGGTGTAGAGGTTCACATCTCCACCAGAGACCGCCACCGCAGCCAAAGCCCCAAACAGGGCGACCGTGACCGAGAGCAGAATGCCCACCGGCATGGTCCAACTCTCGTATTGGGCCACAAGGAAGAGATATCCAAACACCACCGCCATAATGAGGATCAGGATCACCAGACCACCAGACGATTGCTGCTGCTGCGCTGTGCCGGTCCATTCATAGGAATACCCCGGGGGCAGTGCCGTCTTGGCCTCTTCTTCCAGAACTCGGATCGCGTCACCGGTCGACAGGCCTTCTTTAGGCACACCCGTAACAGTTGCCGCCCGGAACATGTTGTAGCGGTTCAGCGCAACCGGTCCGAGCTCGTTTCTGACCGTGACCAGCGTGCCCATAGGCACCATGTCTCCAGTTTGGGAGCGCACATAAAGCGAATTGATGTCTTCGACCTGCGAGCGATAGTCGCCATCCGCCTGGATCATCACGCGGTAGACACGACCAAAGAGGTTGAAGTCATTCACATAAATCGACCCCATGTAACCCTGCAATGTCATGAATACATCCGAGATCGCCACGTTCAGAGACTTGGCTTTTTCACGGTCCAGATCGACATAGACCTTGGGCACATTGGCACGGAACGTCGAATAGCTCTGCGCCATTTCATCGCGTTGGTTGGCGGCATAGATCAGAGAGCCAACCGCAGAGGCCAGGTCCTGCGCGGTGCCACCACCGGTCTGCTGCACCTTCATCTCCACACCCGCGCTCAGGCCAAGGCCGGAAATCGGCGGTGGGTTGAAGGCGATCACGCTTGCGGCGATCTCCTGATTGGCAATGCCGTAGACCTTCTGCAAAATCCCATCGGCACTCAGCTCGTCGGTCTGGCGATCATCCCAAGGCGCGAGGTTCAGAATGATCATCGCCCCATTGGAGCCAGAACCGGTCAGCAAGCTGAAGCCGTTCACCTGAACAGAGCCGACAACGCCGGGGATCGCCATGAGCTTTTCATTGAGACGAGAGGCCACATTCTCTGTGCGTTCGAGCGACGCCGCATCCGGCAGCTGAACATCCACAAACAAGGTGCCGTTATCTTCCAGCGGGATAAACCCGGCTGGCAGCGACTTCATCAATGTGCCAGAACTCAGGCCAAGCGCCACAAGGATCGCCACCGCGATCAGCGGGATACGCACCAACCGCCGAACGATGCTGACATAGCCGTTGCGCGCACCGTCAACACCGCTCTCAAAGACCTTCAGCAACCCTTTGGGCCCTTCTGGATTACGCGGCTTCAAGATCAGCGCACACAGCGCAGGAGAGAGCGTCAACGCGTTGATTGACGAGATCACCACGGCCACAGAGATTGTGACAGCAAACTGCGTGTAGAGGCGCCCGGTAATGCCGGGCATGAAGGTCACCGGCACAAACACCGCCAGCAGCACCAGCGTGGTGGCAATCACCGGTCCGGTGATCTGCCCCATGGCTTTGCGGGTGGCTTCTGCCGCGGGCAGCCCTTCCTCGGCGATGAGGCGCTCGACGTTTTCGACAACCACAATGGCGTCGTCCACCACGATCCCGATTGCCAGCACCAGCGCAAACAGCGAAATCGTGTTGAGTGACATGCCAAAGGCCAGAAGGAAGGCAAAAGCCCCAATCAGCGACACCGGGATGGCAATCGCAGGGATCATTGTGGCCCGCAAGTTGCCAAGGAAGATGAACACCACGGAGATCACAAGAATGAAGGTGAGGATCAGCGTGGAGACCACATCATTGAGAGACTGCTCCACAAACAGCGTACTGTCATAGGGGATCTCATAGGTCACATCATCCGGGAAGGCACGTGACAGGCGATCCATTTCGGCAATCACTTGCTCTGCCACCGCCAGCGCGTTTTCGCCCGGCGCCTGATAGACCGCCAGAACGGTTGCCGGGTTGCCGTCTGCACGGCCCGATGCGTTGTAGTTGCTGGACCCAAGCTCCACTTCCGCAACATCTTTGATGCGCACGATGCTGCCAGCATCGCCGGTGCGCAGCACAATGTCCTCAAACTCCTTCACCGTGGTCAGGCGGCCTTTGGATTTGATGGTATATTGAAACTGCTGCCCGGATCTGATCGGCGGCGTGCCGATTTGACCGGCGGAGACCTCAAGGTTCTGCTCGCGAATGGCCGCTACCAGATCGGCAGGTGTCAGGCCAAGGCTTGCCATACGGTCTGGATCCATCCACATCCGCATCGCATATTCAAAGTTGGTCATCACATCTGCACGGCCAACACCTTTCACACGGGCCAGCGCGTCGCGAATGTTGATGGAGGCATAGTTGGACAGAAACACCTCGTCATAGGTGCCGTTGGGTGAGTTCAGCGTCACAATCAACAGCATGTTGGTGGAGGATTTCTGGGTCACGACGCCGCTGTCTGTCACCTCGGTCGGCAACTGAGATGTGGCCTGCGCCACGCGGTTTTGCACGTTCACAGAGGCAATGTCTGGATCGGTGCCCACCTCAAAGGTGATCGCCAGGTTGTAAGACCCGGTGTCGGTGCTGTCTGAGGACATGTAGATCATGTCATCCACACCGTTCACCTGCGCCTCAATCGGCGCAGCAACCGTGTTTTCCACAGTTTCGGAGTTTGCGCCGGTGTAGTTGGCCGAGACATTCACAACCGGCGGCGTGATGTCGGGAAACTGTTCAACCGGCAGCGCGCTATACCCAATGGCCCCCATGATTGTGAGGACCAATGAGATCACAAACGCCATTTTGGGGCGCTTAATAAAGATCGTTGAAAACACGGCTTATTGCTCCTCTGTCGGCTGGCCCGCCAGAACCGCATCGACCTCGACACCGGGGCGCACGCGCTGCAGACCTTCGACAATCACGGTTTCGCCTTCACGCATTCCGTCTTCGACAACAACCGCAGCCTCGACCTGACGTCCCAACGTGAGATAGCGCTGCTCAACTGTCTTCTGTTGGCCAACAACCAACACAAAATCTCCGCGTTGATCACGCTGCACAGCGGCTTGCGGGATCATCAGAACCTTTGAAGGTTCCGCGCTGGCAATGCGCAGATTGAGGAAGGCTCCGTCAAGCAACAGCCCGCGCTGGTTCTCAAACTTCGCCCGCAGAGTGATGGTGCCGGTGGTTGGGTCAATCCGGTTGTCGGCAAAGACAATCCGGCCGACCTCGTCCAACTCGTCACCATTGGGCAGAATGGCAAACACATCCGGTGCCTTGCCCTCATCCGCCAGCTCAGCGACCTCAGCGTCGTGGCGCTCCATCACGCTGACCAGTTGCTTCTCCGTCAAAGAGAATTCCGCATAAATCGGCGCGGTGCGCACAATGTTGATCAGTGGCACTGACCCCGAACCAACCAATTCGCCCACGCTGACGGCCACACGGCCAACACGGCCTTCAAACGGGGCGTGAACCTTGGTGTAATCCACATCCAGCTGCGCCTGCTCAATCGCGGCCTTTGCAATCGCTACCTGCGCTTTGGCCACCTCATTGTTGGCCAGCGCCACGTCACGATCTGCTTCTGTGCCCACATCGCGCTCAAACAGTTCGGTTTTCCGGACAAGCTCAACCTCAGACAGGCGCAAATTCGCTTCAGCTTGCGCCAAATCCGCCTGCCGCGCTGTCAAAGCCGCCTGATAGACCTCCGGCTCGATCTCAAACAAGAGATCACCAGCTGCGACCTCATCGCCGTCGCGCACGTGGATCTTGTCGACAAAGCCGCTGACCCGCGCGACCAGATCCACCTTGTCGACCGCTTCCCCTTTGCCGATGAAAATCGCCTGATCTGCCAACTCTTCAATGTAGGCTGCCGCGACGGCCACTTTCGGGGCCGGGGCGTCCTGCGCAAATGTTGCAGAAGCAGCCAGAGTCATCGGCAAAGCCACGGATGCCGTGCGCAAAAACTGTAGAAAGGTCATGTGATATTCCCAAAATGATATTGCGAGCAGCGCTATTTACAGTTGCACGCTGATCGAAACAGAATTCGAACAATAGAAACACGCCCCTGCGCGAGGGGCAAGGTTTTCAAAAGAGTTCCGTTGAGTTCGGCAAAAAATAAGCGTGCAAAAGAGCTTGCACGCTTGCTTTCATCCGGGAATGGCCTGAGCGCCTATATCAGTCCTGATCAAAGGCACTGGGCGGATCATCAAACAACGCCCAACCATATTCACCGTCGCAATCCGGCAAATCTTCGGGTTTCAAGGATGCTTGAATATAGGCTTTCGCCACAAAATGCGCCGCCACCGGGGCTGTTATGAATAGGAAGAGCGTGATCAACAGCTCATGAAAGGACACCTGCCCTTTCACCAAAAGGAAGTAGAGCATCGAGGCCACGAGCACACCGCCCACCCCCAATGTCGTCGCCTTTGTGGGCGCATGTAGCCGCTGCATGCTGTCTCGCAGTTTGATCAGACCGAAGCTGCCCACCAGACCAAAGAAGCCTGCCAGAACGAGGAAAAAGGATACCAGAATTTCAGCCAACATCTCGCTCTCTCCTCACTCAATAATATCGCCGCGCAGCACGAAGCGGCAGTAGGCCACGGTGGAGACAAAGCCAACCATTGCCACAAGCATCGCTGCCTCATAGTAGATCGCGGTTCCGCGCAGAATGCCGTAAAGGATCAGGACCGCGATCATGTTGATCACCATCGTATCCAGCGCGAGGATGCGATCCGCCGCGGACGGCCCACGTGCAACGCGCCAGAGGCAAAGCAGCAGCCCCAGACCAAAGCAGGTAAAGGCGAAATAAAGCGCAGCTGTGATCATCGGAAAATCTCCTTCAGTCGACGCTCATAGCGGTGTTTGATGTGGTCGCGCACCGCGCCTGGATCATCCGTGTGAAGGCAATGCACCAGCAGGCTGCTGCTGTCCGCGCTCAGCATCGCGGATACAGTGCCTGGGGTCATGGTGATTGTACCAGCCAGAACCGTGATCGCCTCTGGTGAGGTCATATCCAGCGGCACGCAGACCCAGCGCGAATGAATGTCTTTGTCGCGTTTGAACAGAATGATGAAGGCCACCTGAAAGTTGGCCACCACAATGTCCCACAGCACCACGGCGAAATAGGCTGTCACATGGAACGGTTTGCGGATGTCCGGGCGCCCCGGCCAATAAGGCGCGGTGATGATTGGCACCACGACGCCAAAGAAGCCGCCAAGGATCAAGTTGCCCACCGTGACCTTGTTCACCAGCATCAGCCAAACGATGGCCAGCGTCAGGCTGAAAAATGGGTGGGGGAGCAGTCTGCGCATCATTTCAGCACCTCCTCGCTTGGCTGAAGCACCGCTTCGACATATCCGTTCATGTCATAAAGTTGCGATGCCGCGCCCTCCAGATAGGTTGCTACCCGCCCGGAGGTGGCGACCAGCAGCCCCATCATCAGAAGCATCACAAAGATCGAGGTGAGTTTCTGCGCATTGAGCGGAGACTGGTCGCTTCTCACCGCCATATGAAGGGCCACATCGCCTTCCTTGGGCTGGCGCGCCTTCCAGAACAGCGTGCTGCCCGCGCGGGCAAAACCAACGATGGTCACCAGCGAGCCGGCCAAGATCGCGACCCAGGCCACCGTCATCCAAGGCGCCTCGCGCACCGCATCCAGAACCAGCAGTTTCCCGAAGAACCCGCTGAGCGGCGGCATGCCGGTCATTGCAATGGCGCCTGCAAAGAAAAGGGCAGAGAACAGCCCGTGCCGCTCTGTGGCAAACTGCGGCGACAGCGCATCATTGCCGCGCCGCCGGATCACCAGATCTGCCAACAGGAACAAGGCGGCTGCGGAGAACGTCGAATGCACCAGATAGTAAAGCGCAGCGGTGGTGGCCTCCGGGGTCATGCCTGCGATGGCAAAGGTCAGCGTCCCCATCGAGCCGATCACCGCAAAGGACAGCATCGGCATAAAGCGTTTGGCCGCCAGTGCGCCGATTGCCCCCACTGCCAGTGTCAGCGTCGCAGCGATCACCAGCAGGTTTGTGATCAGCTCTTGTGTGGCGGCCACGTCAGGGCCGAACACCAGCGTGTACATGCGGATAATCGCATAGGCGCCCACTTTGGTCATAATCGCAAACAGCGCCGCCACGGGTGCAGGCGCGTTCGAATAGGTGCCCGGAAGCCAGAAATGCACCGGAAAGAGCGCGGCTTTGATGGCAAAAACCATGAGCAGCAGCACGGCGGCAACCCGCAGCAGGGCCGCTTCCTCGATGGGCATTTCGCGCACTTTGACCGCAAGGTCGGCGAGGTTCAGCGTGCCAGTCGCGGCATAAAGCGCGCCCAAAGCAAAGAGGAACAGGGTTGAGCCAGCAAGGTTCATCACCACATACTGCAGCCCCGCACGCAAACGCACGCGCCCGCCGCCGTGGATCATCAACCCATAGGAGGCGATCAATAGAACCTCAAAGAACACAAAGAGGTTGAAGGCATCCCCTGTCAGAAACGCGCCGCACACCCCCATGAGCTGGAACTGAAACAGCGCATGGAAATGCCGACCACGCTGATCCCGACCTGTGGCCATCATATGCCCCAACACACAGATCGCCAGAATGCTGGTCAGCAGCACCATCAGGGCGGACAGTTGGTCAAGCACAAGCACAATGCCAAACGGCGCGGGCCAATCGCCAAGATAGTAGACATGCGTGTCGCCGCCAGCGGCCAACATCGTCAGCCCAATGGAAATCAGCAACAGCGCCAGCGCACCGGCAGCGGAAAAACTACGCGCCAGCACGATGTCATGCCGCATCACAAACGCAATGATCGGGGCCAGCAACGCAGGGAGGATGACCGGCGCAATAATCCAGTGGTTCATACGCCCAACCCTTTTAGTTCTTCCTCGTCAGACAGGTCCAATGCACTGGACTTGGCAGCGGCCTCTGCAGCCGCAGCTTCCACCTCAAACTCGGCATCCGGCGGGGCCTCCTCGTCGATCAGCGCCATCTCGTCGCTGTCCGCTTCCAAGTAAGCTCCAAGGGCAATCATCACCAAAACCGCTGTCATACCAAAGCTGATCACAATGGCGGTCAGCACCAGCGCTTGAGGCAGCGGATCGGTATAAGTTGCATCCCCGTATTTGTTGAGGATGGGCGGCGCGTTGGTTGCCAAGCGGCCCGTTGAGAACAGGAAGATATTCACCGCATAAGACAGCAGCGAAATGCCAAGGATCACGGGAAAAGCGCGGAGGCGCAAAATCAAATAGATCCCGCCTGCGGTCAAAACACCAATGGTGCTGGCCACGATCATCTCCATGTCACTGCCCTCCCTTTGCGGGTTCTTGGTCTGCTTTTTCGGCCACCCGTGCTGCGGATGGGTCGTGGTCCATCGGGTTGATGTTCACCGTTTCACCGGCAAAGCGCGCAATCCGCGACAGGCTGTAGAGCATCAGCATCACCGCGCCGAGCACGGCGAGGAACACCCCAAGGTCAAAGGCAATGGCGGTGGCCCATTCAAATTCCTCAATTGGTGGGAAATGCAGATAGCCGTATGCGCTTGTCAGGAAGGGTTTGCCCGCAAGCCACGCCCCCGCACCGGTCAAACCGGCAATCAGAACGCCCCAGCCAATCAATGTGTGGTATTCCGTGCGCTGCCGCATTTGCGCCCAGGCAAAGCCTGAGGCCATATACTGCATCAAAAGCGCAATGGAGATCACGAGCCCGGCGATAAAGCCACCACCAGGCTGATTGTGCCCGCGCAGGAAGATATAGATCCCGACCATCATCGCAATCGGCAGCATCGCCCGTGTGGCCACCACCATCATCAGCGGGTGGCGATCCCGCGACCGATCCGGTGCAAACACGCGGTCGCGCAGCTTTTTGGCGGCTGGCCCCCGCAGCAGGGAGTCCATCAGCGCGTAGATCGTCAGACCGGCGATCCCCAGCACGATGATCTCGCCATAGGTGTCATACCCCCGGAAATCCACAAGGATCACGTTCACCACATTGGTGCCGCCCCCGCCCTTATAGGAATTGGCCAAATGATATGCTGAGATCGAGCTGAAATCGCGGGTCAGATAGACCATCGCCAGCGCGGCGACTGCCAGCCCGCCGGTGATCGCAATAGCGCCATCACGCAGCTTGCGCGCCGCGCTGCTCTCACGCGGGGTTTCCTTGGGCAGGAAGTAGAGCGCCAGCAACAAAAGAAGGATGGTCACCGTCTCCACCGAAATCTGCGTCAGCGCCAGATCAGGTGCAGAGAGATAGACGAAGCCGGACGAAATCGACAGACCAATGACCGAGATAAACACCAGCGCCCGGAAGCGGTTATGGTGTTGAGTGACCACGAGGAAGGTCGCCACGACCAAGCCAGCCCAGGCGACAAACACCAGAGGTGGCACAGGCAGCATGTCACGCGTCGGCGGCAACATGCCCCCAGTGGCATATGCGTGGTACCCAAGCCCAATGGTCACAACGACCATGATCGCCAGATAGCGGCTCATGGCGCCATTGTGCATGCTGAAGACAACCGCTTGGGCAATCCGAACAGCGCCCGCCAGCAGCCGGTCAAATATCACCTTCGCTTCAGGCCGTGGCATCGCGTTCCAGATCCGCTCCAACCCGCCATGCAGGTAGAGTAGGATCGCCCCAACCACAAAGGCAATGGCCGACATGTAAAGCGCAGGCGTCACGCCGTGCCAGAGCTTCAGATGAGGATGGGTGTCATAGCCCGTGACCGCATTGGCCGCCACGGTCACCAGTGGTTCGGCAAGATGTGGCATCAGCCCCAGCGCCACCACCAGAACCGTCAGCAATGCTGGAGAGGCGTAGAGCCCGAAAGGCGGATCATGTGGTTTCGCAGGATAATCATCCCGCACCGGCCCACCAAACACGTGAAAGACAAAGCGGAAGGAATAGGCCACCGACAGGCAAGCCCCAACCGTTGCCAGCACAGGCACAAGCCAGGGGTTCTCAAACCACTTCGTGTGTGCCGCTTCTTCCAGCATCATCTCTTTGGAGATGAAGCCATTCAGAGGGATCAGCCCCGCCATAGAGAGCGCGGTGATGGTGCCAATGACTGCGGTGATTGGCATCAGCTTTGCCAAACCGCCCAAGCGCTTGATGTCACGGGTATGGGCCTCATGGTCCACGATACCCGCTGTCATAAACAATGCGGCTTTGAAGGTCAGATGGTTGATGATGTGAAACACGGCCGCAATCGCCGCAGCTTTGGTGCCAAAGCCCAAAAGCATGGTCAAAAGGCCAAGGTGGCTCACGGTCGAAAACGCCAAAAGCGCCTTCAGATCGTCTTTGAAAAGCGCAATCAGCGCGCCAAGCACCATGGTGATCAAACCCGTGGTCGCCACGATGTAGAACCAAGCCTCGGTTCCTGCCAGCGCAGGCCACATGCGCGCCATCAGGAACACACCGGCCTTTACCATCGTCGCGCTGTGCAGATATGCCGAAACCGGCGTAGGCGCGGCCATCGCGTGTGGCAGCCAGAAGTGGAACGGGAACTGGGCTGATTTTGTAAACGCGCCAATCAGGATCAGGATCAGAGCGGGCAGATACCATTCGCTCGCCTTGATCGCATCCCCCTGCGCCAGAATGTCGGTGAGATTGAAGCTGCCCGCAATATTTCCGAGGATCAGCATGCCGCCAATCATCGCCAACCCGCCTGCCCCGGTAACGGTGAGCGCCATGCGCGCGCCCTGACGGCCTTCGGGCAGATGTTTCCAATACCCAATGAGCAAGAAGGAAGAGAGGCTCGTCAGCTCCCAGAAAACCAGCAAAAGCAAGATGTTGTCAGACAAAACGATGCCCAGCATCGCGCCCTGAAACAACAGCAGATAGGTGTAAAACTGCCCCATCGGATCATCGCCGGACAGATAGAACCGCGCATAGAGCGTGATCAACAGCCCGACCCCGAGGATCATCATTGCAAACAGCAGGCCCAACCCATCCAGAAAGAACGACGCCGACAGACCCAGCTGCGGCAGCCACTCAATGGAGGTTGTCACCACCTCGCCGCGCATCACAGCAGGCGCTTGGGTCAGAAGCAGAAGAAGCGCAAAGGCCGTGGGCACCGCAGCAAAACTGGCGCATGCATTGCGCCCGGCCCGGATCATCACCCCGGGCAGCAAAGCGCCCAGAAAAGGTAAAATGGCGATGATCGCCAGCACACTGCCGTCGTGCATTACTGCCCTCCCGTTCGTTAACAGACATTGATAATCATCCGAGCGTCACGAAACAATGGGAGCACATAAATAACCCGCTGAAAACCTGTTGATTTCTACTGTCGGGCAGACAGATGCAAAAAACCTGCTCAGAATTGCTTCGCGAAAGACAACAAGGTGAGGTCTCCCGGGTTCCACTCCAAGGCGCGGTCCAGCGTGGATTTGGCCGCCGCGCGTCCCTGCAGCTCAGCGGTCAAACGCACCAAAGTCTGCCACGCCTGAATGTTCTGCGGATTGATCCGCACCGCTTCGGTCAATGCCCCCGCGGCAGACCGCATGTCCCCCGCAACCATCGCGTATCCGGCCATTTGCAAATGCGCCTCTGCAAAATCCATCTGATTGCGGATCATGGCGCCAAAGGTTTGGAATGCTTGGCGCATATGGCTCCGCAGGCTGTCTGGCAAGCGATGTGCAGGCTGGCTCATGATTGCGCGTGCCGCAGCCACCCGCACCGCCTGCACCTCATCCTGCAAGCCTTGGATCAGATACGGCGCCGCCGCCACCGCCGCGCGGGATTTCAGCGCCTCAAGCGCGCCGATGCGCACCTGCGGGTCATCATCCCCCATAAAGGCGGCAATATCCTGCAGCTTCAGGCTTGTGGCTCCAGGTCCCAAAAGCCAAAGCGCCGTTGCGCGCACCAGATCAGCCTGCGTCGCATCCTGCGCCAAGGCCAAGAGATCATCGGCCGCCGCGCGCGGATCGGCCCGTCCGCTGGCCAGAATGTCACCGTAATGCACCTCACGCCAGCGGCCTTCCGGGAACCACGCTTCGATCTGCGCCGCTGCCCACGCGGGCTCCTGTTCTTCATGGCATCTTGTGCAGACATCCGGCGTCCCGAGGCGTGCGGACACATCCGGGCGCGGTACGCGGAAGTTATGATCCCGCCGCCAGTCATTGCCCATATAAACCTGATCCATCATGTGGCAATTGACACATTGCGCGCCTGCGCTGCCTTCCGGATGGTGGGTGTGCTCTGCTGTGTCATAGGCCGCCAAACGCAGGCTTGGAAAATCCGGATTTCCTGCCTCGGAATGGCACTGCGTACACACCGCGTCCCCCTCTGCGATCACCTCTGCATCATGGGGCGCATGACAATTCGCGCAGGTCACCCCCTTCTGATGCATCTTAGACTGCAAGAAGGAGCCGTAGACGTAGACTTCATCCTGAATTTGGCCGTCTGCGTGATACAATCCGGGCCGCAACAGCGCGAGATTGTAGGCATCGGCAAAAGCTGTGCCCGGCAATGGATTGCCGTCGCCAAAGGCTTCGCGACGTGAGTGGCACCCGGCGCATTGCTCCATCGCCTGCTCCGGCACGGCCATATCTGCGGTAAAGCCCCAATCCGTCAAAGCCACCGCGTAGTCCTGCGTCGGCTGGTTTGCCACAAGATCCAGATGCGCTTGGCCGGGGCCATGACAAGCCTCACAGCCGACACCAATCTCGATTTGCGTGGACGCATAGCGTTTGCGCTGAAAGTCGTAGTTCTTTTCAAATCCGGTGGCGTGGCATTCCGCGCAGCGTGCGTTCCAGTTCTTGTAAGCCCCGGACCAGTGATACGCGTCTTTGGGGGGCAAATCCTGATCGGGGTAAAGGTGGTACCAGCGTTGCACCTCGACATCCCAAACCACGTCAAAACTCTGCAGCCGCCCGCGACCGGTCTCGAGGATCAGATGCTGCAATGGCTCCGTGCCGCCCACCGAATGTAGCGTGTAGACGGTTTCCACCCCGTCTTTCTCAACCACCGTGACAACCCGCGCGCCGTCTTTGGTGTCAAACTGGGCGCGCATTCCGTCATGTTCAAACACTTCGCCCTGAAAGGCCCCGATCAACACCTCATCGCTCGGCATCCGCCAGGCTTGCGCATGGTGAGACTTGCGCCAGGCCTCAGCCTCATCCTCATGACAGGAAACACAACGCTGCGAGCCGACATAGGCTGGTGCATAGGCACCCTCCGCCGCAGAGCTATCCCCCTGCTGCGCAAGCCCCGCAGAGCTCAGAACGAGGTAAGCCACACAGATGGCGGCCATATCGGTGCACAAGGCGCGCAGCGCCCGGAGCCAATAGATCATAGAGTTCTCTTTACTTCCTGGCTGCAGACACCGGATTAAGTGCTGCCAAAGCTTGGTACTTTAAAGGACGTTGCCCATGCAACGCGCGTCTCAGTTGTTTCAGGTCTGTCTCCAAGGCGCGCCACTGCGGCCCCAGCTCAGCGGAGGCCTGCTGACCAAAGAACCCGCTGCCCAAACCCAAAAACGCCGTCTCCACCGGGCTGTCCAGCTCATGTGCGCCCGTACCTGCCCGCACCCGCCAGATGTCAAAGGCCCGACGAGCAGCGCCAAGATCTCGGGCATGCACCGCGAAGAGCAACCGCTTCCAAGCATAGGCTTCAGAGACCTGCCAGCGGGCAATCAACCCCGCGCGCTTTGCCGCAATCCAGCCGCGCGAAAACCATAGCATCGCGAGAACCACCATGAGGAGACCTGCCCCCACCAACACGCGCGGGTCAACGTTGGCGCGTGCATCTTCGCCAAGGACATTCACACTTCCTGCAGGCGCATCTGCCTGCACGTTAACAGCTGGCACCGTTGCTTCCTCGATGGTGTTGGATGCCAGATTATACCACCGAATAGTGATCTCAGGCAGCATCCCATCGACCGCGTTCTCCGCAACATAGACGGTCTTCTCACTGCGCGTTCCTGAGAGGATGCCGCGATCTTCTTTGTCTTCCACCACAGGATTCTCCGGATAGGCCCGCAGCCCGTCTGGTGCTTCTTGCGACGTCAGTGGCGGCACAAAAATCGGAGACACACCCTTGATTTTGGCCGTCAGAACACGACTAAAGCTCGCCCCAGCGTCAAGGCCTTCGGTTTCCCCATAAATGGTTTGGGTGAGGCTCAGCTCCTGAGCTGCAATAAACGGATCAAGCCCTTCGGCCCCTTCAGGCAAGATGCCCACGACCGAGATTTCCGGCACCGGCAGCACTTCCTGCAACAGCTCGCCGCCAGTCTCATCGCGGTAGGTCACCTGCACCGTGCCCGGCGCAATCCGGAAACTGCCCGGCACCATGGGAGTGATCTGATAGCGCCGCGAAATGCCGGACCAGGTCTCTCCGTTCACCGTTTTGCTGGTGGGAGAGCTCGCTTTCTCCGGCAGCCGCACCATCAAGTTCGGGCTTTCCAAATCCGGCCAGACAGGAGGCTCCGGCATGAAAGTCGGCACCAGAACGGTCAGCCTGAGGGTCAGCGGTTGTCCGGGGATCGCTTCTGTGTCGTCAAACACCACATCGAGCTGAGGTTTGTCCTGCGTCAGTCCTGCCCCTGCCAAAGCCACCCAAATCCCAATAACGCATCCCCAAAACCGCACTGTTTCTAGTCTCCAGTTCGTTGCGCAGCTTCGAGACGAAACCGCTGTCGTAGAAAGTCCTCGGTGCGCGTGTCCACCGTGCGCATCCATTGCTCGGCTGACAGATGCCCGCCTGCGGCCTCCTCTTCTGAGGCCTCAATCTGGGTCTCAGCGCCCTGCCCGCTTTCGTTGTCAAAGACCACATCATCTGCGCCGATGCCGGACTCCTCACCGGTGTCCGATTGCGCCTGTGCGGTTTCCACATAGGCCACGATGTCCTTGGCGATCGGCAAGTTTTGCTGTGCGCCCGCGTGGTCCGGATCAATCTGCAAAGCCCGCTCAAAGGCACGCACCCCATCGCGGTATCCCCGCGACTTAAGCCGCGCCATGCCTTCGATGAAAGCGGCATCCGCCGTCTCAATTCGGGCCATCTCCTGCGCAGCGGTTTCATATTGCCCGCCGCGATAGAGTGCCACTCCGCGCATGTAGGGATCTGCAAACCGCGATGCGGCCGTTTCATAGTCCTTGCGCTGATATGCGATCCAGCCCTGCTGATCCGCTGTTAAGAACCAGTCACGCCAGCCTTCCGCCTGCGCCTCTGTTGGCATAACAAACCACAAGGCCAGCACCATCTGTGCCGCCCAGCGCACGGCCATCCCCCGCCGGAACCAGACCAGAAGCAACAGCGCTGCGGGCCAGGCAAGCCAAGGTCCGCGATCTTCCCAAGGCTGCGCAGCATTGCTTAGCTGCGCGCGCTGGTAGGCAGACGCCAGAGAGCGCTCAATCGCCGCCACATCGCGCCCGTCTGGGGTCACTCCTTGGGCAAAACTGCCGTCCGGCCCGACCGGCAAACTGCTTCCATCTGGGAGCAGATAGAGAAAACTCATTGACGCTACCGTTGCGCCCGCATCCGCATCCGCCTGCTCTGCCGCACCACCCGCGCGCCATGCCTCCTCAAGGCTGGCGGCATCTGCTGCGGACAGCGCATCCAACAGGAACACAACCCCGCCAGCCGCGGCCTCCCGCGCCAAAAGCTTCTGCGCCACGTCAAAGCCCGCCAGCACATCCTGCCCTTCAATTGGCATCACATCCGGTCGCAGCCCTTCAAGATATGGCTGCATCACACCGGGGTCCTCGCTCATGGGTACCACCACATGGGCGCTGCCACCAAAGGCCACCAAAGCCGTGCGTGCGCCGGCCCGCAGCTCCAGCAAATCCCGTGCTTTCTGTTTGGCACGCTCAAGCCGGTCAGGTGCCACATCCGTCGCTTCCATTGACGGTGACACTTGCAAGGCAATCACCAACGGAGCGGTCTGCGCGGCAAATGGCGCTGGAGCGCGTGTCCAGCTTGGCCCGGCCGCCGCCGTGATCAACAGCAGCATCACCAGTGCAATCACATCAATGGGCTGCACTCCTCGACGCGTTGTGCCGGGCACAGTCAGCGCTTGCGCCAAATGGGGCGCTATCCAGCCCGCATCATTTGCATTTGTCCCTTGCCTGCGCCGCATCTGACACCAGATCCACAGAACAGGCACAGCCGCCACAAACACCCAGCCGCGCAGAAAATGAAACGCCTCTAGATAGACCCAGAACACCGATCCACTCATGCCGCATCCTTTCGCGGCATCCGCATCGCTGCCGACATCAACAACGCCAGCCCCACGCAGACCGCAGCCAGCAGCAGGTAATGTGCCAGAGGCTCCTTTTGCCGCCAGCTGATCCTGTCTTCTTCACGAGGCGTGAGCGCGTCAATTTCCGCATAAATCTGATCAAGCGCTTCAGCATCCGAAGCAAAAAACGCCTGTCCGCCA
Source organism: Shimia sp. R9_2 (assembly GCF_017743735.1). GTDB lineage: Bacteria > Pseudomonadota > Alphaproteobacteria > Rhodobacterales > Rhodobacteraceae > Shimia. The sequence continues at coordinate 504,399 of NZ_JAGHRO010000002.1, forward strand.
GTGCGCTCCGCCAGATCGGAGAGCTGGCCCATATCGAGTTGATCCTCACCGCTGGCGTCGGGATCTCCCACACCGATGGCGAACATGCGCACGCCGTTCTCCTTGGCGATCTCCGCTGCGTTGACCGGGCTCATCCGGCTTGCGGTGTCATTCCCGTCAGACAAGAGAATAAGCAGGCGTTCCTCAATTTCGCTGGCCTCAAAGGTGCGTATCGCCAGCCCGATGGCATCGCCCAGCGCCGTGTGAGGCCCTGCCATCCCCACCTCAGTTTGCGCCAGCATTGCAGAAACAGTCGCCAAATCTTCGGTCAAAGGTGCCTGCACATAGGCGCGCGAGCCAAACACGATCAACGCCACGCGGTCGCCCTCACGCCCTTCCAAAAACGCGCCAACCACATCCTGCACTGCAGCAAACCTTTGCTGCGCCGCACCTTCTTCGCCGGGAAAATCAACCGTGTCCATAGAGCCGGAGATATCAATGGCCAGGATCACATCGCGCGTGGCTTTGGTGATTTCCTGCGGCGGGCCAAGCCGCATCGGTCCGCTCAACGCCCCTACGACGAGGGTCCACATCACAAAGCCCGCAACCAAGGCCCAACGCTTATGGGCCACAACCATGGCCCCGTCACGCAGGGACACACCTGCCGCCCGCGCCAAAGCCTCAAAGAAAGGCAGGCGCACAGCAGACTCCCGCTGATGATACGGCGCAGCCAGCCAACGCACCAATAGCGGCAATGGCCAAAGCAGAAGGGCAAATGGATGGGCCAGCTCAAACATGGTCCCCTCCCAACGCCTCTGCTGTGGGGTGGTTCCGTATCCAGTGCCGCGCCAAGGCCTGTAGATCAGGACCTGCGGCCACCGGCTCGGGACGATATGCGGCAGCCGCCAAAATACGCCCGGCCCCTTCGGCAAACCCGTCTTCGGCAGCACCCCCGGTTTTGTCCAGAAAGCGCAGCCAGTCATCCCCGCTCAGGGCCGCCACAGGTGCGCGCCCATAGGCGGTCAGCGCAGCACGTTTCAAAATCGTTGAGATCGCTGCCGCGTCAGTGGCCGCAGCGTCCAAAGCTGCGAGCGCCTCACGTCGGTAAGCATTGGCCTGATAGCGTCGCCAGACCCGCCAGCCCCACCCCAGCAAGGCAAGCCCCAACGCGCCTGCCAGCACGGCCCAACCGACCGTTTGCGGGATCATCGAAACCGGGGCAGGCTCAGGCACCTCCGCCAACTGATTGATCAATCCCACAAGGCCGTCCGCCTGCACCGGCGTGTTGGCCTCCGCGTTCTCGCTCATGGCCGCGTGCCTCCCATGAGGTAAACGATCTGAGGCAGGGTTTCATGTTCCGTCGTCACCGGAAGCACAGAAAGCTTCATCTTGCGCTGCCAACTTTCCACAAGCTCTGTCCGGTCCGCCGCCACAGACAGGACACCGGCGCGCACATCCGCAGCCGCCATATCCAATCGCGCCTGCTGCTGCCCGTCTGTGCCGGTCACGGCGCCCTGCTCGGGCAGCTTATCGGCGGTCGGGTCTGTCACCAGCGCCAGAACAACATCATTGTGCCGTGCAATTGCGCCAAGGTGACGCTCGGTCTCGGCATCCGCCGCATCAAAATCGCTGATCACAATCACCAGATGATCGCGTGTTGCAAGCTTTGCGGCGGCCCGCAGAACAGCGTTCATGGCCATGGGCTGCACTTTGGCCGCATCCGCGCGCAAACGCTGGTTGGCATGTGTGAGCACGCTTAAAAACCGGGTGAGCGCCGACGCTCCTCGTCCCGGGCGCAGCTCTTCAACACATTGATCGCCAAACACAATGCCGCCCAGCCGGTCTCCTTGCGAGATCACGCGATGGGCCACAATCGCCGCGGTCTCCGCCGCGGTGACGGATTTGGTGTTCCGCACCGTGCCAAAAAACATCGACATGCGCTGATCCACCACAATCAGCGTCGGACGGTCGCGCTCCTCATTGTAAACCCGCACATAGGGTGCGCCAGCCCGCGCTGTGACCTTCCAGTCAATGGCACGCACATCATCACCGGGCAGGTAGTTGCGCAATTCCTCAAAATCGAGCCCCCTCCCCCGGATGCGCGCCCGATGCCGCCCCTGCAGGGCTGAGCGCGCAGGCTGTCTGGGCAGGAAAGAAATCGCCCGTGCGGCTTCGCGAAAGCCCTGCAAATGTGGCAAGGTCACATGCACCCGCAAATCCCAGCTGTCGGTTGATGGAGCAGCTGCGGGTGCAAGCCCCATACGTGATATGCTGGCGCGGCGGTTCATTGGCGGTGCGCCCCCGTCATGGCAAAGCCACCACAGACAGCACCCGTGCACTCACCTGATCGGCGGAAATCCCGTTGCCCTGCGCCTCATAGCTCAGCGCCAAACGGTGGCGCAGCACATCCGGGGCAATCGCACGCACATCTTCGGGATCAACATAGTCCCGACCTGCGAGCCAGGCATGCACCCGCGCGCAGCGGTCCAGCGCCAGCGAGGCCCGCGGGCTCGCACCGATGTCGATCCACTTCGCGAGGTCGCCATCAAAATCTGCAGGCATCCGTGTGGCCTGCACGATGGTCGCCATATAGGTTTCCATGGCCTCGGCACAGTGCAGCGTTGCAATCTCTCGGCGTGCGGCAAAGACCACCTCTTGCGACATCGGCTCGATCGCAGTTGCGGTCTTTTCTGCCTGAGTTTCAGCCAATGCCGCCTGCTCTTCGGCACGCACAAGGCGGATCACCTGCACCTCATCCTCCAGCGGAGGGTAATCAATGCGCACATGCATCAGGAAACGGTCCATCTGCGCTTCCGGGAGCGGATATGTCCCCTCCTGCTCCACAGGGTTCTGGGTCGCCAGAACCATGAACAGCGGTGCCATCTTATGGCTTGTGCCCGCAACCGTCACCTGTCGCTCTTCCATGGCTTCCAAGAGCGCGGCCTGCACCTTTGCCGGGGCGCGGTTGATCTCATCCGCCAGCACCAGATTGGCAAAAATCGGCCCGGGCTGGAATTTGAACTGCCCACCGCCTTCGCTTTGGAAATACATCTCTGTGCCGGTCACATCCGCGGGCAACAGGTCTGGCGTGAACTGGATACGTGCATAGTCGCATTCCAAGTTCTTCGCCAAAGCCTTGACCGCGCGCGTTTTTGCGAGCCCCGGCAGGCCTTCCAGCAACAGGTTGCCGTTGGCCAGAAGGCCAATCAACAACCGGTCAATCACATCACGCTGCCCGATGATGCTTTCACCCATCTGGGCGGCAAGGCGCTCAATCTGCTCTCTTGGGGTCATGGGGTTTCTCACTCAGCCGGGGTTGCTGTGAAAATTCTGGACCAGTCCTGCGCCATGTCCACGATCAGCCAGCCGCGCTCTGGGCCTTCATCCAGCCCACGGTTCAGAACCCCGATGTGCCCCTCACGGTCATAAGCCCATTCACGCTCCGCATCGGTGTGATGCACATAAAGCCCCAGCCGCGCGCCCTCGCCCGCCGTGGTGAACTCCAGCATCTCAAAATCGCCGTCCGAATTGCCCCCTGCGAGAATGGGCTGCTTGCCAATATGATGGCTGATGCCGACCGGCTTGCCTGCCTTGTCATCATTGAAGAACAGATCCGCGCCCTTCATGATCAGTGGGACGCCATCAACAACCTCGTATGTCGAGGTGATGGAGCTGCCGATAACCTGCTGTGGAGGGATGCCATAAGCGTCTTCGGCAAAGACCCGCATGAACTGGATACCGCCGCCGGACACAATATATGTGGCAAACCCCTCATCGCGCAGATAGCGCAGCAGCTCCACCATCGGCTGATAGGTCATCTGATCATAGCGCAAGCCGGTCTTTGGATGGCGCGCCTCTTCCAACCAGGCAGCCACATCCTGCTTGAACTGATAAAGCGACACTTCGGAATGAGACGCAGCCAGCACCTCCAAAAGGCCTTCTTTGCCCGTGGCCGCCAGCGCCTTATAATCACCTGCCGCCGCCGCACGCAGCGCATCAGTCGTGAGAATAGAGGGGTCTTGCTCTGCAAGCTTGGCCACCTGATCAACAGCAAAGATCAGCTGGAAATAAACCGGCTGTTCCGCCCAAAGCGTGCCGTCATTGTCAAAGGTCGCAATGCGGTCTGCCGGCGTGACATACTCTTCGGAAGCCGGATCCGTCACGGCCTCAACAAAGGAAATAATGCGCGCCTTGGCGTCGGTGTCGTTCCACGACGGCAAAGGATCTGCCAGCGCCATTCCAGAGGTTACTCCAACGCCACTCACAACAAAGGCGGCCATATGCGCAAGCTGTCGCATTACCCAATCACTCCAACGAAAAATTAGTGATAATCATGGTGCCACCCCGCAAGGGCGGGATGGCGGTTTGTCAAACTCTGATCACCTCAGGATCAGTCGCCGATTGGCGAGGACATTTTTTCCATCACCTGATCCAGACTGAAGCTCGCCGCTTTCTGACGTGGCGGGAACTCCTGGAAGGTGGCCAGGAACTGAGCCACATACTGCTGCGCAGGCACGAGGAAATACGCACGGTCCAGCAGCCAGTCATAGTAGGTGTTGGAAGTCTGATACGCGCGCTCATATGGATCACGACGCAGGTTCATGATCAGCGGCAGACGCAGCACAGTGAAAGGTTCGATCCATGCACGCAGGGTCTTGTACTCTTTCTGCTCCATGAAGATGAACTTCCAGTCCTGATAGCGCAGCGCGGTTAGGTCACCATCGTCAGAGAAATAGAAGATCTCGTTACGTGGGCTTTCGGTGGTTTCACCGGTCAGCATCGGCAGGATGTTGTAGCCATCCAGATGCACCTTGTACTCACGACCAATCGCCTGAACGCCGCCGGCTTTCAGCTCTTCCTTGATGTCCGGACGACCAGCGGCCGCCAGCAGGGTTGGGAACCAGTCCATGTGGTGCACGATTTCGTTGCTCACAGAACCCGCTTCGATTTTGCCAGGCCAACGCACCATGGATGGCACACGCCAGCCACCTTCATAGTTGGTGTTTTTCTCACCAAAGAACGGAGTGGAGGCTGCATCCGGCCAGGTGTTGTAGTGTGGGCCGTTGTCGGTGGAGTAATGCACGATGGTGTTGTCTGCGATGCCCAGCTCGTCCAGCAGGTCCAGCAGTTGGCCAACATGCATGTCGTGTTCGATCATGCCAGCAGAATATTCATCCAGCGTTTTACCGGTGATCTGGTTGGCTTTCTCGCGCATGGTGTCCTGCACGTGTGTGCGGAAGTGCATACGTGTACCGTTCCACCAAACGTAGAAAGGTTTGCCCTGATCATTGGCGCGCTTGATGAAGTCGATGGCAGCCGCCAGCGTTTCCTCATCAACGGTTTCCATACGCTTCTTGGTCAGCGGGCCGGTGTCTTCAATTTCGCCATCCGCAGAGGACTTGATCACACCACGCGGGCCAAAGGCTTCGCGGAAAGTGCGGCCGTCCGGCAGCACGGTGTCGCCCGGATAGTCGACGTTCTCAGGCTCTTCTTCGGCATTCAGGTGGTAGAGGTTGCCAAAAAACTCATCAAACCCGTGGTTTGTCGGCAGGTGCTCATCCTTGTCGCCAAGGTGGTTCTTGCCGAACTGACCGGTCAGGTAACCCTCAGATTTCAGCAGGCCCGCAATGGTTGGATCTTCTTCCTGCATGCCAAGCTCGGCGCCCGGCAGGCCAACTTTGGACAAACCGGTGCGGAACACGGATTGGCCCATGATGTAGGACGCACGACCGGCGGTACAGGATTGCTCGCCATAGTAGTCTGTGAAGATCATACCTTCGTTCGCCACACGGTCGATGTTGGGCGTGCGGTAGCCCATCATGCCCATGGTATAGGCGGAGATATTGGACTGACCGATATCGTCACCCCAGATGACCAGAATATTAGGTTTATCTTGCGCTGATACAGCTGTTGCAACTGTTGTTAGAACTGCTGCGACCGTCGATAGCGCCCTGACGGTCTTAAGCGGCGATAATGGCATCGCTCTGAACTCCCTAAATAAAACGCACCCGCAAACCAAGAAACGGAGATTTCAAGAAAAAGTTCAAAAAAATCAGGCAGGTGCAACGCGCGGGAGAGTCGTTGATAAGCTTCTGATTGTCAAACGAATTATCTGGAGGCTGAGGTAAGGAATACAACCACTAGACGCATATTTTCGCCCACCAAATCAACCAAACCACAAGAAACGCACGCCAAATAGTTGTATTACTTGACGCAGAAGAGGCTGTCGGCTTGTAGATTCTTACGAATTGATCTCGGCAAAACGCGCCGTCAAATGGGCGGCTTCTTGCTCAAGACCATAGGGCGCGTTCAAAATGAACATACCAGACCCAATCATCCGGTGTCCCTCGCGCGCCGCCGGAAAGCTGACTTCGTGATGCAGGACCTTGGGAAAGTTCTTGCCTTTGAGCGCTGTGATCATCGGCTTGTGCAAACCGTCGCGCAAAATCGGATACCAGAGCGCGATCACGCCCACGTTCCACTTCCGGTGCACATGCGCGACCATATTGGGTAAGGTCTTGTAATCGCTTTTGATCTCATAACTGGGATCAATCAAAAGAACGCCGCGACGGGGTGTCGGCGGGCAAATCCCGATGACGGTCTCATAGCCGTCCTTTTGATGCACCTTCGCACCGCTGCCGCGCATCGCACCGCGCAGGGCCTCGGCTTCCTGAGGATGCAGCTCGCAAAACTGCAGCGTATCCTCTGCCCGTGTCAGTGCTGCTGCCAGTGCGGGCGAGCCGGGATACGCCTGCGCGCCATGCTTGGCCCGAACTGCCGCCAGCGCCCGCATGTAGGGATGATCTGCGCCAAACCAGTCTTCCGCGCGTCCGATCCCGGCTTCGGCTTCTCCGGTCTTCACCGCCGCCTCAGCGTTAAGTTGATAGACCCCGCGCCCCGCATGGGTTTCCAGATAGCTCATGGGTTTTGGCTTTTGCCCCATATAGTCGAGCATCGCAGCCAGCAGCGCGTGCTTTTGCACATCTGCCAGATTTCCGGCGTGGTAAATATGTTGGTAAGACAGCATGACGCCCTCTTTAGACGACGCGCCAGGCTTTGCCCAGAGACAGCCCTCAGCAATGCCTCAAAGCCAGCTGTCGCAAGGCAGGCGATCATAAAAGCGGCCAGCAATCACTCTGACAACCAGCCAAATTCCTTCAATTTGAGAGAACTTCCGCTCTCAGCATTTTCTTGCACACAAAACACCGAAATTTGGCAAAAACACACTGAAATATAAGCGCTTTTTTGCTTGAAGTTGCGCCAATGCATCTCTGCCAGTCACCTCTCGCCAGAACCATGCAAAGAGAAAGGACTGCACATGGGACAGGCAAGTAGCTTTGAGCGACAAATGCTCGAACTGATCAACGAGGAACGCGCAAAAGCCGGATTGAATCCGTTGCGTCTGAACACGCTACTAAATGAATCCAGCGAAGATCATACGAAATGGATGATGGAGACAGGTACGTTTTCGCACGCAGGTGAAAATGGGTCCAACGTCACGGATCGCATCGATGCAACAGGATACCCTCTGGAAGGCACTTGGGGGACAGCAGAGAACATCGGCTGGCAATCCGAACGCGGCGCCCCAAGTATCGAGGATGATGTGCGGCAGGTTCACGAGGGGCTGATGAACAGCCCGGGGCACCGCGCAAATATTATGAATCCGGACTTCACCGAAATCGGCATCGGCATCGAACGCGGTAATTTTCGCGGCTATGACGCTGTGGTCGTGACACAGAATTTTGCCCGCACGGACGGCGACACATCGGGATCCGTCGAGCCAGAGACCACTCCCGCACCCGAACCTACCCCAGAACCAACTCCTGCGCCTAAACCGGAACCCACACCCGAGCCCACGCCAGAACCTTCTCCGGAACCAGAACCGCAGCCGGAGCCCACTCCTGAACCTGTGCCGGAACCGGAACCAACGCCTGAGCCAGCGCCCGAACCTGAACCCGCGCCTGAGCCAGCTCCGGAACCTGCGCCGGAACCTGCGCCACAGCCGACACCAGAGCCGCAGCCTGAACCTGTGCCAGAACCGGAACCAATTCCAGAGCCTGCACCGGCAGTCGCCGTATCCGGCTTCGCCTATGGCACAAGAGGTGACGACACCCTCACAACAACCGGGTCTTGGAACATGGTCTTCACCGGTCGCGGCGATGACACGGTAATCGGGCAGGATGGCTTTGACTACCTCAACGGCGGTAAAGGCGATGACATGCTGCTTGGCGGCGGCGGGAATGACTTCCTGATGGGCGGTCGCGGCGATGACAATCTGGATGGCGGATCCGGTCGCGACTATCTGGTTGGCGGTGCTGGTGATGACGTGATGACAGGAGGCACAGGTGCCGATGTCTTCATATTTGCCAAAGGCGACGACACCATCAGCGACTTCACCGTCGGTGAAGACACGCTCGTGCTCAGCGCCAGTCTCTGGAGAAGCGGAGAAAACCCACTGTCAGCCTTCGCAAACAACGTCACAATCGAAGACGGTAACGCTGTGATTGACTTTGGCGCAGGCAACACGCTGACCCTAACCGGCGTCACCGACACCCCCGATCTGGATGTCTACGGCATGTTCTGCTGAGAACGCCTTTTCCTTAGCCGCAAGGTGCCTTTTGCGCGCCCCTCACCTGCCGGAGCCCCACTCCGGCAGGTCTTTGCGTTACAACCAAAGCGACCTGTTCCAGCGCAGGCAACCCCACCAACAACACCGCTTGATTGTTCCAGGTCTCAGGGGTAGTCCCCGCATGTCTGAATTTCTTCATCTCGTCGTTCTGGAACGGCACAGCGCCCACCGCAGAAAGCGCTTTGCCGGATAGCTGCGCCCCATTCTCATGTCTTAAAACACAACAGAATGGAGCTTTCAGATGACTGAATTCACGGAAATTCCCGTCCTTGATCTTGCGCCATTGGTCGCCGGTGGTGACACGCGCAAACTTGCTGCCGATTTTGCCAAAGCTTACGGCGAAACCGGCTTTGGCTATGTGATCAACCATGGCATTGATCCCGTGTTGCGCGCCGCTGTTTTTGCCGCTTCAGAGCGGTTTCACGCGCTGCCTGAGGCGCAAAAACAGGCCATTACGCTGAACCACAGCCATCGCGGCTATATCGCGATCAACACATCCACCGATGTCAATTCCGATCTGGCCGAGGTGACAAAACCCAATCAATCGGCGTCTTTCATGATGATGCGCGAAGATGCTGAGGCTGATCCGGACGTCTACCTGTCCGGCCCGAACCAATGGCCGGAGCTCGCAGGTTTTCGCGAGGCTTGTGAAGCCTATGCCGCCGCGATGACGGCCCTTGGCCAGAAACTCATGGCGCTGACACTGGAGGCCATCGGCGTGACAGATCGCAGGATTCTCGCGGCCTTTGATACCCCAACTCTATGGCTGCGCCTCTTGCATTACCCTCCACAACCACCGCAGGCGCCAGAGGATCTATATGGCTCTGCCCCGCATAAAGACTTCGGCTGCCTGACCCTTCTGGCGCAGGACGATGTGGGGGGCTTGCAGGTCCAGACACCTGCAGGAAACTGGGTCGACGCCCCGCCGATGGAAAACGCCTTTGTGGTCAATGTCGGAGATATGCTGCACCGGATGTCAAACGGCAAACTCCTGTCCACGCCCCACCGGGTGATCAACACCTCAGGCCGCGAGCGCTACTCGGTGCCCTTCTTCTTTGACCCGCATGTATCCACCAACATCGCACCGCTTCCCGGTACAGGTCCCGCCAAATTTGAGTCGCTCAATTTCGGGGACTTTCTGAGGAGCGAGCTCGAAGCGGGCTATGAGGCCCACCAAGGCGCAGAAGCCACACCATAGGGCGCATCCTCTCATCTGGCGGCAGGGCCTTCCTTGCCGCCAGCCAGAGCCCCGAACCCTGAAACCCGAGTCGCAAATCTCGGCCACCCCTGCCAATCAGACCGGCACACGGCCCGCTTCCACGGCAGAATGTCGCCTTTGCTTCAACCGAGGCCTTTAATAAAGCGTAACCACTTCCTATAAGAAGGCGCCTGCGCTCCGTAAGAGAGTCGCGCACGAAGGGAATTTCTGGGGAACGAAATCATATGCTGGGAAATTTGGGCGGCCTGTTTACATCTGACATGGCTATCGACCTTGGGACGGCGAACACGCTGGTCTATGTCAAAGGAAAAGGCGTCATTCTCAGTGAACCCTCTGTGGTGGCCTATCACGTCAAGGACGGCGTGAAGAAAGTCCTCGCCGTGGGTGAAGATGCCAAGCTGATGCTGGGCCGCACGCCAGGCAGCATTGAGGCCATCCGCCCGATGCGTGACGGTGTGATTGCAGATTTTGACACCGCCGAAGAGATGATCAAGCACTTCATCCGCAAGGTGCATCGCCGTTCCACCTTCTCCAAGCCCAAGATCATCGTCTGCGTGCCACATGGCGCCACTCCGGTTGAAAAGCGCGCGATCCGTCAATCCGTGCTCTCCGCAGGCGCGCGCCGCGCCGGCCTGATTGCAGAGCCAATTGCCGCAGCGATTGGTGCGGGCATGCCGATCACCGATCCAACCGGCAACATGGTCGTCGACATCGGCGGCGGCACCACCGAGGTGGCCGTTCTGTCGCTGGGCGACATCGTTTACGCGCGCTCCGTGCGCGTGGGTGGTGACCGCATGGACGAAGCCATCATCAACTACCTGCGCCGCCAGCAGAACCTGCTGATCGGTGAAAGCACAGCAGAACGCATCAAAACCTCCATCGGCACAGCGCGTATGCCTGACGATGGCCGCGGTGCGTCCATGCAAATTCGGGGCCGTGACCTTCTCAACGGCGTCCCAAAAGAGACCGAAATCAGTCAGGCACAGGTTGCTGAGGCCTTGGCTGAACCGGTACAGCAAATCTGCGAGGCAGTCATGACCGCTCTCGAAGCCACCCCGCCTGATCTCGCAGCCGACATTGTGGACCGTGGCGTTATGCTCACCGGCGGCGGCGCGCTGCTGGGGGACCTGGATCTTGCACTGCGCGAACAAACCGGCCTGGCCGTGTCCATCGCCGATGAAAGCCTCAACTGTGTGGCCATGGGCACCGGCAAAGCGCTGGAATACGAAAAACAGCTGCGCCACGCGATCGACTACGACAGCTGATCTTTTGCAAAGCATCTGCCGGTTTGGCCTATGCCGACCGGCGGTGTAGCATAGGGCTGATCCCAAGGCATCGGAGGCATCTTGGCCAGAGACCGCAATCAGGGCGAGGATTTTTCCGCACCGCTTCGGCGGCTCATTCTGGGTGTCATCCTGCTGCTCCTGCTGGGCATCTTTCTGGTCTGGCGCATCGACAGCCCGCGCGTAGAGCGTTTCCGCGCACAAATCACCGATGCTGTTGTACCCAATTTCGACTGGGCTATGGCCCCTGTCACCGGCACCGTGAACCTGCTGCGCAACTTCCAGAGCTATCAGCGCATTGCAGAGCAAAACCGCGAACTGCGGCGCGAACTTCAGCAGATGAAAGCCTGGAAAGAAGCCGCCATCCAGCTGCGTCAGGAAAACGCGCGCTTGTTGGATCTCAACAACGTGCGCCTTGATCCTCAGCTCACCTATGTGACCGGCGTCGTGCTGGCCGACAGCGGCTCGCCATTTCGGCAGTCCGTCCTTCTGAACATCGGCGCACGGGACGGCATCGTAGATGGCTGGGCCGCAATGGACGGGATTGGCCTTGTGGGCCGCATCTCCGGTGTGGGGCGGTCGTCCTCCCGCGTGATGCTTTTGACCGACAGCTCCAGCCGCATCCCCGCCCGCATCCAGCCTTCAGGCCAAACCGCCCTGATCGTGGGTGACAACTCCGTTGCACCACATGTGGATTTTCTGGAAACCCCTGATCTGGTGCGCCCCGGCGACCGGGTTGTGACTTCCGGCGATGGCGGGGTCTTTCCCGGGGGTCTGCTGATTGGACAGGTGGCAACAGATCCAAGCGGTCGCCTGCGTGTGCGGCTTGCGGCAGATTATGAGCGGCTCGAATTCCTGCGGGTGCTGCGCCACCACGGTCAGGAAACGCCGGACACCACTGGCACGCTCATCTCTCCGCTGACGCCGGAAGTCTTCGTGGAGGAGACCGATGGCTGATGCCGCGCAATCCCGCAAATGGGTGATGCGCGGTGTCTTTGCGCTGTTGTGCCTGACCCTGATCTTTGCACAGCTCCTGCCTCTTGAAACCACACCGCGCCGCTGGGCAGGTCCTGACTTTCTGGTTGTGCTCACCCTCGTCTGGTCTGTGCGCCAGCCCGATTACACCCCCACATGGCTTGTGGCGCTGGTGTTTTTGCTCGCGGACTTCCTGCTGCTACGCCCCCCGGGGCTTGCGGCCGCAATTATGGTTCTGACCGTCGAAGCGCAGCGCAGCCGCGCCTTCCGCCTGCGCGAGGCCACCTTTGCCTATGAGTGGCTCACGGCGGCCGCCTTTATGTTGCTGATCGCTGTTGGATATCGCGTGATCGGGGCGGTCATGCTGTTGCCGCAGCCTTCACTCGGACTTATGCTCATGCAGGTGATCATGAACATCGCCGTATATCCCGTTATTGTGGTGCTCTCGCACTTTCTCTTCGGCATCCGACGCACCCATGCGCAGGATGGCGGATTAGGGGCAAACTGATGCGCAAAACGCCAACCGAGATCAACGAAGTCCACACCCGGTTTTCCCGCCGCTCCCTGCTTTTGGGCGGCAGCATGGCCGCCTTCATGACCGGCCTTGGCTTCCGCATGCGCCATTTGCAACTTGATCAGGCTGATGAATACCGTCTGCTCGCCGAAGAAAACCGCATCAACATCCGCCTGATCCCACCTGCACGCGGCGAGATCTTTGACCGCAACGGCATCCTGCTGGCCCGAAACGAGCCCTCCTATCGTATCATCCTCGTGCCAGAAGACACAGACGACGTGGACCGCGTGATCGCCAAATTGGCCACGCTGGTGGAGCTCGATCCGGACGAGCTTGACCGCGCCATGACCGAAATGCGCCGCTCCCCGCCCTTCCTGCCGGTCACGATTGCCGATCGCGTCAGCTGGGAAGAGCTGTCCCGCGTCGCCGTCAACACACCCGCCCTGCCCGGCATCACGCCAGAGGTGGGTTTGTCGCGCTACTACCCGCTAAAAGGCGATCTGGCCCATGTGCTCGGATATGTTGGCCCGATCTCGGACTATGACCTTTCCAAGATCGACAACCCGGACCAACTCCTGCGCATCCCGCGCTTTCAGATTGGCAAGGTCGGCCTTGAAGGCCGCATGGAGGACGATCTGCGTGGCGCTGCCGGAACAAAGCGGGTCGAAGTCAACGCCGTGGGCCGCGTCATGCGCGAGTTGGACCGGCGCGAAGGCGAACAGGGTGACGACGTCCAGCTGACCATCGATCAGGATCTGCAGTCCTATGCTCAGGCCCGCCTTGGCGAAGAAAGCGCAGCTGCGGTGGTGATGGACTGCCAGACCGGTGATCTGCTGGCGGTTGCCTCGGCCCCAACGTTTGACCCCAATCTCTTCGTGCAGGGTATTTCGGTGGCCGACTATGGCCTGCTCACCAACAACGAATACCGCCCGCTGGCGGCTAAATCCGTGCAAGGCACCTACCCGCCCGGCTCCACCTTCAAGATGATCACGGCGCTGGCCGCTCTGGAAGCGGGCATCGTCGGGCCGGAAGAAACCGTCTGGTGCCCCGGGCATTTGTCTGTCTCCAACCGGCGCTTCCACTGCTGGAAACGCGCAGGCCACGGGCACGTGAACCTCTCCCAAGCGCTGCGCGAAAGCTGTGACGTCTATTTCTATGACCTCGCCGTTCAGGTCGGCATCGACAAGATTTCTGAAGTCGCCGCCAAATTCGGATTGGGGGAGAAATATGATCTGCCCCTCTCCGGTGTGGCGCGCGGCCTCAACCCGACCCGCGACTGGAAGTCCTCTGTGCGCGGCGCGGATTGGGTGGTCGGCGACACGGTCAACGCCTCAATCGGTCAGGGCTTTGTGCTGACATCACCGCTACAGCTTGCTGTGATGACCTCCCGTCTGGCCACCGGCAAGGCGCTCTCGCCCCGTCTGGTGAAATCCGTGAACGGTGTGGAGCAACCCGCGGCTGAGGCGCCAGACATTGAGGTAAATCCCGTACACCTCAAAGAGGTGCAGCGCGGCATGTATGCGGTTTCAAACAACCGCCGCGGCACCGCTTACGGCAGCCGCATCATCGAAGATCAATATCGCATGGCAGGCAAGACCGGCACCTCGCAGGTCCGCAACATCACCGCAGCCGAACGGGCCCGCGGCGTGACCCGCAACGAAGACCTGCCGTGGAACCGCCGCGACCATGCGCTGTTTGTGAACTTTGCGCCTTATGAGAACCCACGCATTGCCGTGGCGGTGGTGGTTGAACACGGCGGAGGCGGGTCCAAAGCCGCAGCCCCCATCGCGCGCGACATCACCCTGCAGGCGCTCTATAATGGCACCCCGCCGCTCGCCGCTTATCCGGCAAAAGACCGCGATAAGATCGAAGCGCAGCAGGAAAAGCTGCAAAAACTCGCACCAGGTCGGGAAATCACCCGCCGCAATCGGGCCTGATCAGGAACGCGCACGGACATGAGCTATCTAGAGTATAACGTCAAACATGTGCCCACCGGGTTTCGCAAGATTCTGCATCTGAACTGGGCGCTGTTCCTGCTTGTGACCACCGTCGCGGGCGCAGGTTTTCTGATGCTTTATTCCGTGGCTGGAGGCTCTTTCCACCCATGGGCAGAACCTCAGATGAAACGCTATGTGCTCGGCGTTGCGGTGATGTTCACCGTCGCCATGGTGCCGATCTGGTTCTGGCGGTCCGTGTCCGGATTTGCCTATCTTGTCAGCCTGATCCTTCTGGTCGCGGTGGAGGTGATGGGCAGCGTCGGCATGGGCGCCCAGCGCTGGATCGACCTTGGTTTTATGCGACTTCAGCCCTCCGAACTTATGAAAATCACCCTCGTGATGTGTCTTGCCGCCTACTATGACTGGCTACCCACCGAAAAGACCTCACGCCTGATCTGGGTAATCCTGCCGGTGTTCCTGATCCTGTTACCCACGGCGTTTGTTCTGCGCCAACCAGACCTTGGCACCTCACTGCTGCTGATCACCGGCGGCGCCATAGTGATGTTCCTTGCCGGTGTGCATTGGGGCTATTTTGTCACCGTGATCGGCATGGCTGTGGGGGTGGTTGTGGCCGTCTTCCAATCCCGCGGCACCCCTTGGCAACTTTTGAAAGACTACCAATACCGCCGCATTGACACGTTTCTAGACCCATCTCAGGACCCTTTGGGGGCTGGCTATCACATCACCCAATCCAAAATTGCCCTAGGCTCCGGCGGCTGGACTGGACGCGGCTTTATGCAAGGCACCCAGAGCCGCCTGAACTTCCTGCCGGAAAAGCACACGGACTTTATCTTTACAACGCTGGCCGAAGAGTTCGGCTATGTCGGCGCGGTCACCCTACTGTCGATCTATGGGTTGATCATTGTCTTCTGCATTGCCTCCGCCATTTCCAACCGCGACCGCTACGCCGCCCTTCTGACGCTTGGCATCGCCGGGGCATTCTTCCTGTTCTTCGCGGTGAATATGTCCATGGTCATGGGCCTTGCACCTGTTGTAGGCGTGCCGCTGCCTCTGGTGAGCTATGGCGGCTCTGCGATGCTGGTTTTGATGGTGGGCTTTGGCCTGATCCAAAGCGCCCACGTCCACCGCCCGCGCTAACACTCCGCCCCCAAGTCTAAGGCTTCTGCCGCAAAATATCGCGCATGAGGGCGATCACCGGGCGGCGTGCATCTCTGCGCCATGTCAACAGGCCAACGTCACGGTAAACCGCCCCCAACGGCACAAAAGCCAGCTCCTCCTGATAGCGGGCAAGCCCAGCCCATTTTGGCAAAACCGCCTGCCCCAACCCATCCGCCACCATCTGCGCGATGATCTCGACCGCATCCATTTCGCACAGAATGCGCGGAGCCGGATCATGGGCTTGCAGCGCCTGCCAACACAAGGCACCACCCCAAGCCGAGCGCTTATAAAGAACATAGGGCAGTGGTTTTTGCGCATCGCGCGGCTGCAAAAGCCCGACAGGTTGGCGCGCAAGCCGCTCAAACGTCATGGTTTTGGGCAACGCGAAGGGCGGTGCTACGATCAGCGCCGCATCCAGATGCCCCTCGACAAACTTCCCGTAAATTTCATCTGATGGCGCCGGGATCAGCGACAGCGCCACCTCCGGCGCCTGCACTTCCAACGCGCTGACAAGCTGCGGGCCAAAATCACTCAGCGCTGTGGACACCGCCCCGAGCCGCAACGTGCCACGCAGCTGCTCGGCATTCAGCTTCCCCGCCAAACCAGCATGCAGCGCCACCATCTGGCGTAGATCCGCCAGCAACGCCTCACAATCCGGCGTCGGTGCCATCTGCCGCCCCGCCCGCACCAACAAAGGTACCGACAGCTCAGCCTCAAGCGCGGCCACCCTTTGTGACACAGCCGCCGCCGTGATCCCAAGCCGCCGCGCCGCCCCCGCAAGCGAGCCTTCTTCCACAGCCGCAAGCAAGGTTTCCACAAATCTAACATCCATAGAAAACCTTATGTCTGAAGAAAGAAAAACAAGCTACCCTAAGCCTCTTTCATCTTTTACCCAGAGGCCAGATCCCTATTCTTTTGCGCAAAGGAGCGCCTCAAATGAGCATTTTTCATCTGGCCTATAACGTCCGCGACCTTGATCAGGCGCGCGCTTTCTATGGCAGTCTGCTCGGCTGTGCAGAAGGACGCAGCACCGAAACCTGGGTGGACTATAACTTCTTTGGCCATCAGCTCTCGCTGCATCTTGGCGAACCCTTTGCCACGGCGGCCACGGGCCATGTGGGCGAGCATCTCGTGCCCATGCCCCACCTCGGTGTGATTCTGCCCAAAGCCGAGTGGGATACATTGGCCACCAAACTGACCGAGGCGGGCGTCGATTTTGTGCTGGCGCCCTTCACCCGTTTTGCCGGAGAGCCGGGGGAACAGAGCACCATGTTCTTCACCGATCCGTTCGGCAACCCGATCGAAATCAAAGGTTTTGCCGACATGTCCGGAGTGTTTGCCACATGATCAACGTTCTCTTCGCTGCCAAAGCTGACCGTTGGGCGGCCTATGAGCCCCACCTCAAGTCCGGGCTCGCGGCCGCTGGCATCAAAGCCGATCTGCGCACGGAATTTCCGCCAGAAGAGGTCGACTACATCATTTATGCCCCCAACAGCGCGGTGCAGGATTTCACACCTTACACGCGGCTGAAGGCCGTGCTGAATCTCTGGGCGGGTGTCGAAAACGTGGTGGGCAACCCCACACTCAAAGCGCCCCTCGCCCGCATGGTGGATCCGGGCATGACACAGGGCATGGTCGAATGGGTCGTTGGCCATGTGATGCGCTATCATCTTGGCATGGATCGCAACATTCTTGGCCAAGACGGCACCTGGGAGCCGCACATTCCCCCGCTGGCGCAAAACCGTCGTGTAGCGGTCTTGGGCTTAGGGGAATTGGGCAGCGCCTGCGCCAGCACGCTCAGCCAATTGGGCTTTGATGTCGCTGGCTGGAGCCGCCGCCCCAAGGACGTGAAAGGCGTGACATGTCTCGCAGGTGAGGATGGCCTTTCCGCAGCGCTTTCCCGCGCCGAGATTCTTGTGCTGCTTCTGCCCAAGACTCCTGCCACGGAAAATCTGTTGGACGCCAAACGTCTCGCGCAAATGCCCGCAGGCGCGATGATCGTGAACCCCGGGCGCGGCCAACTGATTGACGACGAGGCCCTGCTGGCCGCCCTCCATAGCGGCCATATCGCTCACGCCACCCTCGATGTTTTTCGCATAGAACCCCTGCCCGCGGATCACCCCTATTGGGCCCATCCCAATGTGACGGTCACTCCCCACATTGCCTCAGAAACCCGCACGGAAACCGCCAGTCAGGTGGTGGTGGAAAACATTCGGCGCGGCGAAGCTGGCGAGCCGTTTCTGCACCTCGTGGATCGCGCAGCCGGGTACTGAGCGCAGATTTATACCGGCGGTAAAGGGGCCAGCCCCTCTGCCACAGCAAGCTGTGGCATTCACCCCGGGATACTTTCGGCAAGAGGAAAGGCGCGTTTAGCGCAGGCGTGGCGGCGCGTCCGGGTCGCTTCCCGGCGCAACCGGTTTATATTCCTGCGCTTTTGGCGGTTCGGGCAAATCAAACCGCAGACCGGATTTGGCGAGCTGTGCCGCCACAGGGTCTTTGGCGGCAAAAAAGCCCACATCCAGCGATCCGGCTTCGATACCAGAGAACGTCAGCGCTTCATTCACAGCTTTGGCCAACGCCCCTTCTGAGCCGGGCAGCGTGTCCACAAACCCAAGCATGTGGGATCGGCTGCCATTCTCATAGGTGGTGCCAACCAAATAGGCCATTTTGGCGAGCCCCGCAGCCGTGGACAGCTTCATGTCCAAAGCGGTGATCAGATGTTCCGGCAAGCCTGCTGGCGGCGCAAAGCTCTCCACTTTGGCCTCCACCTCATCCGGCGCATGGGTCAACGTGTCAGACAACCAGCCAAGCGCCTCTCCCGGAATCAAGATGGACGACGGCGCCACCTCCGGGTTCACGGCCAGTCCAATGCCTTGATCTGCCAGCATTGTTGCAATGATCCGACCTGAGAGCGCCGCATAAGGGGCCACGCGGCCAACAAATTCCGCCAGACGCTCTTCGGTGTCAAACACCAGCACAAAGCGCGCATCCGAGGTTTCAAAGATTTCCGGAGCGATGCGGTCCCCTTCAGGCTCTTTTTCCAAAAGGAGGAACAGCTCTGCATCCGCCAGCCGTTCATAGAACCTCAGCCGCGCCCCGTCATCCTGCGGGGCCGCTTCCATGGCCATGTGGGCCTGATCCAGTGGGGTCATGTCGCTCACGCCAGAGCCTCCTTGATACGGGCCTGCAGGCTGGGCAACAGCTCCTCAGCAAACCACGGATGTTTCTTCAGCCATGCCGTATTGCGCCAGGAGGGATGAGGCAAGGGGTAGACGTCCGGCGCATGGTCGCGCCACTGCGTCACCGTGTCGGTCACGCCGGTTTTCACACCCAGATGCCACTTCTGCGCATAGCCGCCGATCACCAGCGTCAGCGGCACCTCTCCCAGCGCATCCATCACCTGTTGCCGCCATGTTTTCGCGCATATGGGCGGTGGCGGCAGATCGCTGCCTTTGGCGTTGTAGCCTGGAAAGCAGAACGCCATCGGCACAATCGCCACCTTTGATTGGTCGTAAAAAACGTCCGCCCCAATCCCCATCCAGTCGCGCAGGCGATCACCTGAGGGATCGGTAAAGGGCTTGCCACTTTCATGGACCCGCGCCCCCGGAGCCTGACCGACAACCAAAATGCGTGCGCCGGGCTGAAACCAGGCCACCGGGCGCGGCTCATGCGCGGTGGCAGTCTTGGCAAAGCGTTCTGCGCAGATTTGGCAGGCCCGAATATCTTCAATCAATTGCATAGGTTTAGGGATAACCGTTGCGATTTATTTCGACAATATTCGAAATAAACCTTGCACGAAGGTTTTATTTCGATATTTTTAGAAATATGAAACACACTGATCCCTCCGATATCTCTCTAGAGATTGCCGCCTCCACCTTTGCCGCCCTTGGCTCTGAGCAACGGCTGGCCGTTCTGCGCTGCTTGGTGCGCGCAGGCACGGATGGCCTGTCCATTGGCGAGCTTGGCAAACGCACCGGCGTCACCGGCTCCACCCTGACCCATCATATGAAAATCCTCGCCCAAGCCGGGCTTGTGACCCAGGAAAAGCAAGGCCGTTCAATCATTTGTGCCGCTGTCGCCTATGACGCGGTGCGCGATCTTTCGGCGTTCCTTCTGAAAGAATGCTGCGCCGACAGCCCCAGCCCAGATAAGGACCACCCCCATGGCTGACCTCACGCAAACACCCTCTCCGCTGCGGCGCCAGTTGGCGCGGATCGACGCCGCCTGGGCCGCCAGCGCGATGATCCTGCTCTTGGTTGCTCTCTTGGATTGGCCGCAATTCCTGCCAACAGTGACCTTCACCAAGGATGCGCTGCTGCACACCGCGCCTTTCATTCTGTTTGCGGTATTTGCCATTGGCTATCTGAAGGCAACCGGGGCGGAGAACCTTCTCGCCAAAGCCTTTGAAGGGCGCGAGACCCGCATGATTTTCTTCGCAGCCCTGCTCGGAGGCCTGTCGCCTTTCTGCTCTTGTGAGGTGATCCCCTTCATCGCAGCGCTCTTGGCCGTTGGCGCGCCGCTGTCTGCCGTTATGGCCTTCTGGCTGGCCTCCCCGCTGATGGATCCGGCCATGTTTGCCATCACCTCCGGCACGCTGGGCTATGAATTTGCCATAGCCAAAGCGCTCTCAGCCATTGGGCTCGGGCTGCTGGGCGGCTTTGGCACCATGGTGTTAAAATCCACGCCCGTGTTTACAGATCCTCTGCGCGAAAAGCCTCAGGTAGGTGGCTGTTGTGGCGTACAAAAGCCCTTCTCCGGAAAGCCCGAGTGGAAGTTCTGGCAAGACGCCGACCGCCGTGTGACCTTTCGTGAAACCACGCTTAAAAACGGCCTCTTTTTGCTGAAATGGCTGCTGCTGGCCTATGTGATTGAGGCGTTGATGATCCACTATGTCCCGGCGGAATGGATCGCAGGCATTCTGGGCGGCGAGGGTTTCATGCCAATCCTTCTCGGCGCTCTGGTCGGCGCACCGGCTTACCTCAACGGCTACGCCGCCGTGCCGCTGGTCGCCGGTTTGGTGGAGCAAGGCATGTCCAACGGAGCGGCGATGTCCTTTGTGATTGCGGGCGGCGTCAGCTGCATCCCTGCCGCCATTGCCGTCTGGGCGTTGGTCAAACCCCGCGTCTTTGCCGCCTATTTCGGCTATGCCATGCTTGGCGCGCTGATAGCAGGCTCCATCTGGCAAGCGGTCGCCTAAAGCCCGCTTCCATCAAGACGATCTACCGGCGCTGCCCCTCGCGGCGCCGGTATTTTTTCATCCTGCTGTCGGCCCACGCTGGCGTGCCTTCACAACTGTGCGAAATCCGCTGCAGTTTTATGTGTTTATTGCCCAATTCTTGCCGCAGATAGTTGCTAATAGACATCACAATCCTCCATATTGGAGCAAATCGCCGACAGAGCGTTAACAATCATGCGCTACACTTACCCAAGTATACGCACATTTGAGCAGTACCGGGAGCAGTCGATGCTCGAGTTCGACAACGTGAGTAAGTCCTTTTGGACGGGCACGCAGCGCAAGGTCATCCTTGAGCAGGTGTCTTTTCGCGTGGAGTTGGGCAATTCTCTCGGCATTCTCGCGCCCAATGGCACCGGCAAAACCACTCTGATCAATATGATGGCCGGTTTGGAGAAACCCGATGAGGGTGTGATCCGCCGCGAATGCCGCATCTCCTTCCCACTTGGGTTTATGGGCGGCGTGGTCAACAAACACACCGCCGTGGAAAACAGCCGCTATATCGCGCGCCTTTACGGTCTTGATCCGGACTATGTGGAGGCCTTCTGCCGCTGGCTCTGCAATCTGGGTGAGTATTTTGACCAACCGCTGGGGACCTACTCCTCCGGCATGCGCTCGCGCTTCACATTCGCGCTGATGCTCGCGCTGGATTTTGATATGTATCTGATCGACGAGGGCATGCCCTCGTCAACCGATGTGGAATTCAACAAGAAAGCCGGTGATGTGCTGCGCGAACGCCTGCGCACCACCACAATTGTGATCGTGTCACACCAGCCCCAGGTGCTGGAAAAATTTGCACGCTCAGCCGCCGTGCTGCTGAATGGCAAGCTCTATATGTTCGACACCTTGGAAGAGGCAAAACAGCTCTATGACTACCAAACCCAAGGCTAAGAAATTCCGCATCCGCCGGTCAGAGTCCCTGGATGTCCCCGCAGCAGGTGGCGCCCCGCACAACGCCGCGCCGGGGGCTGCCCCCACGCGCCCGCCGGTTCAGGTGGTGAAAAAGGGAATGCATCCGGCAGGCGCCGCACAATCCGCCCCCGACAACGGCGCCGCCGTCCCCACATCACAAGCCGCGCCCGAGCAGCCCACGCCACAGGGCGCAGAAGCAGAAATCGACGCCATCAAACGCGAAGGTCTGACAGGCCGTCAGTTGCGCATGGCCCGCCGTATGGCGCAAAAGAACGAATTGCCCGCCACCTCGGATTATGACGCCGTGCGTGTGTTGCGCAACGCTGGCATTGATCCGTTCCAGCGCACCAACATGCTCGATCTGATGCCCACCTCCAAGGGCGAGAAAGCTCCTGCCGGTGGCCGTGTTCAGCTCCCGCAAACCATGCCTGTCGGCAAATCCAATCTGCCTTCCACCGAAACCATGTCGCCCTCAGAAATGCGGGCGCTGGAAATTGGGGAAATCCAGAAAGACATCGCGCGCCGTCGCCGCAAGCGTATGCTGCTCTTGCTGGCGCGCCTTTCCGCTTTTGTGTTTCTGCCAACGCTGTTTGCTGGCTGGTATTTCTATTCGGTGGCAACACCGATGTATTCCACCAAATCCGAGTTCCTGATTTTGCAGGCCGACGCCGCAGGCGGCTCAGGCGGTATTGGCGGGCTGCTGTCAGGCACGCAATTTGCCACCAATCAGGACAGCATCGCCACACAAAGCTACCTCGCCTCCAAAGACGCGATGCTGCGGCTGGATGCCGATGAAGGCTTCAAGGCCACCTTCAGCGAGCAAAATGTCGATCCGATCCAACGGTTGGACACAGACGCCTCCAATGAGGAAGCGTATAAGCTCTACAAAAAATACGTCAAAATCGGCTACGACCCCACCGAGGGCGTGATCCGCATGGAGATCGCCACCCCTGATCCGCAAACCTCCGCCCGCTTTGCCGAAGCGCTGATTGGTTATGCGGAACAACGGGTTGATGACCTTTCCCAGCGCAAGCGCGAAGACCAGTTGCGCGATGCCCGCGCCAGCCTTGAGCAGGCCAAAGCCGAACGGCGCGAGGCTCAGGCGGCCATGGTTGGCCTGCAGGAAACCACCATCCTTGACCCCGAAGGGGTGATCGCCTCCCTGCGCCAGCAAATCTCCAACGTGCAGATCCAGCTGCAGGAAAAAGAGCTGCAACTCGCCGCTCTTGAAGACAATGCCCGCCCCAATCAGGCACGTGTCGACGGTGTGCGCGGTGACATCCGCCGCCTCAATGCGCTTTTGGCACGGCTGCAAAGCGAGATGACCGAGGCCACACAAGGCGAAAGCTCTCTGGCCCAGCAGACCGCGCAAATCCAGATGGCGCAGGCTGATCTGGCCACCGCCGACCTATTGATGCAATCCGCGCTGCAAACTCTCAAGCAGACGGAGCTCGAGGCAAACCGCCAGGTGCGCTACCTCACCACATCTGTTGTACCTGTCGCCTCAGAGGACCCGTCTTATCCACGCAAGTTTGAAAACACGATCTTGGCCTTCCTGATCTTTTCAGGCATCTATCTGATGATCTCGCTCACAGCGTCCATCCTCAGAGAACAGGTATCTTCGTGATGAAACATGTAAACGTCGGCAATCTCACCATCGGCAATGATCTCCCGCTGACCGTCATCGCAGGCCCCTGCCAGCTGGAGAGCAAAGACCACGCTGAGATGATCGCCGGCACTATGAAAGAAGCCTGCGAAGCTGCCGGCGCGCAGTATGTCTTCAAGGCCAGCTACGACAAGGCCAACCGCACCTCCCTTTCCGGCATTCGCGGCATGGGCATTGAGGCAGGCCTCGCCGTGCTGGATGGCATCCGCAAGGATTTTGGCGTGCCCGTGCTGACCGATGTTCACACCGAGGAACAATGCGCCATCGCGGCTGAGGCCGTGGACATTCTGCAAATTCCCGCGTTTCTCTGCCGCCAAACAGACATGCTACTGGCAGCGGGCAACACCGGTGCGGCCGTCAATGTCAAAAAGGGCCAGTTCCTCGCCCCTTGGGAAATGGGCAACATTGTCACCAAGATCGAGAGCACCGGAAACACAAACATCCTGCTGACCGAACGCGGCACCTCCTTTGGCTACAACACCCTTGTGGCCGACATGCGCTCGCTGCCGCAGATGGCCAAAACCGGCTATCCCGTGGTGATGGATGCCACCCACTCCGTGCAACAACCCGGCGGTCAGGGCGGCAGCTCCGGCGGCCAGCGTGAGTTCGCACCGGTGATGGCCCGCGCCGCAGTGAGTATCGGAACCGCTGCTGTTTTCATCGAAACGCATGAAAATCCGGACACCGCCCCTTCTGACGGCCCCAATATGATCCCGCTGGATCAAATGGGCGCGCTTGTCACCTCCCTGATGCAATTTGATGCTTTGGCAAAGGCCAACCCGATCTCGATCTGATCGTATGATCGCCCCTTTTTGACGACCACGGACCACATTTTGTTAGAGAGACTTTGAAATGATGAAACCGATTGCCGATGTGCGCCCCAACACTTGGGAATTTCTGCGCGACCCGATGATCAAGCCCACCGGCTTTCGCGAATATGACGCGCGCTGGCAATTCCCCGAGGAGATCAACCTGCCCGGCATGACCGCGCTTGGCTTTGGTCTGGGCACCCAAATGCGCCGTCGCGGGATCGAGCCGGTGATCGCTGTGGGCAACGACTATCGCGACTACTCCGTGGCCATCAAAATGGCGCTGATCGTGGGCCTCATGAAAGCAGGCATCCATGTCAAAGACATCGGCCCCGCGCTTTCGCCCATGGCCTATTTTGCGCAGTTTCATCTGAACACACCTGCCGTCGCGATGGTGACCGCCTCCCACAACCCCAATGGCTGGACCGGCGTGAAAATGGGCTTTGAAAAGCCTCTGACCCATGGCCCGGATGAGATGGCCGAGCTGCGCGACATCGTACTCAATGGTGATTTTGACGCCCATGAGGGCGGCAAACATGAGGTCGTGGACGGTGTGCGCGAGGCCTATATCGACGATCTGGTGGGCGATTTCAAAATGTCCCGCCCACTGAAAGTGGTCTGCGCGACCGGCAACGGCACCGCCGCCGCCTTTGCGCCGGAAATCTTCAAACGCATCGGCGTTGAAGTGGTCGAAAGCCATTGTGAGCTTGACTACACCTTCCCCAACTACAATCCCAACCCCGAAGCCATGCTGATGCTGCACGACATGTCAGACAGCGTGAAAGCCTCCGGCGCAGATCTGGCGCTAGGTTTTGACGGCGACGGCGACCGCTGCGGGGTGGTGGATGACGAAGGCGAAGAGATCTTTGCCGACAAGGTTGGCGTGATCATGGCCAAAGATCTGGGCAAGATCTATCCCAACGCAACCTTTGTGGCTGACGTAAAATCCACCGGCCTTTACGCGGCGGACCCTGATCTGCTCGCCACCGGTGCCAAAACCGACTACTGGAAAACCGGCCACAGCCACATGAAACGCCGTGTACATGAACTCGGCGCGCTTGCGGGCTTTGAAAAATCCGGCCACTACTTCCTCGCCGAGCCAATTGGCCGTGGCTATGACTGCGGCATGCGCGTCGCCGTTGAGGTTTGCAAAATGCTCGACCGCAACCCGGATATGAAGATGTCTGACCTGCGCAAGGCCCTGCCCAAAACCTGGTCCACCCCCACCATGTCGCCCTATGCGGCTGACACCGAGAAATACGACATTCTTGAACGTCTGGTGGAGAAGCTTGTTGCCAAACATGAGGCTGGTGAAACCGTCGCTGGCCGCGCCATCAAAGAGGTGGTCACCGTCAACGGCGCCCGCGTCATTCTCGACAACGGCAGCTGGGGCCTTGTGCGCGCCTCTTCAAATACCCCGAACCTTGTGGTGGTGATTGAAAGCGCCGAAAGCGAAGCAGAAATGCGCGCCATCTTTGCCGACATCGACGCGGTGATCCGCACCGAGCCCGGTGTTGGCGACTACGACCAGAGCATCTGACGCGCATCTGCTAAGCATCACCAATAAAACAGAAAGCCCGGGCTACACCGCCCGGGCTTTTCTCATTCGTCAAATATCCGGGGTGAAGCCCCAACCCGTTGGGGCGAGGGCAGCGCCCCTAAGGCCCCTACTCATCCTCAGGCACATACTCCAGAATATCGCCAGGCTGGCAGCCCAGATGCGCGCAGATCGCCTCCAGCGTATTAAACCGGATGCCCTTCACCTTGCCCGATTTCAGCAGGCTCAGGTTGGTTTCCGTCAAACCAATTGCTTGCGCCAGTTCGCGCGAGGTCATTTTGCGTTTGACCAGTTCAAGATCGAGGTTGATGCGTATGGGCATGCGGCCTCCTACAGGAACTGGCTGTTCTCGTCAGCAATTTCTTGCGCCTGATTGAGAGATCGGCTGATCGCAAAGAAAACCGCCGCAAGCACCAGGAAAACCACGTCGATATCAATGTCGATATACTCAATCTCAGGCCGCAGCGCCGCTGCCAGATGGGCGCTCAAAACCACGGGTTGCATCGCGACATTAAGCGCGTTGAGCAACCAGAACCCCAAAAACGCCCAGGCACACAACCGCAGATGTTGCCCCATGCGGGCGAAATCCTGCGGATCGCGCAGCATCAAAATCCGGTCCAGCGCCCAAAACCCCAACCCAAGGCTGAACAGCGCAGGCCACATCATCGTCATTCCCACAATCAGCGCCCAATGCGGCGGCACCGCCATATCAAGCGGCAGATCAAACGTGTCCGCCAGCATCTCTGCATGCCCCATAAAGGCGCCGATCCACAAAACCGACCACCCGAAGGTGAAGTAAACAAGGGTGATCAGCATGGCGAGGCGGGCGACTAATTTCATGTTTTGCTCCCAAAGTTATTGCCCCTCAGTAATTCAATTAAGCTAAACATGCAATCTTTTACGTAAAACATAAAACTTTCCTCTTGAATTGAAAAACGACTCCTCTTAGGTAGCCGCCATCAAGACGAACCGATTTTCAAAAAAGGAATGAATGATGACCAACCGCAAACTGTCCCACAATGCATTGATCGCCTGCCTGTGCTCTGCCATGGCGCTTGGCGCCTGCACGGCGCCAGTGGACCGTCCTCTGACCGTGGACGGCACCCGCAACGCAAATTTCAATGACGACTACGCAGAATGCCACACCCAGGCCGCGACATTCAAAGACGGCACCGGCACGGAATATGCCGCCACCGGCGCAGTTGTCGGCGGGCTGATCGGCGCGGCTGATGCGGATGATGCACTCGAAGGTGCCGTGGTTGGCGCCGCCGTGGGCGGTCTTGTCGGCTCTGCCGAAGCCGCTTCGGAGCGCGACCACACCCGCCGTGACGTACTGATCCGCTGTATGCAAAATCGCGGCCACAGCGTGATTGGCTAGTGTCTCCAACTTGGCTTACCTCGCCAATAAAAAGACCCGCGCCAGCCTCTGCCAGCGCGGGTCTTTTTGCTTTTATTAAATGGCCTTAGGCGGTGAGCCCGCGCCCTTTCAAAAGAGCTTCGACGCCAGGCAAACGCCCCCGGAACCGCTCATAAAGCTGTCCCGCATCCACCGATCCCCCGGTGGAAAGGATATGCGTTTCCAGCGCTTTGGCTGTGTCAGAATCAAAGGCGCTTCCGGCCTCCTCAAAGGCTTCAAACGCATCCGCATCCATCACCTCTGACCACATGTAACTATAATACCCGGAGCTGTAGCCGTCCCCGGCGAAGACATGGGCGAAATGTGGTGTGGCGTGGCGCATGGTGATCGCCGCGGGCATGCCCAGCTCTGCCAGAACCTCGGATTGCTTGGCCATCGGATCCTTTGGCGCAGCCCCCTCGTGGAACGCCAGATCCACCAGGGCCGAGGCGACATATTCCACCGTGGCAAACCCCTGATCGAAATTCGCCGCCCCCAACACTTTTTCCAGCATCTCTTTGGGCATCGCTGCACCGGTCTCTGCATGCGTGGCATATTCCGCCAGCACCTCTGGCACCTCGAGCCAATGTTCGTAAAGCTGGCTGGGCAACTCCACAAAATCCCGAGCCACGGAGGTGCCTGAAATGCTCTCATAGGTCACATTGGACAGCATCTGGTGCAGCGCATGGCCGAACTCATGGAACAGCGTGCGCGCATCATCATAGCTCAGGAGCGCCGGATCACCCTTTGCAAAATTGCAGACATTGATCACCACAGGCGCCTGTACCTCGGGGAATTTCGCCTGCGCCCGCATCGCAGAACACCAGGCCCCGGAGCGTTTGCTCCCGCGCGCAAAGTAATCGCCGATGAACACCGCCACATGTTCGCCGTCTCGTGTCACATCCCAGGCCCGGCAGTCTTCGTGATAAAGCGGCACATCCAGCTCTTTGAACTCCAACCCAAACAGGCGGGTTGCACAGGCAAAGCTTGCCTCGATCATCCGATCAAGCTGCAGGTAGGGCTTGAGCGCCGCCTCATCCAGATCATGCTCCGCCTTGCGCCGCTTCTCCGCATAGTAGCGCCAGTCCCAAGGAGCCAGATCACCATTCACACCATCCGCATGCATCATCTCTGTCAGCACAGCCGCATCCGCCTCCGCGCGCGCCTTGGCTGGCTCCCAAACCGCCATCAACAGATCCCGCACCGCACCGGGCGTCTTTGCCATCTCGGTCTCAAGCTTATAATCCGCAAAGCTCGCGTAGCCCAAAAGCTTGGCGCGTTCCTCACGCAGCGACAGGATCTCCGCAGCAATCTCACGGTTGTCAGTTGCACCGCCATTGGCCCCGCGCGCAGCCCAGGCCTCAAAGGCTTTCTCCCGAAGATCGCGGCGCGGTGAAAACTGCAGGAACGGCACAATCAACGAACGCGACAGCGTCACAACGGGCCCGCCTACCTCTTTCTCCTCGCCAGCCGCGCGCGCCGCATCCACCACAAAGTCGGGCAGCCCTTCCAGATCCGCTTCGGCCAACGACATGAACCACTCGCGCTCATCCGCCAACAGGTTCTGGGTGAACTCTGTCCCCAGAACAGCCAATCGAGATTTGATCTCTTTCATGCGCGCATCCTCAGCGCCCTCAAGCGCTGCACCACCCCGCACAAAGCCGCGATGGGTCAGCATCAACACCCGCTGCTGCTCCTCTGTGAGGTCCAGCGTGTCGCGCGCTTCCCAGATTGTCTTGATCCGACCAAAGAGCGCCTTGTTTGCGGAAATCTCCGCACTATGCGCCGCCAGTTTTGGCGAGAACTCCCGCTGCAAAGCCTCGCGCGCTGGATTGCTGTCCGCACCCGCCACAGTGAAGAACACAGAGAGCACCTTATCAAGCCCTTCGCCCGCGGCTTCCATCGCCTCAATCGTATTGGCAAATGTCGGCACCTCGGCGTTATCGGCAATCGCCGCCACGTCAGCTTTATGCGCCAGCAAAGCCTCCTCAAAGGCGGGCGCAAAATCAGCGTCGGAAATCTTGTCAAACGGCGCGAGCGCAAATGGTGTGTCCCAGGTGGACAACAGCGGATTGGTCATATGGGAATCTCCTTTGGTCGCGATCTTAGCACCGCATGCCGGGGCCGCAATCTCCCGCCACGGCTGGCACACAGGCCGTTTGCCACAATGGTTAACGCTGATTTTGTGCCGAAAATGACACCGACGCGTTATTGCCGTGATACAGACGCGATACCGACGTGGATTTCAAAGGTTAACGCGCCCCGCAAGTCGGGCAATCCGCGCGGCGATTGAGGGTGATTTTGCGGGTCTCTCCCCACAGCGCATCATAGATCATCATCTCACCGCGCAACGCCGCTCCCGCTCCGGTAATGACCTTGATCGCCTCCGCTGCCATCATGGTGCCCACCACCCCGGGCAGCGGACCAATCACCCCCGCTTCGGCGCAGCTCGGTGCCAGCTCCGGTGCAGGCGCTTCTGGGAAAATGCACTGATAGCACGGCGTTTTCCGGGCTGTATCAAACACGCTGAGCTGCCCTTCCCACTGCGACAAAGCTCCGGAAATCAGAGGCTTGCCCTGCTCCACACAGACTTCATTCACCAGATAACGGGTGTCAAAATTGTCCGTGCCATCCAAGACAAGATCATACTCGCCGATGATCTCCTCCGCATCGTCAACGCTCAGCCTGCGCGGATAAGGCACCACCTGCACAAAGGGGTTTTGCGCCACCATCGCCTCCGCTGCCGATAGCACCTTGGGCGTACCAATGGCCTCATCCTTGTGGATCACCTGTCGCTGCAGATTGGAGTTATCGACCACATCGTCATCCACCACCCCAATACGCCCCACGCCCGCCGCTGCAAGATACAGCAGAACCGGCGATCCAAGCCCTCCCGCCCCAATCACCAAGATCTTGGCATCTTTGAGTTTTTTCTGCCCCAGCCCACCAATTTCGCGCAGCACAATATGGCGCGCATAGCGGTTGAGTTCAGTGTCGGAAAACAGCTCCTGCGCCGCTTCTTCCTGTGCTGTCTCGGTAGCCCGAGCCTCGGCTTTCGCGCGCAGTTTTTGCAACATTGTGGAATAGGCCAGCACCAGCGCCACCGCACCGCCGATCATCAACCACATGGCAAGGCTGCCACCGGTGGCAATCGCGAGCGGATGGTCAGCTGGGAACACCACCTGCACGCCAATAACCGCCAGATATAAAACAAAAATCATGCTCCAACGGGCAGACTTCGGAGCACCCATCAAAAGGCCAATCCCCCAAAGCACCGCCGCCATCGCCAGAACCAGCAGCATCAGCTCACCCCGGTGGAGCCAAAGCCACCCGTGCCGCGCTCAGTCTCACTAAGCTCTTGATCTAATTCAAAATCCGCAACAACCACCGGCGCGACCACCATCTGCGCAATGCGCATGCCATGGCTGATCTCAATGGTTTCCAGCCCAGCGTTCAGCACGATCACCCCAAGCGGGCCGCGATAGTCACTGTCAATTGTTCCAGGCGAGTTTGGCAATGTCAGGCCCTGCTTCAGCGCAAGTCCGGATCGCGGCCGCATCTGCACCTCATAACCCTCTGGTATTTCGAGAGAAAGCCCCGTTGGAATCAGAGCACGCAATCCCGGTGCAAGCCGCAGCCCTGCGCGTTGTTCAGGCGGAAAGTTCGCCCGCACATCCGCACCGGCCGCCCCAGCAGTTTCATAAGACGGCAGGCCAACAGATTGATCCGCCCCCTCAAGCCACTTCAGCTTAATGTTCACGCGTCCCATGCTCTTCTCATTCTTCAAATATCCCCGCCGGAGGCCGCGCCTCAGCCAACCAGTGTTTCCGCTATCCGAGCAGCCAGTTTCTCGGCCACCTCAACTTTACCCATACGCGGCCAAGCCTCTGATCCCACATCAGAAATCAAGGTCACAGCATTTTCGCTGCCGCCCATAATCCCGGTCGCTGGGCTCACGTCATTGGCGACAATCCAGTCACATCCCTTTCGGATACGTTTGGCGGTGGCGTTTTCGATCACATCATCGGTTTCCGCCGCAAACCCCACTACCAACGGTGGCCGCCCGTCGCCCATTTGGCTGACGGTTGCGAGAATGTCCGGGTTCTCCGCGAACTCCAGCACAGGCAATCCGCCTTTGGTCTTTTTTATCTTGCTGTCAGAAGCGCTTGCCACCCGCCAATCCGCCACCGCCGCACAGAATACGGCCGCATCAACCGACAGGTTTTTCTGCACAGCCGCCAGCATCTCCTGCGCCGTTTCAACCTCGATCAACGTCGCGCCTTCTGGCCGCGCCGCATCCGCCGGGCCGGTGACAAAGATCACCTCCGCCCCCAATTTTATGAGCGCCTGCGCGATCGCACTGCCCTGCGCACCAGACGAGCGGTTCGCAATGTAGCGCACCGGA
Organism: Shimia sp. R9_2; assembly: GCF_017743735.1. Classification (GTDB taxonomy): domain Bacteria; phylum Pseudomonadota; class Alphaproteobacteria; order Rhodobacterales; family Rhodobacteraceae; genus Shimia. Next base: position 536,093 of record NZ_JAGHRO010000002.1, read on the forward strand.
TCAATCGGCTCATGCGTCGGCCCTGAGGTCACCAAAATACGCCGTCCCTGCAGCGGCCCCTCGGCCAGAACCTCCTGAACTGCCTGCACAATTTCCATCGGCTCAGCCATGCGGCCGGGGCCAAACTCCCCACAGGCCATATCCCCGTCATTGGGGCCGACAAAGGCAATCCCATCAGCCTTCAGCTGCCTCAGATTGCGTTGTGTCGCCGGGTGATCCCACATCCGGACATTCATCGCGGGTGCGACAAGCACCGGCGTGTCTGTCGCGAGCAGCAGCGTGGAGGCCAGATCATTGGCCATACCCTGCGCCATTTTTGCCATCAGATCGGCTGTGCCGGGTGCGACCACGATCAGATCTGCCGAGCGGGACAGTTGTATATGCCCCATGTCCGCTTCATCGGTCAGATCAAAAAGATCCCGATAGGCCTTCTCTCCTGCCAGTGAGGACACCGACAATGGCGTCACAAATTCTTCTGCGGCGCGGGTGAGCACCGGGGTCACCCAAGCCCCGCGCTCACGCAGCCGCCGGATCAGCTCAAGCGATTTATAAGCCGCGATTCCACCTGCGATGATCAGAAGAATACGTTTGTCTGTCAGCATTTAGCAGGCCTTTCTGATGCCGGGTTGGCTCAAGTTAGGCCGCCGCGCTCACAGACTCAAGCCGCCGAATAGCGCAGCAAGCTCATTTGAAGGCCGCACAGGGATCTTCGCGCTCCGCCGCTTCGGTGACAATCCAGGCATCATAGGGCGGTACACCCTCAGGCTCCGCCTCAAGCTGCCCAAAGGTCACCACGGAAATGCTCGGATCCATCAGCGAAGGTGCCCCCCAGTCGTTGCGCACATGGCCATTGCCGCTGATCACCACAACCGGCCCACCGGTGTCTCGGAGTGCCTGCGTGGTCGCTTGCGCAAGTCGCGCATCCCGCACCCGCTGCGCGGTCACCATGATCGGCAACATCTCTTCCGGCAAAGCATCACAATGCGCCGCCATCTGCATCTTTTCGCGTTCTGCCTGCTGCGCCTCTGGCAAGGGGGCTGTCAGGCCATAAAGGTCGGCCTCACCGCCCACTGCAGCGCTGAAATCACCGTCAGACAACACCCGGCGCACCACCTCTCGCGGTACTTGCGCGCCATAGATGCGCGCCCCTTCAGAAACCGCAAATATCGGGTAGTACATTGAAAAATCGGGCCAACCGCTCTCATCCCACCCCAAGGCCTCTTCCAGCGCCTCAGCATTGTCCAAGAGATCCGGCGCCACCACGGCAGCCTGAAATGGCGTCAGCATTTCAAACACAATCGCCTTGGGGCCAATCGACAATGTGGCCTGCGCTTGGGTGCCATGATGCACCGGATTGTCATGCACTTCGCCAAGGAACACCACATCAACCCCTTTGAGGAGGCTGAGATCCAGCTGTTCCGCCTCTGCTGCAGCACCTGCCAACGCAAACGCCAGAGCACCCGCTTTCACCATATACTTCATAGATTAACCAATACGCCTCTGATCCGGGGATGCAAGCGATCTTGGCTGTGTGGTTTTGCCTCATCCGCTTTCCGACTTGCCCTCGCCCGCTGTTTCCCGCAGGGTGCGCGCCAACCAGTCGAAAGGACCATTAATGCTGCCCAAACTGAGCCTTATTCTTGGCGGCGCAGCGTCAGGAAAATCTGTCTTTGCAGAACAATTGGTAATGGATACCGGGCAGCCCCGTATCTATCTCGCCACGGCGCAGGCATTTGATGGAGAGATGGAAGCCAAGGTTGAAAAACATCTGCTTCAGCGCGGCCCTGACTGGCAAACCATTGAAGCGCCTCATGAAACAGCCGAAGCGCTTAAAGACCTGCCAGCGGAGTCTGTCGTGCTTCTGGATTGCGCGACCATGTGGCTCTCCAATCACTTGCTGGCAGAAAGCGATCTTGTGGCGGAGCAAGGCAAACTCCTGAATGCGCTCACAGACTGTGCTGCACGGGTGGTGGTGGTCTCTAACGAAGTGGGCCTTGATGTGGTCCCGGAAAACAAACTCGCGCGCCAATTTCGCAACGCCCAAGGCTCGCTCAATCAAGCACTTGCACGACAGGCAGACCTTGCGGTTCTGGTGGTGGCCGGACTGCCCATGGTCTTGAAGGGGAAATTGCCATGACCGAATTGCATCTTGTGCGCCATGGACCAACCCATGCGAAATCCATGGTGGGCTGGTCAGACCTGCCCGCAGATCTTTCCGATACCGACGCTCTTTCCCGGCTCTCAAACCACCTGCCCGAAGACGGTCTGGTGATCAGCTCTGATCTGCAGCGGTGCGTTGCCACAGCAGACGCCATTCAGGGCAGTCGCACCCGCCTTCCACATGACCCGAAGCTGCGAGAAATCCACTTTGGCGACTGGGAACTCAAGAATTTCAAAGAGATCGAAGCCGAGGATGCCGCCCTCGCCCGCGCCTATTGGGAAAACCCTGGCGATGTGCGACCGCCAAATGGCGAAAGCTGGAACGAGGTCTGCGCGCGTGTAAATCCCGCCATAGACCACTTGATCGACACGCATCGCGGTGGCAAGCTGATTGTGGTTGTGCACTTTGGCGTGATCCTCACCCAAGTGCAGCGTGCAGAGCTCCTGACAGCCGAAGAGGCCTTTGCCCATCGGATCGACAATCTCTCCGTCACCTCTTTCAAAATCGCAGACACCGGCTGGGCCACGCAGCAAATAAATCAATTACTGTGATGGATATCGTCAAAATGTTTCGCTTTGACGATTAATCACCAATTGCTAGCCTACCGCCATGACGTATGATCTTTATCTTGGCGATTACGCCTATTCCTCGTGGTCCCTGCGCGGCTGGCTTCTGTTCGAAAAATTCGGCATCGCCCGCAACACTACGCTTGTGGACTTTTCCAACCAATCGGTGGCTGAGCAGCTCACTAAAATCGCCCCGGCGCGCACGGTACCAGCGGTCAAATTCCCCGAAGGTGCGGTCGTCTCAGACAGCCTTGCTATCGCCGAGGAACTGGCAACCCGACATCCGGACGCCAGGATCTGGCCCACCGACCCCGGTGCGCGCGCGACGGCACGCAATTTGGCCGCAGAGATGCACTCCGGTTTCTTCCCCTTGCGCAACGACTGCCCGATGAACCTGCGCATTTCCTATGAAGATGCCCGCCCCTCAGAAGCGGTCCTGGCAGATCTTGCGCGCCTTGAAACCATCTGGGAACACGCTCGCACATCATACGGAGAAGACGGCCCATGGCTCTGCGGCAGCTATAGTGCAGCGGATGCGTTCTTTGCGCCGGTTGCCGGGCGCATTGCAGGCTACAATCTCCCCGTTGGCGACGCGGCGCAGGCCTATGTTGCTGCCCATCTCTCCGATCCCGCATTCCGCCGGTGGCGCGCCATGGGGCTCGTGCACGGGCAAACGCTGCCTTGGTATGCCAAAGACTACCCACCCCGCCCTTGGCCCGGCCCAGCGCCCCGCAAGGCTGTGGCTGTGGCAGCCACTAGTGCTGAGAATGCCAACTGCCCCTATTCCGGCAAACCCGTCACCCATTTCATGGAAATGGAAGGCCGCATCTTTGGCTTCTGCAACGCCTTCTGCCGCGACAAAACTGTCGCCGACCCAGAGGCGTGGCCCGCCTTCATGGCCCTGCTTTAGAGGGCAATTAACCTTTCGCTAACCATCCCCCGCTACCAATTCTTTAGGTTTCGTTTATTGTTTTGGTGGCGGGGTGTGCCATGGTTGCGCGCGCATATACGGTGGCGTTTGAAGGGGTTGACGCCCATCAGGTCGAGGTGCAATGCGCCCTCACGCCGGGGCTTCCAGCCTTCTCAATTGTCGGGTTGCCGGACAAGGCGGTATCTGAAGCGCGAGACCGGGTCCGCTCTGCACTTGCCGCCATGGCAATTGCTTTGCCGTCAAAGCGCATCACCATCAATCTTTCTCCCGCCGATCTACCCAAAGAAGGCAGCCATTTTGACCTGCCGATCGCGGTGGCATTACTTGCGGCGCTCGGGATCATCCCAGAAGACGCCTCCGAAAGCACTGTCAGCTTGGGAGAGCTGTCGCTGGACGGCTCGCTCGTCGGGGTCACAGGCGCGCTGCCGGCTGCGATGAGCGCCGCCGAGGATGATCGCACCCTGCTCTGCCCAGCTGCTTCCAGCCCGGAAGCCGCTTGGGTTGCCGCGACGCAGGTCATTGGGGCCGCGACACTTGCAGATGTTGTGCGGCACTATAGCGGGCAGTCGCCGCTTCAGCCCTCAGAGCCTGGTGAAGTGCATGCCCCCCAAAGCTCCCTCGACCTTAGGGATGTCAAAGGGCAGGAACGCGCGAAACGCGCTTTGGAAATCGCAGCGGCGGGACGCCACCATCTCTTTATGGTGGGCGCGCCGGGGTCCGGAAAATCCATGCTGGCTGCGCGCTTGCCCACGATTTTGCCTCCGCTCAGTCCGGCAGAGGCTTTGGAAACCTCGATGATTCATTCCATCGCGGGCCTGCTGGATCAGGGGGGCATTTCACGCAGCCGCCCGTTCCGCGAGCCGCATCACACTGCCTCCATGGCGGCCATTGTCGGCGGTGGGCGCCGCGCCAGCCCCGGAGAAATCTCGCTCGCCCACAATGGCGTTTTGTTCATGGATGAGATGCCGGAATTCTCCCGTGCCGTACTCGAAACCCTGCGCCAGCCGATAGAAACCGGGCAAGTCATGATCGCCCGCGCAAACGCTCATGTGACATACCCTTGCAAATTCATGCTGATTGCGGCGGCCAATCCTTGCCGCTGTGGTCATATGTTTGATCCTTCCCAAGCCTGCGCACGCGTGCCCGATTGCGGACAGGATTATCTGGGGCGTCTGTCCGGCCCGTTGCTGGACCGGTTGGATCTGAGGATCGAAGTGCCGCCTGTGGCTTACCGCGATCTTGACCTGCCCGCAGACGGCGACACCTCGCAAACTGTGGCCGCGCGTGTTGCACAAGCCAGAGAGCGACAAATTCATCGTTTTGGTGAGGATAGCACCATCCGTGCAAACGCCGATATTCACGGTCAACAGCTCGAAGAGATCGCCACTCTGGATGCGGAAGGGCGGCAATTGCTCTCTCAAGTGGCGGAGCGCTTTGGCCTTTCGGCCCGCGGCTACCATAGGGTCTTGCGGGTGGCGCGCACCATTGCCGATCTCGACAGCTGCGACACCATAAGGCGCCCGCACCTCGCAGAGGCTATAAGCTTCCGCCTGTCAACCGCGCCTGACAGCTGATCAAAGAAACAAGGCCCAGCAGTCGCTGAGCCTCGCAAAGATCAAATTCTGTGGCTGAGCTGATACCTCTCCATCAAAGCCAAGAGAAGCGCGCCCATTCTGTGAGTCTAGGCCAATTTGCCTTCAATCGCTTCCCAGATCTTCTCGGCAATGTTCACCCCGTCAAAGCGCTCCAACTCCTGAATACCCGTTGGCGAGGTGACGTTGATCTCTGTGAGGTAGTCCCCAATCACATCGATCCCGACAAAAATCTGCCCTTTTTCGCGCAGGAGTGGACCAATCGCGGCGCAGATTTCCAAATCACGCTCAGTCAGACCAATCTTCTCTGGCCGCCCGCCCACATGCATATTGGAGCGGGTTTCCCCCGCAGCCGGCACGCGGTTGATGGCACCGACAGGTTCCCCGTTCACAAGGATCACACGTTTGTCGCCATTGCTCACGTCAGGCAGGAACTTCTGAACGATCAGAGGTTCCCGACTAAACCCGGTGAACAGCTCATGCAGCGACGTGAGATTGCGGTCGTTGGCGTCCAGGCGGAACACCCCTGCACCGCCATTGCCATAAAGCGGCTTCAGGATCACATCGCCATGCTTGGCTTTGAATTCCTTAATGGTTTCCAGATCCCGAGCAATTGTCGTGGGGGGTGTCAGCACTGGGAAGTCCAGCACCAGCAGCTTCTCTGGATAGTTGCGCACCCAGAAGGGATCATTCACCACCAAAGCTTTGCCCGCCAGCCGATCCAGCAGATGGGTGCTGGTGATGTAATGCATGTCAAACGGCGGATCCTGACGCAGCCAGACCACATCGAAATCTGCCAGATTTACGCGTTCAAACGGGCCGAGATCCACATGATTGCCCTCTTCGCGGCGCACCACCATCGAATGTCCGCGCGCTGTAATTTCGCCTTCTTCATAGGCCAGATGATCAGGGGAGTAGTAAAACAGCTCATGACCGCGCGCCTGCGCTTCTTCAGCGATACGGAAAGAGCTGTCCGCATTGATATCCACGCCGGTGATCGGATCCATCTGGAAGGCAATTTTCATGTCAAAGACCTCTTGATTTGCCCAAACTACATGGCCCATGCACCGGCGGCTTGCAATGGGGGCTCACATCTCCCACAGCGCATTTTCAAGGATGTGAACATCCCCCTGGCCATCCACGAGCGCAACGTCAAAGCGCATCTCGGTCAATAGGCCAGCCGGTTCTCTTCCCGCAAACTCTTCCGCCGCCGTCCTCAAGCGTCGAACTTGGGTTGGCAAAAGGCGCGCTGCCGCAGCATCAAACGAATGACTTTTCTTGACCTCCACAAAAACAAGCGCATCGCCGTCGCGAAAGATCAGGTCAATCTCGCCAGCTTTTCCCCGCCAGCGATGTTCCACTAAGGTCACTCCGAGCGAAAGATAATGGCGAGAGACCACGTCTTCTGCTGCTTGCCCCGCCAGATAGTTGCGGCGTCCGGCATCTTCTCTATGCCCATCACTCATACCAAACCTCATGCGCCCAAACCGCTAGGTCACATCTATTTTTACTCAGCTTTCTGCAGCTTCAACGCCAATTGGTAAACTTTACGCCGATTGATGCCATAGGCTTTGGCGACTGTATCCGCCGCATCGCGCACAGACATGGCCTCAAGCGCATCTTTGAGCGCGCTTTCAACATCGTCCTCGCTGGCCGCTTCCCCACGTTGGCGATCAATCAAAACGACAATCTCGCCCTTGATCTGTCGCTCAGGCAAATCAGAGGACAAGTCTGACAGGCTGCCGCGCAGCACCTCTTCGAACTTTTTGGTCAACTCCCGCGCCACGGCCGCGGGCCGCGTCCCGCCCAAAACTTCGGCTGCATCGGCTACCATTGCAGCGACACGTTTGGGAGATTCGTAGAACACCAATGTGCCGGGCACCTCGCGCAGGGCCTCCAAGGCGGTCTGCCGCGCTTTCTTGGCGTTGGGCAAAAAACCGGCGAAGAAGAACGAATCTGTCGGCAACCCTGCGAGAGAGAGAGCTGTGATGATGGCGCTCGGTCCCGGCGCACTGGTCACCAGATGCCCGGCCTCGGCCGCCGCCACAGACAAGTGATAGCCCGGATCGGCAATAAGCGGCGTACCCGCCTCGGAGGCATAAGCCACAGACCGGCCTGCCTCCAGATGCGCCAGAAGCTTGGCGCGTGCGCCCTCGCCCGAGTGATCGTGATAAGACAAAAGCGGACGCCCATTCAGCGCCACCCCGTGAATTTCCAAGAGCTTTTTCATCGACCTTGTGTCTTCTGCAGCGATCACATCCGCAGAGGCCAGAATATCCAGCGCGCGCAGGGTGATGTCGCGTGCCGCCCCGATAGGTGTGGCGACAAAGTACAACCCCGGCTGCAATTTAACCGATTGAAATTTCATGGGTAGACCCGCCTTTCCACTCGTTTATTATTCGCACCAACGCCGCCCGGGCGCAATCACGGGCGCGACCCCAACGGGAGTGGAGCTTTGCCGATTTTGTCTTTTCTTAAACCTGCCACGCGCTTTGTGAAAGGGGCCGCGCTCAGTGCAGCGGTTCTTGCTGTGGCAGCATGTGATCCATCCAGCCTGAACACCGGCCAACGCATTTCGACCACGGCTCCGGTTCCGGTGGCTCTGCTCGTGCCTGCAGGGTCCAGCAACTCTGGCGATGCGCTTTTGGCACAAAGCCTTGAAAACGCAGCGAAGCTGGCAATCGCGGATTTGGAAGGCGTGCAAATCGACCTGCGTGTCTATCAGACTGCGGGTGATCCTGCCACTGCGCAGGCTTCCGCACTCAAAGCCGTCGACGAAGGTGCCAAAATTATTCTTGGCCCGGTCTTTGGTGAAGCCGCGAACGCCGCTGCGACCGCCGTTGCGTCACAGAACATCAACGTTCTGTCGTTCTCCAACAACACCACCATCGCGGGTGGCAACCTCTTCGTGTTGGGCCCGACTTTTGACAACACCGCCAATCGCCTCGTGGCTTTCGCGCGCGCAAATGGCAAAGACGGCATCATGTCCGTCTATTCCCAAAACAGCGCGGGACAGCTTGGCAATACCGCCATCAGCAACGCCATCGCCGCACAGGGCGCGCGCTCTGCTGGTGCTGTTGGTTATGAGTTTTCTCAGGAAGGCGTGATCGCTGCTGTGAGCCAAATCAAACTCACTGCAGAGCAAAATCTGGCGGATGCGCTGTTTTTGACATCAAACACCTCCGGCGCCTTGCCTCTGCTCACACAGCTTTTGCCCGAATCCGGCTTGAGCTCAGAAACCACGCAATTCATCGGCCTCACCCGCTGGGACATCCCCGCGCAAACGCTTGAACTGCCGGGTGTGCAAGGCGGTTGGTTTGCCCTGCCCGATCCTGCTTTGACAGACCAGTTCCAGAGCCGTTATGCACAGGCCTATGGCGGGCTGCCCCATCCGATTGGCGGGCTTGCCTATGACGGCATCGCAGCCATTGGTGCGCTGGTCAAATCCGGCAATGCCAATGCGCTAACCTCCTCAGCCCTTACGCAGGGCGCAGGCTTTCAAGGTGTGAACGGCATCTTCCGCCTGCGGACAGACGGAACAAACGAACGCGGGCTGGCAGTGGCCACAATCCGCGACAAAAAGGTGGTAATCATTGACCCTGCCCCAACAAGATTTGCAGGCGCTGGCCTCTGACGTCAGCGACATCTTTCCAGCTCCGCCAGAGGCGGGGCTGATCTGCGACGCAGATGAAATCTTCAATCGCTCCGAAGTTGCTGAGGCTCTTGCCGACATCCTGAAACAGGAAGGCAAGGAAACAGAGCTGCGCAAAGAGCTGGTGGGCCTTCTGATGGCCCGCCGCAAAGCTGCCATGGCACAGATCGCGACGGCTTTCCGTGCAAGTCCGCGCGCTGCGCGGGCGATGACCCGCTCCTACACTTGGCTCACAGATTGCCTTGTGGCAGCGGCCTTTCACGCGGCCACAAAACGCTTTCACCCCCTTGCCACCCCAACCGAAGCAGAGCGTATCGCGCTCTTTGCCGTGGGCGGCTATGGGCGCGGTGAAATGGCCCCCCAATCAGACGTCGATCTGCTGTTTTTGACGCCCTACAAGATCACGCCTTGGGCGGAGAGCGTGATCGAGTCGATGCTCTACATCCTATGGGATTTGCGCCTGAAAGTCGGCCACAGCTCCCGCACTGTGAAAGACTGTCTCCGCTTGGGACGTGAAGATTTCACAATCCGCACGGCGCTTTTGGAGAACCGCTTCCTGCGCGGCTACGAGCCGCTTTCACAAGAACTCAACACACGCCTTGAAGAGGAGCTCTTCAAAGGCACCGAACGAGAATTCATCGAAGCCAAGCTGGATGAACGGGATGCCCGCCATGTGAAGCAAGGCCAGCGCTATGTGGTGGAGCCCAACGTCAAAGAAGGCAAAGGCGGTCTGCGCGACCTGCAATCGCTGTTCTGGATCGTGAAATACGTCTACCGCATCACCGATGTCTCCGAACTCGTGGCCAAGGATGTTCTGCGCAAAGATGAGCTGAAGCGCTTTGTTGCCGCAGATGATTTCCTTTGGGCCGTGCGCGGGCATCTCCACCTTCTCGCAGGGCGCCCGGTGGAGCAACTCACCTTCGACATTCAGGTAGAGGTCGCGGAGTTCATGGGCTATCAGGACAAAGGTGGTCGACGAGCGGTTGAGCATTTCATGCAGGACTATTTCCGCCACACCACTTCGGTCGGCGATCTCACCCGCATTCTGCTGACCAAACTGGAAGCGATTCACGCCAAGGGCGAACCGCTTCTGGAGCGCATTTTCCGCCGCCGCCCTCGCGTGAAGGCGGGGTATGTCGTGACCCACAACCGTCTGGATGTGCCTGATGAGAAAGCCTTTCTTGCAGATCCGCTGAATTTGCTGCGGATCTTTGAGGAAGGATTGCGGACCGGCATGTTGATCCATCCGGACGCGATGCGGCTGGTCACAGCCAATCTGCACCTGATTGATGATAAAGTCCGTTCAGACAAGGAAGCACAGCGAATTTTCCTCGGCCTGCTGCTCAAGCACGGCAATCCGGAGCGCGCGCTGCGCCGGATGAACGAGCTTGGCGTTCTGTCTGCTTTCATTCCGGAGTTCGAACCCATCGTAGCGATGATGCAGTTCAACATGTATCACTCCTATACCGTGGATGAGCACACCATTCAGGTGATCTCAAACTTCGCCGAGATCGAACGCGAAGAGCTGCAACAGGAGCTGCCGCTCAGCTCCGAAATCCTGAAAACCGGCATCAACCGCAAGGTTCTGATGGTCGCCATGCTGCTGCATGACATCGGCAAAGGCCGTGACATCGACCATTCAGTACTGGGTGCACAAATTGCGCGCAAAGTGGCTCCGGGGCTGGGCCTCAACAAGGCGGAAAGCGAAACCGTCGAATGGCTGGTGCGCTATCACCTGTTGATGTCGGATATGGCCCAAAAACGCGACATCGCCGATCCACGTACCGTTCGTGATTTTGCCAAGGCCGTGAAGACCGTCGACCGGCTGAACCTGCTGACTGTCCTGACGGTCTGTGACATCCGTGGTGTTGGCCCGGACACATGGAACAACTGGAAGGCGGTGCTGATCCGCGCGCTTTATGGGCAGACCAAGCTTGTTCTTGAGGACGGCATGGAATCCATCACACGCGAAAACCGCGGCGCGCAAGCGAAGAAGCTGCTGCGGCAGGAGCTGGCGGATTGGCCATCCAAGGAGCTTAAGAAAGAAACCGGCCGTCACTACGAACCGTATTGGCAGGGCCTGCACATCACCGCGCATAAAGTCTTCGCAGAGCTGCTGCGCGACATTCCGGATGATGAAGTCCGCATAGACCTGCACCCTGATGAGGACCGCGACGCCACTCGCGTTTGCTTTGCCATGGCGGATCACCCGGGGATTTTCTCCCGCATGTGTGGCGCACTGGCGCTTGTGGGCGCCAACATCGTGGATGCCCGCACCTTCACCTCTAAAGACGGCTACGCCACTGCTGCGTTCTGGATTCAGGACGCTGAAGACAAGCCCTACGAAGCAGGCCGTTTGCCACGTCTGCGGCAGATGATCGAAAAGACTCTGGCCGGTGAAGTGGTCACAACAGAAGCCATCAAATCGCGTGACGTCATCAAGAAACGCGAGCGCGCCTTCAACGTCCCAACAACAATTAACTTCGACAACGAAGGCTCTGAGATCTATACGATTATCGAGGTCGACACGCGCGACCGTGCTGGCCTTTTGTTTGATCTCACCCGCACCTTGGCCAACGCCAACGTCTACATTGCCTCAGCTGTCATTGCGACCTATGGCGAGCAGGTCGTCGACACCTTCTATGTCAAAGACATGTTTGGTCTGAAGTTCCACACGGATGGCAAACAGAAGGGTCTTGAGAAGAAGTTGCGAGACGCCATCAAAAAAGGCGCTGAGAGGGCCAACGCATGAAGCCGATCCGCCTCCTGCGCGGGTTTCTGACCGTCGGGTTCTGGACCTTGGCAAGCCGCATTTTGGGGTTTGCCCGTGAAATTCTCCTGCTCAGCTACATCGGCCCCGGTCCGGTGATGGACGCCTTTGTGGCAGCCTTTCGTCTGCCCAATATGTTTCGCCGCTTCTTTGCCGAAGGCGCGTTCAACGCCGCGTTTGTGCCGATGTTCTCCAAGCGCTACGAAGGCGGCGAGGATCCCGAAGGTTTTGCCAGCGACGCGCTGAGCCTGCTGAGCACGGCTGTCCTCACTCTGACGGCCACAGCCATGATTTTCATGCCCGCAATGGTATGGCTGACCGCCGATGGGTTTTCTGGCGATGAGCGTTTTGACCTCACCGTGGGCTACGGTCGCATCGTCTTTCCTTACATTGTGTGCCTGTCGCTTGCCGCTTTGTTTTCCGGCGTTCTGAACGCCTCAGGCCGCTTTGCCGCCGCCGCGGCTGCGCCTGCGCTGCTCAACATAGTGATGATCCCGGCGCTTGTGATCGGGCATTGGGTCGGCGGTCCGGTGATCAACTGGCTGATCTGGTCGATCCCGGCTGGCGGTATTTTGCAGCTGGGCTTGGTCTGGATCGCCTCTCGCAAGGCTGGCTTCAACATTCGCCTCAAACTTCCGCGCTACACACCGGAGATGTCGGAAATGGTGCGGGTGGCAGTCCCCGCCGCCTTGGCCAGCGGAGTGGTTCAAATCAATCTTCTGGTGGGACAGCGCGTTGCGTCTGATTTCACCGGTTCGGTGGGCTGGCTCTATGCCGCAGATCGGCTTTATCAGCTCCCTCTTGGCGTGATCGGCATTGCGGTGGGCATCGTCTTGTTGCCCGACCTATCCCGCCGCCTGAAAGCCAACGATTCCGATGGCGCCCGCAACGCGTTTTCCCGCGCAGGCGAATTCTCCATGTTCCTGACAATCCCTTGCGCGGTGGCGTTTCTGGTGGTGCCACTGCCGCTGGTGTCGGTCCTTTTTGAACGCGGGGCGACAAGCGCGGACGACAGCGCAGCCATCGCAACCGCTCTTGCCATCTACGCCGTTGGTCTTCCCGCTTTTGTTCTGCAAAAGCTTCTGCAGCCCCTGTTTTTTGCCCGTGAAGACACCAAGCGCCCCTTCCACTATGCGGTTTGGGCCATGGTCATCAACGCGGGCATCGCAATCGGTTTGGCGCCCTACCTGCAGTGGCTCGCACCCGCGATTGCAACCACGGTCGCCTCATGGATCATGGTTCTGCAACTGGCCCTGGGCGCGCGCAGCTTTGGCGGCGTGGCACGCTTTGACACCCGCCTAAGGCGGCGGCTCTGGCGCATATGCGCTGCATCTGCTGCTATGGGCGGCGCCCTCTGGTGGCTGGCTGTTGTGCTCTCGCCTTGGCTTGGCACCGCTGGCTGGCGCTATCTTGCGCTATTGACCCTGATCCTGCTCGGATCTCTGGTCTATTTCCTGATCGGCCGTGTGATTGGAGCCTTCGATCTCAAGGATCTGCGAAATGCTTCCCGCCGCAACAGGCATCAAAACTAACGATTAACGGTTGCTTAAACCGCACCACTCGCCTTTAGATCGCTCCATTGATTAATTTATGGAGAGCGAAATGAAGACGTCGATCCTTTTGATGATCGTTGGCGCGCTGGCCATTGTTCTTGGCATTGTCGCGCTGGCATATCCTTTTGCTGCCTCACTGACAGCCACCCTGTTTGTGGGTTGGAGCTTTGTCCTGATGGGATTGTTGCAAATATTTGCAGCTTTTCGCGCAGACTCAACGGGCGCAAAAATAGTCGGGGGGCTGCTTGGTGTTGTAGCGGCTGCTGTGGGTGTGCACATCGTTGGTGAGCCCTTGCGCGGGCTGCTGTCGCTGACCCTGATCGCGGGCATCCTGTTTCTCGTTTCAGGCGCCTTCAAACTGGTCTTTGGGCTGGTGAGTTTCCAGGGCAACGCCCGGCTGGCACTGGTTCTGTCAGGCGCCATCTCGATGGTACTGGGCCTGATGGTGCTCAACAACTTCCCGCAAACCGCATCTGTGCTGCTGGGCCTGCTTCTGGCTGTCGAAATGCTGTCCAACGGGATCAGCGCCATTGCGCTCGGCCTAGCCGTGCGCAATTTGGAAAACGAAAGCGCAACCTAAAAGAGTTTCACTGGCGGCGGATTTTCTCAACTATCCGCTGCCAGCCCCCCGGCGTCAGCGCAAAAGACATCGTGAATCCCGCACCAAATCCGATCACATCCGCAACCCAGTCGGGGGCACCGCCAAAAATCAGCCCGAACACCAGCTGGATCGCCACCAACATGCCGATCAGGGAAAAGGCACGAGCCTGCGGCGCACCCACAGCACCAAGCCGTGTCCACATCAAGAATGTGAACGCTCCGATCAGGCCATAAACACCGGGATAGCTACCAAGCAAAGGGACTGAACTGTCCAAAATCACCGCGTAGCCCAGCGCGCCCACGGCCCCGGAGATCACAAAAATTGCTAAGGTCGCCCAGCCAGAAAACACCTCGCCGACCATCTTTCCCATAGCCAGCAGCAACACACCGCCAAACAGCGCATGGGTGAAGTTGCCATGCACAAACAGATAGCTGACAAAGCGCACAACATGCTCCAGTGGCCAGTTACCAATGTTCATCATCCAATCGAAGATTTCAGCCGAAAACGCATAGCGCTGGATCGTTTCCAGACGCCACCCCACCGCCGTTGGCCCGCCCACAATCCCTTGCGAGCCCAGCCACAACACGGCCTCCACCCCCGCCAGAATGAGGAACAATGCCGTCACAACTGGCGGCAGCGGGTTGATGGGGCTTTGATCGTCGGGATGTGACATGCCTGTACTCCTTGCCCGTAATTCTTGACGGGGTTTGACCTCGTAGGTAAGCCAAGCGCGTTAACAAATCCAGACGGAGTATTCCTATGAACGAGGCGGTCCAAACGTCCTCCACCTTTACCCCACGCGTCTTTTCCGGGATCCAACCCTCGGGCGGCCTGACGCTGGGCAATTATCTTGGCGCGATGAAGCGCTTTGTCGACATGCAAGAGGCCGGTACGCATGAGACCGTCTACTGCATGGTTGACCTACACGCGATCACCGTCTGGCAAGATCCTGAGAAGCTGCGCCATGCGACCCGCGAGCTCTGTGCAGGCTTTATCGCCGCCGGCATCGACCCACAGAAATCCATTCTGTTCAATCAGTCGGCCGCACCTGAGCACGCACAGCTTGCCTGGGTCTTCAACTGCGTCGCCCGTATGGGCTGGATGCAGCGCATGACGCAGTGGAAAGACAAGGCAGGCAAAAACCAGCAGAACGCCTCGCTGGGCCTGTTTGCCTACCCTGCCCTGATGGCGGCGGACATTCTGATCTACCACGCCACCCACGTACCGGTGGGCGAAGATCAGAAGCAGCACCTTGAGCTGACCCGTGATGTGGCGATCAAGTTCAACCACGACTATGGCGTGGACTTCTTCCCGGTCACTGAACCAGTGATCGAAGGCGCGGCTACCCGCGTCATGTCTCTGCGCGATGGCTCCAAAAAGATGTCCAAATCTGACCCGTCAGATGCCTCCCGCATCAACATGACCGATGACGCGGACACCATCGCCAAAAAGATCCGCAAGGCCAAAACCGATCCGGAAGGCCTGCCTTCTGAAGCCGAAGGTCTGGAGGATCGTCCAGAGGCCCGCAACCTTGTGAACATCTACGCTGCCCTGTCAGAACAGTCCGTTGCACAGGTGCTCGCAGAGGTCGGCGGCAAGCAGTTCTCGGAGTTTAAACCGATGCTTTCAGAACTGGCTGTTGAGAAGCTCGCTCCGATCTCCACCGAGATGGCGCGTCTCATGCAGGATCAAGCAGAGATCGACAAAATCCTTGCCCACGGCGCAGGCCAAGCCCGCGAGCTCGCCGCACCGATCCTGAAGAAAACATATGAGATTGTCGGCATGGTCGGCGCCTGAGCGCTGGGTCAAACCGTTTGGCAATATAGGGGCTCGCCTGAGATGGCGGGCCCCTATTTTGTTCGAGACCACTCCACGCAACACCTACCTTCGAGAGGGCGCAACGCTTCTCGGCACACCCTCTCGAGACGGCGCAAACCTACAGTTAAATAGATCAGTCGTGAGATTGCGGCGTTTGTGCTATATTGACGGGATCGTTTTGTTGATTGGTTTGTTGCGGTTCTCTTATGAGTGGATTTGCCAATGTGTTGCGGCGGATAACACCTTCCCAAGAAGGCGTCCTGAATATCGCGGAAATGGCGCGTGCCTTTATCGGGACCTGCCTCGCGATCACTTGGCTTCTCGTGCTCTATGCTTTCACCATTTGGATGGTCGTGGGCAGCCTCAGCACAATCCTACTTCATGATGAATTTGTCGCCGCAGGGATTGAAGGCACCTTTCAGGATATCGCCTTGGCCGAACAGCAGGTCGTCATGCAGCAGGAAACGATCTGGCGACAGCTGGATGAGGTGGATCACTACGAAAACCTTGAATTTAACGCCAACCAAAGGTCAGCGAATTTCGCGACTTCTGATGATTGGGTCTCATATATCGATTTTCATAGCGCAACCTCTCCGCAATCCATCGACTACTACGCCTCACTCGCGCTTTGGGAGTTTGTTGAGACTGACCTGTTCCACATGGCCCAAGCCGAGTGCCAGAGAGACGGCAAAGATGCGAACTCAATCACCAATAGGTTCTGCCGGGAAATCGAAAATCTCGATGAACAGAATGATCGCCTCTATGGCATGCGGCTCGACATAGAGACCTCCGATCTCATGGCATATCGCGAAAACCTCTACAAAAAAGCCACGACAATCCGAAACGAGCACCCGCTCAGCCAGCACATCACGGCAGTCGGGTTCTTTTACCGCTGGGGCTACACCTATCTGATCTACCTGCCACGCCCGGTCATGGTGATGGTTTTGACCATGTCGATGGGCATTTTGGGCAGCGTCATTACCATGACCTGGAAACTGCTTGGCAGCGACAAACTGAGCATACGCAGCCTTGCCATGTTGCCTCTGGTTGGCTGTATGAGCGCCTTCGTCATCCTTGTGTTTGCCAAAGCGGGGCAAATCACGCTCTCAACGGGGATCGACCCGGGATCACTCAATCCGTTTTTCATTTCCTTTCTGGGCATCATCTCCGGTCTTCTCTCCGAAAGCGCCTATGCGCGCATGGCCCAGATTGGTCATCGCTTCTTTGAAGCTTCTGATGACATCACCCGCTGGGGAATTGGGCTGGACGCCATCGCGCAGAGCGAAGGTCTCAGCCCTGATGACCTGTCCTCCATCCTCGGCATCCATCCTTCAGATCTGCAAAACATCCTGAGCGGGGAAAGCCCGGCAACGCCGGAACATCAGACACTCATCGCAGCAGCGCTGCGCCGCCCGGTCGAGACTTTATTCACCGATCTGCGTCCACATCCGAACCAAGAGGTTGAACCTCCTGCCCCACTCCAGAATGGTAATCTTGTTTCCGACCAGAGCTACACCAAGGTTCTGCAGGCGCTATTGGACAATGGAGAGAAAGATCTCGAAGCCCTCGCCGCAGAATTGGAAGCCCAGACAGGAGAACTCTCTGATGTTCTGTCAGGCAATGCCGCGGTGCCGGAAGGGTGGAAACCAATCATTCAAAAGTTCGCTCAAAACACGCCCACAGATCCAGCCACCAACGCCAACGATTGAGCGGTCGCCGCTGAGACAGCACGCCGGAAAATTACGATTGCTCAAAAAGCGCTGCGCTCAGCCGCTTGGCCGCAGCGTGCAGCACATCAACCCGCTCCACAGCTTCCGAAAGTTTGACCCGCTGCGTCGGCCCATGAAATGCTAGGGCGGAGACAAACCGTCCAGCCGGATCTTTCACCGGCACGGCCAATGCCACCATACCTTCCAAAAACTCTTCTTGATCCAGTGCGTAGCCCTGCCGCGCGATCAATGCGAGTTCCTCGAGCAGACTTTCCTGCGACGTATGTGTTGCCTCAGTCATGCCTTCCAAGGTCAGCGTCGCAACAAATCTCTTGCGGGCAGCAGGGGCCAGACTCGCCAGAAAGCTTTTCCCACTTGCGGTGCAGTGAAATGGCACATGGGTGCCAATCGGCAGCTGAATGCGAAACGCCCAATCGGTTTCCACGCGATCCAGATAGCTCATACCCGCATCTTCCGGCACCACATAGTTCACCGTCTCACCGATCTGATGCGCCACATCCAAAAGGATCTGCCGCCGGGCGATGTGGTCGCGAGAATTATAGAGCAACCCTGCCCCAAGCTCGCGCAATCGGCGCGCCACCTGAAAGCGGCGCGAGTTGCCTTGGCGGGTTAGAAATCCGTTCTGCTCCAGCGTTGCACAAAGGCGATGCACAGTCTGCTTGGGCAGGCCAAGCGCGGCATTGATCTCCGTCGCAGTCATCGCCTGATCGCTACGCCCGAGGATCTCGAGGATCATCAGCGTGCGCAGATTGGTCGGTATGCGGTCAGTCTCGGTCATCTTTCCCTTGGGTAAGAAAGGTTTTGATTTATGAGTGAATCACTGTAGCGTCAACAATTGAGCAAAAAACAAGACAAAAAGTCTCATTTTTTGAATTTTGGGAGGAAAATTGGAGTTTGACTACGTTGTAGTGGGCGCCGGCTCGGCCGGATGTGTCCTTGCCAACAGGCTGTCAGCAGATGGACGGTACACCGTCGCGCTGCTGGAGGCTGGCCCGCGCGACAGCAACCCATGGATCCATATCCCCGTCGGTTATTTCCGCACCATGGGGAACCCATACACCGACTGGCGTTATCAGACACAACCCGATCCCGGCATCGCGGGACGCTCCATTCCATGGCCGCGCGGACGGGTGCTGGGTGGCTCCAGCTCCATCAACGGATTGCTCTATGTTCGCGGTCAGGCGCAGGACTATGACGGATGGGCGCAGCTCGGCTGCACCGGTTGGGCATGGGATGATGTGCTGCCCTATTTTAAACGCTCCGAGCGCTGGGAAGGTGAAGATTGCTCCGGCCTGCGCGGCACAAACGGGCCTCTGTCTGTGCAAAACTCCCGCCTCACACGGGAGGTTGTCGATCTTTGGGTCGATGCGGCGGAAGCTGCAGGCTATCGGCGCAACCCCGACTACAACGGCTCAGATCAAGAAGGTGTGGGCTACTTTCAGCTCACTATGCGAGGTGGGCGACGGTGCTCCTCGGCAGTTGCCTACCTCGCGCCTGCGCGCCACCGACACAACCTCGAGATACTCACCGAGGCACAGACCGAAAAGATCCTCGTTCAAAATGGCCGCGCCACCGGCGTGCGGGCGCGCCTGAAGGGCAAGCCGCAAGACATAACCGCGCGCGGCGAGGTCATCCTCAGCGCTGGGGCCATTGGCTCACCCCAGATACTGATGCTTTCCGGTATTGGAGACCCGGATGCGCTCGCACCCCACGGCATCTCGCCCGAAGCTGCGCTGAAAGGGGTCGGCAAAAACCTGCAGGATCATCTGCAGGCACGCCCCGTCTTCAAAACCCGCCTCAGCACCATCAATGTTGAGACCAGCAATATCCTCAAGCAAGCCGCCATCGCCCTGCAATACGCAGCCACCCAGCGCGGCCCGATGACCATGGCCGCAAGCCTTGGCACGGGGTTTCTCAAAACCGCTGAACATCTTGAGACGCCGGACATCCAGTTTCACATTCAACCGTTTAGCGCAGACAGCCCCGCCGCGGGTGCTCACAAGTTCTCCGCCTTCACAGCCTCGGTGCTGCAACTGCGCCCGGAAAGTGCCGGACATCTGGAACTGAAATCCGCCAATATCGATGATCACCCCGAGATCCATCCGAACTACCTTGCGACCGACACCGATTGCCACACCATCGTAAAGGGCATTCAGATCGCACGCAAAATAGCGCAGACCGAGCCGCTGAAATCGCAAATTACCGAAGAATACGCACCGGGCCGCGAAATTGCATATGACGATGAGGCCGGCACATTGGATTGGGCGCGCAACACCGCCGTCACAATTTATCACCCCACAGGCACCTGCAAAATGGGCACGGACCCCATGGCCGTGGTTGACGCGCGTCTGCGGGTGATTGGGGTCGACGGCCTGCGCGTTGCAGACGCCTCCATCATGCCCCGCATTGTCAGCGGCAACACCAATGCGCCCGCCATCATGATTGGCGAGAAAGCCAGCGACCTCATTTTGGAGGACGCTGCCCCATGACCAGAATTCGGAAGAGGAAGGGCAACATGCCACCAAAGACAACACCAGGTTAGTGCCTTCGGCCCTGGTGAGACAAAAACACGTCCAGAAGGCACACATCTAGGGAGGAAACATGATGTTCAAGTTGAAATCCGTTGCGGTGGGGGTCGCTACCCTCGCCCTAACCGCCTCGGCGGCGGTCGCTGAAACCGTGATCCGGGTCCAATCCGTGATCCCGGCGCAGGCGGATGAAGTGCATATGCTGAATGAATTTGCCGCAGATGTCGCCGCGCTGACCGATGGATCGGTCAAAATCGAAGTATTGCCTGCAGGCGCCGTGGTTGGCGTGCGTGAAACACTGGATGCGGTTGACAGCGGCCTGATCGAAGGCGGATTTGCCTGGACCCACTACTGGGGCGGCAAGCACCCTGCGGCCAACCTCTTTGGTGCTCCCATCGCGGGCGCTGGTGTCGGCCTTGATAACATCGCCTTCATGTCCTGGTTCCAATACGGCGGGGGCAAAGAGCTCTATGACCGCCTGTGGGACGAGATGGGCGTGAATGTGAAGGGCTTCATGCTTCAGCCGGTTGGACCAGAAGCACTGGGATGGTTCCCCGAGCCGATTGCCTCCATGGACGACTTCCGCAAACTGCGCTTCCGCGCGCCTCCCGGCATGGTTGGCAAAGCCTATAGCGACATTGGCGTTGCCGCCGTGGCGATGGGCGGCGGGGACATCCTGCCTGCCCTTGAGAAAGGCACAATTGATGCGGCCGAATGGTGCTGCCCCAAGCCTGACTCCGTCTTTGGCTTCCAGAAGGTGCTGAAGCACTACTACCTGCAAGGTCTGCACCAGGTTGTTGTGAACGCCGACCTTTACATCAACGGCGACGTCTATGACGGGCTGACTGATGGCGAAAAGAAAGCGCTGGAAGTTGCGGCTAACGCCTCACTCTCCAAAGCGATGTCCTACCGCATCTATGAAAACGGCAAGGCGCTGAAGGATCTGACCGAAAACCACGGCGTGCAGCTGCACGACACGCCAACAGATTACTTCACCGAATACATGAACGCCGCCCAAGCCTCTCTGGAAGCGGCTGCTGCGGAAAATGAGTTCTTCGCAGAAGTCTGGCAGTCCCAAAAGGACTTTGCAGAAATCGCCGTCCCATTCTGGGCGGGGGCACAGACCTCCAATGCGAACCTCGGCAAGGCCTTTGCTGACAGCCTGAAGTAAGGCTGGCCACACGCGACCGGAAAGCCCTGACCACGCTCGGGGCTTTCCACAGCATTCAGAAATCCAGAACTTCCAACAAGGGCGGGTCTCATGGCCGAAGAGGTGATTCCGGACGAACTCGACATCACAGACGAGTTGATTGCCGAAAGACGAACAGAGCAGCCGGGCGAAACACCCGAAGACATGACCCCATGGCAAAGGCCGATCACAGCCGCCATTGACATTCTCAACATGTGGGCGGGCCGTCTGATTTGTCTGCTGATGATACCGCTGATCCTGGCCATCGTGTTTGAGGTTTTCTCGCGCAATATGTTCGCGATCCTCACCCAAAATGGCATGCACGACGTCGCCACCGCCTGGGGCCTTGGTCCAACGCTTTGGGTGTATGACATCAGCCGCATGATCGGTGGGGTGCTCTTCATGGCCGCCGCGGGTTACGCCCTCCTGCGTGGGGTACATATCCGCGCTGATTTTCTTTACCGCACATGGTCTCCCAAGACACAGGCCACCGTCGACGCGACGCTCTACATGGCGTTCTACCTGCCTGCGATGTTGTTCTTCACATGGGTGTCGACCGAGTATTGGCTCAAGGCCTTCCTCGTGAACGAGACCGCAGCGGACAGCACATGGGCTCCCATTCTCTGGCCTGCACGCCTTGCCATGCCCGTCGGTGCCGCGCTTCTATTTTTGCAAGGTTTCCCCGAACTCTTCCGCGCGTTTCACCAGATGGGCAAAGAGCGGGAGCGCGCCTTCCTGCGCATCCTACCCTTCTACGTCATCGCCCTCGCAACAGTCACCGTGGGCGTGTTCTTTCCCGATGTCCTGCCACTCGGCGATGTTTGGGAAAGCGTGTTTGGCAAAGGTCCCGGCATCGCAAAACCCACCATTGGTCTGATCATGCTCGCAGTGATGCTGTTTGCGATCTTCGTGGGCTTTCCAATTTCATTTACCCTGATCTTCCTCGGTTTTGTCTTCGGCACATGGGGCGCGAATTTCAAACTCGCGACCTTCCTGATGACGCTGCAAACCAACTCCGTGATGCTGTCTGATCAACTGGTCGCAGTACCGCTCTTCATCTTCATGGGCATCGTAATGGAGCAAGCCGGTCTGATGGAGCGCCTGTTCCAAGCGGTTCAGATGATGATGAGCCGCACCCGCGGCGCGCTCTTCATCGCCGTCCTGTTTGTCTCCACCATCTTTGCCGCAGCCACCGGCATCGTTGGTGCCTCGGTCACCATTCTCGGCATTATGGCGGCGCGCACGATGAACAAATCCGGCTACGACGTGCGCCTTGCAGCAGGCACCATCACCGCAGGCGGCACGCTTGGCATTCTGATCCCCCCGTCCATCATGCTGATCGTGATGGGGCCGGTGCTCGAAGTGCCGGTCACAGACCTCTTCCGCGCAGCCATCATACCCGGGATCATGCTCGCCGGACTGTATCTCCTTTATTCCTTGGGTCGTTGCTGGCTCAACCCAGATCTCGGCCCTATTCTGCCGCCCGAAGAACAGCCGGAAACCTCACCCTACTACCTGCTTGAAGTGGTGTTGGTGATGGCCTCACTGGTCTTCCTGATCTGGCTCATCACGCGCGGGCTGATTGAAGGTTTCGGTTTCCCGCTTGGCGCGCTTGTGGTGCCCTGCGCTTGGGTCGGCGTGATGTTCGCCGTCTATGGCTGGCTCAACAAAGCACGCCCCGGTGGCTTTTACTTTTCAGAGCTTTGGTATGAATTCTTCATGGGTCTTGTGCCGCCTACGGTGCTGATCGCCTTTGCGCTTGGCTCCATTCTGGCGGGCTGGGCCACCCCTGCCGAAGCATCCGCCTGTGGGGCCTTTGGGGCCATCGTGCTCTCCGTGCTCTATCGCAAATTCACCCTTCCGGGACTTTACGATGCGCTGCTCAAAAGTCTTGAGATCACCGTGCTCATCATGTTCCTCGTGGCAGCCTCCAACTTCTTTGGCGCGGTGTTCTCCAACCTTGGCACCCCCAAGATGCTGACCGAGCTGCTCCTGTCCCTCGACATGAGCCCTGTTCTGATCCTGATGCTGATCATGGCGCTGATCTTCCTGCTGGGCTGGCCTCTGGAATGGGTGCCTATCGTGCTTATCATCGTGCCGATCCTGATCCCCACGGTCACCTCACTGGACCTCGGTTTTGAAAACACCAATGACCTACTGGTCTGGTTCGCCATCCTCGTCGCCGTGAACCTGCAAACCGCCTGGCTCAGTCCACCCGTGGCGCTCTCGGCCTACTTCCTCAAAGGCGTCGTTCCGGAGTGGGACCTGCGGGACATCTACTTCGGCATGATGCAGTTCATGGTGATCCAGCTGATTGGCCTCACCCTGATCTTCCTCTTCCCGCAAATCGCCCTCTGGCTGCCCAACTTCATTTACGGGCAATAACCATGCAGGCACAGAAATCTCCTTTGGCTTATCTGAAGTGGGCGCTGATTGTCACCGTAGTGGGCTTGTTCCTCTCCGCATGGCTGGGCTGGGAAACCGAGGGCACCATCAACGGGATAATCTCTTTCCTGTTGATCGGTGCTGTGCTCGCAGCTTTGGAAATCGCGCTCTCGTTTGACAACGCCATCGTCAACGCAAACAAGCTAGAAGACATGACCCCGGTTTGGCAGCGCCGCTTCCTCACTTGGGGCATCCTCATCGCCGTCTTCGGCATGCGGATCGTCTTCCCGCTCCTGATCGTCACCGTTTTTGCCTGGCTCACGCCCCTCGAAGCCCTGCGCCTCGCCCTGATCGCACCAGAGCAATACAGCCACATCATGCATCAGTCCCACAGCTCTATCGCGGCCTTTGGCGGGACATTCTTGATGATGGTGTCCCTCACGTTTTTCGTGGATGAGGACAAATCCGTGGACTGGCTCAAAGGTCTGGAATGTCGCCTCAAAAAATGCGGCTCCGTCCGCGGCTTTGAAATCGCGCTGGTTCTGGTGATCGTCGTTTCGATCTCCATGGCTCTGCCGGAATACAAACGCACAAACTTCCTCTTTTCCGCCATCATGGGCCTCTTGGTCTTCACCATGGTGGACGGGCTCGGCACATTCCTCGACAACTCCAACAAAGCCATGATCAACGCCGGAGCAAAAGGCGGCTTTGGCGCGTTCATGTACCTTGAGGTCCTCGACGCGAGCTTCTCCTTTGACGGCGTGATCGGGGCCTTTGCGCTGACCTCCAACATCATCCTGATCGCCATCGGCCTTGGCATCGGCGCGATGTATGTGCGCTCCATGACGATCATGCTCGTGGAGAAAGGCACTCTGCAGCACTTCCGCTACCTCGAACACGGCGCCTTTTACTCCATCTTCGCTCTCGCCCTGATCATGTTCATGCAATCGCTCTGGCATGTTCCCGAGATGATCACCGGCGGCGTCGGGGTGATGATGATCGGCTTGGCGCTCTTCTCCTCCATCAGACACAACCAACGCGAAAACAACGAACTTTCCCGCTCATGAGGATCCCATCAATGGCTCGCACCTATCTGAAGAAAGCAACGCTGACCCCCAAATCCGATGCCTCTGACGTGCATGAAACCGTGAAAACGATCCTGAATGATATTGAGGCCGGCGGCGATGCAAAGGCGCTGGAGTATGCGGCCAAGTTTGATCAATACGACGGCCCAACTCTGATGACTCAAGATGACATAGACCAAGCAGCAGAACTGGTGCCGGACAAACTCAAGGATGACATCCTCTTTGCCTATGACAACGTGCGCCGCTTTGCTGAGATGCAGAAAGGCACGGTGCAAAATTTTGAAACGGAGCTGATCCCTGGCTTCATCACCGGTCAAAAAGCCATCCCCGTCGACGCCGCAGGGTGCTACGTGCCCGGCGGGCGCTACAGCCATATCGCCAGCGCCATCATGACAGTCACCACTGCCAAAGTCGCCGGTTGCCGTCACATCACCGCCTGCTCCCCGCCCCAGCCCGGGGTCGGTGTTGCTCCAGCCATTGCCTATGCGGCCTATATCTGCGGCGCAGACCGCATTCTTGCCATGGGTGGCGTGCAGGGGGTGGCGGCGATGACCTTTGGCCTATTTGGCCTGCCCAAAGCCAATATCCTCGTCGGCCCCGGCAACCAGTTTGTGGCCGAAGCCAAACGCATACTCTTTGGCCGCGTTGGCATCGACATGATCGCAGGCCCCACCGACAGCCTCATCCTCGCGGATGGCACCGCTGATCCTCATATCGTCGCCACGGATCTCGTCAGCCAGGCAGAGCATGGCTACAACTCTCCGGTCTGGCTGGTCACCGATGACCGCACCTTGGCCGAAGAGGTGCTCACCCGTGTGCCCGATCTGATCGCCACCCTACCCGAGGTGAACCGCGACAACGCCACAGCGGCATGGCGCGACTATGCTGAAGTTATCCTCTGTGAAAATCGCGAAGACATGGCCGCAACCTCGGATGAATACGCCCCCGAGCACCTCACCGTGCAGGCCGCTGACCCCGATTGGTGGCTCGACCGCCTGACCTGCTACGGCTCGCTGTTCTTAGGCGAAGAAACCACCGTTTCTTACGGTGACAAGGCCGCAGGCACCAACCATGTGCTGCCCACGTCCCGCGCCGCCAGCTACACCGGCGGACTCTCTGTGCACAAATATATGAAGATCGTGACTTGGCAGCGCGCCACCCGCGAGGGGTCGCGGCCAGTGGCAGAAGCCACCGCGCGCATTTCCCGCCTTGAAGGCATGGAAGGTCACGCCCGTGCCGCAGACGCCCGCCTTGCCAAATACTTCCCCGGTGAGAACTTCGACCTCTCTGCCAATGGATGACCCGCGCGCGCTCTTTGATTTGACAGGCAAAACCGCCTGCATCACGGGCGCCAGCTCCGGCCTTGGCCGCCGCGTAGCACTTGCCCTCGCAGCTGCAGGGGCAAACGTGATTGGTGTTGCCCGTCGTAAAACAGAGCTGCTGACATTGGTAGAAGAGATCGGAGAACAAGCTGGGTTTGTCGCCTTTGACATCACAAACCGGAACAATCTCTCCAAACTCAGAACAGCCGTTTCAGCCCCCTTCGGGCCGCCTGACATCCTCATACACGCCGCAGGGATCAACACGCGCCAGCCCGCAGACGAGGTGACCCCGGAAGGCTGGGACGTCACGCTGAACCTAAACCTTACCGCCCCTTTCTTCCTCAGCCAGACCTTTGCGCCTGCCATGAAAGCCAAGGGCTGGGGGCGCATCGTCACCTTTGCCTCCTTACAGACCACCCGCGCCTTCCCCGGTGGGATCGCCTATGGCGCAAGCAAAGCAGGTATCGCCCAGCTTACGCGCGCCATGGCGGAGGCCTGGTCGCCCCACGGTATCACCGCCAATGCCATCGGCCCTGGCTTCTTCCCCACGGAGCTCACTCAGCCGGTGTTTGACGATCCCGACCGCGCAGCCCGCAACGCCGCTCAAACCTGCATCGGTCGTAACGGCAAGCTCACTGACATCGACGGCCCGCTTTTGTTTCTTTGCTCAGACGCTTCCGCCTATACTACCGGACAGGTCCTGATGGTCGACGGAGGATATACCGCAAAATGAAAGCCCTGATCTACGACGCGCCCCACACCCTCCGCTTTCAAGACGTCCCCATGCCCGCGATGCAGGAAAGGGATGTGCTGGTCCGTGTGGAAGCCGTCGGGATCTGCGGCTCTGACATGCACGCATTCCTTGGCCATGACAGCCGCCGCCCAGCCCCGCTGATACTTGGCCATGAGGCAGCAGGCGTGATTGAAGAAGGGCCTGAGAAAGGTCGGAGGGTCACAATCAATCCGCTAGTGTCATGTGGCGACTGTGCCGCGTGCCACACCGGCCGGGAAAACCTCTGCCCTCAGCGGCAGATCATCTCAATGCCCCCGCGTGAGGGGGCCTTCGCTCAATTTGTCGCCATCCCGCCGAGCAATCTTGTCACCGTGCCGGATGACATTGCTTTGCCAAAGGCCTCTCTGGCAGAGCCTTTGGCGGTGGGCTGGCACGCCGCGCGGTTGGGGCTCGAAGCCCTTCATCCGGCAATGGAGCCACGCGCTCTTGTGCTTGGCGGCGGTGCGATTGGCTTGGCGAGCTGCCTATGCCTGCGCGCCCAAGGGCTACCTACGGTGGACATTATCGAGCCCAACCCCGAGCGCGCAGAATTCCTGAGCGCACACTGCGATGCACGCATACTCGCAAAACCAGATCGGACCGCACCCCTCGTGGTGGACGCAGTTGGCATCGCGGCCACGCGGGCTGCGGCATCAACCCACGTTGAACCCGGCGGGGTCATCACGCATATCGGATTAGGAGACGATGCAGGCGGATTGGACATCCGGCGCATGACGCTTCAGGAAGTGACATTCATCGGGACCTACACCTATTCCATGCAGGATTTCCGCGACACAGCACAGGCTCTTTTTGCTGGCGAACTCGGCGCGTTGGAATGGTTTGAGGAACGGCCACTGGAAAGCGGCCCAGTCACCTTTGAAGCGTTACACACCGGACGCGTCGCCGCGCCAAAAGTGATACTGGCTCCCTGGGATTAGGCACCTACGCCAGTCTTTTGGGGCAGCGCAAAGGAGATGACGATGTACGACAAAATCCTCGTGCCCATGGCACTCAACCACGACATTTCGCCGGAAACTCTGACCGCAGCGAAGGCGCTCAGCAAACCGGGTGGTGAGATCATTGCGCTTCATGTCTACGAAGCGCCCCACAGCATGGCCAAAGCCGCATTGGGAGAGAAGATGCTGCAACAGGGTTTTGACACCGCCAAAACCCTGCTTGAAGAAAAGACCGCAGCACATCCAGAGGTGAAACCCGTGATTGTGACCGGGCACAGCTACCGTACGATTGTGGAATATGCGGCAGACAATGAAATCGGCTGCATTGTCATGGCCTCTCACAAGCCTGATTTCTCGGATTATTTGCTTGGATCAACCGCGGCGCGGGTGGTGCGCCATGCTGCCTGCTCAGTGCTGGTCTATCGCAGTTAAAGAACTTTAGCGGAGCGGTACTCTTAAGACGCCTTTGCAAAGATACCGTTTTGATCTTCGATCTCGGTCTTCAGCACGCCTCGCAAGTCCTGCAAAGACAGCGGCTTGCTGAGGACTTCGCCCACGTTCAAGGCGCGCGCGCCAGCAATCAACTGAGCGGCATGCGCGGAAGCACTCGGCCCACCCGTAATGAAGCGAATACGCAAATCGCGATCGATTTTGTTGAGCGACTGAATAACTTCGATACCGTCCATCACCGGCATCTGGATATCCACCAAAAGCAGCGCAGGGCCGCGCTCTTCCCGGACTTTTGCAAGCAGTTCCACCCCATTTTGGCAAATGGTCACAGACCACCCTTCCAAAATGGCGACTTCAGAGCAGAACTCCGCAAAATCAGCATTATCGTCGGCAATATATAACCGCATCTTATGTCCACCCGACAAAACAAAGGCGCTCACTACACTTGAAAGATGCAGTGTCAAGAGGCGCAGTCACGGCCTGAGTCATTCCAGCCCCTTCATTCGTTAACAAATGCCTCGGGTAATAAAGATTAACAGAAGTCGCGCGCGGTACTCTTGGCGAATTTTCGCCATCTTCGCCCCGTTCGACAAAGTCTTCCCTGTATACCCCAACCCAACAACCCAAAGGTGTTTGCGCCAACGAGATCATGGGCGTATATCCAGCCTCGCTTTTGCGAGCTTAGGGAAAATCAGGACATTTGCCTCACCCAGGTATGCTGCGCTGCCTATGACTTTTGGCGGAGCTTTGAGTGCGAAGTCCCCGCTGCGCAGAACCCACGGGCAAGTCTTTGCGAAACAACACAGATTGATTGGGCACCCCAAGATGACACTGAAGACTCTTCAACCGCATCACAGCTACAGCGCTGGCCTGCGCGGTGCCTTGCACATGATCATGGATGTGCTTGCTTCTGCGACAACGGTCTCCGTTCTCATCGCCATGGTACGGGTTGAACAATTCGGACCGAGTTTTCTGACACTTGTTGTCTTGCTGGTCGGCACCTGCATTATCCCATTCTTCGTGCTGCGTAAGGACGAACACATTAAACTACGCGCAGCCATTATGATCGCGGGCAATCTGCTGGGCATAGGCTTTACGGTCACGACCCTTGGCGTCGTTGCCACCTCTATGATCGCCACCCCGTTCTTCTTTGCTCTGGGCGCCGCTGTATTCAACCCAAAGGCGATTCAATCAATCCTGGCCGCCACAGCACTCACCTTGCTGATCATCGCTGGTCTTTTCCTCACAGGCCTATTGCAAGCCCCCGAAATCACCATGCGTGAGTGGAATACCGCCTTCGGCAATTGGGTGGTCACTCTTTTTATCACACTCGTATTCAGCCAACTGATGATTTTGCTGATTCACAGCCTCAAACGGTCCTGGCAGGACACCGACAGCGAATCATCTGAAAAGTTCTCACAGTTTGAAGCGCTGTTTGAATATGCCCACGAGGCGATTGTCATAATGGATGTCGAACTTGGACATTTCATCGCGGCCAATTCCAAGGCAGAAGCCCTCTTTGGCATACCTCGCGAAAAACTGGTCGGCAGCCCGGTCTTCGCTGAGATAAGTCCGGAATATCAGCCTTCTGGCCAGCTCTCCGAAAAGCGGGCGCAGTTGCTTTTGAAACAGGCCCTGACCGGAGAACATCCTACGTTTCAATGGACCCATCTCAATGCAGAGGGCAAAGAAATCCCCTGTGAGATTTCACTGTCGCGCATCCCGCCATTTGAAGAGCAACTGGTGCGTGCCTCCATCGTGGATATTTCTGGCCGTCTGGCGGAACAGGCGCAACGCGAGGAATTGCAAAACCGCCTTGCAGCCTCTCAGAGACTTGAGGCCATCGGCCAACTGACAGGCGGAGTTGCCCACGACTTCAACAACCTGCTCGCCATTGTGCTTGGCAATCTGGAGCTTCTGCGCGAGCGCACCGACGACCCCAGCCATTTGCGTTTGTTGAAGCCAAGCATCGATGCCACCCTGCGTGGCGCAGACCTGACCCGCAATATGCTCAGCTTTGCGCGCCGCGCACCTTTGTCGCCAAGCCGCCTCGATCTCAACGAACTCGTAAAGGAAACCCATTCCTGGACCGGACGCACCCTGCCCTCAAACATCGCGGTCCACACCATCTTTGAGGATGCGCTCTGGCCGGTCAACGCCGACCAAAGCGCCGCGGAAAGCGCTTTGATCAACCTCATCCTGAATGCCCGGGACGCGATGGCAGATGGCGGCGCATTGACGCTGAAGACACAGAACATCACCGCGAACCACCAAGTCTCGGATGCGCAAGGCAATGTTCTGACGCCCGGGCGCTACGTCATGGTCTCCGTGCGTGATACCGGCGCAGGCATGCCTGCCGAAACGCTGAAAAAAGTGTTTGAACCATTCTTCACAACCAAATCCATTGGCAAGGGCTCCGGGCTTGGGCTCTCTATGGTCCTTGGTTTTATGCAACAATCCGGTGGCGTGGTACTCGTTCATTCCACGCCTGAGGAAGGCACAGTCTTCGAGCTCTATTTCCCGGCAACCGATAGCACTCAGGAGCTAATGCAGTCAGACCTAACCCAACCAGATGCACCTATCATCACCAGAGATTGCCGCATCTTGCTGGTCGAGGACCAAGCCGAAGTGCGCGAGGTGCTTCAGGAAATGCTTCAAGCGGATGGCCATAAGGTCGTTACCGCAAAAACCGCCGATGAGGCCAAAACCCTGTTTGATAGCGATCCTGCATTTGACCTGCTGCTGACAGATGTCGTTATGCCCGGCACTCTTCAGGGCACCACACTTGTCAAATCGCTGCGAAAAACGGTCCCGGATCTGCCGGTGATATTCATGTCGGGCTATGCCTCGGAAGCCTTGCAAGCGGAGAACATAAAGCCTGAAGACCTGCGCCTGACCAAACCCGTGCAGCGCTCAGCACTGCAAGCCGCCATCGCCCAAACCATTTCCGGAGCCAAAGCCTCGTGGAAACCCTAGAGGCCTATGCCACAGGACGGCTAAACAATTGATACCCAAAGGAGCGGTCTGATTTTCGCGGGAAGCCCTTACTGAAATCCTAGGGCGAGGATTTCACCGGACCTTGGGACACATCACAGATACGAATGGCCCGGTGAAAGAAGACCCGCCCAATAGGGGCGGGTCAAAGTGATGTTTTTAATCGTACAGAACCGCTTGGATCTTCGGCTCGTCGATGTTGGAGGCATCGTAGTAGTAGAAGCCTGTGTCGATCAGCGCTGGTACTTCTTCGCCTTTGGTCGCCATCACAGCCGCTTTCACGGTTTCATAACCGATGCCAACAGGGTTCTGGGTGATCGCACCTGCCATCAGACCGCTACGGATCGCATCTTTCTGCGCTTTACCGCTGTCGTAACCAATGATCACCAGACCTTCGGTGCCCAGTTCCTGCACACCATTCACAACACCGATTGCGGAGCCTTCGTTGGTGCCAAAGATACCGTTCAGATCAGGGTTGGCTGTCAGGATCGCCTTGGTCACCTCTGTGGATTTCAGGTGGTCGCCTTGACCGTACTGAACAGTCACAACTTCGATGTCTGGGTATTTCGCTTCGATACGGTTCACAAAGCCATCGCGACGGTCAATGCCGGTGCGGCTGGTTTGGTCATGTGCAACAACGGCCACTTTGCCTTTGCCGCCAATCAGCTCCGCCATTTTGTCTGCGGCCATGCCGGCAGCCAGTGCGTTGTCAGTGGTCGCTGTGGAAAGCGGGATGTCGCTGTCTACACCGCTGTCAAACGCCACAACAGGAATGCCAGCGTCGTTGGCCTGACGCAGCAGAGGGATCGCCGCTTGGCTATCCAGAGCCGCAAAGCCGATGGCCGCAGGCTTGTTGGCCAGCGCCGCTGCCAGCATGTCGATCTGACGGTCAACCATGGTCTCATTGTCTGGACCTTCAAAGGTGATGCGCACCCCAAACTCATCCGCTGCCTGTTCTGCACCCAGTTTCACCGCCTGCCAGAACTGGTGCTGGAAGCCTTTGGAAACCAGCGGGATATACATTTCATCTTCGGCCACTGCCATAGACGCTGGCGCACTCATCACGGCGGCACTCAAGGCCCCCAAAATAAAACGACGTGTTAGCATGATATTCTCCTCCATATTGGTCACGCTTTTTTCTTAGTTCGAGGTGCAAGAGGCGCCCCCATGTGCGCCCCTCGCGTCAGGCCTCAGCCCGATTTCTTACGGCGCACCATGTCGGCATAAACCGCCAGAATGATGATCGCGCCGGTCACAACGGTCTGCCATTCCTGGGCAACCGACAGCACGCGCAGGCCATTGGTCAGCACCGCCATAATCAATGCGCCGATCAGAGTGCCCAGAATGGTGCCGCGTCCGCCGGACAATGAGGTGCCGCCAATCACCACAGCCGCAATCGCTTCCAGCTCATAGCCAAGGCCCAGTGCCGGCTGTGCAGAGTTCAGGCGCGATGCGATCAGGATGCCGCCAATGCCGCAGATGCCGCCGGCCAGAGCGTAGATGCGCATCTTCCAGCGATCGGTGTTCACGCCAGACAAGCGCACCGCTTCTTCATTGGAGCCCAGCGCAAAGGTGTAGCGCCCCAGCACAGTTTTGCTCAGGATGTAGGACGCCGCCGCGGCCACAAGGAACAGGATCAGAACGCCATTGGGGATCGGCAGGGCCGGAAAGATCTCTCCGATCAGCGAGCCACGGGAAATCTGATCAAAGCCCGGTGTGTCGTTGAAGTAGATCGGCCGTGTGCCCGAAATCACCAGCGACAGGCCCTTCAGGATCAGCATCATACCGAGCGTCGCAATGAACGGCGGAATCTTCATCTTG
The DNA here is from genome assembly GCF_017743735.1 of Shimia sp. R9_2. Classification (GTDB taxonomy): domain Bacteria; phylum Pseudomonadota; class Alphaproteobacteria; order Rhodobacterales; family Rhodobacteraceae; genus Shimia. Next base: position 568,969 of record NZ_JAGHRO010000002.1, read on the forward strand.
GCCACAAACGTGCCCGAGCACAGACCACAGAGAGCACCGGCTCCAATCGCCGCTGCAACGCCCAGCAAAAGCGGCATTCCCAGATAGGTCAGTACAACCCCGGCAATCACCGCGCAGAAGGTCATCAATGTACCCACCGACAGGTCAATACCCCCGGTGATGATCACCAGCGTGGCTGCAACAGCAAGCACGCCGTTCACCGAAGTTGCCTGCAAAATGGCGATCATATTGGACGTCTGCATGAAGTTCGGCGACGCAATTGAGAAGCCGATCAACAGCACAATCAAACTCGCAAACGCCAGGAGCTTTTGATAGGCCCCGGAATCTCCAAGCCCGGACAGGGGCGATTTTTCGTTTACGTCGGTTGCGGTGCTCATTGTACTGTCTCCGTTACATGCATGACCGCCTCGCGCTGGGTCGCCAATTGCATGATGTCTTCTTGAGTGGTGTCTTTGCCGCCGGGCAAAATCCCGGTCAGCCGGCCTTCGCACATCACCGCAATCCGGTGGCTGAGGCGCATAATTTCTGGCAGCTCAGAGGAGATCACGATGATCGTCTTTCCGTCCTCAGCGAGCTCTTCCAGCAGTTTGTAGATTTCCGACTTCGCCCCCACGTCGATGCCACGGGTCGGCTCGTCAAAAATCAGAATATCGCAATCACGCAGCAGCCATTTGGCGATCACCACCTTCTGCTGATTGCCGCCAGACAGCAGGCGAACTTCCTGCGTATCAGACGGTGTGCGAATGCCCAGCTGGCTAATGTATTTCTGCGCCGTCTCCGCCATACCCGCATCATTGAGCACCCCCACAGAGGTCGAGAACAGGTCCATCGATGCCAGCGCCACATTGTCCCGTACATTCATTCCGGTCGCCAGACCAAAGTGTTTGCGGTCTTCTGACAGATAGCCAATGCCCGCTTGCACAGCGTCACTTGGAGTTTTGATGCTGACCTTTTGGCCATGCACCTTGATCTCCCCGGCCTCTTTGACATCAGCCCCAAAAATCGCGCGCGCAACTTCGGTGCGCCCAGCCCCCATCAACCCGGCAAAACCAAGGATTTCACCGCGTTGCACGGAGAAGCTCACATCCTGAATTTCGCGCCCCCGGCTCAGGCCGGACACTTCTAGCGACACCTCAGCACCGCTCAAATCCGGCACCTCAAGCGGTTCTTCGGTCACCTCACGGCCCACCATCATTGAGATGATCTGGCTGATCGGTGTCTCCGCGGCCTCAACCACGCCAACATATTCTCCGTCGCGCATCACGGTCACACGGTCCGCGATCTGCTTCAGCTCATCCATCTTGTGACTGATGTAAACGATGCCCACGCCTTCTGATTTCAGGCGGCGAATGATAACAAACAGCTCCGCGATCTCTGCATCATTGAGCGCGGCAGTCGGCTCGTCCATGATCAGAACCTTGGAACGGAAAGACAGCGCTTTGGCGATCTCCACCATCTGCTGTTTGGCAATAGTCAGGCTGCCCACAATGGTCTTGGGATCAAGCTCAAGGTTCATCGACGCAAAGATCTCGGCCGTCTGCGCGTTTAGCGCCACCTCATCCAAGCGCCCAAAACTCTTGCGCGGTTCCCGCCCAATAAAGATGTTCTGCGCGACCGTCAGGTCATTCATCAGGCTCAACTCTTGGTGGATGATCCCAATCCCAAGATCCTGCGCCTCGCTTGGCGTCGTCGGGCTGACTTCCTGCCCGTCAATCTTCAGAACACCGCCATCGCGCTGATAGATCCCCGAAAGGATTTTCATCAATGTGCTCTTGCCAGCCCCGTTCTCGCCCATCAGTGCGTGAACTTCGCCCGACATCAGATCGAACTGCACCCGCTTGAGCGCATGTACGCCGGGGAAAAATTTATCGATCCCCGTCATTTCGACCAGTTTATTCATAGTTCCTCCCAAATTCCTGCCCTCCCAAGCAGCCAGCGCGGCGTTACATCACCGCGCCAATTTGCCAGGGGACAAACTCGACCCCGCCAAAGCCAAGTTCCTCACTCTTCGTCCGCTCGCCCGAGGCCACGCGGATCAAAATCTCAAACAGCTCTTCGCCCTTGGTCTCGATGCTGACGCCATCGGTCACGATGTCTCCGCAGTTGAGATCCATGTCTTCTGACATGCGGGCATACATTTCCGAGTTGGTGGACAGCTTGATGCAGGGCGTCGGCTGATAGCCGGACACGGAGCCGCGACCGGTGGTAAACACGATCAGGTTTGCACCGGAGGCCACCTGCCCCGTCACGGAGCATGGGTCAAAGCCGGGGCTGTCCATAAAGACAAAGCCGTGTTTGTCGATGATTTCTCCAAACTGGTAGACATCTCGCATCGGCGCCGTCCCGCCTTTGGCAACGGCCCCCAGAGATTTTTCCAGAATGGTGGTCAACCCACCGCGCTTGTTGCCAGGGCTTGGGTTGTTGTCCATCTCGCCGCCATTGCGCTCGGTGTAGTCTTCCCACCAACGCACCCGCTCGATCAGTTTTTGCCCAACTTCAATGCTTTCCGCACGCCGGGTCAAAAGATGCTCAGCGCCGTAAATCTCAGATGTTTCAGACAAAATGGTCGTGCCACCGTGGCGCACCAGCAGGTCAGAGGCATAGCCCAGCGCCGGATTGGCGGTGATACCGGAATAACCATCTGAGCCACCACATTGCATACCCACAGTGATCTCACTGATCGGCGCCGGTGCGCGTTCGGCTTTGTTGGCCATCTCGGCTATCCCGCGCAGCTGCTCAAGCCCGCGTTCAATCGTCTTACGGGTGCCGCCTTCGTTCTGAATGGTCATATAGCGCAGCGCGCCATCTGCTCGAATCGGCTGACCGCCCACCAGATCGGCGACCTGCATCACCTCGCAGCCTAGCCCAATCAACAGAATGCCACCAAAGTTCGGATGCTGCGCATAGCCCGCCAGAGTGCGGAACAAGGTGGCATATCCCTCATTGTCACCCGACATGCCACAGCCTGTGCCATGCACAATCGGCACGACCCCGTCTACATTCGGAAACTCTTCGAGCAATCCCGATTTCTCTGCTGCTTCGGCGATAAATCTCGCCACAGAACCGGAGCAATTCACCGTCGTCAGAATGCCGATGTAGTTGCGCGTACCCACTTTGCCGTTGCTGCGGTGATAGCCTTGAAACGTCCGGGCGTCGGTGATGCTCTGCAAAGGATAAGACGCGCTTGCATGAGCATAGTCTTGCTGATGTGCGCCCATCCCAAGGTTGTGCACATGCACATGCTCACCCGGTGCGATATCCGCTTTGGCTTGCCCGATAATCTGGCCGTAACGGATCACGTTTTCACCCTTGGCGATCGGCGCAACAGCGATTTTATGCCCCCGTGTGACAGAGCCTGCCAAAGGCACAGGAACCAAATCCAACTGCTCCGCAGCTGCGATCTCGCGCAGCGCAATCACGACGTTGTCAGACGGGCTGAGTCGCAGCACGTCGCCGCTAGAGCTTTGTAAATTATGATTTTTATGCGGTGCTTGCATCGTCTTCTCGCTTGCTGTCCCTATTTTGCTAGGCCGCAATTCGCCACTTGTCAACTAACATGTTAGCATGGTAGAAATTTTAGCATGAACCAAATCATTGATATCGACGCCAGTCTTTTGCGCGAAACAGCCCCTTCAGAAGGGTCGCTCGCTCAGCGTGTTTATCTCTCCGTAAAAGAAGCCATTTTGGCGCTGGACTTCCCGCCCGGCGCGAACTTGAGAAAGGCGCCAATTTGCGAGCGCCTCGGCGTGTCCCGTGCGCCAGTTACCGAAGCCATCGCCCGCTTGGCGGCCGAAGGCCTGGTCGACGTCGTGCCCCAGTCCGGCACCCACGTGTCCTATTTTTCCATGTCAGAGATTCGCGAAGGCGTGTTTTTGCGCGAAGCGCTGGAGCTTGCGACGGTTGCCAAGGTCACGCGCGACCTTACGCCTGAACAGCGCAAGCTTCTGAGCCGCAACATGCGCCTGCAGGAACTCATGATCGAGGATGAGGACATCACAGGTTTTTATCAGGCCGATGAGGATTTCCACAATTTGCTGATGGAGTTCACGGGCTTCCACCGCCTCCCAGCGGTGGCACAGACGGTCTCCCTGCAGGTCCGGCGCGCGCGCCTTCTGCTTTTGCCAACACCCGGCCGAATTTCGGAGACCCTGGTAGAACATCGCGCGATTTTTGACGTCATTTGCGCCGGAGACGAAGCCGCAGCGCAGAGTCAGATGCGCCACCACCTTGGCCAGCTCATGCCCCGCATTGAAACCCTGCACGACACAAAACCCGAATTGTTCAACACCCCCTAAACCGCCCAGCGCGAGACCAGAGAGTTGCTATGTCCGTTTCGAAAACACGTCCTCTAAACAATCGAACATCCCGTCCGGTGCCCCTCACCCAAATGGGCTTTGGCGGTGCGCCACTCGGCAATCTGTACCGCAAGGTTTCTGAGCAAGACGCACAAGATGCTTTGCAATCCGCATATGACGTCGGCGTGCGCTTTTTTGACACCGCGCCGCAATACGGGCTTGGCCGCTCAGAAATGCGTTTTGGCGAAGGCATGAAGCGTTTCGGGCGCGACAACATTCAACTCTCCACCAAAATCGGGCGACTTCTTTTGGACTGTGAGCCTAACGAAGTCACTCCTGAGGCCTTTGTCGACGTGCCGCAAAAGCGCATTGTCTTTGACTACACCTATGACGGGGTGATGCGTTCCTATGAGGCCAGCAAAGAGCGCCTCGGCATTCAGAACGCGGACATCTTGCTGGTACATGACGTCTGCGTTTTCAGCCAGGGCAGCCAGGAAGCATCGGATGCCAAGGTGCGCGAACTGTTTGACGGAGGCGGCTATCGCGCCCTCACAGAGCTTCGCGACTCAGGCGAAATCGCGGCCATCGGCGCAGGGGTAAACGAATGGCAGGTCTGCGAAAAACTGCTGGGGCTTGGTGACTTTGACGGCTTCCTGCTCGCGGGCCGTTACACCCTCTTGGAGCAAGAGGCCCTCGACAGCTTCCTGCCCCTTTGTGAAAAGCGCGACGTCGGCATCATCCTCGGCGGCCCGTACAACTCTGGCATCCTGGCCACCGGTGCCGTGGAGGGAGCGAAGTACAACTACGATGATGCCCCCGAAGAGATCATGGCACGCGTGCGGAAAATCGAAGCGGTGTGCGCCGCCCATGACACGCCATTGATCGCTGCCGCTCTTCAATTTGTACTCGGACATCCCTGTGTAAAAACCGTGGTGCCAGGCGCGGTCTCCCGCGCCGAAGTGGAGGCCAACGCCCGCCTGATGGACCGCGCCATCCCGGATGTGCTCTGGTCTGACCTGCGCGGTGAAGGGCTGATCCGCCCGGATGCCCCTCTGCCTTCGGAGCGTTCTGATGCTGCGTAATATCAACCCGCTGCTGTCGCCCGACCTGCTGCACACGCTGCGCGCCATGGGGCACGGCGATGAGATCGTCATCGCAGATGCCAATTTCCCCGGCACCAGCACCGGCCCCGCCTGCATCCGCGCCGACGGCTCCACCGCGAGCGAAATACTGGAAGCCGTACTCTCGATCATGCCTCTGGACAATTTTGTGCCTGACCCCGCCCTGACCATGCAGGTGGTGGGTGATCCAGATGCAATCCCTGAAGCCGTCGCCGACTTTCAAAGCATCATCGAGGCCACAGCCGACAATCCGGTGCAAATCCAAACGCTTGAGCGTTTCGCCTTCTACGACCGCGCGGCCACGGCCTTTGCCATCGTACAAACCGGCGAACGTCGGCTCTATGGAAACATCATCCTCAAGAAGGGTGTGATTTCATGAGAATTGACGCCCACCAGCACTTTTGGTCGATCGCGCGCGGAGACTACGGCTGGCTCACACCCGAACTGGGTGTCATCTACCGCGACTTTCTGCCTGACGACCTGACACCTCTGCTCAAGGCTGCTGATATCGAAGGCACCGTTCTGGTTCAGGCCGCCCCTACAGTGGCAGAAACCGAATTCATGCTCTCGCTGGCCGCAGAAAACAGCTTCATCAAAGGTGTTGTCGGCTGGGTTGATTTCGAGGCTCAAGATGCCGCTGATCAGATCGCGGCGCTCGCAAGCAATCCAGCACTTGTCGGCCTGCGTCCGATGATACAGGACATCGCCGATCCCGACTGGATGCTGCGCGATGCGCTCACCCCGGCTTTCGAGACTCTGATCGCGCATGATCTCACCTTTGATGCACTCACCCTGCCCCAACATCTGGGCAACTTGCACAAACTGCTCGCGCGTCACCCCGACATGCGTGTGGTGATCGACCATGCCTCCAAACCCTTCATCAAAGACGGTGTGATTGAAGGCTGGGCCGAGGACATGGTCGCCTTGGCAAGCGAGACCAAAGCGTTCTGCAAGCTCTCCGGCATGGTCACCGAGGCCGCAGGCGATTGGGCCACCAAGGATCTGCGGCCCTATGCGGATCATCTGCTCGGCACCTTTGGCCCCGAACGCCTGATCTGGGGCAGCGACTGGCCGGTCTGCACCCTGGCCAGCACCTATGCGCACTGGGTCGACACAAGCAACGACCTTTTGAGCGCACTGACAGAAACCGAACTCAAGGCTGTCTGGGGCGGCAACGCCGCTCGGGCCTACAACCTCAGAGATTGATATGACTGATCTTTCCCTTGATCCTTCCGGGCTTTGGCTCGGCCGCGTAGAACGCCCCGGTATCGGCCCGGCAGTTGTGACCATCCGTGATGGGCAACTGGTGGACATCACATCCAAAACCGCCCCCACCGTGCGCGACATTCTGGAGCGTGAGGACGCTGCAGACTACGCCCGCTCTGCCCCCGGCACCTCTTTGGGCGCGGTGACAGAAGACCACAACTGGCTCGCACCATGTGACCTTCAGGCTGTAAAAGCCTGTGGCGTGACCTTTGCAGGCTCCATGGTTGAGCGCGTGATTGAAGAGCAAGCTGCTGGTGACCCTGCCAAAGCCGAAGCCATCCGAAAACGTATCGGCGCGCGCATTGGCGACAGCCTCTCCAACATCGTTCCCGGCTCTGATGCCGCGGAGGAGGTCAAGCAAGCCCTGATCGCAGAAGGCCTCTGGAGCCAATATCTTGAGGTTGGAATCGGCCCGGATGCGGAAGTGTTTTCCAAAGCACAGGTTCTGTCATCTGTGGGCTTTGGTGCCGACATCGGCCTGCACCCGATCTCCACATGGAACAACCCCGAGCCAGAGGTGGTGCTCGCAGTGACCTCCAAAGGAGAGATCAAAGGCGCGACCCTCGGCAACGACGTCAACCTGCGCGATGTGGAAGGCCGCTCTGCCCTCCTGCTCAGCAAAGCCAAAGACAATAACGCCTCCTGCGCCATCGGCCCGATGATCCGCCTCTTTGACGAGAGTTTTACGCTGGATGATGTGCGTCAGGCAGAGCTGACCCTCACCGTCTCCGGGCCGGAAGGGTTTGAGCTTCAGGGCCATTCTTCTATGGCACAGATCAGCCGTGATCCGGCAGACCTGGTGCGCCAAACCATTGGCCGGCATCACCAATATCCAGACGGGCTGATGCTGTTCTTGGGCACGCTCTTTGCGCCCACCCAAGACCGTGACACCCCCGGCGGAGGCTTCACCCACAAGCTTGGCGATGTTGTGACCATCGCAAACAACCAACTTGGACAGCTCACCAATACCGTGCGCCTGTCCACCGAATGTGACGAGTGGCGCTTTGGCGCTTCTCACCTAATGCGCAACCTGGCCGACCGTGGCCTGCTCTAAGAAAGCGAAAGATATGCTGACCGGAAAACACCTAATTGCTGGCGACTGGGTCGCAGGCGACGCAACCTTTGCATCTGAACCCGCCACCGGCGAAAGCCATGATTTTGCTGTAGGCACACCTGCACATGTGGATGCCGCCGTAGAAGCAGCTGAAGCCGCATTTGCCAGCTTCGGCTGGTCCTCCCGCAGTGAACGCGCCGCACTATTGCGCAAAATCGCCGAGGAGATCGACGCACGTGGCGACGCGATCACCGAAATAGGCACTCAAGAAACCGGGTTGCCCGCGATGCGTCTGGAAGGCGAGCGTGGCCGTACCACTGGCCAGCTACGCCTATTTGCCGATCACATTGAAGCGGGTGCTTACCTTGACCTGCGCCATGATGAAGCTCTGCCCGATCGCGCGCCTTTGCCGCGCCCGGAACTGCGCATGATCCAGCGCCCCATTGGCCCGGTGGCCGTTTTTGGTGCCTCAAACTTCCCTCTGGCCTTCTCGACCGCTGGGGGTGACACCGCCGCCGCACTTGCTGCTGGCTGCCCCGTTGTGGTCAAAGGCCACTCCGCCCACCCCGGCACAGGCGAAATCGTTGCGCAGGCGGTTGATGCAGCACTGAAGGCGCTCGATATGCATCCGGGTATCTTCTCGCTTGTTCAGGGCGGAAAACGCGATGTGGGCACCCGTCTCGTACAACATCCCCTGATCCGCGCCGTGGGTTTCACCGGCAGCCTCGCCGGGGGCCGTGCGCTCTTTGACCTTTGCGCTCAGCGCGACGAGCCAATCCCTTTCTTTGGCGAACTCGGCTCTGTAAACCCAATGTTTGTGCTGCCCGCCGCTGCAGGCGCCCGTGCAGCCGCAATCGGCACGGGCTGGGCAGGCTCCCTGACCATGGGCGCAGGCCAATTTTGCACCAACCCCGGGATTGCCGTGGTGATCGACGGTGCAGAGGCAGACGCCCTTCAAGCGGCCGCGCAGACCACACTCGAAGCCACCGACGCCCAAACCATGCTGACAGACGGCATCGCCGCCGCCTACCGCGACGGAGTGGCGCGTGTGACGGGTAGTAAAGGTGTGACTGAAGTCATGGGCTCTTCTTGTCCGGATCGCGCAGCCAAGCCCTATCTCTTTAGCGTTTCGGGCGAAGATTGGCTCGCGGATGCCCACCTTCAAGAAGAGGTCTTTGGACCGATGGGCATCATCGTGCGCGTGCGTGACACCGCACAAATGCACGAGGTCGCCCGGGCGATTGAAGGCCAGCTGACCTGCACCCTGCAAATGGACGCGGGCGACACCCAAGAAGCACAAGCATTGCTGCCGCTGCTGGAGCGCAAAGCCGGCCGCGTACTCGCCAATGGCTTCCCAACCGGCGTTGAGGTCTCCGATACGATGGTACATGGCGGCCCCTACCCGGCCTCTACCAACTTTGGGGCCACCTCTGTGGGCACGCTCTCCATTCGCCGGTTCCTGCGCCCGGTCTGCTATCAGAACATTCCGGCAGAGCTGTTGCCTGAACAGGTATAAGGACCAAGCAAATGACTGAGGCAACTGGCCGACTGGCTGGCAAAACAGCGCTCATCACGGCGGCGGGCCAGGGCATTGGCCGCGCCACCACAGAGCTCTTTGTGGCAGAAGGCGCCCAGGTCATCGCCAGCGATATCAACGATGTATCGCTGGCCGAGCTGGCCCAAATCGACGGCGTAACCGCGCTCAAGCTTGATGTGACCGATGGTGCTGCGGTGGCAAAGGCCGCTGCCGACCTGCCCGCGCTGGACGTGCTCTTTAACTGCGCAGGCTATGTCGCAGGTGGCACCATTCTGGAGTGCTCGGAGAAAGACTGGGACTTCAGCTTTGATCTGAACGTCAAGGCCATGTACCGCCTGATCCAGCTGACCCTTCCAGGCATGCTGGAAAACGGCGGCGGCTCAATCATCAACATGTCCTCCGTGGCGTCCTCCATGAAAGGCGTGCCAAACCGCTTTGCCTATTGCGCGTCCAAGGGCGCGGTTCTCGGCTTGACCAAAGCTGTGGCAGCCGATTACGTGGCGCAGGGCATCCGTTGCAACGCCATCTGCCCGGGCACCGTGGACAGCCCCAGCCTGCATGATCGCCTGCGCGCCACAGGGGACTATGAGCAGGCAATGAGCGACTTTATTGCCCGCCAGCCCATGGGCCGCATCGGCGCAGCAGATGAAATCGCAGAGCTGGCGCTTTATCTGGCCAGCGACGCCAGCAAATACACTTCCGGCCAGCCCTTCGCCATCGATGGCGGCTGGACGATCTGAGCGAGAAAGGACACCTCAATGAAGCTTCTACGGTACGGCCCGGTCGGGGCAGAGAAACCCGGCCTGCAGGATGATGCGGGCAATATCCGCGATCTTTCCGGCCATGTGGATGACATCGCAGGCGCGGCGCTCAGCGACGAAAGCCTCGCCAAATTACGCGCGATCGACCCGGCCAGCCTTCCGGTGGTCGAAGGATCGCCACGCATCGGCGCGTGTGTAGGCCAAGTTGGCAAATTCATCTGCATCGGCCTTAACTACGCCGACCACGCCGCGGAATCCGGTATGGCTCTGCCAGAGGAGCCAGTGATCTTTTTTAAGGCCACTTCGGCAATTTCCGGCCCCAACGACGATGTTGAAATCCCCCGCACCTCGGTGAAATCCGACTGGGAGGTTGAACTGGGCGTGGTGATCGGCAAACACACCAAATACGTCAGCAAAGAAAACGCATTGGACCATGTCGCAGGCTACTGCGTTGTCAACGACCTCTCTGAACGTGATTTCCAGCTGCACCGCTCTGGCCAATGGGTCAAAGGCAAATCTGCAGACACCTTCGGCCCCATCGGCCCTTGGCTGGTGACACGCGACGAAGTAGCAGACCCGCAGAACCTGCCGATGTATCTGGAGGTCAACGGCCACCGCTATCAGGACGGCTCCACCAAGACGATGCACTTTGACGTGGCCACCGTGATCTCGCACCTCAGCCAGTTCATGTCCCTGCAGCCGGGCGACGTGATCTCCACCGGCACCCCTCCGGGTGTGGGCATGGGCCAAAACCCGCAGACCTACCTCAAGCCAGGCGACAAAATGGAGCTGGGCATCGAAGGTCTGGGCGTTCAGAAACAAAACGTCATCGCAGGCTAAGTTGCCCTAACATAACATCGCCAAAAGGGCCGGACCGCCAAGCAGCTCCGGCCCTTCTTCTTCGCCTACCGCTCTGCGCATTCACGCACAGGCTTCGCGCCCAAACGCGAGTTTTCGCCCCCGCCGCCCGCTCCTAAACTCTCCCTAAGCAAAGGAGAGTCCCATGACACAGCCCGCAGCAGCCCTCGCCCCCTCAGCACGCATCGGCCACGTCCATCTAAAAGTCGCCGATCTGGAACGCGCCATTGCCTTCTACGCAGATGTGCTGGGCTTTGAGGTACAAGCTCGCCTCGGCAGCGAAGCTGCGTTTCTTGGGGCGGACGGCTACCACCACCATATTGGCCTCAACACATGGCGCAGCAAAGGCGGCACGCCTGCGCCTGAGGGCCACACGGGCCTGTTTCACACCGCCCTGCTCTATGCCTCCCGCGCGGATCTCGCCACCGCCGTTAAGCGTGTCATAGATGCGGGCTTTCCGGTGATGGGGGCCTCTGATCACGGCGTCTCAGAAGCCATCTACTTCAACGATCCTGACGGCAATGGTGTCGAGCTTTATTGCGACCGCGACCCCGCAGAATGGCCGCGCCATGAAGACGGCTCTTTGCAGATGTACAGCCGCCCATTGCCCTTGGAGCAACTCCTGTCAGAGGCACGATAGCCATCCACGTGCCGGCAAGAACATGCCGAAATCTCAGGGAAATCTACGTCAGCCGCACTGTCATAAAGATGAGTATTTCTTGTCACAAAACTGAATCGGACGCATCCTAGCTTCTTTACCTAGTATTAACTTGGGGTGCGCCCCAGCCAGCTTAAGGAGCCAGCCATGTCCCACGATGACCTGTCGTTTGACGAGATTGACGAACTGATTTCCCCCCGCGCCGAAGAAACTGATTTTGATCGCGTGGTCGAAAGCGCCCTGTCTCGCCGTGGCTTTCTTGGCGGCGTGATGACCTTTGGTCTGGGCTCCTTCCTTGTCGGCACCACCGCTCTGACCCGCGATGCACAAGCTGGCGGCCATGGCCACGCTGACCGCTTCGGCTTCCACCAAATCCCTGCCAATTCGGAAGACACGATCACCGTGCCCGAAGGTTTTGAGTGGGAACAGGTTGTCACATGGGGTGATCCGCTTTTCAGCAGCACCCCGGCGTTTGACGAAGCCACCCGTGGCACCGCCGCCTCTCAGGCCGGTGCCTTTGGCGACAACAACGATGGCATGGCCTTCTTCACCAAAGGTGGCCGTCATGTGATGGCGATCAACAATGAATATACCAACCGCAAGATCCTCTGGGGCAACAACCCGGACGGCGCTTGGGTCACGGATGACGATGTTGAAAAAGGTATGATGGCCCATGGTGTGTCTGTAGTCGAAGTGGCGCGCGGGGATGATGGCAAATGGCAAGTTGTGATCGACAGCGACCTGAACCGCCGCGTGACACCGCAAACCGATATGGAGATCACCGGCCCCGCAGCAGGCCATGACCTCATGAAAACCACCGCCGATCCAACCGGCACCACCTGCAAAGGCACTTGGAACAACTGTGGCAACGGCGAAACCCCTTGGGGCACCTATCTGGCCTGCGAAGAAAACTTCAACGGTTACTTCTCCGCAGAAGATGAGGCCCATGAGGTCAGCGCAGAGCTCAAGCGCTACGGTGTCTCTTCCAAAGACTGGGGCTATGGCTGGGCCAAAGTGGATCCGCGCTTTGATGTTGCCAAAGATCCAAATGAACCCAACCGCGCGGGCTATGTGGTGGAAATCGACCCGTTTGACCCAACCTCAACCCCGAAGAAACGCACAGCACTCGGCCGTTTCAAACATGAAAACGCCGCCGTGGTTGTAGCCGCCAATGGCAAGGTTGTCGTCTATATGGGCGATGATGAACGCGGCGAGTTTCTCTATAAATTTGTCTCCGAAGGCACCTATTCCGGCGTCGGCGACAACTCGGATCTTCTGGAAAGCGGCGATCTATTTGTGGCCAAATTCCACGATGACATGCGCGGCGAATGGCTGGCACTGACACCGGAAACCACCGGCATGACCGAGGCGGAAATCCGCATTCACACCCGTCAGGCCGCCTCCAAAGTGGGTGCCACCACCATGGATCGCCCGGAATGGGTCGCGGTGAACCCCACCAAGACCGAGGCCTATGTCGCCCTCACCAACAACAAGAACCGCGGCGTGAAGCCCAATGCAGGTGGCGATGACACCTCCGCAAACGGCCCCAACCCGCGTGTTGAAAACCACTACGGCCAAATCGCGCGCTGGATGGCGGATGATGAGGACCACACATCAACCGGCTTCAGCTGGAACCTGTTCGCGCTTGCGGGCAACCCGGATGTTCACAGCGATGCATATGCAGGCAGCGAGAACATCAATGCCGGAAATATGTTCAACTCACCCGACGGCATGGCCTTTGACAGCACCGGCCTGTTGTGGATCCAGACCGACGGCAACTATTCTAATGCCGAAGACTTTGCGGGCATGGGCAACAACCAGATGCTCGCAGGCGACACCGTAACCGGCGAAATCCGCCGCTTTCTGGTGGGGCCAAAAGAATGCGAAGTCACCGGCGTGTGCTGGTCCCCGGACCGCCGCACCATGTTTGTCGGAATTCAGCATCCTGGCGAGCGCGGCGACTCTCACTTCCCTGACGGCGGCACCTCTGTGCCACGGTCCGGTGTATTTGCAGTCCGTCGCACCGACGGCGGCCTGATCGGATAACGACGACGCCTATTCTGACTACCAAAACGCTTTTTAGCACCAAAACATTCGCCCCCGATCTCACTTTGGTCGGGGGCTTTCCTATTTGGCGGCAGTGAGTGCAAAAACGGCGACGATCTCAGCCGCGGCCGATATAGGGCATTTTGGTTGCCATAACGGTCATGAACTGCACATTTGCGCTCAGCGGCAGCTCCGCCATATGCAACACCGATTTGGCGGCATCTTCCACATCCATCGATGGATTAGGCGTTTTGCCCTCCGCAATCAGCCGCTCGTTGATACCCGTCACCATATCGGTGGCGGCGTTGCCAATATCAATTTGCCCGCAAGCCACATCATAGCCGCGCCCATCCAGCGAGAGGCTCCGCGTCAGCCCCGTAATCGCGTGTTTGGTCAATGTGTAGCACACCGAACCTTCGCGCGGCACATGCGCTGCCAGCGAGCCATTATTGATGATCCGCCCACCCTGCGGCGACTGACGCCGCATCTGCGCAAAGGCAAGTTTCGCGGCAATGAACATGCCACGCACGTTCACATCAAGCACCTGATCAAACCCACCAAGATCAATTTCATCAATCGGCCCCACGGGGCCAAACATACCGGCGTTGTTGAACAATGCATCAAGGCGCTCGGTGCGGGCGACAAACCGAGCAAAAGCGCTTTCCATAGCTGCCGCATCGGTCACATCTGCCACCAGCGGCACCGCAGTGTCATAGGTGCTGGCCAGCTCCTGTAGCCTGTCTTCGCTGCGGGCCAAAACACCCACGCGCCAGCCCGCCTTCAGAAACACTTCTGCCGTCGCGCGCCCGATCCCCTGGCTTGCGCCGGTCACAATGATGCTCTTCATGCGCTCTCCTCCTGCGCTTCCAAGGTCAATGGGGCTGGCGCGGTGATCAGATCATCCACCCGCAGCCCGTCTGATGGTTTGGCCAACCGGTTGCGCACCACCCAATAGAGGCGCTCGCTGGCCCGTGTGATCGCCACATAGGCCAGCCGCTTCCACAAAGGCTGCCCCGCCTCCATCCGGTTCATTCTTGCTGCCACAAACAAGTCCGGCGCAAAGACCTGCACATTCTCCCACTGAGAACCCTGCGCCTTGTGAATGGTGACTGCGGCCCCGTGCAGAAAGGTTGCGCCCATGCGCGCCGCATAAGGAATAAACGGCTCTTCCGCCTCCGGTGCTTCGATCTTCACAATCGAAGCCGCCGAGACCCGCGGATCTTCTGCGCCCATCACATGCAATCGCGAAAAGCCCGGTTTACGCCCCGGCCCGAGATAGATCACCTGCGCGCCTTTGATGAGCCCACGCGCCTCCAGATCCAGCCGCTTCTTACGGTGCTTAAGCGGCAGCTCGATCCCGTCACAAATCAGCGGCTCCCCCTCAAGCAATTCATCTTCAGGTGCGCCATGCACATGGCGAAACGCGTGGATCAGCCGAATGCGCGTCGCATTGCGCCACACCAAAACCGGGCTGCGCGCCATTAGGTCCACCTCAACCCGCTGCGCATACTGCACCCGATCATCCTTGCGCGCGGTTTCTTCCACCATGCGCTCAAAGTCGTGAAACTCCATCTGCGGGTCGGCCAAAGCATGGGCCAGATCCAGGATCGGGTTGTCTGCCTCCTGACGGTGGATCCGCTCCAGATTATAGACCGACGGCGCAGGCAGCTTATCAAACACCATCGCCCCGGATTGGTTCACCGGTGCCAGCTGCGCAGGATCTCCAAACAACACCAGCGTGGAGAAAATCTCCTTCAGGTCATCAAACTGCTTGTCATCCAGCATCGAGCTTTCATCGATAAAGCCAATATCCAGCGGCTCATCGCGCCGCTTCCAGCCGGTGATAAAATCACTGCCCCGCAGCCCCGCAGCCGCCAGCGCGCCGGGGATGGATTTATGTACCTTGTAGAACTCCAGCGCCCGGTCCAGCGCCTCATCGGTGAGGCCCTCAATCTCCGGGCGTTCTCCGTTCTCGGCCAGCCACTCCGCAATCTTCTCGTATTCAGGATCATAGACCGGTGTATAGATGATGCGGTGAATGGTGGTCGCAGGCACCCCGCGCATCCGCAGCACACTGGCCGCCTTGTTGGTCGGCGCCAAAACCGCCAACGTCCGGCGATCTTTCTTCTTTTTGCCCTCAAAATCACCAGAAACGATGTCCACACCGGCCTCTTCCAGCGCCTTCACAAGCTCCGAAAGCAACAAGGTTTTACCGGATCCGGCCTTGCCGGTCACAGCCGCGATGGCCTGTTTGCCTTCCGTGGGCGGGCTCAACAGCCCCTCGTCCAGATCCACCCCCAGCCCTTTGAGCAGGGTGGAAATATTGTCAAAGGCGTCAGCCTGATCATGGCTGAAAGTGATGGATGTACTGCTCATGGCGCGACCCTATAGCGGGCGGCCCGCAGGAGCCAGCAGCTTTCGCTCAACGCCACCCGCCAGGCGCGCAATCTCTGCGCAGCTCTATCCTGCCCATCGTATTTTCAAACGCTCCAGATCCTCAAAGCCCGCATCAGCAGCAGAGGCAATCGTCACCCCCACATAGCCAGCCTCGCCCTCCTCCGGCACCCGTACCGTCTCAAGCGCAGCCACATGTTGCAGCTCAAGCACCGTATAGCGGCGCTGATAGGTCCACGTGCGATTGCCCACAGCCACCAGATCCGCTTCCGGCGGCTGCTCTTCTGTGAAAGCGTAAAAATGCAGAATAAAGCCGTAGTCCGTCAGCGGCTGCACCGACAATTTGCGCATTCCCCAGCGCAGAAGCGTGGGCTCCACTGCTTCAAGATCCGCGATCCGAAAGGTCACAAGGCTCAGATGTGCCCCGCCTCCCAATAGCGCCGCATCACTGGAAACCGGGCCCCGCGCGCCTTTGAAGGCATGATCAATCAGCTCAATTGAAAACCCTTCAGGATCCGCAAAATGCGCCAGATAGCCGACATCTTCAAATTGGTGCGGCTCAGAGACCGCGACACCAGCCTTGGCCAGCTGCGCGCAGGCCAGCTCAATATCCGGCACCGACAGCGCGATCTTCCAGTAGAGGTCGCTGCGCGTGGCCTGATAGCCCTCGTGCGCCTGCTCAAAAACCAGTGCGGCCTCATCGCCGCCGTAACCGATACGCCCAGCGCCCAGATCCCGCATGCCCAGCACGTCGCAATAAAACTGCTTTTGCCGGTCCGGATCCAAGACCCGCAAAGTCACTGTGTCTAGTTTTGCCATGGCCATCCCCCCTCTTGATCTAGATCCCTAACGCCCCAGTCCCCAACGGACCACCCCGTAGGGTGCGCAATCTCTGCGCACCGCGCCACGCAAAACCGACCCGAAGACACAAAAACCCCCGAACCATCTCTGATCCGGGGGCAGGAGGAAAACGGGGGAAACCGTTTGACCAATCTTGTTACTTACCAGCCTCAAGCACGTCTTCCAGCGTGCGCAGGCCGGTCTTAGGCGCCTGCACCAGCACGGACATGTTGCCCGGCTTGTGCTCGTTGCGCAGCATCTTCATGTGCGCGTCGGGCAGCTCTGCCCATGGGAACACTTCGGACATGCACGGATCCAGACGACGCTCCACCATCAGTTGGTTGGCAGCGGAGGCCTGCTTCAGGTGCGCAAAGTGGGAGCCCTGCAGACGCTTCTGGTGCATCCACATGTAGCGCACATCAAAGGTACAGTTGAAACCGGAGGTACCGGCGCAGATCACAACCATGCCGCCTTTTTTCACCACAAAGGTGGACACAGGGAAAGTACTTTCGCCTGGATGTTCAAACACCATATCGACGTTCACGCCTTTGCCGGTGATGTCCCAGATGGCTTTGCCGAACTTGCGCGCCTCTTTGAACCACTCGGCATATTCCGGCGTGTTCACTGTCGGCAGCTGACCCCAGCAGTTGAAGTCTTTACGGTTGAGCACACCTTTGGCACCGAGGCTTATGACAAAGTCACGCTTGCTCTCGTCAGAGATCACACCAATGGCGTTGGCCCCTGCGGTGTTGATCAGCTGGATCGCATATGAACCCAGACCACCGGACGCGCCCCAAACCAGCACGTTCTGACCCGGCTTCAGGTCATGCGGCTCGTGACCAAACAGCATACGGTAAGCGGTTGCCAGCGTTAGCGTGTAGCACGCGCTCTCTTCCCAGGTCAGGTGCTTGGGGCGTGGCATCAACTGCTGTGCTTGCACCCGTGTGAACTGGGAGAAAGACCCATCTGGTGTCTCATAGCCCCAGATGCGCTGGCTGTCGGAATACATCGGATCGCCACCGTTGCAGTGCTCGTCGTCGCCGTCATCCTGGTTGCAGTGGATCACAACTTCGTCGCCAACTTTCCAGCGCTTCACCTTGTCACCCACGGCCCAAACGATGCCGGACGCATCAGAACCCGCAATGTGGTAAGGCTGCTTGTGCACATCAAACATGGACACAGGCACACCGAGGCCCGCCCAAACACCGTTGTAGTTCACACCGGCGGCCATCACCAAAACCAGCACCTCGTGGCTGTCGAGCGTTGGTACGTCGACAACTTCCTGAAGCATCGCCTTGTCCGGCTCGCCCTGACGCTCACGACGGATGGCCCAAGCATACATCTGCTTTGGGACGTGCCCCATGGGAGGCATTTCACCAACCTCATAGAGGTCCTTCTTGGGCGCATCGTAGGTCAAAATGCTGTTTTCGGTATCCAGAGCCATTTTCGCCTCCTGTTTGGTCATATTGCCGCGATGCAGAATCGCGTTTCTACCACCGAGATACCGGCGGCAAAGTAACATTGCAACCATCTACGGCTGTTTTTTGTAACTTTATGACCCAGCAGTTGCAGCATTTCACGCTGCGCATGCGAAATTAACTCAATAAGTGACGCACTGAATTGGCATAGAATGCCAGCTCATCATCTTGATTTTCTTTCCTAAAGTAGCGATCACCCTCTTGGGCGATCATGCGACGGCCGACCAAAATACGCAGTCCGGTTTCCGTTGCGTCCTCATCTCCGGCGTCTTGCGCCCCTTCCGAAGCGTCACCCAGCCGGGCCATATGGCCATCATACACCATTTTGACCTCATCGAGGGTCATCGGCGCCTCAGCGTCCTGCAAAATCGCGGCCACCAGCGGCACAGATAGCACAGGCACCACCGCGTTGATGCGCTCCATCAGTTCCATAGACAGCGGTTCAGCAAGGTCTTCACTCTCTTGCCGCGCCTGCCCCGCGACAAACTCCGTCAGCGACAGCGGATGACCAAACCGCACCCCTGCGGTGCCAAATTTGCGGTAGCGCCCAACGAAGCGCAGCAGGATCTGCTTCATAAAAAAGCCGAGGATCACGCTGATGCGCGCGCGGAACCCTTTCCCCCCACGCGCCTTGGCTTCCAGCAAAATGCGATCTTCCAGCACACGGTCGTAGTTCAGGGCCACCGGTACAAACACCACATCATGCCCCTGCTCCTCAAAACCATCAAAGGCATCCGTGATATATTTGAGCAGCCCGCGTTTCGGCTCCTGCGGGGCACCATCAAGGCTCAGCCGACCTTCCGGGAACATGGCCTGTGTCACCCCGGCCTCAGTGGCCAGCCGCACATAGGCTGCCAAAACCCGGCGATAGAGATCACTTTGAGACCGTCGCCGAATAAAGTAGGCCCCCATCGCCCGGATCAGACGGCTCAGCGGCCAAACACGCGCCCACTCCCCGACCGCATAGGTCAGCGCAGACCGTCGCGCCGCCAGATAGGTCACAAGCACATAATCCATGTTGCTGCGGTGGTTCATCACAAAAACCACCGTGGCATCTTTGGGCAGCGCATTAATCGCAGCCTCATCGGCAAAGCCCACACGCACATGATACAGAGCGCGGCTGAAGAAACGCGTCAGGCGAATAGCGACCCCAAAATACATGGTGGCTGAGAAAGACGGAACGATCTCCCGCGCGTACCGGCGGGCCTCCTCAAAGGCCACGGCGTCGGGAATACCTTTCTCGCGGGCATATTCCGACACCGCCCGTGTGACGTCCGGCTGATAGATCAGCCGCTGGATCATGTCATGGCGCTGCGCCAGCTTGAACGGCTCAATCGGTCGCTGCAGGCGCTCGTTCAACTGCGCCACAGCCCGCTCCATCCGCCGCCGGAAAAACCAGCGCACAGAGGGAAAAAGCAAATGGCTCGCGGCTGTTACAATCGCAAACAGCAGGATCAGCACAAACAGCCAAAGAGGAAGTTCTACGGTCGATGTCATGGCGCGGAGTCTGTCAACTGCGTCTGCTGAGGTAAACAGGTATCTCTGCATGCCCGCCTCCGCCTGCCGGAATGACGGGACGTATTTGCCGCAACGCAGCGAATTGACTTGCGCATGATGTTTCGCATATCTACGCTCAAACGCAAGATTATTGCCGAGCTCTATCTTGGCCGCCGAACAGAGGGAAGCCCCATGTCGCAGACGCAGCAAACCCCGACCAAAGACCGTCCCTGGTTGATTCGGACCTATGCCGGTCACTCCACCGCCAAAGCCTCAAACGCGCTCTACCGCTCCAATCTGGAAAAGGGCCAAACCGGCCTTTCCGTGGCTTTCGATCTCCCGACCCAGACCGGTTATGACAGCGACCACGTGCTCTCGCGCGGCGAAGTGGGCAAAGTGGGTGTACCTGTGTGTCACCTTGGCGACATGCGCACCCTGTTTGACCAGATCCCGCTGGAGCAAATGAACACCTCCATGACCATCAACGCTACCGCGCCGTGGCTGTTGTCGCTCTATATTGCGGTTGCCGAAGAACAGGGCGCGGATGTCACCAAGCTGCAGGGCACGGTGCAAAACGACCTGATCAAGGAATACCTGTCGCGCGGCACTTATATCTGCCCGCCCGAACCAAGCCTGAAGATGATCGCGGATGTGGCGGAATACTGCTACACCAATGTGCCCAAGTGGAACCCGATGAACGTCTGTTCCTACCACTTGCAGGAAGCAGGCGCGACGCCCGAGCAGGAGCTGGCCTTTGCGCTCGCCACCGCCATCGCCGTGCTTGACGCCCTCAAGCCCCGCGTTCCCGAAGAAGATTTCCCGCGCCTTTGCGGCCGTATCTCCTTCTTTGTGAATGCCGGCATCCGCTTTGTCACCGAGATGTGCAAAATGCGCGCCTTTGTGGATCTCTGGGACGAAATTCTGGTTGAGCGCTACGGTGTGACCGATCCCAAATCGCGCCGCTTCCGCTACGGGGTGCAGGTGAACTCTCTCGGCCTGACCGAGCAGCAGCCTGAAAACAACGTGTACCGCATTCTGATCGAAATGCTGGCGGTGACCCTGTCCAAAAAGGCCCGTGCCCGCGCGGTGCAATTGCCCGCTTGGAACGAGGCCCTCGGCCTGCCCCGCCCTTGGGATCAGCAATGGTCCATGCGCATGCAACAGATCATGGCCTTTGAAACCGACCTGCTGGAATATGACGATCTGTTTGACGGCAACCCCGCAGTGGACGCCAAAGTCGAAGAACTCAAGGCAGGTGCCCGCAGCGAGCTTGCCAACCTCGGTAGCATGGGCGGTGCCATCGGTGCCATCGACTACATGAAATCCCGCCTTGTGGACAGCAACGCCGACCGCCTCAACCGCATCGAGGCTGGCGAAACCGTCGTGGTCGGGGTGAACAAATTCCAGAAAGGCGAGCCTTCCCCGCTGATGACCGGTGATGGCGGCATCATGGTGGTGGACCCTGCTGTGGAGCAGGATCAGATCGGCCGCCTGAACGAGTGGCGCGCCACCCGCGATCAGGTCACCGTGGAAAAAGCCCTGAAAGATCTGCGCGAAGCAGCCGCCAGCGGCGCAAACGTGATGCCCGCCTCTATTGCGGCCGCCAAAGCCGGCGTCACAACCGGTGAGTGGGCCGCGCAAATGCGGGTTGTACACGGCGAATACCGCGGCCCAACCGGGGTATCAGGCGCGCCGTCCAACAAAACCGAAGGGTTGGATGACATCCGGGATGCCGTGGATGCGGTTTCCGACCGTCTGGGCCGCCGCCTGAAGTTTGTCATTGGCAAACCGGGCCTTGACGGTCACTCCAATGGCGCCGAGCAAATCGCCTTCCGCGCACGCGATTGCGGCATGGACATCACCTATGACGGCATCCGCCTTACCCCGGAGGAGATCGTGGCCAAGGCGCTTGAAGATGAGGCCCATGTTGTCGGGCTCTCTATTTTGTCAGGCTCGCACATCCCGCTGGTCGAAGACCTCATGGCACGCATGTCTGCCGCTGGTCTGGGCGACACACCGGTGATCGTGGGTGGCATCATTCCGGATGACGACGCAGAACACCTGCGGGCGATGGGCGTGGCGCGGGTTTACACCCCGAAAGACTTCGAACTGAACATCATCATGCGCGATATCGTGACCTTGGCAGCCCCGGAGTCTGCAGCCGCATAAGAAATCGCGCCTCAACTCTTTATTGAGAAAGAAACAGATTTAAGCGGGAAAGGAATACTCTTTCCCGCAACTAATTCGTGCAATTTCTCGGAATTTCACCCGGTTAATAGATATTACACTTGCAATCTCTATGTAGCATCGGCGAAAAGTTGCCACCACCACATGAATAGAGACTACACAAATGAACTTGGAAGAATTGTCCCGCGACGCACTTATTGATCTGCGCGCGCAAATTGACATTCAACTGGAGAAGCGCGAAGCACAGCGCAAAACCGACGCGCTGAAAGCTGTCGAAGAAGCTGCCGAGAAATACGGTTTCTCTCTGGAAGAACTGGCAACTGCGACCGGCAAGAAAAAGAACGGCTTTATGAAAGGCGTGCCGAAATACGCGCACCCCGAGGACAAGACCCAAACCTGGACCGGCAAGGGCCGCAAGCCAAAATGGTTTGATCAGGCTCTGGCCGCAGGCATCACGCCTGATCAAATGGAAGTCTGATCGACGACTTTCGGTTAAGTGACGACCGCTTTTGAAAGCCGGGGCCTTCGCAGACACCTCACAAAGGTTGATCTGACAGAGGCCCCGGCTTTATTGCTTTGAATTAAGCACTTTCCCTGAATTCCGTCTTGATGTTGCCCACGCGGTTGCGCATCAAGGCTCTTTATTGACAGCGACCGCTATGCCGTCGCTTTGATGCTTGAAAGGATACCTGCATGACCGTCCATATCGGCGCCCAGCCCGGAGATATTGCTGAAACAGTGCTGCTGCCTGGCGACCCGTATCGCGCCAAATGGGCTGCAGAAAGCTTCCTGAGTGACGTGAAGCTCATCAACGAAGTGCGCGGCATGCTTGGCTTCACCGGCACGTGGAAAGGCAATCGCGTCACCATCCACGGCTCCGGCATGGGCATGCCCTCCCTGTCAATCTACGCCAATGAGCTGATGAAAGATTATGGCGCTCAGACCCTGATCCGCATCGGCTCCTGTGGCGGCATGCAGGAAAGCGTGAAAGTGCGTGATGTCATCATCGCCATGACAGCCACCTCGCTCTCTACCCCGTCGCGCGGCATCTTCAAAGAGATCAATTTCGCCCCCTGTGCAGACTACGGCCTTCTGCGTGCTGCGGCGGATGCGGCCACCGCCAAAGGCACCCCCACCCATGTGGGCGGCATCTACAGCTCCGATGTGTTTTATGACGAACGCCCTGATCTGAACGAGCAGATGACACGCCACGGCATCCTAGGCGTCGAAATGGAAGCGGCAGAGCTTTATAATCTTGCGGCCCGCCACGGCCGCCGCGCTCTGGCGGTGCTCACCGTGTCCGACCACCTACTGACCGGCGAAGCCCTGCCCTCCGAGGATCGCGAGAAGAGCTTTGGCGATATGGTCGAAATCGCACTGGAAGCGGCTTTCGCCTAAAGTCTTCACATTTGACCGGGGGCGCAGCTGCGTCCCCGCGTCCTCCTTGCGACCCGCGCCCTTACATGCCAAACACATCCCAGAACAAAGCCCCTTCTGAGATCACATAAGGCCATGACATGACGCGCGTATTGCAAACCCTCCGCAAAGAACCCGCCTCCGGCGAAACTCGTTCCGCGGTGATTTTCCTGCATGGCTATGGTGCCAATGGCGCCGATCTGTTGGGGTTGGCCGATCCGCTGGCGGAACACCTCCCCGACACGCTGTTTCTTTCACCTGACGCGCCCGAAGAAATCCCCGGCATGCCTATGGGCCGCCAGTGGTTCCCCATTCCGTGGATTGACGGTTCCTCGGAAGAAGAAAGCGAACGCGGCATGATGGCAGCGGTCGATGATCTGAACGCCTTTCTGGACGCTGTGATGGTGGATGAAGATCTGCTGCCGGAACAGGTTGTGCTGCTGGGCTTCTCCCAGGGTACCATGATGAGCCTGCACGTTGCGCCGCGTCGCGAAGATCCGGTCGCAGGTGTGGTGGCCTTTTCCGGCCGCCTGCTGCAGCCTGATTTGCTCAAGGACGAAGCGGTCAGCAAACCACCGGTCCTGCTCATTCACGGAGATCAGGACGATGTGGTCCCGCCGCAATCTCTTCCCGAAGCCGCTGAGGCGCTTCAAGAAGCCGGTTTTACAGATGTCTACGCCCACATCATGAAAGGCACCGCCCACGGCATCGCGCCAGATGGTCTCGGCGTCGCCCTCGCCTTTATGCGCGACAAATTGGGCCTCTAAAGCCTGCTCCATCTCAGCCCCGGGCAAAATGAAAAACGTCACGGTTTGTTATTGCCAAAGGGGCTGAGATAAAAATGCAGTTCAAGAAGAAAACCCTTTGAGAAGTTCAACCTTGAATTTTCTTCTGTAAATTGCTGGTTGAGTGCATCCGCATTAATGAGGCCGATGCCTCAAGGCCACGCCTTTTAAAAACTCTCACAAAATTCGCGGCTGAAACCCAATTTCGCTTGGGTCGCCCCGACGCCCAAGATACTGTCCTTTCGTACTAACCCTATTGTTACTGGAGCCCACCGTGAGCCATCACAATTCTGAGGCGCGCCCCTTTTCCCCTTTGGTTCTGACACTGAGCTTGACCACTGCAACCGCTATTCCGGCCCTTGCCACCGCACAATCCGCCAGCCCTTCAGTGGTCGAAGGCCCTCCCACGCGGATCGTGGGCTTTGAAACGGCAAACGTGAACCACGCAGGCACGGTGGAGTTCAACATCGGCGCGCGCCAGAACTCTCCTGACACACCGACGGGCACAGGAAACCAGATCTACAATGGCGGCGGCTCCTACGCTTTCACAGACCGCTTTACCATGGGCATCGACGTCCAGAACTTTGTGGATCCCATCGGCGGCCCGGTCGCAGGTTTTCCAACCATCCCGCAGATCGAGACCACCGAAGTCGCGCTCTGGGGCAAGTACCAGCTCTTTAACAACGGCCGCCTAAGTGTTGCTGCCCTTGGCTCGGTTGAGAACTTCGCTGCGCTACGCTCCGATTTCTGGGGCGGCTTTGACACCACTCAGGATGGGGTCTTCGTCGGCGCGATCAAAGCACCGATCACCTACAGCATCTCGCCCAAGCTTCAGCTGCATCTGACCCCAGGTGTCACCCTCGCACCTGACGACATCGCCGGCGATGAATTTTACGGCACCATCGTCAGCCTCGGCGCCGGGGTCAGCTACCGCGCTTCCAACCGCGTGCTGATGTTCGGGACCATCGAAACAGCGGTCTCCGGCGACAACACCATCAACAGCGATGGCAATTTTGAAAGCGTTCCGGTCTGGACCGTGGGCGGGCGCTACAACGTCACTCCACGCCTTGGGCTTGAGGGGTACCTCACCAACGGATGGGGCAACACACCGGCCACCAGTGTCATGACCTTCTGGCCGGATGGCGATGACGTTCTCGCCGGCGCCCGCCTGATCTACACCCCCGGCGCCAATCGCCCGGTCAGCTATCGCAGCCTGTCTCTGCCACCCACCACACGTCAGGTAAACCTGCAACAGGACGGCTTCACGCTTGGCAGCGCCGACACGCTTGAGCCCGGCATGCTGCGCACCGACGTCTGGGGAGGCAACGACAGCAACCAAGGCGTCTCGCTGAGCTTCAGCCCAGATCGCGACGGTGAAATTCAGGTCATCTTTGAAAAATACTCAGACAACCCAACCGCAGATCAGGACCTCGTGCCCACCACCAGCGTGCGCTACATGGTCGGCCCGAAACTGCGCTTCATGGATCAGAACAACGGCAATCTCTTCTCCCTCACCGGACGGATGCTTTATGGACGTCAAATCAACTCTGATCCAACCAAGGTCGGCGTGTTCTACACCGATCTGATCGCCAACTACAAAACCAGAAACGGCTTCTCCTTCACTGCCAGCCCCAAGATCGGCGCCTTTGGCAACAACGAACTGGTCGGCTTTGGAATGGGCGTGAACTACGGCTTTGACAACGGCCTGGAACTGATCGCCGAAGTCACGCCGATCGGTCGCGATGGTGACGAGGCCACATGGGCCGCCGGCGCGCGCTATCACCTTGGCAAATCCGGCTTCACCGTGGACGCCCAAGCCACCAACGCCATTGGCCGTCATGGCATCGGCAGCATGGTCGCACAGGACGACACACGCTTCGCGCTCACCCTGTCAAAAACCTTCGATCTCAACGGATTGAAGTTCTACTAAAGCGCGCTACTCGCACCAAATTTAAGGCCACGAGCCGCTTTGCCGCGCCGACCATTGGGCTAAGCCTCGCCTCAGCGAAACTAGCCCAACGCGCAGCAGGCAAAGCCCTTCTGCAAAAGCCCCTTTACGCCGCGCTTGATATTCAAGCGCGGCGCTTACATTTTATCCACAGGCCTGTCATCAAAGCGTCATTGGGCGCTGGCATCCTGCAGCTGTCTCAGCATCGGCGAAAATCACGTATATCGTGAGACTTGTCAGATGAAAGACACGAGATATAGTGGTTGCAAGCAGGTCGGCCGAAAGGCCAATGGCGCATAGGGAGAGCTAAGATGGACGGCGATTTCAGGACAGAATTCACACGAAGTCCCGGCGGGTTGAAACACCACCCTGCCCTTGTCCTCAACGCCGACTACCGCCCGCTCTCCTACTACCCGCTCTCCCTTTGGCCTTGGCAAGATGCCATCAAAGCCGCCTATATGGACCGTGTCGACATCGTGGCTGAATATGACCATGTGGTCCGCAGCCCCTCTACCGAGATACGTATCCCCTCGGTTGTCGTTCTCAAAGACTATGTAAAACTGCAAAAGCGCGTGGCCTTCACGCGCTTTAATTTATTTCTGAGGGACGAATTCCAATGCCAGTACTGCGGTGCCAAAGGGGACCTGACTTTTGATCACGTCATTCCCCGTGCCGCAGGTGGCGTCACAAGCTGGGAGAATGTGGTGGCAGCCTGTTCGCCCTGCAACCTCAAGAAAGGCTCCAAGAGCCTGCGCCAGGCGCATATGAGCCTACGTAAGCCCCCACGCCAGCCCGGCTCTGAGGAACTGCGTAATGTGGGCCGTAAATTCCCGCCCAACTTCCTGCATGACAGCTGGATGGACTATCTCTATTGGGATGCGGAGTTGCAGGCATAAAACCCCTTGACTGCTCCGGCAGAGTATCCGCTATACCGCAGGCATCTGCTGCGTCGCGCAGTGAATGCCGCCGCCAAGCTCTCCCAACGGGTCCACGTTCAGCGTGACAATCTCGCGTCCGGGATAGTGCTTCGCCAGCGCCGCGCGGGCGATCGCGTCGGTTTCCCTGTCGCCAAACTCCGCTGCAATGACTGCGCCGTTACACACGTAGTAATTCGCATAGGACGCCACAAAATCGAGGCTTTGAACACGGCGGTCATAAGGTTCCGGGATCACGTCAACCTCAAGCCCTGCAGCAACAAGCACATCATGCGTATCAAGTGCAGCCGCGTGAAACGGGTCGCGCAGATCCGGTGCGTCGGGGAGATTCATCAAGACTCGCCCCGGCCCCGTGAACCGCGCAAGACTGTCGATGTGGTAATCCGTGATGTCCTCACCCCAGACACCCTCAGACCAAATCATCCGCTCGGCGCCATAGGCGCTCAGCAACCTCCGTTCGATCTCATCTCTTGAAAGGCCGGGATTGCGGTTCTCATTCACCCAACTGCTTTCATGCGCCATGAGCAGGCCGTGACCATCCTGCTCAACACCTCCCGCCTCGCCACGCAGACCAGACGGCAGAAGCGAGAGCCCCAGCCTCTCTGCCAAACGCGCCGCAATTTGGCCGTCGCGTCGATGGATCTGTTTCTCGCCCCAACCATTGAACTGAATGTGGCTCACCGCCAATCCATCCTGGCCGTCCACCACAAAGATCGGGCCGGAATCCCGACACCAGAGATCCTCAGTGGGAATGTCCCAAAGCTCGACTGCGTCAGACAACTTTGCTTGCGCCCCGCTGTGATCCTCTTTGGCCGCCAGCATCACAACCGGTTCAAACGCGGAAATCGCATTGGCAATGTCCGCAATGGTCTGCTGGGTCATCTCGCGAAAGACCGGATCTGAATGCACCTGCCGATTGATCGGCCATTGCATGAACGTCCGCTGGTGCGGTGCCTCCTCAGGCGGCACATAAAACCGGCTTTCAGCCGCACCACCGGCGGCCCCGAAAAGGCTGGTCAGCCCCGCCGCGCCACTTGTCAAAATCATCTCCCGACGCCTCATCATTTTGCCGTCCTCATCCACGCTTTTAGCACCGGCCAAACCGCCCCTCGACAGCGGTCCAAAACACCTTTGCCACAATGGTTAACGCCGTTTGGGCACCGAAATTCGGCACCTACGCGATAACGTCGCAATACAGACGCGATACCGACGCTCAAAAAAATGGTTAACGCGCCCTGCCGTGGCTTCGATCATAGCCATTGATGGCCGGGCTTTCCCAACCGTCCAGCGCCCCTTCAGTGGGGGCAAAAACCTCCACCAACAGTGGGTGGCACGCTGCGGCATCACTGCTGTGCTCCGCCGAACAATCGCCGCCCGGGCAAGCGCTCAAAGCGCCCAACAGATCGATTTCGGCAAAGGCCTCAAGATAGTCTCCGGGTCGCACCGGGCTTGCCTTCATGAAGTACTGGCCAGTGTCGCGTGTGAAACCCGTGCACATGAAAACGTTAAGAACGTCGTGCACATGAGGCTCCGCCTCCTCAAGGCTGATCCCCTGATGCGCCGCCAGGGCGCGGGTTAGATTTGAATGACAGCAATAGTGATATTGATCCCCACTCAGCAAATTGCCGGTGTATGGGTCACAGCGCGTGCCAATCACGTCATGGACGGAGCCACCGTAGGCGTCGATCCCGTACCAGCCAAGCGTATCAGTCACGATCGTCGCCATTGGGCGCAGGCTAGGCAGGCTTGACCACATGCGCTCACCCGTCGTGATGTGGGTGCCATGCAAAGCTCTTGTTTTCCCCGAGAAAAAACGCTCGCTCAAATCATTGAGGTTCCACAGATTGAGATCACCCACCTGCGGTCCTTCGACAGAGGTGATGCGAAAGAAATGCCCAGCAGGCACCTCAAAACACCGCGCATCTCTTGCCGGGATCAGCACCTCATCCACCTTCTTGGCCCCTTCTCTGGCAGCTTGGTAAAGCGCCAGAGGTGGTGTCGGCAAAGTGATGTTTGGATAACAGATCACCGGCTTGATGGCGCGGCGGTCTTCGGCATCGGCGGGGGGCAGGATCGTCTCAGTCATGGCGCGATCCTGCCCCCAATTGTTAACGCGTTGCAATGGCTATCCGCAACGCACGCTGGAGTTAGTTCACAGTAATCGTGATGACCTCTGATACCACAGGTGGCGTATGCGGCACATGGAACTCGTCTCCCAGCACGAGCTGCAGCGTATGTGTGCCCGGCGGAAGGTCCAAACTCACTTCGGTTTGCCCGCCCCCGAAATGGCGGTGATTGTCATCTGTTGGAACCCCGTTTTCAAGCAGATCCGCATCGTCAGCCCCCTCCCCCAAAGGGGGGCGATTGATGAAAATATGGTGGTGCCCGGTGTTCTCCACTTCCGTCCCCGCAGGCGCAACCCCCATCCCGGTCAGGCCAAACTGCACCACAAACGGAGACTGCACCGAGGCGCCATCTTCAATATTGATGAAGTAAACTTCCGCCCCTTCAGGCGATGGCGCACCACCGGCAAGTGCTTGAGAACCAAAGGCTATCAGCGCCGCAGCGAACAAGTGTTTCATACCAATTCCTCCCGTAACTCTTTAAAACAACGGGAGCCTAGCATGGCAGATCACACAGGCCTAACGCTAAACCGCACGCCCCGCTGCACGCCCAGAGAATATGCATCCGCCAAGGAAAGTACCCTCCAGCGCGTTGTAGCCGTGATAGCCGCCACCGCCAAATCCAGCCACTTCTCCCGCAGCGAACAGCCCGTCAAAGGCGCTCCCATCGGGCTTCAGAACCTGCCCAGTTTCATCCGTATGCAGTCCTCCGAGAGATTTTCGCGTAAGGATATTGAGCCGCACAGCGATCAAAGGACCATTGGCCAGGTCGAGAATCCGGTGCGGTTTCGCTGTACGGATCAACCGATCCCCGCGAAAGGCGCGCGCTCCCCGGATCGCAGTGATCTGCGCATCCTTGCTGAACGGGTTCTCGATTTGGGCATCCCGTGCAACAATCTGATCCCGGATTTTTTCAAGGTTGACAGGAACTTCGGGCGTGAGCGCATTCATTCCCGCCACCAGCGTTTCCAGGTCATCAGCGACCACAAAATCCTCGCCATGACGCTTGAACGCTTCAATCGGAGCTGGCGCCCCCTTGGACATCAACCGCCCCTTGAGCACTTCGATAAACTTACCGGACGTCAGATCCGGGTTTTGTTCAGAACCCGACAGCGCGAACTCTTTTTCGATGATCTTCTGCGTGAGGATAAACCAGCTGTGCTCATGCCCCGTAGAGAGAATGCGCTTGAGGGTGCCAAGGCTGTCAAATCCCGGCAAATAAGGTGCTTCCATACGGGTGCCCAAGGCGTCAAACCACATAGAGCTGGGCCCCGGCAGCACCCGAATGCCATGGTTTGGCCAGATCGGATCCCAATTGGCCAGCCCTTCAGTGTAGTGCCACATCCGATCCCCATTGATGATCGCTGCACCCGCTGTCTCTGCTACGCGCTGCATCTGCCCATCGACATAGTCAGGCACCCCAGCCACCATACGCTTAGGAGGCTTGCCCAACCGGCCTTCAGGCCAATAGCGCCGCACCATATCGTGGTCGCCACCAATCCCACCGGTGGTAAGAACCACAGCCGAAGCGCGCAGTTCAAAATCTGACACGACGTCACGGGTGGTAGAGCGGCCGCGCTCTGCATCGTCGTCGGCGAGAACTTCGCCGCGCACGCCTTTAACCGTGCCATTTTCCACAATGAGATCAGTTACTTTTCGGCGAAAGAGCAGTGCAATCTTACCCTCTGCTGACAGATTGCGCACATCACGCTCAAACGGCGCAACAACGCCCGGGCCGGTCCCCCACGTGATGTGAAACCGCGGTACGGAATTGCCGTGACCATGCGCCATAGCCCCGCCGCGCTCGGCCCAGCCAACCACAGGAAACCACCGCATTCCAATGCTGTGGAGCCAACTGCGCATCTCCCCGCCTGCAAACGAGAGATAAGCCTCGGCCACCTTGCGGGGGTTGGCATCTTCAGGACGGTCAAACTGCGCTGACCCCATCCAATCATTGTAGGCCAACTCTGCGCTGTCCTTGACCCCCATGCGCCGCTGCTCGGGAGTATCGATCATGAAGAGGCCGCCAAGGCTCCAGAAAGCCTGCCCTCCTAGGCTCTGCTCTCCCTCCTGATCCAGCAAAAGAACCTTTCGCCCCCGCAGCGCAGCTTCACGCGCCGCTACGATCCCAGCCAGCCCGCCGCCTACGATGATCACATCGGTCATTGTGCTTCCTCCCCTTTGGCAAAGGCTAGCCAGCGGCCAGCCAAGGACCAAGACCGACCTTACGTAAACATAAGGCCATCAAGCCCTGAGGGAGAAACGCAAAAAGCGCCCCAACCAGGAGGCGCTTTCAACAAGCTTCAATGTGCAGGCTTAGGCTGCTTTCACATACTCGAAGTAGGTTTCTTCATCGCTGTCCTGCACCAAAACCGGGCGGCGTGGCGGCTCGGAGTAATATGCGTAGGCTTGCTCCAGCACCTCCAGGGCGCGCGCTGCAAAATCTTCTGGGGTGTTTGTCTCTAGGGCGGACATGGGCAGTCTCCGTATTCACATCTGACCTCCTTCCCTGCTCCTTCATATAGCTAAGCCAACAAAGTCAAAGAACTGCTCAAATGGCAAAGGCGCCATGCAATCTGCGCAGAGGCAACGTCCCAACAAACAAAAGAAAAGGGCCCGAAACGGGCCCTCGTCAAAGTCGCATGTGTCTGAAATCAGACGTGGCGCTCCACCAGCATCTTCTTGATCTCTGCAATGGCCTTCGCCGGGTTCAGACCCTTCGGGCACGTCTTTGCACAGTTCATTATGGTGTGGCAGCGGTAGAGCTTGAACGGATCTTCCAGCTCATCCAGACGCTCGCCTGTCGCCTCATCGCGGCTGTCAATGATCCAGCGATAGGCGTGCAACAGCGCTGCTGGGCCGAGATATTTATCGCCGTTCCACCAGTAGCTTGGGCAGGAAGTGGAGCAGGATGCACACATCACACATTCATACAGCCCGTCGAGTTTTTTGCGGTCCTCGATCGACTGACGCCACTCTTTTGCCGGACGGTTGGTCTTGGTTTCCAGCCACGGCATGATCGACGCGTGCTGCGCATAGAAATGGGTCAGATCCGGGATCAGGTCTTTCACCACCGGCATATGCGGCAGCGGGTAGATCTTCACATCGCCCTTGATCTCGTCCAGACCATAGATACAGGCCAGCGTGTTGATCCCGTCGATGTTCATCGCACAGGATCCACAGATGCCTTCACGGCAAGAGCGACGGAAGGTCAGGGTTGGGTCAATCTCGTTCTTGATCTTGATCAGCGCATCCAGAACCATCGGACCACATTTGTCCATGTCCAGGAAATAGGTATCCACCTGAGGGTTTTTGCCGTCATCCGGATTCCAGCGGTAGATCTGGAACTTGCGCACATTCGTAGCGCCTTCCGGCTTTGGCCAGGTTTTGCCGGTCATAATCCGGGAGTTCTTGGGGAGGGCAAATTCGACCATCGTCTTTCCTTCCTACACGTGGGCGCGCAAACTGCGCTTACCTTCGTTCCTGTTCAAACACTCTGATGCCGCATTCACACATGCGCGGAGCATTCGGTTGTTTCTGATCACCTGGCCTAAACGGCCACGTTTCCGCTCCTTAGCGGCAGTATTGAGCCCCACCGTGCAACACATCGGAATGACGAGAGCAGCCGGAATGGAATTCAACACCAGCATATTTTGCTCCGCCTTCACGACGCACACATTCACGGTAGTCGCGCTGGATGGTTCCCCACGTCAGCGCATTACCAAGAGCGGCACCTGCGAAAAAGTTGCCGCCGAGAGATGCGTTTATGGCTCCAATGACAACAGTGCCGATGACAAAGCCCTGAATACGTTCCTGCTGACAGACATCAGGTCCGCTCGCCACCTTGTCGCCATCTGCAACACCAAAGGCACCATTGTCATATTGGACGTTGTAGTTGTCCTGGAGGCAGTCATTCACATTGCGCGCACCACGTTCGGTGCCACCCGCATCTGCGACGACCACTGGCACCTTGTCGAACTCTGTAACCTTATAGGCACCTTGGGAACCTGTATCGACAATGCACTGGCTAATTTGTTGAACAACAAGTGTTTCGTCCGCCATAACTTGAGTTGCGGCAATTGCTGCCATCATGACGCCAGTGCAAATTCGTTTCATCAGAAGGTTCTCGCTTTAGGTGCAATCTTTTTAAGTTCGATTCCACCCTCCTCTTCTTTGGTCAGCGGGTCAACAATCACAGGGCGATAAGATAGTTCAACTTTATCGCCTTCTACGCGGCTCACTGTGTGAACACGCCAGTTCGCGTCATCACGCTCAGAGTAGTCTTCGTGTGCGTGCGCACCGCGGCTTTCTTTACGGGCTTCCGCACCGTGGATCGTCGCCAGTGCGTTTGGCATCAGATTGGTCAGTTCAAGCGTTTCCATCAGATCGCTGTTCCAGACCAAAGAGGTGTCGGTGACGTGCAGATCATCGATCTTGCCCGCAATAGCCGTCATCTTCTCAACGCCTTCTTTCAGCGTCTTATCGGTACGGAATACCGCCGCATCCGCCTGCATGGTGCGCTGCATTTCAAGGCGAAGCTCAGCAGTCGGCGCGCCGCCTTTGGCGTAGCGCAGACCATCAAAGCGCGCGAATGCTGCATCCACCGACGCTTGGTTCAGGACCGGGTTCGGAGCATCTGCATCCACCACCTTGCCGGCGCGGATTGCGGAAGCGCGGCCAAACACCACAAGGTCAATCAGAGAGTTGGAGCCCAGACGGTTCGCACCGTGAACAGAGGCACAGCCCGCTTCACCTACGGCCATCAGGCCGGGGACCACCGCAGTTGGATCTTCTGCGGTTGGGTTCAGCACTTCGCCCCAATAGTTGGTCGGAATACCGCCCATGTTGTAGTGCACGGTTGGCAGAACCGGGATCGGCTCTTTGGTCACATCCACACCCGCAAAAATCTTTGCAGATTCAGAGATGCCAGGCAGACGTTCCGCCAGCGCTTCGGCAGGCAGGTGGTTCAGGTTCAGGTGAATGTGGTCGCCATTCTCGCCCACACCGCGGCCTTCACGGATCTCCATGGTCATGGAGCGCGAAACATAGTCGCGTGGAGCGAGGTCTTTATACTGCGGAGCGTAACGCTCCATGAAGCGCTCACCTTCGGAGTTGGTCAGGTAACCACCTTCGCCGCGCGCACCTTCCGTAATCAGGCAGCCAGAACCATAGATACCGGTTGGGTGGAATTGGACAAACTCCATGTCCTGCAGCGCAAGACCTGCGCGGGCCACCATGCCGCCACCATCGCCGGTGCAGGTGTGCGCAGAGGTCGCGGAGAAGTAGGCACGGCCGTAGCCGCCAGTCGCCAGCACAACCATCTTGGCATTGAAGACATGCATGGTACCGTCATCAAGCTTCCAGCAGACAACCCCCTGGCACTGGCCGTCCTCAGACATGATCAGGTCAATCGCGAAATACTCGATGTAGAATTCCGCGTTGTTTTTGACCGACTGACCGTAGAGCGTGTGCAGGATCGCGTGACCGGTCCGGTCTGCGGCGGCACAGGTCCGCTGCACGGCGGGACCTTCGCCAAATTCGGTGGTGTGGCCACCAAACGGACGCTGGTAGATTTTACCTTCTTCGGTCCGGGAGAACGGCACACCATAGTGCTCCAGCTCATAAACCGCCTTGGGGGCTTCACGCGCGAGGTATTCCATCGCGTCGGTGTCGCCCAGCCAGTCAGATCCTTTGACGGTGTCATACATGTGCCACTGCCAGTTATCCGGGCCCATGTTGGAAAGGGACGCCGCGATGCCGCCCTGCGCGGCAACGGTGTGAGACCGGGTCGGGAAGACTTTGGTTACACAGGCCGTCCGCAGGCCCTGCTCGGCCATACCAAGAGTGGCGCGCAAACCAGCGCCACCGGCGCCCACCACGACCACGTCATATTCATGTGTTTCGTATTCGTATGCTGCTGTCATCGGTTTTCATCCTTGCCGCCGCTATGCAGGGCGTTCTGTTCACGGGAAGAGCGCTGGCGCCGCAGCCGAGGCCGGGCGCAACAGCGTTAGAGAGCGAGTTTGATCAGGGCAAACAGGCCCACAGCGATAATGGTGTAGCAAACAGCGCCAGCAGCGATGTAGGTCAGCTTCTCAGCGACGCCGTGCATGTAATCTTCGATCGCGTCTTGCGCTTCGTTTTTAATGTGGATGACACCCACAATCAGGGTCAGCGCGGAAATGATGGCCGGGAACGGCTTGCCGAAATAGGCCAGCACTTCTTCATGGGTGCCACCCAGACCAAAGCCGAAAGTCAGAACGAAGAGCGGGACCAAAACAACAAGCAAAGATGAGTTGATCATCATATGCCAGTGATGCTCGGTGCCCTTGCCGGAAGCTCCAGTGCCTTGCGCGCGTTTGCGGTCAGTCAGAAAATTCATCTTTTCAGCTCCTTACACGATCAGCGCGGTGAGAATGGCCAACACGGTGGCGCCAATGAACATACCTTTGCCAAGCGTGACAGCGGTGTCGATGTCGAGGCAGTAGCCGAAGTCCCAGATCACGTGACGCAGACGCCCCAGCATATGGTAAAACACTGCCCAGGAAGCGAGAAACAGGAAGACGTCGCCGATAAAGCTGCGCAGCAACCCATCGATGAAAGCAAAAGCGCTTTCAGAGGTTGCAGCCGCCAAAAGCCACCAAACAACAATTGCCGCAATCGGAATGAGGGCGATGCCGGTTATACGCACCATGATAGAAGACACGGAGGTCATCTGCGGGCGATAGATCTGCAAATGTGGGGAGAGCGGGCGCTCAATCCTTTTCACGTCAGCCATAATGAATCCTTTCAGGTTCCCTTGATGTCTTCTAACGGTTTTTTGCGATGTGTCACCTTGGCGAAAGCTTAATTCACGCGGTTTTTTGACCCAATCGGAGGGATTTTTTTAATTTTGTGATCACACGTTTTTATTCGTGATCACATTTTGCAATTAAAGTTTTTTTATCAGGAATTATTCACCCCAAGGGGTTACCATACCACTGCTTAACAGGCCCCTTACGTGTTGGCGCTCACATTCGATCCGACAAAGTGCGCTCCATCGCAGGACCTTCAGCCACTTGTTTGGCGACTTCCCGAATGAGCTTTTGGCGGATGCGCAGCGGGTATTCTTCAAAACCTGCGGCAGTCACGACAAATGCACCGGGTCCCGTGATCACATTTTCCCAAAAATACCCGGTCAGGTCCGTGTCGTCGGTTTCGATCACCACGGCGTTGACAGTCACGCCCTGACCTGCCAGCCGCTTGCGCCCATATTCCACCAGCGGACCTTCATTGGAAATCCCGTCCCCTGAGACATCAACCACCTTGCGCTTACAGTTGGGTGCTGTCTCGATCAATTCTGCGGACGCCAGCAGAGCATCCCCTATCGCAGTGGAGTATTGGCTCCACTGGCGGGGCATTTCCTCAACGGCAATGGCCAAAACCTCTGCCTGCTCGGCGGAAGCAACCTCGGTCCAGGGCACGCTAACATGCTGACGCCCTTCTCCGGTCCACTGCATTAGGGAAACCGATGCTCTTTGGTCTATCAGCGCCTCTACGACAATCCCGTCGCGCAACGCCGCTGCCAGCCCATCCATTTGAACACGGTATTCTTTGGCATCAATGCTCCCGGACACATCGACCGTCAGTAAAAGCGCAAGATCGCAGGCGCGCGCCTTCGCTGGCGCACACGAAATTCCCGCTGCTAAAACACTAAAAAACCGCATAAACCGCAGCCTAGCGCGATCCTGCGGCCTGCGTCATCAACTCCGCGTGTGCTTGCTTAGAACTCTGGCGCCATCTCCACCAATGCGTCTGCAAACTCTGTACACATGGTGATCTTGATCCGCTCAGGATCGTAGAAGGCATTTGCCTCACCACAGGGCACAACCGAAATCGTCAAAGTCTCCGGTAAGCGGAACTCTTCGTTTAGCGCCTCGACCTCTGCCCGGATCACCTCTTCGGTGAGCTGTGCGCCATCGGTTTCGACGACAACTTCGCCCATCACCAGAGTCTCGCCTCCGCCGCCATGGGCAACTTCGTCCAATGCGCCACCCCAGCTGGCAGCAGCCTGATCGTATTCAGATGGACAATAATCTGCTCGCTCTTCAGGCAGGCCGAGGTCTACCGCGACAACCTCACGTTCTTCCGGGTTGGCCCCATAAAACAAGCACACCGTATTGTAGTAACGCTGCAAATCTGGGCCATGCACGTCCCAGAAGGCCACTTCAGACGTGGCTTCTGCCTCGCCCAAAAAGCCAAAAGCCGCATCATAGGCCAGCTGAACAGCCGCCTCTTCCTCGTAAAACGCATCAATCAAAAAGATCGACAACACATCCGCTGCGTCTTCTTCCTGCCCAAAGATCGGCAACCCCAGAATATCGATCAGAGCGTGACCAAGCTCATGATAGAAAATCCCGAGCAGATTGCCCTCAACATAGGCAAGCGTGTCTTCGGATGTATGGCCAAACTGCACTTCGGCTTGAGCGCCAGAGGCTGCACCATAGATTACCAAGGGGAGTAAATATCGTTTCATAAGCGCACTAGAGCGACAGTGCACCTTGGTGTCGAGCGCTAATTGAAACTCAACGTCTCCATCGGCTACCAGTGGTTTTCTGGCACCATGCTGATTGTATCAAACGCGAACCAATGACCGCCGCACGCTTGATCCCACTTTCGGTCGATCCCGCGCCCTGCAAGAGCGCAGTACAGTAAGGTGCCCACACCGCCATGGCCACAGATGAGAAAATTCTCGGACGGAAAAGCCGCTAGGAGCGCGCGCACCTCGATGAGAATCCGCACCTGCGCATCCACAGCGCGCTCCCAACCT
Organism: Shimia sp. R9_2; assembly: GCF_017743735.1. Taxonomy (GTDB): domain Bacteria; phylum Pseudomonadota; class Alphaproteobacteria; order Rhodobacterales; family Rhodobacteraceae; genus Shimia. The sequence continues at coordinate 606,977 of NZ_JAGHRO010000002.1, forward strand.
TCGAAGTACACCTCAGGCGATCCAAAGAACTCATTGGCCGCGCGCTGAAATGCCTGTTCTGTCAGAAAACCTGTGCTTGAACGGTCATTCTCGCCAAGCCCCTCTCGGATGGCGACAGGCGTTGATCCGAACTTTGCCGCCAGTGGCCAAGCGGTTTCCAATGCCTTGCGCTCTGTACTGGCGGCAACGCGCCAGCCCCCTCTGATGCAGCGCGCCGCAAGCGCATCCACGCGCGCCTGCCCCACTTTGCTCAGCCCCCAATCCGGCACAGCAATATGCGGATCGATGTTCACTTCAGGGTGGGTCAGGTAAATCGCGCGCGGCATCGCGTTTCCTTACATCGGCATCAATGCCCAATAGTCCAAATCAAGCAGCACTTCGGGCAGGTATTTGCCATCATCGCCTTTCAACGCAAACGGCTCGCCACCTTTTGTGGCCACCAGTCGCAGGCGAATTGCCCCTACACCGGGCGCGGAAGTTTCTGCCTTATCAAGCACTTCAGACCAAGCCTTGACCGTCAGACCAGAGAAGGCCGGATTGGCATGTGCGCCACCGTTCAGCCCCACAATCATCTGTGCGTTGGCCAGCCCGTTAAAGCTCAGCGCACGCGCCAGGGATATAATGTGGCCGCCATAAATCAGGCGTTGTCCATCGGGGCGGAAGGTCGCGTCAAAATGCACTTTCGCGGTGTTCTGCCAGAGCCGTGTCGCCATCATGTGCTCAGCTTCTTCCAGCGTTACACCATCGACGTGGTCAATGGTCTCGCCGATTTCATAATCGCCCCAACGAGGGCTTTCCCCAGCCTGAGAGAAGTCATAGCCGCTGAAGTCGAGTCCTTCGGGGATCACGAGGTCCGCAGGATCGATCACCTTGGAAAGTTCCGGCACCACGGCTTCAGGCGCGGGTGCATCTGCATCGCGCTTGCGCACCATCACCCAGCGCACATACTCCATGACAACCTCGTCGCGCTGGTTCATACCGCGCGTGCGCACGTAAACCACCCCGGTCTTGCCGTTGGAGTTCTGCTTCAGACCAATCACTTCGGATGTGGAGCGCAGAGTATCGCCGGCATAAACCGGCTTCAGCCAACGCCCCTCGGCATACCCAAGGTTTGCCACCGCATTCAGCGACACATCCGGAACCGTTTTTCCAAAAACCACGTGGAAGGCCGCGAGATCGTCCAGCGGCGACTGCGGCAAGCCAGAGGCACGCGCAAATTCATCGCTGGAATAAAGCGCATGACGCGCTGGGTAGAGCGCATGATAGAGTGCGCGCTCCCCTGCCCCGACAGTGCGTGGCACAGCGTGTTCAATCACCTGCCCCAGCGAATAGTCTTCAAAAAACCGGCCCGGATTGGTCTTGGCCATTTAGTGTTCTCCCAGTTTGGTCTCCGGGGTGTAAGTGCCTTCAACTTCCTTCACGACCGCCTGACCACAGCGCATCACGCCCGTCGCCTGACAGAAAGTCTGTGTCGGAGAGCCATGAAGCTCCCACCCCTTGTTAAGCGCATCCGTCACTTTGTGACAAAACGCTGATGTGTCTTCTTCGGATAGAAAACGATAAAGTTTCATGCTCTTAGCCTCCAAATGGCGATGGTCCGATCATGCCATGAATGGCACCGATCACGCCCATCAGGATTACAGAAGCGACAAAGAACATGCCATCCTTTGCTATGGTGCCACGTTCGGTCGGCTGCCAAGGGCCTTCAACCCGGTTGAGGACAACGATTTCCGCAAGCGCCCAGGCCAGCAAGCCGCCAAACAAAACGACCGACGGCGCATCGCCATTCACCAAGATATGCGCCACCGCCCAGAGCGAAAAACCGATCAGCATCGGATGGCGCATGTTGTTAAACAGCTTGCCCTTACGTGGCGCCGGACTCATCAGGAAGATCGCGATGAGCACGAGCAAGTTGTTGATGTGATAGACAAAGCTTGGCGCAATCCAAAGCACATCCTCAATCTCTGCCGCGCGGTAGCCGAGCACCATCAACACAATGGAGAGGACCAGCGTTAGAGCTACCAAGCCCTTCCCCTTGTCACCCAATGGCTCCCGCACACCCGGCATCGCCCGCTTGAAAAAATGGGCCGCCGCCCAAAGCAAAACCCCAAGAACCAATAATGTCATCTCGCTCTCCGCTGGATTGTTGGTTGTTGGGGCAGAGGTTACCCCTCAAGTGCGGCGATTGCATCTGCCTTTGCGAGAATCTCTCTTGCAGTGACCACATGCAGATTTTCAACAATTTTGCCGTCCACCACGGCCACACCTTGGCCACCGGCTTCGCATTCCTCAAAGGCTGCGATCTGACGCTTCGCCAGATCGATCTCAGCTTCTGATGGGGCAAATGCCGCATTGGCAACATCCACCTGCGCCGGGTGGATCAGAGTTTTGCCATCAAAGCCCATGTCGCGGCCCTGATCACATTCCGCTTTCAGGCCATCCGCGTCTTTGAAGGCATTATAGACGCCATCTACGATCACGATGCCTTCTGCCTTGGCCGCAAGCAGGCACAGCCCCAGCCCTGCCATCATCGGCAAACGGTCGGCACGGAAACGTGTCTGAAGCTCCTTAGCCAGATCATTTGTGCCCATCACAAAGCCGGTGAGCCGCGGATGCGCTGCAATTTCTGCAGCATTTAACATCCCTCGTGGGGTTTCCATCATCGCCCAAATCGGCTTGTCACCGACCAGCGCCGCCAATGCATCCAGCTGCGCAGTGTTCTCCACCTTGGGCAACAACACTGCGTCGCAATCCATTGAAGCAGCGGCCTTGGCGTCAGCCTCTCCCCATTGAGTATCGAGACCATTGATCCGCACAATCCGCATCCGGCTGCCATACCCGCCTTGGGAGAGCGCATCCGCCAAAGTGGCCCGGGCGTTTTCCTTTTCGTCAGGAGCAACGGCATCCTCGAGATCAAAGATGATGGCGTCCACCGGCAGGCCCCGCGCCTTTTCCAGCGCCCGGTCCTTGGACCCGGGAATATACAGAACCGAACGATAAGGGCGCGCGCGCTGATCCATGGATGTTCTCCGATTTCCATCTGTAATTTTGTTGCGCAGAATGGGGCATTTTTCTCAGAAAACTTCAAGCGTATTTTGCCGCAACGCAGAAATGACGCGCCGTCTTATTGGCAGATACGGTCCGTTAATACTTTTGATCCATACCGTTAACCATTTGTTTTCCAGTTTGGATGCAGATTAACTCTATCGCTTCCTGGGGAGGAGCGAACGCAGACAGAAAGGGCTGCAACACTAATAATAAGAGGCGAAGCAACTAGACATACATGGCGCGCATTGGCGGGGAAACGTCCGCTGCGTGACAAGATTTTCCTGAAAGGAAACCATATGAAATCCCTGCTTCTGACCCTGACGACCGGTCTTTCCCTGCTCACACTCTCTGCCCCACTGGCGGAAGCACAGACGGCGCGCAATTGCGCGGATCGCGACAAAGTGGTTGAGCGTTTGGCCGACAAATACGGTGAGTCCCGCCAGGCCCTCGGCCTTGGAGCGCAGGGTGCAATGGTTGAGATCTTTGCCTCTGAGGATTCCGGCAGCTGGACCATCACAATGACCATGCCCAATGGTGCAACTTGCCTGATGGCCACGGGTCAAGCGTTTGAAACCCTTGCCGAAGTGCTCCCAACCAAAGGGGATGACGCTTAACGTGTCATCCTATGTCAGCGCGTCAAAAATGAGCTTCACGCCAGTCACAGACAACAGAATATAAGTCACTACGAAGAAGGCTTTTTCTGAAACGGCGTGATGCGCTTTCACACCGAGATACGCTCCCAGGCAGGCAAACGGCGCAAGCAGCAGGCCTGCCAGAAATGTCTCATAGGTGAAGACGCCTAAGAAGGCATAGGGCACAAACTTCGCGACATTGATCGCCCAAAACACCAGCACCGATGTGGCCTGATATCCCGTCTTACTCAATCCGCGAGACAGCAGATAGACGGCGGCTGGTGGCCCACCGGCATGGCTGACAAAACTGGTGAAACCAGCAACCCCGCCTGCGAGCAACCCCGCGCCAACAGGCAGTTGGCGTGCCGCGGCTTTGCGCGGCCAAAGTTGCCAAATCACAAACCCCAAAGAAACCGCGCCGATAAGCAGGCGCAGCACATCGTCATTGGCCACTTTGAATAATGCTACGCCAAGGGCAACCCCCGGCAAACCGCCTAAAATCAGAACCTTGGCATCTGGCCAGCTCCACCGCTGCCAATAGGGGCGCAAGGTCAGAAGGTCGATCAGCATCAATAGGGGCAGCATCAGCCCCAGGGCCTGCGCGGGCGGAAGAATCAGCGCAAGCAAAACAGCGCTGGCAAAAGCTGCGCCTGACCCAAATCCAGCCTTCGAAATCCCTGCAAAAACGACCGCGAGCGGCGCAACAACAAGAAACGCAAGAGAATCAGTCATGACTTTCCGTCAGAATCAGGCGTCACCGCCGCCCCCAAATGTCAGGGACGAAACGCGCGCAGCTTACTCGCCGTCCAAAATCTTCTTGCGCTGCTGCTTGTATTCTTTGTCTGTCAACAGGCCTTGCGCATAGGCGTCTTCAAGGGATGCGAGCTGTTCACCAACAGTCGCGGTTTGCACCGTTGTCGTAGTATTCGCATTGCCGCCACCGCATGCAGAAAGCGTTAGCGCTGCCAAACTCAGCGCCATCAGGGTTTTCATCACTGTCGTCATTGCCAATTCTCCTCGGCATTTTTTTGTGTCTTGGCTCAAACTTAGCCCCACGACTGCGCACAATTCAAGCGTGCGCGCCAATGCCAAACCAATAGGCAGAAACCCCGCAACAGGTGACCTAACCCTGCGACACTTCCTAACAGCTCTTGGCCTAAGGCTTGCGTCAAAGCCGTTTTCGACTTAAGCCACCGGCGATATTTAACCGGACCGGAGACAGATCCAATGGCCAGACCTAAGATCGCCCTCATCGGCGCAGGCAACATCGGCGGCACCCTCGCCCACCTCGCTGCAATCAAAGAACTTGGCGACGTCGTTCTTTTCGACATCGCAGACGGCCTGCCCCAGGGCAAGGCGCTCGACATCGCAGAATCCGGCCCTGTTGAGAAAATCGACGCCGCGATGTCCGGCACCTCCGACTACTCCGCGATCGCCGGCGCAGACGTCTGCATCGTGACCGCCGGTGTGGCACGTAAGCCAGGCATGAGCCGTGATGACCTGCTGGGCATCAACCTCAAAGTGATGAAATCCGTTGGCGAAGGCATCCGCGACAACGCACCGGACGCATTTGTGATCTGCATCACCAACCCGCTGGACGCGATGGTTTGGGCGCTGCAGAAATTCTCCGGCCTGCCAACACACAAAGTGTGCGGCATGGCGGGTGTTCTGGACTCCGCACGCTTCCGCCACTTCTTGGCAGAAGAATTCAACGTATCCATGCGCGACGTAACCGCCTTCGTTCTGGGCGGCCACGGCGACACCATGGTGCCTTCCGTGCGCTACTCCACCGTCGCAGGTATTCCTCTGCCAGACCTGATCGAGATGGGCTGGACCACTCAGGAGAAACTGGACGCAATGGTACAGCGCACCCGTGACGGCGGCGCAGAAATCGTTGGCCTGCTGAAAACCGGCTCCGCGTTCTACGCACCTGCCGCCTCCGCCATCGAAATGGCTGAAGCCTATCTGAAAGACCAGAAGCGCGTTCTGCCTTGCGCAGCATACTGTGACGGCGACCTCGGCGTGAAAGACATGTATGTTGGCGTGCCAACCGTGATCGGCGCAGGTGGTGTTGAGAAAGTTGTGAACATCAAGCTCAACAAAGAAGAGCAAGAGATGTTTGACACCTCTGTCAACGCTGTGAAGGGCCTCGTGGACGCCTGCAAAGGCATCGACAGCTCCCTGGCATAAGCCAAGCGACAAGCAATTGAAGGGCCTGCGACGTGTTTCGCAGGCCTTTTTCTATGGCCAGACGCAACACATCATTGATCTTTTTGCATGAGTTCGGGTTAACTCGACTCCGACGGTGCCGGGCCAACCGCACCATATTTCTTTTGAATTCATAAACTTGGAGACACAATGACCAACTCACTCGCAAAAGGCCTCACACTGGGTGCGCTGATCGCCCTTGCAGGCTGCACGTCCTCCGCCCTGCGCAACCAGCCCGGTGACAACGCGGATTACAACATCCGTAGCGGGCCGCAGACACAGGCGCCTATCACCCCCGGCCCCAACAACACAGTGCCCTATAACGGCACATGGCCATCCGCCGAGGCAGCTCTCGAAGAAGACCTCAACTGATACCTCTCTGCGACGAAACTCAGGCCATCTGAGGCCCGCACCCTTGGTCAGCACTCGTGGGGACCGTTTGCGATAACGGACCCCGCGCATCGACTCAAACGCGCAGCGCCCTTATTTCACTGACAATTTAACAAAATTGTTTCTGGCAGAATTGCCCAACGTCATTTTGTGATCACACATTTTCCACCTGTGATCACAAATAACGAAAAATCCACCTTCTTCGCAGAATTTGCTTATCGACCGCCTTGGTCTGTGTCAAAACGCCGCCAATCGCAGCAAGATGGGACAGTTCCATGAACATCCACGAATATCAGGCGAAAGCCCTGCTTCGCTCCTACGGCGCTCCGGTGTCCGAAGGCCGCGTTGTTCTGAAAGCAGAAGACGCCAAAACCGCCGCTGGTGAACTTGACGGCCCGCTCTGGGTTGTAAAAGCACAGATCCACGCAGGTGGCCGCGGCAAAGGCACCTTTGAGGAAGCTGACGCAGGCGAAAAAGGCGGTGTCCGCCTTGCCAAGTCGGTTGAAGAAGCCGCCGAAGAAGCCAAAAAGATGCTGGGCCGCACCCTTGTGACCCACCAGACCGGCCCAGCGGGCAAGCAGGTCAACCGCATCTACATCGAAGATGGTTCTGACATCGAGCGCGAACTGTATCTGGCCCTGCTCGTGGATCGCCAGACTTCCCGCGTGTCTTTCGTTTGCTCCACCGAAGGCGGCATGGACATCGAAGAAGTTGCGGCCGCAACTCCTGAGAAAATCCTCTCCTTCTCCGTTGACCCAGCCACCGGCTACCAAGCTTACCACGGCCGTCGCGTTGCCTTTGCTCTGGGCCTTGAGGGCGCACAGGTCAAAGAATGCGTGAAGCTGATGGGCATTCTCTACAAAGCCTTCATGGAAAAAGACATGGAGCAGCTGGAGATCAACCCGCTGATCGTCATGCCAGGCGGCAAGCTCAAAGTGCTCGACGCCAAAGTCGGCTTTGACGGCAACGCCGTGTACCGCCACCCAGACGTGGCCGAGCTGCGCGACGAAACCGAAGAAGATCCAAAAGAGCTTGAGGCGTCCAAGTACGACCTGAACTACATCGCTCTGGATGGTGAAATCGGCTGCATGGTGAACGGCGCGGGCCTCGCGATGGCCACCATGGACATCATCAAACTCTACGGCGCAGAGCCAGCCAACTTCCTCGACGTAGGTGGCGGCGCGACCAAAGAGAAAGTGACCGAAGCGTTCAAGATCATCACCTCTGACAAAAACGTCAAAGGCATCCTGGTGAACATCTTCGGCGGCATCATGCGCTGCGACGTAATCGCAGAGGGCGTTGTGGCCGCAGTAAAAGAGGTTGGCCTTGAGGTTCCGCTGGTTGTGCGTCTTGAAGGCACCAACGTGGAACAGGGCAAGGAGATCATCAACACCTCCGGCCTGAACGTGATCGCCGCGGACAACCTCTCTGACGGTGCCGAGAAGATCGTGAAAGCGGTTAAGGGATGATCTGATATGCGTTGTGCGAAGCTCTTATTCATGTTTGCTGCGGTTTCGGCCGTCACAGTTGGCACTTCAGCCTTTGCTGCACCTCCTGAAGGAAAAACCTCTTCCATCAAAATTGCAGGCAAACTCTATGGGAGCGTTTGCCAAAACGCCTATCCGAACTTGAAGCTCGCGACTGCAACAGCGGAAGCAAACGGCTTTGAGCTCGACAAAAGCACTGGTCTTTATGAGCACCCCAAGTGGGCGATTCAGCTCAGAGTAAACAAAGAGGTCTGCAACGGTCGCTTTGTTGTTCAAAAAGGGCGCGACAAACTGCCCGGAGGTGAATTTGCCGAATGGGCGACTCAAATGATCAAACCCGGCGCAAAGCCGGGTTCCCCCCACATCGAAACCACGCCACTCAGCGCGACACGGTTCAATTTATCTGTGTTTCGGAAGAGATAGCGTAGAAGGAACCTCAATATGGCAATCCTCGTAGACGAAAACACCAAGGTCATCTGTCAGGGCTTCACAGGCTCTCAGGGCACCTTCCACTCTGAACAAGCCATCGCATATGGCACCAAAATGGTCGGCGGCGTGACCCCCGGCAAAGGTGGCATGGAGCATCTGGGCCTGCCGGTCTTTGACTCCGTACATGATGCGAAGGCAAAAACCGAAGCCAATGCTTCCGTGATCTATGTTCCGCCCCCCTTCGCGGCAGACTCGATCCTCGAAGCGATTGACGCGGAGATGGAACTGATCATCTGCATCACCGAAGGCATTCCTGTGCTGGACATGATGAAGGTACAGCGCGCGCTGGAAAACTCTTCCTCCCGACTGATCGGCCCAAACTGCCCAGGTGTCATCACACCTGACGCCTGCAAAATTGGCATCATGCCGGGCCACATCCACAAGCGTGGCTCCGTGGGCGTTGTGTCCCGCTCCGGCACCCTGACCTACGAAGCGGTGAAGCAAACCGCAGACATCGGTCTGGGCCAGTCCACCGCAGTGGGCATCGGCGGCGACCCGATCAAAGGCACCGAGCACATCGACGTGCTGGACATGTTCCTGTCTGATGACGAGACCCAGTCCATCATCATGATCGGTGAAATCGGTGGCTCTGCAGAAGAAGAAGCCGCAGACTTCCTCGCCAACGAGCGCAAAAAAGGCCGCTGGAAGCCAACCGCTGGCTTCATCGCTGGCCGCACAGCGCCTCCCGGCCGCCGCATGGGCCACGCCGGTGCGATTGTTGCCGGTGGCAAAGGTGGCGCAGAAGACAAAATTGCCGCAATGCAAGAAGCAGGCATCATCGTTGCCGACAGCCCAGCCGGCCTCGGCGAAGCTGTGCTCAAAGCAATCGAGCTGGGCTAAATTGTCCGCTCGCACGGCACATATGCAAATGTTCAGCGTCCGAGCCTCATAGGTTCGGGCGCTGTCCCGCATAAGCGTCGCGCAGATAACCGAAAGGTGAACGCGATTTTCTGTGTTTCAAAGCGAACCGCGCTAAGTGTTTTGAAACGTTCACGCGTTCATCTACCCCAACCCCGCCCTACATGGGGCCAATATCAAAACCGGTCCCATTCTCCATGAGGTGCCATCATGACCGAACAGTCGCCTAACGACATCTTCCACGCCTCCTCCTTTATGCAGGGGCACAACGCGGAATACCTCGAACAGATGTACGCCCGCTACGCCGCCGACCCGAATGCGGTTGACGCAACCTGGCAGGAATTCTTCCGTCAGCTCGGCGATGCGGAGCTTGATGTCAAAGCTGAGGCCCAAGGCCCGAGCTGGCAGCGCACCGACTGGCCTCAGCAGCCCAATGATGATCTGACCTCTTCGCTGACGGGCGAATGGGCAGAGCCTGCCGAAGCCAAAGCCGCAGGCAACAAGATCAAAGCCAAGGCCGCCGAGAAGGGCGTCACTGTTTCTGACGAGGCCGTCAAACGCGCGGTGCTGGATTCGATCCGCGCCCTCATGCTGATCCGCGCCTACCGTATTCGCGGCCACCTGATTGCCGACATCGACCCATTGGGCATGCGCGATCAGACCCCGCATCCGGAACTTGATCCAAAGTCCTACGGCTTCACCGATTCTGACATGGATCGCCCGATCTTCATCGACAAAGTGCTGGGGCTGGATATCGCCACCATGCGCGAGATCATGGCCATTGTGAAGCGCACCTACTGTGGCACCTTCGCGCTGCAATACATGCACATCTCCAACCCCGAAGAAGCGGGCTGGCTGAAAGAGCGCATCGAAGGTTATGACAAAGAGATCACCTTCACCCGTGAGGGCCGTAAAGCCATTCTGAACAAGATGGTTGAGGCCGAAGGTTTTGAGAAATTCCTGCACGTCAAATACATGGGCACCAAACGCTTTGGTCTGGACGGTGGCGAAAGCCTGATCCCGGCTATGGAGCAGGTGATCAAGCGCGGCGGCAACCTCGGTCTGAAAGAGATCGTGATCGGCATGCCCCACCGCGGCCGCCTGTCCGTTCTGGCGAACGTGATGCGCAAGCCGTACCGCGCGATCTTCAACGAATTCCAAGGTGGCAGCTTTAAGCCCGAGGACGTCGACGGCTCCGGCGACGTGAAGTATCACCTCGGTGCTTCCTCTGACCGCGAGTTTGACGGCAACACAGTTCACCTGTCGCTCACCGCGAACCCGTCTCACCTTGAAGCTGTGAATCCTGTTGTGCTCGGGAAAGTCCGCGCCAAGCAGGACCAACTGAACGACGCACAACGCACTCAGGTGATGCCTGTGTTGCTACACGGCGATGCGGCCTTTGCCGGTCAGGGTGTTGTGGCGGAGTGTTTTGCCCTCTCCGGCCTGCGCGGCCACAAAACCGGCGGCACGATGCACATCGTGGTGAACAACCAGATCGGCTTCACCACCGCGCCGCACTTCTCCCGTTCCTCGCCTTACCCAACAGACAACGCTCTGGTGGTTGAAGCCCCGATCTTCCACGTCAACGGGGACGATCCAGAGGCCGTGGTACACGCCGCGAAAGTCGCGACCGAGTTCCGTCAGAAGTTCCAAAAAGACGTCGTGCTCGACATCTTCTGCTACCGCCGCTTTGGTCACAACGAGGGCGACGAGCCGATGTTCACCAACCCGGTGATGTACAAGCGCATCAAGAAACAGAAGACCACGCTGACGCTTTACACCGAACGTCTGGTCAAGGACGGCCTGATCCCTGAAGGCGAAATCGAGGATATGAAGGCAGCGTTCCAAGCCCATCTGAACGAAGAGTTTGAAGTCGGCAAAGACTACAAGCCCAACAAAGCAGATTGGCTCGATGGCCGTTGGTCCCACCTCGACAAACGCGGCGAGGACTACGAGCGTGGTCAGACATCGATCAAAAAAGAGACTCTTGCAGAGATCGGCAAAGCCCTGACCTCCGTGCCTGCAGGCTTCCCGCTGCACAAAACCGTGGGCCGTCTCCTCGACACTCGTGGCAAGATGTTTGAAACCGGCAAAGGCTTTGACTGGGCCACCGCTGAGGCGCTGGCTTTTGGCTCCCTGATGACAGAGGGCTACCCGGTCCGCCTGGCTGGTCAGGACGCGACACGTGGCACCTTCTCTCAGCGCCACTCCGGCATCGTGAACCAGGAAACGGAAGAGCGCTACTATCCGCTCAACAACATCCGTGCCGGTCAAAGCCAATACGAAGTCATTGACTCCGCACTCTCTGAGTACGCCGTACTCGGCTTCGAATATGGCTATTCGCTGGCAGAACCAAACGCGCTGACCCTTTGGGAAGCCCAGTTTGGCGACTTCGCCAACGGCGCGCAGATCATGTTTGACCAGTTCATCAGCTCCGGCGAAAGCAAATGGCTGCGTATGTCCGGTCTGACCGTACTGCTGCCACACGGTTTTGAAGGTCAGGGTCCAGAGCACAGCTCTGCCCGCCTGGAACGCTTCCTGCAGATGTGTGGTGGAGACAACTGGATCGTGGCGAACTGCTCGACACCGGCGAACTACTTCCACATCCTGCGCCGCCAGCTGCACCGCACCTTCCGTAAACCGCTGATCCTGATGACGCCAAAATCTTTGCTGCGTCACAAGCTCTGCATTTCGGAAGCCGAAGATTTCACTGATGGGTCTTCTTTCCACCGCGTGCTGTGGGATGATGCCGAAAAGGGCAACTCCAATACTGAGCTGAAGAAAGACAAAGACATCAAACGTGTCGTGATGTGTTCCGGCAAGGTCTACTTTGACCTGCTCGAAGAGCGTGACGCACGCGGCATTGATGACATCTACCTGATGCGGATTGAGCAATACTATCCGTTCCCAGCGCACTCGCTGATCAAGGAACTGGAACGCTTCAAAGACGCCGAAATGGTCTGGTGTCAGGAAGAGCCCAAAAACCAGGGTGCTTGGAGCTTCATTGAGCCAAACATCGAATGGGCGCTGACCCGCATCAAAGCAAAACACACCCGCCCGATCTACGCAGGCCGCGCAGCATCCGCGTCGCCCGCCACCGGTCTGGCAAGCCAACACAAGTCACAACAAGCAGCGCTGGTCGATGCCGCGCTCACCATGGAAGGGAACTAATCCATGACCGAAGTCCGAGTCCCCACTCTTGGCGAAAGCGTCACCGAAGCGACCGTCGCCACCTGGTTCAAAAAGCCGGGTGATGCGGTTGCCGTGGACGAAATGCTTTGCGAACTGGAAACCGACAAAGTGACCGTCGAAGTACCTGCGCCAGCGGCCGGCGTTCTGGGCGAAATCGTTGCAGCCGAAGGCGACACCGTAGGTGTTGACGCCCTGCTGGCCACCATCACCGCAGGTGAAGGTGCGGCACCAGCCCCTGCCCCAGCGGCGGCGGAAGCTCCAGCAGCCGCACCGGCTGCGGCCGGTGGCGACGCTGTGGATGTGATGGTCCCAACTCTGGGCGAGTCTGTGACCGAAGCAACCGTTTCCACATGGTTCAAAGCTGTGGGTGACACCGTTGCCCAAGACGAAATGCTCTGTGAGCTGGAAACCGACAAGGTCTCCGTTGAAGTACCGGCCCCTGCCGCTGGTGTACTGAGCGAAATTCTCGCGCCAGAAGGCACCACTGTCGACGCCACCGCGAAGCTCGCCGTGATCGGCGGTGCAGCGGGTGCCGCAGCAGCAGCGCCTGCAGCAGCCCCAGCAGCGGCAGCACCGGCCCCTTCTGCGGATGTGGAAAATGCACCTTCCGCCAACAAACTGATGGCAGAAAAAGGCATTGATCCAGCCGCTGTGACCGGCTCTGGTCGCGACGGTCGCATCATGAAAGAAGATGTGCTGAAAGCCGCTCTCGTCCCTGCTCAGGCACCGGCAGCAGCTGCTCCGGCCCCAGCAGCCGCACCGCGCGCACCTGTAGCAGCTGAGGATGCGTCTCGCGAAGAGCGCGTGAAAATGACCCGTCTGCGTCAGACCATTGCGCGCCGCCTGAAAGACAGCCAGAACACCGCCGCCATGCTCACCACCTACAACGAGGTGGACATGACCGAGGTGATGGCTCTGCGCAGCCAGTACAAAGACCAGTTCGAAAAGAAACATGGCGTGCGTCTGGGCTTCATGTCCTTCTTCACCAAAGCGTGCTGCCACGCTCTGAAAGAAGTGCCTGAAGTGAACGCAGAGATCGACGGCACCGACATCGTGTACAAAAACTTCGTACACATGGGCGTTGCGGCAGGCACCCCAACCGGTCTGGTTGTGCCTGTGATCCGTGATGCGGACAGCATGTCCTTTGCCGACATCGAGAAAGCGATTTCCGAGAAAGGCAAACGCGCACGCGACGGCAAGCTCTCCATGGCAGAGATGCAGGGCGGCACCTTCACCATCTCCAACGGTGGTGTTTACGGCTCCCTGATGTCTTCCCCGATCCTGAACCCACCGCAGTCCGGCATCCTGGGCATGCACAAAATTCAGGACCGTCCAATGGCGATCAACGGTCAAGTGGTGATCCGCCCGATGATGTATCTGGCGCTCAGCTATGACCACCGCATCGTTGACGGCAAAGGTGCTGTGACCTTCCTCGTACGCGTCAAAGAAGCGCTGGAAGATCCCCGTCGCCTGCTGATGGATCTGTAAGACAATTGCGGGGCTGGAACACACTCCAGCCCCGCATTCGTTATCGGCCGCTCTTGAGCGTGGCGATGGTTCGCTGGCAACTCAGGGCACACACAGAGGGCAGACAATGATCTTTGAACAAGATCGCCTCCATTCCGCTCGCCCCAGATGTCGGGGAGGATGCACATCTAAAATGCGTCAGCTACCGTGCCCTACTCGCATCAAAGCTCATGTTCTTTTACCGACAAAAGCACACCCGCTTTAACGACGCTATACAGCTGCAATACCGACGCGATACCGACCCGAAATTTCGCTTGACCTGACGCCTCTGCCAAAGCCCGATACAAAGACCAAATCACCACAACAGGACGCTCCCCATGACCCACGAACTGACAATCCTGACCTATGCAGGCCTGCTCTGGGGCTTGCAGTTCCTCGCGTATCTCACGGTTGGGCACGGCAAGATGGATCTCGACTGGGCTATGGGACCACGTGATCAGGAAGGCGAACGCCCCGGCGCTGTTGGGCGTATGCACCGTGCACTGGCCAACCACACCGAAGGTCTTGTGCTCTTTGCCACCGCCGCATTGGTGGTCTCAGTTTCCGGCCAGTCCACAGGCTTCACCGCGACTTGCGCGAGCATCTATCTTGGCGCAAGACTGCTCTATGTCCCAGCGTATGCTCTGGCATGGCAACCTTGGCGCACAGTCATCTGGTTGGTGAGCTTCTTCGCCACTATGGCGATGCTCGTCGCAGCACTTATCTAACTGACAAATAATACAATCTTCGAACTGTGGCGGCAAATTTCACAATGCCCGGTTCCCTCAAATCAAAAGGACCCCGTAAATGGCAACTTATGACGTCATCATCATCGGCGCTGGCCCGGGCGGCTATGTCTCTGCGATCCGCTGCGCTCAGCTGGGCCTGAAAACCGCCATCGTAGAGGGCCGTGAAACCCTCGGCGGCACCTGCCTTAACGTTGGCTGTATCCCGTCCAAAGCCCTGCTGCATGCCACCCATGAGCTGCACGAAGCCGAGCACAACTTCGCAGGCATGGGTCTTAAAACCGGCGCCGTGAAGGTCGACTGGGATCAGATGAAAACCTATAAATCCGAGGTGGTTGGCCAGAACACCGGCGGTGTTGAGTTCCTCATGAAGAAGAACAAGATCGACTGGCTCAAAGGCTGGGCATCGATCCCTGAGGCCGGCAAAGTCAAAGTTGGCGACGACGTACACGAAACCAAAAACATCGTGATCGCGTCCGGCTCCGTACCATCCTCCCTGCCCGGCGTTGAAGTCGACAACGACAAAGGCATCGTGGTGGACAGCACTGGCGCGCTTGATCTGCCAAAGATTCCAAAGAAGATGACCGTCATCGGCGCGGGTGTAATCGGTTTGGAACTCGGCTCTGTTTACGCACGCCTCGGCTCCGAAGTCACTGTGGTTGAGTACATGGATGCAGTCTGCCCAGGCATGGACGCGGACGTTCAGCGTACCTTCAAACGCATTCTGGAAAAGCAGGGTCTTAAGTTCATCATGGGCGCTGCTGTGTCCGGTGTGGAAGCAACCAAGTCCAAAGCTAAGGTCAAATATGCGTTGAAGAAATCCCCGGATACTGAAGAAACGCTGGACGCGGATGTGGTGCTGGTTGCCACAGGACGCAAGCCATTCTCCGAAGGTCTGGGCCTCGACACCCTTGGCGTCAAACTGACCGAGCGCGGCCAGATCGCAACCAACGCACATTGGGCCACCAATGTGCCAGGCGTCTACGCAATCGGCGACGTCATCGAAGGCCCGATGCTTGCACACAAAGCCGAAGACGAAGGCATGGCGGTTGCCGAAGTAATCGCTGGCAAACATGGCCACGTGAACTACGACGTGATCCCCGGTGTGGTCTACACCACTCCGGAAGTGGCCACCGTTGGCGCCACAGAGGCCGCTCTGAAAGCCGAAGGCCGCAAGATCAAAGTGGGCAAGTTCAACTTCATGGGCAACGGCCGCGCTAAGGCCGTGCATCAGGCCGATGGCTTTGTGAAACTCATCGCAGATGCGGAAACCGATCGCGTGCTCGGCGCAGCGATCATCGGCCCGGCAGCCGGTGACATGATCCACGAGATCTGCGTTGCAATGGAATTCGGCGCATCCGCTCAGGACATCGCCCTGACCTGTCACGCCCACCCGACCTACTCCGAAGCCGTGCGCGAAGCCGCTCTGGCTTGTGGTGACGGTGCGATCCACGCTTAAGTCTCTGTCAGACATCAAAAAGACGAAGGGCGCCCATCAGGCGCCCTTTTTCTATGCAAACGTCACCACATGGTCTTTGCCGCCCGTGCGGCCCAGCCATCATCGTAGCTTTGGCCGCCCTCCGCACCCTGGGTCTGTTCAGCGAGGATCTCACCTACAGTCGGCAATTGAGCGCTCTCGTCACCTACTGACCAGAGCCCCGCCCGCATAACCGCTCGCGCGCATTGCGAATATATTTCACCAATCTTGATCACAATCACTGACCGCGGATGCTGCCCTTTCACCTCGAAGCTTTCGCGCAGCTCTTGATCGATGGTCACTTTAGCGAAACCATTGATCCGCACCACATTGTTGGCCCCCGGTACCATAAACATCAAAGAAATGCGTCCGTCGGCCACGATGTTACGAAGCGTATCAATCCGGTTGTTGCCGCGCCAATCGGGCATCACTAGCGTCTGGGCGTCCAATTCCCGCACCACCGGGCCATCATAGCCCCGCGGGCTGCCATCTGTCCCATCTGGCCCAACCGTTGACAGCACACAGAATCTGGAGGCCATGATCCATTTGCGATAAAGCGGCGTCATTTGGTGCGCCACTTTGTGCAAAGAAGCGGAACCCGGTGTACCGTAAAGAGCCTCAAGCTCAGCAATATCAGTGACGTACTCCATCTGGATCAAACCCTGCTTCGCGCATCAATGCATTGGAACGATCCTCAATGACCGTCTCAAGCTGTGTCATGAAATCCTTCTGCGCAGCACCTGGGGCAATAGGCTCAAGAAATTCAACCACGGCCAATCCAGGTTTGCGCAACATAGTGCCTTTGGGCCAGAACATCCCCGCATTAGTTGCGACGGGAACCGCGGTCTGACCTGTTTCTTTGTAAAGCGCGAAGGGCCCTATCTTGTATTTAACATACTCTCCAACCGGCACCCGCGTTCCTTGAGGATAGATCACAAGCTGCCCCGGGGCCACACGTCCGCTCTCCACATCCGCCAACATCGATTTGATGGCCGCGCCCCGCTTGCCACGCCGCACCGGTACACAGCCAAGCCGCCAAGCATAGACACCAATAATCGGAGTGAACAGAAGCTCGTATTTCATGATGAATCGGGGCTGAGGCACCGCTTTGAAGATCATCATGATGTCCAGAAAAGACTGATGCTTCGCCGGAACCAACACCGCTCCTGTCGGGACCTGCCCCCGTACCTCAGATCGGATTCCCACCAGCCAGCGCGCACTCCAGATCGCCCAAGTTGCGTAGGACTTACAGGCCGTCATTGCCCCTTTGGGGGAGACAAGCGCCCACGGGAAGAAAAGAATGCCCATCAGCAACATCATCACCGCGTTTTGAAACACGTAGATGATTGAGAGAATCCATTGAACAGTCAGCCGCATCAGGTCAACTCCGACAGGGTTCTGCGCGCGGCAGACCCCGTTGCAAAATAGGCCACAACCGCAGCCACAATCGGGATCAATAAGAGCGAGAACCATCCTGCGCCCTCAAATCCCAATCCGGTTAGGAAACCGCCATCCTCTTGTGCGGAAGGCATCAGAAAGATCGCCAGCGCCCCGATGGCGGTGCCCACAAAGGCACCGCTCAGTGCGCGAAGGGTGAAGCGCCGCACAAAGGCGGACGCGATGTAGTGATCCTGTGCGCCTATCAAGCGCAGCACCGAAATCACCTGAGAATTGGCAGCCAAGGCAGCATTGGCCGCCAGCGTGATCATCGCCGCGATAGCCGCTCCAATGAGACCTATCGACACCAAGCCAAGCAGACGCAACCGTGCTGCGGCCCGCTCCAACGGACGGCGCCATCGTGTATGATCATCCAGCACAGCACCAGGCACCTCTGCCTGCAAGCGCAACCGCAGCCCCGCTACGTCATACCCCTCTTCGGTCTCTACGATTTCTACCAACTGTGGGATTGGTAAGCTGTCAATCGGAAGGTCAGGCCCAAACCAGGGTGCAAGCAACCCGCGCTGCTCTTCCGCGCTGAGTGCTCTGGCTGACGCGACACCCGGTGTGCTTTCCAACACAGCCAGCGCAGCTGCCGTCTGCGCGCCGACCTGTTCAGCGGGCGCGGAAATTCTAAGTGTGGAGCTCTGCGCCAGCTCCGCTCCCCAACGCGCGGCCAACCGTCCACTTGCGAGCGAAAGCGCGAGCGCAAAAACGGTCAAAAAAGCCATCGCACCAGCGGCAAACAGCGTCAAACGCGCGGTAAACCCTGTTGGCGGAACAACTCGGTCCGCTTGCGCATCGCCAACAATGAGAGAAGAAAGCCGGAGTTTCTTGCTCATAGGTCCGCTCCTGCCAGTTGCAGTTTCCGACCGGAAATGCGCAGCACCCGGGCCTGCACATGGTGCTTGGCGGACCTAATGAGATTGAGATCATGGGTCGCGATCAGGATGGTTTTGCCCATCTTATTAAGCTCCACAAGCAACTGCAGCAGTCGTTGTGACATTTCCCAATCCACGTTGCCGGTGGGCTCATCTGCGAGCACCACGTCAGGTGACATGATCACGGCACGCGCCAGTGCCGCGCGTTGCCGCTCACCACCAGACAGCTCTGGCGGCAAAGCATTGGCACGATGGCCAAGGCCCACCCAACTGAGCAGCTCTTTCAAGTTGGAATGTTGCTCAAGTGTCTCTCGCCCAGACACCGTAAGCGGTAGGGCCACATTTTCGCGCACTGGCAGGTGGTCCAGAAACTGACAGTCCTGATGCACGACACCGATCTGACGACGGGTCATCGCGTGATCATCCCGCGTCATGTTGCGGACATCTTTTCCAAACAGCTGCACTTGGCCTGACGTCGGGGTCAGCGCACCGTAGCAAAGCTTCAGAAACGTCGTTTTCCCTGAACCAGACGGGCCGGTGAGAAAGTGGAATGACCCCGGTGCAAGTTTAAGGGAAACATCGCTCAGCAGCTCTCCACCGCCGTAGCTATAGGCTATGTTATCAAGTTCGATCACTGCGGGCCTCATTTGTCTTGGCTGTTGTGCACGAGCATCGTCTTGGTTGCAATCCGTTCTGGTCCGGCTTTGCACTTTCGCAAAGTCTGATTACAGAATATGGTTCACAAACAAAGATAAGAATTGGGAGCGCAGGGGAAGACTATGCGGCTGACTTGCCCAAATTGCGGAGCACAGTACGAAGTACCAGACGACATCATCCCCACCGCGGGGCGTGATGTGCAATGCTCAAACTGCGGCAACACCTGGTTCCAGACGCATCCTGACCACTCCGTGGAACTCGAAGCCACTCAGGAAGAGTCCGTACCCGCTGAGACACCCTCAGGCGAGGACGTGAATGCTGAGCCTGTAGAAGACGCGCCCGAAGCTGAGCCTTTTGAAGAAATCGAGCCACCGGAAATTTCGATATCTCCGGAAACTGCGGAGGACATTTCAGCGGAAGAAGAGACCGACTCGGACGATATTGATCTGGGCGGTACAGATTGGGATCTGGAGACCGACGAAGCCTGGACCGACCCCGATGCGGCCGAGGTTGCGGCACGTTCAGCCCTGGAACCCGATGATGAGGATTTCTACGAAGATCTCGAGGATGAGACCGTTGAGGATGAACACACCTCGGAAGAAACCTCCGAAGATGAATACGAGCAACAAGGGCCTGCACAAAACAGTTCGGACCGCCCTCGCCGCGGACTTGACGCTGACGTCGCCGATATCCTGCGTGAAGAAGCTGCGTATGAATTTCAAGCCCGCGCTGCTGAAGAGCCGCAAAGTCTGGAGACACAGGGCGACCTAGGGCTCGATGATGCCGGTCATGATGACACGACTGAAGCTTCAGATCCGGTTGCAGCTCGTGTAGATCGACTTCGAGGCCAAGAGCAGCCGAAACTTCGGAAAACAAAGGTCAAAGACCGGCGCTCTACCCGTCGTGATCTTTTGCCCGACATCGAGGAAATCAACTCAACTTTACGCAGTACGGAAATGCCCAAACGAAAGGCTGACCCACGCAAGGCAGTTGACGAACGACTGCGGCGTGGCAGAGGTTTCCGGCTGGGTTTCTGCGTCGTGCTCATGCTCGCTGCGGCAGCGATCTTTGTCTACAGTTCACATGACACCCTAAGTCTGCGCTATCCAGAAGCGGCGCCCTTCATTGAAGGCTTTATGGCATCAGCCAATGACACCCGCATCTGGCTGGATGACAAAGTGACCCAGCTGTTTCTCAAACTAAATGAGATGACAGGCTAAGCCGCGCGATAGCTCGCTGTTGACAACTGGGCCGTTTCTCACTTTCGGAGATCGACCTCAGAAGCGATCGAGCAGACGCTCCAGATAGTTGCGCTCAATCTCAGGCCGTTCGGCCTCGCCTGCGCGACGGCGGATCTCGTCAAGCAAACGGCGCGCCTGACGATAAACATCTTCGCCCTGCAACAAGCCCTCTTGGGTGCCAGCTGCACCACGGTTGCCCTGACTGCGGCCCAGGGGATCTTGCGCGTTACCTTGCGCCTCTGCCGTACCCTGTTGACCTTCCTGCTGTTGTTGCGCCATCGCATCGCCCAAATTGCGCATGCCTTCGCGCAGCGCATCCATCGCCTCAGCTTGCCGGTCGATTGCGGTGGCCAAATCATCTTGGCGCAGAGCTTCTTCTGCGCCTTCCATTGCGCTCTCGGCCTGCCCTAAAGCTTCACGCGCGGCATCGCCTTCCTGCATTCCTTGGCCTGGCAGGTTGCCAAGCTGACGATTAAGTTCCTGACGTAAAGCTTGCTGGCGGTCTTCAAGAGCTTCAGATTGGCCGAGCTGCTGACCATCGGCTTGCCCTGTTTCGCCTTCGCCTTCTCCGCGCCCTTCGCCACCGGTGCCGTCATGGGCCTGCCCACGTCCTTCACCGCCGCTGAAGCCCTGATTTTCGCTGGATTGGCCACTTTGGGCACCGGGGTTGAACTGCTCCTGCAGTTCACGGAAGGCTTCATCAGAAAGCCCCTGCTGTTCGCGCAATGTATCCGCCAAGCCCTGCATCGCCTGCTCACCCGGGCTTTGCTGCCCTTCACCTTGGGTGACCCGCATGTTCTCCATGAGCCGCTGCAACTCTTCCAAAGCCTGCTGCGCTTCCGCCATGCGGCCTTGCTCCATCAATTCCTGGATGCGGTCCATCATGCGCTGCAAATCATTTTGATTGAGCTGCATATTGTTCTGCGCCGTGTCCTGATTTTCCTGACCATCGCCTTGCTGCTGATCGCGCCGCGCCAATTCGCGCAGATAATCTTCGGTTGCTTCACGCAGCTCCTGCATCAATCGCGCGATCTCGGCGTCGCTGGCGCCGTTTTTCATCGCTTCTGACAGACGTTCCTGTGCCTGGCGCAGCCGTTCTGCTGCACTCCCGAGATCACCTTCCTCCAGATCAAGCGCCAAGGCCCAAAGCGCTTCTGCAAACTCGTCACGTTTCTCGTCTGTCAGCCCGTGGGACACATTGGTTTCAAGCCGCTTCAAAATGGTTCGAAACCGCAGGTAATCTGTTTCCTGCTTAAAAACGCCTTCTTCTGGACGATGCGAAATCGCGCGCATCAACTGCGCAACACGGGCACCGTTCTCCTTCGACCAAAGGAGATCACGCCTCAGCTCAACTATCGCTGCGGCGAGCGGGTCAAAGAATCGGCGCGCTGGCAACGCAAACCGCATCGTGCCTGTTGTGCCCGTCAGCCCGGCATCGTCCTCGACGGTCAAAGTGACTTCGACCGGCAGATGCGCCCAAGGATGCTTGGAGAAATCTTCGATGAGGACTTCCTGAAAATAGGCCCGGTCTCCCGAAATCGGCAAAGGCAGTGGCACTTCGACATCGGGGCGCTCTTCAGGTGCCACCCGCAGTCCGTAGATGCGCTCAATCGCACTCATATCCAAGCGCACAACTGCCGTACCGCCCACGACGCCATAGTCATCTGTCGCTTCAATCGGCAGCGTCATCTCTCCACGGCCGGACGTCTCCGGAGGCTGTGTGGCTATGACCGTCGGGGCGCCATCCGGCAACACCGCAATGTCCCAGCTGGCGCCGCCGTTCCCGGAAATTTCAAGCGCGCCAGACTGGGCGACATCAAAGCTCTGCTCTGCATCCGCCGCACTCTCAACAACGCTGGTGCGACCTGAGACTGTCTCTGCAACCGTAAGCGCACCGACCTCACCATAGAGGCGCAAGACAACACGGCTGCCTTCAGGAACCTCCAAGCCTCCTTCAGGTTGGTCATTCAGATAAAGCGCTGGTTTGCCTGTGTAAGAAGGCGGCTCGATCCAGCCCTCCCAAGTGGGACCGCTGGCCAGCGCGGCCCCGCCCGGCGCTCCAATATCTTTCACCGAAGAGATGTTGGCAGCCGAACCAAAAACGAAAGCGACCATCAGGAACAAGGTTGCGATATAGCGCAAGCCAAAGGGATCCAGATAGGAAATCCGTAAATTCGGCTCAACCGCCTTGGCACGTTCCGTCCGTTGCGCCATGCGCGTCTGGTGAGCCTGCCATAGCGCCTCCGAAGCGGCGTCTCCCTTGCCAATGGCGGGTGTGTCTCTCAATGCCTGAAGGGGCCGCCCCGGCAAGGTGGCATCCAAACGCGCAATGGCCATTTCCTGCGTTGGCACTTTAAAGCGCCGAGCACCGATCACGAGAGCCGCCACCAGCGCCAAAAGCGCCAGTACACCACCGACCCAAGTCGCCTCAAGCGGCAATACATCCTGCACGCCGATCATCAGCGCTGCGAGAACAACAAAGAGAATGGACCAAACCGGCCAGAACGCGCGGGTGATTGATTCTGCAAACAGGCCTGCGCGTGTCAGAGCAATAACTCTGCCAAGACGCTTTAGAGTAGCTTCAGACCTGTTTTTTAAAGCCACGTCACTCCCATCCGCACTGCCTTGGGCCGTCTGGCCCTACAACCATTCTGGAATGCTATCCCGATTTATCATCTCTTCATAGCTCGGGCGTCGGCGGATAACCGCAAATTGATCGCCGTGCACCAAAACCTCCGGGATCAGAGGCCGGGTATTGTATTCGCTGGACATCACGGCGCCGTAGGCCCCCGCACTGCGGAACGCAACGAGATCGCCTGCGGCCAGCTTGGCCATCTCGCGTTCCTTGGCGAAGGTATCACCGGTTTCACACACCGGACCAACAATGTCGTATTTACCGGGCTCTTCTCCGGGAGCTGACTCGGAAACAGGGACAATATCGTGATGCGCCTCATACATCGCTGGGCGGATCAAATCGTTCATCGCGCCGTCCACGATCAAGAATTCCCGATCTTCGCCAGATTTCACGTAGATCACCTTGCTGACCATGATACCGGCATTGCCCGCGATCAAACGGCCGGGCTCAATCTCGATCTCACAGCCCAAATGCCCAAGTTCCCGCTTGACCATGGCACCATACTCGACCGGCAACGGTGGGGCTGTGTTGGACCGTTCATACGGAATGCCCAGTCCTCCTCCCAAATCCAGTCGTTTGATGTCATGCCCATCTGCGCGCAGCAACTCTGTCAGCTCGGCGACCTTGCGATACGCCGCCGCAAATGGCTCTAGCTGTGTCAACTGGCTACCTATGTGCACATCAATGCCTACGACCTTGAGGCCGGGAAGCGAAGCCGCCAAGGCATAGACCTCGCGCGCACGGCTGATCGGAATGCCAAACTTATTCTCGGATTTGCCGGTTGCGATCTTGGCATGTGTCTTGGCATCGACATCTGGGTTCACGCGAATGGTGATTGGAGCCTCAACACCCAAGCGGCTTGCAACTGCGCTGATAACCGCCATCTCTGGCTCGCTCTCCACGTTGAATTGGCGGATACCGCCAGTCAACGCCGCCTCAATCTCTTCTTCGGTTTTGCCGACACCCGAAAACACGATTTTGTCGCCGGGCACGCCCGCGGCCTTCGCTCTGGCGTATTCGCCACCAGAGACCACATCCATGCCTGCGCCCAGCGCCGCGAGGGTCTTAAGGATCGCCTGGTTTGAGGCCGCTTTCATAGCATAACAAACCAAATGCTCGGTGCCCTCCAGCGCCTCATCAAACAATTTGAAATGGCGCTCAAGCGTCGCGGTGGAATAACAGTAGAAAGGTGTGCCAACCCGCGATGCAATTTCAGTCACCGGAACATCTTCGGCATGCAACACGCCCTCACGATAAAGAAAATGATCCATGGCCGAGCTCTCCTGAAGTCCTTTGCGTCGCTACCGTTCCCTCTTACGCGGCAGGCAATGACCATTCAATCCTGCCAAGCGCGCTTTCATAGGAAAGATCTCAGCTCTGCGGTTTTGAACGCAAGAATAGGAACAATGGCAAACCAAAGCTTACACCAACCATCCAGGTCGCAGGTATAGCGAGCAGCCCAAGCCAGTTGCGACGCGAGAACGCTTCAAAAACCACCCATACCGTGAGCGCAATCGCCGAGATCACCAGATCCCAGTAAATGCCGGTCACCGCTGGATTTGCTTTCCACAAGGCGACCAATGCCGGGAGATCAAAGCCATTTTCGGCAATCCACGGCCCAAAGTACCGCATTGGCATAATCGCGCCCCAGATTGCCAAACCCAGATAAATCCACCGCATTGCTGACATCATTCCTCCCCACTCGCGCCGTTGCGCGCTCCAATGTCTCTGCAAACGCTACGCGCGTTTGAAGATTCCAGATCAGAATGATGCGATTATTGGCGCGATTTCAAGCACCTGAGGGCAATCCGCAGAGTATCAGCACCCGTACCAGCGGCAGCCGCCACCAATCGAGATGCTCACGGTGCCATTGCTAATGCCAACGTTTCCGGAGGTATGCACACCATCAGAACCGATACCAATATTGGCATTTGCACGCGGTTTAAACGGCTCGCCATCGGCGCCACATGCAGCGATCACAAGCAGGCTCAGCATCGCAAAATAGATCCTTAGCATCGGCGCAGTCTCCTAAATCAGCGAGGATCGTTTTATCGCATCAAGCGCAATAGCGCAAAGCGATTGGAAACCTTTCCCACAAACAAAAATGCCCCAGCAAAAGCCGGGGCATCCAAGACGTTAGAGCTGATTTAGCCCAACCTGGCCTGCCAGGAAGCGATCTGCTCACGCACTCGTGTTGGTGCAGTACCACCGTAAGACATGCGCGAAGACACGGAGTTATGCACGCCCAGAACACCAAACACATCCTCGGTGATGGCGCTGTCTACACTCTGCATGTCTTCCAAAGTGAGATCCGGCAGATCACAGGCTTTGCTCTCCGCCATCGCCACCAGCGAGCCGGTCACATGATGTGCATCACGGAACGGCATGTTGAGTGAACGCACAAGCCAGTCCGCCAAATCAGTCGCGGTGGAAAAGCCGCTGCCCGCAGCTGCTTCAAGGCTTTCGCGGTTGGCAGTCATATCCTTGACCATGCCTTCCATCGCCGCCAGCGCCAGCATCAGGTTGTCCGCTGCATCAAAGACCTGCTCTTTGTCTTCCTGCATGTCCTTGGAATAAGTTAGCGGCAAGCCTTTCATCACCATCAGAAGCGCAGTGTTGGCTCCAAAAATCCGGCCAATCTTGGCGCGGATCAATTCGGCTGCGTCAGGGTTCTTCTTCTGCGGCATGATCGAGCTGCCCGTAGAGAAGCGGTCAGACAGCGTGACAAAACGGAACTGTGCGGAGGACCAGATCACCAGTTCTTCGGCAAAACGGCTCAAGTGCATCGCACAGATGCTGGCAGAAGACAGAAACTCCAGCGCGAAGTCGCGATCCGCGACAGCATCCAATGAGTTGGCCGCCGGACGATCAAAGCCCAGCGCCGCAGCCGTCATCTCGCGATCAATCGGGAAAGAGGTTCCCGCAAGCGCCGCTGCGCCCAAGGGAGATTCGTTCATACGCGCACGTGCATCTTTGAACCTGCTCAAGTCGCG
The DNA here is from genome assembly GCF_017743735.1 of Shimia sp. R9_2. Taxonomy (GTDB): domain Bacteria; phylum Pseudomonadota; class Alphaproteobacteria; order Rhodobacterales; family Rhodobacteraceae; genus Shimia. The sequence continues at coordinate 632,854 of NZ_JAGHRO010000002.1, forward strand.
CCCAAACATCTCCACGTAAGCCATCATGTGATGGCCCCACGTCACCGGCTGGGCAGTCTGCAGATGCGTGAAACCCGGCATCACCCAATCGGCACCCACTTCGGCTTGTGCAACAAAGGCGCGGATCAAAGCTTCGATCCCACCAATGGCCGCGTCAATCTGATCGCGCACCCAGAGTTTGAAATCGGTCGCCACCTGGTCATTGCGGCTGCGGCCCGTATGAAGACGCCCAGCTGGCTCCCCAATCAGGTCTTTCAAGCGCGCCTCCACGTTCATGTGGATATCCTCCAGCGCGGTGGAGAATTCAAACGTTCCGCTTTCAATCTCTGACAAGACCGTGAGCAGGCCTTCCCGAATGGCTTCCGCATCGGTATCTGTCAGGATGCCTGTCTTGGCGAGCATCGCCGCGTGGGCCCGAGAGCCAGCAATGTCCTGCGCTGCCATTCGCTGATCGAACCCGATAGAAGCGTTGATCGCTTCCATTATGGCGTCCGGTCCAGCGGCAAAACGGCCGCCCCACATCTGGTTCGAGGTATCTTTGGTCATGAGCAGCCCTTTTGGAGCGAAAATGAAACGAAATAGGTCCGCGTCGGTTTATACAGGCTTGGCAGCAATCGCAATTGCCGCCATGTCCTTTGTCACATTCACCGCCCCAGCACAGGCCGCCGAGCTGGATTACACTGCCGTCAAGGAGCTGCGCGAAGGTGATATGCGCAAGCTCATCTTCCACCCCAAGCCAAAGGATATCTCTGAAAAGTCCTTTGTTACGGGGGAAGGCACTGAGGCAACTTTGCAAGGCTATGGAGGCAAGGTTGTGTTGCTGAACTTCTGGGCAACCTGGTGTGCGCCCTGCCGCCATGAAATGCCCATGTTGTCTGAGTTGCAATCACAGCTGTCGGGCGATGATTTCGAAGTGGTGACCCTGGCGACCGGGCGCAACCTGGTGCCGGCAATGGAAAAGTTCTTTGAAGAGATCAATGTTTCCAACCTGCCGCTTCACCGCGATCCTCAAAGCGCCGTCGCGCGCGACATGGGAGTTTTGGGTTTGCCCGCAACCGTATTGCTGGATCGTGAAGGCAATGAAATCGCGCGCCTTCATGGCGATGCCGATTGGTCCAGCGATACTGCCCGTGCAATTCTCTCAGGCGTGATCGAGCTGACCGCTCAATAAAGCAAATTGCGAAACCCCGTATTGGGTTTCGCGATAACCTCCCAAGATATTGATAAATTTCGAAGCATTTGCCGTGATCGCTGATCGCCGAGCTGATGCACTGACCTCAAAAAGGCGGGCATTTTTTAACTTTGACGATTTAGAGTGGGCCGCCAGATGACCCGATTTAGTTTGCTCTTGCTTGTGACACTAAGTTTACTGCTGCCAGCTCAAGTGCTGACCGCCGAAGATGTCATGCCTCAAAGCAAGCGCAGTAAGCTCGAGCAACTCAAAGACTTCTCGCTAAAAGGCGATGCTAAGTCATCTTTCAGACAGTTTCGCCGGAAGGCTGAATACTTCGGCAGTATCTATGTGAATCGTCCGGAGCGGCTCGCTGGAAGCTTCTCAAACGTAAATTCCATTGAACTTGCCGACTACTACGCGCGCGCGGCCTGCCATGCGAAATCCAAAAACCCGCGGCACTGCGTTCTATACGCCCGCGTCACACCCAAGAATTTTACGCCTCCCGAAAATGGTGAAACTCTTTCACGCGACGCCAATAGCGAATTTAAGGAATACCTTCGCCTGCAAAATGGCAAACGATTTGGCGCCTTTGCGGTGTCTGACAATGGTGCGGTTGGCTATTCCTGGGCTGAGCCCACACGCGATTTCGCCGAAAAAGAAGCGCTGAAACGCTGCGCGAAATCCGCCCTTAAACTGATGCGTGATGTGCCAAAATTATTGAAGCCTGTGGTGGCCGCTCCCTCACGGCAAGGGTGCCGCCTTATCCACCTATCACGCTGATGGCCACGTCCCTCTTTGCAAGGCTTATTTAGCCACCACCAGTTTTGCTGAGGTCTCCAGAGATTTTAGGAAAATTTCACAGAAGAAGCGCTCGCTTTGCCATCCGCCCAGAACCGACAGGAAATCAATGGAAAGTAGCGGCCACGCACCGTGTCCATGCAAATTGGCTAAAATCGATCGTAAATACTCACTAGTAAAGCATTTTTCTGCTTAGCAGTTTAAGCGTTGTTTCATTTGTCCGCGCCTAAGATGAGGGACGCACTATTGGGAAACCGGGAGTCTGCCATGGGTCGCCCGACCAAGAAAAATTCTGCAGGGACGCCGCGAGAGCATCGCAGCCCGCTTGCCTACGCTGTTGACACGCGAGACTCCTCGACCTTGGATATGGTGCGAGAGGCCATAGCGCACAAACAGGTGATGCTCGCATACCAACCTGTGGTGCAGGCCTCCAACACCAAACGCCCAGCATTTTACGAAGCGCTTGTCAGGGTCTTGGATGAAACCGGCCGGATCATTCCCGCAAAGGATTTCATGAGAGCCGTTGAGGACAGCGAGCTTGGCCGTCAGCTAGATGTGCTTGCACTGGAGCTTGGTTTGAAGGCGCTGGCAGAACAGCCCGCGCTACGCCTTTCCATCAACATGTCCGCCCGCTCCATTGGCTATGCCCCTTGGATGGATTGCCTGCAGCGTGGTCTGTCCCGCTCGGCAACGATTCCTGAGCGCCTTATTTTTGAGATTTCCGAAAAATCGGTGGTCCAAGTGCCCGAAATCGTCAAAGGGTTCATGGAAGAGTTGCAGATCAAAGGCATGTCCTTTGCCCTGGACGACTACGGCAGCGGGCTCACCACTCTGACTGTGTTCCGTGATTTTGATTTTGACATTATCAAGCTGGACGGCTCTTTCAGCCGCAACATCGCAACGGACGCGGCAAACCAAGTGCTTGCGAGTGCTGTCGCTGCGATCTGCGAGCGCTTTGACATGCACTCCGTTGCAAGCCGCATCGAAAGCCCAGCAGATGCACAGATGATGACAGATCTTGGCTTTGATTGCTTGCAGGGGTTTGCCTTTGGCGCCCCAACGATCTCCCCACCTTGGAAATCGCGCAAAGAAAAACGCAGCGCTGCATAGCCCGACGCACCCACTACCATCTGAAAACCTGTTGGCTCAGTTTGGCAGGCGAAGCCTTGCCAACCGTCCGCGCCACTTTGACACCCCAATACCCTCACCGTTGCCGCAGTGCGGCAAATGCGCTATTCAGCCTTTGGAGAGGAAGATTGCACCTTTGGTTGAGGAGAACCGGGCGCACCCTTCACCCAGAATTTGGTAGAGGATTTTCAAATGACAAACGTAGTGATCGCCTCCGCGGCACGCACCGCAGTCGGCAGCTTCAGCGGATCATTCGCCAACACCCCAGCACACGATCTTGGCGCTGCGGTTTTGGAAGCGCTGGTGGCCCGCGCAGGCATCGAAAAAGCAGACGTTTCTGAGACTATTCTGGGTCAAGTGCTGACCGCGGGCCAAGGCCAAAACCCGGCGCGTCAGGCACATATCAATGCGGGCCTGCCGATCGAAAGCGCCGCGTGGGGCATCAACCAGGTGTGCGGGTCCGGTCTGCGCGCTGTCGCCCTCGCAGCACAACACATTCAGCTTGGCGACGCGAACATCGTGGCCGCAGGCGGGCAGGAAAGCATGTCGCTCTCTCCCCACGTGGCACACCTGCGTGCTGGCACCAAAATGGGCGATGTAAAGTACATCGACAGCATGATCCGCGACGGTCTTTGGGATGCATTCAACGGCTATCACATGGGCCAGACTGCCGAAAACGTCGCCGAGAAATGGCAAATCAGCCGCGAAGCGCAAGACGAATTTGCGCTCGCATCTCAAAACAAAGCTGAGGCGGCTCAGAAAGCCGGCAAATTCGAAGATGAAGTGATCCCCTTCACCGTGAAGACCCGCAAGGGTGACATCATCGTCGATAAAGACGAATACATCCGTCATGGTGCAACCATCGAAGGCATGCAGAAGCTGCGTCCGGCCTTCACCAAAGATGGCTCTGTCACGGCGGCCAACGCCTCCGGCCTCAACGATGGCGCCGCTGGCGCGTTGCTGATGACCGCAGACGAAGCCGAGAAGCGCGGCATCGAACCACTCGCCCGCATCGCATCCTATGCGACCGCTGGCCTGGACCCATCGATCATGGGCGTTGGTCCGATTTATGCATCCCGCAAAGCATTGGACAAAGCAGGTTGGTCCGCCGAAGATCTTGATCTTGTGGAAGCCAATGAAGCCTTCGCCGCACAGGCTTGTGCCGTGAACAAGGACATGGGCTGGAATCCCGAGATCGTAAACGTCAACGGTGGTGCAATCGCAATCGGTCACCCGATTGGCGCTTCTGGTGCGCGCATTCTGAACACACTTCTTTTTGAAATGCAGCGTCGCGATGCCAAGAAAGGTCTCGCCACACTTTGCATCGGCGGCGGTATGGGCGTGGCTATGTGCCTTGAGCGCCCCTAAGCCTGCGCCCCAGCACGTTTTACAACGCGAAGGGGCGCCTATCTGGCGCCCTTTTTTTGTGCCTTTGGGAGGTCAATTTCGCACAAGCAGAAAAAAATATCTGCGATGCGGCACTTTCACCGCGCAATTTTCTTGCGAATTAATGCATAAATACGTAACAGAGTTACTAAGTAAATTTGAACTGGAGGACCACTATGGCAAGAGTAGCACTCGTCACCGGCGGAAGCCGTGGCATTGGAGAAGCCATTTCTAAAGCACTCAAAGCGGACGGCTATGAAGTTGCAGCTACATATGCAGGCAACGACGAAAAGGCAGCCGCCTTCACCGAAGCCACCGGCATCAAGACATATAAATGGAACGTGGCAGACTATGAGGCTTCTGCTGCGGGCATCGCCCAGGTCGAAGCAGATCTGGGCCCAATTGACATCGTGGTCGCCAACGCGGGCATCACCCGCGACGCGCCGTTTCACAAAATGACCCCGGAACAATGGAAAGAAGTTGTGGATACCAACCTCACCGGTGTGTTCAACACTGTTCACCCGGTATGGCCAGGTATGCGCGAGCGCAAATTTGGCCGCATCATTGTGATCAGCTCGATCAATGGCCAGAAAGGTCAATTCGCTCAGGTGAATTATGCTGCTACCAAAGCGGGCGACTTGGGTATTGTGAAATCTCTCGCGCAAGAGGGCGCCCGTGCCGGCATCACCGCGAATGCCATTTGCCCCGGCTACATCGCCACTGAGATGGTGATGGCTGTGCCGGAGAAGGTGCGCGAATCCATCATCGGCCAAATTCCTACAGGCCGTTTGGGAGAGCCTGAAGAAATCGCGCGCTGCGTGAGCTTCCTCGCTTCTGAAGATGCCGGGTTCATCAATGGCTCCACGATTTCCGCCAACGGTGGGCAATTCTTCGTCTGATCTCTGGATCCCCGCCAAACGCAAAGGGCCGGCCCACATGGACCGGCCCTTTCTTTATGCCCCGTAAGTGTTTGAAATTCACATCTCATGCACAGCGGGACGGTTCCGTAAGTGCCATCTGGCTCAGCGGAACTTTTTTGGTGCCAAACAAGGATTTGAAGAAGCCAACGAAGATTTTGCTGCGCTCTGCGTGCGCGGCCTCGAAAGCTTGGCGGGTGCGGGCATTGTAAGCAGTTTCAATCATGGCGTTCTCACTTGCTACTGGAGGAATGTCTAACTGCACCCAATATGGCTTTATCCGTAGTTCCCGACAAACGAGACTTTTCAAGGGTTCAGTTAAACTGTATTTAACTGAAGATGCCGGATCGTCTTCCCCCACTCACCGCCTTACGCGCTTTTGAGGCCGCTGCACGCCATATGTCCTTCGCGAAAGCCGCAGAGGAATTATACGTGACTCCAGCCGCGCTTTCTTATCAGATCAAATCTCTTGAAGAGCATTTGGGGGCACCGCTGTTCCACCGCCTCAATCGCGCTGTCGCACTCACGGAAATCGGCAAGACCCTTGCTCCCGGCGTTCAGGAAGGATTTCAGACCCTATCCTCAGCTTGGCGCAGCGCGCAACGCCAGACAGACGACGCGACTTTGATGGTCACCGCCGGCCCTGCCTTCACTGCCAAATGGCTTGCCCCGCGCTTTTATGAATTTGCACGCGCGCACCCAGAGATCGACCTGCGTTTCTCCGCAACCCTACGCAATCTGGACTTCAACCGTGATGAGGTGGATGTCGCGATCCGCTTTGGCGAGGATCGCAAGGAAGCTGGCCTTTGGTCCTTCCCGATGGCCCGTGAATGGGTCACCCCGGTTATGGTGCCAGAGTTGGCAGAGCGGTTCCCCACTATAGAGAGCCTCTCTGGCGCCACGCTGATCCACGATGAATCAATAGACTTCCTGCGGCCCCGCGCAGATTGGGCCGCATGGTGCCGCCTGATGAACCTCGATATCGACACCAGCCATGGTCCACGCTTCACCGGCGCAGATCATAGTATTGACGCAGCCCTTGCAGGCGCAGGAATTGCCTTGGGCCGACGTGCTCTGGTGGTGAAAGACATTTATGAAGGACGCCTCGTTGCCCCCTACGGACAGGCCATTTCCCTTAAGGCTGGGTTTCGTTTCCTCTGCCGCGAAGGCACTCAGGCCCGCCCGCATATTGCAGCATTCCACGCCTGGATGATGAAAGAGATTGAAAAAACTTCGGCAGTGACGGAAGCCTTAACCCTGACACCCATTGAAGAGATTTTCCCCACATGACGCGCAGCAAAGCCACCGCCATGGGTTTCATCGCAGTTCTGCTCTGGGCGCTGCTGGCGCTTCTCACCGTTGGCAGCGCCCCCACGCCGCCTCTGTTGCTGAACGCGCTTTGTTTCACCATTGGCGGCACCCTTGGCGTCGTCTGGGCCGCGGTCACAGGCGAATGGCGCGCGCTTTCCAAGGTGCCGTTCAGAGTCTACCTCTTTGGGACAATCGGCCTCTTTGGCTATCACGCACTATACTTCAGCGCTCTGCGCTTGGCACCAGCCGCGGAAGCTGGACTAATTGCATACCTTTGGCCGCTCCTCATTGTGCTGCTCTCAGGCCTGTTGCCCGGTGAAAAGTTACGGGCGGGCCACCTGCTCGGTGCGTTGTTGGGGTTTGTCGGCGCCGCCTTGATCATTGGCGGCGGCGGGATCGGCTTTAACCCGGAACATTTACCCGGATACGCATTGGCTCTTGCCTGCGCTTTCACCTGGTCGAGCTACTCGGTGTTTTCCCGCCGCCTCGGCGATGTGCCTACCGTTTCAGTTGTGGTATTTTGCCTTGCCACCGCAATGCTTTCCGCCGGACTCCATATCCTCTTTGAGGACACTGCTTGGCCGGACAGCTCCTTGGGCTGGAGCTCTGTCCTAGCGCTAGGGCTGGGTCCGGTAGGGTTGGCCTTCTATGTCTGGGATATCGGTGTGAAGCGCGGCGACATTCAACTCTTGGGCACCGCGTCTTATTCGGCACCTATCTTGTCGACATTGGCTTTGGTGGGATTTGGCTTCGCAGAACCAACCTTGTACTTGGCGGTCGCTGCCTTGCTTGTGACTGGCGGCGCCATACTCGCCGCGCGCGCCAGTCTAAAATCTAACTAGAACTTATATCGAGAGACGCGTGATCTCTTCTTTAAGTCGGAGTTTTTGCTTCTTTAGGTCGGCGATGGCGAGGTCACTGCTGCCTGGCGAACGTTGTTCCTGTTCGACTTGATCAGAGAGGGCTTCATGTTTGCGTTTCAGCTCTTGCAGGTGTGCGCTTACGCTCATCTTGGTCTCCTATCCAAACGATCTTTAGCCCAAACAGTGCAGCACAGAATTTACCGCCTGTCACGCACCGACTGTGTCGTATTCGAAACACAGGAAAATTTCCGCCAACGCGCAGCCTCACCTTCGCAAAACTGACGCAAAACAGCGCCGATTTCCCATCGAATCATTTCTGGCAAGAAAACTATTTTTCCGGAAATGGGAGCGGAGCGCCTTCTCGCAAAGCCGCGCGCACCTGAGGCGTATAACTTTCCCCATCTCGCAAGTGTTCCGCGCCCTCATGCATCAACAAAGGCGCATGCAGCTTAAACGCCCCGCGCCCACCTTTGCGCCCGCGCACCAGCACCAAGCCTGCAGCGCGCCCAGCCCGCGCTTGAAGCGGCAAAACCTCTAATGAGCCTAACACAGGCATCATCGCTGAAAGCAGCTCGGGCATCTTCTCTACGCGGTGCACAAAGGTTGCTGTGCCTTTGGGAGCCAACCGCTTCGCGGCCACACAGACCCACGTACTCAAAGGTGTCAGCTCGCCTCTTGCCAGATCGCGCCCCATGTCCTGAGCCAATGTTCCCGCTGCCCGATCAAAATAGGGTGGGTTCGCAAAAATGTGATCAAACTGCCGCTGTCTAAGCTCCTCTGGGAGCTCCGCCAAATCAGCTTCCCAGATCGTGGCATCCACATCGTTTTCCTGAACATTCTTTCGCGCCAGAGCTGCATAGTCAGCCTGTATCTCCACAGCGTCACAGGTTAGGTCCGCAACCCGTTTGCACAAACACAGAAACGCGGCGCCCGCCCCACAGCCCAGTTCAAGGACACGATCGCCGGATTTGGCCGGGATAGAGGCTGCCAGGAGAACCGGATCCACGCCGGCCCGATAGCCATCTTTGGGCTGCCAAAGTTGCACACGACCATTCAAAAAGGCGTTTTTGGTGAGCGCCTGGCTCATACCGGCCGGCCCAGCGCGATCTCATTGTCGCGCATAACCCGCTCTGCCTGCTGCAAATCTGCTGATCGCACCATCAAACGACGCGGGAATATTCCGATCCCGCCTTCGAGGATGCTCATATTTACGTCCATTTCAAAGCAGTCTATACCCTCCCCCTGAAGCAGGGCTGTGGCGAATGCGATGATGGTCGGATCTGTGCTGCGCAAAAGCTCTTTCATAATGGGGATGTAAAGTCAGGGATCGCCGAATGTCGACCCCTCACATCAGGAAGTCACAGATGAGCCTCGATCACGCTGCAAGTAAACCGCATGAAGCCCTCGCCACTCTGTTGCGCGACGATATGGAGGCCGTGAATGGCCTGATCCAGGAGCGTATGGCCTCTGAACATGCGCCGCGAATTCCTGAGGTCACAGCGCATCTGGTTGGCGCGGGTGGCAAGCGCTTGCGCCCCATGCTCACACTCGCCGCCGCGCGTCTCTGTGGCTACGAAGGCCCCTTTCATGTACATCTCGCTGCCACTGTGGAGTTCATCCACACAGCGACGCTGCTGCATGATGATGTGGTCGACGAAAGCGCCCAGCGCCGCGGCCGCCCCACCGCGAATCTTCTCTGGGACAACAAGAGCTCTGTCCTTGTTGGCGACTATCTCTTCTCCCGCAGCTTCCAGCTGATGACAGAAACCGGATCAATCGACGTTCTGCGGATTTTGTCCAATGCTTCGGCAACCATCGCAGAAGGTGAAGTGCTGCAGCTCACTGCCGCCACCGATCTTCGCACCGACGAAAACGTGTATCTGCAAGTCGTGCGCGGTAAAACAGCGGCGCTTTTCTCCGCAGCGACCGAAGTTGGCGGCGTGATCGCTGGCGCGGATCCGAAATTGGTCAAAGCACTGTTTAACTACGGTGACGCACTTGGGATCGCATTCCAGATCGCTGATGATTTGCTGGACTATCAGGGCGATACTGCTCAGACCGGCAAGAACATCGGTGATGATTTCCGCGAGCGCAAACTCACCCTGCCGGTGATCAAAGCGGTCGCTCAGGCCACAGAAGAAGAGCGCGAATTCTGGGTGCGGACCATTGAGAAGGGCCGCCAGGAAGACGGCGACCTAGAGCATGCTCTCGCGCTGATGGCCAAATACGACACGCTCACAGCAACACGTGATGACGCATACGCTTGGACCGCAAAGGCCAAGGCCGCGATGGAACAGCTTCCGGAGCACGCCATCCGCGACCTGCTAATCGGCATCGCCGACTACGTGGTTGAGCGCCTCAACTGAGCCGAAAGCTGGCGCTTCTAGCGCCAGTTCATTCCGCAGTCCTGGACCTGCTGAATCCACCAATTTGGCCGTTTGGCACGGATTTTTTCCGCCGCCGCATCACGCGCCATCCCATCTGTGAAAATTGCAAAACAAGTTGCGCCAGATCCCGACATTCGGGCCAGCTGGCAGCCTTCACTGCCTTCCAGCAGCTGAAGCGCTTCTGCGATGATCGGTTCAAGCTCTATGGCAGGGGCCTGTAGGTCATTTCGCTGACCAGCGAGCCACTCAAGCGCGGCTTCCCTATCACTAAATGCCGGCATCTGATCCGGCATTTGCGCGTTTGTTTTTGCAATTAGCCCGCGAAACACATCCGGAGTGGAGACTGCAACGCGAGGATTGATCAGGAGCATGGGCCACGCAGCGCCTGCACCCAAACGCGCTACATCGCCCCCAATACCGCTCATCCGCGCCCAGCCGCCCTGCAGGCACACCGGTACGTCCGCCCCAAGCGCGAGCGCAGCATCTTCGGAAGGCAACGGCAGATCATAGAGCGCGCACAGAGCGCGCAGCGTTGCTGCCGCGTCCGAAGACCCCCCACCTATACCTGCCGCAGCCGGTAAGTTCTTTTCCAGCGTGATTTTGGCCGTCACACCCAAATAATCAGCAGCTCTTCTAACAAGGTTGCTGCTGTCGGTCGGGACTGGACCTGCCAAAGGCCCCGTCACCTCCAGCGTGGTCTCACCTGCTTTTTCGACCCAAATCCGATCCCCGAAGTCGGCAAACATCACAAGGGAATCCAAAAGATGATACCCGTCAGCGCGTTGGCCGGTCACATGTAAGGTCAGATTGATCTTGGCAGGCGCAAATGCCTCAATTTTCATTGGCAGCCGTCAGAGGCGCAGCCCCTTCTTCTTCGAGTACAGCATCCAAGCCCTCTTCCAATTTGCGGCGAATGCGCTCCGGATCGGCCTCTTCCACGGTATCTGCATCGACAAAGCTCAAGGCTCGGCGCCATTGGAACTGAGCTTCCAGCTTACGCCCGACGGCCCAATAGACGTCGCCCAGATGATCGGTCACCACAGGGTCGACCGGCATCAACTCCACCGCACGCTCCATATGGGCCACAGCTTCGTCGTAACGCCCAAGACGGAACAGAACCCAACCAAGGCTGTCCACGATATAGCCGCTATCAGGACGGGCCGCGACAGCACGCTCAATCATATCCAGCGCTTCGTCCAGTTTGATTTGCTTCTCGACCAGAGAGTAGCCCAGATAATTCAGCACCTGCGGTTGCTCCGGGTTCAGCTCCAAAGCCTTGCGGAAATCCGCTTCTGCCTTTCCCCATTCCCCCAAGCGCTCGTAGCTGATGCCACGTGCGTAGAACAGGAACCACTGGCGCGGCTCTAGTTCGTCGTAAAGATTGATCGAGTCGTTGTAGGCGGCAACGGCGCCCGCAAAATCGCGCTCCTGACGGCGCAGGTCCCCCAATGCGGTGTGGACATAGGCAACATCCCCGTGGCTGCGCGTCAGCTGCTCAAGCACCTCAAGCGCGGCTTCAGTCTTACCCGTTTCCCGCAGGGCCTCTGCGCGTCCTAATTCGGCCGCGTGAAACGAGGGATCATCCGCAGGAACCTTCTGATAGGTTTGGGAAGCTAGCTCATAACGCCCAAGCGTTTCCAGAAGCTCCGCGGTCATCAACAAAGCCTCAGTGTGCGTTGGGCGCAAATACTCAGCAATCCGGGCATAGAGCAGCGTATAATCAGCGTTTGCTTCATTCCGAAGCGCGCTTGCGATAGAGTGATAAACCTCTGCAATGCCGTCAGCCGCACTTGTTACATGCGTGAATGGCAAGGTCTCCCCGGCGACCAGGCGATCGCGGATCTGCCGCAATGCCGGGTCAAGATCGTTGCCAAAGGCTTCGTCAATGCGCGCGATCCCATCTTCAGTGCGATCCAACTGAGACAGCACCTCAACTTCGCTCATCACACCACGACGGGTCAGCTGCAGACCATCCATAGTGCCTGCGTCAAACACCGCGAGCGCGCCTTCAAAATCACCAACCGACGCCAAGGCCATGGCTTTGTGATACTCTGCGAACCCGCCAAGCCCCGGCTCTTTGGACACCTCATCAAATGCGGCAAGTCCTTCAGACATCTCGCCGCGGCCAATTTCGGCCCAGGCCTTCAACAACCCATCCACCAGCGGACCGACACCGCCCTTTTCAAGACGATCGATCAGCTCAGAGAAATTCCCATCCTCAACAAGCCCTGTGGTCAGTGCCATTTCCGCAAGCTGGCTGTGGTTGCCCTCCGCAATCATCTTGCGCGCAATCGGCATCGCCCGATCAATCTGCCCCAAAGACAGAAACGCCAGAACAGCGTTTTCCTGCAACATTGGATTGCCGGCATCGCGGGTCAGCGCCTGAGTGAAATACCGCGCGGCTTGGCTGAAATCAGACTCATAGGTTGCTTGCCGCGCCGCGAGATAAGACCCTGCCAAGCCATTTGCCTGCACTGGGAGCGCCATCGCCGCCAAAACCGCCGAAACGGCAACCGATCTGAAAAGCTTATTGGCCACGTGAAACTCCCATGTTCATGCCTTCCCTTGAACCTAGTCGCGCCCATTGCCACGCGCAATGGCGCACCGGCGAGAATGCGCGCAAAACAGATCAAGTTTTTGAGGGATGGACCGCGTTCTGCGCAATTCCAACCGGCAAATGAAAACCCCGACCAGCAGTTGCTGATCGGGGCGATTTCATACACGGCGGCCTTGGATGGGCCGGTCCTGCTTACATGTTCGGGTAGTTTGGCCCGTCGCCACCTTGCGGCGTGACCCAAGTGATGTTCTGGCTCGGGTCTTTGATGTCGCAGGTTTTGCAGTGCACGCAGTTCTGGAAGTTCACCACAAAGCGCGGATCTTTGCCCTCTTCCTCAACCACCTCATAAACGCCCGCAGGACAGTAGCGTTGAGCTGGCTCCGCAAACTTCGGCAGGTTCACAGACACCGGGGTGTCAGGATTGGTCAAACGCAGATGGCAAGGCTGGCTTTCTTCATGGTTCGTCATGGAGAAGCTCACGTTGGTCAAGCGGTCAAATGACAGCTTTCCATCCGGTTTCGGATAATCGATCGGCTTGTGCTTGCTGGCCTCTTCCGTGGCCTCCGCATCGTTTTTGCCATGCTTCACGGTGCCAAACAGTGAGAACCCAAGAGTGTTCGTCCACATGTCCAAACCGCCCAGCATCAAGGATGCGGTGAGGCCCCATTTGGACCAGATCGGCTTCACATTGCGAACCTTCTTCAGGTCCTGACCAATGGCACCCGTGCGCACTTCTTCTTCATATGCGCTCAGCTCGTCACCAGAACGCTCTGCCTTGATGGCTTCAAAGGCAGCTTCTGCCGCGGCTTTGCCGGACAGCATCGCATTGTGGTTGCCCTTGATGCGCGGCACGTTGACCATACCAACCGAACAGCCAAGCAACGCAACACCAGGCGCCACCATCTTCGGCATGGACTGATAACCACCCTCAGAGATCGCGCGTGCGCCGTAAGCAACCCGTTTACCGCCTTCAAGCAGCTTCGCCACCTTTGGGTGATGCTTGAAGCGCTGGAACTCCATGTATGGGAACAGGTGCGGGTTCTTGTAGTTCAAGTGCACCACGAAGCCCACATACACCTGATTGTTTTCAAGGTGATAGATGAAGGAACCACCGCCCGCATTGCTGCCCAGCGGCCAGCCCATGGTGTGGGTGACTTCACCTTCGTTGTGCTTCGCTGGGTCGATTTCCCAGATCTCTTTCATGCCAACGCCGAATTTCTGAGGCTCTTTGCCATCCTGCAGATTGTATTTGGCGATCACTTCCTTCGCGAGAGACCCACGCACACCTTCCGACAGGAAGACGTATTTGCCGTGCAGCTCCATGCCCGGCTCAGTGCCAGGACCATAAGAGCCGTCTTCTTCCAGACCGAAGACACCGGCTACAACGCCTTTGACTTCGCCATTGTCGCCATAGACCAGCTCTGAGCATGCCATACCTGGGAAGATCTCGACGCCCAGCTCTTCCGCCTGTTCCGCCATCCAGCGGCAGACGTTGCCCATGGAAACAATGTAGTTGCCGTGGTTGTTCATCAGCGGTGGCATCGGGAAGTTCGGAATACGAATTTCACCGGCTTCACCCAGCATGTAGAAGTTGTCTTCTTTCACCGGGGTGTTCAGCGGCGCGCCTTTTTCCTTCCAATCAGGGATCAGCGCGTTCAACCCGCAAGGGTCCAGAACAGCGCCGGAGAGGATATGCGCCCCGACTTCAGAGCCCTTTTCCAACACAACAACGTCAAGGTCCGCATCTAGCTGTTTCAGACGGATCGCTGCTGACAGACCCGCAGGGCCCGCGCCAACGATGACAACGTCATATTCCATGGCTTCGCGTTCGATTTCCGACATTGGCTTCCCCTTTCGGATCGCTGGGTAATTTTCTTTCGCATCTGCTAGCGTGTCTTTAATCGATCCGTCAATCGGAACCCAACGACATTTCGCCCCAATAGCGCGTTTTTGCGGCACGCTCGGATATTTCTTCTTGCAAAGGGTGCGCCACTTGCATTTGAAAGAGGCCTCAGTGCATTCTGCACCGCAACAGTTGAAACAGAACTGCCGCCCTGTGTTTAAGGCGGCCAAGGACCAACGGGACCGCACCCATGGAAAAAATACCAATGACTCGCGCCGGTCACTCGGCGCTCGAAGCGGAATTGAAGCAACTCAAAACGGTGGAACGCCCCGCGATCATCGAGGCAATCGCCTCTGCGCGCGAGCTTGGCGACCTGAAAGAGAACGCGGAATACCATTCAGCCCGTGAAAAGCAGGGTTTCATTGAAGGTCGTATCAAAGAGTTGGAAGGCGTGATTGGTCTCGCCGAGGTCATTGACCCCGCGACCCTCTCTGGCGCCATCAAATTTGGTGCAACCGTCACTCTGGTTGATGAAGACACAGACGAAGAGAAAACCTGGCAAATCGTGGGCGAGCACGAAGCCAATGTTGAAAAGGGCCTCCTCAATATCAAATCACCGATCGCACGCGCGCTGATTGGCAAAGAGGAAGGCGACAGCGTCGAAGTCCGCACCCCCGGCGGTGAGAAAAGCTACGAAGTCCTGAGTATCGCGTACAAGTAACCTGATGGCCACCACACGCACTGGCATGAAAGACGACACCGAATCCCAGTCAACACCGCTGGGAATTTACGACAAACCTCAGCAGCCCAAGATCACCGCAATCGAATGGATTGCGGTTGGTCTCAGTTTTATCTGGCTGCTTGGCGCCGTCATCTTCTTTCTGATCCTTCCGTCAAATCCAGTAGAACAAGCTGACGGCGTGGCGTTCTTGATGACGCTCTTTGCCGTGTTCATGCCAGTTGCGATGATCTGGGTGGCGGCCACCGCCGCCCGTTCCTCCCGCGTGATGCGCGAAGAAAGCGCACGCCTTCAGGCGGCAATAGATGCGATGCGCCGCACCTATGTGCTGCAAGCACAAGGCGCACAGGCCGCGCAGGGTGTTGAGCCTTCCGTCACCAAAAAGCTCGACGAGATCGCCGCCGCCACACGTAAGACTGAAACCGCGCTGGCAACGTTCTCAACCAGCCGGGACCGTGAGGACGGTATTCGCAAGGCACCGGCAACTGACGCACCTGCGGAAGATTTGACCGATCAGGGCACTTTGGCGCTTGGCACACCTGCTGAGGAGCTGTCCCCGCCTCTCGCCCGTGCGGACTTCATTCAGGCGCTCAATTTCCCTGAAAACGCAGAAGACGCCGAAGGCTTTGCCGCACTGCGCAAAGCATTGCGGGACCGGCAAGCCGCGCATCTTATTCAGGCGAGCCAAGATGTTCTCACCCTGTTGAGCCAAGACGGCATCTACATGGATGATCTGCGCCCTGATCTGGCGCGTCCCGAAATTTGGCGTCGCTTTGCCTCAGGCGAACGCGGCAAAGCCATCGCAGCATTGGGCGGAGTGCGTGATCGCAGCTCTTTGGCATTGGCGGCTGGCCGCATGAAACAAGATGCGATTTTCCGCGACGCTGCGCATCATTTCCTTCGCCGCTTTGACAAGAGCTTCGTTGAGTTTGAAGAGACCGCCACCGACGCGGATATCGCCGCACTATCTGACACGCGCACAGCCCGAGCCTTCATGCTTCTGGGGCGTGTTGCCGGCATATTTGACTAAGCAAAATAGGCGCCCAGTTGGCGCCTTTTTTACAGCCCAAAGGCCGCGTAGGGGTAGTAGGCGACAAGTGTGCCCTCATCGACCTGCATCGCCTCGTCAGGAAGTTCCACAAGCCCTTCTGCCCAGCTCAAACCGCTGATCCGGCCCGAACCTTCGGATTTGAACACCTCGGCCCGTCCAGCGACAAGTCGCGCACGCAGATACTCGCGACGACCGGCCTTCTTGTCCTTCTCGAACCCAGCAGGCACCCAAATCGGCTCGGCCGCTTTCCACCCCGCGCCAGCCAACGCACTCATGGCAGGTTTGGCAAAAATCAAAGTACACACCATTGCCGCCACCGGATTGCCAGGCAGCCCAAAAACCGGCGTTCCGTTCCACACGCCCAGCGCCAGCGGACGGCCCGGCTTGATTGCCAGACGCCACAGGGTCATGGCGCCGGTTTCATTCAGCAGCGCGGACATGTGATCTTCGTCCCCTGCAGAGGCGCCACCAGAAGTTAGGATCATGTCAGCCTGCTCTGCCGCCTGATCCAAGAAGCTTCTTAGAGCCTCGCGATCATCAGGGGCCCGCCCCATGTCCACCGGTGTGAAGCCAAACTGCGCGATCATGCCCAAAAGCATTGGCCGATTGGCATCAAATATCTGATCTTCCCGCGCCTCAGACCCGGCTTCCGCCAGTTCGTCACCTGTGGAGATCACAGCCACGCGCAAACGTGCATAAACACTCAAATCGGAGCAGCCGGTTGCCGCGATCAACGCCAGATCCGCAGGCGTCACTTGCCGCCCTTTGGACAAGATCACATCACCGCTTGCAACATCTTCTCCGGCCTTTCGGGTGTTCGCTCCTTTCTTGAGCGGCCCGTGAAAGGCAATCGCCTTGCCATCTGTGCTCACGTCTTCCTGCAGGATCACAGTGTCCACACCCTCAGGGAGCGTGGCTCCGGTGAGGATACGTACCGCATGTCCTTTGGGAACCGCCCCCTCGAAGGGTTCCCCAGCGGCGGACCGTCCCTCTGCGAGCGGCAGGCTTTGTGCGCCATCAACGATATCCGCATGATTGAGAGCGTAGCCATCAACCGCAGAATTGGGCTGCGGCGGATTGGAGCGTTGCGCGATAACATCCTGCGCCAGAATGCGCCCCAAACCTGCTGAAAGCGCCACCTGCTCGACCGGCACGCAAACATGCAGCCGCTCTTTCAACCGCTCTAAGGCGTCAGAAACCGGCGTCCAGTGGGTGTCCGCAGGCAAGGCAAAACAATCATTCTTCAGCGGTGGCGGCACCAGTTTGTTGTCTTGCACCATTACTCTGCTCTTTTGTGTAAACGGCTGATAAAGAGGCTATATTCCAAGGTCTGACAGAATGAAATCTGCGATCTTTTTGGTATCATCAAGGTCCATCACCGGCCGATCGCTTTCCAATGCTGTGTCCGAGGCAATGGCGCGCACGGTTGGATCTTCCGGCGCGATCAGCGCATTGCCCGTCACGGCCCTGTGAGCTTCTACCTTTGGGTGCTTGTCCCGCTTATAGCCCTCAATCAGGACCAGATCCACCGGAGCGAGCTTCTCCAGAAGCTCTGACAGCGACGGTTCATTTTCCTCTCGTAGCTCCCGCATCAAGGCCCAACGCGCGCGGCTGGCAAGCAAGACCTCGCTTGCCCCCGCCTCGCGGTGCCGATGGCTGTCTTTGCCCGGCTGGTCCACATCAAAACTGTGATGCGCGTGTTTGATCGTAGAGACGGTCAAACCTCGGCTGGTGATTTCCGTCACCAAGCGCTCCATCAATCCGGTTTTGCCAGAGTTTTTCCAACCGACAACGCCATAAACCTGCTTCACTTTGTGGGGTCTCCTGCCAACCGGCGCGCTTCTTGCAGATCGTCCGGGGTATTCACGTTAAAAAAGGGATCTACCCCGGTTTGGGCAAAGATGGCTTGACCTGCGTCATGTTTGTCCGTCCAAAGCACAACTTTTCTGAGCCCCTCTTGCAAAGCCGCCCTCAGATCATCCCGAAGCGCCACAGGCCAAAGGCCGAATGTGGGCTGTCGCCAGACTTTGCCGTCCGGTTCACGCGACGCAGAGAGTGCGAGCGTATGCTGTTTGTCTTCTGCGGCCAGCAACAAACGCGGCACCAGATCACACGGGAAAAACGGTGTGTCTGCAGCAGCGGTCACAATGGCATCCGCCCCCTGCTCTGCCGCCCAATCCAAGCCTGCGAGCACCCCGGCCAAAGGTCCGGGATAACCCTCGAGCGAATCCGGCAAGACAGGTAAACCAAGATCTTCAAACCGCGTAGCATCGCCATTTGCGTTCAGCGCCAATCCAGCAACCTGGGGCTCGAGCCGTTCGATAACATGCTCCAGAATGCTGCGTTGACCAAGCATCAGACGCCCCTTGTCGCCGCCGCCCATGCGCGTGGCCTGCCCTCCCGCAAGGATCACTCCGAGTGGTTGCTTCACGTTTTTGCTCCGCTCTTGCGCCCATGTTTGTGCGCTTCCTCAGGCACGCTGTTGGGGTCAACATCCCGCAGCAGGCGGTCTTCGCCGCTCAGGCAAACAAACCGCTGCCCGCGCATGCGTCCAATCAGCGTCAGCCCAACTTGTCGTGCAATTTCAACGCCCCAGGCGGTGAACCCGGATCGCGAGGCCAGCACCGGTATGCCCATCAAAGCGCATTTGATGACCATCTCAGAGGTCAGCCGGCCCGTGGTGTAGAGCACTTTGTCGGAAGCACTTGCTTGCTCTTGAAACATCCAACCTGCAATTTTATCAACCGCGTTGTGACGCCCGACATCTTCCATATAGACCAGCGGCTGGTCGCCCTGACAGAGCACCGTGCCATGGATGGCTCCGGCTTCCAGATAGAGCGAGGGCGTGCGGTTGATCTTATGCGTCAAGGCATAGAGATCGCTGGTCCGGATGGTGCTGTGCGGCAGAGACACATTCTCAAGCCCCTCCATCATATCACCAAACACAGTGCCCACTGCGCAACCTGATGTGCGGGTCTTTTTCTTCAGCTTCTCTTCGTGGTTCGTCTCGGTTGCGGTGCGGACAACAACAACTTCGAGCTCTTCATCATAGTCCACGCCGGTCACGTTATCGGTCGGCTTCAGCATCCCTTGATTGAGCAAAAAACCAAGCGCGAGATACTCCGGATAATCCCCAATTGTCATCGCGGTGACGATCTCTCGGCTGTTGAGATAAATCGTCAGTGGACGCTCCTCTACAACCGAAATCTCGGTGGGTTGACCAAATTGATCTGTGCCCACCACAGCGCGTGTCAGCCGTGGCGCCTTTGGGTCCGGCGCAATCAAATAGTCTGCCAAATCTGATGCTTCTGACATGCAACCTCCTCCACATCGCACTGAAACCTAATCAGCTTTCGCTGCCTTGACCACCACCAATCAAACACGTTTCAGCTATCCCCACGCATTGCATCCCCAACCGGACTTGGGTAGGCCTTGAGGGCTTTATTTTCTGAGCGAGTCTCATGACATCCTACTTTGATCGAACCGAGTTCCTGCGCGGTGTTCGCCATGGTCTGCCGTTTCTGCTGGTGGTGGGGCCGTTTGCCCTGCTCTTTGGCGTGGTCGCGACCGAGGCGGGCTTGCCGGTGGTGCAAACCCTTGCTTTTTCAGTGGTTGTGATCGCTGGTGCGGCGCAGTTTACTGCTCTTCAACTGATGGCGGAGAATGCGCCGACGGTTGTTGTGATCGCCTCTGCGCTGACGGTGAACCTGCGCATGGCGATGTATTCCGCATCGCTGACACCGCACTTTGGAGCTCTGCCTTTTTGGCGACGGGCATTTGTGGCTTATGGGTTGGTTGATCAGAGCTATGCCCTTGCAATCATTGAATTTGAGAAACGCTCCGAGATGTCGCTTGGGCAAAAATTCTCATATTTTCTGGGCTCCATCACGCCAGTTTTTCCCGCCTGGTATGCGGCTACCTTGGTTGGCGCGCTGGTGGGGCAGGCCATTCCGCCCTCCTTCGCGCTGGATTTTGCCGTGCCGATCACGTTTCTGGCGATGATCGGGCCGATGCTGCGCACGAAGGCCCATGTTCTGGCGGCTGTGGTCTCTGTCATCACGGCGCTGATATTTGCATTCCTGCCCTGGAACCTCGGGCTGATGGTGGCCGCTGCGGCGGGGATGATCACCGGTGCAGAAGTTGAACGCCAGACGGAAAAAGCGAGGGATTCCAAATGAATGAGGCCACGACCTGGATCATCATCATTTGCATGGGAATCGGCAGTTTCGGACTGCGCTATGTGTTTTTGGGTATCATTGGCAATCGGCA
This sequence comes from Shimia sp. R9_2, assembly GCF_017743735.1. GTDB lineage: Bacteria > Pseudomonadota > Alphaproteobacteria > Rhodobacterales > Rhodobacteraceae > Shimia. Next base: position 653,277 of record NZ_JAGHRO010000002.1, read on the forward strand.
AATGCCCGAGTGGGTGCTGCGCCACCTGCGCTATACCGCTGTAGCGGTGTTGCCCGGTCTTGTGGCCCCGCTGGTGATCTGGCCAAGCGCCACAGGGGGGCAACCGGACCCGGCACGGATGGCCGCAGCAGCGGCGACGCTGGTCACCGGCTATGTCACCAAAAACATCCTTTGGGCGATCCTCGTCGGTGCGTTAACCCTTTTTGGCGGGCTCCAAACCCTCTGAAAATTTCACGTCTGTATCGCGTCGGTATCCCTACGGTATTGCGTCTGTGGCATTTCACGCACAGAACACCCGAAAAACCATGGTTAACGTGCGCAGATCAGTTGGTCGCAGCGCGCTCATATTCCGGCACAAAAGCCGCAAGAACCTTGGATTTGTCCGCGTCATCATACTCAAACAGGCGATCATAGCTCGCCCCTTTGGCCGCGAAATACTCACTCAGCTTGCGGGGGGAATAGGTGCGTGGCGCATCCTCAAACCCCGGCAGGCCTGCCAGCACCTGAGAGGTGGTCAAAGCGCATTGTGATTCCAGCACCGGTCCAAGGGACTGTGCCTTGCGCAACGCCAATTCCGCCACCTCCGGCTCAACGTCCAAAGTCTGCACCACCACGTGGAAGGTTTCGCGCGCATGGAAGCGGGTGTACTGGTCGACCAGATAGGGCGTCATGCCGTAGACAACGTCGTTCTTCGCGGTGATTCCTTCCGTGCGGAAAGACCCGGCTGGGTCAAAGGCCACCCGTTCGCTGGCGTTGATCAGAAGCGAGGTATGCGCACCTGATCCGTTGTCATTGGAAATCATTGTAAAGAGCGTGAGCTGCTTTGGCCCAGAATGGGCATAGCGGGCGGCGGCGACCTCCTGATCGGGCGCGTTGGTTTCAACCGGATTGCGCACGGTACACGCAGCAAGAGAAAGCGCCAGCAAAGCCAGCGCCATCATACGAATTGTCCTGATCATGTCGGGCACCTCTGTGGCCCTATCGGCCTTAGCTGTTGAAGAGAGCCAGGAAGATCAGAATGCCAATGCTTGCAGAAGCCACATACACAGAGGCTTTGATAAAGCCTGCAAAGGTTTTTTCCTGAACTTCGATATCCATCGAGCCGTGCTTGTGTTCTGCCATGGTCATTCCTCCTGTCGCTTATGTGCTTGGATAGCTGATTCAGGATCACCTGTCACCCTGCCTGCGCAGAGCAAGTCCCCAGAGAGGCGACACAAAATGCCGCACTGCCTGCGGGCCTATTTCTTAAGCCCTTCCGCCAGACGGAAACCAATGCGCGTGGGCGCCTCACCATCATCGCTGGGTTTGGGCAAAGCGCGCAGCATCACATTGAGCTGGCTGACGTGCTGGACAAGCTGGGTTTTGATGCCGCTTGAGTCGGTGCCGTAGAAGGTCACGATGTCGGGATCAAAATAGCCCATACCCTCGATCCGCAGCACACCGGCCTCCCCGCCGACAAAGCCCATGGCCACCTCATGGGTTTCATCCAGCTGCTTTTCAAAGTTCTGGATATAGAGGATCAGCCGTTCATAGGCCCATTCGGCAGCGCTCTTGGATTGCACAGGTTCCTTGGCGACCTTTTCGGGCACCTCGACCTCTGCCACCTCTGGATTGGAATGCACCTCACGGCGGCGCGGCAGAGCCGCAGCCTCGGCCGCCTCTGCTGTGGTCTTGATGTCTTCGCTCATAAAAGCTGCCCTATTTGATCCTCTGCCAGATGTAGGCGCCATCTTCGCGCTTTGTCCGGCTTATCTCTCCAATCTGGTAGAGATGGTTCAAATGAGCAAGGGCCTCCACCAAGGCGAGACCATAGGCCCCTTCATCAATGGTGCGCTTGAACAAAGGCGGGAAGCACTCGCCTGCGGTTTTCGGATCATCAAGATGATCTTTCAAACGGTCGAGCGCGCCATGGTGGTTGTCGATCAGCTGGCGCATGCGGGTCGGCGCGCCGGTGAAAGGCAGTTTGTGCCCACCAAGGATCAACTGATCCGCGCGCGCAAAGATGGCCAGCCGCTCACAGGCCTCCAGCCAATCGGCCACAGGATCCGCCTCAGGCTCGGTGGCGTAGACGCCGATGTTGGAGCTGATCGAGGGCAGTATCTGATCACCCGAGAGCACCAGATGGTCGTCGCGACTCCAGAAGGTGGCGTGCTCCGGTGCATGGCCGTTGCCGATATGCACATCCCAGTCGCGTCCGCCCATGCGGATCACGTCATCCTGTTTGATGCGCTTAAAGCCAAGTGGCATGGGCGCAACCATATCGGCAAAGTTGAAGGGGCGTTCGCTCGCGCGTTTCTGGAAGATCTCTTCATCCATGCCGCAAGCGCGGTAGAAATCGAGCGTTTCCTGACGGGGCACCGCCTGCTCATCAAGCTGCAGCATACGGGCAAACAGCCAAGCTGTGCGGGTTGTCCAGAGTTCCGCACCATGCTCAGATTGAAACCAGCCGGCAAGGCCAACGTGATCCGGGTGGTGGTGCGTCACGACAACCCGCCCGACTGGTTTTCCAGCGAGCGGGCCATCAAGAAGTTTTTGCCAAATGGCGCGGGACTTTCTGCTGTCAAAGCCGGTGTCTACCACCGTCCAGCTGTCGCCATCATCCAGCGCGTAGATGTTGACGTGGTCCAGCTTCATCGGCAGCGGCAAGCGCATCCAAAGAACCCCATCGGCCACCTCGATGGCCTCCCCCTCTGCAGGGGGCGTTTCCCATGGATAGCGGATGCCTGCCGCGCCGTCGTGCATCAGGCTGCGCCCAGTTCGTCAGGGCTCAGCGCGTAGAGGTCGCCAGCGCCTTCCATGGCGTGGGCCAGCACACCTGCGTGCTCTGGCAGCAGACGTTTGATGTAGAACTTGGCCAGCTTGGAGCGTGGGCCTTCGCCACCTTCAGCGATTGCTGCGCGCAGGTGATAGTAGCCACCCAGCACGCGGGCAAAGCCGCGCAGGAACGGCACGGAGCCGGCAAAGCGGTCGTTCAGATCGCCCTGCGCGACCATCCATTCGGTGGCTTCACGCAGGGTTTCGGTGGCCTGCCACAGAGGCTCTGCCAGGTCTGCCATGCTCTCACGCACTTTTTCCGCGCAATCTTCGATCTCATCGAGGATGGCGTAGGCGGCATCGCCACCGTCCATCAGCTTACGCGCCACGAGGTCCATCGCCTGAATGCCGTTGGTGCCTTCATAGATCGCGGTCACACGCACATCGCGATAGAACTGCGCTGCGCCGGTTTCTTCGATGAAGCCCATACCGCCGTGCACCTGCACACCGTCTTCAGAGACCTTCATGCCCACATCAGTGCCGAAGGCTTTGGCGATAGGGGTGAGGAAGGCCGCACGGGCTTTCCAATCTGCCGCGCCGGTGGCAGTCCCCATGTCGATCGCCACAGCACAGGCCATTTCGATGGCGCGGGCGGCGAAGATATCCGCCTTCATACCGGTCAGCATGCGGCGCACATCGGCGTGGTCCATGATGGTTCCGGTGCCGCCCTGAATTGGGCTGCGGCCTTGTGTGCGGTCCATAGCGTAGCCCAATGCGTGCTGGTAGGCGCCTTCGGCAACACCAACACCTTGGCCACCCACACCGAGACGGGCGTTGTTCATCATGGTGAACATGGCTTTCATGCCGCCGTGCTCTGGGCCGACCAACCAGCCTTTGGCACCGTCATACTGCATAACCGCGGTAGGGGAGCCGTGCAGACCCATTTTGTGCTCAAGACTGACCACCTTCAGCGTATTGGCCACGCCGGGCTCGCCGTTCTCATCTGGCAGGAACTTGGGCACGATGAAGAGGCTGATGCCTTTGGTGCCGGAGACGCCGTCAGGCAGACGGGCCAGAACCAGATGGCAGACGTTGTTTGTAAAATCGTTGTCGCCCCAGCTGATGTAGATCTTCTGCCCGGTGATCGCGTAGGAGCCGTCGCCGTTTGGTTCAGCTTTGGAGCGCAGCGCGCCCACGTCAGAGCCTGCGGCAGGCTCGGTTAGGTTCATGGTGCCGGACCATTCACCAGAGATCAGCTTGGGCAGGTAGGTGGCCTTGATTTCGTCAGAGGCGTGATGTTCCAGCGCTTCGATCTGGCCCTGTGTCATCAGCGGGTTGAGCTGCAAAGACAAACAGCCAGCCCCCATCATCTCGTTCACGGCGGTGGTGATAGAATGAGGCAAGCCCATGCCGCCGTACTCCGGATCGGCGCTGGTGGAGATCCAGCCGCCTTCTGCGATCTGCTTATAGGCGTCACCAAATCCGGGAGAGGTGCGCACAACACCGTTTTCCAGCACCGCGCCTTCAAGGTCACCGTTGCGCTGCAGTGGGGCCATGATCTCCTCGACCATCTTACCGGCTTCCACCAGAATGGCGTCGCGGGTGTCGTTGTCTGCATCTGCAAAACGCTCGGTTGCAGTGATCTGAGCAAAATCGACCACGTGGTCGAACAGAAATTGGAAATCTGTCACTGGGGCACGAAAGGGCATCTGTCTCTCCGGCAGGCTTGGCTTTGATGAGCGCCGCATGTATGCAGCTTTGAGCGCAAAGATAGTGTTAGCAAGGATCCTATCATAGCGGAACGCGACGTCACTGGAGAGCCCCATCTTGGACACCAAAACCCTCCCTGCTGATGCCTCCGGCTTTGCTGAGGCCGCGACCCTCCTTCGGGGTGGCGGTTTGGTCGCCTTCCCGACGGAAACCGTTTATGGACTGGGGGCTGACGCCCGTCAGGATCATGCGGTGGCCCGCATCTTTGAGGCCAAGGGACGGCCCCGTTTCAACCCGCTTATCGTGCATGTCGCAGATGTCGAAACCGCGAAACGCTACGTCATTTGGAGCGACCTTGCAGACCGCATCGCCTCCGCCTTCTGGCCCGGCCCGCTGACGCTGGTCTTGCCGCTGCGCCCGGATTCGGGCCTGTCCCCGCTTGTCACCGCAGAGCTGCCCACCCTTGCGATCCGCGTGCCCGCCCATCCGGTGGCCAAAGCGTTGCTGGCGCAGTTTGACGGGCCGGTGGCCGCCCCCTCGGCCAATCCCTCCGGCAAGATCAGCCCGACCGAAGCCGCCCATGTGCGCGCTGGCCTCACCGGCCGGATCGAAGCTGTGGTTGATGGCGGTGCCTGTGATGTGGGTGTGGAATCCACCATCCTTGGCCTGTCTGACACCCCCACCCTGCTGCGCCCCGGCGGGCTTCCGGTGGAGGCGTTGGAATCCGCAATTGGTGCGCCGGTGGCGGGGCGCGCCGAGAACGCGCCGCTGACCGCTCCGGGTCAGATGACCTCACACTACGCGCCCGGTGCCACGGTCCGCCTGAACGCCACCGAGATCAGTGCGGAGGAACGGCTGCTGGGCTTTGGCAAGGTTGACGGCGCAACCCTCAACCTCAGCCCTTCCGGGGATCTGACAGAGGCCGCCGCAAATCTGTTTCACCACTTGCACCAGCTGGATCAGGACGGAGACGCGCCCATCGCAGTATCCCCGATCCCTGAAACCGGACTTGGGCTGGCGATCAATGACCGGCTGAAGCGGGCGGCAGCTCCAAGAGATTAGCCCCTTCAAGCCTGCAAAGTTGTTTTGAAAAGGCTCCTGAGCTAGCTTTTCTCCCAATCGAGGTTTTGGGAGGAACCACATGTCGTCTGAGAATTTTGATCGCATCCTCAAGGATGCCGTTGCGGCGCAGGATGTGCCCTTTGTTGTGGCGATGAGCGCCAATGCCGATGGCGTCACCTACTCGGGAAGCTCAGGAGAGGCCGCCGCAGGCCGCCCCGCTTCCGAGGACACGGTGTTCCGGATTTTTTCTGCCACCAAAGCCATCGGTTCGGTGGCCGCGATGATCATGATCGACCGGGGCAAACTGTCGATGGACACCCCCGTGGCCGATATCCTGCCCGACTGGAACAAGCTGCAGGTGCTGGAGCGCTGGGACGGTGACACGCCTGTGATGCGTGCGCCCAAAACCACGGCCACCATCCGCCATCTGGCCACCCATCGCAGCGGACTGGAGTACGAATTCTGGAACCCCGATGTGGGCAGATATCTTGAGGCGACCGGACATCCCAGCGTGTTGAGCGGCACCAAAGCATCGCTCAACTATCCGCTGATGTATGACCCCGGCGACCGCTGGGGCTATGGCCCAAGCATCGACTGGCTGGGCCAAGTGGTTGAGGCGCTTGACGGGCGGCGCATTGACCAGTTCTGCCGTGAGGAGATCTTTGACCCGCTTAGCATGAACGACACCGCTTTTGAACCGGACGCCTTTGCAGATCGGCTGTCAGAAGTGCGGGCCCGCGGTGAGGACGGCAGTTTTGTGCCGTTTGACTTGGCCCCACCGCCTCAGCCGGAGGTCTATGGCATGGGGCATTGCCTCTATTCCACAGCGCCGGACTATATGAAGTTTCTCCGCATGCTGCTGAACAAAGGCGCGCTGAATGGACAGCGCATTCTGTCTGAAAGCGCCTTTGCCGAAATGCTGGAGGACCAGATGGAGGGCAAGACGTTTCAGAAGATGGTGACCATTGCACCACCTGTGACGGCAGATGTGGAACTGCCTGAAGGCACCACCCATAGTTTTGCGGCGGTGCGTTTTGAGGCCGAAGTTCCGGGGCGGCGCAAAGCCGGGTCACAAAGCTGGGCCGGGGTGTGCAACACGCATTATTGGGTGGATCCGGCGTCAGATGTGGCCGGTCTGGTGTTCACGCAATCCCTGCCGTTTGTGGAAGCGCCCTATCTGCGGACCTATGAGGCGTTTGAAACGGCGGTTTATGCGCAATAAAGGCGGTTGAGGCGGGGGGTGGCCTGCCTCACGCCCGACCGGCGGCGGCGGAGAGTGTCAGCGCATCAACACCGAGGCTTTTGAGGGCATTGGCCCATTTCTCACCGTCCGGATCGTCAAACACCAGATCCGGTGCCGCTTCGGCCACAAGCCAGCCGTTTTCGCCGATTTCGCGCTCGAGCTGCCCCGGCCCCCAACCGCTATAGCCGAGCATGGTCAGGGCCTTCTGTGGGCCGCGCCCTTCGGCCATATCCTCAAGCACATCCTGTGTGGTGGTCAGGGCAAAATCCGCGCCCACGCGCATGTGGCTGAGACCGGATTTATATTCCGGCGAATGCAGCACAAAACCGCGCCCGGTTTCCACGGGCCCGCCAAAATGCAGCGCAGAGGGCGCATCCGGTTGGTGGGTGGAAATCGAGAGTTGCTCAAACAGGTCGGTGAGTTTCAGCCCGTCGATGGATTTGTTGATGATCAACCCCATCGCGCCTTTTTCAGAATGCTCACACATCAGCACCACGGAATTGGCAAAGCGCGAGTCTTCCATCCCCGGCATGGCAATCAGAACCTGCCCGGTGAAATCGAGCTCGTCCATTTGGGTGGTGGTGCTGTTTTCTTCGCTGCTCAAGACGCCTCCTTCAACAGACGCGCTGTCTGTACATCCAACATGTGCGCCTGCCATCATAGACTCAAGTGGTAAGCGTTGTGTTTCAGTCTCACACGGGTTTCTCGCCCGATTGTGAGTTGGATTTCAGCCGATTCTGGCCCATCTAATGCTCATGTTCAAGACAACCGCACGTACCCTCACCGCGCTTTGCGCTTTGATTTCGCCTGCCGTGGCGCCTGCTATGGCGACGGCACAGTCCTTTGATCAAGTGGTTCAGGCCGAGGTTCTGCCCGGCTGGCGCAATGCGGATGGGACCCATATGGCGGGGCTGCGGATCACGCTGAATCCGGGGTGGAAGACCTATTGGCGTGCGCCCGGGGATGCGGGCATTCCGCCGCGGATTTCCTGGCAGGGCTCGCACAATGCGCGCGATATTGCGGTGAGCTGGCCGACGCCGGATGTGTTTTATGAAAACGGCATGCGCTCCATCGGGTATTCCGAAGAGCTGGTTCTGCCGGTGAAGATCGACCCGAAGAAATCAGACAAGCCTGTGCGGCTGAAGGCCGTGCTCGATATTGGCGTTTGTCGCGACATCTGTGTGCCGCAGCGGCTGCATCTTGATGGCGAGCTGGCGGCCCCCGGCACGCGGGACGCGCGGATTGTGGCCTCCATCGTGGATCAGCCGCTCTCGGCAGATGAGGCCGGTGTCTATAAGGTCACCTGCATCCTTGCGCCAACAAACGGCGGTGTGAAGCTTCAGGCCAAGATCAAGATGCCCCGTGCCGGTGGCGCAGAGGTCGCGGTGATTGAGACCGCCAATCCTGAGATCTGGGTTGCGGAAGGCACCACAACGCGCAGCGGTGACACGCTGATTGCGGAGACCGAGATGGTGCATGTCTCTGATGCGTCGTTCCTGATCAACCGCTCCGATCTGCGCTTCACCGTGTTGAGTGACGGCGATGCGGTCGATATTCACGGCTGCACAGGGTAATCAAGGCAAACAGAGTAACTGGCGCGAGGCGGCGAAAGCCTAGGCCGACGCTCCGGACCGGCGGGCGCGATACAGCATCCAGCCCGCCGCCGCGCCATAGCCCAGCACGCAGACCAGCCCGGCCCCCAGTATGAACACCAAGAGTGCCATGATCGGCGTGGTCACACCTGCCAACGCGGGCACGATCTGACCCAGCAACGGGTGCATCTGTCCCTGCAACACCATCCAGCCCATGGTCATCACCAGCCAGCCGGTCAGCACGGCCCCGCTCAGTAGCAGCGCGCCTTGCAACCGGCGCGCACGTCGCGCGCGGCCAAAGGCTTGCACCTGACGGGCGAAATCTGTCTGGATCGCCATCAGCGCAGGCACCACGATCAGCACCAGCAACATGCCAAAGCCAAGGCCATAGACCAGCGTGATCACCGTGGGCTTGAGGAACTGCGCCTGCGCACTGCGCTCAAACAGCAGCGGGGCGAGGCCCAGAACCGTGGTGGCGGTGGTTAGGAACACCGGTCGCAGGCGGTCTGCCGCGCCGTCGATGATGGAGGGGATCACGCCGCGGTCTTTGGCGTGTTCGTCAATTGTGGTGACCAGCACGATGCTGTCGTTGATGATGATCCCGGTCATGCCCAGCAGACCCACAACGGTGAACATGCTGAGCGGCACATCATGCAGGTTGTGGCCAAAAATCGTGCCAACGAGGCCGAAGGGGATGATCGCCATCACCACCATGGGCCGGGTCCAGCTTGAGAACACCCATGCCAGCACAAGGTAGATCCCACTGAGACACAGGATAAGCCCTGTGCGCGCATCGTTGAGGAATTCATCCTCCTGTTCGGCCAACCCCGCGAGACGCCATTCGACTTGTTTCTCGCTGGCAATGGTGGGCAGGACATCCTCGCGCAACTGCTGCAAAATGGCCTCGGCGCGGGCCGGATCATCCTCAGAGATGTCGCCGGTGACATTGATCAACCGCACGCCGTTTTCGCGCCGCACAGTGCTGAAGCCGGTGCGGCTTTGCACGGTCACCACATCTGCGAGCGGCACATAGGCTCCGGCGGGTGTGCGCATCAGGCTGCCTTCGAGGAAATCAGCGGTCAGCTCGCCTTCGGGCAGCTCCACGCGGATGGCGGCACTGCGCGGACCATCCGGGAAGGTGGTGGCCTCAAGCCCGTTGAGCCGGTGACGCAGCTCGCGACCCAGCGCGTCAATGGAGAAGCCCAGCGCGCGGCCCTGCGGCGTGAGATCAAGGATCAGTTCCTGTTTGTCGTAGTTCAGGTTGTCCTCAACGGCGGAAACCTCAGGGAACTCCTCCAACGCGGTTTTGAGCGCCTCACTGGCCGCTTTCAGGGTTGGGCTGTCAGAGCCGTAGAACTCCACATCCAGCGCGTCGCCGCCGGGTCCGGAACGCCAGCCGCGGAAGCTGATCTGATCCACCAGCGGATGGCGCGCAACGCTGTCTTGCAGGGCACCCACAAAGGCGAAGCTGGAATAGGGGCGCAGGTCCGCGTCAATCAGCTCAATGGCGATGCTGCCCAACAGATCCGGATCAAGGCTTTCAGAGCCGGGCAGCGCCCGTCCGCTGTTGCCGCCGATCACAGCAATCACATAGTCCAGCGGATTTTCACCGTAGCGCTCTTCAAATTCCTTACCCAGCTCCTCGGTGGCGCGCTGCATCTCTTTCATCATGGCGAGGCTGTCTGCGCGGGTGGCGCTGGGCAGCATGGAGAAGTTGCCCGTGACCGAGCCGCGTTCCGGCGCATTGAAGAAGCGCCATTTTACATCCCCGTTGATAAAGAGTGCGGCTTGCGACGCGAGCGCCACGACCGCCACGGCGAGCACCGGATAGCGCGCCCAGATCACCAAGCGCATGAAGGGGCGGAACATGTTTTCACGCACCCAGCGGAAACCCTGATTCACCACGCGGCTTGGCACGTCATACCAATGCTCTTTGGCGGAGTGTTTGATGGCATGTGACATGTGGTGGGGCAGGATCAGGAAGCATTCCACCAGCGAGGCGATCAATACCACGATCACCGTGAAGGGGATATCGGCGATCAGATCGCCAAACCGCCCGCTGATCACGGTAAGACCAAAAAAGGCAATCACGGTGGTCAGGGTTGAGGAAAACACCGGCATGGCCATCCGGCGCGCGGCGTTCTCAGCCGCAACGGGGGCTGGCTCCCCCAAACGGCGCGCGCGGGCATCGGCATGTTCGCCCACAACGATGGCATCATCCACCACGATACCAAGCGTGATGATCAGGCCAAAGAGCGAGATCATATTGATGGTCAGCCCGCCCACATACATGAGCGCTACAGCAGCAAACATCGCAGTGGGAATACCAGCGGCCACCCAAAAGGCCGTGCGGGTGTTCAGGAACAAAAACAGCAGGATCAGCACCAGCGAGAGACCGGCGATGCCATTGTCCAACAGCAGGTTCAGACGGCCGGTGATCGCCTCAGAGCGGGTGCGTATCAGCTCGATAGACACGCCTTCAGGCAGGGTGGCGCGCATCTCTGCCACCACGTCTTCGACCTGTCGCTGGATGCCGATGGCATCGCCTGCCTCTGAACGGTCGACCCGCACCGCCATGGCCGGATCTTCGCCCACAAAGTAGGAACGGTTGCGATCCACACCCTCAAGGCGGATGGAGGCGACATCTTCCACTGTCAGCTTTGTGCCATCAGGATTGGAGCGCAGAACGATACCGGCAATCTCATCTGGTGCGCGTTTCTCGATGCCGGTGCGCACACGCGCCACAGCGCCGGTGACGTCTCCCGCGGGGTCAGCGTTGACCTCTTGTGCAATCGCATCGGCAATCTCTGCTATGGCGATATCGTGGGTGATCAGATCAACCGAGGACACCTCAACGATGGTTTGTCGCTCAGCCAAGCCACGTATGGTCGTGCGGGTCACGCCCTCGGTGTAGAGCCGCGCCACAAGCTCATCGGCAAAGCGCGCAAGTTGGTCCACGTCAACGGGGCCGGTGATCACAACATCGGTCACGCGGTCGCGCCAAGCGCCGCGTCGCACCACCGGATCATCGGCTTCTTCCGGCAAAGTGGTCACGGCATCCACCGCCACCTGCACGTCATCCGTGGCCCGCGCCATATCCCAGCCGGGTTCGAAATCCATGGTGATGCGGGCGGAGCCTTCGGTTGAGCGGGACTCGGTCGACTCGACGCCCTCGACGGCCAGCAAGGCAGGCTCCATCACCTGCACAATCGCCGCATCAACATCCTCGGCGCCGGCGCCCTCCCATGTGATGTTGACGGTGACATTGTCGACCACCACATCCGGGAAGAACTGCGCCCGCATGCGGGGCATGGCCGCGATGCCGGCGATGATCAGAACCACCAGCAGCAAATTGGCAGCTGTGCGGTGGCGGGTGAAGTAGCTCAGCAATCCGCCCGCGCGGGCTCCGATCTCACGCATGGGTTAACCTCCCATCCGGCGGCGCAGGCGCTCAACCATCTGGGCGGGCACCTCCGGTTTGGCCAGCGCCTCAAGGATGCGTTTCTTGGCATCACTTGGCATCCGGCCATTGGCTTCGACCGCGGCCACAAAGCGCTGGCGCTCCTCGTCACTGAGCGCCACCATTTCGGGTGCTTCGATCTGGGAGCTGTCACCGCTCAGCGGTTTTACGGCGATCCCCTCCCCTAGGAGCGGGGTGCGTCGGGTCACCACGTTCTGGCCTGCGAGACCACGGGCGCGCACAAGCACATCATCGCCCTGTCGGCGGATCAGGTTCACTTTCATGGCCTGAAGGCGATCCCCCTCGCCCACCACAAGCACATCGTTGGCAGCACTCAGCGCGGTGGCGGGCAGGCGCACCACATTTTCGAGTTCCGGCTCTTTCACGCGCACGGTGACAAAATCGCCGGGCTTCAAGCCGCGCGCGCTGTCAAGCCGCGCATAGAGCACTCGGCCGGTTTGTCCCTCCCCCACGGCCGCCGCATCGCGGGTGATCACGCCGGTGGTGGAGAGGTCGGTGTTGAGCGCATCCAGCGAGACCCGCACCTCGGCCTGATGCAGCTGATCGGTGGCGTCGAGCAGCCGCGCATATTGGGTGGTGGAGACCCGGAACGCGACTTCCAGCGCGTTTGCGTCAATCAAAGTGGCCAGCCGTTCATTCATTGAGACCAGCCCGCCCTGCACAATGGTCACCTCTGACAGGGTGCCGCTGAAATCTGCGCGGATCACCGTGTCATCGAGATCTTTCTGGGCCTCGGCCAAAAGAATGGAAGTGCGCTCAAACCGGGTTTTGGCCTGATCCACACGCGCCTCTGCCTGCGCCACAGCACGGCGGTTGGACAGCACAGCCTGCTGCGCCGAAGCCTGCGCGAGCCCTGCGGTTTCCACCGCAGCAGCGGTGCCCACGCCGCGCTCCTGCAGATCCACCTGACGGTCATAAGCTGTCTGGCGCAACGCGTATTGCGCCTCGGCCGCGCTCAGCTCATCCCGTGCGAGCGCCAAAGTGCGATCCGCATCGCGCCGCTCGGCCTCTGCATCCAGTACATCATTGGCCACACGATCGAGCGCATAGCGTGCTTTGGTGGGGTCGACCTGAACCAGCATTTCACCAGCCGTGACCCGCGCGCCATCTTCAAAGTTTTCAGAGAGATGCACGACGGTTCCGGCGGCAGCAGCGCGCACTTCGAGCGAGCGGCGGCTCTGCACCTCGCCAAAGGCGACAAGCTCCGGCGTTTCCGCCCCCGGCTCGGCGCGTTTGACGTTGACCGTAAAGATACGCTCACGCGCCGGTGGGCCTTTGGCATCCTGAGAGAGCCGCTCTTCGACCGCGCCGCGCACCAGATGGCCCGCGTAGAGCAAAAATCCAGCGGTCACCGAGAGCAGAAAAAGCCCGGTCAAACTTTGCCGCAAAAATCTCATATGCTGCGCCTCCGTGCGTGGCTTAACCCCATGATGCGCCTGATCCGGGAAGATTCCAAGACGACGCATGGTTGATACGGACGCCCGTCAGGTTTCCGTCACTTTAATTTACGCTTTGCCGATAAATGTGATGGGCCGTGAAGGCGCGCACTCACTTGCGGCGCTGATGCTCATCCAGACGCGGCATGATTTCGACGAAATTGCAGGGGCGGTGCCGGTAGTCAAGCTGATAGGCGAGGATCTCATCCCAGGCGTCTTTGCAGGCCCCGGGGCTGCCGGGCAACGCAAAGAGATAGGTGCCCTGCGCAACGCCGCCGGTGGCGCGGCTCTGCACGGCGCTGGTGCCGATCTTTTGCATGGAGACCATGGTGAACACCGTGCCGAAGGCATCAATTTCCTTCTCATAGACATCGCGGTGCGCCTCCACCGTGACATCGCGCCCGGTGAGACCGGTGCCGCCGGTGGAAATCACCACATCAATCGCTTCGTCTGCGCACCATGCGCGCAGCTGAACGGCGATCTCGGCCCGTTCGTCGCGGATGATCTTGCGATCGGCGAGCACATGTCCTGCCGCCTCAAGCCGCCCGACCAGCACATCGCCGGAGCGGTCTTCTTCAAGGGCGCGGGTGTCGCTTACGGTCAGCACGGCAATGCGCACGGGAATGAAGTCTTTGCTTTCGTCAATGCGGCCCATGAGCGGCTCCTAGTTTTGCGGGGTGACGTCCAGCCATGTGCCGGTGGGGCCAAGGTTCATGACGCGGGTGTCGCCGACCATGGCGCTTTTTCCCCAGCAATCGTGAATATGGCCGCAGACCACCAGCGGCGGTGCGATGCGTTTGATGGTGTCAAGGACAGCGGTGGAGCCAAGCGACATGCCATTTGAGGCAACATCCACCACGCCTTTGGGTGGGGAATGGCTGATCAGAATGTCGGCGGCCTCACATTTGGCGAGCATCCCCGCCGCAGTGGCTTCATCAAGATCACAGGACCAGTCGGTGAAAGGCGTGACCGGCACGGCGTAGCCCAGACCAAAAAGCTTAAGCCCCTCACACTCATAGGCCTCACCATGCAAGACAATGGCATTGGCCGGTGCGGCGGCGCGCAGCTCAGCTTCGCTTTCATTGTTGCCCGGCACCATCACCATGGGGACCGAGATGCCCTTGATCAGCGCAAGAGCGCCTTCCAGATCCTGTCGGTGGTTGGTGAAGTCGCCAGCGGCGATTACCAGATCGGCCTCCTGACTGGCTTCAACCAAGCGGTCGGCCTGCACCCGCGACCGATGCAAATCGGAGAAGGCAAGTATTCTCACGACATATCCTCCAGCTTGGCCTTCAGGCTCAAGAGATCTGCCCAGGCCTCGCGTTTGGCGTGGGGCTGGCGCAGCAGATAGGCGGGGTGGAACATCGGCATGACCGGCTTGTTAAAAGCCTCCTGCCAGTTGCCGCGCAGGCGGGTGATGCCGCGTCGGCCCAGCACCGCCGCACAGGAGATGTTGCCCATCAGCACAATGACCTCAGGCGCAACGATCTCCACATGGCGCTCCAGAAACGGGCGCAGCATAGCGATTTCTTCGGGTTTAGGGTCGCGGTTTTGCGGCGGGCGCCACGGCAGCACGTTGGTGATGTAAACCGCATCTTTGGACAAAGGCACGTCCCGTCCCATGTCGATGGCGGCGAGCATACGGTCAAGCAGCTGACCGGCGCGGCCCACAAAGGGTTTGCCTTCGCGGTCTTCATCCCGTCCCGGCGCTTCGCCGATGATCATCACCCGCGCGGCGGGATTGCCATCGGAAAACACCAGATTGCGCGCGCCGCGTTTTAACTGGCAATGCTCAAAGGCGGCCATGGCGGCCTGCAGCTCTTCCAAGCTTTTTGAGGCTTTGGCCGCAACCTGCGCCTCGGCAACCGGATCAATCTGTGGCACGGGCTGAAGCGGCATCGGCTGCGCAGGCTGCCCGGTCTTTTTCTTCGCTTTGGGCGCTTCTTTGGGGGCCTCGTAGCGGTTGAACGGCGCATCCAGAATCGCCTCTGTGGCCCCCAGTTCCACCTGCCATTCCAGCAGGGCACGCGCCGTGTGATAATCCAGTGCGGAGGGGTCCAAAGTCGATTCCATGGCCACAGACTATCCCTATGGCCGACCAGACAAAAGGGCGCATCACACCGCATGCTTGCCCCGCCCCCCCGGGCTACCTATAAGCGGGCCAATATCGGCATAAGGAGCAGACCATGCGCTTTGACCACAAGCACCTTCTGGGGATCGAGCCATTGCGGCCCGAGGAAATCACCACCGTGCTGGATCTGGCCGATCAATATGTCGATCTGAACCGCCGCGCCCACAAGCATTCCGATGCGCTCAAAGGCCTCACACAGGTCAATATGTTCTTTGAGAACTCCACCCGTACGCAGGCGAGCTTTGAGCTGGCAGGCAAACGGCTGGGCGCGGATGTGATGAATATGGCAATGCAGGCGAGCTCGATCAAAAAGGGCGAAACCCTGATCGACACGGCCATGACACTCAACGCCATGCACCCCGATCTGCTAGTGGTGCGCCATCCGCATTCCGGTGCGGTGGACCTGCTGGCGCAGAAAGTGAACTGCGCGGTGCTGAACGCCGGGGACGGCAAACATGAACACCCCACGCAGGCGCTTTTGGATGCGCTGACCATCCGCCGCGCCAAAGGCCGTCTGCACCGGCTCAACATTGCGATTTGCGGGGATGTGGCACATTCGCGCGTCGCGCGCTCCAACCTGATCCTGCTGGGGAAGATGGAGAACCGCGTGCGCCTGATCGGGCCGCCCACATTGGTGCCGGGCAACTTCGCCGAGTTTGGTGCCGAAATCTATGAGGACATGGAAGAAGGCCTCAAGGATGTGGACGTGGTGATGATGCTGCGCCTTCAGAAAGAGCGCATGGACGGCGGCTTTATCCCTTCCGAGCGCGAATATTATCACCGCTACGGGCTGGACGCAGCGAAGCTGGCGCACGCCAAAGACGATGCCATTGTGATGCACCCCGGCCCGATGAACCGGGGCGTGGAAATTGACGGCGAGATCGCCGATGACATCAACCGCTCTGTCATTCAGGAGCAGGTGGAGATGGGCGTGGCGGTGCGCATGGCGGCGATGGATCTGCTTGCACGCAACCTGCGGGCCAATCAGCCTGCAGAAGCGGAGGTTTAAGCGCATGGAAGATCCCAAAGATCCGCGTATGTCCGGCCGCGTCGCCATGGTGGCGCTTCTGGTGATGTTTGCCTTTGTCGGCCTCATGATCTGGATCGGAGGTTAAGCGCGGTGCGGGTGTCTGACTCCGAACGCGGGCTGGTGCGGCTCTTTGCCGTCGACCTGTCGCCGGAGCAGATTCCGGGCTTTCGCGATATGCCAGAGGACACAGAGGACAGCGCGGACTGGCCGGTGGCCAAAGCGCTGGGCGCAAGCACGCTGGACCCCGATTTTGTTGAGCTGTTTGATCTGCGTGATCTCGATGATCTGGGGCTGACGGGCTATATGGTTGAGGGTCTCGGGATCGCCGCAGCCGATGTGAAAGAGGATGCGGCGCGGCTGTCGAGCCAAAAGGGCTGGATGCTGGTAGTACTGTCCTCGGCCTTTGAGGGCACTGCGCAAACCCTCTCCCCCAGATCTCCGCTGCGCTGGATCGGCACCTATAAAGAAGAAACCGCGCCGGTGCAGTTTGCCCCTCTGCCGGACAAATCCGCAAAAGGCGCACCGCTGCCGCCGGAGGCCGCCCCGGAGCCGGCCCCTGCCCCGCGCAGCCCCTACCTCACACTGCTGGTTGCGCTGTTTGCTTTGCCGCTTGGCGCGGCGCTGCTTGGTTTTCTCATATTATGGATGATCGGATGAACACGCATCTGACCCCGAATGCAGAGCTGCTTGACGCCGAAAGCGTGCAGCAAAGCCTTTCCGCAGATCGCGCGACCTATATCCGCGCCAACACATGGCTTGCGGCCGCGGCGATGCTGGGTGGTATGGTGGTGCTTTGGCTGCTGGGCAACCCCTACGTTTGGACCGGCGCTGTGGGCGGATTGGGCGCGATTGTGGTGCGCGGCGCTTATCTGATGTCTGATGAGCTGGCGATGCGCTGGGATCTGACAAATCAGCGCTTGCTTGGCCCCGGTGGCCGGATAATCGCGCTGGAAAACATCGAAAAAATCAACAAAATGGGCAGCTTCGTGCAGGTTGTGACCCGGAGTGGCGACAAACATCTGATCAAGTATCAGTTGGACCCAGAGGCCACGATGGCCGCCCTGAAACGCCGAAGCGGCGCCCTTTAAGGAGAGCAGAGATGACCACGCTTTTCACCAACGCCCGCCTGATCAACCCGGCGGAGGGCACGGACGCCCCCGGCTGGCTGCTGGTTGCGGATGGCAAGATCGCAGGCTTTGGCAGCGACACGCCGCCCGCAGCGGAAGAGACCATTGATTGCGGCGGGCTGTGCCTTGCGCCGGGGATTGTGGACATTGGTGTGAAGGTCTGTGAGCCCGGTGAGCGCCACAAGGAAAGCTATAGATCTGCCGGTCTGGCAGCGGCGGCGGGTGGTGTGACCACCATGGTCACGCGCCCTGACACGCTGCCGGCGATTGACACGCCGGAGACGCTGGAATTTGTCGCGCGTCGCGCAAATGAGGCCGCACCGGTCAATGTGTTGCCGATGGCCGCGCTGACCAAGGGGCGCGAGGGTCGCGAGATGACCGAAATCGGCTTTCTGATGGACGCGGGCGCAGTGGCCTTCACCGATTGTGACCATGTGGTGCGCGACACCAAAGTGCTGTCCCGTGCGCTGACCTATGCGCGCTCTTGCGGGGCGCTGGTGATTGCCCACCCGCAGGAGCCTGTGCTGTCCAAAGGCGCCGCGGCAACCGCGAGCAAATTTGCCGCGCTGCGCGGGCTGCCTTCGGTCTCGCCCATTGCGGAGCGTATGGGGCTGGATCGCGACATTGCCTTGGTGGAGATGACCGGCGCGCGCTATCACGCCGATCAGATCACCACCGCGCGTGCCCTGCCCGCGCTAGAGCGCGCCAAAAACAACGGCTTGGACGTGACGGCGGGCACCTCGATCCACCATCTGACGCTGAATGAGCTGGATGTGGCGGACTACCGCACGTTCTTTAAGATCAAGCCGCCGTTGCGGGCCGAAGACGACCGGCTGGCGCTGATTGCTGCGGTGAAATCCGGATTGATCGACGTAATCAGCTCCATGCACACGCCACAGGATGAGGAAAGCAAACGTTTGCCGTTTGAGGAGGCGGCCTCCGGCGCGGTGGCGCTGGAGACCCTACTGCCAGCGGCGATGCGGCTTTATCACAATGGCGATCTGACCCTGCCCGAGCTGTTCCGCGCGCTGGCGCTGAACCCGGCGCAGCGTCTGGGGCTTGCGAGCGGTCAGATGGCCGAAGGCGCGCCGGCTGATCTGGTACTGTTTGACCCGGATGCGCCCTTTGTGCTCGACCGTTTCAAGCTGCGCTCCAAATCCAAGAACACCCCGTTTGACGGCGCCCGCATGCAAGGTAAGGTGCAGGCAACTTACGTGGCCGGTGAGGCCGTATACCGGAGAGACTGATGCCCATTTTGGAAACCGCGCCCGCCGCCCTGCTTCTCTGGGCCGCGATTGGCTATCTTTTGGGCTCGATCCCCTTTGGCATGGTGCTGGCCCGCGTGATGGGGCTGGGCAATCTGCGCAACATCGGCTCCGGCAACATCGGCGCAACCAATGTGCTGCGTACGGGCTCCAAGAAAGCCGCCGCGCTGACCTTGCTGCTGGATGGCGGCAAAGGCGCGGTGGCCGTGCTGATCGCGCGCGCCATGGCAGGCGAGGACGCCGCGCAACTGGCCGGGCTGATGGCGTTTTTGGGCCATTGCTATCCGGTGTGGCTGAAATTCAAAGGTGGCAAAGGCGTAGCGACCTTCCTTGGCCTGATCCTCGCGCTCGCATGGCCCGTGGGCATTGCCTGCTGCCTGACATGGCTTGTGACGGCTGCGATCTCTCGCATCTCGTCGCTGTCAGCGCTTGTCGCGGCCTGCGCGAGCGCCATCTGGATGTTTGTTCTGGGCTACGGCAGTGCGGTGTTTTTGTCGCTGGCGCTTGCCACAATTGTAATGTGGCGGCACCGCGAGAATATTGAGCGCCTGCGCGCGGGCGAAGAGCCTAAGATCGGGGCGAAGTAAGCACGTTTTCCAGCGTGGAAGGTATCCTCACCCCGCCTTCCACCATCACCTGATTCCGGCCAGAGTTTTTGGCCATATAGAGCAGCTCATCTGCGCGCTTGAGGAGGGCCGCGGCGGCGCTGGATTGGTTGCTGATCTGGGTCAGCCCAATGCTCACCGTTAAGCGGATTTTGTTGGCGTCAGCTACAATTTCGCTGGATTGGATGGTGGAACGCAACCGCTCACAGGCCGCATATGCGCCGATCAAATCGGTGTCGGGAAAGACCAGCGCAAATTCTTCGCCGCCCAGTCTGCCAACAAGGTCAATTGTGCGAAATTCGCGTATCAGCATCCGTGAAAGCTGTTGCAGGGTCTTGTCTCCTGCATCGTGACCGTAGGTGTCATTTATCCGCTTGAAATGATCGACATCGAGCATGGCGACCGACATTGGCAGGCCTTGTTTCCGGGCCGTATCAAATTGCGTTTCCAGTGTTTTCAGAAACGGCCGACGGTTGGAAACCTGGGTCAGCGGGTCCGTATTCGCCTCGATCTGAAGCAGCTCATAGGCTTTGGTCAGCTCTCGAATACTCAGAATGCCGACAAGCTTCTCATCCTCAAGCACGGGAATGTGCCGGATCGCGTTTTCATTCATGAGGTGCAGCAGATAGCTCACCTCGTCCTCCGGGCCGCAAGAAATCACGGAGCGGGTCATGACATCTGAAACCAAAGCCTCTGCGGCTTTGGGATCGCAACTTGCCACCACCGGCAGGAGATCCCGTTCCGAGACAATCCCAACCATTGTGTTGGCTTCATCCGTCACGACCAATGCGCCAAGTTTGAGATCGATCAGAACACGGGCGGCTTGCCGAAGCGTCGAATGAGGTCGAATGCCTTCGACCTTGTTCGTGTCTTTCGACTTCAATAACTGAGACACTCTCACGCTACAGCCTCCCTCTATAACGGCCTGTAGGGTACGAGCATTAGATCAGCAGAAGTTAAAAGGTTCTTTCTAGATGTATTTTTGAACGTAAAATTTATCTAAACTATCAATGTGTTGAGGCTCAGGCGTGTGTTTTGTTCGGGTTACTGCGGCCGGTGGCATGGAGAAGAGCCTGAGATTTGCGCGGAGTGGGGGCCAGTAGGGCGCGCTAGTTCGGCTATGAGTCCAAACCTATCAAGTTACTGCATAGTAGCGAACGTCGGCTGCGGCGTGCCCCCGCCACAAGGATAGCGGAGGGCTGTCTATTTTAGAGGGCTTTTCGGAAGATTACTTTGTCATCTCCTTCAGCCCAGAAATCGCGGATACGTGCTTCTTCTTCGTAACCATTCTGGGCGTAGAACTTGCGCGTCGATGCGAAGTCGTCACTACCAGATGTGTCCACGATCAAGAGGCGTTGCCTTTTGTCCTTTAGGTGCTGCTCGGCTGCATGTACCAATGCCGCCCCCAACCGTTTTCCTTGCAAATCTGGGCGCACCGCGAGGGCGCGCATATTCCACGTACCATCGGCAAGTTCCTCGGGAACCGTGTAGCACAGGCCCACAGCTTCTCCGTCGCTGTAACACGTCAGCCAAAACGCTTCGGTCTCACCTGCCAATGACGGAGCAAGCATGTCTGGAAGCATCTCACTTGGGAAGAGTTCGGTGCCATTCAACACGGCCTGAAGGCTTGCGATGTCGTCGGTTGAAGTGGCTTTGATGATTGGTTTTGTCATTGTCTGTATGTCCCTATCTATTGTCGTATTGAGGGTTAACGGAACGAATGCCGAGCCGTGTGGCGCGGTAGGGTCGTCCGTTTTCGGATTTGATGAACCGCCTCTTTTTCAGACGGTTGACAAGCTCCAACGAGCAATCAGCCAAGACATGGCCGTCGCGAGTGAAGCAGGAAACTTCGCGCACCTTGCCGTTCGTCATACGTTCAAAGTGGATCGCGCCACCTTGCGCCAGAACGTGCAAAACACGCTGTTCGTGTTTTGAAATATTCAATGGATTGTCTCTTGATCTTATGTCAGCCGAAAAGGCTTCCGGCATCTCGCGCGGAAGTCTTTTGGTTCAGAATGGTCCAATCAGATGGACCTTAGCGGCGGGCCGCAATCGTAGACATAAAATCTCCGTAGCCCTGCTTATGTGCAGCGCATGTACGTGAGGTAGTGCGATAAGTACAAATTGGCAAGCGGACAGTTGGAAAATCAAAGCCAAAGGCAGCTCCGTCCACGAGAAGCCACCACCAACTTCCCCCTACTCCGCCGCCTCCCGGCGTTCTTCTTCCTCGGGCTGCGGGCGCATGGTGGCGATCAGTTCGGCAACCTTGATGCCGAACTTGCGCATCTCTGAGCGGTTCATGATCACGCCGCTTTCGGTCATGTAGAGCCAATCCGTCACGTTTAGGCTGTGACCGCCCGCTTCCTCGGTGAGCACGATGGTGTAATCCATGCGGATGGTGGCGCCGGAGACCTTGCCTTTGGCCACGCCAATGATGTCATCAGCGGTGGCGGTGAAGGTGGTGTCGTCCACGATTGTGAGGTTCCACTGGCGGTTTTGCTGTTTGCCATTGGAGTAGGTGAAGGCTTCTTTCAGGGTGCCGGTGTCGCCGTCCCAGCGGCCTTCCATACGGGCCACAAAGCTATTGGCCACACGCCCGTTAGGGCCATAAATCAGGCCTTCTGACAGGATGGGTCCGTTCAGGTGCTCTTTGAGCGAGATGAAAGGGCCGAGTTCCGCATAGTCAGAAGGCTCTTGAGAGCGGAAGCTGAACAGGCGGCCTTTGAGGTAGACCACGCCAAGGGTCAGCCCCAATGCCAAAATCAACAATACAGTCAGTAGTTTCATCACTCTGCCTCCTCGGCAGGAAGGGCCAGCACCATCGCCAGCGCCACAAGTTTCAACACACAGGGCACCACCGCGTACGCGATGTTGAGCGCATTCAGGGCCTCAGGCGTGTTGGTCTCTCCGGGCACAAACCCGTTGGTCTGCAGCGCTGGCAAAACCAGAAACGCCGCGAGAGCCAGTGCCAGTTTTCCGGCAAAAGACCATATCCCGAAGGCCAAAGACGCGCTCAGACGTGCCTTTGTGAGAGATACGGAGAAGAGCGCCGGAAGGATCACCATATCTGCGCCCAAGGCCGCGCCGGAGGCCACGCAGATGAGGGCAAAGCCCGCCAGATTGCCTGCCGAGAGAAAGGCTGCGCCAACAAAGCCGCCGATGGCCAGCGGCATGGCGATCAGCAGCGTTTTGCGCCCGCCCAGATGCACTGCAACTCGCGCCCAAAGCGGCACGGTGAGCCCGGCGCTGAGAAAGAAGAGCACCAAGAGCGGCCCGGCGGCATTGGCGAGCTGCAGGCGGTCTTCGACAAAAAACAGAAAGAGCGTTGAGGTGATGGCAACCGGCAGGCTGTTGACCAGCGCGAGCAGGATCAGGCGGGTGGCGCCTGCCTGTGTCAGATCCGCCAGTGAAAAGCGCGCGCCTTGGATCACGGGGCGTTGCCATATGGGCCGCGTGAGCACCCCGACCAGCAGCGCAGCCGCCCCCAATGTCAGGCCAAAGGCCCCGTAGCCCGAACCGGCAGCGCCCATGGCGACCAAAAGCGTGGGCAGCAGCGCGGCCATGATCACGCCCGCGAGCATCCCTGCCTCCCGCCATGCGGCAATGCGCATCAGTTCGGGCGGTGTGGGGATGCGTGCAAGGGTTGCGCTGCGGCCGTAGAGCAGGATCATGCCGAGGCTATAGGCTGAAAACAGCAGCACCAAGACAGCTGCAAGTGCGCCCATGCCGCCCTGCGCCAGTGCCTCTGCGCGGGTGAACAACAACGGGAAGCCTACGGCCAGCCCGCCGACAGCCAGCAGCGCAAAGCCAAGTTGAAACCGTGGGAAGCGGTCTATGGCCCAGCCAATCAGCGGGTCCTGTACCAGATCGACCAAACGGATCGCCAGCAGAAGCCCGCCCAGAGCGGCGAGCCCAATACCAAGTTCGACTGAGGCATAGCGCGGCAAATGGATATAGAGAGGGATGCCTGCAGCGGCCAGGATCAGCGCATAAAGACTGACGCGCGGATAGAGGCCGCGCGTTTGCTCTATGACCGCCGCTTCAGACATTGGGCCTATGCGCTGTCACGTAGCAGAACGGCATTGGCGGCGCGTTCGGCCTCACCAACCTGTGCTGCCGCCGCACCGGCGTTTTGCATGGCTTCCTGCTGGGCGCTCAGTTGAGCCACCACACGCATGGCGCTGTCGATTCCGTCCTCATGGAAGCCATGGCGGTTGTAAGCCCCTGCAAACCAGGTGCGGTTGTGGCCTTGCAGTTCGCGGATCTCGCGTTGTGCCACAAGAGCGGCTTTGTCAAACACCGGATGCGCAAAGCTCACGTCGTCATAGATGGCGTCCTCTGCGATCTCCTGCGTCGGGTTGAGCGTCACAAACAGCGGATCTTTGGTGTCAATGTTTTGCAGCCGGTTCATCCAGTAGGTCACGCCAATCGCCCCGTTCTGAGAGCGGTAGGCCCAGCTTGACCAGCACTTGCGGTTCTTTGGCATCAGCGCCGGATCGCGGTGCAGCACAGCGCGGTTGGGCTGATAGCGGATTGCGCTGAGCGCCTTGCGCTCGGCAGCGGTGGCGTCTTTGCCAAGAATGCGCAGCGCCTGATCAGAGTGGCAGGCCAGAATGAGCTCATCAAAACTCTGCGCTTCACTGCCAGCTGCTTTGACCGTGACGCCCGGCACTCCGCGCTCTGCGTTCAATCCGCGGCTCACATGCTCCACAGGCGCATTCAGGCGAATGGTGCAGCCGCGTGTGACCAGCGCGGCCTCCAGCCGTTTGACATATTCGATGCTGCCGCCATCCACCGTGTACCACTGGTGCTGTTTGTTGCCCGCCAGCAGCGCGTGATTCTTGAAGAACTGCACCAGCGAGCGTGCCGGGAATTGGTCCACTTCGGCAATCGGAGTGGACCAGATCGCGCCGCACATGGGCATGAGGTAATACTCGCGGAACCACTGGCTCAGCTTCAGCTCATCCACCAGCTCGCCGATGGTTTTGTCGTCATCCTGCGCGGCGGCCTCTGCGCGTTTGCCAAAGCGCAAAATGTCCGCGATCATTCCGTAGAACTTGGGCCGCAGCAGATTGCGCTTCTGCGCGGCAATCGCCCCCAAAGAGCTCAGGCCATACTCCAGCCAGCCATTGTCGATGCTGGCCCCAAAGCTCATTTCGCTTTTGGCGACCGGCACGTTCAGCTCGTCAAACAGGCGGGTCAGATGGGGATAGGTGGCGTAGTTGAATACGATGAACCCTGTGTCCACCGGCTGATCTCCGTTCAGACCCGCGAGCACCGTGCGGGCATGGCCGCCCAGACGCCCTTCGGCCTCAAACATGGTGACATCATGCTGCTCCGACAAAGCATAAGCCGCAGAGAGGCCTGAGATACCGGCCCCGACAATGGCAATCTTGCGGCGTGCATTCATCGACTGATCGAACATGAAACCCTCATTTATTAATCGTTTGAAAGCAGATACGCGGCGAACTAAACCTTGGTTCACTCTCAATGACATGCAAAACTCGCTCAACAGCGCGGGCGCTTTAAAAGGTCAGAAAACCCTGACCTGTGTGATCTGTGACGCAGACAAAAGCGTAAAGGGACCATGACGATAGAGCACATACAGGGCCACACCACACACGCCCGCAGAGGACAGCTGAAAAACGCCTTTCGCTATGGCGTGGATTTTGTCCTGACCGACCTTTCCGAGAGCCGCAGGCCTGCCCTGCTGTCGCGCAACCGTTTTAACCTCTGGTCGATCTGGGATCGTCACCACGGAGGCACACGCGGCGCGGGTGATGGGGTCGAGTGGTTCAAAGATGTGCTCCTTGATCGTGGCTTTCCGGTGGAGAACGCGCGGCTGGTATTACTCACGCAGCCCAGCTTTCTGTGGTTTCACTTCAATCCAGTGAGCTTCTGGATTGCGTTGATCAACGATCAGCCCTGCGCCTTTGTCGCGGAGGTGAACAACACCTTTGGTGACCGGCACTGTTACTTCTGCGCCCATGACGATTTCCGGCCAATTGCGGCCTCAGACCAGATGCATGCCCAGAAACTCATGCATGTGTCACCGTTTCAGAAAGTCGAAGGCGGCTACCGCTTCAATTTCGGGTTCAGTGCGGACGCGCTGAACATCCGCATTGCCTATGAAAACGGGGATCAGGGTGTGATTGCCACGCTTTTTGGTCCGCGCAAACCTGCGAGCAACGCAAGCCTGCTTTGGGCGGCGGTCCGTCGGCCACTTGGCGCGGCACGGGTGGTTGCTCTGATCCATTGGCAGGCGGCGATCCTGTGGGCAAAACGCGCGCCTTTCCTGAAGAAACAGCCTGCGCCCGAAACTCTCTTGTCTGACAATATCCCCGCCCCGGCGCAGAACCAATGAGCGTGTTTTCCGGCAAAACTTTCTGGCTCATTGGGGCCAGTGAAGGCTTGGGCCGCGCATTGGCTGAGAAGCTGAGCCGTGAAGGCGCTCAACTGATTGTGTCGGCGCGCAATGGCGAACGGCTTGCCTCGCTGGCGGCAAAGCTGCCCAATACGCGGGTGCTGATGCTGGACGTGACCGATGGCAAGGCGGTGAAAGCGGCCGCCAAATCCGTGGGTGAGATTGACGGGGTGATCTATAACGCAGGTGCCTATGAGCCGATGGCGGCCACGCAATGGGAGACTGTCAGCGCGCTGACCGTGGCCGATGTCAACTTCATGGGGGCGATGCGCGTTCTAGGCGCGCTTATGCCCGGGTTCACCGCGCGGGGTGCAGGAGACATCACGCTTGTCGGCTCTCTTGCAGGCTATCGCGGCCTGCCCAATGCCATTGGCTATGGGGCCAGCAAAGCCGCCTTGGTGAGCCTCGCGGAAACCATGCGCCACGACCTCAAAGGCACTGGAATCACCGTGCGATTGGTCAATCCGGGCTTCATCAAGACGCGCCTGACCGACAAAAACGCGTTCAAGATGCCCATGCTAATGACACCGGATGCGGCCGCAGATCATATCTTACGGGCGATGACATCGCGCCGCTTCCGCACCGATTTTCCAAGGCCGTTTTCCTGGGTGATCCGCTTGCTGCAATACCTGCCGGATTGGTTGGTTTATCGCGGGAAGTGAATCGCATTGTAAATGTTATAACATATCAATAATTATGCAGCCGTCAGCTATCTGAAGGCCCGTCATGACCGATTCACGCTTACCTGTTTCCCTGCTCACCGGATTTCTAGGCGCAGGGAAATCCACCCTACTCAATAAAATTCTATCTCAGACTGGCAAAGAGAAAATTGCCGTGATTGTGAACGAGTTCGGAGAAGTTGGGTTGGATCACGATCTGATCGAAGCCACCGACGAAGAGGTGGTGCTGCTATCTTCTGGCTGCCTGTGCTGTTCCATGCGCGATGATCTTTCCAAAACCCTTGCAGATCTGATAGAGCGCCGCACGCGTGGGACTTTGGAATTTGACCGTGTGGTGATCGAAACCACCGGGCTGGCGGACCCTGCCCCGATACGACAGACCTTGTTGCGGGATTACTACCTTGCCCGGGCGACGCGAATGGACGGCGTTGTCACGATGGTGGATGCAAGCAATGGGAAGGCGACACTGGACGCCCAGTTTGAAGCGGTATCGCAGGCCGCAACGGCCGACCTTCTCCTGTTATCCAAGACAGATATTGCCACCCCCAAGGCAACCTCGGCTTTGCGCCGTCGTTTGGAAAAGCTCAATCCCACAGCGGAGATCCTGAATGTCGCTGAGGCGGTTGAAGATCCGAAGCGGCTTTGGGGCCTGTCTGCGCTGCGCCGGAATGCTGATGCCACTCAGGCGCTCAATTGGCTGACACGCGCGCCATCTGAGGCCGCGCCATCTGATCCTCTCGTCAATCTTTCAGGCTTTGCGCCAACCAAGCTGGTGCGCAAGTTCTCTCCGCATGATGCGCGCATTGAGTCGGCTTCCATTACGCTGGAGACTCCACTGGAAGACTCGGTTTTTGATCACTGGCTGGACACGCTGGTGGCGCTGAAGGGACCAGACCTTTTACGAGTAAAAGGCATCGTCTTTCTCAAAGGGCTCAAAACACCTTTTGTCTTTCATGGTGTGCAGCACATCTTTGATCGTCCGGAGCCACTCAACAACTGGCCAGACGGCGACACCACCTCGCGCATCGTGGTGATTGCACGGGACATGACCAATCCCGAATTGCAGCGCAGTCTCGATATGCTGCGCGCAACGGCAGCGCCGAAACAAAAGGAGGTCTTTCCGGGGTGGAAAGACCTAGAGGCGCGAAGCCAAAGCTAGGTTGCTCAAATCCGGAAAATCGGCTGCAACATGCGCGGCACGAAGGCGTTGAATTTCAGCCTGGCATCCGTCGCGGCGAGGCAGATGCAGGCATCCCCTGCTCCGGCGATCGGCGTATGCTCCAGCGTTTCGTCCGCGACTTCCACATCGCCAACCCCGAAGAAGCCGGTCTCATCGGTGAAGCTGCCTTGCAGCACCAGTGTCAGCTCCAACCCGTTGTGGCCGTGATCGGGCACCGCCTGTCCCGGCGGGATATAGAGCAGACGCACGCTGCCGTGCTTGTCTTCGGCGAGAATATCCTGGCGCACACCCATGCCAAGTTTCTTCCACCGAGGTTCACGCCCTTTGAGCGCTTCAACAACAGGGCCCGGATAGGGGCCGCTGCGCGCATAGACTGGCGCCTCAGGAATAGGATCATCCAGAAGGCTCAATAGGTCAGCTTTCATGGAGGCCGACACGGCAACCGCGCCGCTGTCTTCGACCACAACACCGCCCACAGCTTCATGGGCTTCGACCACAGCACGGCACTCGGCGCAGATCGAGATATGGGTGGCCACAACAAGGGAGAAGGCGTGCGGCAGGTTGCCCGCCGCGTAAGCCGCCAACATGGGCTCTGGGATATGATGGCTTATGGCTGTCATTCACTCAGGTCTTTCAATTCGTGTCTCAGACGCTGCAATCCGAGGCGGATGCGCGATTTGATAGTACCAAGCGGCAAGCCCGTTTTTGTGCTGATCTCCTGATGGGTCAGCTCCCCAAGATAGGCCTGCTCAATCACCTCCCGCTGTTCAGGCCGCAGCTTTTGCAAAGCGGCCCGCAGCTGTCCCGTTTCTTGCTCGATGGCCAGGATCTGGCTGGCGTCCGGCTCCGCATCAGGTTCTTCCTTCAGCGCCTCCGGCATCGGGCGGTTTTCTTTGCGCGCCACGTCGATCTGACGGTTGCGCACGATCTGGTAGACCCAAGCGGACACCTGAGCACGATGCGGGTCAAACATATGGGCCTTGCGCCACAACGTTAGCATCACATCCTGCACGATCTCTTCGGCCTGCGCCGCAGAGGTGCCATTACGCATCACAAAGCCCTTCAAACGCGGGGCAAAGTGATCAAACAGCCGCGAGAATGCGGCTTTGTCGCGGTGATCGCGCACGGCGATCATCCACTGAGTCTCTTGTGAGGGCTCCGCTCTGGCTTGCGTCACGCGCTGCCTTTCCTTTGGTCGCGTTATCGGGGCTTTCGCCCGGTCGCGGGAAATATCAAGTGTTGCACTCACCATATCCCCAATACGCGGGGGCTTAAAAGACGGATCACCCCCGTGGTGGATTTTTTCTGGCGTCTTTTCAGCGCGATGCTTCAGATATGGCCGGTTTCTTCCAGAACGCGGCGCGCCACGCGGAAACACTCCAGCGATTGCGGCACACCGCAATAGATCCCGATCACATGGATGATGGAGCGCACCTCCTCTGCGGTCACGCCATTGGTAAGCGCGCCGCGCAGATGAATTTCCCATTCGGTCATTTTGCCAAGAGCTGCGATCATCGACAGGTTCATCATCGAACGGGTCTTGGCGTCAATGGTGTCATCGCCCCAGCCAAAGCCCCAGCACCATGCGGTCATGGCCTCCTGAAACGGGCGGTTGAAATCATCTGCGCCGTCCAGCGTCTTTTCCACATACTCGGCGCCCAGCGTCGCCTTGCGCGCGGCCAGACCTTTTTCAAACATCTCTTTGTCCAAACTCATCCTCTGCCCTTTCCTCCAAATTTCCCGCGAAAATGCGCGGCACCTCTTGAATAGCGAGCGACAGGCGGATTCCCCAAACGCTTTGTGGCGTTGAGGGGGAACCACGGGGTTTCCCTCGTAAATCCGAGGGATTATGCTACTAATTTACTGACGTAACGCTGATATGATTGGTCAAATCCATGGAAAAACGCCCTATCGTCTCCTCCCGTCACCTCGCTGAGGGGGATGGCTGGGAAGCCTCAGAGGTCGAGTACGGGATGATCATCGCCTACAACGCGTTTTCGCGCTGGATGACCCGGTGCATGGCGGCGGCGGGTCATCCTGAGATGACCCCGCTGGAGATCCTGGCGCTGCACAATGTCAATCACCGCGACAAGGACAAGCGGCTGACAGACATCTGCTTTTTGCTCAACATTGAAGACAGCCATACGGTCAATTATGCGCTGAAGAAGCTGCTGAAGCTTGGGCTGATCCAATCGGAGAAACGCGGCAAAGAGGTGTTTTACAGCACATCAGCGGAAGGCAAGGACGTCTGTGAAGCTTACCGTGTGGTGCGCAACCGGTGTTTTATCGACGGGTTGCCACGGCTGGATATTTCCGGCGAAGAGATGCGCGAGATTGCGGCCTCTCTGCGGTCTCTGTCCGGGCAGTATGATCAGGCCAGCCGGGCGGCTGCCTCGCTTTGATTGAGCGAAGCGGCCGAAGATTTAGCGGCTCATCAGCTCCGGCAGGTAGGTCACGATTTGTGGGAAGACACAGATCAGCAAGACGCCCAGAAGCAAAAGCAGGAAGAACGGGAATGCAGCCTTTGCGATTCGCAGGATGTCAAGCCGGGTCATGCCCTGGATGACAAAGAGGTTGAAGCCCACTGGCGGGGTGATCTGGCTCATCTCCACCACGATCACCAGATAGATGCCAAACCACAGCGGGTCGATGCCCACTGCGGAGATCATCGGCATGATGATGGAGGTGGTGAGCACCACCACGCTGATGCCGTCCAAGAAACAGCCCAGCACGATGAAAAACAGCGTCAGCGCCACCAGAAGGGCGGGCACCGAAAGCTCCATCGCGCCAATCCATGCCGCCAGATTGCGCGGCAGGCCGGTGAAGCCCATCGCCACGGAAAGATAGGCTGCGCCCAAGAGGATAAAGGCAATCATACAGCTGGTGCGGGTGGCAGACAGCAGCGCGTCCATGAAGAGTTTCACGCTGAAGCTGCCGGAAGCCCAGGCAAGCACTGTGGCCAGCACCACGCCCAGCGCGGCGGCATCTGTTGGCGAGGCAAGCCCTGTGTAGATGGAGCCGATCACGCCGATGATCAGCAGGGCCACGGGGATGAGATTGCGCGAGGCGGCGAGTTTTTCCCGCAGCGGGAAATCCCGCACCTCTTGTGGGATCAGGGCCGGGTTCATCCATGCGCGCACGGCGACGTAGCCGGCAAAAAGCGCAATCAACATGAAGCCCGGCAGGATGCCAGCCACAAAGAGGCGCGCGATGGATTGCTCGGTCGCCACGCCATAGACGATCAGGATGATTGAAGGCGGGATCAGCAGCCCCAAGGTGGCGGAGCCTGCGAGCGTCCCGATGATCAGGCTTTCGGGGTAGCCGCGTTTGGTGAGTTCGGGCACAGACATGCGGCCGATGGTGGCGGCCGTGGCGGCGCTTGAACCGGAGACGGCGGCAAAGATCGCGCAGCCAAAGACGTTCACATGCAAAAGCCGCCCCGGCGCGCGGGTGAGCCATGGGGCGAGGCCTGAGAACATGTCTTGGCTCAAGCGGCTGCGCAGCAAGATCTCCCCCATCAGGATAAACAGCGGCAGAGCGGTGAGCGCCCAGCTGTGGGAGTGCCCCCAAAGCGTGGTGGCAAGCACCAGCCCGGCGGGCGCGTTGGAGAAGGCGGTCATCGCCACCAACGCCACAACGCCCAGCGCCATGGCCACCCAGAGCCCGGCGGCGAGGCAGATCAGCATTAGCCCCAAAAGGATCGCGGCAATCATTGGATCGGCCATATTACATCTCCTCCGCGGCGTGCAGCACCGGCTTGCGGGTTGCAATGAGTTCCACCAAGGACTGCACCAGCGCAACGCACAGCAGACCGATGCCAAAGGTCATCACGCCTTGGGGCAGATAGAGCGGCACCGGAATGATCCCGTTGGAGACATCCCCGTAATGCAGGCTTTCCATCACCAGCGCGCCGCTGAAATAGACCGCATAGCCGACAAAGCCGATGGCCACCAAAAGCGTGACCGCTTCGAGCGCGATAATCGCGCGGCGGCCCATGCGCTGCACAAACAGCGTCACCCGGATATGGCCGCCTGAGCGCAGGGTGTAGGCCATGGCCAGAAAGGTGGCCCCAGCCAGCATGAAGCCCGCGAAATCCGCATAGGATGGAATGGTGGAAGGCAAGACGCCGGGCATCACGCGCCCCATGCCATTGAGCACAATTTGCGCGCTGACCAGAAGGCAGATCGCCAGTATCAGCATGGCACTGACATATCCGGCGGCCCGGTAAATTCCGTCCAAAGCTCTGCTCACGCCCTGCCCTCCTGTCTGGTCTGGTCTTGTTCGCCACATATGAAAACCGGCGATGACAGGCACCGCCGGTTCGCTATGGGGCTTACTTGCTGGAGTAATCCGCCAGCGCCGCTTTGGCGGCATCAGAGGCGTTTGCGTTCCAATTTTCGAGCATCTTTGCGCCGATGCCCTGCAAGCCTTCGACCAGAGCCGGGCTTGGCTCATAAACGGTGATGCCATTGGCGGCGAGTTCGGCGGTTTTGGCGTCGGCTTCAGCGGCGGACATTTCCCAGCCGCGGGTTTCGGCGGTGTCTGCTGCGGCCAGAACCGCCGCCTGCACGTCTGCATCCAGACGGTCAAACACGCGCTTGTTCACCACAACGATGTTTTTTGGCACCCAAGCGTTGATCGGGCTGTAGTGGCTCACAAAATCCCAAGCGGTGGAGTTCACACCGGTGGAGGGCGAGGTGATCATCGCGGCGACCTGACCGGTGGTGAAGGCCTGTGGAATGTCGGACGCCTCAACCTGAACAGGCGCGGCACCGGCGAGGGTGGCGAACTCTTCCAATGCCGCGTTATAGGCGCGGAAGCGTAGGCCGTTCAGATCCTCAACGGTTGCAATTTCGCCGTTGGTATAAAGACCCTGTGCTGGCCATGGCACGGAGAAGAGCGGCATCAGCCCCTGCTCTGCCAGAAGCTCGGTCACAACCGGCTCTTGTGCGGCCCAAAGGGCGCGTGCGTCATCATAGCTGGTGGCGACAAACGGCTGGCTGTCCAGACCATAGGCCAGATCTTCGTTGGACAGACGTGACAGGAAAAACTCCCCGATGGGCACCTGACGGGAACGCACGGCGTTTTTGATTTCCGCGTGCGGGATCAGCGAGCCTGCGGAGTGAATGGTGATGTCCAGCTCACCGTCGGTGGCGGCGCGCACATCCTCGGCGAACTGCATGATGTTCTGGGTGTGGAACGTGCTGTCGCCATATGGCGTTGGCATGTCCCAACCTTCGGCGTGGACCATTGTGGCACAGGCCATGGCGGCGGCGGCAAATGTCATTTTGCGCATTGTTTTGGTGCTCCCTGTTTTTGCAGAACGTCGAATCTGACGCCCACATAACGTTGACAAATTGTCAGCGTTCTCACCATAAAGCAACAATAATTCGATTCTAGGAGAGACCGATGACCACAGAGCACGACAGCGCATGGCAATTCTGGGTCGACCGTGGCGGCACGTTTACCGACATCGTGGCGAAGGCGCCGGATGGCGGGCTCAAAACCCATAAGCTCTTGTCAGAAAACCCAGAAATCTACAAAGACGCGGCGGTGCATGGTATCCGCCAGCTGCTCGATCTGGCCGAGGGTGACGCGATTCCTAGAGGCGCGATCGATGCCGTAAAAATGGGCACAACGGTTGCAACCAATGCACTTTTGGAACGCAAGGGCGAGCGTACCGTGCTGCTAATCACCAAAGGGTTGCGCGATTTATTGCGGATTGGCTATCAGAACCGCCCAGCGCTTTTTGATCTCAATATTGTGTTGCCAGAGCTGCTCTATGATGAGGTGATCGAAGTTGAAGAGCGGCTGGATGCGGATGGCAATGTCATCACCGCGCTAGATGCCGAAGCGGCGCGGAGGGCGCTGGAATCGGCCCATGCGGCGGGGTTCCGGTCTGTCGCCATTGCGCTGATGCACAGCTACCGCTTCCCGGCACATGAGAAAACGCTAGGCGAGATTGCTGAGGAGATCGGCTTTTCGCAGATTTCACTGAGCCATGAGACCAGCCCGCTGATCAAGCTTGTGGGGCGTGGCGACACAGCTGTGGTAGATGCCTACCTCTCCCCTATCCTGCGCCGCTATGTGGATCAGGTGGCGACTGCGCTCGACACAGCCAAAGGTGGCTGTGAGCGGCTGCTCTTTATGCAATCCAACGGTGGTTTGACCGATGCACGGCTGTTTCAGGGGCGCGACGCGATCCTGTCTGGCCCAGCGGGCGGTGTTGTCGGCATGGTGCGCTCTGCGGCGGAGCTTGGATTTGACAAGCTGATCGGCTTTGACATGGGCGGCACATCGACAGATGTCTGCCACTACGCGGGCGAATATGAGCGTTCGTTTGAGACCGAGGTGGCCGGGGTGCGGATGCGCGCACCGATGATGTCGATCCACACGGTTGCGGCGGGCGGCGGCTCGATCCTGAGCTACCGTGATGGCCGTATGCAAGTGGGACCGGAAAGCGCAGGGGCCAATCCGGGGCCTTGCGCCTATCGTCGTGGCGGGCCGCTCACCGTGACAGACTGCAACGTGCTGCTCGGCAAATTGCAGCCCGACCATTTCCCGCATGTCTTTGGCCCGAACGGCGATCAGCCCTTGGATGTGGACGCTGTGCGCGTGAAGTTCGAAGCGCTGAAGGCGGAGATTGGCAGCGAGAAATCCGTGGAGGATCTCGCCGAAGGCTTCCTGCGGATTGCCGTGGAAAACATGGCCAATGCGATCAAGAAGATCTCGGTGCAGCGCGGCTATGACGTGACCAAATACACGATGAACTGCTTTGGCGGTGCGGGTGGGCAACATGCCTGTCTTGTGGCCGATGCGCTTGGCATGGAAAGCATCTTCATCCACCCGTTTGCGGGCGTTCTCTCTGCATTTGGCATGGGGCTTGCGGACATCCGCGCCATGCGGGAAAGCCAAGTGGCCTGCGCGCTTGATGCGCCAGAGGCCGCTGCGGCCTTGCAGGATCTCACCTGTGCGGCGCATGCCGAAGTGGCTGAGCAAGGGGTTGCGGATCAGGACATCACTGTCTCGCAAACTGCGCATATCCGCCCAAAAGGCGCACAGCAGAGCCTCACCGTAGCGTTCGGCACTCCCGAGACCATGCGGGACGACTTTATCACCGCCCACAAGCAACGCTTTGGCTTTGCGCCGGAGACCGATGATCTGATCATTGATGTGGTGGTGGCTGAGGCGATTGGCCAGACCGGCGAAGCGGTGACCATGCCAGACCCAGAGGGCACCGACAGCGCGGCCCCCAATGTGACGCTCTACACAGGCGGGCGTTTGCAAGAGGTGCCGCTGGTGGATCGCGCCACATTGGCGCTTGGGCAATCGGTGACCGGCCCTGCCATTCTGACAGAGCCAACCGGCACCAATATGATTGAAGACGGTTGGCAGGCGACCTGCGCCACCGGCGGCAATCTGGTGCTGAAGCGCATCGTGCCGCTGAAACGCTCGGAAGCGATTGGCACCTCGGTGGATCCGGTGATGCTGGAGGTGTTCAACAACCTCTTTATGTCGATTGCCGAGCAGATGGGCGCGACGCTTGCGAACACCGCTTATTCGGTCAACATCAAGGAGCGCTACGATTTCTCCTGCGCGATCTTTGATCAGAACGGTGATCTGGTGGCCAATGCGCCGCATGTGCCTGTGCATCTCGGCTCCATGTCGGAAAGCGTGCGCACGGTGCTGCGCGAGAATGCAGGCAAGATCCGCCCCGGCGATGTGTTCATGATGAACAACCCCTACAACGGCGGCACGCACCTGCCGGATGTGACGGTGATTACCCCGGTGTTTGACGCGGCGGGCGAGACCATCATCTACACCGTCGCTTCGCGCGGCCACCATGCCGATATTGGCGGCAAAACGCCGGGCTCCGCCCCGCCTGACAGCCGCCACATCGAAGAAGAAGGCATCGTGATCGACAACTTCCTTCTGGTGGATCAGGGCAGCCTGCGGGAGGCGGCCGCACGTGAGTTGCTCACGTCCGGGCGCTATCCCTGCCGGAACGTGAATGAAAACATGGCCGATCTGGCCGCGCAGATTGCGGCCAATGCCACTGGGGCCTCCGAGCTTACGAAGATAACCGGACAGTTTGGCCACTCCACCGTGCAGGCCTATATGGGCCACGTGCAGGACAATGCCGAAGAAAGCGTTCGGCAGGTGCTCGATGTGTTGAAAGACAGCGCGTTTTCCTACCCGCTGGACGGCGGTGCAAAGATCGAAGTCGCGATCAAAGTGGATAAGGAAAACCGCACCGCGACCATCGACTTCACCGGTACATCAGAACAAAGCGCGACGAACTACAACGCCCCGATGGCGATCTGCCGCGCGGTGGTGCTTTATGTCTTCCGCACGCTTGTAGGCAGCGACATCCCGATGAACGAAGGCTGCCTCAAGCCGCTGTCGCTCATTGTGCCGGAAGGCTCGATGATCAACCCGAAATTCCCGGCGGCGGTGATCTCCGGCAACACAGAGGTGAGCCAGGCGATTGCCGATACGCTGTATGGCGCGCTCGGGGTGATCGCGGGCAGTCAGGGCACGATGAACAACTTTGTTTATGGCAACGACACCTATCAGAACTACGAAACCATCTGTGGTGGCACCGGCGCGGGCGACGGGTTTGATGGCACAAGTGCGGTGCACAGCCATATGACCAACACGCGCATGACCGACCCGGAGGTGCTGGAAACCCGCTTCCCGGTGCGGGTGGAGGAATTTTCCATCCGGCATGGCTCTGGCGGTGAAGGCCGGTGGCAGGGTGGCGATGGCATCATACGGCGGCTGCGTTTCAATGAGCCGATGACCGTGACGGTGCTGTCCTCACACCGCGTGATCCCGCCCCATGGGACCGCAGGAGGTGGCACAGGGAAAGTGGGCCTCAACAGCGTGGTCCGCACCGATGGCAGCCAAGAAAAGCTCACCGGGAATGATCAGGCTGAACTGACCGCTGGCGATATCTTTGTGATGGAAACACCCGGTGGCGGCGGCTTCGGCGCTGCTTAAATCAAAAAAGAAGGGCCGCTTGGAGAGATCCCCAAGCGGCCCTTGTTCTTTGCAGCAAGAAGCCTTGTTAAGCGGCGGCGCGGCGGAGCAGGCAATCCTGCACGCGACCGGGATAATCGCTCACGATGCTGTCCACCCCGCATTCAATCATGCGGTTGATATCCGCCACCTCATTGACGGTCCATGTACCGACAACCAAGCCAAGGCCGTGGGCCTCCTCTACCAACTCGGCAGTCACATCCAGAAAATGCGGGCACCACATTTGGCCGCCGGCCTCCACGACCGCTTTGGGCAGGGACGGCGGAATTTCCTTCCAACGCGGCATCACAGTGCGGTCCACATTTTCACCCGGAAACCCTTTGGGCAGGTAAGACAGGTAGGAGGTCGGCATCTCCGGCGCTTGCGCGCGGGCCACATCGAGAATGCCCCAATCAAAGCTGTGCATCACCGTGCGCGCGACTACACCGGCGCGGCGCACCTCGGCAGCAACGGCGGCAACCATCTCTTCGCGTTCCTGCGCCATATCAAGCGCATCCGGATCTGTCTTCATTTCCAGCAACAGCGAGAGCGATGCGTTTTCAGGCTTGGCGGCAAAGGCCAGCACATCGGCCAGAGTGGGCGCTTTGGCTGACGGCAGTGTCGCCTGATCGGAAAATCGGCGGCCGTATTCTGTGTCTCGATTGGCGGCACCTACATTGCAGCCCTGCACTTCGGCCAGGGTCATCTCGGCCACGCGCGGCCCGGGATCGGGCAGCCAGAGGCCATCTGCGCCACGGGCCAAGGCGCCGTCCAGCGTGTGATTGTGTACCACAACCGGCACCCGGTCTTTGGTCATCACCACATCAAATTCAATCGACGCCACGCCGATCTGCTGGCAGAAGGCAAAGCCTTCCATGGTATTTTCCGGCAAAACCCCGCGCGCGCCGCGGTGCCCGGAAATCCGGGGCCCCGCCGCATCCGCGCGAAATCCATCTAGTTGCCCATATTGACGCATCACTCGATCCGCTTTTGCGTGTCCGGCGCAAAGAAGTGCATATTCTCCGGCGCCGCACCAAATTTCATTTCGGTGCCGGGTGCTGCCGTCACATGTCCGGGCAGACTCACCACCATTTCAGTGTCGGTACCTTTAAGTGCGCCATGTAACAATGTGTTGGCACCTAACTGTTCCATCAGTTGCACCTGTACCTCAATTGCACCGTCCTCTTGGGGCTCCAGATGCTCGGGCCGCACGCCCAGAACCACGTTGCCCTGCCCCTGAGCAACACCAAGCTGTGCTCCATTGGACAAAGTCGTCACCCCGTTCGCCACTTCGGCAGGTAGAAAATTCATTGCCGGGCTGCCGATAAAGCCAGCCACAAACATGGTTTCAGGGCGGTCATAGAGCTCAATCGGGGTGCCGAACTGTTCCACATAGCCGCCATTGAGCACCATCAGCCGATCCCCCAGTGTCATGGCTTCGACCTGATCGTGGGTCACATAGATCGAGGTCACGCCCAGCTTTTGCTGCAGCTTGCGGATCTCAAGGCGCATTTGCACGCGCAGCTTGGCGTCGAGATTGGACAGCGGCTCATCAAACAGGAAGACCTGCGGGTCGCGCACAATGGCACGCCCCATGGCCACGCGCTGGCGCTGACCACCGGACAGTTGGCGCGGTTTGCGCTCAAGATACGGGCGGATTTCAAGAATATCCGCGGCTTCCTCAACGCGGCGGTTGATTTCATCCTTGCTGATTTTGCGGATTTTCAGGCCATAAGCCATGTTCTCGCGCACCGACATATGCGGGTAAAGCGCGTAGTTCTGAAACACCATCGCGATGTCGCGATCTGCGGGTTCCAGCTCATTGACCACACGGTCGCCAATATGGATTTCCCCACCGGTCACGGTTTCCAGCCCCGCCACCATGCGCAGCAGAGTGGATTTGCCGCAGCCGGACGGGCCGACGATCACAACAAATTCGCCGTCCTCAATCTGTCCGTCGATGTGATGCAGCACCTCGGTGTCGCCATAGGCTTTCACAAGGTCTTTCAATGTAATGGATGCCATGGTCGTTTGCCTATTTGTCTGTCTCGGTCAGCCCTTGCACAAAGAGCTTCTGCATTGCGATCACCACAAACACCGGCGGGATCATCGCCAGTAGCGCGGTCATCATGATGATGTTCCATTGCGGGGATTGCTCTGCCGCCTCCAGCATCTGTTTGATGCTCATGACAATCGTGGTCATGTCGTTGTCTGTGGTGATCAGCAGCGGCCAGAGATACTGGTTCCAGCCGTAGATGAAGAGGATCACAAACAGCGCGGCAATGTTGGTGCGGCTGAGCGGGACGAGGATGTCGATGAAGAACCGCATCGGCCCCGCCCCGTCAATCCGCGCGCTTTCCAGCATCTCATCGGGGATCGTCAGAAACACCTGCCGGAACATGAAGGTCGCCGTGGCGGACGCAATCAGCGGCACGGTCAGGCCCCAGTAGCTATTGAGCATCCCCAGATTGGCCACCACCTCAAAGGTGGGCAGGATGCGCACTTCCACCGGCAGCATCAGGGTGATGAAGATCAGCCAGAAAAAGCCCATGCGGAAGGGGAATTTGAAGTAAACGATGGCGAAGGCCGACAAGAGCGAGATGACAATTTTGCCAAAGGCAATCATCAGCGCCATCGCCAGCGAGTTCAGCAGCATGCGCCAAACCGGGGCGGCTTCGGCGCTGGAGAGGCCAGAGCCAAAAAGCGTTGCCTTGAGGTTTTCAAGGAAATGCGTGCCCGGCAGCAGCGGGATTGGCGCTTGGGTCATGCGCACAGCGTCATGGGTGGCGGCCACAAAGGTGATCCAGATCGGCAGCGCCACAAGCACCACGCCAAAGATCAGGACCAGATGGCTGACCAGCGTCAGAATGGGACGATTTTCAACCATCAGTATTCGACCTTTCGCTCAACGTAGCGGAACTGGACCACGGTCATGGTGATGACGAGGAACATCAGGATCACCGACTGCGCCGCGGAACCGCCTAGATCGAGGCCCACAAAACCGTCGTTGAACACTTTGTAGACAAGGATTGTGGTGCTGTTGGCAGGCCCGCCCTGTGTGACGGCATGAATGATGCCAAAGGTGTCAAAGAAGGCGTAGACCGCGTTGATCACCAAGA
Source organism: Shimia sp. R9_2 (assembly GCF_017743735.1). Classification (GTDB taxonomy): domain Bacteria; phylum Pseudomonadota; class Alphaproteobacteria; order Rhodobacterales; family Rhodobacteraceae; genus Shimia. The sequence continues at coordinate 693,137 of NZ_JAGHRO010000002.1, forward strand.
GGAAAAAGGTCGTGGGCGAGATCAGGGGGAAGATCAAATCTTTGAACCGGCGCACCGGCCCTGCCCCATCAATCGCCGCTGCTTCGATCACCGAGCGCGGGATCGACTGCATAGCGGCGAGATAGAACAGGAAGTTGTAGGCGATCTGCTTCCACGCGGCGGCAAAGATCACCAGCATCATCGCATGGCTGCCTTTGAGGTAGTGGTTCCAATCCAGCCCCACCATATCCAGAAGGAACGGGAAAATGCCCAGCGTCGGGTTGAACATGAACACCCAAAGCGCGCCCGCCAGCACCGGGGCGACCGCATAGGGCCAGATCATGAGCGTCCGGTAGGCTGTTGCCCCGCGCACCACGCGATCGGCAAACGCCGCAAGGATCAGCGCAATCGACATCGACAAGATCGCCACCGCAGCCGAGAAAAACAGCGTGCGCCAGAATGTTGCGAGATACTGTTTGTCTTGAAACAAGATCTGGAAATTCTCAAACCAGACAAACTCTGTGGACAGCCCGAAAGCGTCCTCAATCAGGAACGACTGATAGATCGCCTGTGCGGCTGGCCAGATGAAAAAGACCAGCGTGATGATGATCTGCGGGGCCACCAGAAGGAAGGGCAGCGCAGAGGATGGGAAATGGACGCGTTTGAGCATGTCACCCCTGAAAACCTGTGGTCGTTTTGAACGACAAAAAACGCCCAGCAGCCATGAAAGACCACCAGGCGCCCGGAGTTAACCTTGATCAGTTGGCTGCACGCTCAAATTTGCGCAGCAGGGCATTGCCGCGTTCAGCCGCCGCGTCCAGCGCTTCTTGCGCGGTTTTGTCACCGGCCCAGAGCGCTTCCATCTCTTCGTTGATCACGTCGCGCACCTGCACGAAGTTGCCAAAGCGGATGCCGCGGGAATTGGCGGTCGGGGTGTTCAGGCTCAGCTGTTGAATGGCGGTGTCTGTGCCCGGGTTGTCCTGATAGAAGCCCTGCTCCTTGGACAGCTCGTAGGCGGCTGTGGTGATCGGCACATAGCCGGTTTCCTGATGCCACCATGCCTGCACCTCAGCAGAAGACAGATAGGTCATGAACTGCGCCAGACCTTTGTATTCATCCGCCTCATGGCCTGCGAGCGCCCAGAGCGTTGCACCGCCAATGATGGAGTTCTGCGGCGCGTCTGCGACGGAGGTGTCCAGCGGCAGCATGGTCTGGCCAAATTCAAAGCCCGCTTGAGATTTGATCGAGCCGTAGTAGGCGGAGGAGTTCATCCACATGCCGCACTCACCATTGGTGAACATCGGCAGGGAGTCACCGCGACGGCCGCCGTATTTGAACAGGTTGCCGTCTGACATTGCCGCGACATCGTCCAGGCGGGCCGCGACCTTGTCGTTGTTGAAGGTGAATTCGGTGTCAAAGCCGGCAAAGCCATTTTCTTTGGTGCCCATCTCAAGATCGTGCCATGCGGAGAAGTTCTCGATCATGACCCAGGATTGCCAGCCAAAGCTCACGCCGCAGTCCATGCCGCTGTCGACCAGCGCCTGAGAGGCGGCTTTCACATCATCCCAAGTTTTGGGTGCATCAACACCCGCCGCCTTCAAGGCATCGGCGTTGTACCACAGCACCGGTGTGGAGCTATTGAACGGCATCGACAGCAGTTCGCCTTCGGGCGTCTGGTAGTAGGAAATCACCGCAGGCAGATAGTCGGATTTGTCAAAGCCTTCGCCGGCATCCGCCATCATCTGCTCAATCGGGTAGATCGCGCCTTTTGCCGCCATCATGGTTGCAGTGCCCACTTCAAACACCTGCACCAGATGCGGATGCTCTTTGGCGCGGAAAGCCGCGACTGCCGCGGTCATCGTCTCGGTGTAGTTGCCTTTGTAGGTTGGCACCACTTTGTACTCAGACTGGCTGGCGTTGAAGTCTGCCGCCATCTTGTCGATGCGCTCGCCGTTGGCGCCGCCCATGGCATGCCACCACTGGATCTCGGTCTGGGCCATGCCCATTCCTGCCATCAGGCTCGCCAATGCCACGCCGGAAAATGCTGCTTTGGTAAAATTCATCTCTCTCGTCCCCTCACTGAACTGACCAAATTTCAGGCAAAGCATTCGAAAATAGATTAAATAATGCAAGTTAAACTTTTTAGACACAAACATAACTCAATGTTATATAAAGGCGATAAAACGATACAAACATAAGAAAAACCAAGGGTTCGGGTGCCGTGAAATTTCAGATGAGACAACTCGAAGCCTTCCGCGCGGTGGCGGAAAGCGGGTCAATTACCAAAGCTGCGGAGGCACTTGGCGTCTCTCAACCGGCAGTGAGTCGGCTTATGTCGGATTTTTCCAAGTCGGTCGGCTTTGAGCTTTTTCACCGGCGGCGCGGGGTGCTCGAGCCCACCAGCGACTCCCGCTATTTGCTGGCAGAGGTGACCCGCATTCTGGACCGGCTTGATCATCTGGATGATCTGCGCCGCGACATTGCCGAGCGGAAAACGGGGCATATCCGCATTGCTTGCCTTCCCGGGTTTGCGACCAGCCATCTGCCCGGCGTGCTTGTGGATTTTCTCAGCGATCGCCCCGGTGTGACCGTCACCTTGGAGCCGGATCGCCCTGAACGCATTCTGGAGTGGATCATCGGGGAGCAATATGACTGTGGCATCACCGACGGGTTTGCCGGGCATCCGGCGACGGAGGCCACCGATATTTCCATCCGCTCTGTACTGATCATGCCAGAAGGTCACCCGCTGACCGTCAAGCAGGTGATCACGCCCAGCGACATTCGGGATGAGAAGCTGATCCACTCGCGCCGCGACAGCCCATTCTTTCGCCGGGTAGAGCGCGCCTTTGCCGATCATGGCGAGCAGCTCAAATCCTGGATCGAAGTGCGCCAGTTCACCGCTGCCTGCACCATTGTCAGCCAGGGTCATGGTGTGTCGATTGTCAGCGCCTTGGACGCGGAGCAATATCGCAACAAGGGTTTGACCATCCGGCCTTTTTCGCCACAGATCGACCACCGGCTGACCATTCTGCGCCCGGTGACCGCCAATGCCTCGCCGCTGGTTTTTGATTTTATCAAAGCCTTCACAGACAGCCTTGTGCCATTCATGGCCGCAGGTCCGGACGCACCGGGATAAAGGCCTCAACGGGCTCCTGAAAATTACCATTTCCGGCCATTAAGGCACGCTAAATGGCCGGAAAAATCAAGGACGCTACGTTTTCAAGAACAGCGCTTTCATCCGTCGCGCCTCCCATGGTTCTTATGCACCAAATCAGGATCGTAGGAGATAGAGGAGGCTTCTCATGAAAACAGCCATCACCGAAATGTTGGGGATTGAACACCCGATCATTCAGGGCGGGATGCACTATGTCGGCTTTGCCGAGATGGCGGCAGCGGTTTCCAACGCAGGTGGGCTTGGCACCATCACCGGCCTCACCCAGAAAACACCGGCAGATCTGGCCAATGAAATTGCCCGCTGCAAGGACATGACGGACAAGCCGATTGCGGTGAACGTGACCTTCCTGCCAACCGTCAACGCACCGGATTATCCCGCGCTCATCAAAGCCATCATCGACGGCGGCGTGACCGTGGTGGAAACCGCAGGCCGCAACCCTGCGCAGGTGATGCCTTATCTCAAAGACGCGGGCATCAAAGTGATCCACAAATGCACCTCTGTGCGCCACGCGCTGAAGGCGCAGGAGATTGGCTGTGACGCGGTCTCCGTGGACGGGTTTGAATGCGGTGGTCACCCGGGCGAAGATGACATCCCCAACATGATCCTGCTGCCGCGTGCCGCAGATGAGCTGGAGATCCCCTTTGTGGCCTCCGGTGGTCAGGCAGACGGCCGCTCGCTGGTGGCTTCGCTGGCGCTAGGTGCCGCAGGGATCAACCTCGGCACCCGTTTCGTGGCCACTCAGGACGCCCCTGTGCATCAGAACGTCAAAGACGCGTTGGTCGCTGCTACAGAGCTTGACACCCGTCTCGTCATGCGCCCGTTGCGCAACACCGAGCGTGTGCTGACCAACAAGGCGGTGGAGCGTGTTCTCACCAAAGAGAAAGAAAAAGGTGACGCGATCCAGTTTGACGACATCATTGATGAGGTCGCAGGCGTCTATCCGCGTGTTATGCAGGATGGCGAAATGGATGCGGGCGCATGGTCCTGTGGCATGGTCGCGGGCCTGATCAACGACATCCCGACCTGCGAGGAGCTGATTTCGCGCATCATGCGGGAAGCTGACGAAATCATCAATCAGCGCCTTGTTGGCTTCAGTAAAGCGTAAGGGGACCTAAAATGACCGATACAACCACACCAGAAAACGGCGTTCTCACCGCGCAGCTAGGCCAAGTGATGCGCATCACCATGACCGCGCCGGGCAAGAAAAACGCCATCGACAAAGACATGTACCTTGGTCTGGCCGACGCCTTCAACGCGGCCGCAGCCAACTCCGAGATCCGTGCGGTCTGGCTGCGCGGCGCAGACAATGATTTCACCAGCGGCAATGTGGTCTCTGGCTTTGATCAGACCGCCAAGGGCGACAATCCTCCGGTGGCGGCCTTCCTGAAGGCGCTGATCGAGTTCCCGAAACCGATCGTTGCAGAGGTCGAAGGCGTCGCAATCGGCATTGGCGCCACCATGCTGATGCATTGTGATCTGATCTATGTGGCCGAGGGCGCCCGTTTCCGCCTGCCTTTTGTCAACCTCGGTCTGGTGCCAGAAGCCGGTGCGAGCTACGTGCTGCCACGTCTGATGGGACAAGCCAAAGCGGCGGAACTGCTGCTGTTGGGGCGCATGTTTGACGCCGACGAAGCGCTGCGCGCGGGTTTGATCAATCAGGTACTGCCTGCGTCCGATCTGGTGGCCACGGTTGAGGCGACGCTCAAAGCCCTGTGCGAACAGCCGCCTGAAGCCATGCGCCTGACCAAGGCGTTCCTGCGTCGTGATCTGGAAGGCACCCTTTGGGACCGCGTCAGCAACGAGCTGTCGGATTTTGCCGCCGGTCTGGACAAGGACGAATTCAAAGAGGCCTACGCAGCCTTCACCGAAAAGCGCAAACCGGTCTTCAAATAAGACAAGAAAGCCGATGCAAGGACCTCCCTGCATCGGCTTTTTCAATTGCCAAAATCTGTGAAAACTCAGACCAGCTTGGCCCCTTCCGGCACGGTCACGGCGTAGTCGGTTTTGAAAATCTCTGGCATCTTCACAGGGCGGCCTGTGGTCAAATTGGTGCTGACATAATCAGACTGCGCCCGCAGGATGGTTTTTTGATCGCTCAGGCGCACCACCTGAAACAGTCGGCTGCAGCGCAAGCGCCCATCGTTTGACAGGATCCAGTTAAACACCACGACGTCGTCATCCAGAAAGGCTGACGACAGGTATTTGATCTCATGGCGCACAGCCGCCATGCCGCGCTCCATCTTCAGACACACGTCTTCTGTCAACCCAACCGCGCGCGTGTGCTCCCAAACGGTGGCATCCAGCCACTTCAGGTAGACCGCATTGTTGACGTGGTGAAACCCGTCCAGATCCTCTTTGGTGACCTGAAACCGCTTCCAGTAAGAGTTTGGAAAATCAGCGAGGTTTTCGATCTCTTGATCCGTCATGTGCACCGCTCACGTTGGCTTGGGAAGGAGGATTTTGAGACACCCTAGAGATTACATTCGCACTGCGCCAGTCAGCACATTGGGTCGCTACGCAACGTCCCCTCTACATGCCTCTCAGGTCGGCAATTTAGTGGGCACAGACCTGTTTGATCCAATCAGCCGCCACCTCGCAAAGCCGTTCCAGATACGCAGCGTGGTCCAGCCCTGTCACCCGTTTGCGGGGCTTCAGATCATGGTCGCCATCTTCAAACCAAGCGAGTTCCACATGCTGTGACAGCGCATAGGTCGCCACCTCTTCTTGGGTGCCAAAGGGGTCACGTGTGCCATGACATATCAGGGTCGGTGTCATCAGCGCCTCCAGATGCGCAACCCGGAGGGTTTCTGGCTTGCCCTGCGGATGGAACGGGTAGCCAAGGCACAGGACACCTTTGGTCTTCCCCGCCGCCAAAAGGTCATCCGCAATCAGGCTGGCCACGCGCCCGCCCATGGATTTACCGCCAATGACCACCGGACCACTTTCAGCCAACGCCGCAAGCGCCGCGAGATATTCCTCCTGCAAGAGCGCCACCTTGGGCGGCGGCCGTTTCGCACCGCCCGTGCGCCGCTGCGCCATATAGGCAAATTCAAACCGCGCCACCTGCACACCGCGCGCAGCGAAGCCTTCAGCCACGGTGGTCATAAACGGCGCGTCCATGCCGATCCCTGCCCCATGTGCAAAAACAAAGGTCGGCGCGTCTTTGCCCGCCGGATTGATCAGAAATTCAGGTGCAGCCATGTGGCCTCCAAACATAGAAAAGGCGCCCGCAGGCGCCTCCATCAACACTCACCCCGCGACATTCCCTAAAGAGCTCCGCACGGGGTTTGGCAGATCCAGCCTCAGTGTGTCCAAGGCCCGCGGCGGTTGGTCGCAAAGTTTTCGCCGTAGCCGCCCGCGCGGATGTTTGGCTTGCGCTTTTGCGGCTCAACCACCTGCGCGTCGATCCCGCGATCTCGGGCGTAGGCCACCGCCGCATCCTTGCTGTCAAACTTCAGGCGCACCTGGCTCTGCGTGTCGCCGGAGCCGGTCCATCCCATCAGGGGATCAATGTCCTTGGCCTCCGAGGGGCCGTATTCCAGCACCCATTGGTGTGTCTTGGCGGTGCCCGATGACATCGCTGTCCGGGCTGGCTGATAGATACGCGCAATCATCGCATTCTCCTTGGACTGTTCGCTTTATCACGGATTCCGGACGCTGCGACAAGTGGCAGAATAGCGCAGAAGCGCTTGCAAATATTCAATCTTTGGAAAGGAAAGGCGCGCAAGCAACCAAAACGCCTTTCCAAACTGCGGGGAGCGAGGGGTGTAAGTGCAGATTGAAACGGTCGTTGCACATGGTTGCTTGCTGAATTGAGCATATCGAACATGCCGCTTTATATGCAAGTGCAACATATATTTAATTACGCAAAGTGCTGGAATTTTGTTCTAAAATTTCAAAAGCAAGCACAACGACTTACTTAATGGAGCGCGCCAAATGCTTCCCCTAGGTCAATTTAAGCCAAATTGCTGCAGCGCCGAAACGGAAAACGCGCTGTTTTCTGCAAGCGCAAAACCTTCCCTCCTGTCACTTATTGTCAGCATTGCACTTCAACCACCCTTGAATTGCCATTTCGCCCTTGCATAAGAACAAAAAGAGACCAACATCAGAGGCCAACGCGCCCGCGCGCGCAGAACGTTTGCCCAGCGCCTGGAAATTCACGATGACCGATGCCGCCAATGCTCCGCTCTTAAATGGCCCTGATCCCAGCGCCCCCCGCCGCCCCAAGCTTGAGGGCGGCAAACGCATTGTGATGCATACGGAATTTGAGCCCGCAGGAGACCAGCCCACCGCCATTGCCGAACTCTCCGCAGGCGTGAATGACGGCGACCGCAATCAGGTGCTGCTTGGTGCCACCGGGACCGGCAAAACCTTCACCATGGCCAAGGTGATCGAGGAAACGCAGCGCCCCGCAATCATCCTTGCGCCCAACAAGACGCTGGCGGCGCAGCTTTATGGCGAGATGAAGGGGTTTTTCCCGGAAAACGCGGTCGAATATTTCGTCAGTTTCTATGACTACTACCAGCCGGAAGCCTATGTGCCGCGCAGCGATACCTTCATTGAGAAGGAAAGCCAGATCAACGAACAGATCGACCGGATGCGCCACTCCGCCACGCGGGCGCTGCTGGAGCGCGATGATGTGATCATCGTGGCCTCGGTCAGCTGCATCTACGGCATCGGCTCGGTTGAGACCTACTCCGCCATGACCCTCGATCTGAAGGCGGGTGGCGAATATGACCAACGCCAGGTGATCGCTGATCTGGTGGCCCAGCAATACCGCCGCAATGACGCCGCCTTCCAGCGCGGCTCTTTCCGGGTGCGGGGCGACAGCCTTGAGATCTTCCCGGCCCACCTGGAGGACCGCGCCTGGAAGCTCTCCTTCTTTGGGGAGGAGCTGGAAAGCATCACCGAGTTTGACCCGCTGACAGGCGAGAAAACCGACACATTTGAACAGATCCGCGTGTATGCGAACAGCCACTATGTGACGCCCAAGCCAACACTTAAACAAGCCATCGTGAACATCAAGAAAGAGCTACGCACGCGGCTTGACCAGCTGGTGGACGAGGGCAAACTACTTGAGGCGCAGCGGCTGGAGCAACGTACTAATTTCGATCTGGAGATGCTGGAGGCGCAGGGCTTCTGCAACGGCATCGAGAACTACTCACGCTATTTGACTGGCCGCGCGCCGGGGGAGCCGCCCCCCACCCTATTTGAGTTCATCCCCGACAATGCCATTGTCTTTGCTGATGAAAGCCACGTGTCGGTGCCGCAGATCGGTGGCATGTACCGGGGCGACTACCGCCGTAAATTCACGCTGGCGGAACACGGCTTCCGTCTGCCGTCCTGTATGGACAATCGGCCGCTCAAGTTTGAGGAATGGGACGCGATGCGCCCGCAGTCGGTTTTTGTGTCGGCAACCCCTGCGGGCTGGGAGCTGGATCAATCCGGCGGTGTGTTCTCCGAACAGGTGATCCGCCCCACCGGCCTGCTCGATCCGGAGGTGGAAATCCGCCCTGTTGAGATGCAGGTGGACGATCTGCTGGATGAGATCCGAAAGGTCACAGCCGATGGGTTCCGCACGCTGGTGACCACGCTCACCAAACGTATGGCCGAAGACCTCACCGAATATCTGCACGAGCAGGGCATCAAGATCCGCTATATGCACAGCGACATCGACACGCTGGAACGCATTGAAATCCTGCGCGATTTGCGGCTTGGCGCCTTTGATGTGCTGGTCGGCATCAACCTGCTGCGTGAGGGGCTCGACATCCCGGAATGTGGTCTGGTGGCCATTCTGGATGCGGACAAAGAGGGCTTCCTGCGCTCGGAAACCTCACTGGTGCAGACCATCGGTCGCGCCGCGCGGAATGCTGAGGGCCGCGTGATCATGTATGCGGACCGTATGACCGGCTCCATGGAGCGCGCGATTGGCGAAACCAACCGCCGCCGCGCCAAACAGATCGCCTATAATGAAGAACACGGCATTACCCCTGCGACGGTGAAAAAGAACGTCGAGGATGTGCTGGCCGGGCTCTATCAGGGCGACACGGATCAATCCCGCGTCACTGCCAAGATCGACAACCCGCTGCACGGCGGCAATCTGGAAACCGTGCTCAACGGGCTGCGTGATGACATGCGTAAAGCCGCCGAAAACCTGGAGTTCGAAGAGGCTGCGCGCCTGCGCGACGAGATCAAACGTCTGGAAGCCGTGGATCTGGCTGTGGCAGATGACCCCATGGCGCGCCAATACGCGATTAAGGCTGCTGAGGAAGAGGCGGTGAAGAGCAAGGGAAGGTCTACGGCAGGCCGTGCCGGGCAACGTGGCGGGAACGTGCGGATCAAGCGGGGGCGGTGACGTAGGGTGCGCAATCCTTGCGCACCGACGCACCCAGAACAAAGGGCCAGCGCCGGCCCATGGGGCCGGTCCGGCGCTGGCCCGGCGGCGCAAAGCGCCTTGTTCCGGGCTAAGCCAGAATGACTTTGTCGGCTCAGCAATTGTAATGAGGGCTTTGCCTGTTTGGCGGTGTGCGGTGGCATCTGTGCCCTGAGGCAGCACAAACCCGTGACTTGGCGCAAGTCACGCCAATCGCTACCCTTCCCCAATGCGCACCATTACCCCGCTCCTCCTCACCGCAATCGCCACTCCGGCCATCGCCTGGCAGGCCACATCCGGCGAGACCTGCACCCTTACGCATAACACCACCGACACCCACATCCACCTGACCTACGATCCCGACAAACCGCTCTACACACTGGCAATCACCCGCAAGTCCGATCCATGGCAGCAAGCCCCATGGTTCGCCATGCGCTTTCTCGGCCCCAACGAAATCACCATCTCGACGCCCAAACATGCGCTGTCTGACAACGACCAGACGCTCAATGTTGCTGACAGCGGATTTGGAAATGTACTCGACGGGTTGCAGTTCAACGACACAGCGGTGGCGTTCACTCAAGCGCAGACCGTTCCACTCTCGCTTGAAGGGGCGGGGCCGGAAGTGCAGAAATTTCGTGACTGCGCCGCCGCGCAACTCTCCTGAACCACCCGTTATCCGATAACACCGTCGCGTTTTTGCCTGTCACAGCGCCCTAAGCCATGGCTCCGAAAAAACGGAGTCTCACATGCACGCAAAATGCGCCCTCGCCCTGCTCACCCTTTATGCACTTGCCGCCTGCGCCACGCCGCTCGAGCGCTGCCTCAACACCGCCAACAGCCGGGTGACGCAGCTGCAGAACGCCATCGCCACAGCCGAAGGCAATATCTCGCGCGGCTATGCCATCCACACCTATCAGGAGCCGGTTGTGGTGCCCAAAGACTGTCACGATGAGCACGGGCGCTGGTATCGTTGTGATGAAACGGAGTATCACACTGTCGAAGTGCCGGTGGACATCGACATTCGGGCGGAGCGGGAAAAGCGCGATGGCTTGCGCCGGGATCTGCGGGCTGCACGCACACAGGCCGCGCGGCAATCGGATCAGTGCTTTGCGGCCTATCCCGAGGGCTAAACCAAAAACGGGGGCGTATGGCCCCCGTTGTCATCCCTTCTGAGCGCAAGCTTAGAAATCAAAGATGTCATCCAGAAAGCTGCTCATCTTTTTCTTTTTGCGCGGTTTGCTGTGGTAATCGCGATCGTGCCCGCGGTCATAGTCGCGGCTCTCATAGCCACGGCCTTGTGGGGCCTGCTGCTGCGGCGGCGGTGGCGGGCTGTAGGCGCTTGCGCGTTCAATGATCTTGTCCAGCTCCCCGCGATCAAGCCACACGCCGCGACACTCGGGGCAATAGTCAATCTCCACACCGTTGCGATCTGCAATCATCAGCGTCGCGCCATCAACCGGACATTTCATCAAAGAACTCCTCCTATGTTTCCTGAGACAGAGATAGGCACGCACCGTTCAAATTTCATGAGCGCAGGCAAAGACATAGCGCCACACGCGCAAAATTTCGCGCAAATCCGACTGAAACGCTCAAATTCCAATTCCGACAAAACAAGTCAACTGTATGTTTTTAAACGATTTTCTCTTGCGCCTCCCTGCGACTCACTCTAAATAAAAACTCAAGACATCAGCGAGCCAGATCGGCAACTCACGTACGAAGCGGGCGCTCCAGCAAGGCCCAGCCCAACGCCAGGTCCAGCCAGACAGCCAGCCACGCGCGTAGGCAGCAAAGATCAAGCCAGCGATACAATGCGGCGCAAGGGAAAATCCCCAGCGCCGCTTTTGTTTTGGGCCATAGGCTGGCAAAGTGCCGACATGACTGAAAAATCTCCGATCCGCCCCACCGATCAAGATGCACGTGCCCTGGCACGCGCCTTGATCTCAGAGGCTCGCTTTGCCGCACTGGCGGTGACAGATCCCGAGACAGGCGCACCCTCGGTCACGCGGATCGCCATCGCCACTGCACCTGATGCGGCGCCGCTCACTTTGATCTCCGACCTCTCCAGCCACACGGCAGCGTTGCGCGCTGATCCCCGCTGCGCCTTGCTTCTGGGCGAGCCTGCCGAGAAGGGCGATCCTCTTACCCATCCGCGCCTGACGGTTCATGCCAAGGCCTGTTTTGTGCCACGCGACAGTGAAGAGCACACAGCGCTGCGCAGCCATTATCTGGCGCAGCGGCCCAAGGCGAAACTCTATGTGGACTTTGGCGACTTCAGCTTTGTGCGGTTTGACGCCATAGGTGGCCTTCTGAACGGCGGATTTGGCAAGGCTTTCAAGCTGACACCGGCTGATATGTTGGCGCCATCAAGCCCAGCTTGACCCATGGCGTGCCCGCCCCTACCGTCGGGCTATGCCCCTACATTCGCTTGATCACGCAAACATCCGCACCGGCAACCTCAGCAGGATGGTCGCCTTTTACGAGGAAGTCTTGGGGATGAAAGCCGGCCCCAGACCGGATTTCGGTTTTCCCGGCGCGTGGATGTATTTGGGGGAGCAAGCGGTGGTGCATCTTGTGGAGGTGGAGGGCCGCCCGCAGACCGATGGTGATCTGGCGCTTGAGCATGCCGCGTTTGGGGCTACGGGCATGGAGGCTTTTCTCGACCTGCTAAAATCCCGCAAGATCGACTATTACCTCGGCTTCCCGCCGGGCTTTCCGATTGTGCAGGTCAATCTGAATGATCCAGACGGCAATCATCTGCATGTGGATTTTCACATTGATGAACTGCCGGAGAAACTGCGCCCGGCATAGCCAGAGGCGCGCATTCGATAGGAGCCGCTACTGCTCAGCCTTCACTGCATCAAAGCTTTGGACGCCAGAAGCACCTGAGCGATCGGCTCAAAGTAGCGCACTTCCAGTGATGACGCGCCCCGCATTGCGGCCACGGCCCGATCCACACCGTCGCCATAAAGCGCCTGCGCAACGGGCACCGAGTCAGCCGTGACCGCCTTGATGCGCCCGCCATTCACGCGGACCCGGCCGACATTCTTGTCAAGATGCTCGCGCACAAAGGCATAGAGCCCGCGATTTACACGGGTCAGGGCAACTTCGGCCTCCCAATACACGGAGGCATTGGCCACCACCCGCACGGTCTGGCTGTAAGCTTGACGCAGACAGTCCACGCGATAGATCGGATCCAGGGTGGCACATTGCTCGGCGCCATAGGTGAAAGTGTCAACGGCCCGCTTGGTTTGATGCTCGGAGAATCCATTGTCCTCCTCCGCAAAAACAGCCCCCGCCAAAGCCAATACCGCAACCATCGCGGCTCCGCGCAACCATTTGACAGTCTTGATCATTTTGCCGGGGCTCCTTGTTAACGGGTCACGTGAATCGCACAGGTGGCGTGGCGCACAACCTGCGCCGCAGTGCTGCCCAGTACAATATCCTGAACCCCGGGTCTATGCGACGCAATGACGATGCAGTCCACATCTTCGTTTTTGGCCCAATTGACAATGGTTTTCCCTGCGGAACCTTCGGTTACCACCCCGCGCGCATTGGGCATCTCTGCCCCCATCGCCTCAAGGCTGGCAACAATGGCGGCCTGCGCCTCTTCCTGAAAGCCCTTTGGCACATAGTTGATCACATAGTTGGGCACATTGGCCATCACATGCAGCAACGTCACCTGACCATCCTCAGCAACCAAGCGGCGCGCCACCGCAATCGCCTCTTTCGGATCATGCGCATCATCAAAGGCCACGGGAACCAAGATATGCTGATACATGTGACTCTCCCAAGCCTTTGAAACCCAAACCAGACTAGGCCCGATCAAAAGCCTCTACAACATCATACATCACCGGCTCAAAACTGCGGCAGAGCTGATGGATACGCCGGTTTCGCTCCCGCATTTCCTCACTCCGCAGCATGGCCTGAAAATCCTCGCGGCGACGCCATTGAGAATAATTGGCGATCCGGGTCTGCGCATCATTCACGTGCAACCCCGCCGCGATAAAACCCGGCTGTTTTGAGATAAACTGATCATAAGCTTCGGTCAGCGCATCGAGCAGATCCTGACAGGTGCCGGGGGTCATCTCAAATGTCGTGATGACGGTTTGAAGGTCCGCCTCCTTGGTGATTTTGGGCATAGTTCCTCCTTCCTTTTCCTCAGCTTAGCGCAGCCACGCCGCGATTGGCCAATGAATAAAGCCGCATCGGCACAGAGCCGCGCCTGTCGGGCTGCGCCACGCAACCGCACCCACGCGCTTGTGATTGCAACAAACCCGCTTCTGGCCCATACTGGGCGCAAATACGGTCAGGCCAAATGACGGAGCAAAAGAATTTCCGCGGGCCCGAGCAGACACATGAGGCAGTAATGACCCGAGCACTTTTTGGGCTGCTGATGGCAGCTTTTCTGATCCCGTCGATCCCACAGCAAGCGGACGCGCGCGTACTGAACCGCGCCTGTCAGCAATCAGAGCGTGACGCCGCCAACCGCAGCCTGTGCCGCTGCATTCAGAAAGTGGCGAACAAATCGCTGTCCCGCGCGGATCAGCGACTGGCCGCAAGCTTCATCAAAGAGCCCCATAAAGCGCAGGAAATCCGCCAGTCAGACAGCCGCAGCCATGAGATTTTCTGGAAGCGCTACAAGGCCTTTGGCGAAGACGCCACGCGCAGCTGCAACCACCTGCGCTAAGGCGCGCTTAACCGCCGCTGACCAGCTTCAGACTCGGCGGCGTTAGAAAATGCTCCTCCCGCATCTCCGCGCTGATGGCATGGCCGACCATGCCCTCGTCGCGTGAAATCACAGAGGAGGCCCGCACCAACTCAGGCAAAGCCTCATCCGCAACCCGCTGCCAGGTCACGGTTTTCAGGAACTTATGCACCGACAGCCCGCCGGTGTAGCGCGCAGCTCTGTCTGTGGGCAGCACGTGGTTTGGCCCTGCCGCCTTGTCGCCAAAGGTCACGCAGGCCCGAGCCCCAAGGAATAGTGACCCATAGCTGCGCAGCCGCGTTTTCCACCATGCCAGATCCTCCGCCTGCACATGCAAATGCTCCGGAGCGTATCTATCTGAGACCAAAGCCATCTCTTCGCGCCCCTCACAGAGGATCACCTCGCCGCGCTCCGCCCATGCTTGCCGCGCGGCACTGCGGTTGGGTTCCGGCAACTGTGCCACGCAATCCGCAATCAGTCCCATCACAGCCTCTGCCAGCGCCCGATTGTCACACACCAGCCAGACCGGAGAGTTGCCGCCGTGTTCCGCCTGCCCAACCAAATCCCAAGCCACAAGATCGGGGTCGGCGGTCTCATCCGCGATGATCAGGACATCCGTGGGGCCCGCAAACATATCGATGCCCACCTCGCCAAAAAGCTGCCGCTTCGCCTCAGCGACATATTGATTGCCCGGCCCCACCAGAATGTCGGCACGGCCAGCTCCGAAATGCCCCTCAGCCATGGCAGCCACCGCCTGAACACCGCCAAGCGCCAAGGCGCGGTCCGCCCCGGCGAGCCACATCGCATAGAGGATCGCCGCCGGGATGCCCTCCCCCGGACGCGGCGGCGAGGCGGCTGTTACGTCTCCGACCCCGGCCACACGCGCAGTGGTGATGCTCATCAACGCGCTGGCGATGTGGCTATAGCGCCCTCCGGGCACATAACAGCCCGCGGCGTCCAATGGGATCACCCGCTGCCCGGCCATCAATCCCGGGCGCAGCTCGACTTCAAATTCATTGAGACTGCTGCGCTGCGCTTCGGCAAACCGGCGAATATTGTCATGCGCGTAGCGGATCGCATCGCGCAGCTCAGGCGCGACATGCTGTGCGGCTTCGGCCATCTGGTCCCGCCCCACCACAACTTCGCCATCCCAGCGGTCCAGCCTCTGCGCATACTCGCGCACCGTTGCCTCTCCGCCCTGCCGGATACGGGCCAGCATGATTTCGACAGTGTCTCGCGCATCCGCCGTGCCAGCCTCGGCAATCGTGGCGTCCGCGCGCTTCAGATAAGTGATGGTCATGTCAGTCTCCTGCCATATCTCGATGTTATTCTTGGCTTGACCCAATCCCTGCGACTATTCACAAAAGGCAAATCTGCCGGAGAGCCAAAATGTTGAACAAAGGTGTCACCCTCAGAGGGTTGGAAGTGTTTGAAGCGCTCGCAGCGACCGGGGCCGTGGCGCAGGCGGCGGAGATCACGGGGCTGTCGCAACCTGCGGTGTCTCAGCAGATCCGAAATCTCGAAAAGGCGCTTGGTGCCGACTTGCTGGACCACAGCAAACGGCCGATGCAGCTCACCCCTGCAGGGCGCGCTTATCTGATCCGTGCCAGTGCGGTGCTCTCGCAATTGCGGCTGGCGCAGTCTGAGCTGGCGGTGATGGATCTCACCCACCTGACACAACTCTCCATGGGCATCATTGATGATTTTGACAATGACCTGACCCCGCGCCTTGTCACGACACTGGCGGAGTCGATGACCCGCTGTCAGTTCCGCCTTGTCACCGCGCCGAGCCATGAGATCACCGAAGCCATTCGCGCCCGCGATCTGCACCTCGCGATCACTGCCTCCTCCGGAGAAGTCATTGATGGCATTACGGAATACCCGCTGACCCGCGATCCGTTTATTCTGATTGCCCCTGCCGGTCGCGTACCTGCAAAAGGCGATGTGATGGGAGCGCTGGCCGATCTGCCGATGCTGCGCTACGGGCAAGAGCAACTGATCGGACGTCAGATTGAAGCCCACCTGAAACGCTGCAAACTCGACATTCCGCAACGGTTTGAAATCGGCTCCAACCCGTCGCTCATTGCCATGGTATCGCGCGGCATTGGCTGGGCCATCACCACGCCTCTGGGCTACCTGCGTGCGACGCGCTTTCATGATCGCGTTACCGCACACCCGCTGCCGTTTGCCCCCTTCAGCCGCACCATTTCGCTTCTGGCAAGCGGAGACTGGGCTGACACGGTGCCGCGCGACGTGGCCCAAACCATGCGCAATCTGCTGACCAGCCACATGATTGCCCCGGCCATCGAGAAACTCCCGTGGCTGGAGGATGATTTTCGCGTGTTGGACCGATAGGCGCCGCACAGATCAGGCTCCGAAATGACTTCGGTTTCACTGTCTGCCGGTGCCGCTCATTTCAGCAAGAGGCCACAGCGCTGCTTTGTAAACAGCAGCCTCTACTTTTCATTTTCCTGAAACTACTGCTCCATTTGCGCAGATCTAAAGCGCGGCAACAAGACCACGTGCGCAGGTTTCAATCAGATCCAATGCCCCGTCAAAATCACGGGTGTAGTAAGGATCAGGCACCGCATCAGCGTCGCTGTCTTCATAATCGGTGAAAAGCCGCACTGGCGTTTCGTTGCCCGCCGGGCGCAACCGCTCAATATTGGCGAGATTGTCTCCGTCCATTGCGATGATCAGGTCGAAACGGTTGAAGTCTGCGACGTCGAACTGGCGCGCGCGCAGATCTGAGAGATCGTAGCCCCGCGCCTTGGCCGCCGTTTGCATCGGGCCATAGGGCGGCTCTCCCACGTGCCAGCCTCCAGTGCCAGCGCTGTCTGCGTCCACCTCCGGTGCAAAGCTGCGAAACACGCCTTCGGCGGTGGGGGACCGGCAGATATTGCCCAGACAGACGAACAGAATTTTCATGGCGGATCATCCCCTTACCTTGCCAGCACCCCGGCACCTTGCCACAGTCAACACAGAGGCACCACAAGCAGCAGCCAGCGAGACGCGCATTATGACCACCAACATCGTTGTCCTGACCGGCGCCGGTATCAGCGCGGAAAGCGGCCTTGGCACATTTCGGGACGAAGGCGGACTTTGGGCGCAGCATCGGATTGAGGATGTGGCCACGCCAGAGGGCTTTGCCCGCAATCCCGATCTGGTGCATGAGTTTTACAACGCCCGCCGCGCCAATGCGGCAGAGGCGGTGCCCAATGCGGCGCATTATGCGCTGGCGGAGCTGGAAGCCAAACTTGACGGCACGCTGCTGATTGTCACCCAAAACGTCGATAGCTTGCACGAAAAGGCTGGCAGCAAGAACGTGCTGCATATGCATGGGATCCTGGCAGGGGCGTTGTGCGCCGCGTGTGGCCACCGCTGGGAGGCTCCGGCAGTGATGACCAAGGAAGACCCCTGCCCGGCTTGCGCTGCGCCACAAACCCGCCCGGACGTGGTGTGGTTTGGCGAAATTCCCTATGAGATGGAGCGCATTGAGGATGCGCTTTCCGCAGCGGACGTCTTTGTCTCGATTGGCACGTCAGGAGAGGTTTATCCGGCGGCGAACTTCGTGTCACACGCCGACTATATTGGCGCGCATACGGTGGAACTGAATTTGGAGCCCTCTGCCGGGGCATCCCGCTTTGCCAAAGTGCATCTTGGCCCCGCCACGGAAACGGTGCCGCAGTGGGTGGCGAGCGAGCTGGCACGCACCAACAGCTGACGCAAACAAAAAGGGCCACCTCAACGGGCGGCCCAGATTGAAGACGTAAACAATGCGCGATGGTCAGCCGTCGGTCTTTTTCATCTCGCCATGGCCATGCGCCCCTGCGGCGGGCTTGCGCTCCAAATCCACAGGCACCTCAAGTGTGATATCGCCTGCTTTTTCAAAGGTCAGCGTCACATTCACAACGTCGCCATGCTCCAGACCATGGGTCAGCCCCATGAACATCACGTGATCGCCGCCACGTTGCAGCATGTGCTTGCCACCTGCCGGGATCACAAAGCCCTCTTTCACATGCAGCATTTTCATTTTGCCGTCGCCGATGTCCTTATGAGTGTGCAGCTCTGTGCGCTTGGCCACATCGGAGCTGACAGAGACCAGACGGTCATCTTCGCTGCCGGTGTTCTCGATCACCATAAAGCTTGCGCCGGATTTGGAGATCTTGGTGGCGACGCGGGCATAGGCGTCTTTCACGGCAATGGTTGTTTCGGCAAATGCTGGAAGCGCGAAAGCCACGGCAGCAGCGGCGGCGAGGGTGAAGGTTTTAACGGACATTATTGGTCTCCTGTCCCTGTGAGTTGATGTGTCAGATTAGAAAATGAACACACCAGCCGGGGGCGCACGTGCGCTGGGGGAGGTTTGACGAATCGCCTCTACGTGGTCGCCCAAAGCCAATCGCGCAATGCGGCTTTGCCCAAAGTGGGCTTCTATTGTGGCCTCGGGCACCGCGATCCAAGTCAGCAGAGACGCCGAAAAATCAGGGCATAGATGCGGCGCGCCTGTGGGGTTGCCATCGGCATCCACAGGCACCATCACCGGATTTTCGCCGATGCAGTATTCCGCATAGCCCGCAACGCCGGGCATACCGCGCGCAATTGCCATGCTGTGCCCAGTCAGGACCAGCACGAGCGCGAGCACTCCGGAGATATATGCGCGGAAGTTTGCCGTCATGCCCGCATATAGACATGGCGTCTAAGCTTTGTGAAGACGACAAAAGGAAACAGCCCCACCCGAAGGTGAGGCTGTCAAAATCTCGAAAAAGATCAGTGCGATCAGGCGTTTGCTGCCTGCGCTTTTGCGATCTCTTTTTTCACTTTCAGAGCGTTGTCGGAAAGCTCGGTATCTTTTGCTTTTGCCAGGAACGCGTCCAGGCCACCGCGGTGGTCCACGGTGCGCAGCGCGGCTGCGGAGATGCGCAGTTTCACACCCCGGCCCAGAGTTTCGGACTGCAGAGTCACGTCGTTCAGGTTAGGCAGAAAACGACGCTTGGTTTTGTTGTTGGCGTGGCTGACATTGTTGCCAGTCATCGGGCCTTTTCCGGTCAATTCGCAACGGCGCGACATGGGTTCATCCTCGTTTTACGGTGCACGGGGATAACGGCCCCGTCAAAGCATAAGGGCGCTGCCTAGGCCGCGCCCGGAATTTTGTTTGGCGTGATTAGGCGGAATTGGCAGGGCCGTCAAGTGATTCAACATCACATAATGACTCTGATGGCCTCCAAAGGCGTTTAAACCTTACACATCCGCCGGGGAAGGCCCTCTGAGCGGCTTTTTAGGCGGAAGGCTGTTGCGATCCCATCTGATCGTCATGCCCTGATCACGGCGGGCAAAGATCTCCGGCAGGAAGTTTTCGAAATTGCCGATTTCCTCAACGCTGTGCAAGAGCCAAGCGTAATTCTTGTCCTCATAGTAGAGCCAAGGAATGATCATCCGGTTCACAATCGGTTTGAAAATCCCTTTGGCCACACCAACGGTCAAGAGATTGCGCACCTTCAGCCCGTCAGGTCCATCCTCATAGTGAAACTCCACATCCGCAACCGTCACGCCACTTCTGGTGGCGCGCAGGGTAAAACGGGTCTCATCTCTGCGCACGACCTCCAGCCGCTCATTTGTCGTGAAATCGGGGTTGCGCTGATAGCCCTCAACGATGGTAACAAAGTCTCCTGCCGTCAGCGGGCGTTCTTTGTCGACCTTTTCGCTTTCCAGAGAGATATGGTCCTTAGGGTGGCTCACCAAAAAGGCCGGATAGGTCGTGCCATCAATCACCAGAGAGAGATCCGCATAGACCCCATACCACCAACAGAGCATTTCTGCGGTCACTTCCCGAACCGGTGGGTGCTCGATTTCGAATAGGGTCCGCCCATCTGACAGATGCGTCACAGTCGAAAACGCCTTGTCAAAACTCTTGAGGTCCCATCCGAAGTCTCGCGGCTCAGGAAACTCCATGCACCACCCTCCCAGCTCATCTTAGGCCAAACCCGCCTCTGCTTTCTCCACCGACAACAACACCTGATATTTCTCAGGACAGGCTGCGCATTTTCGGCAAGCCACGCAAGATTTTCCGGAAGTCCCGCTGCATCGCATAGCGAGTGTGGGTGATCAAAACGCACCGTCAGTTGGCGTGGGCCAAGTGATGCGACGACCTTCGCTGCGCCGCTCATAGAGGATCGGTAGCAAGTGCTCCAAGGCGCCAATCTCCTCTACATTGTGCTGCATCCATGCCTCTGTCTTTTTCACATCAAACAGGAACGGCACGACGAGATTGTTGATCAGGATCCGGGACCACCCTCTTTCAACGCCAACCCAAAGGCAGGAGACCACGTCGGTTCCATCTGGGTGGGCTTCAAAAGAATATTCAAGCCCGGCCACCCGGAGCCCGGCGCGATAGACTTCGATGGCGTATTTGGAGGTATCCCGATGTACGATCTTGAACTTCTCGATGGTGCGATAAGAGGGTTCTGCGCCGTAAGCCTCTTCCATGACGATATAATCGCCGGGATTGCTCGGCATCATCTGCGTGACCAGAAAAGGCCTGATGTCAATGTGATCTCGCGGATGCCAAACCGAGAAAGCCTGTGCAACATGCGCGCCCAAGTCGACTTCAAGAAACGCATAGACACCGAACCACCAGCACAGCATATCACAGCTGATGCCGTTCAGCCGTTGATGCTCAACCGTCAGCTCAAGGCGACCATCCGGCATTTGCGAAAACGCAGTGGTGGCGTCTTCCAACCGGCGCTGGGGCCATTCAAACCCTTCAAGCTCCGGACGCTTTGCCGGTGCAATTGACCTCTTCCCCATAGGTTTTCTGCCTCTATCTTGAACGTCAACATGCGCTCAAAATTGAATTTTCTCAGAAAACCATGCGTCAGCTAGGCCAGTCGCGCAAGCATCTCCTGCGCGGCCTGCGACGGCGTGATGGCACCAGAGGCCACCTTTTCATCCAATGATTGCAAGTCCTTGCGCGCTTGCTCTTTATGCAGACGCGCCAGCAACCCCTGCCGCACCTCCTCATGGAACCAAAACTGCGCCTGCGTGGCGCGGCGGATATCCCAATGCCCTTCCGACTTGCGCCAGTCTGTCAGCGCGGTCATTTCAGACCATGCCGTCAGCAACCCTTCCTCTTCGAGCGCCGACACGGTCATTGCCTTGGGGAAGCCTTCCGGATCCTGCGGTCGCTTGCGCAACAAACGGAGCGCTCCGGCATAATCGGCGCAGGTGCGCATCGCGGTGGTTTTCAGCGCACCGTCAGCCTTGTTCACCAAGATCACGTCCGCCATTTCCATGATCCCGCGTTTCACGCCCTGCAGCTCGTCACCGCCCGCAGGCGCCAACAGCAGCAGGAAGAGATCAGACATTTCCGCCACAACCGTTTCCGACTGCCCGACCCCAACGGTCTCAATCAGGACGACATCAAACCCGGCCGCCTCACAAAGCGCCACCGCTTCTCTGGTGCGGCGCGCCACGCCTCCCAGATGGGTTTGGCTCGGCGAGGGGCGGATAAAGGCATTTTTCTCCCGGCTCAGCCGCTCCATGCGGGTTTTATCCCCCAGAATTGAGCCGCCGCTACGGGCCGATGAGGGATCAACCGCAAGCACGGCCACGCGCACCCCCTGCGCGGTCAGCATCGTGCCAAAGCTCTCAATAAACGTGGATTTCCCAACCCCCGGCGTGCCGGAAAGACCGATGCGCAGGGATTGTCGCCCAGCGCCGCGCAGGCTTTCCAAAAGCGCGCTGGCCTGTGCGCGGTGGTCATCCCGTGCGCTTTCCACCAATGTAATCGCCCGCGCCAAAGCCCTGCGGTCTTGTTTCAGTATTCTGTCCCGCAGTTCTGCGATATCCATGGCGACAACCCGTGCTTCTTGTTTGGAAAACTACATGCCGCGCCCCACCCTGCCTTGTCTAGTCCGGCGATACGTCAGCCACTTCAATTTGCTGCCTCTGTGGATCTGCGCGGCGATGATGGCGGCAGCTGCGGCGCGGGCAGAGAGCCACGCGCAGCTATGGTCGGTGCATGCTTTTGGCATCAAAGTGGGGGAGCTCACGCTGGCCGTAAACGAAACGGACAACGCTTATGAGGGGTCAGGCAGCTTCCGCACCACCGGCCTCGCGGGTATCCTGCGCAGCATTCGCTTCACGGTCTCTGGCCAAGGCACGCAGGCAGGACAAAACCTGCGCCCCGCGCGTTATGACGGCTATATCAACACCGGCAAGCGGGTGTCTGAAACCAGCCTTCAGGCGCAAAACAGCCTGCTCATCAAAACCAAAGGCGCGCAGGATCCCGCAACGCCAATTGCTCCCAGCGCCACCAAGGGCGCGCTTGATCCCATGAGCATGATGTGGCTCAGCCTGCGCGACCAGACGGATCAAACACTGTGCCAGATCGACCAGACCCAGTTTGACGGCACCCGCCTTGTGCGCATCACTCTGAAAACCCGCGCCTCAGCGGGCAACAGCGTGACTTGCTCAGGCACCTATGACCGCATTGGCGGCTACTCTGAGGAGGAGTTGACGGAGCTCAAAACATCTCCGCTGTCGGTGACCTATGAGCGCGACGGCGATCTGTGGCGCGCGAGTGAGGTGCAGCTCACCTCAAGACATGGCAAGGCCAAGCTGATGCGGCGCGAGTAAGCCTCTGGACCCTCCGGCGCAGCTGGCCGATAACAGCGCCATGACGCAGCTGCCCATTCACGACGCCCTCGATCCGCTCCTCGCTGCCCTGCGCAGCCACAACCGCGCGGTCCTGCAAGCCCCTCCTGGCGCCGGCAAAACCACCGTGGTACCGCTCGCCATGCTGGAGGCGGGCCTGACCAAGGGCCGCATCCTGATGCTGGAGCCGCGCCGCCTTGCCGCGCGCGCGGCTGCCGAGCGCATGGCGCAAACCTTGGGCGAGAAAGCGGGCGAAACCGTTGGCTATCGCGTGCGCGGCGACAGCAAAATCTCCAAAGCCACGCGGATTGAGGTGGTCACCGAGGGCATCCTCACCCGTATGATCCAGTCCGACCCGGAGCTGGCGGGTGTTGGCGCGGTGATCTTTGACGAATTTCACGAACGTTCGCTCAACGCTGATCTGGGCCTCGCCTTGTGCCTTGAGATCTGCGAGGCCCTGCGCGACGATCTGATCCTTGTTGCCATGTCGGCCACGCTGGACGCCGCCCCTGTGGCCGCGCTTATGGGGGACGCTCCCATCATCACCTCCGAAGGCCGCGCCTTCCCGGTGGAGACCCGCTGGCTGGACAAACCCTTGACCAAAGGCACCCGGCTGGAAGAGGCCACAGCGCGGCTGATCACTCGGGCGGTGAGTGAGACAGCCGGCGGCGTTCTGGTGTTCCTGCCCGGTGAAGGTGAAATCCGCCGCACGCAGTCTTTGCTGAAACTGCCAGATGATTGCACCGTGCATCCGCTTTTTGGCGCGATGCCCTTCAAGGATCAGCAAGCCGCCATCCGCCCGGCTGAACAGGGCCGCAAAGTGGTGCTCGCCACCTCCATTGCCGAAACCTCGCTCACCATTCAGGACGTGCGTGTGGTGGTGGACGCAGGCCGCGCCCGCCGCGCGCGTTTTGATCCCGGCTCCGGGATGTCACGCCTTGTGACAGAGCGTGTCACCCGCGCCGAAGCCACCCAACGCCAAGGCCGTGCAGGCCGTGTGGCCGAAGGGGTCTGTTATCGTCTCTGGACCAAAGGTGAAGAAGGCGCATTGCTTCCCTTCCCGCCTGCTGAGATCGAAGCGGCCGACCTCACCGGCCTCGCACTTGAGCTTGCGCTTTGGGGCGCAGCGCCCAGCGACCTCGCGTTGCTGTCTCAGCCCAATCCGGGGAGTTTCTCTGAGGCGCAGGCCGTGCTGCACATGCTTGACGCGCTGGATGACAGCAATCGCATCACGGAACACGGCAAAGCCATCGCCGCGCTGCCTCTGCATCCGCGTCTTGCGCATATGCTGACCATCGCCGGGCCTCAGGGTGCGCAAATGGCAGCGCTTCTGGCGGCGCGCGATCCGCTGACCCGCGGTGCCCCTGTAGATCTGGCCTTACGGCTTGAAGCGCTCACTGACCTCAAAACCTTCACAGAACGGCGGCCCTTCGGGGTCAACCGCGCAGCGCTGCACACTCTGAAAGACGAAGCCAAACGCCTCGCCAAATCGAGCAAAACCAAAGACGCGCCCGCCTATGCGCCCGCCGAACTCGCCGCGCTCGCCTATCCTGACCGCATCGGGTTGCACCGCAAAGGCGACGCGCCGCGCTTTGTGCTTTCCGGCGGCAAGGGCGCGGTGATGGAAGACGGAGACCCACTTGCAGGCAGCCGCCTGATTGTGGTGACCGACACCGACGGCAACCCGCGCGAAGCCCGCATCCGGCAAGCCATCCAGATCACCGAAGCGCAGGTTCGCAGCCTGTTTGAGCCGCATCTTGAGTGGCTCGACAGCTGCGCATGGTCAAAGCGCGAGCGCCGCGTGATTGCCCGACGCCAGGAGCGCTTTGGCACCATCGCGCTGGACGACCGCATTTGGAAAGAGGCCTCCTCAGAGGCAATCGCACATGCCATGCTGGACGGCGTGCGCGACCTTGGCCTTACGCTCTCACCCGCCGCCCAACGCTTTGTTGCGCGTGTAACCCTGATCCGCGACGCCGGACATGAGTTGCCGGACATGGCACCGGATGCCCTCATGGACAGCATCGAAGAGTGGCTCCTGCCGCATCTTGGCGGCGTGAAAACAGCTGAGCACTGGAAGAAGTTTGACGTGCTGGACGCCCTACGCGCGCGGCTGGATTGGAACCAGATGCAGCTTCTGGACCGCCTTGCCCCTGCGCATTTCACCACGCCTCTGGATCGCAAAATACCCATCGACTACGGTGGTGAGCACCCTGAAATCACCCTCCGCCTTCAGGAGCTGTTCGGCCAGACCAGCCACCCCATGGTCGGCAACACCCCTTTACGTGTCACCCTGCTCTCTCCCGGCCAGAAACCCGTGCAGACCACGATGGACATTCCCGGCTTCTGGGCGAGCTCTTATGCGGACGTGCGCAAGGACATGCGCGGGCGTTATCCCAAGCACCCCTGGCCCGAAGATCCGATGCAAGCTGATCCGACATTACGCGCCAAAAGACGTGGAAATTAGCGGAAAATTTACCAAACCTTGATTTACCTGTCCGGAAAACGTATATACACTTCCTAGTTAACAACAGGTCCGCCAAACGGACTTATCCACAAGCTGAGCAGACGTCTATGACCAACGCCTTGAAAACCGCTTACGACAGCGTGATTGCGCCGCTTTGGCGTCGTCCCCGCCGCATTCAGCTGGCGGCGCTTTGCACGCGCGGATCGGGCCAGGGCCGTGAAGTCCTGCTAATCACCTCTCGTGACACAGGCCGCTGGGTTCTGCCCAAAGGCTGGCCGATTGACGGGCTGGATGCCGCCGGTGCGGCCCTGCGCGAAGCCTGGGAAGAAGCCGGGGTGAAAGACGCCAATATCAATCGCGAGCCTCTGGGCATCTATGCCTATGACAAGCGGCTTGATGGCGGACTTGCTGTTGGCGTGGACGTCACCGTGTTTGAGGCGGAAGTGACCAAACTGGTGGATGACTTCCCCGAGGCGGACGAACGCACCCGCAAATGGGTGGCCCCCTCTGAGGCCGCGCATATGGTCGATGAACCCGAATTGCAGGCGCTCCTGCGACAAATGTAACAGTTTTATAACCCGTTTCTTGCATTGCGGCGCCAACGGGGATAGGCCCCAGCGCTAAGCAAACTGGGATTCTCTGTTATGTCCTCGCCAACCTCTGGCAACGAATGGTCCACGCTGGATCGCGACCTTCACCGCATCTCTCACCTCGAAGCCGCCACTCTCTATGTCTCCCGCCCCATGGTGGGTCTTGGCATTGCGCTGGCGTTCATCGTGCTTGCCGCTGTGCTTGCAGGCCTGCTGACCGGCGCTGACTCAGGCAACATGATCATCATCGCCGCCGCTGGCTTTGGCGCCTATATGGCGATCAACATCGGCGCAAACGATGTGGCCAACAACATGGGCCCCGCCGTGGGGGCCAACGCTCTGACCATGGGCGGCGCCATCATCATCGCCGCGATCTGTGAAAGCGCAGGCGCGTTGCTGGCTGGGGGTGACGTGGTCTCCACCATTTCCAAAGGGATCATTGATCCTTCGGGCATGGCGAACACCGCCATCTTTATCTGGGCCATGATGGCCGCGCTGATCTCTTCCGCGCTTTGGGTGAACATTGCCACTTGGGTCGGCGCGCCAGTGTCCACCACCCACTCCGTTGTGGGGGGCGTGATGGGCGCGGGTATTGCTGCGGCGGGATTTGCCGCCGTGAACTGGCCCACCATGGGCAAAATCGCCGCCTCCTGGGTGATTTCCCCCGTTCTGGGCGGCGTGATTGCCGCCATGTTCCTGGCTTTCATCAAAGCCAAGATCATCTATCAGGATGACAAGATCGCCGCCGCCCGCCGCTGGGTGCCAGTGTTGATTGGCATCATGGCAGCCGCCTTTGCCTCTTATTTGGCGCTTAAGGGCCTGAAGAAGATCATCAAGATCGACATCCAAACCTCCCTGCTGATCGGCGCGGCGGCGGGCGTTCTGCTCTACGCGGTTTCCAAACCCTTCATTCGCAAGCAATCCGAAGGGCTTGAGAACCGCAACAAATCTCTCAAAGTGCTCTTTGGCATCCCGCTGGTGTTCTCCGCCGCGCTCTTGTCTTTTGCGCACGGTGCAAACGATGTGGCCAACGCGGTGGGCCCGCTGGCGGCCATTGTGCACGCGGCAGAGTTTGGCGACATCGCAGCCAAAGTGGCGATCCCAAGCTGGGTCATGATCATCGGCGCCTTTGGCATCTCCTTCGGCCTGTTCCTGTTTGGCCCCAAACTGATCCGCATGGTGGGTGAGAAGATCACCAAGCTGAACCCCATGCGCGCCTATTGTGTGGCTCTCTCCGCCGCCATTACCGTGATTGTGGCCTCTTGGCTGGGTCTGCCGGTCAGCTCCACCCACATTGCGGTGGGCGGGATCTTTGGCGTCGGCTTCTATCGCGAATGGGACGCGGAGCGCCGCCTGCGCAAGAACGCCGGCCAGCGCCCTGTCACCAAGCGTATCGCACCGGAAGAGCGTCGCCGCCGCAAGCTTGTGCGCCGCAGCCACTTCATGACGATTGTGGCAGCCTGGGTCATCACCGTGCCTGCCGCAGCGTCCATGTCCGCAGTGATCTTCCTGTTGCTCAACGCCATCACAAGCTAACAGCGCACGCCTGCGGGGATCATCTGCCCCGCAGGCGTTTTTGCACCTCTTTGGCGCTCAGGCAGGGTGATCCAACGCCCTCCGCCTCCGCCGCACGGATCAGCGCCGCGATGCGCCCGTTGATCACCGCATCCTGACCGTTCTGTCGGGCCAGCCGCACAATCTGCCCCTGCAGCTCTTCAATCTCGGTGCCACGCCCGCGATCAAGATCTTCCCACATAGAGCTGCGGGCATTTGGATCAATCGACAGCATCGCGCGAGCGACCCAGCGAAACGCCCAGGTAGGCAGCCTGAGCACGCGCGGCACAACGCTCATCGGCAGGGCCGCAACGGGATTGCTTGGGGTGATCCCTGCCCCTTCCAGAACCGCCAGCGCCTCAGACATCTGCGCCGCCATCAAGCGCCGCCACCGCATGTCGCCGATCTGCTGGCGCAAGGGCAGACCTGACAGTGCATTGAGCGCGTTGTTGAGATTGATCACCAGCTTGCCCCATTGCAAAGCAGCCATATCGCGCTTCTCATGCACCTCAAGCCCAAGGCAGCTCAGATGCCGCGCCACATGCCCTGGCCCCTTCTCGATCGCAATCTGGCCACTGGTGCCCCGGTGAAAGCGCCCACCACCGACCCAGACCACGTTAAACGGCACCAGGCCTGCGCGCACATCGTGATCCGGCAAGGCCTTGCGCAGGGTGTCTGCGTTCTCCACGCCATTTTGCAAGCTGACCACAATCGCCCCTTTGGGGGCATGGCGCGCAATCTCAGCAGCGATCTGGACGGTTGCACCGCTTTTGACAGTCACCAACACAATATCTACCTCAGCAAAGCAGGAAGGATCCGTCTGCATGGCAAAACTGTCAGGAGAAAGCGCCTCATCCAAACCGTCATAATCGGTCAGTGACAGGCCATGATGGCTGATTTCTTCAAGGGTACTCGCCCGCAACAACAGCGTCACATTGCGCCCCGCGTGCGCGAGCATGCCGCCCACAAAACAGCCAATACTGCCCGCCCCTGCCACCACGATACGTGGATAGAGCGCGCTGCGTTCCGCATCGCTCATGTGTTCTGTCCCCTGTTGCGCCAGCTCTGCCAGTATAGACAATTTGAGGCAATTCTACGGCAACAGACATGCGAGCGCCAAAACGCAAGCAGGCAACGCAGCGGCGCCCAACAAAAAAGCGCCAGCCGAAGCCAGCGCCTTTCTTATGCAAACTGCGGAACCAAGGGTTAGCTCAGGCACCATTTCATGATGGCTTTCTGCGCGTGCAGCCGGTTTTCTGCTTCGTCAAAGATCACCGAAGCAGGGCCGTCCATCACCGCATCCGTGGCTTCCTCGTTGCGGTGGGCGGGCAGGCAATGCATGAACAGTGCGTTGTCCGCAGCGTGGCTCATCAGCTCTTCATTCACCTGATAGGGGCGCAGCTGATTGTGGCGTCGCTCGCGCGTCGAGACCGCATCATGCATGCTGACCCAAGTGTCGGTGACCACCAGATCCGCGCCCTGCACAGCTTTCACCGGATCACGCTCGATCTCCACCTTCACACCTTTGGCGCGCGCTTCCTCGATGAAGACAGCCTCCGGATCCAAAGTGTTGGGGCCGGTGAACGTGAGGTCAAAGCCGAACTGGCCCGCCGCATGGGCAAAGCTTGCAAACACGTTGTTGCCGTCGCCGGACCAGACAACCTTTTTGCCCGCGATCGGACCATTCTTTTCCTCAAAAGTCAGGATGTCCGCCATGATCTGGCAGGGGTGCGTGCGGTTTGTCAGACCGTTGATCACCGGCACCGTGGCATTTTCCGCCATTTCCAGAAGCGTGGCCTCCTCAAAGGTCCGGATCATGATCAGATCCACATAGCGGCTCAGCACTTTGGCGGTGTCCGCAACGGTCTCGCCATGGCCCAGTTGCAGCTCAGAGCCGGACAGCACCATGGTCTGCCCGCCCATCTGGCGTACACCAACGTCAAAGCTCACACGGGTCCGGGTGGAGGGCTTTTCAAAGATCAGCGCAACCATGTGATCTTTCAGCGGCAAATCATCGTCCAACGCGCCTTTGGGGCGGCCGTTGCGCGCATCTTTCATCGCTTTGGCGCTGTCGATCATGCCGCGCAAATCGGCGACTTCGGTTTTGTGGATATCCAGAAAATGTTTCATCTTATTTGGTCCTTACGCCTGCGCGCCCACTTTGGCTGCCGCCTTCTCCAGCCGCTGGACGGCTTCGGCAATTTCTTCATCTGTAATGTTCAGCGGTGGCAACAGACGCACCACATTGTCTGCGGCTGGCACGGTCACGACCTCATGGTCATAGCCCGCCGCAACCACATCGCCGCAGGCTGCTTTGGAACATTTCAGTCCCAGCATCAGCCCCGCACCACGCACCTCTTCAAAGACATCCGGATGCGCCGCAACCAGTCCCTCGAGTTTTTGGCGCAAAAGTCCGCCCTTGCGGTTCACGTCGCCCAGAAAGGCATCATCCGCCACAACACCCATCACCGCGCCACCGACAGCGCAGGCCAGAGGATTGCCGCCATAGGTGGAGCCGTGGGTGCCCGCAACCATGCCGCTTGCGGCCTCTTCCGTCGCAAGCACCGCGCCCAGCGGGAAGCCCCCACCGATGCCTTTTGCCACCATCATGATGTCAGGCGTCACGCCCGCCCATTCATGGGCAAAGAGCTTACCTGTCCGGCCAACGCCGCATTGGACCTCATCCATGATCAGCAGGATGCCCGCCTCATCACAAATGGCCCGCAGCGCCTTCAGGTCGGCGTCCGGCAGCGGGCGAATGCCGCCCTCACCTTGGACAGGCTCTACGATGATCGCAGCGGTCTGATCACCCACCAGCGCCTTGGCGGCGTCCACGTCGCCCCAGGCCACCTGATGGAACCCCGGCAGCAAAGGCCCAAAACCTTTCACCAGTTTTTCAGAACCCGCAGCGGCAATGCCCGCAGAGCTCCGGCCATGGAACGCTCCTTCAAAGGCGATGATCTCCACTCGCTCGGGCTGGCCTTTGTCGTTCCAGTACTTGCGCGCCATTTTGACGGCCAGCTCACAGCATTCGGTGCCAGAGTTGGTGAAAAACACGGTGTCAGCAAAGGTATGCGCCACCAGCTTGTCCGCCAGCGCCTGCTGCTGGGTGATGTTGTAAAGGTTGGAAACATGCCAGAGCTTACCGGCCTGCTCCGTCAGCGCATTGACCAGAACAGGGTTCGCGTGGCCCAGCACGTTCACCGCAATGCCTGCGCCCAGATCCAGAAAACGTCGGCCATCCGCCTCGATCATCCAGCTTCCTTCGCCCTTCTCAAAAGTGAGAGGCGCACGGTTGTATGTCGGCAGAATGGACGGGATCATTGCGATCTTCCTTTTTCAGATCATGAGCCTCAGTGACTGCATCACTTAAGGCATTTAGGTCAATGTTTTTGAGGGGGTTTGCGTCACTTTCTAACGCATCAGAACAAACACAGGCTTACGCGCCTGTTACGCGGTAAAGCGTCGGCGTCGCAGCAAAGAGATATGGATGCACTTGTTCATAACCTCTCCCTAATGCGGCAATCGACGAATGGGAACCCCAAACTTCCACCTTGGATAATTTTTGTGGTTTTTGTTCATTTCGGACTGATACGCGGCGAATTTTGGGCTGTGTAAATCGGCAGCTTGTCAGCCGTGCGCACTGCCCCCATAACCCTCTTATGCACCCCATCGCCGCCCCCAAGACAAATCCCGCACTTGCTGCCGCGCTGACATTGGCCGCGTCTGCCTTTGCCGCTGGCACAACGCTTCTGGCGAAAGCGCTTGGAACCGGAACGCTGGGGCCAGCGCTGCACCCGCTGCAGATCAGTCACGGGCGCTTCCTCTTTGCCTTCATTGGGTTTGCCACTGCGGCGATGATCCTGCGCCCGCAAATTGAGCGCATTCACTGGGGTCTCCATATTGGTCGTTCCACGCTTGGCTGGGGCGGCGTGACGCTGATGTTTGCGGCGGCAGCGTTCATCCCGCTCTCGGATGCCACAGCGATCAGCTTTCTGAACCCCGTGGTGGGCATGCTGCTGGCGATCCCGTTTCTTGGGGAAAAAATCGGCCCGTGGCGCTGGGGTTCTGCGGCATTGGCATTTTGTGGCGCGATGATCCTAACCCGCCCCGGCACCGGAGCGCTGGAGCTTGGGGCGGTCCTGGCGCTATGTGCCGCGGTCGCCATGGGTGGCGAGCTGATCTTCATCAAGAAGCTCACCGGCCGCGAGCGCCCGTTTCAAATACTGCTGATCAACAATGCCATTGGTCTTGCCATTTCCACAGCGGCCGCCGCTTTTGTCTGGAAAGTGCCGACTGTAGCGCAATGGGCAGCCCTCGCCGGGATTGGCCTGTTGATGGCCTCTGCCCAGACCTGTTTCATAAACGCAATGCGTCTCGCCGATGCGAGTTTTGTGGCGCCGTTCTTTTACGCCACGCTGGCCTTTGCCGCGCTCTACGATGCGCTGGTGTTTTCGGTATTGCCCGATGTGGTGAGCTGGGTTGGCGCGGGTGTCATTCTGACTGCCGCAGCCATTTTGGTTTGGCGTGAAGGCCGCAACAAGCCCGACGCTTAAGCCGCAGCATTCAGTGCGGGTTGCAATTGCACAGCCGCAATGCGCCAAACGCCCCCTTGCGGCACCATCAGATAATCTAATGCATGGGTCACACCCTGAGCGTCTTTCATCAATACCCGCTGCCAAACAGCCGCGCCTTCCAAAGTCTGCGATCCAAACTGCACCGTTTGAGGGCGGTAGACCATCGGGTAGCCCTGCTGCACCATGGCGCCAAAATTCTCAGGCGTCAGGAACATGCGCTGGATATTGTCTGCGGCAAACCCAAAGGCCGTTACAAAATCATCACCGCGAAACGCCTCTATCTGCGCGCTGATCACGGCTTCGATCTCCGCCTTGGCGCTCACTTGTGCTTGCGCAGCCCCCGAGCGGGCAAATTCCAAAACCACCACAAAGGCGAGCAAAACATGCTTCATCTTACGTCCTCCCTTTAGGAGCCTACGGCCAATGCGGGGCTACAGATCACACGGGGGACTTTGGAACCCTCTGGCGAACCGATGCATTGAGAGGTGTCGCCAAAAGAAAAGGCCCCGCCGAAGCAGAGCCTTTTGAAACGTCAAACACATTTGCGGATCACGCGCCTGAAACGAGGTCTCCGGCAAGCGCCTTGTGGATCAGCGTTACAGTCTCTTCCACGCCATAAAGCGCGATGAAGCCGCCAAAGCGCGGGCCCTGAGACGCCCCAAGAAGCACCTCATAGATCGCCTTGAACCAATCGCGCAGCGGTTCAAACTCGTGGTTTTTGCCAATCGCGAAGACGATGGACTGCAGGAACTCCTCATCGGTGAAATCCGGCTCCGGAAGCGGATCATCATTGCCCACAAGCGCGTTCTTGGCCGCAATCACCGCCAGTGCGGTCTCAGGTGAGCTCAGAGCGCCGGCCAGATCTTCCAGCGCACGGCGCTCCTGCTCTGTTGGGGCACGGTAAACCTTTGCCGGTTTCACGAAGTCGTTGAAATAGCGCACCGCATGGCCAGCCGCCGCATCCATGCCCGGATGGGTTTCTGCTGTCGCATCAGGGGCGTATTTGTTGATGAAACCCCACATGGTTTCTTTGTCTTCCGCAGAAGACGCAGAGGCCAGGTTCAGCAGCATGCTGAATGGCACCACCATATCGGATTGCGGCACGTCGCCGCCGTGGATGTGCCACACCGGGTTGTTCAGCTGTGCCTTGATGTCCTGAGTGTGATAAGCGCGCAGCTGCTGGTGATACTCATCCACCGCTTTGGGGATCACATCAAAATGCATCCGCTTTGCGGTTTTGGGCTTCTGGTACATGAAATAGGCGAGGCTCTCGGTAGAAGCATAGGTCAGCCACTGGTCAATCGACACACCGTTGCCGGAAGATTTGGAAATCTTCTGCCCGTTTTCATCCAAAAACAGCTCGTATGAGAAGTGGTTGGGCTGACGCCCACCCAGTGCGCGGCAGATCGCGTCATAGATCTTCTCGTTGGTGGCGTGCTCCTTGCCATACATCTCAAAGTCCACGCCCAGCGCCGCCCAGCGCGCACCAAAATCCGGCTTCCACTGCAGCTTCACGTTGCCGCCGGTCACAGGCACGGTCCATTCTTTACCGTCTTCATCATCAAAGGTGACGGTGTAGGTCTCGGCGCAGACCTTTTTCATCGGCACGTAAAGCACGCGGCCGGTTTCCGGGTGCAGCGGCAGGAAGATCGAATAGGTCGCGGCGCGCTCTTCGCGCAGGGATTTCAGCATGATCGCCATGATGGCATCATAATTGTCCACCGCGCGTTTCAGCACTTCATCAAACTGGCCAGTTTCGTAGAATTCCTTGGCCGAGTAGAACTCATACTCAAAGCCAAAGGTATCAAGGAAGCGGCGCAGCATGGCGTTGTTATGTGCGCCAAAGCTGTCATGCGTGCCAAAAGGATCAGGCACCGCGGTCAGCGGCATCTGCAGATATGGCTCAAGCGTTTCCGGATTTGGCACATTGGAGGGCACTTTGCGCAGCCCGTCCAAATCGTCGGAAAAACAGATCAGCTTGGTTGGGATGTCGCTGATCGCCTCAAAGGCCACTTTGATCATTGTGGTCCGGGCCACTTCGCCAAATGTGCCGATGTGCGGCAGGCCGGAGGGGCCATAGCCCGTTTCAAACAGAACATAGCCCTTCTCTGGCGCACCCTTTGCATAGCGTTTGAGAAGCTTGCGGGCTTCTTCAAAGGGCCAAGCTTTGGATTCGAGGGCTGCTGCGCGCAGGTCAGACATTGTCCATCTCCGGTTCAGGATCGGGTTTCAGCGAAAGAATGCCAAGCGCCTCATTGCACGTGACAATCCGACGCTTCCTATTGCTCCTGAGACTGGCAGTCAATATTCTGCACTGCAACACAGCAATGCAAAGGATTTGCAAGTGACCCAAGAAATTCCACACCCGCTCACCCCGCAGGACTGCTTGGTGTTGGTGATGGTGGCTGTCTCCGCGTCTGACGAGAACATCCGCACCGCTGAACTCGTGAAAATTCAGGCGGCCGTGAACCACCTGCCGGTTTTTGCGGAATATGATGTGGACCGGATGCAGGTCATCAGCCAGCTGGTGTTTGACCTGTTCGAACAAGAAGATGGTCTCGCCGCGCTGTTTGGTCTGGTGCGTGACAATCTGGATGAACGGCTGTTTGAAACCGCCTATGCGCTGGCCTGCGATGTTGGGGCTGCGGACGGCACTCTGGCTGAGCCTGAGCTGCGCCTGCTTGAAGAGATCCGCTATGAGCTGAACATCGACCGCCTGCACGCTGCAGCAATTGAGCGCGGCGCCCGCGCGCGCCATATGACCTAAGCAGATTTCGCTATTAAAATGAGCTGCGCAGGTAGTACGCCTGCGCAGCTATTGAAGGATGTCGATCAGGGCCTGCTTGCGGAACGGCTTGCTGAGAAACCCATCCATTCCCGCCTCAAAACAGGCCTCCGTATCGCTGGGCTGCGCATTTGCCGTCAACGCGACGATACGGCAAGGCGCTCTTCCGCTTTCCTTCTCAAAAAGGCGAATTTCCCGCGTCGCCTGCAGTCCGCCCATCACCGGCATCGACAGATCCATCAGGATCACATCGTAGGCCTGATTGCGGCAGCATTCCAAGGCTTCCAGCCCATCCTGCACGAAACGCATGTCGGCACCGGTGGGTTCCAACATTTTCCGCACAACCATCTGGTTGGTTTTGTTGTCTTCCGCCACAAGGACTTGCATCCCTGACAGAGGCCCCTGCCCCACAGCTGCGCAGGCATCGCTCGGAGCAATCTTGCGACTGTCCCAGATGACGCTTTCTGTCGGTTCAGACGGAATATCTTCGCTCACTGCTGCCTTGGGCATAACGGGATCTGTCGGAGTCAAGTTCAAGGCCACAAGGAACGTGGTGCCCTCATTCGGAACACTCTCAACCGAGAGTTTTCCGCCCATACGTTCCACCAGAGCCTTGCTGATCGCCAAGCCAAGCCCGGTGCCTTTGCCCCGCAATTTGCCATCTTCGTGCACTTGCTCAAAGGCTGTGAAGATCATCTCAAGCTGCGCCGGATCGATGCCGACACCCGTGTCAGCCACAGCAATCTGAAGCGGCATCTCCTCTGCGTCAGGTGAGAAAGAAACCGTCACAGACACGCGCCCGACCTCTGTAAACTTCACCGCGTTGCCAATGAGATTCAGCAGAACCTGGCGCACGCGGATCATATCGCCGACAAAACTGCTTGGAATTTTCTCCGGATAGTCAAAGATCAGTTCCAGCTTTTTCGCATCAGAATGCAGCGACAGCAGCGCACAGCACTCGCGCACCAACTCCCTTAGAGAAAACGGCTCATCCGTTAGAGAAATCTTCTGTGCCTGAATCTTTGAGAAATCCAGAACATCATTGACGATGGCCAGCAGCGCATTGGCGGAGTTGTAGATTGTACTTGCGCAGAGGCGCTGATGGTCATCCAGGTCAGTCTCCGACAACAGTTCGCACATTCCCATGATCCCGTTCATCGGGGTGCGTATTTCATGGCTCACATTTGCCAGAAAACGTTCCTTAGCGCGGTTGGCTTCTTCCGCCTCCTCACGCGCCAACCTATTCAGTTCCAGCGCCTGATCGCGCTCACGCCGCGAGGTGATGTCTTCGGTTGTCCCGACAATATGTGTCAGTTGTCCCGCGCCGTTAAAAACCGGCTTCAACGTCGTTCGAAAATCCGCGATCCGGTTTTGAAAAGGAATAGTGACAATATGTACGCTTTCAGATTGCAATTTGACGGCTTCGAGATGAAGCTGAAGCCCGCGTTTCCCGTTGGCACCGCCAAAGATTTCAAAAGCCGTCTTACCCAGCGTATCTTTGGAAGCGATTTCTGTACGTCGCTCCCATTCCTCATTCACCTTCACATAGCGTGGCATGCCATCAGCCGCGACCTCCAAAACGAAGATCGCTCCCTTCACCGCGTCCAGAAACGCAAATTGATCTGAGAGGTTGCTTGGCATTTCGGGAATATTCATTGGTCGGAGCTTCGGACCCTTCCTAAACTTGGGTAAAATCGTTACATAGCAATAATTACAAAACTATTGCGGCCAAACATCCAATATAAAACTGTCCCTGTTATACAGTGCCGTTCAGGTATCACTGGCTATAGTGTTACATAGGACAGGTTTAACCATTCCCCCAGTCTCATAGCTTGCAAATGTGTTCTTGATGCCCACCCGCAAGCGGCGCCCAAACGTAAAGCTTTAAAACCTGCCGGTTCTACGCCCCGTAGACAGTGCCCCACCGCGCAATCAGAGCCTGCTGTAATCGCTTGGCACGCCCATTCCATGTGCGCGCGCCTTTCGGTCGTTCGCGGTCCGGCCCAATCAGGCGCTGACGCGCGCCGACATCGGCCTCAAAAATTGCAAAGGCCAGAACTTTTCCGTCAGGCGCATTGATGTAGCCTGCCAGCGCGCTCACAAAATGCAGCGTTCCGGTTTTGGCGCGGACCTTCACCGGATGGGCTTTGATCGGTCGCCCCTTGGCGTCTTTCACAGGTATGTCTTTCAGGATCGGCTGAAGCACCTCATGCTGCCCCGCCTGCGCCAGCATCAGAGCCATTTCATCCGCACGCAGTCGCGACGCCTCGCCCAAACCGGAGTGATCCACCAATGCAGCCGCCTGCATACCAAGCTGCTCCTTCGCCCAGGCATTCATCGCCGCAGCAGAGTCCTTCAATGTCAAAGGTTGCGCCCCGCGCGCCTGAGAGGCCGCCAGCCCCACCATCTCAGCGGTGAGATTGGTGGAGTATTTCAGCATGCCGGTGAGGATGGTCTTCAAATCCGGGCTTTGCTGGCGGGCGACAATCGTGCCACGCGGTGCGCCCTGCGCCACCTTGGGTGCCTGCAGCACAATGCCATGCGCGCGCGCCAGAGTCCGAAACACTTCGCCCGAATAAAGCTCTGGCTGGCGCAGCGGCAGCCACCGCGCGCCGCTCTTCCCCAACGCGCCTTTAGCGACTGTCCACTGATCCGTCTGCCCCGCCGATTGATAGGTGTAAACGGGCACCGCACGGTTGACGATTTTCATCTGCGCCACGGTCACGGCAGGACGGTATTTGTTGCTGCGCGCATCCATGGTCACGCCGTAACCGTCTGCGCCACGCTTCCACTCAAAGTGGACCCGGTTATAGTTCAATGCGATGCCGGAAACCGCTGGATTGTAGCCTGCGTGGTCGGGCTGTTTCTTATCGATCCTTTTGACCGATGGCAGCGCCCCGCCCCACACCAAAAACCGGCCGGTCACCTCACGAATGCCGGAGGCCTTCAGCGTACTTGCCAAGTCCGCCAGCCCGTTTGTGTCAAGCGTCGGGTCGCCGCCGCCGCGCAACACAAGATCGCCATTCAGAACACCGTTCTCCACTGTCCCGACAGCCACCAAGCTTGTGAGAAAGCGGTGGTTTGGCCCCAGATAGTGTAACGCATAAAGCGCGGTCAGCACTTTGGTCACGCTGGCGGGCGGCAACCCCGAGGCCGCATTATGCCCTTCCAGAATGCCGCCATCTCCGGCGCGCGCCACCGCATAGCTCACCTTGCCGGTGAGGCCACTGTCGCGGATCAAACTTTCTGCAGAAGGCGCACTGTCGATCAGTCTCTGCGCATCCGGGCGCAGCACAGGCCGCAATGATCGGCTCGGCGCATTGGCCCAAAGAGGTGTCCCCAAACTGGCGGCGCTCAAGGTCAGAAACGACCGGCGTGTGAAGCTCTTTTTCATAGTCGCAACCGTACCTCTGAACCGCTTGATGGTTCAACCAGCAGAGTGCCCGTGCGACTTCACAAAATAAACAAAAATCAGCGGGCTTTTGGTGAGGCTGTTAACATGTTACCGCTGTGCCTATGTGGAAAGTCTTTGCCCTGATGTTTGTCGCCATGTCCATGATCCCCGCAGGGGACACGGCGGGCAAACTCATGATGCAGACCCATGGCGCCAGCCCGATATTTGTCGCCTGGACCCGCTTCGCACTTGGCGCGTTGATGGCCCTGCCTTTGCTGCGACCAACAACCCTGCATGCGCTAGGCCATTGGGCCATCTGGCTGCGCGCCGCATTGATGAGCTGTGGTATCTTCTGCATTCAAAACGCCCTGCAGACGGCTCCCATCGCCGACGTCTTTGCCGCGTTTTTTATCGGGCCGATCTTTTCCTACATCTTGTCTGTCATGTTGCTCAACGAGCCCGCAACGCGGAGCCGCAACCTTCTGATGGTGCTTGGGTTTCTCGGGGTCCTGCTCGTGGTGCGGCCAAGTGCCGAGATGTCTCCCGGTCTTCTCTACGCGGTGGCCGCAGGCCTCTGCTACGGTGCCTTTCTCACGGCCTCGCGCTGGCTCTCAGGCACGGTGCGCGCCACCGACCTGCTTGTCACCCAACTGGCGCTCAGCGCTCTGATCCTGACACCTTTTGGCCTGCCACATCTGCCAACCACCGCCTCGTTGGAGTTCAGCGCGCTCACACTTGGGAGCGCAGCCTTTTCGATGGGCGGAAACCTCCTCCTGTTGCTCGCCTATCGCCGCGCCGAGGCCGCACAGCTTGCGCCTTTGGTCTACCTCCAGCTTCTGAGTGCAACGGCGCTTGGATGGGCGGTGTTTGGCACATTGCCCGCCGCCCTCACCTGGTTCGGTCTGGCGCTGATCCTGAGCGCGGGCGTGCTCTCCGCAGCCCTTCCGAGCTTGCAGGCAAAAGCCAAGCGTCAGACAGCTGGTTGAGGGGTCTCTGGTGCAGCCTGCGTGGCAGGAGCACCGTTAAGATATTTCCCCCACTTCCGCTCAAAGGCGACTTCCAAATCGATCCCCTGCCATTGGGCAAAGACCATTAGAAACCCAAACAGGTCTGCGGCTTCGTCCGCCAAAGCTTCTTTGGCACATTGACCGGAGCCACTGCCACGCTGATTGCCAATGGACGCAAGATAGGCGGATTGCATCTCGCCCAGCTCTTCCGTCAGTTTTGCAAGATACCAAGCAGGGTCGCGCGTGATCTCAAAGGTCTCGGCATAGATGTCGCTGACCTGTTTGGCCCGAGCCGTCAGATCCGCGACACTCCGCCCTGTGGGTCGATCCACTTCACTCATTCACACACTCCACAGATCTGAACAACTGCGCCACCTTCACCCGCTAAATGACCTCTCTTACCCCTTGCCGGGCGAGAACAAATCTTTCTGGTCCGGGCGCTTGGGGGCCGAAAGCCCCAGATGTCGCCACGCTTTCTGCGCCAGCATCCGGCCACGCGGCGTCCGCTGGATCAAACCTTGCTGTAGCAAGAACGGCTCGATCACCTCTTCAATCGCATCGCGGCTCTCGCTCAGCGCGGCGCTGATCGTGTCGATCCCAACAGGGCCGCCGCCGTAGTTTTCTGCAATAAAAAGCAGGTATCGGCGGTCCGCCCCGTCCAGCCCGAGATTGTCCACCCCAAGCCGCGTCAGCGCCCCGTCCGCAAGCGCTTTGGTGATGACGCCGTCGCCCTCCACCAGCGCGAAATCCACCACCCGGCGCAACAGCCGCCCTGCGATCCGCGGCGTGCCACGCGACCGCCGCGCAATTTCACGCGCGCCGCCATCCTGTGCCGGTACATGAAGCTTGCGTGCATTGCGGGTCACGATCTCGTTGAGCTCATCTTCGGTGTAAAACTGCAGACGTGTCGGAATGCCGAAACGGTCGCGCAGCGGCGTGGTCAACAGCCCCAGTCGTGTGGTTGCGCCAACCAGGGTAAACGGCTGCAGCTCAATGCGCACGGTCCGCGCGGCAGGGCCTTCGCCGATCACCAGATCAAGCTCAAAGTCTTCCATCGCAGGATATAGCACTTCTTCCACCGCCGGGTTCAGACGGTGGATTTCGTCGATGAACAACACATCGCGCGCTTCCAGATTTGTCAGGATCGCCGCGAGGTCGCCCGCTTTGGCCAGCACCGGGCCGGAGGTCATCCGGAAATTCACGCCAAGCTCGCGCGCCATGATCTGGGCGAGCGTTGTTTTCCCCAGCCCCGGAGGCCCGTGAAACAACGTGTGGTCCATCGCTTCGCCACGACGCCGGGCGCTCTCAATGAACACCCGTAGGTTTGCCCGCGCCTCGGCTTGGCCGATGAAGGCGTCAAGCTCCTGTGGGCGCAGGGCGCGATCCGCATCCTCTGGTCGCGGCTCGGGGCGCAATGTCGGGTCTGGCTGATCCATAGATTATCCCTTCGGCGCCAAGAGCTTGAGGGCTGTGCGGATCAAGGTTGCCGTATCCGCCTCGGGATCTTCGCCCGCCGCCTGTGCCACTGCGGTTGCCGCATCTGAAGGGCTGTACCCCAAATTGCCAAGTGCCGACAAAGCGTCCGCCTGCACACTCATGGAGGCCGCGGCCGCCGAGCCACTCGCCCCGGAGGCGCCGCCTGGCGTGACAGGTGCATGTGCCGGATCTTCCAACACCGCGTCATCTTCCTCCGACGCGCTTTGTGCCGCCTCGCCGGTGGCTGTGGCCATCGCATTGCTGAGACTGCCACCCAGCGCCATGATTTCTGGCGCTTTGTCTTTCAGCTCAATGACAACCCGCTGAGCGGTTTTGGGACCGACTCCCTTGGCGGCCTTGATCGCCGCCACATCGCCCAGCGTCACAGCACGGCTGACACCCTCGGCCCCAAGCGTGCCCAGAATGGCGAGGCTGGCCTTTGCGCCGATGCCCTGCACACTCATCAGAAGCCGATGCCATTCTTTTTCAAACAGGCTGCCAAATCCAAAGAGCTGCAAAAGGTCTTCGCGCACCAAGAGATCGGTATAAAGCGCCACGGCCTCCCCTGCGGCCGGCATCGCCGCGAGCGTCCGGTCAGAGCAGTAGACCATGTAGCCCACCCCGCGCACGTCGATCAGAACGTGATCCGTGCTGCGGTATTCCAGCGTTCCAGAAATCTTGCCTATCATGCCTGCGCCTTTTTCAATGCGGCCGCATATCCGGCCCCTGCCCGCGCATAATGCGCATGGCACATGGCAATGGCCAGCGCATCTGCAGCGTCAGGCCCGGCAATCTGCACACCGGGCAGTTGCAGCTTCACCATATGCTCCACCTGATGCTTTTCCGCATGGCCAACGCCCACCACGGTTTTCTTCACCTTGTTGGGCGCATATTCCCCGATGATCAGCCCGGCCTGTGCAGGCACCAGTAAGGCGATCCCGCGCGCTTGCCCCAGCTTCAGCGTCCCCGCGCCATCCTTGTTCACAAAGGTCTGCTCAATCGCCGCATGATCCGGCAGGAACCGTGCCACCACATCTGTCAGCTGCTCATGCAAAGACAGCAGGCGCGCGGCCAGATCCTCGCCAACCGAATGACAGATTCCATTGCCCACATGGCTCAACCGGCTGCCATCAGCGTCGATCACGCCCCAGCCCATATTCCGCAAGCCGGGATCAATTCCCAATACGCGCATCTGCCGCCCCATTCTGCTCTTTTTGTTCTGTTGTGCTCCGGAGTAGCACGAAACGAGAACAAACGCCAAGGCCAATCCCATTCCAATAGCTGCATGCGTTTTCTGCAGCCCCGCCTTGCACCCGTTACATAACCGTTACAAAGTGGTCGTTTTTATCCTCAAAATTGTCGCAAACACTTAACCAACGCGCATTTTTCCAAGCTGATCCGACCCATGCAAAACCTGCATAGGACCTATGCCGGAATCCGTCTTGTGAGCTTTGATCGACCTCCATATTTGCCGTCCATCTTGAAGAACAGACCATACCAAATTGGCAGAAGGAACACTGATATGGCCTCTTTTGAAACGACGTCGACCCCCAGTTTTGCTGGCCGTATCCGCGACACATTCACTGTGT
The DNA here is from genome assembly GCF_017743735.1 of Shimia sp. R9_2. Classification (GTDB taxonomy): domain Bacteria; phylum Pseudomonadota; class Alphaproteobacteria; order Rhodobacterales; family Rhodobacteraceae; genus Shimia. The sequence goes on from NZ_JAGHRO010000002.1 coordinate 735,460, forward strand.
TCGCTGCACAGGTTGCACATTGGAACGAGAAACGTTTGACCCGGAAAGCTCTGGAACAGCTCACCGATCGCGAGCTTGAGGACATCGGCATGTCTCGTGCCGACATCCCCCGCTATCGCTGAGTTTGGCAAGTCACCACTCACATGGTCGGGCCTTCGGGTCGGAAACCGCAGCCTGCTTGGGGAGGCTGCGGTTTTTTAGTGCCAAAAACAAACGCGGCCCCGGGGGAGAGAACCCGAGGCCGCAAGGATCGTGGAGGGATCCATGAAAAAGAAGGGTGTTAGCCCAGTGAATTGATCTTGAGCGCGATCCAGCGCGACACCGGATCAGGGCGCATGGTCCAGGCTGCGGCTTTCTCCACGGCATTCCCGCCGCTCAAACGCGCCACATCCTGCGAATAGAAGTCAGGACCAAGCTGGGACATCATCAAGCCTTTGATGACAAAAAAAGAGACCACAACCATGCTAAGACCGTGCCACGGGATCGTGCGTCTGCGCCCTGCACCGCGCACGATGACGTAGCCATTGCGGTCAATAGCAACTGCCTCACGCGCCTTAGGCCCGGCTTCCGCTTGATTGCGGTAAATCCGTGCGAGACGCTCATGAAACTCAGCGTTGGATTCACTCATAGCAAATACTCAGGTTTGGCCCCCACCAAACTCGAATAAAATTGACCAAAAATTGCCCTAAAATCAAGGCGAGCCCTGACAAATAAGGCAAATTCGAGACAAAACTTGTTTTTATGCTTAACAGATCGCGCCCATTTGGAAACAGTCCCAGATCGACCATCTCGACTATCCACACAAGTCAAACAATCCCGCAAAAACAAACAAAAAAGGCGCTCCGTCGCTGAACGCCTTATTCATGATTCGACAAGGGCCGATTGCGAGATGTATCTCAACCCGCCTTATCTGCTTGGAAATGTCAGCCTGCGCTATTGCGGGTCATGGTCAATGTGGTCCACTCGCCAATTTCCTCGCGCGTATGCACGGCAAAGCCAGCCGCCTCGTAGGCCGCAACCACCTCATCCGCCTGCTCATTCAGGATACCGGACAGGATCGCGTGGCCCTGTGGCGCGATATTGGCGCCCATGTCAGGCGCCAGATCCACAAGCGGGGCTTTCAGAATATTGGCGAACACCAGATCATATGGCGCTTTTGCAGCCAGATCCGGATGGCCAAAGCCTGCCGCCTCCAGACAGATCAGCTTGTCTTCCAGACCATTGGCAACCGCATTGGCCTTCGCCACATCCACGGCGACTTCGTCAATGTCGCTGGCGAGCACCTTGTTGGGCCAGATGCGCGCCGCGCCCATGGCCAGCACGGCAGTGCCGCACCCGATGTCTGCGACGTTCTCGCCGACAAAACCTTCATTGGCGAGGCGATCCAGCGCTTTCAGACACCCAAGCGTGGTGCCGTGGTGTCCGGTGCCAAAGGCCATTGCCGCCTCGATCAACAGTGGCTCCGCGCCTTCCGGCACTTGGTCCGCATCATGGCTGCCGTAGACAAAGAAGCGACCGGCCTCCACAGGAGCCAGCTCACGCTTCACATGGGCCACCCAATCGGTTTCAGGCAGCTCGGACACCACAAAGGGCTTTGCCTCAAAAGCAGCAGCGAGAACCGCAAGGCCCGCCTCATCAGGCGCCTCGGTGAAATAGCCGCCCACTTCCCAAAGACCAGAGCCGTCTTCGATTTCAAAGACGCCCACACCGGTGGGTTCCGGCACCAGACGCTCCATGGCTTCGCCAAGCGCCTCAGCTTGGGATTTCCCGACGAGCGTGGTCAGCGCGGTGAATGTGGCCATAACAGATCTCCAGAAACTTTGTGCCGGGCCTAGGGTCTTGGCCCAGCTTCGTCAAGCCTGACGGGGGCAAACTACTCTGCAGCGGCTGCCAAAGGGCGTGTCAGGCGGGTTTCATTGCCCTTCTCAGGGTGGCGCGGGATCAGGCAGGCCAGACCAAGCGACACCGCCGCCATAGACGCCGCCAGCACAAACACCGCGCCGGGGGATGCCAACCAAAGCAAACCCAGCAGCACCGGCAGGAACACCGCCGCAATATGATTGATGGTGAAGGCCACGGCGGCAGTCGGCGCCATATCTTCAGGGTCGGCAATCTTCTGAAAATAGGTCTTCAGCGCCAGTGCAAGGGAGAACAGCAAATGGTCCACCACATAGAGAGTGGCCGCCAGCACAAGCCCCCAGCCGAAGAAGTAGATGCCACCATAGGCGAGGAACACGATCACCAGACCTGCGTATTCAAAGATCAGGGTGCGCCGCTCTCCGAACCGGGCCACAGCCGCGCCGATCATCGGGGCAAAGATCATATTGGCCACAAGGTTGATGAGGTAAAGAGCGGTGATTTCATGCACATCGAAACCAAAGCGCTCGACCATCATGAAACCTGCAAAGACCACAAAAATCTGACGGCGTGCACCGGCCATGAACTGCATCGCGTAGTAGAGCCAGTAGCGCTTTTTGAGCACCATCTTGCGCGCCTGTGGCGTGCGGCCTTCAAACTGCGGGAAAGCAAAAATACAGTAGAGCGCGATCAGCGCGGTCATGCCGCCCCCGGCGAGGTAAACAACCTCATAGCTCAGATCAAACCGCTTCCAGCTGAGCACAATCAGCCCATAGGCCAGCAGCGTTGCGCCAGAGCCCGCAGCCACCAGCCAGCCCAACACCTTGGGCGCGCGCTTCTTGTCGAGCCACTGAAGCTGCAAAGACTGGTTCACGGTTTCATAATAGTGAAACCCGATAGAACTCAGCAGCGTGATCATCAGAATGCCGCCCATGCTCGGGAAATAGGCGGTCAACGCTGTCGCTACGCCCAAGAGCAGGAGGGAGATCATGCCCAACACCTGCTCGCGAATGAAGAGCAGCAGGAAGATCACGCCAATCGCCAGAAAGCCCGGAATTTCCCGCACAGTGTGCAAGAGGCCAATGTCGGAGCCGTCAAAGTCTGCAACCTCAACCACAAAGTTATTGAGCAGCGCGCTCCAAGTGTTGAACGCGATGGGCATGGCCAGCGCCATCAGGAACAAAAGCGCGATCGGGCGACGCCACCACGGCAAAGCCTGCGCGTCATCAATGGCAATTTTTTCGAACATGCCTAGCGCATACGGGGAAATACCCCAAAAGGCGAGAGCGAATGGATGCACAGGTTGGGCTGCGTATTTGCACGCAAAACAAATGCGAGGCTCTGCCTCGCGCTCCGGGATATTGGAAGCAAGAGGAAACCCTGCGCTCAGTAAAAGCTCTGCGGGTCAATATCGACGGCGAGACGCAGATCACCTTTGAGGCGGAACTGGCCAATCCAACGTGCCAGGGCGGCTTGTAGCGGCGCGGATTTATCGGCTTTCACCAAGAGCCGCACACGGTGCCGTCCACGCACGCGCGCTATGGGGGCCGGGGCCGGGCCATAAACCTCAGCCCCAATCGCCCGCAAAGCCTCCGAATTGCGCGCCAGCGCATTGCCCAGATCAAACACCTGCCCCACATCGCTGCCTGAAAGGATGATGCCTGCCATGCGGCCAAACGGAGGCACCACAGCGTGACGCCGCTCATCCGCTTCGGCACGCCAGAAACCATTCTCATCGCCGGTCAGGATCGCACGGATCACAGGATGTTCCGGCTGGAAGGTCTGCAACAGCGCAAGCCCCGCGCGTTCAGAGCGCCCTGCCCTCCCGGCAACCTGTCGCATGAGCTGAAAAGTCCGCTCCGCCGCACGCAGGTCAGAGCCTTGCAGGCCAAGGTCAGCGTCAATCACGCCTACAAGCGTAAGCAGCGGGAAATTATGGCCTTTCGCCACCAGCTGGGTGCCTATGATGATATCTGCGCCGCCATTGGCGATGGTCTCAATGCTCTCTTTCAGCGCGCGCGCCGAGCCAAAGAGATCCGAACTCAGCACCGCTTGGCGCGCCTCCGGCCAAAGCGCCTGCGCCTCTTCGGCCAGCCGCTCAACCCCCGGTCCGACCGGGGCCAGCTTGCCTTCGACCTCACAGCTCGGGCAGGCCTCCGGCATCGGTTTGGTTTCACCACACTGGTGGCACAACAGCCGTTTGAGAAACCGGTGCTCCACCATACGCGCATCACAATGGTCGCATCCGATCTGATACCCGCAGGCCCGACAGATTGTGACCGGCGCATAACCTCGGCGATTGATGAACAACAGCGCCTGCTCACCTTTGGCAATGCGCGCGTCCACCGCCTGTTTCAATGCCGGTGAAATCCAACGGCTGGCCGGCAATTCCTGCGTGCGCATATCAATTGCCCGCATCTCCGGTAAAACCGACGCGCCGTAGCGGCTGGTCAGCTCAAGCCGCTTGTATTTGCCCGCTTCCGCATTGGCCCAGGTTTCCAGCGAAGGGGTGGCTGAGGCCAGCACCACTTGCGCGTCACACATCGCTGCGCGCAGCACCGCCATATCGCGCGCATTATAAAGCACGCCGTCCTCTTGCTTATAGGAGGTGTCGTGCTCTTCATCGACGATGATCAATCCAAGATCACGGTACGGCAAAAACAGCGCTGAGCGCGCACCAACCACAAGCTGCGCGCCGCCCTCTCCCACCATTTTCCACGCCCGCCGACGCTCGGTCATGGTCACACCGGAGTGCCACTCTGCCGGGCGCGCACCAAACCGCGCCTCAACGCGGGTCAGGAACTCTGCGGTCAGGGCGATCTCCGGCAAGAGCACCAGCGCCTGCCGCCCCTTGCGCAGGCATTCTGCAACGGCCTCAAGGTAAACCTCTGTTTTGCCGGAGCCCGTGACCCCGCGCAGCAAGGTGGTGCCGTAAACACCCGACTGAATACCCGCGCGCAATTCCGCCGCCCCGGCTTCCTGATCCGCCGTCAGCTCTTTGCCGCCGTAGTCCGGATCAAGTCGCAAATATGGAGTGTCCCGAGGCGCGGCTTCTTCCAGCACAACGCCCTGTTTCACCAGCCCTTTGATGACGGAATTTGTGACCCCTGCCATCTCGCCAAGTTCGCCTAGCGTGAAGGCGAGCCCGCCGTAGTCTTCCAATGTCGCCAACACCCGCCGCCGCGCATCGGTTTGCCGGTCGGGCTCCCCTGTGCCACGACGATAGACTTTGCGCATCGAGGGCGGATCGCTGAGACCCGGCGCACGGGTCGCCAACCGCAACATCGCGTGCAGCGGCGTCAGCGTATAGTCGGCCGCCCGCTGCAGAAAATTGCGCATATCGGCCCGCATCGGTGCCACATCCAGTGCCTTATTGGCCGCGCGAATTTTGGAGATGTCATAATCGCCCTTGCCCGGCCCCCAGACCACACCAAGCACTTTGCGCGGCCCCAGCGGCACCTCGACAAAACTGCCCGCAAAAACGCCCCCTTCCGGCGCTTTGTAATCCAAAACCCGGTCCAGCGGTTGCGTGGTCAGAACCGCAATCAAAGCCCCTTCGGGATAAAACTCTGCGTCGCTCAACAGACCCTCTTGCCAGCTTTGCCCACCAAATGCCGTTATCGCTAACGATAATTGCGCCCAAATGGCGCATTACAGCTTTCGGCGCGGCCTTCTATCGGGTAAAGCCATCACAGCCGCAGCGCAATCCCGCAGTTGCACCAATCATCCATGCACTTGTCAAACCCAGCAAAGGACCTGACATGAAATTCTTTGTAGACACTGCCGAAATCGACGCCATTGCCGAGCTCAACGCCCTTGGCATGGTGGATGGTGTCACCACCAACCCCTCCCTGATCAAAAAGTCCGGCCGCGACATTCTCGAAGTGACCAAAGAGATCTGTGATCTGGTCGAAGGCCCGGTTTCCGCCGAAGTCACCGCGACTGACGCTGACGAAATGATCGCTGAAGGCCGCAAGCTGGTTGAGATCGCTGAAAACATCGCCGTGAAAGTGCCGCTGACCTGGGATGGTCTGAAAGCCTGTAAAACCCTGACCGATGCGGGCCACAAGGTGAACGTGACCCTGTGTTTCTCCGCCAACCAAGCGCTGCTGGCCGCAAAGGCGGGCGCAAGCTTCATCTCGCCTTTCATTGGCCGTCTGGACGACATCAACCTTGATGGCATGGATCTGATCGCCGACATCCGCCAGATCTACGACAACTACGGCTTTGAAACCGAAATCCTCGCAGCTTCCGTGCGCACCGTGAACCACGCCACCCAATGTGCGCTGGTGGGTGCCGACGTGATGACCGCCCCTCCCGGCGTGATCAAATCCATGATCAACCACCCGCTGACCGACAAAGGTCTCGATGCGTTCCTCGCAGACATCAAAGCGGCGGACATCAAGATCCTCTGATCCAGGATCAGCAACAAAAACCATCAAGGCCCGGCATCGCGCACGGGCCTTTTTTTAGCCCCGCCTTCAAAGGGCAAGTGATTGCCCCGCCCTTCACGCCCATGCTAGGGATTGTGCCAATCAGAGGCCTGAGCAGACCCACCATGAGCACTGCACTTGAAAAATTCCAACGTCTGGAAGCCACAGCCCTGTGGCGAGAGACACCTGACGCACAACGCAGGGATGTGATTGTGTCGCTGGGAGATGCGACGTTGGTGATCAAAGACAGCAATGATCGGGCGCTGACCCACTGGTCTCTTCCCGCCGTGCGCAGGCTCAACCCCGGCGAACGGCCTGCCGTGTTTTATCCGGACGGCGACCCAAGCGAGACCTTGGAAATCGCTGCAGATCACCCCGAGGTAGTCGAAGCCATCGAGAAGCTGCGCAAAGCGGTGGCCAACCCGGGTCAGGCCACAGGCAGGCTCCGCAAATTCATTCTTGGCGGGTCGGTGGCGGCAATTGCCGCCTTGGGCGTGTTCTGGTTGCCAAATGCGTTGGTCAACCACGCGCTGCGGGTTGTGCCCAATGTGACCCGTCAGACAATTGGTCAGGAGATGCAGACCCATGCACTGCGGCTGACCGGCAAAGCCTGCACCGGCCCGCAGGCATTGCCCGCACTTGATGCCTTTCAAAAACGCCTGCAAGTGCGCGCCATCACGGTGGTGCCAAGCGCCCTGCGGGACGCGGTCGCCCTGCCCGGCAACATCGTACTTTTGGGGCGCGACGCGGTGGAAGACTTTGAAGAGCCGGATGTGGCAGCAGGCTATGTGATTGCCGCGCAAGCCGCAGTCGCGGACCCGCTTCGCGGCCTTCTGGAGAGCGGCGGCATTCGCGCCAGCCTGCGCCTGCTCACCACCGGCACATTGCCAGACACGCTGCTCAGCAGCCACATCGAAGAGCTGATCAGCGCTCCGCCAATGGCGGCACCGGATGACACTCTGATTGCTGCCTTTGAGGAAAAGCGCGTGCGCCTCAAACCCTATGCTTTGGCCCAGGACCCGTCCGGGGAAAGCACGCTGGCGCTGATTGAAGCGGCTCCGTTCACAGATAATCTGCCAGAGCCGGTGCTGATTGACCGCTATTGGGTGGCGCTTCAGGAGATTTGCGACAGCTGACCGCCGCAAATCTCAAAGACTGTCAATTTACTTGCGCAGAAACGCGCCGCCGAACCCGGCACTTTTGACTTTGGCCAGCGCAGAGGCCGCCTCTGCCTGTGTGGCAAAAGGCCCTGCAAGCACAATACGTTGGGTTGCGCCGTTGCGCTCATAACGCCCGATCCGCACCGGCACGCCCAGCTTGCGCACATCCCGCGCCAAAGCTTGCGCCTGTGCTGCATCCGTTGCCTGCGCCACCTGCACATAAGGTGTGCCCGCAAGACGCAGAGACTTCTGCGGGGCTTCCGACTTGGTGGAAACCGTTTTGGTTTTGACCCTTTCACCGGTTTTGAACCGGGTGGTGGTAGGCTCCGCGGCCTCAGACTCCAGCGTCACCTGGATCAAGCGGCGCGGCACTGTTTCAGTCCAGATCAGGTTGGTCTGTGCATGCCCGGCAAAGGTCATCACTGCGCGTTCGGTGTCCAGACGACCGTCCTCAAAGGCGCGGCGATAGCCTTCCGGCACATAGGAAGACACCGCGTTGGTCAGGCGCGCCTCATAGACATGCTTGGGCACAATCCGCACGTCCGGCGCCGCTTCACCAACGCGCACAACAGTGCCCACAGGCGGGCGCGGCAGCGCGCTGCTTTGCTCCAGATTGATTTGCGGTGGGGTCGCAATCGGGCCGCCAACGCCGGGCGTCACAGGCGATTGCGCCTGCGGACCACAGCGCACGGTGGACCCTTTGTATTGGGTCACGCCTTCACGACATGGCGAGATAATACCGGAGGCGCGAGGGGCCTGCCCAGTGGTGCGACGCTCCGCTTGTGCCGGTACGGTTTTTGAAACCACTGTTTTTGCGGGCGCAGGTGACGGCGCCGCAGCTGATGCAGTGGTTTTTGCCGGTGCAGCTTTTACCGTGCTGGGGGCAGCCTTCGCGGTCGACTTGGTGGGCGCAGGCTGCGCTTTGGGCTGGATCACAACCGGCGCGGCTTTGGGTGCCGGGGTCGCTACTGTCGCCGCTGGTGCTTTTGGCGTCGTCGTGGGTGCCGCCTGAGGTGTGGGCCGCGCATTGCCAAACAACGAAGGACGCTCTGTCGGTGGCGCGGCTGGTTCGATCTGAACCACGTCGCCATCAAGCTGCGACGCTGCATTGGTCGGACGGGTTGCGGTGTCGAAGGTCGGCTTAAACCCGCAGATCACTTTGCGGTCGCGGGTCACACGGGGCACCCATGTGGTCACCCCGTCCACACCTGAGCGGATGTAAACACAGCCGCGGCTGTCAACGAACTGTTTGCCCTGGAAATTCGCCGGCGGAAACTCCGCCGGTGTTTGCCTGTCACTGATCGATTGCGCATGGGCTGCGCCGAATCCAGAAGCGGTTGCGATTGCAGCAATCGCAAGAAATTTGCCTAATGTCATTTTGCCCCCACAAGATGTAGGGGTACATTAGCCAAAATCTTTACAGTGAGTAAACCACTGAAAAGCCCAAATTCTGCCTATCTTGTGCCAAACATGCGGTCGCCCGCATCGCCAAGACCCGGCAGGATGTAGCCTTTTTCGTTCAGACGCTCATCCAGCGCTGCTGTCACGATTGGAACGTCAGGGTGCGCTTCTTTCATACGCTCTACACCCTCAGGGGCCGCCAACAGGCAAAGGAACAGGATATTGGTCGCGCCTTCTTTCTTCAGAAGATCAATAGCTGCCGCAGAGCTGTTGCCGGTTGCCAGCATCGGGTCCACAGCAATCACCAGACGCTCGCCCAGCTCGCTAGGCGCTTTGAAATAGTACTGCACCGGCTCCAGCGTTTCTTCGTCGCGGTAAAGACCAACAAAGCCAACACGTGCAGAAGGCACCAGTTCCAGCATGCCATCCAGCAGGCCGTTGCCCGCACGTAGGATCGACACCAGCGCCAATTTGCGCCCATCCAGTGTCGGCGCATCCATCTCGACCATAGGTGTCTTGATGCGTTTGGTTGTCATCGGCAACTCGCGCGTCACCTCATAGGCCAACAGCTGACTGATCTCGCGCAGCAAGCGACGGAACTCGCCCGTTGAGGTTGCCTCATCCCGCATGATCGTGAGCTTGTGCTGCACAAGTGGGTGGTTCACTACGGTCAAATGATCCATCAGGTTTTCTCCAGTCTCTTGGCCACAATTGCCTTCGTATCTGCGTCACAGAACGCGGCGTCAAGCGCGGTTTTGGTGATCTCGGCAAAATCTGCCTCACCCCAACCAAAGGCCTTTTCGAGCATCTCGTATTCGCGCCGCATGGTGGTGTGAAAGAAGGGCGGATCATCCGTACTGACAGTAACCCGCACACCCGCGTCCCGCAGTTTCTGGATCGGATGAGAGGCAAAATCAGGATAAACTCCCAGCACCACATTGGATCCGGGGCACACTTCAAGCGTCACCTGACGCGCAACCAGTTCCTTGACCAGATCAGGATCTTCGATCGAGCGCACGCCGTGACCGATACGCTCGACATTCAGGTCGTTGATCGCATCCCACACACTTTCCGGCCCGCCAAACTCGCCCGCATGGGTGGTGAGCTTCAAACCAGCCTCACGCGCCTGATCATAGGCATAGGCAAAATCGCCTTGCGTGAATTGCCCTTCGTCACCGCCCATGCCAAAGCCGACAATGAAATCGCCCGCCGTTTCCGCCGCACAGAGCGAGGAGGCACGAGATTTCTCCGGACCGAAGTGGCGCACCGCCGTCACAACCCCACGCAGCGTGATGCCATGCTTGGCTTCCGACGCGCTCGCCGCTTCTTCAATGGCGTGCAGATATTCGCGCCAAGCGCCCGCATCGCCACCTCCGCAGAAATCCGGGCTGATAAAGCTCTCGGTGTAGACCACGCCATTTGCTGCGCTTTCCTCAAGCCAGGCAGACGTCAGCCTCGCGAACTCCTCAGGGCCGGTCAGAACACTGGTCGCCGCCTCATAGACGCTGAGGAAATGCACAAAGTTCTCAAACGCATAGCCACCGTCGTCCGTGAAGACCTTGCTCAGGTCCATCTTCTTTTCATGCGCCAGCTGCTTGGTGAACGCAGGCGGGGCCGCGCCTTCATGGTGAATGTGCAGTTCGATCTTTTTCAGGTCTGCCACTGTCATAGGAAACTCCTTCCACGCGGCGGTGTCACGCCAAGATGGGACGCTGCGGTCGCGGCCACATCCACAAAATCAATCAATCCAGCCTCACCGGAGCCAACACCGGCACACAGCACCGGAACGCGCTCACGGGTGTGGTCTGTGCCAGGCCAACTTGGATCATTGCCGTGATCGGCCGTCAGGATCAGCAAATCACCCTCCCGCATCTTCGCGGTGAAGGCACCAATCTCGAGGTCAAACCATTCCAGCGCACGGGCGTAGCCCGCCACGTCGCGGCGATGCCCGTAAAGGCTGTCAAATTCCACAAAATTCGCAAATGTCAGACTGCCCTCTGGCGCGGTCTCGGCCAGCCCATGCAAATCCTGCATCAGCTTCGCGTCACTGCCTTTGGTGCAGCTGTCGATACCAGCCATGGTGAAGATGTCACCAATCTTGCCAACCCCCAACACTGCGCCGCCTGCGTTCTGCACCCAGTTGGTCAGGATCGGCGCTGGTGGCGCAATCGCAAAGTCACGCCGGTTGGTGGTCCGACTGAAACCCTCTTTCGCGCTGCCGACAAACGGGCGCGCAATCACGCGGCCGATTTTCATCTCATGCAGGATCGGCGCGAGATCGCGGCACAAATCAATCAATCGCTCCAGCCCGAAGTGTTCTTCGTGCGCTGCGATCTGAAACACGCTGTCCGCAGAGGTGTAACAAATCGGCGCGCCGGTTTTCACGTGCTCGCCCCCAAGCTCATTGATGATGACCGTGCCAGAGGCATGGCAATTGCCCAAGATCGCATCGGTGCCTGCCAACTCGCAGACTTTTGCGACCAGCTCGTCCGGGAAGCATGGTGCGCCTTTGGGGAAATACCCCCAATCCCACGGCACAGGCAGACCCGCGAGCTCCCAATGGCCCGATGGTGTGTCTTTGCCGGGGCTCTGCTCGCTGGCCGCGCCCCAGAAGCCAGTTGGCGTTGCGTCCAATCCGGGCGTCTCATCGCCGGAGGCCAGTCGCACCGCCGCTCCCAAACCAAGCGCATCCAGATGCGGCACAGTCAATGGACCAGACCGCCCCTCCTCTGCCAAACCTTTGGCGCAGGCCTGCGCGATATGCGCAACCGTGTTCGCACCCGTGTCCGGCAGATCATCGTTGAAGAACCGAGCAGCATCCACTGCCCCGCCGCAGCCAACGGAATCCATCACCACCAGAAACACACGTGCCATCGCCCTACCGGCTCCTCTCATGAATAAGCGGGGGTATATCGGGCATTCCCTCGCCAATGACAATGGCCTTTCGCACAGCCGCCTCAGCCGCTGCCGCTGCATCCTCACGCGCTGCATGCAAACGCAGCAAAGGCTGCCCTGCCTGCACTGTTTCGCCAAGCCGCACCACGTCTGACAGGCCAACCGCGGAGTCAATCACGTCGCTTTCTACCTGACGGCCGCCGCCCAGACCAACAACAGCCAGCCCAAGCGCCTCGCCATCAATGGCTTGCACAACGCCAGCTTGCGGTGCCGCGATTTCGCGAATGATCGGCGCTTCCGGCAGGAACCTCTGCCACTCTTCTGTGAAGCGCATGGGGCCACCCATCGCGGCGACCATGCGCCCAAAGATCTCTGCGGCCTTACCGCTGGACAGCGCCTCAAGCATCCGCGCGACACCCTCTTCCACATCCGCCGCCAGCCCGGCATTGGCCAGGAGCACACCGCCAAGTGACACAGACAGCTCTGCAAGCGGCCCGCCGTTTTGTCCGCAGAGCACCTTCATGCATTCCGCAACCTCAAGCGCATTGCCAAGTGACGCCGCCAAAGGCTGGTTCATGTCGGAAATCACCGCACTTGTGGGACAGCCCGCAAGGTTGGCTGTACTGACAAGCGAGTTCGCCAGGGCCTGCGCATCCTCAACGGACTTCATAAACGCGCCAGAGCCGACTTTCACGTCAAGCACCAAGCCCTCAAGCCCCGCCGCAAGCTTCTTTGACAGGATGGAGGCGGTGATCAGATCGAGACTTTCCACCGTCGCGGTCACATCGCGGATGGCATAGAGGCGCTTGTCAGCCGGGGCGATCTCAGCCGTGGCGCTGACAATGGCGCAGCCCACATCGGCCACCACCTCTTTGAAGCGGTCTTCCGTCAAGCTTGTGGACAGCCCCGGAATGGCCTCCATTTTGTCGAGCGTGCCACCGGTATGCCCCAGACCACGTCCGGAAATCATGGGCACATATGCCCCGCAGGCCACCAAAGCCGGGGCAAGCACCAGCGAAACGCAATCGCCAACACCGCCGGTGGAATGTTTGTCCAACACAGGGCCGGGCAAATCCCACGCCATGCGGTCGCCGCTATCGCGCATCGCAAGTGTCAGCGCGACGCGGCCCTCTTCCGAAAGCCCCCGCAGGCAGACCCCCATGGCAAAGGCCCCGGCCTGAGCATCAGACACAGTGCCATCCGCCAGGCCTTTGGCAAACCAAGCCAATTCCTCTCGGCTTGGCGTCTCTCCGCGGCGCAGATGCGCGATAATCGCCCGCGCGTCCATTTAGTCGCGGTCCTTGTGATCAGCGTCCATATGGTCTGTGCCAAAGGCACCGGGCAACAGCTCTGCCATGGTCATAGAAACCCGCACGCCTTCCAGATTGGCCAAAGTGACCTTGGTGTCCTTGCCGCCAAACTCCGCCAGTTTCTGACGGCATCCACCACAGGGGCTGACCGGCTGTTTGCTGTCGGCCACCACAAAGACCTCGGTCAGGCGGGTTTCCCCTGCCGCCACCATGGCCGCAATGGCTCCGGCCTCCGCGCATGTGCCTTCAGGATAGGCAATGTTCTCCACATTGCAGCCTGCGTATTTCACGCCACCTTCAGACAGGATCGCCGCCCCAACCTTGAAGTTGGAATAAGGTGCATAGGCGTTTTCACGCACCTCAAAGGCGAGGGTTTCAAGGCTTTTGTCTTGGCTCATGTCTCGATCACTTTCGTCTTAAACGCACCCGACAAGGTCACTTCCAACAGTTCGATGTCGTAGCTTGGCTCGGCGTAGCGGGTTTTCATGCCCGGCGGGATAACAAAGGCATCACCAGCTTCAAGCGGGAATGGCGCGCGCTCCTCCCCTTCCAAAAGCATCGTGCCCTTCATCACAAAGGTAAAGTGGATATCCGCGTCATGGCGGCTCCACTGCGGCGTGCCTTGACCCCGGCGCACGACCTGCACGCCGGCGACGTCTTTGGTGTTGGCTGCAATGGTGGTGTCGCGGCATTCAAACCCGGGCAGGCGGAACGGCTCCCACGCCGCACCTTCTGCCAGATTGTGCACAAAACGCTGGCCATCCCATTCACGCTCAGGCCGCTCATGGGGTGTTGGCAGCTCCATCTCATGATCAATCTCAGTGACATGATCGGCTGGCACGCCAATCTCGATCACCTGCAGATCATCACTCGCCTCACAAACCCGATGGCGGATCTCTGGCGGCTGGATAAAGCAATCCCCCGCATTCAGGCGGCGCATGCCCCCCTGATCTTCATAAAGCACATCAACCCAACCGTTGACGCAGAAGATCAGCTGAAAGCCAACCTTGTGATAATGCACCATATCCGGCACCGGCCCGCCGTCGGGAATGCGAATGTGGCTAGCGATCATCGCGCCGCCCAAACGATCCGGCACCAGATCCCGATAGTGCATTCCGGCCCGGCCGATCACCCAAGGGGCCTGATCCGCCAGACGGCGCACCACAAAGGAATGCTGCACAGGAGGCAATACCAAAGGCGGGTTCAGCTCTTCGATCTCGATTTTGGTGCCATTGGGCGCGGTCAGATGACGCTGTCCGTCAGCAAACCCGTCCGGATCATCGGTCAAGATCCGCAGCGTACCCGGCGCTTCTTCAGCCCCCTTCTCAATCCGCAGCCGCAGCCCACGGCCGGAAAACACCGCAATCGTCGGGTCATCCGCGGGATAGATCATGTCCATCCGCATTTTCAGCACTTTGGTGTAAAACGGGATATCGTCGCGCAATTCCTGTGTCGGCAGGCGAAATTCGGCTTTGATCTCCAAGGTGTCACTCTCCGCTCATTTGATTGCGCGAGATTGAGACCAAATGGTCAAAAATACAAGCTTGTGCCGTTGCGTCAGATTTGTGCATTTTAACTGGGAGAAAATTGGTTTAAGGCTGAACTAATTTCTTTTTGACCGCACCCAAAGTGCCAAACAGAGGTCTCCGATGTCTGAAAATCGCAACCAATCCCTGCGCGAGGCAGCGCTGGCCTATCACGCCAACCCAAAACCCGGCAAACTGGAGATCCGCGCGACCAAACCGCTCGCCAACGGGCGCGACCTGTCACGCGCCTATTCCCCCGGCGTGGCTGAGGCCTGCCTCGAGATCAAAGACGATCCGGCAAATGCTGCACTCTATACCGCACGCCAAAACCTTGTGGCTGTGGTCTCCAACGGCTCCGCCGTGCTTGGGCTCGGCAACATTGGCGCGCTGGCCTCCAAGCCGGTTATGGAGGGCAAGGCTGTTCTCTTTAAGCAATTTGCCAACATCGACTGCTTTGACATCGAGCTGGACGAAGCAGACCCGGAAAAACTGGCGGACATCGTCTGCGCCATGGGGCCGACATTTGGCGCGATCAACCTTGAAGACATCAAAGCGCCCGATTGCTTTATCGTGGAAAAAATCTGCCGCGAGCGGATGAACATCCCGGTGTTTCACGACGACCAGCACGGCACCGCCATCGTGGTCGGCGCCGCAGCCACCAACGCATTGCGCGTGGCGGGCAAAAAGTTTGAAGACATCAAAATTGTCTCCACCGGTGGTGGCGCGGCGGGCATTGCCTGCCTCAACATGCTGGTGAAGCTGGGCGTCAAACGCGAGAACATCTGGCTCTGCGACATCCACGGGCTGGTTTATGAGGGCCGCGAAGAAGATATGAATCCGCAAAAAGCCGAGTTTGCCCAAAACTCCGAGCTGCGCACGCTTGAAGAGGTGATCGATGGCGCGGATATGTTTCTGGGCCTATCCGGCCCCGGCGTCCTAAAACCTGAACTGGTCGAAAAGATGACCAGCCAGCCGATCATCTTTGCTCTGGCAAACCCAACCCCGGAAATCATGCCGGATCTGGCACGCAAAGTTGCGCCCGATGCCATCATCGCAACCGGCCGCTCCGACTTCCCCAACCAGGTCAACAACGTCCTGTGCTTTCCGTTCATCTTCCGCGGTGCGCTTGACGTTGGCGCGACAGAGATCAACGATGAAATGTGCGTCGCCTGCGTGAACGGCATTGCCGAACTGGCCCGCGCCACCACGTCGGCTGAGGCAGCGGCTGCCTACAAAGGCGAACAGCTCACCTTTGGCGCTGAGTATCTGATCCCCAAACCTTTTGACCCACGCCTTGTCGGCGTGGTGTCCGCCGCCGTGGCCCAGGCTGCCATGGACAGTGGTGTTGCCACCCGCCCGATTGAAAACATCGACGCCTATGTTCACAAACTCAATCAATCGGTCTTCAAATCCGCGCTGCTGATGCGCCCGGTGTTTGAGACCGCTCAGAAAGCTTCCCGCCGCATCGTTTTTGCCGAAGGCGAAGATGAGCGCGTGCTGCGCGGAGCGCAGGCAATTCTGGAAGAGACCACAGAGACCCCCATCCTAATCGGCCGCCCCGAGGTGATCGAAGCCCGCTGTGAACGCGCGGGCCTGTCAATCCGCCCCGGTCGGGACTTCCAGATCGTAAACCCGGAAAACGATCCACGGTACTACGACTACTGGAACAGCTATCATGAACTGATGGAGCGCGAGGGGGTCACGCCTGATCTGGCCAAGGCCATCATGCGCACCAACACCACGGCAATCGGAGCAATCATGGTGCACCGCGAGGAGGCCGACAGCCTGATCTGCGGCACCTTTGGTGAATACCGCTGGCACCTCAACTATGTTGAACAGGTGCTGGGCAAAGGCACTCTCTCTCCGCATGGTGCGCTGTCTCTGATGATTTTGGAGGATGGCCCGCTCTTCATCGCTGACACGCAGGTGCATGAGCTGCCAAGCCCCGAGGATATCGCCCGCATCGCGGAAGGCGCTGCGCGGCATGTGCGCCGGTTTGGTCTGGAGCCAAAAATCGCGCTGTGTTCGCAAAGCCAGTTTGGCAACCACCGCCAAGGCTCTGGCAAGCGTTTGCGCGAAGCCATCGCAATCCTGGACAGCAAGCCGCGCGATTTTGCCTATGAAGGGGAAATGAACGTGGACACCGCGCTTGACCCAGACCTGCGCAGCCGTATTTTCCCGCGCACACGCCTTGAAGGGGCCGCCAACGTGCTGGTCTTTGCCCACGCCGATGCGGCGTCAGGGGTGCGTAACATCCTGAAAATGCGCGCTGATGCCTTGGAAGTGGGACCGATCCTGATGGGCATGGGCAACCGCGCCCATATTGTCAGCCCATCGATCACGGCGCGCGGCCTGCTGAACATGGCCGCCATTGCTGGCTCTCCGGTCACCCACTACGGATAAAACTTGAAGCACTTAACGGCGGGCACCCAAAGCCCGCCGTACCGCTCAACTGTCTGAGCGATTCACCCGCGCAAGGATGCGCAAATCAATGGTTGGCCCCACCAGATCGGGATAGCCATCCGCGCCGAACTCCCGCCGATCCAGGCTGCCCGTCAGCAAAATCGACAGCTTGTCCAGGTCTCCGGCCTCGGTGCCGCGCTGACGGAACAGTTGCGCCGCCAGCGTCACCGGACGCGACACGCCCCGCACCGTCAGATCCCCCAGCACCTTCGCCCCGTGGATCGTGCCCGAAATCTCACGCGCAACAAAACGGATAGTGGGGTGGTTGCTGGCATCAAGCACCTGCGCCCCCTTGAGCGCCTCGGTGGCAAACAGGAACCCAGCCTTTGCCCGCTTGGGGCTGAGGGTCACATCAATTTTGCTGCGGGAGACATTGCCCAGATCCAACTGCAAATCTGCCGCCTCAACCGGCATCTGACCTTCTGTGCCGTCCTGATTGAAGTAGTAGGTGAAGCCAACAACGCTGGCCGATTTATCAAGCTCATATTGCACGGGTGCCGCCTGCGCGGGCTGCACAACAGCCCCACCAAGCAGTGTCACAGCCGCCAAAACGCGCAATCCACTCCAAAGACCATGACGTCTTCCTTTGACGCTAACCAATGTCCCAATCATGATCTTCCTCCCAGTTCACAGGCCCGGATGGGCTAGTCCCCCTCAGTATGGCAGAGAAAACCGTTACAGAGTTGCACGTTTCTGCGAGAATAGGTGAGCCGGCTATCAGCCAAAGTCGCAAAATTTGCAAATTTGCAAAAATGACGAATTTCTCTATTTTTCCTGCAAAAATTGGCGACTTTACTAAACTTTGCAATTTCAAGGCTCAAAAACTGGCGAAACAAATGCGATAATCTGTCCCGCTTTTCTGCCCCGCACTTGTCGCCGATGTGATACCTCCTCTATGCCGTCTGGCAGGTAGAGGAGGACCACATGTCATATCAAGACGTATACGAACGCTGGAAAAATGATCCGGAAGCTTTCTGGATGCAGGCGGCAGAAGCAATTGATTGGCATACGCCGCCCTGCAAGGCGCTGACGGACAAAGGCGACCATCTTTATGAGTGGTTCGCGGACGCAAAGGTCAACACCTGCTGGAACGCGGTGGACCGCCACGTCGAAGCCGGGCGCGGCGAGCAGACGGCCATCATCTATGACAGCCCGATCACCCACACCAAACGCGAAATCTCCTATGTTGAGCTGCGCAACCGTGTCGCCACACTTGCCGGCGCCCTGCGCGCCAAAGGCGTTGAGAAAGGCGACCGCGTCATCATCTACATGCCGATGATCCCCGAGGCGCTGGAAGCCATGCTGGCTTGCGCCCGACTGGGTGCCATCCACTCCGTGGTGTTTGGCGGATTTGCCGCCAACGAACTTGCAGTGCGCATCGACGACGCCAAGCCCAAAGCCATCATCGCCGCCTCCTGCGGGTTGGAGCCGGGCCGCGTGGTGCACTACAAACCTCTGCTCGACGGCGCCATCGACCTCTCCACACACAAGCCCGATTTCTGCGTGATCCTCCAACGCGAACAAGAGGTGGCGCAGCTGGTCGAGGGGCGGGACGTCAACTGGCACGGCTTTCAGTATGGCGTGGAACCGGCCGAATGTGTTCCGGTCGAAGGCAACCACCCGTCCTATATCCTCTACACCTCCGGCACCACAGGGCAGCCCAAAGGCGTGATCCGCCACACCGCAGGTCAGCTGGTCGCGCTGAACTGGACCATGAAAAATATCTACAATGTCGACCCCGGCGATGTGTTCTGGGCGGCCTCCGATGTGGGCTGGGTCGTGGGCCACAGCTATATCTGCTACGCCCCTCTGATCCATGGCAACACCACCATTGTCTTTGAGGGCAAACCGGTTGGCACACCGGATGCGGGCACCTTCTGGCGCGTGATTTCAGAGCACAACGTCAAAAGCTTCTTCACCGCCCCCACCGCCTTCCGCGCCGTGAAGCGCGAAGACCCGACAGGCGAATACGTCAAGAAATATGACCTCAGCTGCCTTGAGCAGGTCTATCTCGCGGGCGAACGCGCTGATCCGGACACCATCGTCTGGGCGCAGGAGCAACTGGGCGTGCCAATCGTGGACCACTGGTGGCAAACAGAAACCGGCTGGTCGATTGCCGCCAACCCGCTCGGCATCGAAGAGCTGCCCATCAAACTGGGCTCCCCAACCGTTCCCATGCCCGGCTATGACGTCGAAATTCTGGACGAAGGCGGCCACCCCGTCGCGGCTGGCGAACTTGGTGCCATCGCCATCAAGCTGCCGTTGCCTCCCGGCACGCTGCCCACGCTGTGGAATGCCGAAGAGCGCTTCAAATCCTCCTACCTCACCCACTTCCCGGGCTATTATGAGACCGGTGATGCGGGCATGAAGGATGAGGACGGCTACGTCTATATTATGGCGCGCACCGATGACGTCATCAACGTCGCTGGCCACCGCCTGTCCACCGGCGGCATGGAAGAGGTGCTTGCTGGGCACCCGGATGTGGCAGAATGCGCCGTGATTGGCGTGGCGGATCAGCTCAAGGGCCAGATGCCCGTCGGTTTCCTCTGCCTCAACGCTGGCAACGAACGCGCCCATGACGAGGTAGTCAAAGAGGTTGTCGCTCTGGTGCGCCAGAAAATCGGCCCGGTTGCCGCCTTCAAGCTCGCGGTTGTGGTGGATCGTTTGCCAAAAACCCGCTCGGGCAAAATCCTGCGCGGCACCATGGTCTCCATCGCAGATGGCACCGACTGGAAAATGCCCGCCACCATCGACGATCCAGTCATCCTCGATGAAATCACCGAGGCCCTGAAAACCATAGGCTACGCATCCGCGTGACCTGTGTCAGAGAGGCGCGCACCCCGCTCGCGCGCCTCTTTTGTCCTTAGACGAACTGTTCGCGAATAAGCCGCTCTTCGAGCCCATGGCCTGGGTCAAACAGAATGCGGTGCGCGATCTGCGCGTCCGAGCGGATTTCAACTCGCGACACATTCTCAATTGCGCGGCTGTCGGCATGGGCCATCACCGGGCGTTTCTGCGGCTCCAGAACATCAAAGGTCACTGCCGCAGATTTTGGCAGCAGCGCCCCGCGCCAGCGCCGCGGGCGGAACGGCGCAATCGCCGTCAGCGCAAGCACATCCGACCCGATTGGCAAAATGGGTCCGTGGGCAGAATAGTTGTAGGCTGTGGAACCCGCAGGGGTGCTGATCAATGCCCCGTCACAGACCAGCTCTTCCATGCGCAGACGCCCATCAATCGAAATCTTCAGCTTGGCTGCCTGTGGCCCCGCGCGCAGCAGCGAGACTTCGTTGATAGCGAGCGCTTCATGCACCGATCCGTCCGCAGCTGTGGCGCGCATCGCCAGCGGGTTGAGCATCTCTTCTTCTGCGGCCCCCAGCCGTTCCAGCAGACCGCTTTCGGAATAGGCATTCATCAAAAAGCCCACCGTACCGCGGTTCATACCGTAGACCGGCGCAGACATCGCCTGCGTCATATGCAGGGCCTGAAGCATGAAACCATCCCCGCCAAGCGCGACAATCACATCCGCCTCCTCAGGCGCGACATTGCCGTAGCGCCCGATCAGGGCGGCGCGTGCGGTCTGCGCAACTGGCGCATCGCTGGCCATAAAAGCGATTCTTTCAGACATCGTCGCTCATGCTCCCAACTCCCAAAAAGCAGGTTTCCCTGCGCCGCCAAAGGTTTCCGATAGCGACATATGTTTACCCCCTGCACCATCTGCGGCGCTCAGGCAAGGTGTTGCGTCGCTTTGGGACCTTTCAAGCCGGGCATGTTTCCATTAGGAAACTCGCAACTCGAACCGTTCAACAGGAGCAAACGTCCATGAGCACCTCCCGTGATTCTGGCTTTTTCACCGAACCCCTCGCATCCCGCGACCCGGAGCTGTTTGGCTCCATCACAGATGAGCTGGCCCGCCAGCGCGACGAAATCGAACTGATCGCGTCTGAGAACATCGTGTCTGCGGCCGTTATGGAAGCGCAGGGCTCTGTGCTGACCAACAAATACGCAGAAGGCTACCCGGGCCGCCGCTACTATGGTGGCTGTCAGCACGTGGATGTGGCAGAGAACCTCGCCATCGACCGCGCAAAAGAGCTCTTTGGCGTTGAGTATGCAAACGTGCAGCCAAACTCCGGCTCCCAGGCCAACCAGGGTGTATTCACCGCACTGCTGCAGCCGGGCGACACCATCCTCGGCATGTCCCTGGACGCAGGTGGCCACCTGACCCACGGCGCAAAACCAAACCAGTCCGGCAAATGGTTCAACGCGGTGCAGTACGGCGTGCGCAAGCAAGACAGCCTGCTGGACTACGATCAGGTTCAAGAGCTGGCCAACGAGCACAAGCCAAAGCTGATCATCGCAGGCGGTTCCGCCATCCCGCGCCAGATCGACTTCGCAAAGTTCCGTGAGATCGCGGACTCCGTTGGCGCATACCTGATGGTCGACATGGCACACTTCGCTGGTCTCGTGGCCGCAGGTGAGCACCCCTCCCCATTCCCTTATGCGGATGTGGCAACCACCACGACCCACAAGACCCTGCGCGGCCCGCGCGGCGGCATGATCGTGACCAACGATGAGGCAATTGCCAAGAAGGTCAACTCCGCGATCTTCCCAGGCATTCAGGGTGGCCCGCTGATGCACGTGATCGCAGGCAAAGCCGCCGCCTTTGGCGAAGCGCTGCGCCCTGAGTTCAAAGCCTACCAGCAGCAGGTTCGCGCCAACGCTGTGGCGCTGGCGGATCAGCTGGTCAAAGGCGGTCTGGACATCGTCACCGGTGGCACCGACACCCACGTGATGCTGGTCGACCTGCGCCCCAAAGGTGTGAAAGGCAACGCCACCGAGAAAGCTCTCGGCCGCGCCCACATCACCTGCAACAAAAATGGCATCCCGTTTGACCCTGAAAAGCCAATGGTCACCTCCGGCATCCGTCTGGGCACCCCGGCCGGCACCACCCGTGGCTTTGGCGAGGAAGAGTTCCGCGCGATTGCTGACATGATTGTGGAAGTGGTCGACGGTCTGGCCGCCAACGGCGAAGAGGGCAACGGCGAAGTGGAAGCGGCTGTGAAAGCCAAAGTGGCAGATCTCTGCGCACGCTTCCCGCTCTACCCGAACCTCTAAGCCCAGCGCTTAGCTAAAGACAAAGCCGCCGCAGACACCCTCTGCGGCGGCTATTTTTTGTGGGGCCGGCGTTACCCTTCTATTGGCGGTTTGGGTCGCACCAGCGCGGCGCCATAGCGCAGCGCAAATCCGCCAAAAGCCGTAACCCAAAGCACGGCGGAAATCTCTAGACATACAGGGACTTCGCCCGCCAACCACCGTGCGATAACAGAGCCAAAGAGGCTGAGATAGATCGCAAGTGTGGGCCCATCCGCTTTCAACGCACGACCGGTATGGCCCAGCGTCGCCCGCGTCATCACCGCCAAGGTCATTGCCCCGATCGCACCTGCCATCCATATGTGTTGCGCGGCGGCCTGCCCTGCCCCGACTCCCAGAATGGAGTCTCCCAATGCCAGGGCTCCCAGCGGGATCAGAGCATAGGAAACGTGCAGCACCGACAGCAACGGTTCAGCCAGCGTATGCGTGCCTTTCCAACGCCAGAGGCGCGCCACATGCAGCAGTGCCAAACCGATCAACAGCCCACCTACGCCAGCCTCCTCTGGCCAAAAACTCCAAAGCAGAAGCACCGCAACCGTTGTCAGCAGTACAAACTTGTCAAAGCGCTGCATGGGGGGTGCGGGGCGCACATCGCTGCCCTGTTTGACCAACCAGTTGCGCGTGAACGACGGCACGATGCGCCCACCGATCACGACAATCATCATCACAGCGGTCGCGAGACCCAAACGGAGGCCCAGCCCCTGCGCGGCAAAGCCGTCCACCAGCGCCTCAAGGTGAAACACCCCATTCGCCAGGGTGAAAACGGCCAGCATCGCCAACACGATCAGGTTGCGCCAATTCTGACCAGCAATGATCTCTCGCAAAATCACGCCGCCCAAAACGATGGGAAAAGCCAGATCAACAGCGGCCGCTGCGCCCAAGGGTAAGCTTGCCGAGAAAAGCACCGCCACGCGCCCTGCCACCCAAAGTGCAAAGAGCCCGCCCAGCCGCCAGCCCACCAGAGGCAAACGCCCTGTCCAATTGGGCACCGCTGTGAGCAGGAACCCCGCCAAGATCGCGCCAAGATAGCCAAAGAGAAATTCATGTGCATGCCATGTCACCGGGTCAAAGCGCAACGGCAGCTCAAAGGCACCGCTCAGCGCGGCAATCCAGACCGGCATCGCCAGCGCCGCCCACAGCGCGCCAAACAGAAAGAACGGGCGGAACCCATAGCTCAGCAACGCCGGTCCCGACCAGCGGCGCATTTGTTCAGAAGAAGACAGGGCCATGTTGCGGCCTCCTTATGTGTGAGATGGCGCTCAAAGCGCATCCGTGCCGTCGGCCACATCCATCAGATGACGAATGTGGCGGGCAAAGTACCATGTCGCAGGCGCACCAATCAGCGCGCCCAGCAAAATCGAAAGACCGGTCGATACCACCGGACCACCCACCCAGCTGAAGATCAAAGATAGGAAAAACACGTTCACTGCTGCGGCTCCTACCCCAAACGGGTACAGCGCCAGCGCAATTCTCTGTACTGACCAGCCCGCTTGTGTCATCGCCGCGACACCAGCCATTGCACCGCAGCCATGGACGCAACCAGCGTCAGGCAGGCCAGCGCATACCAGAACTCCGCTGTGGCAGATTGCGCCTGCGGAATCGGGCGGTCAAACGCCTCTGCCATTGCAGGCGAAGCCATGAATGCAAAAAGAACGACAGTAAGTTTCATCTCAAGTCTCCTGTGTCAGACTGCGGTAAATGTCGGGCAAGGCGCGCGACAATCGCATCGGGTTTGGCAACAGCGAGAAGCCGCCACGCCCAAAGATGCGGGCAAACCAATCCTGCCCGTCTTCATCAATGATCACACCATGCAGGTTCAGCCCTATGTCTCGCGCTTCCCGCACGGCCATATGGCTGTCTTCAATACCATGCTGCCCCTCATAGTGATCGAGATCGTTGGGCTTGCCATCGGTCAGCACGATCAACAGCTTATGGGCACTCGGCTCCTTAGCCAGCTGCGCGGTCACATGCCGTATCGCGGCCCCTAGACGCGTAAAATGGCCGGGTTTCAACGCGCCTATGTTGTCGGTTACATCGCAGGTCATCGGCGCCTCAAAATCCTTGCAACGCGTCAAAAACACCCGATCCCGGCGCAGGGAGGAAAAGCCCCAGATGCCGATCCGGTCACCGGCAGCATCCACACCCACGGCCAAAGCGGCCATGGCTTGACGGGCCACTTCAATAACGCTGGTGTCGCCAATCGCTGCCTCGGTCGAGCGGGACACATCAATCAAGAAAGCAACCGAGACATCGCGTTCAACTTTGCGCGCAGCCTGCCAGATGCGGTCAGAGCCACGCCCCGTGGCCGCAAGATCCGCCTTTGCCGTCAGCACAGCCTCCAGATCCAGCTCGCTGCCGTCGATTTGGCGGGCCTGCAAAATCCGGCGCGGTCGCAGGGCTTCAAACTGCCTGCGCACCTCGCGCACTGTGCGTGCATGGGGGATGAATTGGGTGCCGTCAGGCTGCGCAGGCGCTTCCAGCACACGGCAGTGATCCTTCATATAGCTGCGCGCCCGGTGATTCCATTCGTCATAGGTATGCACGCCCGCAAGCGCCTCATGATCCGCATCCGCGGGGGACAGGTCGAGGTGCAAGCGCAAGCGCGTCGCTGCCTTGCGGTTCTGCTTGGACAGGGTGATGCGATCCTGATCATCCGCGGCTTTCTGGGCATTTTCATCGTCATCATCATCCACACTGCGGTTGATGTTCATCGACTCCACCCAAGACAGGATGGATTCAAAACGGTGAATGATAAAACTGTCCTTACGGCTCTGCTGTTCCTGATCTTTGCGCTCACCAGCTTTGCGTTTTGAATAGGCCGCTGCCGTTGGCGGTGCCTTATCCGCAGCGTCTTCCTCGCCAGCCGCCGCACCTGTGCCGGGGGCCGCAAAACGCAACCAAATTGGCACTGGCGCAAAGGGCATATAGCCCCGCGTTGCGACACCAGCTTCCAGAGTGGCCTGCGTGCCGAACAGCTGATCGCGGATAGCCTGCTCAAGGGCGGCCTCCTGCGCGGGTCGGGCAACCTCGGGCCGAATATTCAGGCAATGCCGCGCCATCTGGGCATAGCCCTTGCGCAATCCCGGGCAGGCCTCAAAGGCGTCATCTGCGGCCTGCGCATTTGCCCGGATTTGCGCGCAATCAAGTGCGGCACCATCGCCAGAGAATGTGTTTGGGGTGATGTCTGCCTTGGCCGCCAGCGCGGTCAGCCAGAAATAGGCGGCGCGATTCAACCACTTCTCGGGAAAGACCGCGATCTGTGGCGGCAGGGCCAACCGCTCGCCATCAAAACGCGCCACATATTCCTTCTCGCGCTCCGCACCCATCTTGCGGCGCAGCGGGCGGCGATGCCGCATCACGGTCGCAGGTGCCTCCCCCAGCTCCACCGCAGCATCCCCGCCCAGCGCACGAAACAAAACCGCAAGGCTTGGGCGCACAGACGCCAACGTGACCGCCGCATCCGGATAATGTGCCTCCGCACCCAATCCGCTGGCCATCTCATGCCAGAGGTTGCCCACGGTCTCTTCCGGCTCCATCAAATAGAGAAGTCGCATTCCGCTCACCCGTAGATCGTTGCAACCAGATCCCTGAGGGACTGCTGCACATCTGGCTCATCACTCAAAGGTTCGATGATCGCCGCCTCAAGCGCGCGATCCACGCCCATGCCTCCCGCCATCAGACTGGCGGCATAGATCAGCAAACGGGTCGAAACGCCTTCTTCAAGATGCATGCCGGAAAGCTTTCGGATATGCCCGGCAAGCCGCACCAGAGGCGCGACCCGCCCCACTTCCAGACGGCTTTCCTGCGCAACCACCGAGATTTCGGTTTCCGCATCCGGAAAGTCAAAGGAGATCGACAAAAAGCGTTGGCGTGTAGAGGGTTTCAACCGCTTAAGCACATTCTGATAGCCGGGGTTGTAGCTGGCGACCAACATGAAGTCCTTGGGCGCCACCAGCTCCTCTCCGGTGCGATCGATCATCAAGGCGCGCCGCGAGTCTGTGAGCGGGTGCAGCACCACAGTCACGTCTTTACGGGCTTCAACCACCTCATCAAGGTAACAGATCCCGCCGTCGCGCACTGCGCGTGTCAGCGGGCCATCGACCCAGACAGTCTCGCCCCCTTTGAGCAAATAGCGCCCGATCAAATCTGCCGCAGAGAGATCATCATGGCAGGCCACCGTATAAAGCGGCTTGCCCAGCTTGGCGGTCATGTGCTCAACAAAACGGGTTTTGCCGCAGCCGGTCGGCCCCTTCAAAAGAAGGGGCAAACCATTGTCATAAGCGGTCTCAAACAGATCGCACTCACGGCCGGTTTCTTGATAAAACGGCAACGAAGGAACAGTTGCGATATTCATACTCATTCTCCTGCAACAATTTTGGCAGAGCCCGGTGCGATGATTTCTTTTTCACGCACAACGGCCAGCGAGTAGATGAACAGAAGCGCGCCAATCACCACAGCGGCACCCGCGCCAAAGCGCATCAGATAGAAGACCGACAGGCTCTCCTGCACGTCCATGAAATAGTCGCCCACCACGCGCTGCATATGGGTCTGGATCGTACCTGCGAAGGTCAGCACAAATGTCATGAAGGCCATGCCACCGGTCATCAGCCAGAACGACGCCATGTTCAGCACCTGATTATACGGCATCCGGTTGCGCAGCATCGGCATCGCATAGGTAAAGACCGCAAGGTTGAGCGCAACATAGGCACCGTAGAAGGCCAGGTGACCGTGGGCTGCGGTGATCTGCGTGCCATGGCTATAGAAGTTCACACCATGCAGCGTGTGCAAAAAGCCCCAGACCCCTGCGCCAAAGAAGGCGACTGTGCTTGCCCCCAAAGACCACAAGAGCGCGGCTTTATTGGGGTGGTTCTTGCGGCCCTTCCAGACCATCACAAAGGCAAAGGACATCATCAGGAAGAAGGGGATCACCTCAAAGGTGGAGAAGATCGAACCAACCCACTGCCAATAGCCCGGCAAGCCAATCCAGTAGAAATGGTGCCCGGTGCCAAGGATGCCGCTGAAGAGCGCCGTAGCCACGATGACATAGAGCCATTTTTCAACCACCTCACGGTCCACGCCGGTCAGCTTCAGCATCAGAAAGGCGAGGATTGCAGCCATCACCAATTCCCAGGTGGCTTCTACCCAGAGGTGGATCACAAACCACCAGTACATTTTATCAAGGCTCAAGTTAGCCGGATTGATGAAGGCAAATACCCACAACAGCGACAGCAGCCAAAGCCCCATCAGGAGCACATTGGTGATCGCGGTTTTCTTTCCCGCCAGCACAGTCATCGAGATGTTGAGCAGAAAGATCAGCGCCCCAACAAGAATGCCGAATTTCACCCATAACGGCTGCTCCAGAAACTCACGGCCACCGTGGATGCCCACAAGGTAAGAGCCAACTGCGCCCAGCGCGCCTACTGTCAGAATGATGAGCTGGATATAGGCCAATTTCGGTGACCAAAGCTCGCGCTCGGATTCTTCGGGAATAAGGAAGTAAGCTGCGCCAAAAAAACCTAGCAACAGCCAGACCACCAGCGCATTGGTGTGGATCATACGGATCACATTGAAAGGCAGGATTTCCGCCAAGAAGTTGGGAGAAACGTAAACCCAACCTGCGAGCAGACCACCCAATACCTGCACGCCAAACAGCGCCAGCGCTGCGGCGAAATAGTAAAGGGCCACTTTTTGAGACTGATATTTCATGGTTTCGCCTCCTTATCCGGCGTCATTGGGCGGCCAGCCCTGCGTGTCTGTCTGATCCGCCCAGCGCAAAAACTCAGACAGCCCGCGGATGTCTTCATCGCTCAACTCATAGCGGGGCATCTGGCGACGCCCTTCGATCCCGCTGGGCTGGCTTTCGATCCACCCCTTCAGCATTTCAAAGGCGTCTTCCGGGCTGTCCTGCACACCCCAGCGGGTCATCACATTACCCACTTCAGGCGCGAAGTAGGCACCCTCGCCATGCAGGGTGTGGCAATTGATACAGGAGTTCTCTTCCCAGACATGTTTGCCGTGGATCACCGCCTCGCTCAGCGCCATTCCGGCGGTCGAGGTGTTCACCACGTATTTGTGCGATTGGACGGTCATCCCCACGAAGATCACGACAAAAAAGATCGAACCTCCGTAGAAGATGTTTCGCGCCCGCGACTTTGTCAGAAATTCAGCCATGAGCCGGCCTCCTTGGATTCGGGATGGCCTTGTCATAGCGGGGCAGCTCACGTGGAAGTTTGTGCCAGCACAACCTTTGAAACGGTTATTGGGGCAAACCTGCTCTAAAACGCAGCACGCAAATGCCTGCGGAGAAAATGTCGGACGAGAAGAGATCGCTGCAGATTGCTCAGGCGCGCCAGTAAAGGCAAAAGCCGCGTTTAGGCCCGGCTCAAATCCACAAGCGCACTGGGATCAAGCACCTTGATCTGTTTGCGTTTGCTCTGCACCAGCCCACGCTTTTCCCAGTCGCTCAACAAACGGCTGACCGTATGCAGCGTGGTCGCTGTGAGCTCAGAAAGATCCTGCCGCGTGATCGGGAAGTCTATTTCTATACCGTCGGGTGTCTTGCGTCCGGTCTGGTTGATCAACCGCAACAAGGCATTGGCCAAACGCTGTTCCACCTGCTGCGTGGCCAGCTCCACAATGCGTGTGTTCAACTCTCCGACCCGCTTGCCCACCGTCTTATAGGTGTTCACGGCAAACCCTTGATAGTCGGAAACAAAGCTCTCCCACAGCCCCATCGACCAACTCAGAACAATCGACTCCGTCGCCGTCACTGCGGTTGCGGGATAGGTTTCGCGCCCAATGGCCTTTGCAATCCCGAGCAGCTGGCCCGACGGGATATACAGGGAAGTCACCTGCTCGCCGGTCGCCGTGATCCGCACCACACGCACATACCCATCCAGCAGCATATAAAAGCGCTCTGCCGGAGCGCCTTCGTCAAAAATCGCCACCCCCGCTTCATATCGCTTAGAGGTCGCCTGATCCAAAATCCTGCGGATCTGCCGTTTTTCAAGTTCGGAAAACGGCGGCAAGTGCGTGAGCAGGCTTTCATCCAGCCTAGGCAGCGTTTTATGCGGCGGCGTACGGTCCATGCATGAGTTGTGCCAGAACACCAAGGCGAAGACCACCTGCCGCAAGGCCCGCGCGCCGACAAAACCAAAGTTCTTTGCGCTGGAACAAAGTTCAGATTTTCAAATCCGTTAAATCTCGCCGCAACACACAGCCCACTTTGAACACTGCAAAAACTTTCAAGGCGTGACTGCGCGTTTCTCTTCAAAAGCAGCACATGGGTCGACCACCCGGTGCCAAGCAACCACCTCATGGAGGGTAAAATGGCCAAAATCATCAATCCCGGTCTCATGAAAACAAGCCGCCGCAATGTTTTGCGCGGCAGCATGCTCGCAGGGGCCGCCGTTATGGCGGGTGCCACGGTTAAGGCGACACCGCGTGCGCCCAAAATCGACGCGATCAATGCAACCTCCACACACCTTTACAAAACAGCTGGCAAACAAGAGACAGCAAGCACCGCGAAGCCAGCAGATCTGTCCGGCTACACCCGTGTGAAACAGGAGCTGGTCGCGCCGCCCTTTGCACCGGAACATGAGCAGGTCGCCACTGGTGGGCCAAAAATCATCGAAATCACCATGATCACCGAAGAGCGTCTGATGGTGGTGGATGAAGACACCGGTGCCAGCATCTGGGCGCTGACATATAACGGCTCGGTGCCGGGCCCGCTGATCATCTGCCACGAAGGCGACATGATCGAGCTCACCCTGCGCAATCCTGAGAGCAGCATGATGGAGCACAACATCGATTTCCACGCGTCCACCGGAGCGCTTGGCGGCGGCGGACTGTCCCATGTTCTACCCGGCGAAGAGGTAGTGCTGCGGTGGAAGGCCACCAAACCAGGCTGCTTCACCTATCACTGTGCCCCCGGCGGCGCGATGATCCCCTACCACGTCACCCACGGCATGAACGGCGCTGTGATGGTGCTGCCAAGAGACGGACTGAAGGACAAAGACGGCAATCCGCTGCGCTATGACCGCATCGCCTACATCGGCGAGCAGGACTACTACCTGCCACAAGATGAAAACGGCGACTTCATTCAATATGAGCAAGCGGGCGAAGACTTCTCTGACAGCCTTGACGCCATGCGCACCCTGATCCCGACGCACTCTGTCTTCAACGGAGCCGTGGGCGCATTGACCGGCGAAAATGCCCTGAAAGCCGAGGTGGGTGAAACGGTCCTGATGATACACAATCAGGCCAACCGCGACTCCCGTCCGCACCTGATCGGTGGGCACGGTAACTATGTCTGGGAAAGCTCCTTCACTGATGCGCCCTTGCAGGACATGGAGACCTGGTTCGTGCGTGGCGGCTGCGCGGTGGCGGCGATGTATACCTTCGAGCAACCGGGCGTCTATGCCTACGTCAACCACAACCTGATCGAAGGTGTCATGCTTGGTGCCACGGCCCACTTTGTTGTCGATGGCACTTGGAACAACGAACTGATGGAGCAGGTGGTCGCTCCCAGATACTTTGAAACCTGATCTGAAAGGATAGACCCATGCCCGCCGCCAAGCGCCCGAACCTCACAAGCGCCCCCCCCCTTCGTCTTGCCGGTTTTGGTGTCTTGGCGGCGGCTCTTTTAGGGGCTGCTGCCCTGCAATTTGCCCCCAAATCACCATCACGGCCCGAACTACTGCCGCAGATGGCCGCCCATGCGGTTGTCATGCCAGACGGGCAACAGTTTTTTGCGCAGCGCTTTGAGGTCTCCGTTGCTGAGTGGAACATATGCGCGGCAGAAGGCCGCTGCGCGGTGTCGTTGCGGGTGCGGCCGGACCAAAAGCCCGAGACCACACCGGCCACAGGCCTCAGCTACGAAGATGTGCAGCAATATATCCGCTGGCTCAACACGCAGACCCGACAGCGCTTTCGCCTGCCCACCGCCACGGAATGGGAACATATGGCGGTCGATGTTCTACCAGAAGAACCCGATCCGCTCTTCACTGATCCGTCGCTCACCTGGGCCTCAACCTACCTGACGGAAGGCACAACACCCCGCGCGCTGAAACCTCAAGGCAGCTTTTCCACCTCTCCCGAGGGGGTGGCTGATCTGGATGGCAGCGTCTGGGAATGGACCATGGAATGCTACGCTGGCGCCGAGGAGGGGATCGACCGCGACCGTTGTCCGGCATATTTTGTGGGCGGTGAACACGTCGCAGCGATGTCTTATCTGATACGCGATCCGGCCCGCGGTGGATGCGCTGTCGGCTCTCCACCAGCTCATCTCGGGCTCCGCCTAATCTCTGATCATGAAGTGCCGCGCGGCTAAGGCCCCGCCTTAAAACGCGCCGGTGTTTTGAAATTCGATATCCGCGCGCAGGCGCTGGCTTTGCACCAAACGCGCGTTTGTCAGGTCGTTTTCCTCTGCGCGCTGCACTGCCTGCTCTTGTGACAGCCCGTGGGTCAACCACCGCTCCACCAGACGCCGACGCAGCTCTTCCTCTGGCACCGACAGAAAAACCGACACATCCCAAATGTCTGACAGCGCCCGCCAGACCGGCGCGTCAAACAGCAGGTAATTGCCTTCAACCACCACCGTATCGCACTGCGCCGACACCGCGCCGCCACCGGGTATGGTCACATCGCGGGCGCGGTCAAAGGTTGGATAGGCCAGAACCCCGCCTTGAGACAGCTGTCCAGCCAAGGCCACAAACCCTTCGGAATCAAAGGTATTTGGCGCGCCTTTTCGCGCCAGAAGCCCCAGATCCACGAGGTCCTGATTGTCCATGTGAAACCCGTCCATCGGCACAACCTGCGCCGCTGATCCGGTGTCACTCAACCGCGCAGCAATCTCTTCTGCCAGCGTTGATTTCCCGCTCGCCGGAGCACCGGCCACCGCCACAACCCTGCGCGCACCTTTGCGTGGCGCGGCCGCTATGGCCGCAACCAGCGCATCCAGATCCTGCATCACGCGGCTCACGCCGCCTCCGACGGCGCAGCCTTCGCCCCCGTCATAAAGGCCACCGCATCGGACATGGTGTAATCCTTTGGATCAATCACACAGAGCCGCTTGCCCAGACGGTGCACATGGATGCGATCAGCCACCTCAAACACATGCGGCATGTTGTGGCTGATCAGGATGATCGGAATGCCCCGCGCCTTCACATCCTGGATCAACTCCAGCACTTTCCGGCTCTCTTTCACGCCCAGCGCCGCAGTGGGCTCATCCAGAATGATCACCTTGGAGCCAAAAGCCGCCGCACGCGCCACGGCCACGCCTTGCCGCTGACCGCCGGAGAGGGTTTCCACCGCTTGATTGATGTTCTGAATGGTCATCAGCCCCAACTCGCTCAGCTTGTCGCGGGCAAATTTCTCCATGGCAGGACGGTCGAGCTGGCGCATCCATTTGCCGCGAAAACCGGGTTTGCGCAGTTCTCGCCCCATGAACATATTGTCGGCAATCGACAGCGCAGGCGACATCGCAAGGGTTTGATAAACCGTCTCAATCCCCGCCTCCCGCGCCTCAATGGGGGAGGTAAAACGCACCTCCTTGCCCTCCAGCGTCACCGTGCCCTCATCGGGGATCACCGCACCGGAGACCGCCTTGATCAGCGAGCTTTTCCCAGCGCCATTGTCGCCAATCACCGCCAAAATCTCGCCCGGCATCAGGTCGAAGTCACAATGATCCAGCGCCGTCACACGGCCATAGCGCTTGACCAGCCCGCGGCCTTTCAAAATCGGTTCCATTATGCCGCCACCTTTCTAATCCACTGATCCACGGCCACCGCGCCGATGATGAGCGCGCCGATGAGCAGGAAGGTCCATTGCGCATCTGCGCCGGCCAGCCGCAGCCCCAGTGTGAAAACCCCCACAATCAATGCGCCAAAGAATGTGCCCAGAATGGAGCCGCGCCCGCCAAAGAGCGAGATGCCCCCGATCACCACCGCGGTGATGCTCTCGATGTTCAGAAGTTGCCCCGATGTTGGCGAGACAGAACCAATCCGCCCGATCAGCGCCCAGCCTGCAAAGGCGCAGATCAGCCCGGCCAGTGCATAGACTGAGATCAGCACGCCCTTCACATTCACGCCCGACAGCTCCGCCGCTTCAGGGTCATCGCCCACCGCATAGACATGTCTGCCCCATGCCGTGTGTTTCAGCACATAGGCCAGCACGACAACCAGAAGCACCATGAAGACCACACCCAGCGTAAATACTGCGCCGCCCAGTTTGAATTTCGCCCCCAAGAGCTGCAACAAAGGCGCCTCTGCGGCGATGTCCTGTGATCGGATGGTCTCATTGGCCGAATAGAGGAAATTCGCCGCCAGAACGATCTGCCACATGCCCAATGTGACGATAAACGGTGGCAGCTTCATACGCGCCACAAGCCAGCCATTGAGCGCACCAATCGCGGTGCCAAAAGCCAGCCCGAAGGCCACCGCCACCGCAGGCGGCAAGCCATAGCGAAAGGTGAATTGCCCCATCACCACGGAGGAGATCACCGCAATGGCCCCGACACTCAAATCGATGCCTGCGGTCAGGATCACAAGGCTTTGCGCCGCCGCCACAATGCCGACGATCTGCACCTGTTGCAAAATCAAGGTGAGCGCGAAGGGTGAGAAAAACCGGCTGCCCAGCAGCAGGCCAAAAATCACCACCGCACCGATCAGTACAATCAGCGGCACCAGCGCGGGCGTGGTGTGCAAAGCGTGGTGAAACCGCCCGACAATCCCCTTTTTGCCCTCGTCAAAATGAGCAACTTCGGACGCTGAATCTGTCACCACAGCCTCATAATTCTCCGACTGAGACATGTGAGCCCTCCCCCGGCATTCTGTCTGAGCTTGTGCAAAAGGGTGAGGCTGCCCCCACCCTCTCGCGTCAGGTTAACACGACTTGGCCGCGATCAGCCCCAGCAAAGCTCGGTGCCTTTGGCGGTGTCGATGCTGTCCACGCCATCAACCGGCTGATCGGTGACAAGCGACACGCCAGTGTCAAAGAACTCCTTGCCGTCAGAGGCCTGCGGCTTGGTGCCGTCTTTGGCCCAGGCTGCAATCGCCTCAATGCCTTTGGACGCCATCAACAGCGGATACTGCTGCGATGTCGCGCCAATGACACCGTCCTTGACGTTGTCCACACCAGGACAGCCGCCATCCACAGACACTATCAGCACGTCATTTTCACGGCCAATCGCCTTCAACGCTTCATAGGCACCCGCAGCGGCAGGCTCATTGATGGTGTAGACCACGTTGATCATCGGATCTTTGGCCAGCAGGTTCTCCATGGCGCGGCGGCCACCTTCCTCGTTGCCAGCGGTGATGTCATTGCCCACGATGCGTGGATCGGTCTCATCGCCCCATTTGCCGGGGTCGCCCAGCTCAATGCCAAAGCCTTTCAGGAAGCCCTGATCGCGCAGAACACCCACAGTGGGCTGGCTCACCGCCAGATCAAGCATCGCAATCTTTGCGTTGGCCGCCTCGTCGCCCAACGCCGCTGCCGCCCATTTCCCAATCAGCTCTCCAGCCAGGAAGTTGTCGGTGGCAAAGGTCATATCCGCAGAGTCAATCGGCTCCAGCGGGGTGTCGAGTGCAATCACCAAAAGGCCCGCATCCCGCGCCTGCTGCACCGCTGGCACAATCGAGCTGGTGTCAGAGGCGGTCAGCAAAATACCTTTCGCGCCATTGGCAATGCAGGTCTCAATCGCCGCCACCTGAGTTTCGTGGTCACCATCCACCTTACCGGCATAGCTGTTGAGCGTGATGCCCAGCTCTTCGGCCTTTGCCGTCGCGCCTTCGCGCATCTTCACAAAGAACGGATTGGTGTCTGTTTTGGTGATCAGGCACGCGCTCACATCCGCCGCCGCACTGACCGTCATTCCGGCCAAAACAAGGGCCGATGTCGCAAGTAGCTTTTTCATAATGTCCTCCCAAGGTTCGCAATATTTGGATCTGGCTCCCTCCAGCTCCAGGCCTGCCTCTAATTCGTGACGCAGGATGCCCCCATAGGTAACGGCGATTCCCCAAGAGCTGTCAATAAATAAATTAACTTTATTAAATAATCGAAGCGCCCTATCTTCCAAAGCTGGGAGGAGCCTTTTATGGTCAGCCATATGGATGGCGGAAAAATCAGAGCACTCAGCGGCGGCGTGAATCAACGGCGCGTCCGCAACCACAATGAACGCCTTCTGATGTCCATCCTGCAGCGGCAGGGCGCCCTGCCCGGCATCGACCTGGCAAAACGCATGGGGCTGACGCCACCGGCGATCTCCACCATGTTGCGCAAGCTGGAAAGCGATGGCCTGCTTCAGCGCGGCGAACCCACGCGCGGCAAGGTGGGCAAGCCCTCCATTCCCATGCACCTCAACCCCGACGGGGTCCTGGCGCTGGGATTGAAGATCGGCCGCCGGACTGCGGATCTCTTACTGCTCAATTTCGCGGGCAATGTGCGCGCCTCAGAGCACACCACCTACGACTACCCGCTGCCCGCAGATGTCTTCTCATTCCTTCATGACAGTCTTGAGACATTGCTCGCCGGCCTCAGCGCCGAGGAGGTCGCGCGCATTTGCGGGATCGGCGTCGCCGCCCCTTTTGAGCTCTGGCGATGGAGCGATCTGGCAGGCCCCGCCGCAGAGCAGTTCAAGCTCTGGAAAGACATTGATTTTGCTCAAGAGGTGGCCCGCTTCAGCGACCTGCCCATCTTTGTTGGCAATGACGCCACCGCAGCTTGCCGCGCCGAGCATCTCTATGGCCGTGGCAAAGAGTTCCGCGACTATGCCTATTTCTTTGTCGGCTCCTTTGTTGGCGGTGGCATCGTCATGAATGACAGTGTGTTTGAGGGCAATCAGGGCAACGCGGGCGCGCTTGGCTCCATGCGCGCCACAGGCCCTATGGGCGAAAGCCGCCAGCTCATTGATGTGGCCTCCATCCACCTGCTGGAAACGCGGCTGATCGAGGCCGGTCTCAACCCCGACATGCTCTGGAGCCAGCCACAAGATTGGTCAGTGCTCAGCCGCTATGTCGATCCGTGGCTGGGTCAGACCGCGCAGGAGCTCGCCAAGGCCGCACTGTCGGTCTGCTCCGTGGTCGATTTTGAGGCCATTCTGATCGACGGTGCCTTTCCCGCCGATGTCCGCCAAGAGCTGGTGGAGCGGGTCCGGCGCTATCTGGTCAATCAGGACACACGCGGCCTGATCGTGCCGCGCATCGAAGAGGCTGTGGTGGGTCAGGACGCGCGTGAAATTGGTGCCGCCAGCGGCCCGATCTTCTCGCAGTTCTTCCTCAACACGCACGCCGGATTGTCCCGCTGAGCCGCAACACCCGACTTTGTCGCAACCAAAGTGAGCGGGCCTATACCTGCGTATAGGCGCCCTGCCTTTTGCCACCCCGACCATACCTGAGCGCGGCGCGCGCTGACGCCATCCGCCAGCTACCTTCTGGGCATTCAACCTGTGAGAGTGCCCGTGCAAATCCGCCATGAAAACCCCAGCGCCCAGCTCAGCTGGAAGGTGCACGCCCCGCTGTTTTTGGAAACGCCAGACGGCGACCAAATCCGCATTGAGGCGTGGTCGCTTGCTGGCTTTGACTGGCCCGAGGACGCAGGATCGTGCCCGCAATCCGGCACCCTCAGCGTGCCTTTTCAGGGGGTCGA
This sequence comes from Shimia sp. R9_2, assembly GCF_017743735.1. GTDB lineage: Bacteria > Pseudomonadota > Alphaproteobacteria > Rhodobacterales > Rhodobacteraceae > Shimia. Next base: position 772,296 of record NZ_JAGHRO010000002.1, read on the forward strand.
TGTCCGCTTTGACGTGCGCCTGACCGCACCGGATGCCGACGGCACAGTGGCCTTTGAAGGCCTCAGCGGGCGACAGCGCGAAACGCTGGCGCTGTTTTACCGCTCCATCCTGTCCGGTCGCATGGCCAGCAGCGAAGACGTGATCATGAGCCTTGATACGCCCGTTGATCTCGTGCCCATGGAAGAGACCGAAGAAGAGAAAACCACCAACCAGCAATCCAGGATGCCCGGCTCTGTGCGTGCGGTGATCCATGTGGTGATCTACCTGCTGCTTGCAGGCCTTATCGCCACCGTGCTTGGCTCTGCCCTCTTCAACGGCCTCACCCGCATCAACATCCAGCACGGCCGCGTCGTCGCGCCCATCGCCGAAGACCTCCCCGCCAGTGAAGGCTTTGTGAAATCCATCCACGTGGTCCCCGGCCAACGGGTTGAGGCAGGCGAGGTCATGGTGCGCCTGCGCGATCCGGCAGCGCAGGCAGAGCTGTCCCAGACCCGCGCCCGCCTGAGCCTTGCAGAGAAAGAGCTCGACCGCGTCATTGAAGCCCGCGCCATGCTGGAGGCCTTGGACGAAACACAGCCCCTTCAGGTGCGGGGCGCGCTCGCAGCTCAGATCTATGCACAGTTCATCGGAGATCGCGGTTTCGACGCCCTCTGGAAGCGTTGGCTCGATATTCAAACGCATGATCCCGAAGCGGCCACAGCCTTTGACCCTTTTGCCTTTGCGCTGGACAAACTCATAGAGCTGGAATTTGAACACAACGCCAAAGTGCGCCGCCTGCGCGCCACCCGCGACGCCAACAAATCGGCGATCTCCATGAGCCACGTGCGCGCGCCTTCAGATGGGGTGGTGCACGAGGTTCTGGTGCGCAAGGGGCAACCCTACCGCCACGACGATCTCGCGGTTGTCTTTGAGTCTGACACACCTCGCGTGGCCATGGGCTGGGTCTCTGAGCGGTATTCCGAGGCCATCTTCATCGGGATGGAGGCGCATATCGGCGTCAACAGCCTTGGCCAGAAAACCACCATCGCCGGCACTGTCACCGATGTGCGGGCGGGCGCCGATCCCCGCCGCCCCGGCGAATTTGGCATCATTGTCACCGTCACACCCCAAGACATCACTCCGGCTCAGACCAAATCCCTGCTACGTCGCGACGCGCCGGTCAATATCCAGACCCGCCGCGCGGTTGGCCAGCGCATGATTGCCCGCATTCAATCCCTGGTGAGCCGCGATGAGTGAGTTGTCCGAGTTCGCCTTTGACAAGGATCTGACCCTCAAGCTGCGCGATCTGCAGACCCCGATCAAACCCTATTGGGCGCGCTGGACATTGCCCAACGTGCTGGCGCTCATGGCGGTGATCGCAGCGCTGCTCTGGTTGCTGGTGAATGTCCCCAACCGCTTTGTCGATCCCAACGCTTTGCACATCACCGTGATCCTCGGCGCTTTGGGATTGTGGCGCTTTGGCTGGTGGTTCACCCATTCGGTGCGCGCCATGATCTATGCCCGCCTGAAGTGGCCCCAGATACGCGCCAGCGCCGATGCGCTCTGGCAGGAAGGCTGGCGCCCCAAGCGCCTGCACATCCAGATGACCACCTACTACGAGGAACCCTCGATCACCAAACGGGTGATCGGCTCCATTCTTGGCCAGATCAAACGCGAGCGCATTCCCACCACGCTCTATATCGGCACCGGCAGCGCCTATGATGAAAACATCATTCGCCAATTCGTGGACACCTATGCCCAGGACATTCCCGATGATCTGGCGGAACTGGTGTTTATCCGGCAAAACCAACCGGGCAAGCGCATGGCGATCGGGCTGATCCTGCGCGCCATTTCACGGGCCGGTGCGGACCCCGATGATATGGTCATCTTTATGGATGGGGACGCGCTTTACGGGCAGGATGTGCTCAAGAAAACCCTTTCAATGTTTGCCTATGATCCGGAGCTTCAGGCGCTTACCACCGATGAAGAGGTGATCTGCTACGGCCCTACATGGATCGCCAAATGGCTCGACATGCGTTTTGCCCAGCGCCGCCTCGCCATGCAGAGCCACGCCCTATCCAACCGTGTGCTCACCCTCACCGGCCGGATGAGCGTCTTTCGCGCGCGCCACATCGTCGATCCCAAGTTCATCCGCACCATTGAGGCCGACCACCTCAATCACTGGCTCTGGGGGCGCTTCCGCTTCCTGTCAGGGGATGACAAATCCACCTGGTACCGGCTGCTGAGCGTGGGTGCCAAGATGACCTATGTGCCGGACGCCACGGTCTACACCATCGAAGTCATCAAAGAAAACGGCCTGCTGAGGATGGTGCAAAACTTCCGCCGCTGGTCTGGCAATATGCTGCGCAACGGCAGCCGCGCCATAGCGCTTGGCCCGCGCCGGATGCCGTTCTTCATCTGGTGGTGTGTGGTCGATCAGCGCATCGCCATGTGGACCATGATGGTGAGCCCTTTCATGGCCGTGCTCGGCAGCATCGTGGCCCCCGGCTACATATGGAACTGCCTGATCTGGGTGATCTTCTCCCGCGTCGTGCTCTGCATGTTCCTGTTTGGCTACAGCCGCCGCGCCGACATGACCTGGCCGTTCATTCTCTACCTCAACCAGGTCATCAACGCGTCGGTCAAAATCTACATGATCTTCCATCTCTCCAAGCAGAAATGGTCCAACCGGGGCAATCAAAGCGCAGGCGATGGCGATGGTCTTCTGGAGCAGCTGCGCAACGGCTTTGCCAAGTTCCAGCTGGTCACAGCGGTCACAGGCTTCCTGACATTGCTGATGATATACGTCGGACTGATCGAGCTGCCGTTTTGAGGCGCGCCCTATCCTTTCGCGCAAACCCGCCTGACCAGCCCCTGCCCTAAGATAGGTACCACAACGTGGGTTGTGGCAACGCCGACCCCAATACAGCCCACGCGGCAAACCTGCATGTCCCCTCATGCAGGCTTTGTCGTTTTCAGGGGTATTTTTCATTTTTATCAAAAGGATAACCTCGTGACCCAAAGCCATCCCCACCTGATCTAACGCCAGCAAAACGACTGCGGGCTTCCTCCTAAGCTCAATTCAAACAGGAGGACGTATTTATGGAATTCCGCGATTTTTCAAACCAACCAGCTGAGCTTGTCACCCCCATCCCAAGCGAGAAGGCAAGCATCAGCATCGTAGGCCTCGGCTATGTCGGCGCGGTATCCACCGCCTGCCTCGCAGCACTTGGTCACCGTGTGATCGGCGTCGATCTTGATCTTGGCAAAGTGGCGCAAATCGGCCGTGGCAAAAGCCCGATCCATGAGGCGGATCTGAGCGAAACCCTCACACAGGGCGTCAAGGATGGGCTGATCTCTGCAACCGACGATCTCACCGCCGCTGTGCGCGAGACGGATGTGACCTTTGTCTCCGTTGGCACGCCAACCGCTGCCGATGGTGGCTGTGACGACACCTACATCCGGGCCGCCTCCCGCGCGATGGCCGAAGGGCTGCGCGACAAAGAAGGGTTTCACGTCTTCGCCATGCGCTGCTCGATCCCGCCGGGCACCACCATGTCTGTGATGACCCCCATTCTGGAAGAGGTCTCCGGCAAAGTAGCGGGCCGCGATTTCGGCATCTGCTTCAATCCGGAATTCCTGCGCGAAGGCGTGGCAATCTCTGATTTCCATCACCCGCCCAAAACCGTGATCGGCACCACCGATTTTGCCACCGCGGAAATCATGCGCCGGATCTATGCGCCGGTGGATGACAATCCGATCCTCACCACCATCGAAGTGGCGGAAACGATCAAATATGTCGATAACGTCTGGCACGCCACCAAGGTCTGCTTTGCCAATGAGGTCGGCCGTCTGTGCAAACCCCTTGGTGTCGACAGCCACGCCGTGATGGACATCTTCACTCAGGACCAGAAACTCAACCTGTCCTCCTACTACCTCAAACCCGGCTTTGCCTACGGCGGCTCCTGCCTGCCCAAAGAGGTGCGCGCGGTACAATATGTGGCACAAAAACACGGCGTGTCGCTGCCCATGATCGGCAATCTGGAAAGCTCCAACGCCGAACAGATCAACCGCGCAGTCGAAATGGCCTTGGCCACAGGTGCCCGGCGCGTCGGCGTCCTCGGTCTTGCGTTTAAGCCGGGCACCGACGATCTGCGCGAAAGCCCGATCCTTGAAGCCATGGCCACTTTGCAAGGCCAAGGCGTAGAGCTGCTGGCCCATGACGCCGCCGTCACCAAAGACACCCCGCTGGAAGGTCTCGCAAGCTACACCAAACATGGCAGCCAGGGTCTGGCGACCCTCTCGGCACAGCTCAAAGACATGCTGTGTGTCGACATCGACCACCTGATGCGTTCGGTGGATGCCGTGATCGTCTGCCACGCCAGCGACACCTATCGCGAGGCCGTCACCCGCCACCAGGATATCGAGGTGATCGACGTGGTGCGCCTCTTTGACACCGCTCCCCGCAACATCGCCGTAAACGGCATCGGCTGGTAAGCCCGCACGCCTCCGAGAAACAGGAAAGGAACGGCTATGCCTGATCCAACAGAAAACACACTCATCGGGACAATTCTGTCCGACGCCTTTGATGGCACACAAGCCAGCGACCTCATGGTCGGGCTGGACGGGGATGACACGCTCACCGGCTCTGCTGGAAACGATGTCATCCACGGCGATCACGCTCAGGAAAACCTGCTGTCTGGCACCTCTGGCGCCTCCGGCTTTCAGGATTATGCCAACAGCGGCAACTGGACCATCACCGACCTGGACGGTGGCCACCAATCCATGAGCCAAAGCCTCTCGCTGGCAGAAAACGGCGTCTATCGCCTGAGCTTCGATCTCGCGGCCAACTTCTCCGCCGGTCTGACCAACGCCTCAATCGAAGTGCTGGTCGACGGCGTGGTGGTCGGCGACTTCTCTTCAGAAAGCGGGGCCTTCTCCACTTTCGAGACCACCTTTACGGCGCAAAGCAATGCGCCTGAAATTACCATCCGCTCGGTTCAGGGCGAAGGCCAAGGCCCGGTCATCGACACCTCAGGCCCTGCTTTCCACTATGACAAAGAGATGGAGACCGGCGGGCAGACTGTGACAGTCGCGGCCTTTGCGGATGGCCAATCCAATCTCTATCAGGTGCTCAACGGCACGCTGCACGTCTTTGACGTGGAAACCCAAAGCTATGAGATCGCAGGCGCCGCAGGCACGGTCAATGTGAACTCCATGGGCTACAACGCCGAAGACGATCTGCTCTATGCGATTGCCGTCAGCAACGGTGTCGACAGCCTTGGCAATGCGGTTCAGCGCTCTGATCTGATCATGCTCGATGCCGAAGGCCACAGCTACCGGATCGGTGAAACACCTTACCGCTCCTGGACTGGGGATTTTGATGATCAAGGCAATCTCTGGTCTTTTGAATCCAGCATAGACCGCATCGCGGTAATCGACGTCGATACGTTTGATGAAAACGGCAATCCCGAGGTCACCGTGCACCACCTCCCCCGCTCTCTGGTGCAGCATCGCGTCTATGATGTGGCTTACGATGCCGGCAGCCAGAAATTCTACGGCGTTGCCCGCCCACCGGGGGAAGGTCACGACACCATCCTTCTGGTCGTGGACATCTCTTCAGGTGAGCCCACCTTCTCCACCGTTCCGGTCACATCAACCGTGGTGGATGGGCAGACCCTCGCTGGCGCACCCGCGATCACCTTTGGTGCTGCGATCGTGGATGCCGATGGCACGCTCTATGTGGGCGGCAACTCCGGTGATCACGATATGAACAACAGCACCCGCAGCTCAGGCGGCATCTATCAGGTCATCATCGATCCAGACACCGGCGAAGCAGCCCTGCATCTGATCACCAATGCGCCACGGTCTTACTCCAACGATGGTGCCGCTGACCCAACCGCAGAAAGCCCCTTTGCCGAGGTGGATCTCAGCTCCTCCGTGCTCCTGCGCGATCTGGAGCTTGTCGCCACCACCGAGGGCGCGTTGACCTATGATGACCATCTCTCCGGAAATGCGGGGCATGACACCATCAACGGCGGCATCGGCACCGACGCCCTTATCGGCGGCAGCGCCGGAGACGCGCTGCACGGTGACGACGGCAACGACTATCTGCACGGCGGGGCTGGCCCCAACTACGAAAGCAGCATCATATCCGACTACGACGGCGGGCTGCGCTATGACCAGTACGGCAACCTCTTACCGGAGGACGACGACCTGCTGTTAGGCGGTGCCGGAGACGACACATTGGAAGGCTCCGCAGGCCACGACACGCTGGATGGCGGCGCAAACAATGATGTCTTGAATGGCGGCTCCGGCTCAGACGCCCTCTATGGCGGCACCGGCGACGATCTGTTGTCGGGCGGCGGCCAAGACGACACGCTGGAGGGCGGCACCGGTGCTGATACCCTCGACGGCGGCTCAGGCGACGATGCGCTCTCAGGTGGCGCAGGCAGTGATCTGCTGCGCGGCGGGTCAGGCTACGATACCCTCGACGGCGGCGCAGACGCCGACACGCTCGAAGGCGGCAGCGGCCATGATGCGCTCTCAGGCGGCGCAGCCGATGACAGTCTTGTGGGCGGATCAGGCGATGACACGCTCAACGGCGAGGACGGAGCAGACTCGCTCCGGGGTGGGTCCGGCGACGACCAGCTTGATGGCGGCGCAGGCAATGACGATCTGCGCGGCGGTGTGAACGACGATGTGCTCACCGGCGGTTTGGGGCGCGACAGCCTGCGCGGCGACAGCGGCAACGACGTGCTCAGTGGCGGCGAAGATCGCGACTATCTCAGCGGCGCGTCAGGCAATGACACTCTGGACGGCGGCGCAGGCGGCGACCGGCTATACCTCGGGGCTGGCGCAGACCTCGCCTCCGGCGGCAGCGGCGCTGACCGTTTCATCTTCCGCAGCGATGATCTGGATGGCAGCACCGACCGCATTCTGGATTACGACACCGATGAGGGCGACCGTCTGGACTTCCGCCGCCTGGAGTTGGGCGCAAGTGACGCGGAACATCTGCAATGGTTTGCCACGCATGTCACAAGCTCTGGCGATGATCTGCAGATCTCCCTGTCAAACAGCACCACGCTGTTGCTGGACGGCACGGCCGCAGATCTCGGCGATCTCTATGACACCATCCTGTTCTGACAGGCTCTTAGAGGTGGGCTTGGGGGCGCAAGCCCCTACTCAAAGCCCGCCTCTTTCGCGATCAGCGCCGCCTGTGTGCGGTTCTTCGCATTCAGCTTTTTGCAAAGGGTACGCACATGCAGCTTGATCGTGACCTCCTGAAGATCCAGATCCCGCGCGATTTCCTTGTTGGAATGCCCTTTGCAAAGCCCGGTCAGCACTTCTTTTTCACGCTGACTGAACTGCTTGGCAAAAGCGGTTTCCTCGTCCGCTTCGCCCCCCGCCATCACGCTGGGCGGCACAAAGCTCTCTCCCGCGATCATGAAGCGCACGGCGTTCACCAACGATTTGGCACCCATGGTTTTGGGCAGAAATCCGATCGCACCCGCATCCAGAGCCTCTTGCGCCACCTTATTGGGAGCGGTGCCACTGACAATCGCAATGGGCTGTTCCGGGTATTTGGCCAAAGCGTCGGTCAATCCCTGAAGCCCGTTCATGCCGGGCATGCTGAAATCCAGCAAAACGAGATCAAAGGTCCCTTTCTGCTCCAGCGCCTTCATGGCTTCAAAGTAGTCAGACACCGCAACAACGGCCGCACGCCCCTCAGAGGTGAGGTAGGCAGAAATGGTTTCCCGAACCATTCCATGATCATCAGCAAGTAAAATTCGCATCGAAACCGGTCGCCCTATGTGATTGGCCTGACCCGAGCCTAACTCGCAAGCGGTGCCAGAACCAGAGAGCGCTCCCTTATCCTTATAGAATTCAAATGGCATAGTAATCTTACCTTTCCCCTAATGACCCAAGGTCAAAAACAACGCAAATTCGATAGGTTTGAGTAAACCCGCATAGATTGCGCCATGGCGAGGCACACTTCCGGTGCGCCCGCGCGGCGAAAGGTATGGGCGACTATACGAAAGGTTAGTCGCGTAACCCAATGCGCGTCCCCACCCAAAATCAAGCCGTGGCACAACACTTCTGCGATGTAAGAAATCCACAGGAGTCGGCCCCATGAATATGTTGAAATCCGTTTTGTTCTCTGCCGCCGCTGCAGCCTGCCTTGCCACTTCGGCGGCCAGCGAAACCATCCTTGCGGTTTACGGCGATGTTGCCACATCCTCTGATGGCGGTGCCTGGAGCTTCAGCGCCGAAGACCTGCGCACCCTGCCCAGTGAAAGCTTTCAGACCGAAACCATCTGGACCGAAGGCGAACAAACCTTTGTGGGCGTCCCCCTTCACAGCCTTCTGGAACATGTCGGTGCCAGCAACGGCAAATTGATTGCCATTGCTGCCAATGACTATGCTGTATCGATCCCGACAAGTGACGCGGTGCCCAATGGCCCCATCGTGGCCTATCTGCGCAACGGCGAAGAAATGTCTCTGCGCGACAAAGGGCCACTTTGGATCGTTTACCCATTCGCAGGCAACGCAGCGTATAAGTCTGAAGAATATTATTCTCGCAGCATATGGCAGCTCAGTCAGATTGAAGTGGTTGCCAATTAACCATCTGGGGTAGGCACGATACGCGATCGACACTCTTTGATGCTGGGGCGGTGGCCACTCATAGCGCTTGGCGCGCTTTTGATCGCAAGTCTGATTATCATCGGCTTGCTTGGCCGCTCTGTGACCACCGACCTGCGCGTGCTGTCCACCGCGCAGCACGATGACGTCAGCTGGCGTATGTCGCAGCTGGAGGTCGAACTCCTGCGATTGCAGAATGTCACGCTGGACGCATTGAACGACCCGCGGGCGGAGCTGAATGTCCTGCGTAAACGCTATGACATCTTCTACAGCCGCATCACCACCCTGCGGCAAAGCGCGCTGTATCAGTCCTTCAAAGACGAGCCCGAAATTGTCGGCCAGTTGAAGATGGCCACCGACTTTCTGGACAAGACCACCCCCGCCATCGACGCGGACAATGCGGCCTTACGCGCAGCACTTGATGGCATCTATCAGGACATCACCGCCTTGGCCCCAGCGGTGCGTAGTCTGGCGCACTCCGGCATCGCTAGCTTCACGGCGCAAGAAACCGCCCGTCGCGAAACCTTTTCTGACACCCTGCGCAGCCTTGCCATTGGCATCGTTGTCCTGATCACCGTGCTGTTTGGCGCACTTGCCACGCTGATCGGATTGCATCGGCAGGGCAAATCCATTTCCCTGATCAGCGACATCGCCCGCGCCCGCTTTGAGGCGGCCATTTCCTCTTCCCTTGATGCGGTCTTGGTTGTGGATGCCAAGGGTCACATCATCGAATTTAATGGCGCTGCACAGTCGGTCTTTGGCTATCAACGCGAAGAGGTTCTTGGGCAGGACATGGTCGACCTGATCGTGCCGCAACACCTGCGCGATGCCCACCGCGAAGGCATGGCCCGTTTCCTGCGCACAGGAGACCGCAAAGTCATCGACGCGGGCCGTGTTCGCCTGCAGGGCCTGCGCAAATCCGGCGAGGTCTTTCCGGTCGAGCTCTCCATTTCCCTGTCACAAGCGGCGGGGGAAACGGTGTTTGTCTCCTACCTGCGCGACATCACGGCGGAGCTTGAAGCCGAAGAAGCGCTCAAGGATGCGCTGGAGAAAGCCCAGCTTGGCGAGAAGGCCAAATCAAACCTGCTCACCGTGATGAGCCACGAAATGCGCACCCCGCTCAATGGCATCCTCGGCTCGCTTGACCTGATTGACCAAACGTCGCTCAGCGACCGCCAGAAACAGCATCTCAACGCCATCGCCGTCTCCGGCGATCTGCTGCTGTCACATGTCAACGACGTGCTCGACTTCTCCAAGCTAACCTCAGACGCGGATTTCGACGAAAGCGCCACCTTTGATCTGAGCGCCCTGATCACCGAAGTCACAGACAGTCTTCAACCGGGTGCAAAGGCGCAGAACAACACGCTTTCGGTCTCGTTCCAGTCCGAGGACCTTGGCTATGTGCGCGGCGCTCCGCGCTCACTTCAGCGCTGTCTGGTCAATCTGATCGGCAATGCCAATAAGTTCACCCAAAATGGCGTCGTCAACGTTGAGGTCGAACGGCTCTCAGGCGGCGACGTCGAAATCCGTGTTGCCGACACAGGCGTGGGCATCGCCCCTGAAAACCTCGAACGGATTTTTGAAGAGTTTGTCACCATCGACACCGCTTTTGCCCGCACCAACTCCGGCACCGGCCTGGGATTGGCGATCACAAAACGTCTGATCACCCAGATGGGCGGGGACATCGACGCGGACAGCCTCTTGGGCGAAGGCAGCCTCTTTGTCCTGCGCCTGCCGCTTCCCGTTGCCGATGCACAAACCGCACCGCAAAGCGCCTCCGCCCCTTCAATGCTCACAAGCCTACCGCGCGCCATTCACGCTCTGGTCTGTGACGACAACCAGATCAACCGCAACATCTTGTCCGCAATCCTTGAAGAGCTTGGGGCCACCGTCACCTCTGTCTCCAACGGGTTTGATGCCATAGCCGAGGTCGAGGCGCGGGAGTTTGACGTTCTGATGCTCGACATCAGCATGCCGGAAATCGACGGCATCGAGACCCTGCGCAGAATTCGCGAAAATTCAGAGGACGGACTGCCGCTCCCGGCAATCGCCGTGACCGCACACGCGGCACCCGCGGATCACAAAAAGATCCTCGCCGCCGGTTTTCACAACCTGCTGGTCAAGCCCGTCTCCCGCGCCGCAGTGCATCAATGCCTCGCGGGCGTCTTTGACATGCGGCTGACCGATCAGCCCACCGACGCGCCTGCTGAGCCGGAAAACGAATATCTCGCCCGCTTTGGCCCCGAACGCTTTGCCAAGGCGCTTGCGGAAATGAACGCAGATCTGTCGCAACTCATAGCAACCCTCGAACATAAATCGCACCTGACCGAAGCGGACCGCGACGCCGCGCATAAGCTCTCTGGTTCCGCCGCTGTGTTGGGACAAACCGACATGTGGGACACGCTGCAAACCCTGCAGCATTGCCCAGATACGGACTGGCAAGCAGACAAACCGCTTCTGCTCGCCACGCTCAATGCACTGCTCGGAACATAAGCCCCATTCTCAATGACCCTTTCACCAATGCCAATAGGGCAGCCAACCTCACTCTTGGCGCCTCCATTCAAAAAGTGTGACATATTCAACACTATCCGAAAGTTGTATACACCTCCCCCAAAGGTAGATCGTCGCGATAGATGCATGTATCGTACATCATCTACCCAAATAAATCGCGAAACGGCCGAAAGACTAAACCTCCCAAGAACACTCGCGCACTACGAGAGCGACTATGACTAGATACTTTGCGATCCTTGTATTCGCGCTGCCGGTGATGTTTGGCATGGCAGAACGTACGAAAGCTCAGCATTCTGAAGCGTCTTTGGTTGTGGGCTGGACTGAAATTGCCCCCCTCTTTCGCGTTGAGCCGGATGGCAGCGCAGGCGGCTTCGGCGCCGAAGTCATCCGAGAGGTGGCAGCACGTGCCGGCTTCAAGATCGCGTTTCGAAAATTCTCCCGCGCAGAAGATCTCATCCGGGCGCAAGTTCTGGGCGATATCGACTTGATGCCGGCCATTGCCGCGCTGCCGGTGCTGGCTGAGAACAACATCTTTTCAGACCCAATAGCCCAAACCCATATGCGGATATTTATCCGCACCGAAGACGCGGAAACCCTCAACCCGGCCACGATGTCTGATGCTAAGATCGCTGTTCCTGGTGTCTCGGTTGGCACCGAAGGCACCTCCTTTATTGCGCGCAACATCCCCGTAGAAATTCCGGTCTCGACCAATTCCATCATGGAACTGCTACGCGGTACGGTCGATGCGTTGATTGCCAGTGACAACGTCACGCTCGCAGACGCCCATGCGCTCCGTCTTGATCACCGCATCCTTGCGGTTGGCCCGCCGCTGCGGAATTTTGACCGTGTCATCACCCTGCGCCGCGAGTTCTCAGACCTCATGCCCGCCATCAACCAGGCAATCGCCGAATTGGAGGCGGATGGCACCCTTGAGGAGCTGCGCAACATAAACCGGGTCTCTGTTGCGCCTCTAGAGCCTGACGTGCTGAAAGTGGGTGTGTTTCACGCCCCACCCTACTCCATGATCAATCCGGATGGCACCTTTTCCGGGTTTTCCGTCGACACCATCCGCCACCTTACAAAATCCGCTGGGATCGCCATCGAGTTTGTTGAAATTGACGAGGAGGGCCTCGCCCTTGGTCCAGCGCCGGATCGCTATGACCTTCTGCCTCAAGCAGCGATCAACGAAGAAGCCCGCCTGCGTATGGACTTCACCGCGCCGATTGATCGGGCCTCCTTTGCGGTTTTCACGCGCGTTGGCGAAGGTCGCCAAATTTCCGACCTCTATTCCCTGGTGGGCTCGCGGCTTGGCGTCGAAGCCGTTGGCGTTGCCCGACAACTGGCGGAAAATCATGAAGGTCTGGAACTGCGCATCTTTGACGGACCCGACGCTTTGCTAAATGGCCTTCTGGCTGGACAGGTCGATGCAATCCTGTACCCAAGGCACGCCATCACCGTGGCCGCAGCCGGCCTCGGCGTTCAGGATCAGATCCGCGAAATCGAAACCCCGATCCACAGCGTCGACCGCGCCATTGCCCTGCGTTTTGGTCTGGGACAAACCCGGGAACGCCTTAACGCGGTTATTCCCGGCTATCTCGCCTCCTCCATGGACACTCAAATCCGCGAAGAATATTTCGGCACGCCTGTGTTCTGGACAGACAGCCGCATCACATTTGTCCGAAACGCGCTGCTCATTGGTGCCGCCTCAATTCTGGTGCTCTTTATTGCCTGGGCGCGCTGGCGCCAAAAACGCACCACGCAGGCCCGCCGCAAATTCGCCTCAACGCTGGTGGATCAAATACAGCTCGGCATCGTTTTGGTATCCCCACAGGGTGCGATCGAATTTGCCAATCAATTTGCCAAAGACCGCGCGCCAAACGGACATGCCCTGCTTAAGCGTGGCAACAACTTCCAGAAAGTTGTTGAAACGTTGATTGATAACGGAACCGTACCGCTGAAAGGCAGGACAAAAACGGAATTTCTGGGGCATCTATCCAACGACGGCCTGCAACTGAACAGCACCAATGAGTTCAAATTCTCCGACGGGAAAACCTATGTGCGCACAACACTGCCTCTTGGCGCTGACGGGACATTGCTCACTTACGCGGATGTCTCAGAGGACCGCCGCCAGCTGACCGAAATCCGCAATCTCAATGCCAAACTGCTTCAGCAGGTGAGCCTGGCAAGCGCAGCCAACGCAGAGCTGCGCGCTTTTGCCTATGCCACCTCCCACGATCTGAAGGCGCCCACCAACACCACCTCGCTGCTCATATCTGAACTGGGTGAGGCCCTCGCGCCGCATATGTCGGAAGATGATGCGGAGATGTTTGACGACCTGACCGCCACCAACCAACGCATGGCGCAGCTCATTGACGATGTGCTGGAATACACAAATGCGATCGGCAGCGAAATGAAGCGCTCCGAGGTGGATATGGATGTGGTTTTGAGCGAGGTTCTGGATGACCTCAAAGCCGACATCATGGAAAGCGGAGCGGAAATCGAGAGCGCTGCGCTGCCCAAGCTTCATGCCCATCCGGCACAAATGCGGCAGCTTTTGCAAAACCTCATCAGCAACGCGATCAAGTTCCGCGCCGCCGACCGCACCCCAAAAATCTCAATCACCTCAGAGACATCTAAACGCGGCGAAGTGGCTTTCACAGTCACAGACAACGGTATTGGCATGCGAAGTGAGCTTCAGGGGCGGATATTTACGCCTTTTACACGACTTAATGCGCAAGAAGACTATGCTGGCTCTGGACTTGGCCTTGCGATATGTCAACGCATAGCGATGAACCATGGCGGCAAAATTGAGGTGACGTCCGAATTTGGAGAGGGCAGCCAGTTCCGGGTGCGCATTAAGGAAAGCTAAGATGATCAACAATCTGATGATGATCGACGACAGCAAAGTCGAACAAAAAATTTATCAGAAAATTGTGGAGCGCTCGCAGATCGTCGGCTCGCTGGAACAGTTTTATGAACCAGAAACCGCATTGGAATTCCTGCGCTCCAAAAATGGCATCACAACAGACGCCATTTTGCTCGACATCAATATGCCCCGCATGAACGGCTTTGAATTCCTCGAAGCCGCCAGCCAAGAATTCGGCGATGATTTTGCCCGCGCCACTGTGATCATGCTCACCACCTCCATTTCTGAGGCCGATATGGAGCGCGCAAAATCTTTCCCGGTCGTCCGCGGCTATATCAACAAGCCGCTCAAAAGCGATCATCTCACCATGATCGACAATATGCTCAACGAGCCTGAAAGCTGACGCGGGGCAGCTCGCCCTTCAGCCCCCCACGCTGACACGCCAAACGCAAAACGGCTCAGGAAACCCGAGCCGTCTTTTGTGTCCTATCGAATGTAGAACGCCAGTGCGCGCGCCTCAGCTCCGCGTGATTGCGGCACCCAGCCCACTCATCAGCGGCTCAAAGATCGGGAACGAGGTGGCAATCGGGCTGCCATCATCCACGCTCACTGGCTTCTGTGTGGCCATGCCCATCACCATAAAGCTCATGGCAATGCGGTGATCCAGAAAGCTCTCACAGGTCGCGCCACCCGGCACATTGCCGTGGCCACGCCCTTTGACAATCCACCAGTCATCGCCTTCTTCCACCTCAACGCCATTGGCGCGCAGCCCTTTGGCCATGGCGTCAATCCGATCACTTTCTTTGACGCGCAGTTCCTTCACGCCTTTCATAACCGTGTCGCCTTCGGCAAAGGCCGCCACCACCGACAGCACAGGGTATTCATCAATCATGCTGGCGGCGCGCAGGGGGTCAATCTCGGCGCCCTTCAAGTCAGGTGAGAACCGCGCGCGCAGATCCGCCACAGGCTCGCCGCCCTCTTCACGCTCATTTTCAAAGGTCAGATCCGCGCCCATGGATTGCAGCGCATAAAACAGGCCCGCACGGGTCGGGTTCAGGCCGATATTGGGCACCAGCACATCAGAGCCCGGCGTGATGATCGCGGCACAGACGGGAAACGCCGCCGAGCTTGGATCACGGGGCACCACAATGGTCTGCGGCTTCAGCTCCGGCTGACCGGTCAGGGTAATCACGCGGCCCTCATCGGTTTCCTCAACCGTAATCTCCGCGCCAAAGCCTGCCAGCATCCGCTCGGTGTGATCCCGTGTGGCTTCTTTCTCGATCACCACAGTTTGCCCGGGCGCGTTCAACCCCGCCAAAAGCACCGCAGATTTCACCTGCGCTGAGGGCATCGGCACCTCATAGCGCACCGGCACCGGATCATGCGCGCCCACAATGGTCATGGGCAGACGCCCGCCGGAGCGGCCCACTGAGGTGGCGCCAAACAGCGCAATCGGATCGGTCACTCGCGCCATGGGGCGGCCATTGAGGCTCGCATCTCCGGTAAAGGTCACCGTGATGTCGCTGGTGGCCATCGCCCCCATGATCAAGCGCACGCCGGTGCCGGAGTTACCACAGTCAATCACCGTGTCCGGCTCGCCAAAACCGCCAACACCCACCCCATGCACAGACCAGTTGCCCTCGCCGTGGTTGATCACCTCTGCGCCAAAGGCCTGCATGGCTTTGCCGGTGTCCAGCACGTCTTCGCCTTCCAGCAGACCGCTGATTTTGGTCTCCCCCACCGCCATCGCGCCAAGGATCAGACTGCGGTGGCTGATGGATTTATCACCGGGCACATGCGCCTCACCAGAAAGCGGGCCGCAGGGGGAAGAAGTCATCGGGATCGGGGTGCCATGGCCGGACATATGCGCGTCATCCTTTGTTCAGTTGCCAAAGCTGTTAGCGCAACAAAGCCCCCCCGTAAATGCGTGGGGCTTTCTCATTCAAAAAATATCCCGGGGGTGAAGCCGCAGGCTGAGGGGGCTGGCCCCCTCACAACTTCCTGAAAGTCAGATAATGCGGCTTGCGACCTTCGCGAAACGCCTTCTGCTCATAACGCGTGGAAATCCAATCTTCCCACGGCTCCCGCCAATCTGCGGGCTTTTCCGCCAGCCATTCAAAGCCATGGCGCGGCACCTGCTCCAGCGTCTGGCGCACGTAGTCCTCAATGTCGGTGGCCACGCGGAAAATCGCGCCGGGCTTGAGCTTGCGTGACAGCGGCTCCAGATGGTCAGGTGTGACAAAGCGGCGGCGGTGGTGACGCTTCTTTGGCCATGGATCAGGATAGAGCAGAAAGGCGCGGCTGAGGCTCTGGTCGGGCAGCACATCAAACATGTCACGCGCATCCCCGGGATGCACCTTGATGTTGTCTGCACCCGCCTGCCGGATCTTGCCCAGCAACATGGCCACCCCGTTGATGTAAGGCTCACAGCCGATGATGCCCACATCGGGGTTCTGCACCGCCTGATGCACCATATGCTCGCCGCCGCCAAAGCCGACCTCAAGCCAGACGTCCTTATCGCCAAACAGCGCCTTCAGATCGATATGCGCGCGCTCCGGGTTCTCTTCCCAGCTCACCTTGCCCGGTGACAGCGCCGCCAGATCCTCATCCAGATAGGCTTCCTGACTGGGGCGCAGCCCCTTGCCTTTGAAGCGGCCATAGAAGTTGCGCCAGGGCGCGCCTGAGGGATGGTTGGTGGGTTTGGTGTCGTCAGACATGGCAGCGTGATCCTCGATCTTTGCGCGCAGCCTTTGCCCAAAGCCGCGCCAAAGGTCAAGTTTTGCCGAAGATCAGGCGCAAAAGGCACACCCCGGGTATGGTCACCACAAACATCGTGATGCCGTAAACCGCCGAGGGCACCGCATATTCCGGGATGCCTGCCACCGCGCCCACCATACCAGCCACGGTGATGCCAAGTGTCGCGTTTTGCACCGCCATCTCCACCGAGATACAGAGGCCGTCCGCACCGGACAGGCCAACCACCCGTGCCACGACCACGCCCAACAGCAACAGCACCGCATTCAGCCCGATCAGGACCGGCGCGAGCGTGCCCAGATTGGCGGCAAACATCGCCCAATTGTCCGCCAGCGCCGCCGCCACCATGATCACAAACAGCACCAGCGCCACCAAAGAAACCTTGCCCTCGTGACGGTCAGCAAAAGCAGGCGCGACAAAGCGCAACAACACACCAATCATCACCGGCACCGCCGTGATGACAAACATGCTCATGCCAATCGCCGTGACATTGAGGTCAGGCGCTGCGCTGCCAAGGAAGTAGTCGGTGGACCAGCCCACCAGCGCGGGCACCGTCAGCACTGACAACAAGCTAACCACCGCTGTGAGCGTGATCGACAGGGCCACCGTCCCGCCCGCGAGCTTGGTGAGAATACTGGAGGTCACGCCCCCGGGGCAGAACGAGAGGATCATCACCCCCAGCGCCAGACCGGGCGGCAGGCTGGTGAGGCTGACCAGCACAAAGGCCACCACCGGCAGGGCCACCACCTGCATCAGAATGCCCGTCAGAACCGCGCGCGGTAGGCTGAAGACCCGGCCAAAATCCGCAAAAGTCAGCCCAAAGCCTAGCGAAAACATGATAATGGCCAGCGCCAGCGGCAGTGCCACTTCCAACAGCATCCCTTTGTCCTCCCTCGTTTCTGCAAAACTCGCACAAAAACGCGGCAAAACCAATGCGCTCCTTAGCAGAGCTGATGCACAGGCCCCTGCCTGACCTTATGCGCAACAAAAAAAGCCCGCCGAAATCACCGGCGGGCCTTTCAAATTTCAGATCAAAGCAGTGCTCAGATCGCTTTTTTCAGATCGTCCACCAGATCTGTGCGCTCCCAGCTGAAGCCACCATCCGCATCCGGTGTGCGGCCAAAGTGGCCATAGGCTGCGGTGCGCTGATAGATCGGCTTGTTGAGCTGCAGCTTCTCTCGAATGCCGCGCGGGGTCAGGCTCATCACGTTGCGGATCGCTTTTTCGATCTCCGCCGGGGCGACCTCACCGGTGCCGAAGGTGTCAGCATAGACCGACAGCGGCTCAGACACACCAATCGCATAAGACAGCTGGATGGTGCAGCGCTCCGCCATGCCCGCGGCCACCACGTTTTTCGCCAGATAGCGCGCCGCATAGGCGGCCGAGCGGTCCACTTTCGTTGGGTCTTTCCCAGAGAAAGCACCGCCGCCGTGCGGAGCTGCACCGCCATAGGTGTCCACGATGATCTTGCGGCCTGTCAGACCTGCGTCGCCATCCGGGCCACCGATCACAAACTTACCGGTCGGATTCACGTGCCACGCGGTGGCATCCGTAATCCAGCCCTCAGGCAGGGTTTCGCGAATGTAAGGTTCGACCACGGCGCGCACATCCGCGCTGGTCATGCTCTCATCCAGATGCTGGGTTGAGAGCACGATGGAGCTCACACCCACCGGCTTGCCGCCTTCATAGACAACAGAAAGCTGAGACTTCGCATCCGGGCCCAAAGTTGGCTCCTGGCCAGACTTCCGCACCTCCGCCAGACGGCGCAGGATCGCGTGGGAATACTGAATGGGGGCGGGCATCAGCGCTTCGGTTTCCGTGGTGGCATAACCAAACATGATGCCCTGATCCCCGGCACCTTCGTCTTTGTCCGCAGCCGCATCCACGCCCTGCGCGATATGGGCGGATTGCTCATGCAGCAGGTTGGTGATTTCCACCGTCTCATGGTGGAATTTCTCCTGCTCATAGCCGATGTCCTTGATACAGGCGCGCGCGATCTCATCGATCTTGCCCATATAGTCGTGCAGCTTGTCCTGATCTGACAGGCCCACCTCCCCGCCGATCACCACGCGGTTGGTGGTGGCAAAGGTCTCTGCGGCCACTCGGGCCTCCGGTTCTTCCGCCAAAAAGGCGTCAAGTACGGCGTCCGAGATACGGTCACAGACCTTGTCTGGGTGCCCTTCCGAAACACTTTCGGAAGTAAACGTGTAGTTCTGTCGTGTCATGAAGTGCTCCATTAGAAAGTCGATCGTCACGTCAGGAAGCCGTTGTGACGACAAAGTGAGTTCCGCCCTACCCGAGCAAAAATGTCAGGTCAATTGCTTTTACGCCACAGGGTTAAGCTTGTCGCGCATAGCAGCAAGAACACCACTGCAATGATCGGCCAATCCCCGGTGCGCGCATAAACCGTGCGTGGGCGCGGCGCGGGCAAGGCAACGTCCAGATACCCCTCGGTATTGAGCTCCAGCGCCTGCAAAACGCGCCCCTGCGCATCAATCGCAGCGCTCACACCCGTGTTGGCCGCGCGCAGCACCGGCAAGCCGCTTTCAATCGCCCGCATCCGTGCCTGCGCGAGATGCTGAAACGGGCCTGAGAAAGAGCCAAACCACGCATCATTGGTCAGATGCAGAATGAACGAGGGGCGCTCCGGTGCGTTAAATACATCCTGCGGAAAGACGGCCTCATAGCAGATCAGCATCAGCGCCTTGCCCAGCGTTCCCAGATCCATCAGCGCAGGCCCCGGCCCCGGCGAGAACCCGTCCCCGCTGCGACTTGCAAAACCGGTGATGCCAATGCGCGCCATCAGATTGCCAAGCGGGATATATTCTCCAAAAGGCACAAGGTGATGTTTGTCGTAGGTGGCGGCAACCTCACCATCGCCATCCAGCAAGATCGCGGCGTTGTGGATGCGCGTGCCTTCAAAACGATTGATGCCCAGCACAACCGGCACACCTGCTGCGGACCGGCTGATGATCTGCAGCGTCTCCTCAGCGTAATTCAAAAGAACCGGCACCGCTGTTTCCGGCCAGACGATAAGATCGGGCCGCTTCTCTCCCGCTGCGGTGGCGCGCACCAGCCGTTCAAAGAAAAGGCCGGTGTATTCCGGATCCCATTTCTGATGCTGCGGGGCATTGGGCTGCACAAGACGCACCACAGGCTGCTCCGGTTGTGCCTCAGGCTCTGCTGGAGCCATCGGCCAGGCCAAGGCCACCGCGCCGCTCACGCCCAGCGCCGCCAACGGCAGACGCCCGCGTGTTGCCACCGCCGCCAGCCCCAGTGCCAAGCTCACAGCAAACAACATGGGGTTCAGCCCATGCGGCCCCACAAAGGCCGCGCCCTGCCCTGCCAGCCGATCCACCAGCGCATAAGACGGCATTCCCCAAGGAAAGCCCGTCAACACATAGGCTCGCAACAGCTCCGCCCCGGTCAGTGTCAGCACAACCGGCCAGCCCGAAGGATGCAACCGCTTGGCCAGCCAAAAGGCCGCACTCCAGAACAGGCTCAAGCCCACCGCCATAAAGACAATGGCAAAAGGGGCCATCCAGCCGTGGCGCAATGGGTCGACAAAAAACGGCTCGACAATCCAATGCAGGGACATGGCGAAGTAACCGGTGCCAAACCCCAGACCGAGCCAGACGGTCTCCCGTCCGCGCTGCACTTCATGCAGCAGGTAAAAGACCGCCGCGAAGGCCAGAAGGGTTGCCCACCACAGATCAAACGGTGGATGGCCCAGCCCGGCCATGGAGCCAAGTATGGCGCCGCCCGCGGCAATTCGGAAGGGCACAGCGCGCCAGCCGCGCCGCCCCTCCGAGCTGTTGGTGTCAGCCATCCTGCACAACCACCGACGGGCTTGGCACAAAGACCCTCAGGCGTTTGATCCGGCGTGGATCCGCGTCCACCACTTCAAACTCCACACCGTCAGGGCTTTCCACAACCTCGCCGCGCGCCGGCACATGACCAGACAGCATAAAGACCAGCCCGCCCAAGGTGTCGATCTCTTCGCGGTCCACCTCTTCGTGGTGGGTCAGCGAGCGGCCAATGGCAGCCTCAAAATCCTCCAGCGGGGTTTTCGCAAGCGCCAGATAACATCCCGGCTTCTCCTCCACAAAAAGGTCCGCCTCCTCGATGTCATGTTCGTCTTCGATGTCGCCAATCACCTGTTCAATCAGGTCTTCGATGGTCACCAGACCATCAACACCGCCATATTCATCAATCACCAGCGCCATGTGCCGCCGCTCGGTCTGCATCTTGGTGAGCAGCACGCCAATGGTCATCGAAGGCGGCACAAACAGCAGCGGACGCAGCACGCGGGTCACGTCAAAATCGCCGTCGCCATTGCCGTTAAAGCCGTGGCGCAACGCAAAATCCTTCAGGTGGACAAAGCCCACCGGCGTGTCCAGCGTGTTGTCATAGACCGGCAGGCGCGTCAGGCCGCTGTCGCGAAACAGCTGCACCAACTCGGCCTTGGTGATGGTGTTCGGCACCGCGATGATATCTGCCTTGGGAACGGCCACATCCTCAACGCGCATGCGGCGCAGGTTGACCATGCCATGCACCTGCCCAGCAGGTGCCAAGGGGGCGACCGGGCGCTCTGCACCAGGTTCTGCGGTGTCATTTGAGCCAAAGAGGCGGCCAAGCCAGCCTTTTGACGCGGTTCTCTGGCCTTCCGGCTGCGCGCGGGGCGCTGCGTTAGAAGACCCGTCTATACTGTCGCCCATCTGTCCTTTCCGATGATCGGTGTCATTGGTCTGTGTCTGGAGGCTTTGCGCCCCTTAAGTGTCGTCATATGGGTCCGCCAGACCCAGTTTGCCAAGTATGGCCACCTCGTGACCTTCCATCAAAGTGGCATCTTTGTCACGAATGTGATCATAGCCCAAAAGATGTAACACGCCATGAACCACAAGATGTGTGCAGTGATCGGCCAGCGATTTGCCCGACGCATCCGCCTCTTTCAGGCAGGTGTCATAGGAAATCGCGATGTCGCCAAGCTCCTCCGGCATGCCCGGCAGGCTCTGTTCCGGTGGCAGCGGATCTGCGCCGTCATCTTCTGCGCCGCGTTCCTCACTTGGCCAGCTCAGCACATTGGTGGCTTTGTCCTTATCGCGAAAATCCGCGTTCAAAACCGCAATGCGCGCGTCATCACAGGCCAGCACCGCAATTTCGAAATCCTCCGCCTTGAGCGCAAGATGCGCCAAGGTCGCCTGCGCGGCGGTTTCGGCAAGGGTTTCAAAATCGAGCGTGTCCCACCGCGGATCTTCCAGGATCGTGTCGGTCAGCATGCAGGCGTCGCACGGGGGCTGACTGCCCCCGCACCCCCGTGGATATTTTCAGAATGAGAAACGCTCATGCTTTCTTTTCTTTTTCCGCCAAAGCGCGCACCGCATCGGCGTCATAGGCCTTGATGATGGCCGCGACCAGCGGATGGCGCACCACGTCGTCAGCCGTGAAATAGTTGAAGCTGATGTTGGGAATGCCTTTGAGCAGACGCTCGGCATCTTTCAGGCCAGACGGCACGCCGCGCGGCAGGTCAATCTGGCTGCGGTCGCCGGTGATCACCATACGCGAGCCTTCGCCCAGGCGGGTGAGGAACATCTTCATTTGCATAGTGGTGGCGTTCTGCGCCTCATCGAGCACCACAAAAGCATTAGACAGCGTGCGCCCGCGCATAAACGCCAGCGGCGCGATCTCGATCTTCTTTTCCTCGATCAACTTGGCGAGCTGCTTGCCGGGCAGAAAATCATTCAGCGCATCATAAAGCGGCTGCATGTAAGGATCGACCTTGTCCTTCATGTCACCGGGCAAATAGCCAAGCTTTTCACCGGCCTCCACCGCCGGGCGGGACAGGATGATCCGGTCCACCTGACCGGAGATAAACATGCTCACACCGACAGCCACGGCGAGATAGGTTTTGCCGGTGCCCGCAGGACCGATGCCAAAGGCCAGCTCGTTGTTAAACAGCGACAGCACATAGGCTTTTTGTGCGTCTGTGCGCGGCTCGATCAGCTTTTTGCGGGTCTTGATCTCGACCGGGCCGCCTTTGAACATCTCCAGCTGATCACCATCGCGCGCGCCGGTTTCCGCCTCAGAAGGCCCCATGCGAATCTCGCGGTCAATATCGCCGGGATCCACGGATTTTCCGCTCTCAAGACGCGTGTAAAGCCCGGTCAGCACCTCAACGGCCTCCGCCTGAGCAGGTTCTTCGCCATGAATATCAAGCTGATTGCCCCGGCGCAGGATCTGCACCCCAAGCTTTTGCTCAATGTCTGCGAGATTGCGATCATATTCACCGCAGAGTTCGATCAACAAACGGTTGTCTGGGAACTCCACCGAAGTTGGCTTGGGTGCGGTGGCGGCGGGCGGTTGGGACTTGGTGCCGGTGGGCAATCACATCTCCTGTAGCGAAGGGTCTGTCTTTATCGTGCCAAGTTGCGCGGCCACGTGCAAGCGCAGGCCAATGAATTTTCCATGACGCAGGCAAATTTCAGCACAGGCGCTGAAATCCCAAACGCATCCGGCTCACCTCGCTCTGCCGCCACCTGCCAGCGCGGGTACCAACCCCCTCGCGCAAAAAGAAAACGCCGCCTGCAATCCGCAGACGGCGCTCCATTTCATCATGTCAGCTTGCAGCGATCAGATCCAATCGCCAAAGCCGGAGCCTTCTTTATAGGGTCCGGTTGCCACGCCGGGAGGGGCTGCACCGGAGCAGACCGGCTTGCCATAGGGGTCAAGACGCTGGGACAGATAGCCCTCCACACCGTCATCAATGATCCAGTGGTCACAGCCGTTTGGATCCACCCAGACACCGGCAACAAGGTTGCTCAGGTGGCCGGAGTCGCGGCCATTGTCCACGGTCTTGTCAATTTTTGGCTCCACACAGGCAGACACACTCGCGGCCAGCCCAAGAAGGAGAACACCTTTGATCAGTTTCATATTCGCTCCCCTTAGCGCAGGCAGATGATTTCGACGCGACGGTTTTCCGCCTGACCCGCCGAAGTGCTGTTGGTGGCACGGGGCTGGCGCTCGCCATAACCGCGCACATCCGCAACGCGCACACCGCTCTGACGGGCCACTTTGGCCACCGCATTGGCGCGGTTGTAGCTCAGGCGCATGTTGTAGGAATCGCTCGCCCGGCTGTCGGTGTGGCCGGTGATGATAAAGGCGGAAGCGGTCGCATTCTGGAAGAATTCCGCCAGACGCTGCCGATTGGCCGCGTTGATGTAATGTTTGTCGGTGGCAAAGAACTGGTCAGAGTTCATCACGCCACAGACATTGCCCCGGCGGCAGACCGGAATGCCCTGACGGTTCACGTGGGGGGTCATGTAGCCTTCAACGCCATCGTCCATCACCCAGTGCTCACAGCCATCCGGATCAACCCAGACGGTGGGCACATAACGCTGCCCCAAGACGGTGCGCTGGTTCTGCGCGGCGGCGGGTTCAGCAATAGACACAAGCGCAACACAGGCAGCTGCCGCGCTTGTCATAATTGCCCGCGCCATATTTTTGGAATTTTTCGCCACTGCGATTACCTCTCCATATCCCCCGAAGGCCCCGGTTCAGTTGAAACACGTTCTAAATCAAGGCTTTCACAATTAACTTAAGATGCCGTGAAAAGCCCCCTAAGTGAAGAAAAAATGCAGCATTTTCGCACGCAGATCACAAAATTATGGTCAGAATGTGACGACGGCGCCCCACCCGATATGAGACGCCGTGACCAATATTTTACCGTGTATAGAAATGTTTCCAGAGTGCGATCAATCGCTCAGCAACACCGCACCAAGCGAATTCGCACTGCTCTCAACGATTCTCACACGTTTGATGTCCCCGACCCGGCCTTTGGGGTCCTGCACATAGACCGCGTGCAGATAGTCGGACTTGCCCACCATCTGCCCTTCAAGGCGACCGGGCTTTTCATAAAGCACGCTCACTTCGCGCCCCACCATGCTGTCCTGAATTTCGCGCTGCTGGGTGCCAAGCAGGGCCTGCAGGCGTTGCAGGCGGTCATTGGCCTCAGCCTCATCCACCAGCGGACGCTCCGCCGCCGGAGTGCCCGGACGTGTGGAGTATTTGAAGCTGTAGGCCTGCCCGTATTTGACCTCTTTGATCAAATCTAGGGTGTCCTGAAAATCCTCTTCGGTCTCCTCCGGGAAGCCCACGATAAAATCACCGGACAAAAGCAGGTCGGGCCGCGCCGCGCGGATGCGCTCGATCAGCCGCAAATAGCTGTCACGGTCATGGCTGCGGTTCATGCGTTTGAGGATCTTGTTGGAGCCCGATTGCACCGGTAAGTGCAGGTAAGGCATCAGCTTTTCGCAGGTGCCATGGGCCTCGATCAGGTCATCCATCATGTCGTTGGGGTGAGAAGTGGTAAAGCGGATGCGCTCCAGCCCGTCGATCTTATCGAGCTCCCAGATCAGCCCCGCGAGGGTCATATCGCCGCCGCCATATGCACCGTGATAGGCATTCACATTCTGCCCCAGCAGGGTGATCTCACGCACGCCGCGCTCCACCAGATCACGCGCCTCGGTCAGCACGCGATCCACCGGGCGGCTCACTTCGGCCCCACGGGTGTAAGGCACCACGCAGAAGGCACAGAATTTGTCGCAGCCTTCCTGCACGGTCAAAAATGCGGTGGGCGCGCGCTTGGCTTTGGAGCGGCCTTTGAGCTTTTCGAATTTGTCTTCTTCCGGGAAATCGGTGTCGAGCGCCTTCACCCCCTCTTGGGTTTTGGCCTCCATCTCCGGCAGGCGGTGATAGGCCTGCGGCCCCACAACCAGATCCACCAACGGCTGGCGGCGCATGATCTCTTCGCCCTCAGCCTGGGCCACACAGCCCGCCACGCCGATCTTCAGGTTGGGCTTTTCCGCCTTCAGCCCCTTGAAGCGGCCCAACTCGGAATAGACCTTCTCGGCCGCCTTTTCCCGGATGTGACAGGTGTTGAGCAGGATCATATCCGCATCATCCGCACTGTCGGTGGTCTCATAGCCAGCGCCGCCCATGGCTTCGGCCATCCGCTCGCTGTCATAAACATTCATCTGACACCCGTAGGTCTTGATGAAGAGCTTCTTTTTCTCAGCTGCAGTGTTCTCGGCCATGGCTCACATCCTGTCGCGTCTCGCGGTTTCAAGGCGTTTCCCTACATCAAAATGAGGGGTGCTTGCAATGCGGAGGCTTTTACCTGATTTTGACGGGAACAAGAGTATGAAAGAACGGGCAAAAATCGCATGTGGGGCAGCGTATGACATACGACTCGCTGGAGCAGTTCCTGCAAACCGGCCAAGAGCATCTCGCCAAGGGACCGGTGGCGCTGATCTTTGCCGAAGATGACGTGGAGGTGGACAGCACCCTGCGCCACCATCTGTCGCTCGGTTTCAAAGCCGTCATCGCCTTCATGCCCGCGTCTTTTGAGATGGCAGCGGATCTCGTGGACTGCTGTCAGCGCGTGACCATGGACAGGCCCTCCGGCCCGCCGATGCGCGAGACGGTCAATGCGATCACCAAGGCCGCGCCAGACATCTGGATCTACTACTGCTTTAACGCCGAATATCTGTTCTTCCCCTTCTGTGAGACACGCGGCATTGGCGAAATGCTGACTTTTCACACCGAGGAACGCCGCGACGCGATGCTCACCTATGTGATCGATCTCTACGCCGCCGACCTCTACCAGACACCAAATGCCGTGGCGCTGGACACCGCACAGCTGGACCGCTCCGGATATTATGCGCTGGCACGGCTGGACGCGGACAACCACAATCACCCCAGAGAGCGGCAACT
Organism: Shimia sp. R9_2; assembly: GCF_017743735.1. Classification (GTDB taxonomy): domain Bacteria; phylum Pseudomonadota; class Alphaproteobacteria; order Rhodobacterales; family Rhodobacteraceae; genus Shimia. Next base: position 798,821 of record NZ_JAGHRO010000002.1, read on the forward strand.
CGATTTCTTTGGCGGCCTGCGCTGGCGCTTTGAGGAGCACATCCCCGCCAACCGCCGCAAAATCGACCGAATTTCGATCTTCCGCAGCAAGCCGGACCTGACCCTGAACGAGGATTTCACCTTCAACGATCAGGAATACAACACCTACGCCTGCCCCTGGCACAACAACCTGACCGCCGCCGTCTGCTCGTTCCGCACCGCCAAGGCGCTGAAGTCCAACCCCGGTTCAACTTTCGACATTCAACAGTTCAGCTGGCACAACTCCGTGCGCTTTGAGTGGCACTCCCGCCAATTGCTCGACCTCGGCCTGATGGAACCGGGGCAGTGGTTCTAAGGGCCTGACTCTTTGGGGCTTTGGGGGCCCTGCCCCCGGCCACAGTCGCCCAACCAGAGAACTGACTTAGAGCATCGTCCTGAAATCATGGATCACACGGTCTCAACCAATTCTAAGGAGGCAAAGCCGACCAGACCCCGACCCTCCCCAAGGGAGGGGGCTTCACCCCCACCCAGGGCCGGGGGCTGACCTATGTGACCAGATACAGCCGTTGCAGATTTGTTGGGCGATGCACTAGAATCCCACCAAAACCGCACCTTTGCGTCCGCCCGCTTCAACCAGATCATGCGCGGCACCCGCCTCTTCCGGCATAAAGACGTTCGGAGCCTCCAAGGTCAGCGCCCCCGCCTCCAGCGCCTCATGCAGGCGCGCTATCGCCGCATCGCGGGCCGCTTTTGGCAGGATATAAATCAGGGTGATATCAAGCTTCAGCGCTTTGAACAGCATTGGGCCAAAAGGCATCTCAGGCGCCATGTCCTTTGCCGATCCATAAGCCGCAATGGTGCCAAGCGGCTTCATGACCTCGGCAAGCAGCGGCAGGTTTGGCCCGAGCTCCACCTCCACAGCACGGTCCACGCCCCCGCCGCTGGCGCCCAGAATATCCTCCGCCAAAGTCGGACTCGCGTAATCAAACACATGGGTGGCCCCTGCCGCCCGGACCCGATCCACATCGCGCGCGCCGCAGGTGGCAATCACCGTGGCCCCGCCCCAAACCGCAAGCTGCACCGCCAGATAGCCCACAGCGCCACCGCCGCCAGCCACCAGCACCGTCTGTCCGGTGACATCTCCGTCTCCAAACACCGTCTGCGCCGCCGTCAGCCCGGGAATGCCCAGCACCGCCCCAACTTCAAGGGAAACACAATCCGGCAAAGCCACCGCCTGATCTGCTGGCAGGGCGACATAATCCGCACAGGTGCCAAACGGGCGTTGCCACTGGCCATTCCAGATCCAGACCCGCTCGCCCACACAGGCCGCATCCACGCCCGCGCCCACCGCCTCGATCACGCCGGAGCCGTCGCTATGGGGCACAATGACCTCAAAGGGCGGCTTGGTCACACCCGGACGTGTACCGCTGCGCGCCTTGGCATCCGAGGGATTCGCACCGGAAAACGCCACGCGCACCAGAACCTCGCCCTCTGCCGGGGTCGGCTTGGGCAAATCCTCAACCTGCAAAACATCCTGCGCCGCGCCAAAACTGCGCCAAGTCACTGCCTTCATTGCCCTCTCCTTCGTGGTCCGCCCCAATCTGAGCCACACTCATGCTGTCACAGGCATGAGCCGCGCACAATCACAGGGCGCCGCCGCGCGTCGCCACGTCACAATAGGAGAAAGGAACTTGGCTGGGTCGCCGCTCAGGTGCGGCGCAGACGGATCACCACGTCGATCTTGGAGATCTCGGCACCCTCAGGCGCATCGGGCAGGCGCGCGATCTTCAGCTCTTCAGAGGGCGCGTCGGTCAGAATACGGTCATCTTCCCAGAAGAAATGCGGGTGATCGCCGGTGTTGGTGTCAAAATAGCTTTTGGCACCATCCACGGTGATTTCCTGCATCAGCCCCGCATCACAGAACGCGCGCAGGGTGTTGTAGACCGTCGCCAGAGACACGCGATCCCCGGAATCCTGCACAGAGGCATAAAGGCTCTCGGCCGTCACATGCCGGTCATTGCCATCGCCCACCAACAGCGCTGCCAACGCCACCCGCTGCCGGGTCGGGCGCAGACCACCGGAGGCCAGCCACTTAGTCCCCACGCGGGTGGGGTCATCGGAGATATGTGCCTGTGTGCCGTCTGTCGTGCTCATGGGTCAAATCCTGCTTGTGCGCGTCATGTTTAGCGCAGCCTTAGGGGCAGTTTCAATTGAAAATGAGTCGCAACACCAGATGTCGCACCTCCAAAGTGCTTCTTTTGCGGCACGAGAGCCGCCTTGCAGGAGTATAGGAGCAAGTGCTAGAGGGGTCCAAATCAAGATAGATGGACAAGGGACTCCCAGAATGGCCGACTACCCAACGAGCTTTGACAAAGACGATCTGCTGAAATGCGCCCGTGGCGAGCTCTTTGGTCCCGGCAACGCACAGCTCCCTGCCCCGCCCATGCTGATGATGGACCGCATCACCGAGGTTTCCAGCGACGGCGGCGCCCATGGCAAAGGCCACATTCTGGCAGAATTCGACATCACGCCCGACCTCTGGTTCTTTGACTGCCACTTCCCCAACAACCCGATCATGCCCGGCTGTCTGGGTCTCGATGGCCTGTGGCAGCTGACCGGTTTCAACCTCGGCTGGCGCGGCTGGACCGGCCGCGGCTACGCGCTGGGTGTGGGTGAAGTGAAACTCAAAGGCATGGTGCGCCCGGACCGTAAGATGCTGACTTATAAGATCGACTTCACCAAAGCCGTCCAAACCCGCCGCCTGACCATGGGCGTGGCCGACGGCATCGTCGAAGCCGACGGCGAAGTGATCTACGAAGTCAAAGACATGAAGGTTGCGCTCAGCGAGAGCTGATCTGCAGCGACATGTGAGGAAAAGGAAGAGGCCCTGCGGGGCCTTTTTTGTTGGCGGAAGAGTGCTTTTGCGAAGGGGCGTGTTCAAGCCCTCATGACTAGACCTATGCTTAAAGAGACACTTGCTCCTTGTCCGCGACAGCCTGTTACCTACACCCAGACCACTGCCCGATTTCCAAAATCCGCCCTACGTCCAGCATCACCCGACCCGACTGAATATACTCCTCATCGGAAACCAGAGACTGAGCTGGGCTTGCGAACGGAAATGGAAACAAGACCCCCTTGGGGGCAGCATACGCTCCGCTCGCGAGACAATACTGTAAGTCATGCGGCGCACAGGTTTGCTGACAAAAATTGACCAAAGGCTCAAATTCTGGCAACGCGCCAACTGCATCGGCGATCTCAGAGCGCAACTGTGGATCTTCTGGGAGCGTTATCCCGGCTTCACCAATTGGAAAAGATCCAATACTCGCAAGAGTGTTCTGGTTAGATTGCAAACTGAGACCATGAGCAAAATCAGCTTGCTGCACACTGTACTCCGTTGAACCTGCGCTTTTTGATGCCGTATCTACCAAAAACTGCCCTAAAACGTAACGTCCTGCAGCACCAAAATCTGCTTCGTGGCTCACAAGTAGCTGCGCGACCGAAAACCCATGTTCGCCGAACAGAAGCGGTTTCATGTATAAGAGCGCCATCTTGTATTCGCCATGTGCAATCAATTCCTCAAGATACTGGACGGGATTCGATGCGCTGGCAGCCGAAGATTGAAACGCCCACATGGCGGCAGCCAAGTCGCTTTCATTGGAGGCACTTTTTAGCCAATCACGTCCTGACAATCCCTTAGGCTCCCGAAACAACGACACACGCTCTTTGCGGTCTAGCTTCTCGGAAACATGCCCACTCAAATGTGGTGTCTGCGCAATTCTGGACAACAAAATCTTTGCAGCAACATTCCCTCCTCGGGATAACTCTGCAAGGGTTTGCAGCGCATCCAGATCACTCCCCTGCAGCCACATAGTCTTCGCGCGCTCAAAGTCAGCAGCATTTGCGCCATCAACCACTTCAGCAGAAGCGCTGCAAATCCCCACCACGGATATCCAAGCTATGACAAAAAACAGTTTCATAATGCCGCCTATCAACCAAGAATTGATTGCACCATGATGTGACGCATCCAAGGCTGCAAGCTCGAATTGAAGCCCACCCATTGTCTAGAGTGTGTGCATGTCTCATCCCCAACCCACCTTGCGCCCTGCCCTCTCAATGCCTAGTAAGACAACAGCAAACTAAGGGAGAGCGCACATGCGTCGCGTCGTCGTTACCGGACTGGGTATCGTTTCCTCGATCGGCACCAATGCCGAAGAAGTCACCGCCTCGCTGAAAGCGGGCAAATCTGGCATCTCTGCCAGCCCGGAAATGAGTGAGCACGGCTTCCGCAGCCAGATCGCCGGTCATATTGACATCGACCCCAAGGAACATGTGGACAAGCGCACCCTGCGCTTCATGGGCCCCGGTGCCGCTTATGCCCATATCGCCATGAGCCAAGCGATTGCCGATTCCGGCCTCGCCGAAGATCAGGTTGTGAACGAGCGTACCGGTCTTGTGGCTGGCTCCGGCGGCCCTTCGACATCCTCCATGCTGGTTGCGCATCAAACCGTGGAGAAAACCGGTGCGACCAAGCGCATCGGGCCTTTTGCCGTGCCAAAATGCATGAGCTCGACCATTTCGGCGAACCTCGCCACCGCTTTTAAGATCAAAGGCATCAACTACTCCATCACCTCCGCCTGCTCGACCTCGCTGCACTGCATCGGCAACGCCGCAGAGCAGATCATGATGGGCAAGCAGGATGTGATGTTTGCCGGCGGCGGTGAAGAGCTCGACTGGACCCTGTCCTGTCTGTTTGATGCCATGGGCGCGATGAGCAGCAAGTATAATGACACGCCTGAAAAAGCCTCCCGCGCCTTTGATGAAGACCGCGACGGTTTTGTGATCTCCGGCGGTGGCGGCATTGTGGTGCTCGAAGATCTGGAGCACGCACTGGCCCGCGGCGCAAAAATCTACGCCGAAGTGACCGGTTTTGCCGCGACCTCGGATGGTCACGACATGGTGGCCCCATCCGGCGAAGGCGGCGAGCGCGCCATGCGTTTGGCGCTGTCCACCCTGCCTGAGGGGCGCAAAGTGGATTACATCAACGCACACGGCACCTCCACGCCTGTGGGGGATGTGGGAGAAGTCGAGGCCGCCCGCCGCGTCTTTGGCGCAGGCAATGTGCCACCGATCTCCTCCACCAAATCCATGACCGGCCACGCACAGGGCGCGGCAGGCGCGCTGGAGGCAATCTTCTGCCTTCTGATGCTCGATCAGGATTTCATCGCCCCGTCGATCAACGTGGACACACTGGCCACCGGCATCGAGCCGGGCGAAGTGGCGACCTCTTTGGTGGAGAACGCGGGCCTTGATAGCGTGATGACCAACAGCTTCGGCTTTGGCGGCACCAACGGCTCCATGGTTCTCAGCAAATACAAAGGGTAACGCCATGACAGGTGTGTTGGCGGGCAAGCGCGGCCTGATTATGGGCGTCGCAAACGAGCGCTCGATTGCATGGGGCATCGCCCGCGCCATGCATGAGGCCGGAGCCGAGCTCGCCTTCACCTACCAAGGCAACGCCTTTGGCAAGCGGGTCAAACCGCTTGTCGAAAGTGTCGGCAGCGATCTGCTGCTCGACGTGGATGTGACCGATGATGCCTCGCTCGATGCGGCCTTTGCCCAACTGGCAGACGCATGGCCCACCATCGACTTTGTGGTGCATGCGATTGCCTATTCAGACCGCAACGAGCTGACCGGGCGCTTTGTTGACACCACACGGGACAACTTCAAGAATTCGCTGGATATTTCCTGCTATTCCCTGATCGAAGTCGCCCGCCGCGCCCATCCGATGATGGCGGAAAACGGCGGCACCATCCTGACCCTGACCTATCAGGGCGCAAACCGCGTGACCCCATTCTACAACGTCATGGGTGTCGCCAAAGCTGCCCTTGAAAGCGCCGCGCGCTATCTGGCCAATGATCTTGGCCCTGACGGCATCCGCGTCAACGCGATCTCGCCGGGGCCGATGAAAACCCTGGCTGGGGCCGCCATCGGCGGCGCACGCGCCACCTTCAAACACGCCGAGCAGAACGCCCCGCTGCGCGCCAATGCAACGCTTGATGCCGTGGGCGGCACCGCCGTCTATCTAGCCTCTGACGCAGGCGCCTGCACCACCGGCGAAGTGCTGCGTGTGGATGGCGGCTTTCACGTGCTGGGCATGCCGCTGACGGAAAACCTCTAGGCCGAGGCCGCCTCCAGCTCCGCACCAATGGCCTGCAGGATCTCTGCCGCACCGCCTTGGCGCACACGGGCCACACCGGCACCAGCCCATTGCGCGCCAAAGCCCGCTTCGCCCGCCGATTTCGCCGCCGCGTTCAGCGCTTTGGCCACATCATAGGCCACCGGATAATCCGGCAAGCGCGCGCCGAGCTGTTCCCCCAGCGCCACATATTTGTTCTGCAAACACCGCGCCGGACGCCCAGACAGCACCGGCGTCAGCACCGGAGGCCGCAACGCCTCATCCCTGAGCGCTGCGCGGTATCCCGCATCTGCCGCCGATTCCGCGCTGTCCAGAAACGCAGTGCCAAGCTGCGCCACAGTGGCGCCCGCCGCCAAGGCCCGCGCCACATCCGCACCATCCATCAGGCCACCGGCGGCAATGACCGGCACCTCAACCGCCCCTGCCAACTGCCGCACAAGCGCCAGCGTTGGCAGCGCCGCATCTTCCGCATCCGGATCAAACACGCCTCGGTGCCCACCCGCCTCGATGCCCTGCGCCACAACCGCATCCACGCCCGCCGCCTGACAGGCCAAGGCTTCGGCCACACTGGTGGCGCTGGCGAAAACCAGATTGCCCGCCGCCTGCAGCTCTTTGATCCAACCCTCATCCGGCAGACCGAAGTGCAGGCTCACCACACCGGGCTTTTCCTCCAGAAACATCTCACACATGGCCCGATCCACGGCGAAGCTCTGATAGATTTCATGCAGCGCGTCCGGCGGCTTGGCTTCAAAACCAGCAAAGGTCGGCGCAAGCGCATCAAGCCAGGCCGCTTCCACATCCGCATCGCGCACAGCGGGCGCATGACAGAACACATTGGCATTGATCGGGCGCTCCGTCAGGGCCCGCGCCTGCCGCAGCATCGCCCGTGCCACCTCCACACCGGCTGAACCAAGCCCCAGCGCGCCCAAACCGCCCGCATTGCTGACCGCTGCCGCCATTTCCGGCGTGGACACCCCCGCCATCGGGGCCTGAAACAGGGGCCACTTAAGCCCCAACCGCGTGACCAAATCCATGAGCACTCCTCCTTGCCCTCACGCTACTGCAGCGCAGCCAAAAGAAAACCCGTGAAACGTCACCGCGCGGATCTTTTGACACGGCTCACCCGACAATGCCGCGTGCCTTCTCTCATTTGACAAGGTGTAAAGCCTTTCAAATTTTACATAACGGGACGCCCCAAACAGCATAACGCGTCCCCTTGGAACCCCGGTTTTGGGCGCAATATAGAGGGCTTCATTTTGTCTTTGCCCGGACGTTCTTTAAAATGCAGCTTTATACACTCTTATTGGCCATCACTGGCGTGGCATTCATGGTCTTTCTGGCCGCGAATATCCTCAGCGACACCCCGCGTTTGAAAAAGCTTGAGCCGCTGTTTGTCGGCCTCAGTTTGGGCATCGTGTTCTGGGCGCTGCTCACCTCCTCCACCGGCAAATCGGAACCGTTTTCCGAAAGCATCGCCCATGCCAATTTGTCCAAGCTGCAATGGGCCTCTTCCTGCCCGGCCAAGGCAGGTGGGCCGCTGACGCAGCAAGGCAATTTTCAATGTTGCCCCGCGAAAGAGCCCAACTCCGTCGCCTGCCTGCATCGTTAAGGCAACAAAAAAGCCCGCCATAAAAGACGGGCTCTTCGCTGAATTCTACTGAGCACAGGTTCAGTTGATCGAGACCAGCTCGATCGCAAAGGTCAGATCTTTGCCCGCCAGCATGTGGTTGGCATCCAACTTCACGATCTCTTCGGTGATCTCAACCACGGTCACAGGCACAACCTGACCTGTCGGGGATTGCATCTGCAGCTGCAGGCCGATTTCCAGCGGGATCTCTGCCGGGATCTGCTCACGCGGCACATCCTGTACGGCTTCGTCATGACGCGGGCCATAGGCCTGATCCGCCGGGATCTCTGCGACTTTCTTGTCACCCACACTCATACCATCCACGGCGCTGTCAAAGCCCGCGATCACCTGACCGGAGCCAAGGGTGAACTCCAGCGGATCGCGCCCTTCAGAGCTGTCAAAAACAGACCCGTCACTCAGGGTGCCAGTGTAGTGGATGCGGACGGTGTCGCCCGATTTCGCTGCGGTCATAAAATGTCCCATCTGTCAGCATGTCCCGACCAAAGCGTCGGCTTTAAAGGCGCACCCTATAGACCTTGGTGTTAATTGGCAAACAGGCCTTTTCGCCCTGCGTCAAACCTGCCAGTCTGCACTTTAAATGGGAGGATCACATGGCCATCACAACTTGTGTTTTTGACGCTTACGGCACGCTTTTTGACGTCGCCGCCGCCGCGCGGGAAGCCGCAAGCGAACCGGGACGAGAGGCTTTTGCGGCGCATTGGATGGATGTCGCAAACAACTGGCGTCTCAAACAGCTGCAATACACATGGCTGCGCGCCGTGGCAGATGCCCACACCGATTTCTGGGAAGTCACCCAAAACGGTCTGGACTGGGCGCTGGAGTCCTCGGGCCTGCAGGGCGATGCTAAGCTGCGCGAGCGCCTTCTGGCGCTTTACTGGGAGCTTTCGGCCTACCCCGAAGTGCCCGCCATGCTGGCCAAACTGAAGGCCGCCGGTTTCAACACCGCAATCCTGTCCAATGGCTCGCCTGACATGCTCAACGGCGCGGTGCAGTCGGCGCAGGTTGGCGAATTTCTGGATGATGTGCTCAGCGTCGAAGATGTGGGCATCTTCAAACCCGCCGCCTCCGTCTATGACCTTGTTGGCAAGCGGTTCAACTGCGCCAAAGACGAGGTGCTCTTTGTTTCCTCCAATGGCTGGGACGCAGGCTGCGCCACCGGCTACGGCTTCACCACCGCCTGGGTCAACCGCGCAGGCGAACCGGTGGACCGCCTGCCCTGGCAACCGGCTCATATTCTGTCCGACCTGACCACCATCCCCGATCTTGCGAGCCCCTGATGCCCCATTTCACCACGTCTGATGGCCTGTCGATCTACTTTGACGACACCGGCGGCAACGGCCCCGCTGTGCTCTGCCTCTCCGGCCTCACCCGCAACGCCACCGATTTTGACTATGTGCTGCCACATCTGACTGATGCCCGTGTGATCCGCATGGATTACCGCGGCCGCGGGCAGTCGGACTGGGCCGAGGATTTCAGCACCTACAGCCTGCCGCGCGAAGCCCTGGACGCGCTGGAGCTGCTTGACCACCTCGGCCTTGAGACAACCGCCATTCTTGGCACCTCTCGCGGAGGCCTCATCGCGCTGTTGCTGACAGAAATGGCCGCGCATCGCATCACCGGAGTCTGCTTCAACGACGTTGGCCCGGTGATCGAAACCGAAGGGCTTGAGGTCATCCTTGTTTTCATCGGTCGCAACCCGGTCTGGAAAACCCGCGCGGAGGCCGCAGAAGCCCTCGCCCAGCGCCTGCCGGCCTTTCACAATGTTCCGGCCAGCCGTTGGGCGGAAGAAGCCGAGCACCACTTTGTCGAAACCGAAACCGGCCTTGCGATCAACTACGACCCCAAACTGCGCAATGCCGTGCTGGCGGAGTTTGATCCCAAAGCCCCTGCAAGCGACATGTGGCCCCAGTTTGACAAGCTCGCGGGCCTGCCCCTCGCGGTGCTGCGCGGGGAAAACAGCGACATCCTCAGCCGCGACACCGTTGAAGAGATGCAGGCCCGCGCGCCCATGCTCTCCGCAGAGGTCGCTGACCGCGCCCATGTGCCCTTCTTGGACGAACCTGAAAGCCTCACTGTACTGCACCAATGGATTGCCAACCTCAAAGAGCGTGAAACCAAATGAACATCGACATGATCCGCGCCGCCCAAAAGCGCCTGAACGGCCACGCGCGGCGCACCCCCATGCTGACCTCCCCCTTTCTGGATGAGATCGCAGGCCGCCGCGTTCTGATAAAACCGGAATGCCTGCAGCACACCGGATCGTTCAAGTTTCGCGGCGGCTGGTCGGCGGTCTCCGCATTGGATGAGGCAACCCGCAAACGCGGCATCATCGCCTATTCCTCCGGCAACCACGCCCAAGGCGTCGCGATGGCGGCGGCAGCCCATGACGCGCCCGCAGTGATTGTCATGCCCAGAGACGCGCCGCAGCTCAAAATCGACAACACCCGCGCGCTTGGCGCCGAGGTGGTGCTTTATGACCGCGCGGGTGGTGAAAACCGCGAAGAAGTCGGCGGCACCATTGCCCAAGAACGCGGCCTGACCCTGATCCGCCCCTATGACGATCCGCAGGTGATCGCCGGTCAGGGCACCACCGGGCTTGAGATCGCAGAGCAGGCTGCGGAACTGGGCGTGGCGTCGGGCGACGTTCTAGTCTGTTGCGGCGGCGGCGGGCTAACCTCCGGCATCGCGCTGGCGCTTGAGGCCGAAGCGCCTGAGATGCGCGTGCGCACCGCCGAGCCTGAAGAGTTTGACGATGTGGCCCGCTCGCTTGCCTCAGGGGACATTGAAAGCAACACCCGCCTCTCCGGCTCGCTTTGTGACGCGATCATCACGCCAAGCCCGGGCGAGATCACCTTCCCGATCATGTCCCGCCTCTGCGGCCCCGGCCTTGTCGTCACCGAAGACGAAGCCCTGCACGCCATGGCCCTCGCGTTCAAACGTCTGAAAATCATCGTGGAACCGGGAGGCGCCGTCGCCTTGGCCGCCGCGCTGTTTCATGGCGATCAGATCGACGGGGAAGCGGTTATGGCCGTCTGCACCGGCGGCAATGTGGACGCGGATGTGTTCGCGGATGCTCTTGCCAAATACGCCTAACACAAGGATCGCGCCCGCCTCCGAAGGGCGGCCCACAGCATGACATGACTTGCCCGCTCCCCAAACGCCGCTATCTTGGCTGAAGTTGCGAAATCGCGCCCGCCCTTGGGGGCGGGGCCGGGCGCGATCCGAGCCGCTACGCGTCTCGGTCATTTAAGAGACCTATTTGATGACCCAATTCACCATCGCCTCTTTCAACGTCAAAAACCTCATCGGCCCGGATCAGGAATACTACACCTTCCAATCCTACACCCCAGAGGAATACGCTTGGAAAGAAGACTGGACCGCCTCCCAGCTTTTCTCCATGGACGCCGACATCATCGGGTTTCAGGAAATCTTTGAGGAAAGCGCGCTGCGCGATGTGGTGGCAGAGGCCGACCGCATCGGGGCCGCCTCTAATGAGGCCGTCATCCCCGACCGCTCCAAGCGCTATCACCGCAAGGCGATCTTCCGCAAACTGGGCTACACGCCTTATGGCACCGAGGGCCTGTTTGTGGCCCCCAACGTGAATGACACAGGAGAACCCGGCAACCGCCGCCCCGGCGTCGCCATCCTGTCCCGCTTCGGCTTTGCGGAACCGCCTGAGATCATTCAGGAACTTTCCGAACCGATCAGAATCCCTTTTGCGGCCTTGGGCGGTGGCGAGGCTGGCCATTTCACGCTCACCCGCACCTCACGCCCGATCCTGAAGGCGCGCATACCGGTGGGCGATCAGATCATCACCGTCTTCAACTGCCACCTCAAATCCAAGCTGGGGGAGTTCCCACGCGATCCCGAAACCGGTGCCGCGCCTGAGGCTGATCTCACCACCTATGACCCACTTGGCCGCGCCATGGGGGCGATCCGCGCCAGCCTGCGCCGCATGGCCGAGGCTTGGGTTTTACGCCGCGCCATTGTCGAAGAGTTGAACCTTGGCCGCCCTGTCATGGTGCTCGGGGATTTCAACGATGGCGAACATGCGGTCAGCTCGGAAATCATCTCCGGCGAGGTGCCCTTCCGCAACTACAGCTGGATGCTGCGCCATGACGCCAAACACGCCAACGACCGCTACACGCGCGGCGAAAACGACGCCATTCAGGAAGCCGTTGGCGCGGTGCGCCTCACCTCAGCCGAGGCGCTTTTCACCCGCAAATCCCTGCGCGACATGGTCTACACAACAGCCTTTGGCGGGGTCTATGAAAGCATTGACCAAATCTACCTTTCGCGCCATTTCCACCCGGACAACCCCGAGCGCTTGGGCGATATGGAATACTTCAGCGTTCTGAACGACCATCTCACCGATGGCAGCCACGCCGAAGCGCCCTACAACAAGCTCGCGTCTGATCACGGGCAGATCATGGCCCACATGCGCCTGAAGGACTAACAGCTATGCCTTTTGCCACGCTCAACGGCATTCAAATCCACTACCGCGACGAAGGAGACCCAACCGGCGCGCCAGTGGTGTTTATCAACTCATTGGGCAGCACCCTGCAGCTCTGGGATCCGGTCCTGCAGCATCTGTCCAGCGGTCTGCGCATCCTGCGCGCCGACATGCGCGGCCATGGGCAGACCGACGTGCCGCCCGCGCCCTACGCCATGGGCCAATTGGTCAAAGACACCGAGGCGTTGCTTGATCATCTGAATGTCAAAGACGCGCTGGTGGTCGGCCTCTCCATCGGCGGCATGATTGCGCAGGGTTTGGCGGTCAAACGGCTCGATCTGGTGCGCGCCATGGTGATCTCCAATACCGCCGCCAAGATCGGCTCCCCCAAGATGTGGGATGAGCGCATCGAGGCGGTTCAGACCAAAGGGCTCCCCGCCATCGCGCCGGAGATCATGACCCGCTGGTTTGGCCGCGATTTTCAGGCACGTCCCGAAATGGCCCATTGGCAAGCGATGTTGGCGGCCGCCCCGGCAGAGGGCTATATCGGCTGCTGCGCGGCCATAAAGGGCACAGACTTCTATACGCCCACCTCCGGGCTGCGCCTGCCAACGCTTGGTATCGCGGGGCCGGAGGACAAAACAACGCCCCCCGATCTGGTGCGCGAAACCGTCGAGCTGATCCCCGGCGCGCGTATGGAGCTTTTGCGCCGCGCAGGCCATCTGCCCTGTGTGGAAAAGCCCGTCGAATACGCCCAACTCCTCACCGACTTCATGAAAGAAACCGGCCATGTCTGACACCTCTTCCTCTGGCGCTGACATTCTTCTGGTACACGGCTCCTGCCACGGCGCATGGTGCTGGCGAGACCTCATCCCCGCGCTGGAGGCGCTTGGCCACCATCCCCGCGCCATCGACCTACCGTCGCATGGCGAGGATCAAACACCCGTCTCCGAGGTGACACTGGAAAGCTGCGCGCAGGCTGTTGTGGATGCGCTTGGCGACAACACCGTGGTGCTGGGGCACAGCTGGGGCGGCTTCCCGATCACCCGCGCCGCCGACATGGCACCGACACAGATCGCGCGCCTGATCTACCTCTGTGCCTACACCCCTTGGGACGGCCACGCCCTCGCTGACATGCGCCGCGCCGCGCCGCGCCAGCCTTTGATGAAAGCCGTCGTCAAATCCGCAGACGGCGCCAGCTACACCATTGACCCCGCACAAACCCGCGCGGCCTTCTATCACGACTGCCCCGCAGGCACCGAGGATTTTGCCAACGCCAACCTATGCCTCCAGTCGATCCGCGCGCAGTCTGATCCGATCACTCTTGGCGAAGGCCACCGCGCCATGCCCCGCAGCTACATCCGCTGCCTTGATGATCAGACCATTCCGCCCGAATTTCAGGTCACAATGACGCAGGACTGGCCCAGCACAGATGTTTATGAGATGCCCACAAGCCATTCTCCGTTTTTCGCCGATCCCGCAGGCCTCGCCGCGCTGATCGACCGCATTCTGAAAGCCAACTGATGACCGCCTCCGTTTTTGACAGCCCGATGTTCACCAAGCGCTTCCCTGTGGGCGAGGCCGGGCGTCTTTTTACACATAGCGCCGAGCTGCGCGCCGCCCTGCTGGTGCTTGGCACATTGGCCAAGGTTCAGGCCACCCGTGGCGACATTCCCGAAGACAGCGGCTTTTTCATCCACCGCAGCGCGATGGAGGTGCAGGTGGATCCCGCGGGCCTGTCTGACGGTCTCGCCACCGATCAAACCTACGTGCCTGCGCTGATTGCCGCCTTTGACAAAGCCATGGAAGCGCCGGAGCACAGCCGCTTCATCGGTCAAAACGCAGACCCGCAAGACATCGCAGACACCGCCCTGATGCTGCGCCTGCGCCAACTGTTGGGCCTCGCGGAAACCGCCCTCAAGGCCCTGCCCGAAACCAATCAAACCGTGGCCGCCCTGGCGGAATTGCCCGCGCTGCGCGCAGAGAGCATCCACGCGGCGTTTGCCAAGGATGCGGAGCTCGGCGATGAGATCGCCAAAGCCCTCTCGCTGGGGGCAACGGGAGATGTCCAGCAGAGCACGCGCAGCATCTCGCAATGGCTCACTGCCGCCGCGCAGGCCGCCGCCACTCAGATGCCCCACTGCACAGCCACAGCAGCCCTGCTGCAACAGCTGCAAACCCTCAACGGCACCCTGCAGCTCAGCGCGCTCGAGCCCCACGCCGCCATGGCCGAAACCCTGCATCTGCCACAGATCGCTCTGGGCAGCCTGTCGCTCCTCTTGATGGCCGCGCCCAACACCTGACGAGACCGGAGTGCCACTAGGGCCGAAAGAGTAAGAAAAACCCCACTCGCGCCAAAGGTGCCGTAAGGGAAACATTGCACCCTTCAAAGGCTTGCGCCAGCCTGCCCGCAACTTTTGGAGCTGTGGGGAGGCACGTCAAAGAGCGGCACATCCAGAGGCTCGCTCCCTGCGTACTCACACCAGAAACCCGGCCCCGGCCATCCGCAGGACAGACAGCAGACCTATGAAAAACCGGCTTCCCGTTTTGTTGATCCTCGCCACCGTCATCATTGATGCCATGGGCATCGGGCTCATCCTGCCGGTCATGCCTGATCTCATCCGAGAGGTCACCGGAGGCGATCTCGGCGCGGCGGCGATCTGGGGCGGCGTGCTCTCCACGGTCTTTGCCTTCATGCAGTTTCTCTGCGGCCCGCTTCTGGGCAACCTGTCCGATCGCTTTGGCCGCCGCCCGGTCCTGTTGATATCGCTGACCGTGATGTCCGCTGACTATGTGATCATGGCGCTGGCGCAAAACATCTGGGTTCTGGTGATCGGCCGCATCGTCGCCGGCATCACCGCTGCCACCTATGCCACCGCCATGGCCTATATGGCCGACATCTCAAGCGCGCAGGACAAGGCCCGCGCCTTTGGCATCGTCGGCGCAGGTGTGGGCATCGGCTTTGTGCTTGGCCCCGCCATGGGCGGCATCCTTGGACAGTTCGGCACCCGTGCGCCCTTCTGGGCCGCCGCCCTGCTTGCGGGCGGCAACGCCCTCCTCGGCTACATGGTCCTCAAAGAAACCGTCAGCGCCGCCAACCGCCGTACCTTTGAATGGCGCCGCGCCAACCCGCTGGGCGCGCTTTATGCACTCAACCACCTGCCCACGATGACCAAACTGCTGGTGGTGTTTTTCCTCTATCAGGTGGCCGCCGCCGTCTACCCCGCCATCTGGGCCTATTTCGTGACCGAGCGCTTTGCCTGGGAAGAGGGCATGATTGGCCTCTCTCTTTCCACCTACGGGCTCTGCTACGCCATCGTGCAGGCGGCGCTGATTGCCCCCACCATCAAATGGTTTGGCAACCGCCGCGCCGTGATCATCGGCCTCGCGCTGGAGGTCTTTGCGCTGATCTATATCGGCTTTGTCCCCACCGGCATGCTGCTCCTGATGGGCATCCCCATCGCCGCGCTCGCCTCTGTGGGTCTGCCCGCGCTGCAAGGCATCATGAGCCGCCGCGTTGCCGATGATGCGCAGGGCGAGCTGCAGGGCATTTCCTCGTCCCTGACCTCACTGGCGCATGTGCTTGCGCCTTTGGTGATGACGCAGGCATTTGCCTATTTTTCCGCCGATCACGCCCCGCTCTACCTGCCCGGCGCGCCCTTCCTGCTGGCCGCCGTGCTCATGGTCCTCTCCCTTGGTGTCTTCATGAACTCACGTAGGGGAACTTAACCTGAAAACGACGTGCTTTGTCTGGAACTGACCAACCGATCACCTCTAAGCTGCCAGAGTGACAGGGACCGGAGGAGGAAAGATCCACATGAGCACAGTCAAAGCCGCCGTTTGCCATGCGTTTGGCGAGCCCCTAGTGGTCGAAGACATCACTTTGCGCGCACCGCAAATGGGCGAGATTGAGGTCACCCTCAAAGCTGTGGCCGTTTGCCATTCCGACATCTCCTTTGCCGAAGGCGCATGGGGCGGCAGCTTGCCCGCTGTCTACGGGCACGAAGCGGCGGGTCATGTGACCTCTGTTGGCGATGGCGTGGTGGGCCTGGCTGAAGGCGACCCGGTGGTGGTCACCCTGATCCGTGCCTGTGGCAGCTGCCCAAGCTGCGCCGAAGGCAAGCCCACCATCTGCGGCACGCCTTATGATGGCGACAAAGGTCCGCTCACCACCGCCGATGGCGGCACGCTGCATCAGGCCATGGCCTGTGGCGCCTTTGCCGAAAAGGTGGTGGTGGATCAGTCCCAAGTGGTGAAAATCTCCGATGACATTCCCATGGAGGCCGCCAGCCTCATCGCCTGCGGCGTGATCACCGGCGTCGGTGCTGTGGTCAATGCCGCTCAGATCCGGGCCGGTCAGGATGTGGTGGTGATCGGCGCAGGCGGCGTTGGCCTCAACGCCATTCAGGGCGCGCGCATTGCCGGTGCCCGCCGCATCGTCGCCGTGGACATGAGCGAAGAGAAACTCGAAATCGCCAAAGAGTTTGGTGCCACCGACGGCGTGCTAGCCACCGACAAAAAACCTTTTGTGCAAGCGATCCGCGCCATGGGCCGCGGCGCAGATGCGGTGATCGTCACCGTGGGCGCGATCCCGGCCTATGATCAGGCCCCCCGCTACCTCGCTCCGGGTGGCAAAGTCATCATGGTCGGCATGCCGCATTCCGGTGAGAGGTCGAGCTATGAGCCGGTGATCCTCGCCGCCATCGGTCAGGGCATGCAAGGCTCCAAGATGGGCGATGTGGTGATCAAGCGCGACATCCCATGGATGGTCGATCTCTATCAGCAGGGCAGATTGAAACTTGATGAGTTGATCTCTGGCCGTTGGACGTTAGATCAGATCAACGAAGCCATTGCGGACACCAAAACCGGCAGCGCCAAGCGCAATGTGATTGTGTTTGACGACTGACCACTCACTGCGAGGAGACCCCCTGTGTTGAAATTTGTCACCGATCTTTTCAAACCTTCGGCGCCCAAACCGCCAGCACCGATCTCCTCGCAGACCTCCATGAATTTTGACACCGAGGAAGTCACCCCCTTCCTCATCCAGCTCGCCAACAACCCCCGGTTTGTCTTTCCCGAAGGCGTGGCCCAGCTGGTGCAGCAGGATCTGCAGGAAATGGCGGTCGAGGAAACCCGGCGCTGGAAGCTGACCTGCGATCTCGACCGTCAGCCGATCCATCTGGAAATCGAAGCCTTCATGGATGATGTGAACGCCCCGGATCTCTCCTTCTTCAGTACGCTGGAGGCGGTGCAGGAGATCGAGCAGGAACTGGAGGCTTTCGCCGCCGCCAAAGGGCTGTAAATCCACGCAACGCACGGTGCGGTAAGGTTTTTTGCTCGCCAAAATTCGCACCGTCGCAATACAGTCGCGATACAGACACGATACCGACGTGCAATTTTATGGTTAATTTTGCCCGTTGCATTGAGGAGCTGCGCCATGAAACTCACCGATCTGGACGTGATCATCACCGCCCCCCCAGCCCCCGGATGGGGCGGGCGCTACTGGATTTTGGTGAAGCTCACCACAGACACCGGCATCATCGGCTGGGGCGAATGCTATGCCTCCTCCGTTGGCCCCGACGCGATGACCCATGTCATCCGCGATGTGTTTGAACGCTACTTTTTGGTCGAAAGCCCTGAAAACATTGAACGATTGTTCCGCCGCACCTATTCCTCAGGCTTCACCCAGCGCCCCGACC
Source organism: Shimia sp. R9_2 (assembly GCF_017743735.1). Lineage (GTDB taxonomy): Bacteria > Pseudomonadota > Alphaproteobacteria > Rhodobacterales > Rhodobacteraceae > Shimia. The sequence continues at coordinate 816,796 of NZ_JAGHRO010000002.1, forward strand.
TGACAGTGATGGGCGCGTTTTCCGGTCTGGAAATCGCCTGCTGGGACATCCTCGGCAAAGACCGCGACCGCCCTGTCTATGCACTGCTGGGCGGTTTGATGAACGAACGCCTGCGCGCCTACACATATCTCTACCCTCTTGAAAATCATAAGATTTCTGAATTCTGGACCTCACCAGAGATGGCCGCCGAAAGTGCTCTGGCCGCCGTGGATCAAGGCTACACCGCCGTCAAGTTCGACCCCGCTGGCCCCTATACCATGCGCGGTGGCCACATGCCCGCGATGAGCGACATCTCCATGTCCGTGGCCTTTTGCAAAGCGATCCGTGAAGCCGTTGGAAACAAAGCGGATTTGCTCTTTGGCACCCATGGCCAATTCAACACCGCAGGCGCCATTCGACTGGGCCAGGCGCTGGAACCTTACAGCCCGCTCTGGTTCGAAGAACCCACGCCGCCCGACAACATCGAAGACATGGCACGGGTGGCCCGCAACGTCCGCATTCCCGTCGCCACCGGTGAACGCCTGACCACAAAAACCGAGTTCGCCACCGTCCTGCGCACCGGCGGCGCCGAGATCCTGCAACCCGCTCTGGGCCGCGCGGGCGGCATCTGGGAAATGAAAAAAGTTGCTGCAATTGCAGAGTGTTACAACGCCCAAATGGCACCGCATCTTTATGCCGGGCCGATAGAATGGGTCGCCAATATTCATCTGGCCGCCTCCATTCCCAACCTGTTGATGATCGAAACCATCGAAACGCCGTTCCACGATGCGTTGATCAAATCTACTCTCAAAGTTGAAGGCGGATATGTAACCCCGCCAACCGCACCCGGCCTTGGCATCGACGTGGACGAGGCTCTGGCCCGCGCAAATCCCTTTGATGGCAAAGGCTTACATCTCCAGATGCAGGACGCGCCGTGCGACTATGTCAATGGGAACAGCTTCGAAGGAGGCGCACCACCAAAAGTCTGAGCCATCTCGCAACCGGATGCTACACATGTTATATGAGAAGTGGACAACGAACTTTCTGCCATACCGGAACCAACAGACGTGACCCTTCAAGACCCCACCGCGCCGCAGTCCGAAATGGCGAAAAACGCCGATGCTGCAGCGACTTACCTCAAAACCCTGGCCCACTCCGGGCGTCTTATGATTCTGTGTCATCTGGAGGGTGGAGAAAAATCGGTCGGCGAATTGGAAGCCCTGTTGGAAGTGCGCCAAGCGGCGGTCAGCCAAATGCTCGCCCGCCTGCGCGAAGAGGGCTTGGTGGCCACCCGGCGCGAGGGTAAAACCATCTTCTACAGTCTGGCGGATTCAAACACCTCTCAGGTTATATCGTTGCTTTACAACATCTTTTGCGCCCCCAAGCCGGAGTAGATCTGATTGGTTGAAGCGCTTCCAACCGCCCTTGAGGATTGGTTTGCAGCGCGCGGCTGGCAACCCCATCCCCACCAGCGCGCCATGCTGGAGCGCGCTGACGCCCCCTGCACACTGCTGATCGCTCCCACAGGTGGCGGCAAGACCCTCGCCGGTTTTCTGCCCACTCTCGCAGACCTCGCGCGCAGTGATCACGCGGGGCTCCACACACTTTATGTCTCTCCTCTCAAGGCCTTAGCCGCCGACATTAAGCGCAATCTCCGCGCCCCCGTCGATGAGATCGGTCTTCAGATTCGCATAGAGGATCGCACCGGCGACACCTCACAAACCGTGAAGAAACGCCAGCGGGTCGACCCGCCCCACATTCTGCTGACCACCCCCGAAAGCCTTGCGCTCCTGACATCTTACGAAGATGCCCCGCGCATTTTTGCGGGATTAAAGCGCGTAGTTGTTGATGAAATTCATGCACTTGCAGAAAGCAAACGCGGGGATCAACTCTTCCTAGCCCTCTCCCGTTTGCAAGCGCTCTGCCCGGATCTGCGTCGCGTCGGCCTGTCCGCAACCGTCGACCACCCCGAGGAAATCGCCCGCCTGCTCGCGCGAAATCCTGCCCCTTGCGACATCCTCTATGCAGACCCTGGCCCCGCGCCGGACATCGCCGTGCTCACAACCGAGGAGGCCCCGCCTTGGTCCGGCGGCGGGGCCGCCTACGCCATCCCCGCAGTGCTTGAGCAAGTCAAAGCACATAAGACCACGCTGATCTTTCACAACACCCGCGCACAGGCAGAGATTTTCTTTCATAATCTGTGGCTTGCCAATGATGAGGGCCTGCCAATCGGCATCCATCATGGCAGCCTCGACCGCGCGCAGCGGGAGAAGGTTGAGGCCGCCATGGTGCGCGGCGACCTGCGCGCCATTGTCTGCACCGGCAGCCTGGATCTGGGTATCGACTGGGGCGATGTGGACCTTGTGATCCAGGTCGGTGCCCCCAAAAACGTCAAACGCCTGATCCAGCGTATAGGGCGCGCTAACCACCGCTACAACGCGCCTTCCAAGGCGCTTCTGGTGCCAGCCAACCGCTGGGAGGTGGTGGAGTGCGTCAATGCGCTGGAAGCAGCCCGTGCAGGCGACTTAGATGGCGATCCCCGCGGTCCCGGTCCGCGCGACGTGCTGTGCCAACACATATTGCTCACGGCGGCCTCTGGCCCGTTTGCGGCTGACGCCCTCTTCGTTGAGGTCGCCAGTGTAGGCGCATACACAGACCTGACCCGTACAGATTTTGACGCCTGCCTCGATTTCTGTGCCACGGGCGGCTATGCGCTAAAGGCTTATGATCGTTGGCAAAGATTGCAACAGCGCCCTGATGGACTGTGGCAGCTGCGCGATCCCCGCGCCGCCGCGCGCATCCGTATGAACGCAGGCACCATTCAGGACAGCGACACCCTGAAGGTGCAGTTGAAACGCAATCGGGGTGGCAAGCCGCTTGGAGAGGTCGAGGAAGCTTTTGCCGCGACACTTTCCGCAGGAGACACCTTCCTCATCGGCGGGCAGATCGTGCGCTATGAGGGCCTGCGCGACATGACGGTGCAAGTCTCGCGCAATGCCGCACGCAAGCCGCGCGTGGCCGTTTTCTCCGGCACCAAATTCTCAACATCCACACAGCTCTCACAACGCACCCTGCGCTATTTACAACAAGCGCATTGGCCGGACCTGCCAGAGCACACCGCCGACTGGCTGCGGCTGCAAGGGGAGATCTCTCAGCTGCCGGAACCTGACCGGTTATTGGTCGAAACCTTTGAACGGGACGGGCGGCAGAACATGTGCGTCTATGGGTTTGCCGGGCGCAATGCGCAGCAAACACTCGGATTGCTTCTCACCAAACGCATGGAAGACTTGGACCTCGCACCTATGGGGTTTGTCGCCTCAGACTATGCCACTCTGATCTGGGGGCTGGATGAGGTGATAGAACCCAAACCTCTGTTTGATCTCAACGTGTTGCGCGACGGTCTGGACGGTTGGCTGGCGGGCAACGCGCTGATGAAACGCACGTTCAGAGCCTCAGCCACGATTGCAGGGTTGATCGAACGCAACACACTGGGTGCAAAAAAGTCCGGGCGCCAAGCCACCTTCAGCTCAGACATCCTCTACGACACCCTGCTAAAATACGACCCAGATCATTTGTTGATGGAGGTCACGCGGATGGAGGCCATGCGCGGGCTCGTCGACTTTGCGCGGATCGAGGCGATGTTGTCCCAAGTCGGAGACCGGATCGACCACGTGCGCGCACCGCATGTCACGCCCCTCGCCGCGCCTCTGCTTTTGGAAGTGGGCAAAGTCCCCGTGCAGAGTGGCAGCGCCGAAGAGCGCCTGCTCGCAGAAGAAACCGCAGCGCTTATGCAAGACAGTGGCCTCGCCAGCGTTTGAACGGAACTTGTGCAAAGCGTCGAAGAAGCAAAGAGATACCCATTGATCTGGCTATCTTCAGCCCATAAGAACGTACCATGAACGGCGTTTCGATCACTCTTGCAGGCTGCACGCTTTCCGCGCTGGGATCCGGCGCATTGTGGTGGGAAGATCAGCGGCTATTGGTGGTCTCTGACCTGCATCTGGGCAAATCAGAACGCGTTTTGCGGCGCGGCGGACCTGCCATTCCGCCCTATGAAACACGCGATACGCTTTTGCGTTTGGAAGAGGCCCTTGAAGCGACAGAGGCCAGCACCGTGGTGTGTCTGGGCGACAGTTTTGACGATGTAGAAGCTGCCCGTGCGCTTTCAGAGGATGAACGCCTCTGGATCGCACGATTGCAAGCTGGCAGGCGTTGGGTCTGGATTGAGGGCAACCACGATCCCGGCCCCGTCGATCTAGGCGGCGCACATTTGTCAGAGCTCCCTTTGCCGCCTTTGACGTTTCGCCATTTCGCGCAGACTGGACAAAGTGGCGAGATCTCAGGGCATTACCACCCTAAGGTCACGGTCCAGACCCGACTGCGCAAAATCTCACGTCCTGCCTTTCTCTTTGACAGCGACCGCATCATCCTGCCCGCCTTTGGTACCTATACCGGAGGTTTGCGCAGCGACAACAAGGCGCTTTCAGAGTTGATGCGGCCAGAGGCGATGGCGGTGATCACGGGTCACACGCCTCGGCTCGTCACCGTGCCGCGCTGAAAAGGTTGACGCTCGGGTTTGTCTACCCTCTTCTGCCTGTGGGAGAGGAAAACAAATGCCACCATCAGAACCAATCGCGCAGAAAATCCACCACAGCTTTGCCAAGCAGGCCATGATGACAACTCTGGGTGCAGAGCTGACCAACCTGGATGCAGGCACGGTGACGCTCAGCGCGCCTATTCTGCCCACTTGCACGCAACAGCATGGTTTCGGCCACGCCGCGCTGACCTTTGGGCTGGGCGATAGCTCAGCGGGCTATGCGGCGCTTTCCATGATGCCTTAAGAGGCAGAGGTTCTCACAAGCGAAATGAAAATTCACCTGCTGGCCCCTGCGCAGGGGGACCACCTTGAAGCGATTGGTCGCGTGGTCAAACCCGGCCGCCGTCTGGTGATCGTGCAAGCCGAAGTGTTTGCTTTAGACAAGGGCCTGCGCACGCAAATTGCTCTGCTCACGGGCACGATGGTGCCGACCCTGCCCAAATAGAAAAGGCGGCCCGAAGGACCGCCTCAAAATCTCGTATCGCCAAAGGCTTACACTGTCAGCCCTTCAGGCTCTTCCAAACCGTTTGCGCGGCAACACGCGGTCACGGTATTGGCCAGCAGGCAAGCAATGGTCATCGGACCAACGCCACCGGGAACCGGTGTGATCGCACCGGCCACTTTGGCAGCGCTTTCATAGTGAACGTCGCCCACAAGGCGGGTTTTGCCTTCGCCCTTTTCCGGGGCGTCGATGCGGTTGATGCCCACATCAATTACGGTTGCGCCTTCTTTGATCCAGTCGCCCGGCACCATTTCAGGGCGGCCAACAGCGGCCACAACGATATCGGCCTGTTTGACCACACCGGGCAGATCTTTGGTGCGGCTGTGCGCGATGGTCACGGTGCAGCTGTCCCCCAGCAAAAGCTGTGCCATAGGCTTGCCAACAATGTTGGAACGACCAATCACCACAGCATTCATGCCGGAGATCGACCCGTGATGATCACGCAGCATCATCAGGCAGCCCAGCGGGGTGCAAGGCACCATGGATTTCTGACCAGTGCCCAGCAGACCCACGTTGGAAATGTGGAAGCCATCCACGTCTTTTTCCGGCGCGATGGAGTTGATCACCAGATCTTCGTTCAGATGACCAGGCAGCGGCAACTGCACCAGAATGCCGTGTACGGTCTCATCGTTGTTGAGCTGATCGATCAGCGCCAGAAGATCGGCCTCAGACGTGTCTGCGTCAAGCTTGTGCTCAAAGCTGTTCATGCCCGACTCCACGGTCTGCTTGCCCTTTGAGCGCACATACACCTGGCTTGCAGGATCCTCGCCCACCAGCACAACCGCGAGGCCCGGGGTGATCCCATGCTCCTCTTTCAGGCGTGCCACATGGCCCGCCACTTTCTCGCGCACAGTGGCCGCAAAGGCCTTTCCGTCAATCACTTGCGCAGTCATCTTGGTCTCCCCTTACGCATCCGCCCGGGCATAAGACGCCCGGTAATGATCCATTTGCATCCGTGTCGCCAACACGGCGTTTTTCATCAGTGTGGCCACCGTCACAGGGCCGACGCCGCCGGGCACCGGTGTGATCCAGCCTGCCACCTCTGAACAGCTGGCAAAATCTGCATCCCCAACCGTGCGCGGGCCGTCCGGCGTCTCCACACGGTTGATGCCGATATCAATCACAGCTGCGCCCGGCTTGATCATGTCGCCGGTCACCAGACCTGGCTTACCCACCGCAACAAACACCGCATCTGCGGCACGGCTATGCATGGCAACCGAGCGTGTCATGTGGTGGCACACGGTGACTGTTGCACCAAGGCCCATCATCAAGAAGGCAATTGGCTTGCCCACGATCTCGCTGTGGCCGATCACGGTGACGTTCAGACCTTCCATCTGCAAAGGCAGGGTTTTCAGGATCTCCACCGCGGCCACCGCCGTACAGGGGCCAAGCGCCAGATCGTTGTAAACGATGTTGCCAATAGAGGCCGGGTGCATGCCTTCAACATCCTTCAGTGGATGCACCGTTTTCTGCAGCGCTTTCACCGGAATATGCTCTGGCAATGGGCGCTGGATGATGATCCCATTCACGCGTGGATCATGGTTGAGCCCCTGCAGGATGCCAATGAGCTGCTCCAACGAGGTCTCTGCCGGATAGCTGCGTGCCTCAAACTGAACACCTGCGCTCTCGGCTTGTTTCTGCTGATTGCGGACGTAGATCTCGGCGGCGGCTGTATCGCCAACGCAGATCGACACCAAGCGTGGGGCCCACCCCAGTTCGCTCAGCGTTTGCGCCTCTGCCCTGACCTCTGAGCGCAGCGTCGCTGCAATCTCTTTCCCATCAATCACTGCTGCGCGCATGTCGTGCTCCGCTATTCGAATTCTATGGTCTGCGCCTCGCGCGCAATCGACCAATCAATCAATTGACGCCACAAGGTTTCAATGAGGTCTGGATCCAGTTCCTCGGCCTCGGCTGTGGCGCGGACTTTGGCCACCACATCTTCGATGCGGGCCGGAATGGAGGCCGGCAGACCGACCCCCTGTTTGATCTCAACCGCCCGGTCGATGTAGGTCGCCCGTTTGGCCAATAGCTGGACCAATGTGCGGTCCAGCATATCGATTTGCTCTCGCAAAGTTGGCATGTCGGGGCAATCGGCAGGGGCAAGCATCGCTGTTCTCCAGAACGTGTCGCGCATGCCCTACCCTGCCTATGCCCAAACCGCAATCCGGATCAGAACAGGCCTTCGATCAAGCCTTCGTCGTTCAGACGGATGCTTTCCGACGCAGGCTTGCGGGGCAGACCCGGCATGGTCATGATCTCACCGCAGACAACCACGATGAAGCCAGCACCGGCAGACAGACGCACCTCACGCACAGGCACGGAGTGGCCTGTTGGCGCGCCGCGCAGGGACGGATCCGTGGAGAAGGAGTACTGGGTTTTTGCCATACAGACCGGCAGGTTGCCGTAGCCCGCTTCTTCCCACTCGCGCAGCTGGTTGCGGATTTTGTTGTCCGCCAGAACTTCGTCCGCGCGGTAGATACGCTTGGCGATGGTTTCGATCTTCTCAAACAGCGGCATGTCATCTGGGTAGATCGGTGCGAAGTTGGCGGAGCCACCTTCCACGATTTCCACAACTTTCTCTGCCAGCGGCGCGGAGCCCTCAGAGCCCAGTTCCCAGTGACGGGACAGTACCGCTTCCACACCGTGCTCTGCGCAGTAGTCTTTGACGGCCTGCACTTCTGCGTCGGTGTCGGTCACAAAGTGGTTGATGCCCACAACAACCGGCACGCCGAAGGACTTCACGTTCTCGATGTGACGGCCAAGGTTGGCGCAGCCATTTTGAACAGCTTCAACGTTTTCTGCACCCAGATCAGCTTTGGCAACGCCGCCGTTCATCTTCATGGCGCGCACGGTGGCCACCAGAACAACCGCGGAAGGCGCGATGCCTGCTTTGCGGCACTTGATGTTCATGAACTTCTCAGCACCGAGGTCGGCACCGAAGCCCGCTTCGGTCACAACGTAGTCCGCCACTTTCAGAGCGGTCTTGGTTGCGATCACAGAGTTACAGCCGTGCGCGATGTTGGCGAATGGGCCGCCGTGCACAAACGCTGGGTTGTTTTCCAGAGTCTGCACGAGGTTTGGCTGCATCGCGTCTTTCAGCAGGACGGTCATTGCGCCTTCTGCTTTGATGTCGCGGCAGTAAACCGGGGTCTTGTCGCGACGGTAAGCCACGATGATATCGCCCAGGCGCTTTTCCAGGTCTTCCAGATCGTTTGCCAGGCAGAGGATCGCCATAACTTCGGAAGCCACGGTGATGTCAAAGCCGGTTTCACGTGGGAAGCCGTTGGACACGCCGCCCAGGGAGGCTGTGATCTGACGCAGAGCGCGGTCGTTCATGTCGACCACACGACGCCATGCAACACGACGGATGTCGATTTCGCACTCATTGCCCCAGTAGATGTGGTTGTCGATCATCGCCGACAGCAGGGAGTGTGCAGAGGTGATGGCGTGGAAGTCACCTGTGAAGTGCAGGTTCATTTCTTCCATAGGCACAACCTGTGCCATGCCGCCGCCCGCTGCGCCGCCTTTCATGCCGAAGTTCGGGCCGAGAGACGCTTCGCGGATACAGATCATGGCGTTTTTGCCGATCTTGTTCAGGCCGTCGCCCAGACCCACGGTGGTGGTGGTTTTGCCTTCGCCCGCAGGTGTCGGGTTGATGGCAGTCACCAGAATTAGTTTGCCGTCTTCTTTGTCTTTGACGGAGTTGATGAACTGCTGGCTGACTTTGGCTTTGTCGTGGCCATATGGCAGCAGGTCATCAGAGCTGATGCCCAGCTTTGCACCGATTTCCTGAATCGGTTTCTTATTGGCTTCACGGGCGATTTCGATGTCGGTTTTGAAACTCATGGCGGTCCCTGTCACAAGGATGTTGACGTTCTGCCCCACTTCTAGCGCTCACAACGTCGCCCGAGGGATGCAATTCCGACATTTCCCGCGCTTGTTGCGTCGGCGATCGTGGCGGCGGTTTCTTTTAGGAAACGTTACGTCAATATAGGCTTCAACGGACCGCCACACGCTGCGATGCGGCGGTCAATCCGCCCGCGCGGCCTCCAAATGCGCCCAAACAGGCTGATCAGGCACAAACAGCCGCAGTTTGTCACCCACCGCAAAATGCCCTTCCCGCTCGACCCAGGCGGTCACGCCCCGACGCCCTTCTGCCGCTGCCTTGAATTTCGGGCCATGCCCCGGATGGTGACCTTCGATCACGCGCCCCGGCAGCACGCAGGGGCGATTCTCCATATCAACCGTAATGGTCGCGCCATCCGGCCCCTGAAGCCGCGCATTAGGAGGCACATGGGTGAAATCCGGAATGCCTTTGACCACGATAGAGGCACCGAGCCACGCCGGGTCCACTGTCTCCAGCCCCATTTCTTGCGCAATCAGATCCAGCTCTTCGTGTGACAGCACTGACAATTGGCGCACATTGGCAATCTCTGTGCCTTTCTCATAAAGCGCCTTCACTCGCACACAGGATTTCCGCGTCACGCCTGAGTGCGCCTCGCCGACCGCGCCACCAATCGACAATGTAAGTGTTTCCGCAGCAGTCGCACGCAAATCTTTTCCAGCAGGAGCAACGCGCCCCAACCAGGTGATCTCTGCTTCAAAAGAGGTGGGTTTGAGCGCGGGCATTGGGTCGTCTCCTGAGTATCTGTCCGGCGACTCTAACAACAGGCGGGTACCACAACAAACGACGAGCTTTGATGGCAAACATCAATTTGGGTGACGCGACTCGTCTATGGCCTACCCCTAACTGAGCAGACAATAGAGCGCACAAAACGAAAAACCCCGGAGCGTTTCATCGCTCCGGGGTCATATCTTGTAAGTAAGGTCAGATCAGGCCGACGGCTCCGGCTCCATCCCACCATCACCGCTTGGTTTGCTGCGCGGTTTGGTTTTAGGGATCGCAGTGACGCTTGGCGCGTTGCCCTCATCTGCGTCATTGCTGTCATCATCGCCCGATTGTGGCGGCTCGCCATCCATCACGCGTTTGATTTCATCGCCGGTCAGGGTTTCATATTCCAGAAGCCCTTGCGCCAGACGCTCCCATTCATCGTTGAAGTCGGTGAGCAGCTGGTGCGCTTTGTCATAGCCATCCTGGATCAGGCGTTTCACCTCTTCCTCGATCAGCTCTTTTGTATGCGCGGAGACAGAGAAGCCGCCAGTGTTGCCCTGATAGCCCTCATGCGCTTCGGCATAGTCGATGTTGCCGACCTTCTCCGACATACCCCAACGCATGACCATCGCGCGCGCCAACTGGCTTGCCTGCTGAATGTCGCCCGCAGGGCCGTTGGACACATGGTCTTCGCCGTATTTGATGATCTCAGCCGCTTTGCCGGCCATGGTCATAGCAAGCTTCTGCTCACATTCAGCCTTGTGCCAGTTCAGACGATCCATCTCCGGCAGGCTCACCACCATACCCAGCGCACCACCGCGCGGAATGATGGTTGCCTTATAGACCGGATCACATTCTGGCAACTTGAGACCCACCAGTGCGTGACCGGCTTCATGATAAGCTGTTTTCTCTTTCTGGTCCTGCGTCAGCACCATAGAGCGGCGCTCCGCGCCCATCATCACTTTGTCTTTGGCGGATTCAAAATCCTCCATGGTCACAAAGCGACGGCCAACACGTGCCGCCATCAGCGCAGCTTCGTTCACGAGGTTGGCAAGATCCGCACCAGAGAAGCCCGGCGTACCACGCGCAATGATGCGCAGATCAACGTCAGGGCCAAGCGGCGTTTTACGGGCGTGCACGCCAAGGATTTTCTCACGACCTTTGATGTCCGGGTTGCCCACGGTCACGTTGCGGTCAAAGCGGCCCGGACGCAGAAGCGCAGGGTCGAGCACGTCCCGTCGGTTGGTTGCCGCCAGAATGATCACGCCTTCGTTGGCTTCAAAGCCGTCCATTTCAACAAGCAGCTGGTTGAGGGTCTGCTCACGCTCGTCGTTGCCACCGCCGTAGCCCGCGCCACGATGGCGACCGACCGCGTCGATCTCGTCGATAAACACGATACAAGGCGCGTTTTTCTTGGCCTGCTCAAACATGTCGCGCACACGTGACGCACCAACACCCACAAACATCTCAACGAAGTCAGAACCGGAGATGGTGAAGAAAGGCACACCCGCTTCGCCTGCAATGGCACGCGCGAGCAGTGTTTTACCGGTGCCGGGAGGGCCAACAAGCAGCGCACCTTTTGGAATCTTGCCGCCAAGACGAGAGAATTTCTGAGGGTTGCGCAAGAACTCAACAATCTCTTCGAGCTCTTCCTTCGCTTCATCAATGCCGGCCACATCGTCAAAGGTCACGCGGCCCTGCTTTTCCGTCAGCATCTTGGCTTTGGATTTGCCAAAGCCCATTGCGCCACCTTTGCCACCGCCCTGCATGCGGTTCATGAAATAGACCCAGACGCCGATCAAAAGCAGGAAGGGCAGAAGACTGATCAGGAAGGCTTGGAACCCAGAGGTTTCCTGACTTTCAGCGCGCACCGGAATACCCTGCTCGATCAGCAGGCCCGTGACTTCGGCATCCGCAGGCATCACTGCCACATAGTTGGAGCCATCTTTCGTGGCATAGCGCACTTTCTCGCCATCAAGCGTCACGCTGGCCACCTGGTCACTTTGCACAGACGCAACAAAGTCAGAATAGCTGATTTCCCGGCTTTGCAGAGTGCTGCTGTCACCGCTGAACAGATTGAACAAGGCAAGGATCAGCAGAAAAAGCACGACCCAGAAAGCTACATTTCGCGCATTGCCCAAGGCAAGTCTCCCTTTAAGTACGCCCGTTCCCTATCACGGGCGCGTATACAGTTAAATAGAGATCGCTACCTCGTTATCAATGCGATATTTGGCAAACACACTCGCAAGTCGCGCCATTTTGTAACTAAAGCGCCAAAACCTGCGCATCCCATCCGTTAGAAAGGCCTGCGATGGGGGCCGCGATCAGTTTTGAACCCTGCCAGATCGCAGGTGAAGACAGCAGGCTCTGGCGTGGTCGCCCGGTGTCGCGCCAATCTGGAACGTCTGCCAGCCCCGCCTCGCCAAGCGCCGCAATTTCAAGGCCCGGCTCGCTATTGTCTGCAACTGAGGTCAATCTCCAGCGTTCATCCCAGAGGCAGTCTGTCGAGGTGCGCAAGCCTTTTACAGCCTGCCATTCACGGGTGATACGCAGCTGTCCGGCTTTCGGGATCACCAAACATCCGTGCAAGGGCTTGGGGACCTCAATGTTCCAAACACCCGAAAGCGTCTTGAAACGCGGCCGATACGGATTTCCGGACACCGTCCCCAAAGCATCGGCGAGCAATCTCGACTTCAAAGCGCCAGGCAGGCCCATTAGCCCTGCGTGATCAAAAATCACGTCGCCTGCATCCCGTGACACCAAATCCTTTGAGGCGCGCTCTGCGGCCCAAACCGCCAGCGCCCGCTGTTCTCTCATATGATCAGCGGTTTGGGCCAGGCGCTCAACGCTTAGGCCCAATGGCTCCAATGTCTCCATCATTTGCCGCGCTTTGACGCGATCAAACGTTGGATCTTCGTTGCTGGGATCATCCGCCCAAGACACATTAGCCTGTCGCAGATGATCACGAAGTGCCTGACGGCGCACGTTCAAGAGAGGGCGCAACCACGTCAATTCTCCGTCATGACGTGTCAGCTCCATGGCAGAAAGCCCATCCACACCCGATCCACGCGCAAGCCGCATCAGAAACGTTTCCGCCTGATCATCAGCGGTGTGCCCCAGAGCAACGCAGGTCAACCCGCACTCTTCAGCCCATTTGCGCAAAGCCGTGCGTCGCCCCTCTCGTGCCGCTTGCTGCAAATTGCCTCGCTGATCCCACTGCCAATTTAGAACACTGTGGTGCAGCCCATGGCACGCCGTGTACTCTGCGACCAAGGCAACCTCATCCCGCGCCTCAGGCCGAAGCCCGTGATTTACGCTCGCGACAAAAACTTCTGCTTTGGCCCATGCGCGCAGCAAATCCAGAAGCGCCATGGAGTCTCCGCCACCGCTGACGGCGACGCCGATCTTTACAGGGAGTTCCTGTCCGAAAGCCGTATCAAGCGCCTTTGACAAGGCATCAATTGGCGCAATCAGTGGCACTGCAGGTTGGCCATCTCGGCCTGCGCCTCAGAGACAAACACACCACCCGGGAAGCGCACACCAACTTCGTTCAGCGTCACACAGGCCTCGTTGACCTGACCAAGCGCGCCAAGGGATTTTCCGAGGCGAAACAGCGCTTCTGGGGCTGTGCCCGCCACAGGCGCACCCGAATAGGCTTCCAAGAACGCACGCGCAGCGCCGGTTTTGTCTTCTGTGCCTTCAAGCGCCTGCCCGCGCCGCAAATGCGCTTCAGATTCAAGCGGGCTCCCCGGATAGGTCTGTACAAATGACGCGAACTGATCTGCCGCAGACGCATACTCTGCGTTGTCCAAAGCAGTCATCGCGCGATTGAAATCCGTTTCTTCCCCTACAGCCAGCTCTGTCGGCTCACCATCACCCGATCCATCATCTTCACCTTCGGTGACATCGGGCACAGCCTCGATATCCCCACCCAGCGTGGTGGTTTCTCCAAGCTGACTCAGGTCTCCACCTTCAAGCTCCACAAGACGAAACTCCAGATCCCCAATGCGATTGGTGCCATCTTCCACAATGCGCGCTACGCGATATTGCAGTTCTTCGGTTTTGTTGGTCAGCACCTGAAGCTGCTGCTCAATCACATCGACCCGTTCCAACGTAGAGGCCCCCGCCACTACAGTGCCCGGCGCACCGGTTGTTGAAAGCTCTCGTTTGAGCTGTTGAATTTCGACGTAGAGCACCGAAAGTTGTTGGCGCACATCCGCCAGAGTTTCCTCACGCGTCTGCGTGCTGCCCATCACCGGAGCCAATACAAGCGCAAGTGCGCTTAGTCCTGCAAATACCTGCGCTCGCATCGTGACTTATCCCGAAACATTTGCCGTCAACACGGTCACCGCGCGACGGTTCTGCGCGTAGCAGCTTTCCTGCGAACAAACTTCGATCGGGCGCTCTTTGCCGTAGCTCACAGTACGCACGCGATTGGAGGCAACACCCTGAGACACCAGCAGTTCTTTCACCGCGCTTGCGCGCCGCGCACCAAGCGCGAGGTTGTATTCACGCGTGCCCTGTTCATCGGCGTGACCTTCCACAACCGCCACATAGTCTGTGTTCTCAAGCAGCCAGTTTGCCTGCGACAGAACCGTCAGGCGGCCCTGCTCACTCAGGGTAGACTGGTCGACAGCAAAGAGTACACGATCTCCGACAGCTTCCTGGAAATAGGCGATGGAGGTCGGGTCCGCGCTGCTTCCCGCTACGCCGCCAGTGCCATCCGCGCCAAAACCACCAGATCCGCCACCAAACCGATCGGCATCCGTACAAGCGCCAAGCGCCACCGCGGCCACCAAAAACGCCGCTTTTGTCCAAGTTTTCATGAAATCGCCTCGCCTTTTATCCCGAAAGTTCTTTCGTCTCTTGCCTGTTGTGCCATTCGTGTATCACAAGCCTGCGTTTTAGAAAACGCCGCCGTGCTTTGCTCGCTCAAGCGTTATTGGAGTGGCGACCAGCTTGGGTCAGAACCGCCCCCCGTTACGCTTACCGGCTTCAGGTTCCGTCCGGACACATCCACCGAATAGAGCGCCGACACACCGCCGGAGCCTTTGGTCTCGCGTGTAAACATAATCACACGTCCATTGGGCGACCATGTTGGCCCCTCATCCAAGAAAGAAGCCGTCAGCAGGCGCTCCTCGCTGCCATCGGTGCGCATGACGCCAATATGGAAACGTCCCTTGTTCTGCTTGGTGAACGCAATTAGGTCGCCGCGCGGGCTCCAGACAGGCGTGCCATAACGCCCTTTGCCAAAGCTGATACGCGTCGCCTCGCCACCATTGGCGTTCATGATGTAGAGCTGCTGTGTGCCGGAACGGTCGCTCTCAAACACAATCTTGCTGCCATCGGGGCTGTAACTCGGTGCGGTTTCAATCGACGGGGTCGACGTCAAACGCTGGCGCTGCCCGCTCGCGATATTCATTTTGTAGAGGTCAGTGTTGCCGCCTTCGGTCACGGACATAACAACACTTGAGCCATCTGGCGAAAAACGCGGCGCGAAGCTCATGGTGCCGCTCTCATTGGACAGCACCCGGCGCTGCACAGAGCCAACATCCAGAACATACACCTGCGGGAAGCCCGTTTCGTAGCTCGTGTAGAGCACGCGGTCTCCTTTCGGAGAGAACCGTGGTGCCAACACAATCGCGCGGCTGTCGGTCAAAAACTGTAGATTGGCGCCGTCATAGTCCATCACCGCCAGTCGTTTTTTGCGGTCACTCTTGGGGCCTGTCTCGCTTACAAACACCACGCGGCTGTCAAAGTATCCACCTTCACCGGTGATGCGCGCATAGACTTCATCCGCCACTTTGTGGGCCATGCGCCGCCAGCCGTCGAGGGTGCCTTTGAACCGCAGGCCGCTGCCCAGCTCGGTCCCTGCAAACACATCATATACACGGAAGCGCACCTCAAGCTGATTGCCGCTCACAGAGACGCCCCCGGAGATCAAGGCCTGAGCGTTGATGGCTTTCCAGTCGGCGTATTGCACCGGACTGTCAAAGTTGGTGATGCTGGAGATATGCGCGTTGGCCGGGATTTGCCGGAACAGCCCCGTGCCATTCAGATCTGCGGCGATCACCTGGCTGATATCGCGTGACACCTGATTGGAGCCCTGCGTTTCCGCAACAAAATCTGGCACCGCGTAAGGCAGAGGCTCGATCACCCCGTCCGTGATTTCGATGCGCAGAGGGGTGCTTTGGGCTTCTGCCTTATGCGCCCAAGGGGTCAGGGCCATCACCCCGATCATCACTGTGGCAAAAAGTCTGCTCATCGGCGCCTCATATTATCTGGGTTAAATGTAATCTCAACATCTCGCCAATGGTCATATTTTTCCACTGGCAAGTCATATCCGTCTTTCTGACAGCGCAAAACCGCGCGTCTTGCGGCCTGAAAAGCCGTGCGTGTGGCAGCGTCATCGCCGCCCTCTGCGCTCAGCAACTTAATGTCGCCCTGCACTTTGCCGTTGCGGTCCAAGGAAAGACCGACAACCACCGTCACATCTGCAGCGCGCGAGCCTACATCCACGACCCAGCATTGCTGCACGGCAACTCGCAGACCATCTCGTTCCCCTTGGCTCAAGGGCGGACCGGAAGGCGCAGCGGTGGTCTCTGCTGCCTCAGACGCGCTGGCTTCTGCCAATGCCGCGGCAATGGCGTCATCGGTTGCCTCAGCTGCCGGAGCTTCGGCCGCTGGTGTTGGCTGCGCCGTTGGGCGCACACGTGGACGTAACGATCGGCTTGGCGCTGCGCTGGCGAGTTCTTCTTGTTTGGGTTCCGTCGCTATTTCAGTGCTGGCGGCTTCTGGCGCTGTCTCTTCTTGCACCTCGTCCTGCACCTCAGCACTTTCGTCCGGCTGTGTCGCTTCCTGCAATGTATCCGCAATGGCTGTTTCAGGCTCCGGCGGGGCCACAGGTTCCGGCGCCACCCGTTCTGCCTGCGGGGCGGCCGGACGGACAGGTGCATCGGGGATGATCACCGCGCTGTCACTCTCCGGCGTCGGCAACTCAGGCGCCTCTTGCGCAACATCGTCCGGCTCAATTGGCGCTGGTGGCGTGACCTCTGTCAGCTCAGGTGTCACATCCGGCTCTGTGGGCAGCGCCTCAGGCGGCGTCACCTGCTCAGGCGTGTCGTCCGCTTGAGATGTCAGCTCCGGTGTCGGCTCCAACTCTTCAGGTGGCGTGGGCAAGGCAACTTCCGTCACCGTATCCGGCGACTCCTGAGAGCGCACCAAGGCGTCAAACTCCGCAGAGGAAATCACTGACACATCCGTCACCTCCACCGGAGGTGGATCAGGGTTCAGAACCCCGCCAAACAACACCCAACCAATCAAACCGGTGTGGACGATGCCGGAGATATAGTGGCCGATATGCACGCCTGCGTCCTAGTTGTCCGTACCAGCGGCCGCTGAGGGCTCCGCACCGCTGAGCGTCGGCCCGCCAACATCGGTTACAAGCCCGACATCACTGAAACCACCCGCATTGAGCGCGCCCATCACCTGCACCACAGCCTCATAAGGAATAGCGCCATCTGCGCGCAGATAAACCCGTTCAGAGCTGCGTTCGGCAGCAACCGCGCGAAGCTTGGGGACCAGTTCTTCCGCCGCTACGGGCGTCGTCATAATGGTGATGCCAAGATCCTTGTCGATGGTCACGGTCAAAGGCTCTTCCTGTTCACCGGGAAGCGGATTGGCTGCTGTCTTTGGCAGCTCCACCGGCACGCCCACAGTCAGCAGCGGGGCCGCCACCATAAAGATGATCAGCAACACCAACATGACATCCACAAACGGCGTCACGTTGATTTCGCTCATCGGCTGGCTGCTGCGGCGATTGCGGCGGCGGCGTTTGCCGCCTCCTCCGCCTGATTTCATCACACCCGCGCCCATCTTTTACGCGTCCAGCTGGCGGCTAAGGATGGTGGCAAACTCATCAGCAAAGGCTTCATAGCCTGAAACGATCCGATCGCTGTCCGCACTGAGCTTGTTATAGAAGATCACGGCCGGAATCGCCGCCAACAAGCCAAGGCCCGTGGCCAACAGCGCCTCTGCAATGCCCGGCGCGACCACAGCGAGATTGGTGTTCTGTTGAGCCGCGATCTCAATAAAGGCGTTCATGATGCCCCAGACCGTCCCAAACAGCCCGACAAAAGGCGCAGTGGAACCCACCGTGGCGAGGATCGGCAAGCCATGCTGCAGCTCATCGGCTTCCTTGGCAATCGCCACATCCATCGACCGGTCAATCCGGCTTGTGGCATTCGCAATCAACCCGCCATCCTGCCGGTGGCTGCGCTGCCATTCCACCATGCCTGAGGCAAACACACGCTCAGACCGCCCACTTGGCTCAGGCCCGAGTTCTTCAAAGAGCTGATCCAGCGGCTCGCCGGACCAGAACGCACGATCAAACCGCGCCGCCTCGCGGCGGGCTTTGCGATACATGATGTGCTTTTGAATGATCACCGACCAAGACCAGAACGACGCTACAATAAGCATCACCATGACCAGCTTTACGGTGAGGGTTGCGCGCGCGAAAAGCGCCCACATCGAAAAATCGACTGCTGCGTGTTCCATTTTGCCTGCTCTTTTCTGAGGCCCTCTTTTGGAGCCTTGTTTGAGAGCAAACCTAGCGGGTTTCCACTGGGAAATCTAATGAATTGGCGTCAATCGCGAAAAATTGCGCGCCCTAGTGGATCATTTGGCGAATATTTGCCGGCAAACGCACCGGTTGCCCTGCCTCATTCATGCAAACCACGGTCACCACAGCCTGAAACAGAAGCTCTTCGCCTCGTTTCACCCGCTGATCCATTGTCAGGCGCACGCCGGTCACGCTCCGCACTTCGGTCTCAACGGTCAGCTCGTCATCCAAAACAGCAGACCCCAGATAATCCGCTTCGACTCGACGCACGACAAAGACGATGCCTTCGTCTTTCATCTCTTTTTGATCAAGCCCAATCTCGCGCACCCACTCGCTGCGCCCGCGCTCGATGAATTTCAGGTAGTTGGCATAATAGACAATCCCCGCCATGTCGGTGTCTTCGTAGTAGATGCGGACTGGCAGGGTGTAGATCATTGAACTTACTCCAAATTCGGCTGCTCTATGGGTAGGCCGCAGACGTGTTCAATGCAAGCGGAACAAAGCGGTGCCTATTCCAATCGCAACCGAGCAAAGAGGCGCAGGGCATGACTTGGATCTTCGGCTGCTGCCGGCATCATCCGGTCATAGGCTGCGGCAATCACCGCCGCCACCTCAGGACGAAGCACTGTGGCTCCGCTCTCTGGCACGACCGCCAACGGTGATGTCTCGGCAAAGGCTGCGGGCCCCCAGGTCACGATGGTTTGCACCGCTTCCCCAAGCGCGAGCGCCTCTGCAGGCAGTTTCGCCATTTCGCCGCTCATGCGCAAAAACACAAAGGCCGCCTGAATAGCCCCGTCGTTGTCAAAACGAAATGCGCGGTACTGAGTCGCATCTGCCGCCCGCAAACGCGCAACCAAAGCTGGCAAATCGGGGATCAGGCGATCCAGATCCGGCACAGCCAACAGTTCTTCCCACTCGCGGAAGAAGAACATCATCAGGTTGCTGCCAAGTTCCGGATCTGTCTCCGCCATTTGATGGCCAACCAGCGTGGCCACTGCCTCCAGAGCGCCTTTGACTGTGCGCAGGGTCGCGTCTTCCACACCGAACACCACGGGGGCAATCGGGCGTCCCCAGCGAGCAAAACCATAGCTGCCATCGGCACGGGTAAAGAGCGTTTCAACATCCTGCGGTGTCATTTTCAGCCTCCTGAAACCATCACCGCTTCATGCCGCGCAACCCCGCGGAAGACAAGAGCTCACCACGCCTTCTATCTCGCGCCGTGTACTCAGAAGATACCAACGCCGCCTCCTGCGGTCTTGCCGTCCACATGGCGTGTTGGCTCTGAAGCTAGACGAGCACTAACTTAGCTCTTCTGCCCAAGGCGGATTGGCCCCAGCACGGGCCACCGTCACGGCCGCGACTTTAGCGCCGAATGCCATCGCCGCCTGAGCTTCGGCAGCCGTGACTGCCCGCACCCGGTCTTTGCCTAAGACACCCATTTCCGAGAGCTTCGCGAGTACACCGCTGTTGAATGTGTCGCCCGCGCCCACGGTGTCCACCACGTTGGCTTTTTCCGCCGCCACAGACAGCACTTCCCCAGAAGCCAAATACCCGCGCGCGCCATCGCCGCCACAAGTGACAATCACGAAGGCTGGCCCTTGCGTCAGAAGCTGCGCGGCGCGCGCATCCATATCGGCAAGCTCTGGCATCAACCACGCCAAGTCTTCATCAGAGACTTTAACCACATCCGCTTTGGCAAACATCTTGGCCAAACGAGCGCGATAGGTTGCCTCATCACGGATGAACCCCGGGCGGATATTGGGATCAATCATCACCGCACGGCTTTGGCCCTCACGCTCCAAAACATCTGCATATGTATCAGCACAAGGCTCAACCGCGAGGCTGATGCCCCCAAAGAAGAGCGCCCGCACATTGTCCGAAACCGGCGCAACATCCTCAGATGCGATCATCCTGCCTGCCGTATTTTCATCATAAAAATCATAGGTGGCATGGCCGTCTTCGAGGTGCACAAAGGCCATCGTTGTCGGGCGATCCAAGCGCGCAACAGCGCCTGTTGCAACTTTGCTTTGTTCAAGCCGCGCAATCAGTTGCGCGCCAAATCGATCCTCCGAGATACCGCTCAAAAGCCCGACATCAGCGCCAAGACGCCCCAGCCCAACCGCTGTGTTAAACACCGCGCCTCCGACATGTGGCACAAAACCTTCCGCTCCGCCCACCGTCGCTTCCGGGATCATATCAATCAGCGCTTCTCCGCAACACAGGATCATGGTGTTTCCTCACCCAAGCCACTTTGCATAGTCGCTCACAAGCAGATGCGTCGGATCCACATCTTCCTCGATATCAGCAAACCGCCCAATCGGCTCACGAAAGATATTGTCAGTCTCATCGTCGTTCACCGTCGAGACCTCTCCAATCAGAACATCGCCCCCTTCGCCCCAGAAGGCATGCCAATCGCCGGGCATCAGCGTGAGGCTTTCCCCGGGCGCAAACTTAAGCTTCTCACCCGGTGCAAACTCGCGCGCGATACCGTCACACATGATCATACCACCGCGATCTTCGGCAAAGTTCCCTTCATCATCAGAGCCATAAAGCTCCACCACCATGGTCGCCCCACCACGATTGATAATGTCCTCGGCCTTGATCACATGCGTGTGCATCGGAGACAGTTGATCCTGACGTGAAATCAGGAGCTTCTCCGCGTAGCACATGCCACCACCACGCTGAAGATCAGCCAACCGGCCATTGCGGAGCGTGAAGAGGAACAAGCCCATTTCATCAAAATTGCCAGCGCCGTAGTCGGTGATGTCCCACCCGCAGCGCGCATCAACCAGCGCTTTGGCAGCCTGCTTGCGCGCCACGAACTCTTCTGGCGTCCAATAGGCAAATGGTGGCAGCTTGAAACCATAAGAACGGATCATCTCGTCCGCAGCAGCCATGATCTCATTGATGGTTGAGCGTTTCATCGCAATCTCCCTCGCAAACTGGCCTCTTACGCATGGGATGCCCCAAGAAAGCTGACCATTAGCGCTAACATTTCTCAATATGCTATGGCAAAAGGCCGCCCTTGTGGCAACTGAAATCACGCGCTTGCATGCTTCACTCCGCTCCAAACCCGCCCGAAACTTGTTTCGCAGCATGCGCGTTCAAAAACACGCTTGCCGAAACCAATTTCGCCGCACATGTTACCGATAACGGCCATTCGCCGACCAGCCTGTGCGACCAACTGGGCTTTCCCGAAAGGTCACGCTGGCATTTCTCATATTGCAAAACCAACCCAAGCCTCCTGAGGCATCTCAAAGGACATAAACGCATGACCAAAATCGTACTCGTGGGGGCGGGCAGCCTGCAATTTGGCACCGGGATGCTGGGCGATATTTTCCAAAGCACTCATTTGGAGCAAGCCGAGATTGTCTTGCATGACATCAATCTGGACGCTGCCCAACGCACGCTGAAAATAGCTGAGGACTATGTCGCCGCCAACAATCTCAAGCATGCGCTCACCGCAACCACAGATCTTCCCGCAGCGCTCAAAGGCGCACGTTTTGTCGTCATCTCTATCGAGGTTGGCGACCGTTTTGCCCTTTGGGACATGGACTGGAAGATCCCGCAACAATACGGCATTCAACAGGTCTACGGTGAAAACGGCGGCCCCGGCGGTCTGTTTCACAGCCTGCGCATCATCCCGCCAATTCTCGACATCTGCCAGCAGGTTATGGACATCTGTCCTGACGCCACGGTGTTCAACTATTCCAACCCCATGAGCCGGATCTGCACGACAGTGCACCGAAAATTCCCAGAGCTCACCTTTGTGGGCATGTGCCACGAAATCGCGTCTCTGGAGCGTCACCTCGCGCCGCTATTGAGCGTTGAACGCGCTGACATTGCCTATCGAGCAGGTGGACTAAACCACTTCTCGGTGATGACGGATTGCACCTATGTCAAAGATGGCTCGGACGCCTATGAGGATGTCCGCGCCAAGGCTGAAGACTACTTCGGTGAAATGCCAGGCTACTCAGAGATTCTGCAAGCTTCGCGCAAAACCGGCACGTCGATTGAAACAGAGGGTTGGATGGACATCGACCTGAGCATGATCGACACTGTTCGCCCATGGTCTGACCGCTGGTTGTTTGCCGAAATCCTTGAGAAATTCGGCGCGCTGCCAATCACCTATGACAGCCACTTTGGCGAATACATCCAGTGGGCACATGACTGCTCTGACCATCAGGGCATTTTGGATTTCTACACCTACTACCGCAACTTCCTCGGCAAAACAGACCCGGTGATCGAACCTGTTCTGAAAGAGCGCGTGGTCCCCATCATGGAAGCCCTGCTAGGCGCGCCAGCCTACGAAGAGGCCGCCGTCAACATCCCAAACAAGGGCTTCATCACCAACTTGCCAAAGTGGATCTGCGTTGAAGTTCCGGCGATGATCGACACCAACGGGCTGCACGGCATTTCGATCGATATCCCAGCCGGTGTGCGCGGCCTTCTGTCCAACCAGATTGGCATCCACGACATGACCGCCGAAGCCATCCTGCAAGGCAGTCGGGATCTCGTGGTGCAGGCTCTGCTCGTTGATCCGGTAGTGACCAAATCCAAAGGCATGGGAGCCTTGGTGGATCATATGATTGCTGAACAAAGCCCTTGGCTGGACTACCTCAAGTAAACAGAAAGCGCCGAAGACCTCTCTGCGGCGCATTTACATTACGGGGTGATCAAAATCGCCCTGAAATCATTCACGTTGGTCAATGTCGGGCCCGGCACAACCTGTGTATCCAGCTTGGCAAAGAACCCATGCGCATCATTGATCGCCAAGGCCTCTGCCACATCAACACCACGCGCCTCTGCCTCTGTCAAAGTGCTCGGCGAAATGACCGCCCCGGCCACCTCCGCTGCCCCATCGACACCATCCGTGTCACAAGCCAGCGCGTGAATCTGTGGCGCGCCATCCAAAGCTGCGGCAAGTGCCAGCGCATATTCCGCATTTGGGCCACCCACGCCGTCACCCCGTCGCGTCACCGTAAGCTCCCCACCAGACAACAAAAGCAAAGGCTCCGTGACTGTCGCGGCTCGCTCTTTCGCCAGAATAGCATGCTCTGCGGCAATCCCACGCGCTTCGCCTTCCAAGGCATCGCCCAAAATCTCCACTGTACAACCGGCGTCTTCCGCCACCGCCTTGGCTGCCAGAAGCGACTGCATCGGCGAGGCAAAGAGCACATTTTCCGTGGTCGAAAGACGCGCATCATCCAGCGCCACAACGCCAGCATGCGCACGTGCCGCCGCCTCAACATGTTTGGGCAAAGTCACACCAAAGGGCGCAACCGCTGCCAGTGCGGCATCCAAATCCGAGGGTTCTCCAACCGTGGGGCCAGAACCGATCATGCCCGGCTCATCGCCCGGCACATCCGAGATCAGGAAAGACACTACCTTGGCAGGATATGCCGCCGCGGCCAACTGACCACCTTTGGCTTGGCACAAATGCTTGCGCAGCGCGTTCATCGCTGAAATTGGCGCACCTGACGCCAGCAAATCCGCGTTTACCTGTTTCAACTCGTCCAAGGTCACACCCGGAACAGGCGCTGTTAAGAGCGAGGACGCACCTCCCGAAACCAAACAGATCACCGTGTCCTCGGCGCCAAGTCCACGCATCAGCTCCAGCATTTCAAGCGTCGCCGCTTCCCCGGCGGTATCTGGCACCGGATGGGCGGCCGAGGCGATCCGAATGCCTGCACAAGGGCGCTCATATCCGTAGCGCGTGATCACCAGCCCTTCGCAGGGACCCCACGCCGCTTCCAAAGCCTCCGCCATCCGCGCGCTCGCCTTGCCAGCACCTACAACAATCAACCGACCTGACGGTTTGGAGGGCAATGCGTCCGGCAGCGCCGCCATAGGATCGGCAACAGCCACAGCTTTGGCAAAAAGCGCTCTCAGGAAGTCATTCGGGTCATCAATCACTTAGCTCTCTCCACTGGAGGCCCGCACCATCAGTGACACGGGTGTGCGCACGTCAGGCGCAGGCGCCGGACCTTGGGTCAGCCACCCCAGCAGCGCATCGCTGATATGGGTGGCAAATTCGGGGATACGGCAGCTCACCGAGCTCAGCGGCGGTGCACTATGCGCACATTCTTCGATGTCATCGACGCCGACAACCCTTAATCCCGCTCCAATCACACGTCCCTGCGCTGAGGCAGATGCGACGAGCCCAAGCGCGACCAAGTCATTGAAGCAAATGACCCCATCAACCTCGGGAAACCGTTCTTTGAGCACCTGTGCCTGTTCGCGTCCAAACTGTCTTGTGGCAGCCCCGGTCAAGACCACCGGCTGCTGGCCACGCTCTTCCATCACTTTGAGATATCCTGACACGCGCTCCTGCGTGACAGGCCGCCCGTCAAGCCCGCCGACAAACGCAATCCGTTTCGCCCCCTGCGCAAGCAAATGCTCGGTCGCCAGCCGCCCGCCTTCGGCATAGTCCGGAGCGGCAAAGGGAAACTGATCCAAGCGATTATCCACGCGCCGAAACACCTGCATCGCAGGTAGCCCTGCCCGCGCGATCGGCTCCAAGGCCTGCCCACTGTCGTCATAGGTGGGGCAGATCACAAAGGCAGACACACCGTGCTCGATCAACGCATTGATCATCTTTTGCTGCAGGGCTGGATCTTCTTCGGTATTGGCAACCACAGCCGCATAGTCCTGCTGACTCAGACTGCGCTGCAAGGAGGCTGCAAGCTCAGAAAAAAACGGGTTGCGCAGATCATTGATCACGAGACCAATCAGACCGGTTGAACCGGAACGCAGTTTCGCCGCGGCACGGTTATAAACATAACCGATCTCGGCCATCACCTTTTGCACGTGCTCACGCGTTTCGGACTTCACCAAACTGCTGCCCTGCAACACGAGGCTGACGGTGGATTTTGACACCCCAGCCTCGCGGGCCACATCTTTGATCGTCGGTCTGCGCTCCATGGCCGCTAGGTGTCAGATACCATGCAGGGAAAGCAAGGCTTTCATGCGGGTTTCCGCCAATTCCGGCTGCGAAAGCAGCCCTGCAGCATCGGCCAGGCGAAACACCTCTGCATAATGCGTGATATCTCTGCTCCCCTGAAACCCACCCGGCATAATGAAATGGCTCTGCGCGCCATTGAGCCAGGCAAGATAGGCGATGCCGGCCTTGTAAAATCGCGTTGGTGCTCGGAAGATTTCGCGGGACAAAGGAACTGTCGGTGCCAACAAAGCATGGTAACGGTGCATGTCGCCCATCGCCAAAGCCTCAAGCGCCTGACTGGCCGCCGGAGCGATGGCGGCAAAAATCCCCAACAGCGCATGGGAGTGATGTGTGCCATCCCCCTCAATCAGTGGTGCGTAGTTGAAATCATCCCCTGTATACAGACGCACGCCTTCAGGCAGCCGCGCCCGAAAGGCCTCCTCATGCGCCTGATCCAGCAGAGAGATCTTAATGCCATCAACCTGGCTGTGATTTTCGCCAATCAGCTCCAGAACAAAGTCACTGGCAGCCTCAACAGAGTCACAGCCCCAGTAGCCTTTGAGCGCGGGATCAAACATGTCTCCCAGCCAATGCAGGATGACAGGCTGCGCAGCCCCATCGATCAGGCGGCGATAAACCTTGTGATAAACCTCTTTGTCCGCACCGATTGCCGGCAACGCCCGGGTCGCCATCAAAATCAACTGCCCGCCGGCCGCCTCAATGACTTCTGCCTGATGCTCGTAAGCGGCGGTGATGGCCTCCGAAGTGGTCAGCTCAGACAGCTCACAATGGTCGGTCCCGGCACCGCAGGCCACGCGCGGCTTTTGCGAATGCGCCTTGGCTGCCACCATTGTGCGCTCGATCAACTCACGTGCAGTGGCCCAGTCAACGCCCATGCCACGCTGCGCCGTATCCATGGCCTCCGCCAGACCGAGTCCCTGATCCCAGAGACCTTGGCGAAACGCCAAAGTGGTGTCCCAATCCACCGCCGGACGGCCTGTCCAGGGATCTCGCTCCGCGACCGGATCTGGCACCACATGCGCCGCTGCAAAGGCCGTGCGGGTCAGCGCAACTTTGGGCGCACGCGGCACAAGCGGTTTTCCGTGCAGACGATAATCCTCAATGCTCCCATCCTGCGTTGGCAGCTTTAGCATGACATCACTCCTCCGATCATCGGCTCAGGCCTCCACATCCAGCACCAGCACCCCATCGAGCCCGCCCTCAGCGTGCGCAACAATCTCCGCGCCCCAACGCTTGTGTTCTTCATCTTCGGAATAAGCTGCCAGATCCTCAAAGCTGTCGAAATCGATGGTGAAACCGTGCATGTAGCCACGTTCAATCTTCTCCGGGCTGGTTGACCGGCCTCCATGAAAGCCTGAGGCCCCTTCAAGCCGCACAGTCACACCTGCAAGCCCCGCATAGATCTCCGAAATGGTGTCCTCAGACACGTCGGAGCGGAACCGGGTCAGAACGATATGTTTGATCATGTTGTAAGCCCTTGATCTTCTTTGATCATATCGGCGGCCTTCTCGCCGATCATGATGGATGGTGCATTGGTGTTGGATGAGTTGACGGTTGGCATGATCGAGGCATCCGCCACACGCAGCCCCTCCAGCCCGTTAAATCGCAGACGAATATCCACCACAGCCGCCTCATCCGGCCCCATGCGGCACGTGCCCGCACAATGGTGGCTGGTTTTGGAATGCTGACAGATGAATTCAAACGCGTCCTGCTCGGTACGCACCTCCGGCCCCGGCAAACGCTCCGCCAGAATATATGGCTTGAGCGCATCCTGCGCGAGGATGTCTCGCACCAGCTGCAAACCGCGCAGCGACATTTCCCGGTCATAAGGGTCGGCCAGGTAATTCGGATCGATCAACGGTGCATCGGTCGGATCAGCGCTCTGCAGGCGCACCGATCCGCGCGAGCGGGGCCGCAGAAAACAAGCGTTCAGCGTTACACCGCCGTTTGGCATAGCCGCCACACCCGCCTCAATGCCTGTGCCCAGCCCGAGATGCATCTGAATATCAGGTGAGCGCGCGTTTTCATCGGCGTACCAAAATCCACCGGTCTCAAACAGGCTGCTCGCTACCGGCCCTTTGCGCGCAAACAGATACTGCAGCCCAGCGAAGGCAGACATATGCAGCTTGGCAAAGCGATCATAGGTGTGTGGTCCGCTCACCTCGCAAATCGCATAGAGATCAAGATGATCCTGCAAATTCGCGCCCACGTTTGGTTGGTCGAGCTGCACCTCAATACCCAAATCAGACAGCGCATCTGCCGCTCCTATCCCTGACAGCTGCAACAATCGCGGCGACCCTATGGCACCTGAAGACAGAACAACCTCGCGCGCCGCGCGCAGCTTGGTGCCATCCATCAACTCGACACCGGTCACCCGCGTCTTTTCGACCGACAGCCGGCGCACCTGAACCCCGGTGCGCACTGTCAAATTCGGCCGATTGCGATTGGGCGCCAGAAAGGCCATCGCAGCAGAAGAGCGCCGCGCATTGCGCTGTGTCAGCTGGTAGTAGCCCACCCCATCCTGTTTCTCGCCATTCATGTCACCCGCTGCCGGGATACCCATTTCACCACCCGCCGCGATAAACGCATCACAGATCGGCAGCGGCGCGGCGGGCTGGCTTACGCCAAGCGGGCCACCTTGCCCGTGAAACTTGTTGTTGTGGGTGTCGTTGTCCTCAGACTTTCGGAAGTAAGGCAGCACATCGTCATAGCCCCAGCCCTCGCATCCCATCTGACGCCAATCGTCATAATCCTGCGCCGCACCCCGGGTATAGATCTGCGCATTGATGGCAGACCCGCCACCAATCACTTTGGCCTGCGTGTAGGGAAACACTTTATTTTTCATGTGTTTCTGAGGAACGGTCGTCCATCCCCAGCTGCCAATGCCCTTGGTCATCTTGGCAAATCCGGCTGGCAGGTGAAAAAACGGATGGCGATCCGTCCTGCCTGCTTCAAGCAGCAGCACCGACACGTCTGCCACCTCACTCAACCGCGCAGCAATCACCGACCCGGCGGAGCCGCCGCCCACAACGATGAAATCAAAGTCCGTCTTCATGTCCGTTCCTCAAAGCCGCGCAATCGACAGACCGCCATCCACGGCGATCACCGATCCGCTGCAATATGCCATCTGCCCCGTCGCCAGCGGCACCACCGCTTGGCCGACATCTGCAGGCTTGCCCCAGCGCGCCGCCGGGATCAGCCCATCTGCGATCCGCGCGTCGTATTTGTCTTTCACGCCCGCCGTCATTTCCGTGGCAATCACGCCTGGGCGTATCTCAAAAACGCCGATGTTCTCTGCCGCCAAACGGGCCGCAAACAACTTCACGACCATCGACGCCCCCGCTTTGGACACGCAGTATTCGGCCCGCTCAGGAGAGGCCATTTCGGCACTTACCGAGGTGACAAAACTGATCGAGCGATAGCTTTCTCCGCCTTGTGTCACCATGCGGCGCGCAACCTCTTGCGCGAGAAAGAACGCCCCGCGCAGGTTGATGTTCTGCACAAAATCCCAATTCTCTGGCTGCAAATCGAGCAAGTCACCGCGCACGGGAGCCCCAACGCCCGCATTGTTCACGAATGCGGTGACCGGTCCCAGCGCCACCTCCACCTGATCAAGCAGTCGCGGGATGGCCGCGATGTCACTGACATCATGAGGGAAATAAACAGCCTCTCCATCAAGCGCCGCAAGTCCAGCCTGCACTGCAGGCGCATCCGGTTCAGGCAGAGACGCAATAGCGATGCGAAAGCCCGCCCCCTGCAACGCTTGAGCAATGCCAAGTCCGATACCCTGTTGACCACCTGTTATCAGCGCAAGGCCACTCATGCCGCAAACTCCGTTTCCGCGATATACCGACCGGCACGCAGGGCAAGGGCCGCAATCGTCAGCGCCGGGTTCACCGCCGCAGAGGTCGGCAGAATGGAGGCATCCGTGATAAAGAGATTGGGATGGTCATGGCTGCGCCCAAAGCTGTCCACAACGGATTTCGCCGGGTCAGTGCCCATGCGGGCTGTGCCGCATTGGTGGGATGGGTTAGACCGGTCAAAAGCGCGGCTCAACACCACGGGAAACCCTGCTTGCCGCAGTTTCGCTTTCAATTGCTTCACCAAAGCCTCATGTGCCGCCCAGTTGGAGCGTTGCCACACCAGACTGATCTGCCCATTCTTGACCGTGACGCGGCTATCAGAACGCGGCAGATCTTCACTCATCGCATAGAAATCAAAGCTCCGCGTGGCGATCCAATTGGCAAGAAGATTGGGCAGCCCCGACGTCGCCGACAAAATCGGCCCAGTGATTTTGCCAAGCAACTGCACATTGCCCAGAGGCGCCCCCCCTTCCCCGTCATCATGGTAGTAGTCATTCACCATCAACGTCTTCTGATAGATCGACCGGTTGCGGCGCAGCGGATGCAATGCCAAGACCGCACTGCAATTGTGGTTCATAAAATTACGTCCAACTTGATCAGATCGGTTCGCCACGCCAGTGGGACAATTGTCGTTGGCAGACGAAAGCAACAGCGCCGCCGAGCGCACGGCACCTGCCGCCAGCACAACCAACGGCGCGGCGATCCGCTTGTCTCTGCCCTCCTGCCGATAGTGTACGGCTGAAACGCGGCCGTCCGTGCCGATCTCCAGTCGCTGCACATCACAACCCGTCCAAAGCGCAATACGCCCCTTAGCGCTGGCCTTCATCAGCACGGTCTCACCGTCCTGCTTGCCCGCGCAGGTATTGGGATAGGCATCCCAAGTGGTCTGCCCATGGGCCAGCCAAGTCTCAATATCCACCGCCAACGGCAACGAAGCCGGCTTCAACCCGACGCCTTTCAGGCGGCGGCGCAAATCGGCAATGTCAGCTTCGTCCGGCACCGCTCCATAGGGCAGCTTACCTGAGCGCGCCGGATCCGTTGGATCTTCATCTGCCGCCCCGCGCACCTCAAAAAGCGCTTCGGCTGCGGCATAGTCTTTCGCCAGATCCGCATAAGAAATCGGCCATCCCGGCGTGGTGCCTTCCATGTGCACAATGGGGCGGAAATCTGCCTCCCGATAGCGCAGCATCACCGCGCCATAAAACTTCGAATTGCCACCCACATTGTAGTAGTTCCCCGGCGAGAAGGCGCAGCCCGCGCCATCCAGCCAGGTTTCATCCGGCCGAAAGTACCCCTGACCAAAGATGGCCTTGGCGTCTCGGTCTTGCGGGCTCGGGCACAGTCTTTCGCCACGTTCCAGCACAACAATGCGCTTACCGCTCGGCGCCAAAGCTGCCGCCATGCTTGCACCGCCAATACCCGAGCCGATGATGACCACATCCGCGTCCATTAGGGGGCAATCCGCATCTCGGTATCAGGATCAAACGCAACCGCCTTCTCCATGTTGACGGCGAAGGCAAACTGCTGCCCGGCAGCCACCGGCACATCGGACCGCATACGTGAAATCACGTCGCGCCCGCCAAGTTGCATCGACACAAAAGTATCAGACCCCGCTGGCTCTGTCACATCAATGCGGTTGGTGAGCTCCGCGGTATTGCTGGATTTGCGGTCCGCGCTGTCAGGATCAGTGATGGTTTCTGGACGTATACCTAACAGGATCTCGCGCCCCTCATACGGGGCCAGATTATCCTGACTGAATGGCAGGATTGCCGGGCTTCCGTCAGCCAACGCGACCTGCGCCGCGGGGCGCCCATCCTGCATGACGACCTTGGCAGGCACCACATTCATCGCGGGAGAGCCCATAAAGGTCGCCACAAATATATTGGCAGGGTTATCATAGATCTCTTGCGGCGTGCCGAGCTGTTGAACGTAGCCGCCGTTCATCACCGCAATCCGTGTCGACAGTGTCAGCGCCTCGATCTGATCGTGGGTCACATAAACAATCGTCGTGCCAAGCTTCTGGTGCAGCTTCTTGATCTCCGTGCGCATGTCCACGCGCAGCTTTGCATCAAGGTTTGACAGCGGCTCGTCAAACAGGAACACATCCGGATCCCGCACCAATGCGCGCCCCATGGCGACCCGCTGCCGTTGCCCACCCGAAAGTGCGCCGGGCTTGCGATCCAGCAGCTGCTCAATCTGCAAGAGCTTTGCCACATCGTGCATTGCCTTTTCACGCTCTGGCTTTGGCACACCGTGCATTTCCAGACCAAAGGTGATGTTCTGCCCAACGGTCATGTTTGGGTAGAGCGCGTAGCTCTGAAACACCATCGCGATGTTGCGGTTGGAGGGATGAACCCCGTTCATCACCCGATCTTTGATCCGGATTTCGCCGCCGGTGATGTCCTCCAGCCCGGCAATCATATTGAGCAGAGTGGATTTACCGCACCCCGATGGCCCCACGAGCACAAGGAACTCACCCTCCTCAATCGAGATGTCCACATTGTGCAGCACTTCGATGGCACCATACGATTTGGTTGCCTTATCAATGTCGAGAAAGCCCATGACGTCTTATCCTTTAACTGAGCCCGCCATCAGGCCGCGCACGAAGTACCGTCCGGCCACGATGTAAACGAAGAGAGTGGGCATCGCCGCCAGGATCGCCCCGGCAAAATGCACGTTGTATTCTTTGACGCCCGTGCTCGATTGCACGAGGTTGTTGAGTGCCACGGTCATCGGCTGACTGCTCGCATCCGCGAAGGATGCCCCAAACAGGAAGTCATTCCAGATGTTTGTGAACTGCCAGATCACGCTCACCACCGCGATAGGGCCGGAGCTTGGCAACAGAATGCGCCAGAAGATCTGAAAGAAGCCCGCCCCGTCAATCTGCGCCGCACGGATCAGCTCGGTTGGGAACACCGCGTAGTAGTTGCGGAAATAGAGCGTGGTGAAACCAATGCCGAACACGATGTGCACAAAGGACAGACCATAGGTCGACCCGGCGAGCCCCATCAGCCCCAGCATCCGTGCCATAGGGATCAGAACGATCTGAAATGGAATGAAGCAGGCAAAGAGCATCAGGCCAAAAAGGATCGTATCGCCTTTAAAACGCCATTTGGTGAGGACATAGCCGTTCAGCGCGCCAAGCACGGTGGAAATTGCCACTGCAGGGACCACCATCTTGATGGAGTTCCAGAAGTAGGGCTTAAGGCCGGTTGGCTCCACACCGATCTGCGCGCTCGCCCAGGCTTGTTTCCACGGCTCAAGCGTGAAAGCATCAGGCAGGCTCATCATGCCACCACCGGTGATCTCATCAAGCGGTTTCACAGAGTTCACCAGCATCACGTAAAGCGGCAGCAGGTAGAACAAGGCAAACAGGATCAGCACCACATAGATCAGCGTGCGCGTGAAACGCCCTGTGCGGATCGCTGTGTCTTGGGTCGCAACAGACATCACCGTTTCTCCCGCAGTTCAGAGTAAAGATAGGGGATCATGATCGAGGCAATCGCCATCAGCATGATGGTGGCAGACGCCGCACCAATACCCATTTGGTTGCGCGTAAACGTGTAGGAATACATGAAGGTCGCAGGAAGCTCCGTGGCCCGCCCCGGCCCACCGCCGGTCAGCGCGATCACCAGATCAAAGGTTTTGATCGCCAAGTGGCTCAGGATCACAAAGGCCGAGAGAAACGCGGGCCGTAGCTGCGGAATGATGATGCGGCGATACAGGTTCCAATTGCTGGCGCCGTCCATCTGCGCCGCCTTCAGGATCTCATTGTCGATCCCACGCAATCCGGCCAAGAACATCGCCATCACAAACCCGGAAGTCTGCCAGACAGCGGCCAGAACCACGGTGTAAATCGCAAAGTCCCGGTTCTTGATCCAGTCAAACTTGAAGCTTTCCCAACCCCAAGTGTGCATCACGTTTTCCAGCCCAATCCCCGGATCAAGGAACCACTTCCAGGCCGTTCCAGTCACGATAAAGCTCAGCGCCATCGGATAGAGGTAGAGGGGACGCAAAAGACCCTCTCCGCGGATTTTCTGATCCAGAAAGATCGCAAGTCCCAAGCCAATGGCGGTGCAAAGCGTGATATAAAGCAGGGCAAATATGCCCATGTTTGTCAGCGAAATCTCCCAATGGCTCAGACGCCAAAGCTTGGAGTAGTTCTCCCAGCCAACCCAGCCATAAGACGGCAACAAACGACTGTCGGTGAAACTCAGATAAACGGAGAACAGGATAAACCCATAGACAAACACCAGGATCACAGCCAACGAGGGCGAAAGCACCAGTTTGGGAATCCAATTCTGTAGACGGGTTTTGAAATCCGCCTCAGCAGTCTGCGCCATGACGCGACCTCCATTGGGAAAGTAGATAAGTCCGTTTTAGGTGGCGGGGCCAAAAGTGACAGCCCCGCCTGGGGAGGTAACCCTTTGGATTACTTCGCGATATCCACCGCATCCACCAGCTCTCGCACGGCAGTTTCACTGTCGTATTCGCCGTTGAAATGCGCTGTCACCACGTCATAAACCGCGTTTTTGACAGAGGCCGGGGCCGCGTGGCCATGCGCCATGGAACCAAACAGATTGCCGCTGGAAGCTGCCGCAGCGAGATCCTTCATGCCCTGCTTGCCGCAGGCATCAAAGTCGGCGTCAGAGACATCGGTACGCGCTGGTACGGAGCCTTTCACCACGTTGAACGCGGACTGGAAGCTTGGCGACAGGATCGCGCTTGCGAGCGCGGCCTGCTCGGAGGAAACTTCGCCGCCTTGATCAAACATCATGAACTGGTCGGCGTTAAACGTTACTTGCTCCGCCGTGCCAGGGAAGCGGAAGCACAGGAAATCCTCGCCCGGTACTTTACCGGCGTTCAGGAATTCACCCTTTGCCCAGTCGCCCATCATCTGGAAGCCAGCTTCGCCGTTGATCACCATAGCTGTCGCAAGGTTCCAGTCACGGCCGGAGAAGTTGTCATCCACGTTGTCTCGGATGAATGCCATGCGATCAAAAGCTGTTTTCATGGCGTCGCTGCCAAGGGTCTCGCTGTCCAGATCGATGAAAGCGGCTTTGTAGCCATCCGGTCCAAGCGCGCCCATTGCTACGGCGTCAAACACGGTAGCGTCCTGCCAGGCCTGACCGCCATGAGCAATCGGTGTCACGCCAGCAGCTTTCAGAGCTTCAACGGCAGACACAAACTCATCCCATGAGGTTGGCTGCGCAATGCCATTGGCGTCCAGCACGGCTTTGTTGGCCCAGACCCAGTTTGTTGAGTGCACGTTCACCGGTGCAGAGACCCACTTGCCGTCCGCTTTGGCAAATGCCTTCAGCGCATCAGGGACAACCTCGTCCCAACCTTCTTTGGCAGCCACGTCATTGAGGTTCGCCAAAGCACCTTGGTTGGCCCAGTCAAGAATATCAAAGCCCAGCGCCTGTACGGCGGTTGGTGGGTTGCCCGCAGTAACCCGTGCGCGCAGAACTGTCATCGCCTGTTCACCACCACCGCCGGCGACCGGCATATCCTGCCAGCCCACGCTCTGGCCTTCCAGATCCTGCTTCAGCACGTTCAGCGCGGCGGCTTCACCACCGGATGTCCACCAGTGCAGCACCTCAACGTCTGCAGCCTGCACCATGCTGGTGCTGGCCAGAAGTGCGCCCACAACGGCGGCCTTAGTTTTTGTAAAAATTCGCATGTTATCCTCCCAATCTGCGAAGTTTCTTTCGTTATTCGTCGTTTGTGTCGGTCACCCAACGCGCCCGGGTATTCCCGATCCGCATCACAACCGATTTCACCTCCATAAATTCTTCAAAGCCATAGCGTCCGATCTCTCTCCCCTGACCGGATTGCTTGGCCCCTCCAAATGTGACCTCAGGAAATCCATCCATCCATGTGTTCGTCCAAACGGTGCCCGCTTCGGCACGACGGCTAAACGCCAGACAGGTGTGTACATTGTTGCTCCACACACCAGCAGACAGACCGTAATCCGTGCCATTGGCCAACGTGACCGCCTCCTCCAGCGTGTCAAATGTCATCACGGACAACACTGGACCAAAAATCTCGTCTTGTGCAGCCCCCATGTGAGCGCTC